>NZ_BCWU01000001.1 GCF_001592365.1 Gordonia hydrophobica NBRC 16057
ACGACGCGTGCTCGCTACGCTCGCAGGCGCCACTCGACCAGCTTGGGGGGGGGGCGTGCTCGCTTCGCTCGCAGGCGCCACTCGACCGGCGTGGGCTTCGCTCGCAGGTGCCACTCAACCGGCTTGGGGAGGGCGCTCGACCGACTTGCGGGTGGCGCATCGTGCGTGCGTCGTGCCTTGTGCGGCTATCGTTTTCGACACACGGAACGTCCAGCGAGGGGTTGGAAGATGTCAACAGAGGGATCGACGCGGGCGATCATCGCGGCGCTCGCCGCGAATGCCGGGATCGCGGTGGCCAAGTTCGTGGGCTTCGCCGTCACCGGATCGTCGTCCATGCTCGCCGAGGGCGTGCACTCGGTGGCCGATACGTCCAATCAGGGCCTGCTCCTGCTGGGGCAGCGGGCGGCCAAGCGGGAAGCCGACCGACTGCACCCGTTCGGCTACGGCCGGAACCGGTACTTCTACTCCTTCGTCGTCGCGCTCGTCATCTTCACGCTCGGATCCATGTTCGCGCTCTACGAGGGCGTCGAGAAGATTCGGCACGCGGGCGACCACGGACTCGACTCGCCGCTCGTGGCCGTCGCCATCCTCGTCGTCGCGATCTGCCTCGAGGGCTACAGCTTCCACACCGCACAGAAGGAGTCGCGGCCGCTCAAGGGCGACGCGTCGTGGTGGCGGTTCATCCGCTCCTCGCGCAGTCCGGAACTGCCCGTGGTGCTACTCGAGGACGCAGGGGCCCTCATCGGCCTGATCCTCGCGCTCGCGGGCGTCGGCCTGACGATGATCACCGGCAACGCGGTCTGGGACGGCATCGGCACCTTGTCGATCGGCATCCTGCTCGGCTTCATCGCCGTCCTGCTGATCATCGAGATGAAGAGTCTGCTGATCGGTGAGGGCGCCACCGACGAGGAGGACGTCGCGATCCGGGCCGCGCTGCCCGGCTCGGACGTCGACCGCGTCATCCACATGAAGACCCAGTACCTGGGGCCCGACGAACTCCTGGTCGCCGCCAAGATCGCCATCGCGCCGCGACTGAGCGCGGTCGAGATCGCCCGGGCGATCGACGGCGCCGAGGCCCGCGTCCGCGCGAGAGTGCCGCAGGCACGCGTGATCTACCTCGAGCCGGACATCGATCGCGGAGAAACGTCCTGATCTCGATTACGTCGGATGCGACCTCGGCGAACGACTCCATGCGCTACCCTCCGACACGCACCGATCAAAGTGTGAAAGGAGTCACTTCGTGACCACATCTGTGTCCCCGGCCCCAGAAGGGCGGGAGACGTGGACCAGTAACCGCGGCTTCATCCTTGCCGCGATCGGGTCCGCTGCGGGACTGGGCAACATCTGGCGATTCCCAGGCGTTGCCTATGAGGGAGGCGGCGGTGCCTTCCTGATCCCGTATCTCATCGCCCTCGTGACCGCAGGCATTCCCATCCTGTTCCTCGACTACGCGGTAGGCCACCGCTTCCGCGCGGCCGCCCCGCTCGCTTTCCGCCGCATGTGGCGCAAAGCCGAGGCGCTCGGCTGGTTCCAGACCGCCATCCTGTTCGTCATCTCCACCTACTACGCGGTGATCATCGCGTGGTCGCTCAGCTACTTCTACTTCTCGTTCGACCTCTCCTGGGGCGACGACGCTGCAGCGTTCTTCACCGGCGACTATCTGCACCTCGGCGATCCCGGGGTGTCGACGGAGATCGTCGGCGGCGTCGCCTGGCCCCTCATCGCGGTCTGGGCGGCGATCATCGTGATCCTGGCGCTCGGCGTGGCCAAGGGCGTCGAGAAACTGAACGTCATCGGCCTGCCGCTGCTCGTCCTCGGCTTCTCTGCGCTGGTGATCAAGGCGCTGACGCTGCCGGGCGCCTCCGACGGACTGAACGCGTTGTTCACGCCCGACTGGGGCGCGCTGACCGACCTCAACGTGTGGATCGCGGCCTACAGCCAGATCTTCTTCTCGATGTCCATCGCCTTCGGCATCATGATCTCCTACGCGTCGTTCCAACGACGCAAGGCGAACATGACCTCGTCCGGACTGGTCGTGGGTTTCGCGAACTCGTCGTTCGAGCTCCTCGCAGGCATCGGTGTCTTCTCGACGCTCGGCTTCCTGGCGCATCAGCAGAGCGTCACCGTCGGCGAACTCGAGGGCATCACCGGTCCGACACTCTCGTTCATCACGTTCCCGACCGTGATCGCGCAGATGCCCGGCAGCGCGCTGTTCGGCGCACTGTTCTTCGGATCGCTCGCGATCGCCGGATTCACGTCGCTGATCTCGCTGGTCCTGGGCGTCTCGGTGGCCTTCCAAGAGAAGTTCGGACTCTCGAAGACGACGGCGGCGGTCAGTGTCGGCATCGTCTCGGCGATCGTGTCGTTCGGGCTGTTCGCCACCACCACCGGGCTGATCGCCCTCGACACTGTCGACCAGTTCGCCAACAACATCGGCATCGTCGTCTCGGCGATCGCGATGTGCGTGGTCGTCGTCTGGCTCGCCCGCACCATCGAGACCCTGCGCGGGCACTTGAACGCAGTCTCGACGTTCACGGTGGGCAAGTGGTGGATCCCGGTCATCGGCCTGTACGCGCCGATCTTCCTCGGGATCATGCTGGTCCAGAAGGTCTACGACCTCGTCAAGAACGGATACGAGGGGTACCCGACGTGGTACGTCGGCGTGTTCGGATGGGGAACCGTCGTGCTGCTCGTCGTCCTCGCCGCAGTCTTCACCTCGATCAAATGGAACGGCCGCGACGATCCGACCTTCACCCCGTGGCCGCCCGTCGACGGCTCGGCCGCGGAGAACGCGACGTCCTCGACGAACAAGGAGGCGATCCGATGACCGCCACCGCCATCGTTCTGCTGCTGGTCGCCGCCGTCATCGTGTGGGGCGGGCTGATCGCCAGCATCGTGTTCCTGACCACCCACCCCGAGGTCACCGATCTCGCCGACGAGGATGCGGTCATGAAGGCGGAGGACGTCGTCCGCGCCTCGCAGCCGCATCCAACTCGTGACACCTGACCAGGAATGGAGTACTCGATCAGCGCCGGAGGGCCGGCGCCCTGTCATGCACGAATTGACGAGGAGACATCGTGAGCAATCCATTATTTCGGGTCAAGTCGGTCGAGCAATCGATGGCCGACACCGACGAGCCCGACACCAAACTCAGAAAAGATCTGACCGCATGGGACCTCACGGTGTTCGGCGTCGCGGTGGTCGTCGGCGCAGGCATCTTCACGCTGACCGCGCGCACCGCGGGCAACGTCGCGGGACCGGCCGTCTCGCTGGCCTTCGTGCTCGCGGCCATCGCCTGCTGCCTGGCCGCGCTCTGCTACGCGGAGTTCGCGTCGACGGTGCCGGTGGCTGGTTCGGCGTACACCTTCTCGTACGCGACCTTCGGCGAGTTCATCGCCTGGATCATCGGCTGGGACCTCATTCTGGAGTTCGCGCTCGCCGCCTCGGTGGTCGGGAAGGGATGGTCGCTGTACCTCGGCAACATCATCGGTGAGGGCAACAACATCATTACCATCGGCGGGCACGACTTCGACTGGGGCGCGCTCCTGTTGATCGCCGTGCTGACCGTCCTGCTGATCTCGGGGACCAAGCTCTCGTCTCGGGTGTCGTTGGTCATCACCGCCATCAAGGTCGGCGTCGTGGTTCTGGTGATCGTCGCGGGTGCGTTCTACATCAAGAAGGAGAACTACTCGCCGTTCATCCCGCCCGCTGAGACGCCGACGGAGTCGAAGTCGGGGATCCACCAGACCCTGTTCTCGTGGATGACCGGCAGCGACGGCAGCAACTTCGGTTGGTACGGCCTGCTGGCCGCGGCGTCGCTCGTGTTCTTCGCGTTCATCGGCTTCGACGTCGTCGCGACGACCGCAGAGGAGACCAAGAACCCGCAGAAGGCGCTGCCGCGCGGCATCCTCGGTTCGCTGGCGATCGTCACCGTCCTCTACGTCGGCGTCTCGCTCGTCCTCACCGGCATGGTGAAGTACACCGAACTGTCCGGCGACAGCGCCACTCTCGCGACCGCGTTCAAGATCAACGGCGTGGACTGGGTCCGATGGGCGGTCAACATCGGCGCGCTCGCCGGCTTGACGACGGTCGTCATGGTGATGCTCCTCGGCCAGACCCGCGTCGGATTCGCGATGGCGCGCGACGGTCTGCTGCCGCGCGGCCTGGCCAAGACCGGCAGCCGGGGCACCCCGGTTCGCATCACCGTGATCGTCGGCGTGGTCTCCGGTCTCCTTGCGTTCATCTTTCCGATGGGGACCCTGGAAGAGATGGTCAACATCGGCACGTTGTTCGCATTCGTGCTGGTCTGCGTCGGTGTCGTCGTTCTGCGTCGCACCCGCCCCGACCTCAAACGCGGATTCCGGGTGCCGTTCGTCCCGCTGGTGCCGATCCTCGCGGTCCTCGCCTGCTTCTGGCTGATGATCAACCTGTCGATCGAGACCTGGATCCGATTCGTGGTGTGGATGATGATCGGCATCGTCGTCTATTTGGCCTACGGAGCCAGACACTCCGTGCTGGGCATGCGCGAGCGCAAGGAACTGCCGGGCTACCCGCAGGCGGAACCGGAACCCGCCGGGGACGGCGGTCCGGGAGACAAGACCTGAGCGCGCTAGCGTAGAGAGGCCATGACACGGTACCGGTCGCCGACAGGCGGCCGGTACCGTCGTTCATGATCACCGACTTTCCAATCGAGAGGGACCAGATGACCGCGCCTGACAGCGCTCTGACCACCGAAACCCGCAACGGCGTCGAGTTCAAGGTCGCCGACCTCTCCGAGGCCGAGTTCGGCCGCAAGGAGATCCGGCTGGCCGAGCACGAGATGCCCGGCCTGATGGAACTGCGCCGCGAATACGCCGATGTGAAGCCGCTCAAGGGAGCGCGCATCTCCGGCTCGCTGCACATGACCGTGCAGACCGCGGTCCTGATCGAGACGCTGGTCGACCTCGGGGCCGAAGTCCGGTGGGCGTCGTGCAACATCTTCTCCACTCAGGATCATGCTGCCGCCGCCGTCGTCGTGGGGCCGTACGGCACCATCGACGAGCCCAAGGGCGTCCCGGTGTTCGCCTGGAAGGGCGAGACGCTGGAAGAGTACTGGTGGGCCGCCGAGCAGATGCTCACCTGGCCCGACGAGCCGGCGAACATGATTCTCGACGACGGCGGCGATGCCACCATGCTGGTGCTGCGCGGCTCGGAGTTCGAAAAGGCGGGCGTCGTGCCCCCGGCCGACGCGAGCCACCCGGCCGAATACAAGGTGTTCCTGGAACTGCTGCGCGGGTCGCTCGCCAAGGACCCGAACAAGTGGACCGCGGTCTCCCAGTCGGTCCAGGGCGTCACCGAGGAGACCACCACCGGTGTGCTCCGTCTGTACCAGTTCGCCGCAGCAGGCGAGCTGGACTTCCCGGCGATCAACGTCAACGACTCGGTCACCAAGAGCAAGTTCGACAACAAGTACGGCACCCGCCACTCGCTCGTCGACGGCATCAACCGCGGCACCGACGTGCTGATCGGCGGCAAGAAGGTCCTCGTCTGCGGCTACGGTGACGTCGGCAAGGGCTGCGCCGAGTCGCTCGCAGGCCAGGGCGCCCGCGTTCAGGTCACCGAGATCGACCCGATCAACGCCCTCCAGGCGCTGATGGACGGCTTCGACGTCGTCACGGTCGACGACGCCATCGGCAATGCCGACATCGTCATCACCGCGACCGGCAACCTCGGCATCATCTCGTACGAGCACATGTTGCAGATGAAGAACCAGGCCGTGCTCGGCAACATCGGTCACTTCGACAACGAGATCGACATGGCGGGCCTCGAAGCCGCCGAGGGCATGACCCGGATCAACATCAAGCCGCAAGTGGACCAGTGGGTGTTCCCGGACGGCCACAGCATCATCGTGCTGTCCGAAGGACGTCTGCTCAACCTCGGCAACGCCACCGGCCACCCGTCGTTCGTGATGAGCAACAGCTTCGCCAACCAGGTCATTGCGCAGATCGAGCTGTGGACCAAGGGCGACGAGTACGACAACGAGGTCTACCGCCTTCCGAAGCATCTCGACGAGAAGGTCGCGCGGATCCACGTTGAGGCGCTCGGCGGTCAGCTGACCAAGCTCAGCAAGGACCAGGCCGAGTACATCGGCGTGGATGTGGAGGGGCCGTACAAGCCGGAGCACTACCGGTACTGATTCCTTCGGTTCCTGTTCCGCCGCACCGGGAGGTATCGCTCCGGTGCGGCGGTTCTTTGTCGGAGGCCGGCGGGCTCGCTTGCGCTGTGCGGCCCGGCTCAGTTCAGTTGGGCCAAGACCGCTTCGACGGCGTCGTCGCCGTCGGCCCAAGACCAGGTCGACATCCAGTCGGTCTCGACCAACTCGCCGTAGACGCGGTAGACGCGCTGTTGCAGGTCGGTGTCGCGCTCATAGGCGTCGACGGGGCGGTCGGCGTCGGCCTCGGCGCGGCCGACGGCACGGGTCATCGCGACCTCGGGCGGAACGCCGAGGAGGAGCTGGTGGTCGGGGACCGGCAGCGCGAAGCGGCCGAACTCGAGATCGGCGACCCACGAGACCACGTCGGACTCCGCACCCTCGCCCAGACGCGCGGCGTTGTAGGCGGCGTTCGACGCCGTGTAACGGTCGCAGAGGACGAGGTCGTGTTCGGCGAGCGCGCCGCGCAGCAGCGGGCGGGCGGCGGCGCGGTCGAGCGCGAACAGCAGCCCCATCGCATAGACGCTGTCGCGCAGGTCGCCGTGCCTGCCGTGCAACGCCTCCGAGGCCAGGTCGGCGGTGATCGACTCGCCGTACCGGGGAAAGGCGATGGAACTGACCGAGGCCCCGCGCGCCGCGGCGGCCTTCTCGATCCGCGCGACAGTCGTGCGTTTGCCTGCGCCGTCCAGGCCTTCAACAGCCACGAGAATGCCCACGCCGGACAGTCTAGGCAGTGTGGGCCAGGTCGCCACCCAGGCGCGCCGCCGCGGGGCGGCGCGGGCGTGTCGCAGCGACCAATCCGCGGGCGAAGTGACACCATGGCAGGCATGAAGCCACGCATCTTGGTTGTTGACGACGACGCCGCCCTCGCCGAGATGCTCACGATCGTCCTCAAGAACGAAGGCTTCGAGCCGTTCACCGTCGGCGACGGCACGCAGGCGCTGACCGCGGTCCGCGAAGTCCGCCCCGACCTGGTGCTCTTGGATCTCATGCTCCCCGGGATGAACGGCATCGACGTCTGCCGCGTCCTCCGGTCCGACTCCAATGTGCCGATCGTGATGCTGACCGCCAAATCCGACACCGTGGATGTGGTGCTCGGCCTGGAGTCCGGCGCCGACGACTACATGGTGAAGCCGTTCAAGCCGAAAGAACTCGTCGCCCGGATCCGCGCCCGCCTGCGCCGCAACGAGGACGACCCGGCAGAACTGCTCGCCATCGGCCCCGTCGAGATCGACGTGCCCGCACACAAGGTCACCCGCGACGGTGTGCCGATCTCGCTGACACCGCTGGAGTTCGACCTCCTCGTCGCGCTGGCGCGCAAGCCGCGCCAGGTCTTCACCCGCGACGTGCTGCTGGAACAGGTGTGGGGCTATCGCCACCCGGCCGATACTCGCCTGGTGAACGTGCACGTCCAGCGGCTGCGCGCCAAGGTCGAGACTGATCCGGAGAATCCGGAGATCGTGCTCACCGTGAGAGGGGTCGGCTACAAGGCCGGGCCGCCGTGATCGGGGGCCGCCGGATCAACCGGGGGCCGATCGACCGACTCCTCGCACTGATCCGGCGCGCCATCGCGGGCGTCGGACGGACCACCGGGCAGATCTGGCGCCGGTCCGTGCAGACCCGAGTGATCGTCTCGACGCTGATCCTGTCTTTCGTGGTGCTGCTGATCCTCGGATTCGTGCTGGTCAGCCAGATCACCGGTCGCCTCCTCGACGCGAAGCAAGAAGTCGCGACCGAGGAGATCGGCAGGATGCGGTCGGTCGTCGAACGCGTCCTGGGCAGCGCCGAAGCCAACTCCGCCGTGCAGAACCGGCTGGCGCGGGCGCGTTCCCTGATGACCGATCAGGACCCGGGCACCGCGCAGAGTGCGGCCGTCGCAGGCTCCTTCGACAGCGTGCTGGTGGTGCGCGAAGAGACCCGGCCCGCCCAGGAGATCGCCGTCGGACCGGTCGACGACGTGCCGTCGGCCCTGCGCAAGATGGTCGCGGGCGGGCAGGTGGCCTACCAGTACACGACGATCCAACAGGGCGGTGGCGCGGTCTCGGCACTCGTGATCGGGTCGCCGGTGGAGAGCCCCATCCAGGGCTTGGAACTGTATCTGGTGTTTCCGTTGGCCAGCGAACAGAACACGGTGTCGCTGGTGCGCGGAACTCTGCTCACCGGCGGACTCGTGCTGCTCGGACTCCTCGCCGCGATCGCCTGGCTGGTGACCCGGCAGGTCATCGCGCCGCTGCGGTCGGCGTCGCGGATCGCGGTGCGCTTCGCCGACGGTCGACTCTCCGAGCGGATGCCGGTGTACGGCGAGGACGAGTTCGCGCGACTGGCGGTCTCGTTCAACGACATGGCCGAGAGCCTGTCCCGCCAGATCTCGCACCTCGAGGAGTTCGGCGGCCTGCAGCGTCAGTTCACCTCGGACGTCAGCCACGAACTGCGGACGCCGCTGACCACCGTGCGAATGGCGGCTGATCTGCTCTACGACGGCCGCGAAGACCTCGACCCGGTCCAACGGCGCTCGGTGGAACTCCTCGACAAGGAACTGAACCGATTCGAGACGCTCCTGACCGAGTTGCTGGAGATCTCCCGGCACGACGCGGGCATGGCCGAACTCGCCGCCGAACGGATGGACATGGCGGTCCCGATCGATGCAGCCGTCGCGACCGTCTCGCATCTGGCCGCCGAGTCCGGGAGCGACCTGGTGCTGGATCTTCCCGCCGAGCCGGTGCTCGCGGAGATCGACCCGCGTCGCATCGAGCGCGTTCTGCGTAATCTGTTGGCGAACGCCATCGACCACGGCGAGCACAAGCCGGTGACCCTGACGATGCGGTCCGACGGCGATGCTGTCGCCATCACCGTCCGCGACCAGGGCATCGGCCTCCGTCCGGGAGAGGAGAAGTTGGTGTTCAACCGCTTCTGGCGGTCCGACCCGTCACGAGTGCGTCGGTCCGGCGGCACCGGACTGGGCCTGGCGATCAGCATCGAGGACGCACGCCTGCACCAGGGGCGACTCGAAGCGTGGGGTGAACCCGGCGAAGGGTCGTGCTTCCGCCTCACCCTGCCGCTGGTGCGCGGACACAAACTGCTCGGGAGTCCGCTGCCGCTGCGGCCGATCGAGGCCGGCCGATGAGACGACTGGTGGCGGCGCTGAGTCTGCTGCTCACCGCCGCGATGGTGTTGACCGGCTGCGTCGACATTCCCGAATCGTCCTCGCCGCAGCCCATCCACGCCTTCGACCGGAAGCGCCCCACCAACGTGGTGCCGTCGCCGCGGCCGGACGACGACCCCGAGACCATGGCGCGGAACTTCGTGAAGGCGATGTCGGATCCCACCGGCGGGCATCGCGCCGCCCGCAAGTTCCTGACGCCGCAGGCGAGTCAGGGGTGGGACGACCAGGGCGACATGACCGTGATGCGGAACGTCGAGATCACCATCGACGAGCGCACCGAGAACGCCGTCCGACTGCGGATCACCGGCGAACGGACGGGCGAACTGACGTCGTCGGGCGCGCTCCGGTCGGCCGCGGGGTCGATCGTTCTCGCGGTGTCGCTGGCGCGGATCGACGGCGCGTGGCGCATCAACGGCGACGTGCCCTCGGGGACCGTCACGGACGCCTCGCAGTTCCTCACCGCCTACCGCCAGGTGGACCTGTTCTACCCGGATCGGACAATGACCCGGCTCGTCGCCGATCCGCGCTGGTTGTTCGGCGCGGAACCGGATCCGTCGGCGGTCGTCAACCGCCTGCTCGCGGGGCCGGACAGCATGCTCGAGGGCGCCGTCGCCGACGGCACCGTGCGCGGGGTGTCGTTGCTGGGGCCGGTGACCACCACGGGCAACAGCATCGTGGTCCCGCTCGGTGATGTGTCCGACGCGGATGCGAAGAGTCGGACGGCGCTCGCCGCCCAGATCATCTGGACCCTCGACGACGCGGGCATCTCCGGCACCTACCGGATCATGGCGGACGGGGCCGCACTGGTCGCCGGCCGATCCGAGGGCTGGCGGAGCGCCGACGTGAGCTCGTTCGAACCCGAGCCCAAGCGGGATCAGGCCCCGCTGCACCTGGTGCGCGACGGCGTGCTGACGCGCCTCACGGGCAACCGCGCAGTTCCGGTGGGCGGCGACTTCGGCGGCATGCGCGACATCACCGCGGCGGGAATCTCCTCGGATCTGAGCCAGGCGGCGGTCGTCGTCCAGCGGGACGGCCGCAGCGCACTGATGGTGGGCCCCTACGACGGCCGGGCCGTCGAGGCGGCCGACGGTGCGACGATGACGAAACCCTCGTACGGCGCCGCGACGGACACCGGGTACGTGGCGGTCGATGGCCGCCCGTACCAATGGATCTACGATCCGGCCACCGGATCGGCGCGGTCGGGTCCCCTGGATGCGAGTGCAGTCACCGCCATCGCCCCGGGGCCGATCACCGCGATGCAGGTGTCGCCGGACGGCGTGCGCGTCGCGCTCATCGTCGGCGGGCGCGTGCTGATGGCGGTCATCTCGGTCAACGATCGCGGCGTCCCGTCGCTCACCGGCGTGTACGAGCTGACGCCGGATCTGGTGGGGGAGGCCGTCGGCGTCGCGTGGTCCACCGCCGAGATCCTGTACATCACCCGACGTGGCGAGGACACGCCCGTCTGGCGCGCGTCGATTGCGGGGACGCAGTCGTACGGGCTGGTCAGCGGCAACCTCAAGCCGCCGGTCGTCGACATCGCGGCATCGGGAACGACGGTGTACGTAGGCGACAACCGCGGCGTGCAGCAGATCGGCACCGGTCAGGTCCGCCCCGATCAGTACTGGACCGCAGTCGGCCCGGAGGCGGGCCATGGAACCGTACCCGTGGTCCCCGGCCGCTGAGTGCGGACCATGCGGCCGTGACGTCTCCTACAATCGGCAGGCATGGCGGGGGATCGAGGTGGTGCCCGCGCTGTTCTGGCGGCGCTGGCCGATCTCGTGGTGCCGCAGGAGTGCGGCGGCTGCGGTCGGCCGAACACGCCCTGGTGTGACGCGTGCGCCCACCGATTGTCCGATGTGCCCCGGCAGTTGGCGCCGCGCATCGATCCGGGTGTCCCGGTCTGGGCGATGGCGCGGTACGGCGGTCCGATGGCCTCGGCGATCGTGAACCTCAAGGAACATCGACGACGCGACCTGGCACCGGTCCTCGGAGCGATCCTGGCCTCCGGCCTGGTGGACCTGGCTCGGTGGGACGAACTGCCCTCGTCGGGGCGTCTGGTGCTGGTGCCTGCGCCGACGCGGCTGCTCGCCGCGCGCAGTCGGGGCGGTGACACGGTGACGGCCGTCGCGCGGGCGGCGGCGGAACGGCTCGGCGCAGGCGTTCGCGTGGCTCCCGTGCTGGCGACCGCGGCCCTGACGCGCGACTCCGCGGGTCTCGGCGCCGGGGCGCGCAGTGCGAATCTCGCCGGAGCGGTGCGACTGCGTCATGCGCTTCCGCCCGCCGTCCTCGGCCGCGGGGCCGACGCGGGCGTCCCCGTGGTGCTGGTCGACGACGTCCTCACGACCGGTGCGACCGCGGCACACGCGGTCGCAGCACTGCACCGCGGCGGTGCTCAGGTCGCCGCGGTCGTCGTTCTGTCAGGTGCATGATCGGCAAAACGTGGCCGGACGGCGAGTTTGCGGATACCTTCGGAAGTGGCAGTGATGAACATCGAGTGCCGGGAGGTGACAGAACCTTTTCCACCGCGCCGATGCCTTCCTGTGCGCGACGTGGACGATCCGCTTATTCTGCTGCGGGTCACTGTCTTCGCATCGAACCACCGACTTCAGTGTGGTTGTGCGACAAGCGAATTGGTACCTCGGTCGGACGCCAGGATCCGACGCGAGAGCAACCTGAGGAGGATGTCGATATGACGGTCGTTCATCGTAAGGGTCAGCGCGAATCGAAAGCTGCGCCCGTGGAACGCCTCGACCTCAAAGCCGCGTTCGAAGTGCCGTCGACGGTAGACACGTCGTCCGCATCCGAACTCCAGGCAGACCTCACCTTGAGTGGGCGCAACGTGGAGATTCCGGATCACTTCCGCGTCTACATGAGCAGCAAGCTCGCTCGATTCGAGCACTTCGACAACTCGATCTTCCGTTTCGAGGTGATCCTGTACCACGAGCCGAACCCTCGTCAGGCCAAGAGCGCGGAGATCGTGGAGATCACCGGCCGCGGCAAGGGACCGGTGGTTCGCGCACAGGCGGCGGGCGAGAACTTCTACGCGGCGAGTGAGCTCGCGTTCGAGAAGCTGCACAAGAGACTCCGCCGGGCCAAGAGCCGTAAGCGGATTCGCAAGGACGGAATGCACCGTCCCACCTCGTTGGCCGAGGCTGCGGCAGACGCTCCGCACCTGCTGCCGACCGAAACAGCCGCACCGGCGGATCCCTTCGAGAACAGCGTTGAGGATTACCAGCCGGGCCAGGTGGTCCGCACCAAGGACCACCCGTCCTCACCGATGTCGGTGGACGAAGCCCTGTACGAGATGGAGTTGGTGGGGCACGACTTCTACCTCTTCCACGACAGTGAAACCGACAAGGCGTCTGTGGTCTACCGTCGCCACGCCTTCGACTACGGCCTCATCCGGCTGGCCTGAGTTCCAGAGAGACACCGTGGCCGTCGTCCCGAACCGGGGCGGCGGTCACGCTCGTGAGCGGGGTCAGCGGGCGGCGGCGCCGACCACCGTGCGGCGGAATCGCTGGTGGTGGGAGACCCCGATCGTCCCTGCATGGGGCATCAGTCCGTGTGGACCCGTACCATGGACCGAGTTCTGCCGGTCGCAGTCGAGGTGCTGTGGTGCGGCGGGGGATACAGACACACAGAACTCAGAGGATTGCCGGTGCTCAACAAGCTGCTCAGACTGGGCGAAGGTCGCATGGTCAAGCGACTGGACGCGATCGCGACGAGCGTCGAGGCGCTCTCCGACGAGATGGAGAACCTCTCCGACGACGAGTTGCGCGCCAAGACAGTCGAGTTCCGCGAGCGACTCGAGAAGGACGAGACCCTCGACGACCTCCTGCTCGAGGCCTTCGCCGTCGCCCGCGAGGCGGCGATGCGCGTCCTGCAGCAGAAGCACTTCCACGTCCAGATCATGGGCGGCGCAGCACTGCATTTCGGCAACATCGCCGAGATGAAGACCGGTGAGGGCAAGACGCTGACGTGTGTGCTCCCCGCGTACCTCAATGCGCTGAACGGCAAGGGCGTCCACGTCATCACCGTCAACGACTATCTCGCCAAGCGCGACGCCGAGTGGATGGGGCGCGTCCATCGCTTCCTGGGGCTGGAGACCGCGGTGATTCTGACCGGCATGTCGCCCGATCAGCGTCGTGAGGCCTATGCCGCCGACATCACCTACGGCACCAACAACGAGTTCGGCTTCGACTACCTGCGCGACAACATGGCGCACAGCATCGAAGAACTGGTGCAGCGCGAGCATGCCTTCGCCATCGTCGACGAGGTCGACTCCATCCTGATCGACGAGGCCCGCACCCCGCTCATCATCTCGGGTCCGGCGGATTCGTCGAGCAAGTGGTACTCCGAGTTCGCGCGCATCGCGCCGCTGCTCGACAAGGACGTCCACTACGAGGTCGACATCAAGAAGAAGACCGTCGGCGTCCACGAGGCAGGCGTCGCCTTCGTCGAAGACCGACTCGGGATCGACAACCTGTACGAGCCGGAGAACTCCCAACTCGTCGGGTACTTGAACAACGCGATCAAGGTCAAGGAACTCTTCCACAAGGACAAGGACTACATCGTCCGCAAGGGTGAGGTCATGATCGTCGACGAGTTCACCGGACGCGTGCTCGACGGCCGCCGCTTCAACGAGGGGCTGCACCAGGCGATCGAGGCCAAGGAAGGCGTCGAGATCAAGGCGGAGAACCAGACTCTCGCCACGATCACACTGCAGAACTACTTCCGCCTCTACAAGAAGCTGGCGGGCATGACCGGCACCGCCGACACCGAGGCGGCCGAGTTCCAGCAGATCTACAAGCTCGGCGTGGTGCCCATTCCCACCAACAAGCCGCTGATCCGCATGGACAAGACCGACCTCATCTACAAGACCGAAGAGGCCAAGTTCGACGCCGTCGCCGACGACATCGCCGAACGGCACGAGAAGGGCCAACCGGTCTTGATCGGTACCACCAGCGTCGAGCGCTCGGAGTACCTGTCGAACCTGTTGACCAAGCGCGACATCGCGCACTCGGTGCTGAACGCGAAGTTCCACGAGCAGGAGGCACAGATCGTCGCCGAGGCGGGCACGCTCGGTGCGGTCACGGTCGCCACCAACATGGCCGGTCGCGGCACCGACGTCGTGCTGGGCGGCAACCCCGACGTCATCGCCGACACCCGACTCCGCAAGGCCGGACTCGATCCGGTCAACACGCCGGAGGAGTACGAGTCGGGATGGGACGAGGCGATCGAGATCGCCCGCGCCGACGCCGCGAAGGAGGCGGACGAGGTCCGTGAGGTCGGCGGCCTCTACGTGCTCGGCACCGAACGTCACGAATCGCGCCGCATCGACAACCAGCTGCGCGGCCGCTCCGGCCGTCAGGGCGACCCCGGCGAGTCGCGGTTCTACCTGTCGCTCGGGGACGAGCTCATGCGACGCTTCAACGGCGCCGCGCTCGAGACCATCATGATGCGGCTCAACCTGCCGGACGACGTCCCGATCGATGCCAAGATGGTGACCCGCGCCATCCGCAGCGCGCAGACGCAGGTGGAAGAGCAGAACTTCGAGATCCGCAAGAACGTCCTCAAATACGACGAGGTGATGAACGAGCAGCGCAAGGTCATCTACGGCGAGCGCCGCGAGATCCTCGAGGGCGAGGACCACCACGAGCAGGTCCGCGACATGGTCAGCTCTGTGGTCGGCGCGTACAGCGACAGCGCGACCGAGCTCGGCTACGCCGAGGACTGGGACCTCGACACCCTGTGGGAGGCGCTCGGCAAGCTGTACCCGATCACACTCGACGCCAAGAAGGCCGTCGGCGAGAACGAGTACGGCGAGCGTGACGACATCTCGTCGGCGGAACTGCGCGAGACGCTCGTCGCGGATGCGCTGGAGGCCTACGACCGCCGCGAGAGCGAGCTGGCCGCGATCGCGGGCGACGGGGCGATGCGCCAGTTGGAGCGGTCGATCCTGCTGACGGTGATGGACCGGAAATGGCGCGATCACCTCTACGAGATGGATTACCTCCGCGAGGGCATCCACCTGCGGTCGGTGGCGCAGCGCGACCCGGTCGTCGAGTACCAGCGCGAGGGCTTCGACATGTTCACCCGCATGCTCGAGGCGATGAAGGAAGAGGCCGTCACCTACATCTTCAACGCGCAGGTCGAGACCCAGGCCCCCGAACCGCAGCTGGGGACGTCAGTGAGCGACATGCTCGCGGGCGCCGCGTTCGGCGGCCAGGAGCCCGCCGCGGACGCGCCGATGACTTACAGCGGGCCCGATGAGTCGGGGGCGCCCGAGCAGTCGTCGGACGTCGAGGAGTACGCCTCGGGAACGCCGTCCGAGGTGATCGGCAGCCGGAAGGAGCGTCGAGCGGCGGCGCGCGCGTCCACCAAGCCGGCGAACAAGCCCGCGAAGTCGCGTCGGAAGAAGCGCTAACCGGAGCGCCTCGCCCCCTGCGTTTCCGCTGTCTTTCGCGACTGGTCGGCGTGTCGTGGAACCGAACCGTGCGCTGTTGCGTCTGACTTGTATGACGGTGAACACACTTATCGGTTCGGGGGTCGTTGACAAGGCGATCGCCCGCGAGGCGATCGAGGACGACGTGGACGCGGCGCGGTCTGCGCGGTCCGCGACCGTTCGGGCGTTGCAGCATCTGCTCGAGGTGCTCGACGGGAGACGGGCCGCCGCCCATCTGAGTCGATGGGTCGCGGCGGACGTCGTCGAGGAGTTGAGCAGCCGACTGCGGCGGCCGTCGCCGGATGCGAGCGCCGAAGCCGGGCGCCTGATCCGTGTGCATCTGCAGATGCACGGACGGGACTGCGCAGACTACTTCGGCACGCTGCAGCGGGGGACGCGAGTCCGCGCCGTGGCCGGCCGTATCGTGCGCGCGGAGCGCCCGCCGGCCGTTCCGGCGACCGGCGGGCGCTCCCGTCCGTCCTGGACGATCGTCGAACTGACCATCGTCTGACGGCGATGCGGCCCGACTGCCCGATCGGGCTTAAACTCGACGACATCATGGTGAATCGGTTGTCGCCGGATGAGGCGATGTTCTACTTCCTCGACGGGTCGGGCACGTCGGCGCATCTGGGTGCCCTGCTGATCCTGGATCCGCACAAGAAGACCAAGCACCCGGGCGCCGAGGTCGACTACAACGCGCTGGTCTCCCTGGTCGAGAATCGACTGCAGACGGCACCGCGGTACCGCCAGATCGTCGCCGAGATCACCTTCGGACTGGCTCGGCCGGTGTGGGTCGACGATCGAGAGTTCGACATCAACTTCCACGTCCGGCTCTCGGCGCTCCCGCAGCCCGGCACCGTCGAACAACTCCAGGAGTTGATCGCCCGCGTCATGTCGCGGCCGCTCGATCGCACCCGCCCGCTGTGGGAGATGTATCTGATCGAGGGCCTGTACGACAACCGTTCGGTGATTCTCACCAAAACGCACCGGTGCATGCTCGGAAGCCCCGAGCACCCGGAGTTGAGTGAAGTGCTGTGCGACGACGTCGCCGACCGGGAGCCGCTCGAGGACGACTTGTGGATGCCTCGGCGGCCACCGAGATCGGCGTCGTTGACGGCGGGTGCGCTCGCTGAGGCGTTGGCCAGGCCCGGCGAGGTGGTCGACTCGTTGCTGCGCGGCAACGGCCCGGTCGCCGATCTGTGGTCGGTCGCGGACAAGTCGGCGCGTGTGGTCAGCGGCGTGGTGAGCCAGATGGTCAACGCGGCTCCCGACAGTCCGCTGAACGCGGTCACCACGTCGTCGCGACTGTTCGCGTTCTCCTCCCTGGCGCGCCGCGATCTGGAAGCCGTCGTCGCGAAGTACGAGTGCACCCTGAACGATGTGGTGCTCGCGATCCTCACCGGTGCGCTGCGCCGCTGGTTGATGTCGGTCAAGGACTCGGTGAGTCACGGCGAGACCGTGCGCGCCACCATGCCGCTGTCCGCCCGGGACCCGGACACCGTGGAGGGGGAGGCGTCGGGCGCCTGGATCGTGATCGGCGGCACCGAGTTCGTCACCGATCTGCCCGTCGGCGAGGACGCACCGTCGGTGCGACTGATGCAGGTCGCGGGCTTGGCGGACCGATACTCGCAGTCCACGCGGCGGATGTCGCAGGGACTCCGCCCGATCCTGCCCGAACTCGGCCTGGTGCCGTTCTCGGATCGATCGACGCGCGCGTTCGCAGGCATCTTCCAGCGGGCCTACAACATTCCGATCTCGATGAGTTCGGAGCGGATCGGCCGCAAATACGTCGGCGGCATTCCGATCACCGGCATCTTCACCATCCCCACCCTCGCGACCCAGCGCGCCCTCGGCATCAGCGTCAACGAGTACGCCAACCAGGTGCAGATCGCGTTCATCGCGGATCGATCGGTGGTCGGCGACCTGCCTGCGATGCCCGGCTACGTGACGGAGTCGCTCGACGAACTTCTCACCGGCCCGGCACCTGCCGGAAGCGATCGTTGACCCGATTCGTCCATCTCCAGAAAGGGACTACATGCGCGTCTATCTGCCCGCAACACTCACGATGATCCAGGCGCTGATGGCGGCGCCGGACACCCCGTTCGCGCCGGTCGGCGGGACCGGTTTCGCGCTCACCCCCGCGTTGCGTGAAGCGTATGTGGCGGGCGACGACGAAGAGCTGGAAGAGGTCGCGTTGCGCGAGGCCGCACGGGCGTCGCTTCGGCTCCTGTCCGCGGACGACTCCGACCTGCCGGTACGACGCGTGGTGGTGGTCGCCGATGCCGACGCGGCGGTCCGGCCGGACCTCGACGACGCCGTGGTGAAGGTGGCCGCGCCCGTGCCGCACTCGGCGATCGTCGCGGTGCATGTGGACGGCGCCGAGGCGGAGTCGGCGGTGGTCAAAGCGGTCGAGTTGATCGACGCGGCAGATCTGGGCGATGAGGACGGCGAACTCGCCGTCGGCGACGTCGAAGATCACGACCTGGGGTGGTACGCGACGCAGGAGCTCCCGTTCCTGCTGGAACTCCTGTAGAGAAATCTTGATAGCGGACAGAAACTGACCGGTTGGGTCGAGAACATGGAGGGGCAACAGCAGCCGACCCACGGAGGACCTCATGTACGCACCCGCCCGCGACGACGAACTGACCAGCCTCACCAACTACGCCGACCAGCAGCTCGCGGCACTGCGCGCGTCAGCGTACGGGCTCACCGACCACCAGGCGCGGGAGACTCCGTGCCGCAGCGCGCTGTCCGTCGGCGGCATCCTCAAGCACGTCACGCGCGGTATGCGCGGCGCAGTCGCGGAATTGACGGGCCGCGCCGAGACGCTGGTGCTCGACGAGGCCGCGTACGCGGAGTATCTGGGTAGCTTCACCCTCACCGACTCCGAGACGGCCGCCGAAATCGTCGAGCAGTTCGACGCCGCCCGCGCCGCGTTCCTCGAGGCGATGCGCGGCAGTGATCCCGACGCCGACGCGATGGCGCAGCCCGCGCCGTGGGCCGGCGTCTACGACTCCCGGCCGATGAAGACTCGGTACTACCTGGCGCATCAGGTGGAGGAGTACGCCCGGCACGCAGGGCACGCGGACATCATTCGCGAACAGATCGACGGGATGTCGGTCCCGGCGCTGGAGATGTCGCTCGCCGGCGCTCCGGCGAACGACTTCTTCACCCCGTACGCGGCGAAGCCCGGCACGCTGTTGGCGTGATCTCGTCCGAGCCCGCTCATCTGGCGTCGAGCGCCCCGAAACGCTAACCTACGGAATCGTAACTTAGTAGTTTCGGGGCGACTCGAGACCGATGGAGGAGACTGCAGATGGCGTGGCGCGAACGATTCGAAGCACCGGCGGCCGATGTCGCGGCTCGCCGGAGACGATCCACCTGGCTGCGCGCCGCGGTGGCGCGGGTGACGACCCCCTTGCTGCCCGACGACTACCTGCATCTGGCGAATCCGCTGTGGTCGGCGCGCGAACTGCGTGGCAAGATCGTCGAAGTGCGGCCGGAGACGGCCGACAGCGCGACCATCGTCATCCAGCCGGGCTGGGGCTTCTCCTTCGATTACCACCCCGGCCAGTACATCGGAATCGGCGTGCTCGTCGACGGGCGGTGGACGTGGCGGTCGTACTCGCTGACGTCGGTGCCCGCGTCGTCGCGCGCCGACCGGACGGTGTCGATCACGGTCAAGGCGATGCCCGAGGGGTTCCTCTCCTCGCACCTGGTGAACGGCCTCGAGCCCGGTTCAGTGGTGCGGCTGGCGGCGCCCGCGGGCGAATTCGTGTTGCCGGACCCGCTGCCGGAACGACTGCTGTTCGCCACCGCGGGCAGCGGTCTGACGCCGATCATCTCGATGCTGCGCGCCATGCGCCGTCGAGAGCAGCGCGCGGACGTAACCGTCCTGCACTCGGTGCCGACCGAGGCGGATCTCATGTTCGGCGATGAACTGCGGGCGATGGCGGACGAGGGGCTCATCACCCTGCACGTGCAGCTCACCCGCGTCGACGGCAAGGTGACGCCCGCGCAGTTGCGCGCCCTGTGTCCGGACTGGGCGCAGCGCGAGACCTGGGCGTGCGGACCGGGCGGTTTCCTGGACATGCTCAGTGAGCAGTTCGACGAGGCGGGCGCTGCGGAGAAGCTGCACATCGAGCGGTTCGCGCTCGAACGCGGCGCGGTCGGCGCCGAGGGCGGTGTCGTCACCTTCGGTACGCCGGACCGGCAACTCGAGGTCGACGGTGCCACCACCCTGCTCGAGGCGGGGGAGCAGGCGGGCGTGCTGATGCCGTTCGGCTGCCGTATGGGCATCTGCCAGAGCTGCGTGGTGATGCTCGACAAGGGGTGCGTTCGCGACCTGCGGACCGGCGTCGAGCACGTTGAAGGCGAGCGCATTCAGACGTGTGTGAGCGCGGCCGCAGGCGACTGCACGCTCGACGTCTGACCTCGTCAGAGGCTGTTCTTCGCATCTATGATGCGGGACACTCTAGGTGGGGGTGGACAGCCTACGGAACCGTAACCTACGATTGCGTAAGTTAGAAAGTCCCCCAACTTCAGGAAGTGGCATGGCGATCTCTGACATCCCCGAATACGCCCATCTGACCGACGCGGACGTCGAAGCGCTCGGTGCGGAGCTGGACCAGATCCGCGCCGACATCGAGGCCGACCGCGGAGAGCGCGACGCGCGCTACATCCGCAACACGATCCGGTTCCAACGGTCGATGGAGATCACCGGGCGCGTACTGACCGTCGGCGCCCGTGACCGGCGACTGTGGTGGGCAGGCGCCACCACGCTCGGCATCGCGAAGATCGTCGAGAACATGGAACTCGGCCACAATGTGATGCACGGCCAGTGGGACTGGATGAACGACCCGGAGGTGCACTCCACCACGTGGGAGTGGGACAACACCGGTCCCAGCGCGCACTGGAAGCACACCCACAACTACATCCATCACAAGTACACCAACGTGCTCGGCATGGACGACGACGTGGGCTACGGCCTGCTCCGCGTCACACGTGATCAGCGCTGGCGGCCGTTCAACCTCGGCAACGTCGTCTACAACACGCTGCTGTCGCTCGGCTTCGAGTACGGCGTCGCGGCGCAGCACCTCGAACTGGGCAAGAAGCGCAAGACGCAGGCCCAGAAGGATCAGTTCCACCAGGATCTGCGCGACGTGGGAACCAAGATCGCCCGCCAGACGCACAAGGACTATTTCGCCTTCCCCGTCGGCATCGGTCTGCTGACCCGATCCCGCACGGCGGCACGCAAGGCGCTCACCGCCAACCTGATGGCGAACGTCATCCGCAACGTGTGGACCAACGCGGTGATCTTCTGCGGTCACTTCCCCGACGGCGCCGAGAAGTTCACGAAGCAGGACGTCGACAGCGAGACGCGGGGCGAGTGGTACCTGCGGCAGATGCTCGGCAGCGCCAACTTCCGCTCGGGTCCGGTGCTGGGCTTCATGAGCGGCAATCTCTCGTACCAGATCGAGCACCACATCTTCCCGGACCTGCCGAGCAACCGGCTGCCGGAGATCTCGGTGCGCGTGCAGGCGCTGTGCGCCAAGTACGACATCCCGTACACCACCGGTTCGCTGCCGGTGCAGTACGCCAAGTCGTGGCGGACCATCGCCAAGCTGTCACTGCCGAACAAGTACCTGACCGATACCGTCGACGACGCCCCCGAGACCGCGTCCGAGCAGCGGTTCAAGTCGTCGCCCGAGGTGCATCTGGTGTCGACCGTCGACCCGGTGACGGGTCGCCGGAAGGGACTCAAGACCGCGATCGTCGGGCTCAAGGAGCGTCGGGCGAGCCGTCGGTCGCCGGCACGGGCATAATGTGATCGATGGCCATTTCAGATATCAATGAGTACGCGCACCTGACCGACGCCGACGTCGAGGCGCTGGGTGCTGAACTCGATACTCTGCGCCGTGAAGTGGAGTCGAGCCTGGGCGAGAAGGACCGCCGCTACCTGCGGCGGACCATCTATGCGCAACGAGGTCTGGAGGTCCTCGGTCGCGCCGCACTGCTCGGCAGTCACCGTCGCCCGCTGTGGCTACTGGGCGTCGGCGCGCTGTCGGTGGCCAAGATCATCGAGAACATGGAGCTCGGCCACAATGTGATGCACGGGCAGTGGGATTGGATGAACGATCCCGAGGTGCACTCCACGACGTGGGAGTGGGACATGGTGTGCGCGTCGCCGCATTGGAAGCATTCGCACAACTACATCCACCACAAGTACACCAACGTGATCGGTATGGATCACGACGTGGGCTACAAGATCCTGCGGGTGACCCGCGACGAGGCCTGGGAGCCGCGTCGCGCGTTCCAGCCCTTCTTCAACGTGATGCTGGCCGCGACCTTCGAGTGGGGCATCGGGCTGCACGACCTGGAACTCAAAGAGGTGATCGCCGGCCGCAAGCCGATGGAGCAGGCGCGACCGGAGATCAAGCTGTTCCTTCGTAAGATCGCACGGCAGGTCGGGAAAGACTACCTGCTGTTCCCGGCACTCACCGGACCCAACTTTCGTCATACGTTGACCGCGAATCTGACGGCGAACTTCATTCGCAACCTGTGGGCGTACGCGGTGATCTTCTGCGGTCACTTCCCGGACGGCGCGGAGAAGTTCACCGTCGCGACGCTCGAGGACGAGACGCACGGTCAGTGGTATCTGCGTCAGATGCTCGGCACCGCCAACTTCGAGGCCGGCCCGGCGCTGGCGTTCATGAGCGGCAACCTCTGCTACCAGATCGAGCACCACCTGTACCCGGACATGCCGAGCAACCGGCTTGCCGCGGTCTCGGTGCGCGTGCGCGAACTCTGCGAGAAGTACGACCTCCCGTACAACACCGGCTCGTTCACCATGCAGTATCTGCGGACCCTGCGGACCATCAACAAACTGGCGCTGCCCGACAGCCTGCTGATCGACACCGTCGACGATGCACCGGAGACCGCGTCCGAGCGACGGTTCGACGGTCTGCCCCCGAGCAAAGGCGGGCTGAAGACCGCTCTCGCGCAGCTGCGGGAACGACGACGGGGGCGACGGCGCCGCTGATCGACGAGTGCTGAAAACTGTCCGCTCAGCACCCTCCGCCGGCAATGTTCCGTCGGAACCGTCTGAGAGAGCAGTTCTCACACTGCCTGCTCGCTCCGCTCGCAGGCAGCACTCGACCAACGTGGGACGACCGTCATCAATCGAGCTGCGGCGACTCGTCGGGTGACGGCGACGAGCCGACCGAGACGAGCAGTTCCCGGACGGCCATCGCGCGGCGATGCGAGGCTCCGGTGAGCGCGTCCAGCGCGCACTCGGGATCGGCCGGCGGGCCGACGTGGGTACAGCCGCGAGGGCAGTCGTCGATCGCGTCGCGCAAGTCGTCGAAGGCGTCGATGATCTGATCCGGCGTCACGTGCGCCAGACCGAAAGAACGGATTCCCGGTGTATCGACCACCCACCCGCGCGGTGCGGATTCCGGGGTGCGTCCGGGGAGCGGCAGCGCCACCGACTGCGTCGACGTGTGTCTGCCCTTGCCGACGCCGGAGACGATGCCGGTAGCCCGATCTGCGTCGGGCACAAGACGATTCACCAGGGTCGACTTGCCGACCCCGCTGTGTCCGATCAGCGCGGTGAGGTGACCGTCCAGGATCGCCCACACCGCGTCGAGGTCGTCGTCGCGGCCCGCCGTCACCACCGGAAGATCCAGATCGGCGAAATTGGCGGCGAACTCGTCGGGAGCGGCGAGATCGGACTTCGTCAGGCACAGGACCGGGGTCAGTCCGCCCGCATATGCGGCGGCGAGAGCCCGTTCGACGAAGCCGGTGCGCGGCGGCGGATCGGCGAGCGCCGTCACGATCAGGAGGCGATCGGCGTTGGCGACGACGATGCGCTCGTACGGATCGTTGTCGTCGGCGGTGCGTCGCAGGACCGTGGTCCGATCCTCGACGCGCACGATTCGCGCGAGGGTGTCGGGCCGCCCGGAGAGGTCGCCGACCACGCCCACCCGGTCGCCGACGACGATCGGAGTGCGGCCCAACTCGCGTGCTCTCATGGTCACGAGGCGTCGGTCCGGATCGCCGTCGAGCACACAACCCCAGCGGCCGCGGTCCACCGACACGACCATGGCGGTCTCGGCGTCGGAGTGCGCAGGGCGCGTTTTGGTCCGCGGCCTGCTGCCCTTGCCCGGACGGATCCGCACGTCCGATTCGTCGTACGAACGGCGCGGGTTCCGTGCGGTGTTGCGACTCAAGACGCGATACCCGCCATCGCTTCCCACATCGACACGAAGTCGGGCATCGTCTTGGCGGTCGTCTCAATGTTCTCGATCGTCAGCCCCGGAATGCGGAGGCCCAGAATGGCGCCCGCGGTGGCCATCCGGTGGTCGGCGTACGTGCGCCAGCGGTCGGGGCGGAGTGCGGCACCGCTGTCCCCGACGATGATCAGACCGTCGTCGGTCTCGCGACAGTCGCCGCCGACACGGTTGATCTCGGTGCTCAGCGCCTGCAGGCGATCGGTCTCGTGGCCGCGCAGGTGGGCGATGCCGCGCAGCGTCGAGGTTCCCTCGGCCAGGGCGCAGAGCGCCGCGATGGTCGGGGTCAGCTCGCCGATGTCGTGCAGGTCCGCGTCGATCGCGGTCAGCGTCGCGGGCCCGCGGACGGTCAGGAGCCCGTCGGCCGCATGGTCGGTGGTCGCCCCCATCTGCTGGAAGACGTCGACGATCGCCGCGCCCGGCTGGGTGGTGGTGACCGGCCAGCGGGGGACGCTGACCCGGCCGGCGGTCGCGGGTGCGGCGGCGAGGAACGCCGCGGCGTTGGAGAGATCGGGTTCGATGCTCCAGTCGACGGCGCGAACCGGGCCGGGAGCAACCGTCCAGCGCGTGGCCGCCGGGTCGACGTCGACGGTGACGCCGACGGTCTGGAGCATGTCGATGGTCATGTCGATGTGCGGCATCGACGGAACCGGGGCGCCGCTGTGCGTGATCTCGACGCCGTCGGTGAATCGTGCGGCGGATAGGAGCAGGCCCGAGACGAACTGCGACGACGCCGACGCGTCGATCGTGACCGTGCCGCCGCGCACCGCGCCGGTGCCGTGGACGACGAACGGCAGCCCGGTCCCGTCGATGTCCGCGCCGAGCGCGCGGAGGGCGTCCAAGACGGTGTCGAGCGGGCGGCTGCGTGCCTGCTCGTCGCCGTCGAAGGCCACGTCGCCGGTCGCCAAGGCGGCGACGGCGGGCAGGAAGCGCATGACGGTGCCCGCCAGGCCGCAGTCCACAGCAGCTCCGTGGAGGGGATGCGGCGCCACGGTGACGGTCGTCGGGTCGGCGCCGTAGGTGATGTCGGCCCCGAGTGCGGCGAGGCCGTCGAGCATCAGATCGGTGTCGCGGGACCGGAGCGTGCCGGTGATGCGCGACGGGCCGTCGGCCAGTGCGGCGAGGATCAGCGCGCGGTTGGTGATGGACTTGGAGCCGGGAAGGTCGACGGTGGCGTCGACGGGAGTGGACGGACAGGGGGCGGCCCAATTGCTCATGCCGACAAGTCTCTCACGAAGCCATTACCGCACGTCACGGCGTAGGGGATGGTCGGCGGGCACTTCGACGACGATCAGTCGGCGACCGTCCGGGTCGGCGATCGTCATCTCGATCAGGCCCCACGGCTTGGTCTCCGGTTCAGCGATGATCGGCACGTTCGCGTCGCGGAGTTCGCGGTGGGCGGCGGCGATGTCGCGCACCTGCAGCCAGAGGGTGTCCGTGGGTCGGGCGACGGCGTCGTCGGACAGGTGGGCCGGGATCTCGATGAGGCCGGTGCCCGCGTGGAAGACGGTGCCGCCCGGATACTCGCGCGCGACGGCGAGCCCGAGGCGGTCGCGGTAGAACGCGGTCAGCGCGGCTGGGTCGGCTGAGATCAGCAGGGAACGGCTCGACAGGATCTCCATGGCCTCAACGGTATCGGGTTGTGCGTCTACCCTCGTCATATGGCGAAGGCGCAGACGAGTGCAGGCATTCTGCTGTATCGCCGTGCGGCGGCGGGACTCGAGGTCCTGCTGGTGCATCCCGGCGGTCCGTATTTCGCGCGCAAGGACGCCGGCGCCTGGTCGATCCCGAAGGGAATGGTGGATCCGGGCGAGGACGTGCTCGTCGCGGCACGACGTGAATTCGCCGAGGAGACCGGCCATCCGGCGCCGAACGGCGAGGCGATCGAACTCGGCGAGGTGCGGCTGCGCAGCGGCAAGCACGTTGTCGGCTTCGCGCTCGAAGGCGACCTCGACGTCGCGACGATCGTGAGCAACACGTTCGAGATCCCGTGGCCGCCGCGCTCGGGGAAGCGGCAGTCCTTTCCGGAAGTGGATCGCGGGCAGTGGTTCTCGCTCGCACAGGCGCGGGAGAAGCTCAACGAGGCGCAGGCGGCGTTCCTGGACCGGTTGCCGCCGGACTGAGACGGCCCGCCCACGTTCTCCGGCACGGCGTGCCGAAGTCCGCCGCGACCCGCTTGTCACAAACGGTTGAGGAACTCGCCCAGTCGGTCGATGGCGAGAGCGAGGTCGTCTTCGGACGCGGCGTAACTCAGACGGACGAACTGCTCGGCGCCTGCGTCCCCGAAGTCCTTGCCCGGGGTCAGGGCGACGTGGGCCTGCTGCAGGGCGGTCTCGCAGAACTCGGTCGAGGTGAGTCCGGTGGCCGCGACGTCGACGTAGACGTAGAAGGCGCCGTCCGGGGCGACGGGAACGTCGAGTCCGATGCGCGCCAACCCGTCGAGGACCAGCCGACGGCGTCGTCGGAGCTGCGCGCGCCGATCCTCGGCGACGGCGAGCGTCTCCGGCTCGAAGCACGTCAGCGCGGCGATCTGCGACGGCGTCGGAGGACAGATGTAGTAGTTCTGCGCGAGGCGTTCGGCGACGGGAACCATCGCGTCGGGCACGATCGCCCAGCCCAGACGCCACCCGGTCATTCCGAAATACTTCGAGAAGCTGTTGATGACGATGGCGCCGGGGTCGTCGGCGGCGATGCTGCGCGGCCGTCCGTCGGGTCCGTCGTCGGCCAGTCCGAGGTAGATCTCGTCGACGATCCGCCAGCCGCCGCGGTCGGCGACCGTCGCGCAGAGCGCGGTCAGTTCGTCGCAGGGCAGCGAGGTGCCGGTGGGATTCGACGGCGTCGCCACCATGACGCCGCGAGTGGCGTCCGACCACGCGTCCGCGACGGTGGCGGCATCGAGTTGAAAACGGGACTGCGGTGAGGTCGGGACCAGGCGCACTCGGCCGCCGAAGCTCTCGGCGAAGCGCCGGTTGCACGGATACGACGGGTCGGCGACCAGCACCTCGTCGCCCGGATCGATCAGCGCTGCACAGGAGAGGAGCAGAGCCGCCGACGCACCCGTGGTGACGACGACGCGCTCCGGCGCCACCTGCGCACCGAAGGCATCGGCCGTGAACGTCGCGATGGCGCTCCGGAGTTCATCGAGCCCGAGCGCACCCGTGTAGGCCAGTGATCGGCCGTCGCTGATGCGCTGAATCTCGCGGAGGAAGGCCGGTGGTGCCCCGAAGTCCGGCTCGCCGATGTTCAGCTTCACCACGTGCACGCCGGAGGCCTCGAGCGCTGCGGCGTGCTTGCCGAACTCCATGGCGTAGAACGGCGTGACCGCTTCGGCGCGGCGCGAGAACTTCATACCTGCACCCTAGATGGTGGATTTCAGGTGACCGGCGATAGTGGCGGTCGCGCAGTAGGTCTCACAAGAGCGGTGAACTAGTGTCCTGCGCCGGAAATTCGCTTGCGGTTGCTGTGGCCCGGTGAACGTGCGGCTGCGTTGTCGTGGTCGACATACCTACCGCTATGCCTCCCTCCTTCGCCTTGCCAGCCGCCCACGCGGATCCACAGCAACACGAAAGCAATTTCCGACGCAGGACACTTAGGTGCACCACTTCGCGTCGAGTCGCACCACTTCTCGTTCCCGCACTCGGTCGCGACCAAGTGCGGGAACCACAGGTGGTGCGACTCAACGGGAAATGGTGCGCTTGGTTTCACCAGTAGGGGAGCACCCTGAAGTTTCCCCGGTTTCCGGGTTCCAGGGGTGACTTCGCGTCGCAGAAGGGCCACGGTGGAGTCATGAGCACACAACTCGAACCCCACAAGTCCAGCGGCGCGTCCATTTGGAAGATCGTGCTGATCGTCATCGCCGTCCTGATCGCGTTGTCGATCATCGGTCCGTTGCTGAAGGCCTTCTTCTGGCTGGCGCTGATCGGTCTCGCCATCGTCGGCGCCGGTGCGCTGTTCTTCAGCAAGAAGTCTTAGCGTCCTACACCCGACACCCGACACCCGATCGCGGCGGCGGTTACTTCGGCTCGAAGACGAACTTGCCGCGCGGATGCGCGCCGCCGAGTTCGGCGAATGCCGTGCCTGCGTCGTCGAAGGAGAACGTGCGGGCCACCTCGACGCCGATCCGCCCGTCCGCGGCGTCGGCGAGCAACGGCTCCACGGCTTCGCGGCGGTGATGTCGGCTCTGCTCGCTGCTGCCGTCGACGATGACGATGCCGTCGTCGGCTCGACCCCACGCGGCGATGCTGACGATGCGATGCGGAGCCACCAGCTCGAGTGAGACGTCGATGGCCTCGTCGGTGCCGACGGTGTCGATGACGGCGGTGATGCGCTGATCGCCGCGCGCCTCGTCGATCGCTGCGGCCAGGCCGTCGCCGTGCGACACCGGAACGGCGCCGAGTTCGCGAAGGTGCTCGTGATTGCGGGGCGAGGCCGTGGCGATCACGGTGGCGCCCGCGGCAACCGCCTCGGTCACCACGATCGAGCCGACGGCGCCCGAGCCGCCGTGCACCAGCACCACGTCGTCGCCGTCGACGCGCAGAGTGGCGAGCGTGTCGACGGCGGTGACACCCGCCAGCAGCAGCGACGCGGCTTCGGCGAACCCGAGATCGGCGGGCTTGCGATGAACGCTCGCCGCGGGAGCCAGCACGTACTCGGCGAACGCGGCCGTCGCGGGGTAAACCACCACCTCGTCGCCGACGGCGAATCCGGAGGCGGCGCCTGCCGCGTGCACCACGCCGGCGGCTTCGGCGCCGGGGGAGAGCGGCAGTTTGTCGGAGCTGCGGCCCAGCGTGCCGCTGACCACCTTGACGTCGAACGGATTGAGCCCTGCCGCGCGCACCCGCACGACCACCTGCTCGCGACCCGGCTTCGGGATCTCGACCTCGACGATCTCCAGCACTTCGGTGGGGTCTCCGTATGCGGCAGCGATGATCTTCTTGGCCATGTGTTCTCGCACCAGTCCTCTGTGTCGACGCGTCAGGTTGATCTGTCCCCGCCCATCATGCCAACTTCCGCGCCGGACGCCGGGCGGAGCGATCAGTATCCCGGCCGTGCGGCGCAGGGAGGCGCAACCCTGTTCACCGGCCGTCCCGCAGGTTACTGTGAACTGAAGGTCACAGTAACTGCTGCGAGATGGAGATCGAGCGATGAACGATCGGCGGATAGATCACGAAGCACTGATCGTCGGCGCGGGCTTCGGCGGCATGGGAGCGGCCATCGAGTTCACCCGGCTGGGAATCGAGGACTTCCTGATCCTGGAGCGCGAGGACGACCTCGGGGGCACCTGGCACGTGAACCACTACCCGGGGTTGGCCGTCGACATCGCGTCGGTGACCTACTCCTACTCGTTCGAGCCCAACCCGTACTGGTCGCGGCTCTTCGCGCCCGGCGCCGAACTGAAGAAGTACGCCGCACACATCGCCGACAAGTACGACCTCCGGCGGCGGATGGAGTTCGGAGTGATCGTCGAACAGGCCGTCTGGGACGACGACGGCGAGTTCTGGACGGTCCGCACGCACGACGGACGGACGCACACTGCGCGCTACCTGGTGACGGCGACGGGCTTCCTGTCGCAGCCGCACACTCCCGACTTCCCCGGCATCGACAGCTTCGCCGGCGACATCATCCACACCACCGACTGGCGCGACGGCTACGACTTCGGCGGCCGTCGAGCAGCGGTCATTGGCACCGGGGCGACGGCCGTTCAACTCATTCCCGAGATCGCGCGGCGCGCACGCGCCCTGACGGTCTTCCAGCGCACGCCGATCTGGGTGGTGCCGAAGGTCGACTTCCCGATCCCCCGGCCGGTGCAGCACCTGTTCGCCAAGGTTCCGCTCGCGCAGAAGGCGGCGCGTGCCGTGAACACCTCGCTGCTGGAGATGCTGATGGTGTTCGGCGTCCTGCGCTACCAGCAGGCCAAGCCCGGGAACCAGGTCGCGGCACTGCTGGCGAAGACGCACCTGCGGCTGCAGGTCCGCGACCGCGAGACCCGTAAGGCGCTGACCCCGCACTACGACTTCGGGTGCAAGCGGCCGACCTTCTCCAACTCATACTTCCGGGTCTTCAACCAGCAGAACGTGGCACTCGAGACCGGGACGATCGACCACATCGAGCCCGACGGCATCGTCACCGCCGACGGCACCAAGATCCTCGCCGACACGTTGGTGCTGGCCACCGGCTTCAATCTGTGGGACGTCAACTTCCCGGCCTTCCAGATCGTCGGGCGCGACGGCCGCGACCTGGGGCAGTGGTGGCGCGACGGCCGATTCCAGGCGTACGAGGGAATCACCGTGCCGCGCTTCCCGAACTTCTTGACGCTGAACAGTCCGTATTCGTACAGCGGGCTGTCGTACTTCACCACCATCGAGGGCCAGATGAAGCACATCGGTCGTCTGTTCGGCGAGATGCGACGCCGCGGGACCCGTCGGTTCGAGGTCACCGAGCGCGCGAACGCCGACTTCCTGGATCGCGTGACCAAGAACCTGGCGTCGTCGGTGTTCTATGCGGGAGACTGCTCCGGATCACGCAGCTACTACTTCAACCAGCACGGTGAGGCGACGCTGCTGCGCCCCGAGTCGACGCTGACGAGCCTGCGCGAACAGGCGAGCTTCCCGCTCGACGACTACGAGTACGCGTAGCCGACGACAGCGCGGTGGCGACGACCACCCGGTGCGACGCGGCTACCGGCCGTGGCGCTGGTTGTACTCGTCGCGCACCGCGTCGGCACGCTGGACCTTGACCTTGGCCGCCAAGCTGGGATCAAGGCCGTTGTTGGTCAGCAGGTGTCGACGGTAGACGCTGCTCAACGCCACCTGGAAGTAGACGAAGGGGATCAGCAGCAGGACGATCATGCCGAACTTCATGTACGGCGTCCCGGGGATCAGCAAGAAGACGATGAACAGCGGGATCACTGGGATGAGGCCGCGAATGAAGTAGCGACGGACGTGTCCGGGGCCGGTGAGATCTTCTTTGACCCATTCGCGCATCGACTCGGGGAGGGGTCGCCCGAGCAGGTAGCCGACTTTCTGGAGCGGGCCAGGGCCTTCTGTGCTCATAAACATGGATTATCTCATGTTAATTGCGGGTTCGAGAAGTTCTGGACCGTTGTTTGCGACGCGATTCACTAACGGCGACACCTCGCGAATCTCGATGGCCTCGGCAAGCGCGAGATCCGGCGGCGCCAGCAGTGCCGGGTCGACGGCGTGGTCGGGATCAAGCCAGGCGTCCCAGTACTCGACCGGCATGATCAGCGGCATCCGATGGTGGACGTCCTGTAACGGCCCGACGGCGTCGGTGGTGATGATCGTGGTGCTCGACACCCACTGCGAGTCGTCGCCGGCGGCCCGGGCCTGCGCCGGTCGCCAGGCCGCCCACAGGCCGCCCATGAACAGGCGGGTCCCGTCGGCAGGAGACATGTAGAACGGAATCTTCGTCGGCTTGCCGTTGGCGCCGGGCGGGCCGGGCTTCCACTCGTACCAGCCGTCCATCGGAATCAGGGCTCGCTTGCCCGGCAGGGATCCGCGGAACGCGGGTTTGTCGGCGAGGGTCTCGGCGCGCGCGTTGAACAGGAGTGGTCCCTTGCCGAGTTCCTTGGTCCACGACGGCACCAGGCCCCACCGCATCGCGCGCACGCGGCGAACCGCGGCATCGTCGGGGGATCCGTGCTCGTGGCGCGTGACGACGGTCATCACCGTCGTCGTGGGGGCGACGTTGTACGACTCCCGGACGGTCTCGTCGGGGATCTCGTTGACGGCGTCGATCTCGGCGGCCAGTCTCGCCGGGTCGGTGGTCACCGCGTAGCGCCCGCACATGGACTCCATGCTGGCATGTTTGCGCCGCCGACACCTCATCGCTGAGGAACAAATGGTGTCAGAGCGTTGTTGACCGAGGCGATGATCGAAGATTCCACCGGGATCGGTACGCAAGGAGGTGCCTCGCACGTGCCCGCAACAGTTCTGGATCGCCGCACGACGATGACGGGTCGACCAGGAGACCCACGCTCGCCGCGAGGATCGCTAGACTTGATAGAGCACATTTCCAGCGAAGGGAAGTACGTGTCCTCCGAGAGTCCAGGCCCGACCGAGACGCCCGAGCAGCTCACCGAGCGCTTCGAGCGAGACGCGCTGCCGCTCCTCGACCAGATGTACGGCGCCGCGCTGCGCATGACGCGCAACCCGGCCGACGCCGAAGACCTGGTGCAGGAGACCTACATCAAGGCCTTCTCGGCCTTCGCGTCGTTCCGTGCGGGAACCAACCTCAAGGCGTGGTTGTACCGGATCCTGACGAACACCTACATCAACTCGTACCGAAAGAAGCAGCGGCAGCCCGCGCAGTACCCGACCGACGAGATCACCGACTGGCAGCTCGCGGCGACGGCAGAGCACTCGTCGACCGGTCTCAAGTCGGCCGAGATCGAAGCGCTCGAAGGCCTGCCGGACGATGAGATCAAGGACGCGTTGGGCAAGCTGCCTGAAGACTTCCGCATGGCGGTCTACTACGCCGACGTCGAAGGACTGCCGTACAAGGAGATCGCCGAAATCATGGACACCCCCATCGGCACCGTCATGTCGCGGCTGCACCGCGGCCGCCGTCAGCTCCGTGACCTCCTCGCGGACGTCGCCCGTGAGCGTGGCTTCGGACGCACCAGCGAGGTAGCGAAATGAGCCCCGCGCGCGACCGCGAATTCGAGAACCTGGACTGCTCAGCGGTCCTCGCCGACATCTATCTCCTGCTCGACAACGAGTGCGACGCCGGCGCACGCTCCCGCCTGGAGAGCCACGTCAACGGGTGCCCGTCGTGCCTGGAGCACTACGGCGTCCAGCAGCAGATCAAGGCGCTCATCGGCCGCAAGTGCGGCGGCGAGCACGCTCCTGAGGGACTGCGTGAGCGCCTGCGCGTCGAGATCCGCCGCTCAGTGACGATCCGACAGACCAGCTACCGCATCGAACCGCAATAGCCGGACGCCGCAGCAGCCGCAGACCATCGCAACGACCACGCGAAGCGGCCCGGATTCCCCTTGGGGAGTCCGGGCCGCTTCGTCTCGCTGAGTGCGAGGTGTCAGGCGTTAGGCCGCTTGCCGTGGTTGGCTGCGTTCTTCTTACGACTGCGCCTCTTACGTCCGCGCTTGCTCATGACGGGATCTCCTTCGATCGTGACGTATCACGTGCACCGATGATTATTTCACGAGCCTGCGCGTCGACGTTAATCACGTAGACGAGCGATGGCGCGCTGCGCGGGCTCGGCTACCATGTTTCTCATGGCGGAAGACGTGGTCAATGAAATCGTTGCGACAGTTCTGGAGGTCTCGGCAGAGGCCGGACAGCGCGTCGAGGTGGGCGACACCCTGGTGCTCCTCGAGTCGATGAAGATGGAGATTCCGGTGCTGGCCGAGGATCCGGGCGTGCTGGCCGAGATCAAGGTCAACGTCGGCGACGTCATCCAGGCCGGCGAGATCATCGCCACCTATAAGCAGGACTGAGTTTGCGCGGCGAGCAGCGCGGATAGAGAGGTGTAGCGCGGCGCATGGCAACGCTGACCGACCTGCTCGCAGAACACACCACACTGTCGGCGCCGGCCGCGGAACACCTCCAGCGGCTAGTCGCCGAATGGCAACTTCTCGCGGACCTCTCGTTCGCGGATTATCTTCTCGCCGTGCCCGGCACGTCCGGATCCATCGTTTACGTGGCGCAGGTGCGTCCCAACACCGCGTCGACCGTGTTCCCTCGCGACGAGGTCGGACACCGGGTGGACCAACCGGCGAGCATTCAGGGCGCCAACCCATTGATGTCAGCGGCCCTGGCGTCTGGAGCGATAGAACGGGAGGGCATCGCCAGTCGGTTCGGGCATCTGCTGATCGAACGGGTGGCGGTGCCGGTGTCGTTCGACGGCGAGGTGATCGCTGTGCTGGGCCGCGCAGGCGACGCTTCGGACTCCCGGCCGCCGTCGCCTCTGGAATCGGCGTATCGGGACGCCTCAGAGGCACTCTGCCGCATGGTGGTGGAGGGCAGTTTCCCGCTCGACGAGGCCAACACCCTCGGGCTCTCGACGCCGCGAGCGGGTGACGGCTTCATCCGCATCGCCGCGGGCGGCAACGTCACCTACGCCAGCCCCAATGCGCTGTCCGCGGTGCATCGGATGGGCTGGTCCACCGACCTCGGTGGCTCCCGCGTCGACGAGGTGCTGGCGGCGCTGCTCACCGACCCGTTCGAGTCGGCGGATGCGGGCGCGATGGTCGTCGCGGCTGCGGGCAGCCTCGGCGACGGCACTCTGCCGCCCGCCGACATGGCGCTGCGCATGGAACTCGACGCCCGTCGTGCGACGGTGCTGCTGCGCGCGGTGCCGCTGCGGTCTGCGGGCCAGTCGCGCGGCGCCATCTTGTTGATCCGCGACGTCACCGAAGTGCGTCGGCGCGACCTCGCGCTCATCAGCAAGGACGCGACGATCCGGGAGATCCACCATCGCGTCAAGAACAACCTCCAGAGCGTGTCAGCGCTGCTGCGACTGCAGGCCCGACGGTCGGGACAGCCGGAGACCGTCGCGGCGCTGAACGAGGCGGTCCGCCGAGTATCGTCGATCGCGCTGGTCCACGAGATGCTCTCGGGCAGCGTCGACGAAGAAGTGGACCTGGACGCGGTGATCGATCGCCTGGCGTCGTCCCTGGTGGACGTCTGGCTACCCGACGGCGGCACACGAGTCACGGTGCGCCGCGACAGCCGCCTGGGCGTGCTGCCCGCCGATCTGGCGATGCCGCTCGTGATGGTGCTGACCGAAGTGATCCAGAATTCAATCGAACACGGCTTCACCCCGGGGCAGGATGGCGCTGAGATCGTCATCGGCGCGCAGCGCGACGTCCGCGCATTGCGGGTCACCGTGACCGATAACGGCCAGGGGCTGCCCGACGGGTTCGATCTGCGGACCTCGAACCACCTCGGCCTCCAAATCGTCAACACGTTGGTGTCGAACGATCTCGGCGGCGTGATCGCGCTGGTCGGTGCGCCGAGCGGTGTCGGGACGCTCGCTCAGCTCGACATCCCGCTGCGCTGACATCCCAGACGCCCAGACACCGACAGGGCCCCAGACACCGACAGAGCCCCGATCAGCTGATCGGGGCTCTGTCGGAAGAAGTTGAGGCTTAGACCGCGCTGCGGGCGCGGGTGCGCGCGTTGCGGCGCTTGAGTGCGCGACGCTCGTCCTCGCTCATGCCGCCCCAGACGCCTGCGTCCTGGCCGGTCTCGAGGGCCCATGCCAGACAGTCGGCGGTCACCGGGCAACGCTGGCAGACGAGCTTGGCGTCGGCGACCTGCGCAATGGCAGGGCCGGACGTACCGACCGGGAAGAACAGCTCCGGGTCCTCGTCGCGGCAGATGGCCTTATGGCGCCAATCCATTACTAAACTCCTTCAAAGCTCTACGGCGTACACAGCACGCACTTGCATCACGGTCAGTTTCGACTTGAGTTGCAATTTCCGAATTCACCTGGCTTGGGGCGCTGGACGCTGCTTGGCAGGGGTGGGTGATTGCGTCGATATCTGTTGTACTACTGTGTACAGACCTTTGGCTATAGTTCTGAAGTGAATGCCGGATACATCACAAGGGGTTGGCAATATGACCAACTCATGCTTACCGGCCAGTAGCGCTCAGGTTAATCGGCCTTCGGCGCGGCAGCGACATCGAGCACCGCGCGCGCATATCCGAACTCCAGATTCTGGTAAACGCCCAGGTAGTCGCCGTCCATCTGGACATCGGCGGGCTCCGGCGAACGGAAACGAACCCATTCCACATCGTCGTCGCGGAACAGATGCGCGGCCTTCGGCTCGGTGCCGGAGAGCAGGCGGCTGCCGAGCACGATGTTGCGCGGGACCGACACCGAGGTGGCGGCGAAGATGCCGAGTCCGTGCTCGAAGTCAGTGCCCGGATTGGTGCGGATCTCGCGGGTGCCGAAGTAGGTCCACGGGCCGGTGTTGCTGACGAAGCCGAACTTCACGCCGTCGATCGGTTCGTGATCGGGGACCTCGACGGTGAACGTCGGGTTCACGACCGACCGCTTGAAGAACGATCCGACGGTGGTGCGGAAGTAGCGGCCCGCGGTGGCTTTGCGCCCCTTGTTCCTGAGTTCTTCCATGCGCCGCACCACGATGGCGTCCATGCCCATCCCCGCGTTGAACAGGAACCAGCGATCCAGGGTGTGCCCGAGGCTGATCGACCTGCGTGAGCCCGCATCGAGCAGGGACATCAACTGCGCCGTCGCCGTCAGCGGGTCGCGGTCGATTCCGAGAGCGCGGGCGAAGACGTTCGCACTGCCGCCGGGCACCACGCCCAGGGCGGGCAGGTGCGACGGATCACGGCGCGGCGCGCTCGGACTGCCGAGAATGCCGTTGGCGGCCTCGTTGACCGATCCGTCGCCGCCGTGGACCACGACGGCGTCGTAGCCCTCTTCTGCGGCGCGGGCGCCGAGTTCGCCGGCGTGACCGCGGTGGGTGGTGTGTTCCACGTCCACCTTGAAGCGGGAATCGAGGGTATTGGCCAGCGCGTCACGGCCTTCAGGCGTGGTGAAGGTGGCGAACGGATTCGTGATGAGCATGACGCGCACGAGGCATCACGATATCGGTCCCGGCCCCGATTCACGAGTCGGGGGTGTCCGGCCATACTCTGGAGTAGTGAGCAGCACCGATCCTGATCGACGTGTCCCGAGCATTCCGAAGACCCTTCGCTGGGCCGGCCTGGGAACCGCAGCGCAGGGTGCGCTGGGACTGATCGTCGCGGTGGTCCTGGTGGTCCGCGAGTTGGCCGGGCACCACGAAGCCGCGATCAGCGGTTACGGCACCGCGATCTGGTTCGCGGTGATCGGCGGCGCCGTCCTCGCAGGCGGCATCGCGCTGACCCACGGCAAGCGGTGGGGACGCGGGATCTCGATGATGGCGCAGATCCTGCTGCTGCCGGTCAGCTACTCACTCATCACCGGCAGCGGGTTGCCGTGGATCGGCGTGCCCGTCGGGGTGCTGGCGCTGGGACTGCTCGTTCTCCTGTTCGCACCCGCCTCGCTGTCGTGGCTGGAGGCCGATGATCTCCCTCCGGACGCGTGAGGGCACGCCTGACCGGTGACGTGTGGAACGTCATCGTAAGGTGGTGGCCATGACGCGCACCCTTGCCATCGCGAATCAGAAAGGTGGGGTGGCGAAAACCACCACCACAGCGTCGGTCGGCGCCGCACTCGCCGACAAGGACGTATCGGTCCTGGTCGTCGACCTCGATCCGCAGGGCAGTCTCACCTTCTCACTGGGCCACGATCCCGACCAGCTGACGAAATCGGTGCACGACGTGCTCATCGGTGCCGAAGACATCGCCGACGTGCTGCTCGACACGGAGGACAACGTCACCCTGCTGCCCGCGACGATCGACCTGGCGGGCGCCGAGGCGCTGCTGTTGATGCGTCCCGGCCGCGAGTACGCGCTCAAGCGGGCGCTCGCCGAGGTTTCCCAGGACTACGACGTGGTGATCATCGACTGCCCGCCCTCGCTCGGTGTGCTGACACTGAACGGACTGACGGCCGCCGACCAGGTGGTGGTGCCGTTGCAGTGCGAGACGCTCGCGCATCGCGGCGTCGGCCAGTTGCTCCGCACGGTCACCGAGGTGCAGCAGATCACCAATCCCGACCTGGAGATGGTCGGCGCGGTCGCCACTCTGTTCGACGCGCGGACCACGCACAGCCGGGATGTGCTGTCCGACGTCACCGACCGGTACTCGATTCCGGTCCTCGCACCGCCGATCCCGCGTACCGTCCGCTTCGCCGAGGCGTCCGCCTCGGGGGCCTCGGTGATGCGTGGCCGCAAGAATAAGGGGGCGACCGCCTACCGCGAGCTGGCCGACAACCTCTGGGAGTCGTGGAACGGCGCAGCGATCAAGACGTACGAACTCGAGGTCGTGTAGCGGCAGCAGGCGGTCGCCGGCCGGTGTCAGGCGAGCGCGTCGTACACCGCGGTCTCGAAGTCCAGGAAGCCGCCGACCGACGCGGGGTCGGCGAACGGCAGGATCTGGGTGCCCCACATGCCTGCGACGTCGGCCTCCCGGTCGATCCAGTAGTAGAGATTGGCCAGGCCCGCCCACGCGAGGGACCCTGCTGACCGACCCGTGGGAGCGGTCTCGTCGTTCACCATGAACGAGTAGGCCCACGACTTGCTCTGACCGGGGAAGAACTCGGCGTCGTGCGAGAGTTCCGGTGCGCTGGTCTCCAACATGCCGACCTTCAGATCGCCGAGCCCGTTGACGGACGCGGTACGGACCGTCTCTGCGGTGAGAACACGTCCGTGCTCTCCTTCGCCGTCGCGCAGCCACATCCGAAGGAACTTGGTGTAGTCGGGGATCGTCGAGTAGACGCCGTGGCCGCCCATGTCGACCTCGGCGTCCTGGTCGAGTACCAGACCGGTCGGGACCAGGGAACCGTCCTCGACGCGCTGGTGGACTTCGGCACGACGGGCGCTCATCGACTCGCTCATCACGAACCCGGAGTCGGCCATGCCGAGCGGCGCGAACACCCGGCGGTCCATCACGGTGGAGAGTCGCTCGCCGCGGACCGACTCGACGACCTGGCCGGCCCAGTCGATGTTCGTTCCGTAACTCCACCGCGTCCCGGGGTCGAACAGCAGCGGCGACCGGAGCGCCGCCCGCGAGGCGCTCAGGATGTCGGGCTGCCCCGTCTCGGCCAGCAGCCGGCCGTACTCGGGGGAGAAGAACGAGTACGAGAATCCGGCGGTGTGGAGCATCAGCATGCGCGTGGTGATCGGGGTCGTGGGCGCGCGGAGGATCTGTGAACCGTCGGCCGCGAACCCCTCGAGGACCTCGAGCTCGCCGATCTCGGGCACGTACTCGGACGCCGGGGCGTCGAGGTCGATCAGCCCTTCCTCGACGCACTGCAGCACCGTGGTCGCCGTGAACGCCTTGGTGCACGAGAAGACAGCGAACACGGTGTCGGCGCTCATCGGAGTGGGGTCGCCCACCGACGCGACTCCCGCGGCGCCGGTGTAGACGTCACCGCTGCTGCGGGTGACGGTCGCGACGACGCCGGGCACGCGCTCGGCGGCGGCGTCCGCTGTGACGACGCGGTTCAGAATCCGATCAAGGGTGTCGAAGGACATCTGCTTCTCCTGGGTGTGGGACATGACACAGCGATCATGTCGGCACCCGGTGCAGGCGACCGTCTCCCGTCGGCAGGCGATGTCTCCGATCGGCACTTAGTGTCCTGATGGCCGTCACTTCTCAGGTCTGTCGGATTCCGCCTGCGCGCGGAATGAGCGCGCCGTTGGGGGAGAACTCAGTGGCGCGCGCGGGAAAGCGTCTCGGACGGGCTCTCGCCGAACCGTTTGCGGTACGCCCCGGCGAAGACCCCGAGATTGACGTAACCCCAGTTGTTGGCGCTCGTCGTCACCGAGGCGGCGGAGGTCCGGAGTTCGCGGTAGACGCCTTGCATTCGCTGCTCGATCAAGTACGACCGCACCGACGTCCCGAGATAGCGGGTGAACGCGCCGCTCAACGACCGCGCGCTCACGCCCGCGGCCGCGGCGATCTCGGTCACCGTCGGCAGATTCTGCACGTTCTCGTCGATGTAGTGCACGGCGGTCCGGACATACGCCGGGGCGGCGACGGCGGGGCCGCGGTCCAGGTCGACGCCAGCCCGCTGCGCCCAGTCGGCGATGAGTTGAGCGGCGATCATCTCCTGCAGGTTCCGTCCGATCTGTCCGGTCGAGACCTGGTCGGGCGCGACCGCCGCGGTCCTGGTGGCGTACCGGAGGAGACTCAGCCACGGGCTGCCGGGACCGCCGACGACGCACCCACGTGACCAGAGCGAGTCGTCCGGAACGCGGCCCCACCAGCGCAGAGCCAGGTCGGCGAGGAGCCGGTGCGGCACCGTCAGGTTCAGCTGCAGATGATCGATGTCGGCGTCGAGCCGATAGTCCGTTCGACTGCAGTCCGCAACGTACGTCTGTCCGGTGGTCAGCTCTGCGCTCGAGTCGCGGCCGATGGCGTGTCTGGTCCAGCCGCGCAGGGTGGTCAGGACCAGGATGTTGCCCGCCTCCTGGTCGAAGTCGCCGAGGGCGACCTGCGTCCCATAGGAGAAGTGGGTCATGGTCATCTCGCCGATCTCGACCGAGAACATCGTCGACGCAGGCGTGATCCTGCGGCCGACGGGCCGCACGTCGAACCGCATATACTTCGCATCGGTCCACGCGGCGATCGCGTCCCAGTCAGTCTCTGGACGGGTCACCAGGCCGGGGTTCGGTCGCGGATCGAGATCGCTCTGCATGCAGCGAGTCTAGGGCGTCCGGCACATCCCGTTGGGGGTCTCGACGGTGCAGTCACGAGAGCCTATGAAACTAAAACGACCTGACGCAGCGTCGCGTGAGGCCTGCATTCGATCTGATGTCGCCGCGCCATGCGCCGCCTACTGTCACATGGTGCTGAGAACTGCGTCCTCAGCACCCTCCGGCGGCAATATTCCGTCGGAAGCACCTGAGCGGGCAGTTCTCAGCCGGGATCAGTCGGACGAGGCTTCACCGACGGCCACCGCTTGACAGGGAGGCGGTTGCGGCTCACGATCCGTCGGAACACTGCCGAGATCACCACACGACCGCAGCGCAAAGCCCCTTGACGGAACTCACGACGGTCTCGATGAACTGCGTGCTCGCTCCGCTCGCAGGCAGCACTCGACCAGCGTGGGGACGACGATCAGTCGGCGGCGCCCAACGCCACGACGTCGGTGCCGCGCTGTTCGATGATCGTGTCGCCGAGCACCCGCAGCGACACCGGTCTCACCTGATCTCCGCGGTCGACGGGGATGGTGAACTCCTCGTGGCCGTCGTAGGCGCGGCGCACGCTGATGACCCCGGGCATGGGAACCAGCAGTTGCCCCGCCATGACCGCGCCGGGGCCGATCGCATCCGCGACCTGGAACAGCGGGCTGCCGTTGTTCGCGTTCAGCACCACGGTGGCCTTGCCGGTCCAGAACGAGATCACGCCCTGGTCGACGATCGGACGGCTGCGTTCGGGTGCGCCGGGGTCGCCGGCGACGGGATGCTCGCCCGCAGACTCCGCCTGTGCCGTGAACAAGCGGATCCGGGGACCGGTGGGACCCCCGACGGTCCCGGTCGGGTCCACGCCGCCGTCGTAGACAGCGATCGTCGAGTCGGTCGCGGCGATGACGCGGGGCGCGGGCCCCTTCGCGGACGTGGTGATCATCGTGGTGCCCCACTGGCGGATCTTCTCGTCGCTGGTCTGGTCGGCGCTGAAGACGGACAGGCGGTAGCCGTGGTCGCCGTCGCAGCGCTCGACGAGCGCGACTCGATCGGCGCCGCTCAACGCGGAGTAGAGCCGGCAGCCGGTGCGGCCGGGACCGACGTCGGGGTTGACCGGGGCGTCGACGCGACCGTACTCGATGCCGCGGACCAGGTTCGATCCCCAGGTCTCGAGGCGGGTCGGCCCGTAGAGCAGGGCGTAGTCGGCGCCGATCGAGAGGTCGACGCTGTCGTCGGCGTCGCTGGTCCGGGCGCCGTGGCGGCCGCCGTCCACGCCGCGCAGTGCGGTCACCTCGCTGCATCCGCGGTCGTTGCGGTAGACGGTCACGACGCTGTTGTCGCCGCCCTGCCAGCCCGCGGCCGCCGCGCACAGCGGCAGGTCGCGGTGATAGCGCCACACCTGGGCGCCGTTGTCGGCGCGGTGCGCGGTGACCGTGCCGTCGGCGGCGGACATCACCGAGTCCCGGGTGATCTGCGGGACCGAGGTGACGTCCGATTTCGCCGACCACTTCACCGCCAACGTGCGCGGAACGTTCTCCGCGGGCAACTGCACCGGCGCGCGTTCGGTCGCTGTCTGCAGATCGCTGTGGCGTGCGCTGCTGGTCCACCAGACGGCGACACCCGCCACGACCACCGCGACGACGATCAGTGCCGTCACGATGAGGTCGGTGCGGGTGCGCCGTTCCGGTTTGATCCGTCCCATTCTCGCGAGAATAGGCGAAGACTAGTCGGCTGCGCTGGCGGCGGAGGCTGCGCCACCGCTCGCCCGGCCGCCGCTGCGTCGCCGCCTGCGACGACGCGGTCGGGAAGCGGCTGCGTCGCCGTCGGTGCTCGTGTCGCCCTCGATGCCGTCCGCGGCGCCCGATGCGGTGTTCGCGGACTTCTCGCCGCCGTCGACGGTCTTGCCGCCGCGCGTACGACGACGCGTGCGCTTCGGGCGGTCGGGGCGCGGTTCACGCGGTTCGCGGCGACCTTCGGAACTGCGGGCGGGGGCTCCGACACGGCCGGTGGCGTCCTCGGGGATGCCGAGATCCTCACGCAGATGGTCGGACGTGGAGTAGGTTTCGGCGGGCTCGGGCATCCCGAGGTCGAGAGCCTTGTCGATCAGACCCCAGCGGTGCAGTTCGTCCCAGTCGACGAGGGTGATCGCGATACCGGTGCGGCCGGCGCGGCCGGTGCGGCCGATGCGGTGGACGTACGTCTTCTCGTCGTCCGGGCACTGGTAGTTGATGACATGGGTGACGTCGTCGACGTCGATGCCGCGGGCGGCGACATCGGTGGCGACCAGCACGTCGATCTTGCCTTCGCGGAACTTGTTGAGGGCCTTCTCCCGAGCGATCTGACCGAGGTCGCCGTGGACGGCGCCGACCGAGAAGCCGCGCTCGGCGAGATCGTCGGCGACTTTCTGCGCGGTCCGCTTGGTGCGGGTGAAGATCATCGTCGCGCCGCGACCCTGCGCCTGCAGCACGCGAGCGACCAGCTCCGCCTTGTCGAGCGCGTGGGCGCGGTAGACGTACTGCGTGGTGCGCTCGTGCACGGCGGAGTCGTTGGCGTGCTCGGCGCGGATGTGCGTCGGCCGGTTCAGGAACGTGCGCGCGAGGGTGACGATGGGCCCGGGCATGGTCGCCGAGAACAGCATGGTCTGGCGTGCGGTGGGCAGTGCGCCCATGATCCGCTCGATGTCGGGGAGGAAGCCGAGGTCGAGCATCTCGTCGGCCTCGTCGAGGACCAGGATGCCGACCTTGCCGAGGACCAGGTGACCCTGTTGGGCGAGGTCGAGGAGCCGACCGGGAGTGCCGACGACGATGTCGACGCCACTCTGCAACTCCTCGATCTGGTGCTCGTAAGGGCGGCCGCCGTAGATCGAGGTGATCTTCAGCGGTCGCTGCGTGCCACCGGCGGCGTTCGGTTCGCCCGTCGGCGATGCTTCCGGCGCGAGTTCCACGTCGACGCCCTTGGCGGCGGTCTCGAGGTCCTCGGTCACCTGCACGCAGAGTTCGCGGGTCGGGACGATGATGAGGGCGCGCGGGGTGTTGTCCAACGCGCGCAGGCCGGACTCGGGCGCCGTCACCAGTCGGTGCATCAGCGGCACGCCGAACCCGTACGTCTTGCCCATGCCGGTCCGGGCCTGGCCGATGAGATCGGATCCGCCGAGCGCGAGGGGGAGGGTCAACTCCTGGATCGCGAACGTATGGGTCTTGCCGTCGGCGTCGAGCGCCGCGACGATCGCCGGGTGCACGCCGAGCTCGGCGAACGTCGGGGCCGCATGCCCCTCCTCGACGATCGTGGTCTGGACGTCGTCGCCTCCGGCGGATTCGTCCACGGTCTGATTCGTGGTCATCTTCTTTTCAAGCCTCTCGCGGTGTTCGTGCACGCACACAAGAGGATCCGCGGGGTCCCGAACAAAGCAGAACCCTCGGGCGGACCGGGCTCTCCGAGCCGATCGCAGGTGCGCGCTCAAGGTCTGACATATCGCTCGCAGACTCCTCCGCGGTGCTCCCGCGGGGACCGAGAAGTGTGACTTCGTCGGGCAGAAAGGCGACACGCCTAGTGGACAGTGTAGCGCCTTGCCTACTCTGACTTGCATGTCGAACAACTCTGCCGCCGTCACCAAGCTCTACGAAGTCCTTCTCGCCGGCGAGTTCGCCGCCTGCTATCGCCTCATCGAGGAATCGGCCATGGCGCCCACGACGGCCGACCGGGTGGCCATCGCGCGGCTGATCGCCGCGGAGATGGGGCACTTCGAAGTCCTCGCGGAACAGATCCGCGCGGCCGGCGGAGACCCGGATGCGGCAGTCGCGTCGCACGCCAAGGTCTTCGACGAGTACCACCGCGTCACGATGCCGACCTCGTGGCTCGAAGTCTTGGTCAAGATGCACGTCGGCGACGGACTGGCCGCCGACTTCTACGCGGAGACGGCCGACGTCTTCCCCGCGGAGGTGCGCCCGACCATGAAGTCGGTGATGGCCGAGACGGGGTCGTCGCAGTTCGCCGTCGACCAGGTGCGCGCGGCCGTCGCCGCCGACCCGGCGATCGCGTCGGCACTGGTGCTGTGGGGTCGACGACTGCTGGGCGAGGCGATCACCCACATGCAGTGGGTCCTCGCCGAAGAGGAGGACGTGATGACGCTGCTGTTCGACGGCACCGCGACCCTCAACAACGCGGCGGGCTTCTTCGACAACATGGCCGAGCGTCATTCACAGCGCATGGCGGACCTGTCGCTGGCGTGACGGTAGGATTCGACGCATGAGCGTTGATGTCAAGATCGGTATCGAGAACAGCCCCCGCGAACTGGCTTTCGCCACCGGCGAGAAGGCCGACGAGGTGTACGCCGCAGCGCAGCGGGCGCTCGACGGAACCGACTCGGTACTGGCCCTGACCGACGACAAGGGCGCCCGCGTGCTGGTGCCCTCCGCGAAGATCGCCTACGTCGAGGTCGGCAGCGCAGAGAACCGCCGCGTCGGCTTCGGCGCGGCCTGATCGGAGCCGACCTGATGGGCGGGTTCGACGCCCTGTTGGCGGCGATCGTCGACGGCGACGACAACGCCCGGGTTCCCGGGGTCGCCGCGGTCGTGCGGTCGCGGGGAGTCGAATACTCGGGGGCGGCGGGCGCGCGTGCACTCGGATCGGCGGAGGCGATGACCGCCGACACCGTCATCGCCCTGTATTCGGCGTCCAAGCCGCTCACCGGAACCGCGGTCCTGCAGTGCGTCGACGACGGACTGCTGGACTTGGACGCACCCGCTGCCGACTACGTCCCGGAGATCGGCGAGGTGGGGGTGCTGGAGGGTTTCGGCGCGGACGGCGTCCCGCAGACCCGGCCGGTGCGAACGCCGATCACCACGCGGATGCTGTTGCTGCACACCGCGGGCTTCGCCTACCCGTTCTTCGATGAGCAATACCGGAGACTGGTCGCCGAAGGTCACTACCCGGACGTCGTCACGGCGACGAAGGCGTCGTTGATGACCCCGGTGCTCTTCGAGCCCGGCAGTCGCTGGAACTACGGATCCAACATGGACTGGGCGGGCCGCGTCGTCGAGGCCGTGCGCGGAGCGTCGTTGGAGCAGGTGCTCACCGATCGGCTGTTCGCGCCGCTCGGGATGGCCAGTTCCGGATTCCTGCTGACCGACGACATGGCGGCCCGGCGCGCCTCGGTGCACCTGCGTCGCGGCGACGCGCTGAAGCCGACCCGCATCGTGATGCCGCAGCAGCCCGAAGTCCAGATGGGTGGACAGGGTGTGTACTCCACCGTCTCCGATTACGCGCGCTTCCTGCGGATGTGGCTGCGCGACGGTGACGGCGACCACGGCCGGGTGCTGCGCGCCGACACCGTCGAGTGGGCGGCCCGCAACGGGCTCGCCGACGGCGTCCACGCCACCGCGCTGCAGGGCGTCGACCCGGCGATCACCCACGACGCCGAGTTCTTTCCGGGGCAGTCGACGTCGTGGGCGTACACGTTCCTGGTGAACGACGAGACCGCGCCGACCGGACGGAGCGCCGGCTCGCTCGGGTGGGCCGGACTGGCCAATGTGTACTTCTGGATCGATCGCTCGGCGGACCTGGCCGGAGTCTGGGCCACACAGGTGCTGCCGTTCGCGGATCCGGTGACGTGGGCCGCGGCGCAGGAGTTCGAGGCCCAGGCGTACCGCGCGCTGCGGTGACACGCGTGCGGTGACGCTACTCGGCGTCGGCGGTCTCCCCCTGCAGTTTCGGCACCCCGGCCAGCCCGCCCCACAGGAGCGCGGCGGTGGTGTCGACGGCACTGGCCTTGTCGACCGGCCGGCTGGCGTCCACCCAGTAGCGGGCGTTCACCACGCTCGCGCCGACCAGTCCGGCGGCGAGCATGCGGGCGCGGTACGGGTCCATGCCCGAATCCTGCAGCACGAGACCGTAAACGGCGTCGACGCAGGCTTCGGTGGCGCCCTCGACACGCCGGATGACGGCCGGGTCCAGCGCGTCCGAGGCGAAGATCAACCGATACCCGGAGTTGTCGTCGTCGATGAAATCGAAGAACGCTGCCACGGCGGCCTGCACGCGCATGCGGTTGTCGCTGGTGGTCAACAGGGCGCGATTGACATCGGCGACGAGCTTCTCGGCATGCGAGTCGACCACCGCGATGTAGAGATCCAACTTCGACGGAAAGTGCTGGTAGAGCACCGGCTTGCTGACTCCCGCATGGATGGCGATCTCGTCCATCCCGGCAGAGTGGTAGCCCCGCTCGACGAAGATCTCGCTGGCCGCATCGAGGAGTTGACGGCGTCGTGCGCTGCGCGGAAGGCGGGTGCCTCCGCGACCGGATCCGGTCGAGGTCGAGGCCTGGGGAGTGGGAGACGACATTCTTAAACCCTACTCGGAGCGTGCTGGATCACAGCCATTCGGATCGCCTCGACGGGTGGATGCACCGTCCGCTGAGACATCTGTGAGAAAGTGGTTCGCGTGACCGGAACTCCACAGCCTGGGCCGCAGCGCCCCCGCCGTCCGCGGCCAGATCAGCCGCTGCGCGCTCGCTGGGATCCGACCGCCGACAGTGGACGTCCCCGTTCCGAGCGGGTCGAACGCCGCAAGCGCAGCGCCGTCGCTCGGTTCGTCAGTGCTTATGGATGGCGGGCGTACGCGATCCCGGTGCTCGCGATCCTGACCGTCGTCCTACTGGTGCTGACGGTCCGGAACGGCGATCAGCCGACCGCTGAGACGACCGCGGCAGGCGACGACGTCCGCAACACGCACGTGCAGGAGGAGACGACGCCGATCGGCGCCCCCACCGGCGACATCCAGGAGGAGGCGCTCCCCGCGGGCGCGCTGCCGGACGGCGGCGCGTACACCAGGAAGGGTGAGAAGGTGTACCGCACCGTCCGGGGCACCGGGGAGAAGCTCGGCACCGGCAACCAGGTGTACACCTACAGCGTCGAGGTGGAGCGCGGGATCGACACGCAGCAGTACGGCGGCGATCGCACGTTCGCGAAACTCGTCGACGCGACGCTGGCGAACCCGAAGAGCTGGATCGGTGACGGGAAGGTCTCGTTCCGCCGCGTCGACTCCGGAGAACCGGACTTGCGGATCTCGCTGTCGTCGACGGACACCGCCCGCGAGCTGTGCGGGTATCAGATCAAGCTGGAGACCTCCTGCTACTACCCGCCGGATGCGCGGGTGGTGCTCAACGAGGCTCGCTGGGTCCGCGGCGCCCAGGCCTTCGAAGGCGACGACCTGACCTACCGGCAGTACCTCATCAACCACGAGGTGGGTCACGGCATCGGATACGAGAAGCATCAGCCGTGCAAACAGAACGGTGCGCTGGCCCCGATCATGATGCAGCAGACCTTCGGTACGGCGAACTCGCAGATCATGGCGCTCGATCCGGAGATGAAGGATGTCGACCGCAGCCTGGTCTGCAAACCCAACGCTTGGCCGTACCCCACCAAATGACGCCTGCCCGGTCGGGTTCGGGAATATTCGTGCGCCCGCGGCCGGTTGCACTCGGTGGACACTTGCACTCGGAGGTACCTGAGATGTCGTCGTTGCCGCCCCTGGTAGAACCAGCAGCCGAACTCACCCGTGACGAGGTGGAGCGTTACAGCCGCCACCTGATCATCCCCGATGTCGGGATGACCGGCCAGAAACGGTTGAAGAACGCGAAGGTCCTGGTGATGGGCGCCGGCGGGCTCGGTGCGCCGACCCTGATGTACCTCGCCGCCGCGGGCGTCGGGACCATCGGCATCGTCGACTTCGATGTGGTCGACACGTCCAACCTGCAACGTCAGGTGATTCACGGCATCGACGACGTCGGGCGGCTCAAGACCGAGAGCGCCCGCGACACGATCGCGCAGATCAACCCGTTCGTCGACGTGCGTCTGCACAACTTCCGGTTGGAGCCGGAGAACGCCGTCGACCTGTTCTCCCAGTACGACCTGATCCTGGACGGCACCGACAACTTCGCGACGCGCTACCTGGTCAACGACGCCGCCGTCCTCGCGGGCAAACCGTACGTGTGGGGGTCCATCTTCCGTTTCGAGGGCCAGGTCTCGGTGTTCTGGGAGGGCGCGCCGGACGGCCGCGGCATCAACTACCGCGACCTCTACCCGCAGGCGCCGCCGCCCGGGATGGTGCCGTCGTGTTCGGAGGGCGGGGTGCTCGGCATCCTGTGCTCGTCGATCGGATCGATCATGGGCACCGAGGCCATCAAGCTGATCTGCGGCATCGGCGACTCCCTGCTCGGCCGACTCATGGTGTACGACGCGCTGGAGATGAACTATCGCACGGTCAGGATCCGGAAGGACCCGGCCGGAGCCGAGGTCACCGAGTTGATCGACTACGAGGAGTTCTGCGGCGTGGTGTCCGATGAGGCCGCCGCCGCGGCGGTCGGCTCCACGCTGACGCCCGCGGAGGTCGACGGCGCCCTGCACTCGTCGACGCCGCCCGCACTGATCGACGTCCGCGAGCCCGTCGAGTTCGAGATCAACCGCATCGACGGCGCCCGGCTGATCCCGAAGGGCGACATCCTGTCCGGTCGAGCACTCGGCGATCTGCCGCACGACAGGCCGATCGTGCTGTACTGCAAGACCGGCGTCCGCTCGGCGGAGGCTCTCGCCACGTTGAAGAAGAACGGTTTCGAGGACGCCACGCACATGCAGGGCGGCATCGTGGCCTGGGCCGCCCAACTGGACCCGGAGATGGCGGTCTACTGATCGGCGCGCCGGTGACCTGACCGATACGTCGGTGTCGCTGCCGGGAAACCCGCACTGTCCTGGGTAATCTGGCGACGTGACCAGCATTATCGAGCCACCCGAGCAGGTGTTGACCACCTTCGGTCTCACCGCGCATCCGCCGATCGCGATGGACGTCGCGGCCTGGCGCGTGGGTGAAGTGGTGCTGACGCTGGTCCCCGACCATGCGCGCGCCGCCTGGTCGGCGACCGCACGCGAGCACCTCTACGTCGAGGGCATGCGGATCGCCCGTCCCATCCGGGCGTCGGACGGTCGGTACGTGGTGTCCGGTTGGCGCGCCGACACCTACGTCGCGGGCAGTCCGGAGCCGCGGCACGACGAGGTGGTCGCACTCGCGGACCGACTGCACGCCGAGACCGCCAAGTTCGAGCGTCCGCGGTTTCTGCTGCAGCCGCCCGCCCCGCCGTTCAACGACGTCGACGTCTTCGTCGCCGCCGATCGGGCGGCCTGGGAGGAGACGCCGCTGCGCAGTGCGCGCGCCGCGGGCATGGGGGAGCCGACCAGCGAGGACGGTCAGCGGAGCATCGCGGAGATGAAGATCCTCGGCGGTCTGCGCAGGCCGGTCGACCTGCCGTCGCAGGTGGTGCACGGCGATCTGTTCGGCACGGTGCTGTTCGCCGGTGCCGCGGCGCCCGCGATCACCGACATCGTCCCGTACTGGCGTCCCGCGTCGTGGGCGGCCGCGGTGGTCGTCGTCGACGCCATCGCCTGGGGCGGCGCCAGCGAGGACCTCATCGAGCGGTGGTCCAACCATCCCGAGTGGCCGCAGATGCTGCTGCGCGCGGTCATGTTCCGGCTCGCCGTCCACGGCATGCACCCCCGCTCCACGGCGGGTGCGCTGCCGGGGCTGCTGCGTGTGGTGGACCTGGTCCGGATGATGGTGTAGCCGCCGGTCACCACTGCACGCGGTGCGTCTTCATGTCGATGCGGTCGTCGTCGATGTGCACGCCCTCGTCGCGGAGCCGCGCGAGTTGTCGTGCACGCAGACCGGCCGCAGGCCGCCCCGACACGGGGACCACGCGATGCCAGGGGAGGTCGGCGGCGTCGGTCCGCATGATCCACCCGACGATCCGTGGGCTCGACAGTCCGACGACGCTCGCGAGATCGCCGTACGTGCTGACCATGCCCGGTGGGATGGCCGCGATCAGTGCGCGGACCTGCTCCACCTGGTCTTCGGTCACCTTCGCCATCGCCACCCGCCTTCGCTACAGCAGACTCGTGACGAGTTCGGCGCACAACTCCGGGGCCAGGAACGGCACCATGTGCTCTGTGTCGACGTGGTGGACGGTGACCGAGTCGGCGCGTTCGGCGGCGCAGGCGTCGAGGAAGGCCGGCCGAGCGAACGGCGGATCCACCCGATCAGCGATCACCACGTGCGTCGGGACGCCACTCGGCGGCAACCGGAACCGCCGCGTCATCTCACTCCAGGCCGTCGCGACAGCGGGCGCCGACACCCGCCACGCCACGCGACCGTCCGGGGTCGACACCAGATGCTGCTGCACTTCGGCGTCGAGGACGTGTGCCGGTACCGCACCCCACCCCTCCATGCGTTTGGCGGCCTTCGCATCCTCGGCGTCGGCGTTGCCCCAGTGCATCATCGCGGACTCGGCGATGGTGCGAGCGAACTGGGCGTCGAGCCCCTGGGCGGGATCGAGGAGGACCAGGCCCGCGATGTCGGAGGGACGCCGCGCCGCGAGTTCGAGGCTGATCGCGCTGCCGAACGAGTGCGCCACGATCACCACCGGGCGGGCCTGCGCAGCGATGTGACGGTCGACGACCGCCGAGAGGGCGTCGGCGTTGTCATCGATTGTCCACGGCGGCTCCCACGGACTGTGGCCGTGCCCCAGCAGATCGGGGGCGACCACGCGGACACCGGGCAGATGCTCATCGGCCAGGCGTCCCCACCGGAGGCCGTGCCCGGTGAGCCCGTGGACCGCCAGGACGTGCGGGGCGCTCGGGTCGTCGGGGCCGAACAGGTGGACGTGGAGGTCGCGAGCACCCGCGGTGGAACCTGGCATGCCTCAACCATAATCGGCGGCTTATCGTGTCAGAGGGGCGTGCTTCCATAGGTGCATGACCCGACCCGGTACTCGCCTCACTGCGGCGCCTGCACCGACGGACGTGATCCGTCGGTGGCCGGACGCTGCGACGGCGGTGATCGCCGGGGATCACCGCGCCGATCTCGAGCGTCCGTGGCGCCCGTGGCACGTCCACGGCGGACCCGGAACGGGAAAGACGTCGTTGATCGTCGACGCCGCGGTCGCCCGCCTGCTGCACCCCGACGTGGATCCGCAGTCGGTGCTCGTCCTCGCCGCCAATCGGCGTGCGGCGACGCAGCTGCGGTCGGAGATCACGCGGCGGGTGCTGTCGGCGGGCGGGAGCCTCGGCGGCGCACTGCGCGAGCCGCTGGTGCGGACCGTTCACTCGTATGCGTTCGCCGTGCTGCGTCTGCAGGCGTCCGCGCACGGCAACCCGCCGCCACGGCTGATCACCGGATCCGAACAGGACGTGATTTTGCGCGAGCTCCTCGCGGGCGACGTGGAGGACGGCGCCGAGTACTGGCCGCCGTCCCTGCGCCCGGCGCTGACCACCGACGGCTTCGCGCAGGCGTTGCGCGACCTGATGATGCGCGCTGCCGAACGCGGCCTGGGACCGGACGATCTCGCCGACCTCGGGCGGACGCACAACCGTCCGGAATGGGTCGCCGCCGGCCACGCGTTCCGCCAGTACGAGGAGGGGATGCTGCTGCGCGGCGCCGTCGGGCTCGATGCGCCCGAGGCCAGCGTGAGCGCCGTCGACGCCGCCGAGCTGATCGGCTCGGCGCTGTCGGCGTTCGCGACCGACCCGGACGTCTTGCGCGGGCAGCGGCAGCGGATTCGTCACCTGCTTGTCGACGACGCCCAGCACCTCGACCCGCAGGCCGCTTCCCTCGTCCGGTTGCTCGGCACGGGCGCCGATTCCGCGGTGATCGCCTCCGACACCGACCAGTCGGTGTTCGGCTTCCGCGGCGCGGATCCCCGATTCGCCGAGTCCGTCGCCGACGACGATCCCGATCGCGATGTGCCGCTGCGCGTCGGGTTCCGTACCAGTCCCGCGGTCACCGCGGTCGGTCGTGCCCTCGCCGTCCGGCTCCCCGGAGCGCGCCCGCACCCGTATCCGGAGCCGGCGGTCGACGACGGTGACGGCACCGCGGCGGGCGCAGGCCGCGCCGGCGTGCAGGTGTTCTCGTCCGCAGCCAAGGAGGCGACCGCCGTCGCCGACATGATGCGACGGGCGCACCTGTTCGACGGTGTCCCGTGGTCGCAGATGGCGGTGATCGTCAGGTCCGTGCCGCGGGCCCTGCCCGCTCTGCGGCGCGCGTTCTCGTCGGCGGGCGTCCCGATGGCGACCCCCGCCAGCGACATCCCGATCCACCGGCAGCGCGCGGTGGAGGCGTTCACCCTGATCCTGCGGATCGCGGCGGGCGGCACTCCGCTCGACGGCGACGAGGTGATCGCGCTGCTGGGCGGACCGATCGGCACGGCGGACCCCACCATGCTGCGCCGACTGCGGCGCGGGGTACGCCGCGCCGACGAGGGACCCGACCGCGACGTCGACTCACTGACCTCGCTGGCCGCCGCGCTGTCCGACCCCGAACGCATGGATCAGCTGCTGTCCGGGCTCACCGACTTCGAGTCGCTGTCCCTCACACATCTGCGGAAGGTGATCGACGCAGCGCGCGGAGCGCATGCCACCGGCGTCGGCGTGGAGGAGATGCTCTGGCGGGCGTGGCGGGCCAGCGGGTTGGAACGCCGCTGGACGGCGCAGTCGTTGCGCGGCGGTCGTGGCGGCGACCAAGCCGACCGCGATCTGGATGCGATGCTCGCCATGTTCGAGGCGGCGGGCACCTTCGCCGACAATCTGCCCGCGGCGGGAGCGCTCGGGTTCATCGATTACCTCGGGCAGCTGCAGATTCCGCGTGAGTCGCGCATCGCGGTCGCCGACGCGGAGTCGGTCGCGGTGGTGTCCGCGCATGCGGCGGCCGGAAGGGAATGGGAGGTCGTCGCGGTGCCGGGTGTGCTGGACGGGCTGTGGCCGTCGTTGCGCAGCCGCGGCAGCATCCTCGGGACGCCCGCGTTGATCGACCTGCTCGACGGCGTGGGCGCCGACGCCGTCGACACCATCGCCCGCGGCTCGGTGATGCTGGCCGACGAGCGACGACTGCTGCTGGTCGCGTGTACACGGGCACGCAGCCGGCTCATGGTGACGGCGATCGAAGACGGCAGCGGCGACGCCTCGCCGTCCCGCTTCGTCCCGGAGATCGCCGAGGCGATCGGCGGGTACGGCGCCGACGGCGATCAATCCGCGGACGCCGACGATGAGGTGCCGCTCGATTCCGGGGTGCGCCGGGTGCTGTCGCTGCCGTCCCTGGTCGCCGAGTTGCGTGCGGTCGCCGTGGCGGGCGCCGACGCCGAGGGCGGGCCCGACGAGCGGACGCGCGTCGCCGCGTCGCTCCTGGCCGACCTCGCACAGGCCGGAGTGCCGGGGGCTGCTCCGGCCGACTGGTTCGGGTTGATGGGACCGAGCACCGGTGCGCCGCTGTGGACGCCGGAGAACGGGCCAAGGACCCTGTCGCCGTCGAATGTGGACGCGCTGACGCGCTGCTCTCTGCGATGGATGCTGGAACGCAACGGCGGGCGGGACGGCGACGCCGAACAAGCCGTCACCGGGACCCTGGTGCACACCTTGGTGCAGGCGGTCGCGGGTCGACTCGATCGGACCGAGGTGAACGCCGCGCTGCACGAGGTGTGGGAGCGGGTCGCATCCCCCGCCCAGTGGTATAGCGACCGGGAGCTCGAACGCGCCGAGGGCATGCTCACGAACTTCCGTGACTGGCTGCGGATCTCGCGCGCGGATCTCACCGAAGCGGGGGTGGAGGTGGAGGTCGACGCTACGTTGCCGACCGGTGTCGACGAGGACGGCAATGCGCTGCTGCCGGTCCGGTTGATCGGTCGCATCGACCGCTTGGAGACCGACAGTCAGGGAAGACCGGTCGTCGTCGACGTGAAGACCGGCAAGAATCCGGTCCGCGCGGTCGACGCCCAGGAGCATCCCCAGCTCGCGACGTACCAGCTGGCGCTGACCCTGCACGGCGAGCAGCCGGGCGGCGGACGCCTGGTCTACGTCGCGAGCTCGAACAAGAAGACCGGCTCCGCCGAACGAACACAGTCCCCGCTGACTCCGGAGCAGATCCAGGAATGGACCGACGTGGTGCGCGACGCCGCGCGTGCGAGCATCGGTCCGGTGTTCACCGCGACGCCCAACAGCGGATGCGGACACTGTTCGCTGGTGCAGTCGTGCCCGGCGCAACTGCGGGGGAAGGCAGTCATCGATGACTGATCACGACAGTGCGCGGAGCCGACCGGTGATCGGCGCGCGCTCACTGGCTGCGGCCTTGGGACTTCCGCCACCCACGGACGAGCAGATCGAGGTGATCGAGGCGCCGTTGGAGCCGATGCTGGTGGTCGCGGGCGCCGGTGCGGGCAAGACCGAGACGATGGCGTCGCGTGTGGTGTGGCTGGTGGCCAACCGGCTCGTCGGTCCGGAGGAGATCCTCGGGCTCACCTTCACCCGCAAGGCGGCGAGCGAACTGGCGGCGCGCATCCGCCGGAGGTTGTCGATGCTCGCGGGCAGTCCGGCGCTGCTGGAGTGGGACCCGGACGGTGAGCTCGCGAGTCGGCTGCGCAGTGCCGACGCCGAAGTCAGCACCTACCACGCCTACGCGGGCAGGTTGATCGCCGATTACGGTCTGCTGCTGCCGGTGGAGCCGACGGCCACCCTGCTCAGCGAGACCGAACTGTGGCAGCTGGCGTTCTCGGTCGTCACCACCTGGCCGGGGGCACTGACTACGAGCAAGGTGCCGTCGTCGGTCACCGAGGCGGTGCTGCGGCTGTATTCGGAGATGGCCGAACACCTCGTCGACATCGACGATCTGCGTACTGCGGGCGACGATCTGTACCGGATGATCGACACCCTCCCGAAGGGGAAGGGGCAGCGCGCCGAGCCGAGCCAGAAACTGCGCGGTATCCAGGCCGTGATGGACGAACGCCGGGAGTTGATCCCGCTGGTGATCGCCCTGCGGGAGACCATGTCGGCACAGGGCGCGCTGGACTTCGGCAGTCAGATGTCCCTCGCGGCGCGGCTGGTGTCCACGCATCCGGAGGTGGTCGACGCCGAACGTGCGAGCATCCGGGCCGTGCTGCTCGACGAATACCAGGACACCGGGCACTCGCAGCGCATCCTGCTGTCGTCGTTGTTCGGCGGACATGCGGTCGCGGGTCGTCGCCCGATCGCGGTGACGGCCGTCGGAGATCCCATCCAGTCGATCTACGGGTGGCGTGGTGCGTCGGCGGCCAATCTGCCGCGTTTCGCGCGTGACTTCCCGCGCGCCGACAGCCGGGACGCACCGCGTCGTGAACTGCTCACCAGCTGGCGCAACTGCGTGAACGCCCTGTATCTGGCCAACGAGAGTTCGGCGGAACTGCGCCGGCGCGGCGTGCCGGTCAGCGTGCTCCGCGCTCGCCCGGACGCCCCCGCGGGCACCGTGCGGTTGGCGTTGACCGAGACTGTGGTCGACGAACGCGAGTGGATCGCGGACCGTATCGAGGACTACTACCGCACCGCGGAACGCGACCAGACCGTGCCGCCGACCACCGCGATCCTGGTGCGCCGCAACGAGGATTCCGCGCCGCTGGCCGCGGAGCTGGAGCGTCGCGGCATCCCCGCCGAGGTGGTCGGCATCGGGGGTCTGCTGCACGTCCCAGAGATCACCGACATCGTCGCCACGCTGCGGCTGATGGCGGATCCGATGGCGGGCACCGCGGCGGTGCGGCTGTTGACCGGCGCTCGCTGGCAGCTCGGCGCCGCCGATCTCGCTGCGCTCTGGCGTCGGGCCCGCGAACTCACCGCCGGCACGGGGACTCCCACGACCGGCGCGGTCACCAGCCGCGAGGCGCTCGACGACGCGCTCGACTCGGCGCTCCCCGGGGAAGCCGTCGACTCCGCCGGACTGTGCGACGCGCTCGCGGACCCGGGTGACGCCGCCCGGTACAGCGCCGCCGGGTACGAACGGATCACCACGTTCGGCGCCCAGTTGGAGGGGCTGCGACGGCGTATCGGGCAGCCGCTGCCGGAGCTGGTCGCCGACGTCGAACAGACGATCGGCGTCGCCGTCGAAGCGCAGATCCGTGCTCGCCGGATGCGCGGTGAGGTGACGGGGCGCGAACACCTCGATGCCTTCGCCGAGTACGTGACCCATTACGCCGAACGCTCCGGTGCCACGCTGCCCGGGCTGCTCTCGTTCCTGGAGACCGCCGAAGTGGTGGAGAAAGGACTAGAGGCAGGACAGGTGGAGGTGGCGCAGCAGCGCGTGCAGATCCTCACCGTGCACGCAGCGAAAGGGCTGGAGTGGGACGTCGTCGCGCTGCCACACGTCGCCGACCGGATCTTCCCGAGCGGCAAAGCGGAGACCACGTGGCTCGGATCCTCGAAAGAGCTGCCCGCACAGCTGCGTGGTGATCTGTCGCGCGACGGCGACGAGGGGTTCCCGCCGTTGGACCTCACCGAGATCGCCGACCGCAAAGAACTCGAGCAGGCCATCGACGACCACAAGGCGGCGATCGGGGAACGGCGGCTGGAAGAGGATCGTCGGCTGTTGTACGTGGCGCTGACGCGCGCCAAGCACACGCTGTTGGTCTCCGCGCACCATTGGTCGGAGACCGGCGACAAGCCGCGTGGCGGCTCGGAGTTCTACACCGAGCTCGCCGCGCTCGTCGCCGACGGCGTGGCGGGCGCCGCGGGAACGGTCGCTGACCCGAGCGGCCTGGCCATCGACGTCGACGCGCCGCCGCCGGATCCGGACGCGACGAATCCCCTCACCGAACAACAGATCAGCGTCGCGTGGCCGGTCGATCTTCTCGGTGATCGGCGTGCGCCGATGGTCGCGGCCGCGGAGCTCGTCGATGCGGCGCGGGCTGAACGCGCGTTGTTCGCCGTCGCGGACGTCGAACCCGTCGACCCGGACGCGCGAGACTGGCAGCGGGAAGTAGCGGTCCTGCTGGACGAGAAGGCGCAGACCCTCGACCCGGTCGTCGACGTGGAGCTCCCCGGACACCTGTCGGTGAGTCAACTGGTGGAACTCGATTCCGACGAGGAGGCATTCGCGGCCCGGCTCCGTCGCCCGGTCCCATACCGTCCCAATCCGATGGCGCGCCGCGGCACCGCCTTTCACGCCTGGGTGGAACGACGGTTCGGCGCCACTCGACTTCTGGACGTCGACGAGCTTCCCGGTGCCGCCGATGCCGCAGCGGGCGCCGTCGAAGACGATCTGGACCTGCTGCGCAGCAAGTTCCTGGCCTCGGAGTGGGCCGACCGCACGCCGCAAGAGGTGGAAGTCGGGTTCGAGACCGTCATCGGCGCCACCGTCGTGCGAGGTCGCATGGACGCGGTCTTCGCCGACGGCGACGGCGCACTGGTGGTGGACTGGAAGACCGGGGCGGTTCCCGAACCGGCGAAACGGAAGGCCCTGTTCATTCAGCTCGCTGCCTACCGGGTCGCGTGGTCGCAGCTGTCGGGCATCCCGCTCGAGAAGGTGCGCGCGGCGTTCGTGTATGTCCGGCACGACTTCACCCTCGAACCCGTCGATCTGCCCGGTCCGGACGCGCTTGCGCGAATGCTGACCGACCGGATGCAGTAGCCTCCCAATCGTGCGTAAGCGATTGCGCCGCCGCAAGGGCGGCGGGCTGGTAGACGAACCGGACTACGCTCTCGTCGGCGTCGTCCGGATCCCCGAGAGCGAGAAGAGCCCGGCCCGGGCCATCGGCCGCCGCGTGCTGTGGGCGTTGCTGGCATTGTTCGTCTGCTCGATCATCGTCTACCTCGATCGCGACGGCTACCGCGACGCCCGCGAGGCGCCGATGACCTACATCGACGCGCTCTATTACACGTCCGTCACGCTCTCGACCACGGGCTACGGAGACGTCACGCCGATCACTGAATCGGCACGACTGGTCAACATCATCTTCATCACTCCGCTTCGCGTCCTCTTCCTGATCGTGCTCATCGGTACGACCCTCGAAGTGTTGACCGAACGCTCGCGCCAGGCGATGAAGATCCAGAACTGGAGGAACCGGGTGCGCAACCACACCATCGTCATCGGGTACGGCACCAAGGGCCGCACCGCGGTGGACGCGGTGATCGCCGACGGCGGTAAGCCCGCGGAGATCGTCGTCGTCGACAAGGATCAGGGGGCGCTCGACGTCGCCAACACGCACGGCCTGGTCACCGTGCGCGGCGACGCCACCAAGTCCGACGTCCTGCGGCTGGCCGGCGTGCAGCATGCGGCCGCGATCGTCGTGGCCGCCAATCGAGACGACACCGCGGTGCTCGCCACCCTGACCGCCCGCGAGATCAACGATCGCGCGAAGATCGTCGCCGCGATCAACGAGTCGGAGAACACCCATCTGATGCGTCAGTCCGGCGCCGACTCGGTGGTGGTGTCGTCGGAGACCGCGGGCCGGCTGTTGGGCATCGCCACCATCACACCGTCGGTGGTCGAGGTGGTGGAGGACCTGCTCAGCCCCGAGGAGGGGTACGCGATCGCCGAGCGCGAGGTGGAGCCGTCGGAGACGGGAGGCTCGCCTGCGCACACCAAGGACCTGGTGCTGGGGGTGGTCCGGAACGGCAAGCTGTATCGAGTGGGCGACGAAGAGGTGGAGGAGATCGAAGCGGGCGATCGACTGCTGTACGTGCGACAGGGAGGACCGGCCTGATGGCGGGATTCGAGTTCCTTGAGCCGCCGCTGCTGTCGCGCGCTGAGTTCGACCGTGCGGCGCTGGCCCGGAAGGACCCCGACCGACTGCTCGACGGCTGGCCGACGGCACAGGTCCTGCTGGTGGATCACCGGGGGCAGTTCCCGGTCACCGAGGAGGGAGCGCTGCGTTGGCTCCCGGCCGCCGATCTCGGCATCGCGCCGCCCGCCGGCGCCGTGCTGCTCGGCGTCACCGACGTCGACCGGTGGGCGCTGCGCGTCGATGAGGTCACCGAGCCGATCGCGGAACCGCGTTCCGGCTCGGATCGACTCTCGGCCGACGACGCCGGATTCCTCGTGACCGCGCTGGGGCTGCTCAACTGGCATCGCACCACCGGGTTCTCGCCGATCGACGGCAAGCCGCTCGATCTGGTCCAGGGCGGCTGGCTGCGTCGCGACCCCGCGACCGGCGCGGAGGAGTACCCGCGCACCGATCCCGCCGTCATCATGGTGATCCACGACGGCGGTGACCAGATCCTGCTCGGCAGGCAGACCGTGTGGCCCGACCGCTGGTTCTCTACGCTCGCGGGCTTCGTCGAACCGGGCGAGTCACTGGAGCAGTGCGTGCGTCGCGAGGTGTTCGAGGAGGCGGGCATCCACGTCCACTCACCGCGGTACCTCGGCTCGCAGCCGTGGCCGTTCCCGCGGTCGTTGATGCTCGGTTTCGAGGCGGTCGGCGACCCCGCCGATCCGCTCGTGCTGCGGGACGGCGAACTCGGGGACGCCCGCTGGTTCCATCGCGACGACGTTCTGGCGGCACTGGACCGCGGTGACTGGGGCGGCGACGATTCCGATGCACCGCTCAAGCTTCCCGGCTCCATCTCCATCGCCCGCAGTCTCGTCACCGGATGGGCGCGTGGTTAGAGGTGCGGCCCGGCGATGTGTTGAAATGGCGTTATGACTGATGCGGCCGCGGCTCCGGAACTGACTCTGTACACCACCTCGTGGTGCCCGTTCTGTATCCGGCTCAAGACCGGTCTGTCGCGCGCCGGACTGGAGTTCACCGAGATCGACATCGAGGAGACCCCGGACGCCGCCGAGTTCGTCGGCAGCGTCAACGGCGGCAACCATGTTGTGCCGACCGCGCTCTACGCTGACGGTTCGACGGCCACGAACCCGTCGGTCGACGAGGTGCTTGCCAAACTCGGAAAGAATTGAGTGCGCCCGTCGCGAGGCGTGGCGGAGTGCCGACCGGCAATCAGAACGGGGGTTGGCCGTCGGCAATTGCCATTGCCGCGGCCTGTGCTTCGCGGGCGCGGCGGTTGGCTGCCCGGCGTTGCATGCGGTAGCGGTGCTTGGCCTGCAGCCGCGATGAAGTTTGTTCTGGTGCCTGCTCGGCGTGTCCGATTTCCGGGCGTGTCGCCGAGGGTGCGGTGGGGTCGGGGTGTGAGCACGGAATCAGCCCGAGTTCGGGGAGCAGCCATGTGTTGGCCGCCTGCTGCCGGACGGTCACGCCCTCCGGGGTGGTGACCTCGGTCCAGACGACGCCGTTGGCGTCGACGATCTGATCATCGAGCCAACCGTTGGCGTGAGTCTTCAAGCCGAGATGGAACGTGCACTTCGGACCGTCGGTCGACGAGGTGCTCGCCAAACTCGGAAACAACTGAGCGCACCCGCCGCGAGGCGTGCCGGGTGCGCTGACCGGCAATCAGAACGGGGGTTGCCCGTCCGCAGCCGCCATCGCCGCGGCCTCCGCTTCGCGGGCGCGGCGGTTCGCGGCCCGCCGCTGCATCCGGTAGCGGTGCTTGGCCTGCACCCGCGATGAAGATCGTTCTGGTGCTTGCTCGGCGTGTCCGATTCCCGCGCGTGTCGCACCCGAGGCGGTGGGGTCGGGGTGTGAGCACGGAATCAGCCCGAGTTCGGGGAGCAGCCATGTGTTGGCCGCCTGCTGGCGGACGGTCACGCCCTCCGGGGTGGTGACCTCGGTCCAGATCACACCGTTGGCGTCGACGATCTGATCATCGAGCCAACCGTCGGCGTGGGTTTTCAAACCGTGATGGAACGTGCACTTTGGATTCAGGTTGCACAGGCAGGTCGGACCACCAGTGGCGGGGGCGGTGTGGTCGAACTCGGTGACATGATCGAGCTCGCACCGCCACGCCGGACGATCACAGCCGGCCCACGAGCAGGTGCCGAACAATCCGCGGACCGCCGTGTCCAACACGGCCGTCGGCCGATACCGATTCCCGGGCTGGCACATCCGATCAGCCAGGTCAGCCACATTCAGCGGGCGGCACACCGCATCCGGACGGGCCACGAGATCCCGAACATGGGCCGCCGAGATCGGGCCGTGCCCATCCATCACCGCCGGCACCGCCGACACCCCGTCAAGAGTCTCCTGCCGGGCCACCACATGCACCACGATCCTCGCGCACCGCGCCGCCACCTGCGCTTCCGACAACTCCGCTCCACAATCATCACGCTGACATTCGCACGCGAACGGCACACCAGCCATCCGCGCGACGGCCGCATCCGCACGCAACTGGCCACGCGTCCGCGGATCGTGACGGCAGACGCCGGCGATCACGGCGTCGATCGCGTCTTTGCACAGGAGTGCATCCTCGGGCGTGGTGGTGACGATGACCTCCGAGGCGGTGTCGTTGAGCGGGTTGATCACCATCTTCTTGGCGGCCTTGGCCTGCTCGCGGGTCACGGTCACCGCATCCCGATCATGCTCGGCGACGATCGCAGCCACCGCGTCCTCGACGCGCCGCGCCGACAACCCACCCATCGTCGTCAACCTGTGTGCGATCTCCGCGTCGATGAACGCCAACAACTCCGCATCGTCGACCAGGGCGGTCTGCTCCACCACCCGCTGAAACCACGCCGCCGTGATCACCCCGTCCCGCAGCAGCCGCCCGACCGCCGGGATGCGTTCGAAGCAGGCTTGGGCGGCTTCGACGAACCGTTCGGCGGTGCACTGCCGGACTCCGGCGACCGTGGCGTACGACGCGGCGACCTGACACAACGGGTCGTACACCCGCGTGAACACATCGGTCGCGCCGGTGGCATCGGCCTGCGCCATCCGCTTCCCGAGCAGCCCGTACACCGCCTGATACCGATACCACCGCAACAGTCCACCGACCGACTCCGCGTGCGCGGCGAACAACAACGCCGCAGCGTCATCGGACCGCGGCCTCCCGACCGTCTCCGGCCGCGGCACACACATCACGATCACCTCATCGGTGACCTCCACCGACGCACCCACCACACCCGTCCGACCTGCCGGACCCATCGTCACCACAGCCATGACACCCTCCCCAGCCAACGAAACCAACGCAACCCTGATCTAGAACTCACGTTCGATGATAGGCGCAGGGTCTGACAAACCGGAGCACCCTGATCTGCCTCGCGCGCGAGAACCGCACACCCATGACCTCGACGAACGGCGGATTGTCAGAGGGGCGTGAGAACGTAGTGGTCATGACGACGGCGGAACGGACTCGGACGGAAGGCGGAGCGACGGCGGGACTGGACCCCGAACAGCTCCAAGCCGTTCTTGCTCCCCGCGGGCCCGTCTGTGTGCTCGCCGGCGCGGGGACGGGGAAGACCCGGACCATCACCCGTCGGATCGCGCATCTCGTCGACTCGGGTCAGGTCAACCCCAGCCAGGTGCTGGCCGTCACCTTCACCGCTCGCGCGGCGGCAGAGATGCGCGAGCGGCTCGCCGCCCTCGGGGTGTCCGGACCGGGGAACTCGGTGGCTGCCCAGACGTTTCACGCCGCCGCTCTGCGCCAGCTCCGGTACTTCTGGCCGATGGCGTTCGGCGACGTGCGGTGGGAACTGCTTGAGCACAAGTTCCGGATGGTCGCACGCGTGGCGCGCAAGGTCGGTGTCGACGCCGCCGACCGCGACCTGCTGCGCGATCTCGCGTCGGAGATCGAGTGGGCGAAGTCGTCGGCGATCGGACCCGATCAGTACGCGGATGCGGCCGCTCGCGCGCACCGCGATGTGCCGACGGACCCGCGGACCGTCACGCAGGTCTTCGCCGCGTACGAGGCTGCGAAGGTGGCTCCCAACGGCGACCGGCTGCTCGACTTCGAGGATCTCCTGATCTACACCACGATGATCCTGCAGTCCGATCCCTCGATCGCCGAGGAGTTCCGTTCGCGCTACCGCAGTTTCGTCGTCGACGAGTACCAGGACGTCACCCCGATCCAGCAGAACCTGCTCGACGCGTGGCTCGGGGGCCGCGACGACCTCACCGTCGTCGGTGACGCCAACCAGACCATCTACAGCTTCACCGGAGCCACCCCGTCGTACCTGTTGGACTTCACTCGACGATTCCCCGATGCCACGCTGGTCCGCCTGCAGCGCGACTACCGTTCCACCCCGCAAGTGGTGCACCTCGCGAACGCGGCGATCGGCAAGGCACGCGGCCGGATTGCGGGAACGCGCCTGCAGTTGGTCGGGCAGCGCGAAGCCGGACCCGAACCCGTCTTCGCCGGCTACGACGACGAGATCTCCGAAGTCGTGGGGGTGGTGGCGCAGATCCGCAAGCGGATCCGGGCTGGGGTGCCGGCATCGGAGATCGCCGTCCTCTACCGCGTCAACGCGCAGTCCGAAGCCTACGAGGAGGCGCTCTCGGAAGCCGGGATCGACTACCAGGTCCGGGGTGCGCAGACCTTCTTCGAGCGTCCTGAGATCGTGGCGTCGATGCGCCGCCTCACCTCGCTCGCCGGGGGACCGCCGCCGCCCATGCCGCCGGTCGACGCCGTCCGGCACGCGCTTCACCAGGTGGGACTCACCGAGTCGGAGCCGAAGGGCGCCAACGCCCGTGCGCGTTGGCAGCAATTGCTGCGGCTCGTCGAGATCGTCGAGTCGATCGCCGCTGAGGATCCCGGCCTCGACTTCGCCGGCGTCGTCGGCAAACTCGAGGAACGATCCAAGATGCGGCATGCGCCCATCGGTGCGGGCGTCACGCTGTCGTCGATGCATGCAGCCAAGGGACTGGAGTGGGACGCGGTGTTCCTGACCGGCCTTCACGAGGGGTCCATGCCGCTGGGCCGGGCGTCCAAGACCACCGACGACGTTGAGGAGGAGCGCAGGCTCTTCTACGTCGGCATCACCCGCGCTCGCGAACACCTGCATCTGTCATGGAGCCTCGCACGTGGGGAGGGGCGCGGCGCCAAGCGTCGTCGTTCCCGGTTCCTGGAAGCGCTGGTGCCCGCGACGCCGAGCGGAATGGACTTCGAACCACTGCCGGAGCGGACCGAGCCCGATCCCGACGTCCTCGTCGCGCTGACCGCCTGGCGCAAGGCGTTCGCCGACGAGCACGAGATCATGGAGTCGAACGTGATGAGCAAGACGATGGTGCGGACCATCGCGACGGCTGTTCCGACGACACTCGCCGATCTGGCCAAGGTGCGGGGCTTCGGTCAGGCGCGGACCGACGAGTTCGGTGCTGCGATCATCGCCGTCGTCGACGCCGCACTGCCCGGGAAGTCGTGACGGACGTCGTGCGGCGGCGCGCAACAGTGCGGGCTCGGGGTGTAAAACCGCAGGTAGAAAATAGGTTGTGGACTTTTCCTCGCCCGCCTAAAGTACGAGGAGTACGTCAGAGCCGCACGGGCTAGCCCTGTGCCGTGACGACGACATGTGACAGCGAGCCGACAACAAGAAGGGAGTCGACCAATGAAGTGGCAGGCCGTACATACCGCTGCACCCGCAGCACACCTGGCGCGAGAGCGCCGGCGATTCCCCGTGGCCCGCATGGACGGCGGTACGACGTCCTTCAGAAGGTCTCAACCGTAGAGACCAGCGGAACCATCTAGGCCACGGCGAATCGCGACAGCGAACCCGTGGTCTTTTGCTTTCCTGCACGCGGCCCGGGTTCACCCGAAGAGCATCTGCGACGAGAAAGCCGACTTGTTTTGTCTACCTTGACCATTCCCCGAATAGAACTGCCCTGTCAGAGCACCGAGAACGACGCCGATCTGTGGTTCGCGGATCAGCCGAGCCTGCTGGAGGAAGCGAAGACGCTGTGCCGTGAATGCCCCCTGCAGTCCGCGTGCCTGGAGGCCGCGCTCGAACGAGAGGAGCCGTGGGGCGTCTGGGGCGGTGAGATCCTGGACCGCGGCGTCATCATCGCGAAGAAGCGTCCACGCGGCCGCCCGCCCAAGCGGGCCGCCGATGCGAGGTGAGCACGCGCCTCCGTGAGTTGTGCTGGAACCCGCGCCTTTCCTCACCCGTCGATGCCGGGCATCCATTCGCTCAGAATCGCTCGATAGGGAGCTTCGGCATCGAGTTGGGCGGCGATGCCGACGCAGCCGATCAGTACGCGGAACACCATCACGTACTCCCGCGGCACGTTGAGGTTCCGCGACGTCTTGTAGACGTCGCCGTTGAAGTCGGTGGCCTGGCCCGCCGCTCGTTGCAGCCATTTGCGACTGAAGTGGAAGGTGTCGCTGTACAGCGGATCCACGTACGGCTGCAGGTACTTGGCGAGATCGTCCGCGCTGACCCGATCGGCGTGTGAGGCCTGAATGAAGTTGGCCTCCACCATCAGTTCGCGGAGCTCGTCGTACTTCTTGTCGCGCGCCAGTGCCAGGATCGGGCCGGTCTTCTCCGGGAGACCGTCTGGGTAGTGTCCGATGGCGCCGAAGTCGAGAATGCCGAACCGGCCGTCATCGAGAATGTAGAAGTTGCCGGGATGCGGATCTCCGTGCAGCAGGCCGACGCGTGCGGGCGAGGAGATCTCGAACGTCGTCATCTTGGCGGCGGCGTCGTTGCGTTGTTCCTGGGTGCCGTCGGTGATCAGCTTCGACAGCCGGACGCCGTCGATCCACTCCGACACCATCACCTTCGGCGAGCTGGCGACGACTTTCGGGACCACGAAGTCGGGGTCGCCGTCGAAGGCGCGGGCGAAGGCGCGCTGATTGTCGGCTTCGGCGATGTAGTCGAGTTCGTCCTCGGTGCGGTCGATCAACTCGTCGACCATGCCCTTCACATCGGTGCCGGGGGAGAGCTTCTGAATCAACCCGGACATGCGGCTCAGGGTCTTCAGGTCGGCCTTCAACGCGTGATCGGCGCCGGGATACTGCACTTTCACGGCCACCGTGCGCCCGTCGGCCCACACCGCCTTGTGGACCTGACCGATGCTGGCCGACGCGGCGGGCTCATCGCTGAACTCGCGGAACCGCTCATGCCACCGGGTGCCGAGTTGGTGATCGAGGACTTTGTGGACTGCGGACGCCGGGAGCGGGGGCGCTTCGGCCTGCAATTTGGTGAGCGCTTCACGGAACGGTTCCCCGAACTCGTCCGGGATCGCGGCCTCCATGATCGACAGCGCCTGCCCGACCTTCATCGCGCCGCCCTTGAGCTCGCCGAGCACGGCGAAGAGCTGCTCGGCGGTCTTGTTCATCAGGTCCGCGCTGACTTCTTCCTTGCTCGCGCCCGCGATGCGTCGACCGAGGCCTGCGGCTGCACGCCCGGCCATCCCCAGCGGAAGAGAGGCCAGCTTCGCGTTGCGCCGCCCCTGGCCACGTGTGATCTCGCTCAATTCAGTCCTTTCGCCGCATGGTCGAGAATAGTGGACGGCTGCAGTCCGTGCGCCTCGCCGTCCGTCGAGCGGCAGACGCACCGCAGATGCACTGGGGCGGGCAGCGACGTCACCGTGCTCGGCGACGGGCGGAACTCCAGGATGCGACCGGTGATCGACGGCGGATCCGCCGTCCGGGCGCGAAGCCGGTCGGTGATCTCGGTGATCTGCGCCGCGGCGACCGCCGCCGTCGCCTGCCGCGTGGCGGGACTGCCCGCGCCGGAGACTCCGTGCAGCGTGGCCGCGAGCAGCGGCCAGTGCGGATCCAGATCGGCGCGGTGCAGGTCGAGGCAGTGCAGGCAACTCGACAGTCCGGGCAGCACCAGCGGGCCGACGGTGCCGATGTCGTTGTCGACGTGAACCGTCAGGTGCGGGACGGACGCTGCGACGAGGGGCTCCCAGAGTGCTGGGTCGGCCACCGGTTGGTCGCTCAACACCACCAGATGGGGGCGTGGTCCGCCCGAGCGGAAGAGCATCGCGGGGTCGAACGGAAACGCCCGATGCCCGTTGCGTGGCAGTTCGGTGAGCAGGAGCCCTGCCAGTTCTCCGTGCCCGGTCACTCCGACGTGGAATGGCCGAGGCCGAGTCGTCGGCGGCTCGACCGCCTTGCCCGCGTCCACCAGCCGGTCGACGATCGCCCAGAAAGCGGTGACGGTGAGCCCGGACGCGCGGACGGCCCGTCGCACATGCATGAAGCGCTGCGGAGTGCGCAGTCGTTGGAGAACGGCGACGAGCGTGTTGATCGTGACCGTCGGGGCGATCTCAAGGACCAGCGCGGTGCGCGGGTCGGACCCGACGTGCACCCGGTGGTCGGGCCTGGCCAGCACCGGGGTGCCGGGATTCAGTACCGGAAGGGTGTTGCGCGCTGCCATGGGTCCACGCTGGCAGCTTGCGGCATTTGTCGCGAATCTGAATTCCACAGATCTGCGACGACACCGCATCAGTCCTGGTCGGGCTTCTTTCCGTCGGTGGGCGATCCGTCGCCGTCGCTGTCGGAGTCGTCGTCCTTGGCGTCGTTCTCCGCGAACTGCCGCTCCAACTCGGCGATCGCGTCGTCGATGCCCGACGTGTCGCCACCGATCACGCGGTCGATGAAACCCGCCGGGTTGTCGAGGTCGTCGGCGTCGGGCAGCAGATCCGGATGGCCCCAGACGTTGTCACGCGCGGTGATGTCGGAGGCCTCGGCCAGCGACCGCCACAGCGTCGCCGCTTCGCGGAGCTTGCGGGGTCGCAGGTCCATGCCGATGAGGGTGGCGAAGGTCTGCTCGGCGGGACCGCCCGACGCGCGTCGCCTGCGCATGGTCTCGGTGAGCGCCGCGGTGCTGGGGATACGGTCGCCGAGCGCGCTCGAGACCACCTGCTCCACCCATCCTTCGACCAGTGCGAGGAGGGTTTCGAGGCGAGTGAGCGCCGCCTGCTGTTCGGGCGTGGTCTGCGGCTCGAACGAGGCGGCCGAGCCCATGAGTTCTTCGAGCTTGCCCGGGTTGGTGAACAGTTCCTGAGGGTCGATCTCGGTCGCCAGGTTCTGCAGTCCGCCCAGATCGATGCGGATGCCGCGCGCATACTCTTCGACGGTGGCGAGCAGACGCTGCTTGAGCCACGGGACGTGACTGAAGAGGCGCACGTGCGCCGCCTCACGGGCGGCGAGGAACACGACGATCTCCTGCGCGGGCAGATCCAAGCCCTCGGCAAACTTCGCGATCGCCTCCGGCAGGAGCACGCCCACCCGGTCCGGCGCCAACGGCAGGCCGATGTCGGTGGAGGTCAGGACGCCGCCGGCGAGCTGCCCGAGTCCCTGCCCGAGCTGCGTGCCGTACATGGTGCCGCTCAGCTGTCCGATCATCGCCATCATCGGGCCCGCGAACGCTTGGGCCTCCTCGGGCAGGCCGGTGTCCATCGTCTTCGACATCTGCTCGGCGATCGGGTCGCACAGCGTCTTCCACGTCGGAAGGGTGTTCTCCAACCAGTCCACCGGCGTCCAGGCCGCGGTGGTGGTGATCCCGGCGGGCAACGTCGTCTGCTCGTCGAGCCACACCTCGGCCAGCCGGACGGCGTCGGCGACAGCCTGGTGCTCTTTGTCGAGCATCGGGGTGAAACTGCCGATCTGCTGGCGCGCGAGGTTGGTCGCGACGTCGTAGTTCACCGGGCCGGAGCCGCCGCCCGCCATGCCGGATCCCATGCCGCTGAACATGTTGCCGAGTTGACTGAACAGCTGGCCCAGCTGGGAGGGGTCGACGGCGCCGCCGTCGCCGAAAGCGAAGCCGAACGGGTTCGCCGGATCGGGGCCGCCGTTGCCGGGGCCGTTGTCTTTGCCGCTGTTCCGGTCGTCTTTATCCCGGTCGTCCGAGGACGAGAATCCGAAGGGCAGATCATTCATACCGTCAACGGTACCGGTCTCGGGTCCGTGCGTGCGGGCTCTGCTCAGGCTGCTGCATTACCCTGGGCCGAGTGACCATCAAGCCAGCACATCGGCGCATCGCCACACTCGTCGTAGGCGTGGTGCTGCTGCTCGCCTTCATCATCGCCGGGTCAACGCTGCGGGTGCCCTATGTCGCGCTCGGACCCGGGCCGACGGTGAACACGCTCGGAGACGTCGAGGGCAAGCCGGTGGTTTCGGTGACGGGTGCTGTCGACCCGCACCCGGAGGGTCATCTGAACTTGACCACCGTCTCGCTGCGCGACGGCCTGTCGCTGTTCCAGGGGATCGGCATGTGGATGTCGGGCACGTACGAACTGCAACCGCGCGACCTGTACTTTCCGCCTGACCAGACGGTCGAACAGGTGCAGCAGGAGAACACGGCGCAGATGTCGAGTTCGGAGATGAACGCATCGATGGCGGCCCTGAACTATCTGCGCAAGCCGATCGTGCTGGGGGTGGGCGCCGTAGCAGCGAAGGGGCCCGCCGACGGCAAGTTGAAGGTCGACGATCGGATCAGCACCGTCGATGGAACCGCCGTCGCCACCCCGCAGGCGCTGCTGGACGTTCTCAAGCGGCACAAGCCGGGCGACGAGATCGCCGTGACCGTCCAGCGTGGTGCGCAACGACTGACCGAACAGGTCACCTTGGGCACCCGTCCAGACGACCCCGCGCGCCCGCTGTTCGGCATCACGCCGACGATGGTCGCCGAAGACCCGAACATCAACATCAGATTCAACGTCGGCGACATCGGCGGACCGTCGGCCGGTCTGATGTTGACGCTGTCGGTGATCGATGAGATGACCCCCGGCAACCTGTCGGGCGGAAAGTTCGTCGCAGGAACCGGCACCATCGACCCCGAAGGCAAGGTCGGGGAGATCGGTGGCATTCCGCACAAGATCAAGGCCGCCAGCGAGGCCGGCGCCACCGTCTTCCTGGTGCCCGCGGGCAATTGTGCGGCCGCCTCCGACGGAGCCCCCGACGGCATCGAATTGGTCAAGGTCTCGACCCTGACCGACGCCATGGACGCCCTCGCGACTCTCGGCACCGATAAGCCGCGCCCGCACTGCTGACTGCCGGGCTAGAGGTGGTTCCTGGACACGCCTTAGCCGTGGAACGTCTGCGCCAGTGCGTCGAGCACATTTGGCGCCAGATTCGGGTGGGTCTGCAGGTCGCCTGACTGACCGTCGCCCTCACGCAAGGCGAGGAGTGCGACCCGCTTGCCGTTGCGCAGCACACCGGCGGCCAGACGCGCGGTCTGTCGCCCCGGGTGAGCGTGCGCGGCCTGTCTGGCAGCTTCGTCGGCCGCGACCGGATCCGCGAGGAGCGGCTCGAGTGCGGCGTCGAGATCGGCCTCGGCGTCGGGCGGCAACAGCGTGATCTCGCTGACCAGCGCGCATCCCACGACCGCCGCGGGCCAGGAGACGGTGGTCAGCAACTGCTCGAGTTCGGCGGTGTCGGTCTCCTGCACCACCGGGCTGAGGGCGGAGTCGTCGTCCGGGTCGACGAGGCCGGGTGCCTGCTCGGCGAGGACCCCAGTCGGAACCAGCCCGAACAGCGTCGGCTGCGAACCCCACGGGAGCTCAGCTGTGTAGGCGAGGCATTGGGCGAGTGCATTGCCCAGGTCGGCCTGGGAGAACGCGGCTGCGGCTGGTTCAGGCGATGTCATCACGGCCCCATTGTGCAGGGCCCCCGGATCCGTCGCGCAGGGAGCCGAGTTGGACTAATCGGTAAGGTGGTCGTCATTGCTGTCGCATGCGCGTGAGCAGAGACGAATTCAGGAGCTGTGCAAGTGGTGAGTATGACCGGATCGACCGGCAGGCCGACCTTGTCGCGTCGGGCCAAGATCCTAATCGGAATCGGTGTCGGAATTCTGATCCTGGTCCTCGTCGGTCCGCAAGCGGTGGCGCTGTCGACCGACTGGCTGTGGTACTCCGACGTGGGCTTCTCGAGTGTCCTGTCGACGATGCTCGTCACCCGGTTGCTGCTGTTCGCGGTGGTCGGGATCATCGTCGGCGCGATCGTCTTCGGTGCGCTCTACGCCGCGTTCCGGGTACGGCCGGACTTCGTCATGCTCGCGAGCCCCACCGACCCGTTGGCGCGGTATCGCACCGCGATCGGGATGCGCCCCAAGCTGGCGATGCTCGCGCCGTCCGCCTTCATCGGCATCATGGCCGGCCTGATCGCGCAGGGGTCGTGGTCGACGGTCCAGATGTTCCTGAACCGTGAGTCGTTCGGCGAGACCGATCCGCAGTTCGGTCTCGACATCGGGTTCTACGCGTTCACGCTGCCGTTCCTGCGCATGGTGCTCGACATCCTGTTCATCTCGCTGGTGATCGCCTTCATCGGCAACCTGGTCACCCATTACGTCTTCGGTGGGCTGCGCCTCGGCGGCGGCGGTCGACGCGGCGGGCTGACGCGGGCGGCGCGGATCCAGCTGGCGGTGATCGCGGGACTGTTCATGCTGGCGAAGGCCGTCGGTTACTGGTTCGACCGCTACGACCTCCTCAGCAATGGTCGACGCGGAGACATCTTCACCGGCGCCAGCTACACCGACATCAACTTCGTGTTGCCGTCTAAGTTGATTCTGATGGCGATCGCCCTGGTGTGCGCCGTCGCCTTCTTCGCTGCGATCGCCTTGCGGGATCTGCGGATCCCCGCCCTCGCTGCGGTCTTGATGCTGCTGTCGGCGCTGATCATCGGCGTCGTGTGGCCTGCCGCGATGGAGCAGTTCTCGGTGAAGCCGAGCGCGGTCACCAAGGAAGCCGAGTACATCGAGCGCAACATCAACGCGACGACCGATGCCTACCGGATCCGCTCCGGCACGGACGTCAAGTACGAGCAGAACTGGGCCAGCCGAGCCGCCGACCCGGCCAAGGTGAACTCCGACGAGTCCACGCTGTCGAACATCCGCATTCTAGATCCGCTGGTGATCTCGAAGGCGTTCGACCAGCGGCAGCAGCTGAAGAACTTCTACGGCTTCCCGAAGGAGCTGGCGCTGGACCGGTACACGGTCAAGGAGCCGGTCGAGGGCACTGACCGGACCGTTGAGCGGCAGCGCGACTTCGTCGTCGCCGCCCGCGAATTGGATCCGTCGAAGTACGACGACAACCAGAACAACTGGATCAATAAGCACACCGTCTACACGCACGGCAACGGCTTCATCGCCGCGCAGGCGAACAAGGTCGACGAGGCCAGCGGCAACGACACGCGCTCGGACAAGGGCGGTCAGCCGGTCTTCCTGGTCTCGGACTCCAACACCATCGGCACTCCCGAGTACCGGAACGCACCGATTCAGGTGAAGCAGCCGCGTATCTACTTCGGTGAGTTGATCGCCAAGGTAGACCCGGACTACGCGATCGTCGGGTCGGGTGACGGCCAGAAGCGCGAGTACGACGGCGACGACGAGACCTACACGTACACCGGCAAGAGCGGCGTCGCGCTGAGCAACATGGGCACCCGCCTGCTGTACGCGCTGAAGTACGGCGAGCGGAACTTCCTGCTGTCGGACCAGATCAACGACAACTCCAAGCTGCTGTACAACCGTGATCCGCGGGACCGCGTGCAGAAGGTGGCCCCCTGGCTGACGTTGGATGCGAAGACCTACCCGGCGGTCATGGCCGACGGTTCCATCAAGTGGATCGTCGACGGGTACACCACCCTGAAGAACTACCCGTACGCACAGCGGATGTCGTTGGCCGACGCGACGGCCGACTCGCGTGAGGCGAACGCGGGCCAGACCGCCCGCACGCAGGAGGACAAGGACGTCTCGTATGTGCGGAACTCGGTGAAGGCCACCGTCGACGCGTACACCGGCGACGTGACCCTCTACCAGTTCGACACCACCGACCCGGTTCTCAAGACCTGGATGAAGGTGTTCCCCGGCACGGTCAAGCCGCGCTCGGAACTGGACAAGAAGCCGGATCTGCTGCAGCACGTCCGCTACCCGGAGGACCTGTTCAAGCTGCAACGCGCGCTGTTGACGAAGTACCACGTCTCGGACTCGGCGACGTTCTACCGCTCGAACAACTTCTGGACGGTGCCGAACGATCCGACCACCGACGAGAACCGGCTGAAGCAGCCGCCGTACTACTTCACCGCCGCACGTCCCACGGGCACTGGCGCCGAGTACCAGCTGACCAGCGTCGTCACCGCGCTGAACCGGCCCAACCTGGCCGCGTACATGACGGTCGGCTCTGATCCCGAAGGCTTCGGTCAGATCACCGTGAAGGTGCTGCCGACGGCCAAGCAGGCGATGGGTCCGCAGCAGGCGGCGGAGAACATGAAGTCCAACGGCAGCGTTGCCGCGGACCGCAAGCTGGTCGAGGAGACCACCAAGGTCACCTACGGCAACCTCCTGGCGCTCCCGGTCGGTGGCGACGGACTGTTGTACGTGCAGCCGATGTACACCGAGGCCAAGTCGGGCAACTCGGCGATCCCGAAGCTGTACCGCGTCCTGACCTACTACAACGCCGCATCCGGTGCCGATGCCGCGAACGTCGGGTACGCAGCGACCGTCGCCGAGGCACTCGCTCAGGTCGGCATCTCGCCGACGGCGGCGACCGCGCCGGAGAACGACGGCGGCACGCCGTCCACCCCGACGCAGCCGCAGACTCCGACGCAGGAACCGGACAAGCCGTCGTCGAACGGCGACAGCCCGGCCCGTGACGCGGCGGTCAAGGAGTTGGGCGAGGCCTTGGAGAACGTCCGCAAGGCGCAGTCCAGCGGCGACTTCACCGCCTACGGCGAGGCACTCGACCGCCTGGACAAGGCGATCAAGGCCTACGAGTCCACGGGGAACTGATCCCGAGGTCGCTGACCTACACAAGAACGGGACCGGCCGAGCAGACCATCTGCTCGGCCGGTCCCGTTCTTGTACTCAGCGAGGTGCGCGGGGGTTGAGTTACGGGTGCGGGGTTACGGGCGCACCTTGGCGAGGTAGCGGCTGATCTCGGCGCGGGTGTTGTCCGGCATCACGGGGGAGTGCCGGAGTTCGCGCACCAGTGTCGCGAAGATCATCGTCGACGCCACCAGTCCGCCCAGCGCGAGAACACCGTAGGTGATGTTCATCGGCTTGTTGGCCGGGAGATCCGCCAGAGTGATGAGCCAGAGTGCGGAGAACGCGCCGCCCGCCAGCAGCAGGATGAAGGCGATGAGCCCCATCCAATGATTGCCGTGACTCTCTCGTTTGACCGTGTGATTCGCCATGACTCCTCCTCAGAACTGCTGATCGTTGGCGACCTGCCTGGTAGGGCCACCTTTCGGTGTAACCTCACCGTACTCCACGCGGTGATTAATCTCACACGGCCAATCTGACTAATCGGTTTGTCACATATCGCATTTCGGGTAGTGACCTGCCGCGTCAGTCGTCTTACGCTCCCCAGGGGCGGATCGTCGGGGATCCGCGGAATGCGTAGGAGGTTCGCGATATGCCGCCACTCAGCCGACTGGTGAAGACGCAACTGGCAGTCGTACTGGTTCTCGGTCTCGTCGCCTCGCTCTACGCCGGGGTGCGGTATGCGCGGATGGACCAGGCTCTCGGGATCAGTGGTTACCGGGTCGTGGTGCATATGGATTCCAGCGGCGGGATCTTTCCCGGCGCGCAGGTGACCTACCGTGGGGTGGCTGCCGGGCGGGTCAGCGACATGACGCTGGTTCCGGGTGGCGTCGACGTCGAACTGACCTTGGAGAGCGGCCGCGCCGACATCCCGGCGTCGGTGGTCGCGGTGATCGCGAATCGCTCGGCCATCGGCGAACAGTTCCTGGACCTGCAGCCGAAATCGGACGTCGGACCGTTCCTGCGGGACGGCTCGGAGATCTCGACAGTCGAGCTCCCGCCGGCGATCCAGGACGTCATCGCGTCGACCATCGACCTGACGAAGACTGTGCCCGTCGACTCGTTGCGAACCGTCGTCCAAGAACTCGGCCGGGCGTTCAACGGCAAGGGACAGGACCTGAGCACGTTGGTCGACTCCCTCGACACCCTGTCGGACGAGGGGCTCCGCAGCCTGGACGACACCATCGAGTTGATCACGAACTCGAACGTCGTCCTCGGTACGCAAGCCGACCAGTCCGACGAGATCCTCCGGTGGTCGCGTGATCTGGACCGATTGACCGCGCAACTCGCGTCGTCGGATCCGGCGATCAGGCGCATCCTCCGTGAGGGGCCGCGCGCGGCGTCCGCGCTGTCGAACTTTCTCGACGACAACGGCGCCGACGCGACGACGCTGATCGGCCAGCTCGGCGAGACCGCCCGCACGGCCGCCCCTGCGTCGTACGCCACCGGCATGACCTTTGCGATGCTGTCGGTCCTGGCGGCGAGCAGCCATTCGACGGCATCGCCCGACGGCTCGATCCGGTTCGGCATCGTGCTGGAGACCGGCAACCCGCCGAGCTGCACGCGCGGCTACGAGTCGACGCAGACGATGATCGACGACATCAAGCGCAAGAATCCGGACTTCGACATCAACTACGACGACTTCCCGTTCAACACCGACGCGAGCTGCGAGGCTCCCGTCGGCAGCCCGACCGGCGTCCGCGGCGGGCCGCGTGCTGCGCTGGGCAATCCCGATGTGGCCCAGCCGTGGGACAACACGCCGAAGAAGGACGCGGACAGGCTCGACCTGAACCCGCTCGCCACCCAGTTGGCGGCGCTGATGGGTGTGCGCCCCGCACGCTGAACGTGGCCTCAGTGTCCTCGATCACGTTGGTGCTCCTGCGATTTGCACGCGGGTTCACCGCTGTGTAACGTTATCGGTGCAACGCGGGGTGGAGCAGCTCGGTAGCTCGCTGGGCTCATAACCCAGAGGTCGTAGGTTCGAATCCTGCCCCCGCTACTAAACAAGAAGACCCGCACCTCACGGTGCGGGTCTTCTTGCGTCGTGTCGGGTCAACGTCGTATCCGAGGTGGTCACGGCAGCACCCGCAACGTCTCATCAGCGGTCACGCGACCCGAACGGATCGCCCCTTCCATGTATCCGTTCCATTCGACGGCGTACTCGGCGCCGGCCCAGTGGATGCGTCCGACCGGTTCACGCAGCACATCGCCGTAGCTGGTCCAGACGCCGGGCGTGAAGTGTGCTCCATAACAGCCTCGTGTGAATTCCTCGGCACTCCAGTCCTTCTCCAGATAGGACGTGGGGTGGGCCGCCGACGGACCGAAGTAGCGCTCGAAGCAGTCGAGAACCGCGCGACGCCGTTGCGTCTCGTCCCATCGCTGCCAACGGCGGGCCTCACTGCCTTCGACGAACCCGAGCAGGAGTCCGATCTCGGCGTCGGGCGGCGAGACGTCGAAGGTCACCTTGACCGGCCCACGGTCCGAGACCGCCTGTCCGTTCCACCCCGCGTCGCGCCAGAACGGGGTGGGGTAGGCCGCGAAGCACTTGATAACAGTGCCTGCCGGCATGCGCTGCGTCAGCTGGTCCCGCCACGCGGGCAGGATCGGTTGGTAGGTGAGCCGGCCGGCCAGCGTCGGAGGAATCGCGATGATGACGTGACTCGCCTGGAACGCTCGGCCGTCGCGTGTCGTCGCGACGACCCGATCCTCGTCCTGACTGACGGTGTGAACAGGGGAGTCGAAGTGCACGTCGAGCCCCGCGGCCAATCGCCCCGCCACCATTACCGAACCGCCGACCACGCGATCCTTCTGCGCCCCGCGGTCGGTCGAGGCCAAGGTCTCGAGATCGCCGTTGCTGGCGGTGTAGAACAGCGTGTGCAGCAACGACATGTCGGCGCCGTCGTCTGCGTAGACGGCCTCCGCCAGCACGCGGAAGTAGCTTCGCCCCGTCGGTGTGCGCAGGTTGCGTCGCACCCACGACTCGTACGTCTGCCCGTCGAGCACCGTCGCCTTCGGGTGCGCCCACGGCCGCGCCGGATCGATACTGCGCGCCAGCTTCTCGAAACGGGCCACGCCCTGAGCCAGATCTGCCATCGCGATCGGGTTGAGTCGGGGAGTGGCGCCCTTGGTACTGGCGAGCGAGGACTGTTTGCCGCCCAGATCGAGGAGCAGTGAGCCCGCGTCGTTCCAGGTGGGGAACGTCTCTAACCCGAGCTCAGCGACCAGCGCGTACATCTCGCTGTGCCCCTCACCGATCCAGGTGCCACCGAGCTCCACGGGTGCGCCTTCGAGCACCCCGCCCTGCGTCCGGCCGCCGACGCGGTCTCGGGCCTCCAGCACGGTGACCGATCGCCCTCGTCCGCCAATCGTCGCGCCGCACTGAGACCGGCAAGGCCTGCTCCGACCACCACCACATCAGTAGCGCTCATGATCAACCCCCACCACAGCAAGTCAGTCGGTGACTGAATTCAACCATGCGGGCTGCGTCTGGGGGACCGTCCGGCATGTCTTCCCCACGAAGGAGGTGCTCAGGCCGCTGGTCGCCGCGCGATCAGCACGACCACCAGGATCAAGGCGAGGACCAGCAGGCCGCTGCCTGCGGCGAGAGCGCCACCGGCGCGGGCGACGACGGCGGTGGCACCGGACGCACCGCTCGGGGTGACCGCGACGCCGACGGCGGTGACCACGCTCAGACCCAGCGCGCTGCCGAGCTGGTGGAACGTGTTGATGACGCCCGAGGCCGCCCCGGCGTCTCCGGCTGCCACTCCAGCGATGCCTGCCGAGGTCATCGGCGCAAAGGCCAGACCCTGCCCGATCCCGATGAGCACCATGGGCAGCGCGACCGCGCCCACATAACTGCTCGACGCGGTGATCTGGCTCAACCACGCCATCCCGACCAGCGTGAACGCCACGCCTGCGATGAGCGTCGCGGTGGTCCCGAACCGGCCGATGACACGGTTCACCAACACCGCGACCATGAAGTTGACGCCGCTCATCGGCAGGAACGCGAACCCGGCCTGCAAGGGGCTGAAGCCGAGAGCGTCCTGCAGATACTGGGTGGTGAAGAAGAAGAAGCCGATCATCGCGCCGAGGTAGAGCATCCGGACCAGATAGGCGCCGGTGCGTCGACGGTCGGCGAACAGCCGCAGCGGCATGATCGGTTGCGCGACGCGCGACTCGTTGACGACGAAAGCCGCCAGTAGAACGACGCCGACGAGCAGCGGCACGATGGTGGTCGGGCTCGTCCAGCTCGATTCGGCCGACTCGATGACCGCATAGACCAGACCTGTCATGCCGAGGGTGGCGAGGATCGCGCCCGGTACGTCGAACCGACCACGCTCGGTCAGTTCCCGCCCGACGAGATAGCGACGACTCGCCAGCAGCATGACGATGCCGATCGGCACGTTGAGGAGGAAGCCCGCTCGCCAGGAGATGAGGTCGGCCAGGACGCCGCCGACGACCAGTCCGGCACTGGCTCCGATGCCTGCGACGGCGCCGTACGCGGCGACCGCACGCGCCCGCTCTCTGCCGTCGGCGAACGATGCGGTGAGCAGCGCCAAGGAGGACGTCGCGAGGATGGCCGCACCGATGCCCTGGACCGCGCGGGCGGCGATCAACCACCACGAGAACGGCGCGATGCCCACCAGGAACGACGCCGCGCCGAACAGCACCAGACCGATCATGAACATCCGGCGTCGGCCGACGATGTCACCGGCCCGAGCGCTGATCAGCAGCAGACCGCCGAACACCAGGGTGTAGGCGTCTTGCACCCAGGTCAATCCGGTCGGCGAGAGGTCCATCGCGGCCTGGATGCTGGGCAGCCCGGTGAAGATGATGGAGTTGTCGAGGATCACCATGAAGTAGCTGATGCAGACGATCGCTAGGATCGCCGTCTGGTGACGCGACGTCACGGTGTCCGGGTCGGGTGCGGTGCCGAACTGGGTCGGTCGTTGTGTCGCAGATCGGGTTGTGGACATGTCCTCGCCTTCTGGATCCGTGTGGGACTTCTCCAGAACACTCCGGCCCGAGCCCGGGCGGCAGTGTCTGCTCTTCCGGGTAATGCCAGTACCTCCCTGCCCACCACGCCGGGTCTTATCGTGGAGATCGTGAACAGGGACGAGCGCAAGTCGGACCACCGAGCGCAGGTGCGCGCCTTCCTCCTGTCCCGCCGCGAGCGGATCACACCGGAGAAGGCAGGCCTTCCCGCCTACGGCGGCAGCAACCGGCGAGTCAAAGGACTGCGCCGCGAGGAGGTCGCGCTGCTGGCCGGCGTGTCTGTCGACTACTACGTGCGGATGGAACGCGGCAATCTGGCAGGCGCGTCCGAGGCGGTGCTCGACGGTGTCGCCGACGCGCTGCAACTCGACGACGCCGAGCGTGAGCACCTGTTCGCCCTCGCCCGGGCGGCCGGTCCTCCGTCTCGTCGTGTCCGCCCGTCGGCGACGGCAGTACGTCCCGCCGTCCAGCAGGTCCTGGACGCCATCACCGGCGGACCGGCGTGGATCCGCAATGCTCGCCACGACATTCTTGCGACGAATCCTCTTGCCGCAGCGTTGTACTCACCGATCCTCGAATCGCAGGTCGCCAGAGTCAGTGAGCGGCACCCGGCCAACACCACCCGGTTCATGTACCTCGATCCGGCGGCGCAGGACTACTTCATCGAGTACGACCGCATGGCTCAAGACGCTGCGGCCATGCTGCGTCTCGAGGCCGGCCGCAATCCTCGCGACGCCGAACTGCACGCGCTGGTGGGCGAACTGTCGACTCGGAGCGAACTGTTCCGAAAGAACTGGGCGGCCAACAACGTCAAGTTCCACCGCAGCGGCCGCAAACGCCTCCGCCATCCGGCCGTCGGCGAACTCGACCTCAACTTCGAGGCCATGGAGCTCTCGTCCGACGCCGAGCTGCGCCTGAACGTCTACACCGCGGACCCCGACACGCCGACGGCCGACGGACTCCGACTGCTCGGAACCTGGGCCGCGACCCGGCAGCAGCACACGGAGTCGAGCAGCTAGCTGTTTGATCTCCGGGGAGGGGTGCCCTCAGCGTGGTTGATCGCCGCGTGCGAGCGGCGCGTGCCTTTCAAGTCGGTCGAGTTCCGCCTGCGAGCGGAGCGAGCATGCGGTTATCGAGACCACGTGCGTACCGCTGGAACGCAGGACACGAAATCGGTTGGCGCCCAGCGTCAGTCGCCGTGATCTCGATTACCACTTGCTCGCTGCGCTCGCAGGTGGCACTCGATCAGCGTGGGGAGGAGCCGCTGTCGGTCCGGGGTGGCACTCGATCAGCGTGGAGGAGTCGCTGTCGGCCCGTGTTGGGATGCGGGTGGCACTCGATCAGCGGGCGCGCTACTTGATCGGTGTGCCCTGGTGACGCAGGTTCTGCCAGCCGTTCGGGCCGCGTCGCCACAGGGACGTGCGCATCGAGCTCTGTCCCGCCCGCTCGGATCGCCACCGGATCTCGATCAGATCGTCGGCGAGTCGGGTCGCGACCTCCTCGTGCATGATCCTGGGTTCTGACCGCACGTCGTCGTTCAGGATGGCCGTGATGGTCTTGGCGCGGTCACGAATCACTCCGCCGGCGTTGATCTCGACGAAGTCCTCGTGGACGAGCTCCGCCAGGCGAACGCGATCGGAACGGACCGCGGGCGTCGACAGTTCGCGTTCGAGCGCGATCACCGTAGCCAGGTCGGCGTTCTGACGAGCGGCCAACTCCGCGTCGACGGCGTCGTACTCCGCATCGCACTGCGCGACGAGGGCGTCGGCGGTCGTGTCGTCGATCGCGTCGACATCGCGCAACCACTCCGCGGCGCGGCGGTGGCGACGGCACGTTTCGAAGCGGCGCCAGAGCGGTGCGAGCTCCGGGGGACCCTCGTCGACGAGGTCGCGGAATCGGCGGAAGCCGCCGCGGCCGGACATCGCGCTCTCCATCCGGTCACGGACATCCTCATCGGGGACCAAGAGGGCGAAGCGCTCCATGTCGATGTGGGAGGTGGATCCCGGCACGGTGTCGACGAGGAGCAGATGGTCGTGGGCGTCCGCGTCCTCGCCGAACTGTTCCAGACTCCCCGACGCGTCGTCCAGCAGGAACTCCGGGTAGACCTTGAATGTCTTCGGGCTGAAGTACGACACCTCGTTCTGGTCGTGCATCGCGTCTGCCAGCATGTCGAGGTCGATCTCCGGTCCAGTCATGTCTCTATGCTGCGCCACGACCGCGCGGAAGTGAAGGACGTCACTGTCGTAGGCGTGGGCTACCTTGGGCGGCAGCACGGATCGAGGAGGCGGTGCAGAACAGGGGCGGCACCAACTGAACGGCGAAACCCCGGCGATGTGGCGTGCGCCAGGGATCGTTCCGGGGTCTTCCTCGACCAAGGATACGGGGGTGACGAGCGATGTCAACGAACAGCGACTCGGCGGTGCTGGGCAGCCTGCTGACTGTCACGCGGCTGCGGTCGTATCTGGCAGCGACTCGCGGCGACCTCCCCGCGGCACTGCGGCTGTACGACTGGAACACCGTCGTCTCGGCGGCTGTGCTGGCGACGGTGGCGATGGTCGAGGTGGTGGTGCGCAATGCGATGGACACACAGCTCACGCTGTGGGCGGATCGGCGTGGCGAGGACTCCTGGTTGGAGACGATCCCGCTGGAATCGCGGGGACTCGACGACCTCGACCGAGCACAGAAGGCAGTGGAGGTGCGCGGGGTGTCGGCGCAATTCCATGACCACGTGGTCGCGGAGCTCGGGCTCGGCTTCTGGCGGTACCTGGCTGCCCAGCGCTACTTGACCTCGCTGTGGGTGCCCGCGCTCGGCAAGGCCTTTCCGCACGGCTATCGCGACGTCCGGGAACGGCGGCGGGCCGTGGAACGACGACTGGCCGCGCTGACGATCGTGCGGAATCGGGTCGCGCATCACGAGCCGATCCATCGCCGAGATCTGTCTGCCGATCTGCGTGCGGCCGTCGAACTCGCGACGTGGGTGCATCCGATCGCCGGGGAGTGGGTGGCGACTCGCTCGCCGCTGGAACCGGTGATCGCGCGACGGCCCCGAGCGTGATCGGACACGGGACTATGTCAGAGTTGAGTCATGAACCTCACCGTGGCCGCCCAGGTCGCACTGATCGCGGCGGGCATCATCTTCCTCTGGGCGCTGCTGCTCGGGGTGTGGAAGTACGCGCAGATCATGCGCAGCGAGAACGGGCAGGCGCACGTCTACGTCGACATCGCCCACCGGGCCGCCCTGATGTACTCGTTTGCGACGGCGTTGCTGGCCGCCTTCGTTCAGTTCAGCGCGTGGTCGACGGCGGTGAACGTGATCGCGGTGGGGATCGTGGTCGCCTTCTTCGTCGGAGCCATCGCCTCGTACTGTCTGCACGGAGCGCTCCGCGACACCACCAATCAGTTCCACCCGGCGACGGGCGCGTTGACGGCGGCGATGGTCGCGCTCATCGTCGGCGAAGTGGGTGGCAGCGCGGTGATCATCGCCGGGTTCGTCGTCGAACAAGCCGGAAGCTGGGGTTGAGCCGACGCTCAGCTCAGGTCGAACGTCTGGTTCTGTGTCGGGATCACCGCGCGCCATCCGAGGTCGTGGTCGATCCGGTGCCGCAGCGATTCCGCCGCATTCGGCTCGCCGTGCACCAGGAAGACGCGGCGCGGCGCCTCCTGGAAGCCCTGCATCCAGCGGATCAACTCGTCGGCGTCGGCGTGAGCGGACAGCATGTGCAAGTTCTCCACCCGCGCCTGGACCGGGACCCACTCGCCGAACAGTTTGAGGTGACGGGCGCCGTCGCCCAGGGAGCGGCCGCGCGTCCCGACGGCCTGATAGCCGACCAACACGATGGTGTTCTGGGCGCCGGGCGCGAAGGCCGCCAAGTGGTGCAGGATCCGTCCCCCGGTCGCCATTCCGCTGGCCGACAGCACGATCTTGGGTCGCCGATCGGCCGACACGGCCTTGGACGCCTCGGCTTCTCGCACGTACTCCGCAACCGCGAACATCTCGTCGGTGCGCGCCGCGTCGAGCCGATGCGCGGCAGGGTGGGCGCGCATGAGTTCGCCGGCGTTGATCGCCATGGGGCTGTCGACGTAGATCGGGACGTCGGGGAGCAGTCCGTCGCGCTTCAACGTCCAGAGGTGATACAGAATCGCCTGAGTGCGGCCGACGGCGAACGCGGGGATGACGACGGTGCCGCCTCGCTCGACGGTGCTGGTGATGATGCGGAGCAGTTCGGCCGCCGGGTCGGCGTGCTCGCGCACCCGATCGCCGTAGGTCGATTCGGAGATCAGATAGTCGGCGCGGGGGATCGGCTCGGGGTCGTACATCAACGGGTCGTCGTAGCGGCCCAGATCGCCGGTGAAGGCGACGGTGGTCCCGTCCCAGTCGATCTCGACCGTGGCCGCGCCGAGGATGTGGCCTGCGCCGCGGTACAGCGCGCGAGCGCCGTGCGTCGGTGAGAACCATTTGCCGGTACGACTGGTGCGAAACTGGTCGAGCGTCTGTTCCACATCGACCACGTCGTAGAGCGGTCGTGCGGGATCGTGGCGCGACGATCGACGCTTGTTGGCGAGGGCGGCTTCGCGTTCCTGAAGATGAGCGGAGTCGCGGAGAATGATCTCGGCGACGTCGCGCGTCGCCGGGGTGGCGTAGATCGGGCCGCGGAAGCCGTCACGGATCAACCGCGGCAGGTACCCGGTGTGATCGAGATGAGCGTGCGTGAGGACCACGGCGTCGAGCGCCGCCGGGTCGATCGGCAACGGCCGCCAGTTGGCCTCGCGGAGATTCTTGATGCCTTGGAACAGTCCGCAGTCGACGAGGATCGTGCGGCCGTCGCGTTCCAGCAGATGTTTGGACCCGGTGACCGTGCCCGCCGCACCGAGGCTGGTGAACGAAAGGGTCGACATGTGACTCCGCTTCCTTAGTCGTTACCTGTCGACACTAAGACGGATTCGGGTCACGGGGTCGCCGAATGCGAGTGAGGCCGGTCGCTGAGTCAGCGACCGGCCTCACTCGAAGCACGATTCCCGGACGGGAAGCGGGGCGTATTACAGGTACGCGCCGCAGACCGGCCACGCGCCGGGACCCTGGGTCACGAGCACGTTCTCGGCGACGCGGATCTGCTCTTCGCGGGTGGCGTTGGAAGCGATTCCGGTACCGCCGTTGGCCTCCCAGGTGGACTGCGAGAACTGCAGACCGCCGTAGTAGCCGTTGCCGGTGTTGATGGCCCAGTTGCCGCCGCTCTCGCACTGTGCGACAGCGTCCCAGTTGTGGCCGGTGTCGGCCGAGGCGACGCCGGCAGCGATGCTCAGCGGGGCGATGGACAGTGCACCGACGATGGCGGCGCGGGTGGCGAGCTTCTTGATGCTCATAAAGCTGTTTCCTCCTTGGGCGCAGACCCTCGTATCCGGGACTGCGTTCGTGGACTGGAGCGACACTACGGGTCCTAAAACCAAAGGTCACGCCGGGAAAAGTGGCCGCCGACACACTGTGCCGACTCTTGCAAGCGTGTAATTCACAGAGAATTTGCAGGTGAGAGTGTTAATCTTGCCGTTATCTTTCCGTGATCAAAAATATGCGAATTGTGAGCGGAGCCACGTGCGAAAAGTGGCGTCCGTCACCCCTCTCGTCGCTAGCGTTACCGGTATGGCCACCTACGCAGACGTGTTCGCACGCAGCATCGCTGATCCCGACGGTTTCTGGCTCCAAGCCGCCGAGGCGATCGACTGGATCACCCCGCCGACCCGTGCGCTCGACGACTCCGCGGCTCCGATCTACCGATGGTTCCCCGACGCCTCGCTCAATACCTCGGCCAACGCCCTCGATCGCCACGTGGCCGCCGGACGGGGCGACCGCGCGGCCCTGATCTGGGACTCGGCGATGGCCGACGAGAAGCGGACCTACACCTATGCGCAACTGCTCGACGAGGTGGCGCGATTCGCCGGAGTGCTCACCGCGCAGGGGGTGACGAAGGGGGATCGCGTCATCATCTACATGCCGATGATCCCCGAGGCCGCGATCGCGATGCTCGCGTGTGCACGCATCGGCGCGGTGCACTCGGTGGTGTTCGGCGGATTCGCGGCGCCCGAACTCGCCACCCGGATCGACGACGCGCAGCCGGTCGCGGTCGTCACCGCGTCGGGCGGTCTGGAACCGGGCCGCACGGTGGAGTATCTGCCGATGGTCCGCGACGCTCTCGCCCTGGCGGCGTCGGCCCCCGAGACCGTGATCGTCAAGGACCGCGCGCAGGTGCCTGGCTCGGCCGCCGACTACGGGTGGCTGGACTGGGACCGACAGATCGCCGCAGCAGAGCCCGTGGGCCCGGTGCCGGTCGCCGCGACCGATCCGCTGTACATCCTCTACACCTCCGGCACCACTGGAAAGCCGAAGGGCGTGGTCCGCGACAACGGCGGGCACGCGGTCGCGCTGGTGTGGTCCATGCGGAACGTCTACGGCGTCGACCCCGACGACGTCTGGTGGACGGCGTCCGATGTGGGCTGGGTTGTGGGCCACTCGTACATCGTCTACGGACCGCTGCTGCTCGGTGCGACGACGATCATGTACGAGGGCAAACCGGTCGGCACCCCCGACGCCGGCGCCTTCTGGCGGGTCATCTCCGAGCACGGGGCGTCAGCGCTGTTCACGGCGCCGACCGCCATCCGCGCCATCCGCAAGGCGGACCCGGACGCCGCGGAACTCGCCAAGTACGACATGTCGAGTTTCTCCACCCTGTTCGCCGCAGGCGAGCGACTGGACCCCGACACCTTCGCCTGGGCGGGCGAGAAGCTCGGCGTGCCGGTGGTCGACCACTGGTGGCAGACCGAGACCGGATGGGCGATCGTCGCCAACCTCCGAGGCCTCGAGCCGATGCCGCTCAAGCCCGGTACCGCGACCGTGCCCGTTCCCGGCTACGACGTGCAGGTGGTCGACGCCGAGGGCACCCGGTTGGGCGCCGACGCCGAAGGCAACATCGTCGTCCGGCTGCCGATGCCGCCCGGCACGCTCGCAGGTCTCTGGCAGGACGAGGAGCGCTTCCGGTCGTCGTACCTGAACGCGTTCCCCGGCTTCTACCTGACCGGCGACTCGGGCTACATCGACGGCGACGGCTACGTCTTCATCCTGGGGCGCTCCGACGATGTGATCAACGTGGCGGGCCACCGACTGTCCACCGGCAGCATCGAGGCGGTGGTCGCGGCCCACCCGGACGTCGCCGAATGCGCCGTCGTCGGGATCCACGACGACCTCAAGGGACAGCGGCCCAGCGGCTACGTGGTGTTGAAGTCGGGTGCGCAGATCGAGGAGGATCAGCTCCGCGCCGACCTGGTGGCGATGGTGCGCGAGGCGATCGGCGCCGTGGCGACCTTCCGCGACGTGACCGTCGTCGAGGCGCTGCCGAAGACGCGGTCGGGCAAGATCCTCCGCAAGACGATGCGGCAGATCGTCGATGGCGAGGAGTACTCGGTGCCCTCGACGATCGAGGACATGGCGGTGTTGGAAGCGCTGGTGGAACAACTCGGCCACTGACCCGGAGCCGCCCGGACTCGCGATCAGCTCAATCGATCGCGGGTCCAGGTGAGGAGTTCGTCGACGGCGGGGGAGCCGTCGGCGAGCAGCGAGTCGTGGTCGCGCCCCGGGTACGTGCGGTACTCCACGTTGGCGCCCAGGGCGCGACGGCGTTCCACATAACCGGTCTGGGCGGCGGGGACGGCCACGCGGTCGTCGTCGCCCTGCATCACCAGCAGCGGCGTCGCCGTGGCGCCGATCGGGGTGTTCTCCGACAGTCGTCGTCCCAGAGCGCCGCTGTTCAGCGCGGTCTGGAACGGGTCGGTCCCCACGGCCAGCGCACGGATCAGGCCGTACCCGTGGCCGGTGTCGGCACGGCACCGGTGGGCCAGTCGCTGCATCGGCAGCCGAGCCTGCAGTCGGACGTAGTCGTCGGCGTGGACGTCGGAGTACACGGACGTGTAGGCGTCGAGGAGATAGGCGCCCATCGTCGGATCGCCCGACGACGAGTCGAGCGTCTCGGCCAGTGCACGCAGGTCGGCGGTCGGCGCCGCGGCAGCGACCCCGGCCAGCGGAACGTCCGGCGCGTACTGCGCTCCGACGACGTCGGCCCACAGTGCGGCGTGTCCGCCCTGCGATCGACCCCAGAGGACCGTCTGATGCGAGAGGTTGAGTTGGTCGACGGACCGGGCCGCGCGCACGGCGTCGAGCACGGATCGCGCTTCGCTGCGGCCGATCAGATACGGGTGCGGCCCCGCGGTGCCGAGGCCGATGTAGTCGGGGGCGACGACCGCCCATCCGGCGGCCAGCGCGCGGGACAGCGCGGGCATGCTGTCCGCGCCGAACGGATCGCGCATCAGGGAGGGCGCGCAGCCTTGCGCCACCCCGGTCGTCGCATGCGCCCAGGCGATCACCGGGACGGGTGTCGTCGACTGCTGTGCGGCCGCCACCACCAGGCCGCCGGCCACGGCGGGGCGGCCCGCCTCGTTCTCCGTGGTGTAGAGGATTCGCCAGGCGCGTGCCCCAGCGGGGACGCCCGCGGTGTGCGGTTCGACGCGCAGCAGCGTGCCGGGCTCGCCGTCGGCGGACGCCTGGTAGAAGGCGTCCGGGGTCGGGGCGGTCGGATACGCCTCGACCGCGAAGACCGCCAGCGGGACGCTGATGACCACCGCGATCACGCCGCCGACGATGCGCGGCGCCCGCGGGCGGTCGACTCCGGCCCGTCGACCGATCGCATAGAACAGTCCGGCGACACCGGACCAGACCAGCGTCGCGCCGAGCAGCAGGCACACGGTGAACAGACTGAGGTCGGGATCGGCCGCGGCGATCACCGCCAGGCTCACTCCCGCGACGCCGACGAGCAGATCGGCGACGCGGCCGGCGCCGCTCGCGCGGACGGCGTCGACGATGCGGGCGATGCCGAACACCGCCAGGCCTGCGGCGACGACGATGCCGACCGATGGCAGCGGCAGGCCTGGCCATGCCGCGGTGATCATCGCGGCGGCGAGGATCAGGCAGCCCGCAATGCTCGCGACACGACTGGAATGCTCTTGTGCTCGCAGGATCTCGCCGAGGCCCACGAGGGCGAGACCGACGCCGAGCGTCACGGCGAGCGAGGTGGGCGTGGCGAACGGGCGAAGGATCAGGACCGCACCCACGACGACTGCGCCCGCCGCGAGAATTGCGCGACTGAGGCGGAATGGCGACATTCGCCGATTTTAGATGTTCGCCGGATGGATGCCGGTCGACATGCCGGACCGTCGGCTGATCGGAGGACCCTCAGCCCGTGCAGGTCTGGGTGGGCGCCCCACCTGCGAACCGGGCCGTGGTCCACGACAGCAGCGTGGACACCGCCGGGGAGTCGTCGTCGATCAGCGTCATGTGACCGAGCCCCGGATATGTCTGATAGTCCAGGGTGCTGCCGGTGCCGCATTGCCGAGCGGCGTAGGCGTCCTGGGACGACGGTGCGATGACGTCGTCGGCGAGCCCCTGGGCGATGAACGTGGGGACCGGGAGGCGGTCGGTCGGCGTGTTCTGGGCGAGTCGTTCGCCGAGCGGCCCGGCCGTCGGATCCTGCCGATAGAAATCGGTCCCGAGGATCAGCGCCTCGGTGAGCGAGACCGGGACGGCGCGCGACCACAGACAGCGCGCGGCGATGCCGCGGATCGGCAGTCGCGCCTGGAGTTTCACGTACTCGTCGTAGTGCACGTCGGGGTACGCCGCGACGTACGCGTCCAGGACGTACGCCGCGAGCAGCGCTCCAGCGGGCATCGTCTCGAGGCTGGTGGCGAGGGCGCTCAGATCGGAGGCCGGAGCCAGAGCGGCGGTCGCGATCACGCCGGTGTCCGGCGCGTACGACGGTGCGAGCAATTCGGTCCACAGGGCGGCGTGCCCGCCCTGAGAATGACCCCACACCACGGTCTGCGTCCCCATCTCGATGCCGGGAAGGCGCCGCGCGGCGCGAATCGAGTCCAGCACGGAGCGGGCTTCGCCGTCGCCGATCACATACGGCGACGGCCCGGGAGTGCCCATGCCGACGTAGTCGGTCGCGACCAGCACCCACCCGTTGGCCACCACCTGGGTCAAACCCGGAATGTGTGCGAAGGGAGTGGAGTTCATCGACGGCGCACAGTTCTCGGCGATGCCGCTGGTGCCGTGCGCCCACGCGATCACCGGACGGGGAGCGGCGGCGGGCGCCGTGGGAGCCAGGACGACGCCGCTGGCCAAGGCGGGGCGGTCGTCGCGGATCGTGGTGTAGAGGATCTTCCACGCCCGCGCGTGGTCGGGCACACCCTCGGTGGTGGGTTCGAACTTCACCAGCGTGCCCGGTGCGGCGTCGGGCGGCAGATCGGCAGCGTAGAAGTCGCCGGGTTCGGGAGCGGTGCCGCGCATCGCGAAGGTGGCGACGACGAGCGGGATGGTGACGACGACGGCGAGGACGGCTCCGATCGTCCGCAGCGTCAGGTGCGTACGCGGGGCTCGGTCGGGGCTGCGGAACAGGGCCAGCCCGAATCCGACACCGCGCCAGATCAGTGCGATGCCGAGCGCACTCATCACCAGGAACACACTCACCCCCGGCCACGAGACGGCGAGTACGGCGGCCGCGACCGCGCCGATGCCGAGGAGGGTGTCCGCGACCCACCCGCGGCCACGCTGCGCCGCGTGCGCCCAGCGGCCGATCGCCCACGCGACGAGCGCCACCGCGGCTGCGACGGCGATCCCGAAGATCGACAGACCGCGCCACACCAGGAGCGCGACGCCGACGATCGGCATCACGATTGCGACGGCCAGGCGCGCACGACTGGCGCGGACGTCGTCGTCGAACAGTTCAGCGGCGCCGCCGATGATCAAGCCGAACGCCAATGCCGCGGCCGCCCACGGCACCGAATCGAAGGGACGGAGGAGGAGCAGAACGCCGAGTGCGATCGCGGCACAGGCGAGCAGCGCGCGCCACAACCGCTGGGAGGGGGCCATTCGCCCAGTTTAGGGAGGTTTCGAGTCGCTTGTGCGATGAATGCGACTGTCGGCTCAGCCGAGGACGCCGTGCCGCAGGAGTGCGCGCATCACGCGCAGGGTGTCGTTGGCCGTCAGGACGTCGGAATTCACCTGTTCGACGATCACCGCGTTCACCGCCCCGATGAACCCGGTCCACAACAGGGGATCGCTGCCCGCGGAGATCAGCCCCCGCTCGATGCCCGCGCTCGCGATCCCGGCCAGCGACTCGCCCCACCGCACCCGTCGCTGCGCACGATGCCTCTCGAACGCGGGACTCACTCCGACGGCTTCGACGAAGCAGATCCGAGTGAGGCGCGGATCGGTGCTGAAGCGATCGACGAAGGCCGCGATACCCGCCTCCAGCACGGTGTCGATGCTCGACGCGACCGGGAACGCCTCGCCCACGGCCTGAACCACCGCGGCGGACGCGGCGTCCTCGGCCTCGTCGTAGATCGTGCGCAGCAGGTGCTCGCGATCCTCGAACTCCTCGTAGAACTGCCGCGACGAGAGTGCCGCATGCTTGCAGACCGCAGCGACCGACGTCGCCGCATATCCGCGCGTGCCGAAGAGCTCGATGCCGGATTCGCAGAACCGTCGCCGTCGGTCACGACGACGGTCCTGCACCGATCGGCCTCGATACGTCCTCGGTTCAGTCACACATCCAGGCTATCGCCCGGCGCCTACTTCAATTCGGCGCTGCTCTTGCCGAGCACGCGGCGGGCGATGATCAGCTGCTGAATCTGCTGCGTGCCCTCGAAGATGTCGAGGATCTTGGAGTCACGAGCCCACTTCTCGAGCAACGACCGCTCGGAGTAGCCGTACGACGACGCCAGCTCGACGGCCTTGTTGGTGACGTCGGTGCCGGTCCGGCCCGCCTTCGCCTTCGACATCGAGGCCTCGAGCGAGTTCGGCATCTTGTTGTCGGCCATCCACGCCGCGCGGATCGCGAGCAGATACGCGGCTTCGTAATCCGATTCCATGCGGATGAACTCGGCGACGGCGGCGGGCTGGTCTGCAGCAGGTCGATCGTAATCGATCTCCAATCCGGCGCTCTCGAGCAGTGTGCGCAACTCCTCCAACGCTGCACGCGTGACGCCGACGGCCATGGCGGCCACCATCGGACGCGTGTTGTCGAAGGTCTGCATCACGCCGCCGAAGCCCTTCTGGACGTCGACCTCCGGCGAGCCGAGTAGGAACGTCGCCGGAATGCGGCAGTCCTCGAAGCGGATGACCGCGGTGTCGGACGCCTTGATGCCGAGCTTGTGCTCCAGACGGACGATCGTCACGCCCGGGTGCTCACGCGGGACCACGAAGCTCTTGATGGCCGCGCGGCCGAGGCTGCGGTCCACCGAGGCCCACACCACGATGTGGCTGGCACGCGACCCGGCGGTCACGAAGATCTTCTCGCCGTTGATCACGTACTCGTCGCCGTCGCGTGTCGCGGTCGTGGTGACGGCCGCCGAGTCGGAGCCGAAACTCGGCTCGGTGATCGCCATGGACGCCCACACCTCACCGCCCATCGCCTCGAGCTGCTCGTCGGTGGCGACGGCGGCGATCGCGGCGTTGCCGAGTCCCTGGTACGGGATCGACAGCATGAGGCCGACGTCGCCGTACGACGCCCACATCGCGTTGAGGACCGACTGCATGTTGCCGCCGTTGGCGTTGTAGCCCTCGGGGCGGTCCTTGTTGGCGTCGCCACGACCGCCGGCGGCGCCCGCGCCGGCCTGCCCCGCGGCAGCGAGGCCGTTGTAGAGGTAGGCGAGAGTGTCGAGCTCGACCGGGTACTCGTGTTCGGCGAGGTCGTACTTGCGCGAGATGGGACGGAAGATCTCCAGTGCGGCGTCGCGCGCCTGATCGATCGTCGTGTGCAGCTTCTTGGGCAGTTCGAGATTGATAGCCATGGTGCTTCTCCTGAAACTCGTCGTCTCCCCTTAGAGGACGACGATGCCTTCGCCGATGCCCGCACCGCGCAGATCGCGGTACCACCGCTCCACCGGATGCTCCTTGGTGAACCCGTGTCCGCCGAGCAGTTGCACGCCGTCGAGGCCGATCTGCAAGCCCTTGTCGATGGTCAGTTTGCGAGCCAGGGCGGCTTCGCGAGCGAACGAGAGGCCCTGCTCGGCACGCGAGGCGCCGCGCAAGGTCACCAGCCGCAGTCCGTCGAGCTCGGTCGCCATGTTGGCGACCATGAACGCGACGGCCTGGCGGTTCGAGATCGGCTCGCCGAACGCCTCACGTTCGTTCACATAGGGGATCACGTAGTCGAGCATCGCCTTGCCGGTGCCCGCGGCGAGCGCCGACCAGCCCAGACGCGACAGGCGAACCACGTCGCGGTAGGCGGCCGCGGCGTCGTCGTTCAGCCCGCCCGCGCCGTCGCCGTCCACCTCGCCGAGCAGCGCCGACGCAGGGACCGAGACGTTCTCGAGCAGTAGGCGGCCCATACCCGCCGCGCGCAGCCCCATGCCCGGGTCGGCCTCGACGACGAGGCCACGGGTGTCGGACTCGACGATGAACAGTGCGGGGCGGCCGTCGAGCTGGGCGCCGACGATGAACAGTTCGGAGCTGCCTGCGGCGGGGACGAACGACTTCACGCCGGTGAGACGGTATCCGCTCGGCACGCGCGTGGCCTTGGTCTGCAGGTTGAAGGCGTCGAACAGCGGACGGGGCTCGGCGATGACGACCGACGAGGTGGGAACGTTCTCGCCGGCGTAGTCGGGGAGGTAGGTGCGCTGCTGACTGTCGCTGCCGAAATTGGTGAGCGTGGTGGCGACGCCGCTCGGCGCCAACAGTGGCAGGGCCAAGCCCATGTCGCCGTAGGCCATCGCTTCAGCGACCAGCGCGTTGGTGACGACGCCGCGTTCGGAGGCGGCGCCGTCGAAGGCCTCCGGCACATTGATCATGGTGATCCCGAGTTCGGCGGAGCGTTTCCGGATGTCCTCGGGCGTCGACGCGGCGTGGTCGGCGTCGTACGCGGCGGGGCGCAGGATCTCGGTGGAGAAGTCGCGGACGGTCTCCGCGATCATCTCCTGCTCCTCGTCGGGGTTCAGGTTGAAGTAGCCCTTCGACGCGGTCGCCGGTCGCTGCGGCGTGCCGCTTCCAGCGACCTGCGAGAAGGCGCGGTTCGCAGCGCCGAGCGTCTTGAAACCGGTCTTGGTGGCTTCGTAGGCGACGCGGTTGATCGGCTCGCGTAGGTTGTACTTCTCGGCGATGTCCGAGCCGGTGATAGTGGTCAGCAGGCGCATCGCGGTGCCGATCGCGCTTCGCTTGTGCGGCTGTGCGCCGATGGAAGAGGTGTCGCGGGGTTCGGTGTTCGTGGTCATGTCCTCACCAGATTCTCGAAGCGGAAGGGATCGGAGGAGTTCTTACTCCGTAGTAAGAATGAACCTTACTCCTCGGTAAGAACGTTGTCACGCATGTGGCTCAACTAACGTGAAGACATGCGCATCACACACTTCGGACACTCGTGCGTACTGATCGAGCACGACGGCTCTCGGATCCTCTTCGACCCGGGAAATCTGTCGTCCGGCTTCGAATCGCTGACCGGCCTCGACGCCGTCCTGATCACTCATCAGCATGCCGATCACGCCGATCCGGCGACGCTGCCCGCGCTGGTCGCCGCCAACCCCGACGCGGTCCGCTACGCCGATCCGCAGACGGCGGCGCAACTCGCCGACCGCGGTGATGCGGGCACGTGGGCGGTGATGGGGCCGGGCGAGAAGGTGACGATCGGGACGCTGACCGTCCGCGGGACCGGCGGCCGACACGCGGTGATCCACCCGGACCTGCCCGTGGTCGACAACATCTCGTACGTCGTCGACACCGCCGACCGCGTCGGTGCGTTCATGCATCCCGGCGACAGTCTCTACATTCCGTTCGAGCGCATCGACGTCTTGGCGATTCCGGCGGCGGCGCCGTGGCTCAAACTCAGTGAACCCGTCGACTATCTGCGGTCAGTGGCGCCCCGCGTCGCGTTCCCCATCCATCAGGCCATCCAATCCCCGTCCGGGCGCGCCATCCACAATGCGCGGCTCGACGAGATGAAGCCCGAGGGGACGTCGTTCACGGTCCTTCAGGAGGGAGTCGCGACGGAGTTGTAGGCGCCTACTTCTACTTCGGGAGCGGACTGTAGAAGACCAGGCCGTTGCCCTTGTTGTCGTAGACGACGGCGCGGCGCTCGTGCGCGTCGTTGTAGGCCTGCGTGACGATGCCGCCACCGCTCGCCTCCACGGCTTTCGCCGCGGCGTCGACGTCGTCCGTCTTGACTCCGACGACCACCTGGCCGTGGATCGGGTGGTCGACGGACGTGGCGAGGGCCACGGTGATATTCCCGCCGTCGAGGGCGGCGAAATGGGCTCCGTCGCGGAACTTCAACGCCATGCCGAGCGTCCCGCTGTAGAACTCGATCGACTCGTCGAGGTTGTCCGTCGACAGGACGATCATCTTCACTTCATTGCTCATTGACTTCTCCGCATCTGAGTCGACGACCCGGTGGTCGTACCCGAAACGGACACTACTCGCGGGGTGTGTCAGGCGTCGCGAATCGTGCCTGACGTCGTTGGGCCGTCAGGGTTGTCGCGGTCGGTCAGGGTTGCAGCGCGTTCAGGACGTCGCGGTGCAGGAGCCCGTTGGTCGCGACGGCACTGCCGCGACCGGGACCGGCCGCTCCGTCGAGTCCGGTGAACTGCCCGCCCGCCTCGCGAACCACGATGTCGAGGGCGGCGAGATCCCACAGCGAGACCTCCGGTTCGGCGGCGATGTCGACGGCGCCTTCGGCCACCAGGCAGTAGTTGTAGAAGTCACCGTATCCCCGGACGCGCCACACGTCGTCGGTCAGGCCGATGAACTGGTCCCGGATGCCGCGGTCGGCCCAGCCGGACAGACTGGAGAAGGCCAAGGACGCCGAACCGAGTTCGTCGACCTTCGACACCGTGATCGGTCGGACGTCGGCGCCGCGATGCGAGGCGAAGGCGCCCATCCCGTCGGCGGCCCACCAGCGGCGGTCGAGCGCGGGTGCGCTCACCACACCGACGACCGGGACGCCGTCCTCCAACAGCGCGATCAGCGTGGCCCAGACCGGCACGCCGCGGACGAAGTTCTTGGTGCCGTCGATCGGATCGATCACCCACTGTCTGCCCGTCAGGACCGGGTCGCCGCCGAACTCCTCGCCGAGCACGGCGTCGTCGGGATGCGCCTGCGCGATCGTGGAGCGCAGCAGTCGCTCGCACGCGAGGTCGGCGTCGGACACCGGGGTGAGGTCGGGTTTCGAGTCGACGACCAGGTCCACCGCTCCGAAGCGGCTGGTCGTGAGGCGGTCGGCGGCGTCGGCCAGAGCGAGGGCCAGTTGCAGATCGGTGCCGCGTCCGGCGTCGGAGTCAGTAGCCACGAACCACGAGGTTACCGCCCGGCGGCGGTGACGTCGAAAGTCCAAGGATGGGGAAGATATTCGCCAGGTAGACTCCTGCCATGCCTGTCTGGATCACCGTGGTGTTCGTCCTGCTCGTAGTGACGTCCATCGTCGCGATCCTGATGCGGCGCGGTGGCGGTCGCGGATTCGGCAGCATCGACGCGGCCTCGGGTTTCGTCGACGGCACGCTGACCGTCACGGGCGTGGGCGCCGAGGGCGCGGCCGACAAGGACGGGCGACGCTACTGCACTGTCTCCGGCACCATCCTCGGTCCGCAGACCGCGCCGACCGACGTCTACGGTCATCTGGTCCTCGGTGCGACGGAACCCTCGCCCGGCGTCGGCACTGATCTCCCGGTCGTCTACCGGCCCGGCAAGGTGGAGTCGTCCTGGCGGTTCGGCGCCCTCGGGTAACCTCGTATTCCGTGCAGCCTGAAGTTTCCGCCGACCTCGAATCGCTCGACGCCACTCTGACGACCGTGGAGAAGGTGATGGACCTCGACGAGCTCCGTCGTCGGATCGACGAGCTCGAGATGCAGGCGTCCGACCCCGACCTGTGGAACGACCAGGATCACGCGCAGCAGGTGACCTCGGAGTTGTCGCACGCGCAGTCCGAGCTGCGCCGCGTGACGGCGTTGCGTTCGCGGCTCGACGACCTGCCGGTGCTGTACGAGCTCGTCGAGGCCGAGGAGGGCGACGCCGCGGTCTCCGCCGCCGCCGATGCGGACGCCGAGCGCGAGGAGCTCCGTCGCGACATCGAGGCGATGGAAGTCAAGACGATGCTCGCGGGCGAATACGACCAGCGCGAAGCGCTCGTCAACATCCGGTCCGGAGCGGGCGGTGTGGACGCCGCCGACTGGGCGCAGATGCTGATGCGCATGTACGTCCGCTGGGCCGAGCACCACGACCACAAGGTGGAGATCTACGACACCTCGTACGCGGAAGAGGCGGGCCTCAAGTCCGCGACGTTCGCGGTCAAGGCGCCCTATATGTACGGCACTCTCTCGGTGGAGCAGGGCACCCACCGCCTGGTGCGGATCAGCCCGTTCGACAACCAGGGACGCCGCCAGACCTCGTTCGCCGAGGTGGAGGTGCTGCCGGTCGTCGAGACCACCGACCACATCGACATCGATGAGAACGACCTCAAGGTGGACGTGTACCGCTCGTCCGGTCCGGGCGGACAGTCGGTCAACACCACCGACTCGGCGGTCCGGCTGACGCACGTCCCGACCGGCATCGTCGTGACCTGTCAGAACGAGAAGAGTCAGCTGCAGAACAAGGTCTCCGCGATGCGCGTGCTGCAGGCCAAACTGCTGGAACGCAAGCGGATCGAGGAGCGCGCGCAGATGGATGCGCTCAAGAGCGATACCGGCGCGAGCTGGGGAAACCAGATGCGCTCGTACGTTCTGCACCCGTATCAGATGGTCAAGGACCTGCGTACCAACGTCGAGAGCAACAACCCGTCGGCGGTCCTCGACGGCGACCTGGATCAGTTCATCGAGGCGGGCATCCGCTGGCGCATGGACGAGGATCAGTGACCGCACCGCGATGGACGTGACCTACCTGGTCGACGACCTCGGGCTGCCGTCGTTCCTGCGGCCGGTGGAGGCGTGGCTCGCCGTCGACTTCGTCAGCATCCTGATGTGGGTCATCGGCGGCATGCTGGTGGCCCGTCTGCTCCGATGGGGAGCGACGCGGTACAGCACGCGCGTGCTGCGACAGTTCGAGTCGAGCGACGAGATCGTTCAGTCCGAGAACATGAAGCACCGGCGTGCGCTGGTCGAGGTGGTGACCTGGTCGTTGATCGCCCTCACCGCGGCGATCGTCGTGCTGCACCTGTTGAGTCTGTGGGTTCCGCGCAGCAGTCTGGTCGGGCTCACCGCGGTGGTCGGCGCCGCACTCGGTTTCGGTGCTCAGCGCGTGGTCCAGGATCTGCTCGCCGGCTTTTTCATCATCGCTGAGCACCAGTACGGGTACGGCGACGTGGTGAACCTGTCGGTGACCGGCGGCCTGGAGGCCGAAGGCACCGTCGAAGACGTGACCCTGCGTGTCACGCGGCTGCGCAACAGTGAGGGCGAGCTGATCATCGTCCCGAACGGGCAGATGATCAAGGCCACCAACCTGTCCAAGGACTGGGCGCGTGCCGTCGTCGACGTGCCGATCCCGCTCGACGCCGACATCAACGAGGTCAACGCGGCGCTGCGGGAAGTGGGGCAGTCGTTCTACGACAACCCGAAGTGGAAGCGACTGCTGCTCGACGCCCCCACGCCGTTGGGCATCACCAGTCTCGAACTCGACTCGGCGACCGTGCGGGTGGTGGCCCGGACCCTTCCCGGTCAGCAGTTCGAGGTCGGTCGGGCCCTGCGCGGCGACGTGGTCTACGGTCTCGCACGTCACGGCATCTTCGTCCAAGCCGTGCCGCGGAACACCGGCACCACCGTGGGCGAAGCAGCAGTGGGCGAGCAGTCTGAGCGGAGTGAATCGTGAATACCGAGCCGACACCCCGCGACGATCAGGAGTCCGAGGTTCCCGAGCGTTCGGCGCTGCTCACACTGGCGCACCGAATGCGGCACATCTACAAGACGCGCGTGCGGACCACGACGGTGGTGCTGATCGTCGCCTTCCTGGGCCTCTGGGTCCTGTACAGCTTCACCTCGCAGCACTACTCGCCGGACGAGAACACCACCGTCACCAAGGTGCAACAGACCCGGCAGCCGTCGACCACGTATCAGGAACCGACGACCGAAGAGCCACAGACCACCGACGAGACGCCGACGTCGACCGACACCGGAACGCCGCAAACCGGCGTGGAGACGACAGAGCCCTCACAGTCCTCGACTCCCCCGAATGTGTTCGAGCAGCGGATTCCGACTGCGGAGACGACGATCGAACAGACCCAGACACCCGGCTCCAGCAACCGACCGTGACCCCGACTCGTCAGTACACTGGGTCGTCGTGATCAAGCTGACGAACGTGACGATGCAGTATGCGGCGTCTTCGCGACCCGCGCTCGACGAGCTGTCCCTCGAAGTCGAGAAGGAGGAGTTCGCCTTCCTGATCGGGCCTTCGGGCTCGGGCAAGTCGACGTTCTTCCGGCTGCTACTGAAAGAGGACAAGCCCACGAAGGGCGAGGTCCACGTGGGTGCCTTCCACGTCAACGCCCTGCGTAATCGCGACGTCCCGAAACTGCGGCAGTCCATCGGCTGCGTGTTCCAGGACTTCCGGCTGCTGCAGCAGAAGACAGTCGCCGACAACGTGGCGTTCGCGCTCGAGGTGATCGGCAAACCGGCGTCGACCATCCGCGAAGCCGTTCCGCAGACCCTGGAGTACGTGGGGCTGTCCGGCAAGGCCGACCGCATGCCGCATGAGTTGTCCGGCGGCGAGATGCAGCGCGTCGCGATCGCCCGCGCCGTCGTCAATCGCCCGGCGCTGCTGCTGGCCGACGAGCCCACCGGCAACCTCGACCCGGACACCAGCGAGGAGATCGTCGAAGTCCTCGACCGAGTGAACCGCGGCGGCACCACGGTGGTCATGGCTACGCACGACCGCCACATCGTCGACGCCATGCGCCGACGCGTCTTGGAATTCGACAACGGGAAGCTCGTGCGCAACGACGAGCACGGCGTCTACGGAATCGGCTGAAAGCACCTCATGCGTCTGAACTTCATTCTCGGCGAAGTCCTCAACGGCTTCCGCCGCAACATCACCATGACCGTCGCGATGGTGCTCACCACGGCGATCACCCTCGGCATGCTCGGCGGCGGTCTCCTCGTCATTCAGATGGCGGACAAGAGCCAGAAGATCTTCCTCGACCGCGTCGAGATGCAGTTCTTCATCAACGACGCGGTCACCGCGAAGGATCCCAACTGCCTGGAAGCGCCGTGCACCACGCTGCGCAGCGACCTGGAGTCCGAGCAGGGCGTCGCCTCGGTGACGTTCATCAGCCAGGAGCAGGCCTTCGAGACCGCCAAGCAGTCATGGGAGAAGGAGTCGCCCGAGCTGGCGGACTTCATTCGCAAGGAGGCCTACCAGGGCGCGCTGCGCGTCCGGATGGCCGACCCGGACCGGTTCGGCGCGGTGCTCGACAAGTTCTCGCGCGCCGAGGGCGTCGACGGCGTCCTGGATCAACGCGAACTGGTGAAACGGATCTTCAGCGTGCTCGACGGCGCCCGCAACGCGGCATTCGCGATCGCCGCGGTGCTCGCTGTGGCCGCGATCCTGCTGATCGTCAACACGGTGCAGATAGCGGCGTACACACGACGCACGGAGGTGTCGATCATGAGGCTGGTCGGCGCCACTCGGTGGTACACGCAGTTGCCGTTCCTCCTGGAGGCGGTGATCGCTGCCGTCGTGGGCGCGCTACTGGCGATCGGCGGCCTGTTCCTGGCGAAGATATTCTTCTTCGACAAAGCGCTCGAAGACCTTTACGGTGTGAACATCTTGGCGCGCATCACGTCTGCGGACGTGTGGTTCGTCTCGCCGTGGCTGGTGGTGTCGGGCATCGTGCTCGCCGGCGTCACCGCGTACGGAACGCTGCGCGTCTATGTTCGTGAATGACAGCCGCTGATCGACAGAATCAGTGCTGATAGAGAAGATTTGGCTGATAGAGAAGACTTGGCTGATAGGGAAGATGTGGAGGTCTGCCGTGCCCAGGGAGAAGGGTAAGTCGGTGATCGCGACGAACCGCAAGGCTCGGCACAACTACACGATCCTCGACACGTACGAGGCCGGAATGGTCCTGCAGGGGACCGAGGTCAAGGCGTTGCGCGAGGGCAAGGCCTCGCTGGTGGATGCCTTCGCCACCGTCGACGACGGCGAGGTGTGGCTCAATGCCGTCCACATCGCCGAGTACGGCAGCGGCACCTGGACCAACCATCCGCCGCGCCGTAAGCGCAAACTGCTGATGCACCGCCGGGAGATCGACGGTCTGATCGGCAAACTGCGCGACGGCAATCTGACGCTGGTTCCGTTGTCGATGTACTTCTCCGACGGATACGCGAAGGTCGAACTCGCGCTCGCCAAGGGCAAGCAGGCCCACGACAAGCGGCGCGACATCGCCGAGCGGACGGCGAAGCGTGAAGTGGAACGGATCGTCGGCCGACGCGTCAAGGGAATGTAGCGGTTGGCGGTGCTGCGGAAGCTGGGGGCGACGGCGCTGGCCGTCGTCGCTTGCCTTGCCGTGCTGACCGCGTGTGTGGACTCCGAACCGGAGCAGTCGCGGCCGCTGCCCGCGATCGGATGGCTGGTGGCGGCGACACCGTGTGCGGCCGACGCCGATCAGATCCGCGCGCAAGCCGACCATCTGGTGCAGACCGGATTGCGCGATGCGGGCTTCCGGACCGTCTTCGTCGACTGCGACGGCACCGACCGACACCGGTACCGCGCAGACAACCGGCTCTCTGACCACCTCGCCGAGCTCGGCCTCCACCTCGACTTCCCCGACGCCGCCGAACGAGCGGCGGCGATCGACGTGGCACGCGGCACCACCGCGCAGGTGCGGACCGCGGTGACCCATCGCGTGATCGACGCCGAACCGCTCCTGGCTTCGGCCGACCTCGCGACGCTCGCGCCCGCGACGGTCGCGGCGTTGACGAACCCCGAGGTGACCGGCTTCGTGCGCGACAGCCGCGATGCACCGGGCGCCCCGGTCCTCGATGCGCCGGACGTCTTCTCCCGCGCGATCGGCGAGAAGGGGCTGTTGGTCTCGCTCGTCAACCGCGGCGGCGCGGCGCGGGAGATGTCGGTCCACGTCATCGACCTCGGCCTTGCGGGCGACGACCTCGTCCCCGCGCGGGATGTCTGGACCGGACGACGGATCAAGGCCAGTGGCGGCGCCCTCACGATCCGGGTTCCCGCCGCGGACACCGCGTTGCTGCGCATCGGCTGACCTGCGGAGACACGGTACTCGCGACTATTGGGATGATTCTGTCGGTCGGGTTGGTTAGAATAGGGTGTCCACTGAGAAATCAGTGGGCAACCCCCTCGGGGCCGATCGGTTTCGACTACGTGCATCGAGGCGGGGGAAGCGTGTCGGTGCAGGCTAGAGACCACCGTAAGCGTCGTAGCAAACAATTAAGCGCCGATACCAATCAGCGCGACTACGCTCTCGCTGCCTAATCAGCGAAGCTAGTCTGTCGGCCCGGTTCTCCGTTCCCGGAACCGGATGCCGGCATCAGCTAGGGAACTTACTGTCACCGTCGGTCGCGGGCGGTGACAGGACAACAAACAGCGACTGGGATCGTCATCCCGGCTAGTTCGTGAGACCGGGAGATCCAAGTAGAGACAGAGCGGACTGCACACGGAGAAGCCCCGCTGAAGTGACGGAGGACCCGGGTTCAATTCCCGGCGGCTCCACTTGAGGCCCCCTGCCACACCGGCAGGGGGCCTTTTCGTTGTCGAGCGGGTGACGACTGTCGTTCGGTGTCACCAGGTGGCACCGAACGACAGTCTCGGTTCCCGATCCGCATCCAGACGTCCGGTGTTTGCAGCCGTGCCGCCGCATCGGTTGACTGGATGGCATGCGCCGTCTCGTCCTCGCCGTCGTGCTCGTTCTCCTCGCGGCGGTCGCCGTCGCCTGTGGCTCTGAGCCGTCGCCGGCGCAGCGCCTCGCCGAGGCACTGACGAGTAAAAACGCCGCGGCGGCCGCGGACGCCACCTCCGATCCGACCGCCGCGACGAAGGCGTTCACCGGCACCTTCGACGGCATGGGCGACGCGAAACTGCAGGTGAGCGTCACCGGCGACGAAGACAGCGGGCTGTCGTGGACCTGGAAGCTGCCGCACGACCGGACCGTCGAATACGACACATCGATCACCGAAGCCGACGGCGCGGTCCGCTGGAGCCCGACGCTGATCCACCCGAAGCTGACCGCAGGCGGACGGTTGCTCTACAGCGACGACAAGACCTACGACGTGCCCGTCGTCGACCGCAAGGGCAAGCCGGTGATGACCTGGCAGGAGGTCACCGTCGTCACCCTGGACCCCGCTCATGCTGATTCGGCGCGCGAGGTGGCGGCGAAGCTGACGCCGGTGACGCAGTCGATCACCGCGGCGTCGATCCGCGCCGACCTGCAGGATGCGAAGACGCCCGTCACGGTCGTCTCGCTGCGTGCGGCCGACGCGAAGAAGGTCGGTCGGCTCGACGGTATCGCCGGCGTCACCACGCGGACCGAGGGACGACTCCTCACAGCGACCAAGGACCTGAACTCGCCGGTCGTGTCGGGACTGGAGGAGAAATGGCGCGCCTCGATCGACGACGCCGCGGGCGCGACCGTCCTCCTCGTCGACGCGGCGGGAAAGCCGACGGGCCAGGTGCAGACCTTCGACGGCCGCACCCCCACCACGGTCGAGACCACCCTCGACGTGTCGCTGATGCGCGCCGCCGACGCCGCGGTCGCGAAGGAGAAGCGACCGACGATGCTCGTGGCGATCCGGCCGTCGACCGGCGGAATCCTGGCCGTCGCGCAGAACTCGGCCGCTGACAAGCAGGGACCGATCGCGCTCACCGGCCTGTATCCGCCCGGCTCGACGTTCAAGACCATCACGACCGCGGCGGCGTTGCGCGAGGGCATCGCGAAACCCGACTCGATGCTGCCCTGCCCGGGCAAGCAGCGGTTCGGCGACCGGGTGATTCCGAACGACGACGAGTTCGACCTCGGCACGGTGCCGCTGCACACCGCCTTCGCGCGGTCGTGCAACACCACCATGGCCGCGCTGTCGACCAGACTCGACGACACCGCACTGACGGACACCGCCCGGATGTTCGGCCTCGGCGTGGACTACACGATCCCCGGCGTCACGACGATCACCGGATCGGTGCCTGCGGCGAAGAGCGAGACGCAGAAGGTGGAGAACGGCATCGGACAGGGAACGGTCACCGCGTCACCGTTCGGCATGGCGATGGTCGAGGCGAGCCTTGCCGCGCGGCGAACCGTGACACCCACCCTGATCCAGGGGCAGAGCACGGGTGAGAACGCGACGCCGCAGGACATTCCCGCCGACGTCGTCGACGCGCTGCGCTCGATGATGCGGGAGACCGTCACGGCGGGTACCGCGACCGCGTTGCGCGACGTTCGCGGCCTCGGCGGTAAGACCGGCACCGCGGAGTTCGGCGACGGCAAGCACGCGCACGGGTGGTTCACCGGCGTGGTCGGCGACCTCGCGTTCGCGACCCTCGTCGTCGGGGGAGACAGCTCCAGCCCGGCTGTGCAGGTCAGCGGTGACTTCGTGCGCGCCGTCGACGGCATCACGCCCTGATCCTGAGGATCTGAGCAGACCACTGTCGTTTGATGGGGCGATATGACACGCTGGTGCGATGGGCTTTGTCGGGAACCCAGAATCGTTGAGTCGTCTCTACATCGCGGTGTTGCTCATCGTGTGCATGACGTTTGTGTGGAGACAGTTTCTGCTGTGGCGAAAGAGCGTGCCGACACCGGGGCGCGAACTGACGCCGACCGAGGTCGGCGGACTGTTCGGGCACCGTTACGCGGTCGCCGTCGCGCTGCTGTGGCTCGACGAGTCGGCTGACGAACACGGTCATCGGTCAGCCGAAGAGGTGGGCGGCGACGCCTACACCGCCTACGTGGCGCGCCGCGGGCGCGTACTGACGAGCCCGACCGTCGCGGCGGTGAGCGAGGCGACCCACGACCGACTCACCGAGATGACCGACTACCTGATCGGGCGCAATCTGCTCGCGAGCGCGCGTGATCGTCGGCTGGCGCTGGCGCCTCTCGGCGTGGTCCTTGCCTTGCTGATCGTGGTGTCGATCGCGATTGTGCTCGACGGCGGGGGCGTGGACGTCGTGGTGCCGCTCGTCTTGATCGTCGGGGTGCTGTTGGCCGCCGGCATCCTCCGCTCGCGTTTCGGCCGGACACGGGCCGGCGACGCATACTTGCAGAGTGTCGCAGCGCGGTATCCGGCAGAGGCGTTGCACACCCCGAAAGACTGGGCGTATCGGGTCGCGGTCCACGGTCCGGTGGTGCTTGAGGCCAAGAGCCACGACCGCGGCGCGTGGCACCGATCGGCTGTCAACGCGCTGTCGACCGACGACTACCGACGGCAGCCGGTCGGCGCGCGTTGACCGAGCCGCCCGTCGACCAACGAAAAGCGCCTCGCCCGAATCGGGCGAGGCGCTGCCATCGGTCGAGGTCTACTGGACGCCCGAGAACACGGACTTCAAAAGCTCGAAGAGCTGGGGGTTGTCGGTCAGGGTTGCCCACAGTGCAGAATCCATCGGGAAACCACCTTTCTCTACTGAATGGGAGGTACGTGAACCACCGTACCCGGTCGTTAAGTATTGCGTGTCGCGAAGATCCGGAGTGCGTCCAGATACCCGGGTGCGTAGACGGTCGACGGCGCGAAGATCTCACGGGCCGATACCCGGAAGTCGTCGCGATACTCGATGTCCTTCCGGGTGATGCGGTGCGTGGCGTCGTCGAAGCGGGTGACGGTCAACAGATCAGACCGGACCTTCTGCCGGTACACCGTCTCCGTCTCGTCGACGTCCACGGTCCGGTCCCTGGTGCCGAGGACCAGGAGCAACGGCGTGGAGATTCGGCTGAGCGAGGCGGTGGCATCTGATCGGCAATTCCGTTCGACGAAGGACCACCGTTCCTTCGACATCGGATGCGGATCGGTCCGCGCCTTCAGGTAGGTGGCGTAGTCGGCACCGGACTCGAGGAGTGAGACCTCTCGCGCGTGGCGATCGAGTGTGCCGTCGACGTCTGTCGGCGCGACGTTGCGGGCGGCGAGATCGGCGCGCAGACGGAACTCCTCCTGGCGCAGCCAATTGATCGCGGGTCCCACCAGGACGGCGAAGCCGATGTCGTTGCGGGCGGCCAGGACCCGGGGCACCACCCAGCCGGCCTGGCCGATGCCCCAGATCCCGAGGCGGGTGGTGTCGAGGTCGGGGCGGGTGTAAGCCCACGAGATCGCGGACTCGACTTCGGCGGTGCGGTCGTGCATGGACTGGTCGAGCCAATCGCCGGGGGCGCCGTTCACGCCGGGCTTGTCCCAGGAGAGAGTCGCGAACCCGGCCTTCGCATAGGCGCTCCACAGCGGCTTGTACGTGTCATCACGGCCGGCGTCGGCGGGACCGTCGCCGTGGACGAAGACGACGAGACCGAACGGTCCGTCGCCGTCGGCCGGCGTGGAGAGGACCGCATTCAACTCCCCGCGCGGTCCTTCGAGCGTGACGCGTTCTTCGTGCAGTCCGAAGTCGGAGGCGACGAGGATCCACACGGTGGAGCCGATGACCAGCGCGATGATCACCCCCAGCGCAGCCAGCGTCAGTTTCTTCGTGCGGCTCACGCAGCGAGTGTAAACCGCTCGACCGACCGGAATCGCCGAAGGCCCGGCCGCCCGCGTGGGGCGACCGGGCCTTCCCGGCGAAGCGGAGGTGATCAGGCTTCGGGAGCCCCGAGGACCGTGTAATCGCCTTCCGCATACGACTGGCGGACGCGCTTCTTGTCGAACTTGCCGACCGAGGTCTTGGGCACCTCGGTCACGAACGACCAGCGCTCGGGGATCTGCCACTTCGGCAGACGCTCGGCCAAGTACGCTTTGTGTGCGTCGACGTCGGCGTCGTCCTCACTGCGGACCACGGCGAGAACGAACGGGCGCTCATCCCATTTCGCGTCCGGGACGCCGATGACGGTGGCCTCGACGATGGCGGGATTCGACGCGATGACGTTCTCGAGCTCCACCGATGAGATCCACTCGCCACCGGTCTTGATGATGTCCTTGGCACGGTCGACGATCGTCATGAACCCGTTCGGGGTCACGGTGACGACGTCGCCGGTGCGCAGCCACCCGTCGTCGAACTTGCCGGGGTCGGTCACGTTGCCGTCCGGCTGGAAGTACGAGGCGGTGATCCACGGACCCGCGACCTCGAGCTCGCCGCGCGACTCGCCGTCCCACGGCTGTTCCACGCCGTCGTCGCCGATGATGCGGGCGCGGACCATGGCGGGGAATCGGCCCTGGGTGACGCGGTAGGAGAAGATCTCGTCCTCGTCGGTGAGTCCGGCCGGTGGATGTGCGACGCTGCCCAACGGCGACGTCTCGGTCATGCCCCAGGCATGGACGATGGTGACGCCGTAACCGTCGAATTTCTTGATCATGGACGGCGGAACGGCGGCGCCGCCGACGACGACACTGCGCAGGTGGGTGATGTCCTGCGGCTTGGCGTCGAGGAGGGCCGAGACGCCCTGCCAGATGGTGGGGACGGCCGCGGCGAGCGTCGGCCGGGTCTCGGCCATCATGGCCAGCAGCGGCTCCGGCTGCAGGAAGCGGTCGGGCATGATCAACGTTGCGCCCGCCATCATCGCGGCGTAGGGGATGCCCCACGACATGACGTGGAACATGGGGACGATCGCCAGCATCGAGTCGGCGTTCGACAGGCCCATGCCCATCGTGGTGGTGACCATCGTGGAGTGCAGGTAGATGCTGCGGTGCGAATAGACGACGCCCTTCGGGTCGCCGGTGGTGCCGGAGGTGTAACACATCACGGCGGCGGTGTTCTCGTCCAGTTCCGGCCAGGCGTAGGTGGTCGGCTGACCGGCGAGCAGGTCGTCGTAGGTGTGGACGGTGACGCCCTCGGGCGCGGTGATCGCGTCGGCGGGGCCGTTGCAGACGACGACATGCTGCACGTTCGGCGTCCCCGTCAGGTATTGGGACAGCATCCCAGCGACGGTGGCGTCGACGAAGATCACCTTGTCGTCGGCGTGGTTGATGATGAAGACGGCCTGCTCGGGGGACAGTCGCAGGTTCAGCGTGTGCAGGATGGCGCCCATCGACGGCACGCCCGCGTAGACGGCTTGATGTTCGTTGTTGTTCCACATGAAGGTCGCGACCCGGTCGCCTTCGGCCACGCCGAGGCCCGCGAGGGCGTTCGCGATCTGAGCGGCCTGGTCGCCGATCTGCGCGAAGGTCGCTTCTCGTGTGCCCTCGCCGGTCCACGTGACGATCTTCGCTTCCGGAAACACTCGGCGGCTGTACTCGACTAGGTCGGCGATACGCATATCCCCGTGCTGCATTGTCGTCTCGATCATGCTCTCTCCTTCGAAGTCGTCGCACATGTGAGGTGCCACCGGGATTTCTCAAACGAGGGCCACATCATGGACCCACTGAGATAGTGTTCCCGATTACGGGCAAATCTGCACCATTTTGCTGAAATGGTGCAGAATTACAGGTAGTCACGACTGGCAAAGGACCTGATCAGATGATCGACTACGACGCCGTGCTGGATACGGCTCGAGATACGTTCATCACTCGCGGTCGAATCGAAGTGGGTGAACTCGCGCAAACTGTCGGGGTCAACCGAAGCACAATCTACCGTCGGTTCAACGGCCGTGACGGTCTGTTGGCCGAGGTCATCTGGTCGATGGCCGACCTTGCGCTCAATACGGCCCACCGACGGGCTGCCGGTGTGGGCGCGGTGAAGATCGCCGAGATGCTCGGCGAGTTCGCGGCGATCTCGAACCGGGACGTCGCCTTTCGCCGCTTCCTCGCGCACGAACCGGAGCGGGCATTCAAGATCATGACCACGTGGAGCGGGGGAGTGCAGCCGCGCATCGTTGGTCGAGTTCGCGACTTCCTCACCGAGCAGGTGACGGCGGGCGCTCTTGTTCCGTCGTTGCCGCTGGACGATCTGGCATTGATTCTGGTCCGAATCACCGAGACCTTCGTGTATGCGAACCTCATCACGGGCGAAGAGCCCGATGCGGTCAAAGTGCGTCAAGCATGCGCAGCCATGCTCGGCGCACCGGCCGATCCGGCAACGTTTCGGAAGGCGAGTTGATGGACCTGTCCTTGCGCGCGCTGTACGACGCCGTCGAGCGAAGAGTCACGCCGGTCGTCGAGGACGTCGTGCACTCCGGGGAGTTCAGAACGGCGAATCAGGTGGCCGGGGGTGTGCAGCGCGCGGTGGGCCGCAGAGTGGGAGGCGTCGTCGCATCAATGCTGCACATGGTGAACCTGCCGGCAGGCACCGATGTGAAGAAGCTTCGTCGTCAGATCGGCGAACTCGACTACGAGGTCCGGCAGTTGCGTCTGGAGTTGGCCGCGCGTGACGCCGAACGGGAGTCGGAGAAGTGAGCATCGTCGAGAGCGTGCGCCGCGAGGTGGAACGCAACGCACTGCGCGCCCGTAACGGCATCAAGATGGCCGCTGGGATCTCCAGCGTCCAGACCGGACTCACTCCGCGCGATCGCGTCTGGCAGAACGGACGTGCAGCGTTGTATCGCTACCGCAACGACGATGTCCGCTACCGTCCGCCGCTGTTGGTCGTGTTCAGCGTGGTGTCCAAGGCGTACATCCTGGACCTCACGCCCGGGAACAGCTTCGTCGAGCACCTGCTCGCCGGCGGGTTCGACGTCTACCTCCTCGAGTGGGGCGAGGCCGACGAGCGCGACGCCCGCAACGGGTTCGAGTACTACGTCGACGGCGCGATCCCCGCCGCCGTCCGGGAAGTCTGCAAGCGGTCGAAGGTCGACGAGGTCAGCCTGATCGGCTACTGCTTCGGCGGCGTCCTCACCCTGCTGCACGGGGCCCACCATCCGGACGCGCCGATCCGCTCGCACACGGTGATGGCGTGCCCGGTCGACTACGCCCGGATGCCGCTCGCGCTGGCGATGACCGGCGGCGACGACCTGGAAACCATCCTCGGCGACGACGGCAACGTCCCCGCCGACGTCGTCTTCTCGGCGTTCCGTTCGCTGAAGCCGACCGCCGACATCACCGGGTACGTCGATCTCCTGGAGAAACTGTGGAACGACGACTACGTGCAGGCCTACCAGGCCATGAACGGTTGGGCGTCGGATCACGTGCCCATGGCCGGCGAACTCGCGCGGCAGATCTCGACGATGCTCGTCGAGAAGAACGGATTCGTCGAGGACGACCTGGTCCTCGGCGGCGACCGAGTGAGTCTGAAATCGATCACCGTGCCCTTCATGGCGGTGTTCGGGGAGAAGGACCACATCGTGCCCGCCGACGCGGCGTCGCCCGTCCTGGACCTGATCGGCTCAGAACAGAAGACGGAACTGCGGCTCACAGGCGGTCACATCGGGCTGGTCGTCGGCCGCACGGCCGCGAAGACCACGGTTCCCACCATCATCGAATTCCTCCAGAAGCAGAGCGAGGAGAAGTAGCACATGCCTGCTGAAATTCGAGGTCTCAGCACCTCCGACGTGGCTGGACTGAACGCCATGTTCGGGCGGCTCTCGGACCTGGACCTGACCCTGATCCGCGAGGATCTGCAGAACCCCGAGCACGTCGCGGAGATGGCCGCCTCGCCCGACCTGCGATGGGTGGTCGTCGACGGTGACGACATCGTCGGCTGGGCGACGGTCAATCGGCTCCCCGGCTGGTCGAATCACGTCGGTGAACTGCGGATCGTCGTGGTCCCGCAGGCCCGGGGCGCGGGCCTCGGCCGAGACCTCACCAAACAGGCTCTCCGCGGCGGCTTCGGCGCGGGCCTGGAGAAGATCGTCATCGAGCTCGCGGCCGGTCAAGAGCGGGTGATCGAGTTGTTCTCCAGTCTCGGATTCACCGGTGAAGCCCTGCTCCGCGATCACATCCGCGACCGCGACGGGGAGCTCCACGACCTCATCGTCCTCGCGCACTACGCGCGTGCGGGCCTCGACACGCTCGAGGCGATCGGCGTCGTCGACGCCCTCGGCTGACCTGCCTCACCCGTTCCCTTCAGACTTTCGATCAGGAGATACAACAGAAATGTCAACAATCCTCGACACCTTTCGCCTCGACGGCAAGGTCGCGCTCGTGACCGGTGCATCGAGCGGCCTCGGCGTCGGCTTCGCGAAGGCCCTCGCCGACGTCGGCGCCGACGTCGTGCTGGCGGCACGGCGCACCGATCGCCTCGCTGACACCAAAGCTGCGATCGAGGCGATGGGTCGTCGTGCGCTCGCCGTCACCACCGATGTGGCCGATCCCGACCAGTGCACGGCGGCCGTGGAGGCGGCGATGGCCGAGTTCGGGCGGCTCGACGTCCTCGTCAACAACGCGGGCATCGCGGACTCGGTCCCCGCACTGCGGCAGGACCCCGACGAGTTCCGCAAGGTGATGGACGTCAACCTCAACGGCACCTACTGGATGGCGCAGGCGTGCGCGCGGGTGATGCAGCCGGGAAGCGCGATCATCAACATCGCCAGCATCCTGGGCATCACGAGCGTGCTGATGCCGCAGGCAGGCTATTCGGCCAGCAAGTCGGCCGTCATCGGTCTCACACGCGACCTGGCGCAGCAGTGGACTCCGCGCAAGGGGATCCGCGTCAATGCGCTGGCGCCAGGCTACTTCGAGTCGGAGATGACCGGCGAGTTCGCCGAGGGCGTGCTCGAGAGCCGCGTGGTGCCGCGGACTCTGTTCGGTCGCCTCGGCAACGCCGGGGAGCTCGACTCGGCGCTCGTCTTCCTCGCCAGTGACGCCAGCAGTTACATGTCCGGGCTCACCATCCCGGTCGACGGCGGAATGCTGACGAACTGATGACCGCGGCCCCGACGAGGTCAGACCCGACCGCCGTGACCCGGCGTCCCGCACACAAGCCGAGTCTGGCTCTGACATCGACTGACTTCACGCGGGCCGTCTGGGAGCTCGGCGCGTACGCATGGATGTGGCCGACGATGGTGTCCGCACCGATCAGCGACGATACGCAGCCGGTGCTGGTGCTGCCCGGGTTCACCACCCCGGATATGACAACGCTGCCGCTGCGCACCACGCTCAAGGCCCTCGGCTATCCGACGTACGGCTGGGGTCTGGGCGTCAACATCGGGCCGAGCCGACGAATCCTGCGCGGCATGCGGCGCAGGCTCGACGAAGTCTACGACGAGCACGGGCAGCCGGTGAGCCTGGTCGGGTGGAGCCTGGGCGGCATCTTCGCTCGGGAGCTCGCGCGAGAGACGCCGGAGAAGGTGCGGCAGGTGATCACCCTCGGCAGTCCGTTCCGGATGGAGACGGAGGAGCAGAGCCGCGCGAAGCCTGCGTTCGATCTGATGTCGCCGTTTCACGCTCGGCCGCTCGGCGTCCCGCTGGAGGCCGACGCGCCGCCGCTGGCGATGCCGTCGACCGCTTTCTACAGCCGGTACGACGGGGTCGTCGCCTGGCAGACATGTCGCGACCAGCCGACTGAGCTCAGCGAGAACATCGAGGTCGTGAGCTCGCACCTCGGATTCGGGCACAATCTGGCGGCCGTGTGGGGCGTCGCCGATCGACTCGCCCAACCCGCGGGCCGACTCACGCCGTTCACACCGCCTCGCTGGCTGCGGCCCGCGTTCCCGAGGTAGATCCGCGCCGCCGGGTCCCCGCCTCCGTCCGCTTAGCGAAAAGATCTGCCCGAGCAGCACTCTCCGTCGGCAATGTTCCGTCGGAGAGTGCTGCTCGGGCAGATTTTTGCATCCTGTCCGCACACACGTCGAATGCGTCTTCCATCTCACTGCAAGGACAATGTGATCCGTATCTCATAGTGAGACGGTCGCATCGCGCTGAGCGCACTTGAATTGCTTCTACCACGTCAGCCAAGAGTCGACACACAGCCGACTCTCCGACTAGGAGGCAAATTTTGAGTAGGCAGAGCCTTACCAAGGCGCATGCAAAGATCACGGAATTGTCGTGGGAACCAACATTCGCCACTCCGGCGACTCGGTTCGGTACCGACTACACGTTTGAGAAGGCTCCCAAGAAGGATCCGCTCAAGCAGATCATGCGGTCGTATTTCCCCATGGAGGAGGAGAAGGACAACCGCGTCTACGGCGCGATGGACGGCGCCATTCGCGGCAACATGTTCCGACAGGTTCAGGAGCGGTGGCTCGAATGGCAAAAGCTGTTTCTGTCGATCATTCCCTTCCCGGAGATCTCCGCGGCCCGCGCCATGCCGATGGCGATCGACGCGGTGCCGAACCCCGAGATTCACAACGGACTCGCGGTACAGATGATCGACGAAGTACGGCACTCGACGATTCAGATGAATCTGAAGAAGCTGTACATGAACAACTACATCGACCCGGCCGGCTTCGACATCACGGAGAAGGCGTTCGCGAACAACTACGCGGGCACGATCGGCCGCCAGTTCGGCGAGGGATTCATCACCGGTGACGCGATCACCGCGGCCAACATCTATTTGACCGTGGTCGCGGAGACCGCCTTCACGAACACCTTGTTCGTCGCCATGCCGGACGAGGCGGCGGCCAATGGCGACTACCTGTTGCCGACGGTCTTCCACTCGGTGCAGTCGGACGAGTCGCGCCACATCTCGAACGGCTACTCCATTCTCTTGATGGCACTCGCCGATGAACGCAACCGGCCGTTGCTGGAACGGGACCTGCGTTACGCCTGGTGGAACAACCACTGCGTGGTGGACGCGGCGATCGGCACCTTCATCGAGTACGGGACCAAGGACCGTCGGAAGGATCGCGAGAGCTACGCCGAGATGTGGCGTCGGTGGATCTACGACGACTACTACCGCAGCTACCTGCTCCCGCTGGAGAAGTACGGTCTGACGATTCCGCACGACCTGGTCGAGGAAGCCTGGAAGCGCATCGTCGACAAGCACTACGTGCACGAGGTCGCACGGTTCTTCGCCACCGGTTGGCCGGTCAACTACTGGCGCATCGATGCGATGACCGACACCGACTTCGAATGGTTCGAAGAGAAGTACCCCGGTTGGTACAACAAGTTCGGCAAGTGGTGGGAGAACTACAACCGTCTGGCCTACCCGGGTCGGAACAAGCCGATCGCGTTCGAGGAGGTCGGATACCAGTATCCGCACCGTTGCTGGACGTGCATGGTTCCGTGCCTCATCCGTGAGGACATGGTCGACGACAAGGTCGACGGACAGTGGCGTACCTACTGCTCGGAGACCTGCCACTGGACCGACGTCACCGCATTCCGCGGTGAGTACGAGGGCCGCGAGACGCCGAATATGGGGCGTCTCACCGGATTCCGTGAGTGGGAGACGTTGCATCACGGCGGCGATCTCGCCGACATCGTGCAGAACCTCGGCTACGTCCGCGACGACGGTAAGACGTTGATCGGCCAGCCGCACCTGCATCTCGACGACCCGAAGAAGCTGTGGACTCTCGACGATGTCCGCGGCATTCAGTTCAACAGTCCCAATGTGGTGTTGAACGAGATGTCTGACGCCGAACGCGAGAAGCATCTCGCCGACTACCGGGCAGACACGGTTGCTGCGGCGTACTACGCCGCCAACTGACTCGTCATCACCGGTGGGTCGCCCCGACGGAATCGTCGGGGCGGTCCACCACCCTTCCTAAACTTCACCATTCTGCTTCACCGAGGAGTCATTGTGTCCGACACTCACCGCATCAACTTCGTGCCCGTGGACATCGAGATGGAAGTCGGCGAGGACGAGACGATCCTCGACGCCGCGTTCCGCCAAGGCATACACCTCATGCACGGGTGTCGTGAAGGACGCTGCTCCGCGTGCAAATCCATGGTTCTCGACGGCGACGTCCAGATGGACGATTACTCGACATTCGCGTGTAACGATGCCGAAGTCGAGGAGGGCTATGTCCTTCTCTGTCGGACGTGGGCGTATGACGACTGCGAGATCGAACTGTTGAACTTCGACGAAGACGAACTTCTCGGAGGAGCGCCGATTCAAGACATTCGGACGAAGATCGTCGCGATCGAGCCGAAGACTGCCGACATCGTCTCCCTGCAATTGGAAGCGGTGGAGCCGGCTGAATTCGAATTCAAATCGGGACAGTTCGTGGACATTCACGTGCCCGGCCATGAAGGCGTCACGAGATCGTTCTCGTTGGCAACCACCCAGGCTGACCCGAAACATTTCGAATTCCTCATCAAGAAGTATCCCGGCGGTCTTTTCGCAGGGCTGCTGGACGACGGGCTCGAGGTCGGCGCCGATCTCGACCTCACCGGGCCCTATGGGTCGTTCACCATCAAAGACGGACGGGTCTTGCCGATCATTCTGGTCGGTGGCGGCGCAGGCATGGCCCCCGTGCTCTCGCTGCTTCGGCACGCCAGCGAAATCGGACTGGAACGTCCGATGCGCTTCTACTACGGAGCGCGTACGGCGTCGGATCTGTTCTACCTCGACGAGATCGCCGCTCTCGGTGCACAACTCGCCGATTTCGAGTTCATCGCCTGTCTCTCGGAGTCGCTCGACGACCTGCCCGCGGGAGTTCGAGTGGAGCAGGGCAACGTCACCGACGTCGTCGACCGGAACGAAGCCGAACTCGGCCGCACCGAGGTGTATCTCTGCGGCCCGCCGCCGATGGTCGACGCCGCGCTCGCGCTCGCCGACTCCAAGCTCGTCCCGAAGGACCAAGTCTTCTACGACAAGTTCACCAGCCCGGCGTTCGACTGATCGTCCACGCCGCTGAGCTACCCAGCCCTTGTACAGGCCGACCTGGCCGCTGCAGAGAGGAACACCCAGCATGTCCGCACCAAGCGCACCACGGGAAAGAAGCTTCCCGAGCATCGAATTCACGGATGCTGAAGCCGGCGCCCTGGAATTTCCGAGCTCGAAGAGCCGAAAGTTCAGCTACTTCGAACCATCGAAGAAGCGCGCGACGATGTATGAGGAAGTCACCGTCGACGTTCAGCCAGACCCGGCCCGCCACCTGACGCAGGGCTGGATCTACGGATTCGGCACCGGACCCGGGGGATACCCCCACGAGTGGACGCAGGCGCGCTCGAGCAACTGGCACGAATTCCTCGACCCCAACGAGGAGTGGGACCAGACCATCTACCGGAACAACTCGGCAGTCGTTCATCAGGTGGAGCTGTGTCTGCGCAACGCCAAACGCGCCCATGCCTACGGTGGCTGGAACCGGCCGTGGCTGAAGTTCATCGAACGCAACCTCGGTGCCTGGATGCACGCCGAGAACGGTCTCGCGTTGCACGTGTTCACCTCGATCCAGCGGTCCGGACCGACGAACATGATCAACACGGCGGTGGCCGTCAACGCGGCACACAAGATGCGGTTTGCGCAAGACCTCGCCTTGTTCAATCTGGACCTGGCCGACGAAATGCCGGACTTCGACGGCGCGGCGCACAAAGAGGTGTGGCAGAACGCCGTCGAATGGCAGCCGACGCGTGAAGCCGTCGAGCGCCTCACCGCGATCGGCGATTGGTGCCAACTGTTGTTCGTGACGAACATCGTCTTCGAACAGCTCGTCGGCTCCTTGTTCCGCAGCGATCTGGTGATGCAGGTGGCTGCCCGCAACGGCGACTACATCACGCCGACGATCGTCGGCACCGGTGAGCACGACTACGACCGCGACCTGGCCTACACGCGCAATCTGTTCCGGATGCTCTCGCGCGATCCGGAACACGGTGAGTACAACCGTGAACTGTTCGGGCAGTGGATGGCCGAATGGGTGCCGCGGTGCCTGGATGCGGCCCGTGCGCTGCAGCCGATCTGGTCGCAGCCTGCAGAGAAGTCAATAACGTTCGCTTCCAGCCTGGAAGCCGCCATCAACAATTTCCGTGAAGTCCTGACGACCATCGAGGTCGACGTTCCCAAGGAGCTGAACCAGTGAGTATGAATTTCGGATCGTCCACCGAGTTTTCGAACATGTGCGGCGTGACCCTGATGAACACTCCGATCGGTCGCGTCGTCGCCGACGTGATGGGCGCCAAAGAAGGCGTCGAACTGACCGAGTATCCGTCGATGATCCGCGTCGACGGGAGCGGCCGGCTCAATTTCGACTACGAGGAACTGACCGACGCGCTCGGTCAAGACTTCGACGGCTCGGTCTTCGAAGAGATCAGCTCGACGCACTACGGCCGCATGGTCCACCTCGACGACCAGACGATCCTGTTCGCCAGCCCGGAGGACGCGGCCGAGTACATCGGTTTCGACCTGACCGCCTCCTGAAGACGCTCCTCGCCGGGTCGGCCCATCACCCGCGACCCGGCGAGGAGTCACCATCCGACACGAACCCACCGAGACACGCGATCCGCACAGTCATCGCGTCGACGAATGAAAGTGAGTGACCTGACATGTATGAGAAGAATGGCGAGAAGTATTTCATCGTCGACGCGCACGTCCACCTGTGGGACGGTCGCGCTGAGAACCACAAGAACATTCACGGCAAACAGTTCATCGACTGCTTCTACGACTATCACCGCAATCTGAGCCCCGAAGAAGAGGTCTGGGAGTACGACGAGTACACCTACTACGGCGGCGATCGGATGATGAAGGACTTGTTCGTCGACGGATATGTCGACCACGCAATCGTCCAGCCGACTGTTCTCGCTGAGTTCTACAAGACCGGTTTCTCGCAGTATCGGGAGATCGAAGATCTCCGGGCCAAGAACCCCGACATCCTTACTCACAATTACGCCTACGACCCCCGCCACGGAGAAGATGGGCTTGAGAAACTCCGTCGTGATGCCGCCAAACACCAGTTCACCGGAGTCAAGCTCTACACGGCGGACTGGTACGGCGAGTCTCGCGGCTACAAGCTCGATGACCCGTGGTCGCGGCGCTATCTCGAAGAGTGCCTGAAACTGGGTGTCAAGAACGTCCACGTTCACAAGGGCCCCACCATTCGGCCCCTCGACAAGGACGCTTTCGATGTGGGCGATGTCGACAAGGTCGCGACCGACTACACCGATCTCAACTTCATCATCGAACACGTCGGTCTGCCACGCCTCGAGGATTTCTGCTGGATCGCGACGCAGGAGCCGAACGTCTACGGCGGACTCGCGGTGGCGATGCCGTTCATCCACACCAGGCCGCGCTACTTCGCGCAGATCATCGGTGAGCTCCTGTACTGGCTGGATGAGGATCGCATTCTGTTCTCGAGCGACTATGCGCTGTGGACCCCGCGGTGGCTGATCGAGAAGTTCGTTGATTTCCAGATCCCGGAGGACATGACCGAGTACGCACCGCTGACAGTCGACCAGAAGAAGAAGATCCTCGGACTGAATGCAGCCGCGCTGTATCCGCACATCCAGGTTCCCGCGGAACTGCAACTGCCGTCGTCGGCACTGGTTTAGGAGACCGTGATGACTGCGCTGGAGCAACGGGCTCAGACGTCTGCGGGCTCGCCGGGCACGGATGAGAGTCTCGAGTCGAAGATCATGGACGGCCTGGGAACCGTGATGGATCCGGAGCTGGACGAACCGATCACCGAGCTGAAGTTCGTTCGCTCGATCGCCATCGACGATGACGGGGTGTCGGTTCACCTCCGGTTGCCGACGTCGTTCTGCTCCCCGAACTTCGCCTACTTGATGGCGTCGGACGCCGTTGATGCGCTCGAGCTCATCGACGACATCGGGGTGGTGCGGGTGTATCTCGACGACCACCACGACAGCGACAAGATCAATGCGGGCCTCGCAGCTCGGGCGGGCTATCGAGGCACCTTCGGGCAGGAGGCGCAGGAGAGCCTCGTCGAACTCCGCGAGACGTTCCTGCGGAAGGCCCACACCGCAGCCATGGAGCGCAGTCTGTCGCGCCTGATCGCCCAGGGATCGGCGACATCGGAGACCGTCGGGCGGGTCACCCTGCGTGACCTGCCCGAGGACCAGACGACATTCGCGCTTCGGCGTCGGCGGACGGCGATCGGACTCAGCCTGTGTCCCAACGCGCCGGTCCTGGTCGACGACCAGGGGCGGTCGCTACCGGACGATCAGGTGCCGATCCGATTGCGGTTCGCTCGATCGGTCCGAATCTCGATCGAGGGCAATTCTCACTTCTGTCGCGGCTTGTTGGCAACGCGTTATGCCGACGACGGCGACTGTGCGGGCACCGACGGCCCGCTCATCACCAACATGCGCACCCGCGCGGAGAGGTCGTCATGAAGGCAGTGCAGGTGGTCGGCTACCACCAGGATCTGGTTCTCAACGAGGTTCCCAAGCCCGAGGTCACCGGACCGATGGATGTGATCGTGCGGATCGGCGGCGCCGGCGTGTGCCGGACTGATCTGCACATCCTGGAGGGGCAGTGGGAACCGAAGACGCACGTCGCATTGCCGTACACCATCGGGCACGAGAACGCCGGATGGGTCGACGCGATCGGCAGCTCGGTCACCAATGTCGAGGTCGGTGACAAGGTGATCCTCCATCCCCTGATCACCTGCGGGTTGTGCCGAGCCTGCCGCGCGGGCGACGACGTGCACTGCGAGGACAACCAGTTCCCGGGGATCGACACCGACGGCGGTTACGCCGAGTACCTCAAGACCACCGCCCGCAGTGTGGTCAAGCTCGACGACTCGCTGGAGCCGGCCGAGGTCGCAGCACTCGCCGACGCCGGCCTGACCGCCTATCACGCGGCAGCAAAAGTCGCGGCGGTCACCCGGCCGGGCGATTACTGCGTGGTCATCGGCGCAGGCGGACTGGGCCACATCGGCATCCAGGTCCTCGCGGCGATCTCCGGTGTCACGATGATCGTGGTCGATCGCAATCCCGACGCTCTGGCGCTGGCCGTCGACGTGGGCGCGGACCATGGGATCGTCGCCGACGGCACGCACATTCAGCAGGTCTTGGACATCACCGGCGGCCGCGGAGCCGAGGCGGTCCTCGACTTCGTCGGTGAGGGCGGCGCCACGGCAGAGGGCGTCGCAATGCTGCGGAACGCAGGCAATTACCTGGTGGTCGGGTACGGCGAGAACATCGACGTGCCGACGATCGACATCGTCTCCAGCGAGATCAACTTCATCGGAAACCTCGTCGGGTCGTACAACGACCTGGGGGAACTGATGGCGCTCGCCGCCCAGGGCAAGGTGAAGCTGCACACCACCGAGTACCCGCTGGAACAGTTCGGGGCCGCGCTCAAGGACCTCGACGCCGGTCGCGTCAGGGGACGAGCAATCCTCGTCCCCTGACCGCGCGACGCTGCTGCCGGATCACTCCACCATCTCCGTAACCCGGTCTCGGACCGGTTCCCGAAAGGCTCGCCATCATGGCAAAAGAAGTGCGCTACAACTCCGATGCCCGCCTCCGACTGGAACGCGGTGTCAACGCCCTCGCCGACGCGGTCAAGGTGACGCTCGGACCGAAGGGACGCAATGCCGTCCTCGAGAAGCTGACCGGTCCGCCGACGATCACCAATGACGGTGTCACCATCGCCCGCGAGATCCAGCTTCGCGATCCGTTCGCGAACATGGGTGCGCAACTGGTCAAAGAAGTCGCGATGAAGACGAACGGCGTCGTGGGCGACGGCACCACGACGGCGACGGTCTTGGCGCAGGCCATGGTCAGGGAAGGCCTCCGGGCCGTCGATCGCGGGGCGAACCCGATGCGCGTGCGTCGCGGGATCGAGCGTGGCGTCGGCGCCGTGCTGGGTGCCCTCGACGAGCAGGCGGTGCAGGTGACCGACACGTCCGAACTGGTCAAGATCGCCAGCCTGGCGGCGAGTGACGACGAGACCATCGGCGCCGCGATCACCGAGGCAGTCGAGTTCGCGGGTCGCAGCGGCGTCATCACCACCGAGGAGTCGGACAGCCTGGGCATCTCCGTCGACGTCGTCGATGGCATCGAGTTCAGCCACGGGTACACCTCGGGCTACATGGTGACCGATCCCGAGCGGATGGAAGCGGTGCTCGACTCGCCGGTGGTCCTGCTGACGAACAAGAAGATCACGGCGGTGCAGGACGTGATGCCCGCGGTCGAGGCGGCCAAGCGGGCAGACCGGCCTCTGCTGGTGCTCGCCGAAGACGTCGACGGCGCGGCGCTGCAACTCCTCGTCGGCGGCAACATGCACAACACGATGCGCTCGGTCGTCGTGCGAGCCCCGGGATTCGGACACCGCCGTGTTGCCGAGTTGGAGGATCTCGCCGTGGCGCTCGGCGGACATGTGATCGCCAAGGACACGGGCATCGAACTCCACGAGGTCAGCATTACGCACCTCGGTGCGTGCACCCGGGTCACCGTCACGGAGAACGACACGACCATCGTCGGCGGCGCCGGCGAACAAGCGCTGATCGACGCGCGGGTCGCCCAACTGCAGGCGCAATTCGATCGCGCGCGGATCGATGCGGATCGCGACAGCTTGGAACTCCGCATCGCGCGACTGACCGGTCGCGTCGCGGTCATCAAAGTCGGTGGCTTCACCAGCGTCGAGCTCAAGGAGCGCATGCTGCGCGTCGAGGATGCGCTGTCGGCAACTCGGGCGGCCGTCGAGATGGGAGTTCTCGCCGGCGGAGGCACGGCTCTCGCGCAAGCGCACCGCGCGCTGGCAGATCTGACCGGCCTGTCCGACGACGAGGCAGTCGGCATCGAAGTGGTGCGGGGTTCGCTGGACGAGCCACTTCGGTGGATCGCAACCAATGCGGGCTTCGACGGCGACGACGTCGTCGCCGTGGTGTCGGGGCTTCCCCACGGCCACGGATTCAATGCGCTGACCGGTACCTACGGCGACATGTTCGAGGAGGGGATCATCGATCCCTACAAGGTCACGCGCGCCGCGCTCGAGAGTGCGGCGTCGATCGCAGCTCTGCTCATCACGACCGAGACCGCCGTCGTCGAGGAGATCTTCACCAATCCCGGAGCGATCGATGCTCCGGGCTTCGGGGACCTGGCTGAAGGCATGGTCCGCCCATCCAACATCTACTGATTCACGCAGCTGAGAAAAGGAGGATCTGATGATCTTCATCGTGGTGAAGTTCGACGTGCGCGACGAATACGTCGACAGTTGGATGGCGCGGACTGCGGCATTCACGGCTGCGACCCGCGCGGAACCGGGGAACCTGTGGTTCGACTGGTCGCGCAGTGTCGAGAATGCTTCCGAGTTCGTCCTGGTCGAGGCGTTCCGTGATGCCGACGCCGGTGCGGCCCACGTCAACGCACCGCACTTCCAGGAAGGCCTGGACGCGATGCGCCCGGCATTGAAATCGACCCCGCGCATCGTCAGCAGAGACGTCGAGGGTGACGGGTGGTCGGAAATGGGCGAGCTTGAGCACCGTTAGTAACGCTCTCGTCGATGGTGAAGCGTCACCGGCGCCGACGGACGCTGATCCGTCGGGCGCGGCGATCGCGGCCCTGAGATCGGTCATCGGCAGCGCGGTGACGGTCGACCCGGCGGTGGTGGAGAGCTATCGACGTGACCAGTCCAAGTTGACCAGCGCGGGCAGTCCGCTTTGTGTGGTCCGGGCGCGGTCCATCGACGACGTCCGGGCCACGATGCAATGGGCCCACGCGCGTCGGATTCCGGTGGTCACTCGCGGCGCCGGCTCCGGACTCGCCGGTGGCGCGAACGCCGTCGACGGTTGCGTCATCCTCAGCCTCGCCGGCCTCGATCAGATCATCCACATCGATGTCGCATCGAAGCTCGCCACCGTCCAGGCCGGAGTCGTCAATGCAGATCTGGCGCGGGCCGCAGCGGCGTCCGGACTGTGGTATCCGCCCGATCCCGGTAGTCGGGACTTCTCGACCATCGGCGGAAACGTCGCCACGAACGCGGGCGGATCGTGCTGTGTGAAGTACGGCGTGACGGCCGATCACGTGGCCAGGATCAAGGCGGTGCTGCCGGACGGGCGGGTGATCCACACCGGTTCCCGGACTCGGAAGAACGTGGCCGGACTCGACATCGGCAGCCTGCTCGTCGGCTCGGAGGGAACACTTGCCGTCATCGTCGAAGTCACCGTCCGTCTTCGACGAGCGCCCGGCGCCATGTCGACCGTCGTGGCGTCGTTTCCCGATTGCGCGAGCGCGATCGATGCCGTCATCGAGTGCGCGGCGGTCGCGGACCCCTGCGTGATGGAGGTGATGGATCGCACGACGATACGCGCGGTGGAGTCGATGACGCGGATGGGATTGGACGTCGAATCCGGCGCACTCCTGTTGATCCGGTGCGACGGCGCCGACTTCGCCGCCGATGCTGAGCGCTGTGCGGCCGTGTGCCGTCGTACCGCAGGTGAAGTGTGGTCGACGGACGACGCCGAGGAGGGCGAGGCGATGATGGCTGCGCGTCGGATGGCCTTGCCTGCGTTGGAACGCTCGGGAGGCGTTCTCCTCGACGACGTCGCCGTTCCGGTGCCCCAACTGCCGGGAATGATGCAGTCCATCGATCGGATCGCTGAGCGGTACGACATCCGTATCGGCACGTTCGGCCACGCGGGAGACGGCAATCTGCATCCGACGATCATGTTCGACGAGACCGATCCCAGCCAGGTGTCCCGAGCCGGCCAGGCGTTTGAGGCGATCGTCGAGCGTGCCGTCGAGTTGGGAGGGACGATCGCCGGCGAACACGGTGTCGGAGTCTTGAAACGCGCACATCTCCGATTGATGATCGGTGACGCCGAACTCGACCTCCAGTCCCGGATACGACAGGCCTTCGACCCGTACAAAATCCTTAATCCGGGTAAAGGGTGACGCCGAGAGATCTGGTTGCATCGGCAATCTCATTTTGAGACAGGGGTGGGTTTCGCGGGGGCGTAACCTGCCTGATGTGGTGATCTGCACCACAAATGATGGTGTGGGATGGGAGAGCGGGCTGGAATGGCGGATCTGGATATCGAGTTGGTTCGTGAGCGGTTTCTCAGTGATGAGTTGTCGACCGGGCATGTGCGGGAGCAGATCGAGACGTCGTGGCGACGGTCGAAAGCACTCGAAGTCGCGAGTACGCATGTCGCAGTGCCGTTCATCGGGGAGCCCGACCTCGACTCACTGTTGGTGGCGGCGGCGAATCCGGTGATCGAGAATCTCGTCGCCACGCTCTCCGACGAGCCGATATCCGTGATCCTCACCTCCGATGATGGAGTCGTTCTCAGCAGATCGGCTCAGCGCACCGACCTCCGTCATCGCCTGGACGACGTCCAGTTGGCGCCGGGCTTCTCCTACTCGGAGGAGTTCGTCGGCACCAATGGAATCGGTACAGCCTTGGCGACGCGGCGGTCGACGCTGGTCGTCGGCCCGGAGCACTACTCGGCGGCACTCACCGGATTGGCGTGCGCGGGGGTGCCGATCATTCACCCGATTTCCGGGGTCATGCTCGGAGCGCTCGACATGACGGGACGCTCGGCCATCGGTGGGCAGCTGATGCTCAGCCTCGCGGAGGCGACAGTCAAGGAGATCGAGGCACTCATCGTGCAGCACTCGGGCGAAGGCCACGTCGCTGCGTTCAATGCATATCTCGCCGAACGTCGTCGCAACCCGTCGGCGATGTTCATCGTTCTCGGCGAGGACATGACTCTGATGAACGAGAAGCTTCGTCGGACGCTCGGCTCGGCAGACGTCGCCGCCTTGATCGAGTATGCGATCGACGGTGCACACGCCGGCCTGCGCTCGGCGGTGCAGACGTTGCCGAGCGGGCGGACCGTGCGTTTGACACGAGTAGAGGACGCCGGGGCGACGCTCGCGCTGTTCGTGGTGCGTCTGGCGGACGAGGACACCCGGTCCGGAAGTGTGCGTCGCGGCCTGAGTGCCGCGCTGCCGGGGCTGGTGGGTTGGAGCGTGCCGTGGCGAATCCTGTGCGACGAGTTGCGGCATGCGCTCAGCTCCAGCATCTGGGTCGCGGTCGACGGCGAGGCCGGAACCGGTCGCTGTGCGGCGCTGCGGGCCGCTGCCGAGACGCATCGACCGGGTTTTGTCAGGGTGTTCGACGCCGCCGAGCTGGTCGTCGGTTCGGACCAGATGCGCGTACTCGAGGACGAGCTCGCGGACGATGGCTTCTCCGTGATCATCAGGAACATCGACCGATCACCCGCGGAGAGCATTGATTCGATCTCGGCGCTCTTGACCATGAACGCCGACCGCGGGTGGGTCGGCGCCACCATGACCTCGTCGGACGATTCAGGTGCGGTCTTCGACAACTTGATCGTTCCGCATTTCGCTCGGACAGTGATGGTGCCTGCCCTTCGACACCGAATTTCTGACCTGCAGGTATTGGTGCCGCAACTACTGCGCGAACTCACCTCAGGCGGCGATCTCGCCGTCACCCCGGCCGCGATGCGCATGCTCTCGGCGTACGAATGGCCGGGCAATGTGGCGCAATTGCGCAAGGTGTTGCGCGATGTGGTTCGGCAGCAACGGGCGGGGACGCTCGACGTCGACGCGTTGCCGCCGGAGGTCTGGTCGCATGGACGCAGCGCACTCAGTCCGATCGAGAGGATGGAGCGCGATGCGATCGTCGAGGCCCTGAGAGCGCACGAGTTCGACAAGGAACGCGCAGCGGCCGCTCTCGGAATCTCTCGAGCGACGATCTACCGCCGTATCAAGCAGTTCGGCATCAGCAACTGACGTGGCGGTCGGCGCCTCCGTCCGCGCCCTATCCCGCCAATTCGGCCTCGATCGCCTCGACCAGCGTCGGGACCTCGCTCTGCGCGGGGTCCTTCATCGCCGTTGCGAGTTCCAGGTCGCCGGCCTTGGCGAGGTCGACTAGTTCAGCGAGGGCGTCGGCGGCTGGGCCGGGAGCGGAGAGTTCGGCGAGGTAGCGCTCGTGGAACGTGTCGTATTGGTCCATGTTCGCGTGGTACCAACTGCGGAGTTCCTTCGACGGCGCCGCGTCTTTGAGCCACCGCCCGATGCGGGGGTCGTCCTTCTTGATCCCGCGGGGCCACAGGCGATCGACCAGCACACGGCCGTCCCCGGGGGCATCGTAGACGCGTGCGATAGAGACTGTCACGGTTGCTCCTTTCGCCGAGTTCGCCTCCGACGCTACGCCACGCGCACTCCCTTGGGGAGGCGGCGGGCAGGCACGTGCAGTCGTCGAACAGCGACCCAGACCCCGAGGGCGCCGAGGACGAGATTCGCCAGGAGACCCAGGTACCAGTTGTGGCCGATGTACCGCTTGTCTCGGCGGTCGCTGAGGTCACGGATGGTCTGGAAGTCGCTGCTCTGGTCCAACTGCGAGCACCGGAGGTCGGCGAGATCCGGTCCCGATCGTGCCAACGACTGCCCGAGCGCGGGCACAGACGCAGCGCTCCGCACGGAGTCGATCGTCTCGTGGTCCACGCCGCTCGCGACAGCGTCGCTCACCACCAGCAGCGGGTTCGGCAGCAGCAACCACCAGGTTCGTTCGGTGTGGACGACGCTCTTGGTGCGCGGGGCGTCGTCGCACTGGCGCACGCTGCCCGCGTTGTACACGTACCGCGCCTGCCGGACCTCGTGGTCCTGGTACAGCAGCGGAACGGTCATCCCGAAGGCGATCGGGAGTCCCACCAACAGGAGCAGGACGGTGGCCTGCGTGAGCATCGCCGAGGCGGCCGGTCGTGCGGTCAGGGCAGAGAACCCGAGCCCGAGACCGCAGTAACAGCCCAGCAGAAGCGCCGTGACGACGATGCCGAGCACACCGGCGAGGATCGACACCGGACCGGTGAACAAGCCCCACAGCAGGTAGGGGAGTGCGACCCCGATGAGTGCGAGCGAGGCCAGCCAGGATCCGAGGAGCTTGCCGAGAGTCAGTTCTGCCGAGGTGATCGGCGTGGCCTGGACCAGGGCGAGGGTCGCGTCGCGGCGGTCGCCGTTGATCGACGTCGCGGACATGGTGGGTGCGGCGGCCAGCCCGAGAAACAGGATGAGGCCGAGCGTGTAGTCGAACAGGAACTCGGCCCACAAGGCGTACCGCTGGTCGGCGATCACGACCGTCAGATACAGCGTGCCGAGAATGAGCACGCTGATGAGCAGGAACAGGATCGCGAGTGTCCACTTCCACCGGGTGGAACGGATCCGCTGCCGGACTTCCAGACCGGCGACAGTGGTGACGGCTGCAAGGTTCATGTCAGGTCCTGTCCGCGTCGAGGCCGAGGTAGACCTGTTCCAGACCAGTGCCGACTCGAGTGAACTCGGCGATCAGATGGCCGGCGGCGATCAACTGCGCCAGGTACTGCGCCGCTGCGGCGTCGTCCGGCAGTTCGACGGTGACCGCTCGATCGGCGGGTTCACCGACGCGTCGGATCCGCCACGACACGCGTTGGGCAGGCGGCGGAATCTGCGTGGCGCCCGCCTGCATCAGGACGATGTCGTCGCTCATCTCGTCGAGCTCGGACAAGATGTGCGACGACACCAGGACTGCGGTCCCGGCGTCGGCCAGGGTGCGGAGCAGCATTCGCAGTTCGATGCGTGAGCGTGGATCCATTCCGGATGCGGGTTCGTCGAGCAGGAGGATGCGCGGGCGGTTCATCAGGGCCCGGGCCAGGCCGAGGCGCTGCTTCTGGCCGCGGGACAGGCCGGACGCCGGAGCATCGGTGAACGCCTCCAGGTGGACCTGAGCCAGGAGCTCGCGGGCGCGGCCGTCGCCGTCGCGGGCCGACAGTCTGTAGAGCCTGCCAAAGGCCACGAGGATCTCGCGCGGGGTCAACGACTCCCACGTGCCGAACGTGTCGGGCATCCAGCCGGTGGCGGCCCGCAGTCTCGCGTGCTCGACGGCCGCGCCGTCGAACGTGATGGTGCCGCGATCGGGTTCCAACAGCCCCGCGAGCATCAGGAGAAGGGTGGTCTTCCCCGCACCGTTCGGGCCGACGAGCCCGGTGACCCGACCTGCGTGCAGCGCGACGTCGGCGGCCGTGACCGCATAGTGCCCGTTGAACGACCGAGCGAGTCCGGAGGCCTGCAGAACCGGGACGGTCATGCTGCGGACCGCTCCAACGCGTCGGCGACGAAACGCAGAGCGCTGCCCTGCCAGACGCCGACGTGATCGAGCATCGGGTGACCACCGCCGGGGATCGCGAGGTAGTCGGCGTCGACACCGCGGGCCACCAGTTCGGCGATGCCCTTCGCCGTGCGCGGAGCGCGGGTGACGGTGTCGGCGTCGCCGTGGACCGCGCGCACCCGCACGCCGTCGTGGATCTGCCGCCAGTCGGCGAACTGCCACCACGGCGCCAGTGCGAGGACATCGGTGACGCGCTCGTCGTCGCCGAGTTGCGCGGCGATCCGGCCGCCCATCGAATGGCCGATGACGGCGATCGGGACTCCGGGATGCTCGTCGGCGAGCGCCTCGAGGGCCGCACGAGCGTGCGGCATCGGACTCGCCTGGCCGCCGTTCCAGCCGTAGACGCGGTACTGCGCCTGCTTCACCCGGACCCGGGTGCCGAAGCGGGCTTGGATCGAGGCGGTGAACGGATACATCCGCAGTGCGGAGCCCTGCAACGGCGAGAAGCGGCGATAGCTGAAGTCGGTGCCGCCGGGCAGGACCAGGACCACGAGGTCGGGTGCCGTCGCGCTGCGGATCGGTGCCAGGAGGGCGTTGAGGAACACGATGTCGTCGCTCTCGATGTCAGGGATGAGTTGTGGCCAGAATAGCCAGGTTTCGTCACGGCGCGGGGACCGCGTCGTTCGGTCGTCGGACCGGTGTCGAACTGGTCGTGGTGGCAGAATTGAGGCTATGGCGCATCCGAGAGCAGGCACCCCCGCGACCGCTGACGATCTCATCGACGTGGCGGCGGTCGAGTCGGCCTATTACGAGATCAAGCCCGATCCGGCGAACCCGGATCAGCGCGTCGTGTTCGGCACGTCCGGGCACCGGGGGTCGAGCCTCGACGGTGCGTTCAACGAGGCGCACGTCCTGGCGATGACGCAGGCGATCGCCGAGCACCGCGAGAAGGCCGGGATCGAGGGACCGGTCTTCATCGGCTTCGACACCCATGCGCTCTCGATTCCGGCATGGCGCAGCGCGCTGGAGGTCCTGGTCGGCAACGGCGTCTCGGTCTTCACCGCCGACGAGGACCAGTTCACGCCCACCCCGGCCGTCAGTCGCGCGATCCTCCGCTTCAACCGGGAGAATCCGGGTGTCCAGGCGGATGGGATCGTGGTGACGCCGTCGCACAATCCTCCCGCCGACGGCGGCTTCAAGTACAATCCGCCGAGCGGCGGACCCGCGGACTCGGACATCACCGCGTCCATCGCCGCGCGCGCCAACGCGATCCTCGAAGGCGGCCTCCTCGACGTCCAGCGCGTTCCGTTCGAGCGCGCCCGCAGTTCCGAGCTGGTGATCGACTACCCGTTCCTCGGGGAGTACGTGACCGCGTTGGGCGAGGTCGTCAACATCGACGCGATCCGCGCCGCGGACGTGCAGATCGGCGCCGACCCGCTCGGCGGCGCCTCGGTCGCCTACTGGGGTGAGATCAAGGACTACTACGCGCTGGATTCGATGACGGTCGTCAATCCCGACACCGATCCCGCGTTCGGGTTCATGACGCTCGACACCGACGGCAAGATTCGGATGGACTGCAGTTCGCCGAACGCGATGGCGTCGTTGATCGCCGCCCGCGAGTCGTACGACATCGCGACCGGCAACGACGCCGACGCCGACCGGCACGGCATCGTCACCTCGGACGCCGGGCTGATGAACCCGAATCATTACCTCGCCGTCGCGATCGACTATCTGTTCACCCACCGTGACGGCTGGAGCGAAGCGTCGGCCATCGGAAAGACGCTGGTGTCGTCGTCGCTGATCAATCGAGTCGCCGCCGGCATCGGTCGCCCGCTGGTGGAGGTGCCGGTCGGGTTCAAATACTTCGTCGACGGGCTGCTGGACGGCACCATCGCCTTCGGCGGCGAGGAGAGCGCCGGAGCGTCGTTCCTGACCTTCGACGGTCGGCCGTGGTCCACCGACAAGGACGGCCTCATCATGAATCTGCTCGCCAGTGAGATCCTCGCGGTGACCGGGCAGACGCCGTCGGAGCGGTACGTCGACCTCGCCGAGCAGTTCGGCCAGACCGCGTACGCCCGGATCGACGCACCTGCCGACCGCGAGCAGAAGGCGCGTCTGGCGAAGCTGTCCGCGAGCCAGGTCAGCGCCTCGGAGCTCGCAGGGGAGCCGATCACCGCGATCCTCACCGAGGCGCCCGGCAACGGCGCCGCGATCGGCGGGTTGAAGGTCACCACCGAGAACGCCTGGTTCGCCGCCCGGCCGTCCGGCACCGAAGACGTGTACAAGATCTACGCCGAATCGTTCCGCGGTGCGGACCACCTGGCGCAGGTTCAGGCGGAGGCGCAGTCGCTGGTCGATTCGGTGCTCGGCGGGTAAGGGGATCGAACCCCGCTACAGTCGACAGCGTGACCAACGGCAAGAAACCGCGCGAGAATCCCGACTATCAGCCGCAGGCGGCAGGGGCGTCGTCGTACCTGTATCTCGGCATCGGACTCGTGGTCGTGATCGCGTTGGTGGTCGGCGGCTTCATCTGGATGAACAACAAGTCGTATCCGCCGGTCGACGACAAGGTCCTCGCCGAGAACGCGTCGTTCATCGTCGGCGACCGGGCCGCCCCGATCACGATCGACATCTTCGAGGACTTCCACTGCGAGCACTGCAGCGAGTTCGAGAAGCAGTCGAGCGCAGCGATTCGGCAGAACGTCATCGACGGCAAGATCCGTGCGCGCTACCACATGCTGAACTTCCTGGACGGGGCGTCGGACTCCGGCGACTACTCGTCGCGTGCCGCAGGCGCGGCGCTGTGCGTGGCCCGCAACGACGACCGCGAGGTGTTCTGGAAGCTGCATTCGGCGCTGTTCGAGCGGTGGAACGACGACCTGAACAATCAACAGATCGCCGATCTCGCGGTCGCCTCCGGGGCCGGCCCGACCAGCCGTGAGTGCATCGCGTCGGGCACATTGGTCGACGAAGCGCGCAGCATGGCCGACGCGTCGAAGGGGCAGTTGAACAACTCCACCGAGGGGCAGGTCGCGACGCCGACGGTGCTCCTGGCGGGTAAACAGGTGGAGAACATCACCGCGGGCACCGGCTGGCTCGACGACATCATTGCCGGGGATCGCCCCACGGCGTAGGTCGATGGCACCCGCGGGCCGCGCTTTCTCGTAGAGTGGCGGGCGTGAGCGCCGAACACCCAGACGACGACGTCCGCGTGGGCCATCCCGAGCGGGAGCGTGCGATCGGGCTGATCAACGATTCCTTCTCCCAGGGCTATCTCGACATCACCGAGTTCGAGCAGCGCTCCGGCGTCGTCTACGAGGCACGGACGCGCGGCGACCTCAGAGGAGTGGTGGCGGACCTGCCGAACGCGCAGACGTTGTTCCCGGACGCACCCGTCGTCGGTGCCGCCGCGTCGGTGGATCTGACCCCGGAGACGATCGCGGCGGAGTGGGATACGCATCGTCGCAAGGGTTCGTGGACGGTGCCCGCGAAGATGATTCTGACCGGGCAGATGGGTACCTTCGAGATCGACTATCGCCTGGCCACGTTCACCGCGCCGTCGGTCGAACTACAGTTGCAGGTCACGGCCTCCACCGTCCGAGTCCGCCTCGGTTCGGATCAGGAGATCCGGTATCAGTCGGTCGTCAAGACCGGGTGGTCGTCGATCAAGGACAAGGCGGGAGCGCCGGAGCGACCGGGCGGTCAGGTGATCACCGTGACCGGTTCGATCGGCGGAATGACCGGCATGACGATCAAACGATCCTGACGGCGGCGCATCTCTGCGCTCGGGTCGCCGACCAGCCGATTTGGTCCCCCCACGCGCGTGGGGTAATTTAGCTAGCGCACTCAGAGAGGCAAACAATCTGGTGCGTACAAGTGAACACGGGGCTATGGCGCAGCTGGTAGCGCACCACACTGGCAGTGTGGGGGTCAGGGGTTCGAGTCCCCTTAGCTCCACAGAGGAACGCAGATGTAAGCCCCCTTCGGATGATGCCGAAGGGGGCTTCGTCGTGTGTGCACAATGATGACGAATGCCGATCACGTGGAGGGAGCTACTTTGTGGAGCAGGGCCCGGGCGGCAGCCAGCCGGGGGACGCCGACGAGTCGGGAGAGGATTGTGCCCTGAGGACTGAGGAAGAAGACCGTCGGGATGTCGACAATCTGTAAGCGTTCTGCCTGCTCTGGGTGAAAGGCGAGGTCGATCTCCGCGTAATGCACTCCGGGTTCAGCGTCGACGACGCGTTTCAGCAGGAGTCGAGTGGCTCGGCACGGGGCGCAGAATCCCGACGAGATCTGGAGAATAGTCGCTCGTGAGCCCAGTTGGCCGATGAGATCGAGGCTCTCCTTGGCGAGTGATTGGGGCTGATCGCCGACCCCGTCTGTATCGGGGACTGTGGTGTTGACCTCGGATTTCATACCACTGGTTCTCCTCTCGTTATTCCAAATTTTAGCAGACCAAATGGACGGCTATTCTGTCTTGATGGTCGATAGTGGGCGCGGCTGTGTCGATTCGTGATGCGAGCGCGGTGGTGGATTGCTGTGGGGGAGCCCGACGGCCTGACCATTCAGCGGGACGGTATTGAGGGGTAGTCTCCGCGGCTCACCATCTGTTGTGCCGTCGGCGAGGGATGCGATGTCGCCGCGGATGAAGACGAGCGCGACGCGGTTGGCCGCGGATCGAGTAGTGCCGAGAGCTCGTCGAGACCGAGATTGGCGCCGAATGCCGGATGCCCCGGCTGGAGCGCAGTTCCAGCGTCGAGCCTGCCGATCGCGAGGGGGTCGAAGCCGAATGCGTCGACGATCGAGGCGACCTCCGCGACGTCGGCGGGATCGTCGCCGGCGATGGCGACGGCTTTGCGAACTGCCGAACCCGACGGACGAGCCTCGTCCTCGAGGTCGTGATAGCCCATATGGTTGAAGGCTTTGACGATGCGCGAGTCTGCGAGGAAATCCTGCACCGCGTGGCTGGTGGAGGTGCGTGGATCGCTGAGATCGTCCCGGACGCCGTCGGTTTCCAGCCAGTAGTTCATGGCGTCAATGACTAGTTTTCCGGAAAGGTGCTCGCGTGGAACAGTGTGGTATTTTCCGAGCGGAAGTGCCAGGATCACCGCGTCCGCTGTCCGTGCCGCTTCCGCGGACCACACCGCGGTGGCACCCGGGGCGAGTACGTCTACCGTCAGCGCGATGTCGACCGGATCTCCCGAAGCTGCGATGAGCACGCGGTAGCCCGCGCCCACAGCGAGTCGCGCCAGCACCGTGCCGACTTTGCCTGCGCCAAGAATCCCGATCGTGGTCTGATTGGTGGCCATCATCGGAGTCTTCCTGGCTCGGTGTGCGCGGTGAGCATGTCGCGCACCATCGGGATCACCTTGGTGCCGTAGAGCTCCACTGAGCGCATCAGCGCGCTGGTCGGGATCGCGGTGGCCATCGGCAGGTCGAAGCGGCCCAGGCCGAGTGCGCGGACGGCGTGGACGATCTTTCGTGCCACCGTCTCCGGAGAGCCGACATACAAAGAGCCGTAGGTGATCTCCCGGTCGAAGTCCGCACGGTGCATGGGCTGCCACCCGCGTTCGCGGGCGATCTGGTCGTGATCCTTCTTGTAGTGATCGAAGAAGATCTCTTTAGCTTGGTCGTCGGTGTCGGCGATCAGCCCGGGGGAGTGCATGCCGATGGGGTGTGCAACCTGGCCGAACTCTTCAGCGGCTCTCCGATAGAGCTCCGTGTATCGGGCGAAGCGTTGCGGCGGTCCACTGATCACCGCAAGCATCAGACGAAAGCCGTAGCGCGCCGTGCGAAGGACCGATTGGGGAGAACCTCCGACGCCGACCCAGGTGTCCAGTCGACCGCTTTCGGTCTTGGGGAACACATCGGCAGCGTGCAGCGGGGCGCGCATGGTTCCTTCCCACGTCACCGGTTGCTCGTCGAGCAGACGATTGAAGAGGTCGATCTTCTCCTCGAACAGCACCTCGTAGTTCGCCAGATCGTAGCCGAACAGGGGATACGACTCGGTGAAGGAGCCTCGGCCGAGCATCACTTCCGCGCGACCGTTCGACAGGGCGTCGACGGTGGCGAACCGTTGAAAGACGCGCACGGGATCATCCGTTGAGAGCACCGTGACCGCTGAGCCGAGCCGGATGCGATCGGTTCTCGTCGCGATTCCGGCGAGCACGGTCTCCGGTGTGGAGATCGCGTACTCGTGGCGATGGTGCTCGCCCAAGCCGATCGCGTCGATGCCGACGTCTTCGGCCAGCACTGCCAGGTCTACGGTGTTGCGAATGGCCTGCGCATAGGTGATCAGGTTGTCATTGTCATCGCGTGTCCGGTCGCCGAAGAATTGGAAACCGAACTGGATGTTGTCACTGGGTTGCATGGGTTCCTCCGTGTGTGCCGGTGACCTCGTTGCTGTCGGCGAGCAATTCGCGCACCCGCGGCGCGACCGACTCGCCGAACAGCCGGATGCTGTCCTCTCGTGATTGCCGGGGCATGCCGACTGCGTCGTACTTCAGGTCGAATCGAGACAGATGATTCGACCGGGCGATCGATGCGATCTTCTGTGCGACGGTCTCGGCCGACCCGACGAATAATGCACCGGTGTCGATCTCTTGGCGGTAGCGTTTTCTGCTGGGTCGAAACCAGCCGTTCGACTCGTGTGCTTCGGTGATCATCCGTTCCCAGAACGGCCAGTATCGTTCCGCGGCTTCGTCATCGGTGGCGGCGACGAGTCCGAGAGAGTGCTGGCCGATCGGCAGTTCCGGTCGGCCGAACTCGTCGAGTGCGCGCAGGTACAACTGTGCTTGCCTCGCGAACCGTTCTGGCCGGCCGCCGATCACAGCCATCATCAGTGGTAGGCCGTGTTCGGCAGCGCGGAGCACTGATTCCGGACTTCCCCCGATCCCGATCCACGTCGGGATGCCGCCGTCGGGCATCCGGGGACGCAGGTACGCATCGGATAAGGGGCTGCGGTACTTGCCCGACCAGGTGACTCGCTCGGTCCGCATGAGTTGGAGGAACAGGTCGAGTTTCTCCGTGAACAACTCGTGATACTCCGCGATCTCGTACCCGAACAGGGAGAAGGCATCGAGCACGCTGGCGCGACCCAGAACGAGTTGGGTACGTCCATTCGAGATGGCATCCACCGTTGAGAACTCGTGGTATAGGCGGACCGGATCCTGTGTCGATAAGACGGTGACCGAGGTTCCGAGTCCGATGGTGCTCGTCGCCTGCGCAGCGGCCGCCAGTAGTACGGGGGTTGCCGTATCGACATAGTCCTCCCGATAGTGCTCTCCGATACTGAAGACATCCAGGCCGGCAGACTCTGCCAGTTCTGCTTCCTCCACCAGGAGTCGCACCGTCTCGGCATCACTGAGTGTGCGGTGGTTGTCAGTGGCCACTTCTCCGAACGAGTTCAAACCGAACTCGAACTGACCGGGATCCGTCGGGACTCTCATGCAAACTCCATTTCGGGGGCGCGTGGTGATAGTTGAGGATGCGATGACATCGCCTCAACCGACTATCTAGTCGGTACAATAGTATTTAGAGTCCGATTATTCCCGGGTGCAGGCGGGCCTAGAGGTCTCGGGGACGTGCGCGTCGCGGTGGTCGGTCAGACAGTCCGGCGGGTCGACTTGTTCAGACCGAATGGGCCTATTCTGTGGGGACAGTCGATGATGTGGGAGCCGAACATGAGCGAACGCCCAGCAACGAGGAACACAGAGCGCACACGTCGTGCCATCCTCGATGCGGCTGCCGACTTGCTCTTACGCAAGGGGGGCAGCGTAACCGTTGCGGACGTTGCCACCGAGGCGAAGGTCTCCAAGAGCGGACTCCTGCACCACTTCTCGTCCCGTGATGCCCTGCTCCTGGAAGTGCTTCGCGACCTGCAGGCCAGGCTGGAAGCCGAGGTGCAAGCGAATCTGGACCTCTCCGAGAACTGTCCAGGCAAGATGCTGCGCGCCTATGTACGCACCCTTTGTCTCAGCGGCAGTGACCTCCCCGGTTTCCTCAGCGCGATGCCGTTCTGGATCGGACTCGAAGGGGTCCCGGGAGCGTCCGAACTCGAACGTGAGCACCAGAATTGGTTGAGCAAGCAATTCCTGGCCGATGGTTTCGACCCCACTCTCGCACGCATCGTCCGACGCGCATCCGAAGGTCTGGCGTCGGGGCGCGCGTGCGGCGACGAGAGTGACGATGATGTCCGGCACGCGGGCGACGAACTCATCCGGATGACCCTGTGATGTTGCCGGCTCTCGAGGCGGGGATTGTCGCGGGCATTCGTGCGTCGCGAATGCCCGCAACAATCGGCGGGGTGATAGCGGACTATTGCTTCGTCAGTCTGCTGCCGGATTCCAGACTCCGGTTGCCGCCATCGTGGTGATATACGAATCGAGGCTTTTCGGGGGGTGGCCGAGCGCTTCGTTCACACCGTGAGCGACAGCTTCGCGAACGTCGTCGTCAGCGGCGAACACGGCACCGGGATCGCTTGGAGATCCAAGGTCGCTCATGCGATCAACGAACTGCTCGGACGTCACCGGCGTGTACCTGATCGAGCGTCCGAGAATTTGCGAGAATCGTTCGGCCACTTCGAAATAATCGAGGGACTCAGGTCCCGTGACGTCGTAGGCCTTGCCGTGATGACCGGATTCGGTCAAGGCCGCGACGGCGACGTCTGCGATATCGTCGGCGTCGACGAAGGCGAAGGCGGCGTGCCGAAATGGCAGGGTGAGGTTTCCATCGCGCAGCAGTGTCCGGAACCCCATGAAATCGTCGTCGAAGTTCTGAGCGAACCAACTGGGGCGAACAATCGTCCATTCGGTGCCCGCTGACTCAACGGCTTGCTGTTCGGGCGACTCGTCGTAACCATGCGCGGTGAGCAGGACGAGGCGCGATACCCCCGCCGCCGCTGCCTTCGTGGAGAATCGCGCCACTTGATCGGCGGTGTCGGGTGCTCCGATCAGGGGATGGAGTACATAGACGCGATCGATCTCATGGAGTGCGGCGACCCATGTGGATTCGTCAGTCCATGAGAACGGTGGCTCGCCACGACGGGATCCGATGCGCACCGGGACGTGACGCCGCCGGAGCCGCTCGAGCACTCGGCTCCCCGTCGTGCCGTTACTGCCGAGGACCAGTGTCGTCGGGCCCTCTGCGGGAATGCTGGTGTTCACCGGATCAGACCGCCGTCTCGGCGTGCTGTGGCGTGCGGAGTGACGCCAGCGCTCGGGACCACGCGACGACGTCGTCCAGCATCGTCTCCAGGGCTGTCACCTGCACCTCGCGCGGCGTGAGGTCTGTGAAGTCAGTGAAGTCGTCGAAGAGCGAGAGACAGACGGCATCGCGCACCGGTGCGACCCGTAGCTCGCCCAGGACGAGTCGAAGGTGTTCGAGGGCGCGAGCGCCGCCGACCACTCCGTAGCCGACGAATCCGGCCGCCTTGTTCGCCCATTCGGCACTGAGGTAGTCGATCGCGTTCTTCAACACACCGGGAATGCTTCGATTGTACTCGGGAGTGACGAACACGAAGCCGTCGAACCCGGCTATCGCCGCGCTCCAGACCCGGGTGTGATCGTGGGTGTACTGCCCCATCGACGGGGGGAGTGGCTCGTCGTAAATGGGCAGGGTGAAGTCCGCGAGGTCGAGAATTTCGAATTCGGCGTCGTCGCGCGAAGACGCGACTGTGTGCACCCACTGGGCGACTTTCGGACTGATGCGCCCGGGGCGGGTGCTTCCGACGATGATGGCGATGCGAGGCATGGTTGGCCCTTCCGACAGACAACTTGAACCTTCAAGTCATCATGAAAGCACCAAGTAGTTGAAGATTCAAGTCATTGCTAAGATCATGTGTCATGAGTGACGAGTCGCCGTGGTTGAGTCCTGCTGAACTCGCTGTCTGGCTGAAGTTCTCCCACCTGTTGGTTCGTGTGCCGCAGGAGTTGGATGCTCAGTTGCGCCGTGATGCGGGCCTGAACTGGTACGAGTACCTGGCGCTCGCCGGGCTGTCGGAGTCTCCGGGGCGCACCGCTCGGATGAGTGACCTCGCCGTGCTCACAAACGGTTCGCTGTCACGACTCTCGCATGTGGTCAAGCGATTGGAAGATCACGGATGGGTCACCCGAGCGCCGTCGCCGGACGACGGTCGTTACACGAACGCCAGTCTGACCGACGCCGGCTGGGAAAAGATCCAAGAAGCGGCGCCGGAACACGTCGCAACAGTGCGTCGGTTCTTCGTTGATCCCCTGACGAGCGACCAGCTCGCAGACCTCGACCACTGTTGTGAGGCTATGCAGAAGGCGCTTGATGGACCGTAGTGGAGGGGGTGCGAGGGCGAGTGCGCGCACCGGTCGTGTTTTCGATCAATCCGCGATCGCGTCTCGGATCTCGATGTGCGCTTCGTCGGCAGCGCGGCGGCCTGCGCCGTAGCCTTCGCGGTCCGAGATGTTCATCGAGTTCGCCTTGACGTGTGGAACGAGTTCCTCGGTGTACGCTGCGACGTCGTCGTCGCGGGCGGCGAGCACGGGCAGCAACCGTTCGTTGTGCTCGGCGTCGACGCGTGACTCGGTCTCGCTCGACGCCTCGCGCAAGCGTTCGCCGATGCGGATTCCGTAGGCGATGAGGAACGATCGGGTCCGGGAACCGCCGTCGCGATATCGCCGGGACCCCTCGGCGGGCATGGAGCGGTTCGCCTGGAAGCGCAGCGAGGTGCTCAGCAGCTCGACGGAACCGAGGTCCGCGGCGAACCCGATCTAGGTGAGGCCGTCGACTCGGCCTTGGTGAGAAGCCCGCGGACCTTCTGGAGGATGCGGTCGTCGACACTGCGTGCGGCGTCCACGTGCGGATTCCATTCCCCAGGAGCGGGCAAGATGACCGGGAGGGGCGGCAGTGAACCCAGTGCGGCCAGCAGGTCGAGCATCGGATCCAGTGCGTCGTCCCACGTCAGCTGCTGGTCCTGAACCTATGCGCGACATCCCGACGCCTCACGCACCCCGGTCGATGCGAGCCGGCCATGCCGGGGCGACGGTGGTGCTGCTCCCGCGCACGCTGCTTGGCCTTGGCAGCTCGCTTCGCCTGATTGTTCACTCCCATGCGGCCACAGTGCTCGACGCCTCGGACAATGCTCGTCGGGGCCCGGGAACGCGTACGACGAGGCGTGAATCCGCATGCGAAATGTGATTGACACCATATCTAAACACTCTGTATGGTCGTGCTCATGAACGCATCAACTGACCTCCTCATTCGCGATGTCGACGGCATTACAGCCGACTGGATCACTGCCGCCCTCTCCGTCGATCGACCAGGAGTGCGCGTCAGCGGACTCGACGTCGAACGAATCATCTGGGGCTCGGCGACGAAGGTTTTCGTCCGCCTGACGTTCGACGGCGACCCCCAAGGCCTGCCCGACCATCTCTGCATCAAGGGCGGTTTCGACGAACGCAGCCGCGCGTTCGGGCTCGGTAGCGCCTATGAACTCGAAGGAGCCTTCTTCCGCGATCTCTCACCCGAACTGACGGTGGAGCATCCGCGGGGGTTCTACGCGGCGAGTGAGCACGATCAGGGGATCGTCATCATGGAAGACCTCTCGCAGCGCGGGGCGGAGTTCTGCAACGGCGTCGACGTCTGGGGCGTCGATGCGGCGAGTGAAACGCTCGAATTGCTCGCGAGACTCCACGGGGAGACCTGGGGATCCAAGCCGGGCCGGTTCGATTGGCTGCCGGTCGGGGTGGAAGCGGCTCGCCAGGCGTTCCAGGTGATGCTCAGTCCGGAGATGTTCGGACCGCTCACCGAGCGCGAGGAGGTTCCCGATCTCCCCGCTCATATGCGCGACGGCGAGTACGTCCGGGCCGCGTTCGCGAAGCTCTGGGAGTACGACGACGCGTCGACCCACGTCATCAATCACGGCGACGCGCACACCGGTCAGCTCTATCGCCTTCCCGGCGGTCGGACCGCGTACCTCGATTGGCAGACCGCCTGCCTCGCTCCGTGGGCACACGATGTCGCGTACTTCCTCGGTTCAGCCTTGGAGCCCGACGACCGGCGGGATAACGAGCGGGCACTGCTCGCGCACTATCGCGACGCACTCGCGGCGGCCGGTGGGCCGCGGCTGACCGACGACGAGGTGTGGGAGGAGTACCGCCGCCACAGTCTCCACGGCTTCTTCTGGATGTGCGTCCCGACCGTCATGCAGCCGTCGGAGGTGGTCACCGCGATGACCCGTCGCTACGCCGCACAGATCGAGGACCTCGATCCGTTCGCGCTGCTCGGCATGGCCCGCGGATAGTCGCAATTCGCTTTCGTTTCGGCGTCGGCCGACCGCGGTTTCCCTGGGCTGTGGATCAGGGGAACCGCGGAGCCGTCTCGCGGCGTCCGAGACGTCGTGTCAGCTCGTGCGCCTGTTCTAGCAGCAGGCGTCCGAGAAAGTGTCGTCGATCGGGTTGGAATCGGGCCTCGACCCCGGTGAGGCTCAACGCCCACGCGGGACGTCCGTCGGCGTCGAACACGGCCGCACCCATGCCCCAACTCGCCTCGACGAGGAGCGCGGGGTTGGTCGAATAGCCGTCGAGGCGGGTCTTGTCGATCCGAGCACGCAGCGCCGGCTCGGAGTGGACGTCGCCCCATTTCGCGTGCAGGTCGGCGCGGGCCAGGTACTGGTCCACGTCGCGATCGGGGAGATGGCTCAGGATCGCCAATCCCGCCGACGCCACGCCGAGCGGAAAGCGGATGCCTTCGTAGAGGACGTGCGACCGCACCGGGAAACTGCCCTCCTGCGCAGCGATGCACACCGTCTCGTCACCGCGTCTGGCACTCAGGAACGCCGACTCGCCCGACTCGCCCGAAAGGCGATCGAGCACGTCCTGGGCGTCGTCACGGATGTCGTAGGCGGCCGCAGCGGTGGCGCCGAGCAGGTAGAGCTCGGGGCCCAACGACCAGTTGCCGGTCTTGTTGTCCCGATCGACGAGCCCCTCCGACGCCATTGCACTGAGGAGCCGATGAGCGGTCGGACGAGCGAGCCCGGCGTCGGTCGCGAGCGCGGTCGTCGACGCCGCGTCGGACCGTGAGCCGATGGCACGCAAGAGGGCTGCGACGCGTGCGACGCCCTGTCCTGATCTGTCTGAAGCGGTCACGCCAACGACGTTAAGACGTTCATTCAATGAACGCAAGAGCCATTCACTGGTCGTCCATAGAGAGATCATCGCGTCCCTCTTGAATCTCTGACGTGCGGAAAGACACACTCGAACTCGCGACGGAGCGTGTCTGTCTACCGGAGGAAGGGACGAAGGATTTGTCCAGGAAAGTCTGTGCAACGGCGGCCGATGCGGTCGGCGCCATCACCAGCGGGTCAACATTGGCGGTCGGCGGATTCGGCCTGTGCGGCGTCCCTGACGCACTGATCGAGGCGCTGTGCGAGCGTGGCGTCGACCGGTTGGAAGTGTTCTCCAACAACTGCGGCGTCGACGACTACGGACTCGGCCTGCTGCTGCAGGACCGTCGGATCGTCCGCGTCACGGCGTCGTACGTCGGCGAGAACAAGGAGTTCGCTCGCCAGTACCTCGCAGGCGAGCTCGAGGTGGAGTTGGTGCCTCAGGGTACGTTGGCCGAACGTCTGCGTGCGGGCGGCGCCGGAATTCCCGCGTTCTTCACGCCCGCAGGCGTGGGAACGCTCGTCGCCGAGGGCGGTATGCCGTGGCGGTATCGGCCGGACGGTGAGATCGACGTCGCGTCGCCGGTGAAGGAGACGCGCGTGTTTGACGACCGCGAGTACGTGATGGAGCGGGGGATCACCGCCGACTTCGCGCTGGTGCACGCACGGCTCGGCGACACCGAGGGCAACCTCGTCTTCGACAAGACTGCGCAGAACTTCAATCCGCTCGCGGCGATGGCCGGACGCATCACCATCGCGCAGGTGGAGGAACTCGTGGAACCGGGCGTGATCGATCCGGCTGACGTCCACATCCCCGGCGTCTTCGTCCAACACATCGTGGAGAGCGGACCGCAGAACAAGCGGATCGAAAAGCTGACCGTCGCGACCGAAGGAGCCGCATAATGACCGCATCGATCACCCGGGGCTGGACCCGCGATCAGATGGCCCAGCGCGCCGCCGCCGAGATGATCGACGGTGAGTACGTGAACCTCGGCATCGGGCTGCCGACGCTGATTCCGACCTACCTCGACTCGTCGGTGAACGTGGTCCTGCACTCGGAGAACGGGATTCTCGGCACCGGCGGCTACCCGTCCGTCGACACCGTCGACCCGGACCTCATCAACGCGGGCAAGGAGACCGTGACGGTGGAACCCGGCGCCGCGTTCTTCGATTCGGCGCTGTCGTTCGGCATGATCCGCGGCGGCCACATCGACACCGCGGTCCTCGGCGGCATGCAGGTGTCGGCGACGGGCGACCTCGCGAACTGGATGGTGCCCGGCAAGATGGTCAAGGGCATGGGCGGCGCGATGGACCTGGTTCACGGTGCATCCCGCGTGATCGTCGTCATGGAGCACACGGACCGTTCCGGATCGTCGAAGGTGGTGCCTGCCTGCACCCTTCCGTTGACCGGTCGCAAGGTGGTCAACCGGATCATCACCGATCTCGCGGTCATCGACGTGACCGACGCAGGGCTCGTCCTTCGTGAACTGGCGCCCGGCGTGAGCGTCGACGACGTGCGCGCCGCCACCGAAGCGGACCTGACGGTGGCGTGACCTCGGAGGAGGTGGGGCGGATCAGATCTGCGCGTTCATCCTGCGAAGTCCCGCTTCCCGTGGAGAAAGGGTGATCCTGGCGCGGGGGCGTGAAAACTGGAGAACCCGCGAATTCCGGCTACGCCGTCGAGCATGAACCCGCCGCGGACCACGTCGTCGTGCGCCGCGGCAAGCAGGACTGTGGCATCGGCCAGTGCCGGATCGTCGAATGTGTGGACCTGCCAGGTACTTCCGGGCGTGAACGGATCGATCGACGTCTCGTGGATGAGATCGCCCAGCCAGGCGCGGTGGGTGCGTCCGTCGGCTCCGGCGTAATCGACGATGATTCTTCTGGCCGCATGCTCGTAGGGATGGTCGGCGTCTTGGATGCCGCGGACCTCCCGCACCTGGGCGGTTCGTGGCGTCATGTCCAACGAGGGGAGTCGCGCGTGTTCGATCGCGTGAGTCCGGCCGAACAGGCAGGCGGCTGCGATCGCGACGATGCCTATCACCAGGAGGGCGCCGCGCGCAGCGCCATCGACCGGGAGCGAGAGGACCGCCCAGGCGAACAGCGCAGAGCCGACCGTGAACGCACCGATCCATGTTCCACCGTCGGTCCAGACCCAATTGCGTTTTGTACCTTGGCTCATGGCGCAATCCTCACCTTGTGCGTCGGCGCGACAGCGAGAACGGTTCATGAACCGCGTCGCGAGTCAGTCTCGCGGAATATACCCGAGCGTGTGACGCAGGAGCGCAGATTCGGTCGGCATGGGTGGTCTCGGCACCGCGTCGACCGGGGTCAGAACTGGCTTGCGGCCCCTGCGGCAGCCTGGGTCTGGGAGAACCCCTCGTAGACGAGTTGCTCGGCGAGTCCCTGCTGGGAGAACGCGGAGATGCTCATGTACTCGGCCGCTTTCTTCTTGGCCTGCTCGGTCCAATCGGTGCTGAGGTAGTCGACGCCGACGGTGGCATCGCCGGTGCTGAACCCTTCGTACTCCAACTGCTCGATCAGCCCACTTCGTGAGAATGCGGAGATCGCAAGATACTCGCGAGCTTTCGCGACTGCGTTGCGCTCCGACGCGGTGAGGCTTTGGCCGGTGGTCGCCGGAGTCGTTCGAGCGGCCGGGGTATTCGAGGTCGTTGTCGGCGGCTCGTCATCGATCGTCGAGGTGGCGGTCATCGTGGCCGACTCGGCTGTCGCGGTTGTCGTTTCGGTGACCGTCATGGTGACGGGTGTCGGTGCGCTTGCGGTCTCACTAGGAGTCTCGTCGGATCCACATCCAGTGAGGACACTTGCGCCGAGGACGCAAACGGCGCCGATGATTATGACAGTGCGCGATGGGTGCACGGACTCTCGCTTTCCGTCGGCGTCGCGAACGGGGTCTGTTCTCCGACGGACGGCCGAGCAGTTCGTGGTGTGGTGGATACTGCCGAATGTACGAGGAAATCAGGTGCGTTTCAGGTGGTTTGGACTGTTCTGCGCAGGGTTGGGCCGATCAGTGGACACGGGGCTCAAGCCAGCCGATACTCCTGGCGCGGGCGACCGGTGCCGCCGTACTGCAGGGTCATCCGCAGTTTGCCTGCCGTGGTCAGATGCGCCAGATGGCGTCGAGCCGTGGGCGCTGCGACACCCACCTGCTCGGCGACCTCGTCGGCGAACAGCACCACGTCCGGATCGGTGAACAACTCGAGGATCCGGGTGGCCGTCGGCGACGACGCATCGCCGCGATCGCGGCCGCCTTGCGCGAAGCGCATCGCGCCCAACGCCTCGTCGACCCGCTGCTGGTCCACATCGGGCTCGGCGAGGAGTCTGCGATAGTGCGCGTAGCCGGCGAGTCGGCGGGCGAGTTCGGTGTCGTCGAACGGTTTGATCAAGTAGGTCAACGCGCCCGAGCGCATCGCGCGACGGATCGCGTCGCCGCCGGATTCGGCGCCGACGACGAAGCTGTCACAGCCGAGCTCGGACACCAGATCGATTCCGGATCCGTCGGGCAGATACACGTCGAGCAGGGCGAGGTCGACAGCGCCGTCGGCGGCGGCTTCGCGGGCGGCCGCACAGCTGCCGACCTGCGCTTCGACGCGGAACCCGCGCAAGGCCGTGACGATCGAGGCGTGCAGTTGCGCCACGCGGAAGTCGTCGTCGACGATCAAGACTCGGATCTCGTCCATCGCCTCACTCACTGCCTTCCCGCTCCTTCACAGTCTGCCGCATCTCGGCGACGAAGACGGCCCCGCCCAGGTCCGACGACGCGCCGCCGGGATGGGCGACGCGCACGTCGCCGCCACCTCGACGACACAGCTGCCGGGCGAGCGTCAGTCCCATGCCGCGACCGCCCGGGACCGCCGCACCGTCCTTCGACGTCATCCCGTCGAGGAAGACGTCATCGGGGCGCTCGAAGACGATGCCCGCGCCGGAATCGGCGACCGTCACCCACAGAGTCTCACCGTCGACGACGAGTTCGACGTCGACCCGACCGTCCGGTGCACTCGCATCCGGCGCCGCAGCGTCGAGCGCGTTGTCGAGCAGATTGCCGACCACGGTGGTGACGGCCACCGGATCGGTGAGCGAGCCGTCGACCCAGGTCTGCGGACCGAGCGTGAGCTGGACGCGTCGTTCCCGGGCCAACGTGGCCTTCGCATCGAGAAACGCTTCCAGGTGCGGCTCATGCACATTGCTCAATCCGACCAGACTCCCGCGCCCGCGAAGGCCTGCGATCTCCGTCAGGTAATCGACCGCCTCGTCGACGTGGTTCCGGCGCAACAGCCCGGCGAGGACGTGGAAGCGGTTCGCGGTCTCGTGCCGCTGTGCTCGTAAGGCCTCGCTCATCGCACGGACGGAACCGAGCTCCTGAGTCAGAGCTTCGACGTCGGTGCGGTCGATGGCCGACAGCAGCATGCCCAGATCGCGGCCGTCGGCCTCGATCCGGCGCGACGACGCCAGCACGATGCGATCGCCGACGGTCGCCGAGACCAGGGAGTGCTCCTCGTCGTCGAGGAGTCGGCGCAGGCGTTCGGGGAGACCCAACTCGTCGGCGCGGGCACCCAGCGGGGCGTCCACACCGAGGAGCAGACGCGCTCGATCGTTGATCGTCTTCAGACGACCGTGCCGGTCGACGGCAAGGACCCCGTCAGCCAGCGCGTGCAGGACCGCGCGCTGCTGACCGACCAGATCGACGAGCTCGTCGGGCTGCAGTCCCAGCGTCAGACGCCGCCACCGTCGCGCGAGGAGCGCGGAGCCGAGCACACCGACGGCGAGCGCGACGCCGGCCAATCCGAGCACGATCCGGATGTCGCGTCGCGTGGCGGCCCGCACCCGTTCGGTGGAGATGCCGGTGCTGACGAAGCCGATCACGGTCCCGTCGACGTCGCGGACCGCGGCCTTGCCGCGGACCGACTGGCCGAGCGTGCCCCGATCGGTGTCGAGGACGTCCTCGCCGTGCAGCACATCGGTGGCGTCGGTCGACACATGTTCTCCGAGCCGTTCCAGATCGGGGTGGGCGACGCGGATGCCGTCCCGGTTGGCGATGACCACGAACAGCACTCCGGTGCTCTGTGCCACCGCCACGGCCTCGCGCTGGAGGGTGCCCGAGCGCAGGGCGGCGGCGTCGAGATGGGGGCCCTGCAAGCCCGCCAGGAGCACCCGGACGTCGGGATCGTCGGCCACGGTCTGCGAGATCGCCAGTGCCCGCTTCGCGTACTCGTCACGCAGGCTGTCGTCGACGGTGCTGATGTGCCATCCGAATCCGACGCCGAGACTGACAGTCAGGACGACGATCTGAAGGATCAGCACCCGTGATCCCAACGACAAGCGCCCGGTCCGTCGGACCGGGCGCAAGGCGGTGAACATGGATGTCAGCGTAGGTGGTTGGTGCAGGCGATCAGAACGGAATCGCGCCGATGAGTGCTCCGACACCGAGCATCGTCACCGAGACCACGGCGGCCCGCCACAGCACCTTCTTGTGGTGATCGGCCAGCGGCACGGCCGCCAGCGCGACCAGGAGCAGGATCGCCGGAACCAGCGGACTCTGCATGTGCACCGGCTGACCGGTGATCGAGGCGCGGGCGATCTCCGACGGATCGATGCCGTACTTGGACGCGGTCTCCGACAGGACCGGCAGCACGCCGAAGTAGAAGGCGTCGTTGCTCATCAGGAAGGTCAACGGAATCGACAGCAGACCGGTGACGATCGCCAGGTGCGGACCCATCCAGTCCGGGATGGCGCCGGTCAGCCAGTGTGCGAGCGCATCGACCATGCCGGTGCCGGTGAAGACTCCGGTCAGCACCGCGGCGGCGAGCACCATGGCGACCACCGAGACGATCGACGACGAGTGCCGGGTGATCGCTGCCTGCTGCTCCTTCACGTGCGGGAAGTTGATCACCAAGGCCAGACCCGCAGCGATCATGAACAGGACCGGGATGGCGACGACGTTGGCGCCGAGGACGGCGAGCAGCGCGACGGTCAGTGCAGCGTTGACCCAGAGCAGGCGAGGGCGGAGCGTCGCGCGGTTCGGATCGAGCACACCCGAGAAGGCTTCGCCCTCGAGCGCGTCGTCGGAGCCGCCGCCGGTGGAGCCGCCGTGCGACGGACGGTCGTTGCCGGACTCGTTGTTCGACGACCCGCCGCCGGAGGAGTAGCGGGCGCCTGCGCCGACCAGAATGGACTCACGGACCTCAATGCGGCCGATCCGGCGTCGTTCCAGCACGCCCAGGTGGTAGGAGAAGGCCAGCACCACCAGCATGCCCGCGATCAGCGACGGCACCATCGGCACGAACACGTCGGCGGCATCGACGTTCAGCGCGGCGGCGGCACGGGCGGTGGGACCGCCCCATGGGAGGATGTTCATCGTGCCGTTGGCCAGGCCCGCGGTCACCGTCAACACGACGGGGCTGACGCCGAGTTTCAGATAGAGGGGGAGCAGCGCGGAGGTGACGATGATGAAGGTCGTCGAACCGTCGCCGTCGAGCGAGACCACGGAGGCCAGGACCGCGGTGCCGACGACGAGCCGAGCGGGGTCGTTGCGGACCAGTCGGACCACGCGGTGAACGATCGGATCGAACAAGCCGACGTCGATCATGATCCCGAAGAACACGATCGCGAAGAACAGCATCGCGGCCGTGGGCGCGAGTTCCTTGATGCCGTCGGTGATCATGTCGCTCAGCCCCAGTCCGGCGCCGGCGAACAAGCCGAACGCCGTCGGAACCAAGATGAGCGCGACAACCGGAGTCGCACGCTTGGTCATGATCAGGTACATGAACGTGGCCACCATCCCCAGGCCGAGGGCTACCAGCATCGTCGTCTCGATTCTCGTGTCTGTTCCGCATCAGGTGATGTGGACTTCAGAATCAGTTTCTGAGTAATCGTCGTCACAGTCACTCTTGTGCTCGTAAGTCGCGTTCTGATCGTTTTGCTCACCGAGCGGCGGGCAGCGCGAACAGGTACCACGTACGCTGCGCGATGTGCGCTCTCCAATTCCTGATTACCTTGCCGAAGCCCTGAGCTCGGTCGAAGCCGACCAGTCCGGGGCCACGGCCGACTACATTCCCGAGTTGGCGAGCGCCGACCCGAACCGGCTCGCGGCCGCGCTCTGCACCGAGGACGGGCGGCTGTACTCGCAGGGCGACGTCGACGCGGCGTTCAGCATCCAGTCGATCTCGAAGCCCTTCGTGTACGCGCTCGCGTTGGCAGATCGCGGCTTCGACGAGGTGCTCGCGAAAGTGAGTGTGGAACCGAGCGGGGACGCCTTCAACGACCTTTCGCTGGAGCCGGAGACCGGTCGGCCGCTCAACCCGATGATCAATGCCGGTGCGATCACCACGCATACGCTCGCCGGTCCACGCGGGGCCACACCGCAGGAGCGCGGCGACCGGATCATCGACGGGCTCAGCGCCTTCGCCGGCCGTCGTTTGGAGGTCGACGACGCGGTCTTCTCCTCGGAGATCTCGACGGCCTACCGCAATCGAGCACTCGCGAATCTGTTGCGCGCCAACGACATCATCGAGGAGGACCCGCTGGTTGCGGTCAGCGGCTACACGCGTCAGTGCTCGCTGCTGGTCACGGTGGAGGACCTCGCGCTGATGGCGGCGACGCTCGCGAACCGGGGCGTCAACCCGCGGACCGGACGGCCGGTCGTCCCTGCGGCCGTGGTGCGTCAGACGCTGAGCGTGATGGCCACCTGCGGGATGTACGACGGTGCCGGCGACTGGATGACGCGGGTCGGCATCCCCGCGAAGAGTGGAGTCGCCGGTGGGCTCATCGGCGCCCTTCCCGGGCAGGCCGGGATCGCGACGTTCTCGCCACGACTGGACGTCCGCGGCAACAGCGTCCGAGGCGTTGCGCTGTTCGAACGGTTCACCTCGGACATGGGCATGCATTTGATGGAGGTGCCGCCGCCCGGACCGTCGGTGGTGCGCAGTCGTCGGGTCTTCGGTCATGGCCGGTTGGCGGTGGAGGTGGTCTCGCTCCAGGGCTCCATCCGGTTCGCCGGGGCCGAACGCGTGCTCCGTGACCTCGAAGAGACGCCGCCGACGCAGAAGCGGTTCGCGATCAGCCTGATCCGGGTCGGCTCGATCGGCGACGTCGCCCGACGCATGCTGCTGGAGGCGATTGCGCGCCTCACGCTCGACGGTCACGACCTCTATCTGATCGACCCCGACGGCGTGCTTCCCGACCCGGATCCCGGTGATGGCGGGCGGGTCACTGTGGTCGGGCGACGCGAGGACATAGTCGGCTGATCCCACCGGTCCGCCGGTCTTCGACAGATGCCGAAACCCGTTGCGGCGCAGTGCTGCCGGGTGTGTCGATTATCACTCGACGGGTACTTCGACGTGGATATCGAGACTGCCTGCACTGATAGGTGAACCCAATTGTTGAAGTAAGACACATTGATTGGACCGATCAATCAATCCGACCTACTGTCAGGTTGTCTCAATCGATACCCCGACGAAAGAGGAAGTACATGTCGCTCATCAACAAGCAGATCAAGCCCTTCAAGGCCGAGGCCTTCAAGGACGGCAACTTCGTCACCGTCTCGGACGAGGACATCAAGGGCAAGTGGGCAGTGTTCTACTTCTACCCGGCCGACTTCACCTTCGTCTGCCCGACTGAGCTCGGCGACCTCGCCGACCACTACGACGAGCTGCAGCGCCTGGGCGTCGAGGTCTTCTCGGTCTCGACCGACACGCACTTCACGCACAAGGCATGGCACGGCTCGTCGGACACCATCAACAAGATCAAGTACGCCATGATCGGTGACCCGACCCTGCAGATCAGCACCGACTTCGAGGTTCTCCGCGAGAACCAGGGCCTGGCCGACCGCGGCACCTTCCTGGTGGACCCGGACGGCGTCGTTCAGTTCACCGAGGTCACCGCAGAGGGCATCGGCCGCAACGCTTCTGAGCTCGTGCGCAAGGTCAAGGCCGCGCAGTACGTGCGCTCGCACCCGGGCGAGGTCTGCCCGGCCAAGTGGGAAGAGGGCGAAGACACCCTCGCGCCGTCGCTGGAGCTCGTCGGCAAGATCTGACGCTCGCGCGCGGGCGGTGGTGCGGGACGTCCCGCACCACCGCTTCGCTGCCGCCCGCATCGACAACTTCTGGAAGGAACGGAAAACCATGCTCGACACCGCGCTCGCAAACCAATTGAAGTCCCTGCTCGAGAACGTCACGCAGCCGATCGAGCTGGTCTCCACCCTCGACGACGGCGCCAAGTCCGTTGAACTCGGCGACCTGCTCGACGAGATCGCGGGCATGTCCGCGCTGATCACCCACGACCGCAGCGGCGCCGACGCGCGCACGCCGTCGTTCGAGATCCGCCGCACCGGCACCGACATCCGCGTGCAGTTCGCAGGCATCCCGCTGGGTCACGAGTTCTCCTCGCTGGTCCTGGCGTTGCTGCAGGTCGGCGGACACCCGTCGAAGGAGGCCGCAGACCTGCTTCAGCAGGTGCGCGACCTCGACGGCGACTTCCACTTCGAGACGTACTTCTCGCTGTCGTGCCAGAACTGCCCCGACGTGGTGCAGGCGCTGAACCTGATGGCAGTCCTGAACCCGCGGATCTCGCACACCGCCATCGACGGTTCGCTGTTCCAGGACGAGGTGGACGCCCGCCAGGTGATGGCGGTGCCGACCGTGTACGTCAACGGTGAGCTCTTCGACTCCGGTCGCATGAGCCTCGAGCAGATCGTCGGCAAGATCGACACCGGCGCCGCCGATCGTGCCGCAGCGACCATCGATGAGAAGGACCCCTTCGACGTCCTCGTCGTCGGCGGCGGCCCGGCCGGTGCGACGGCCGCGATCTACGCGGCCCGCAAGGGAATCCGGACCGGCGTCGTGGCGGAGCGGTTCGGTGGGCAGGTGCTCGACACCATGGCCATCGAGAACTTCACCTCCGTGAGCCACACCGAGGGGCCCAAGTTCGCCGCTCAGCTCGAGTCGCATGTCCGCGACTACGAGGTCGACATCATGAACGTGCAGAACGCCTCGCGCCTGTCGATCGACGCCGAGACCGGCCTCGTCGACGTTGCCCTCGCGAGCGGCGCGACGCTGCAGTCGCGGACGGTCGTCCTGTCCACCGGCGCACGGTGGCGTGCGATGGACGTGCCCGGCGAGGCCGAGTATCGGAACAAGGGCGTCACGTATTGCCCGCACTGCGACGGCCCGCTCTTCAAGGGCAAGCGTGTCGCAGTGATCGGCGGTGGCAACTCCGGCGTCGAAGCCGCGATCGACCTCGCGGGTGTGGTCTCGCACGTCACCCTCATCGAGTTCGATTCGAAGCTGCGCGCCGACGACGTCCTTCAGCGCAAGCTTCGCAGCCTGCCCAATGTCGACATTCTCGTCGACGCCATGACCACCGAGGTCCGCGGCGACGGCGGCAAGGTGACCGGGCTGGTGTACAAGGATCGGACCGACGGCGACGAGCATGAGCTCGCACTGGAAGGCGTCTTCGTCCAGATCGGTCTGCTGCCGAACACCGAATGGCTCGAGGGTGCGGTGGAGCTGAGCGCCCGCGGCGAGATCGTCGTCGACGATCACGGCCGCACCTCGATGCCGGGCGTCTTCGCGGCCGGCGATTGCACGACGACCCCGTTCAAGCAGATCATCGTGTCTGCCGGTGCCGGTGCGACCGCTGCGCTGAGCGCGTTCGACCACCTCATCCGCACCGATGTTCCCGCGGTCGAGGTCGGCGCGTCGGCCTGACGTCCTCGCTGAACGCAACAGAGCCCTCCGACTTTCGAGTCGGAGGGCTCTTTGCGTGGTGTCAGTCGGATTCTGCGGTCATGCGCACCGTGCAGGTGGTGGCCGAGGTGAACGGCAGCAGTGAGACGGTGCCGCCGTCGCGCGTGGCCAGCCCGTCGAGCATCCCGGCGTGGAGGGCGCAGATGAGGCCCTGGTGAGAGTCGACGAGCTCGCGGAAGGGGCAGTTCCGCAGCTCGATCGCGGATTCGCGCAAGTCCGGCTCAAACCCGAGTTCGTTCAGAACCAGGGGAGTCAGTGCCGCGTCGTTGCGCTCGGCGGCTAGCCGAGCTCCCCAGTCGCGACCGGCTGAACGCGCCGCCGCCGCGGGGTCGTCACTGCTGCTCGCCAGGTGTTCGACCAGGACTTCGGCCAGCACTTCATAGTTGCGATGGCCGATGCGGGCGCCGCGGGCGGTGGCGGAGTAGACGGTCAACGGTCGTCCGCGGCCTCCGTCGGTACGACCGCGCTGCACGATCAGCCCGGCGTCGCGGAGTGCGGCGGCGTGCAGTCGTACCGAGTTCGGATGCAGGCCGAGGGTCGTGGCGAGGTCGTCGACGCTCGGCGGCGTCGATGCAGCGCGAATGGCGGCGAGCAGCTTCCCGCGGGTTCCGTCGACGCTGATCTCCGTCCCCATGAGTGTGCTCCTTCTCGCGGTTGGATTAGTCGTCCCGGCTATTTTCTCACAATCAGATTGTGATCTAATGAGGCGCACCGACTATGGAAGGACTTCACCATGCAGGAACTGCCCATCACCGAGGCTGCCTCCACCTGTACCTGCGAAGAGGAGCACGGCCTCCCCGAACTGGATGCCAGCGCCATTCCGCACGCGATCCGTCATGGTGCGGTCATCGGCGCCTTCCAGCAGGTCCGACCCGGTGCGGCGATGGTGCTCGTCGCGCCGCACGACCCCAAGCCGTTGCTCGGACAGCTGGTGCAGATCGAGGGCGACGCCATCGAGATCAGCTACGTGCAGCAGGGTCCCGACGCGTGGAAGATCCGCCTCGGACGCAAGTGAACGAGGCTCGGCCGCAAGTGAACTCAGTGCGGCGGCGTGATTCGATCTCGGCATCGAGCGCGCCGCCGTTTGCGTCCCCGCAGGCCGCCCACCCGGTTGCACCCGCGCGTCCGGCTACTACGCTTGCCGTCGAAGACTGTTCATTCGGTCGTCGAGCACGGCGGCCCAGCGTTGGGAGTTCATGTGAATCTGATCGGCGTGATCGGCGGCGGCACCATGGGAGCGGGCATCGCTGAGGTATGTGCCAAGGCAGGCAGCGACGTCCTGGTCTTGGAGACCACGCGGGAGTTCGCCGACGCGGCCGCCGCGCGGATCGAGAAGTCGATCAGCCGCGGCGTGACCAAGGGCAAGATCTCGCAGGAGGACGCCGACGCGGCCATCGCACGCGTGAAGGTCACGCTCGACGTCAACGAGTTCGCGGACCGCGAGTTGGTGGTTGAGGCGGCGCCCGAGGTCGAGGCGATCAAACACGACATCTTCGCCAAACTCGACGCCGTCGTGAAGCCCGAGGCCATCCTCGCGACCAACACCTCGTCGATCCCGATCATCAAGATCGCGGCGGCCAGCCAGCACCCCGAGCGCGTGGTCGGCGTCCACTTCTTCAACCCGGTGCCGGTGATGCCGCTCGTCGAGATCATCTCCGCACTCACCACCGCGCCGGAGACCGCTGAGTCCGTCACCGACTACGCCAAGAACGTCCTCGGCAAGACCACCGTCCAGTGCGGTGACCGCTCGGGCTTCATCGTCAACGCACTCCTGATCCCGTACCTGTGCCAGGCCATTCGCATGTACGACTCCGGCTACGCCAGCGCCGAGGACATCGACGCCGCGATGAAGGGCGGCTGCGGTTACCCGATGGGTCCGCTGACCCTCTGCGACACCGTCGGCCTCGACATCTGCCTCGCTGCGGCCGAGTCGCTGTACGCCGAGTTCGCCGAGCCGCACTTCGCGCCGCCGGCCCTGCTGCGTCGGATGGTCGACGCCGGCCGCCTGGGCCGCAAGAGCGGCCGCGGGTTCTACGACTACAACTGACGGCGTCTTAGCGCTGCTACCGGATAGGATTCCCCGCTCGGCGACGGCATGTCTGTTTGACGATATGGCGGCACTGAGCGGGGAATTCTGTCCGATCGGCTGCTGACCCGCCGGCATCCAGACCCGCCCATGCGGTCTCGGTCGGTCCGAGTGCGACCATGGACGCATGACCGCAACCCTTGTCGCCAAGAACGTCTCCGGCGGCTACGCGCATCGCGTCCTGTTCGACGATCTGGATCTGACGGTGGCGCCGGGCGATGTGATCGGCGTCGTCGGCGCCAACGGCGCGGGCAAGTCGACGCTGTTGCGGGTGCTGGCCGGTGAGCTGGCACCGCTGAGCGGAACCGTCACGCGGTCGCCGTCCGACGCCTTCGTCGGCTGGCTGCCGCAGGAGCACGAGCGAGTCGCGGGCGAGACGGTGGGACAGTACGTCGCACGTCGCACCGGGTGCGCGGCGGCGACGGCCGCGATGGAGGCGGCCGCAGAACTGCTGGCCGACTCGGGCGACGGCGCCGATGCCTACTCCGCTGCGCTCGACCACTGGTTGGCGACCGGGGCGCCGGACCTGGACGAACGACTACCGGCGGTGCTGGCCGACCTCGGCCTCGACACCGGCGACACGTCGCCCGAATCTCAACTGATGACCGGACTCTCCGGCGGACAGGCGGCCCGGGTGGGCCTGGCCGCATTGCTGTGCTCACGCTTCGACATCGTGCTGCTCGACGAACCGACCAACGACCTCGACCTGGACGGACTGGCGAGATTGGAGGAGGTCGTCACGGGCATGCGCGGCGGCGTCGTCCTCGTCAGTCACGACCGGGAGTTCCTGGCGCGCAGCGTCACTCGGGTGCTGGAACTCGACCTCGCGCAGCACACCAACACCGTGTACGGCGGTGGATACGAGAGCTACCTCGACGAGCGTGAGGTAGCACGACGGCACCGGCGCGAGGAGTACGAGGAGTACGCCGAGCGCAAGGCCGACCTCGTCGCCCGCGCCCGCGTGCAGCGCGAATGGTCCAGCCAGGGCGTGCGCAATGCGATGAAGAAGAATCCCGACAACGACAAGGTGCGTCGGAAGGCGGCGTCGGAGTCGAGCGAGAAACAGGCACAGAAGGTGCGCCAGATGGAGAGTCGGATCGCCCGACTGGAAGAGGTCGTCGAGCCGCGCAAGGAGTGGGTTCTCGAGTTCACGATCGGTGCGGCGCCGCGATCGAGTTCCGTGGTCGCGACCCTCAACGACGCTGCGCTGCAGCAGGGCGATTTCCACTTCGGGCCGGTCTCGGTGCAGGTCAATGCGGGGGAGCGGATCGGCATCACCGGACCGAACGGCGCGGGGAAGTCGACGTTGCTCCGGCTGCTGCTCGGGCATACGTCACCGGATTCGGGTACCGCGCACCTCGGGGCGAACGTCGCCATCGGTGAGATCGATCAAGCACGCGGACTGTTCGCCGGGCCGGAACCGCTCGCCGATCGGTTTGAGGAATTGGTGCCGGAGTTCACCACCGAAGAGGTCCGCACCCTGCTTGCGAAGTTCGGTCTGCGCGCCGACCACGTCGGTCGTGCCACGCGCGACCTCTCGCCGGGTGAGCGCACGCGCGCGGCGCTGGCGCTGCTGCAGGCCCGCGGTGTCAACGTCCTCGTCCTCGACGAGCCCACCAACCACCTCGACCTTCCCGCGATCGAACAATTGGAGCAGGCCCTCGAGTCCTACGACGGTGCGCTCCTCCTCGTCACGCACGACCGCCGGATGCTCGAGAACGTCAACGTCGATCGTCGCTGGCACGTCGAGCGCGGCGTCGTCACTGAGCGCTGAGGCAGACAAGATCGGCCGACGCCCGCGGGCGTCGGCCGATCGTCGTGCGCTGGTGGTGGGCGTCGATCAGTTGAATTCGGATCCCGGGTGGAAGCGCTGCACGCGGCGCAGGGTGTTCTGGTCGGTGTGATGCATCTCGGCGCCGGTCGCCGCCAGCTTCAGCAGCAGGTCGGAGGTGTAGCTGAAAGTGTCGGCATCGATGATCGTGAAGGTGCTCTTGAAGTCCTTGATCTCGGCGCGCTGCATCAGGTACTTGTTCTGCAGGATGCCGTACGACGGGTCGCCGGGGGTGGCGTCGAAGTGGATCTCGGTGTCGTGCGGGCCTGCCGAACTGCCTGCCTGGATCGCGATGCCGCGGCCGAAGACCACGGTGCGCATCACCTCTCCGTTGGCCTTGTCCCACAGGAGGAAGCCGACCTCGTCGTGGAAGGCGTCCATGCCTTCTTCGCCGTGGCGCCAGGCGGTCATCGTGTAGTTCATTCCCCAGAGGGTCTGCTGGCCGTTCTCCTGGATCGGAATCGGCTTGAACACGGCCCGCTCGAAGTACGAGGTGTGGCTCGTCTCGTCGTCGGTGTTGTGATACGAGAGATCGACGCCCACATCTCCCTCCCAGACGCCGACCAGCGGCGTCAACGGGCCGAGTTTCTGCGGTCCACGGATGTCTTTGAGGTCGGGGATGGCGGGTGTGCTCATGACTTCTCCAATCGTCGGGGCTGACGAGCGTCGGCGGTCAACGCATAGTTTGCGCTGGCACATGTATTGCTCAGCGCAAGTCTTGCACAAAGCAAGACTTGATTCAGTCAAATCAGCGCTTTGGTCAAAGGAGGTCGGTCAGCCGGTCACATCGGGAGATGGCGACGCTGTTCGTCGCCGGCCGACGCGGTGAGCGGGACGTGCAGTTGTGTCAGTGCTGCGGCACATGCCGCCCGGACGTCGGGACTCAACGCGGCGAGTGCTGAGCTCAACTCGCGGCGACGATGGGTGGTCACGCTGCGGACCGTCTCGCGACCGACGTCGGTCAGCGCCAAGGTGACGACGCTGCGGTTGTCGGGAGCTGTCCCGCGCACCAGATGCCCGGAGGTGTGCAGGCGGTCGGCGAGGCGAGTGATCGACGAGCCGACCACGCCCAGCGCCGCCGCACACGCGGTGGAACTCGCCGGCCCGATCTCCTCGAGAATCAGGAGGAGTCGGAATTGAGGCAGGGAGACGTCCAGATCCTCCACGCTGCGCAGGGCGAGGCCGACGAGGTCCCTGGTCGCGGTCTCGAATGCGAGGATCTCCGTATCGAGCACGCTGCTCGACGGCTGGTCGGCTGCGGCGGCGTCATCCATGCGGCGAGTATGGCACGCGGGTCAGACAGGGGAGATCAGGCGTCGCGCAGGTGTTCCTCGACTCGTTCCACCTTGTGGGTGAGCTGTCCGGAGAACCCGTCGCGCATATCGGCCTTCAACACCAGGCTGACGCGAGGGCTGGTGGCGGCCACGGCTTCGCAGGCGGCTTTGATGACGGCCATGCACTCGTCCCACTCGCCTTCGATGGTGGTGAACATCGAGGTCGTCTCATTCGGCAGACCTGATGCGCGGACAACGCGCACGGCTTCGGCGACGGCGGCGCTGACCGACCCGTCGGCACTGTCGGAGGTACCCGGGGCGATGGAGAAGGCGAAGAGCATGCTCGCAGATTACTCGGGTCGATGGCCTCATCCGGCTGACTCGAGGGCCGCGGTCGTGGACAATCAGGGCCATGAGCTACACGCTGGCGTTCTGGTCGGGTGGAGATTCGGATGAGTGCACCGAACTCTTCAACCGGTTGCGCGACGGCGAGCATGTCGCCGAAGTCTCTCGGGTCGACGCCGATGGGCTCCTGGTCGCGATTGACGGTCTTGCTGGATGGACCCGCCGCGACGCCATGCTGTACCCGCCGGGCGGGGCCGACGACGGTCCGGTGTTCGATACGTTCATCGACGATCAACTCGTCGTCTTCACGGGCTTCGGTGTGGAGCCGGAGCACATCAACGTCGTCATCGACCTCATGCGCGAGCAGGGGTGCCGACTCTACGACCCGCAGGTCGTCGAGCGTTTCGACTAGGAGAAACGCCCTGGATGCGCACCCGACACCGTCGGTGATCGGGCGCGTCGTAATGCGTCCTTCCACTGGTGCTCTGCGTTAGCAGCCCGCTGTCGTCGGTGTAGTGCCGACCATATCGTTCGACTCCGACAATTCTCTCGCACTTGGCGTTGATTCGAACACTTGTATTTATTTAATGTGAGTTGTAACATGGTATGTACAGCTTGATCGGGATGGCCGGAAGGTCGTCTCGTGTTGTTTGAGAACTTCATAGCCGTCGCGCACAGGCGACACGGACTACTTCCGTAGCAAGGGGCTTTAAGGGGTGGTCGGTGGGTGCGCACGGAAGCAGGACCGCCGTCGGCTCGAGGGTTCGGCCGGCAGGGGTTGTGCGGATCGACGCCGAATCGCCGTGAGTCGGCTCCTTGGGTTGGAGTCACTCCTCGGGTCGGCCCCTGGGTAGGGGCTGTGTCTCGGGTCGGCTCCTTGGGTTGGAGTCGCGTCTCGAGTAGGTCCCTTGGGTTGGGGCCGGGCGATGCGGGTGATCTAGTGCCGGGCCTTCGGGTCGGCGGCCTGTCCTGCGACGTCGCCAGACCACCCTCCCTTCTCGGGGTTTCGGGTGCGTCTGGCGGCGGGGGTGACTGCTTGCGTCGGGTTCGGTGTCGTGCGTGTTGTCCACGTCAGCGGCGCGTCGACGTCGGGTACTCGGTGATCCCGGGCCCCGATGTCGGCTTGCCGCTTCACATTTCGGGTGCGCTCTCGATCGGAGCGGGCCCAGCCAAGATCGCGACCCGTATCGGGTCGCGTTCGCCAACAAGGGCAAGGGGGATTTGCCATGGCCATTGTCGACGTCATCACTGAATTCGCTGACGCGCTCATCGAAGCGCTCAGCCCACCCACTCTCGCTGCACCCGGAGGAGAACTCGCCCGTTTATGCGCGACTCCTTCCACGGTCGGTTTCGATGATCAGGTCATCGGGCAGACGATGGTGCAGTTGACTCGGGTGGTCAATCTCGCTGGGACGGCGATGTCGGGGTTGACCGACGCCGCCGGCCGAGCCGGACTACCGGCTCGGAAACGAGTCAAAACCAGCACCGACCTGCTCAAGCAGTTGGGCATCACGCCCGCGGCCGCGCATCGGTACGCGCGGACCGGGCACGCCGCGCACACGATGCCGGGCGTGATGGTTCACGCGAGGACCGGCGGCGTTCCGATCGAACAACTCGATGCCATCGGGAAAGGCATCTCCTTCGTGGGCAAGCGGGTTCCACTGGATGAGGATCGGCGCGCTGATCTGGCTCGGCGACTGTCCTGCCAGGTCACGCCGGCGGATGTGTCCCAGCGGGCTCGGGAACTCGCCCTGGAATGGCAGCCGGAGATCGATGAGACTGATCCGGATGCGGTACCGGTCGCGGAGAATCGGGATCTCAATGAGATGACGTTGGTGACCGGGGACGACGGCCGCACGACCGGGACGTTTGATCTCGACGCACTGACCGGCGAGGAACTCAATCAGGCGCTCGATCCATTGTGTAAGCCGATTCCGCAGCCCGACGGCTCGCGAGATCCACGCAACGCTAAGCAACGCCGCGCCGATGCGCTCGCGCAGGTCATTCGCACCTACCTCAACGGGAAGGAGCGTTCGACGGTCTCGGGAGGAGTTCTTCCGCACGTCACCATGATCGTTCCGACGCAATGCGGTGATGGCACCAGCGCACCAGGTTCGTCGCCCGAGGATTCGTCGCAGGTCGCGTCGCTCGGTTTCACCGGCCCGGTCTCTCCGGCGACTGTAGGACTGGTCCTCTGCGAAGCCGCGATGCGCCGCGTGCTCCTCGACCAGAACTCGGCACCGCTGGACGTCGGCAGGGAGCACCGCTTGGTGACTGCGGGGCTACGCCGGGCGCTGGAAGCCCGCGACCGAGGCTGCGCCTTCCCGGGCTGCGGACGCCCGATCTCCTGGACCGACGCCCACCACTGCACTCCCTGGTCGGAGGGAGGTGAGACCGCGATCGACAACTGCGTTCTCCTCTGCCGCATGCACCACACCGTGGTTCATCAGACTGGCTGGGAGGTGTTCATCGGCCACGACCGCCACCCCTGGTTCCGCCCACCCCTCGACCAGGCGAACCCGGATCGCCACCGCGAACCGATTCGCTCCAACGCGAGAAGGACGATGACCTCAGCACCAACGGCGGCAGCGTAACCACAGCGGAAGCCGTACGACGCAGGAAGCAGCGCGGGGAGGGGCGGAGTGGTCACGACCGCCGAGCTCTCCGCAGGGACGAGGCGCTAGCCGAGGAGTGAGGACTGTCGAGGTGGCGTGACCTTCACGCCGCTCGCCACGCGGGCGTGACCACTCCGCCGCTCCCCACGTGGGCGTGACCACTCCGCCCTCCCACGCGGGCGTAACGCTTCACGCCGCTCGCCACGCGGGCCTGACCAGTGCCCGTTCCCGCGAAGGTGGAAGGCAAGTACCAGCCTTCCCCCTAGAGCGCCGACCGCGATGCCATGCCCCCGTGGGCCTGGGCGGCCTCGGTGAGCCAGCCCAGCACTGTGCGGACGGCGTGTCGTTCGGCGCGGTCCGGTCGCATCAGTGCTGCCAGATAGCGGCGGGCCGGGACGTCGACGATCTCGCGGAGTACGACGGCGTCGTCGACCCGGGTGGTGAAGCGGGGGAGGACGGCGAGTGAGTCGCCTGCGGCGACGAGGTGCTCGATGACGCGATTGTCGCGGAGTCGCTGCCGCACATCGGGCGGCTCGCCCAAGGTCTGCTCGATGCCGCGGAGGACCGAGTCGAACGGGTAGCCCTCGGGGACGCCGAACCAGGTTGCGCCGCGAACGTCTGCGGCGTGGAGGCGGTGTTTCGCGGCCAGCGGGTGATCGGCGCGCATCGCGATGTCGAGTGGTTCGGTGACCAACTCGCGGACGGTCAGGCCCGCGGATGCCGCTGGACGGGGGCTGTCGAGGCTGTGGGTGACGACGATGTCGTAGTCGGCCGTCATCGCGGCGATCTCCGACTCGGCGGGATCCACGTCGTCGAGTCGGAGGGTGATTCCATGAGCTGTCGCTTCGCCGATGAGATGGGGAAAGACGAGGGTGGCAGCGCTGGGGAACGCATTCACCGATACCAGCCCGCCGGGATCGCGGCGGTAGGCATCCCACTGCGCCTGGACTGCGGCGATCGCGGTGTGGACCTCGACGCCACCGGCAGCCAGCAGCCGCCCGGCGTCGGTCAGCCGAACACCGCGACCCGCCGGTTCGACGAGCGCCATCCCGAACTCGCGTTGGGCGGTCCGCAACTGTTGGGAGACCGCAGAGACGGTTCGGTGGGTCGCCCGCGCCACAGCGGTGACGCTTCCGCGTTCGGCCAGCTCCCGAAGCAACTCCAAGTGCCGAACATCCATACAGGCAACCTACAGTGTTGTTTCAAATCATTTCAGTTGTGCTGAATTCTTGCGACGTAAGACGATAGAAGGATGCCGACGCGCCACCGACTCCTCGCGATCACCGTCGCGGCGATGTGGGGAATCAACTTCCTGGCGATCCACTATTCGCTCGAGACGTTTCCGCCCTTCCTCTGTGCCGCACTGCGGTTCGGCATCATCGCGATCCCGACGATTCTCTTGGTGCCGCGCCCTGACGTGCCGTGGCGGTGGCTCATCGGGTTCGGCGTCGGTTTCGGCATCCTCCAATTCGCATTCCTGTACTGGGGCATGGCCGCGGGGATGCCCGCCGGGTTGGCCTCGCTGGTGCTCCAGGCGTCGGCGCCGTTCACCGTTCTGCTCGGCGCGACCTTCCTGCGGGAACGGCTCACGCCGATTCGGGTCCTCGGCATCGCGATCGCAGTGATCGGCATGACAGTGGTCGGCTGGGAGCAGTCGGCACACGCGGCGTTCCTGCCGTTCCTGCTCACTCTCGCGGGTGCGTTCGGGTGGGCCATCGGCAATGTCTGCAATCGCCAGGCGCGCGCCGCGAATCCGATCCGGCTCACCCTGTGGATGTCGGTGATCCCACCGATCCCGATGCTCGTCGTCAGCCTGATCGTCGAAGGCCCGACTCGAATCGGTGAGGCGCTGCAGGAAGGTGCCAGCATGACAGGTCTGCCCGCGACCCTCGGCCTGCTGTACACGATCGTGATCGCCACGCTCGCGGGCTCAGGCATCTGGACGTGGCTCATGACCCGGCATCCTGCGGGCGTCGTCGCACCCTTCTCCATGCTGGTTCCGGTGTTCGGGATGTCGACGGCGTGGATCGTCCTCGGTCAGGCCGTCACACCGCTGGAGATGGTCGGCGCGGTGCTCGTCGTCGCCGGTGTGCTGCTGGGTTCGACGGTCCGGCGAGCGCGCCGCACGACGACGGCGGACACCGCGGCAGCAGCAGAACGGAGACCGGATCGCACCCTCGACGCAGCGCCCGCATCCGCGTCGGCAGCGGACGGCCGCCGCTGACCGTTCAGACACGCTACGGTGATGCTCGTCACGGCAGAGCGGCAGGCGCCGCGCGGAGCAACGGGAGCGTCACATGGACAATGGCATCGGCAATTGGCCCACGATTCACCGGGTGCGGCACCCGGATCGAATCGCGCTGATCGACGCGGCCAACGGTGCGGAACTCACGTTCGGGCAGCTGGATGCACGTACCAATGCGCTCGCCGACGCGCTTGCGCGCAAGGGCATCGCGCAGGGCGACCGGGTGGCGCTGGTGACGCTCAACAGTCCACAGATGCTCGAGGTGGTGCTCGCCGTCGCGAAACTCGGCGGCGTCGCGGTGCCGATCAACTGCCGACTGCAGGCCCCGGAGGTGCAGTACATCCTCGGCGACTGCGGAGCCCGCATCGTCTTCTCCTCGCCCCAGACCGCACCGGTGGTGGCTGCCGCCGTCGAGGGGACCGACGTCTCCGAGATCATCGAGATCCCGTCCGGTGAGCAGCGCGCCGCGGGCGAGGCGTCCCAGTCACCGTACGAGACGTTGATCGCGGCGGGCAGCACCGAACGGGTCGAAGCCGATGTCGCCGCCGACGATCTCGCCATGCTGATGTACACCTCGGGGACGACCGGATTCCCGAAGGGCGCGATGCTGACCCACGCGAACCATCACTGGAACGCGATCAACAACCTGACGGCGGTCGAGGGGATAGGACCGCTCGACATCAGCCTGGCCGCCGCACCGCTCTTCCACATCGGCGCTCTCGGCATCTTCTCGTTACCGCTCCTGTACGTGGGCGGCACGACCGTCGTCCTCGAAGCGTTCACACCGGACGCCTGGCTCGACGCGGTCGCGACGCATCGGGTCTCCGTCGCCTTCGCCGTCCCGGCGATGTGGGCAGCGATCGATGCCACGCCGGCGATGGGCACCACCGATCTGAGTTCGCTGCGCTACGGACTGTGCGGCGGCGCACCGTGCCCGGTGGTGCTGATCGAGAGCCTGACTCGGCGCGGCATCCGTTTCGCGGAAGGGTTCGGCCTCACCGAGACCGCGCCCATCGCCTGCGTGCTCGACATCGAAGACACGGTGCGGTTCGCCGGCTCGGTCGGGAAACCCGCACTGCACGTCGACATGATGGTGGCGGACCCGCAGGGCGAGGAGGTGTCTCGCGGGGAGATCGGCGAACTGCTGGTCCGCGGACCCAATGTGTTCATCGGGTACTGGAACAAGCCGGATGCCACCGCCGAAGCGCTGCGCGGCGGCTGGTTCTACACCGGCGACCTCGCGACCTGCGACGACGACGGCTACTACCGGATCGTCGATCGCAAGAAGGACATGATCGTCAGCGGCGGCGAGAACGTGTACGCCTCCGAGGTGGAGCAGGTGATGCACCGTCACCCGGCGGTCGGCGAGGTCGCGGTGATCGGCATACCCGACGAGAAGTGGGGCGAATCAGTGACCGCGGTGGTCGCGGTGAAACCCGGCGCCGACGTCGCCGAAGCCGAGTTGATCACGTGGACGCGGGAACAGATCGCCCACTTCAAAAGCCCCCGCGCCGTCTACTTCGTCGACGCCCTGCCGCGCACCGCGACCGGAAAGATCCTGAAGCGCGACCTCCGCAAACGCTGGTCGGCCGACGGCTCGGCGGTCCAGCGTTAGGAGACGTCCTCAGCTCAGCCGGGCATCGATGTCGTACCCGGTCGCTAATCTGGCGACATGAACGCAGCCGGTGACGTCGCCGCCCAGCCGACGGTGATCGAAGTGCGGGGCGCGCGGGTCCACAACCTGCAGGACGTCGACGTCGACGTGCCGTTGAACCAGATCGTCGCGATCGGCGGAGTGTCCGGGTCGGGGAAGTCGTCATTGGCGATGGGTGTGCTGTACGCGGAGGGGTCGCGGAGATATATCGAGGCGCTGTCGACGTACACGCGGCGCCGGATGTCGCATGCACCGCGGGCCGCCGTGGAGTCGGTCCGGCACGTGCCTGCGGCGCTGGCCTTGCGACAGCGGCCAGGCGTCGCAGGCGTCCGGAGTACGTTCGGAACCTCGACAGAACTGCTCAACGTGCTGCGCCTGATGTTCTCGCGACTGGCTGCTCATCGGTGTCCCAATGGTCACCGGGTGGCGCCGACCGTCGACGTCGCCATCGGACTCGACCTGACCTGCCCGGAGTGCGACACCGTGTTCACCCCGCCGGGCGCGGAGTCACTGGCGTTCAACTCGGGTGGTGCGTGCCCCACGTGTCAGGGCACCGGGCAGGTGCGCGGCATCGACGACCAGACGCTGGTCCCCGACCACGACAGGTCGATCGCCGACGGCGCGGTTCGACCGTGGTCGATGTTCGGTCTTACGGTGATGCCGCAGGTGGTCGAAGACCTCGGCGTCCGCATCGATGTCCCGTACCGAGAACTCACCGCAGCCGAACGCGACATCGTCATGAGTGGGCCGGAAGAGAAGCGCCACATCGCAGTCCGCTCCAAGAACGGCAAGTTGTTCGAATTGAACTTCACCTATCGCAATGCTCGACGAGCGGTCGAGGAGGCACTCGGCAAGGCGACCACGGAGAAGGGGCTGCTTCGGGTCAATCGGTTCATCACCGAGCACCCGTGTCCGGACTGTGAGGGAACCCGGCTGAGCGAGGCGGCTCGCGCGCCGCGGATCGGTGAACTCGGACTGGCCGACGCCACCGCGATGACGCTCGACAACATCATCGCCTGGGCCGAGGAGGTGCCGGAGACGCTGCCCCAGGCGATGACCGCGATGGGGCAGAACCTCGCGGCGACCTTTCAGCAGACCGCGGGCCGACTCCACGAACTCGGCCTCGGATATCTGACGCTCGACCGCGCGGCATCCACTCTCTCGACCGGCGAGCGGCAGCGCGTCCAACTGTCCCGGGCGGTGCGCAACGAGACCACCGGCGTGCTGTACGTGCTGGACGAGCCGTCGATCGGCCTGCACCCGTCGAACGTCGACGGCCTGGTCGGCGTGATGCGCGATCTCCTCCGGGACGGGAACTCGGTCGTGGTGGTGGACCATGACATCCAGGTGCTCCGCGAGGCCGATCAGGTGATCGAGATCGGCCCGGGGTCCGGCAGGAGCGGCGGCACCGTGGTCGCCCAAGCGGCGCCGAACGAACTGAGCGCCGACCCGCGATCGCGGCTGGCGGGCTTCCTCGACGGTTCAGAACCAGTCGTGACCCGCGCCCGCTCGACCGCGGACGCCGTCTTCGCCGATGGCCGGATCACCGTGCACGCCACGCCGTTCCGCACCGTCGAGGCGCTGACGCTGGAGGTTCCGAAGAGCCGTTTCACGGTGGTGACCGGAGTGTCCGGGTCGGGCAAGTCGACGCTGGTCCTCGACACCCTGGTGCCTGCGCTCGCCGACGACGAGCTCCCCGGCCACGTGAGGACCGTGGCGTCGGGCGGGATCGAGCGAGTCCAGGTGGTCGACGCCGACCCGATCGGGATCAACGTCCGCTCCACGGTCGCGACCTACAGCGGGGTGATGGACGATCTTCGACGCGCATACGCCGACACCGCCGACGCACAGGTGGCGGGGCTCGCCGCCGCAGACTTCTCGTACAACACCGGAAGCCTGCGGTGCGAGCGCTGCTCCGGCACCGGCCAGGTGGTGCTCGACGTCCAGTTCTTGCCGGACCTGGACATCGTGTGCCCCGACTGCGACGGCGGCCGCTACGGGCCCGCGGCGGTTCGCGTCCGGCGGCCCGTCGGCGACGATCCCGGACTCGCGCTGCCCGAAGTGCTGCGCCTGACCGTGGTCGACGCCGTCGATCGACTCGGCGACATCCGGCGGATCCGGACCAGACTGCAGACGCTCATCGACCTCGGTCTCGGCTACCTGACGCTCGGCGAGTCGACCCCTGCACTGTCCGGCGGCGAGGCGCAACGCCTCAAGCTCGCCGCAGAACTCGGTCGCGACCAGGGCGCGGCGATGTTCGTCTTCGACGAGCCGAGCGTCGGACTGCATCCGCTCGACGTCCGCACCCTGATCGCCGTGCTCCAGCGACTCCTCGACACCGGAGCCACCGTCGTGGTGATCGAGCACGACCTCGACGTGATCGCCAACGCCGACCACCTCATCGATCTGGGGCCGGGCGGCGGACTGGACGGCGGCCGGATCATTGCCACCGGGACGCCGGGCGAGGTCGCGGGGTCGGCCGACAGCATCACCGGGCGGTATCTGGACAAGCACCTGACGCGCTGAGCGCCGTCGCGGAGGTAGTGTCGGCCATCACCGGGAGTCGATGTCACAGACGCCGAGTGCGCGGTGTCCCATGGGCAGCCAATGAGAACGAACTCCGTGGAGGTTGTCATGAAGGTTGTGGTGGTAGGAGCGGGATACGCGGGGACGATGGCCGCCAATCGCATCGCGCGCCGGGCACGCGGTGCGCAGGTCACCCTGGTCAACCCGCGGCCGGACTTCGTCGAACGGATCCGGTTGCACGAACTCATTGCGGGGAGCGGCGGAGCAAGCCGTCCCCTCGCTGCGATGCTGCGCGAGTCGGTGACGTTGCGTGTCGCCGCAGCGCAGAAGATCGGCGACGGCGTGGTCGCGCTGACTGACGGCGACGCGATCGACTTCGACCGCCTCGTCTACGCGGCCGGCGGGACGGTCGTCGCACCCGAGGGCGCGTTCGCGGTCGGAGCCGTTGACGATGCGCGGCGGGCGGCGGACCAGCTGGCCAACCTGCCGACCGATGCGCGAGTCGACGTGGTCGGCGGCGGCCTGACCGGCATCGAGACGACGACCGAGGTCGCCTCCGAACGCCCGGACCTGCGCGTGCGGCTCATCACCGACGGGCCGGTGGCGCCGTCGCTGGGACGGCGCGCCCGCGCCCGGGTCGCCGCGGTCCTCGACCGGCTGGGCGTGGAGACCGTCCGAGCGGAGTGGAACAGTCCAGGCGATGCCGCCCTGACGTTGTGGGCGGTCGCGCGGCAGGTCAGCGAACTCGCCGAGGCCAGCGGACTGGAGGTCGACACCGACGGGCGAATGGTCGTCGACGCGAGTCTGCGGAGCGTCAGCGATGCGCGGCTCTATGCGGTCGGTGATGCGGCGGCCGTGCCGGGATCACGGATGAGCTGCCAGGCCGCGATCCCACAGGGTGCGCACGCCGCCGACGCCATCGCCCGGGAGTCGCGGAACCGAGCGCCGAAGCCGTATTCGATGGGCTTCACGGCGCAGTGCGTTTCGCTGGGTCGCCGCGACGGCGTCGTTCAGCGGGTCCACCGCGACGACAGCCCGGCAGGCGCCTGGCTCGGTGGGCGAGCGGCAGCGTTCGTCAAAGAACAGGTGTGCCGCAGCACCGTGGTCGCCACGCGGTCGTCGCAGTACGCGTGGATGCCCGGGCCGTCATGACAGCGGGGTCAGCGGGTGAGCCGACCGGTCTCGAGGAGTTCTCGACGCACCGACCGCTGCTGTTCTCGATCGCCTACGAAATCCTGGGATCGGTCGCCGACGCCGAAGACGTGCTGTCGGAGAGTTGGCTGCGGTGGCAGGAGCACGACCGCCGCGATGTCGAGAATCCACGGGCGTACCTCGCCCGCATCGTGACGCGACAAGCGCTCAACGCTGCGCGGACGGCATCGCGGCGACGGGAGTCGTACGTCGGTCCCTGGCTGCCAGAACCGCTGGAGCAGGCCGGGGCCGACAGCGGCCTCGACCACGTGCTCACCGGCGAAGCGGTCACCACCGCGATGCTGCTGGTGTTGGAGACGTTGACCCCCGACGAGCGTGCCGTCTTCGTCCTGCGCGAAGTCTTCGACTTCGGGTATCCGGAGATCGCCGCCGCGGTCGACAAGACCGAACCCGCCGTCCGCCAGATCGCACACCGCGCCCGCCATCACGTGCGCGCTCGTCGCACCACGGCGGTCGCCGAACCGTCCGAGGCACAGGCGGTCGTCGAGCGGTTCCTGCTCGCCGCGGCGACCGGCGAGGTCCAGCTCCTGATGGACCTGCTCGCACCCGGCGTGGTGTACCTCGGCGACGGCGGGGGAGTGGTGGCTGCGGCGCGCCGCCCCGTCGAAGGGCCTGACCATGTGGCGCGCATGCTGGTGGGACTGCTGGCGAGAGCAACGACGATGGGTGAGGTCGACATGCGCATGACCGTCGCCAACGGCATGCCCGCGGTGGCCGTGACGATCGACGGCGCGCTCGACACCGTGGTGTGCGTCGAGGTGACCGATGAGGTGGTCACCGCCGTCTACGCGGTGCGGAATCCCGCCAAGCTGAGCGGCCTCCGCATGGCATAGGCGACGTCGTTTCGACAGCGGACGCTTGACCTTCACACAGTGCGAAGGTGTGGAGTCGACCTCACAGAGGAGGTCACCATGACTGAACAGCACACCCGAACCGTCGACACGCTGCGCCGAGCCCTGGGCGCGCCGTCGTCGACCGTGCGATTGCAGGCGGCGCTCGCTGCCGGGACTGAACCCGACCCGGTCCTCGTCGCCGACTTGCTGGAGCGGTGCCGTCACGAGCCGGACTTCTACGTCCGCGACATGCTGACCTGGGCGCTGACACGGCACGACGACGCGCTGACGGTGCCCGCACTGCTGGCCGAGCTGGAGTCCCCGATCCCGCAGGCGCGCAGTCAGGCGCTGCACACCCTGTCGAAGATCGGCGATCCGGCGACCTGGACGCCGACGGCGAACTCGTTGCTCACCGACCCCGACGACGAGGTGGCGCGCAGTGCCTGGCGCCTGGCGGTGATCGTCGCTGCCGGACCCGCGGTGGCGGAGGTCGCCGCCGCCCTCATCACCCAGTTGGGGCGCGGCGGCATCGATGTCCAGCGCAGTCTCAGTCGCGCATTCGTCGAGATCGGCGAGACGGCGCTGCCGCTCGTGCGGGCTGCGCAGCGCTCGAACGTCCCCGAGGTGCGTGCCCATGCGCTGGCGACCGAGGCGTTGATGCACGATCCGGAGTCGAGCTTCGTTGTCGACGTGGACGCTGCGCGCCGAGCCGCTGCGCTCGGACCGGCGGCGCGGCTCGGGACCCGGTAGAACGAAGGGGCAGACCTGGAAGGGGATGGACGTGCGGATCTCGGAGGTGGCGCGACGTTCGGGAGTGAGCGCGCGCATGCTGCGGCACTATGACGAACTCGGGCTCGTCAGCCCGGGCGCTCGGACCTCGGCGGGGTATCGGGTCTACACACCCGCCGAGGTGACACGCATCTTCCATGTGGAGAGTCTGCGTTCACTCGGATTGTCGTTGCGCGAGGTGGGGCAGGCGCTGGACGATCCCGCGTTCGCGCCCGCTGCGCTCGTCGCCGAACTGAAGCACCGCAGCGCTGAACGGATCCGCAGCGAGGAGGCACTGCTCGCCAGGTTGGAGCACATCGATGCCACCGCGCCCGACAATTGGGAAGAGGTGCTCGACGCCGTCGCCCTGCTCGCGGCGCTGTCGTCGCCGACTGCGGGGCAGCGCCAACGCGCCGCGCTCACCTACGAGCAGCGGTCCGCGTCGCCGACGGCGCTCGTCGACTCACTGCTGTGCGAGTCGGACGTCAATGTCGCAGGTGCACTGCGCTGGGCGGTCACGCGCACGGGCGACGCCGCGGTTGCCCCGCTGTCGGCCGCCGTCGGCAGCGCCGACGTCGAGCGCCGTCGGCGTGCGGCGTTCGCCCTCGTCGACATTCCCGGTGAGGGCGCCACCGCGGTCTTGATCGAGATGCTGACCGACGGCGATTCGCAGGTGCGTGCGCTGGTCGCGCTCGAACTCGCCGACCGCGGTCGCGACGAACCGGTCGAGGTTCTGGTGAACCTCGTCGTCGAGGGCGTCCGTGATGTCGACGCAGCCGATGCGCTCGCGTCGCTCGCCGACCGCGCCGGAGACCCCGACGCGATCGCTCGGCGACTGACGGCTCCACTGGCGTCCGCGTCGCCCGGGCAACGGTGCCGGATCGCTCAAGCGCTCGGGGATCTGCGGGGCGGCCACGCTCGCGCAGCGCTGGAGGCCTTGACCGCGGACGACGACGAGATGGTGGCCAGGACAGCGACCTATCTGACGACGATCCGGCCGGCGCGGCCGCGTCCCTGAACCGAGCGGCGGCTGTCGCCATCACCGCCGACCAGCAGTTCTGCCGGCCGAAGCGGCACCGATATCATGGGAGCATGACACAACGGGGACTCCTGCCTGACGGACTTGCGGCGGCGGACATTCGCCTGGTGGTGTCCGATATGGACGGAACTCTGCTCGACGACGCAGGCCGCGTCCCTGAAGCGTTCTGGCCGCTGCTGGCCGACATGACCGCGCGCGGGATCGCCTTCGTCCCCGCCAGCGGACGGCAGTACTACACGCTTGCGGAGATCTTCGCTCCGCATCCGGGCAGCCTCTCGTATATCGCGGAGAACGGCAGCATGGTGATGCACGACGGCGAACTGCTCGCGTCGTCGAACATCGACCCGTCGGTCACCGCAGCCGTGGTGGACACCGTTCGCGCCGCTGCTGCCGCCGGCCGCCGGTTGTATCTGATCGTGCACCGGATCGACGGCGCGTTCATCGAGTCCGAGGACGACCATTTCATCGGGCACGCGCGCCACTACTGCGCGCGCCTGGAACACGTCGCCGATCAGTCGGAGATTCCGGGCGATGCGGTGAAGCTGGCGATCTTCGACGCCGACGACGCGGAGACGAGCGCCGCGTTGTTCACGTCGATCGTCGGCGACCACAAGATGGCGGTCTCAGGGCATCACTGGATCGATATCACCGCACCGGGAACCCACAAGGCGACCGGCGTCGCCGCCCTGCAGGAGTTGGTCGGGGCGGGTCCGGAGAACACCGTCGCCTTCGGTGATTACCTCAACGATCTCGAGATGCTCGACGCCGCCGAGTGGTCGTTCGCGATGTCGAACGCGCACCCGGAGGTGCTTGAACGCGCGCGCTACCGGGCCCCGACGAACTTGGAGGCAGGGGTCGTGGCCGTGCTCGCGCAACTCCTCGAAGAATGAGGTCGGCGCTGCGCCGCGAGGTAGGGCTCGCGGTCGTCCTCGCCAGTGTGGCAGGCTATCTCGACGCGGTCGGCTTCCTGGTGCTCGGCGGCCGGTTCGTCTCGTTCATGAGCGGCAACACCACGGAGTTCGCGACCTTCCTGGGTACCGGCGATCTGGCCGGGGTGGGGACGGTCGCGGTCCTGCTCGCGATGTTCTTCCTCGGTGTGATGGGCGGCGCGGTGGCCGCGCGGTTCGGTGATCCGCGCACCACCGTGCTGGTGGTGACGATCGTTCTGCTCGCCATCACCGCGGTGGCGACGAGCATCGTGGATCCGGATCTCGCCGTCATGGTGGGAATGCCGGCCGCAATGGGCACCATCAACGCGACCTTCCTGAAACAGGGGGAGGTGACGATCGGCCTCACGTACATGACGGGCGCACTGGTGAAGTCCGGACAGCAACTCGTCGACGCCTTCGCCGGGGGACCCCGCTGGCTGTGGCTGCGAAATCTGGGACTCTGGATGGCGCTCGCCGTCGGCGGCGTGCTCGGCGCCTTCACGCACCGACTGACCGGTGTGACCGCCGCGACCTGGATCGCGGTCGGCGTGATCAGCGTCGTCACGGTCGTCGTCGTGGTGGTCCGCAAGCGGGCCGGACGTTTCGGATCGCAGCACCACCACTATCGCGAGACGACGGTGATCGGCAACCCCGACGAACCAGAACCGATCTCCTAGGATTGACCAGACACGCCCTAGCATGAAGGACATGCCAACGGACTCCGCAGATCTCGCCGCACGACTCCTCGAGGCCCACATCGATTTCGAGCGTCGTCGGCTGACCGATCCGGCGGCCTTCAACGCGCTGGTCCAGGAAGAGATCGACGCCTTCCTGGCCGTGGCCGACGATCTGCCGCTGGAGGTCGCCGTCTCCCGGGATCTCGTGAAAGCAGTGGCCCGCAAGTACACGGTCGCCTTCCCCGTCGAAGGGGCGATTCCCGAGTTGGTGGGAACGGTCGCCGCGCGGTTGTACGCCTACTCAGTCGCGCATGACACCACGCTCCCGGACGTCCTCGACCGCCGACGGTTCGAGGAATTGGCGACCGGAGTCGCCGACCTGGGACTGTCACGCCGCGTGGTGCAGCGGGTGCTGAGCAGTCCCGCCACCGAGGACGCGTGCGTCGAGGCGGTGCAGCGCGCCGTCGACTCGTCGCGACTTCCGGAGCGCGCAGCGAAAGTCGTGGACACGGTGGTCGAGCACATCGCTCGCCGCGGAGCCCAGCGCGTCCTCGCAGCCAACCGCGTCGAGGCCGATCACCTGGTGCTCGACGCCGCGCGCGAAGTCTGGCTCGCCGGCGCCGACCAACCGGTCCGCGCCGTTCTCAGCGACGCCGACGTGGAGGACACGGTCGTGCTCGCGTTCGAGTTCTGGCGCAGCTTCCGCGAGACGACCTTCTTCCAAGGCCTGCTCGACGAGGGCGTCGACGAGGTCTTCAACGCGTACGGCGACACTCCGCTGGCAGAGCTGCTCGACGAACTCGGCCTCGGGCGGGAGGACCTCGTCGAAGAGGCGATGCGCTTCGGTCCGCCGGTGCTCGAACAACTCGACGCCGACGGCGTCATCGAGCAGGCGCTGCGGCGTCGTCTGGAGCCCTTCTACCGCTCTGCCGACTTCGCCGCGACCGTAGGCGAGTCTGCACTCCGCGAGCGGAGCAACGGGGATCGATAGCAGTCCCTTCCGAGACCGTCGAGTCAGAGCACTTGCGAGAGAAAGGTTTTCAGCCGGTCGCTCTTGGCGTCGGTGAAGATCTGCTCGGGGGATCCGGTCTCGACCACCACCCCCTCGTCCATGAACAGCACGGTGTCGGCGACGTCGCGGGCATAGCCCATCTCGTGCGTCACCACGACCATGGTCATGCCCTCCTGCGAGAGTTCGGTCATCAGGGCGAGCACGCCCTTGACGAGCTCCGGGTCCAGCGCGCTGGTGGCTTCGTCGAAGAACATCACCTGCGGCTTCATCGCCAGCGCACGGGCGATGGCGACGCGTTGCTGCTGACCGCCCGACAGCGTCGACGGGCGGTCGTCGGCCTTGTGCGCCAGTCCGACGGCCTCGAGTTGTTCGACGGCCACGGCGCGCGACTCGTCCTTGGAGAGCCCGAGCAGCTTGCGCGGCCCCAGTGCCACATTGTCGGCCACCGTCTTGTGGGGAAACAGATTGAACTGTTGAAAGACCATGCCGATGCGACGCCGGAGCTCGTCGGGATTGTCCTTCAGGACGCTCCGACCGTTGAGGAGGATGTCGCCCTGCTGCGGCTCGTGCAGCCGGTTGAGGACCCGCAGCAGAGTGGACTTTCCGGAACCGGACGGACCGATGACGGTGGTCGTGGTCCCCGCCTCCACGTGGATGTCGACGCCGCGCAGCACCTGATTGTCGCCGAACGACAGATGCAGGTTCTGACCGGTCAGCGACACCGCTTCGTCGGAGTCGGCAAGATGGTGCGTGCTCGTCACGGTGCTCACGCCTTTCCGGTGCGGAGTCGATTGTCGATGTAATTGACCAGGTGCGTCAGCGGCACAGTCATCAGCAGGTACAACAGACCCGCAGCCAGCAGCGGTGTCAGGTTGCCGCCGTTGGCGTTGAAGTCCTTACCGACCGCGAAGAGGTCGCGCTGCAACAGCGTCAGGCCGAGGAAGTAGATCAGCGAGGAGTCTTTGATCAGCACGATGAACTGGTTCATCAGCGCGGGCAGGACGCGTCGTACGCCCTGCGGAACCACTACGAGGGACATCGAGCTGCGGTACGAGAAGCCGAGGGCGCGGGCCGCCTCCATCTGACCGGACTCGACGCTCTGGATGCCGGATCGGAAGATCTCACCGATGTAGGCCGCTGCCAACAGGCCCAGTGCGATGGAACCGAGCCAGAACGGATTGCCGCCGGTGATGTCCTTGACGATCGGTCCGAAGCCGAGGCCCACCATGAGGATTACGACGACGGCGGGCAGTCCACGGAAGATGTCGGTGTAGACGCGGGCGGGCCAGCGCAGCCACCGCGATCGGGAGATGCCCGCAACCGCCAGCAGCATGCCGAGCACAGTGCCGATGATGCCGGAGGTGACGGCGATCTTGAGCGTGTTCGGCAGACCGGTCTTGAACAGTTCGGGCAGCGCCTTGCGGAACTGCTCGCCGCTGAAGAAGGTCTCGCGAAGCTGGGTCAACGTGCTCTTCGGCGCCGCGTCGGCAGCGTTCTCGTGCGGTTTGTCGGCGTTGCGCTGGGCGATCGCCTCGAAATCGGGAAGGTCGGGCGCGGGTGCCGACTTGGAGCCGGGCTTCCAGCCGTCCGGCAGCGGTCGCGGCGCCCAGTCGCTGTAGAGACGGGCCCAGGTCCCGTCGGCGATGATCGCGTCCAGCCCGCTGTTGAGCGCGTCGGCGAGCGCGCGGTTGTTCTTCGCGACGGCCCACGCGGTGAAGTTGTTGATGCTGAACGTGTTCTCGAGGATCTCGATGCCGTCAGACGCTTGGACCGTGCCCTCGGCCTGCTGGCTCGGCGCCACCCAGGCGTCGATCTGACCGGACTTCAGATTCGCGTACGCGGTCGCGTAGTCCGGGAACTTCACCGGGGTCAGGTGCAGCGTGTTGACCACGTAATCGTCCTGCACGGTGCCCTGCACCACGCCGATGCGGGTGCCGGCGTTGAGGTCGTCGAAGCTGCGGACCTTGCCATTCGCCGGGCCGGCGAGGGCGAAGTACCCGAAGTCGTAGCCGTTGGTGAAATCGACGGTCTGCCTGCGTTCGTCGGTGGTGGTGATCGACGACGAGCCCACGTCGAAGCGGTGGCTGGCAACCTGCGCGAGGAGGCTCGAGAACTCTGTTCCGACGAACTCGACCTTGAGCCCGAGCTTGTCGGCGATCGCTCTGAGCATCTCGTTGTCCATGCCGGTGAACTGTTGCTTGGAGTTCACGCAGATGCTCGGCGGCGCGTCGGACAGTGTGCCGACGACGATTGTGTTCGGCTTGATCAGATTGAGCGCGGAGACGTCGATCTGGTCCAGCGGCGTGACGTCTTGCGTGGTGAACCGGTCCGGCGCCTGCGTGGCGGCGCTCGCGAGGTTCGTCGGAGCCGTCGATGCGCTGTCGACACCGGGGGGAGCGCAGAGGCCGGTGTCGTCGTCAGACGACGACGAGGCCGAACACGATGCGAGCAGCGCCACGAGGACGGCGACCACCAGCAACGGCAGCCACCGTCGGCGGGCCGCGGAAAGCAGAGTCATGGTTCGTCACAGTAATCTGCCCGATCCCGGATTCCGCAATTAAAACCACAATGAGGCGAAAGCGATATGTCGCGATTTCGGCGAATCGCCGGAAATGTAGTACGCCCCGACGGGGACGTCGGGGCGTACTGCTATTGGAAATTCGCGTTGATCAGTGTGCGGCTTCGTATGCGGCCACGATGTCCGCAGGAATGCGACCGCGATCACTGACGGTGTAGCCGTTTTCCGTCGCCCACTGGCGCACGGTGCGCGTGTTCGGAGCGGTGCGAGCCGTCGGAGTCGCTCGACGACCGGTGGTGGCACGGCCGCCGCTGTTCCGCGATGCGGCGACGTACGTCGCGACATGATTGCGAAACTCTTCTGCGTGTTCGGGTGAGGTGTCGAACTCGTAGTTCTTGCCGTCAAGACTCCATCGGACGGTTTCGTACTCGTCGAGTTCGGCGCCGTCGATATCGTCGACGATCTGGATGATGGTCTTCTTTGCCATGTAGACGGGTCCTCTTCAGTGATTCGAATGCGGAGATGGAGTATTCCGTGCCGCCTTTCCCGTCATTTTCGGGAAAGGAAGTCTGCTTTCTCGGTTAGCGTACACGTAATTAGTCAGTGGGAACCACTGGTGACGACTGTGTTGTCTCCAGTGTCGACGGCGGGATGTCGGTGCTCAATGCGAGGAGCGCGCTCGGTGCGCGGTCTCCGGCTCTTATCGACATGTATCCGGCGGCCGTGATTGCGAATCCCGTGCCGGAACTCGACTCGACGCAGTAGAGGTCGTCGTTGTTCGCCAGGCAAGCGAATCTATCGATGGTGAGCGATTCTCCGGACGAGAGAATACGTGATCGGAACAACACCGGATAGCTATTCGCGCACGCACCCTCCGTGGGACCGTTGGCATCCAGGATCACGAAGTCCGGTTTCCACTCACACTCACCGCCGTCACGTGACGAAGGCTTCGCGCCTTTCACGTTGGTGCCGACGCAGGCGAGTGCGTCGGCACCGTTATTTCCGGTCGAGCACCGGACGCTGCGGTCTTCGGTCGAGAAATGATATCCGGAGACGTCGGCGAGTTCACCGGCGGCGGCGGTCGACCCGATCTGATAGCGAGAATTGCTCGCACGCGGCGCCGCTTTGATGACCCGCTCGTAACTCCACGGAGACAAGGTCTCGTCTCCACCGCCGAAAGTGCGCGACGCCGTCGTCGGGGCCAGTGAGGAGGAGGGGGATTCGGTCATTGGCGCATCGGTGCCCGGGATGACGATCTCGCTCGGCGGAGAGTCGATGCTCAGCGCACTGCACGAGGACACTGCGAGCGCGGCTGCGCCGACCAGACCGATGAGGATGGTGCGCTGGCGCGATCCGTACCCTTGCACTGTGGCCACTCCCAAGATCGTTCTGTTCTATGTCTTCGCCCCGCTGCCGGATCCAGAGGCGATCAGACTGTGGCAGCAGAGCGTCTGCGAGTCCGCCGGACTGCGCGGCAGGATCATCGTGTCATCCCACGGCATCAATGCAACAGTCGGTGGCGATATTCGTGACGTCAAAAAGTATGTCCGTGCCACGAAGAGTTATCCAGCGTTCGCCGATGCCGATATCAAATGGTCAGACGGTACCGGCGACGACTTTCCGCGGTTGAGTGTCAAAGTCCGTCCGGAGATCGTCACATTCGGTGCGGCGGACGAACTGCGCGTGGAAGCGGGCGGAGTGGTCGGCGGCGGTCGGCGCCTGGCACCGGAAGAACTGCATGCCTTGGTGGCGGAGCGGGGCGACGACGTGGTCTTTCTCGACGGTCGAAATCGGATCGAAGCGCAGATCGGACGATTCAAGGATGCGATTGTTCCGGATGTCGAGACCACGCGGGACTTCATCCCACTGCTGGAGAACGGCGATTTCGATCATCTCAAAGGACGCCCGATCGTCACGTACTGTACCGGCGGTGTTCGGTGCGAGGTGTTGAGTGCATTGATGACGGCCCGTGGATTCGATGAGGTGTACCAACTCGACGGCGGCATTGTCCGATATGGCGAGAAGTATGGTGACCGGGGCCTCTGGGAGGGATCGCTGTACGTGTTCGACAGCCGAATGAAAGTCGACTTCAGTGATGCCGCAGCAGTGATCGGTCGATGTGTCCGGTGCGCAATGCCGACCAGTGAAGTAGTCAACTATCCCGACGGAGACGGGCGTGATCTCGCCGTGCTGTGCGTCGAATGTCAGGCAGAGGTGTCCGGATGACTGCGCGGGCTATTCCCGTCGTCGTACTCGCTGGATTCCTCGGCGCGGGAAAGACCACTCTTCTCAACCATGTTCTGCGGCACGCCGACGGCAGACGGATCGGCGTCCTGGTCAACGACTTCGGCTCCATCAATATCGACCTCCTCTTGGTCTCGGGGCAGTCGGGCGGAACCATGGATCTGGCGAACGGATGCATGTGCTGCACCACCGATGCCGGTGACTTCGCAGAAACACTCGAATCGATGGCGGATCCGAACAACGGACTCGACGCGATCCTGATCGAAGCCAGTGGAATCGCCGAACCGAAAGCATTGGTCCGGATGGTTCTGGCTGCGCGCAGTGCGACCGTCGCCTATGGGGGACTGGTGTATGTCGTCGACGCGGCGAACTTCGATGCGACCGTCGCCGACTACCCACAGCTCGACGACCATCTCGCGATCGCGGATCTGGTGGTCTGCAACAAGATGGAGATGGTGGCGGCGGAGCTGGTCCCGCCGCTCCTGACGCGCATCCGTCGACATAACGCGAGTGCCCCGGTCCTGCCGGTCAGTCACGCAGCCGTCGACCCGGAACTGTTCTTCGAACCCGCAGCGCAGATCGCGAACGACGACGGTCCACGTCAACTCACGTTCGACGAACTGCTTCGCGAGACGGCCGAGGCTCACGGTGACAATGACCACAAGGACCATGATCACGAGGAGCATGACCACGGTGACCATGATCATCTCCATCACGGTTTCGACTCGGTGGCGCTGGAGGTGGCCCTGCCGGTGGATCCGCGTCGTCTCGGGCGGTTTCTGGAACAGCCGCCGGCCGGCGCGTACCGCATCAAGGGCACGGTCTTCGTCGACCTTCCGGATCACCGCGACATCGCGTACATCATCCAATCCGTCGGCGGCTTCGTTCGAGTCGAAGGCGATTCGTGGCGCGGTCGGACGCGTGGAACGTCGGTGGTGGTGATCGGCGCCGGACTCGACACGGCTGCGGCGCAAGCGGCGCTCGACGGCATCGTCGAACCGGCGGATTCGGACGATGTCAACGGAGTTCTCCATTTGACGCGCCACCTGATCACAGGAAGCTAACGATTCAGGGCGCTCCTCGAAGCTCGGTTTGCGAGCTGGTCTCAACCACTGGTTGACTGTTACGCAAGTGTTTTGTGTGACTGATGGTGTCTGAAATCGGAAGGAGAGCGATGTGCTCCGGCGACCGGCCGAAGCGCGTCCAACCCGTCATGGCTGCTCTACGTTCTCGCCGTCGCCTCCTGGCCGCGACGTCTCTACTGGCTTCGGCCGTGACCGTCGGCGGCGTGCTCGCGGCCTCCCCGAGCGACGCGGCGCCCAAGACTCGCGAACTGGCGGGCAAGACGGTCTTCCTCGACCCGGGTCACCAGGGTTCGGCTGCCGGACACAATATGTCCAAGCAGGTCAATGATGGTCGGGGCGGCAAGAAGGACTGCCAGACCAGCGGTGCGACCGCCATCGGCGGCAAGGCTGAGCACACCATCAACTGGGAGGTCTCCCAGTTGATCAAGGCGGCGCTGGAGAGCAAGGGCGCCCGCGTGCTGATGAGTCGGAAGGACGACACCGGATGGGGCGGGTGCGTCGACGAACGCGCCGATGCCGCGAGCCGGTCGGGCGCGGACCTCGCCGTCAGTATCCACGCCGACTCCACCAGCACGGCGGCTGATCCCGCCAAGTCCGGTTTTCATCTGATCGTTCCGACGCTGCCGATCCCGGACAAGGCCGTCGACGCGGCGCAGTCGGGCGAGGGGCGCAAGGCGTCCAACACTGTGCGTGACGCGATGAAGAAGGCCGGATTCACTCCTGCGAATTACGCGGGCGCCGTCGACGGCATTCAGACGCGTGCCGACATCGCCGGATCCAATCTGACGCGAATCCCCCTCGCGTTCGTGGAGATGGGCAACCTCTCGGACCCGGCCGAGGCCGCGGTGCTGTCGACGCCTCAGGGTGCGACGAAGTATGCGGTCGCCATCACCGACGGCATCACCTCGTACCTCGCCGGTCGAGCCGCGCCCGCGAATCCGACGGCGCCTGCCCCGAACGAGGGCGCGCAGCCGTCGACCCCCGCCGCCCCGCAGGAGCAGTCCGACAGCCCCGACCTGTCCGGCCTGTCCGGGGTGGAGGCGATCGGACCGCTCATCGACAAGCTCGCCAAGGCCAAGAGCCCCGGCGATGCGCAGCGCATCCTGATGACCGATGGGCAGGACGTCTCGGCCGACGTTCTCAAGGCGATCCTCGCCGTGGTGTACGCGGTGTTCGGTGGAAAGCTGCCCATCTGAAACGTGCCCAGTCGTGACTCGCGGTCGATCCGGTGCTGGCTGTGACTGTGTACCGGCGATTAGGGTTGTGACATGGGTCTACTGAGTATTCCGCAACTGCCGAGTCTGCGGACGATTCGAGAACTGTTCGTCGTGCCGACCCCGGTGCCGTCGTTGCGTGGCCGCAAGGTGTTGATCACCGGTGCCGCGAGTGGAATCGGCCATGCCACCGCGGTGGCCGCTGCGCGTGCCGGCGCCGAGCTCGTGCTCACCGATCTCCAGGCCGATCGTCTCGGTGCCGTGGTCGCCGAGATCCTCGACGAGCACGGGACGGTGCTCTATCACCAGGCGGGGGACGTCTCCGACTTCGAGTGGGTCTCCGCCTTCGCGCGCGGAGTGGAGGCCGAGGTCGGAGTGATGGACGTCGTCATGAACGTCGCGGGCATTTCGGCGTGGGGCACTGTCGAGAACCTGGAACACCGGCACTGGAAGAAGCTGGTCGACGTCAACCTGATGGGGCCGATCCACATCATCGAGAATTTTGTTCCGCAGATGGTGCGGCGAGGCGAGGGCGGGCATCTGGTCAACGTTTCATCGGCCGCCGGTCTGCTGGCGCTGCCATGGCATGCGGCGTACAGCGCCAGCAAGTTCGGCATCCGCGGCGTCTCCGAAGTCTTGCGGTACGACCTGCGCAGGCACAACATCGGCGTTTCGCTGGTGTGCCCCGGTGGCGTGGCGACCCCGCTGGTCGAGACGGTCGACATCGTCGGCCTCGATCGCCAGAACACCGCGGTGCAGCAGCAGGTCGCAGGCTTTCACAAGATCGCCGTCACCCCGGAGAAGGCGGCGCAGGCCATTCTGCGCGGCGTCACCGGAAACAAGTACATGGTCTACACGTCGTTCGACATCCGGTTCGGGTACTGGTGGGCCCGCAAGTTCGCGTTGCCGTACGAGGTCGTGATGCGCATCGCGAACAACCGCTTCGATCAACTGTCACGGATCAGCGGACTCAGCGACGCCGCACTCGCGGAGAAATCCGGAACCGCTGCGCCGCACCGCGCCGAGTGAGCGCCGACGCGGTCGGCGTTCTGGTGGTCTCGGCGACGCGCGCCGAGGCTGCGCACGTTCCGCCGGGCACCGACCTGCTGATCACCGGCATCGGAAAAGTGCGCGCGGCGAGCGCGCTGGCGCGTCGCCTCGCGCTCGGCGACTACCACCGCGTGGTCAACATCGGAACCTCCGGCGCGCTGCGGGACGGGTACCGCGGACTGTTCACGCCGTCCCGCGTCGTCGAACACGACATCAGTGCCGCACAGCTTGCGGCCTTGGGATTTCACCAGCCCGATGAGTGGGATGTTCCAGGCGGCGACGGCACGGTCCTGGCCACCGGCGACATGTTCGTCACCGAACCCGAACACCGGGAACGGCTCGCCCGCCGGGCCGAGCTCGTCGACATGGAGGGCGCGGCAATCGTGCAGGTGTGTGCAGATTTCGCGGTGCCGGTCCGGTTGGTGAAAGTCGTCAGCGACGACGCCGACGACACCGCCTTCGACTGGCCGTCGGTCATCGACGCCGCGGCGCGAGACCTCGGGGAGTGGCTCGACGGAACCGGCTTCGGCTCCCGTTAGCGGGCACGCCTCAGCGGTCGTCGGCGCCTGCGGTCAGATCCTCGATCGCGCCGGTATCGCGCAATTGACCGGCCGTGCGCCGCGGAGTGTTGGGGTCGCGGGCCGGAATCGTCTGCGGAGCGGCCCGGCGACGTGACTCGCTGGGGGCCGCCGGGCGCCGTCGCACGTCGGGGCGCGCAGATCCGGTCGATGCGGTCGGAGCCTGGGCAGGCGGTGATGGACGTGTGGCGATCCGCGTCGTCGGTCCGGCGTCCGACGTCGGTTGGCGTCGCGGACGATCAGGTCCGGCGCTTGCCGAGGCAGACTTGGCCGGGACCGATCCGTCCGTGGGACGACGCTTGGTCGTTGCGGACCTTCCGCTGCTGGTCTCCTCCGAGCGGGGACGCGGCGGTCGCTGTGCCGCGCGGGTGCGGTCGTCGCCCGCGGCCATGCCGCCTTTATCCGCGACGGCCTTCTGTGCGCTGACCTTCGCTGCGCCGGCTCGCTGTCCGGTGGGCCTGCGTGCCCCGGACTTGGTTTCGGCAGCGGGTTTCCGTGCGCCGGGTGTCCGACCGGATGCCTTTGACGAGCGGGTCTTCGATGCGCCCGTCTTCGACGCGTCGGCTTGTGACGCCTGGGCTTTCGAGGCTGCCGCAGGTCTGCGGCCGCCGCCCTTGCCGAAGAATGGTTTGCCCTTCGGTCGAGCGAGGTACCACCGAACGATCACGACGGCCAGGGTCAGGAGGAAGGTCAGCAGGATCCAGGGGAAGCTGGTCGCGATCGGGAGGACGACCTTCAGGATGATCTCTTTGAGTCCCTGATCGCCGTTGCCGGAATTGATGGTGTAGAGGGCGGTGACGCCGACGATGAAGGCGATGAGCGGTGGCTGTGCCGCTGCCGTGAACAGGGCGCGCTGACGGACCGCGAGGGCTGCGAGCAGGCAGCCTGCCAGGTAGAACAGTTTGAACCACCGGCCGAGCGTGGAACCCGCATCGGTGTCGATGACGGCACCGATCGCCGTGGCTCCGACAGCGAGGAGAACCGCACCCCACCACGGCAGACCTTTGAGGGCGGGCAGCACGGACCGCTCTTTGGCGGGCACGGCAGGGCCGGCAAGCAGGCTCGAAAACACAACTAAACGGTACCGTTAACAACAGCGAACGCCGTGATCCGTGGCCGTGAGTTTCCTGAGTTTCACCGAATCGGTGATATGGATCTCACGACAGCGTCCACGTGCGGCACTCCGTCGGCGACGCGCGACGAGCGGTTCTCCGGTCCCGACAGTGCCTCCAAGTCGGCCAGTTTCCGCGCGGTGACACCGAGTCGCGAGTCGATGGCGCCGACCGTTGAGTTGTACGCTTCCACCGCTCGGCGCAAGGATGCGCCGGTCTTCTCCACATGTCCCAGCACTTGGTCGATGCGTTGATACAGCTGCCTGCCGAGCGCGTGAATGGTTTCGGCATCTTCGGCGAGCGCATACTGACGCCACCCGAGCGCCACGGTGCGGAGCAAGGCGATCAGCGTGCTGGGCGTCGCGAGAACCACGTCCCGGGAGAACGCATAGTCGAGCAGAGCGGGATCGCCGCGCAGCGCCGACTCCAACACGCCGTCGCCGGGAAGGAACAGCACGACGAACTCTGGCGACACCTCCTGAGCGGACCAATAGGTCTTCGCCGAGAGCGCATTGACGTGGGCGCGGACCGCCTGCGCGTGACGGGCGACGAGTTCGCGGCCGTCGTTCACCGTTCCGGAGACCGACTCGAGGTAGGCGTGCAACGGAACTTTCGCGTCCACGACGATTCGGCGGCCGCCGGCCAACTGCACCACGAGGTCGGGCCGGACGGCGCGTTCGGCCTCGGATTGTCCGTGAACCTGCGTCGAGAAGTCGCAGTGACGCGACATGCCGGACAGTTCGACAATCCGTTCCAGTTGGACTTCGCCCCACCGGCCGCGGACCTGCGGTGCGTGCAGCGCTCCGGCGAGCTGACTGGTCTGCTGCTGCAGTCGTTGCGAGGTCGCGTAGACCCCGCGCATCTGTTCCGCCAGACCCGCGTAGGCATGAGCGCGGCCCGATTCGCTGCGTCGGAGTTCTTCGGACAGTCGCCCGAGGGTGTCGCGCAGCGGACCGACCACGAGGTCCACTTCGGCGCCGATCCGTGGACCGGCGTAGTCGTTCTCGGTCGGCGCGCGGTGCGCTCCCGCGGCACCACGCGCCAACCACCCGAGAAGCGCGCCGACGATGAGGCAGACCGGGCCGATGATCGCTGCTGCTGTCATGGCCACATCATGGCGCAGGGGTCTGACATTGATGATGGTCGCTCAGACAGCGACTCCCACCGCGGGCGCCTCCCGGGCGAGCAACTCGCCCTTTCGCTCGAGCCCGTAGCGATACCCGCCGAGCGTGCCGTCGGACCGGACCACCCGATGGCACGGAACGAAGAGGGTGGCCGCGTTGCGGACGCAGCACTGGGCGGCGGCGCGGACCGCGGTGGGTCGCCCCGCGCACTCGGCCAGTTGCGTATAGGTCACTCGTCGACCGGGACCGACTTGTCGGAGGGCCGCCCAGCAGTCTTCGATGAACGGACCGGCGGACTGTCGCACCGCGATACGCGACGGTGCGTCGAGATCACCGTCGTAATAGGCGAGGACCGCCTCCGCCGCAGCGCCCGGTGCGCGCTCGGTCAGGTAGTCGCGGCACAGCGCGGGAGCCACCAGGTTCGCCAAGTAGTCGGGTGATTCGGTCCAGCCCGACGCATACACCGTCTGCGCGTCGTCGAACAGGACGATGAACGGGCCGTCGGGCGTGGTCACCACGGTCCAGCCGAGTTCGGCGCGATGGTCGGCGACGGTTGCCGGGTGTCGATCTGTCATGGGTCCCCCTGGTGGATGTGGATCGGTGTCGACGAGCCGAGAACGGCTCATAGATTGGACGCAGCGGGGCGCGGATCGGTTCCATCGTTCATCCACAGGTCTGCGACCACACCGCAGTCCGCGCGTCTGCCCGGTGATTGTCGGACGCCTGTGTGAAGATTGGCCCGTGAGCGACCAGAACAAGAACTCCGAGGCGGTCTCCGACAGCGTGTCCGACGGGCTGTCCGACGTCGCGTCGGCGCCGGACCTCGCGGCCGTCAACCCGGTGACCGGTCGGCCGTATCCGACGCGTGGCCGGGTGTTCCGAACCGGGCTGCGTTCCACGGCGGTGATGTGCGGGCAGATGCTGATCGTCCTCGCCTTCCTGTTCGCACTGATGTGGCTGCTGTCGAAGTTCTGGGTCATTCTGTTGCCGGTCATCCTCGGTATCGTCGTCGCGACCGTGCTGTGGCCGCCTGTGCGCTGGATGCTTGCGCATCGAGTGCCGCCCGCCGGTGCGACCTTCGTCGTGCTGTTGGCGGCGATCGCGGTGATCGGTGGAGTCATCGGCCTCATCGTGCCGTCGGTCGTCGATCAGGCACCGCAGTTGGCCAACCAGGCCGTCGAAGGCGTGCGCAAGGTGCAGGACTGGGTCCAGGGGCCACCGCTGAACGTCGGTGACGAGCAGATCAACTCGCTGGTCGATGAGATCACGTCGAAGCTGCAGTCCAGTGCGAGCGCGATCGCCAGCGGCGTGTTCAGTGGCGTCGGCGTGGCCACGTCGGCGCTCATCACGCTGTTCACCACGCTGGTTCTGGTGTTCTTCTTCCTCAAGGACGGTCCGCGGTTTCTGCCGTGGTTGGAGAAGACCATGGGCAAGGGTGGCGCCGACCATCTCAGCGAGATTCTGCTGCGCATGTGGAACACGCTCGGCGGTTTCATCAGGACGCAGGCGATCGTCAGCTTCGTGGACGCGGCGCTGATCGGCATCGGTTTGATCGTCCTCGACGTGCCGCTGGCCGGCGTGTTGATCGTGGTCACCTTCCTCGGTGGCTTCATCCCGATCGTCGGTGCGTTCGTCGCCGGGGCCCTGGCGGTCTTGATCGCTCTCGTCTCCAATGGGCTCACCTCGGCGCTCATCGTTCTCGGGATCATCCTCGCGGTGCAGCAGTTGGAGGGCAATGTGCTCTCGCCGTGGCTGCAGGCCAAGTCGATGAACCTGCATGCGGTGATCGTGCTGCTGTCGGTGACCCTCGGCGGAACGCTGTTCGGGATCACCGGTGCGTTCCTCGCCGTCCCCGCGGCGTCGTGCCTGGCGGTCGGCCTCCGGTACATCCTGGAGCAGATCGCGCGGGCGGCAGGTGAAGAAGTCGCTGCCGAGGACGAGGCCGCACGCGAAGCGGCGCAGGAGCGCAAGCGGCGTCGACGTGGGCCGGATAGGTCCGACGCCTCAACGCAGATAGACTGACCTCCCGTGAGTCTTACCCTCGGTATCGTCGGCCTGCCCAATGTCGGAAAGTCGACCCTTTTCAACGCTCTTACCCGCAATGATGTGCTCGCGGCGAACTACCCGTTCGCGACCATCGAGCCGAACGTGGGCGTGGTGGAACTGCCCGATGTCCGGCTGAACCGTCTCGCGGAGATCTTCGGCAGCGAACGCATCCTGCCTGCCGTCGTGTCGTTCGTCGACATCGCGGGCATCGTCAAGGGCGCGTCCGTGGGCGAGGGCATGGGTAACCAGTTCCTCGCGAACATCCGGGAAGCCGACGCAATCTGCCAGGTGGTCCGAGTCTTCTCCGACGACGACGTCGTTCACGTCGACGGCCGAGTCGATCCGCTTGCCGACATCGAGGTCATCGAGACCGAGTTGATCCTGGCGGACATGCAGACTCTCGACAAAGCGATCCCGCGACTGGAGAAGGACGCGAAGAAGAACAAAGACCAGGTCGAGGTCCTCAATGCAGCCCAGGGTGCGCAGGCGATTCTCGACGGCGGTAAGACGTTGTTCGCGGCGAACGACTCGTTCGACCTGTCGTCCGTGCGTGAATTGCATCTGCTGACCGCCAAGCCGTTCCTTTACGTCTTCAACGCCGACGAGGGCGTTCTGACCGATGAGGCGCGCAAGCAGGAACTGCGCGACGCCGTCGCACCGGCCGACTGCGTGTTCCTCGACGCCAAGGTCGAGAGCGAACTCCTCGAGCTCGACGAGGACGATGCTCAGGAGTTGCTCGATTCGATCGGTCAGGACGAGCCGGGGCTGCGCCAGCTGGCGCGCGCCGGTTTCCACACCCTCGGTCTGCAGACCTACCTCACCGCAGGCCCGAAGGAGTCTCGTGCCTGGACCATCCGCCGCGGCGATACCGCGCCGAAGGCGGCAGGGGTCATCCACACCGACTTCGAGAAGGGCTTCATCAAGGCCGAGGTCGTCTCCTTCGCCGACCTCGACGAGAACGGCTCGATGAATGCCGCGAAGGCCGCGGGCAAAGTCCGTATGGAAGGCAAGGACTACGTGATGGTCGACGGCGACGTGGTGGAGTTCCGTAGCGGAAACCAGTCTGGCGGTAAGAAGTGAGCGATCCCGGTGCTTTGACGTCTGCGCGGGAGGTGCGGTCGCGTGTGGAAGCGGCCATCGAAGAGAAATTGAGTCTGTATGACCCGCCAGCGACGGCGGATTCGAATCTGTTCTATACCCCGGCTGAGCTCGAGGCACTGCTGCGAGCCGAGTTGGTCGGGCGCACTGAACTTGCTGGCCTTGCAGTGAAGACCCGGGCAGTGCTCGCCAAGTCGATGGTGTGCTCGACGCTAGGCTACGTTCCACCGAAGTCGTTCAAGCGCGTCAATCCGAGACTGCCTCACCCGGCCGTCGACGTGTACGCCCAGCAAGCCGACAACTTGCAGATCTGGAACGAGGAGGTCGACGCGGAGCGGCGATACGTCATCTTGGTTCTGGACGAGAGTCAGATCCTCGACGTTCGCGTGATTCCTGGAGCGGATCTCGCCCAGTTCGACAAGACCGGCAAGCTGACGTCGAAGTTTCAGGCGTCGAGGATCGCAGATACGGGCTCGAAGCTGGTCTCCGAAACCGACACGGAGAACTTCGTTGCCCGGTTGGCGCCAACGAGTCAGGCTGATACCTCCGGGTCGCCCATATCTCAGCCGCATGCGGGTTCGGTGCTGCCGGTGCGCGAGGTGTACGAGCGCTTGGTTGAGATGGTCGGTTCGACGTATTCCGACCCCGGGATCGTCCAGGAACGGAATCGGGGAACGGTAGTCCATCGCGAGGCCTGCGAGCGGCTCGGAGTCGGCGGGTTCGCGGACAACGGTCAGTTCCCGGACATACTTTCTCAACTCGTCGAGGTGAAGCTTCAGCTGGCGCGGACGGTCGACCTGGGGCTCGAACTCCCGGACTCCGATACCCCTTTGGCTTCGGCGAACGGCTTGCTTGAGGTCCGCGATGTTCGGTACGCGATCTTCTACGGCACGCGAGACGGTGTGGAGTTCACGATCGACAGCCTCGTGGTCGTGACCGGCGCGGACTTCTTCGAGGAGTTCCGGCAGTTCGGTGGGCTGACGTCGAACAAGAAGCTGCAATTGCGGTTGCCGGCGAGCTTCTGGTCGGGACGCTAACGAATCAGGCCCGGAGAGGATCGCTGCTCTCCGGGTTGAGTCGTTGGGTCGTTCAGAACAGTGTGTCGGTAGCTGCTCTTGCTTGCTTCCCCGATACAGCGAAGGCGGCCTCGACTTCGCGGTCGATCCGGTCCAGCAGTCCGGCGTCGTCCTCGCCAGCGCCCACGAGTGATCGTGCGGTGTCGATGAGGCGGCGGGACTCTGGGGTGGACGGGTCGGGGAGTGGCAGCCGCTTGACGTACTGAGTGATCCACCTGCGCTTGCCCGAGTACAGGCGGTTGCCGCAGACCTCGTCGTAGTAGCGGAGGCCGAGCGAGGAGTTGGCGACCGCGAGCATTATGTGGGCGAGGTCGTCGTCGGCGATGTCGCGCAGCGAGATCCAGTAGCAGTTCCCGTTGACGACGGCTCCCGTGGTGTCCAGCGCGAACCGTGGGGACTCGCTGATGTCGGGGAACACGATCTTCGGGTCGGCCCACAGCGCGGGGCGCTGGGGCACCCAGATCTCGTACCAGTGCCGGCCGCCCTCGATGACATAGGTGCGGCCACGCAGCTGCTCCTCGTGCTGGAGGAGATATGCCTTGGTCCCGGGGTAGTCGTCGACGTCCAGCGCGATTCGCTTCTCCGAGCTGAGGTCATACGGGTAGAGCACACGTAACTGCGGATTCTGCGCGGTGCGCCACGGCGTGATGTCGCGCTGGTCGAGCAGGGGGAGTAGGAGTTCGTTCTCGACGTCCGGTGCGCGGGTGCTCCAGTCGTCGGAGAGGAATACCTTGTCGGCGGTCGTCTTGATCCCGACCCGGATCTTGGCGACGTCGCCGAACCGCTTCCATGCACGCTCGTCGATACCGGACAGCCATGCGTCGGCGTCGGGGTCGGACAGTCGCCACGGGGTTTTGGTGTCGTCGGGCATCGCGAGGGTGCCCACCTTGACCTCGAACGGCTTGGCGCCGTGGCTGACGATGCTTGACTTCGCTCCTTCGAGGGCAGCGAAGAGATTCGGCGCAGTAGGTTCGCCCGTGGGGATCTCGTATGCGCTCGCATACCGGGGCGGGGTTTCGAGCGCCGAAGCCTTACTGGCGATGATGACGGCCGGGAGCACAGCTGCCTTGAACAGCTTGGTGTCGCCGAGGTCGTACAGTTCGCCCACGGACAACGTCCCGGCCATGAGTGCCCGGCGCACGTTCTCGCCGGCGAGCGTGCTGAGGAAGCGGTTGGAGCACAGGAGTGCCAAGACCGCATTCTCGCGCAGCAGGCGTCCGGCGACGGTGACGAACGGGTGCGTCAGATCGACCCGGCCGGTGAGCCCGAACTCATTGGCGAGCAGCTGGGCGGCGGCCTGGCCGAGGTGCTGGGTGCGGACGTAGGGCGGATTGGTGATGATGATGTCGATGGACCCTGCGGGCATGGACCGCTGGGCGACCAGGAAGTCGCCTTCGATGATCGTCGCCGTGACGCCGTGCTCGCTTAGACGCTCGCTGGCGGCGTCGATCGCGTCGGTGTCGATCTCGTAGCCGGTGAGGCGAAGCTCGCCGTCGTAGCCAGCATCGCGTGCGGCGCGGGCAGCGGCCAGCAACAGTTCGCCGTCTCCACACGCGGGGTCGACGATGGTCAGCGAAGCTGCACCGAGGAGGGGAGTGGCCGCGGCGAATGCGCGGCGCGCAAGGAAGTCGGCCAGCGCGGTCGGCGTGTAGTGCTGACCGTGGCGCTTGGCGTTGTCGATTTCGGTCATCGTCGTCATGCTGAACGATCCTTCGCATTGTGGTGGATAGCTGAGAGTTTACAGTCGGGCACTGACAGTCATGAGTGTCGATGCGGGCCTGGCGTTTCGCGCGATCCGCGCTGCGCGCGGAGTAGGTTGCGGATCGTAGATGACGTCGATGACTACCTTGATGTCGCCTTGATTGTCATTCCCTGACGACGTAGCATGTTGGCACCGCTTCGGCGGGCAATTTCATACATCGAGCGCCCAAGAGCTGCGGGGCTCGTGAATAACGGCGGACCGCCGGGGTAGTGCACCGATGAGGTGCAGAGTCCCTGACAACAAGGCGATAGGTTCAGTCCGGCACGAGTGATCGCGGATGCAAGCACTAGATTCGTAATAAACCGGGTTGGTAGCAACCGCCGACAAATCCTGGACAGTGGCTTCGAATCGACATCCTGTAGAGGAGTCGATCAGTCGTGTCCAGGATTCTTGCATCCGCGCACTCCGCCACTCACACCGTTACCGTCGATGACGCCATCGCTGCTGCCCAAGCTGGCGCTGACGCCTGCCGAGACCGCTTTCGTCATCGGCATCGACGAGGGCACCCTGAAGAACTGGCGCTCCGAGGGCCTCGGCCCCGAGCCCACCACCTACAGCGCGCGCACCGTCCGCTACCACCTCTCTGACTTCCAGGTTTGGCTGCTGGCGGTCAAGGAGGCCGGCGGTGTCCGTGCGGTTCGCCGCGAGCGCGTTCAGGTCGGTGCCTGATGAGTGCCGCCGAGCGGCGTGAGGCCGAGTTCGCCGAGATCGACCGCCTCGCCCGCGAGCTCGCTGAGGCCGCTCCGCCGTTGACCGCGCGCCGGCGTGAGCGCCTGCGCGCGTTGCTGTCCGGGTTGGCCGTACCAGAGATTCGTGGTGCTGCCTGATGTCTGAAAACGAAAGCCCCGGGCGGGCACCCGGGGTTTCCAACGAAACGTCTTACGAAACGGCTTCTGCGTCCCATTCTATGGGATCGGTGCCCGACCCGGCAACGCCGTCTGGTGTTGTCCTGCCTGCTCCTGACACCGCTGCCTTGGCCGTCGACGGCTGGTCTATCCGTGAGTACGACGACGCTCCGCGCAACAAGAATCGGGCACCGTTCTGGGTCCTGACGAAGCGGGTCCGCAGGGCATCTGCACCCAGCATGACGCGCGGTGCGGCCAAGCGCCGCCGTAAGGCTTCCGAGCGCTCGATCGACAGCGCCCAAACTGTCGCCAAAAACAAATCTGGCGACAGTTCGAACCGGGAAAACCCCAGCTCAGAGCATGGGGGTCATAAGCGCCTATGGGAGGGGGTTTTGACCCCGACCCCCTGACCCCCTCAGGCGACCCCGAAACGACCCTCCAGACGGCGTTCGGAGACCTCGGCACGATGCGCGACGCTGGCACTGGAGAGCCCTCGATCGTCATCGGTTTCGACACCGAGTATGTCGAGCTGGAAGACCACGCCGGGCGCTACCGCGTGATCGTCAGCTACCAGTTCGCGGCCGTAAATCCGAGCGACCCCTCGACGATGGTGCTCGTCGTGCTGCTGCCGATGAGTGTGTTCCGGCTGCGGCTGTACTCCGCGCTGCGGATCGTGTGGGAAGAGGCTGGGCTGTGGCGACACGAGCTGGTGGCCGCCGACGAGGCGGTCGGCGAGCGCGGCGTGCACCGCTCGGACTTCTGGGACGGGCGTGACACCAAGCGAGCGCGCAAGAGCCCCGAGCAGCGCCGGTGGGATCGGCTGTTCAAGCACTCGATCCCGATCACGCTTGCGTGCCACTTCGGTAAGGCCGACATGACCACGTTCCGGATCACCGGCGAAGACCCAGACCACATGACCTCGCTGACGTCGGCGGCCGGCGGCCTGGTCACCCTCCAGCCGTTCCGGGTCCGCGGGACCACCGACGGTCACCGTGACCGCTGGTGGCTGCCATTCTCGGTGAGCATCGCCGACACGATGGCGCACGCTCCGGCTGGCAAGAAGTCCCTGGACGTGCTCGGCGAGTCGTGCGGTGTGCCGAAGATCGAGTTGCCCGACGGGGCGATCGAGCGCATGGACCGCTACCGCCGGGACCGCCTGGAGCACTTCCTGGAGTACTCGGCGAACGATCCCGCGGTCGTGGTCGAGTACCTCGCCCGGCTGTGGGGCGCCGACACACGGCCGCCGGTGACTTTGAGCAGCGGCGCCGCCAAGGCGTTCCGCGGCGCGATCGTGGACCACTGGTTCGGGAAGGCCGTCAAGGGCCGGCCGATCGTCGACGTCGGCCGGTGGACGCGCGAGAGGTTCTCGGAGAACTTCGCCGGCCTGCGCAAGGTTGAGAGCGGCACCGAGGCGACTGAGGACGGCCGGAGCTTCTACACCGAGCGCAACCTCGAGCCTGTCGACGGCGATGCCCGCACGGTCCTGGACTACACCGCGGTGGCCTATCACGGCGGCTACAACGCCTGCGCCGAGCCGGGCTACCACCGGGGTACGACCTACGATTTCGACTTGCAGGGTGCCTATCCGACGTCTATGTGCCTGGTGCCCGACATCGACTGGTTGCACCCAGGCGGTGTGATCGAGGAGACGATCGAGACTCGCGAACTGACCCTCGACGACGTGCCCGAGCCGATGAGTCCGTTCGTAGGCGACGTCGAGTTCGAGTTCGGCGAGGACTGCCTGTTCCCCACTCTGCCGATCTTCGAGGACGGGGCGCCGATGTACGTCCGGACCTCGCGCGGCCGCTCCGGGACTATGGCGATGGGTCCGGAGATCCACCTGGCGCTCAAGCTGGGCGCGCGCGTCATCTGCCGGCGCGGCTACAAGCTGCGCGTGCTGCGCCTGCCCGACGGTGAGACCTCCTACGCGCTGCGGGCCGGCGTCACTGCGATGGTCCAGGACCGGGCGCGCACCAAGAAGCTGTTCGGCAAGGGCTCCCTGGAGGAGCAGGCCGTCAAGACGATGTGCAACAGCACCTACGGCAAGACCGCCCAGGACGTCGCCGGACAGAACGGATGGGACGCTCACAACCAAGAGATGGCCCCGGTCGGCGGCTCTGCGATCACGAGCCCTTATCACGCTGCCATGACGACGTCGTTCGTGCGGGCCGAGCTGCTGGCGGCTGCGAACCAGCTCACCGCGCTGGGTTACAAGTTCTACTCGGTGACCACCGACGGATTCATCACCGACGCCGACCTCGACGTCGTGGTGTGCCTGGATCTGCACGGTTTCGCCGAGGTCGCTGGCGACTCCCGGGCGCGGCTCGCCGACGGCGATCGGTCGATCTGGGAGATCAAGCATGCGCAGACTGAGCTGATCAACTTGACCACGCGCGGCAACGTCGGTCGCGGCCACGCCACGCTGCCCGGCGTGCTGGCCAAGAACTCCTACAAGACTCCGCGGGAGATCCTGGCCGATGGTCGGGAGCGTGAGGGCTTCTGGGATCTGGTGATCATCCGGACCGCGCGCGTGGACAATCCTGTGCTGCGGTTCCCGAGCTTCAAGGAGCTGTCCTGCTCGGGCACCAACCGGTCCAAGCGGAAGGACTTCGTGACCCTCGGTGGACGTCCCGAGGATTGGCAGGACTCGGACTGGATCGAGTGGGACACCGACGAGGTGTTCGAGACCGTCGTCGCGGGCGGTCGGAAGCTGTCGATGGACTTCGACTGCAAGCGTCGACCGGTCATGGAGTCCATGCGGGCAGAGCGCGCGCCAGCCTCCGAGGGAGAGCTGTATGAGGTGGCGACGTTCACAACGCGGCCGTGGGACACCATCGACGACTGCCTGCGCGGCCGGAAGGTGGCCAAGAATGCTGCCGACGCCAGCGGGTGTCTGCGCCGGGTGTCGGACTGGTCCGGGTGGGCGCTGCGGTTCGAGCACGGCGAGGGCCGCCGAATCGCCGATCCGCACCGCGCGGTGCTGCTGTCGATCCTCGTGGGGCACCGGCATGGCCTTATCGGCTACGACATCCCGGGCCTGGCGGACTCGGCTGGAACGGTCGTCCAGCGGCTTGCGTGGCTCTCCGGCTGGGGTCTGGGGGTGGTCACGCCGTCCGACTGGAAGAACGCCCGGCGCCCTGAGCGTGCGGGCCAAGTACTCGCTTCGGCGGCCTGCGAGCCGTTCCTGAGCGCTATTCGCGGGTGTCCGGCCGGTCACCCGCCCCACGACCTGACGACGTCGTGGAACGACGTCTACGAGGAGGAGATCGCATGATCGGGATGACTCAGTCCAAGACCTACCACCGGACGCTGGCGTGGGCGCTGGTGCTGCTGTTCACCGCGGTATCGGTGACGCTCAACGGGCTCCATGCCGTGATGCAGTGGGACGGCAAGCGGGGCGAGGCGTTCGGCGCGGTTCTGCTGGCAGTCATGGCGCCCGTGTCGCTGCTGATGGCCACCCACCTGCTGGTGGGTCTGATCCAGGACTGGACGCACCGCCGGAAGTGGCTGGCGCGCCTGCGCGGGACCGTGGCGGCCGTGTTCGCGGTGATCGGTGCCATCGCGTTCATCATGTCGTTTGCGGCGCTGCGGGACATGGCCGAGCGGTATGGCATGGCTGGTGGACTGTCCTGGATGACGCCAGTGATCATCGACTCGGTGATCCTGGCCGGGACGCTCGCAGTGGTGATCGCTGAGGCCGAAATGCGGTTGGATCGTGAGGAGGCCGCCGCTGCCGAAGCGGTGATCGCTGACCAGTCCGCCGAACACTCGGCGAACGCTGATCGTGTGTTCGCCGAACAGTTGACCGCCACTGAACAGTCCGCCGAACAGCGTTCGCCGATCACCGAAATGGAACCGTCGATCGCGTTCGGCGAACACGCCGATTCGCCGAACGGCGAGGTCAGTGCGGGTGTCCAGCGTTCGGCGACCGGTGGGGCGGTGTTCGATGAACGCTCACCGAACGCCGAACGCGTGGAGGCGACAGCCTTCGGTGAACACTCGGGGACCGACGATCACCCCGTCGATCAGCGTTCGGGGATCACCGATCAGGTGTTCGCTGAACAGCCGATGGTCGCCGAACAGCCGACCGAACAAGCCATGGCGGTTGGCGAACGGTCGGCGATCGCTGAGCAGGTGCATGCCGAGGCGAACAGCAAGGCCGACATCGAGACCGTCGGCAGGGTGCTGGGTCTACTCGACGAAGGTTGGTCCCGCCGTGACATCGGCGCCGAGGTCGGCATGTCCCGGAGCACGGTGACCAGTCTGGCCAAGGCCGCGGAGAAGGCGGCGGCCCGACATCCGGCGCTGGCGCTGGTCGGGAGCGACTGACCGCCGCAGCACGAGCCCCGCGCCCTGATTCAGGGCGCGGGGCTCTTCTCTTCCCTGCGACCGTATGGATCGCTCCCCAGCCGGGTGCCTGCCGCGTGCGGCCGGCACTTGGCACGGGCCTTCTCAAGGCCAAGGCTCTGCCTGGACTCGGGTGTGGGTGTTTACCCGGGGTGTCTCATCGCCGGGCTTGCCCGGCTGCCCCGCAGGGCGAACCGCCTACACCCAAAGGAGCGTAGCGACGACGGTGTAGGGGTAGTGAGTTACCCGTACACACGGCTCCAGGGGTAGAATCAGGGCATCCGGTGGGGGCTCCGCTCCCACTTTTCCAGCCGACGAAAGAGGCGGTCATGTTCGCAACGGACGCGCAGCGACCGGCGCGGCCGCGGGCCGCCGGCCGGTTTTCGCCCCAGGCGGTGGCGCGATGACGCGGACTTCGCTCGGTCCGGTGGTGGGCAGCAAGCGCTCCGCTCGCGGCGCGGTTGCGCGCACCGGCGGTGCTGACGGCTGGTCCACCAGCGCTCGCTGGGAGGGCTGCACGAAGGCGACGGCCACGCCGAGGATCAACCACATCTTGCGAGACGTGGAGGAACAGCAGGGCTTGTACCGGCAGCACTCCAACGACCTGATAGATCCGAGCAAGACCTCGTCGAACTTCAGCTTCACGCTCGAGGTCGGTCCGGACGGCGAGCTGATCAAGAACCGGATCACCGACGTGCGCGAAGTGTTCGCACACTTGGAGACCGGTCTGGCCACGGCCCAGCGGTACCGGACGATCCCCGCGACGCGCCGGGTACGGGTCAAGGGACCTGACGGCATGCCTGTCCCCCTGCTTGATGAGAACGGCGAGCCGGTCCTCGACAAGAAGGGCAAGCCTCAGTACGAGCGCGAGGATGTCCCGATGCCGAACGCGGGCGAGAGAGTTCCGATCGCGCTTAGCAGGGACACCGTGGTGGCGGTGGAAGAACTGTTCCAGCTCGATCCGGAATGGACCGGGCCGATTGCGAAGATGACGCCGGAGATGCGCGAGGAGGTCCAGCGGCTCTACGACATTTGGTACGCCGACTTGGTGGACCAGTACGGCGCTCAGAACATCTTGTGCGTGTCTGAGCACTGGGACGAGACATCCCCCCATGTGTCCGCGTTCGCGATGCCGCTGGCCGACCGCGGCGACGGAACGTCCGAGTTGAACGTGAAGCTGTTCACCACGGGCAAGAAGAAGCCGACGCGGACCGAGGCGCGGGCTGCGTACACCGCCAAGCACGACCGGCTCCGCGCGGCGCTGCGCGAGGCCGATTACGACGCGACATTCGAGCGGGTCACGCCCAGGGATGAGAAAGGGTTTCCCAGCAAGGGCGCTCCCCTGGACACTTTCAAGCGCGCGGCCGGTCGGGCGACTGCCGAGCGCGAGATCGAACTGGACGAGCGTCAAGAAGCGATGAACACGCGCGCGGCAGACCTGGCCGCGCGTGAGACTGGGGTACGCAGAACAGAGCAGGTTGCCAAGCGGAAGTTGGACGACGCGAGGGCCGCCTACGAGTCGGCCCAAGGCGATGCCTACACTGAGTTCCAGGAGAAATACAACGAGCTGGTCGATGAGCTTGAAAAGCAGACCGAGCAGAAGCAGGCGCAGCTCACCGAGGACTGGAACCGCAAGGTGAAGCCTGGTCTCGTCAAAGCGGCGAAGGCTGAGGGACGTAAGGCTGGTCAGGCCGCGCTGAGGGTTGAGCAGGATCGCGCCCGGGCGGCAACCACTGCGGCCGAGGCCGCGCTGCACAGGGCCCGCGACCGTGAGCGCGAGGTCGATGAGAAATTCGAGACTGCCGAGCAGGAAGTGCGCCGGTACAAGCGACGGGCGATGTCCGCGGTCGATGGCGAAGTCGCGGCAGCCACTGGCGACATCCAGGCGATGCTCGCGGTGGCCAAGTCGGGTCTGCCCGAGATCCAGCCGTTCAACGAAGAGGCCATGCTGGCCGAGCAATCGGGCGCGTACGTCGCAGCGGCCAAGCGCTGGAAACTCAAAGACGGTGAGAGCGTCCACGACAAACTCATGACGCAGGCGCGAGCGATCTGGGAACGCACTGTCACCAACGGGCGTCTCAAAGCGGGCGAGACGTTCGAGACGTACTTCGGGCAGACGGTGCGTGAGATCCGAGAGCGCAGTGCGCAACTGGCGAAGGACCTACGGTCTGGCGCGGAGCCGGGCGGTTCGAGCCGTGATTGGGAGAGGGACTACACGCCCTGAACCGGTTCAGCGTTCTTCCGATCCCAAGCCGCCTGCTGCGTGCAGCCGGCGCGGGACGGACGCTGGCGACGGCCAGCTCGGCCGCGGCAAGTGCGTCAGCGCGCGGCCAATCGGCTGCGTCGCTTTGAACAACTCGTCGATCTGCGCTTCGGTCGGATCCGCTCGTGCTCGTCCCCACACGACTATTGAACAGGTCCTTGGTACGAACGCGGTACGAAACTGCTGAACCACAGGCCGGCGCGGAGCCTGCGTAGCGCCTGCCCGTGGGCGCCTCCCGGCAGGGGAGCAGGGTTCACTTTGGTCAGAACATGCTGGCAGGTGGTTCGTCCGGGGTGCGAACGATCCGCAGCTCTCCGCGATCGACCCGGATCTGCTTGCTGAGAATGAAGTACTTCCTGCGGTGGCCGTTCTCGTCGGCAGCATCCACGAAGTACACGTCCACGCCCAAAATAGTGCTGCCCGCGGGGCGTCGAAGAGCAGGTTGATCCGGGCCTCCAGCCCGACGAGATCGAGCAGGACGTTCAGGTCGCGGATACCTTCTGCTCCGACGACCTTGAACTCGGGGACCTCCACCGTGCATCACTCCTCTTGGATCATTGGCTCTCGAAGATGTAAACCGAGTAGTCCGGAGCGTCGACCACGGAATAGCCGGCTTCGAGATCGCGAATCCAGCTGTCCCAGTTGAAGTACCGGACCAGATTGGAGTCCTCGGGTAGGCCCTCGAACATCGCGAAGTCCTCGGCGAGCTGGTAGGCGAAATCCTTGAACTACTCCCAGCAGCCGCGATACCTGTCCTCGAACTCGCCGAGCGCCGGCAGCTCGCCATCGCCCTCGGCGACGTAGTCGCCGCCGGGCACCCAAGCCGCCACGGCGGGCCACTGCTCGCCGACCTGCTCGTAGACTTCGCCCCACGCCGCGGCGTCGGCCGGGCTCATCTCGTGGTGGACCGGCAGCCCGTCGAGGTCCAGGCACCAGAGTTCTTCACAGCCCTCGGCCCGCCAGCGCACACCTGACCCGCGGTGGACGGTGGCGACGTCGACTTCGCAGGCCTCGGTGATGCCGTACCAGTGGCCCACGAGGCGTCCGGCGTTGTAGCAAAGAAGGCAGCCGATCCAGACGGTGGGTTCGACGATATTCGTGGTGCTCATCAGTGATCCTCCTCGATGGCCTCGCCGGTGGTCAGGCGGTACTGCTCGATGCCGCCTTCGAGCTGACTGGGATTGATGTGGTACTCGACGAAGCGGATTCCGGTCTGGTCGGTGTCGGTGAGCGTCACCCAGTGGTTCTCCGGCACGTCTATGCCCACGAGCGACAACACATCGCGCGCGGTCGCCTGCGCCGTGTTCGGCGTGTAGAGGTAGTAGGCGTCGGACGTGTCGAGCCCGTTCGCCTGGTTGTGCTGCTCAGCGGCATCCTCGGCGCTCATGCCGCGGGCACCGGGACTCAGCCGGCCGGCGGCGATCTGCTCTTCGACCCACCTGTCGGGTGGAGTGGTCGTTGGGGGCCTCCCTCGGATCAGTGTTCGAGGGAGGCCCATGCCGACGGCTCCGCCGGCGCCCTGGTGACCACGGCCGGACTCGACGGTCAGGCTTTGCCCGCACCGGCGGCCAGAGCCCGCGACAGCTCGGCCTCGGCGACCTGCCGTTCCCAGCAGGCGCACTCCAGCTGGTGCTTGCGGCGATCGAACTCGAGTCCGTGCGCGAACCGTCGAGCCACCGCTGCGTGGCCTTCTCGGCCGCTTGCGCCCGGCCGAGCCGGTCGCGGGCGGGCGACGACGGCATCGGAATCAGCCATGCCGCTCAGCCTGCGCGCTGGCCGCGGCGCCGACCAGTTCCGGCCGGTCGTCGCAGCCGATCACCTCGACCTCGTACAAACCCTCGGTCTGCGCGTATTTGGGCCCGTCGCCGGTGAACTGGAGCAGGTGCTCGGACGCCCACTCGTCAGGATCGGCGGCGTCGGCGGGTGCCGGCGCGGCGACGGCGAGTTGGTGGACGAAGCCCTGCCCCGTCGCGTAGGTGTTCTCGACGCGGATCGTGACGAGGATCTGGCCGGCCACCAGCGTCTCGGCGGCGCTGACCACGTCTGCGAGATAGCCGATCTGCTGTTCGTCGAGCGCGCGGGACAACGCGAAGTCCATCGCCGCGTTCGCCGCAGCGATCTCGGCGTTGTGCGGGTGCAGCGCGGCCAGCGCGATCAGCAGATCGGCAGCTGGGGTGGTCGTGGGTGCGGGCATGGCGAGTCCTCCTCGAATCGGGTTCGACGTGGTCGCCGGGCCGGCTGCGCCGGCGGTGTCGGGTGGGGTGTGAACGACTGGCTCGGCGTCGAACCTGCCGCGTGGGACACTCGACGTCATGCGACTTCCGCCCGCACGTCCTGGCACGCCGCTGATGGTGAGGCAACGAGAACTCGACTTCTCGCTGTACCCGATGGTGAAGACGAGTCGGCGCTGGGGCCGTCACTCGACGCTCTACGCGACCGATCCGTGGGCGGTGATCGCTGGAGCCGTCACGGAGTCCATCACAGGGCAAGCCGAGAAAAGTGCGGCTGCCTCGTTTGTGCGGCAGGCGCGCGAGTACTTCGAGGCGGCGGAGCGAGCCAGCAGCATAGAGACGAGGCCGCTACTGTACTACTACTCCTTCCTGAATCTGGCGAAGGCGATCGCTATGGGCCGCGGGCGCAGCGACCTCGTGGGGAAGGTTCGCCACGGCGTCTCCCCGGTTGGCGGGACGGGCCACTCCCCAGTAACTACCAAGCTGAACATCGACGCCTCTGCGGCGGTCACCGGACCGAAGAGCGCCATCGACGAACTGCACTGGGCGCTCGAAGGAACCGCCGTTGCCACTGGTCACTACGAAGTGGGCGGGATCATCGCCCAGTCTGTGATCGCCCACCGGATGTGGTGCGCGTCGTTCGGGCAGCAACGGGCCGAACGCTTCGTCCCCATCGACCGCATCGAATTCATCCACGATGAGGCCGCGAACACCGTCTGGCTGAGGGTGCTGGTGCGCCGCGCGGTCGCGGCGTCGCGCGGTTGGGGGTTGACGAAGATCCTGACTGAGTCCGGTCTCGATTCCGACTTCCGGGGAGTGAAGCATCCGGACCCGACAGTCGAGAGCGAGTTCCACGTCCTGGAGCAATGTGTCCCGGTCCGCTACACCGGTCGCGCGGCGGACGTGGTGGTCGACGTTGTCGACGTCGTGCGACCGTTCCTGTGGCAGACGATTACGGCCTCGGCCCCGTTCCGACGCTTCTATCTGTATCTGTCACCGCCGACTGAGCGGCGAATGCCCCAGTGGCTCAGCGTCTACTCGACGCTGTTCTGGCTCGGAAGTCTGACCCGGTACCAACCCGTCGAATTGTTTGAGGTGCTTGATGGCAAGTTTGGGCCGTTCTTCCGAGAGTTTCTGGAGACTCAACCACGGCAACTGCTTTACATTCTGGCCTCGGACGCGAAGAGGCAGAACGTGACGCGAGGCGTGATCGTCTGATCGGCGCCCTACGGGATGACGGCGATCCGTCGAGGTTGTCCGGGTTGACGGGCACAGGTCTGCGATGATCGTCCCGTGGTGCCTCAAACTGTGTTCCAGATCGGTGTGATGCTGCTGCTGGTCGTTCCTGGGTTCGTGTACACCGGCACGCGCCGCCATCTCCGGGGCGGTGCGACAGCAGACGAGAAGGACTTCAGCGTTCGGCTGGTGCATGGGATCGCCGCGAGCGTGGTGCTCAACTGCTGCTACCTCATCGCAGCCGGACCATGGCTGGTGGGAATCATCTCGGGCCAGACCGGCACCGACGACGGTCTCGGTTTGATCGGAGAACGTCCTCGGGAGGCGGGCGGCGTCCCCGTCGCGCTAGCCTTCGCTGTCAACTGGATCTCGCGCTTGACCTGGGTCGCTGAACGCAGGGAGCGCCAGCCCTTCTCGCCAACCACTAGCGCGTGGGACTACATCGCGCCCAAGAGAGCGGACTGCTTCGAACGCATCCGCACATCCGAAGGCCGCTGGACCGGCGGATACATCGAGGAGAGCGATTCGTTCTTTTCGACCTACCCCGAGCCTCGTGACCTGTTCATCACCGAGGAGTGGGTGATGGGCAACGACGGCAGCTTCATCGCCCCAGTGCCGTGCAGTCAGGGCATCTACGTTCCTCTGTCTGGGTCCGAACTCGTGAGCTGGTCCGACGAACCGCCTCAGCCGGAACTGAGCCCCGCTCCACCAGGCGGAGGCCGCCGCGGCGGACGGGGTGGGGCGGCCTGAGTCTTCGCCGGCTTGCCTCCGTTCGAAGGCTTGCCGCCGAACAGCCCCTTGCCCCCGCTCGCTTGCGGCTGCCCGCCGCCGGTTATCGCCTTCACGGGGCGGCCGCCTCTTTCCTCGTTTGCCACATGAAAACGATACCGCCGCTGCGGGCGAGACGCAGTCAGCGCTGTCGACTGGCCGTGCCGTCAGTTGGATGCGTCTCGGGCGCATCCCTAGTCGGCGAGGCGCCGCGCCAGGATTTCACCCGTCCGCAGTCGTCGGCGCCTCGGAGCGCTCGGCGTCGACCACCTTCCACACGGTGCCGACCGAGACGCCGACACCGGCCGCGATCTCGCGCATTGATTCGTCGCGTACGTGGCGGGCGATGATCGCTGCGCGCTTGTCGTCGTCGACCACGCTGGGCCGGCCGCCGACCTTGCCGCGCTTGCGTGCAGCCTCCAGGCCGCTCTTGGTCTTGCGGGCTATGTCGCGGCGACGGTCCTCGGCGATGGCCAGTGCCATGTCGAGCACGAAGGACCGCTCGGTGTGCTCGCCGGAGGCGATGCCGTCGAGCACCTTGACGCCGACGCCTCGGGCGAACAGGTCCGAGAGTACCGACAGGCCCTCGGGCAGGTTCCGGCCGAGGCGGTCGACCTCCAGCACGGTGAGCATGTCGCCGGGGCGCAGGTAGTCCAGCGCGGCCTTGAGGCCCGGCCGGTTGTCGACGTTGAGCTTGCCCGAGACCTTCTCTTCGAACACGCGGACGCAGATCGGGTCGAGTTCGTCGTGCTGGCGCTGGACCTCCTGGTCCTTGGTACTGACCCGGACGAGACCGACGAGTGCCATGATGGCCTCCTGTTCAAGAAAGGTGTTCGCCGATGGGTTCAGCGCCGCCTTCGATGCTACCTGTAAATGAACGGGTTTACGAACACCTATCGCTTGCTCGCAGGGACTCCGGCAGCGACGGGGTCGAACACCATCAACTGGAGCGCAGCCAGGAACTCCAGGCGATTCGTGACGTCGGTCGATGCCTGGATGACCCTGGACAGCCCGGTGCCCTTCAGGAGCCTGTCGAGATGCTCGCGCTCCTCCTCGGATAGGCCTACGTACTGATCGAGTAGCGCTGTCACCTCGCCCGGCCGTTGCTGCAACGAGTCCTTGAGCAGTCCGAGGGTGAGCCGTTGCTTGCGCTTGCCGTCCTTCGGGATGTGCCGGACGACGGACGTCGCCAGCACGTCGAACGCCGCGCGCTCGACCTCTTCTTCGACCGACTCCGGCTCGCCCTGGTATGGGTAGACCTTGGTGGACTTCCACGTCTGGACCTGCTCGCGGCGCCGTTCGTCGCGGCGGGCATCAAGATAGTCGGCGAGCACCTGGTCCAGCTCCTTGAGCATGGCGCCCAGCACGGTCGGCGTGGTCTCCATCCTCGCGACCGGCCACTGGTCATGGTGCTGGGGCATCTCGTCCCAGAGCAAATACGCCGAGTACGAGAAGTCCGGTCCGGGAGCCGAGTCGAGCGTGTCGACCACGACGGCGTCGGCGTCGCAGAGGTGGATCTCGCGCCCGGCCGCCTTCTTCCACTCGATCACGCGGAGCGTGGCGTGGCGGACGGTGCCGTCGTGCTCCCACTCCACTGGAAGCGGCGTGTCGAGGGCGATGTTCTCGGAGGGGAGAATGCGCTGGCCGTCGTAGGCGACCTCGACGCCGTCGTGGGCGATCAGGTACGGCGCCAGCGCGGTGGTGAGCCGGTCGGCGGCAGTGTCGCCGTCGAGGGGGTCGAGCGATTCCTTGCCCTCGGCGGTGAACTTCGTCCCGGTGCCGGCGTCGGTCTCGACGGGGTCGGTGACGGCGATGCTGTCGCGCGTGGCCGATCGAGCGGTGACGGCCGAGCGTAGACGCCTGCCGTCGGTGCTGTCGGCGACGGTGTCCCACTCGATCTTGGTACCGAGGGCGAAGGCGCGCAGGCGACCACGGCCGAACTTCCCGTGCAGAGGCCGCTTTTCGCCCTGGCTCCGCAGCGCCGTCCGCTTCCACGAACCGCCGACCCGCTCGAACGCGCTGCGCACCTCCTCGGGCGTGACGCCGTGGCCGTCGTCGGTGATCTCCACGCCGATGACCACCTCGGTCTGGCTCCGGTTCAGGGCGATGGCAACGTGGTGCGCATCGGCGTCGAGGCTGTTCCAGACGAGTTCGATCACGGCCTTGACTGGGTCCTTCTCGTGGGCGAGGCCCTGGACGTGATCGTCGCCGACGACGAGGGGGTAGGTCTTCACCCGCCCATCTTGTCAGCCGCATAGGACAGGCGAGCCGCTTGTCTGGGGAACGACGGCGGAAGACGCTGCCCCGGCACCGCGAGGTGCCGGGGCAGTGACGCTTCAGATCGAGGCTTCCACCTGGCGGACCCACGCGGTGGCGTCGGTGAGCGCCTGGTCGAGGCTGTCGGCCGTGGCGGAGCCGTCGAAGACGGGCTGGTCACCCTGGACGTGCCAGCTGGTTCGACCGGTCGCGGCATTCTCGTCGAGGGTGATGGTGAGTTGCACGATGTCTCCGAACGTTGGGGGATGTCGAAGCGGGGCCGCGACCGGCTTCGCCGGTCCCGCTCCCGGCGCTCAGTGATCAGCGAGGTCCGCGCGGCCGGCCACGACCCCAGCCTGCTGCGTGCACCCGGCCGGGGCCTGTGCTCGCGCCTACGCGATCAGGTGGGTAGCTGCCCGTCGTCCTCGCCGTGGAAGCGCAGCTGCACCGTCTTCTCGTCGAAGCCCTTGCGTCCGCGCGGGTGGTGGAACAGCCGGACCTCGCACAGCGCGTCGATCACCGATCGCTTGATCCCGAGGTCGGCGGCGTCGAACGCGGCGACCGGGTCGTGGGCGCCGAGCACGCTGCCCACGACGGCGTCGGCGGCGAGCCTGGTGCGCTCGGACTCCAGCGCGGCGATCGCGGACTGCGCCTTCTCCCGCACGCGCTTGAGATCGCGGCCCTCGATCACCTCGTCGTCGTAGTCGCGCTGGGCGCGGGCGATCTTAGCCCGGTGCGTTCCGATCTCCTCGCGGATCTGGGCCATTCGCGGCTCGTCGCGGGAGGGGAGCAGGTCGGCCAGGTCTTCCCGGCCGAGTCGGTAGCGGACTGCGGTCGACACGTAGTGGTCGATCAGCTCGCGTGAGCGCATGATGTGCCCGGCGCATCGGTACCGGCCAGAGTGGGCCCTCACCCGCTCGCCGCACAGCCCGCAGCGGTACAGCCCGCTCCCGAGGTGCCTGCGGTCGGTGCCTCCGCGGTTGGTCACACGCTCGGGCGCATCGAGCTTGTCCTGCACGTCCGACCAGACGCCCTCGTCGACCAGCGGCTCCCACTGCCCGCGGACTGGCTCGCCGGCCTCGTCGCGCAGGATCGACGCGCGCCAGCTGCGCCGCTTGCCGCCGTCGGGTTGCTCGGTCTTGGGCGTGTAGGTGGAGTACCCGGCGTACCTGGGATTCCGCAGGATGCCCAGCACAGTCGACGGTGACCACTCGCCGTCGTCGGGGACCTCCCGGATTCGCTTGCGCTGCTCGGGCGGCAGGGTCTTGTTCTCCTTTTCGCGGCGGGCGTTGCGCTCGATCATCACCGTGCGTGAGTGCTTGGGTAGTGCAGGCACCGACTCGGGAATCCGCTTCTCGGCCGCGTCCGGGGGATCGGCCTGGCCCGACAGCGCCGCAGCGATCGCCCGCAGCGACGATCCGGCGGCGAACGCCGAGTAGATGGCCTTGACGGCTTCTGCTTCGTGGGCGATGACGTGCCCGGCCGTGTCGTAGCCGAGGGGGCGCATGCCCTTGGGTGCGCGGCCCTGCCTGGCTCGCTGGCGCTGCCCGGCGCTCTGGCGTTCGGCCTTCTGCTCGATCTCGAAGCGGGCGATCGAGCTCATCTGGTCGCCGATCAGCCGACCGGCTGCGTCGGAGAAGTCGAGGTCTGGCCCCTTGACGAACATGAGCCGCACCCGGCGTGCCTGGCACGTCTCGATGATCCGCACGCCGTCCTCGCGGTTGCGCTCCAGGCGTGGCCACTCCTGCGCGACGATGGCGTCGATGTGGCCGGCTCTGACGTCGTGCATCAGCCTCTCGAACTCACCGCGGCGCTTCCTGCCCGTACCGGGCACGTCGTTGTCCATGTACTCGCCGACGAACTGGTGGCGGTCGCCATTGAACTTGGTCGCTATCGCCTCGCGCTGCCTGGCGACGCCCAGCTCGTTGTGCTCGCGATCGGAGGATATGCGCAGGTAGACGGCGGTTCGGAGGGGCTTCGTGGCGGCCATGCCCACCAGTTTACGCCTCATGTTTATCAGCTACGGAATGTAGTGGAGTTCCGCTTCAACGTGTAGTCGCGTCCTGCTGATCCGGTGAGGGCAGCGGTACCCTGGAGGCATGTCACAGAGCACCTTGACGCCCGAGACGCTCGCGCTTCGCGAGCTCATCGACGCGCGTCGTGAGGAGTTCCAGGTGCTTCTCGATCGCTACGGTGCGACAAACCCGAAGCTGTTCGGATCGGTCGCGCGCGGTACCGCCGACGCTGGCTCTGACATCGACATCCTCGTCGAGATGGATCCGGCCGACGGCAACCTGCTGATGAGGGCGTCGGGATTGATGGAGGAGGCGAGGTCTCTGTTCGGTCGCGACGACGTCGATGTGTTCCCCATCCAGTTGCTGAAGCGACCGGTGTCGGCCTCTGCTCTCGCTGACGCGGTGGCGTTGTGAGTCGCAAGCCCGCCCATCGCATTGCTGATGTGCTCGAGGCGGTCGAGCGCTGTCAGCGGTACATCGTCGCGCTCGACGGCGACGTCGATCTCGTGCAGATGGCCGGGGATGCGATCGAACGAAACCTGCAGATCATCGGCGAAGCCGTGAACCATCTGCCGATGGATATCACCGAGGCTCACCCGGAGATCGCTTGGCCGCAGATCCGTGGGTTCCGCAACATCCTTGTCCACCAGTACTTCGGCGTCGATGCCGAGATCGTGCGCGAGGTCGTGGAGACCTACCTGCCGCCACTCGCCGAGGCGCTGAGGACTCACGTGGATTGACCTCCCGTACATGCTGGGCGACCAGTGCGTGAATCGCCGCCGCCTTCGGCGAGGCCGCGGGCCTGCCCTCCGCTACGAGGCGCTCTCGGAGAGAGATCCACGTACTCACGCTTCGTGTTGTCCAGACCGGACTGGGAACAACGCTAGGACGCGCCGCCCGGCGTATCCCCGCAGTTCAGGGGTTGTTCCTATCTGTGGTGACGTGGTGGAGTTCCGATTTAACGTCTAGCGTTAAGGTAGCACTGCGCAAGCTTCGCCAGATTGGATCCGCGGGGGTGCTCGAAGACCTCCGCGTCCCACCAGGCAACCGGCTCGAAGCTCTCAAGGGGGATCGCGTCGGGCAACACAGCATCAGGATCAACGACCAGCGGCGGATCTGTTTCGTATGGACGGCCGCTGGACCGGAGGAGGTGCAGATCGTTGACTACCACTGACAGGATCGAGCCGATCCACCTTGGTGAGGTCCTCATGGAGGACTTCATCGAGGGCTTCGGCATCACACAGAACAAGCTCGCCGTCTCGATCGGGGTGCCGCCGCGGCGAATCAACGAGATCGTGCACGGCAAGCGGGGTCTCTCTGCGGACACCGCGTTGAGGCTCGCGAAGTACTTTGGCACCTCGGCTGAGTTCTGGATCAACCTGCAGAGTCAGTATGAGCTCGATCGTGCAGAGGACCTGGCAGGGGAGCAGATCGCCGCGATCACCCCCCTTGGAGGTGGCATGACCATGCCGTCCTCGACTGTGAAGCCGTGTCGGACGAACATGGAGTCCAGCACGTCGAGCACGGCCTACTCGGTGGGAATGCTCTACACCTAGTATTCGTGCGAACGTGGGTGACCGCGTCCACAGTGCGGTGAGGCTTTACCTCGTCGCCTCGATGAGGGCCTCAGGGATGCATGGTGAGGACGGTCTGAACCAGTGGCTCGCCCTCGTGTGACCAGATGTAGATCTCGTCGCTCCCGGGGAGCAGGATGAGTGCGTCGCCGGTCCCATCCTCGGCGATCGCGACGGCGCCAGACGGGAAATCCGCCTGCTCGCGGGCGGACTCGGTCTCCCGAACGATGTCGTTAGCGGTTCGGGTCAATCGCTTGCGGTCGGTGTCGTCGCGGACCGGATGCAGAATCCATCCGTCGCGCCGGTCGTCTTCGACCTCACCACCGTTGTCCGCCATGAGTCGTTCGCGCAACACGGAGGGGAGTTGTCGGCCGAGCTTTTCCTCGGCGATTCGGATTCGGTCCTCGGAGACGGGGAAGGCCATGCCGCAATGCTATGTCGCCTTGGGCGACGCTGCTTGACGAGCGAGCTGCGGCATTCCGCCGACGCGCGACGCAGGTTCGAGTGGGGGAGGATGTGCACATGGCTATGGATCAAACGTTGGAGCTCGTCGAGGACGTCGTCGAAGGCCTCAAACGCGGTGGGGTCGCCGAGTCGGCATCGGCGTTCTCGGTCGGGAAGTGTGATGACGGAACAGTAGTAGAAGTCGACACCGGCGATCCCGACATGATCTACATCGTCACGGTCACCAGTACCGAGCGCGTCGACTGACGGGTGCGGCGCGCTCGATCAGCTGTACGCAGAGACCACGGTGACGGTGCTCGTCGTGGCTTTGAACAGGTGGATCTCGTCGTTGCCGTCGGTGAAGAACTCCGATCCGATGATCATTCCGAGTCGGTGATCGTCGTCGAACGGGTCGTCCTCGCCCTCGAGTGACTCCTCGAGCATGGACTCGTCGACCTCGTGCACCACCGGGCTCGGATCGGGGTCGGCCCAGCCTTCGATGACGTGGCGGAACTGGTTGAACGTCCCACTCGAGGTGAAGATGAGCCGGTTGACCGCGAAGCAGTAGAACGTGGTCAGGAAGTATTCGAGATCTAGATCTTCGGACGCCAGGTGCGAGACCTGATCCTCGAGCTTCTGCACGTACTCGCCGGACCGGAGTTCGTCCGCCAGGTACTGCTCGCCGTGGTGGGCGAAGTCGGCGTCGAGCGCCGCGAAGAGCGGCCGCGCACCGTCCGCGCCCTGGAAGGCCGACGCGTCGTCGACGAGTGAGTAACGCCCGCCCTCCAAGCGGAACTCGGTGGTCACGGATTCGTCTGCGCGCCACAGACCGGTCGACGAGACGAAGTGGAAGTCCTGTCCGTCGTCTGTGGTGAGGGTGCACAGCGGGTAGAAGATGCCCAGCGCCTCATCGGTGGCGAAGACCGAATCGTAGGCGGGGTACAGCGTCAGCGTCATCAGAAGATCTCCGTCTCGAGTGCGGCACCCAGTCACTCTGTCTCCTGGGTATGGGTGATTCCGGACCGGCGGATCGCATGATCGCAGTCCTTGTTCAAGCTCGTCGCAAAGGGATTCTGCCACGGTGATCACGATCGTGAAGGGCGAGCGGAGCCGGACGTACAGTGGGCGCATGCGGCGAGACGTGGCGGACTACATCGACCCGGCGGTGCTCGCGCTCGTCGCCGAATCGCGGGAGTTCTACGAGCGTCGTCCGCCCGGCCGCGGTCCGACGAACGCGAACGAACTGCTCGAACTCCGCGCCGCCGCGCCGCCACCGTCGGAGTGCGCGCCACCTCCGTCCATCGAGACGGTCCGAGCGGATGGACGATGTACGACGGTGCGCATCCACGTACCGGCAGACGGCCGTCGACCGCGCGGCGTGCTCCTCGAAATCCACACCGGTGGTTTCTATTCCGGGTCGGCCGCCGCGAGCGATGTCCGGAACAGGCGATTGGTCGATGCGCTCAATGTGGCGGTGGTGAGCGTGGACTATCGGCTCGCTCCCGAGAATCCGTGGCCGGCCGCACCCGATGATTGCGAGGCGGCAGCGCTGTGGTTGATCGAGCACGCCGCCGCCCGCTTCGGCACGTCCCGCCTGGGCATGATGGGATTCTCGGCGGGTTCGACGCTCGTCCTCGCGACCTTGGTGCGGCTGCGCGACCGAGGAGTGCGGGCGTTCGACGGGGCGGTGGTCGAGTGCGGCACGTACGACCTGTCCGCGACTACACCGGCCGGGAGACTGATCGCCGACGAGTACTTTCTGCAGGCGTACGCCGGTGACGCGCCGGACCGCACGGTTCCTGACCTCTCGCCGATCTTCGCGCGTCTGCAGTCCCTCCCACCGATCCTGATGGTCATCGGCGAAGACGACGTACTACTGGAGGACAACCTCGCCATGGCCGACCGGCTCGCCGCGGCGGGCGGCGACGTCGAGGTGCGGGTCTATCCTGCGTCGCCGCACGCCTTTTCGCGACATCCGACCGCGATGGCTCGCGCAGCGGCGGACGGGATTGACGAATGGATTCAGTCTCGGATTCTGGCACCCTCGTGAGCCCGAGCAGCGAGAGCCCGAGCAGCGACCTCATGATCGCTGTGTCACGCCAGACGTGTGCAGCCGGTCCTGACACAATGCAGACGTGCGCTCACATCTCGATGGAATCGGTGACCTGCGATTCGACGACACCACCGGCCGGTATTTCACCAGCCGCCTCCACGTCGAGGCGTTCGGCGGGGACTGTGAGTTCTCGCTCGACGAGTTCGAGGACGAACAAGAGGCCGATGTCGTCCGGCGCATCAGGAACTTCTGCGCCATCGATCGCTCGGTCCTCACCGACGCGACCGACGCGTTGTTCGCCTACTACCGCGACGTGGCTCACGCCCTCGACTTCGACGAGGAGGTGGTGCCGGTGCTGACCCGGGACCAGGTGTGGTCGAACGTGGTGTTCAATCGACGGCCGCACGTCGAGTTCGAGGACGGACACTGGTATGTGACCAGCGAGGAGGAGTGCTCGTGGGAAGAAGAGCACGGCCTGCAGTTGGTGTTTACCGATGGCGTCGCCCTCACCCGCGTCGGTGCTTACGACGGTCACCTCACCCATCGTTCGGCCTGGGGGAAGGGCTACGAGATACCCGACGGAGCCGTCTACTGGTCGCCCACTTCGGAGAAGTGAGCGGACTGCAAGCGGAGGTGACCGCGAATGAGGCGGTCCGACTTCAGCGCGGCGTCAGGACGACGGTCGACCCGTCGTGCGCTCCTGTCAGGGCCGCTCTCATCGCGGCTTCAATGTTTGCGCTGCGACGACGCACCGGATGGATCCGCGGCCCATATCCGGAGCAGTTGCAGCGCGTCGAAGGATGGACTGCCGGGCTCGGTGCCGTACGTCATCAGCGACAAGTCGGGGTCGGCGGGCAGCAGCAGCTTCTCGTAGGGCAGGTCGAGTCGGCCGACGACGGGGTGGTTGATCATCTTCATACCGGTGGAGTGACGATGCACGTCGTGGGTCGCCCACCGTCGGCGGAAGTCCGCGCTGTGGCAGTGCAGCTCATCGATGAGCGCACGCAGGTCCTCGTCGTTGGGGCGCAGACCGTGCTCGGTGCGAAGGATCGCGACGCCCTTGGCGGCGACGTCGTCCCAGTCCACCCAGAAAGCGCGGGATGCTTCTTCGTCGAGAAAGCAGAATCGGGCGGTGTTGGTCGGGTGCGGGAACGACTCGTACATCGGCGCGTACAGGGCGCGACCGAGGTCGTTGGCCGCCACCACATCCAACCGCTTGTTGACGATGTAGGCAGGCACATCGGAGAGGGCGTCGAGCAGGCGCTGCAGCTCCGGACGGACGGCCATTGTCGACCGCGTCGCGCGCGTGTGACCGTCCGCGTCGTCGGTGGAAGCAGTGAGACGTTTGAGGTGCTCGCGCTCGATGTCGTTGAGCCGAAGCACGCGCGCGATGGCGTTGATCACCGCGGCCGTCGCGCCTGATGCGTCGCCACGCTCGATCTTCGTGTAGTACTCGACGCTCACCCCGGCCAGGAGTGCCACTTCCTCCCGGCGCAGCCCTTTGACGCGCCGACGTCCGTGGTCGGGGATGCCGACATCGCCGGGCGTCAGTCGTTCCCGTCGGCTCACCAGGAAGTTGCGCACCTGAGTGCGTAGGTCCTCTGAGCTCGTCTGTCCCATGACTGACCAACCCCTCTCGCGTCTGTTCGACGGCCGGAACCCGGGATGAGCGGGGGCGACCTGTCGCTCGATGACGGTACGCCGACCGGTCGTCGCGAGACAGTCCCTCGGAGTACCCCCTATGCAGTGAGACTGCCTCGACCAAGCCGAACCTGGTGAAGTCGGAGTCATGGTTCACGATGACCACTCTCACCGGTCCCGCCCCGGATCCGCGATCCCGGCGCTCCACCCCAGAACTCCACGAAAGGAAGGCTCCCGATGACCGTCCCGATGATCACGTTGAACGACGGGGTCGAGATCCCGCAGCTCGGCTTCGGCACCATGAACCTCGCTGCTGTCCGCGACGACAGTCCGGCCAGCCACGAGACCACGGCGCAGGGCGTCGAGGCCGCGATCGCCGCCGGCTACCGCCATTTCGACACCGCCCAGATGTACGCCAACGAGAAGGGCCTCGGCCTCGGTATCGAACGCTCCGGCGTGCCCCGAGAAGCGTTCTTCCTCACCAGCAAACTCGGCAACGGCAGCCACCGCCCCGACGACGTGCGCCGCAGCTTCGAGCAGACCCTGCGCAACCTCAACGTCGACCGGCTCGACTTGTTCCTGATGCACTGGCCGACCCCGACGCTGTATGGCGGGGACTACGTCTCCACGTGGCGTGCCATGACCGACCTGGTGGACGAGGGGCTGCTGCGCTCGGCCGGCGTGTCGAACTTCAACGCCGACCACCTGCGGCGGATCATCGAGGAGACTGGCCGGGTGCCTTCGGTGGACCAGGTCGAGGTCTACCCGTACTTCGCCAACCGCACCACCGCCGATGCCTGCGCAGGCCACGGCGTCGCGGTCGAGGCCTGGAGCCCGCTCGGCCAGGCGACCATCCTCGACGATCCGACCATCGGCGAGATCGCCCGTGCCCACGACCGAACACCGGCCGACGCGGTGCTGCGCTGGCACCTCCAGCAGGGTCGCATCGTGATCCCGAAGACCGCGACGCCGGCCCGGATGGCGCAGAACATCGCCGTGTTCGACTTCGAGCTCGCACCCGCGGAGCTCGCCGCGATCGACGCGCTGGACCGCGGCGAGGTCGGCCGCCGCGGACCCGACCCCGACACTTTCGACTGGGTTCCCACCTCGGCGCGACCTCAGCGTTGACCATCGACTCCCCGACAGAACAGAGCAGACAGTGAAGAAGGACGATCTCATGACCGGCACGACCATTACGCTCACCAACGGCATCGAGATGCCGACCCTCGGACTGGGTGTCTTCCTCGCGCCGGCGGAGCAGACCGCCGAGGCCGTCAGCACCGCCATCGGTACCGGATACCGGCTGATCGACACCGCCGCCGCCTACGTGAACGAACGCGCCGTCGGCGACGGCATCCGAGCCTCCGGCGTGGACCGCGACGAGCTGTTCGTCACCACCAAGCTCTGGCCGGGCCAGTACGGCGACCGGGCGGTCCACGGCTTCGAGTCCAGCCTGGGTCGGCTCGGCCTGGACTACGTCGACCTGTACCTGCTGCACTGGCCCGTACCGACCGACTTCGACGCCACCGTGCAGGCCTACCGGGCGATGGACGACCTGCGTGCCGACGGCCGGATTCGCGCCATCGGCGTCTGCAACTTCCTCCCGCACCACCTGCAACGCCTCGAGGACGAGACGGGGTTGGTGCCGACGCTGAACCAGATCGAGCTCAACCCGTTCTACACCCAGCCGGACACCCGGGCGGCCAACGCTGAGCGCGGCATCGTCACCCAGGCCTGGGCCCCGATCGGCGGCACTTACCAGCGCAAACAGGACGTGGTCACCAATGGCGCGCCAACTCCGCTGGAGCATCCGCTGATCACCGGCCTGGCCCAGAAGTACGGCAAGACCCCGGCCCAGGTCGTGATCCGCTGGCACCTGGACCACGGCGTCTCCGCCATCCCGAAGTCGGTGCACGCGACGCGCATCGTCGAGAACTTCGACGTGTTCGACTTCTCGCTCACACTCGAGGAGATCGCCGAGATCGACGCCCTCGACACCGGAGTCCGCGCCGGCGGTGACCCTGAGAGCTTCACCGCGGACAGCTACCCGACCGACATCGACGCTCAGTGACGTCGTCGGGCTGCTGACCTGGACTCCCCATCGCCCCGTGACGTGCGCAGTCGATCACTCCTCGCCGTGGGCAGAGCTGCCGTCGTTCGCTGCAGGGCCTCGCTGTGGTTCGAGCTCGGTGGTGGCCCAGCTGGCGAGCAGCGCGAGCCCGTCGGCCGACGCGGAGTCCGCAGGCGCGCTGAGAGCAGTCAGGGTCAAGCCCGGCTCGGCGGGCAGATCGAATGATTCGAACAGCAGCCGGAGTTCGCCGACGACGGGATGGTGGAAGATCTTGGTGCCGTTGTGGTGCAGGCGTACGTCGTGCGAGGCCCACCGGACCCGGAAGTCGTCGCTGCGGGTGCACAACTCTCCGATCAGGTCGGTGAATCCCTTGTCGTACGGGCTTCGCGCGCCCTCGCGTCTGAGCAGCTGAACCGGGCTGTCCGCGGAGGAGTCGAAGTCCGGGTAGAAGTCGCGAGCCGCAGGGTCGAGGAAGCGGAACCGAGCCATGTTGGGCGGCGCGTGCCCGCTGGTGCGAGTGGGGCTGTCGAACATCGGTGCGTACAGCGCTCGGCCGAGCACATTGGCGGCGATCATGTCGAGACGGCCGTTGCGGATGTAGGCGGGGATCATCGTCATGCCATCGAGGATCTGCTGCACGGCAGGCCTGACCTTCACCTCGGCCCGGCGCGCGGCGGGGTGCCCGCGGTGGGCTCCGGGGCTTGCGGCACCGACCGCCCGCGCGAGGTCGTAGAGGTATGCCCGCTCCGCCTCGTCGAGCATCAGTGCGCGGCAGATGGCGTCGAGGACGCCGTCGGACGCCCCGGTGAGGGCGCCCTTCTCCAACCGCGTGTAGTAGTCGACGCTCACCCCGGCGAGCATCGCGGCCTCCTCGCGGCGCAGGCCTGGCACTCGGCGAATGCCGCCGAAGCGCTGCAGTCCGGCCTGTTCCGGGGTCACCTTGGCTCGGCGGCTGACGAGGAAGTCGCGGATCTCCTGGTTCCTGACGTCGCGCTGTGGGCTCATGCCTGAATGATATTTCCGCAGGCCCTCCGCTGACAGGCCCTGCACGACCCCCGGATGAACAGGATCTGTCGGCATCTCCGGTGATCCGGTGCAGTGGATGACGACGGCCGCGTCGGCCGGAATCCGACCCATGTGAAGGGACGTCAGCAGGATGAGCATCACGAGCACGACAACCACTGCCACCGCACCCGAGATCCGTCCCAGGGTCACGCTCGTCGCGGCGACGCTGGTGTTCTTCGTGATCACCTTGGATGCGGTGATCGTCAACGTCGCGTTGCCGTCCATCCGTGATGAGCTCGGCGGCGGCATCGGTGGGCTGCAGTGGATCGTCGACGGCTACACCCTCCTGTTCGCGGCGCTCCTGCTGTCGTGCGGGTCGCTGACCGACCGGATCGGCGCGAAGCGCGTGCTGGTGTGGGGCACGATCCTGTTCGTGCTCGCCTCGATCGCCTGCGCGCTCGCGCCGTCCATGACCGCGTTGGTGGCCGCCCGGTTGGTGCAGGGCAGCGCGGCGGCCGCGATGATGCCGTCCTCCATGTCGTTGCTCAACCACGCCCACCCCGATCCGGTGTGACGAACCCGAGCCGTCGCGATCTGGGCGATGGGCGGCGCGCTCGCGTCGTCGGCCGGCCCGGTGCTCGGCGGGCTCCTCACCATGGTCAGCTGGCGGCTGATCTTCTTCGTCAACCTGCCGGTCGGAATCGTCGCGTTGCTGCTGATCGCCCGCACCACCCCGACAAGCACGCACAACGCCCCGATCGACTGGACAGGTCAGATCACCGGCGTCGTCGCGATGGCCGCGTTGACCTTCGGCGTGATCGATGCCGGGGCGTCGAGTTTCACCTCCGCGCAGGTCGAGATCGCCCTCGTGGCCGCTGCTGCGTCGGCGGTGGCGTTCATCGTCCTGCAGCGGAGGGTGGCGCACCCGATGGTGCCGCCGGACCTCTTCCGGGACCGCAATGCGGTGGTCAGCGTGCTGATCGGGTTCGCGTTCATGGTCGGCTTCTACGGGCTCCCGTTCGTGATGAGCTTGACGTTGCAGCAGCATCGGGGCCTGACCGCGCTGGCCACCGGACTCGTGTTCTTGCCGATGATGCTCGTCGGCCTGCTGCTCACCCCGTTCACACCCCGCCTCGGGGAGCGACTGGGCCGCAAGGTTCTGATCGTGGGCGGACTGCTGATGATGGCCGTCGGCATGGCGGCGCTGGCGCTCCTGCCGGACGCGTCGCTGTGGCTGGTCTCAGCGCTCATGGTCCTGACCGGCCTGGCCGGCCCCTGGTCAGTCCGCCGACGACAGCGATCCTGTTCGAGAGCGTGCCCGCTCACCGCGGCGGCGTGGCGTCCGGCGTGTTCAACACCAGCCGACAGATCGGCGGGGCGATCGCCATCGCCGTATTCGGCCTGCTGCTCAGTGCGGGGACCTTTCCGACCGGGCTGATCGCGAGCCTGCTCACCGTATCGGGGATCGCCCTGCTCACCGCGGTCGCCGCGCTGCTGCTGCGACCGCGGGTCCACAGCGCCGCCGGCTCCGTGCAACCGAGCGCCGGCAACGCCGGCTTCGAGCCTGGCTGACGAATCAACTCGCGCAGGGTGGCACCTGCTGGCATCCTGAGTATTCTCATATTCCATGGATTCATGGAATAGAGAACCAGTCGACAAGGAGACTGTGTTCGAGGTCTTCGCCGAGGCGGTCAAGGCGACAGCGAACGGCCGCAGGCTCGAGCTCATGGAGCTCATGGCCCAGGGTGAGCACTCGGTCGACGAACTCGCTCGCCTGACAGGCATGGCGATGACGACGGCGTCGGCACACCTTCAGACGCTGAATCGGGCGGGCCTGGTGAGCAAGCGCCGAGAGCGGACGTCGATCTACTACAGGATCAGCGGCGACGACGTCGCCGAGTTGTACACGGCAGCCAAGCGCGTCGCCCTGAACCGGTATCCCCGACTGCGCGAGGTCGTCGACGCGTACATGGGGCAGCCGCGCGCCCAGGGGCCGGTCATCGACCCCGCCGCCGTGACGTCGGAGATGTACGTCATCGACGTGCGTCCGGTCGAGGAGTACGAGGCCGCGCATTTCCCCGGCGCGGTGTGCCTCCCGCTGGCCGAGTTGGAGGAACGCATCGACGAGGTCCCCAAAGGTCGGGAGATCGTCGTCTACTGCCGCGGCGAGCTGTGCCGGCTGGCGCGTGAGGCCGCCGTGCTGCTACGCGCGCACGGCCTCGACGCGAAGGCGATGGACGAAGGCATCGTCGAATGGCGCGCAGGCAAGGAGATCGATCTTGGAGTCGCTTGATATCAGCAACCGGGAACGCTCGGACGCTGTCGAATCCGAACGGGCACGGGTCCACAAACGGACACTGACCGTGGTCATCGTCAGTCAGATCCTCGGCGGTGCGGGCCTGGCGGCCGGTATCTCCGTCGGAGCGCTGCTGGCCCAGGACATGCTCGGCTCCGACGCCCTGGCCGGCCTGCCGACCGGATTGTTCACTCTCGGGTCTGCGCTAGCCGCATTCCTGGTGGGCCGTTCCACACAGCGGTTCGGCCGCCGCATGGGTCTCGCCTACGGATTCATCGCAGGAGGCGTCGGCGCGCTCGGCGTCGTCATCGCGGCAGTCGCCGACAATGTCCCGTTGCTGTTCGCCGCGCTGTTCCTCTACGGATCGGGCACCGCAACCAACCTGCAAGCCCGTTACGCCGGCAGCGATCTCGCGCCGGAGAGCAGACGCGGTTTCGGCACCAGCATGGCCATGGTGGCCACCACGATCGGAGCCGTCGCGGGACCGAACCTCATCGACCCGATGGGCCGCGTCGCTGAGTCCATGGGCGTGCCGACCCTGGCCGGGCCGTTCATCCTCGCCGCCGTCGCCTACACGGCCGCGGGGCTGGTGCTGTTCGTCTTCCTGCGGCCCGACCCGTACCTGCTGGCCAAGCGCATGGCGGTCGAGGCCGCAGCGCACGGAACCGACGCGGCGAGCGGCGCGGTCCCGAAGGTCGGGATCGGTGCGTACGTGGGGGCGACTGTGATGGTGCTGACCCAATTGGTGATGGTCGCGATCATGACCATGACACCTGTTCACATGCGCGCCCACCACCACGAGATCGCCGCAGTCGGGCTCGTGATCGGCATGCACATCGGAGCGATGTGGCTGCCCTCGCTGGTCACGGGAAGCCTCGTGGACAAGCTCGGCCGCACCCCCGTCGTCATCGCCTCGGGCGTCACGCTGCTCCTGGCCGGGGTGCTCGCCGCAACCGCGCCGGCCGACTCGCTCGGGCTGCTGATAGTGGCACTCGTGCTGCTGGGCGTCGGCTGGAACTTCGGCCTCGTCTCCGGCTCGGCGCTCGTCGTCGACGCCACGGTGCCGCAGAACCGGCCGCGCACCCAGGGGACGATCGACGTGCTCATCGCGCTGTCCGGAGCCGGCGGCGGCGCGATGTCCGGCGTCGTCATGTCTGCCACCAGCTACCAGGCACTGTCGCTGGGCGGAGGTGTCATCGCCCTCCTGCTCATCCCGGTCCTGCTGTGGGCCCGAGGTCGCCACGCTGTCGTCGCCTGACTGCGGCGTCCCTTAGGGGATCAGGCGCGCTCAGAGGTTGTTCTGTGTCGGAACGCGGTGGAGTGGTTGCGTGTTCGACTCGCAGTACTTCCAACAACCGCCGTCCCGTGCGTGATTCGCTGTGCGCCGCAGGTGCAGGACTCGTACACGATGGTGCCCTCGCTTGTCGGGTGAGCCGACCTGACAAACCATGCGTGGTCGTGAAGTTCGATGTCCATGGGGGATCCTGTCTTTCGATGTCTGACGGGCGCGTACTCGGTCCACGTCCGCGGTTGTGAGAATGAGGCGATGGTGACGGCGGCGGGTCGAGTCGGTGCGCCGGTGATGGCGGTCATCACACGCACTAACAGGCGCGCAGCGAGAATGTAGGCGCTCGGGCCCGTCGGAGCGCGGTTGATGATGACGTTCACATGTCAACCGTGATGCAATGGGTCAGTGCAGTTCAACCATGACAATATGACGGGGCCTCTGCTGGCTGCGGAGCTGGCGAGCCTGGCTGCGGACGCGTGGACAATCGGCGGCGCGGAACGCACCTTGGAGTGGCACAGAATTCGTCGCGCCGAGCTTTCCCAGGAATCCTCGGAGCGGCTACGACAGTGGGCTGTGCAATTGAGGTCTGTGTTTTCGGCCGGGAATGAAGAATTGCGGTACCGGGAGATCAATCGCCTGCTGGAAGCTGGCACGACGCGTGCTTACCTCACGACGCACGATGGCCTGAAACCGCACCTGCACTTCACTTCTGACGATGACGATGTCGTTGCTCGGGTGAAAGCCGTGACGGCTGGCGGGTTGGCGCTCTTCACTGTGGAAGCCGAAGGTGGGCGCCTCGGTGCGTGCACGCGGGCGGGGTGCCCTCAGGTGTTCGTTGATACGAGCAGGAACGGCCGTCGCGCCTTCTGCAGTGCGAAGTGTGGGAACTATGTCGCAGTCCGTCGTCATCGCGGGCTGACGTAGTCACTGGTTGCTCTACGCCGGAACTCGGTGGGGATCCGTGCGCAACTGCGATTCACTCGACGACCGGCCGTCGCCGAGTTGCTTTGACCTGCCCGCGACGGGTCTTCGCGTCAAGGCGGCGACGCTGAGAGCCCTTGGTCGGGCGCGTCGGGCGGCGAGGCACCGGCGGCGCGACGGCGTCGCGCAGCAGTCGTGCCAGGCGTTCGCGCGCGGCGATGCGATTGCGACGCTGCGCCCGCTCCTCCGATGCGGCGATCGTCAGGACGCTGCCGTCGAGCCGCGGCCCGAGGCTGCGCATCACGCGCGCTCGCTGGGCGTGGTCGAGAGCGGACGTCGTGGCCAGATCGAGGCTGAGTTGAACGCGGGAATCGGTCGTATTGACACCCTGACCGCCGGGTCCGGACGAACGGGAGAACTGCTCGATCAACTCCGACGCCGGAACCCGGATGCCGCGAGGGCAGCCGGGTCCCGGTGCAATGAGCAGATCGTCCACGCGACCATCATCGCGTGCCGACTGCGGTCGACGCGAATGAATTCCGGTCGGTCAGCCGGCGCGGCCCACCTCGGTGGCCTCGGGGACCTCGATCAGCCGTCCCGTCGCCACGTCGTAGATGTAGCCGTAGACCGGGATCCCGCTCGGCACCAGCGGGTGCGCTTTGATGCGGCGCACGTCTTCGGTGACGCTGGCGGCCTGGTCGGCGATGGTCAGCCAGTCGATGTAGTCGCCCTCCCGCGAGCCCGGACCCGCACCGACATCGGTGAAGCCGTCGGCTCCGATCTCTGCGGTCTCGAGGCTGCTGGCGAGGAGCCCGCGGATCACGTCGTCGGTGAACAACTCCATACCGCAGTCGCGGTGGTGAATGACGAACCATTCCTTGGTGCCCAGCAGCTTGTACGAGATCACCAGCGAGCGGATGGCGTCGTCGCTGGCCCGCCCGCCTGCGTTGCGGATCACGTGCGCGTCGCCCTCGGACAAGCCGGCGTATTTCGCCGGATCCAGGCGGGCGTCCATGCACGTCAGGATGGCGAAGCCACGTGCCGGCGGCATCGCCAGCTGACCCTTGTCGCCGAAACTGTCGACGTAGGCGTCGTTGCTGGACAGAACCTCTTCGAGGATGGACACAGATCACTCCCTGACCGAAAAATGAATGGTGAAGTGAGCATAAGTACTCGTCCGGGAGGTTCCCATCATTGAAATCTGCGTGAGAGAAACTCTGGCGGACGTGGCATTAGGTCGTCCTAACCCGATCCTCCACGCGGCACTGTCCGGCAAGGGCGCAGATATCCGCTGACGACCGGGGCAGGTGCGATCGATTTAAGGTGGTCCCGTGGCGAACATCTTCACCGGCCTCAGCGCGTTTCCGCTGACTCCACTCACAGACGACGTGGTCGACGAACAGTCCTTCGTCGGTCTCGTCGAATCCGTTGTGGCCGCAGGCGTCGACTCCATCACGGCGCTGGGCTCGACGGGGTCGTACGCCTACTTGACGGCCGACGAGCGGGCTCGCGTCGCCCGGCTCGCCGTGGACCATGCCGGAGAGGTGCCGGTCATCGTCGGCGTCGGGGCGCTGCGGACCTCGCAGGTCCTCGCCAACGTCGACTCTGCACAGGAGGCGGGCGCCGCCGGCGTGCTGCTGGCCCCGGTCACGTATCAGCCACTGACGCACGACGACGTCTTCGAACTCTTCCGGACGGTCAGTGAGTACACCGACCTCCCGATCGTCGTCTACGACAACCCCGGCACCACCCATTTCCATTTCAGTAACGAGCTCTACGCCCGCCTCGCCGAACTGCCGGGTGTCGCCTCGATCAAGATCCCCGGCGTCCCGGGCGACGCGGAGGCCGCACGGCGACACGTCGCTGCAATCCGCGCTGTGGTCCCGGAGCATGTCACGATCGGTGTCTCCGGCGATGCGTCCGCCGCGAACGGACTCAATGCCGGCTGCCAGGCCTGGTACTCGGTGATCGCGGGCACCCTCCCGTCGCCTGCGGTGGAGATCACCCGCGCTGCGCGCCAGGGGCGTGCGTCCGACGCCGTCGCCGCGTCGGATCGGCTGGCGCCGCTCTGGGACCTGTTCGTCGAATTCGGCGGCAGCCTGCGCGTGATGGCTGCGATCGCCGAAGAACGCGGGCTCGCTCCGCGCGGCTGCCTGCCGCTGCCGATTCAGCCGCTCGATGACGACCAGCGTGCGCGGATATCCGTCGTCGTGGACGCCCTCGGCCTCGACGATTGATTTCCAGAGATCGGGGACGTGCGCTCCCTTCGAGGACTTCCACGCAGCGCTGAAAACTGCGTGGTCAGCGACCCTCGACGGCAATGTTCCGTCGGACGGGCGTGAGCGGACAGTTTGTGGGAACGACATCGCCTCGCGCGCCGGCAGCGCTCGACCAAGCCGAGGTGACCGTCACCGGGAGGTGGGGCCCGTCTCGTTCTAGTCGGGCCTTGTCGGCTGAAGCAAGGCGTGCGTCTGCGCGGTGGTCAGCGCTCCGATGGGGAGCTCGGACGTGCGGGCGTCGGCGCGCATGCCGTCGAGGGCGATCCAGAGATAGCGCCGGTACAACTGGTCGACGTCGTCGAGGTGTTCGAGTCGAGGACCGTCTTGAGCAACGGTCGCGACGGCGGTGCAGGCGATCTGGAGGAAGATCAGGTCGGTGCCGGTGACGTCGTCTCGGAGCGCGCCTGAGTCCCTTGCGCGCTCGGCGACTCGATTGACCAGGGGTGCCAGCCGGTCTCGGGCCTCGTCGTACTGCGTCGGTCGGCCGTGCCTCCCGGCGAAGATCTGCGCCATGCCGCGATCGCGGGTCTGCAGGGCCAACGACTGTTCCAGATACTGCACCAGGCCGTCCCACGGGTTCGGGTGGACCAGCGCCTCGTGCAGGATCTGCTCCATCTCCTCGTTCTGGCGCTCGAGGATCGCGTCGATGAGCTCTTCCTTGTTGGCGAAGCGCCGGTAGGCGGTGCCGACTCCGACGCCCGCGTGGTGAGCGACGTCGTTGAGCGTCACCCCGAGGCCGCGCTGGGCGAACAGTGCCCGCCCGGCGACCAACAGGCGTTCGCGGTTGGCGGCGGCATCCTTCCGGAGGTGCTGATCGGTCGACGGCACGGAGGTCATGCATCAAACCCTACATTAAGCGGATACGTGATATCCGAATACGTGCTACCGTTGATGATACGGATAGATCGCATCCACTTCATCGGCTCTCGAGAGGTTCAGGACATGACCACCACGCAGCCCACCTTCACGCTCAACAGCGGCGTCGCACTGCCGCAGATCGGGTTCGGGGTCTATCAGACTCCGCCCGCCGAGACCGCCGTCGCTGTCCAGGCGGCGTTCGAGGCCGGCTACCGACACATCGACACCGCTGCGGCGTACGGCAACGAGAGGGGAGTCGGGGAGGCGCTGAAGCGCTCAGGCCTCGAGCGCGCCGACGTCTTCCTGGAAAGCAAGGTCTGGGTCGTCGACTACGGGTACGACCAGACCCTGCACGCGTTCGAGAAGGGCGCCGCGAAACTCGGCGTCGACCAGATCGACCTGCTGATCCTTCACCAGGCCTACCCGCAGGCCTTTGACAAGACGATCCAGGCGTACAAAGCCTTGGAGGCCCTGCTCGCCGACGGCAGGGTGCGCGCGATCGGCGTGAGCAACTTCCTTCCCGTACGTCTGGAGCGACTGCTGAACGAGACCGACGTCGTCCCGGCGGTCAACCAGATCGAGGTGCACCCCTACACCCAGCAGCGCGAGCTGCAGGCGGTCAATCGCGAGCTCGGCATTCTCACGCAGGCGTGGTCGCCCATCGGTGGGCTGCGCACCTACGGCAACGGCGACACGCCTCTGAACGATGAGGTGATCGTCGTGATCGCGAAGGCGCACGGCAAGACGCCTGCGCAGGTCATGTTGCGCTGGCACATTCAGGAGGGTCGCCAGGTGATTCCGAAGTCGGTGCGCCCGGCGCGGATCGTGGAGAACGTCGATGTCTTCGACTTCGAATTGTCGGCCGACGAGATCGCCCGCATCGACGCGCTGGAGCAGGGCATGACAATGGTTCCGGACGAACTCGATTTCGACTCGTTCGGCATCGAGGTCCCCGAAGCCTGACGTCTTCGCGTCCCCGACGGCAGAACCTGAGAGAAGGATGGAAATGTCACGACCGAGAATCATCTGCCACATGCACACCCTGCTCAACGGCAAGATCGACGGGATCGCCAATCCGACGCCGGTCGGGATGCGTTCGCAGAAGTTGTATTTCGACCTGTTCCTCGGCGAGAATCGTGCCTTCACGAAGCATCGAGGGTGGATCAGCGGGAGCGGGACCAGTCGGGCGATCCTGGGTGAGCAACCGGAGCGTGAGCTTCCCGTACCGACCGAGCCCGTGCCGCCCGGTGATTTCATTGCCGATCCCGCCGCGCAGATGCACTACTTCGCCGTCGACCGGTCCGGAAGCCTGCTCTGGGATCGGGGCTCCTTCAACTATTTCGATGTCGAGGCGCACATCGTCGAACTGATCCCGGCGTCCGCCGGCGACGCCTTCAAAGCGCATCTGCGGTCCGTCGGCGTCTCGTATCTCATCGCCGGAGACGAGACGCTCGACATGGAGCAGGCCGTGCGCAAGATCGGCGACACCTTCGGCACGGACGAGATCATCCTCGGCGGCGGAGCCACGCTGAACTGGTCGATGATTCGCGACGGCCTCTGCGACGAGATCAGCCTGGTGCTGATGCCGACGGCCGACGGCGAGAATCACACCCACTCGCTGTTCGAAGCCAATGACAAGTACTCCGCGCCCGTGCCGATCGGGTTCGCGCTCAAGAGCGTTGAGCCGCTGGACGACGGCAGCGTGTGGCTGCGGTACGACGTGCAGGGGCCGGTTGCGGAGGACCGTCAGACGCCGAGGTAGAAGGCGGCGGCGTTGTCCCAGAACACCGCGGCGGTCTGCTCGGCCGTCAGCACCTGTGCGATGTACTCGAAATCCTCGTTCTGGAACGGGCGTCGCGCACGCGTCGACGGGAGGTCGGTGCCCACCATCAGCGCGGACGGGTCGACGTCCATGATCGCCGTGATCGCGACCGCGGGGTCGAGTTCCACGCGGCCGAAACCGGTCGCCTTGACCTTCACGCCCTGCTCGACGAGGCGCAGGAGGTTCGGCAAGCCGTCCTCGTGCATGCCGAGATGGTCGATGCTGGCGGCGGGGAGCGCAGCGATCCGAGGGGCGAGATCGTCGTCGATGGTTCGGGCATCGATGTAGAGCTCGGCGTGCCACCCGGCCAGGTCGTGAACGCGGCGCGCCAGGCGCTCCAAGTCCTCGAGATCGGCCGAGCCTCCGCGCGCGACGTTGAAGCGCACAGCGCGGACGCCGGCCACGTGGAGTTCGCGGATGCGTTCGTCGCTGGTGTCGTTCGGGATCTGGGTGACGCCGACGTACATCGGACCGAGCAGGCGGAGGGCCTCGACCAGGTAACCCTGGTCGAACGCCTGGAACGAACCGGAGACGACGGCGCCGCCTGCGATGTTCAGCCCCCGGATGCGCTCTTGGTAATCGGCGACGGTGAACGGATCGGGCAGGAATCCGTGGTTCTCCACCAGCGGGTGAGCCGGGTCGATGATGTGCAGGTGGGTGTCGAAGACGGGCTGCGTCACGGACGATGTCCTTCGCTCTGGCGGGTGATGCGGTCCTGGAAGCGGTCGCGGTCGACGATGCCGCGCCGGTGCGTGCCGGAGCAGATCGACGCGTGCTCGTCGCGGGCCTGCACGTCGAACACCACCGAGCGTCCGTCCACTTCGACGACGCGGACCTCGATCGTCACCGTGGAACCCGGGACCGTGGGCGCGTCATGGGACAGGTTCACGTGGGTGCCGAGGATGTCTTTCATCTGTTCTCCTTGCCGGTGGGCGGATCGGGAAGTGCGGCGGCGATCATGGCGGCCGCGGTCCGACGGGCGTCGACGATGGCGGTGCGGTCGCCGGTGGTGATGACCCGGGCGTTGGCTCCGTCGATGAGCAGCATGAGCGCTGATCCCCACCATTGCGGGTCGGTCAGGCCGTCGGCGTCGGCGAGGTCGGCGAGCAACTGGCGCATCCAGGTCTTGTACGTGGTGATCACCGCGCGTGCCGGGTGCTCGGCGTCGGGCAGTTCGGCGGCCGCGTTCGTGAACGGACAGCCGCGGAACCCAGGCTTCGCATGCCCGACAGCGAACCAGTCGAACAATGCGAGGACTCGGCTCGGCGTGTCGTCGGGGAGGCTGTGGAGGTGCCCGGTAATCGTGCGTTCGCGGTCCTCGCGACGCCGGTCGAGCACGGCCGCGACCAACCCCGCTTTGGAGCCGAACTGGGTATACAGCGTGGGCTTCGAGACGCCCGACTCCTCAACCACACGGTCGACGCCGATCGCTCCGATGCCCTCGGTGTAGAAGAGGCGCGATGCGACCTCCAGGATGCGTTCACCGCCCGGCGTGTAGGTCATGCAGGCTAACTTACAGGTCTGTAAAGGTGGGCGCAACTCTTGCGCGATCTCGCGGCGGGGAGTCGTCCTGCGTGAGGTCCGCCGAGCGGGTCGTCGTACCATCGGCACGTGAGTGAGGGAACGCAGACGCAGGAGCTCTACCTTGCGGGCGGCTGTCTGCGGGCCGTTCAGGCGTTCATCGGGACGTTGCCCGGCGTCACCTTCACCGAGGCGGGCAGGGCGAACGGCGCCGGCCAGATCCTCGACGGCGACTACGACGGCTACGCCGAATGCGTCCGGACGCGCTTCGATCCGGCCGTCCTGACCGTGGAGCGGTTGCTGTCGTACCTGTTCGAGATCATCGATCCCTACAGCGTGAACGAGCAGGGGCCAGACGTCGGCGAGAAGTACCGCACGGGCGTGTACTCGAACACCTCGACGCATCTTTCGCAGGCGCGTGAGTTCATCGCCGCGCGCGACGACGCGGAGCGGATCGCCGTCGAAGTCTTGCCGCTGACCAATTACGTGCGCAGTGCCGACGAGCATCAAGATCGGTTGGCGCGCTGCCCGGACGACACGTGTCACATCCCGCAGGAACTGCTGACCAAGTACCGGCGGTGAATCCCCACCACGCCGCGGGGCCGGTCACCTCGCGCAACCGCCGACGACGTCGGCGACCGTCGCCGCGGCCTTCAGCCCGGATCCGGTGAGCAGGACGATGGTCGTCTCCGACGGCGCGATGACGCCGGTGGCACACAGCGTCGAGAACGCAGCCGCGGCCGTCGCACTCGTCGGTTCGACGAACAGGCCGGACCTGCACAGTTCGCCCAACGCACCCACGATCTGGTCCTCGGGCACCGCCACGCTCACGCCCTCGCTCCCGCGGAGCGCGTGCACCAGCTGACGGAGACGGAGAGGTCGTGCGATGGATGTTCCTTCGGCGATCGTCGGGCGCACGATCCGCTCGACCGGACGGTCGGTGCCCGCGGTGAAACTGGCGTCGAGCGGCGAACAGTTCAGCGGCTGCGCGGCGAACAGCCTCGGCACACTCGTGATCTGACCCGCCGCGACCAACTCCCGGAATCCCAACCAGCACCCCAGCAGACTGCTCCCCGCCCCGACCGGCACGATCACATTGTCCGGGGCGCGGAATCCGAGGTCCTCCCACATCTCGTAGGCGAGCGTCTTCGTGCCCTGTAAGAAGAACGACTGCCAGTTGTGGCTGGCGTAGAAGGCGTCGCCGCCGGACTGACGGATCGCCGCGTTCTGCGACTCCTCGCGGGGCCCGTCGACCAGATGCACGTCGGCGCCGTAAGCCCGGACCTGGGCGATCTTCGACGGCGACGTCGACGACGGCGCAAAGATCTGCACCCGCAGGCCGCCCGCGGCGCCGTAGCCCGCAACCGACGATCCGCCGTTGCCGGAACTGTCTTCGAGGACCGATCCGATGCCGAGGCTCCGCAGGTACGACAGCATCACGGCCGTCCCGCGGTCTTTGAAACTGCCGGTTGGATTGAGGAAGTCGAGTTTGAACAGCGGCCGGGCATCGCCGCTCCACCGACGTTCAATCAGCGGCGTTCGGCCCTCGCCCAGCGTGATGGGTTCATCGATCCGGACCGGCAGCGCGGCGCGGTAGCGCCACAGCGAGGAATCGCCGGTGTCGACGTCGTCTCGCGCGATTCCCGGGCCGGGTTCGATCCAGAGCGGGCGGCCCGCCGTCGACCGCCACCGCGGCTCATCGAGCGGATAGGTGCTGCCGTCGACGGGATCGAGGTAGGTCGCCATGCCTGAACGATAGGCCGAACGCCAAGACATCGCGGGAGACAGGCGCTGCTTCGTCGCAGTCTCTGGTGCGATCTGCTTCGGAAAGGAAGAATGATTGACGAACCCGTGCCGAGGAGGATGACGTGAGATGGGCACGCTGAGTTATACGACGGCCGTTTCGCTCGACGGCTACATTGCCGATGCCAACGGCGACTTTCAGTGGGCGGCACCGTCAGCGGAGATCTTCCGCGTCCACGTGGACCGGATGAATGCGGTGTCTGCGGAGATCCTTGGGCGGAGAACATATGAGTTGATGCGGTACTGGGAATCTGAACCCGACGACGAATCGTGGACCGCCGACGAGCGGGAGTTCGCGCAACGCTGGTCGGCACTCGATCGCATCGTGGCGTCATCGACGATGGCGTCTGACGACGTCGGGTCTCCATCCGTGCGTCTCGTTCCCGTCCTGACACTCTCGGCGATCGAAGACGTGGTTCGCGCAGCTCCCGGAGAGGTGGAGATCTTCGGGCCGACGACGGCGAGCGCTGCCATCCGTGCCGGCCTCGTCACCGACATTCGGTTCTTCGTCGTCCCCGTTGTGATCGGCGGAGGCCTGCGGGCGCTTCCGGACGATGCGCGGTTGAACCTGCGGTTGCAGGAGACTCGGCCGTTCGCGAATGGCACCGTCTACCTGCATTACCGGACGGAGGCGACGGGACGGCCGTAGGAATCACCGGCATCGCCGTGTCCGCTGTTGATCGCGACCGCCTGAGATCGTGTCAGTTGATGATCTCGGCGGTACCCGAGGCACGACCTTCGGCGAGACGATCACGCCAGAGCTGGAGCGCCTCCGGCGTCTGTCGCGTCCAGTCGGTGACCTCGCCGAGAACGCGCAGCGGCTCGGTGCTCCGGTACGACCGTGTCGGGTTGCCGGGGAACTTCTTGTCGGTGACGTTGGGGTCGTCCTCGAACTCTCCGGTCGGTTCCACCGCGTACACGTGCGGATCGCCGTCGCCTGCCGCCAATTCCGCCGCCAACCCGGCGCCGTCGCGCAACGCGGTGAAATAGATGTGATTCATGACGATCTCGGGGCGATAGTTCGATCGGTGCCCCGCGGTGAGCAGATCTCCGACGGCCAATGCCGCTTTGGTGCCGTGGAAGAACGGCCCGTCGTCCAACGCCTGTGACATCGGTTCAGGGTAGGGCAGCCGCGTCGGGGTTGGGGACGGACCGGCTTTTCGCCGCGTCGCGCAATTCGTCGGCCGGCTCCGGAGGCGACGGTGCGACCGCCAGCATCGCCAGGACGACGGCGAACAGGCCGAGGCCGACCCAGCTCGTCGCCGATAGGCTCTCGCCGACGACGATGACCGCCAAGACGGTGGCGACGGCGGGCTCGGTGAGCGTGATCGTCGTGGCGACGGTCGGCGAGACCTTCGTCAATCCGAACCCGAACAACAGGTAGCCCAGGAACATCGGAATCAACGCCATGTAGGCGGCGACGGCGAACGACGTGGTCGACGCGATCAACGGGCCGCCGGTGATCACCAGGACGGGCAGGAGTAACAGGCCACCACCCCCGAAGACCGAACCCATCGCCGCCGATCGTGCCACGCCGCGCGACATCAGTCGATGTGCCGCCCACGAGTATCCGGCGTACGCGGCGCCCGCGAGGAGTCCGAGCCCGATGCCGATCGGCGTCGCCGACGAAGCGGTGGTGAACGACGACAGGCACAGGAGGACGCTCGCAACGACGCCGGTGGTCGCGGCCGCGGCCCACCAGCGCCCGAGTCGGCGACCGTCGACAACCCGTTCCAGCACTCCGGCGGCCAACGGCGCCGACGCGAGCGAGATCACCGATCCGACGGCCACGCCCGCGAGATGCATCGAACTGTAGAAGGCCAACGGGTACACGAAGACGGCGACGGCGCCGAGAAGCACCGTGCCTGCCTGTGTCCGCAGTTGCACGACCGCCGCCCGGAGCGCAGGGACGGCGACGAGTGCCTGCAGGAGTCCGCCGATGCCGAGTGCCGCCGCACCGATGGCCAGCGGTCCGGCGTCGGGAGCGAACGTCGCCGCCGTGCCGGTCGTGCCCCACAGGACCGCGGTCGTGGTGACGGCTGCGATGCCGGCCAGTCGGGCATCGCTCATCGTGCAGCCAGCATCACGGCGGCGAGATCGCGCGCACGCTCGAGATGCGCGGTTGTGCCGTCGAGTCCGGCGCGACTCATCGCTCCTTCGAGCAGCAGCGACAGGTGAAAGGCGACGTCGTCGGCCTCGGCGGTGGCCGGCTCGTCGTCGCCCGCGTCCTGCAGATGTTCGCGCAGAATCGCTTCGATCTCGTCCTTGTGGCGTCGAACGGCATCGCGCCCGGCACTGCCGGCGGGCAGTTCGGCGGCGGCGTTGAGGAGGCCGCAGCCACGGAAGCCTTCCGCATAGGGCATCCGCGCATGGTCGAGGTAAGCGTCGAACATCGCGAGCACGCGCGCCGCCGGGGTGTCGGCGCGGCTCATCCGCTCGCGGTAGAGGTCGAGGAGTTCCCGGTGTCGTGCCTCGATGTAGGCGTCCATGAGTTCTTGCTTCGAGGCGAAGTTGTTGTAGAGGGTCATCTTGGCGACCCCCGCCTCCGTCGTGACGGTGTCGATGCCCGTCGCGGCCATGCCGTGCGCATAGAACAGGCGCGACGCCGCGTCGATCAACTTGTCGCGGGCGGGTGTGCGTGACGGCGCCATGGCTCGCTTCCCTTCGGTCGAACAGAGTTTAGGTAGACCAGTCTACCTAATACCCGCACCGGGCGTCGGAGCCTCACGGAGCGTCAGCTCGCTCGTGAATGAGCGCGGCTCACCCGAGAGGGGATCGATGAACGCCAACTCCCGGGCGAGGAGTTGCAGCGGGAGGTCGAGATCGTCCGGGGCCTCGGGCAGGAGTTCCGGGTACCAGCGGTCGCCGAGGATCGGCGCGCCGACGGCGGACAGGTGCACGCGCAGTTGATGCATCTTGCCGGTCCGCGGCGAGAGTCGCGTCCGCAGCACGCGTCGCCCGGCCGCACTCAATCCGGTCTCGAGGACCTCGATGAGCGTCTCGGTGTTCGGCGGGCGGTCCGGCGCGACCGCGACGACGAGGCCGTGCCCGGAGGCGTCGCGGTCGCGGTGGATGTGATTGCGAAAGACCAGGGGCAGGGGGCGGCCGGCGAGACGGGGGTGCTCGGGGTCCCAGTCGGCGGGCAGCGCCGACACGGCTTCGTAGACCTTGGTGACTCGGCGTCGCTCGAACAGGGACTGGTACGCGCCGCGGGACTCCGGACGTTCCGAGAACATGACCAGACCCGCGGTGGGACGGTCCAGCCGGTGGATAGGAATGATGTCCGGGTTGTCGAGCCGGACGCGCAGTCGTACCAGCGCCGACTCCTGCAGGTAACGGCCACCCGGAGTCGTCGGCAGGAAATGGGGTTTGTCGATGACGATCAGGTCGTCGTCGGCGTGCAGGATCGACTCGCGATGGGGAAGCGGTGCCTCGTCGGGCAGTTCGCGGTAGTACCAGAGGAATTCGTGTGTCCCCGGTGGTGCATCCGGGCCGATCACGGCGCCGTCGCCCCCGACGATCTCGCCCGCCGCGAACCGGCGGTGTATTTCGGACGCGTCGATATGGGTGAACCGCTCGGCGACGAATGCCGCGATCGTCGGCCACGGACCGTCTGCGGGGACGCGGAGTCGCGTGGGGCCGACGCCGTTCTTGACCGGAAGGGGAGCACGCATCGGCACCCGTCCATCATCGCACCGTTGGGGTCGGCGACCGCCGATCCGGCCGGCGACACTCGGGCCGTCGAATCAGGTTCGGCGGTGAGCACGATGACCGACGCGGTGGCCACGGAGCCTGATCGGCTGACGGACCGTGGGGGACCGGAGTCAGGTGCCGTGTTGGGTGAGCCAGTTCAGGAGTTGTCGGGTCTCGCGCCAATGGACGCGGACGCGGTCGACGAGCTCGGGCGTGTGGATCACCTCGTCGAACCCGTAGTCGCGGCTCACGGTCATCGACCGGTGACGTAGGAGTTCGATCCGCGGGTGGTCCTTGGCCCACCCGCGCGGCGCGGTCTTGAGTCGATTGCCGCCGATCTCCCAGCCTTTGCGCCTCAGTGTGGCCAGGATGCGTTCGAGCTCGGCTCCGTGGAGATCGTCGTCGATCGCCCGGCGGAATCGCGCCAGCCGTTCGGAGTCCGCGTCGTAGAAGCCTGCGCCGACGCGAAAACCGGGTGCGCCGATCTGTACGTAGTAGCCGGTCGCCGGACCGACGGCCACGAATGCGCCCTGATGCGTCTTGTACGGGGTCTTGTCCTTCGAGAAACGAACGTCCCGGTACGGACGGAAGATCTTCGCCTCCCCGAACTCGTCGGCGAGCTCACCGGTCAGCGCGGTCATCGGCGCCGCGACGCTGTCGCGGTACATACCCTTGTGCGCCTCCCAGAAGACCTTGCTGTTATCGATCTCGAGATCGTCGTAGAAGTCGAGGGCGGCCTCGGGAAATCCGGTGAAGCTCATGGTCTCGACCCTACTGGGAGGCGTCGGGACGCCTGCTGCGTCGGGGCGGGACGCTCACCCATCGCGACTGTCGTAGGCGCGTCGTAGAGTGCGGTTGTCGCCCCGATCGGGCGGCAACATCGAAAGGATCGGTATGGGCACGGTCAACCTCAGCAAGCAGCATCCCGAACAGTACAAACTCCTGGCCGGGCTCGATGCCTCGGTCGCCGCAGCGCTTGCTGCGGCGGAACTGGATCCACTCCTCGTCGAACTGGTCAAGATCCGCGTCTCGCAACTCAACGGCTGTGCGTTCTGCCTGCGGATGCACACGCGCGATGCGATCGCGAAGGGCGAGACCGCCGACCGGCTCGCGGTGATCGCGGCGTGGTGGGAGTCGCAGTACTTCTCCGATCAGGAGAAGGCGGCGCTGGCACTCGCAGAGAATGTGACGGAACTGCCGGTGCACGACGACCATGACACCGTGGACGACGCCCTCACCGCAGAGCAGGTCTCCGCCGTCAGCTGGTTGGTCATCGTGATGAACGCGTGGAACCGGGTCGCCATCCGCAGCCACTACCCCGTGGCGCCGTAGCGACCGCTGTCACCGGGCGCTGACGACGCTGTTCTGGTCGCGTACGCCGACGTGCGAGGAGTCCATCTGATACGACGGACTCCTCGCACAGTCGCGCCCGACCTGTCGGCCGGAACTATCGGGATGCGTGCGGTGCGCCGATGCCCGGATCGATCTGGGTCGGTCCGTCCTTGCCCGGTGTCACGTCGAAATCGAAGATCGACGTCGGGATGTAGACCGTCGCGCACGAGTTCGGGATGTCGACAACGCCGGAGAACCGGCCCTCGATCGGCGCGGCGCCGAGCAGCAGGAACGCCTGTTCCGGGCTGTACCCGAACTTCGACAGGTACTCGATGGCATGCAGGCAGGCCCGCTGGTACGCGAGGTGCGAATCCAGATACCGCTGCTCGCCGTCGAGGGTCACCGACGTTCCGGAGAACGCGACGAACTGTTCGTAGCGGGGACCCACGTCGCCGCCCGGCAGGAAGATGGCGTTCTCCTTCACGCCGTACGTCTCCATGCCGCCCTCGATGATGTCGACGTGCAGATCGATGAACCCGCCCATCTCGATGCCGCCGCAGAAGGTGATCTCACCGTCGCCCTGACTGAAGTGCAGATCGCCCACCGAGAGGTTGGCGCCGTCGACGTACACCGGATAGAACACGCGTGTTCCGCGCGTCAGGTTTTTGATGTCCTGGTTGCCGCCGTTCTCACGTGGCGGCGCAGTCCGGGCGGCTTCGGCGGCCGCCGAGGTGAACGCGTCGCCGGTCAACCCGCCGAGAATGGCGAACTCCGGCTCCGGCGGCAGTGCCAGCGGCGGCACCCGATCCGGATCGGTCGCGATCAGTGCGGCCTCGCGAGTGTTCCACTTGCCCAACAGTTCCTTCGACGGCGCCGTGCCCATCAGACCGGGATGGATCATGCCGGTGAAGCTGACGTGCGGCACATGCCGTGAGGTCGCGGTGTGCCCGTGGAAGTCCCAGACGGCCTTGTACGCGTCCGGGAACTGATCGGTGAGGAAGCTGCCGCCGTTGTCTTTGGCGAAGATGCCGGTGTAGCCCCAGCCCTGACCCGCGAGCGGGCCGTTGTGCTCCTGCGGGATCGGCCCCACGTCGACGATGTCGACGATCAACAGGTCGCCCGGCTTCGCGCCATCGACGGCGAACGGACCCGAGAGCGTGTGGACGGTCTTCAATGGGGCGTCGAGGATGTCCTCGGCGGAGTCGTCGTTGTGGATCTCGCCGTCGAACCATTCGCGGCAGTCGACTCGGAAGGTGTCGCCCGGCTTCACCGTGACAGCGGGCGGGATTGCGTAGTGCCACCGATTGTGGCCGAGAATCTCCTGGTCAACGAATTTCTTCGTCGAATCGAGTGGGAATACGAGCTCAGGCATGGCACGGATCCTTTCGGTCTTCGGGAGAAAATCGAACCGGCATGGCGCCGGTCGTCTAGGGGCGCGGCAACGTGGCGTGCAGCGGGTTGGCCGAAACCGGTGTGCCACGACGGGATCCGGCGGGGACACGGTCGACGACGGCGGGCGTCTCGGCGGTCGATCTCGTGGAATCCAAGAGGGCCATCGCGCTGCCCCCTCGGCCGAGTGCGGGCGAGGAGACTCCGCGTCGGGCGGATGCGCCGCACGTGCACGACGCTGAGTCGGGGACGTCGGCCATCGAGTAGCGAGCCTCGAACGGGCCGCAGTCGGTGCACTGGAATCGATAGACGGGCATGGGGTTGATCCAGACCTCTCTCGACGCGCCCGGGAGACGGCGCGCAGTGACTCGGACCATACCGATCTCAGAGGGTTTCCTCAGTCGAATCGCAGGACCGTCGAAGCGGCGCAGGGGCCGACGTCGGGGGATAGGATCAGTCACCATGGGAAGGTTCAGTCCGCTCGAGTGGCCGGTGGTGCGTCAGCTCCGTTCCGGTGACCGACTCGGACGAGGACCGGCCGTCGAATCTCCCAAGACCAAGGCGATGCAGGCCCGCACCACCACCGCCGATCGCGTGGTGCAGAGCGTGTGCCCGTTCTGTGCCGTCGGATGCGGCCAGAAGGTCTTCGTGACCGACGAGCGCGTCACCCAGATCGAAGGGGATCCCGACTCGCCGATCTCGCGCGGGCGGTTGTGCCCGAAGGGCGCGTCGAGCGAGCAACTCGTCAACAGTCCACTGCGGCAGACCACAGTTCGCTACCGCGCGCCGTATGCGACGCAGTGGCAGGACCTCGACCGCGACACCGCGATCGACATGATCGCGGACCGCTTCGTGAAGGCCCGGCGCGACCACTGGCAGGACGTCGACGCGCAGGGGAGACGGGTCCGCAGAACGATGGGCATCGCCTCGCTCGGCGGGGCGACGCTCGACAACGAAGAGAACTACCTGATCAAGAAGCTCTTCACCGCGGCGGGCGCCATTCAGATCGAGAACCAGGCGCGCATATGACACTCCGCCACGGTTCCCGGTCTGGGAGTCTCCTTTGGCCGCGGCGGTGCCACACAGTCCCTCCAGGACATGGCCAACGCGGATTGCATCGTCCTGATGGGCGGCAACATGGCGGAAGCGCACCCCGTCGGATTCCAGTGGGTCGCTGAAGCCAAGGCGCGGGGCGCTCGCGTCATCCACGTGGATCCGCGATTCACTCGGACGTCTGCGGTGGTCGACAAGCACATCGCCATCCGGGCGGGTTCGGACATCGTGCTGCTCGGCGGACTGATCAACTACATGATCACCCACGACCGCTACTTCCACGAGTACGTCACCGCGTACACCAACGCGGCGACACTGGTCGACGACGCCTTCCGCGACCCCGACGACCTCGACGGATTGTTCTCCGGCTTCGACGAGACCACCGGCATCTACGACCCCAGCACCTGGCAGTACCTCGAGGGCGCCGACGGTCCGCTCCGCGACGTCACCCTGCAGGACTCGCGGACGGTCTTCCAGATCCTCAAGCGGCACTACGCCCGGTACACGCCGGAGATGGTCGCGCAGATGTGCGGCATCGCCGAAGCAGAGTTCGAGTATCTGGCGAGGGCACTGGCAGACAACTCCGGAGCCGAGCGGACCGGTTGCTTCGGGTACGCGACCGGATGGACCCAGCACACCATGGGCGCGCAGGTGATTCGCACCGCGAGCGTGCTGCAACTACTGCTCGGCAACGTGGGCCGCCCCGGCGGCGGGATCATGGCGCTGCGCGGCCATGCGAGCATCCAGGGCTGCACCGACATCCCGACGTTGTTCGACCTGCTGCCCGGCTATCTGCCGATGCCGTCCGCGGGCAAGCACGACACCTTCGCCGACTATCTCGCGGCCGTTCGGCCGACCTCCCGCAAGGGCTACTGGGAGTACGCGGAGGAGTACACCGTCAGCCTGCTCAAGGCGTGGTGGGGCGACGCCGCGACGGCCGAGAACGACTGGTGCTACGACTATCTGCCGCGGCTGACGGGACCGGCGGGCACCTATCAGACGGTCGTCGAGATGCTGGAGGGCAACGTCGACGGCTACTTCATCGTCGGCCAGAACCCGGCCGTCGGCTCTGCCAATGCGCGGCAGCAGCGGATGGCGATGTCGAAGCTGAAGTGGCTCGTCGTACGCGATCTGAACATGATCGAATCGGCCACCTGGTGGAAGGAGGGACCGGAGATCGAGTCGGGCGAGCTGAAGACCGAGGACATCGCCACGGAGGTCTTCTTCCTGCCCGCCGCCACCCACGTCGAGAAGGCCGGCTCGTTCACCCAGACTCAGCGGATGCTGCAATGGCGTCACCAGGCCGTTGCGCCGCTGGGCGACGCGCAGAGCGAGCTGGACTTCTATCACGACCTCGGCTGCCGGATCCGGGAACGGCTCGCCGACTCCACCGATCCGCGTGACAAGCCGCTGCTGGAGATGACGTGGGACTACCCGCGGAACGATCACGGCGACATCGATCCGGAAGCGGTGCTCGCTGAGATCAACGGCCGCTACGTGAGCGGGCCGCAGGCGGGAGAACCGCTGGACTCGTACATGCAGCTGCGGGCCGACGGGTCGACGATCGCGGGCTGCTGGATCTACACCGGGGTGTACGCAGGCGGCGTGAACAAGTCCGCGCGACGGGTCCCACAGGGCGGTGACGGCGTGACCCAGAGCGAGTGGGGTTGGGTGTGGCCGTCGGACCGTCGGATCCTGTACAACCGGGCGTCCGCCGATCCGCAGGGCAAGCCGTGGAGCGAGCGCAAGAAGTACGTGTGGTGGGACGCCGAGGCCGGGCGCTGGACGGGCGACGACATCCCCGACTTCCCCGTCGACCGTGCGCCCGGCAGTGTGCCCGCGCCCGGTGCGGTCGGCGCCGATGCGATCGGCGGTGACGACCCCTTCATCATGAAGCCGGACGGCAAGGGCTGGCTGTTCGCGCCGTCGGGGCTGGTCGACGGCCCGCTGCCGACGCACTACGAGGCGCAGGAGTCGCCGGTCCGCAACGCGCTGTACCCGGCGCAGCAGCAGTCGCCGACGAGGCTGACGATCGCGCGAACGGACAATCTGGGTGCGCCCAGCGCAGGCGAACCGGGCGTCGACGTCTACCCGTACGTGTTCACCACCTACCGCCTCACCGAGCACCACACCGCGGGCGGCATGAGCCGGTGGTCCCCGTACCTGTCGGAGTTGCAGCCGGAGATGTTCTGCGAGGTCTCGCCGGAGCTCGCCGCGGAATGCGGACTGGAGAACGAGGGCTGGGCGACGATCGTCTCGCCGCGCGCGGCGATCGAGGCGCGGGTGCTCGTCACCGATCGGATGAAGCCGCTGGAGATCAACGGCAGAACGGTCCACCAGGTGGGTCTGCCGTATCACTGGGGGCAGGGCAGCGACGCGGTGGTCGCGGGCGATGCGGCCAACGATCTCGTCGGTGTCGCGATGGAGCCCAACGTGTTCATCCAGGAGTCGAAGGTCGGCTCGTGCGCGATGATCGCGGGTCGACGACCGCGCGGCGCGGCGCTGACCGATCTGGTGAACGACTATCAACGTCGTGCCGGGGCTACCGTCGAGACAGACATGCCGAATCGCGAACCGCCCGAGGACCGCGATGTTCCTGGGCGCGAAGCGTTCAGCGAACCGCCCGAGGACCGCGATGTTCCTGGGCGCGAAGCGTTCAGCGAACCGCCAACGGACGAGGAGGATTGATGGGCCAGTTGTCCGGACCGAGTGATCCGAGCGCCGACGCCGGGTGGCACATCCACGAGGATCGGCGCGGTTTCTTCACCGACACGTCGATCTGCATCGGCTGCAAGGCGTGCGAGGTGGCCTGCAAGGAGTGGAACCAGAATCCGCGCGACGGCGATCTGGAGTTCACCGGCATGTCGTACGACAACTCGGTGTCGTTGGGCGCCAGCACGTGGCGGCACGTCGCCTTCATCGAGCAGGATGCGGACCGGATCACGCAGGCGCGGGAGTCCGGAGCCGAACTGGTCTCGTTGGGGATGCCGAAGTGGCGCGACGGTGATGACGACGGGGATGACGGCGGCGGTGATGCCGGCGACGGGGAGGCACCCGACCTGACACCGCCCGACACGCCGGAGTTCCGCTGGCTGATGTCGTCGGACGTCTGCAAGCACTGCACGCATGCGGGATGTCTGGACGTGTGCCCGACCGGTGCCATGATGCGGACCGAATTCGGCACCGTCGTGGTGCAGGCGGACATCTGCAACGGGTGCGGTACGTGTGTGGCCGGCTGCCCGTTCGGCGTGGTGGAGCGCCGCAGCGACGGCACCGTCGCACCGACGACGCGCGAGGGCGACCGTAAGGGCGAGCAGCCGGAGATCCCGAATCGGGGCGTCGCCCAGAAGTGCACCCTCTGCTACGACCGCCTGCGCGACGGCCAGACCCCCGCGTGCGCACAGACGTGTCCGACGACGTCGATCTCGTTCGGCACGCGCGACGACATGGTCGAGAAGGCGCGTGACCGTGTGGCTCAGCTGCACGCCGAAGGGATGACCGAGGCGCGACTCTACGGTGCGAACGAGAACGACGGCGTCGGCGGCACCGGCTCGGTGTTCCTGCTGCTCGACGAGCCGGAGGTGTACGGGCTGCCGCCCGACCCGCGGGTACCGACTGCGGATCTGCCGAGCATGTATCGGCGAGCGGGTGTGGCCGTCGCCGGGATGCTGGCTGCCACCGCGATGTCGTTCCTCAGCGCACGTCGGGGAGGCCGTCGGTGACGAGTTCGGACTTCGACCAGTTCCGGCCGGAACGACCTCCGCGACGCAAGGGCAAGGGACGCGGTCGTGGCCGTCGCGGCGCCGACGACCTGATGGTGCCCCATGTCGAGGTGGAGCACTTGGACTCCCGGGGCTACTACGGTCACCCGGTGGTGAAGCCACCGCCGTGGGAGGAGGAAGTGGCCGCGTACCTGGTGCTCGGCGGCGTCGCGGGCGGATCGGGGCTGCTCGCCGCGGGCGCCCAGCTCACAGGGCGCTCCGTGTTGCGGCGCAACGCCCGACTGGCCGGTCTCGGCGCCGCGGGAGCCGGTGCGCTCGCGCTGGTGGCCGACCTCGGCAGACCCGAGCGGTTTCTCCACATGATGCGGACCTTCAAAGTCACGTCGCCGATGAGCGTCGGCTCGTGGATTCTGATGGGATACAGCGGACTCATCGGCGTGGCCGCGGCCGGCGAGGTCGATCGGATGCTGGGGGATCGTCTTCCGCTGGGCCCGCTGCGACCGATGCTGCGCGCGCTCGAGGGACCCGCCGGACTCGGCGCTGCGGTGTTCGGTGCGCCGCTCGCGGCGTACACGGCGGTGCTGCTCGGCGACACCGCGATGCCGACCTGGAACGCGATGCACCGCGATCTGCCGTTCGTCTTCGTCAGCTCGGCGAGCCTCGCTGCGGGCGGCCTCGCGCTGGTGACGACTCCGGCGGTCGAGGCCGGACCCGCACGCAATCTCGCGGTCCTCGGCGTGATCGGCGACGTCGCGGCGATGCGGTTCCTGGAGTCTCGGATGGATCCGGTGGCGGCGGAACCGTTGCACCACGGGAAGCCGGGCACGCTCATGCGCGTGGCCGAGCGTCTCGCGGTCATCGGTGGTGTCGGAGCGCTGGTGAGCGGGGGTCGCGAAGGACGCGTCCGGCGTGCGCTCGCGGCGGTGTCGGGCGCGGCGCTGGTCGCGGCGTCGGCCTGTACCCGGTTCGGCGTCTTCTACGCGGGGATCGACTCCGCGAGCGATCCCCGCTACACGATCGAACCGCAGAAGCGGCGGCTGGCGGCTCGCCGCGCCGCAGGCATCACCGACGACTCGATCACGGGCTGAAAACTGCTCGCTCAGCGCCCTCCGACGGCAATGTTCCGTCGGAAGCGCCTGAGCGGGCAGTTCTCAGCTGTGGGGACGACCGTCACCGGGAATCAACCAGGCGTGCCTTGGCCCGCGGTGGTCGCGGCTCAGCGACCACTACCGAATCGTCAGTGAGACCGGCCCTTCGGCGGCGACGGTGTGGCCGATGACGGGGTACCCGGGGACCTCGCCGACGACCAGGAGGCCGCCGGAGGTCTGGGCGTCGGCGAGCATCAGCAGATCGTCTTCGTCGATTCCCGAACCGGACTCCAGGTGCGGCCGCACCCAGTCGAGGTTCCGACGCGTGCCGCCGGGGATGTACCCGTCGTCCAGCGTCTGGCGGGCGCCGTCGATCTCCGGAACCGCTGCGGCGTCGATGACCGCGCTGACTCCGGAGGCCCGGCACATCTTGTACAGGTGGCCGAGCAGCCCGAACCCGGTGACGTCGGTGGCGGCCCGAGCGCCGCTCGCGAGTGCGGCGTCGGCGGCGTCGCGGTTCAGCGTCGTCATGGATGCGATCGCGGCGTCGAACCGTTCGCCGGTCAGCTTGTGTCGATTGTTCAGCAGGCCGACGCCGATGGGCTTTGTGAGCGTCAGGGGCAGACCCGCTGCCGCGGCGTCGTTGCGCAGCAGTCGATCCGGATCGGCGATGCCGGTCACCGCCATCCCGTACTTGGGTTCCGGGTCGTCGATCGTGTGTCCGCCGATCACCGGGCAGCCCGCGCGGGTCCCGACGTCGAGGCCGCCGCGCAGCACTTCGGTCATCATCTCCATCGGGAGTTCGGCGCGCGGCCACCCGACGAGGTTGATCGCCACCACCGGGCGGCCGCCCATCGCGTAGATGTCCGACAACGCGTTGGCGGCGGCGATGGCGCCCCAGTCGTACGGCGAGTCGACGACGGGCGGGAAGAAGTCGGCGGTGGAGAGCACGGCCATTCCGTCGGCGATCCGGACCGCGGCCGCATCGTCGCCGTCGTCGAGTCCGACGAGGACGTCGGGGGAGGCCTGGCCGATCAGCCCGCGCACCGCCTCCTCGAGCTCACCCGCCGGGATCTTGCAGGAGCATCCGCCGCCGTGGGCGAAATCTGTCAGTCGCTTCACCTGTGTCACACCCACCGACGATAGCCCGCTATGTTGGTGAGCGGAGGCGTCTGGGCACCTGGTGGGCTCCCCGGTCTTCAAAACCGGTGAGATCGAGTACCTCGGTCTGGCGGGTTCGATTCCCGTCCGTCTCCGCCATCGTCCCCGAACGAGGAGTCGTCGTGAGTCAGCGTGTCGGGCAAACAGATCCGCGGCGATCGATTCCGCGGACCGACCGGCTCCTCGCACTTCCCGCCGTGGCGGCGGCCCGCGAACACCTGTCCGACGAGACCATCGCCGAATGCATCCGGGCCGTCACCGACCGCGCCCGCCGCGGCGAACTCGCGCCCGATGCAGTCACCGCCGCCGTGGTCGAGGCGGTGGGCGCGGCGCGCGCCTCCACCCAGACCGCCGTCCTCAACGCCACCGGCGTCATCGTCCACACCAACCTGGGACGTGCCCCGCTCGGTCCCTCCGCGATGTCGGCCATCGTCGACGCCGCCGGGTACGTCGACGTCGAGATGGACCTGGACTCGGGTGTCCGCAGCAAGCGCGGGGTCGGCGCGCGGTCCGCGTTGCTGGCCGCCTGCACGCCCGCCGAGGACGCGTTGGCCGTCAACAACGGGGCGGCCGCCCTGGTCCTGGCGACCACCGCGCTCGCCGCCGGACGCGAGGTGATCGTCTCCCGCGGGGAACTGATCGAGATCGGTGCGGGATTCCGGCTTCCGGACCTGATCGCCTCCACCGGTGCACGCCTGCGTGAGGTCGGCACCACCAACCGGACGCATCTCGCCGACTACGCCGACGCCATCGGCCCAGACACCGGCTGCCTCCTGAAAGTGCACCCCAGCAACTTCCGGGTCAGCGGATTCACCGCGGGTGTCGAGGTCGACGCGTTGGCGGCGCTGGGGCGTGACCGCGGGATTCCGCTGGTCGTCGATCTGGGCAGCGGACTCCTGGCGCCCGACGCGCTCCTGCCCGACGAACCGGACGCTGCGACCACCCTGCGCGCAGGCGCCGACCTCACCACGGCGAGCGGCGACAAGCTGCTCGGCGGACCCCAAGCCGGCGTGATCCTCGGCCGCACCGAGTACGTGCAGCGCCTCGCCAAGCATCCGCTCGCACGTGCCGTTCGGATCGACAAGATCGCGCTGGCCGCGTTGGAAGCCACGGTCGCCGGTCCCCGGCCGCCGGTGTCGCAGTATCTGCACGCCGATCCGCAACGGCTCCGAGCGCGGACCATGGCCCTCGCGGCGGCGGTCGGCGGAGAGGTCGTGGCACACGACGGCCGCGTCGGCGGCGGGGGCGCGCCCGGGGTGCCGCTGGCCGGTTATGCGCTCAAACTCCCGGAGTCGGCGGCCCGACCGCTGCGCATCGGCACCCCCGCGGTGCTGGCGCGTGTGCACGACGGAGCGACCCTCGTCGACCTGCGCTGTGTCCCCGAGACCGACGACGCTCGCGTCGCCGAGGCGGTTCGCATCGCGCTCACGGACCACTGACCGTGTTCGTCATCGCGACCGCAGGCCACGTCGATCACGGTAAATCCACCCTGGTCAAAGCGCTGACCGGGATGGAGCCGGACCGGTGGGAGCAGGAGCGACGGCGCGGCCTGACGATCGATCTGGGCTTTGTCTGGACCGTGCTGCCGTCCGGATGCGAAGTCGGCTTCGTCGACGTCCCCGGCCACGAACGCTTTCTGCCGAACATGCTCGCCGGACTGGGGCCTGCGCCGGCGGTGTGTTTCGTCGTCGCCGCCGACGAGGGGTGGCGGCAGCAGTCGTCGGATCATCGTGACGCGCTCGCCGCCTGGGGGATCGAGCACGGGGTGGTCGTCATCAGCCGGGCCGACCGTGCGACCGACGCCCGCGTCGCCGAGGTGATCGATCAGGTCCGGACCGAACTGGCCGACACCGGAATCGCTGACGCTCCGATCGTGGTCACGTCCGCGGTCGCCGGCACCGGGCTCGCCGAGCTGCGGTCAACGCTCGACCGGCTCGTCGCGGACGCGACGGTGGGCGGTCCGGGGTCCGACGGCGCCGATCGGGTACGACTGTGGATCGATCGCGCGTTCGCCATCACCGGAGCGGGGACCGTGGTGACGGGGACGCTTGCCGCAGGCGCCATCACCGTCGGCGATCGACTGCGACTGGCCGGGAGGAACCGGCGATTCGAGGTGACCGTCCGCGGGCTGCAGAGTCACGGCCGCGACACCGAGCGCGCCCTCCCGGTGAGCCGCGTCGCGGTGAACCTGCGCGGCGTCGCGCACGACGAGATCCACCGCGGCGACGTCCTGCTCGACACCGGGCCCTGGCCGCAGACTCGGGTGGTCGACGTGCGCCGCACCACCGGCGACAGTGACGTCCCCGCGTGGCTCACCGCGCACGTGGGCACCGCGTCGGTGCCGGTCCGTGCACGGTCCCTCGATGAGGGGCATCTGCGGCTGACGTTGTCGCGAGAACTGCCGCTGCGCCGCCACGACCGGCTCGTTCTCCGCGACCCCGGCGCTGGGCGGATCGTCGGCGGTGCGCAGGTGCTCGACGTCGATCCGCCTCCGCTGGTGCGGCGCGGCGACGGTGTTCGACGGGGGCAGGCGCTCGCCGGACTCGACGACGCGGTCGCGGCCGAAGTGCGCCGCCGCGGCGCGATCACCCGCGGGCGCCTGGCCGAACTGGGCTGGCCGACGCAGCAGGTGCCCGACGACGTCGACGTGATCGGCGACTGGTGGGTGGCGAGCCAGACCCTGCACGAGTGGCAGGCGCGGCTGCGCGGCGCCGTCGTCGATCTGCACGAGAGCGATCCACTGTCCGCAGGACTGACCGACGGTGCGGCGCACGGGCTGCTCGCTCTCCCGGACCCGGCGTTGTTGGCGCGGGTCGTCGACGGAGCCGGAGTGGTCGCCGAGCGCGGGCTGCTGTTCCTACCCGAGCATCGCGGTGATCTCGGCCCCGCCGAGTCCGCGGTCGCCGAGCTGGAACGACGGTTGACTGCGACGCCGTTCGTCGCACCCGAGGCCGACGATCTCGTTGCACTGGCGTTGGGAGTTCGCGAGTTGGCGGCGGCTGAGCGCGCCGGTCGGCTGCTGCGGCTCGCCGACGGTCTCGTCGTGCTGCCGGAGACGCCGGCGTTGGCGATGCGCGAGCTCGCGCAGTTGCCGCAGCCGTTCACCACCTCGCAGGCGCGCCAAGCCCTGGACACGTCGCGGCGCGTGGCGATTCCGCTGCTCGAGCACCTCGACGGCCGCGGTTGGACGCGCCGGATCGATGCCGGTCACCGTGAAGTGGCGCGCTGACCGCTCACGACTCTCACGGGGACGCGAATCCCGCCATCCGCAGACAACCTCGAATGGCGGGCAGCGGCGGCTTGGTTTATCCGCTCTCCTGACACCGACTGCCGCGAGCTCCCCGGTGCGCATTCACCCGGGAATCGATCGTCCTGCGTCTCAGACGAGGTCGGCGGGGGCGAAGTGGACCTCGACCGGGTCAGTGACCTGGAACAGTTGGTCGCCTTCGGCTTCGGCGACCGTCATACTGTCCATCGACGAGCGTCCGGGCGGTGATCGCCGGCGTGTCGGGGTCGACGGTCCAGTAGTGCGGACAGGCCGGCACGCGCGAGTCGCTCGTTCTTGAGCAGAAGATCGATCCGCGAGTGGACGGGGACAGCACTTCGATCGCCAGGAGCGGCGCTGTCGGGAGATCGTGATCGGTCAGATCGGCGGTGCGGGCGATGATCAGATCGGGTTGGATCACGGTATCCGGGGCAAGCGCCACATCGAACGGGGGCAGGAGTTCGAGATCGTCGGGGCACGAAGTGAAAAGCAGAACGCCTAACCGCATCACGGCTCGCTGATGTTGCGTTTTCGGCGCCGGACTCACGATCAAGGGGATGAAACGCACGTTTCGCGCATTGTGGATTAGCGGCGAATTGATCCACAACTGAGTCTGGGCATGATGGAGAGATGAGCGATGAGCAGGTGGCACTCGGCCCGCACGTGACCCGGTGGGCCGGCCCCGACGGTGGTCGCGTTCCCTACGGCAACCCGCTGACGGTGACCGCGGGCGAATCGACGGTGCTGCTGGATGCCGGGCTGGGCGTGGCCACGCCACCGGCGGACCTGCTGCTCCTGAGCCACTACCACGAGGACCACACGGTGGATGCTCTCGCGCGGGCGTCGACGGTGGCGATCCACCGCAGTGACGTGTTCGCGCTGCAGTCGTGGGAGTCGTTCCGGACCGCGGGCGGAATCCCGGAGGGGGACTGGGAAGCGGACTTCCGTCGGCAGTTCTCCTGGAACGCGTTGCCGGACGCGTCGGTGTTCGACGACGACGCCGTGTTCGACGTCGGCGGCGACGTCCGCGTGCACGTGGTGCCGCTGCCCGGACACACGGCGGGGCACTGCGGATTCCTGATCGAACCCGACGGGGTCTTCTACATCGCCGACGTCGACCTCTCGACGTTCGGGCCGATGTACAGCGACATCGGGTCGAGCCTCGCCGACATCCGCGCGACGTTGGACGCGGTGACGCAGGTGCAGGCGCGGGTCGTCGTGCCCTATCACCACAAGGGTCCGTACTTCACCCGCGAGGAGTTCCTCGAGGACCTCGCGCTGCATGCGGCCGCACTCGATGCCCGTGAAGGTCGACTTCTGGAGCAGCTCGCGGCGGGCCCGCACACGGCGTCGGATCTGCTGGGCCGCGGGATCGTGTACCGCGTCGCGACGGCGCCCTGGTACGCCGACGCCGCCGAGATCGCGATGATCCGCAGACATCTCGACGACCTAGTGAGCCGGGGCGTGGTGATCGGTCCAGACGCCGACGGCCGATTCCGACTGGCCTAGCGCAAAGACCGGCGCATCCGGGGAGAGGTTTCGGATGCGCCGGTCGCGTTTGCGTTCAGCTCTTCGCAGGTCGAATTGCCCGTCGGGCTATTTGACCTCTGAACGCAAGATCTTCCAGATGCCGACCGACATCGGGATGCCGATCCAGATGGCGTGCGCCACCAGGAACTTGCCCCAGTCGCCGCCGGTCGGCCAGGTCTCCGACATCAGTGCGCCGGACGAGACGCTGGGGCTGATCCACTCGGCGACATGGGCGTCGCGCAGCGCCGGAATCAGCTGCAGGACCAGGCCGATCGCCTCCGGCAGGATGAAGTAGGCGACGATCGCGGCGGGCGTGCTCAGGAACAGCGCCGCGAAGCCGAAGCCGAGGAGCAGTCCGGAGACCTGCAGGACGACGGCACCGGTCAGCCCGGCGGCCGACAGTGACCACGAACCGGCCGGGGCGTCGAAGGCGAGCATGGCGATGACGTTGCCGATCGCGCCGATGATCAGCGCGACCACCACGGCGGCCAGGGCGGCGATGATCGAGGTGATCAGCTTGGCGATCACGACACGCTCGCGCCGGGGCTCCATGGTGAACGTGGCCAGCGCCCCGCGCTGCGACCATTCCGAGGTGACGAGGAGGATCGCCATCACCGGCAGCAGGAACCCGGTCGGCGTGTTCATGACGCCGAAGAGGTCGGCGAAGCCCAGATCGGTCGGCTCGCTGGAATTGGCGGCGACGATCAGCATCACCACCATGACGAGCGTGGCGATCAGTGCCATCGACGCGATCAGCCAGAAGCCTGCGCGCGTGTCGACGAGCTTGCGCATCTCGACGCGAACCAGGCGGCTGAGCGGAATCGGCTGGACCGTCTGGTCGACGGCGGCGTACGTGGTGGTCATCGGACGACTCCCTGATTGACGGGCTGCTCGCGCTGAGTCTGTTCGGTGAGCTGCAGGAACATGGCTTCCAGGTTGGTGTTGTCGCCGCCGCGGAGCTCGATGAGGCTGACCCGGCTGTCGAGGGCGATGCGACCGACCTGCTCGGGCTCGGCGTCGACGGTGATGCCGCCACCCTGCGCGGGATGCGCGGCGAATCCGGCGTCCACCAGCGCCTGACCGAGCGTCTGATCATCGGTCGACTTCACGTGCGCGCCGGTGCCGGCGAGAAGCTCGTCCTTGGCGCCTTGCGCGACGATTCGGCCCTGACCGATGACGATGAGGTCGTCGGCGATGATCTCGATCTCGTGCAGCAGATGGCTCGAGAGGAGCACCGTGCCGCCGCGGTCGGCGTACTCGCGAAGCAGGGTGCGCATCCAGTGGATGCCCGCGGGGTCGAGGCCGTTGGCGGGTTCGTCGAGCATCAGGATCTTCGGATTCGCCAGCAGCGCGTTCGCGATGCCCAGGCGCTGCCGCATGCCGAGCGAGTAGTTGCGGACGCGGCGGCCTGCCTCCTCGGGCGTCAAGCTGACCCAGGCGAGAACCTCGTCGACGCGGGTCAGGTCCAGGCCCATGGTCATCGCCGACAGTCGTAGGATCTCTGCGCCGGTCCGTCCCGCGTGCTGCGCCGAGGCGTCGAGCAGGACACCGACCTGTGTCGCCGGGTTCGGGATGTCGCGGTAGTTGACGCCCGCGATGGTCGCGGTGCCCGAGGTGGGCGGTGTGAGGCCGGCGATGATGCGCATCGTCGTGGACTTGCCTGCGCCGTTCGGTCCGAGGAATCCGGTCACGCGACCGGGTTTGCAGGCGAACGAGACGTCGTTGACGGCGGTGTAGTCGCCGTATCTCTTCGTGAGGTGTTCGACCGTGATCATGATGAACATTCTGCTGACTCCGGAGTACTTCGCACATCCGTCGGCGGGCTGATTTCGGGTCAGCCGAAAGTAGGGGGTGACCTGAGAACTCGCGACGGCAGCGGGCCGTCGGCTCGGCGGGCTACCGTGATCCTCGTGCACCCCGAGGACTATCAGCCGCCGCTGACGTGGCGCAGCCATGTGTGGCGTTTCACCATCGTCCTCGCCGTCTCGGGGGTCGCGTGGGCCACGCGCGCCGACTACCAGTGGCAGCACGTCCGATGGTGGTTCTTCCTGGACCTGGCGATCGGGCTCGCGTCGCTGGTCGCGGTTCTGTTCCGCCGGTCGCACCCGGTCAGCGTCGGTGTGGGAACGCAGTTGGCCGCCGTCGTCTCGGCGACCGCTGCCGGTCCGTCGATGCTGGCGGTGGTCTCGTTGTCGACGCGTCGTCGGTGGCGGGAGATCGTGCCGGTCGGCATTCTGGCCGTCGTCAGCGCACTGGTGTCGCCGCTGGTGGGCTCACCGGAGGAGAAGCCGGTCGGACTTCTCGACGCCGCGATCATCACGGTGGTGATCCTGCTGATCATCGCGTGGGGCCTGTACATCGGTTCCCGTCGCGAATTGCTCGCGTCGTGGCGGTCGCGGGCGAAGGTCGCCGAAGCCGAGCAGGCGGCGCGGGTCCAGCATGCGCGCATCGCCGAGCGAGGACGGATCGCCCGCGAGATGCACGATGTGCTGGCGCACCGGATCTCGACGATCCACATGTACGCCGGTGCCCTCGGCTACCGCGACGACCTGCCTCCCGACCAGGTCCGCGAGGCGGCGCACACCATCGAGGGGCTCTCTGCCACGGCGCTCACCGAACTGCGCGACCTGCTCGGTGTGCTGCGCGAGGGGCCGGGCGACGCGCAGCCGGAGTCGCCGCAGGCGAGCGCCACGGACATCGAGGCGTTGGTCGACGAGAACCGCGGCTACGGCATGAACCTTCAGTACTCCTGTGATCTCGAGCTCGCCGACCTGCCCGACGGCATCGGCCGTACCCTGTTCCGCTGCGTTCAGGAAGGGCTCACCAACGCCCGGAAGCATGCGGCCGCGACCGCCGTCGAAGTCCGGATCTGCGGGAGCCCGGACCACGGCGTCGACCTCGTCGTCAGCAACCCGATGCCGATCGGAGAGAATCGGACTCTCGCCCCGGAATCCGGGTTCGGCCTGGTCGGTCTCGCCGAGCGGGTGGAACTGCGCGGCGGCACGCAGTCGGCGCACCTGACGGCCGATGAACGATTCGTCCTGCGCGTGTGGTTACCGTGGCAGGCATGAGCGCGAGGCTGATGATCGTCGACGACGACCCGCTGGTCCGGTCCGGACTGCGTCTGCTGGTCGGTGGCGACCCGGGCCTGGACGTGGTCGCCGAGGCGGGCAACGGGCGCGACGCACTCGACGCACACGCCGCCGACCCCGTCGATCTGGTGCTGATGGATCTGCGGATGCCGGTGATGGACGGCATCGACGCCACCGCAGCCTTCAAAGCGGGCGCCAACCCGCCCGCCGTGATCGTGCTGACCACATTCGACGCCGACGACTACGTGGTGCGGGCCCTGGCGGTCGGCGCCGACGGCTTCCTGCTGAAAGACACTCCGCCCGCGGAGATCGTCGCCGCGATCGGCCGCGTCCTGGGCGGCGAACCGGCGCTGAGCCCCTCGGTGACCGCGGCGCTGATCAAACAGGTCGTCGACGGCCGCCGGATCGACCCGCAGGGCAACGGCGTCGCCGACAAGGCGCGGGCGGCCGTCGACGCGCTCACCGAACGTGAACTCGAAGTGGCGGTGTGCCTGGCGCGCGGCGAGTCGAACGCCGGGATCGCCGCCGAGTTGTACATGTCGGTGGCGACGGTGAAGGCGCACATCTCACGGATCTTCCATAAGCTCGACGCGTCGAATCGGGTGCAGGTCGCGATCGCCATGCGTGACGCCGGCCGGGTGTGAGTCGCGACGCGGGTAGAGTTCGGATATGAAGATCGGCGACACCGCACCGGATTTCGAACTCTCCGACCAAGACGGCACCCGACGACGACTGTCGGAGCTCCTCGCCGACGGGCCCGTCGCACTGTTCTTCTATCCGGCGGCCTTCACCCCGGGCTGCACCAAGGAGGCCTGCCATTTCCGCGATCTCGCCGCCGAGTTCGCCGACGCAGGCGTGCAGCGAGTCGGGATCAGTCGCGACGACGTCGACAAGCAGAAGAGCTGGACCCAGAAGCACACGCTGGACTACCCGCTGCTCGCGGACACCGACGGGGCCGTCGCGCAGGCGTACGGGGTCAAGCGCGGGCTGCTCGGCGCGGTCGGCATGCCCACCAAGCGCGTGACGTTCGCGATCGGGACCGACGGTGTCATCGCCGACGTGATCGCCTCCGAGGTCAACATGACCGTGCACGCCGACCGCGTGCTCGCCGCGTTCTCAGGTACGCGGTAGCTGCGGTCGTGGGGTGATGGTCGGCGGACCCGTCGCAGCGAGTGCCGCGTAGACGAGTAGCAGGGACGACGCCGCTACGAAGTTCAGTCGGAGGTCGCGGGCGCGCAGATGCATGCCGACGGCCAGCGAGAAGTAGAGCGTCAGCATCACCGCCGTGAATCGTGCCAGCTGTGGGAACCGTGGAGCCGCGGCGAGTCCGGTCGCGGACGCTGCTTTGACGACCGGGAAGACCCAGCGATGCTCGGCGGGAAAACCGACGTCGTCCAGGCAGCGGGCGATATAGGGAATCGGCCCGATACACGCGACGGCATCGGCAGCCTGGCCTGTGGCGGCTAGCTGGTAGACGAGCGGATCCCGCAGCGATGTCGGCGCCCTCATGTCAATCAATCGTAGGACTCGCGAACGTCCGGGACAATACATGCATGACCTCTTCCGTGACTTCCACCGTTCGCGACTCCGTTGGAGTCCTGGCCTTGACGGCTCCTGATCGGCGCAACCCGCTGTCCCTATCGACCATGCGTGCGGCGACCGCCGCGCTGCACACGCTCGGCGCGAACCCCGACGTCCGCGTCATCGTCATCTCGGCGAGCGGACCGGCGTTCTCGGCAGGCCACGACCTGTCCGAGATGGTGGAGCGGACTCTCACCGACGAGCAGGAGATCTTCGCGGCGTGCACCGAACTGATGACCGCCGTGCACCGGGTGCGTCAACCGGTGATCGCGCAAGTGCAGGGCATGGCGCTCGCGGCGGGCTGCCAGCTCGTCGCAACGTGCGACCTCGCCGTCGCCGCGGACACCGCACGATTCTCCACGCCCGGGGTCCGCATCGGGCTGTTCTGCTCGACGCCGATGGTGCCCCTCAGCCGCGCGATCGGACGTAAACGCGCGATGCAGATGCTGCTCACCGGGGACATGATCGATGCGGCGACGGCCGTCGACTGGGGCCTGATCAACTCCGCGGTCCCCGCCGAGGAACTGGAATCGACCGTCGCCGAGCTCGCGGAGCGGATCGGACAGTTCAGCGGCGACACCCTCGCGATCGGCAAACGTGCGTTCTACGACCAGATCGATCGGACCGAACCCGACGCCTACGCCGAGATGTCCGCGGTGATGGCTGCCAATGCGATGACCTGCGACGCGCAGGAGGGGATGTCGGCGTTCCTCGCCAAGCGGGACCCGGTCTGGCAGTCGTAGGGCGGGTGCCGCGGGCCGTGCCGATTCGTCCAAGCCGTCGGGCGGCCGACGATGGTGTGCTGGAACCATGACAATCGAACGCATCGCACCGATCCTGACCGTCTCCGACATCGACGCGGCGATCTGCGAACACACCGCAGTGCTCGGGATGCGCGTGGTGATGAACCACGGGTGGATCGCCTTCCTCGCCGACGACGACGGTCGGCAGATCGGGTTCATGACCGCGGACGAGTCGGCGTCGCTGAACCCGGACGTCTCGGTGTTCGTCGACGACGTCGACGCCGCGCATGCGCGGGCCGTCGCGGCGGGCGTCGAGATCGTGCACCCCCTCTCGTCCGAGTCCTGGGGCGTGCGGCGGTTCTTCTACCGCGATCGGTCGGGACGCGTGATCAACGTCGGCACGCATCTGTGACCATCACTTCTTCGACAGGCTCCGCAGTGAGCCGCTGACCCAGAGGGGCCCGGTCAGGAGCCAGATCGCCGTGATGATGCCGAGGGTCTGGAAGCCGGCGAACAGCTGGGTGCGTTGCTCGGCGTCGGCGACCCCGAACCCCAACACCAGGATCATCGCCGCGGCGATCCCCGCCGCGACCAACCACCGACCGAAATCCTGCCACTCGTACCGGAACCGGGCCGGACCCGACTTGGGGATCTTCTCGGGCTTCGGTCCGTCGTCGAACCAGTGGGCGAACCGGACGTCGGCCCATGCGATGAGCCGTCGACCGAACGCGATGGTGACACCGAGGTAGATCGGCGCCAGCCGGTGCGCGACGCCGATCTCGCCGCCGCGGTGCAGATCGAGCGCGACGGCGACCAACAGGACGACGTCCAGGACGGGGACGGCGGCCAAGACGTAGCCGGACAGGCGTTTCGCGTGGATGACGTACCGCAGGACCAGCCCGCCGATCACGAGGACCCAGAAGCCGACCTCGCAGCCGAGGATGGTGAGAAGGACGGGTTCGGTGAGTTCGTTCATGAAACCAGCGTCGCGGGGAACGGTGCCGGGCACATCCGCTGACCGGCGTCGTGACGGTCATCCTTTCGGCGGACCCGCGCGGCCGCCCGATGTGCTGTAGTGAGAATCGATGAAGTCCCTGACCACCATCGCGTCCACGACCGCGGTGTCGTCGATCGGTACGCTGATCGTCGGCCTGCTGCTGTGGGTCACCGGCGCGTTCACGCTCATCCCGGATTGGGGCGGCCACCAACCGGCGGTCAAGGCGGCGGTGCTGCTCGCCGCGTTCGTCATTCAACTGACTGCACCGCGACGTCCGGCGATCGCCGTCGCAGCCATGCTGATCCTGATCGTCGTCGACTTCGGATCGGGTGTCTCGCTGCCGATCTGGATCTCGTTCACCGATGTGATCTTCGCGGTGATGACTGTCGGGTCGGTGCGCTTGCGGCGGACGGTCGGAGCCGGGTGCTTCGTGGTGACCGTCGGCGGTGCGGTGGCGGTCGCCGTCACGGTGGACCCGCGGGCGGGCGTCCTCGCCGGGCTGCTGGGCGTCGCTTTTCTGATCTCACCGCTCGGGTACGCGCAATCAGTGCACGCCACGGTGCGGGCCGCCCGTGCCGAGCAGTCGGCCGCCGAGGCCGAGCACAGGACTGCGCTGGCCGATGAGCGTCGCCGGGTCTCGCGCGAGCTCCACGACACCGTCGCCGGTCACGTCTCGTCGATCGCGATCCTCGCCGAGGCAGCGCGCGACGCCCCTGATCCCGCCCCGATCATCGCGTCGATGCGCGCGAACAGTCTCGCCGCGTTGAGCGAGTTGCGGGCGATGATCGACGTGCTCGCAGGGGAGGGCGACGACACGGCGACCGTCCGCTGGTCGTCGCTGGCTCCGTTGCTGACCGCAGCGCGGTCGGTCGGGTCGGACGTCGTCGTCGACGGTGGACCGGAGCAGGTCAGCGTCCTCGTCGAGACCGTGCTGACGCGGATCGCGGGGGAGGCTGTGACGAACGCGACCCGGCACGCGCCCGGCGAGCCGATCACCGTGGACGTGTCGTCGGACGGAAGGACTGCAGCGTTGACCGTCAGCAACGGTGTCGCTGCCGCCACGCAGTACGCGACGAACGGAAATGGACTGCGCAATATGAGAATTAGAGCAGAGAGCATCGGCGGAATGGTGACCGCGGGACGGGTCGGTGCGCAGTGGGTGGTCCACGCGGAGCTGCCGGTGGGACCGCGATGAGCCGGATCCGGGTGGTGCTGGCCGACGATCACGCCGCTGTCCGCGAAGGACTGCGCCTGGTGCTCGAGGCGTCGGGTGCTATCACCGTCGTCGGTGAGGCGGGCGACGGCGCCGAAGCGGTGCGCGCCGTCGCCCGCCTGCATCCCGACGTGGTGGTGATGGACGTACGGATGCCGGAGATGGACGGTCTCGCCGCGACCGCGGCCGTCCTGGCCGAGTCAACGGTCCGCATCCTGGTACTCACCACGTTCGACGTCGACGAATACGTCCTGGGCGCCCTCGCTGCGGGCGCCAGCGGATTCCTGTTGAAATCGGCGTCGGGTGCGGAACTGGTCGACGGCGTCCGGCGCGTCGCCGAGGGCGATGCCGTGCTGGATCCGGCGGTCACCAGGGTCGTCGTGGACGCGATGCGCACGCGTCCCGCGACACCGACTCCGGACCTCGCCGAGCTCACCGAACGTGAGGTCCAGGTGCTCGGCGGGCTGGGCGCAGGCCTCTCGAACGCTCAGATCGCGAAACGTTTGGACATCGGGGAGGCGACGGTGAAAACTCATGTCTCACGGGTGCTCATGAAACTCGACGTCCAGTCCCGGGTCCAGGCCGCGGTGCTCGCCGTCCGAGCCGGAGTGCCGGACCCGGGAGCGGTCAGCTGACCAGCTTGAGACCGACGACGCCGCCGACGATCGCGATGATGCACACGATCTTGGCCAAGGTCGCGGCTTCGGCGCCGGTCAGCATGGCGTAGACGACGGCGCCGGTGGCGCCGATGCCGACCCAGATGGCATAGGAGCTGCCGGTCGGGAGTTCACGCATAGCGTACGCGAGACCGCCCATGCTGATGACGAGGGCGACGAAGAAGGTGGCGGTGGGCCACAGCCGCGTCAGGCCCGCAGATCTGCCGAGCGCAGTGGCCCAGACGGCTTCGAAGAGTCCGGAGACGATGAGAACGATCCAGTGCATGGTTGCTCCTCAGCCACCGTCTTGTCGCTGACCGGGTACGGCGGGCTCGTCCGGGCGCCCCATGCGGGCGTCACCCGAGAGGGTACCCACGCAGGTGGCGAGGCGGCCAGTCTGCGGGGACGATGGAGAGCATGCCCACATCGAACGACTTCGGCCCCGACGACTTCGATCGCTTCGCGCGCGAAGCGGGAGAGGGGCTGCGGAAACTGTTGCGGCAGGCGCTCGAGAACCCGCGTGCCACCGCGACGTGGGCTGATATCGCCACCTCGGCCGCTCGGGTGAAGCGACCCGACCCGGCGCCGGAGCCGATTCGCGAACCGGCTGTCGTGGATGCCGAACCCGGCGTCTGGGCCATCGTGCGCGACGACGGCGAGCCGCGAGTGGAGCGGGTCTTCTCCTCCGAGCTGGACGCGCTGCGCGCGAATCAGGGCAACACCGATCCCGCTCGGTCGGTGCGCTTCCTGGAGTTCGGCGCGCGGATCGGCCAGGGCGGCATCGATGCGGGTGGTCAGGGGTCGTAACGGCGGTCCGTCAGAAGTCGCCGGAGGCCGAGCGCAGCTCTCGAATCGCCGCGACCAGCTGGTGGGCGGAGGTCGCCGACATCCCCACGCGACCGAAGACGTTGGCGTTCAACACCGCCGTCGCCTTCTCGACCAACTCCCTGCCGTCGTCGGTGATCGAGACCAGGGTGGTCCGGCCGTCGGTCGGGTGCGGGTTGCGCTCCACCAGACCCGCGTCGACGAGGCGGGCGATCGCGTGGGTGGCGGACGAGACGTGGACCTGGAGGCGGTCGCTGGCCTTGGAGATCGGCAGCGAACCGTGGCGGCTGAACGCGAGGAGGCGAAGCAACTCGAAGCGGGAGAACGTCAGGCCGAATGGCTTCAGTTCCTGCTCGACGCGCGCGAGCATGATCTGGTGGGCACGCATGACCGAGGTGACCGCCTCCATGCCGTCGGCGACCTCGGTGCCCCACCCGGCGTCCTCCCAGTTGCGGCGGGCCAGGGCGATCGGGTCGCGCTCATCAGACTCGTGATCCACCCCGGCCACACTGCTCCTATCGACTACCGCTGACTCGTCCCGTTCAGCGCAGGGTATCGATTATCGCACTGAAGTCGAGTCCGCCGTTCTCGGCCGCGAACGCGTCGTACAGGCTCGCCGCGTGCGAACCGAGCGGGGCGGTGGCCCCGGTGGCGCCGATCGCGTCCATGGCGAGGTGCAGGTCCTTGTTCATGAGCGCGGTCGCGAACCCGGGACGGAACTCGTTGTTGGCAGGCGATGTCTCGACCGGTCCGGGGACGGGGCAATTCACCTGCAGCGCCCAGCAGTTGCCGGTGGCACCGGTGACGACGTCGTACAGTGCCTGATCCTCCAGGCCCAGCTTCTCGGCCAGGGCGAACGCTTCACCGACGGCGATCTGCTGCACGGCGAGGATCATGTTGTTGCACAGTTTGGCAGCCTGTCCGTTGCCGGGACCGCCGCACGCAACGACCTTGCCCGCCATCGGCTTGAGGATCGGCTGCGCCGCGGCGAGCGCGGTCGAGTCGCCGCCGACCATGAACGCCAGGGTTCCCGCCGTCGCGCCTTTGACACCGCCGGAGACGGGTGCGTCGAGCTGCATCAAGCCGGCGTCGACCGCCTGCTGGTGCACGGCGCGCGCGTCCTCGACCGAGATGGTGGAGCTGTCGATGAACAGCTGACCGGGGGTGGCGTGGGGGAGGATCGCCGCGTAAACGGACTTCACGGCCGCTCCGCTGGGAAGCATGGTGATGACGGCGTCGACGCCCGAGACCGCGGCCTCTGCGCTCTCGGCCGCCCGCACTCCGTTCGCGACCGCGGTCGCCAGGAGTTCGGGGACGAGGTCGAATCCGACCACGTCGTGCCCGCCTTTGACCAGGTTGGCGGCCATCGGTCCGCCCATGTTGCCCAGTCCGAGGAAAGCGATTGTGCTCATCGTGTGCCCTTTCCGGCGGTGGCCCGCTGCGCTTCGGCGCGTCCGATCACCATCCGCATGATCTCGTTGGTTCCTTCAAGGATGCGATTCACCCGCAGGTCGCGGACGATTTTCTCGATACCCGTCTCGTGCAGGTAGCCGTATCCGCCGTGCAACTGCAGTGCCTGGTCGGCGACGGTGAAGCAGTGCTCGGTGACGAATCGCTTCGCCATCGCGCACAGTTCCACCTTGTCGGGGTCGTCGGTGTCGAGCGCCTCGGCCGCCCGCCACAGGAGCATGCGGGAGGCCTCGAGCGTGGTCGCCATCTCGGCCAGGGTGGCCGCGACGGTGGGTTCGGCGATCAACGGTTTGCCGAAGGCCTCGCGTTCGGTGGTGTACACGAGCGCTTGGTCGTAGGCCGCCTGGGCGCCGCCGAGCGAGCAGGCGGCGATGTTGAGGCGGCCGCCGTTGAGCCCGTTCATGGCGATGGCGAAGCCGGTGCCTGCGCCGTCGGGGCCGCCGAGCATCGCGTCGGCGGGCACCCGGACGTCGTCGAAGATCACCTGAGCCGTCGGCTGGTTGTGCCAGCCCATCTTCGCCTCGGGCGGGCCGAACGAGAGTCCGGCCGTGCCGTTCTCGACGACGAACGTGGAGATGCCGCGCGGGCCGGCGTCCCCGGTGCGGGCCATGACGACGTACACGTCGGAGACGCCGCCGCCGGAGATGAACTGTTTGCTTCCGCGCAGGACGAACTCGTCGCCCTCGCGTCGCGCCGACGTCGAGAGCGCGGCCGCATCCGATCCCGCACCGGGTTCGGTGAGGCAGTAGCTCGCGATGAACTCCATCGACGCCATCTTCGGCACCCAGCGCTTGCGCTGTTCATCGGTGCCGTAGCTGTCGACCATCCACGTGCACATGTTGTGAATGGAGAGGAACGCCGCAGTCACGGGATCGGCCTTGGCGAGCTCCTCGAAGATGCGCACGCCGTCGAGGCGTCGGAGGCCGGAGCCCCCGACGTCCTCGCTGGTGTAGATCCCGGCCATGCCGAGCGATGCGGCCTCGCGCATCTCGTCGACCGGGAAGTGTGCTTTCGCATCCCAGTCGAGGGAGTGCGGAGCCAGCCGTTTACGGGCGAAGTCCCGTGCGGCTTCGACGACGATCCGGTCGTCGTCGGGCAATTTCGGGTAGGGCATGGTGTTTCCTACGGGCCGTCGGTTCTCGAGGTACCTGTTCTCTCTTCGGGGGCTGTCAGTGCATCTGCGGCATGGCGAAGTCGGCGCCTTCCTTGATGCCCGACGGCCAGCGCGAGGTGACGGTCTTGGTCTTGGTGTAGAACATGATCGACGCCGGGCCGTGCTGGTTCAGGTCGCCGAATCCCGACCGCTTCCAGCCGCCGAAGGTGTGGTAGGCGACCGGCACCGGCACCGGCACGTTGACGCCGACCATGCCGACCTCGACCCGCGAGGTGAAGTCGCGGGCGGTGTCACCGTCACGGGTGAAGATCGAGACGCCGTTGCCGTACTCGTGCTCGGTGGGCAGTGCGAGGGCCTCTTCGTAATCGTGGGCGCGGACGATGCAGACCACCGGGCCGAAGATCTCGTCGGTGTAGATCGACATGTCCTTGGTGACGTGGTCGAACAGCGTTGGGCCGACGTAGTAGCCGCCGGAGAGGTCGGAGCCCTCGAACTCGGCGTCGGTGGAACCCTTGCCGCGGCCGTCGACCACCAGCTCGGCGCCTGCGGCGGCGCCCTGCTCGATGTAGTCGAGGACGCGGTCCCGGGCGGCGGCGGTGATCAGCGGGCCGTAGTCGGCCTTGGGGTCGTGGCTGTGGCCCACGCGCAGCGACTCCACGCGCTCGACGAGCTTGGCGCGCAGGGCGTCGGCGGTGGCGTCGCCGATCGGCACGGCGACCGAGATCGCCATGCAGCGCTCGCCTGCGGCACCGTAACCGGCGCCGACGAGGGCGTCGACCGCCTGATCGAGATCGGCGTCGGGGGCGATGATCATGTGGTTCTTGGCGCCGCCGAAGCACTGGCTGCGCTTGCCGTTCTTGGCGGCGTTCTCGTAGATGTACTGCGCGATGTCCGACGAGCCGACGAAGCCGATCGCCTTGACGTCCGGGTTCTCCAGCAGTGCGTCGACCGCGGTCTTGTCCCCGTGAACCACCTGGAAGACACCGTCGGGCAGGCCGGCCTCGGTGAAGAGCTCGGCGAGGCGGACCGGGACCGAGGGGTCGCGCTCGGACGGCTTCAGGATGAAGGCGTTGCCGCAGGCGAGCGCCGGGCCCGCCTTCCACAGCGGGATCATGGCGGGGAAGTTGAACGGGGTGATGCCCGCGACCACGCCGAGCGGCTGACGCATCGAGTAGACGTCGATGCCAGTGCCGGCGTTCTCGGTGTACTCGCCCTTCAGCAGGTGCGGGATGCCGACGGCGAACTCCATCACGTCGAGGCCGCGGACCACGTCGCCGCGGGCGTCGTCGAGGGTCTTGCCGTGCTCGCTGGACAGCAGATCGGCGAGCTCGTCCATGTTCTGGTTCACCAGTTCGATGAACTTCATCAGGACGCGAGCGCGGCGCTGTGGGTTGTACGCCGCCCATTCCTGCTGAGCTTCCTTCGCGATGGCGACGGCGTTATCGACCTCGGCGGTGGTGGCGAGGGGGACCGTCGCCTGAACCTCGCCCGTGCTGGGGTCGTAGACGTCGGCGGTGGCGCCGGTCGCGGCGACGCGTGCGCCGTTCAGGTAGTGGTCGATGGTCCGCAGTGCAGTCATGCGCAGTCCTTCCAGAGGCTGAAGAGGTGACAGCAACCACGGTATACTTGGACGTCCAACTAATCAATAGGTTGGACGTCCAAGTATTTTCTGGGGCGACTACTGCTGCGGAATCACGAGCCAGAGCAGCAGGTACAGCAGCAACTGTGGGCCGGGCAGAACGATCGACGCGACGAACGCGACGCGAACCCAGGTCGAGTCCACGTCGAAGTATTCGGCGAGTCCGCCCGCGACGCCGCCGAGCATGCGGTCGGTGGTGGAGCGGTGCAGCCGCTTCGGTTGGTCGGACTGGGCTGTGGCGGTGTACGGGTCGGCGGAGATGGCCGGGTCGGTCATGACTGTCACTTCCTTCGGGGAGACGTCGTCGATGTCGACGCGTGCCTTCACGGTAGGAGCGCCGACCGCTAGCGGGCATCGGGAAGCACCCCCACTTCGACCCCCAGATACGATGGAGCGCATGAGTGCGGCTATCGACGAACTGATGGACTTCGACGACGTCATCGAGACCTACGACCCCGTGATGGGCATGGAGGTCCACGTCGAACTCGGCACGGCCACCAAGATGTTCTGCGGGTGTCCCACCACGTTCGGTGGTGAACCCAACACGCAGGTGTGCCCGGCCTGCCTCGGTCTCCCGGGTGCCCTGCCGGTCGCGAACGCGAAGGCTGTCGAGTCCGCGGTGCGCATCGGCCTGGCGCTGAACTGCTCGATCCGCGAGTCGAGCGTCTTCGCACGGAAGAACTACTTCTACCCGGATCAGCCGAAGAACTACCAGATCAGCCAGTACGACGAGCCCACCTCGTATGACGGCTACCTGGACGTCAACCTCGCCGACGGCACCACGTGGCGAGTGGAGATCGAGCGCGCGCATATGGAGGAGGACACGGGCAAGTCGCTGCACATCGGCGGCGCCACCGGCCGCATCCACGGCGCCAGCCACTCGCTCCTCGACTACAACCGCGCAGGGGTGCCGCTCGTCGAGATCGTCACCCGCCCGATCGAAGGCGCCGGTGAGCGTGCGCCCGAGATCGCCCGCGCCTATGTCAGTGCGCTCCGGGATCTGCTGAAGTCGCTCGATGTCTCCGACGTCCGCATGGACCAGGGCTCGATGCGCTGCGATGTGAACCTGTCGCTGAAGGCGAAGGGCGCCACCGAGTTCGGGACCCGTACCGAGACCAAGAACGTCAACTCGCTCAAATCGGTGGAGACCGCGGTTCGCTTCGAGATGCAGCGGCAGGCCGCCGTGCTGAGCGGGGGCGGCGAGATCATCCAGGAGACCCGCCACTTCCACGAGGCCGACGGCACCACGTCGGCGGGACGCCGCAAGGAGACCGCCGAGGACTATCGCTACTTCCCGGAGCCGGACTTGCCGCCGGTCATCGCCCGCCCGGAATGGGTCGAGCGACTGCGGAGCACCCTGCCCGAACTGCCGTGGATCCGTCGCGCCCGCATCCAGGAGCAGTGGGGCGTGTCCGACGAAGTGATGCGCGACCTGGTGAACGTCGGCGCTGTGGACCTCATCATCGAGACCGCCGAGGCGGGTGCGTCCGCGGACGCGGCACGCAGCTGGTGGGTCTCGTTCCTCGCCCAGCAGGCCAATGCTCGCGACGTGGAGCTGGCCGATCTCGCGATCGCGCCGAAGCAGGTCGCCGAGGTGATCGGCATGGTCGACGAGGGCAAGCTCACGAACAAGCTCGCCCAGCAGGTGGTCGTGGCGGTCCTCGACGGGGAGGGCGAGCCCACACAGATCGTCGCTGACCGCGGCCTGGAAGTGGTTCGCGACGACTCGGCGCTTCAGCAGGCCGTCGACGAGGCGTTGGCCGCCAACCCCGACATCGCCGACAAGATCCGCGGCGGCAAGGTGCAGGCGGCAGGCAAGATCGTCGGCGACGTCATGAAGGCGACCCGCGGTCAGGCCGATCCGGCGCGAGTGAAGGAGCTGGTCCTGGCCGCGTGCCAGTGACGCCGCCCGGACGCTAGCGCAGGTCTTCGCCGGGCTTCGGCATGAAGATCGCGACGCGGTCGTCGAAGGACTTCACATCGCCGACTCGGACCGATTTGTTGACGGTGGCGATCTGGGTGGCCGCGCCGCCGATCGACGTCATGCGCCCGACGGCGCCATAGGTCTTGTCGGTGGGCTGAGCACTGGGTTCGCCGAGTGTCGAGCTCCCGGTCGACGGCCGGATGAAGGTGTCGATGCGCTGTTTCTTGGCGAGGGAGACGGAGATCCAGTCCTGACCGACGGCGCAGCCGCTCACGCCCGGGCGGTCCGCCCACGTCCACAGGGTCTGCAGGCTCTTGGGGCCGACCAGCGACAGGCGGTCGCCGCGCGCACCGCTGTCGGCGACGAACAGTTGGCCGTCGCTGCCGGGAGACGGGCACAGGGCCACATCGGACCCGAGGCCTGATGCGCGAAGGTCGGGCCGCGGGTCGGCGGCGTTGGGGTTGATCGTGAAGATCTTGCCCGCCAGCGAACTCGGGTCGTCGGCGGCGCCGGTGTTGCCGGTGTCGCCCGTCGCCACCACGAGCGTGTTGGGGCCCTCGAACGCGATGGAGCCCATGTTGCCGCTCGCGCCCTTCGGGATGCCGGTCAGGATGGGCTTCACCGAACCGGTCGGCGCGATGCGGACGATCCGGTTGTCGGAGCCGGTGGTCACGAGCGCGAAGATCAACTGGTCCTCGAGGTACGTGGGCGACATCGCGAAGTCGATCAGTCCGCCGTCCCCGGAGGCGTCGACCGGCACGGTCGCGACCGCCCGCTGCGGACCGTAGCGCTTGGACAGGATGATCTTGCCGGTGGTGCGTTCAGCGACGTAGGTGGTCTGTCCCGACGCGTCTGCGGGACGCACGCCCGACGTCGACGCGAGGCAGGTCGCGATGACCGACGGATCGGGATCGACGCACGGACCGGTCGGGGGAGTCCCGCCGGTCTCGTCGCGAGGGGACGGCGGTGGTGCGGGTTTGCGCTCCATGGTCGGCGGAGCTGTGAATGAGCCCTGCGCGGCCACCTGGTCTTCCTGGGTGAAGTCGGCACAGGACGTGGTCATCGTCACGACGGCGATCGCGGACGTCACAGCGACGAGGATGCGGCGGGCGGTCCGGGAGTGCGACGGCATTCCTCCACTGTAACTTTCGTTATCAAATCGTCGGGTGCCGCTAAGCCTCTCCACGGCAAGACCGCCCTAGAGTCGGTAGATGTGAGTAGTGGCGAAGACAAGCCTTCGGTCGGCGCAGACGTGCCGAACGTGGGCAGTCCGTATGACGAGCCGACGGAGGCCATCGAGCGGCCGAAGATCCGTCGGCCCCAACCCGACAACGACGACTTCTTCGACCGGCACCGCCGTCGACCCGAACCCGCGGTCCAGGATGCCATCGACCAGAAGGCGCAGCGCGACGAGGCCGCGTCAGCACCCGAGCCGTTGGCGGATGCGCCGACCGAGGCGCTCCCGGTGGTCGAGCCGGACCAGCAGGCATCGATGAATCGGACCGAGCCGATCGAGACCGACGAGGCGAAGCCGCCGGTCATCATCAGTTCGGTGGCCGACACGACGTCGCAGAATCCCGTCAAGAAGAGCGTGTCGACCGAGCCGGTGCACACCGTGCCGTTCACGGACGACGACGAGGCCGACGAGGAGTCCGACGGGGACCGACGCTATGCGGAGCAGATGACCGAGCCCCCGCTGCCGTACATCGAGCCGCAGCCGACCGAGCCGTTCGCCCTGGAGGATTTCGACGGCGCGGAGCCGGAGCCGGTGGCCGCACCGCCCGAGGAACCGGCCGTCGCCCCGGTCGCGCGACGCGGCACCATCGACCTGGGCCTGCTGATCCTGCGCCTGGCGATCGGTGCGACGTTCACCGTGCACGGTCTGCAGAAGCTCACCGGATGGTTCAACGGACCCGGCCCCGACGGCTTCGCCGACTTCCTGACCAACGCCGCGAACCCCAGCATCGGCTTCAACAGCGACGTCACGACGATCCTGTCGTTCGTCGCCGGAGTCAGCGAGACCGCGGGCGGCATCCTGTTGATCCTGGGACTGCTGACGCCGATCGCCGGCGCCGCCGTGCTGAGCAGCATTCTGGTCGCGCTCACCTACAAGGTCACCCTCGCAGGTGGCCTGTGGTTCTTCGCGGGCGACGGCGGGGGCAGCGGCATCGAGCTGGAGGCCGTCCTCGCGGCGGCCGTCGCCTCGTTGATTCTGACCGGTCCCGGGGCGTACGCGGTGGACCGTCGATGGGGCTGGGCTCGAAGGCCGGCATGGGGTTCGGCCGCCTGGCTGATCGTCGGCATCGGCGTCGCCGTGGCGATCTGGGTGGTGTTCAACGGGACCAACCCGCTCGACTCGCCGGGAAATCCGGCGGGCTGACCCGAACCCGGACGAGACCACACGAACACCGAGCGTCCCACTCACTGAGGGGGACGCTCGGTGTTTTGTGAAGGTATGCCGTTGAGCTCAGTCGACGACGCGGACGGCGCCCTTGTCGGCCGAGGTGGCCAGCTTCGCGTAGGCGCGGAGCGCCTTGCTCACGGTCCGCTCCCGGTTGCGCGGGGCCCACGGATGTTCGGACGCCTCCATCTTGGCGCGCCGTTCGGCGAGGGTCTCGTCGTCGACGAGGACCTTCAACGTACGCGAGTGCACGTCGATGAGGATCTCGTCGCCGTCCTCCACCAGGCCGATGTCGCCGCCGGCCGCGGCCTCCGGGGAGGCGTGGCCGATCACCAGGCCCGATGAGCCGCCGGAGAACCGGCCGTCGGTGACCAGACCGCAGTACTTGCCCATCCCGGTGCCCTTCATGAAGGCGGTGGGGTGCAGCATCTCCTGCATGCCGGGGCCGCCTGCGGGGCCCTCGTAACGGATCACAAGCACCTCGCCCTTCTGCAACTCCTTCGACAGGATCGCGTGGACGGCGTCCTCCTGGCTCTCCACCACGCGCGCAGGGCCCTGGAAGTGCCACAGCGATTCGTCGACGCCCGCCGTCTTGAGGATGGCGCCGTTCTGGGCCAGGTTGCCGTGCAGCACGCACAGACCGCCCTCGACGGTGTACGCGTGCTCCTTGTCGCGGATGCATCCGTCGGCGGCGTCGGTGTCGAGCGACTCCCACCGGTTCGACGTCGAGAACGGCTCGGTGGTGCGGACGCCGCCGGGAGCGGCGTGGAACAGGTCGAGCGCTTCGGCGGTGGCGGTGCCGCTGCGGATGTCCCAGTCGGCCAGGTACGACTCGAGCGACGAAGCGTGCACCGGGTGCACGTTCGTGTTCAACAGACCCGCACGATTCAGCTCACCGAGGATCGCCGGGATGCCGCCTGCGCGATGAACATGCTCCATGTAGTACTTCGGCGAGTTCGGTGCGACCTTCGCCAGGCACGGCACGTTCCGCGAGACGCGGTCGATGTCGTGCAGATCGAACTGCACGTCGCCCTCTTGCGCGGCGGCCAGAATGTGCAGCACCGTGTTCGTGGAACCGCCCATCGCCACATCCAGCGCCATCGCGTTCTCGAAGGCCTCACGGGTGGCGACGTTGCGCGGCAGGACCGACTCGTCGTCGTCGTGGTAGTACCGCTTGGCGATGTCGACGATCAGTTCGCCTGCGCGCGTGAACAGATCGCGACGGGCCACCTGGGTGGCCAGCGTGGATCCGTTGCCGGGCAGGGACAGACCGAGAGCCTCGGTGAGGCAGTTCATCGAGTTCGCGGTGAACATGCCCGAGCACGATCCGCAGGTGGGGCAGGCGGACTGCTCCACCTTGAGCAGTTCGTTGTCGTTGACCTCGCCGTCGGCCGACGCGGAGATCGCGTCGATGAGATCGGTCCCCGGTCGCACGACGCCGTTGATCACGACCGACTTGCCCGCCTCCATCGGTCCACCGGAGACGAAGACGGTCGGGATGTTCAGGCGCATCGCGGCGTTGAGCATGCCGGGGGTGATCTTGTCGCAGTTCGAGATGCAGACCAGGGCGTCGGCGGTGTGGGCGTTCACCATGTACTCGACGGAGTCGGCGATGATCTCGCGGCTCGGCAGCGAATAGAGCATGCCGCCGTGGCCCATGGCGATGCCGTCGTCGACGGCGATGGTGTGGAACTCCTTCGCCACGCCGCCCGCCTCGCGAATGGCGTCGGCGACGATCTCGCCCACGTTCTTGAGGTGCACGTGGCCCGGCACGAACTGGGTGTACGAGTTCGCGATGGCGACGATCGGCTTGCCGAAATCGTCATCGGTCATACCGGTGGCGCGCCACAGGGCGCGTGCTCCGGAGGCTTCTCGGCCGACGGTGGTGGTGCGAGACCGCAGGGCTGGCATGAAATTCCTCGCTACAAATCGCAGAAGTGTCCCGGTCGGGCTGTGGCCGGGTTGTCCTGTTCACTTTACGCGCGCACCGGATTCGGCCTCCGGACCGCTACCCGCTCAGATGCCGAGCACCGTCTTCGCGATCATGAAATAGACGATCAGACCGGTGGCGTCGCAGAAGGTCGAGATGAACGGCGTCGAGAACACTGCCGGATCGACGCGAACCGTCTTGGCCAGCAGCGGCATCAGTCCGCCGACGGTCGCTGCCATGGTGCAGACCGAGACGATGGTCAGGCCGATCACGGTGCCGATGTCGACGCCGTACACGGCCGCGGCGACGCCGAATCCCACGACGCCGAGCGCTGCTCCCATGGTGAGTCCGACGCGGACCTCCTTGCCCGCGACCAGCGCGGCGTCGCGCGGGGTCACCTCCTCGGTGGCCAGCGCCCGGGTGACGGTGGTGGCCGCCTGCGAACCGGTGTTTCCGCCGATGCCGGTGAGCAGCGGGATGAACAGGGCCAGCGCGACCCGCTGTTCCAGCGTGCCCTCGAAGATCTCTAAGACGTTGACGGTCAGGATGGCCGAGAGCGCGAGCACGAACAGCCACACCACGCGGGCGCGGGTGATCGCGAAGATCGACGCGTGCAGGTACGGGGTCTTCAACACCTCTCGGGCGCCCGCGCGCGCCTCGTCCTCGTCGCGCGCCGCTTCGACCACCTCGGCGGCGTCGTCCATGGTGAGGATGCCGAGCAGACGCTTCTCCTGGTCGACCACCGGCATCGCCATCACGGAGCGATCCAGACAGCGTTGTGCCGCCGACTCGGCCTCCTCCGAGGCGTACGCGTAGATCGGCGACTTGGTGTACTCGTCGACGGCGATCTCGGGATCGGACAACAGCAGATCGCGCAGACTGGCGACGCCCACCAGGCGGCGCTGATGATCCACCACGGGGATTGTGTAGATGGTCTCCGCATCGCGGCCGCGCTGTTTGATTCGCTCGATCGCGGCCGCGCACGTGTCGTCGGGGAAGACGTGAACGTACTCCGGGCTCATGCGGCGACCGACGGAGCCGCGGCGGAACCCGAGCACTACCGCCGTCGCATCGCGCTCGGCGGGGGAGAGGCTGCGGATCAGTGCGTTCGCGACATTGGCGGGGAGTTCGTCGAGCAGTTCGGCGCGGTCGTCGGGATCCATGCTGTCGAACGCATCGGCGATCTCGGCGGTGCCGAGGGAGCGGATCAGCGCCGCCTGCGCGCCGGGCGTCAGTTCGTCGAAGACCGCGACGGCGTCGTTCTTCGGCAGCAGTCGGAACGCGATCGTCCGATCTCCGACGTCCATCGCATCGAGAACGGCCGCGGCGTCCTGCGGCGGGAGCCTCGACAGTTCGCTGCCGACGAAGACGAGGTGACCGTTGTCGATCGCGTCGTTCAGATCCTTGGCAGTCAACGGCGGCTCAGCCTGCGGCCAGTCGCGCTTCCCGCTCGGACTGGAACGGATCCGGCACGCGTCCACCGCTGGCCTGGGCCAACAGCGGGAGGTCGTTGAAGCCGACCGACGGCAGACGCACCGACGTCCCGTCCGTCAGCACGACGCGGGCCGAACTCCACTTCGCGAAACGGAGGCCGTCGACGTCGTGCCACGGGATGCGCGTGGTCTGCCGGGTGCCGACGGCAGTGATGCCCTGCCCGTCGACGATGGTCTTGAGCCGGTGAATCCACCAGGCGAGGAGCACCGGGAACACGAGTGTCCAGGCGAACCACGGAACCGAGATGCCCATCAACACGATGGACGCCAGGAACACGAGGGGGACGGCGAAGTACGCGAGCCGAGAGATCGCGAAAACCTTGGACGATTCACTCATAGTCCTGATTGTCTCACGTCGGAGTCACTATGATGGCCGCCCGACTGGCACGTATCGCCCAGCGCGTGGCGCTCCGCCATCGATTTGACGAGACGGCTGGCGCTGCCCTACCTTGTCCTCGTGATGACTCGGAAGTTTCTCGTAGTAATCGGTCGGCGCGTCGACGCCTGATCGGTCACTTCGTAGACCTTCAGAACCAATTACGACGCGCCCCTCGCACAGCCTCGCTGGCGAGGGTTTTTTCTTGCCAGAACCCGGATTCGAAGTCCCCGGGAGCCGTGTGGGGAAGCGCGGACAGACCAGAGAAACAATGATGATGAGGATCGTGCAGTGAGTACTCAACCAGCACGCGGGTCAGGGACCCGACCGCAGTCGCCGTCCACCGAGGGCATGCGCTCGCCGAGCGCCGTGGTGGCGCCCGAGCGAGTCACCGGCGCCCAGTCTGTGGTCCGTTCGCTCGAGGAGCTTGGCGTCGACGTCGTGTTCGGTATCCCGGGCGGTGCTGTGCTTCCGGTCTACGATCCGCTCCTCGATTCGCAGAAGGTCCGTCACGTTCTGGTGCGTCATGAGCAGGGCGCGGGACACGCCGCCACCGGGTATGCGCAGGTCGCGGGTCGCGCCGGCGTCATGATGGCGACGTCGGGCCCCGGTGCCACGAACCTGGTCACGCCGCTGGCCGACGCGCAGATGGACTCGGTCCCGGTGGTCGCGATCACCGGCCAGGTCGGTCGCTCGCTGATCGGTACCGACGGATTCCAGGAAGCCGACATCTCCGGAATCACGATGCCGATCACCAAGCATAACTTCCTGGTCAGCAGTGCCGCGGACATCCCGCGCATCATCGCCGAGGCGTTCTACATCGCCGAGTCCGGTCGCCCGGGCGCGGTGCTCGTCGACATCCCGAAGGACATTCTGCAGGCGCAGACCACGTTCTCGTGGCCGCCGCAGTTCGAGCTGCCCGGCTACCGGCCGACCACCAAGCCGCACGGCAAGCAGATCCGCGAGGCCGCGCGCATGATCGCACAGGCCCGCAAGCCGGTGCTGTACGTCGGCGGCGGTGTCATCAAGGCGGAGGCGTCCCAGGAACTCCGCGAACTGGCGGAACTGACCGGCATCCCGGTCGTCACCACGCTGATGGCACGCGGCGCCTTCCCCGACAGCCACGACCTGCACATGGGCATGCCCGGCATGCACGGCGCCGTCGGTGCGGTCGCGGCGCTGCAGCGCAGCGACCTGCTGATCACGCTCGGCGCGCGGTTCGACGACCGCGTGACCGGCCAGCTCGACTCGTTCGCACCCGACGCCAAGGTGATCCACGCCGACGTCGACCCGGCCGAGATCGGCAAGAACCGCGACGTGGACGTCCCCATCGTCGGCGACGCGAAGGCGGTCATCGCCGACCTCACCGAAGCGATCCGTGCAGACCTCGCCGCAGGCGGCGCCAAGCCGGACATGGACGAGTGGTGGTCGTACCTGCGCGACATCCGCGACACCTACCCGCTCAGCTACGACAAGCAGTCCGACGGCTCGCTGTCTCCGGAGTTCGTCATCGCCGAGCTCGGCAAGGCTGCCGGACCGAACGCGGTGTATGTCGCGGGCGTCGGCCAGCATCAGATGTGGGCGGCACAGTTCATCAAGTACGAGCACCCGCGCACCTGGCTCAACTCGGGCGGCCTCGGAACCATGGGCTACTCCATCCCCGCGGCGATGGGCGCCAAGGCAGCCGCTCCGGAGACCGAGGTCTGGGCGGTCGACGGCGACGGTTGCTTCCAGATGACCAACCAGGAGCTGGCCACGTGTGCGATCGAGGGCTTCCCGATCAAGGTCGCCCTGATCAACAACGGCAACCTGGGCATGGTTCGGCAGTGGCAGACGCTGTTCTACGACGAGCGGTACTCCAACACCGACCTGTCGACCCACTCGCGAATGATCCCCGACTTCCTCAAGCTGGCCGAAGCGCTCGGCTGCGTCGCGTTCCGCGTGGAGCGTGAGGAGGATGTGGCGCCCACGATCGCGAAGGCGCGCGAGATCAACGACCGCCCGGTCCTCATCGACTTCATCGTCGGCAAGGACGCCCAGGTGTGGCCGATGGTCGCCGCGGGCACCGGCAATGACCAGATCATGGCAGCTCGCGACATCCGCCCGCTGTTCGACGACGACGAAGCAGCCACCAGCCCGGTGGACATCGAACCGGTGCAGGACCGTCTGCAGGAAGGGACCCAGGAATGAGCACCCATACGCTGAGCGTTCTCGTCGAGGACCGACCGGGCGTGCTGGCCCGCGTCGCGGGACTGTTCTCGCGCCGCGGATTCAACATCGAGTCCCTCGCCGTGGGACCGACCGAACTCAAGGGCATCTCTCGGATGACCGTCATCGTGTCGGTGGAGGACTTCCCCCTCGAGCAGGTCACCAAGCAGCTCAACAAGCTCATCAACGTGATCAAGATCGTGGAGCAGGAGCCGGCGAACTCGGTCTCGCGCGAACTCATCCTGATCAAGATCCGGGCGGACTCCACCAATCGCGCCGAAGTGATCGACGTCGTGAATCTGTTCCGCGCCAAGGTCGTCGACGTCTCCCCGGAGTCGGTCACGATCGAGGCCACCGGAACGTCCGACAAGCTCGAAGCACTGCTGCGCATGCTGGATCCGTACGGCATTCGCGAAATCGCTCAGTCCGGCGGCGTCACCCTCGGCCGCGGACCCAAGAGCATGTCGGCCAACCGCTGACGTGCGCTGTGTCGTCGCACCGGGGACCCCGGCCGCGGCGACGGTCACACCGACGCGATTCAATAGACACGACACACAAACAATGAAGCTAGACCGTATTGAAGGGATTTACCGTGGCAGTCGAACTGTTCTACGACGATGACGCCGACCTGTCGATCATCCAGGGCCGCAAGGTCGCTGTGATCGGCTACGGCAGCCAGGGCCATGCGCACTCGCTGTCGCTCCGTGACTCGGGCGTCGACGTCGCGATCGGCCTGCGCGAGGGTTCGCCGTCGCGTGAGAAGGCGGAGGAGCAGGGCCTGAAGGTCATGGGCACCGCTGAGGCCGCCGCATGGGCCGACGTCATCATGCTCCTGGCGCCGGACACCAGCCAGGCCAGCATCTTCACCAACGACATCGAGCCCAACCTGAACGACGGCGATGCGCTGTTCTTCGGTCACGGACTGAACATCCACTTCGGCCTCATCAAGCCCGCTGCCAACATCACCGTCGGCATGGTCGCGCCGAAGGGCCCGGGCCACCTGGTCCGCCGCCAGTTCGTCGACGGCAAGGGCGTCCCGGCGCTCATCGCCGTCCACCAGGACCCGAAGGGCGACGGCCAGGCGCTGGCACTGAGCTACGCCAAGGGCATCGGCGGCACCCGCGCAGGCGTCATCAAGACCGACTTCAAGGAAGAGACCGAGACCGACCTCTTCGGTGAGCAGGCCGTGCTCTGCGGTGGCACCGAAGAACTGGTCAAGACCGGTTTCGAGGTTCTGATCGAGGCCGGCTACGCGCCCGAGATGGCCTACTTCGAGTGCCTGCACGAGCTCAAGTTGATCGTCGACCTCATGTACGAGGGCGGCATCGCGCGCATGAACTACTCGGTGTCCGACACCGCTGAGTTCGGCGGCTACCTGTCCGGTCCGCGCGTCATCGACGCCGACACCAAGGAGCGCATGAAGGCGATCCTGTCGGACATCCAGGACGGCTCGTTCGTCAAGCGTCTGGTCGCCAATGTCGAGGGTGGTAATAAGGAGCTCGAGGGCCTCCGCAAGGAGAACGCCGAGCACCCGATCGAGGTCACCGGCCAGAAGCTCCGCGATCTGATGAGCTGGGTGGACCGCCCGATCACTGAGACCGCGTAAGCCTCCGCTGCAAACCGCGACCCCGCGCCCGCTTGGGTGCGGGGTCGCGTGCGTTGGTCGCCTCCCGGACGCCCGCGTCTCCCGACGACGCTTGCGTCGTCCAGGACGACGCACCTGTCGCCGGGAGACGCGGGAGGTATTGCCGCCCGCTACGATTCTGCGCAATGCGCCGCGGACGGTCCGCGGTCGCGACGAGGGGAGTGTCGGATGGGCGAAGTGCGCCACGAAGCAGTGATCAAGGCCGCGCGCGAGAAGGTCTTCGCGTACGTGGACGACTATCGGAACGTGCCCGACTACATGTTCGGCGTGGGTCGGTTCACTCCGACCACCGAGATCGATCACGGACTGGACTCGGTCTTCGAGACGGCGATCAAGGTGGGGCCGAAGGAGTTGACGTCCACGGTGCGCTGCACCGACTGGGTGGAGGGCGAACTCATCAAGCTCGAATCCATCAAGGGCTTCGGCGCGGACACGCAGTGGTCGTTCGCCGACGGTGAGGAACCCGGCACCACCGTGCTCTCCGTGGTGTTCGGTTACACGCTGCCGGGCGGGCTCACCGGGAAGGTGCTCGGCGGCCTGATCGGTCCGTTCGCCGAGCAGGGCGTCAAATACACCGAAGGCAAGATCCGCGACGCCGTCGAGGGCTGACCGTCGCACCCGCCGGACAGCAACGAAGCGGGCCCCGAGACGGATCTCGGGGCCCGCTTGGTCTACCAGGGGCTACACCGGCTTGAAGTCGCCGTAGCCGACCTTGGTGAGACGATTCAGAATCGTCCGTGCGTTGGTGCCGGTCTCCGGTCCGAGGCAGGAGACGAAGTAGTACGCGTTCACCATGCCCACCAGTTGGTCGCCCACGACCACCGGGCTGCCCGAGTCGCCTTCGACGACGCAGACCTGACTGAAGTGCGCTGAGCTGTCCGAGAACCAGGTCACGCCGCAGGTCTTGCCCGTGGTGCGGCCGGTCTTGCACAGGACCGTCGGGAACTGGATCGGGGTGGTGTTGATCTTGCGGATGGTGACGCCGCGAACGGTGCGCAGCGGTGCGACGTTCGAGTTCAATTTGATGACGGCGATGTCGATGTCTGACGCGGAGTACACGATCTTGCCGATCTTTCCGCGGTTCTGGAACGACTCCGACAGGACGTCCTGTCCAGCCTTGCCGCAGTGTCCGGCGGTGACGGCGATCAACTCGCCCGCGTGCTTGCCCGACTTCGGCCGACCCACGGTCGTCACGGTGCACGCCGCTGCCTTGTTTCCGCCCTGGAGGACCAGGATTCCGGATCCGCCACCCAGCGGAACCTTGGGGGCTGCGTCGGCGATACCCACTCCGACCAGCGATAACAGGCCGGCCGCGATCACCGCGATCAGCACCGTCAACTTCTTCATGTGCATCTCCGCTCAGTTCTTCTCTTCGGCCGCGCGCGCAAGTGCAGCGACGTGCTCACCCTAATGGCCTCGTGCTCAACGCCCCAACTGTCGACCGTGACTCACAGCCAGTTGTGACGGAATCGAGACGGCTCAGTGCGACGACCCCAGCAATCTACCCTGCCCGAGTGTCAGCCACCACAGTGATGCCAGCCCGGCTGCGCCGGACGCACCTCGGCGCACTACCATTGCCTTGCAAGTCTTGGGTGCCGGACCTGGCACTCTCCACCGGAAGAACCTTGGAGATTCTCAGTGACCGAAAGCGGCCGCCCCGTCGTCCTCATTGCCGACAAACTCGCCCCGTCGACCGTCGAAGCACTCGGCTCCGACGTCGAAGTCCGGTGGGTGGACGGCCCCGACCGCCCGAAGCTGCTCGAAGCCGTGGTCGACGCCGACGCGATCCTCGTACGCTCGGCCACCACGGTCGACGCCGAGGTCCTCGACGCGGGCGCGAACCTGAAGATCATCGCTCGCGCGGGCGTCGGTCTGGACAACGTCGATGTGCCCGCAGCCACCGAGCGCGGCGTGATGGTGGTCAATGCACCGACGTCGAACATCCACTCGGCCGCTGAGCACGCGATCGCGCTGCTGATGTCGACCGCCCGCCAGGTCCCGGCCGCCGACGCAACGCTCAAGGATCACACCTGGAAGCGCTCGTCGTTCTCCGGCGTCGAGCTGTTCGACAAGACCGTCGGCGTCATCGGGCTGGGCCGCATCGGTCAGCTGGTGGCGCAGCGCCTGTCGGCCTTCGAGGCCAAGATCGTCGCGTACGACCCCTACGCGTCAGCCGCTCGCGCTGCGCAGCTCGGCATCGAGCTCGTCACCCTCGACGAGCTGCTGGAGCGTGCGGACTTCATCACCATTCACCTGCCGAAGACCAAGGAGACCGCCGGTCTCATCGGTGCCGAGCAGCTCGCCAAGGTCAAGGACGGCGTCATCATCGTCAACGCCGCTCGCGGCGGGCTGATCGACGAGCAGGCGCTTGCCGACGCCATCACGTCGGGCAAGGTTCGCGGTGCGGGCCTGGACGTCTTCGACTCCGAGCCCTGCACCGATTCGCCGCTGTTCGAGCTCGACCAGGTGGTCGTGACCCCGCACCTCGGCGCCTCGACCGCCGAAGCGCAGGACCGGGCCGGCACCGACGTCGCCGCCAGCGTCAAGCTGGCCCTCGCGGGCCACTTCGTCCCCGACGCCGTCAACATCACCGGCGGCCCCGTCGACGACGAGGTGGCGCCGTGGCTGGAGCTCGCCCGCAAGCTCGGCGTCCTCGCGGGCGTCGTCGCCGACGGCATGCCCACCCACCTGACCGTCGAGGTCCGCGGCGAGCTGACCGCGAACCCGGTCGACGTCCTCGGCCTGTCGGCGCTGCGCGGCCTGTTCTCGGCCGTCGTCGACGAGCCGATCACCTTCGTCAACGCTCCGGCCGTCGCCGGTGAGCGCGGCGTGAGCCACGAGGTCGTCACCGAGTCCGAGAGCCCGAACCACCGCAGTCAGGTCGATGTCCGCGCCGTGTTCGGCGACGGCAGCGTCGTCAATGTCGCGGGCACCCTGACCGGGCCCAAGCAGGTTCAGAAGATCGTCAACATCAACGGCCGCAACTTCGACCTCCGCGCCGAAGGCCGCAACCTGCTGGTCAGCTACGCCGACCAGCCCGGCTCGCTCGGCAAGATCGGCACCGTGCTCGGCAACGCGGACGTCGACATCGTCGCCGCGGCCCTGGCCCAGGACGTCGACGGCGAGGGCGCCACCATGATCCTGCGCCTGAACCGGGAACTCGAGGACGCGGTCGTCGAGGCCGTGCGCGAGTCGGTCTCGGCCACCAACATCAAGCAGGTCGATCTGTCGTGAGTGCCGCCAAGCCCATCAAGCTCGCCGTGATTCCGGGCGACGGAATCGGACCCGAGGTCGTCGAGCAGGCACTGCGCGTGGTGCGCAAACTGCACCCCGACGTCGAGACCACCGAGTACGATTTCGGCGCCCGCCGCTACCACGCCACCGGCGAGCTGCTCACCGACGCCGACATCGCGTCGCTGCGCGAGCACGACGCGATCCTCCTCGGCGCGATCGGCGATCCGTCGGTGCCGTCGGGCACGCTGGAGCGCGGCTTCCTGCTGAAGATGCGCTTCATCCTCGACCACCACGTGAACCTGCGGCCGTCGATCCTCTTCGACGGCGTCGAGTCGCCGCTCGCCGGCAATCCGAAGATCGATTTCGTCGTGGTCCGCGAGGGCACCGAGGGGCCGTACACCGGCAACGGCGGCGCCATTCGCGTGGGCACGCCGCAGGAGGTGGCGACCGAGGTCAGCGTCAACACCCGGTTCGGGATCGAGCGGGTGATCCGCGATGCATTCGCGCGCGCCCAGTCCCGCAGCAAGAAGCTGACGCTGGTTCACAAGAACAACGTCCTCACCTTCGCCGGCAGCATGTGGACGCGGGCGGTCGAGGAGATCGGCACGGAGTTCCCGGACGTGGTCACCGACTACCTGCACGTGGACGCGGCCACCATCTTCATGGTCACCGACCCGGGCCGTTTCGACGTGATCGTCACCGACAACCTGTTCGGCGACATCATCACCGACCTCGCGGCCGCGGTGTCGGGAGGCATCGGGCTGGCGGCGTCGGGCAACATCGACGCCACCCGCGCCAACCCGTCGATGTTCGAGCCGGTTCACGGCAGCGCCCCGGACATCGCAGGGCAGAACATCGCCGATCCGACGGCGGCGATCCTGTCGGTCAGCCTGCTGCTGCGTCATCTGGGCGACGACGAGGGCGCCGACCGGGTGGCCAAGGCCGTGGCCCAGTCCGTCGCCCAGCGCGGCGACACGCGCGGTTCCACCACCGAGGTGGGCGAGGAGATCCTCGCGCTGGTCTGAGCGCACCGATTCGCCACGGAGGGCCCGCACCGATTCCGGTGCGGGCCCTCCGCGGCGTCAGGCGTCGAATCGCGTCATGTCACCGACTCCTCGGTCGCCGGGTGATCCTTCGGCACCAACGGGATCGCCAGCAGCGGTGCCAGTGCCGAGGCCGCGAATGCCGCCGGGTAGCCCGCGAACTCGATGAGTGCACCGAACACCGGGGTGCTGGCTGCGGTCGTGATGTACTGCGAGGTGTTCTGCACGCCCAGGGCACGGCCGCTCCACGACGAGCCGGCGAATTCGGCGATGGCGGTGAATGCGAGGCCGTTGTCGGCGACGGCACTCACGGTCGCGACGACCATGATCGCGGCCGCGAGGGGAGATCCCAGCCAGTCGGTCAGGGCCAGGAGTCCGGTTCCGGCCGCGGCGGCGATCGCGATGCCCCGGATCGGTCGCATCCGCGAACCGACGACGTCCGAGATGCGCCCGGCGACGATCCGGCCCAGCGCACCGATCACCTGCGTCACGGTCACCAGGACGCCTGCGCTCAGCGGCGACCATCCGTGACCGACGATCAACCACGCGGGCACGAACGTCCACAGCATGGACTGCGGAATCACCAGCAGCACGCTCACGGCGTGCACGCGCTGCAGGAATGACGCCCTCCGGTACGGGTTGGCGGCGCGTCCCGTCGCGGCACCGCGCTGAATCGGCGGGTCGATGACTCCGACCAGCACCGCGAGCAGACCGACCGCCGTCACCGCCACGGGCACCGCGAATGCCGCGGTGAGGCCGGAGCGGTCCGCCAGGACGGGCATGGTGAGCGCGCAGACGGCCACGCCGAGCGGCTGCGCCATCTGCCGGATGCCCATCGCCGTGCCGCGCTGGCGGGCGGGGAACCAGCCGACGACGATCCGCCCGCTCGCGCCGTTCGCCGCACCGGAGCCCAGCCCGCCGACCAGGAGTCCCGCCGCGAGGACGGTGAAACTCGCGCCGTGTGCGGAGGCGACCATCGTCGCGATGGTGCCGGCGAGAGTGATGAGCAGCGAGACCGACAGGACCCGACGTTCGCCGAACCGGTCCAGGGCCGCACCCCAGGCGATGATCGTGAGCGTCAACCCGATGGTGGGGATCGCGGCGAGGGTCGCCGCCGAGGAGAGCGACAGTCCGTGCGCGCGATGCAGTTCCGGGATCACGTACGCCACGCCGGCGGTCGCGCAGGTCGTCGTCATGGCGGCCACCAGCGAGCAGACGAGCATCGACCAGCGCCGGACGTTCGAGATCTCGACGGAGTGATCGGGCATCGTTCCTCCTGTGCGCGGGTGGTGAGCCGCGGAGCTGCATCCGTCCCAAATACTGATATTTCAGTTTCATAGTATAGAACTGTCGTCGATGTGCGTTAGCCTGGAGTCCATGAAATTGGGTCGTGTAGCCAGTCCAGATGGCGTCGCTTTCGTCGCCATCGAAGGAGAAGCGGGGCAGGAGGTCGCCCGCGAAATCGCCGAGCATCCGTTCGGCACCCCGACGTTCACCGGACGCACGTGGACGCTGTCCGAGACGCGCCTGTTGGCGCCGATTCTCGCCACCAAGATCATCGCGATCGGCAAGAACTACGCGGCGCACGCCGCGGAGATGGGCGGCGAGGCGCCCGAGGATCCGGTGATCTTCATGAAGCCGAACACGTCGATCATCGGTCCCGAGGCGCCGATCGTGCGTCCGCCGTCGTCCGAGCGCGTCGACTACGAGGGCGAGCTCGCGGTCGTCATCGGCCGTCCGTGCAAGGACGTGCCCGCGGCCAAGGCCAAGGACGTCATCCTCGGGTACACCGTCGCCAACGACGTCACCGCGCGGGACCAGCAGAAGTACGACGGCCAGTGGACTCGCGGCAAGGGCTATGACACGTTCTGTCCGCTCGGACCGTGGATCGTCACCGACCTCGATCCGGCCGACATCGCGATCCGCACCGAACTCGACGGCGAGACCAAGCAGTCCAGCCGCACCTCGCTGATGCTGCACAGCGTCGGTGACATCATTGAGTGGGTCTCGCGCGTCATGACGCTCCTGCCGGGCGACGTCATCCTCACCGGCACGCCCGAAGGCGTCGGCCCGATGGCCGACGGGCAGCGGGTCTCCGTGACGGTCGACGGCATCGGTACGCTCAGCAACCCGGTGGTGAACAAGTGAGCCGCCCGACGGTCGCGCGACCGCAGACGATTCGGCTCAACGGCATCACCCTGTCGTACACCGACGCGGGTTCCGGCCCGCTGATCGTGATGGTGATGGGCACCGGCAGTCCCGGGCGCGTGTGGCACGCGCATCAGCAGCCCGCGCTCATCAAGGCCGGTTACCGCGTCGTCACCTTCGACAACCGGGGCATCGCGCCGTCGAGCGAATGCAGTGGGGGATTCACCCTCTCCGACATGGTGGCCGACACCGCTGCGCTCATCGAGCACCTCGGCGGCCCCGCGCTGGTGGTCGGCACGTCGCTGGGCGCCCGCATCACGCAGGAGCTGGCGCTCGCGCGGCCCGATCTGGTGACCGCTGCCGTCATGCTCGCCACCTACGGGCGTCCGACGCCGATGCTCGAGGCGGTCTCGGCGGGGGAGCGGGAGCTGTTCGACAAGAACATCACGCTGCCGGAGTCGTACCACGCGGCGCTGACGGCGCACCTGAATCTGTCACCGCACACGCTCGCCGACGACCGGTCGGCCCGCGACTGGCTCGACATCATCGGCTTCAGCGGACAGACGCGCTCGGCGGGAGTGCGCGCGCAGCTGGCGTTGCACGACCGCGAGCAGAACCGGCTCGCCGCCTACCGCGGCATCACCGCGCCGTGCCTGGTGGTCGGGTTCGCCGACGATCGCACCCTCCCCGCATACCTGGCCAAGGAGGTCGCCGACGCGATCCCGAGCGCCGAGTACCGGGTCGTCGAGCGTGCCGGGCACTACGGGTACATCGAGCAGCCCGACGAGGTCAACACGACGATCGTGGACTTCCTCGACCGTTATCGCTGACGGGCCGAGACGGTCGCCAACGTGGCGGCGGCCGTCCCGGCGTCGCTGACGGTGACGGTGACGCGTCGTCCGTTGCTGCGGCGGGTCACCTCCACCGCGGGGCCCGACCGCAGGATGATGCCGAGCGCACCGCTGCGCAGGCGGATTCCGTAGCCGCCGAAATCGCCGATGGCGCGGATGTCGACGACGTCGACGTTCTCGATGTCGTCGATCGGGACGTGGAACCTGGGCACCCCCAGCAGCGAACGCACGCGCAGACCGTCGGCGTCGATCCGGACGTGGAACGCGATGGTGGTGGCGATCAAGGCGACGACCACCACGGTCACGATCAGCGCGGGGACGATGCCGCCGGTGCTGGTACCGCCGACAGCGGCCAGTACGACGAACAGGCCGGCGACGATCAGGGCGACGACGGTGCAGACCGCCACCCACGGTGCGACCGTCTCGGTGCTGACCCAGGCCAGGCGCTCACCGCGAGTGGTCGGCAGCGGCTGCACCGGACGAGACGCTCGTGCCAGGTCCCGCGGGATCGCCAGCCAGCCCAGGAGGCCGATCACGACGGCGACGGCGATCATGATGCCGATCGCCGCGGTCACGTCAGCGGTCCCGCCGTCGGCTTGCGCGACGACCGTCGCCGCCAACAGGTAAGAGGGTCCGGCGACGGCGGCCGCGGTGATCGCGGCGACCGCCCGGAACGACGGTCCGCGCCCGCCTGATCGGAGCGGCCGCAGATTCGGCACGACGATCAACAGCGGCAACGCCAGTCCGATGACGACGGTGAGGGCCAGCGGCACCCACGCCGAACCCCACCGGTCCGCCTCGCCCGCCGCGTTCCAGTGGACGGCGATCCGATTGGGCAGTCGCGGCCACGCGATGAGTTGGGCGGTCACCGACGCGAGCACCGAGATCGCGGGCACCACGAGTCCGACGGCGAGGTAGGCGACGGTGCGTCGAGTGGAGTTCTCGGCCGGGCGGGGGTCAGGTGTATTCACGGAGTGCCTCCTGAATCAGGGCTGTCAGGGTCTGTGACGGCAGGCCTGCCGCCGCCGCCTTCGCGGCGAGTCGTCGGATGTCGTCGTGCATCGAGGAGAGGACGTCGGCGGTATCGGTCACCACGGCGCCGCGTCCGCGCCGCAACTCCACCAGGCCCTCGTCGCGCAGGTCCTGGTAGGCGTGCAGAACGGTGTGGGCGTTCACGCCGAGGGCGCCCGCCACCTCGCGGGCGGAGGGGAGCCGTTCTCCCGCATGCAATCGTCCCGCCGCCGCCTCCGTGCGAACACTGTCGGCGATCTGCGTGAAGATCGGGGTATCGATCGTCGGATCGATGCGGAACAACATAAACTAGTTATAGTTCAACTAGAACAAACCAGTCAAGACTCGATGGACCTGCACAATCGACGCGCGCCTGAATGACATAGGCTGACCTGCATGACCAGTGCTGACAACGTTCGCGTTCGCTTCTGCCCGTCACCCACCGGAACACCGCACGTCGGTCTCGCCCGCACCGCGCTGTTCAACTTTGCGCAGGCCCGTCATGTCGGTGGAACCTTCGTCTTCCGCATCGAGGACACCGACGCGGCGCGCGACAGCCAGGAGTCGTACGACGCCATCCTCGACGCGCTCCGGTGGCTCGGCCTCGACTGGGACGAGGGTCCTGAAGTCGGCGGCCCCCACGGCCCCTACCGGCAGTCCGAGCGCAAGGAGATCCACCTCGACGTGGTGGCCCGGTTGCTCGAAGCCGGGGAGGCGTACCGGGCGTACTCCACCAACGAGGAAGTGGAAGCGCGCCACAAGGCCGCGGGCCGCGACCCAAAGCTCGGCTACGACAACTTCGACCGCGATCTCACCGACGAGCAGCGTGCCGCTTTCGAGGCGGAGGGTCGTAAGTCCGTCATCCGACTGCGCATGCCCGACGAAGACCTCTCCTGGGACGACCTCGTCCGCGGCACCACCACTATCAAGGCGGGCACCGTCCCGGACTTCGCGCTCACCCGCGGCGCCACCGCAGGGGCGGCCGATGCCGTCGGCGATCCGCTCTACACGCTCGTCAACCCGGTCGACGACGCCATGATGAAGATCACCCACGTGCTCCGCGGCGAGGACCTCCTGCCGTCCACACCTCGCCAGATCGCGCTGTACCGCGCCCTCATGCGGATCGGCGTCGCCGACCGCGTCCCCGAGTTCGGGCACCTGCCGTTCGTGATGGGCGACGGCAACCGGAAGCTCTCCAAGCGCGACCCGGAATCGAGTCTCTTCCATCACCGTGACCGCGGTTTCCTTCCCGAAGGGCTCATCAACTACCTCGCGCTCCTCGGATGGGGGCTGTCCGCAGACCAGGACGTCTTCAGTCTCGACGAGATGATCGCGGCGTTCGACGTTCGCAACGTCAACTCCAACCCCGCCCGCTTCGACCAGCGCAAGGCCGACGCCATCAACGCCGAGCACATCCGGCGCCTGGAACCCGCCGACTTCGCGGCACGGCTCCAGCAGTTCCTCATCGGGGCCGGTCACCTCGACGGACCGGTCGACGTCGAACGCTGGGCCGTGATCGCCGACCTCGTCCAGACCCGCATCCAGGTCCTCGGCGACGCCTGGGCGCTCATCCAGTTCCTCTTCGTGACCGACGACGCGCTCGTCTATGACGAGAAGTCGGTCACCAAGAACCTCGGCGGCGACGCGACCGCCGTCCTCGACGCCGCCATCACCGCCTGCGAAGCCGTCGAGAACTGGGACACCGCCACCCTCGAAGAGGCGCTCAAGGCCGCGCTCGTCGACGGCCTCGAACTCAAGCCGCGCAAGGCGTTCGGACCCGTCCGGGTCGGCGTGACCGGAGCCGCTGTCAGCCCTCCGTTGTACGAGAGCATGGAGTTGCTCGGCCGCGACTCCTCGCTCGCTCGCCTGCGGCGTGCTCGGGAATTGTCGGCGTCGATCTAATCCGCACACTGCGTCGCCCGCCTGCGCGCGGTAGCGTCGTGCCTGCGCTGCTTCGGCAGTCCTCGCCCCTCGGCTAGCGCCTCGGGGCTGCGGAGGGCTCAGCAGTCGCAGGCACGACGCTACCGCGCGCAGGCTCGTTTTCTGGTCGGTGCGGTTGTCTGCTGATCCGGGTGCGCTGTGAGTGCGTCGTGTAGTCGTGGCACTCGGGGTTCGATGAAGTCGAGCATCCGGGTTGGATTTAGGGCTGTGACCAGCCGATTTGTGTTTGGGGTGGGGGTTGTTGGTATTGTTCTTCCCGGCCCGGAAAGCGGGCGGCGCGGTGCGCCGGTCGCGGTTCGGATCAAACCCTTGGGGTATGGTGTAATTGGCAACACAGCGGTTTCTGGTACCGCCATTCTAGGTTCGAGTCCTGGTACCCCAGCGATGCACGGAGCGTGATACTCTCTGTGCCTCAATACAACTCAATGAGTTGTCCTAGGGCCCCGTCGTCTAGCGGCCTAGGACGCCGCCCTCTCAAGGCGGTAGCGCGGGTTCGAATCCCGTCGGGGCTACAGATAGAGAAGGACCCCCATCCCGCACGAAGTGCGCGATGGGGGTCCTTCTCTATCTGTATTTTCAACTGAGTGATTCGAGGAGGAGCGAAGCGACGGAGTCCCGTCGGGGCGACCGCGCTGGGTAAGAAGGTCTCGGGTTAAAGGCCAAGGGTCGCAGACCAACCCAACAGCCCTAGCTGTGCCCCCACCTTGCGTACTCCGACTCCAACTACTCTCATGATCATCATGTCGCCTCTCCAACTCTCCGCCTCCGCCCTCCCGCACTCCTGGGTACCCGCCGCCGAGTCCGTCACCCACGACCTCGCCGTCATGTACAGCGGACCAGTCGAGGCGTCGGCGGTGACGGCCGACCGGAATTGGCAGTGGGAATCGATGGGAGATGGATTAATCGCCGTAGGAATGACGGGACCAGTGGCCTTTCTGACCGGTAACGGGTTTCGGATCGATGCCCGATTCGGGGAGGCTGCGGTAGTGCTCGCACACCTCGTCCAGGATCACCTCGCCGGATACGAGTACGCACTCTGGCCGGCGTACGAGAACGCCGGGCGCGTGACACGTACGTTGACGCCTGGGCTCCGTGATGGCACTGCGGTCTGGCTTGCGCGTGGCGGCGCTGTCTGGGTACCGATCGGCGGGCTGCGTGCCGACGTCTGACGGCCTTCGCTGCAGACTGTGCCATGTGCTACCTCTCAGGTACCGAATGGCACAGTCTCCCGCAGATCAGTCGCCCAGAAACTCCGCTGTCGACCCGGCGACGGGCATCGCGGGCAGACCGAGTTTGCGGTGGTCCCAGGAGCGGACTCGTGAGGGGACGAGGCGGACGGCGACGCGCTTGTTCATCATCGCCTCCACAGCGGGCTTGAGGTCGTCGCTGTACGGCCCGTTGTAGCGCTCCCACACGCTGATCCCGACGTTGAGGCAGGCGTCGGGATCGTCGTGGATCTCGACCGTTCCCTCGATGCTGACACCGCGCAGTTGGTCGTAGGTGTCGCCGGCCTCGATGAGGATGGTGGCGCGCGGATCACGACGCAGATTCACGACCTTCTGCGACTTCGCCTTGGTCTCGAACCAGATCTCACCGTCGATCACCGCGTACCACATGGCGATCAGGTGAATGCCGTTCTTGCCGACGGTGCCGAGGTTCGCGATCCGGTGCTGCGCGATGAAGTCGGTGATCTCGTCGTCGGACATCACGATGCTCGATCGTTGATTGATTCCCATGCCCGTGACGGTAGTGCGCGGACTATAACGCTGTACAGGGGACGTCAGCTGCGCGCAGGGGAGTCCAGGCGTGCGGTGATCGCGTCGGCGGCGGCGATGACGTCGGTCGCCCACTTCTCGCCGGGCCGACGCCCCATCCGGTCCACGGGGCCGGAGATGGACACGGCGGCGACGACCGCGCCGGAGCCGTCGCGGACGGGTGCGGAGACACTGGCGACGCCGGCCGCGCGTTCGGCGACGCTCTGGGCCCAGCCGCGTCGCCGGATGTCGGCGAGCGTGCGCTCGGAGTAGACGGCGTCGTTGAGCACCGTGCGGAGCGTGTCGGGATCGGCCCAGGCGGCGAGCACCTTGGCTGCGGAACCGGCCGACATCGGCAGCCGTGAGCCCTCGGGCACGGTGTCGCGGAGCCCGGTGGGCGGTTCGACGGCGACGAGGCAGACCCGTTCCACGCCCTCGCGGCGATACAGCTGCACCGACTCTCCGGTCGTCTCCTGCAGGCGGGGGAGCGCGAGCAGTGCGGCCTCGCGCACGGCGTCGCGCGCGGTGGCGGCGAGACGGCCGAGTGTGGGCCCTGGAATCCAGCGACCCGACTCGTCACGGGTGACGAGCTGGTGGACCTCCAGTCCCACGGCCAGCCGGTGGGCCGTGGCCCGCGGCAATCCGGTGACGTCGCACAGTTCGCTGAGATTGCACGGCTGGTCGGCGACGACGTGGAGAATCATCACTGCTTTGTCCAGCACGCCGATTCCGCTATCCTTTCCCATAGGACGATATTAGCCGTCCATATACTGAGATTGAAAGTCCACGGGCGCAGGCCCGGCCGCGGGTCCCCAGCCCGGATGCGCGGCAACTACTAGAAGATGCGAGTGAGCTCATGACGCAGAGCGCCGGAAAACCGCGCACGCTGGCCGAGAAGGTCTGGGACAGTCACGTCGTCGTCCCGGGCGAGGCCGATGCCAGCGGTAATTACAATCCCGACCTGATCTACATCGACCTGCACCTGGTGCACGAGGTGACCAGCCCCCAGGCCTTCGACGGACTCCGGATGGCCGGACGCAAGCTCCGCAGACCCGACCTCACCATCGCGACCGAGGACCACAACGTCCCGACCGTCGACATCTTCAGCCCCATCGCCGATCAGGTGTCTGCGCTGCAGGTGGAGACGCTGCGCCGCAACTGCGAGGAGTTCGGCGTCGGGCTGTACCCGATGGGCGACGCCGAGCAGGGCATCGTGCACGTCGTCGGACCGCAGCTCGGCCTGACCCAGCCCGGGATGACGGTCGTTTGCGGCGACAGCCACACGTCGACCCACGGTGCATTCGGGGCCCTCGCGATGGGCATCGGCACCTCTGAGGTGGAGCACGTCATGGCCACCCAGACGCTGTCGCTGCGGCCGTTCAAGACCATGGCCATCACCGTCGACGGCGAACTGCCGCCCGGCGTGACGAGCAAGGACCTGATCCTGGCCGTGATCGCTCAGATCGGCACCGGCGGCGGTCAGGGCCACGTCCTGGAGTACCGCGGCTCGGCCATCGAGAAGCTGTCGATGGAAGCCCGCATGACGGTCTGCAACATGTCGATCGAGGCCGGCGCCCGCGCGGGCATGATCGCGCCCGATGCAACCACGTACGAGTTCCTCAAGGGACGCCCGCACGCACCGCAGGGCGAGGACTGGGACGCGGCCGTCGAGTACTGGAACTCGCTGCGGACCGACGACGACGCCGTCTTCGACCGTGAGGTCCACATCAACGCCTCCGAGCTGACCCCGTTCGTCACCTGGGGCACCAACCCCGGCCAGGGGCTGCCGCTGGGCGCGAACGTCCCCGACCCCGCCGACATCGTCGACGAGACCGAGTCCCTCGCCGCCGCGCGCGCACTGGAGTACATGGACCTGACGCCCGGCACGCCGCTGCGCGAGGTCAAGGTCGACACCGTCTTCGTCGGATCGTGCACCAACGGTCGCATCGAGGACCTGCGTGCCGTCGCAGGCATCCTCAAGGGCCGCACCGTGGCCGACGGCATGCGGATGCTCGTCGTGCCCGGATCGATGAAGGTCCGCGCTCAGGCCGAGGAGGAGGGGCTCGGTGAGATCTTCACCGCGGCAGGCGCGGAATGGCGCATGGCGGGCTGCTCGATGTGCCTGGGCATGAACCCCGACCAGCTGGCGCCGGGGGAGCGCTGCGCGTCGACGTCGAACCGCAACTTCGAGGGACGCCAGGGCAAGGGCGGACGCACGCACCTCGTCTCGCCCGAGGTGGCCGCCGCGACCGCCGTGCGTGGCACGCTCGCTGCCCCCGCCGACCTCGACTAGCCATCCGCTGGAGGACAAGGACACATCATGGAACCGTTCATCACCCACACCGGTGTCGGAGTTCCGCTGCAGCGGAGCAACGTCGACACCGACCAGATCATCCCGGCCGTCTACCTCAAGCGCGTCACGCGCACGGGCTTCGAGGACGGCCTGTTCGCGGCCTGGCGCGGAGATCCCGACTTCATTCTCAACAACGAGCCCTGGAGCCACGGCTCGGTCCTGGTGGCCGGGCCCGACTTCGGCACCGGCTCCTCGCGTGAGCACGCGGTTTGGGCGCTGATGGATTTCGGCTTCCGCGTGGTGATCTCCTCGCGCTTCGCCGACATCTTCCGCGGCAACGCCGGCAAGGCGGGACTCGTTGCGGCACAGGTGGAACAGTCCGACGTCGAGCTGATCTGGAAGCGGCTGGAAGCCGAGCCCGGACTCGAGGTGACCGTCGACCTCGAGGCCAAGACCGTCACCGTCGGCGACCTCGTGGTGCCGCTCCAGATCGACGACTACACGCGCTGGCGGCTGATGGAGGGGCTCGACGACATCGGCCTCACCCTGCGACAGACCGACGCGATCGCCGAGTACGAACAGCGGCGTCCGTCGTTCAAACCGACGACATTGCCCTAGCGCGCGACCCTGACATCGGCGAATGGACATTCGGGACGCTCACGGCGAGAGACGATTTCGGCTCTTTCCGTGAGTGTTCTGTTCGGGGACCGAACTTCTCGCATCAATTTGCCCTGGATGGCTTACATCGCGGCGTAATCCGTTTACCGTGTGGATAGCTGGCTCGATCCGGCCAGCGCAATACCTGCGGAGGTACGGATGAACAAGGCAGAACTCATCGAGGAGCTGACCAAGCGCCTCGATGCGGATAGAAAGACCGCGACGAGCTTCGTCGAACAGACCATCGACGCCATCGTGCGCGCCGTGAACAAGGGCGAGAGCGTCACCATCACCGGCTTCGGCGTCTTCGAGAAACGACGTCGCGCAGCCCGAGTGGCACGGAACCCGCGGACGGGTGAGACCGTGAAGGTGAAGGCGACGTCGGTTCCGGCGTTCCGTCCGGGCGCCCAGTTCAAGGCGATCGTGTCGGGCAAGCAGAAGCTCAAAGCCGGGCAGCCCGCGGTGAAGCGCGCCTCGGCAGAGCCCGCGGCCGCAGCGAAGACGACCGCAGCGAAGACGACCGCGGAGAAGGCGGCGCCTGCGAAGAAGACCGTCGCCAAGAAGGCAGCGACGAAGAGCGCTGCGGAGAAGGCTGCACCGGCCAAGAAGACCGCAGCGAAGAGCACAGCAGCCAAGAAGACCGCCGCGAAGAGCACCGCAGCTAAGAAGACCGCAGCGAAGAAGACCGCTGCGAAGGCGACGTCGGCGAAGAAGGCGGCCACGAAGTCGACCGGCGCCGCGAAGAAGGCGACGCCCGCGAAGAAGACGGCCGCGAAGAAGACGGCCGCGAAGAAGAGCGCGGCGAAGAAGACCGCCGCCAAGAAGTCCACTCCGAACTAGGGAGCACAACGCTCGAGCGAATCTGACTGCCGCCGAAGGGTACTGGATACGACTCGGCCCCTGTTCGCACGATGTGCGCGCAGGGGCCGAACCCGTCTCCGGGCGCGCCGGTCACATCACCAGCGGTGTCGGGATGTGGTCGGCCGCCACCAGGTCGCCGTCGCGGGTGGTGAGGATCCACACGCTGCCCTTGAGGTTGTCCGAGGCCGGGAGCCCGACGCCGTCGACGGCCGCCCAGCGACGCAGGATCCCCGGAATCACCCCGCCCTGGCTGCAGACCACGTGGATGGAGCCGGTCTTGCGGCCGATCTTGCGCAGCCGTTCGTATCCGGCGTCCGGGTCGGCGTCGAACGCCTCCTCGGACAGGGTCGGCTCCAGTTTGATGTCGGCGCGCAGCGATTCGGCGAGCGGCGTCAACGTCTGCACGCAGCGGGTCCGGTCGGCAGCGTGGAGACGGTGTCCGCCGTACAGGGGGAGCAGCTCGCGAAGCGCCGCCGCCTGCTGCACGCCGCACGCGTCCAGTGGCCGCAGCCGGTCGTCGCCGTCCCAGTCCTGGGGGTGACCAGCCCACGCGTGCCGCACCACGATCGTCGTGTGCAGTTCACGCACCGGCCGTGCCGCGAACGTGTGCAGGACCGACCGATCGGCGTCGTAGCTGACTTTGTCGATCGCGTCGGGCACCGACAGCCACCGGAGGGCGTCGCATTCGTGGTTCGGGGTGAAGGCGCCGCCGACGGCCTCGGTGGCCCAGTAGCCGACGCGTTTGGGCGTCCCCGATCCGAGGCGGTACGCGACCGTCTGGAGATGGTGCCCGATGCGGATCTCGAACCCGGTCTCCTCGACCAACTCTCGCGCTGCGGTCACCGGCAGGATCTCACCGGGCTCGGCCTTGCCCTTCGGCAGCGACCAGTCGTCGTACCGGGGACGGTGCACCAGTGCCACCTTGACCCCCGACGACTTGCTCGGCTTCCAGAGCACGCCGCCGCCCGCCCACACCGTCCGCATGGGACGACCCATCAGGACTTGGCCGGATCGGCGTGATGGCGCTGCCGGATCATCATCTGTCGCTGGTGGTCGCGCACCTGTTCACCGGCCGCAGGCTGTGCCTGCCAACTGCCGTCGGAGCGCAGTTCCCAGCAGCGCGTGCGGGGATCCAGCGCGGAGACGAAGATGTCCTCCAGATCGGCGGCGAGGCGCCGATCGCGGACCTGAACCATCACTTCGACGCGGCGGTCCAGGTTGCGGTGCATCATGTCGGCGCTGCCGATCCAGTACTCGTTCTGAGCACCGAACTGCAGAATCCGCGAGTGCTCCAGGAACTGCCCGAGGATGGAGCGGACGACGATGTTCTCGCTGAGTCCTTCGACACCCGGACGCAACGCGCAGATGCCGCGCACGACCACCTCGACCGGCACCCCCGCCTGGGAGGCGCGGTAGAGCGCATCGATGACCTGCTCGTCGACCAGCGCGTTGGCCTTCAATCGGATCCGCGCGCGGTCGTCGCCCGCGCGATGTGCCGCGATCTCGGCCTGGATCCGATCGATGATCCCCGTCCGGATGCCGTGCGGAGCCACCAGCACATTGCGGTACTCCTGTTTACGCGAGTAGCCGGTCAGCGTGTTGAACAGATCGGTCAGGTCCGCGCCGATCTCCGGCGCCGCGGTGAACAGACCCACGTCCTCGTAGAGACGAGCGGTCTTGGGGTTGTAGTTGCCGGTGCCGATGTGGCAGTACCGGCGCAGGGTGGAGCCTTCGCGGCGGATCACCAGACACGTCTTGCAGTGCGTCTTGAGGCCGACGAGTCCGTAGACCACGTGGACGCCTGCCTGCTCCAGCGTGCGTGCCCATTTGATGTTGGCCTGTTCGTCGAAGCGCGCCTTGAGCTCCACCAGGGCGACGACCTGCTTGCCCGCCGCGGCGGCGTCGATCAGCGCGCGAACGATCGGCGAGTCGCCCGACGTGCGGTACAGGGTCTGCTTGATGGCGAGGACCTGCGGGTCGGCGGCGGCCTGCTCGATGAAGCGCTGGACGCTCGTCGAGAAGGAGTCGTACGGATGCTGCACCAGGACGTCGCCGTCGCGCAGCGTGGAGAAGATGCTCTTCGGGGTCTCGCGCTCGCCGAACGCCGGGTGCGTGGCGGGGACGAACGGGCGTTCCTTCAGCGCGGGACGGTCCACGCCGTAGATCTGCCACAGGCACGTCAGATCCAGCAGCCCGGGGATCGCGACCACGTCGGCCGGATCCACATCGAGCTCACGCAGCAGCAGTTCCAGCATGTGCTCGGTCATGTCGTCGCCGACCTCGAGGCGCACCGGCGAACCGAAGCGGCGGCGGGCGAGTTCGCGCTCTAGGGCCTGCAGCAAGTCCTCGTCGCGGTCCTCATCCACCTCGAAATCGGCGTTGCGGGTCACCCGGAAGACGTGGTGTTCGACGATGTCCATGCCGGGGAAGAGCTCCGACAGGTTCGCGGCGATCAAGTTCTCGACGGGAAGGAACAGCGCCGGGCGCGGGGCGTCGTCGATCACGGTCGCGTCCGACGGCGCCAACTGGTCCACGCGGACGAACCGGTTCACATTGTCCGGCACCTTGACACGGGCGAAGTGTTCGCCCCCGTAGCTGCCGGAGTCGTCGTCGTCCCCGGCACGGTCGCGCACGGTGACCGCCAGGTTCAGGCTCAAGCCCGAGATGTAGGGGAACGGGTGCGCGGGGTCCACCGCCAGCGGCGTCAGAATTGGGAACAGCTCGTTGTGGAAGTGCTCGCGCATCCGGGTGCGCTGCGCGGCGCTCAGGTCGTCCCAACCGATGATCTTGATGTTCTCGGCGGTCAGAGCGGGCAAGACCGAGTCGCGGAACACGCGCGCGTGTCGATCGGACACCTTCTGGCTGCGCAGGGCGATCATCTGCAACTGTTCGCGCGGTGAACGGCCGTCGGCCGACCGGACCGACAGTCCGGTCTCGTCGCGGCGTTTCAGTCCGGCGACGCGGACCATGAAGAACTCATCGAGATTCGAGGCGAAGATCGCGAGGAACTTGGCGCGCTCCAGGAGCGGCAGCGAGACGTCCTCGGCCAGTGCCAACACGCGGGAGTTGAAATCGAGCCAACTGAGCTCTCGGTTGAAATAGCGGTCGATGGGCAGGTCCGCTGTTTCATCAGGGTCCACAGTCTCCGCGGGCAGGGCAGCCGGCAGGTCCGTCTGTGGTTCAGTCTCGATCTCGTCCGTGGCACTCACGCGTCAATTGTGAACCATGCCCGCGGCCCTGTCCTGTCAGCTCCGGAGAAACTCGCCGTTCGTGTCGGATCGGGCGCCCGGTGCGACCGAAGTGACCGCGCGCTCTGTGCGCGGACCCAGACCGAGTCGGGCCGCCGCCGCGAGGTCGTCGGGCGTGTCGACGTCGGTGCGCAGTCGCGCCCACCGCGCGCGGCCCGGATCGAGTTCCACCGCGCCCGCCGTCCGGTGCGCCGCGGCGGAGCCGGGGCCGAACCGCGGGGCGAACACGACGCCCGAGCGGACGACGAGCAGCGCCGTGCCCGTCCCGCTGCGGTCGGCGACGAACGTCGCGTCGACGTCGTGTCCAAGCACCTCGTCGGCCTCGGCGAGCGCTGCGGTCAGCGTGGCGGCGTCGAGCGCGGCGAGGTCGGCTTGCAACGCGGCGACGGTGTCGACGTGCGCGTCGGCGTGGGCGTGTGCGAGGCCGTGCGCCAACGCGGCATTGAGGGGCGAGAGGCTGCCGGCCGGCGGTTCGGCGAGTGTCCGGGCCCCGAAGGCGGCGGCGATCTCATCGACGCGGGGGTCGGGGGTCACCACCGTCACGCGGGAGATCCCGGCGCCCTGGACGGCTGCGAGCGTGTCGGCGAGCATCGCCGCCACCAAATCGCGACGGCGGTCGGCGGGACCGACGGCCGAGAGCCGCGATTTCGCGGCGTCGAGCCGCTTCACGGCGAGGACGACGGCGACCGAAGGCGAAGCGGGCATGCACACCATGGTGCAGCACCGGCCGGCCGAGTGCCGCGGCGGTCGCCGCACACCCCAATCCAGTCGAACCGCACCGGAGGAGCGATAGGGTGGACCGCAGTTTCGTCCACCGGGCTAGGAGTGCGAGTTGCGAGCAGTAGTGATGGGTGCGGGGTCATGGGGCACGGCCGTGGCGAAGGTGCTGGCCGACGCAGGCAACGATGTCAAGATCTGGGCGCGCCGCAGTGAGCTGGTGGATCAGATCAACACCCATCACGAGAACCGCGACTATCTGGCTGGCTATCCGCTCCCGGACACCATCCGCGGGGTCGCCGCCGTCGAGGAGGCCCTCAGCGACGTGGACCTCGTCGTCTGCGCCGTGCCGTCTCAATCGCTGCGCGGCAACCTGGAGCAGTGGCGCGAACATCTGCCCGCCGATGCCGTGCTGTTGTCGCTGGCGAAGGGCGTGGAGATCAGCTCCGGTAAGCGGATGAGCGAGGTGATCGCGGAAGTCACCGAGTTCCCGGCCCGCCAGATCGCGGTGCTGTCCGGACCCAACCTCGCGAAAGAGGTGGCGCAGGGCCAGCCTGCGGCGACCGTCATCGCCTGCGTCGACGAGGACCAGGCCAAGCGGGTGCAGGAGGCGTTCGCGACCGGCTACTTCCGGCCGTACACCAACGTCGACGTGGTCGGCTGCGAGATCGGCGGCGCGGCCAAGAACGTGATCGCCCTGGCCTGCGGGATGGCATCCGGTCTCGGGTTCGGCGAGAACACGCTCGCGACGATTATCACGCGGGGGCTCGCCGAGACCATTCGGCTCGGCGCCTCCCTCGGCGCCGACATCACCACGCTGGCGGGCCTCGCAGGCATCGGCGACCTCGTCGCCACCTGCTCGTCGCCGCTCTCGCGCAACCGCACCTTCGGCGCCCGGTTGGGGGAGGGCGCCACCCTGGAGGAGGCGCAGGCCGCGACCAACGGCCAGGTGGCCGAAGGCGTCAAGTCCTGCGCGTCGGTGTTGGCCCTCGCCCGGGAGAACGGCGTGGACATGCCGCTGACCGAAGCGGTGAACCGGGTGTGCCACGAGGGCATGTCGGTGCCGGACATGGTCGCCTCACTGCTGGGTCGTAGCACCAAGCCCGAGGTGTACGGGGCCGCGGCGCCGTAGAACGCCGACTGACTCGGTCGCGGGCGCGCCGGATCAGTCGCCGAAGTCGAGCGGCGCGGGCGTCAAGTTCTCGGCGATCAGCGCCGACAGATCGGTGATCGGTCCGTTGCCCGCCTGGACCGGCACCCACACGGCGATGTACGGGCGATGGTCGACGCTCACGAACGCCTGACCGGTGCCCGACTCGCTGTCAGTGAGAAACCACTGGATCGGGTTGATCACCTGGAGCGCGCTGGTGGGCGCCAGATCCGTCGGGCGTTGCACACCGCAGCGCAGCACCAGCGGATCCGATCCCTCTTTGCGCCAGCGGACGGTGGTGTCGTCGATGGTCTTGTCGTTGAAGTCGCCGAGCCGGGCGGGCAGTTTCGCGATGAAGTCGGTGCATTTGTCGGCGCCCGGGCCGCCCGTCGCGTAGCCGTCGATGGGCGAGGTCGGGGTCCCGTTGCCCGAGTACTTCAGGGCGGCGAAGGCGATGAACCCCGCGATCACCAACACCGGCACCGTGATCAGCGTCGCGATGAGGGCTGGACTCAGTCGTGCGCTGGGATCGGCGTCCGCCGTGGCAGTGTCGGTGGACGGCCGCACAGTGGGCTCGTCGTCACCGGTCGGCGTATCGGGCACATCGCTCATGATGCCAGTCTTGCCGATGATCCCGGTCGGTGAGAAATCTTCTCGGTGAGAAATCGCCGGTGCGGGCGTGTCGCGAGCGGCCGGTAGCATCGTCGCAGTGAAGACGGTGGGCGAGGTCGGCGAGCGCGCATTGATCGCGATGTTCACCGATGCGGCGAGGACAGGGCCGGGCGACGTCGTGATCGGTTCCGGCGACGACGCCGCGGTCTTCGTGCCCACCGGTCCGGTGGTGGTCAGCACCGACACCGCCGTCGCCGGCCGACACTTCCGATTCGACTGGTCCAGCCCGCGACAGATCGGGGCGCGCGCGGTGGTGCAGAGCGCTGCCGACATCGCGGCGATGGGCGGCGTTCCGACCGGAGTCGTCGTCTCCATCGGCTGCCCTCCGACCACCCCCGTCGACCGCATTCTGGAACTCAACGCGGGCATCGTCGCGCAGACGCACGCCTACGGCGCGAAGGTCCTCGGCGGCGATCTGGTGTCGGCGGCGGAGGTGGTGCTGACGGTCACCTCGCTCGGCGTGCTCGACGGGACCGCGGCCGTCGCGCTGTCCGGGGCGCGCGGGGGCGACGTCTTGGCCGTCAGCGGTCCGCTCGGCGGACCGGCGGGCGGGTTGGCCGCGCTCGCCGCCGTCGAACACGGTGCGGACCGGGCCCTGCTGGCCGAGTTCTCCTCCCTGGTCGACAACCATCGGCTGCCGCAGCCCGACCTGGCTCAGGGGCGGATCGCGGCCCTCGCCGGAGCACATGCGATGACCGACGTGTCGGACGGTCTGGTGGAGGAGCTCATCACCATGTCCGCAGCGTCGCACGTGCGGCTCGACGTGGAGTCGGCGCGGATCCCGCAGGCGGACGGCCTCGACGAACTCGGTGCGGCGCTCGGTGTGGATCCGCTGCGATGGACGCACGGCGGCGGGGAGGAGCACGAGTTGCTGGCCTCGTTCTCGCCTCCGTCGGTGCCGGACGGCTGGACCGTGATCGGGCGGGTGACCGCGGCGGCGCCGGGCGCATGGATCGACGGCGCACCGGTGGGCGAGATCCGCGGGTGGCAATCGTTCACACAAGCGTGACCTGATTAGATCGTCGCATGGCTGTCTACGCACTCGGCGATCGTGAACCGGTCCTCGGCAACGATGTCTTCATTCATCCCGACGCGACGGTGATCGGCGCCGTCACGCTCGGCGACGGGGTCTCGATCTGGCCCGGCTGCGTGCTGCGCGGCGACTACGGAACCATCACCATCGGCGCCCGCAGCAACATCCAGGACGGCACCGTCATCCACTGCACCTTCGTCGATCCCACCGTGCTCGGGGCCGGTTGCGTGGTGGGCCACAACGCCCACATCGAAGGCTCGACGATCGGCGACAACTGCCTGATCGCCTCCGGGTCCATCGTCCTCAACAAGTCGGTGATCGGCGCCGGTTCGGTGGTCGGAGCGGGGGCTGTGGTCCCGTTCGGCTTCGAGGTCCCCGAACGGTCGATGGCGCTGGGCGTTCCCGCCAAGATCCGTGCGGGCTACCAGGTGCCCGAAGGCCACGTCGACGACAACGTGGAGCTGTACTACCAGAACGCGCAGTACTACCGGCAGAACCTTCGGAGGCTCGATTAAAGTGTCGGCGAAACCGCTCTCTGAACTGATCGATCCGGGCTGGGCGAAGGCGCTGGCGCCGGTGGAGCCGGTGGTCGCGCGGATGGGCGAGTTCCTGCGCGCAGAGAACGCCGCGGGACGCCGCTATCTGCCCGCCGGCCAGAACGTGCTCCGCGCGTTCACCCATCCGTTCGACGACGTGCGCGTGCTGATCGTCGGTCAGGATCCGTACCCGACGCCCGGGCACGCCGTCGGATTGAGCTTCTCGGTGGCCCCTGATGTCGCGCCGATCCCGCGGTCGCTGCAGAACATCTACAAGGAGTACTGCGACGACCTCGGGTTTCCGCGTCCGGCCACCGGCGACCTCACACCGTGGGCCGAGCAGGGCGTGCTGCTGCTGAACCGGGTGCTGACGGTGATGCCCGGCGAGCCGGCGTCGCACCGGAACAAGGGGTGGGAGGCGGTCACCGAGTGCGCGATCAAGGCACTCGCCGCGCGCGACGAACCGCTGGTCGCGATCCTGTGGGGCAACGACGCCCGTCGTCTCGCCGAGTGGCTGCCCGACGTCCCGACCATCGAGTCGGTGCATCCGTCGCCGCTGTCGGCGTCGCGTGGGTTCTTCGGCTCCCGGCCGTTCTCGCGCGCCAATGACGAACTCCTCGACATCGGCGGCGAGCCGGTGGACTGGCGACTGCCCTGATCGAGCCGGTGCGGTGAGTGCTCGGTCCGCGGTGAGTGCTTACCGCACGCCGCGGTAGTCGGGCGCCCGCTTGGCGAGGAAGGCGTCGACGCCCTCGATGCCCTCGGCCGTCGCGCTGAGCACCGAGATGGACGCGCCCTCGGCGGCGAAATGGTCGGTCAGCGACCGCGTGGCGCCCTCGTGCACCAGCCTGCGGATGGCGCGGTACGAGCCGCGGGGGCCCGCGGCGAGCGTCGCAGCGGCCTCGTACGCCTTCTGCTCCACGGCGTCGTCGGCGACGATCTCCGACAGGATGCCGAGCTCCAGTGCACGCTCGGCGTCGAGGATCTGGTCGGTCATGATGATGTGCCGGGCGCGGGCGGCGCCGACGACGCGCGGCAACTGCCACGACATGCCGCCGTCGGGCGACAGGCCGATGCCGGGGTAGGCCGGACGCAGCTTGGTGGACGTGCCGCCGATCGCGATGTCGGCGTGCAGCACCAGGCTCATGCCCGCACCGGCGGCCCAGCCCTTGACCGCCGCGACGACGGGGAGCTGCGACTCGTAGAGGTACGCGAGCGTGGAGTGCAGGTCGTCGGCCAGGCCGCGCAGGTAGTCGGCCCGGTCGTCGGCTGCAGCGAACTGGGCGACGTTGCCGCCGGCGCAGAAGTTCTTGCCGTCACCGCGCAGGACGACGACGTCGGCGTCGAGGGCGCCGCGGGTCACCGCGCGGAGGGCGTCCCGCGATTCCAGAACCAGTTCGTGGTCGAGCGCGGTGCCTGCGTTCGCGGTGGACATGGTGAGCGTGAGGATGCCGTTGTCGTCGACATGAACCAGATCAGAAGCCATGCCGAGTACTTTACTGAACGCTCGGTCGTGATGGGTTCGGAGGGAGGGCAACGAGGTTCACCGATCCTGGTTGCCGCCCGGGGCCGGACACGACGAAATCGCCGCCCGGCACTGCCGGACGGCGATCGTGAAGCGTTAGTCGCTCAGGCCTGGACGGTCTTGCCGGCCTTGAGGCACGAGGTGCACACGTTCTGGCGCTTCTTGTTGCCGGGGGCAACCTCAACGCGCACGGACTGGATGTTCGGGTTCCAGCGCCGGTTGGTGCGCCGGTGCGAGTGCGAGACCGACTTGCCGAAGCCAGGGCCCTTACCGCAAACGTCACATACGGCAGCCATTTCGAACTCCCTTGGTAGAAAATGGTGGTCAATGGTCAGCCGACTGTAGAGCGCTGCAAGGCGCGCCGCGTCTATCGGCAACCTGACCAGAATAACCGCGAAACCGGTCGTGACCAAATCGGGCTGCTCGATGCCTCCGAGTCCTGCACCGGGGTCGTCCGATACGTCTGTGTCGGCGGGGGACGGTAACCTCAGGCGCAAGAGTGAGCGTAGACGGTCGGCGCGGGCGGCGGGGACAGAAAGGGCGGGTGGAGAAGTGTCTGGACGCATCGGAGACAGCAGCACCTCGATCAATCCGCAGCTCATCAGAGACTGGGTGCAGGCGTGCGCGGACGGCCTCGAGACGATGCGCTCGGAGATCAATGCACTCAATGTGTTCCCGATTCCCGACTCGGACACCGGCAGCAACATGGCGTACACCATGGCCGGTGCGGTGGCCGCACTCGACGAGTTGACCGATCAGTCCGATCTGCAGACCGTGACTCGAGCCCTGGCCGATGCCGCTGTGTCGGCCGCGCGTGGCAACTCCGGCGTCATCCTGTCGCAGGTGCTCATCGGCCTGGCCGACGCCGCAGACCTCGCCGTGGAGGAGAACGACCCCAGCTTCAACCGACTCGTCAAGAACGGTCTGCGGCTCGGCGCCCTGGCGGCCCGGCGCGCCGTCAGCGAGCCGCGCGAGGGCACGGTGCTCACGGTGCTGCGGGTCGCGGCCGAGAGCGCGTCGGCCAACGTGAACGGGTCGCCCGCCGATCTGGCGCGAGCCGTCGCCGACGACTGCGCCCAGGCCCTCGACCTGACGCCGGACCAGATGCCCGAACTGGCGAACGCGGGGGTGGTCGACGCGGGTGGGCGCGGCTTCCTGGTGATCGCCGACGCGCTGGTCCTGGTGGTCACCGGGGTCGCGAACAAACGACGCGCCTACCGCGGGATCCTCAGCGCAGGCGGCGGACTCACCGGTCACGACGACGGCGAGTGCGCAGACGAGGGCGACACCGACTTCGAGGTGATGTACCTGCTCGAGGCCACCGACGGCTCACGGATCGGCGAACTGCGGGACCGGCTCGGCGAGCTCGGCGACTCCATCGTCATCGTCGGTGACAGCTCTGCCGCCGCCGAACGCTTCTCGGTGCACGTGCACACCGACGAACCGGGCGCCGCGGTGGAGGCGGGCATCGGCGTCGGCTGTGTCTCCGACATCCGGATCAGCTGCTTTGCGCTCGACGCCATCCGCTCGGTCCCCGGGGCCAACGATCCGCCGCCGAGGTACAAGCGCGCGGTGGTCGCGCTCGTCACCGGCGCCGGTGCCGAAGAACTGTTCACCGAGGCCGGTGCCTCGGTGGTCCGGGCCGACCACGGGGTGCACCCGGCGACCCTCTCCGAGGCGATCCGCGTCGCCGACAGCGCCCACGTGATCGTCATGGGCAACGGGATGATGTCGTCCCAGGACCTCGTTCAGGTCGGTGCGCAGGCACGGTCGCCACAGCGGTCGGTGGTGTTCCTGCCGACGCTGTCGATGGTGCAGTGCCTGTCGGCGCTCGCCGTGCACGAGCCCGATGAGGAGTCCGACGTCGACGCCTTTGCGATGGCCGAAGCCGCCGCGAGCACCCGCTGGGGTTCGCTGATGCGCTCCAACAGCAAGATGATGACCCTCGCGGGCACCTGCGACATCGGCGACACCCTGGGCCTCATCGGCTCCGACGTCCTGGTGATCGCCCCCGAACAGCGACAGGCGGCGACCGCCCTGCTCGACCTGATGCTCGCCACCGGCGGCGAGATGGTGACGGTCCTGGCCGGCCGCGACCTCGACGCCGACGCGCGCGAGGCGATCACCGCGCACGTCCGCAGCCACTACGCGGGCATCGAACTGGCGCTGTACGAGTCGGGACAGTCCGGCGATCTGCTGCAGATCGGCGTCGAGTGATGCTGACGACCGCGTCACCGCTGAGCGAGTCGTCGATCGACCCCGCCCTGCTCACGAAGCTCCACGGTCTGGAGTTGACGACCGTCGGCGAGCTGTTGCGGTATGTGCCGCGTCGTTACCTCCGCCGCGGCCACCTGACCGAATCCGAACGCCCCGAGCCGGGGGAGTGGATCACCGTCGTCGGTCGCATTCAGAAGGCGCAGATGATCCAGATGAAGCGCCGCTACGGACAGTTCCTGAAAGTGGTCGTCAACGACGGCCGCGCCAACTACGAGGCCAGCTTCTTCAATGCGCGCTGGATCCAGAAGGTGCTGAAGCCGGGAACCCGCGTCGCGATGGCGGGCACCGTCAAACTGTTTCAGAACCAGGTGCAGCTGTCGCATCCGGACTGGATGGTGATGCCCGAGGACGACGGCATCGACGTCGTCGGGAACGCCGCGCTGATCGGCGAGATGTACGCCGACGACGCGGACGGCGACTCGGGCGCGGGCAAGCACGGATCGACGGCGTCGGCCGACGACGTGGCCAACTTCTCCCGCGACATCATCCCCATGTACCCGGCGACCAAAGACGTGCAGACGTGGGAGGTCTGGCGGGCGGTGCGGCAGGTGCTCGCCGACACCGCGCCCGCTGCGGATGCGCTCACAGAACGGCAGCGCACTGAGCGCGGGCTGATCACCGGCGACGAGGCCATCCATCGCGTGCACCTGCCCGAGACCCTCGACGACATCGAGGCCGCACGGGCGCGACTGAAGTTCGACGAGGCGCTGGCCGTGCAGACCGAACTCGCACGACGGCGCTTCAGCGCCGTGGCCGAGTACGCGCAGTCGTGTCGGCACGTGCCCGGCGGGCTGGAGGACCAGTTGCTGGCACGACTGCCGTTCCAGCTCACCGACGGGCAGAAGGACGTGCTGCTCGAGATCGGCGAGGACCTCGCCGACGAACACCCGATGAGCCGACTCCTGCAGGGCGAGGTGGGTTCAGGTAAGACGCTCGTCTCCTTGCTGGCGATGCTCCGCGTCGTCGACAACGGCCACCAGTGCGCCATCCTCGCGCCCACCGAAGTCCTTGCCGCCCAGCACTATCGCACGGTCATGACGATGCTCGGCGACCTGGCGCGCGCCGGCGAACTCGGCGCCGCCGACGGCGCGACACGCGTCGGGCTGCTCACCGGATCGCTCGGCACCGCGGCCAAACGTCAGGTGCTGCTCGATGCCGTCACCGGCGACGCGGGCATCGTGATCGGGACCCACGCCCTGCTCGAAGAGCACGTGGAGTTCTTCGACCTCGGCATGGTGGTCGTCGACGAGCAGCACCGGTTCGGCGTCGAACAACGGGACGTGCTCCGCGGCAAGGGGCGTGACGACACCCGCCCCCACTTCCTCGTCATGACCGCCACCCCGATTCCGCGGACCGTCGCGATGATCACCTTCGGCGACCTCGACACGTCGGTGATGACCGAGTTGCCGCGCGGCCGGCAGCCGATCACCACCAGCGTGGTGCCGATGCGGAAGGCGACGTGGGTCGACCGCGTGTGGGCGCGCGCCAACGAGGAGATCGACGCCGGTCGTCAGGCGTATGTGGTGTGCACCAAGATCGGCGACGAGCAGACCAACGCGAAGAAGGGCAAGGCGAAGAAGGGCAAGAAGGGCGGCCCGCAGCAGGACGCCGAGGACGAGACGATCTCGGTCCTGGAACTCGCCGAGCAGTTGGCGGCGGGGCCGCTCGCCGGACGTCGCCTCGGCATCCTGCACGGCCGATTGCCCGCCGACGAGAAGAACGACGTGATGGACGCCTTCACTCGCGGCGAGATCGACATCCTGGTCGCGACCACCGTCATCGAGGTGGGCGTCGACGTCCCGAACGCCACGATGATGGTCATCGTCAACGCCGAACGCTTCGGCGTGAGCCAACTGCATCAGCTCCGCGGTCGTGTCGGTCGCGGGCAGCACGCCGGGCTGTGCCTGCTGATGACGATGGCGGGCGACATGGGGCAGTCGATGGAACGACTGCGCGCCGTCGAAGCGAGCACCGACGGATTCGAGCTCGCGCGCGTCGACCTCGCCCAGCGACGCGAAGGCGACATCCTCGGTTCGCTGCAGTCGGGCGGTAAGAGCTCGCTCAGCTTCCTGTCGCTGCTCGACGACGTCGAGGTGATCGCCGACGCCCGCGACCTCGCCGAGCAGATCGTCCTCGACGACCCCGAGCTGGTCGCGCATCCCGCGCTCGCCGACCTGGTGCACTCCATCCTGCTGCCCTCGCGTGCGGAGTACCTCGACAAGTCGTAGACCTCGACGGTTGCCCTGCCGCGCCTCTGGTCTTTTCGCCTGAAATGGCGGACGCTAGAGAAGTCGAAGTCAGCTCACAGAGTGGAGGACGGCCATGCGGATCGCGCAGATCTTGGGCAAGAAGGGCAGCGGAGTCATCACGGTGCGGGAGGGCGCGACGGTGCGCAGCCTGCTCGCGACTCTCGACGAATGGAACATCGGCGCCGTGGTGGTGGTCGGGGACGGCGGGGCGCTGGCGGGCATCGTGTCCGAGCGCGACGTGGTCCGCCGCCTGTACGCGCACGGCGCGGCGATTCTGGAGGGACCGATCTCGGCGATCATGACGCCGGTGATGCACACGTGCTCGCCGGATGATCCCATCGAGGGGCTCCGCGAGACGATGACCGAGCATCGCGTCCGGCACCTGCCGGTCCTCGACGACGGTGAGTTGGTCGGCATCATCAGCATCGGCGACGTGGTCAAGAGCGCGATCGACGAGCTCGAGACCGAACGCGAGCACCTGGTGCAGTACATCCAGCACTGACCGCCTCCAGTACCGGACTGTCGCCGCCGATCCCGGCGTGTCGCGGAACCGCGCCGACGCGACGTGCGTCCAATGGGTATGCGGCAGGCGATGGGGTCGACATGGTGGCGGATGCGTGTCCTGCGGATACGTGTGCATCGGCCGGGTCGTGTGCGTCTGACCGGACGGCAGTGGATGTGGCTCGTCGTGTTCGCCGCGACCACAGTCCTCGTCGCGGTCGGTGTCGGTCTGCCGTCCCCTCCGCGGACCGTCGACTGGACGGCGGTGGCGACCGCGCGCTCACGCCTGGCCCGGCTGACCGTGCTGGATCGTCGGCCGGCGCACGACGTCGGCTACGACCGTGATGCCTTCGGCCCAGCGTGGACCGACGCCGCGGATGTGCGGGGCGGCGGAAACTCCTGCGACACCCGAAACGACATCCTGTCCCGCGACCTCGCGGTCACGGCGCGCATCGCGATCGAGTCGTGCCCGCGCGCCGTCGCCGCGGGCACCTTCGTCAGTCCGTACACCGGCAGGCCGATCAGTTTCCGCCGCGGGCGCGGATCGGCGGCGGTGCAGATCGATCATGTGGTGCCGCTCTCGTACGCGTGGGATCTCGGCGCTGCGCAGTGGCCGCGTCCGCGGCGCTGGGCGTTCGCGAACGATCCGTCGAATCTGCTGGCCGTCGACGCCGACAGCAACCAGAACAAGTCCGACTCCGAGCCGGCCCGGTGGATGCCACGGCTGCGCGGCTTCCACTGCCAGTACGCGATCGCCTTCATTCGCGTGCTGGACGGCTATCGCCTGCCCGTCGACGCGCCGTCGCGGTCAGTGCTCGCGACGGCGTTGGCGACGTGCTGACCGGGCGGGTCAGCCGACGCGGAGCGGTATCCGTTCCAGGACGCCGCCGGCGAAGACGTCGTACAGCGGCAACGATTCCAGGTGCACGTAGCCGATGTGGCAGTCGCAGCAGGCGAGCGGACAGGCGCGGGCCCGGAGCGCTTCGCGGAACGAGCCGTCGTACAGATTGCCGAGCACATCGGGCACGAAGTGGCACCGTCGAACGGTTCCGTCGCCGTCCACCGAGATCACCGACTCGCCCGTCCGACAGGCGACTCCCTGCGACGGGTGGGGGCGTCGGCTGTAGGAGAACAGTGGATCCACCGTCTCCCAGGCGGCGGCCTCGGCATCGTCGTACACGTGGCCCTCGGCCGCGTTGACCCAGAGATAAACATGCTCGGGGAGTTCGGCGCGCAGCATGCGCGCGGCGTCGGCGTGTTCCGGCAGTCCGACGATCCCGACGCTGAACCGCACCCCCAGATCGGCGAGCTCCGCGGTCTTGGCGAGGAAACGCGGCGCGGTCACCTGATCGGGGTGGAAGGTGCACCACAGGGCCAGCGTGTCGAGATCGGCGTCGGCCAGCCACGACGTCCGGCAGCTGATGTTGGTCTGGATCGCCACGCGCCGCACATTCGGCAGGTGCGAGAGCCGGACCATCGCGCGGCGATACCAGCTGCGCACCAGCCCTTCGCCCCACGGGGTGAACAGGACCGACACCTCGTCGGGCTCGTTCTCGACCCAGTCGCAGAACCGTTCCAGCGCGGCCCGGTCGGCGCGCAGGGCCTCGCGCGAGTCCCGGCGCTTGGCGAAGGGGCAGTACGGGCAGTCGTAGTCGCAGGAGGCCAGCGGTCCGCGATACAGGATGGTCAGCATGGTCAGCGCCGTTCGTAGTCGGCCATCGCCGCGACCACGGCGGGCGAGAACAGTTCCGGACCCAGGGCGTCGGAGTAGGCCAGCCCGTCCGCCGACAGCTGCAGCCGCGCGGGGTGGTCCGCGAGCCAACCGCGTCGGCGCCACCGGTCGATCACCTCGCCGAAATGATCGTGCGGCGCGGCACCGAACTGTGCGCGGTAGTCGTCGGTCGCGAGCCCGTCCGCCTGCAGCACCGACTGCAGGAAGTAGCGGCGCCGACGCTCGTCGTCGGAGATCACGAAGCCGTAGTCCGCGCGTCGGAAGTCGTCGACGCTGCGGCCGGTGAAATCGTCGATGATGGCGCGGACCTGCGTGGCGTCGACCGCATAGTCGAACGAGTAGTGCAGATCGCGCGTGTAGCTGCGGGCGCCGCAGCCGAGGCCGACCATGCCGTCGCTCTGACAGGCGTAGTCGTTCGGGCCCAGATCAGGCGCGTCCACGCGTCGAAACATCCGCATGGACTGCTGTTCATAGCCGTTCGCCAGCAGGTGGTCGCGCCCGGTCCGGTACAACCGCAACCGGTGCTCGTCCCACTCGGGATCGACCAGCGGTGCGCGCCGGGCCAGACCGGTGAGCGGGCGCACGTACAGCGGATACAGGTACAGCTCCTCGGGTCGCCACTGCAGCGCGGCGTCGATGCTGGCGACGAACGAGCGGTCGGTCTGGCCGTCGATCCCGTAGATCAGATCGATGTTGAGCACCGGGATCGCGGTGTCACGGATCGCGGCGAGCGCGGCGTCGACGTCGCTGCGGCGTTGCGGGCGGACCGCCGCGCGCGCCTCGTCGGGGTCGAAGGTCTGCACGCCGATGCTGAGGCGGGTGGTGCCGCGGTCGGCGAGGATCCGCAAGCGATCCGGGGTGGCGGTCGACGGCGACGCCTCCACCGACAGCGGAATCGCGCGCAGATCGGTCCCCGGCATCGACTCGGCGATGTCGAAGAGCCGCTCCAGCTCCCCGGGCGTCAGGAAGGTCGGGGTCCCGCCGCCGATCGCGGCGGTCGCCGTGCGCGCGGACGGACTCAGCGCGTCGCGCATCGCCATCGACTGTCGTTCCAGCGCGTCGAGATAGCGGGTGGTCGCCTCGTCCGGCGCGCCGACGCGCGTGAACAGATTGCAGAACCCGCACCGCACCTCGCAGAACGGGATGTGCAGATACAGCGACAGCGCGGCGTCGGGTTCGTTCTCCCACAGCGATGCGACGCTCGGCCGCGGCGTCAGCGGCCGGTAGGCCGTCTTGTGCGGATAGGCGTACACGTACTGCTGATACGGCGCCACCTGCTGGTGCGTCGCCGCCTCGTCGGTCCTCACGGATGTCATTCTTTCCGGCGTCATGGTCGTCAACGTGATCGATCTCGGCATCATTCTCCCCGGCGCAGGACGAAGTCCGCATACGGCACCGTCCACACGGCGGGATGGCCCACCCGATGCCCGACGTGGTGGTCGTCGCCGTACGTGGTGCCGTGATCCGAGCACACGAGGGTGAAGCAGTCGCGATGTGCGGACATGGCGTCGAACAGGCGCCCGATGTGCCGGTCCACGTACTCCAATGCGGCGCCGTGCGAGGCGAGGTCGTCGCCGTCGTCGGCGCAGCGACCGTCGGCGTAGAACCAGTTGGGCTGATGGATCGCCGACACGTTCAGGAACAGCAGCAACGGCTGCGCACCGTCGCGGTCGGCGACGAGGCGCTCGACCAAGGCCACCTGATTCTCGAACGACGCCGGCGCCGTCACCCCGAGATCGGGCGACCAGTGCGCCTCGTCGAACAGATCGGGGAGGACCGACCCGAGGGCGGTCTGCCGGTTGAAGAAGCCGACGCCGCCGATGCAGACGGTGCGGTACCCGATCGCCGACAGGCCCTCGACGAGGGTCGCCTGCGGAAACACGAAGGTCGACGTCGCCGTCGACTCGCTGCCGCCGAACGCGGCGGCGAACAAGCGGGGATGCGGGCCTGGGGCGTCCGGTGTCGGCAGGAAGCCCGCGAAGTACGCGTGATGGGCGGCGTAGGTGAAGCTGCCGGGGGTGTGCCGCCGTTCCCATGCACCGCCGGGGAGGTGCGCGGTGAGGTTCGGCAGACGCCCCTGCGCGGCCAGCGCGGCGGCGACGTCGTAGCGCAGGGTGTCGAGAGTAACGAACAGGATGTCGTGGGAGCCGACGATCGCGTTCATGTCGGTGGGGTTCATATCGGAGGGGTTCGGGTCAGGCTGCGACATCGCCGACCCACTCGGGCAGCGCCCGGAGCTGTGCCTCGTAGGTGTCGAGTCCGTGGGCCCGGCCGGGAAGCCCGCGCAGACCGGGGAGCAGGTCGCCGAACGCGTTCACCTCGCCGACCCGGACCGACCGCCAGCCGACCGACGGCAGCAGATCGACGCCTACGCAGAGGGTGTGCGGAAAGCAGCGGGCGGCCGCTTCGGCGACGCCCAGCGCTCTGGTCCACCCGAACCCGGAACGCTCCAGGCCGTCGATCGCAGCGTGCAGTTCGCCGCGGCGACCGCCGAGGTGGAGGTTGGTCATCGTGGACGCGCCGAGGCGCAGGACCGCGTGCGTGGCCCGTCCGGCCACGACGACCACCCGCAGGTCGGCCGGACACCCGGCCACCGTCGGCTTCGGAATCCAGGCCTCCACATGCAGGGTCTCGGGCGCCACCGCGTCGAGCAGGGCGTCCACGCGGTCCGCGCCGACGTACTTCCGCACGCGCAGGGTGTTGAACAGGCGCCCGTCGGACGCGATCTCCACACTCGAGCGCGCCTGAACGCGGTTCCCGGACGCCGTCTCGACAGCCACCACTCCCGCCGCCGACGAGCCGTGCGCGGGTTTCACGAAGTACCGCCGCAGGCCGGCGGCGGCCGCCGCGTCGCGCACCGCCGTCGCGTCGACGAGCGGCGCGGTGCCGCCCGAGGTGGGGGAGTCCGGAACCGGAACCCCCGCGGCGGCCAGCCGCGCATGGCACGCGCGTTTGTCGAACATGACCGGCAGGTCGGCCGCATCGGTGAGGTGCAGCCCGCCGCGCAACGACGCGGCGGCCGCGCACATGGACCGGTACCACCGCGGTCCGTCGGCGATACGGCTCTGCTCGCCCGGTCCGCGCAGCAGCGCGTCGACGGACCGGCTGCCGTCGGGGGAGTCGAGCCACACGATCTCGTGGGAGGCGAAACGCGGAACGGTACCGGCGATCAAGTGCTCCCATCCGATCACCCGGGGCGCCCGGCCGCCCTGCCGGTCGACGGCGTCACGCAGCAGCCGCGTCCGACGACCGTCGGGATCCCCGACGATCGTCAGCGGAGCGTCGATCATTCGGAGACGGCGATGCTGTAGTAGATCTCGCCGTCGCCGTAGTCGTCTGCGTCCGCGTCGCCCTCTTCGACGTCGGCCTCGACGCCGAGGTCGGCGAAGAACGTGCGCAGTTGCTGACGGACCGGATCGGTGAAGTAGTTGTGGTTCAGGTTGATGGACGTCAGGTGCGCCAGCGAGACGCCCGACATGAGTGCCTGGCCGCCTTCGTCGTGGAGAACGCCCATCGACAGATCCAAGTCGGTCAACTGCGCGACCACCGGTGCCGCCGCGACGGCCTTCGCGACGTCGGTCTGGATCTCGCTGTCGCAGAGTGCGAGTCGCTTCAACGCGGGCAGTCGTGCACCGGAGAGGAACGGAGCGAGATCGTCGATCGACGCGTCGCCGCCGTAATCTTCGGTGCCGAGCCACAACTCCAGGTCTTCGAGAGCGGGGAAATCCGAAGCCGCGACGGCTTGCGCCACTGCGGAGGGCAGACCGCCCGACTCGATGACCAGGCGTCGCAGTGCTGTGTGCGTGGTCGCGGTGAGCGAAAGTTGGGTACTGCCTCGAATGCCGAGCTCCTCCAGCGCGGGGAAGGCGGTGAGCAGCCCGGTGACATCGGACTGGACGATCCAGGAGATCTCACAGTCCTCGGAGTCCATGTCGCCGAGGAACAGGGCGCGCAGCGCGGGCAGTCGCGGCGCCGCGTCGATGATGGCCTGGACCACCTCGGCGGAGCTCTTGTCGTACGGATCCGCCCAGCCGCCGACGACGATCGCGGTGACGGTCGCCGGATCCACCTGGTCGAGGAACGCCGAGAAGGCCTCGGGCCACGAGATCTCCGCGTCGTAGGTGGACACACTGATACGCCAGGCGACCGGACCCTGCGGGGCCGCGGGCTTCTCTGGCGAGAACTCGATGATGGGCAGTCCATGGAACTCGGTGAAGGTGTCGTTGACGGTCATGCGCGATTCTCCTGGCGACGGGGTGCGTGGACGGTGTGAGTCGCGTCGATTATCACCCAATTGTGGCCCGAACGCTCGACGAGCGCGTGCGCCCGGCTGCGCACCGGGCGGCTACCGTGGGGCCGGGCCGCAACCTGTACTCCGACACCCGGATCGAGGAGCTGACAATGACCGATCGAGTGATCGTGAGCGCCGTCGTCTTGCGCGACGAGCGGGGACGCGTCCTCACCGTCCGCAAGCAGGGCTCGACCCTGTTCATGTTTCCCGGGGGCAAACTCGATCCCGGCGAGACCTTCGCCGAGGCGGCTGTCCGTGAGGCGCGGGAGGAGCTCGGCGTCGACCTGGAGGTGACGTCGCTCACGCGCCTCGGCGAGTTCACCGCCGACGCCGCGAATGAGGCAGGCTTCACCGTGGTCGCCGAAGTCTTCGAGCATCCCCTCGTCGGCGAGCCTGCGGCATCGGCCGAGATCGCAGAGCTCGCGTGGGTCGATCCCGCCGACGGCGCGCGCGACGACATCGCTCCGCTGCTGCGCGACGCCGTGTTCCCGGTCCTGGGGTAGACGGAGGGCGGTGGACGGGCCTACAGCTCCTTCAGCATGGCCTTCATGTCGTCGATCTCCTTCTGCTGGGATTCGACGATCGACCGCGCCATCTCGACCGCGTCGGAGTTCTTGCCGTTCTCGATTTGCTGTTCGGCCATCTCGACGGCGCCCTCGTGGTGCTCGATCATCTGTGTCAGGAACAGCTTCGCGGCGTCGGCGCCGGTCGCGGTGCGGAGCTTGTCGATGTCGGCGTCGGAGAGCATGCCGTCCATCTCGTGGTCCATCGGCGCGTCGACCGGGGCGCCCCAGGCAGTCAGCCAGCCGGTGAGCTCGGTGATCTCCGGACCCTGTGCGTCCTTGATCTGCTGCGCCAGCTCGGTGACGTTCTCCGGGATGTCGTTCTTGGCGAGCATGATGTCGCTCATCACGATGGCCTGCTTGTGGTGCGGCAGCATCATCTGCGCGAACATCACGTCGGCGTCGCTGTGGTCGCCGTCGGCCGGAGCCTGCGAACTCGCGTGATGATCCCCCGCGCCGTGGTCCATGGTCGCGTGCGACGACGCGCTGGTGGTCGCGTCCGACGGCTCTTCGTTCGGGCTGCAGGCGGCGACGCCGACGACGACGGCGGCAGCGGCGATCGTCGAGGCGACGTGACGGGTTTTCACGATGGAGTCCTTCCGTGGGGGTGACGGGATCAGTCTGCCGCACCGAGCGGTCTGTGGTCAGGACGCCTAGCGCTACCCTGGGGATCATGAGTGCACCCACCGCCGATTCGGTCGAGACGACCGCCGGTGTGACGGCCGACGTCACGCTCGCGGTCACCGAGCTCGCCACCTTGGCCAAGACGGCCTCCCGGACGATCGCACAGCTCACGACGGCGCAGAAGAACACCGTGCTGTTGGCTGCTGCCGACGCCATCGACGCCGCTGCCGACGACATCCTCGCGGCCAACGCCGACGACGTGCAGCGTGCCGAGGAGGCCGGCACGGAGGCCGCGCTCGTCGACCGCCTCCGCCTGACCGCCGACCGCGTCGCGGGCATCACCGACGGTCTGCGCCAGGTGGCCGCGCTGCCCGATCCGATCGGCGCCGTGCTGACCGGCAAGACCCTCCCGAACGGACTCGAACTCCGTCAGGTGCGGGTGCCGCTCGGCGTCGTCGGCTTCGTCTACGAGGCGCGGCCCAACGTGACCGTCGACGGATTCGGCATCTCGTTCAAGTCCGGCAACGCCGTCCTGCTGCGCGGTTCGTCGTCGGCCGTGAGCTCCAACGCCGCGTTGGTGTCGGTGCTCCGCTCGGTTCTGTCCGACCACCACGTGGACCGCAACGCCGTTGCACTGCTCCCGAGCGAGACCCGTGACAGCGTCACCGCGCTCATTCAGGCGCGCGGGCTCGTGGACGTGGTGATCCCGCGCGGCGGCGCCGGCCTGATCAGCGCGGTCGTCACCAATGCGACGGTGCCGACCATCGAGACCGGTTCCGGAAACTGCCACATCTTCGTCCACCGCGAGGCCGACGTCGACGTCGCCACCCGAATCATCCTCAACGCCAAGACGCGTCGACCCAGTGTGTGCAACACGGTCGAGACGGTCCTGATCGACAGCGGCATCGCCGACCAGGCGCTCGCACCGATCACGTCGGCGCTGCAGGCGCAGGGCGTCGTGATCCACGGCGAAGAGCCGGGCATGGAGCCTGCGACCGAAGACGACTGGCACCGCGAGTACCTGTCGCTCGACATCGCGGTGAAGGTGGTCGACGATCTCGAAGCAGCGATCGATCACATCGCGACGTACAGCACCGGTCACACCGAGGCGATCGTCACCACGAGCCTCGCCGCGGCCAACGAGTTCACCAGTCGTGTCGACGCCGCCGCGGTGATGGTGAACGCCTCCACCGCGTTCACCGATGGCGAGCAGTTCGGGTTCGGCGCCGAGATCGGGATCTCGACGCAGAAGCTGCATGCGCGCGGCCCAATGGGTCTGCCGGAACTGACCTCCACCAAATGGCTGGTGTGGGGCGACGGCCAGGTCCGTCCCGCATGAGCGGCGTCGGAAACATCCAGGGCGAGCGCAGCGACGGGGGAAACATCCAGCCGGTGTTCACCGACGTCGACAACGTGCGCGCGCGGTTGCGCGAGACCGGCTATCTGGCCGACGACGCGACCGCGACGACGGCCTTTCTCGCCGACCGCCTCGGCAAGCCGCTGCTGGTGGAGGGTCCCGCCGGTGTCGGCAAGACCGAGCTGGCGCGCGCTCTGGCTCAGGCGACCGACTCGGAGTTGGTGCGGTTGCAGTGCTACGAGGGCATCGACGAGGCCCGCGCACTCTACGAGTGGAACCACGCCAAGCAGATCCTCGCGATCCAGTCCGCGGGACAACGCGACTGGGAGTCGACGAAGGGCGACATCTTCTCCGAGGAGTTCCTCCTCGCGCGGCCGCTGCTGACCGCGATCTCCCGGACCGAGCCGACGGTGCTGCTGATCGACGAGATCGACAAGGCCGACGTCGACATCGAAGGTCTGCTGCTGGAGGTGCTCAGCGACTTCGCGATCACCATCCCGGAGATGGGGACGGTCGAGGCGACCCGTCGGCCGATCGTGCTGCTGACGTCGAACGCGAACCGCGAACTGTCCGAGGCGCTCAAGCGGCGCTGCCTGTACCTGTACATCGACTTCCCGGACGCCACACTGGAACGCGAGATCCTGGCCTCCCGGGTGCCGGAGTTGCCGACCAAGCTGGCGGAGGAGATCGTGCGCATCATCGGCGTCCTCCGCACCCTTGACATCCGCAAGAAGCCGTCGGTCGCCGAGACCATCGACTGGGGCAACACGCTGCTGGCGATGACGGCGGGCGCCGATGCGGAGGCGGGCAAGCTGGACGACTCGCTGATCGCGCGGACGCTCGGCGTGGTGCTCAAGCACCGCCCCGACGTCACCACCGCGCTGCGCGAGCTGAAGCTCGGCTGACCGGAGGCGGGCGACACCGTGACCGAGCCGCTCGTCGACACCCTCACCGGGTTCGTGGACGACCTCCGCACCCGAGGGATCACCGTCGGGCCGTCGAACCTCATCGACGCCGGGCAGGCGATGAGCGTGCTGGACCTCCTCGACCGACGGTCGTTGCGGGAGGGACTGGCGGCCACGCTCCTCGACGACCACACCCACCGCGACACCTTCGACCTGTGCTTTGAACTGTGGTTCCCGCTGGGCTCGGCGGCTCGGCGCGGGGCCATGGAGGTTCCGCGCGACGCGGAGGGGAACGTCGACATCGAGGCGCTGCGCGAGTTGACCGCGGACATCCTCGCCGACGAGGAGGCGATGAGCGACGGGCGGTTCGACCAGTTGGTCGCGATGATCGTCGGCGAGGTGGGGCAGTACGAGTCGGCGCGCGGCGAATCGTATTCGGTCTATCAGGCGATGTCGGCGGTCTCCCCGCAGACGCTGATCGCGCGGATCGCCGCGGCGATGGCCGGCGGTCAGGACACCGAGTCGGGGGAGCGGCCGGGCACCGATCCGATGAGCCGTCGTGCCGCCCGGGAGGCGACGGTCCGGCTGCGTGAGGCCGTCACCACGGAGACGCAGCGCCGGATGGCCGACGTCCGCGGGCGTGAGGCCGTCGGCGAGTACGCGGTGCCCAAGCTGCCCGAGAAGATCGACTTCTTCTCGGCGAATCCGCAGGACATGGCGAAGATGCGCCGGACCATCGACCCGATCGCCCGACTGCTCGCCGCCAAGTTGGAGTTCCGGCGACGGCGTAATCAGCACGGCCCGGTCGATGTGCGCGCCACCTTGCGCGCCTCGATGTCGACCGGCGGCGTGCCGATCGACCTGCGGCGTCGCAAGCCGCGTCCGGGCAAGCCGGAACTGGTGGTGATCTGCGACGTCTCCGGATCGGTTGCCGGGTTCAGTCAGTTCACCCTGCAGCTGGTCTATGCACTGCGCCAGCAGTTCTCCCATGTCCGGGTGTTCGCGTTCGTCGACAGCGTCGACGAGGTGACCGACTTCTTCGACCGCGGAAACAGCGACGAGCAGTTCGGTGAGCGGATGACCCGCATGCTCACCGAGGCGTCCATCAGCACGCGCGACGGGCACTCCGATTACGGTCACATGCTTCAGGGCTTCGAGAACATGTACGGCGACTCGCTGACCCACCGCAGTGCGCTGTTGATCCTCGGCGACGCGCGCAACAACTTCCGGCCCACGCACGCCGATGCGCTCGCCAAGATGCGCGACCGCGTCCGCAACGCCTACTGGCTCAACCCGGAGCGGCAGTCGTCGTGGGACTCGGGCGATTCCGACGCGAGCAAGTACGGTGCGGTGATCGACATGTTCGAGTGTCGCAACGCGGACCAGTTGTCGAAGGTGATCGCCGACCTGCTGCCGGTGTGACGGGTCCCGCACGGGCCCGGGTAAAGTCAATCGGCATGTCACAGGCCGCACGCAGTCCCCGCCGTATCGGCGTGATGGGTGGGACGTTCGATCCGATCCACAACGGGCACCTCGTGGCGGGCAGCGAAGTAGCGCACCGGTTGAACCTCGACGTCATCGTGTTCGTGCCGACCGGGCGCCCGTGGCAGAAGGAGGGCGAGCACGCCGCCGACCCGAGCCGGGTGGTCAGCGCCGCCGAACATCGCTACCTGATGACGGTCATCGCGACGGCGTCGAACCCGCGGTTCACCGTCAGTCGGGTGGACGTCGACCGCGCGGGCGTGACCTACACCGTCGACACGTTGCGCGATCTGAAGAAGCAGTTTCCCGACGATGAACTGTTCTTCATCACCGGTGCGGATGCGCTCGACACCATCTTGTCCTGGCATGATTGGGAAGCCCTGTTCGAGCTCGCGAATTTCATCGGAGTCTCGCGACCCGGATACGAACTGAACGCAACACATCTGATGGAGCACCTGGCGGCGAAGCCCGCCGACGTGCTGCAGATGCTGGAGATCCCCGCGCTGGCGATCTCCTCGACCGATTGCCGTGCGCGCGCCGCCGCAGGCCGTCCCGTCTGGTACCTGGTGCCCGACGGGGTGGTGCAGTACATCGCCAAGCACGGTCTGTACCGAAAGGACCCCGCGTGACCGCTTCGCCCGAAGCCCTCGAGATGGTGACGATCGCCGCTCTGGCCGCCGAAGACAGAGTCGCCACCGACATCATCGCGATCGACGTGTCCGACACCCTGGTCATCACCGACGCCTTCTTCATCGCGTCCGCCGACAACGAGCGTCAGGTCAACTCGATCATCGAAGAGATCGAAGACAAGCTCCGCGAGTCCGGACACAAGCCGCTGCGTCGTGAGGGCACCCGCGAGGGACGGTGGGCGCTCCTCGACTACGGCGAGGTGATCGTGCACGTCCAGCACGACGACGAGCGCGACTTCTACGGTCTCGAGCGACTCTGGAACGACTGCCCGCGGATCGAGATCGAAGGTCTGGGACGGTCCGCCGACGATGCTGCGGCCGACGACGCCGCCGGCGAATGAGGGGCGAGCCCGACGCCGGTGACACCAGCGTCGAACGGTTGACCCCGATCGTTCGACGGTTGATTCTGCTGCGGCACGGGGAGACCGAGTACAACGCCGGTCGTCGCATGCAGGGGCAGCTCGACACCGACCTGTCGTCGATCGGGACGGCGCAGGCCGAGGTGGCCGGCCGGGCGCTGGCCACCCGCGGACCGCTGCTCATCCGTTCCTCTGATCTGCGGCGGGCGCACGACACCGCCAAGGCTTTGGCGTCGGTCACCGGGCAGGAGGTCGTCACCGACGTCCGCCTCCGCGAGACGCACCTCGGCGACTGGCAGGGGATGACGCACACCGAGGTCGACGATCAGTCGCCCGGCGCCCGCAGGCTGTGGCGCGACGACGCGCGCTGGGCTCCGCCGAACGGTGAGTCCCGTGTCGAGGTCGCGGCACGCTCGGTGCCGGTGGTCGCCGAACTGGTCGACCAGCTCGACGACTGGGGTCAGGGCGACGACGCCGAGGCCCCGGTCGTGTTGGTGGCGCACGGCGGTGTGATCGCGGCGCTCACCGCGGGTCTGCTGAACCTCCCGGTGGCGAACTGGCCGATCTTCGGCGGGCTCGCCAACACCAGCTGGGTGCAGTTGTCCGGCCACGCGCTGCCCGGTGAGGCGCCCGTCTGGCGGCTCGACGTGTGGAACGCGTCGGCCGAATCGGCGGAGAGCACGGTGCAGTAGGCCACGATGTCGATTCTGATTCTCGGGGATTCGCTGTCCTTCTACGACGAGACCGGCGGCCTCGCTGCCGACGACGAGCGGATCTGGCCCAACCTCGTCGGCGCCGAACTGGGCCGCGACGTGGAGCTCTTCGCGCGCATCGGGTGGACCAGCCGTGACATCTGGTGGGCGATCACCCAGGACCCGCGGATCTGGGCGGCCGTCCCGCACGCGGAGGTCCTGGTGCTGGCGTTCGGCGGGATGGACTCGCTGCCGTCGCCGTTGCCGACAGCGTTCCGCGAACAGATCCGCTATGTGCGGCCGGCCAAGCTGCGAGAAGCGGTGCGCGGCGCCTACGGCTGGCTGCAGCCGCGGCTGTCGCCGCTGGGCTGGCCGATGGCGCTCCCGGCACGCGAGACCGCCCGCTACTTCGAGAAGATTCGCGGCGCGTTGGCGCACTTGCGGCCAGATCTGCCGATCGTCGTCTGCCTGCCGTCCACGCACGACAGCCCGTACTACGGCAACGTGCATCCCGGTCGAATCGCGACGACCGTCGCCATCGCGGAGTGGGCCGCCGAGCAGGGGCTGCCGACGATCGACTGGTACCCGGTCACGGCGGAGGCCTTCGCCGATCCCGACATCGTCATGAACCCGGACGGCATTCACTGGAGCGTGCCGACGCATCGTCGCATCGCCGACGTGAGCGCCCCGGTGCTGCGCGCGGCGCTGGGCGGGTAGACCGCCGTCCGGTGCTTCGGACCGCACCCGCTACCGTGTAGGGGTGCCTGTCGTCATCGTCACCGATTCGTCGTCGCGGTTGCCCGCGTCACTGCGTGACAAGCACGCAATTCTGCAGGTGCCGCTGTACCTGACCACGGAGGACGGCGCCAGCTACGCCGAGGGCGTCGACGAGATGCCCGACGACATCATCACCACGCCGAAGGTCACCACCTCGGGCGCCAATCTTCGCGATCTACAGAAGACGTACGGGCAGGCGTGGGAGCTCAGCGAGGGCGACGGCGTGGTGGCCGTCCACATGTCGCGTCGACTCTCCGGCACGTGGAGCGCCGCCCGGCTGGCGGCGGAGACGATGGAGGGCAACGTCCGCGTCGTCGACTCTCGGTCTGTCGGGCTCTCGGTGGGACTCACGACGATGGCGGCCGTCCAGGCCGCCGAGAAGGGCGCCGACCGCGACGAGGCGTACGAGGCCGCCGTCCGGGCTGCCGCCACTGCCGAATCGATGATCTGCGTGCAGGCGCTCGACAATCTGCGGTCCAGCGGTCGTATCAGCGCGGCCAGCCACATGCTCGGTTCCGCCCTGTCGATCAAGCCGATCCTCCACATGGCCGACGGCATTCTGACCCTGCGTGAGCGGCACCGGACCTCCACCAAGGCCATCGCCAAGATGCTCGACGCCGCCGTCGAACTGGCGGAGGACGATGCGGTGACCGTCGGCGTTCAACACTGTCAGAACGAAGAGTTGGCCGAGTCGGTGCTGGAGCAGGCCACCGGTCGTATCGAGAACATCACCTCCACGATCGTCGTCGACCTGGGCGACGTCCTCGGCACCCACGTCGGCCCCGGCGCCGTGGGCGTCACACTCGGGCACGGGCTGGACCCGCTCACCTGAGCCGGTCGGCGCCGAGAACCGCATACTCCGGCAGGTCGATGCCGTCCGCTTTCGCGAACTGCGGAGCCAACAGATTCTTGAGCGGCCACCGATTCATGGCCCAGTACGAGAAGCGGCTGGCGGCGATCATGGCGCGGCTGGACGGTGCGTAGCCGCCGACGCCGCCGGGCGGCAGCTCCTGCGCCCGTGCGATGAAGGGCCGCATGATCTCCTGGTACGACGTCAGCGCCGCCGCGACGTCGCCGCCGGATCTGCCGATCTCCCCGGCGAGCACAGAGGCGCCGACGAGCGCGAGCGTGGTTCCGAGACCGGTCAGCGGAGTGGGGCAGTAGCCCGCATCGCCGATGAGGGCGACGCGATCGGTGGCGAACCGGTCCATCCGAACCCGGGCGAGGTCGGCGTACGCCCAGTCGTCGGCGTCGCGCATCTGCGCCAGGAGTTGCGGCGCCACCCATCCGACGTCGACGAAGGCCGTCTCCAGCATCTGCCATTGGCTTTCGCGGTCGAGCGGGTGCGGATCGCTGCCGCGCACCGCGAACGACGCCTTGACGGTCCCGTCGCCGCGGGAGGGACGGGCCGAGACCACGCGTCCGCCGGGAGCATTGTGCAGCAGGTACCACTCGTCGAGGTCCTGGTCGATCGTCGCGGTGAACCAGGCGAACCGCAGTCCGATGGGGTCCAGGTGGTCGTCGTCGGGGCCGAACGCGGCGCGACGGACCGCGGAGCCCTGGCCGTCGGCGCCGATGACGAGGTCGAAGCGGCCGGGCGCGGCGTGCTCGAAGTGCACGGTGGCGCCGCTGCCGTCCTCCTCGATCGCCGTGATCGAATCGCCCCACCGGATCTCGACGGACGGGTCCAGGGCGGTGATCAGGAGTTCGGCGAGGTCGCCCCGCAGGATCTCGTGCGTCGAGACGATGCCGTTGCCGTCGAAGGCCTCGACCGGCAGTGCGCTCAGGCGCCGTCCGCGAGCGCTGACGGTGGCGATGCCGCGCTGCTGGAGCAGCCGGGCGTCCGTGGCGGCGGTCAGTCCGAGGCGGTCCACGACTGTGCGACCCGCTCCGCGGAGATCGACGGTCTGCCCGCCGAGGCGCAGCGACGGAGCGCGTTCGACGATGGTGACGTGGTGGCCCTGTCGGCTCAGGAGCGCGGCGGCGGCAGGTCCGGCGATCGAAGCGCCGCTGATCAGGATCTTCATGGTTTTCATGCTGAAAGCGTAGGACCTGGAAACGCACAGGAATACAGTGTTCATCAAGGAATTCAGTGAAAGTGCACTAGTGCATTCGCGAGGAGCTGAGAATGTCGAGAGCCGAGCAGATCGCCGAGGAGATCCGCCATCGGATCGTGACGGGGATGCTGCGCCCCGGCGATGTGGTGCCGTCGACGCGGGCGATCATGCGTGATCACAACGTCGCGATGGCGACGGCCAGTCGGGTCCTGGCGCTCCTGCAAGACGAGGGGTTGGTCGAGGCGACGCCGGGCCGTGGCACCGTCGTGCTGGCGCCGGCGGGTGCCGACCCCGCCGTGTTGACCGCTGACGGCGTGGTCGGCGTCGCGGTCCAGATCGCGGATGCGGAGTCGCTGGCCGGGGTGTCGATGCGCAGGCTGGGCGCCGCGCTGGGGATTCCGACGATGGCGGTGTACCGCTACGTGCCGAGCCGCGACGACCTGGAGTCGGCGATGCTCGACCGGGTGCTCGGTGAGGTCGCGGTGCCGTCGCCGTCCGGGGCGTGGCGGACCGACCTCGAGGGCGCCGTCGGCGCGCTGTGGCAGGTGATGGTCCGGCATCCGTGGCTCGCGGGCGCCCTGTCGATGACCCGGCCCGCTGCGCTGCCGAGTGCGATGGCGATGTCGGAGCGGATGCTGGCCTGCCTCGTGGAGGCGGTCGGCGATCCGGTGCAGGCGTTCACCGACTACCTGACCGTCCTGCACTTTGTTCGCGGCGTCGGGCTGACGCTGGAGCTGGAGTTGTCCGACCTCGCCGAGACCGGCCTCACCAACGACGAATGGGTCGATACCCGTCTCAGCGACCTCCGTCGGGTCGCCCCGCCCGAGCAGTTCCCGACCATGAACGCGATCATGGCTGCGGGCTACCCCTACGACGCCGACGTGCTGTTCGAGTCCGGGCTCCGCGTGCTGCTGGACGGCCTCGCCGCCCGCGAATGAGCGGATGTCGTGCATCTGTCCGGCCGAATCCCGATCTCGTCGCGAGCGATGGCTGAGTCAGGCCGCTCGGAGCGGCTCAACTCAGCCATCGGTGTGCGGGGTGTCGGGGGTGCCTGCACGCAAGGCCTCGGACATGCCAAATCTGTGGAAATCAGCCGATTCATCCACAGATTCGTGTTTCTGTCATAACCGACCTTTCGGCGACGTCGTGTGACGCCTACCGTGCGCTCATGGGGAGGAAGCAGCGGGTGGGCCGCGACCGCGACAACGGGCCCGATCCTTTGGCGAGGCTGGCGTCACCGGCGCCGTCGACGCAGCCGTGGGGCGTCACCGGAATGCCGAGTTGGCTCGACACACCGGAGGGGAGGAACGCGTGGGCCGAGCACGACACGGCCGACCCGCCGATCGAGGACACTGAGCGGGCGGTCGGCAACGACGACCCCGACTGGCTGCCCCGATCGCGGGCCCCAGAGCCGGACTGGATCGACGACGACTGGTTCGACGCCGGGGACCGGGACTCCGCGATTGCAGACGACGACGGGGCGGACGACGACCTTCCCGGCCTGGACTCGCTCGGCGACGAGGACGACTGGGAGGACGACTGGGAACCGCCGCGTCGTCGGCTCTCGATGTTGCCGCCTGCGGCGATCGGCTTGATCGTCGTCGGTCTCATCGCCTGCGCCATCGCGGGCTACTCGCTGCTGAAACAGAATGAGCCGACGGCGCCGCTCGTCGCGTTCGAAGCCGGCGCGCAGCCGTCGGCGGGTCCGTCTGGGGCGGGGCCGTCGGCGCCGAAAGCATCGACGAGCGATACCGCAGACGACGCGCGGATCATCGTCAGCGTCGTCGGGCTGGTCCGGAGGCCGGGGCTGGTGAGGATCGTGAACACCGCGCGGGTGGCCGACGCGATCGCCCAGGCCGGTGGGGCACAGCCGGGCGCCGATCTGATCAGCCTCAACATGGCACAGCTCCTGCATGACGGCGATCAGATCCTGGTCGGGAAAGGCGGGGTCGACACGGTGAAGAGTGCGGTCGTCGCCGCCTCCGGAGCCACACCCGGTGCGCAGCCGCCGCCCGCGCAGGGCGGCAGCGTCCCGACCGACGGGACGGCGCTCGTCGATCTCAACGCGGCGACTGCCGAACAGCTCGAGGCGCTCCCCGGCGTGGGTCCGGTGACGGCGGCCGCGATCGTCGCGTGGCGTGATGCGAACGGTCGCTTCTCGTCGGTGTCGCAACTCGCGGAGGTCGACGGCATCGGGCCTGCGCGGCTGGCCAAACTGAAACCGCTCGTCACGGTCGGGTGAAGACCGCCGATCTCCGGTTGGCGCTGCCCGCTGCCGGATGCTGGGCGGCCGCGGCGGTCGCCTTGCTGGTGCCGGTCGCAGTCGGAGCGGTCCTGGCGGGTGCGGTCGCCGCCGTGGGACTTGCGCTGGTGGTCGGGAGCCGATCGACGCGCATCGGCACGTCGATCGCGCTCACCGCCGCCGCGGCGTGCGGGGTGACAGCGGCGTCGACGATCGTCGTCCTGCTGCGGATCATCGCGGTGGACCAGGCGCCGATCGCCGTGATCGACGGCAAGCCGCTGGTCGAGGTAGAAGTGGCGGGTGATCCGTCGTTCGCGATTCCAGGAATGATGAGCCTGCCGGTCACCGTCCGCGCGGTGCGCGGCGCCCGGCAACGACCTGTTGCGGTGACGCTGCTGGCGAGGGCGTCGCAGGTCGATCCGCTTCCGGGCGAACGCTATCGGGTGCGCGTCCGGGTTCGGCCACCCCGCGACGGGGTGGCCGACCGCCTGCGGGCGGCGCGGCTCACCGCGGTCGGCGAGCTGACCAGGACCGGCGACGCACCCTGGTGGCAGCGGGTCGCCGGGCGGGTGCGCGAACGGTTGCGCGACGTCGCCGCCCGCGCGCTCGGTGAGCGGCCGGCGGGCCTGCTGCCTGGGCTGGTACTCGGCGATGTGAGCGGCCTCGATCAGCAGACCTCCGACAACTTCCGCAGTGCCGGGCTCACACACCTGGTGGCGGTCTCCGGCAGCAATCTGGTGCTCGTGTGCGGATCCGTGATCCTGGTGGTCCGCATGACGGGTGCGTCGGCACGGACGGTGGTTCTGGTGGGGGCGTGTGCGATCGTCGGATTCGTGATCCTGGTACGACCGTCGGACAGTGTGCTGCGTGCGGCGGTGATGGGCTCGGTCGGGCTGCTGGCGGGTCTCGGGTCGCGCCGGGTGCAGGCGCTGCCCGCGTTGGGGACGGCGGTGATCGTGGTGATCCTGTTGTGGCCGCAGATGGCGGTGGCGCCGGGGTTCGCCTTGTCGGTGGTCGCGACGCTCGGGCTGGTGCTGTGGTCGCAGCCGATCCGGCGCGCGCTGACGATCCGCGGGATGCCGGACGCACCGGCGACGTTGTTGGCGATGACGCTCGCGGCACAGATTCTGACGACGCCGCTGTTGATCGTGCTGACCGACACGATCAACCTGCTCGCGATTCCGGCGAACCTGGTGGCGATTCCGGTGGTGGGGATGGCGGCGCTGCTGGGAACCGCCGCGGCGGTGGTCGGCGCACTCGGCCCGCGGTACGGTCCGGGCGGTGTTCTCGCCGACTTCCTGGTCCGCGCGGCCGGGCCACCCACGCGGTGGCTCATCGCCGTCGCCGACCACCTCGGCGGCCCGGCGTGGTCGAGCATCGAGGTCCCCGGGTGGGTGACGGTTCTGGTCCTCGGGGTGCTCATCGCGGTGCCGGTCGGGTGGCGACGGCGGCGGCACCGGTGTCGGCACGGTCTGGCACGATGAACGACGTGAACGATCGGCTGTATCTACTCCTCGGAGACGACGACTTCCTGACCGGTCGGGTCATCTCCCGTGTCGCGGCCGAACGCAGTCGCGAGGCGGGTGTCGACGTGCCCGTCACGCCGATTCGCGCGGGCGAGGTCACCGGTCCCGAGATGGCCGAGCTCCTGAGTCCGTCGCTGTTCGCCGAAGAGCGGATCATCGTCGTGCAGTCGGCCGCCGAGGCGGGCAAGGAACCGGCCGCGCTGATCACCGCGACTGCGGCGTCGATCCCCGAGGGCATCACCCTCATGGTGGTCCACACCGGCGGTGGCCGACAGAAGGCGATGGTCGGGCACCTCAAGAAGGCAGGCGCTCAGGAGTTCGCGTGCGCGGCACCGAAATGGCCCAACGAGCGCGCCGACTTCGTCCGTAGCGAGTTCCGCCAGCTGGGCGCCAAGGTGTCTGCGGAGGTCGTCGAACTCGTCACCGACATGGTCGGCTCCGATCTTCGTGAACTGTCAGCGGCCTGCCACCAGCTGGTCGCCGACACCGGCAACAAGGTCGACGCGGACGGCGTCCGGCTGTACTACACCGGACGCGCCGAGGTCACCGGGTTCGAGGTGGCCGACAAGGCGGTGACGGGTGACCTCGCCGGTGCGATGGAATCGCTGGCGTGGGCCGAGCACCACGGCACCGCGCGCGTCCTGCTGGCCGACGCCCTCGCCGAAGCCGTCCATGCCATCGCCCGGGTGCGATCGATCGGCAACATGGACAAGTACTCGCTCGCCTCCGAGCTCGGGATGTCGCCGGGCCGCGTAGGCAAGGTGCAGACCCAGGCGCGCGCCTGGGACTCGGCGTCGATCGGTGAGGCGCTCATGGTGGTCGCGCAGCTCAACGGCGATGTGAAGGGCCAGGCGGCCGACGCCGGATACGCCCTGGAACACGCGGTGTCGACGGTCGCTCAGCTGCGTCCGCGGCGGCGCTGAGCCGAGAGGTCGATGTCGGCGGTCTCGATGTGGTCGTCGCTGCGCTCCTCCCGTACTCGACCAGCAAGATGTCGTCGTCTCCTGTACTCGATCAGCAGGTAGTGGCACGACGAACACCCCGACGACTGCGTGGCCCGTCGTCGGGGTGTTCGTGAGTGCTGTTCTGTTGTCGCTCGGCGCCGCCGAGCGGGGGCGCGGCCCGTAGGCCGCGCCGCATCAGAGCTTGTTGACTGCGAGAGCCATGGCCGACTTCTTGTTGGCGGCCTGGTTCTTGTGGATGACGCCCTTCGAGGCAGCCTTGTCGAGCTCACGGCTGGTGACGACGAGCAGCTCGGCCGACTTGTCCTTGTCGCCGGACGCCACAGTCTCGCGGAACTGGCGGATCGAGGTACGCAGAGCCGACTTGATCGACTGGTTGCGCAGACGAGCCTTCTCGTTGGTCTTGTTCCGCTTGATCTGAGACTTGATGTTAGCCACGCGATGTCCTCTTCTGACGTCTGGTGCGACCCGTTCCGGGTCGAATGTTCTGTTTCCAACGGCGACAGAGCGGTCAGTGGCCAGCGTCCATCGCAACAGCGGTCAACGATACCAGCGCCGCCCATCGTGCCAAAATCGCCGCCGCACGACCGCAGGCAGCGAACTGGTACGGACGGTGGACTCGCGGGAGCGGGGGCCGGGGCGATTCCCGGGGTCGCCCCTATCCTGGCACGTATGTCTGCCGTTTACGTCCACGTCGGTCTGCCGAAGACCGGCACCACCCATCTGCAGGACCGGCTGTGGCGCAATCGCGACCACGCGTCCGCGCGCGCCGGGCTGCTGTATCCCGGCAACCGGATCGACGACCACTTCCACGCCGCGGCGCATCTGCAGCCGGAGCGGTATCTGGACTGGGCCGACCCCGCGCACGCCGACGTGTGGCCTGCCATGCTCGCGCAGATGAAGGCGTGGCACGGCTCGTCGCTGGTCTCGCACGAACTGTTCGCGAACGCCGGACCCGAGCACATCAAGAAGTTGGTCGGCGACCTCGACTTCGCCGATGAGATCCACGTCGTCCTCACCGTCCGCGACCTCGCCCGCCAGGTCCCGTCGGTCTGGCAGGAGAACGTCAAGAATCAGCGCCGCGCCACGCTCGGCGAGTTCGTCGACTCGATCACCGGTGGTCCGGACAGCGGGGCCGGGCAGGAACCGTTCTGGGAGTTCCAGGACTACCGCCGCATCTGCGCCGACTGGGCGGAGGTGATCGGATCCGACCGCGTCCACATCGTCACGGTTCCCGCCGCGGGCACGCAGACGCCGGGCGACGGACTGTGGGAGCGCTTCGTCCGCGTTCTCGGGATCGACCCCGCCGAACTTCCCGAACAGGTCCCGAGCTCCAACTCGTCGCTGTCGGCCGGACAGACCGAACTGCTGCGCCGTCTCAACCACCGCCTGCAGCCCGACGACATCGAATGGCGTCGATATGAGGGACTGGTGAAGGGCGTCCTGATCGGCGACTACCTCTTCAAGACGCGCGACGGTGCACCCGAAGGGCTCAGCGGTGAGCAGCTCGCCTGGGCGACCGAGGAGTCCGACCGTCTGGTCGCGGCGATCGTCGAGAACGGCTACGCGGTGTCCGGCACGGTCGATGATCTCCGCGTTACCGCGGTTCACCACACCGCCGAGCACCCGACGACGACCGACGACGCACTGAACGCGGCGTTGGACGCGATCGCCCTCTGGGCCACGACCGCCCCCGTGCCCGACCACACTCCGGCGATCAAGACGCGAGTGGCCAACCTGGTGCGGCGTGCCCGTAGGCGGATCACCCGCTGAGAATCAGGCGGGACTGACGGGCTTCAGGTCCAGCCGAAGCGTTCGCGCAGTATGTGGGCGACGGCGTCGAACCGCGCCCGCTCCACGATGGCGCCCTCGCGGCGGATACTGTCGTCGTCGATCCGCAGTACCCGGTCGAGGCGTACGTAGCTGTCGCGATGCTTCCCATCCCACGCGCCGGTGCCGATCGAGAACCAATCGTCGTCGTCGCGGTGGTAGTCCTTGCTCGACAGCATGAGTCCCAGGACGTACCCGCCGTGATCGCGGCCCACGACGAGGACCGGGCGATCCTTGCCCTGTGTCGGATCCTCCTCGAACGGCACCCACGTCCACACCACTTCGCCCGGGTCGGCGTCGCCGTCCAGATCGGGGGAGTACGAGATGGTGCGGGCGAGGTCCCGCGTCGGCTGCTCGGTTCGGCTCATCGGCGTGCGCTCCGTTCTTCGGCGAGCGGCAGCAGCCACTCGGTGACGGCGTCGCCGGTCGATTCGCCGACTCCGCTGCGATCGGGTTTCAGACTGTGGTCGGCCTTCTCGACCTCCAGCAGCCGGACGGGTGCGGTGAACAGTGAGAGCGCCTCGGCGAACTCCGCCGACGTTCCGAACGAGTCCGAACGACCGTGCACGATCAGCGTGGGCGCGGTGATGTCGGGCAGATGCTCGGTCCGCGCCCGTTCTGGCTTGCCGGGCGGATGGAGGGGATAGGACGTGAGGAGCAGTCCGTCGACCAGGTCGGGATCCTCCGCGGCGAGCATCGACGCCTGCCTGCCGCCGTACGAGTGCCCGCCGACGATCAACGGTCCGTCCGCGACATTGCGCAATGCCGCGACGGCGGCGCGGATCCCGTCGCGATCGCGTGCAGCCTTCGACGACGCCGGCGGTCCCTTCGGGCGGTCCTGCCGGTAGGGCAGATCGATGCGGGCCACCGCGAGTCCCCGCTGGACCAGCGACGCCGCCACGACCGTCAGAATCGCCGAGTGCCGGTCCGAACCTGCGCCGTGCGCGAGGATCACGATTCCGCGCGCCTGCGCCGGACGCTGCACATCCGCCGCCACCATGTCCTGCTCGACCGTGAACTGATCCCCACTCATGATGCTTCGAGCATAGGGGTGTCTGGCAATCCTTTCGCGAGTCTCGACGGCCGGGTGCACGCCCGCGTGCGTTGTCGTCGGGGTAGTGCCGACAATATCGTTCGACTCCGACAATTCTCTCACACCTGACTGTGAGTCGAACACTTGTCTTATCAAATGTGAGATGTAACATAGTAGGTACAGCTTGATTGGGATGGCTGGAAGGTCGTCTCGTGTTGTTTGAGAACTTCATAGCCGTCGCGCACAGGCGACACGGACTGCTTCCGTAGCAAGGGGCTTTAAGGGGTGGTCGGTGGGTGCGCACGGAAGCAGGACCGCCGTCGGCTCGAGGGTTCGGCCGGCAGGGGTTATGCGGATCGACGCCGAATTGCCGTGAGTCGGCTCCTTGGGTTGGAGTCGCGTCTCGGGATGGCTCCTTGGGTTGGGGCCGCGTCTCGAGTCGGCCCCTTGGGTTGGGGCCGGGCGATGCGGGCGATCCAGCGCCGGGCCTTCGGGCCGGCGGCCTGTCCTGCGACGTCGCCAGACCCCCTGCCCTCACGGGCTTCGGGGGTCTGGCGGCGGGGTGACTGCTTGCGTCGGGTTCGGTGTCGTGCGTGTTGTCCAACGTCAGCGGCGCACCCGCCCTCTCGTGCTCGGTGATCCCGGGCCGGCGGCGATGCTCCGCTACACATTTCGGGCGCGTTCCCTATCGGAGCGTGCTCAGCCAGGATTGCGGCCCGCGTCGGGTCGTGTTCGCCAACAAGGGCAAGGGGGATTGCCATGGCTGTTGTCGACGTCATCACTGAATTCGCTGACGCGCTCATCGAAGCGCTCAGCCCACCCACTCTCGCTGCACCCGGAGGAGAACTCGCGTGTTTGTGTGCGAGTCCTTCGACGGTCGGTTTCGATGACGCTGTCATCGGGCAGGCGATGGTGCAGTTGACTCGGGTGGTCAATCTCGCTGGGACGGCGATGTCGGGGTTGACCGACGCCGCCGGACGAGCCGGACTACCGGCTCGGAAACGAGTCAAAACCAGCACCGACCTACTCAAGCAGTTGGGCATCACGCCGGCAGCCGCCCATCGATACGCGCGCACTGGACACGCCGCGCACACGATGCCGGGCGTGATGGTTCACGCACGAACCGGCGGTGTTCCGATCGAACAACTCGACGCGATCGGGAAAGCCATCACGTTCGTCGGCAAGCGGGTTCCGCTGGATGAGGATCGGCGGGCGGATCTGGCTCGGCGGCTCTCCTGCCAGGTCACGCCAGCGGATGTGTCGCAGCGGGCTCGGGAACTCGCCCTGGAATGGCAGCCGGAGATCGATGAGACTGATCCGGACGCGGTGCCGGTCGCCGAAAACACCGATCTCAACGAGATGACGCTGGTGACCGGCGACGATGGCCGCACCACCGGGACGTTCGATCTGGATGCGCTGACCGGCGAAGAGCTCAATCAAGCGCTCGACCCGCTCTGCAAACCGATCCCGCAGTCGGACGGGTCGCGGGATCCGCGCTCGGCTAAGCAACGTCGATCCGATGCTTTCGCGCAGGTCATCCGCTCCTACCTGAGTGGGAAGGAGCGGCCGACGGTGTCGGGTGGGGTTCTTCCGCACGTCACGATGATCGCCCCGACGCAGTGCGGTGACGGCACGAGCGCACCAGGATCCGTGCCCGAGGGTTCGTCACAGGTTGCCTCGCTCGGTTTCACCGGCCCAGTGTCCTCGGCGACCGTGGGACTGGTCTTGTGCGAGGCAGCGATGCGCCGGGTCATTCTCGACCAGAACTCGGCGCCCCTGGATGTGGGCCGCGAGCATCGTCTGGTGCCTGCGGGCCTCCGCCGGGCGCTGGAGGCCCGTGACCGGGGTTGCGCGTTCCCGGGCTGCGGGCGGCCGATCTCCTGGACTGACGCTCACCACTGCACGCCGTGGTCGGAGGGCGGAGACACTGCGATCGATAATTGCGTCCTGCTCTGCCGCATGCACCACACCGTGGTTCACCAGACTGGCTGGGAGGTGTTCATCGGCGACGATCGGCACCCGTGGTTCCGCCCACCGCTCGACCCGCAGCACCCGGACCGCCGTCGCGAACCGATTCGCTCCAACGCACGGAGGACGCTGACCGCCGCACCAACGGCGGCCGCGTGACCCGGGCCCGCACGACGCAGGGAGCAGCGTGAAGGTCACGGCCGCCGAGCTCTCCGCAGCGACGAGGAGCTACGGCGGGCCGCCTGTTCGGTCGCGCATCTGTGCGCGCTCGTTGGCGGCGAGGTGAAGGAGAGCGCCGACTCGTGCGAAACTGGTGGGTGATCATCTGCCGGGCCCCACCCGGGACCCGACGCGCAAGGAGTGAGTGAGATTCCCAGCTTCGCCGACAAGACCTTCACCGACCCGTCGAGAATTCGGAACTTCTGCATCATCGCGCACATCGACCACGGCAAATCGACCCTGGCCGACCGCATGCTGCAGTTGACGGGCGTCGTCGAGGAACGGCAGATGCGCGCGCAGTATCTCGACCGCATGGACATCGAGCGCGAGCGCGGCATCACCATCAAGGCGCAGAACGTCCGGCTCCCGTGGAAGGTCGGCGACGAGGACTACGTCCTGCACCTGATCGACACCCCCGGACACGTCGACTTCACCTACGAGGTCTCCCGTGCGCTCGAAGCCTGCGAAGGTGCAATCCTGCTGGTCGACGCCGCGCAGGGGATCGAAGCGCAGACCCTCGCCAACCTGTACCTGGCGATGGAGAACGACCTCACCATCATCCCGGTCCTCAACAAGATCGACCTGCCCGCCGCCGATCCTGATCGCTATGCGGCCGAGCTCGCGCACATCGTCGGCTGCGAGCCCGAGGACGTGCTGCGCGTCTCCGGCAAGACCGGCGTCGGCGTGCCCGAGCTGATCGACGAGGCGGTGCGGCAGATCCCGGCACCGGTCGGAGACCCGGACGCACCGGCGCGCGCCATGATCTTCGACTCGGTGTACGACACCTACCGCGGCGTCGTCACCTATGTCCGCGTGGTCGACGGCAAGATCGCTCCGCGCGAGAAGATCGCGATGATGTCGACCGGCACCACCCACGAACTCCTCGAGGTCGGCATCGTCTCGCCCGAGCCGAAGGCCAGCACCGGTCTCGGCGTCGGTGAGGTGGGCTACCTCATCACCGGTGTGAAGGACGTGCGGCAGTCGAAGGTCGGTGACACCGTCACCACCGCGCGAGGCGGCGCCGCCGAGCCGCTCACCGGCTACCGCGAGCCGCGTCCGATGGTGTACTCCGGCATGTACCCGCTCGACGGCTCCGACTACCCCGTGCTGCGGGAAGCGCTGGAGAAGCTGCAGCTCAACGACGCGGCACTCACCTTCGAGCCAGAGACCTCGGTGGCGCTGGGCTTCGGTTTCCGCTGTGGCTTCCTCGGCCTGTTGCACATGGAGATCACCCGGGAGCGGCTGGAGCGCGAGTTCAACCTCAGCCTCATCTCCACCGCGCCGAACGTGGTCTACCGGGTGGTCATGGACGACGGCTCCGAGCATGTCGTGACCAACCCGTCCGACTGGCCCACCGGCAAGACCCGGCAGATCTTCGAGCCGATGGTTCGCACCACGATCATCGCGCCGAGCGAATTCGTCGGCGCCATCATGGAACTGTGTCAGTCCCGTCGCGGTGAGCTGGGCGGCATGGACTACCTGTCGGAGACGCGCGTCGAACTGCGGTACAAATTGCCGATGGCCGAGATCATCTTCGACTTCTTCGACTCGTTGAAATCGCGCACCCGCGGCTACGCCAGCCTCGACTACGAGGAGGCGGGCGAGCAGGAGGCCGAGCTGGTCAAGGTGGACATTCTGCTGCAGGGCGAGGCCGTCGACGCGTTCAGCGCCATCGTCCACAAGGATGCGGCCTACGCCTACGGCAATCGGATGGCGCTCAAACTGCGCGAGCTGATTCCGCGGCAGCAGTTCGAGGTCCCGATCCAGGCCGCCGTCGGCTCCAAGATCATCGCCCGCGAGAACATCCGCGCCATCCGCAAGGACGTCCTCGCCAAGTGCTACGGCGGCGACATCAGCCGTAAGCGCAAGCTGCTCGAGAAGCAGAAGGAAGGCAAGAAGCGGATGAAGACCATCGGGCGCGTCGAGGTGCCGCAGGAGGCCTTCGTCGCCGCGCTCTCGACCGACGAACTGGGCGACAAGCCGAAGGGAAAGTGACGCCGTGAGCGGTGCTGCGAAACTCAATCCGGTGCTGGCGCCGTCGGACCTGCCGTACGGTCTGCCGGACTTCGCCTCGATCTCCGACGACGACTTCCTGCCGGCGTACGGCACCGCGCTCGCCGAGCACCTGACCGAGGTGGAGGCGATCGCGGCGTCGGCCGACGCGCCGACCTTCGGTAACACGATCGCTGCGCTGGAGGCGTCGGGACGAGCGCTGGCGCGCGCCAACGGGATCTTCTTCAACCTGGAAGGCCCCGACACCAACCCGCAGCGCGCCGAGATCGCGCAAGAGCTCGCGGTCCGCCTCACCGAGCACGGCAACGCGATCACGATGAACCCGCAGTTGTTCGCGCGGATCGCGGACCTCTACGACCGTCGCGCAGACCTGGGGCTCAACGAGGCGCAGACCCGACTGCTGGAGCAGCGCTACCGCGACGCCGTCCGCGCCGGCGCAGCGCTCGACGACGCCGGGCAGGCGCAGATGCGGGAGATCTCGGGACGGCTCGCCACGCTCACCACCGAGTTCGGACAGCATCTGCTCGACGACACCAACGCGTCGGCGGTGCACTTCGACGACGCCGCCGCCCTCGATGGACTGTCGCCGTCGGAGATCGCCGCCGCCGGACGCGCCGCGGCGGACGCCGGACGCGACGGATACCTCATCGCCCTGGAGCTCCCGACCAGCCAGGCCTCGGTCGCCAAACTGACCGACCCCGCCGCGCGTCGACGAGTCTTCGACGCGTCCATCCATCGGTGCGCCCGCGACAACGAATTCGACACGCGCGCCGTCATCGTGGAGATCGTCACGCTGCGCGCCCGCCGCGCGGCACTCCTCGGGTACGCATCGCACGCCGAGTACGTGATCGCCGAGGCCACGGCGCCGACACCCGACGCCGTTGCCGCCATGCTGACCGAGTTGGCGACCGCGGCGACGCAGGCGGGGAAGGCCGAACTCGCGCGCCTCACCGAGCGCGCCGGACATCCGCTCACGGCCGCCGACGTCACCTACTACCTGGCCGCGGACCAGCGCGCCCAGGCAGCGAGCGGTCCGGGCAGAGCAGCCGCGAACGCCGTGGACATCACCGACTTCGAGAACTACTGCGAACTCGACGCGGTCCTGCACGACGGCGTGTTCGCGGCAGCGGGGACGCTGTACGGACTGACTTTCACCGCCCGCGACGATCTGGCCGGCTACCACCCGGACGTCCGCGTCTGGGAGGTCTTCCGCGACGGCGAGGGGATCGGTCTGTTCCTCGGGGACTTCTACGCCCGCCCCTCCAAACGAGGCGGCGCGTGGATGAACAACATCGTCGACCAGTCCGCGCAGTTGGGCACGGCGCCGATCGTGGTCAACGTCCTGAACCTCACCAAGCCGGAGCCGGGGCAGCACTGCCTCGTCTCGTTCGATCAACTCACGACCCTGTTCCACGAGTTCGGGCACGCCATTCACGGGCTGCTGTCGAAGGTGGACTACGTGTCGCAGTCGGGGACGTCCGTCCCGCGCGACTTCGTCGAGTTCCCCTCCCAGGTCAACGAGATGTGGGCGTTGCACCCCGACGTCGTCGGCGGCTACGCGCGCCACCACGAGACCGGAGAGCAGGCGCCCGCGGCCCTGATCGACGCCGTCCGCGCGTCGACGGCGACCGAGTCCGCACACTCCACCCTCGAATACCTGGCGGCGGCTGCGCTGGATCTGGCCTGGCACCGTCTCGCGGAAGACGAGATTCCGACCGACGTCCTCGCATTCGAAGCCCAGGCGCTGGCCGACGCGGGGTTGGCGTCGGACCTGATTCCGCCGCGATACCGCAGCACCTACTTCAATCACGTGTTCGGCGGCGGCTACTCGTCGGCCTACTACTCGTACATCTGGTCCGAGGTCCTCGACGCCGAGACCGAGCAGTGGTTCCTCACCGGCGGCGGACTGGACCGAGACCTCGGCCGGGCGTTCGCGGACGCGGTCCTGGAGAAGGGTGACAGCGTGGATCCGGTCGCCGCGCATGCGGCGATGCTCGGCCACGCCGCGCAGATCACGCCGCTGTTGGCGCGCCGCGGGCTCGTCGTCGCCGGCCAGTGACGGCCCGGACCCGGCGGACGGCGTGAGCGCCGTCTCCGAGGCCCGGCGAGTAGGGTTTCAAATCAGCGTGGTTGTAACAGCGCGGGCGCGGCGGACATGAGGTGATCAAGCAGTGAACAGCATTCTGTCCTGGTGGGACGGCGTGGAGGAGTGGCTGACGGGGCTGCCGTTCATCCCTCAATTGATCGTCACCGCACTCGTCTTGGTACCACTGGCCACGGTGGCCGCATCGGGTGTGAATTACCTGGTCGGGACACTGTTCTCGAAGCTCGGCCGGGCAGAGGCCGACGATGATCACGGATGGGGAATCTGAGTCGATGTTTCGTTCCAAAGTCACGATCGCATTGGTGGCCCTGTTGGTCCTCGTGCTGATCGCCTGGTTGATCCTCCGCTAGCACAACTTTTCGGCTCCGCCGCCGTCGTTGCGCCGCCGTGCAACGGGCCGTTGAGACCTGCCCGCGGCGATGGTTAGGTACTTCAGGTGAGTACGGGAACCAAGACACGCGCCGGGACGGCGGCGATCAGTCTGGCACTGATCGTCGGCCTCGTCGCTGCGCTCACCGGGTGCGGTGGCGGCAGTACCGACAGCCCCGGCGGAATCGACATCTCGTCGGGGAGCAGGCACCTGAACCTGGTGGCGTATGCGACACCGAAAATCGGGTTCGACGAGGTGATTCCGGCGTTCCGCCAGACGCCCGGCGGCAGTGACATCGGTTTCTCACAGTCGTACGGCGCCTCGGGCGATCAGTCCCGCAAGGTGGCCCGTGGGCTGCCCGCCGACGTGGTCAACCTCTCTGTCGAACCAGACATCACCCGCCTGGTGAAGGCCGGTGTCGTCGACGCCGACTGGCAGACGCAGGCACCGCACAACTCGGTGCCGTTCGGCTCGGTGGTGGCGCTCGTCGTCCGCAAGGGCAACCCCAAGAACATCCGCACCTGGGACGACCTCCTGCGCCCGGGCGTCGAAGTCATCACGCCCAACCCAGGCAGCTCGGGCTCGGCCAAGTGGAACCTGCTGGCCCCGTACGCCGCCATGAGCGACGGCGGCGCGAACCCGCAGGCCGGGCTCGACTACGTCACCGACCTGGTGCGCGACCACGTGAAGGTGCTGCCGAAATCGGGCCGCGAAGCCACGTCGACGTTCCAGCAAGGGCAAGGCGACGTCCTGATCAGTTACGAGAACGAGGCGATCATGCTCTCCCGCAAGAACGCAGGCGCGCCCGCCGCCGACCAGATCGACTACGTGGTCCCCTCGACCACCTTCAAGATCGAGAACCCGATCGCTGTGGTGAACACAAGCAAGGACAAGGAAGCCGCGAAGACCTTCGTCGACTTCCTGTTCTCCACCGTGGGCCAGGAACTGTGGGCCAAGGCCGGATTCCGTCCCGTCGATCCGGCGGTCGCCGAACAGACCGCTGACCTGTTCCCCGGCGAGATCAGCCGGCTGTGGACGGTCGACGATCTCGGCGGCTGGAAGAAGGTCGACGAGCAGTTGTTCGGCAGCGACGGCGCCATCAGCCGGATCTACGCATCGGAGGCGGGCCGATGACCGCCGAGACCGTCGACTCCGGCGCGCAGGGATCGGACTCGTTCGCGCCGCGCCGCGGCTGGCGACCGGACGGACCGCTGTCGCTCGGCGTCACCGGACTGTGGCTGTCGATCATCGTGCTGCTGCCGCTCGCGGCCATCGCGGCAGCGTCGTTCGACGACGGTCCCAGCGGATTCTGGGCGGGCATCACCGATTCGGCCGCACTGCAGTCGCTCGGGATCACGCTGGTGATCTCGCTGGTCGTGGCCGTCATCAACGTGATCTTCGGGACCATCATCGCGTGGGTGTTGGTCCGCGACGACTTCCCGGGCAAGAGCGTCGTCAACGCGATCATCGATCTGCCGTTCGCGCTTCCGACGATCGTCGCCAGCCTGGTGCTGCTGTCGCTGTACGGACCCAACAGCCCGTTCGACATCCAGCTCGTCGCCACCCAGCCCGGCGTCATCATGGCGCTGACCTTCGTCACGCTGCCGTTCGTCGTCCGCCAGGTGCAGCCGGTCTTGATGGAGCTCGACACCTCCGTCGAAGAGGCCGCCGCAGTCCTCGGCGCAGGCAATCGGGTGATCTGGGCCAAGATCGTGCTGCCGGCGCTGCTGCCCGCGATCCTCTCGGGCGCCGGCCTGGCCTTCACCCGGGCGATCGGCGAGTTCGGATCAGTGGTCCTGATCGGCGGCAACATCCCCGGCAAGACCCAGGTCGCCTCGCAGTACATCCAACAGCAGATCGAGATCGACGAGCAGGTCAACGCCGCCGCCGTCTCCGTCGCGCTGCTGGCCATCGCGTTCGTCGTGCTTTTGATCCTGCGCGTGATCGCCCGATTCCAGAGTCGCCGGGAGGGTGACGAATGATCATCTCGCGTCTGACCCGGCTCACGCTGCGCACCGTGGCGCTGCTGTACCTGCTGGTGCTCCTGGTGGTGCCGGTGGCACTGATCTTCTGGCGGTCGTTCGAGCACGGCATCGGCCAGTTCTGGGACTGGATCACCACGCCCGCCGCGATCTCCGCGCTGCAGTTGACGCTGCTGATCGTGGTGATCGTCGTCCCGCTCAACGTGGTGTTCGGCATTCTCACCGCCCTCGCCCTGGCCCGTGGCCGGTTCCCGGGCAAAGGACTGCTGCAGTCGGTCGTCGACCTGCCGTTCGCGGTGTCGCCGGTCGTCGTCGGCGTCGCGCTGATCGCGCTGTGGGGGAGCAGCGGGTGGTTCGGGGGCATCGAGTCCCTCGGCTTCCGGGTGATCTTCGGGATACCGGGCATGGTGCTCGCCACGATCTTCGTGACCCTGCCGTTCGTGGTGCGTGAAGTGGAGCCAGTGCTCCGCGAGATCGGCACCGAACAGGAGGAGGCGGCCGCCACCCTCGGCGCCACCGGCTGGCAGACGTTCTGGCGGATCACCCTCCCCGCCATCCGATGGGGTCTGACTTACGGCGTCATCCTGACCATCGCCCGCGCGCTCGGCGAGTTCGGCGCCGTCACGATGGTGTCGTCGAACTTCCCCGGCGTCTCGCAGACCTTGACGCTGCTGGTGAACTCGCGCTACACCGACGACTACAACGAGTACGGTGCCTACGCGGCGGCGACGCTGCTGATGCTGGTGGCTGTGCTGGTGCTGGTGGTGATGACGGTGATCGAGCGTCGCGCCAAAGGCAAGCTCGTCTGGGCGAGCGAAGCGACGAGTGATGACACGGCTGACGCGGAGACCGACGCGCCGTCGGCGCAGCGTGCCGCCGACCAGGCCGCGTCCACCGCACCCGAACCCACACTGACCAACGCCGTCGGCAAGGAGAACTGACATGTCCATCTCGGTGACCGGAGCCAACAAGCGGTACGGCGACTTCGCGGCGCTCGACGACGTCTCGATCGAGATCCCGCAGGGCTCGTTGACCTCACTGCTCGGACCGTCGGGGTCGGGCAAGTCCACCCTGCTGCGCGCCATCGCCGGGTTGGACCGCCTCGATTCGGGCACCGTCCGGATCAACGGACTCGACGTGTCCGGGGCGTCGCCGCAGCAGCGCGACATCGGTTTCGTCTTCCAGCACTACGCCGCGTTCAAGCACCTCACCGTCCGCGACAACATCGCCTTCGGCCTCAAGATCCGGAAGCGGCCCAAGGCCGAGATCAACGCGAAAGTCGACGAGCTCCTCGACATCGTGGGTCTGACCGTCTTCCAGAAGCGGTACCCGGCGCAGTTGTCCGGCGGTCAGCGGCAGCGCATGGCCCTCGCCCGCGCCCTCGCCGTGGACCCCAAGGTGCTGCTGCTCGACGAGCCGTTCGGCGCGCTCGATGCGAAGGTGCGCGAGGACCTGCGCAAGTGGCTGCGCCAGCTCCACGACGAAATGCACGTCACCACCGTCCTCGTGACGCACGACCAGCAGGAGGCGCTCGACGTCTCCGACCGCATCGCCGTCCTCAACAAGGGACGGATCGAGCAAGTGGGGGCGCCCGACAGCCTCTACGACCGGCCCGACAATGTCTTCGTCGCGTCGTTCCTCGGCTCCATCTCGCGCCTGAACGGCGAGCTGGTGCGCCCCCACGACATCCGGCTCGGCCGCTCCCCGGAGATGGTCTTCCCGCCCGCCGACACCGAACTCGATACCGGCGTCATCAAAGCCACGGTCAAACGGGTGGTGAACCTCGGTTTCGAGACCCGCGTCGAGTTGGTCGCGGCGGCATCCGGCGAGGAGTTCCTCGCCCAGATCACCCGCGGTGATCAGAACGCCCTCGGGCTGGTCGCGGGCGAACACATCTTCGCGCGGGCGACCAAGGTTCCGGAGCTGGGATAGTCGCGAACGCCGCCCCCACCGGGGCGCGCAGTGGGATGCTGGAACGGCCCGCGAGTCGCGACTCCGGTGTCCTTGAGGTGTAGTCGAGAATGGAGCCAGCCCATGACCAACGGTGACCGCAGCGGACTCGACACCCCGCTGACACCACTGCGCTTCCTGGAGCGGGCCGTCGAGGTTCACCCCGAGAAGGAAGCGGCCGTCGACGGCGCGCGGCGGATCACCTACCGCGAGTTGGCGGCGACGGTCACACGGCTCGCGAACGCGCTGCGGGCGTCGGGTCTGGGCGCGGGCGAGCGGGTCGCGTACCTGTCGTCGAACTCGTTCGAACTGCTGGTCGCGCACTTCGCGGTCCCGCTCGCGGGCGGTGTGCTCGTCGCGATCAACACCCGGCTGGCGCCCGCCGAAGTGCAGTACATCTGCGACCATTCCGGCGCCACGATCCTGGTCGGCGATCCAGCCCTGCTGGCTCCGTTGGCCGACGTGCCGTTTCAGACCGTCGGCGAGGTGGTGCAGGCGCCCGAGCAGGATGGGTCGTACACCGGGTCCGGCACCCGATACGACGACGTGCTGGCGCGCGGCGACGACACCCCGATCCCATGGGAGGTCGACGACGAGAACGCGGTCATCACCATCAACTACACCTCCGGCACCACGGGCAAGCCGAAGGGCGTGATGTACACGCACCGCGGCGCGTACCTGGCGTCGCTCGGCAATGCCATGACCCAGGGGTTCACCACCGGCACCCGGTATCTGTGGACGCTGCCGATGTTCCACTGCAACGGCTGGTGCGGGCCGTGGTCGGTCACCGCGGTCGCGGGGACTCACGTGTGCCTGCGGGCGGTGCGCGGCGACGACATGTGGCGTCTCATCGACACCGAGTGCGTGAACCAGATGAGCGGTGCGCCGACGGTCCTCACCACCCTCGCGACGGCGGGGGAAGCGCATGCGATGGATCGCAGGCTGGCGATCGCGACGGCCGGCGCGCCGCCGAGCCCGACCATCATCCGCGCCATCGGCAATCTCGGCATCGAACTCATCCACGTGTACGGCCTCACCGAGACGTACGGTCCGTATTCGGTCTGCGAGCCCGCCGAGAGTTGGTCGGACCTGTCCGACGACGAGCGTGCCGTCAAGATGGCGCGCCAGGGCGTCGGGATGGTGACCGCCGACCGGATGCGGGTGGTCCTGCCGCAGGCGGCCGAGGACGGGTCGTTGATCGACGTCGCCGCCGACGGGGTGCAGATGGGCGAGATCGTGATGCGCGGCAACGTCGTCATGAAGGGCTACTTCGAGGATCCGGAGAAGACCGCTGAGGCCTTCGCCGGCGGCTGGTTCCATTCCGGCGACCTCGGCGTGATGCATCCCGACGGGTACGTTCAGCTCCTCGACCGGGCCAAGGACGTCATCATCTCGGGCGGCGAGAACATCTCCACCATCGAGGTGGAGCAAGCGGTCGTCAGCCATCCGGCGGTGTTGGACGTCGCGGTGGTCGGCGTTCCGGACGACAAGTGGGGCGAGCGTCCCAAGGCGTACGCGGTCCTGCGGCCCGGCGCCGAGCTCACCGAGGCCGAGGCGATCGCGCACGTGAAGACCCAGATCGCTTCGTACAAGGCCCCGCGCGAGGTGGAGTTCGTCGACGACCTCCCCAAGACGTCGACCGGCAAGATCCGCAAGAACGAACTGCGCGACGCCGCCTGGGGCGACGCGAAGGTCCGGATCCAGGGCTAGCGCGGCCTGCGAGCGCACCTGCCCCCACGCTGATCGAGTGCCGTCGGCGAGTGCCGCCTGCCCCCACGCTGATCGAGTGCCGCCTGCGAGCGAAGCGAGCAAGCGGTGTATCGAGATCCCCGCGACCACCCACCCGATTCCGCCTCGTGTCGACGAGTGTCAGCCACCGATCGGCGCAGGCTCCGCAGCGACGGCGGCGGCGTACAGCCGGGTGACGGCGCGAACCAGGCACGGGTGCTCGGCGACGGGAGCTGCGACGAACATCGGGACGTTCATGGCGTCGAGGTAGCGTTCCACCCGATCGGTCAACAACCCCGCCGACAGGAACAGCGGGCTGACGGCGATCCGGCTGGCGCCGGCGGCGAGAAGGGCATCGACGGCGTCGTGGACGACGGCGCCGTCGCGGCCCAGACGCGTCGCGAACACGGTGCGCACCGGCAGGCCGAGAACGCCCGACAGTTCGTGACCGCGTTCGATGACCGACGCGTCGCTCCCGGCGTCCGACGATCCGACTGCCAGCATCAGCACGGCGTCGTCGCCGTTGAGGCCCGACTCGGTGAGCCGATCGGCGAGCGCCGGAACGGGGGAGTAGCGACCGACGACCGGCGTCTGGCGGACGCGCAGGGCCGGGTTGGCGGCGACCGCGTCGTCGAGCAGTGCAGGCAGATCGGTCTTGCTGTGGAAACCGTCGCCGAACAGCAGCGGAACCACCACCACCTCGCCGGCCAGCTCAGCGAGCACATCGCTGATCAGCGGAGCGGTGAGGTCGAGGTAGGCCAACTCCACGCGCACGGCAGGCAGCGCGACGCGGACGGCGTCGGCCACCCGCCGCGCGGTGACGTCGAACCGCGGATCGCGGCTGCCGTGCGCGGCGAGGAGCAGGGTGGTCATTCTCAGACCAGGGCGGGCGCCGACAGCTTCAGCGACTCCAGAGCGTCGCCGACGAGTCCGGCACCGAGGGTGTTGCCGCCCTGGGGATCGATCAGCAGGAAGCTGCCCGAGTCGCGGTCGACGGAGTAGTCGTCGGCCGCGATCGGCTCGGCGGTCTGCAGCGAGACTCGACCGATCTGGTTGAGCTCCAACGATTCCGGGGTGTCGACCAGACTGAGCTCCTGCTCGTCGAACAGTGCGTCGAGCGCACCGACGATCGCCTGGGTGGTCTTGGCGCCGTGCTTGAGCAGCAGGCGCGCACCCGGGCGCAGCGGCTTCTCCGCCAGCCAGCACACCGTGGTGGTGAACTGCTGCGCGGGTTCGGGCGCATCGCTCGCCGAGGCGATCAGGTCGCCGCGCGAGATGTCGATGTCGTCGGTCAGCAGCAGCGTGACACTGCGGCCCGCGTGTGCGGTCTCGAGTTCGCCGTCCGGGGTGTCGATCTTGGCGATGGTGGTGCGCTGACCCGACGGCTGCACGACCACCTCGTCGCCGACCGACACGGTGCCCGCCGACACCAGACCGGCGTAGCCGCGGTAGTCCGGGTACTCGGCGGTGCGCGGCCGGATCACGTACTGCACCGGGAAGCGCAGGCCGACGTCGCCGCGGTCGAGCTGGTTCGGCACCGTCTCGAGGTGCTCGATGAGGGTCGGACCGTCGTAGTACGGGGTGTTCTCGGAGCGGATGGCGACGTTGTCGCCGTGCAGCGCCGAAACGGGGATCTCCTGCACCTGATCGGGGGCGTAGCCGAGCGCGGCGGTGATCTCGTTGAACTCCCTGGACACGGTCGCGAACACCTCGGCCGGGTTGTCGACGAGGTCGATCTTGTTCACGGCCAACACCAGGCGCGGGACGCCGAGCAAGGCCATCACGGCGGCGTGGCGACGGGTCTGGGCGACGACGCCGTTGCGGGCGTCGACCAGCAGGATCACCAGCTGCGCGGTCGACGCGCCCGACACCGTGTTGCGGGTGTACTGGACGTGACCGGGGGTGTCGGCGAGGACGAACGACCGAGCAGGCGTCGCGAAGTACCGGTACGCGACGTCGATGGTGATGCCCTGCTCCCGCTCGGCGCGCAGGCCGTCGACCAGCAGCGAGAGGTCCGGGGTGTCCATGCCGCGGTCGACGGACGCCTTGGTGACGGCGTCGATCTGATCGGCGAGCACCGACTTGGTGTCGTAGAGGAGGCGGCCGACGAGCGTCGACTTGCCGTCGTCCACCGAACCAGCGGTCGCGATGCGCAGCAGATCTGCTGAACTGCGGACCGGTCCGCTCGCTTCGCTCCCGGCGCCGAAATCGCGCTCGGTGAGGTTGGGGTTGCTCATCAGAAATATCCTTCGCGCTTGCGGTCTTCCATGGCTGCCTCGGAGACACGGTCGTCGCCGCGGGTGGCGCCGCGCTCGGTCAGACGCGAGGCCGCGACCTCGGCCAGCACGGCTTCGTTGTCGGTGGCGTCGGACAGCACGGCGCCGGTGGTGGAACCGTCGCCGACGGTGCGGTAACGGACCATCCGGGTCTCGACGGTCTCGCCCTCGCGGGGACCGCCCCACGGACCGGACGTCATCCACATGCCGTCCCGCTCGTACACCTCACGCTCGTGCGCGTAGTACAGGGGAGCGAGCAGCACCTGTTCGCGGGCGATGTAGCGCCACACGTCGAGCTCGGTCCAGTTGCTCAGCGGGAACACGCGCACGTGCTCGCCCGGTGCGTGACGGCCGTTGTACAGGTTCCACAGCTCGGGGCGCTGACGCTTCGGATCCCACTGGCCGAACGCGTTGCGCAGCGAGAAGATGCGCTCCTTGGCGCGGGCGCGCTCCTCGTCGCGGCGGGCGCCGCCGAAGACCGCGTCGAACCGGTTCTCGCTGATGCCGTCGAGCAGCGGAATGGTCTGCAGCGGGTTGCGGATCCCGTCCGGACGCTCGGTGAGGCGACCGTCGGCGAGGTACTCCTCGACGCTCGCGACGTGCAGGCGCAGGCCGTGGCGTTCGACGATCTCGTCGCGGAACTTGATGATCTCCGGCAGGTTGTGGCCGGTGTCCACGTGCATCAGCGTGAACGGCAGCGGTGCGGGCCAGAAGGCCTTGAGCGCCAGGTGGAGCAGCAGCGTGGAGTCCTTGCCGCCGGAGAACAGGATCACCGGTCGCTCGAACTCGCCCGCGACCTCGCGGAAGATGTGGATGGCCTCCGACTCGAGAGCGTCGAGGGTGGTGAAACCCGTGGCGTTCGAGGTCTGGATCTGTGTCGATTCAGTGATGGTCATGACGCGTGCAACCCGCATTCTGTCTTGGCGCTGCCGGCCCAACGGCCGCTGCGCGGATCGGCTCCGGCGGCTGGTTTGACGGTGCAGGGTGCGCACCCGATCGAGGGGTAGCCCTCGTCGACCAGCGGATTCACCAGGACGCCGTGAGTGTCGATGTAGTCCTGGAACTGCTCGTCGCTCCAGGCGGCGAGCGGATTGATCTTGACGATGCCGAACGCATCGTCGAACGAGATCAGCGGAGCGTTGGCGCGCGTCGGCGCCTCGACACGGCGGATCCCCGTGACCCATGCGCGGTACGGCTTCAGCGCGCCGCGCAGCGGAACCACCTTGCGGAGTCGGCAGCACTCTCCCGGCTCCCGGCTGAACAGATCCTTGCCGAGGAGCTGATCCTGCTCTTCGACGGTGTGCTCGGGCGTGATGTTCAGCAGCTCGAGGTCGTAGACCTGGGTGACGGCGTCGCGGGTGCCGAGGGTCTCGGCGAAGTGGTAGCCGGTGTCCAGGAACAGTGCCTTCAGCTTGCCGCCGACGGCGTCCTTGTTCTCGATGGCCTTGTCGGCGACGTCGATCAGGACGGCGTCCTGCATGTTCGCGGCGATCACGAAGTCGGGGCCGAACGTCGCGGCCGTCCAGCGGAGCAACTGCTCCGCCGTGGCGTCCGGACCGAGTTCGGCGGCGCCCGCCTCGGCGATGGCGCGCAAGTCCTCTGTCGTTTCGATGACGGTCATGTCACTTCCTCACTGCAGGTCCGTGTCGTCGGCGCGGACCACCCACTGGGCAAAGCGCTCGTTCTCCTCGCGCTGTGCGATGTAGTTGCGGACGACGCGCTCGATGTAATCGCCGAGATCGGCCGAGAGCACCTTGTGCTGACGGACCTTGCGGCCGAAGCCGAGGTCGGCGCCCAGGCTGCCGCCCAGGTGGACCTGGAAGCCCTCGGCCTTGGTGCCGTCCGGTTGCTCGATGAGCTGGCCCTTGAACCCGATGTCCGCGGTCTGGATGCGCGCGCATGAGTTGGGGCAGCCGTTGAGGTGGACGGTGACCGGGACGTCGAGCTGCGAGTTCAGGTCGGCCATCCGCTCCTCCAGCTCGGGGAGCAGGGCGATGGCGCGGCGACGCGTCTCGACGAACGCCAGCTTGCAGTACTCCAGGCCGGTGCAGGTCATGATGCCGCGACGCCACGGCGTCGGGTTGGTCGGCAGGCCGATCTCCTCGAGCTCGGCGACCAGCTGGTCGACCTTGTCCTCCTCGACGTTGAGGACGATCAGCTTCTGGTACGGCGTGGTGCGGACCTCGGTGGCGCCCGCGCGCTCGACGGCGTCGGCGAGCTGCAGCAGCATGGTGCCCGACACGCGACCGGAGACCGGGGCGGCGCCGACGGCGAACTTGCCGTTCTTCAGCTTCTGGATGCCGACGTGGTCGCGGACCTTGGTGACCGGCTCCGGCGCCGGGCCGTCGAGCAGCTTGCGGCCCAGGTACTCGGTCTCCAGGATCTCGCGGATCTTCTCCGGGCCGAGGTCCTTGACCAGGAACTTAAAGCGGTTCTTGCTGCGCAGACGACGGTAGCCGTAGTCGCGGAACAGGCAGGTCACGGCCTCCCAGACATCGGGGACGTCCTCGAGGGGAACCCAGGCGCCCAGGCGCACCGAGAAGTGCGGGACGGTGGAGAGGCCGCCGCCGACCCAGAGGTCCAGGCCGGGGCCGTGCTCGGGGTGGTTGACGCCGACGAACGCGATGTCGTTGATCTCGTGGGGGAGGTCCTGCAGACCGGAGACCGACGTCTTGTACTTGCGCGGCAGGTTCGCGTACTCGGGCTTGCCGATGTAACGGCGGACGATCTCGTCGAGCGCCGAACTGGCATCCAGCACCTCGTCGACGGCGAGTCCGGCCAGCGGCGAACCGAGCATGCCGCGCGGGCAGTCGCCGCACGCGGAGGTGGTCTGCATGCCCACCTCGCCGAGACGGCGCCAGATCTCCGGCACGTTCTCGATCTCGATCCAGTGGTACTGGAAGTTCTGGCGGTTGGTGATGTCGAGGGTGTCGCGGGCGAAGTCGCGCGAGATGCCGCCGATGGTGCGCAGCCGGTCCAGATCCAGGATCTGACCGTCGGCGCGCACGCGCATCATGAAGTACGGCGACTCCAGCAGGTCGCCGTTCTCGTCACCGGTGAAGGTGCCGTCGTAGCCTTCGGCGCGCTGCGTGTACAGGCCCATCCAGCGGAAGCGGCCGCGGAGGTCGTTCTTGTCGATCGCGTCGTGCCCGAGTTCGGCGTACAGATCGGTGATCCGTCCTCGGACGTTGAGCGGGTGGTCGTCCTTCTTCCACTGCTCGACCGGGTTCTGCGGCTCGCGGTAGCCGAGTGCCCACTGCGCCTCGGTCTTGCGCTTGGTGGGGCGCGAGCGCTTGCGCGGTGCGGCCGGTGCGTCGGAAGCCGGCGCGGTGGTCGTCTGGGGCGGGGTGAGCGTCATCAAAACTCCTGAGTGCGCCGCCCACACAGGGCAGCACAAAGTTGGGCTGAAACCAGGTGTGACGAGAGTCGGCGTCCTCGGTGGATCCGCGGGCTGGGCGGGCAGGAGAGTGGACTATGCGGGCAGGGCCCGCGCGGCCGATCTGTCGGTCAGTGCCGACAGAATGCGCTGCAGACGCGCTTGAGATCGATGTGTCGCCGCTGGGCGAGCCACACTCCTGAGGAAGTCACGACAACTATGGTGCCACGCGGATCGCATGCCCGTCTACTTGCGGTTATTTTTCCTCACGCTGAGATTAATACTCTTGACAGGCCGTGAGTCATCATGGATGAGTGATAGAACGACGCGCCCCGCACGAGCTCTCCGACGAGGCTCGGGCGGCTCTGCGCGACGCCGATCCGGCGCGAGGGCTCAGCCTGTACCTCCACGTCCCCTTCTGTGCAACACGCTGCGGGTACTGCGATTTCAACACCTACACCGCCGGCGAACTCGGCAGTTCGTCGTCGCCGCAGAGCTGGCTGGAAGGGGTCCGCGCCGAGCTCGATCAGGCGGCGGCATTCCTAGGTTCCGGACGTCCGGTCTCGACGATCTTCGTCGGCGGCGGCACCCCGTCGTTGCTCGGCGGGGACGGTCTGGCAGAGCTGTTGAGTGCTGTACATCACTCGTTCGACCTCGCTCCCGGCGCCGAAGTGACGACCGAATCGAACCCGGAGTCCACCTCGCCGGAATTCTTCCACACCTTGCGGGAGGCGGGATTCACCCGCGTCTCGCTCGGCATGCAGTCGGCCGCGACCCACGTGCTGCGCGTCCTGGAACGCACGCACACTCCCGGTCGTGCGCTCGACGCCGCGCGCGAGGCCGCCGCCGCCGGTTTCGAGCATCTCAACCTCGATCTGATCTACGGCACCCCGTCCGAGCGCGACGACGACCTCGACGCCTCACTCGACGCAGTCCTCTCCGTGCCCGTCGATCACGTCTCGGCGTACGCGCTGATCGTCGAAGACGGCACCCGGTTCGCCCGCAAGGTGCGCCGGGGCGAGGTCCCGATGCCCGACGACGACGTGCTCGCCGCGCGCTACGAGATGATCGACGCGCGGCTCGCCGCCGCGGGAATGACCTGGTACGAGGTGTCGAACTGGGCTCGCGCGGGCCAGGACGGACTGCCGGTCCCGGACTCGGTCTGTCGGCACAACGAGGCGTACTGGCGCAGCGACGACTGGTGGGGCGTCGGCCCCGGCGCGCACTCGCATGTGGGCGGTGTCCGCTGGTGGAACCAGAAGCATCCGGCCACCTACTCGGCGTCGCTGGCGGCCGGCGCGCTGCCGATCGACGGATCCGAGGTGCTCACCGACGAGGACCGACACACCGAGGCGGTGATGCTCCGCCTCCGCATGCGCGACGGCCTGTCCGCCGACGAGTTGGACGAGGGCGAACGCGACCGTGCCGACGGCGCCGTCGCCCGGGGCCTGCTGACTGCGGACGGGCAGCGCTACGTGCTGACCGACGCCGGCCGGCTGCTGGCGGACGGGATCACGCGGGACATCCTGGTCGCCGACTGAGCGGCGACACGCGTCAGTCCAGCCGGTGGGCGCCGCCGCGGCGGCGGGTGGGATGCACTGCGCGACCCATGCGGATCGGGGCGGTCGTCTCGACGGCGGACTCACCGAATCCGGGCGTCGGAGCGGAGCCCGCGGCCAGTCGTTCGTCCAGATCGAGCAGCCGCGCGTGGATGATGGTGCGGTTCCGGAGCGCCGAGCGGACGGCGCGATGCAGTCCGTCTTCCAGATACAGGTCGCCGTCGAACTGGACCACATGGGCGAAGAGATCACCGTAGAACGTCGAGTCCTCCGACAGCAGCTTGTCCAAGGCGAGCACCGTCGTCACGGTGATCAGCTGGTCGAGGCGGAATTGACGGGGCGGGATCTGTGCCCATTCGCGCGGCGTGAGACCGTGCTCGACGTACGGTTTGCCATCGCGCACGCCCTTGAAGATCATCGCCGTCCTGGTCTTTCCATCAGTTTCGTAGAATGGTCGTATCCACTGTAGGCAATGTCAGTGATCGGAGGTGTCGAGTTGTCGTCGTCGACAGATGACAGGCGTTTCGAGATCCTGCGTGCCATCGTCACCGATTACGTCGATACGCAGGAACCGATCGGGTCCAAAGCCCTCGTCGACCGCCACCAGCTGGGCGTTTCCAGTGCGACGGTCCGCAACGACATGGCGGTGCTCGAAGCTGAGGGCTACATCGCGCAGCCGCACACCAGCTCCGGTCGCGTCCCGACCGACAAGGGCTATCGGATGTTCGTGGACCGGATCAGCGAGATCAAACCGCTGTCGGCGGCCGAACGACGCGCCATCCTCTCAGTCCTCGACAGCAGCGTCGACCTGGACGACGTCCTCCGCCGCTCGGTGAAGCTGCTGGCCCAACTGACCCGGCAGGTCGCCGTCATCCAGTACCCGGTCCTGTCCACCGCGCGGGTGCGGCACCTCGAAGTGGTGTCGCTGACGCCGAGCAGGCTGCTTCTGGTCGTCATCACCGACACCGGCCGGGTGGAGCAGCGGATGGTGTCGCTGGCGAACGAACTCACCGACGACAACTTCACGCTGGTGCGCGACATGTTCTCGAAGGCGCTCGACGGGCAGCGACTGGAGGACGCGTCGGCCGCCGTCGCCGAACTCGCGACCACCGCGCCGACTGAACTGCAGGAGGCAGTCGTCACCGTCGCCACCGTCCTCGTCGAGACGCTCGTCGAACGCGGCGAGGACCGGCTGGTGCTCGGCGGGACGTCGAATCTCGCGCGGTCGGCCGCCGACTTCTCCCAGTCGATGGGCGGCATGGACATTGTCCTGGAAGCTCTCGAAGAGCAGGTCGTGGTGCTGAAGCTGTTGGCCCACGCCCAACGGACGGGACAGGTGACCGTGCAGATCGGGGAGGAGACCAACACCCAGGACCTCCGGAACACCTCGGTGGTCTCGACCGGGTACGGTGCTTCGGGGACTGTGTTCGGCAGTGTCGGGGTGGTCGGTCCCACGAGGATGGACTATCCGGGAACAATCGCGTCGGTCGCGACGGTTGCCAAATATGTCGGCGAGATCCTCGCCGAACGTTAGTTGACGAGAGTATCTGTGAAGGACTTAATTCACCGTGGCTAGTGACTACTACGGAACCCTGGGCGTGTCGCAGGGCGCGTCGGACCAGGAGATCAAGCGTGCGTACCGCAAGCTGGCGCGCGAGCTGCACCCCGACGTCAACCCCGACGCCGAGGACCGGTTCAAAGAAGTCACGACCGCGTACGAGGTCCTGTCCGACCCGGAGAAGCGCCGCATCGTCGACGCCGGCGGCGACCCGCTCGGCAGGCAGGGGGGATTCGGCGGCGATCCGTTCGGGTCCGGTGGTCTCGGCGACATCTTCCAGACGTTCTTCGGCGGAGGCGGCGGCGGATTCGCAGGCGGTCGTGGTCCGCGCGGCCGCGTCCGACCCGGCGAAGCCGCGCTGGTCGGCGTCAAGCTCGATCTCGAGGAGATCGCGGCGGGCGCCCGCAAGGAGATCACCGTCGACACCGCGATCCTCTGCGACACCTGCAAGGGTGGCGGCACCCGCAACGACTCCAAGCCCGTCACCTGCGCCACCTGTAAGGGCGCGGGCGAGATCCAGGCCGTGCAGCGCTCGTTCCTCGGCCAGGTGATGACCGTCCGCGAATGCCCCGAATGCCGCGGCGCCGGCGAGACCATCCCCGATCCCTGCCTCAAGTGCGCGGGCGACGGCCGCGTCCGCTCGCGGCGCACCATGACCGTCAAGATCCCCGCCGGCGTCCAGGACGGCATGCGCGTGCGCCTCGCCGGACAGGGCGAAGTGGGCCCGGGCGGCGGTCCGGCGGGCGACCTGTACGTCGAGATCTCGGAAGCGGCCGACGACGTCTTCGTCCGCGACGGCGACGATCTGCACTGCACCGTCCGCGTCCCGATGGTCGACGCCGCGCTCGGCACCGAGATCAGTGTCGACACCGTGCTCGGCGGCAGCGCGACCGTCGCGGTCGACGCGGGCACGCAGCCCGGCACCGTCGTCCGCGTTCGCGGTCAGGGCCTGCCGCACCTCAACTCCGGAATCCGCGGCGACCTCCACGCGCACCTCGAAGTGGTGGTGCCGCGCAAGGTCGACAGCCACCAGTCCGACCTGCTGCGCACTCTCCGCGAGGCGATCGGCGAAGAGGTGGAGCTGGTGACGGCGAAGTCGAAGTCCGCCGAGAACGGCGGACTGTTCTCCAAACTGCGCAACGCCTTCGCCGGCCGATGACGCCGCCCCTCTTCTGGGTCGACGAGGTGCCTCGCGCCGGCGATGTCGCACTCGTCAGCGGCCCGGAAGGCAGGCATGCGGTCACCGTGACCCGCATCAAGGCGGGTGAGACGGTGATCCTGGGCGACGGCCGCGGAACCACCGCGGTCTGCGAGGTGCTCAGCGTTGACGGCAAGGACAGGCTCTCCGTCCGCGCCGGACGCGTCGAGTTCGCCGCGCGCGCCCGGCCGGTCGTGACGATTGTGCAGGCGCTGCCGAAAGCCGAGCGCTCCGAACTCGCCGTGGACCTGATGACCGAGGCGGGCGTCGACGCGATCGTGCCGTGGCAGTCGTCGCGTAGCATCGCGCGCTGGAGCGGGACCAAAGCCGTCAAGGGCGTCGAGAAATGGCGCACCACCGCGGCGACGGCCGCCAAACAGGCGCGCCGCGCGTGGATCCCGGAGGTCGCCGACCTCGCGAACACCACCGACGTCCGCGCCATCGCATCGCGTGCGGTGGCCGACGGGGGAATCGTCGCGCTCCTGCACGAGGACGGCGCGGTCCCGTTCCGCTCACTCCGCTTCGACGACGTCCCCGAGGTGGTTCTGGTGATCGGTCCCGAGGGTGGGCTGGCCGACGCCGAGATCGCCGACCTCACCGCGCTCGGCGCACGCTCGGTGGTGCTGGGTCCGGAAGTGCTGCGGACCGCGGCAGCGGGCGCCGTCGCACTGGGCGCCCTCGGTGCGGTCACCGACCGGTGGGCCCGGTAACGGCATCGTGCGACGCAAGAAGATCCGCTACGGGGAGCACGACAGCACCTTCGGACACCTGTATCTGCCCGACGTCGGGCCTGCCGAACGTGCGCCCGTCGTGGTGCTGGTGCACGGCGGCTACTGGTCGGCGGAGTTCTCGCTGATCGTCTACTCGGCCATCGCCGCCGACCTGGCTCGCCGCGGCGCGGTGGTGTGGAACGTGGAATACCGCCGCGTCGAGGAGGACGGCGGCGGCTGGCCGGGCACCGGGCGCGACGTGGTCGCCGCGATCAGCGCGCTCGACGGCCCGGTGGCCGAGCAACTCGCGATCGCGGGCATTCGGATCGACGCGAAGAACGTCGCCGTCGTCGGACACTCCGCGGGCGGTCAGCTCGCCGTCTGGGCGGTCGCGCAGTTGCAGGCCGCCACCCAGACCTGCCGAATAGCGACGGTGGTCGCGCAGTCCGCGGTCCTGGACTTCACCGTCGGCGGCAGCGACCGCCCCTCGGTGCAACGGCTGCTCGGTGCGAGCTTCGCCGAGGCTCCCGAACGATACGCGGCGGCGTCGCCCGCCCACCAGGCGCCGTTCGATGCTTTGGTCGCCGCCATCCACACCGTCGACGACGAATCGGTGCCGGTGGAGATGAGCCGCCACTACGTCGCCGACGCCGTCCGACGCGGGCAGCGCGCCGCCCTGTACGAGCTCCCCGACGGCGGCCACAACGCCTTCCTCGACACCCGCGGGGCGGCGCACCGGCAGACGTTGCGCGTCATGGGGATCTGATCGCGTGGCCGCCGCGAGGCACGCCGAGGACGCCTCGGCCGATACTCGGTCGCTCCGTCGCACCTGCGGCGATAGACTCGACACCAGTACACACCACACCAGCCGCACAACCTCGGGAGAGAAATCTTAGTGACTGACGACAACCGCGACGAGAACACAGACGCCGTGGTGAGTTCGAACATCGAGGTTCCGCAAGACTTAGCGGTGGGGCTGCTGGGGGCGGCCGACGTGAATCTCCGCATGTTGGAGACACAGCTGCCCGCCAAGATCAATGTGCGCGGCAACCGCATCACCCTGTCTGGATCGGCCGCCGACGTCGCCGCGTCCGAACGTGTGATGGTGGAGTTGATGCGCGTGGTCCGCGGCGGCACCACGCTGACGCCGGACCTGGTCCGGCAGAGCCTCTCGATCCTGGCCGCCGGTGATTCCGAGACGCCTGCCGACGTGTTGAGCCTCGACATCCTCTCGCGACGCGGCCGGGTGATCCGCCCCAAGACGCTGAACCAGAAGCGCTACGTGGATGCGATCGACAAGAACACGATCGTCTTCGGGCTCGGTCCCGCGGGCACCGGCAAGACCTATCTCGCGATGGCCAAAGCAGTGCAGGCGTTGCAGGCCAAGGAGGTCAGCCGCATCATCCTGACCCGGCCGGCCGTCGAGGCGGGGGAGAAGCTCGGCTTCCTGCCCGGCACCCTGCACCAGAAGATCGACCCGTATCTGCGTCCGCTGTACGACGCCCTCCACGACATGATGGACCCGGAGGCGATCCCGAAGCTGATGGAGGCCGGCGTCATCGAAGTGGCACCGCTGGCCTTCATGCGCGGTCGGACCATCAACGATTCGTTCATCATCCTCGACGAGGCGCAGAACACCACCGCCGAGCAGATGAAGATGTTCCTCACCCGCCTCGGTTTCGGCGCCAAGATCGTCGTCACCGGCGACGTGACCCAGGTGGACCTGCCGGGCGGCAAACAGTCGGGTCTGCGGGTGGCCGCGCGCATCCTCGACGGGATCGACGACATCCACTTCGCGAACCTGACCAGCGCCGACGTGGTCCGCCACAAGCTGGTCGCCGACATCGTCGAAGCGTACGGCCGGCACGAGGAAGCCGGGAACCGGAGCATGCGGCGCGACGGACTGCGCCGTTCGAGCGGGAGTCGCCGATGAGCATCGAACTGTTCAACGAGTCGGGCGTCGACGTCCCCGAGCAGCTGATCATCGAAGCGGCGCGCTTCGCGATGCGTCGGATGGAGGTCCACGCGGGCGCGGAACTCTCGATCCAGCTCATCGACTCCGACTCGATGGCCGAACTGCACGTGCAGTGGATGGACCTGCCCGGCCCCACCGATGTGATGAGCTTCCCGATGGACGAGCTCACCCCGGGCGGGCGGCCCGACGCCGACGATCCCGGACCGGCCATGCTCGGCGACATCGTGCTCTGCCCGGAGTTCGCGGCGGAGCAGGCGAAGTCGCAGCGGCACAGCTTCGAGCACGAGCTCGCCGTCCTCACCGTGCACGGCGTGCTGCATCTGCTCGGCTTCGACCACGCCGAACCGGACGAGGAACGCGAGATGTTCGGTCTGCAGGGGCAGATCATCACCGACTGGTACTCCGCGCGCGATGACCGCAAGCGGTTCCTGGAGCAGGCGGCGCGCGACACCCGGCTGCTGGGCGACATCGGATTCGCCGATCGAGAGGGCCGCTAGGGAATGTCGCCGATGCTCAGCGACATCGTCTACCTGTGCGTCGTCGCACTGCTGACTGCGCTCGCGGCCCTGTTCGCCGCCACCGACGCGGCGCTCGCGACCGTCTCCGTCGCACGGATCGACGACCTCCTCAAGGACGGTCGTGCCGGTGCCCGGCGGCTTCGCGTCGTCGTCGACCAACGCGCCACCTACGTCAGCCTCGCCGTCCTGCTCCGCGTGCTGTGCGAGATCGCGGCCACCGCGCTCGTCGCCGTCCTCACCGTCAACGCCTTCGGCACCGGCTGGGGGATCGGGATCACCGTCGTCGCGATGACGATCGTCTCGTTCGTCGCGGTCGGCGTCGGCCCACGCACGCTCGGCAGACAGAACGCGTACTCCATCTCGCTGGTCGCCGCCCCGATCCTCACCGCTGTCGGCGTGCTGCTGCGGCCGGTCACCCGCGTCCTCATCATCACCGGCAACGCGCTCACCCCGGGCAAGGGATACCGCAACGGTCCGTTCGCCACCGAAGTCGAGGTCCGCGAGGTGGTCGACATGGCGCAGGAGCACGGGATCGTCGAACCGTACGAACGTCGGATGATCCAGTCGGTCTTCGAGTTCGGCGACACCGACGCCCGCGAGGTGATGGTCCCGCGCCCGGAGATGATCTGGATCGAGAACGACAAGTCGGCGGCGCAGGCCATGAGCCTGGCCGTCCGGTCCGGGCACTCCCGCATCCCCGTCATCGGCGAGAATCCCGACGATGTGCTCGGCGTGGTCTACCTCAAAGACGTCGTCGAACGACTGCTGCCGCAATTGTCGAGCGCGGCCAGCGGCATCACCGTCGACGCCGTGATGCGCGAACCCGAGTTCGTGCCCGACTCCAAACCGCTCGACGACGTCCTCGCCGACATGCAGGCCAAACGGAATCACATGGCGCTGCTGGTGGACGAGTACGGCGGGATCGCCGGGCTCGTCACCATCGAGGACGTTCTCGAGGAGATCGTCGGCGAGATCTCCGACGAGTACGACACCGATGAGATCGCGCCGATCGAGGAGATCTCCGACGGCGTCTACCGGGTCTCGTCGCGACTGCCGGTGGAGGACCTGGAAGAGCTGTTCGACGTCGAGATCGACCTGGACCTCGACGACGTCGACACCGTCGGCGGGCTGCTGGCGCTGCGCCTGGGACGGGTGCCGCTGCCGGGCGCCAAGGTGAAGGTCGACGGTCTGCGGATGACCGCAGAGGGCGGACCCAACCGCCTCGGCCGCCAACGCATCACGAGCGTCGTCGTGCGGCGCACCAAGAAGGCCGCCGCCGCAGTCGAGGCCGCCGACGTCGAGAAGGAGCCCGATGACGCTTGACGACGAAGACGGCAAGCTGCTGATCCTGGCGCGCGGAGCGGCCGGACGGGTCGGCGGCGGACAGGGCGCCGCCGTGCGTGACGCGGATGGTCGTACGTACACCGGCGCCCCCGTCGACCGGACGCACCTGACGTTGACCGCACTCCAGGTCGCGGTCGCGACAGCTCTCGCCAGCGGTGCGCCCGGATTCGAGGCGGCACTGCTGTTCGGCGGCAGCGCCGACGATGTCGGCGTCGCCCTGCTGCACGAGATTTCCCCGGCCGCGACGGTGATCGTCACCGATCCCGCCGGCCATGTGAAGGAGAACTGAGCCGTGACCGATTCTGCTGAGACGAACCGCGACGGGACGTTCCGTTCCGGCTTCGTGTGCTTTGTGGGCCGCCCCAACACCGGCAAGTCGACGCTCACCAATGCGCTCGTCGGCGACAAGGTCGCGATCACCTCCAACCGGCCGCAGACCACCCGCCACACCATCCGTGGCATCGTGAACCGCCCCGACGCGCAGCTGATCCTGGTCGACACCCCCGGGCTGCACAAGCCGCGCACCCTGCTCGGACAGCGGCTCAACGACCTGGTCCGCGAGACCTACTCCGAGGTCGACGTCATCGGCGTCTGCATCCCCGCCGACGAGGCGATCGGGCCCGGCGACCGGCGCATCATCGACGAGATCATGGCGACCACGCCGCGCACCCGCAAGGTCGGCATCGTCACCAAGATCGACCGGGTGAGCCCGGACAAGGTGGCCGAGCGGCTGATGGAACTGTCGACCATCATGGGGCCCGACGCCGAAGTGGTGCCGTGCTCGGCCAAGTCCGGCAAGCAGCTCGACGTGCTCGGCGACGTGCTGGTCTCCCTCTGCGAGGAGGGCCCGGCGTTCTATCCCGACGGCGAACTGACCGACGAGCCCGAACAGGTGCTGATGGCCGAGTTCATCCGCGAAGCGGCTCTCGAGGGCATCCGCGACGAGCTCCCGCATTCGCTCGCCGTGGTCATCGAAGAGGTGATCCCGCGCGACGACTCCGACCTCGTCGACGTCCACGCCATCCTCTTCGTGGAGCGCGACTCGCAGAAGGGCATCATCATCGGTCGCAAGGGCGCTCGACTGAAGGAGGTCGGGACCACCGCCCGCGCTCAGATCGAACGCTTGCTGGGCACCAGGATCTACCTCGACCTGCACGTGAAGGTCGCCAAGGACTGGCAGCGCGATCCGAAACAGTTGGGCCGCTTGGGATTCTAAGGCATGTCTCCCAGTGGTGGTGGTCCCACGGTCAATCACCGAGAGGTCAGGAGGGCGCCAGCGCGATGCCGGTGATCTTCTCGCCCAGATCGACCACCACGCGGTCGCCGGTGCCGTCGAGCGTGACCGCCCGAATGGTGCCGCCCAGGTCCGACACGTACGCGGTGCCTGCGGCGACGTCGACGGCCAGACCGATCGCCTCCTGCAGCCCGCGCGCCAGGATCTCCGGTTCGGCGCCCCGCTGCCCGAGCGCGGGGATCGGCGCGCGGTTGAGCGTGTTCCCGTCAGGCTCGGCGCCCCGATCGGTCCAGTACAGGTAGCCGTCGGCCACGGCCAGATCGATGGGTTCGGGCCGCGCGTCCCACAGCAGTTCCACATCGGTGCGGGGGCCTGCGGGCCCGACGAGCCCGGCGCGGAAGATGCGCCCGCGCCCGCCCTTCGACGGACCCTTCTGCGTCCAGTACAGGTGGCCGCCATCCACCGCGACGCCCACGCAGTCGGCCATGCCGTCGGGCTCGGGGGCGTTCACGACCTCCTCGACGCGGTCGGACCCGTCGAGCAGACACGACGACACCCGACGGCCCTCGCGGTCGCTCCAGTACAGGCGCACGCCGTCGGACGCCACCTGCTTGCCGGTGACGATGGCGCCGGGCGGCAGCAGATCGCGGCGGCCGCGGCCGTCGAGCCCGATCGCGTGCAGACCGCCGTCGGCGGCGGAGTAGTCGAACTTCGCCTCGCCCTCCACGCCGGGGCGGATCGCGGGCTTGCCCATCGTGGTCCAGTAGACGGTGCCGTCGACCACCGCGACGCCGTCCGGACAGTAGGCGCCGTCGCGCGCGAGGAGGGTGTGCACCGTCCCGTCGGCCGCGTCGACTCGGTAGATGCTGCGCGAAGCGAGGCCGAGCGCGATCACTGCGGTCATGGGGCCACTCCTGTCGCCGAGACGGATGGACTTCCGAGAGTAGTCGGACCCTCGACATCGGCGCGGAACTGCGCAACGATCAATGGATGGGGAGCGTTGAGCTGGAAGCGGGAACCATCGACTACCTCGACACCGGGGGAGACGGTCCCGTCCTCCTGTTCGGGCACGGTCTGCTGATGAATCGGACGCAGTGGCGGCGGGTGATTCCGCTGCTCGACGACTACCGCTGCATCGCTCCCACGCGGCCGCTCGGCGCGCAACGGCAGCCGATGAACCCGGCGGCCGATCTCAGTCACGCCGGGCAGGCGCGGATCATCGCCGACTTCATGGACGCACTGGACCTGCACGACGTCACGCTGATCCTCAACGACTGGGGCGGCGGCCAGTTCGTGGTCTCCGAGGGACGTGACGAGCGGCTGGCACGCATGGTGCTGGCCTCCTGCGAGGCGTACGACAACTTCCCGCCCAAAGCCGCCCGACCCGCCGCGCTCCTGTGCCGGGTGCCCGGCGGCACCTGGCTCCTGACGCGCCTGACGCGGCTGTCGTTGTTCCGCCACGGCCGCCCCGCGTACGGGGGACTGGCGCAGGGGCGGATCCCGGACGCGGTGATGGACGACTGGTTCAGCCACGCCTTCGACGACGCCGCCATCCGCCGCGATCTCCGCAAGTTCGTGACCGGCACCCCGCCGTCGAACGTCCTGCTGGACTGGCACCGGCAGGTCGTCTCGTTCGACCGCCCGGTGCTGCTGCTGTGGGCCACCGAGGATCGGATGATGCCGGTGGAGCATGCGCGGCAGATGGTCGACGAGTTCCCGAACGCGACGCTGGTGGAGGTCGCCGACTCCGGCACTCTCATCGGCGAGGACCAGCCCGAGCGGTTCGCCGCGGAGCTGCGCGCGTTCGTCGGCGCCGCCTGAGCGTGGCCGCTGGGAGTTGTCAGGACGCGGTGACACAATGGGTCAGTGAGGTTCTATCGGGATGAAGGCGTCGTGCTGCGCCAGCACAAGCTGGGCGAGGCCGATCGCATCATCACCTTCCTCACTGCCGAGCACGGACTGGTGCGCGCCGTCGCGAAGGGCGTGCGTCGGACCCGCTCCAAGTTCGGCGCGCGGCTGGAACCGTTCGCGCACGTCGACGTGCACTTCTATCCCGGCCGGAACCTCGACGTCATCACGCAGGTCGACAGTCTGCACGCGTTCAGCGACGACATCGTCGCCGACTACGGCCGATACACCACCGCGTGCGCCGTCCTCGAGACCGCCGAGCGGCTCGCAGGCGAAGAACGGGCGCCCGCCCAGCACCTGCATCGGTTGACCGTCGGCGCGCTGCAGGCGCTCGCCGAGGACCGGCGGGAGCGGCAGTTGATCCTCGATGCATTTCTGTTGCGGGCGATGTCGGCGGCCGGGTGGATGCCTGCACTGACGGTGTGTGCGCGGTGCGCCCAGGCCGGACCGCATCGTGCGTTCCACGTCGCTGCGGGCGGCGCGGTGTGCGTGCACTGTCGTCCCGCGGGGGCGGCGACCCCGTCGGTCGGGGTGCTGGATCTGATGGAGGCGCTGGCGCGCGGGCAGTGGGAGCACGTCGCCCTCGCCACCGACTCTCAGCGCAGGCAGGCCACCGGCCTCACCGCGGCGCACCTGCAGTGGCATCTGGAACGACAGCTGCGGACCTTGCCGCTCATCGAACGGCAGGCGCCGCATAGGCTGATCGAGCGTTCCGCACGCCCCGACACCACCGTCACCGAGACCGCATGAAAGGCCGGACCTGATGGCTCGCCTCATTCGTCGCGCAAAGTCCGCGTCCGCTCCCGTCGCGGTGCGTCCGCCGGACCCGCATCCGTCCGGCGCCACCCCGCCGGAGATTCCGCCGGAGCTGGTGCCCAAGCACATCGCGCTGGTGATGGACGGGAACGGCCGGTGGGCGCAGGAGCGGGGGCTGCCGCGCACCGAGGGACACAAGCGCGGCGAGGCGGTCCTGATGGACGCGGTCTGCGGGTGCATCGAGATGGGCGTGACGCATCTGTCCGCCTACGCGTTCTCCACGGAGAACTGGTCCCGAAGTCCGGACGAGGTCAAGTTCCTCATGGGATTCAACCGCGACGTGATCCACCGTCGTCGCGACGAGATGAACGAGATGGGCGTCCGGGTCCGCTGGGCCGGGCGCCGGCCCAAGCTGTGGCGCAGCGTGATCAAGGAACTCGAGATCGCCGAGGAGTTGACCAAGCACAACTCGGTCATGACGCTGACCATGTGCGTCAACTATGGCGGTCGTGCGGAGATCGCCGACGCCGCACGGGAGATCGCGCGTCGCGCGGCACGCGGGGAGATCGATCCCGAGCGCATCAGCGAGGCGAGTTTCGCGAAGTACCTCGACGAGCCGGACATGCCCGATGTGGATCTGTTCCTCCGTCCCTCCGGCGAGCAGCGGCTGTCGAACTTCCTGCTGTGGCAGAGTGCGTACGCCGAGATGGTCTATCAGGAGAAGCTGTTCCCCGACTTCGACCGCCGCGATCTCTGGGCCGCCTGCCTGGAGTACGCCAAGCGCGACCGGAGGTTCGGCAGCGCTTAGCGCAGGAGGATTCTCAGTCGTCGCTCGCCGTGTGGAACTGCGACAGGATCTCGACCAGCTGCTCTTCGAATCCGATGGAGGTGATTCCGGCGTCGGACAGCGGTCCGCTGCCGTTCTCCACCTCGAGCAGCGCCAGCACGATGTGCTCGGTTCCGATGTAGTTGTGGCCCAGGCGAAGTGACTGTCGGAATGTCAGCTCCAGGACCTTGCGGGCGTCGGCGTCGTAGGGGATCAGCTCGGGTGTCTCGCCAGCGCGCGGCAGCGCGGCCTTCGCTGCCGAGGTCAGCGCGTCGCCGTCGGCGCCCAGTTTGGTCAGAAGTGTGACGGCCAGCGAGTCGCGGTCGTCGAGCAGTCCGAGCAGTAGGTGGAGCGGAGTGACTTCCGCGCTGCCCGTTGCCTTCGCATGATTGTGTGCGGCAGCCGCGACGTTGCGGGCTCGCGGGGTGAAGTTGTTGAAGCCCTGTCTCGGATCGAGGTCGTCGCCGGTGCCCGGATCCTTCGGGGAGAAGCGCTTCGCGACCGCCTGTTTGCTGACACCCATGCTGGTGCCGATCTGCGTCCACGACGCGCCGGTACGGCGCGCCTGGTCGACGAAGTGGCCGATCAGGTGATCGGAGACCTCGCCGAGATGGTCGGAAGCGAGGACCGCGTCGGCCAGTTGGTCCAGCGGGTCGTCGTGCACCTTCTTGATGGCGGCGATGAGGTCGTCGAGTCGGACGGTGGGGGTGATGGGAGTGTTGTCTGCCATGCGTCAACTCTAGGTTGACGCGGTCGATTTCGTCAACTGCTGGTTGACGATGGAACCGATCGGGCAGTGCGTGCGTCTAATTGACATGGGGGATTTCGGGGTGCATCGGAAACGTGAACTGGTCGAGTTGGGATTCGACGACCGAGCTCTTGGCCGGGCGCTGAACGCGGGCGACATCGAGCGGCTCAGGCGCGACTGGTACGCCGAGCGCCTTCACGATCCCGATGTCGCGGCCGCCGTCAGAGCCGGCGGAGTTCTCGGGTGCGTATCGGCGCTCAGACTGCATGGTCTGTGGGTGCCGCCGGGCTACGCCACCCTTCATGTTCGGCGCACCAAGGCACTCCGTGGGCCGGGCGACCTGATGGGCTGTCGTCCATTTCGGGGTCGACCGGTGGCGGCCACGACGGCGGTCGACCCGATCGTGTACGCACTTGCGTGCGCTGCGCGGTGCATGGCGGAAGAAGGCTGGATCGCTGTCTGCGACTCGTACCTGAGTCTGCACGGTGTGGACGTGGACGAGCTTCGCGACGACATCGCACCCTACGGCGGCGCGTACGTCGACGCCATGCTCGAGAAGGTCGACGGTCGATCACAGTCGGGGACGGAGAGTATTTCTCGGGTCCGGTTTCGTGCACTCGGCTTCGAGGTGGTGGTGCAGCCGTCGGTGGACTATCGCATCTACAGCGGCCATGCTGACCTGCGTATCGGAAAGCTGCTGATCGAGTGCGACAGCGAAGAGTTTCACAACAAGACCAAAGACCGTGGCCACGATTACACGCGGGACCGGAAGTCGTTGATCGACGGATGGGAGTCGATGCGCGTCGCCTATCACGAGGTGATCGGCGCATGGGACGAGATCGTCGAGGATGTGCGGGCGTTCACTCGTGAGGATCGGCACCGGATTCGCTCGCGCCGCTCGTTGGATGCGCTCCATCGCTCTGCAGAGATCGACAGACGCGGCGCGTAGTGAGATTCACGTCCCCGTCAGGGGTCGCCGAGGGAGAATCGCCCTCGGCGGGGTGCGACGGGGACGCGAATCTCGGTAGCGGTCGGGATCTGTTCGTCGTCAGGGGGTCTGCGCGCGCGGGCGGGCGGAGCAGTCTGCGCAGATGCCGAAGATCTCGACGGTGTGGGAGATGTCGGAGAACCCGTGCTCGGTCGCGACCGACTCGGCCCACGACTCCACCTTGTCGGCCTTGATCTCCACGGTGGTTCCGCATGTGCGGCACACCAGGTGGTGATGGTGGTCGGTGGAGCAGTGGCGGTAGCGGGTCTCGCCCGAGCCGTCCCAGATGGCATCGATCTGCTCGGCCTCGGTCAACGCCTGCAGATTGCGATAGACGGTGGTCAGGCCGATCGTCTCGCCGCGGGCACGCAGCCGGTCGTGCAGCTCTTGGGCGGAGAGGAAGTGCTTGGCATCGGCCAACAGGCTCGCGATCGCGGCGCGCTGTTTGGTGGATCGCTGGCCGGCGACGGGTTTGGGCCTTCCGGTCATGGCACTGCCTCCGCGTGATGCTCAGTGGCGTGAATGACGGCGTCGACGACGATGTGGGCGACGTGATCGTCGGCCAGGGCGTACTCCACTTCGCGACCGCGACGACTCCCGATCACCACGCCCGACTTCTTCAGGACGCGCAGATGCTGGCTCACCTGCGGCTGATTCAGGAGAAGCTCGTCGACGAGCTCGTGCACGCACATCGGACGGTTGCGCAATGACATGACGATCGAGACCCGTGCCGGGGACGCCAGCGCTCGCAGCAATTCGCTGGCGGCGCCGTGTGCGTGACGGTCTGCGATCAGGGACGGCGGCATCGCCGTGGGGGTCATCGCTGCTCCTAACTACCGTGAACACCTCCATCCTAAAGGAAGTGATTTTCATTTGCGGTCGCTGACCGGGGCGTACGGTGAAACGGTGACTGGAATCGGAGCGAAAGCGCTGCAGACGCGGTGGTTCGTCCGGTCGCCGATCCCGCTGTTCCGCGCGGGTCTGGGGTTCGTCTTCGGCGGGCGGCTGCTGCTCCTGCAACACCTCGGGCGGACATCTGGGCAGCCACGCTACGTCGCACTCGAGACAGTCGAGCGGCCGGCGACGGACCGGATCATCATCGCGTCGGGCTTCGGCGCCAAGGCGCAGTGGTACCGGAACCTGCAGGCAGATCCGCACTGCCGGGTGTGGATCGGCTTCGACCGCAACCGTGCCGCCATCGCCCGGACGCTCACCCGCGAGGAGTCCGCCGCCGTCCTCTCCCGCTACCGGCGCGAGCATCCGAAGGCGTACGCCCAACTCGCGAGCGTGATCGAAGAAGCCACCGAGCTGAGCATCGACGACATTCCGTACGTCGAACTACACCTTTCCTGAGGTCACCGCGGCGACTAACGCGCGCGCCTCCACCACCGCCGCGGACGATCCTTTCGCGGTCGCGAGCACGCGTGCCGCGGGCGGTATCGGGTCGCCGAACCAGCGCGCAGCGCAGGCGGCGTAGTCGACGCCGACGCGCAGTGCCGCGGCCAGTCCAGCGGGTTTGCGAGCGGCGGCGCATGCGCGATCGAGGACGTCGAACCACGCGGGCCAGAGCACGCCGAGCGCATCGGCGTCGGCCGCCACGACGATCGCATGAGCCAGACGAGACAGGGACAGATCTCTCTCGTCGAACCGCTCGACGAGCGCACGACGGATCCGATTCGGATCGGTCCGCCCGAATTGCACCAGACGAATCAGGCCGTCGACCGCACGCTCGCGGACGTCGGCGCGCGAGTGGTCGACGTGGCTCAACAGCAGACCGAGCACGCCGTCGCCGACCTCGCCGGGAGCGTTTACCAGGATCGGCACCTGCCTGCTGATGTGTGCGGAGTCCGGCTGCGCGAACGCGGCCGCGAGGCGATCGGCGTCGAGCGGCATCACCGATAGATACGACGCCACCTCGTAATAGGCCACCGGCTCCGTCGTGGTCGACAGTTGAGTGAGCAGCGGTCGGTGCGGGAAGTCGGCGGGCAGATCCAGGTAATCGGGCAGCGGGCGCTGCGAGCGACGCCATCCGGCGAAGCCGTCGCCGTCGACCCACCGCTGCATCAGTGGCATCCCGTCGACGGGGCCGGACGGGGTCTCGACGCGCACCTTTCGTCGCGCGGGAACGCTCGACCCCGGGCGCAGCCGCAGCAGCATCTGAACAAAGTCCAGCGGACCGCACATGACCGGTCGAAAGGTGCCGAGCCTGCCTCGGAGGTCGTCGCCGCTGAGCGTGTTGTCGATGTCGGTCGGCGTCGACAGCAGTGCGGCGTCGCCTCGATCGAGCGCCTCGGAGAACAGTGCGCAGCCGAACTGGAAGGTGGGGTGTCGCCACGACCAGTCCTTGGCGCCGCGTCCCCGCAGCCAATCGATGATGAACGCCGGCGAGTGATTCTCGTAGGGGTCGACGGGCGCGATGGAGGTGAAGGCGGCGTCGGCGACGTCACGACCCTGCGCCAGCAGACGCAACGCGAGGTCGAGCCAGCAGGCCGGATGGACGACGCCGTCGTACAACGTCGACTCGGCCCACAACTCGGCAACACCTGCCGGGTCGGCGCTCACCGGCGTGAGTGGTCCGCTCCACGGCAGCATGGGGTCGGGCAGCCAGCCGACGGTGCGCGCCGCGTCGGCCGGCTCGTCATCGACGGTGGCGGCCACGCGGGCGCGCAGTGGGCCGTCCACGTGATCGAGGGCCAGCGTCAGCAGTGCCGCTGCGTCGGGATGCTCGGGTCGCGCCAGGGCGTACTCGACGAGCGCCTTCTTCGGCGCCTTCTCGGTGCGCGGCAGCACCGTCGAACCCAGGTCGAAGAGAGTTCCTTCGCCGGGCTGAGCGGCCAGCATCGCCGACACCAGGATCGGAACGGCCCAGCCGTGCACGGTCGGCAGGAGGTTCACGATCTCGGCCTCGTGTGTCGCGGCGTCCACCGCGCCGAAGCCGCATCCGGTCAGGATCGCGATCGACGCGCGGAACGACGACGCGTTCTGCGGCTCGGCCATGGCGTCGAGGGTGCCCGCGACCAGCGCCGCGCGATCGACGCCGGGGTCGTTCAACACCTCCGCGATCGCCTCGTCCAACAGCCAGCCCGGGCGTTTGTCGGCGGAGGTCAAGGCAGAGAACACGCCGGGGAATCCGGCGGCTCTCTCCAGCATCTCCGGCAGTCGCGGGGTGGCTCGGAACATGTCGGCCAGCGTGGTGTCGGCGTCGACGGCGGTCGCGGTCAGCTCGCCATCGACCAGGCGGAGCAGACCGAGTCGGGGCGGCGGACCGGGGCGTTCCGTGCGCCACCACGCGGAGGCCAACGCAGTGGCCCACCCGTCGACGTAGCTCCGACCGTCCGGTAGCGGCAGGCCGAACTGCTCGACGACGCCGCTGGCGATCTGGACCAGTTCCTGTCGGCTGCGATCGCCGTCGCGGCCGAGTTCGACGGCTAACGACGTCTCGACGAAACCGATCGCGAACTCCCGACCGCGGGCGATCAGGGCGCGGGCGACGGGCAACGCCTCCGCGGGCACGGTCACGTGCGTCAGCCGCCAGCGGCATGCGGTGACCGCCTCCTCGGGACTGTCGGCCAACGAGACGGCGAGCAGTAGTTGGATGGACCGGACTGCGCGGACCTCGCCGAACTCGGTGTCGACGAGTGTCCGCGCTCGGGACCGTCCGGTCTTGCGCCACCAGCGGCGTGCCGCAGGCCGCGTCGCGTCGTCCACTGCGGCGAGCCAGTCGGCGACTGCCTCGGAGTCCGCACGGGTGAGGTGGTCGTCGAGCGCGGCGAACGGGGAGTCGGACATGCGCTCAATCTAGTGGCGGACGCGGGTCAGCACACGGCGACGGCGTAGCGACCGGTAGCGGAGTCCTTGCTGACCACCACGCCGTTCACCCGCACCTGGCACGCGGCGTAATAGCCGCTGGTCTGGATGGAGGCGCCCGCCAGTTGGTAGGTGGACCGCGAGGTGAACGAGATGGTGCCGCTGCGCAGTTTCCGGTCCTTGCTCAGGCTGGGGAGCGATGCCGGCGTCAGCGACTGCGAGTCGTTGTTCGCGTCTAGCCAGTGGACCGACTCGTTCACTTTCACATCGCTATAGAAGGTGTACTGCACGCGGTCGCCTGCCGTGGGGAACTCGGAGTCGGCGGTTGCCGCGCCTGCGGCGACGGCGCCGCCGGCGGCGAGCGCGAGTCCGGCGGCAGTGGTGGCGACAGCGGAACGGAGGAAACGGGACATGGAGGGGCTCCTGGAACACGGTGGCGAGATCGGGTACCTCGCCGAGTGCGGTGACCGTATCCCTCGGGTACGACAATTCTGACGAGTACGACGTTCGGACGACACCGGGGTGGCGGTCGGGCGCGGGTGGTCACGATGCGACGAACACCGGACTGCCGGAACCGACTACCCTGTAGAACGACGTGCGCGGCTACCGTCGCGCACTGCGCAACGTCCAACCCCTACGTCGTGGAGATCTGTCAACCGTGGCTGTCCAGTCCAATGTCGATGCTGTCGTCAACCTCGCCAAGCGGCGGGGCCTGGTGTACCCGTGCGGTGAGATCTACGGCGGTACCCGCTCCGCCTGGGACTACGGACCACTGGGCGTGGAGCTGAAGGACAACATCAAGCGTCAGTGGTGGCGCAGCATGGTCACCTCGCGCGACGACGTCGTCGGCCTCGACTCGTCGGTCATCCTGCCGCGCCGCGTGTGGGAGGCGTCCGGCCATGTCGACGTGTTCACCGATCCGCTGATCGAGTGCACCAACTGCCACAAGCGCCAGCGACAGGACCACCTGCAGGAGGCGTACGCACTCAAGAAGAACATCGACGACCCCGATTCGGTTCCGATGACCGACGTGGTCTGCCCCGAGTGCGGCACCAAGGGCCAGTGGACCGAACCGAAGGCCTTCTCGGGTCTGCTCAAGACCTTCCTTGGCCCGGTCGACGATCAGGAGGGGCTGCACTACCTCCGCCCGGAGACCGCGCAGGGCATCTTCGTCAACTTCAAGAACGTGCTCACCACCGCGCGCCGCAAGCCGCCGTTCGGCATCGCGCAGATCGGCAAGAGCTTCCGCAACGAGATCACGCCCGGCAACTTCATCTTCCGCACGCGGGAGTTCGAGCAGATGGAGATGGAGTTCTTCGTCAAGCCCGGCGACGACGAGCAATGGCACGAGTACTGGCTCGACGCCCGCTTCAACTGGTACGTCGACCTCGGCATCGACCCGGAGAACCTGCGTCGCTACGAGCATCCCGCCGAGAAGCTCTCGCACTACTCCAAGCGCACCGTCGACGTCGAGTACAAGTTCGGTTTCGCGGGCAACCCGTGGGGCGAGCTCGAGGGCGTCGCCAACCGCACCGATTACGACCTCAAGACGCACAGCGAGGCGTCCGGCGAGGACCTGATCTACTTCGATCAGGCCAGCGGCGAGAAGTACACGCCGTACGTGATCGAGCCCGCAGCCGGGCTCGGTCGGTCGATGATGGCCTTCCTGTGCGACGCGTACACCGAGGAGCAGGTGCCGAACGCCAAGGGCGGCACCGACACGCGCACCATGCTCAAGCTTGACCGTCGCCTCGCGCCGGTCAAGGCCGCGGTGCTACCGCTCTCGCGCAACGAGAAGCTGTCGCCGAAGGCCCGTGACCTCGCCGCCGAGCTCCGCAAGTACTGGAACGTCGATTTCGACGACGCGCAGGGCATCGGCAAGCGCTACCGTCGCCAGGACGAGATCGGCACCCCGTTCTGCGTCACCGTCGACTTCGACACCCTCGACGACCACGCCGTCACCATCCGTGAGCGCGACACCATGAGCCAGGAGCGCGTGAGCCTGGACAAGGTGGTCGAATACCTGGGCGGCAAGCTGCTCGGCGCGTAAGCGCGCCTACCGCAACGCGGCGACCACGCCCTGCCCGCCATCCCACTCCGCGATCAGCGTCGCGCTGCCGGCGACGGGCGAGGCGAGGTCGTCGCTGAAGACGAGTGCCGAACTGGCGGCCGCACCCTCCATGTGGACGCGGACCGGGGCGTCGATCGACACCATGCTCCCGTCGGTCTTCTGGACTTGCAGCGCGGCTTGCGCCTGCTCGCCACGCAGTGCGCGGACGAAACAGTCCACGGCGACCGGGTCGGCGGCGGCGTCGTACACCCAGCGGTCGCCGAGCGCCGAGTGCTTCATGGTGGCGATCAGGTACTCGCTCGCGCCGACGAGCGGCGCGGCCCGGTAGGTGAGCGGAATGTGCAGGGTACGACCGTCCCGCGAGACCAGCAGGGCCTCGACGCCCACTTCGCCGTCGGGGTCGTCGAAGCGGTAGCCGCCGATCATCTCCACGTCGCCGGTGCCGCCCCACGGAACCTCGTCCAGGTAGTCGGTGATGAGGTCGAGTTTGGTCGGGGTGATCGTCGCCTGATGCAGCAGTGCCATAGCTCGACACTGTACGTCCGACGGCAGGCCCGCGTTCAGGATCCCTCGGCTACTGTCACACAGCGCTGAAAACTGCCTGATCAGCGCCCCTCGACGGCAATGTTCCGTCGGACGCGCCTGAGAGAGCAGTTCCTGGCACTACGTTCAGTCGCGCTCGGCCACCTGCCGCCGCAACTCGGCGACCTCGTCCTGCAGCGAGTGGATCTGCGCGATGTACGGCTCCACCCGCTCGCGCACCTGCTCGGAGGTGTACTGCGGGACGATGCTGCGTCCGCAGTTCCAGTCGAAGGCCTCGATCTCGATGACCACGCTCCGCTCGCACTGCGCGGAGATCTGCCCGCCGTCGATCACGCGCAGCTTCTCGAGCAGATCGGGATCGTCGGCGGCTTCGACGGTGATCGCCCGCCCGAACGCCTTCATCCGTCGCCGCAGTGGATAGTTCGCGACGAAGAGAGCGACGCGGTCGTCGTGGTGCATGTTGCCGACGGAGACGAACTGCTGGTTTCCGCGGAAGTCGGCGAAGGCGAAGCGATTGCCGCCGAGGTGATGGACGAAGCCGGGCGGGCCGCTGCGATACTGCACGTACGGCCAGCCCGCGGGCGTCACCGTCGCCAGATGGAACGCGAACGCGGTCGTCAGCATCCGGATCTCCCGCTCGCCGACCTCCTGCGATCCCTGGTCGGGCGAATCCAGTCCGGCGCCGTACCCGCGGAGCGGTCCGGAGTCGTATTCTGGACGCAGCGGGGCGTCGCCGTAGACGATGTGCTGATACCGAGTTCCCACGCGCTCCAGCGTAGATCGCGGCAAAAGCCAAGCGCGGGTGACGCTTTCTGGACCGGCGTGCGACGCCGGAGGAGTCACTGTGATCAGGAACCCGAGCCCAAACTAGAACATGTTCTAATTCATGCGCTATCCTGCTTGTATGGAGAGATTGAGTGGACTGGATGCGAGCTTCCTGTACTTGGAGTCACCGTCGCAATTGATGCATGTGTGCGCGGTGATGGTGCTCGATCCGGCCACCATGCCAGGGGGCTACTCCTACGCCACGCTGCGGGCCACCTTGGACGAGCGCGTCCGCAAGGTTCCGCAGTTCACCCGCAAGGTGCGCCGCGTCCCGCTCGACCTCGGACACCCGGTGTGGGTGCACGACGACCATTTCAGCGTCGATCATCACCTGCATCGGATGGCGCTGCCGCAGCCCGCCGGTCACGCCGAACTGATGGAGATGTGCGGACACCTCGCGGGTCTGCCGATGGATCGCGGGCGGCCGCTCTGGGAGATGAACGTGATCGAGGGCTACCGCGACTCGGACGGTCGCGAGAAGCTCGTCGTGTTCACCAAGATGCATCACGCGACGGTCGACGGCGCCTCGGGCGCCAACCTCATCTCCTACCTCTGCAGCCTCGAGCCCGACGCCGAGCCGCCGGAGCTCGACGTGATCGAGATGGACGGCCGCGATCCCGGTTCGCTGGAACTGTTCGGCCGCGGCGTCCTCAACACGCTGGCCCGTCCGCTCGGCATTCCGCGGATGCTCGGCCCGTCGTTGGGGCTGATCACCGAGACCATCGACCGTGCACGGCACGGCACGGCCATGGCGCCGCCGCTCACAGCGCCGCGGACGTCGTTCAACGGGACCATCACCGGCGATCGCGTGATCGCCACCGCCGACATGGACCTCAGCGATGTGAAGGCGGTCCGGCGCGCCACCGGCGCGACCGTCAACGACATCGTCCTCTCGATCGCAGGCGGCGCTCTGCGCGAATACCTCATCGACCGCGACGAGCTGCCGGAGTCGTCGCTGTTGGCGACGGTGCCCGTGTCGGTGCGCGGGGAGTCCAAGCACGACGGCGGCGCGAACAAGGTCTCGGCGCTGTTCACCCGCCTCGGGACCGACATCGAGGATCCGATGGAGCGCCTCACGTCCATCGCGGCCGACAACAAGAACGCGAAGGACCACCACAACGCGATCTCCGCGGACACGCTGCAGGACTGGGCCGAGTTCGCCGCGCCGCGCACCTTCGGTCTCGCGGTCCGCGCCTACGCCGGGATGCGGCTGGCCGAGAAGCATCCGGTGATCCACAACCTCGTGATCTCCAACGTGCCCGGTCCGCCCATCCCGCTGTACTTCGCGGGCGCGCGCATCGACGGCATGTACCCGCTGGGCCCGGTGTTTCACGGCGCGGGCGTCAACATCACCGTGCTCTCCAACAACGGCCTCATCCACGTCGGGATCATCGCGTGCGAGCGGAGCATCCGGAACCCCGACAAGCTGGTGGCGAAGTTCCCGGCGGAGCTCGCCCATCTGATGGCCGAGGTCGGCGCGTAGTCGACGGCTACCAGTTGTCTCTCCAGCGGGCCAGCACCTCGCTGCACGCCTGCGCGAGCACCGGCACGAACTTGTCCGCGTCCATCACGCAGCAGGAGTGCCCCGCGTCCACCGTGTGCAGGGTCGCGCCGGGGATGCGCTGCGCCATCGCCATCTGCCGGGCGGGCGGAATCGCGCGATCGCGCAACGGTACGACGACGGCGGTGGGCACGTCGATCTGATGGATCCACGGCCGCGTGTGATGCCTGCCGATGACGCCCACCGCCTTGCTGACGGCGATCGGGGAGGTGGATCGGAACTCGCTGAGGGCCCAGCGGCTGATGTCGTCGGCGGGGCGGACCTGGGTGGCGTGGACGCGGGCAGCGCGACGCGGCGAGCCGAACCCGGGGATCCGCGAGACCAGGCGGTCCACGCCGTTGTGGAACAGGCGCTCGCTGGGACGTTTCTGGAAGACGTCGGTCGACGCGCAGAGCACCAGCCCGCCGACTCGGCTCGGATGCTGGCGCCAGACGCGTTGTGCGACCAGCGAACCCATCGAGAAGCCGGCGAACATCGCCTTCTCGATGCCCAGGACGTCGAGCAGGGCGACGGCGTCGTCGGCGCAGTCACGCAGCGAGAACTCGTCGGACTTGATGCCGCGTCCGTGCCAGCGCTGGTCGAGGGTGATGACGCGGAACCTCTTCGCCAGCGTCGGGATGCTCGGGAACCAGGTCAGCAGTCCGGTGGTGGTGAGGGCGTGCAGCAGCACGATGGGCGGTGCGTCGGGCGTCGGTCCCGGCGTGTCGGTGACGTAGGTGGCGCCGCGGCCGGGCAGCGTCACCATCGTGCCGCCGGGCACGTCGACCTCGGGAAGTCGTACTCGCGGCGGCAGCTTGGTGCTCGGCTCGCCTCGAACGTCAGTCATCGGTCGCCCCTCCGTTCCGGGCACCCGGGCCACTAGAACATGTTCCATTTGGCCTCACTATGCCATGCGAGTCGGCATCGGCGGTGCCAACGCTGGAACAATGGCGCGTTCTTGTGTCTTCATCGAGGGTGATGCGCCCGCTCTGGGGTGTTTTCGATTGCGTGCAGGTAACGCTTTGTGTTCCTGCGTTCGGGGGACGACGTGGTGGTCGTAGCGTGGAATCACCAATCGACGACAGTGGAGGTCTTGATGAACACGCTTGTGGCCGACGAGATTCTCGCGCGCTCGACGATGACGACCAGCGTCGGCTGGATCGCCTACCTCGTCATCGGCGCCATCGCGGGATTCATTGCCGGCAAGATTGTGAAGGGGAGTGGCCAGGGGTTCTTCATGAACATCGTCATCGGCGTCATCGGTGCGCTGCTCGGCGGGTTCATTCTCAGTTTCTTCCTCGATACGGCGGGCGGCGGCTGGTGGTTCACGCTGTTCACCGCCATCTTGGGGTCGGTCATCCTGCTGTGGATCGTCGGGAAGGTGCAGGGCGCAACCTCGAGAAGTTGATCCCGGGGTTTTCCACGGCGACGGATCTCTGACGTACGAGCAGAGGTCCGTCGCCGCTTTTGTGTGTCGGGGCAGGTGGTGGCGGCCGACGGTGCGGTCCGGTCTGGGTCAGGCGTGTCGGTCTCGGGTTGGTCTCAGGAAGTGCTATCTCGACGCCGGCACGACATACTCAAACGGAACATCAGCAACATCTGCCACACCAGCCTCGGAGGTCATCTTGGCTCGCTCATTCCGTCTCGCCCTCGCGTCCGTGGTCGCATCCGCCGCTCTGCTCGGCGGCGCCATCGTCGCACCGTCCGCCCAGGCGGCGCCGTCTGCTCCGACCGCAGAAGCGCTCGCCGCGAAGACCGCCCTCGAGAATCTGAAGCCGCAGCCCACCGACGCGGCGTCCGTCATCGACGGCATCGCCGCGGCCAACAAGTTGTTGGAGACGCTGAAGATCACGCCGTTCACGCCGACGGTGGGCGCGTGCACCGACTTCACCCTCGCATCCGCGGTCGGCGGCGCCATCGCAGGCCCGAACACGCCGCTCGTCGGGGATCTGACGTTTTCGCTCCTCGGCAAAGAGGTCGATCTGAATGCGGTGCGCAAGGGTGAGATCCTGTACGGCTTCGTTCCGGTCGGCACGTTCAACGACACCGGCAGCAAGAAGGGTATGCAGGTCGCGTGGTTCAACGTCAACACCTTCCAGGGGTCGATCGGCGAACCGATGGACGGACTGGGCGAGACGATCGTCAAGGCGGTGACGAAGCGGGTCGCCGAGACGGGGATTCCCGGTGCGGAGATCCTCGTTAAGGATGGGCTCGCGAAGATTGCCGATGCTGTTCCCTCGAACGGCGTCCGCGGCGGCATCGTCGAGACCGGTTCGGGCACAGTCCTGTCCGCCATCTACGGCACCATCAAGAAGGGCGACGCCACCTGCTTCTTCTTCCCGTCGCTGGGTATCGCCACGGCCAAGTGACGACTCGGCCCCGCTGAGTGTTGTCGGCCCCTGCTCGCGATTCGAGCGGGGGCCGACGCCGTTTCACGGGCCCCGCGACCGCCGTCGCCGGGCGGGCATCGCTGAAATTCCGATCACTACCAGGCATTTCAGGTGGGTCTACCACCTCGGATAAGGCATAGTTGTCTGGAGAGGTTCGTCGCGCGGGCAAGGGGTTCGCGGTGTGGGCGTGCTTGAAGAGAGAGAGTTCGTGGTGGCTGTAAGTGGCAAGGTCGTGCATTTCGACACTAATCGTGGGTTTGGGTTCCTGGCGCCCGCGGAGGGCGGAGACGACGTCTTCCTGCACGTGAACGATGTGGGCATCGACGAGAACCTGCTGCGCCCGGGCGCCGAGGTGGAGTTCGACGTCGAAGACACCGACCGCGGTTCCAAAGCACTGAACGTCAAGGTCACCAAGGAGGCTCCGGAGGGCGAATCGCCCGCCGCCGAGCGCGCGCAGCGTCGCGAGGACACTCGCGGCCGGTTCGGCGACCGGAACGAGCGCCACGACCGCCGCGACGACCGTCGTCGTGACGATCGCGGACCGCGCCGCGGACGCGGCGGCGGCCGTCTCTCCAACGAGATCACCGAACTGCTGCTCGAGGCCGCACCGGACCTGACGGCACGGCAGATCCTCGCCGTCCGCGCAGGCATCCTGGATCTCGCTGCACAGCGCGGTTGGTCGGAGTGAATTGACCGACCCTGATCGGGCCGCGTTCGGCCCGCCGGTCGCGATGTACAGCGCTCACGACACCGAACGCATGGTCGTCGAGGCGCCGAAACTCGCGACCGAGGCGGACCCGGCGGCCGATCATCGCGGCGATTTCTCGCGTGACCGCGCGCGTGTGCTGCACAGCGCGGCGCTGCGGAGACTCGCCGACAAGACGCAGGTCGTCGGCCCTCGGGAGGGCGACAACCCGCGCACGCGTTTGACGCATTCGCTGGAAGTGGGCCAGATCGGCCGCGGTATCGCGGTCGGTCTGGGCTGCGACCCCGACCTCGTCGAGCTGGCGGGCCTGGCCCACGACATCGGGCATCCGCCGTACGGTCACAACGGCGAACGCGCACTGGAAGAAGTGGCCCGTGACCACGGCGGCTTCGAGGGCAATGCGCAGAACCTGCGCATCCTGACGGCGCTGGAACCCAAGATCCTCGCGGACGACGGCACCAGCGCCGGTCTCAATCTGACGCGCGCCGCGCTGGACGCGACGTTGAAGTATCCGTGGTCGCGCCAGGCGCCCGGCACCAAATACGGCGCGTACGTCGAGGACGAGGCCGCGCTCGCGTGGGTGCGCGACGGCGCACCCGACGGACGACGCTGCCTGGAGGCCCAGGTGATGGACTGGTCCGACGACGTCGCCTACTCCGTGCACGACCTCGAGGACGGCGTGATCGGCGGACGCATCGACCTGCGGCAACTCGGTTCTGCTACCGACCAGCAGGTCCTCGCCGAACTCGGCATGCATTACTTCGACGGTCTGACGCCCGAACCGCTCGTCGACGCGGCGCAGCGCCTGTCGGAGATGGAGATCTTCGCCTCGATGGGCGACTACGACGGCTCCCTCGACGCGTCGGTCCGCCTGAAGCGCTTGACGAGCGAGCTCATCGGTCGGTTCGCGACCTCGGCGATCTCGCGGACGCGGGCAGTGGAGGGGGAGCGGTCGCTGTGCCGCTACGACGCCGACCTGGCGGTGCCCGAGGGCGTGGCGGCCGAGGTCGCAGTGCTGAAGACCATGGCCCTGCGTTTCATCTTCTCCGATCCGCGCCATCGCGCGAAGCAGGACCGGCAACGCGAACGGATCCACCGCGTCGCGGAGATGCTGCTGGTGACCTCGCCCGGTGGGCTGGATCCGATCTTCGCCGTCCGGTGGAACGCGGCCGCCGACGACGATGAGCGCATGCGCGTCGTCGTCGACCAGATCGCTTCCATGACCGAAGGTCGGCTGGAGCGGTTGGACCGTTCCGGGGCCGACGTCCAGGCGACGCTGGGGTAGTGGTCGCCGTTACCCTAGCGGTTACCCGTGACTGAATCGCCAACGCGCTTACCTGCGTCGCCAATTGTGGAATTTTCCTACAGACTAGTTTCCACTGTTAGTTGAATTAAGGACTGAGATTGGAGTTGACTGTCTACATCCCTATGGTCACTGACGCTGCAATTCGATCGGGCCTCGGGCTGGCGCTCCTTTATGGATTCTATCGAGTAGTCGCTACGCAGTGGCCGATGAATTACTACATGCTCGATGATGTCGTCGGCGCGAAAGTATCGAGAACGAAGAGAAACTACCTGCTATTTCGATTCGGACCAGTCTTGATAGTTTCAGTTCTCGCTTTCTCTCATCTGGATGACCGTCCCGGTGAGCGGTTCTTGATAGCCGCGCTAATTGGTGTAGGGCATGTTGCAATCTCGGTTTGGAGATTGAATCCCTTAATGCGAGGTTCTGGGAATAGAGGGAGGCGCTGGTACTTATACCAGATCCTGGTGCTCATTGCCTCATTTGTGGCTATTGCATTTGCGTTTCTGGTCGAGTGGATCCTCGGGGAAGTATTGCCAACCTGGTCTGACTACTTTGCGGCAGTCGTGACAGCGATGCTAGTAGTGGTGATTGGAGGTGCAATACGAGCGACAACATCAACTGGCCCGGGAGTGGGTTCGGCAGATATTGATGAGTACGAGGCGAAATATAAACGAATCGTTGACGAGGTTGCACTCGCGTATGGCGTAGATCGGAGTTTTGCAAATGCGCTCATAGCTTGTGAGGAATTTCAACGCCCGTCCTGGTTTAGGAAACTGGAGTTTCGATTAGCATGGTCTCGATCGATAAGAACTTTTGGACTTGGCCAATCTTCAGTGGATCCGGAGTCGTCGATCAAAGAGCAAATTGCGGCTGTTCTGGCAGGTATGGGCGACCTAAGGGATCCGGGAACCGGGCACTTATCCTCGAACCGAATGAGGGCGGCAGCGGAGTCGATTAATGAAGGGGACGGATACGTTGAGTTCGTGATGAGTGTCTATTATTCGATTCAGTCGGGAGTGAACACATGTAATGCAATCGGGCCAGATGGGAATCCGCTCGTAGTTTGCGGGAGGAGTCTCCTCGATCGTGGCAAATGGAAAATCGAGGGCGACTGCTATGCAGGTATTTCTGGAGTTGAATTGGTTCTGGCTCAGTCCATCTATGACGTGGAATGGCTGCCGTCGAATATTCCCGGTCGCAAGGCCTGGCGCTGTCGGCTTCCGATAGATGCGTCGTCGGTAGTTGTGCGGGTCGAAAATTCCTCGGCCTCCCACGTTGTCGACCGGCCGTATCCTCGAGAAGATTTCGCGATCCAAGTTGGCATCTATTAGAACAAGGCATCCATTGCGGTCAACGGTCCAGCACGCCGGTGCGCAACTGCCCGGCGCGCAGTGCCGCGGAGAGCGCGGCCAGGATCGCCAGCACGACGATCGGTGCGGTGATGCCGAACGTCGGCGCCAGGCCGCGCAGCACCAGGGGCAGACCGAAGCCCAGGTAGGTGCCGACGTAGAAGACGCCGATCGCCAGGCCGCGTCGGGCGGCGGGCGCGTATGTCTCGACGTCCACCAGTCCCTCGCGCAGGCACAGTCCGTAGCCGCTGCCGAGCAGCACCGCGGCGATGATGAACTCGGCCGGAGCGGGGCTGGACCCGGCGATCGCCACCACCGCCATGCCCGCGGCGACCAACAGGGCGCCGCTGATGCCGGTCCGCGGACCCCACATGCCGCTGCGGGCGAACACCTGCGCCACCACGCCCGAGCCCAGCGCCAGTACCGCGGCCACGCCGGGCACCCACGGTCCGCTGAACGCCGTCATACGGCCGGTCATCGTGACGATGACCAGCGTGATCGCCGAGAACACCCACAACGACATCGGGATGCTGGTCCAGAGGGCGCGGCCCAGACTTCGGCCCGCGTCGCTGGTGACCGCAGGCTGCTGGTCGGGCGGGGTGCGCCGCACGTTCGGGACGGTGATGCCCGCGGCGACCGCCACCAGCGAGGCGACCACGGTCACCGTGAACGGTACGAGGATGGCTGCGCTGTCGGTGAACTGGGCGATGAGTCCGGACACCAGCGGGCCGATCGCGAACCCGCTCGTCAGGACGCCGCCGGCGAACACAGTGCCGTGCTGGCCGCCCAGGTCGGCGCACCACGCGGTGCCCGCGCTGACCGCCAGTCCAACGCCGAGACCGACGGCGAACCGCCCGATCAGCACTCCCGGCTCGGTGTGCCAGACCAGCATCAGCAGGTTCCCGAGCGCCGCACCCGTCGCGCCGGGGAGCACGATGGGTTTGCGGCCGACGCGGTCGGAGATCCCGCCGCCGGTCAACAGTCCGGGCAGCAGGCCGACGGCGTAGATGCCGAACGCTGCTTCGAGCGCGGCGTTGCTGATCCCGCTGCGGTCGTGCAGCACCGGCATCATCGCGACGAAGTGGTTGGTCGCCCAGCCGACGGTGAACAGGACCGCGAGCACGATCGACAGATGGCGGCGGTCGGCCCGGGTCACTGTCGTCACGTCCACAGACTGTCACACCGGATCAGATTCCCCGCAGGGCGGGAGCATGGTCTCCAGCGGCACTGGCGACGCTGAGCGGGGAATCTGATCCGGTGGCACCGGTCAACTCAGCAAACCGCGCACGTCGTCGGCGGTGATCGCGCCGGAGAAGGCGGCGCCGTCGTCGATCAGCGCGTCGAAGAGTTGGCGTTTGCGCTCCTGCAGGTCGATGACCTTCTCCTCGATCGTCCCGGACGAGACCATGCGGTACACGCTGACGGCGCGGTGCTGGCCGATCCGGTGAGCGCGGTCGATCGCCTGGTTCTCCGCTGCCGGGTTCCACCACGGGTCGGTCATGAAGCAGTAGTCGGCTGCGGTCAGATTGAGGCCGAAGCCGCCCGCCTTCAAGCTGATCAGGAAGACGCGGGTCGTACCGTTGGTGAACTGCTCGATCTGCGTGCCGCGCTGGGTGATCGGCGTGGATCCGTCCAGGTAGCTGTAGGCGATCTGCTGCTGGTCGAGGGTGTGGGCCACCAGTTTGAGGAATCCGGTGAAGCTGCTGAACACCAGTGCGCTGTGGCCCTCGTCGATCAGCACGGGCAACTGCTCGGACAGGTACTCGATCTTGGCGGCCTTGATCGCCGCGTGCTGTTCGTCGACCAGCCCGGGGTGCAGGCTCAGCTGCCGGAGTCGGGTGAGCGCGCGCAGAACCTGGATGCGGTTGCCGTCGAAGTCGTCGAGCAGACCGAGGAGTTGTTGACGATCGCGCGCCAGGTACGTGTCGTAGACCTTGCGGTGCTTGGGCTCCAGCTCGATCGGCAGCAGCTGCTCCTGCTTCTCGGGCAGATCGACGAGCACCTGATCCTTGGTGCGGCGCAGCATCACCGGGCGCAGTCGACGGCGCAGGACCGCCAACCGATCGGGCGCCTGCCCGGACTCGATCGGCTCGGCGAAGTGCTCCTTGAACAGCTTCGGGGAGCTGTACAGACCCGGCGCGACCACTGAGACCAGCGACCACAGCTCCATCACCCGGTTCTCCATCGGCGTTCCGGTGATCGCGAGCTTGAACTGGGCGTCGAGCCGTCGGGCGGCCTGGTACGTCTTCGAGTTGTGGTTCTTGAGGAACTGCGCCTCGTCGAAGACGATGCCGGTCCAGTCGACGCTCGCGAAGGCCTCGTAGTCGATCCGCATCAGCGCGTACGAGGTGATGACGATCTGGGCGTCGGTGGCGCGCTCGGACAGTTTGGAACCGACACGCCTCTCGGTGGCCGACGCGGTGACGACGTTCACGCCGGGCGTGAAGCGATGCGCCTCCGCCGTCCAGTTGGCGGTGACGCTGGTGGGCGCGACCACCAAGAAGCGGGCGCCGGGAGAGCTGTCCACCACGCGTTGGATCAGCGCGAGGGTCTGCACGGTCTTGCCCAGACCCATGTCGTCGGCGAGGACGCCGCCGAGCCCGTTGTCCCACAGGAAGCTGAGCCAGTCGAGCCCGTCCTGCTGGTAGGGACGCAGTTGCGCATTCAGGCCTGCGGGCGGCGGCACGGGATGCGGCGGCTTCGCGGCCGCGAGCTGCGCGATCCGCGCCCGCCACTGCGTCAGTTGCTCGTCGACCACGCCGAGCTCCAACAACTCGTCCCACAGGGACGCGTTGAGCGTGTGCGTCTGGACGCGGTCGCCGTCGAGCTCACCGAGCTCCCGGGCCTCCTGCAGCCGGTCGCGGAGCGTCTGCAGTTGGGCGATCTCCAGCGAGAAGTAGGTGCCGTCGTGCAGCACCATGTGCGTCTCCCCCGCGGCGAGCGCCGAGATGATGGTGGTGATCGGGATTCGGTGGCCGTCGACGGCGAGGGTGATCTGGAGGTCGAACCAGTCGCTCTGCGCATCGCCGGCGAAGCTCAGGACGGGCGGCGCCTGCGCGGGCCGGTAGTCGGGCGGGGTGCCGTCCAGTTCCACGCGGACACGTCCGAGTTCGGTGATCTTCGGCAGCGTCTCGGCGCAGAGGATCGCGACCTCCAACTGCGACAGCGGCGCGGTGATGGTGCGGTACTCGGGAATCGACTCGAACGCGGCGGCGACGGTGCAGCGTCCGCGGAGTTGCCGAAGGACGGCGTACATGCGGTTGAAGCGGCGGTAGTCGGAGCGGAACGACGGGAGCTGCTTCTCCAACCGGGTGGCGGCGGCGTCGATCCAGCGGTTGCTGCTGCGCGCCACCATCGTCAGCTCGGGCGTCACGGCATCCCACATCGCCTGCTCGGTCCGGGCGTTCCGGAACCGTCCGGACAGGGAGCCCTGCGCGGGGAACTCGTGCAGCTCGCCGTCGGACTCGTAGCCCACCGACCAGCGGGCCGACGGCGCATCGCCGGTCTGGATTCGCAGAATCGGGAAGGGCCCGGTCAACGACGCCGACGGGAAGGCGTCCGGGTCGATGATCACCGAGCGGTCGGCGGCGATAGCGGGGATCGCGGCCTGGAAGTCGGTCAGCTCCTCGTCCTTCACCTCCAGCGGCACGCCGCTGACCAGGAGCATCGACTCGGTACTGGTCAGATTCGGCAGCTTGCCCAGGTAGATGGTGTCGCCGACGCCTTGGGCGGCGCCGTGGGTGCGCGGTCGGCCGATGGGGAACAGGGAGCGGCGTGATTCGGCGGGGACGGGTTCGCCGTCGACGGTGATCTCCAGAGCCACATGCACGCCAGCGCTGTGGCCGGACACGTGCAGGCGGGTGCTGAGGTGGTCGCCGTACACCACGTGCCCGTTCTTGGCGCTGCCGTTGAGGAACTCGACGCCCGCCGCCCGGGCCTCGTCGAGCAGCGGCCACAGGGTGGTGGGCGCCAGGAGCAGCGGCATGTCGTCGCGGAGGCTGGAGCCCTGGTTGCTGATGGCCAGTGCCGTCGCCAGTCGCGTGAGCACGTCGAGCGCCGTGGGATCGTGGCGGTCGGTGACCGAGGCGGTCACCAGGTCTTTCCAGGTGAGGCGGGATTTCACCCAGCGGCTCTGCTCGCTGAGCACCATCGGTCGCAGGTTCAGGGAGTCGTAGCCGCGGGGACTGCGGTGGACCGAGAACTGCAGGCCCAGCGCCAACTCGGGGCCGTCGGGAGCGGCGGCGTCCGGCGTCGCGGACTTGGTGATCTCGTCGATCAGGGTGCGCCACCGCGACAGCGTCAGCGGCGAGGCGTGCTCGGTGTCGGTCGGGGCGGAGTCGGCTCCGCCCGACGCGGTCAACACCAGTGCCGCGCAGTGCTTGCAGCGGATCGCGACCGGGCAGGTGCAGCTGGCGGAGACCCGGCGCTGCGGGCCCGAGAGGTCGATGGTGACGCGGCAGTCGTACCGCTGCGATCCGGATCCGCGGGAGACGCCTTTCAGGACCGTGCCGTCCCAGGTGTATTCGAGGATCATTCCGCTGGCGGCATACGGTCGGGCGCGCTGCAACGTTCGAGGGTCGAAGACCTCGAGGATTGCGCTCACCTCGTCGGCGGTCCAGTCGGGAGTGGTCATCGGATCCAGAGTAGTCGCGTCGCGACGACCGCGTCGGAGCGGCCGCGTGGGGCGTCGGCTCGATTCAGGGGCGGTCGCCGTGGTGCTGCAGAACAGTCAAGCGCTCGAAGATGGGGAAGAGTTCGTCAGGGGCGGGCGCGAAGGTGCCGCGGTCGGGTGCAATGTGGACGGCGGTTTCGATCGCTGGATGAACCGAGCCCGACAAGTGGTGCGCTACTCCGCCTCCTCTCACCTAGCGCCAAGATCTGCCTGCTCAGCGCCCTCCGCCGGCAATGTTCCGGCGGAAGCGCCTGAGAGAGCAGATCTTGGCAACGGATCGGTTGGACGAGACCTGGCCGACCCGCCTCCGCGTCGCGCGGGGGAGGCAGCCGCCACCGGGAGCTGAACATCTGGGCATAGTTCTCGAAAAAACATTCACGCACGATTGTTTTCGGCTACCGTCGGCGGTATTCACCCCGAGAACTGCTCGCAAGGAGACCCTGATGCCCGGAATGCGCCCCGACCTGTCCGGAGTCGATCCGCTGACCGTCAACCTGACCCACCGCGTCTGCGTCGGCGACCTGCTGACGCGCAGCGCGGCGCACTACGGTGATCGGATCGCGCTGGTCGACGGCGGGGAGGAGATCTCGTACGTCGAACTGAATGCGCGGGCCAACGCTCTGGCACGCGGCTTCCTGGACCGCGGGTATCAGCGCGGCGACGCGGTCGCGATCCAGATGCAGAACAGTTGGCAGTTCGTCACCACCTTCTTCGCGCTGGCCAAGATCGGCGTCGTCGCGATGCCGCTGAACCTGCTGCTGTCGGCGTCGGACATCGCCTATCAGCTGGCCGACAGCGGCGTCCGCGCGGTGGTCACCGAAGACGTCTTCCTCGGTGTGCTCGGCCCGGCGATCGGCGAGGCCGACGGGCACGCCGTCACCGAGGTGATCGTCTCCGGCACTGCTCCCGCCGACGTCTCGGGCGTGGCCGCCATGGCCTACGACGCGGTGTTCGCCGCCGACCGCTCCTCGGTCGAGGTGATCGTCGACGACCGCGACATCCTCCACTGCCTGTACACCTCCGGCACCACCTCGCGGCCCAAGGGCGTCGTCACCTCGCACGTCGCGGTGCAGATCGCGGCGCTGGGGTCGGCGCTCGGCCTGGGACTGCGCCCGGACACCGAGCCCGCCGTCCAGCCGATCGTGTTGCCGCTGTTCCACGTCACGGCACTCGACGCGCTGTTGCTGCCGTCGCTCACCATCGGCGCGACGGTGGTCCTGCTCCGCGGTTTCGATCCGGCCGCACTGGCGCAGGTGTTCGCCGACCACACCGTCACGCATCTGACGATGCTGCCGATGATGTGGGGCGCGCTGCTGCAGCAGCCGTCGCTGGCCGACGGCGACACCGACAGCCTCATCACCGGCCTGTACGCGATGGCGCCCATGCCCGCCGAGTTGCTGACCGCGCTCCGCGCCCGCTTCCCGCAGGCCGCGTTCATCCTCGGCTCCGGCCAGACCGAGACCACCCCGGCGTCCGAACTGCAGTGGTCCGGCCACCAGGGCGTCAAGGACAACTCGTGGGGTCCGGCCACCGTCACCACCGACATCGCCATCATGGCGGCCGACGGCACGCTTCAGGCACCTGACGAGGAGGGCGAGATCGTCTATCGCTCACCGCAACTCATGGAGGGCTACTGGAACAACGTCGACGCGAACACCGAGGCCTTCGCGCACGGATGGTTCCACGGCGGCGACATCGGCTATCTGGACGACGAGGCGGTCGTCTGGTTCACCGACCGCGCCAAGGACATCATCAAGACCGGCGGCGAGAACGTCTCTTCGGTCGAGGTGGAGCGCGTGCTGCTCGGCCACGAGGCTGTCGCCGAGGTCGCGGTGGTCGGCCTGCCCGATGACCATTGGGGCGAGGTGGTGACCGCGTTCGTCGTCGTGACCGGCGACATCGACGGCGACAGCATCCACGCGTGGGCGCGTGAGCGGCTCGCCGGCTTCAAAGCGCCGAAGAGCGTCGTCGTGGTCGACGCCCTCCCGAAGACCGCGACCGGCAAGATCCAGAAGAACGTGGTGCGGCAGAAGGGGAGCGCTGGCAGCCGTTGACGGTGATCGAGTGAGCACGGTGATCGAGTCGCTCCCACGGTGATCGAGTGAGCGAGGTGATCGAGTCGCTCCCACGGTGATCGAGTGAGCGAGGTACGAGCGCATCGAGATCGCCGCACGCTGGGTTCACAGCAACCTCCCAGCGAGTTCGGACCCGGCCCGACGGATCGTCGGCAATGATCTTCAGTAATCATCCGCTCGACAGCCCGAAGGACGTGCCATGCCCGGATTCCCCGCACCCACCCCGACCCCGCAGGGGCCCACCTACGAGGGGCGCCGTCTGCACCATCCGGACGAGGACGTCGTCGACCAGGGCGCGTCGTTCGATCTGCAGACGCTGCTGAGCCGTCGCCGCATGCTCGGCGTGCTGGGGATCGGGGCCGGGACGGCGTTCCTCGCGGCCTGCGGCGCCGGGTCGTCGGACGGCGGCCAGTCCAGTTCGGCCACGTCGTCGACGGCGGCGGGCAGCATCGACGAGATCCCCGATGAGACCGCGGGCCCGTACCCGGGCGACGGCTCCAACGGGCCCGACGTGCTGGAGGAGTCGGGCATCGTCCGCCGGGACATCACGAAGAGCCTCAGTGGCGGCAGCGCCGTGGCCGGTGTCCCGCTGACGGTCACCCTCAACTTGACCGACATCGCGAACAGTGCGCCGTACAAGGACGCCGCCGTCTACGTGTGGCACTGCGACGCCAAGGGGCAGTACTCGATGTACTCCAGCGGCGTCGAGAACGAGACGTTCCTGCGCGGGGTCCAGGTGGCCGACGCGCAGGGATCGGTGACGTTCACGTCCATCTTCCCCGGCTGCTACCAGGGTCGGTGGCCGCACATCCACTTCGAGGTCTATCCCGCCGTCGGCGACATCACCGACCACACCAAGGCCGTCGCGACTTCCCAGATCGCACTCCCACAAGACGTCTGCACCACGGTCTACCGACTCTCGGACTACACCGGGTCGGCGTCGAACCTGGCCGGCGTCACGCTGGCGACCGACACGGTCTTCTCCGACGACAGCGCCAAGCTGCAGTTGGCCACCATGACCGGATCTGCCGGAGCGGGCTACACCGCGACGCTGGCGGTCGGCGTCGACACCCGGACCACGCCGACGGCGGGTTCGATGCCCAGCGGCGGTCCGGGCGGGGGCGGAACACCGCCAGGATCGGGACCGCGGTAATCGGTCGGGATCGGTGCGACGCCGCTACTGTGCGTCGTGCCGCTCCCAGAACCGGGCGCGGAGGCGGTAGCGAACGCTCTCGTCGACCGCGTACCGGTCCAACGCCTCGGACGCGTCCAGGAGGAGGGCTCGGTCGATGTCGGGCAGGATGGACGGGCGAGCCTGCTTGAGTTGGTGCATCTGCTCGGGCGTTGCGCTCTCGCGGAAGGCGACGAGCACCCGGTCGACGACGCCGTCGATGATCGCGTCGTCCTCACCGACGTCGTACTCGGGCATCACATGGCTCACCGAGCCGGTGGTGGAACTGTAGGCGAGGACCCCGGACGGCTGCGGCGCGGCCGGGGCATTGCGGGCGGCGACGGCGGCGGCCGCCACGTCGAGCGGGGTCCGCGCAGCGGGCTTGTGCGGCATCGGGCCGGGCTTGGCGGTGACCGGCTCCTCGGGCGGCGGCGCGGTCTGGCGCTCCACCTTCAACACCACCTCGTCGATCGCGATGCCGTCGATGGTGTGCAGGTCGTCGGCCGCGCGGAGCAGGTGACGGCTCACGCCGTGCGACTTCCCGTCCGTCGCGGGCACCGCCAGTACCACCACCTGCACCCCGTGGACCTGCGCTTCTTCGACGGCCTCGGTGAGGTCGTCGTCGCCGGAGACCAGGAAGAAGACGTCGGAGGTGTTGTTGCGCGCGTGGGTGACGAGGTCGAGGCCGATGCGGAGGTCGACGCCCTTCTGCTCGCCGTCGTAACCGAACCGACCGAGACGGAGCTTGACCTTGGCCAGTTCGCCGATGCGTTCCTGCTGGGAGTCGGGCACGCCGTGGCGGGCGGAGTCGTACCAGTGCACGCGCAGAATCGGCAGGCCGCACAGCTTCTCGGCCGTTTCGACCAGGATGTTGATCAAATGCGGATAGTCGACGTTGATGCTGGATCGCAGCGAGGTGCCCGACACGCGGGTCGCGGCTGAGGCGAGGAGGTATCCGGTGTCGATGTAGAGGCTGCACGTCGAACGCATGGCTCGATCATGGCAGGCCTTTAGTCCCGACTCGCAGGGACACTCCGGTTGTTACCGCGGAGTAATCCGTGAGCGGTGCGTGTCGGCGGTCGAGCGGCGACTATTCTGCGGTCCCCTCCAGCGCCGCCAGCGCGTCCCGCGCCGCCTGCAGTTCGCGACTGAGTTCTTCTACGCGACGCTGCGCCTCCTCGCGCGCGGCGTTCAAAATCGACGACGTGGCGTCGATCGTCGCCGCGTCGCCCAACTCCCGCATCGCGGACTCGACCGAATCCGGCGCCACGCTCCGGGACCGGGCGGGTTTGCGTCCGCCGCGGGCGACGGCCACCGACCACTCGTTGTCGGACGAGCCGAACAGCGTCACCGTCACCGACGCGGGCGGCTTCTTCGCCCCGGCCCGGCGCGCCGGTGTGGTCGTCGTCTTCTTCGGTGCGGTCTTCTTGTCCGCGGGCGTCGTTGCTGCGGTGGTCGTGGGCGGCGTCGGCGCGGCGGCCTTGAGTGGTGCGGCCGGCGGCGTCGTCCGTGCGACGGCAGCGGGCTTCGGGGCCACCGCCTTCCGGACCGGCGCGGCCCGCTTGGGCTTCTCGGGCGCCGGGGGAGCGGTCTTGGTGATGCGGAGTTCGTCGGCCTCGTAGGGCAGTTCGTCGTCGACGCCGCGCGGCTTGATCGTCAGCGTGGTTCCGTCGATCGACACCACCCGCGCGGACGCGCCCGGCGCGAGTCCGAGGCTGGGCGTTCCCTCGCGCAGATACACCGTGGCGCGCCTGCCGTCGGCCAGGGCGGTGGTGAGAGTTGCGAGATCGTCAGCGGTCAGTGACTCGGAAACCGAGCGGCGGCGCGGTGGCATGGGCGAAGCCTTTCGCAGGTCGTGGTGCTGTCTCTACTGTCGCACACCACACCGACGAACTTCGTACAGGTGTGCGACTTGCGGATCGGTCTGTGATCTCAATCCCTGATAGGTCGCGCTGGTCCCGCGACGCCGGTACCGTCGACCATGTCGTCTTAACAGGTGACTTGCAAGCGAAACGGGCTAGAACAAACCGAAGATTCTAGGAGGAGGACCGATGAGCTTTACCGACGATGCACGGAACAAGGCCGACGACCTGAAGGGGCGCGCCAAGGAGGCGGCTGGGGCCGTCACCGGCGATGACGATCTCAAGACCGAGGGTCAGGCCGACCAGGCCGAGGCCGGTCTCAAGGGCAAGGTGACCGAAGCCGCCGACAAGCTCAAGGACGGCGTCGATTCGATCAAGGACAAACTGACCGGACACTGATCCGAACCGTTCGCGGCCCATCGCTCTCAGAGCGGTGGGCCGCTTCGCGTCAGGGGCTACTCCAGCAGCCGCGGACGTCGTCGTCGGCGGGCCAGGCGCCGCCGCGTCGCTACCCTGGACCCCGTGCACGGTGAATACAAGGTCCCCGGCGGCAAACTCGTGGTGGTCGACGTGGAGGCGCACGGCGGTGCGCTGACTTCCGTCGCGTTGTCCGGCGATTTCTTTCTGGAACCCGACGACGCACTCGAGACCATCACCGACGCCCTCGTCGGCGCCTCGGTGACCGCGTCGGCCGCGGATCTGGGGGAGCGGATCCACGCCGCGCTGTCCGACGAGGTGACGCTGGTCGGCTTCACTCCGACGTCGATCGGGGTCGCGGTCCGCCGCGCGCTCGGGCACGCGACCGGCTGGTACGACCACCAGTTCGACGTGATCGAACCGGTGGTGCTGGCGCCCGCGATGCACGTCGCGCTCGACGAGGTGATTCTGCGGGAGGTCGCTGCGGGAACTCGGCCGCCGACTCTGCGGTTCTGGGACTGGGACTCGCCGCTGGTGGTGATCGGCTCGTTTCAGTCGGTGCGCAACGAGGTGGACGAGGAGGCCGCGACCCGGCACGGCATCGGGATCGTGCGACGGATCTCCGGCGGCGGCGCGATGTTCATGGAGCCCGGCAACTGCATCACCTATTCGCTGGCGGTGCCGACGTCGCTGGTGGACGGTCTCAGCTTTGAGCAGTCGTACGAGTTCCTCGATCGCTGGGTGATGGGTGCGTTGGCCGACGTCGGCATCACCGCGCGGTATGTGCCGATCAACGACATCGTCTCCGAGCACGGCAAGATCGGCGGCGCTGCGCAGAAGCGGATCGTCGGTGGGGCGGTGCTGCATCACGTGACGATGTCGTACGACATCGATGCGGACAAGATGACCGAGGTCCTGCGGATCGGGCGGGAGAAGATCTCCGACAAGGGCATCACCAGTTCCGGTAAGCGCGTCGACCCGATGCGCTCGCAGACCGGCATGGCGCGCGCGGACATCATCGCCGCCTTCCTGGCACACTTCCGCGCTCGGTACACCACGCGGGACTCGGTGTACTCGGACGCCGAACTGATCGCGGCGCGCGCTTTGGTGGCGTCGAAGTTCAGCAGTGCGGACTGGACGTACCGGGTGCCGTAGGGGGACTGACTCGGGGCGGTACCGACCGGAAGTCGGACCAGATTCCCCGCACAGCGACGGCATAGCCGCTCACGCGGATGCCGTCGCTCTCCGGGGAATTCTGTCCGGTCGATGACGGGTACGGTCCATCTGTCACCGCAGTGCATCGCAGATCGTTGAACAGAATGGATGAACCACAATGCTGATCGATATGGACCGCCGCGGATCCGTCGCCGTGATCACCATGAATCGGCCCGAACGCCGCAATGCGTTCAACGCCGCGATGACGCAGGCGCTCGACGCTGCGTTGAACAGTTTCGAGGACGACGACTCGCTGCGGGCAGCGGTGCTGACCGGCGGCCGCGACTTCTTTTCTGCGGGCACCGATCTCGTCGAGTGGGCGGGTGAGCCCACCGAGCGCGGCGGTCCTTACGGCATCGCTGGGCGTGCGTTGCCGAAGCCGCTGGTGGCTGCGGTGGAAGGAGTCGCGGCCGGCGGCGGATTCGAGATCGCGTTGTCGGCGACGCTAATCGTGGCCTCGGAGACGGCGTCGTTCTCGTTGCCGGAGGTGAAACTGGGACTGATTGCGGAATGCGGAGGCATCTTCCGCGGCCCGCGCGCCCTTCCGCTCAACCTCGCTCGCGAGATGCTGCTCACCGGAAGCCCGCTGAGCGCCGCGCGTGCGTTCGACCTCGGGATGGTCAACCGACTCGCCCCGCAGGGCGCGGTCCTCGAGGAGGCGATCCGGTTGGCAGAGGAGATCGCCGAGCGTGCGCCGGTGGCCGTCGCGGAAACGCTGCATGCGCTCGAGGCACTGTTCACCGAGCAGAACCAGCAGGGGTGGGAGCTGACGCAGGCCGCCAAGACCGTCGCCCGCGCGTCCGCGGACGCAGGCGAAGGAGTGGCGGCGTTCCGGGAACGACGCGCACCGCAGTGGCGAGGCCACTGACGGACGCGCCGTCCCCGGACCGTCAACCGTGGCGCAGGCCCGACCCTGGAATCCCCGACGGGATCATGGTGACCCACAGGCGTTTCGGGCGAGACTTGGCCGCGGTGCTGCCGCCGGTGCGGCCGCGGAACTCGGCGCTGCAGTCGTCGCAGAACTTCCGTGGGCTGACGGCGGTCCAGCAGGTTTTACGGCAGCGTTCGCACCGGAAATGGATCCGCGGCGCGAGTGGCCGCCCCGCCCGGGAGGCGCGGGTCCGTCCGGTGCCGCGGTGCGCGGAAGACGACGCCGCCTTGCGCGTCGCGGCTGAGGACTTCGCCGTCGTCCGCGCGGGCGAGGACTTCCGACGTTTCGTCGACGCCGACGACGCTGCTGCCTTCGGCCGTGGGCGCGGTCCCCACAGCGCCTCGCGATCAGCGATGAGACCGGTGAGGATCCGGCGGTCGCGGGCAGTGAGTTGATCCGGCAAGCCCACGCCCCGGATGGTGACGATCCGTTCGCAGAGGGCACGATACCGGGCGTACTTCGGGTGGCGGGGGGTCGTTCGGTCCGACGGCGGTCGTCATCATGGGAGCCTCCTCTAGTCCGGGCGAACAATGGAAGTACCCCGGAACATAGCGGACGCCTCGGACATTTCCGGTCGAGCGCGAAGCTGCCAGGCATCGCGGCGCGGGCGGGTGCTCGTCCTACCGAGTCCATGAGCAGTGACGATGTGCGCACCTCGACCGTCATTCGTTCGGTAGATTCGGGGCCGACGGCGTCGAATCTGAGCAGAAGCTGAGTACTGTTCATCGCATGAAACTCCGCCAATTCCTCGCAGCGTTCGCCATCGTCGGCGCGCTCGCCACCGTGGGCACCGCGCTTCCCGGTGTCACTCCGACCGCCGAGGCCGCGCCGGGCGGGTACTGGGGCGCCATCTCCTGGAACTACGAGGGCCGCACGTCGTACGCCGTGAACTACGGTTCCGAGCGCGCGGCGCTTCACGCGGCCAAGAGGCGCTGCGGGTCGCGCTGCGGCTGGTTCACCTTCTACCGCTCGTGCGGCGCGGTGGCGTACAAGTTCGGCGCCTACCGCACCCGCGTCGGCACCGCCCGCGGTTACCCGACGCGCGCCAGCGCGCAGCGCGCCGCCAAGCGCAAGGCGGGACCCGGATCGCACGTCCGGGGCTGGGCCTGCACCTCGCGCTGACACTCCACCGACCGACGACGGCCGACCGCACCCCGCGGTCGGCCGTCTTGTGTGATCATCCGGTGAACGCCGGAATCACCACTGCGCCTGCAAGTCCCGGTCCGCGCCCAGCATCCGCGCCTGCGCGACGATCCCGGCGATCACCAGCGCCACGTACGCGAGATACCACCACCAGTCGTCGCCGATGGTGGAGGTGATGGCGGCGCGCGTGAAGTCGCTGGTCTCGATGGTGCCGACCAACAGCATCACACCGCCGACGATCGCGGTGGATCCGCCGAGCGCGCTGAAGACGATGAGCAGCAGAGCGGGCAGGTTCAGCATGATCGCCGCGACGGCGAGCAGGATGCCGACGATCACGCCGACCAGGATCACCACCCAGTTCCACGTGACGCCGAGCGCCACCATCAGCGCGGTGCCGAGCGCGAACCCGATCGACGCCATCGCGAGGGTCACCGCGACCGCGTAATAGAGGTACGCGATGAACGCGAACAGCAATGCGCCGACGATGCCGATGATCCAGCCGAGCGCCGTGGACAGATACCCGTCGCCGGTGAGCGCGGAGACGATGCCCGCGCCGAGGTTGAAGCCGACGAACGCACCCCAGATCGCGATCACCACGCGCATGGCGACCACGCCGCGGAAGCAGAACAGGGCGCCGATGACGATGGCGAGAAGACCGATCAGAATGCTGGGCATGGAGTCAGCGTAGGCCCGAGGTGCGGTGCGACGCGCGCGGTTCACCGGAGGTACATGCGCGGACCGCTTGTTCGGTAGGCCGTGTATGCCGGAGTATCGGAGGCGACGGCGTCACGTCGACGCGACGCCGAGATGAAAGCAGGTGATCGTGGCGCATTCGGGACGAGTCCGGTGGCGCGCTCTGGGCGCGCTCGCCGCCCTCGTCGTCCTGTGCGTCCCGGCAGTGCTGATCGCGGCGCGCGGTGCGCGGGCGGTGGTCTCGACCTCGGTCGCCGATGCAGGCACCACCCTCGACGACGTCGAATCCTGGGCGACGGCCCGGCACGCGAGCGTCTCGCTGACAGTGGTGGACCGGGCGCGTCCCGGACGCGTCGGCCTGCACCAGGATCGGCCGGTGCTGACCGCGTCGGTCGCGAAACTGTTCATCGCCTCGCAGCTGGCGTTCCTCGACGCGACGGGCGTGCGGCGGGCGTCGTCGTCCGACGACATGCTGCTGGGGCGCATGCTGTCGGCGTCGGACGACTCCGCCGCGACCCTGCTCTGGCAGCAGCTGGGCGGTCCGGCGCTGATCGGTGAGGTCGCACGCCGGTACCGACTCACCGACACCGTGCCGCCAGCGATGCCGGAACGGTGGTGGGACACCCACACCACCGTCTCCGACGTCGCGACGTTCTATGCGCAGTTGCTCGACGAACGCGACGCCGCACGACGCGCGGCCCCTGCGGGAGCGGTACCCACGCCGTCGTGGGCCGATCGGATCCTCGGCCCGCTGCACGCCTGGACCGACGTCGGCGCCGACGGATACGACCAGCAGTTCGGGCTGCCGGCGGCATTCGGCCGCGACCGACTGAGCGCGGTGAAACAGGGCTGGATGTGCTGCGTCGACGCGCGGTGGAACCACATCACGACCGGTGTCTTCGGTCCGGACGATCGGTACATCGTCGTCGTGCACGTGGCCGAGGACGTGCAGTACCCGAGTGCGGTGACGGACCTGCCGTTCACGTCAGCGGGGATCGACCTCGCCGACGAGAGCGCGGCGCATGCGCGGGAGACGGTGACCGGGGTGGTGCGGGCGCTGTTCCCCGACATGGTCGGCGGTGACGGCGAACAGTAATCGGGGCTCAGATCCGACCGAACCGCTCAGACTCGACCGGGGCGGCTGGGCGCATTCCAGAGGCTGCCCGGCGCGGGGGCGGCCGTCGGGATGTCGTACGGCGTCCGCCGGAGCCGCAGCAGCGACGGGGTGGCGGCGTCGTGGTGAATGCGCAGACGTCCCTGGGCGGGATTAGCGTCGAACTTCCACACCCCCATGGCGCTGGGCCGATACAGCCAGATCCGCAGCGCGCTGCCGCGTCGGAAGGCGTGCGCGAAGGCGGGGATCGGGACCCGGCAGGCGACGAGGTGGCCGGGGCGGACGGGCTGCGGCGTCGTGTGCTGGAGGAAGGGCTCCAGGAGGGTGGACTGTTCCGGATCCAGCGCGCGATTCGACAGGCGCAGCAGCCCGGACTGGACGTAGGTCTCGTTGCCCTCGGGGTCGACGTGCGTGAGGATCACCTGCAGGTCGGCATCGGAGTCGTCGACGCTGACGTGCAGGTCGAGGCTCGCGGGACCGAAGACGAGGTGATCGTCCTCGAACGGTGCCGTCGAGTAGGCCAGGGTCGACGCCGGCGGGGTGCTCCGACGCCAACCGTCGTGAAAGTTGAACAGATCGACTTTGGGGGCGCGGGGCAGCTCCTGATAGGCGCTCGCGGGCTCCCCGGGATCGGCGACCGCCGACGAGAGGGCGCCGTCGCGGCGGAGATTCAGCGTCCACACCTGGTCGTCGCTCTGGTCGGTGGCGGGCACGTCGTAGACGAAGCCCGGCACAGTGGAGCCGTTGCCTTTCCGGTTCATCTCACCGAAGCCGTAGTGGCCGGTATCGGGGCCGTCGGCCGCGGTGTCGAACCAGATGCGCGCGTGCGGTGTCGCTTCGAAACCGTTCTCCTCGCCTTTGACGTAGTGGTCGAAGAACCGCAGGAGTTCGGCGCGGATGCTGGCGCTCACGTAGATGTCGTGTTTGCCGTTGGTGCCGATGGACCAGGTGGTCTCGGCGGGCAGGAGTTCGGCGAACGATCCGGGTCGCGGTCCGGTGGACATGTCCTGCCAGGCGTTGATGGCGAGCGTCGGAGCGGTGATGCGTCCGACGGCGTCGGTCAGCGAGTGCGCGAGGGTGTATGCGTCTTCGGTGCGATGCGCTCGAGTGACGACTCCCGGAGAGTCCGGGCCGGTGCGGGCGATACGCCGCAGGATGGTCTTGGCGGCCGGCCAGTCGCGGTCGACGATCGCGGAAGTCGCCGCGTAACCCCACGTGAGTTGGATGTAGCGCCACCAGGTCTGCGCGAAATTGTTGGGGACGCCGCCGGGAGATCCGCTGTCGCGCAAAGGGTCCACGACCACCATTCCCGGCGCGATCGCCGCCAGCGCCTGCGGGCGTTGCCCGGCGGTGCACAGCTGGCCGATGCCGCCCCACGACCAGTTGTACATCCCGATTCGGCCGGTGGACCAGGGCTGCTCGCTGATCCACTGCACGGCGGCGGCGCCGTCGGGTCCCCACTGGGACTGGAAGAGCTCGAAATCGCCGTCGGACGGTCCGGTGCCCCGCATGTTGACACCCACGAGCGCGTAGCCGTGCTCGAGCAGGGCGGTGTCGAGGTCGTGCGACATGGCGGTGGATCCGCGCCGGTAGCTCCAGCCGCCGATGCCGCCTGCGTCGTAGCCGTTGTAACTCATGAGCGTGGGGAAGGGGCCGCTTCCCACCGGGAACAGGGCCGAGTAGGCGAGGGCGGAGCCGTCGGCCATGGGGATGCGGCCGGTCTGTCGGTGGGAGAACGCCGGGCGGCGTCGAGCCTTTTCGGCCCTCGTTGGCTCCGTCGGTGTCTGGATCCCCGTGGATCTGTCGTTCATGTCGCCCTCTCGCGTCACTTCGGATCCGGCCCGGATCGACCAGCCGGTGGCGCAACGGTATCAACACATGTTGATAGAATCAACAGGTGTCGAGTGTGTGAGAATGTGGAGGTGAGCGTGAAACCAGGGATCGGGCGACGGAAGACCGTGCGGCCGTCAGGAGAGGATCGAGTCCGCGCCATCATGGCGACCGCGGAGCAACTGCTCGGGGAGCGGGCGTTCGCGGACATCTCGGTCGACGACCTCGCGCGCGGCGCGGGCATCTCCAGACCGACGTTCTACTTCTACTTCTCCTCGAAAGAAGAAGTGCTGTTCGCCCTCGCACAGCAGATCGTGGACGCGGCCAACGCCAACGTGGAGGAGATCGATCCGGCGGGGATGGCTGATCCCGCCGCGGTGTGGCGGGCGCGAATCGTGGCCTACTTCAATGCTTTCGGCGCACATCGATCCCTCACCGTGGCGCTGTCGGGGGTGCAGGGCTCCGTGCCCGAGCTGGATCAACGCTGGTCGGAAGTGGTGGAGGGCTGGGTGCGGACGACGGCGTCGAACATCGATGCCGAGCGTGCCCGCGGCGCCGCGCCCACCACCCTCCCGTCCCGTGATCTGGCGGTCGCGCTCCTCGGCGCCAACCAGGCGGCGATGCAGTCCGCGTTCATCGGCCGACAGCCCGCCCTGTCCGACGACACGGTGGTCGACACCCTGGTGCACGTGTGGCTCGGGACGATCTACTCCGAGGGCGTTGCGAACGGCTGACGGTCAGTTCAGGGGCGACCACGCGGTGCGTGGTTCCTCGGCGGTCAGCACGGCGCTGCCGAGCATGCGGCACGCTTCGAGGGCGAGTTGCGTATCGAGCGGCTTGTCGGTGAGGTGCCTGCCCAGCTGCTTCTCGGCCGCGGTGAGTCGGTACCGAATGGTGTTGCGGTGCAGCATGAGTTCGGACGCGGTGCGGGAGAAGTTGGAGCCCGACTTCAGAAACACCCGGACCGTCTCACGTTGACGAGCGGCGTCGTCGGTCTCCAGGGCGAGATCGCGCAAGGTCTGGCGGACCCAGTGCCGGGTGTCGACGAGGTCGTCGGCGAGCCGCGCGATCACCGGGACGCCGTCGTCGGCGTACGAGACGACGCGGGAGGCGTCGGTGCCGCCGACCCGAGCGATGGTGGCGACCTGATGCGCCCGGGCCAGGCTGGTGCGGAAGCCGTCCGCACCCGGGTCCGGCGTGCCGAAGGCGATCCGCGCACTGCCCTCGGCGTCGACGAGAGGACGGACGGCCTGGACGTCGACCGTGCGCCGCGTCGACCAGCCGAACCAGACGTCGGCCGCGTGCCGCCCCGTCGAGACCACCAGTGCTTCGCCGGGGACGGCGAGCGCCGCGCGGAGCCTCTCGATCACTCCGGAGAGGGCGACGGGCGGATGCGCGGGATCGGCGGTGTCGATCCAGACACAGCACGCGAGGTGGGGCTGCTGCAGCTCGTAGCCGGTGGCCGCCCGGAACTGCAGGGCGGGCACGTCGTCGCCGGCCAGGACCTGGGTCACGATCGCCTCGGTGGCCCGCGCCGCCCGCTCCCGCGACGAGCGCTGCTCCTCCTGATAGGTGGCGATGACCGACCGGGTGATCTCGTCGACGTACTGATAGGTCCAGCCGGCGAGGTGATGGTAGAGCTGCAGCTTCTCCTGCGGTTCGCAGTCCAGGCGGCGGACTTGATCGAAGATGTGGGCCAGCAGGTGGTTGGAGCCGACGTGGTAGGCCCGTCGCAACGACGCCTCGGGCACCCGCTGCTGCGCGAGGTCGACGGCGTAGCGGTGCGCGTCGGGAAGCGCCGGAAGGTCGGTGGCGTCCTTCCGCTCGGCGAGCAGATCGACGATCACCTCGACGTTGTCGACGACGCTCGCGTGCAGCGATGCGTGCATGTCGGCGATGTCGAGCTCGGCCATGTTCTGCTCGATCGCCGCGGTCATGCCCTCGCTGATGGCCGCGGTGTCGGTCTTCAGCCGGGCGCCGATCTGCGCGGTCAGCGCCGACAGTCGTTCCGGGTCCGGAGAACCCAGCATGCCGGGCGCGTAGTCGCCGCTCATCGACGGGTGCGAGCCAGATCGGTGAGGGCCGCGCGGGCGGCGTTCCATCCGGCCATCCCGTGGGCGCCTGCACCGGGCGGGGCCGACGCCGAGCACAGGTACGCTCCCGGCGCCCCGGTGAAATACGGGCGCAGCGTGACGCGCGGTCGGAACACCAGTTGGCGGGGAGTGCAGGCGCCGCCGACGATGTCGCCGGCGACGTAGTTGGCGTTGCTGCCCTCCAACCCGCGGACCGACTGAACATGCGTCGCGCGGATCCGTTGCCGGAAGCCCGGCGCAAAGCGCTCGATCTGCGCCGTGATGATCTCGGTGGCGTCGCCGCTCCAGCCGGCGGGGACGTGCGCATAGGTGTCGACCGGATGGACGCCGTCGACGGCCCGGTCGGGATCGGCCACCGACTGCTGTCCGACGAGGACGAACGGCCGGGCAGGCATGGTGCCGTCCCACACCGCGCGCTCGGCGGCCACCACCTCGTCGAGCGTGCCGCCGACATGCACGGTGGCGGCGCTCCGCGACGGTCGGTGCTCCCAGGGGATGCCGTCGTCGACGGCGAACGAGACCTGGAATGCGGCCGGTCCGTGCCGGAACCGTCGATACGCCTTGGAGATGCGCGGCGGCTGCGTGGCGCCCAGGATGTCGGCGGCGGCGCTTGGTGTGGTGTCCAACATCAGGATGTCGGGCCGGTCCAGGTCGCGGTGATCGCGGACCGTCACCCCGGTCTCGATGGCGCCGCCGTACGAGGTCAACAACGACGCCATCGCCCGCGTGATGGCGACCGACCCGCCCTGCGCCACCGGCCATCCCCACCGGTGCGCCGACGTCGCCATCGCGATCCCGATCGCCGACGACAGCGGGGTGGTCAGCGGATGGAAGGTGTGCGCGGCCGCGCCGGCGAACAGCGCCCGCGTCTCGGGGGTGCGCCACCGGCGGGCGAGCAGCGCCGCGGGCAGGGCCGCATAGGCGCCGAACCGGGCCAGCGCCAACGGATGTCGCGGCACGTGCACCATCGGTTGCAGGAACTCGTCGGCGATGGCCGGGAACCGGGGCGCGAGCGCGGCGAACATCCGACGGTACGACGCCCCGTCGTCCCCGAGGGCGTCGGCGGTCTGATCCACCGACTGCCACACTGCGGCGCCGCGGCCGTCGTCGAGCGGGTGCGTGTACTGAACCGGGGCGTGTCGCCACCGCAGTCCGTGCGCGGCGAGATCGAACTGCCGGCTGAACGCGTTGTCGACGGCGAGGGGATGGAAGCCCGAGCAGTGGTCGTGCAGCAGGCCGGGCAGGGTCACCTCGCCGGAGCGGGTGCCCCCGCCGATGGAGTCGGATGCTTCCAGGACGGTCACATCCACTCCATCGGCGGCGAGTGTCACGGCGGCAGCCAGACCGTTGGGTCCGCTGCCGACGACGACGGCTGTGGTCATGGCTTCAGCCTGCCATCACCGGGACCGTCGGGCGGTAGTTTCCCTCCGGCGCATACCCTTCGGCGCGCCAGGTGACCGTGTAGTCGATCGGTCCGTTGGGCAGCCACGGCTGGTCTTTGAGGGCGTCGGCCACGTAGTAGTGACCGCGTTCCACCACGCCGAGCGCCGCGTCGATGACCTTGTACTCCAGGGTCTTCTTGTGCAGCGGTTGCGCCTCGGTCCAGACCGTCATCCACTCGCCGGGCTCGAAATTGCACCGCTTCTGGATTGCCGCGATGGTGTGCTCGTTGAAGAGGTGACCGTCGCCGAACTGCCAGCCGACGAAGAAGGTGCAGAGCATCTCACCCTCGCGGAAGCGGTAGTTGTCGAGGTCGTCGAGGTGATCCATCATCAGCGACATGTGCCCGCGCCCCTGCGAGTTCATCAGCCGGAACGCGGTGGTCTTCTGCAGGAAGATCTCCGCGGCTTCCGGGCCGAAGAGGCTCGCGAGCTGGTGTCGCTGCGAGGTGATCTCGGTGACGAAATCGGGGTTGTCGAGCTTGTTCTCGCAGTCGTTGGTCCGGAACGCCATCGTCGCCGACGCCCAGTTGCCCGCGTACTGACGCATGGAGATCAGGAACGAGATCAGGTCGGGGCGGAAGTTGCCCAGGATCGGGAGGATGAGGGTCGCGGCGAATGCGCCGATGACCACCCAGACGTTGGTCGCATCCCACAGGGCGTAGCCGTCGCCCGCGAAGAAGCCGAGGAACACGAACGGCGAGAGGAAGACGTAGAAGATGTTCCACTCCTGCGGCATGGCGAGCGCGAACATCGAGTAGATGAACAGGTGGAAGCACATCATGAACACCGCGGCCAGCACGGCGACGACCCAGTTGGTCGTGAACAACAGCACCAGCGGCACCGCGAACTCGACGATCGTGCCCATCACGTGGGCGGCGAACCAGGACAGGCGCGACGGATGCAGATCCTCGGGGGCGTTGCGGTAGAGCGCGTGGCGGAGCTTCTTGGACCGATTCAGAGGCGCGTTCGCCAGCATCGTCTGCACGGTGGGGGTGAAGTGCGGGCCGATCTTCGAGAGGAAGGCGCCCCACCAGACGGCGAAGATCGCGATCTTGGAGACCAGGATCATGTCGACGTGACCGGTGCCGTACACGGTGAGGACGCCGAAGGCCAGCAGGGTGACCGAGTACTGCTCGGGGCGCGCGGCCAGGAAGGCGACGCGGTCGCGCAGGCCCAGCAGCACCTGGAAGGCGATGTAGGCGATGAACGGCCACATCGACACCAGTCCAGGTTCACTGTAGGCGGCGGCGGTCTGCTCGCCGGGCATCAGGAGACCGGCCAGCGCCGAGCCGAGCATCGCCAGGTACAGCACGACGTCGACGGCCTTGCGCTCGTCACCCTTGGTGAAGGGGATCTTGCCGGGCCACGGCGGCAGTCGCAGCGTGCCGGTGCGGATCCAGTAGCGGTAGCCCGCGGTGTTGGGTTTGAACTTGAATGCGAGCGGTCCCCACGACTCGTTGAATCCGGTGGCCGACCACAGGACGGTCCAGAACATGGCCTTCTGCAGGACGATCACCTCGCCCCACCAGGCGCCGAGATCGAGCAGCGGCAGGCCCGGGGTGGTGAGGCCGATGATCAGCCAGCCGCCGAGGATGAAGAACAGACCCTTCACCAGGTACAGCGAGTGCATGATCTTGGGGGCGCCGAATCCGTAGTCGACCCAGTGCTGACAGAGCAGTTTCATTCGTTCCATCGTCGGGATGGATTCGAACTTCGCGGGGTCGACGTCGGGGACGTCGGCTTGTAAGAAGCCCATGGCACAACTCCTTCGGTTACGTGCGGGTGGAGGTTGACGGGGGAGATCTCGGGTACGGGACAGCGCGCGTCGGCCGGGCGGCGGACGCGGTTGGGGGAGTTCGGGTCAGGTGGCGGCGGTGGTTCGCAGCCGCGGTTTGTCGATCTTGCCGACTGGGTTCTTCGGCAGCGTGGGGACCGTCTCGACGGCGACCGGGACCTTCACGCGCGTCAGGTGTTCCCGGCAGTGCGCCAAGATCTGGTCGGCGGTCAGGTCGGCGTCGGGGTAGGGGACCACGAAGGCCACAGGCACTTCGCCGAGGACGTCGTCCGATCGGCCGACGACGGCCACCTCCAGCACGCCGGGCAGGCTGGAGATGGTGCTCTCGATCTCCTTCGGATAGATGTTCTCGCCGCCGCGGATGATCATGTCTTTGATGCGGTCGACGATGGTCAGGTAGCCGTCGTCGTCGAGGGTGCCGACGTCGCCGGTCCGGACCCAGCCGTCGACCAGCGTCTCGGCGGTGGCCTCGGGATTCCCGAGGTAGCCGGCCATGACCACGGGGCCGGTGATCAGCACTTCGCCCGCGGTGCCGACGGGGACGTCGTTGAGGTTCTCGTCGACGATGCGGATCCGCTGGCCCGGCAGTGCCACGCCCACGGTGCCGACTTTGCGTGGCCCGTCGAGCGGGTTCAGCGCTGACCCGCAGGTGGCTTCGGTGAGTCCGTAGCCTTCCAGGATCGGTACGCCGAAGCGGTCCTCGAAGGCCTGCAGCAGCTCACGCGACGCCGGTGCGGCCCCGCAGACCACGAAGCGCAGCGACGACAAGTCGGGGCGGAGTTCGGCGGCCTTGCTGACCAGCAGCGCGTAGATGGTGGGGACGCCGGAGAAGTAGGTGGGGCGACGACGTTCGACCGTCTCGAAGAACGTCGTCGGCGAGAACTTCTCTTCGATCGTCAACTGCGCGCCCACGCGCAACGACGACAGGAGGCTGACCATCAGCGCGTTCGCGTGGAACAGCGGGAGGATGAGCAGGCAGTGGTCGGCTGAGGTCAGTCGCATGGCCTCGGCCATGGACGCGGACATGGCTTCGACGTTGCCGTGCGGGATCATGACGCCCTTGGGGCGACCGGTGGAGCCGCTGGTGTAGATGATCAAGGCGAGGTCGTCGGGGCTCAGCGGGGCGGGTGCCGCGGCGTCGGTGCGCGAGGGTGCCGCCAGGTGGTCGACGGCCAGCGTCGGTCGGCCGCCCGACGGCGCGTCGGGCCCGGTGTTGACGACGAGCGCGGCGTCGGCGTCGGAGAACTGATGCTCGGCTTCGGCGGGCGTGAACGCCGGATTGACCGGGGTCGCCGCCGCACCGAGCCGCCATGCGGCGAACATCGCGACAACCAGCTCGCAGCGGTTCGGGAGCATCACCGCGACCACGTCGCCCCGACCGATGCCACGCTCGGCGAACTGTGCGGCAACAGCACTCACCCAGCGGTTCAGCTCGTCGAAGGAGACTTCGACGCGGCTGTCGCGGATGGCGGGCGCCGTGCCGAACCGCTCGGCCAGGTGCCACGGCAGGTATGCCAATTCCACAATTCCTCCATCAGTATCTCCCCTGTGAGATGAGACACTACGAGGATTGTGCTGGGGAAACATCGGCCAAGGTGCCGAAGTTCACATTGTGGATTGTGCAGAATGCACTAGAGGGAGTTGGTGGGCAATTTGACGACTGCAGGCGATATCTTCGAAGTCAACGGGTGGCGCCGGCGCAAAGGCGAACCGAACCCTCGCTGCGTGGGCACCGGAACTGATTCCGCCTAGGCAACGGATCGGTGCCGAGTCGATCCGTTGCCTAGGCGTACCTGACGCGCGACGACATCCGGGAGGGGATCATCGCGGTCCTGGAGTCCACGGACCGGCCGTCCACGCGAGCCATTGATGGATGAACGCTGGCGCGAGTCGGCGATCCCCTTACCGATCGACGACGAGGCTCCAGCGTTCGCCCGACTATTTCTGCGAGTACCAACCGCAGTCTGCACGGTGCCGGGCAAGTGCCTCCTGTGACGGACGCTGATCTTCTTGGTCAGGGAGTTCGATTGACCTGCCTTCGAGGTTCCCGTATTGGGTCGTCAATAGCGACGGAGCCACGGCGACACTGTATTGGTCGTCAATCGTGATCTCGTGTAGATCGAAAAGCGTGTGGACATCCGATCGGAGAAGAATTCCGTTCTGAATGTGGTGGTTCTCGGCACCGCGGTACGGATCGATGTGTGCGGCCTCGAGTGCGTTGGCTGCATCGAATCTCGTGACTGCGCACTCCTCGTGGTACGCCTTTAGCAGAGAATTCCGAAAGGCCAGCTGACCTTGTCGGACTGCAATCGCACGCTTGACGACCTCGCGACTGTCGGTGCCGCTCGTTGCTCGGTACGGCTCGATGTCGTCTACAGGGCTAGGATTGTCCGCCGTTCCGAACATTAGATCTGTTCCCTTGACAGAGCCGGGGATATAGAGGCCGCGAACCAGCTGGACATGCTTCGGGTGGTACAGCGGGTTGGCAGGCGCGGGCGGGGCGAGACGCTTGCCCAACAGTGCTTCTATTTCACTCCAGGCAGGGTCCCATCTCGGTTCCGAAGAGAGGCTTTCGAAGGTAAACCGATGCGTATACCCACCAGTCTCGACGTCGTTCCACCGCGCGTGCCTCATCTCGGGGGTGATGGCGTGAAGCCCCGACTCGACACGCCCCCAACCTTTCAAGCCGCCGTTGGGTTTACCGCCGCCGAGCCAAAAGAAGACGTCATCACCGGGACCGATGTTCTTGAATGCGTCAGACTTTCGGACGTCCCACAGGCCGTCCTCCATCGCGAATTCCGCGTGGTCGGGGGTTGTTGCGCTGATCTTCACGATCCAGCCAGACACTTGTACACATGCCCAATCCAGGTTCGCTCCGGGTGGAGGCATGTCCTGTTGCGGAAGCCTGTCGGGCCGTGCTCGTTTGTCAGTCTCTATTCAGTTGTGAGCTTGTGGGATCTCAGCTTGGGCTGGAAATCAGCAGGTGCAACGCCTCGCGCGTTTCCTCATCCGTCGAGTAGATGACCGCGCCGACCATTCCGCGGGTGAGCAGCACCTTGTAGACATGGCGAAGCAAAAGGTCGAAGCGGAGGTCGGAGACTTTCGTCCGACTGCGGAAGTCCGGATCCTTGTTGGCGGCGCGGACCGTGACGAAGCGTCCGTCACGCCACACGAGATCGGGTCCGAGGATGACTCCGTTCCAGTCGTACTCGAACCCCTGTGCCGTGTAGACGCACCCGACCTGATCGAATCCGCCCTCCTGCGTCGCCCAGAGGGCCGACGGGGGAGCGTCCCCGATTCGTCTGTCGCTCTTGGAGTTCCATGGGCGCTTCCAGTCGCCGATCTCAACGTCCGGGACGAGCGTGCCGTCCTTGTTCGCGTTGGACCACGGCCAGCAGTAGCCGGCCGTCATTCGCGCCGAATAGCCCTCGTCGAGCTTCTCTTGGAGTCGTCTTTCGAGATCCCAGGGAGTGTCTGCGACCTCGAGTTGGAACTGGGGATCGACACCCCATGCGGTCGGCGCGGTCTTGGTTGCAAGGCCCAGCAACCGCTGGACCCACTGGACGTACTCCTCGCTGCCGCCGCACCGGAACTGCGACTCGAGCGCGATGTGGACCACTTCGAGTCCCAGCGACTTCGCGTACTGCGAGATCTGTTCCAGCGAGCCCATCTCACCGGGTCGCACCACTTGGTGCTCGTCGAGGAGGAAGACCGGGACACGTGCAGCGGCGATCAGCTCGTCGACCTGTGGTCGGCCGGTCCGGAGTTCGGCCTTCGTGTACCGGTCGACGGACGTCTCCCGCACGCGGTGCGCTTCGTCCATGATCAAGACGTCAAGGCCGTTGGTCTCGGCGGTCATGAACTGATTGAAGTACTTGAACATCTTCTGGACACGGGTGTCGCGGTGGCCGGCGACTTTGCGGAGGGTCTGGGTGAACGATCGAGACCCGGTGGCATGGAGGACATCGCGGCCATGCCGGGCGATCTCACCCAGCAATTCGAGAGCGATCACGCTCTTACCGCTGCCGGGGCCGCCGGTCACGACGATCACGCGCTTGGAGTTGGCGATGCGCGACTGCTCCACCTGGTGGAGGACCATGTCGACGGCGAGCTGTTGATTTCCCAGCAATTGGAACTGTGGCCGGTTCTTCACCTCGTCTGCTGCGACCTTCAGCAGTTGGCGCGACGGGGCGACCTTGGACTTGAGTAGCATGTCCGCGACCGTCTTCCCGGTGCTCGGTGCGAGCCGCGAGCGGAGGAAGTCGTGGAACTTGCCGCGTTCAGCCCCGGTGAAGATCTGGCCACGCGTGTCGATCGGAACCGCGCGCAAATCGGCGACGAGGGCCGGATCGTTCGCGTTGTGGAGGTAGGCGACGCCGGCGAGTGCGTCGGGCTGGTTCTCGAGAACGCGAGCGAAGTCGGCCAGGTAGTCGCAGTAGCCGCGGACCTGGTTGATCGGGTTGAGTTTCGGGCCGCCGGGCATGCCGGGGACGTCGACGATCTCGCTGCTGTCCTCAAAGGCGTAGGCCGCAGTCCACTGCTTGAGTTCGACCACGACATACGACGGCGCACCCGTAGCGGGGTGGATGCCCGCGAGCACCACGTCGGCCCGCTGCGAGGTGAGCGGCATGTGGTATTCGATAAGCATCTCGACGTCGCTGAGGCCGGCATCGCGGAGATCCTGCGCCAGGGTCGGGAGGCTGCGCCGCCACGAATTCTGTTCAGGCTGACCGGCTTTGCGGCCAGTCGAGAACATCATCTGCTCGAGCAACTGTTCCACCAGCGAATCGGGTTGCGAGAAGCGAACATCGTCGGCAGTGGTGCGGAGCAGCGTCACGAATCAATCCCCAGGGCAGCACGAAATCGTCGTGCGGGTGGGGACATATCAGGCGGTGCGGTGCACCAGAAGTCCGTCGGGCCGCTTTGTGGTCAGGGTAGCGGATGGGTTCATCAACGGCGACGAGTGGATGACACGGAACGAGGACTCTCGCCGGACTGCGAAGCTGTGTCGGATCGCGCCAGTACTGTGACCGTTGGGTGCGGATGGTGGGGTCGTTGAGTACAGGCGGCGCACCGCGACGGGATTCGAACGAGGTTCCGTGAACCGACTCAATTCACCGTGGCACGGTATACCAAGCGGGCAACTATAGAGACGTTGAATTAGGACGAGCACTGCCACCGATAGAAAATGTCAGGGCAGGCCAGACCAAATATCACCTACTCGTGCAGCAGTACCTTGCTGCTTGCTTTTCGCCATCGTTACAGAACACGCGCTCGTCGCTTATAGCGGAGAGCGTAAGGGCGACTGGATGCTGCGCTCGGGTTGCAGCGGGTCAGTTCTCACGAAGCCCGTCGTCGATCAAGCGGTCGGCGAGTGCGGCGAAGGTGCGACCCAAGCGGACGACTGCGGACGGGGCGATAACGGTGTTTGCGCCGGTGTGGATGTCGATGGCGATCGCTTCGATGGCGGAGGCGTCTCCGCACGTCGACGGTACGGGCCACGTGGTGGCGGGTTCGGTGGTTTCGTCGACGTCGTATCCGGCGAAGGCTGCTGAAGCCGCGTCGGCGAGCGATCGCGGCGTAAGGTCGGGATCGACAGCCACCGTGATGCGACGGGGATCGTCTGTGGCTGCCGGCGTCGAGGCGGTGCGAATCTCGACCACGGTGACCCGGGTGGTGGCGGCGACGCGCTCCTCGACGATGCGGCGCACCAGAGTGACGTAGGGGTCGGCGGGGATTGTTGCGGCGTGGTGACCGCACAGCATGGTGTGGCCGCGTCGGCGCTCTCCGGTCATGGCGTTCGGCACGGCGTCTTCGACGTAATTCGGCAAGCGGTTCAGGACCACGTGGGGTCGTCGTGCGGCTTGTGTCCGCGCGTTCTTGGCGATGCGGTCGGCGACGGTGTCGAGCGAGCCGTCGAGCAGGGCTTGCGGGGTGAACTCGGTGGACATCGGTGGGCAGTAGGGGACGTGCAGAACGACGGGCGATGCGGCATCGCCGGGGAGAATCGTTGCGCGCGTGATCATGTCGGGCCTTACCTGTGGTGCTAGCACCGTCTGGCGGTACGTTCCGCAGTCGCGGTAACAGCACAGGAAAGCAGAAGGGTCGGACATTCTGAGGTGGCAGTGGTTGTGGGTGGTCGGGCCCGGGTTGTCGTGCGGGGGTCTCGATTCTCGGCGGCGCTCGCAAGCTCGCGGCGTCGAACTCGACCAGCGTGGGGTCGAATGCGGTGTCGGAGTGCGCCGCAAACAACAGTGTTCCCAGTGACGGCGGGTGGGTCACTGGGAACACTGGTGATCTTCGGTTGTTTGGGAAGCCGCGGCCCTCTCGATGTGCTCGCTCACTTCGTTCGCGGGCGTACTCGAGGAGCGTGGGAAGGTCGCGTGGGGGCTACGCCAGCGCGGCCCTGCCCGCGTCGGTGATCACGCGGTCGGACTTCTCGGTCTCCAGCAGGTGCGGGTCCTCCTTGTAGAGCTTCGCGAGGTTCTCTCGCGCGATGCCGAGTTCTCGGGCCAGCTGGTGGACGGCCAGCTTGTTCATGCGGCCGTCGGGGCGGTCGGCGATGGCCTGCAAGAGGGCCTTGATCGGGTCGTCGGGCGCGGCGCCGGAGTGCTCGTCGGCCGTCACCGGGGTCATCTGCAGCAGGGACTGCAACTGCGCGACGATGCCCGCGATCGCGGCCTTGATCTGCTCCACCTCGTCGCCCGGGGCGGTCGGGGCGCCACCGGAGCCCTGCCAGGTCCGCTTGGGGTAGCGGCGGACATACTCCTGCTCCAACTCCAACATGCGCGCGGTGTGGGTGGCGAACTGCGCGGCCGTGCCGTGCAAGAACACCCAGTTGCGCGTCTCATGGGCCTGCTTGCCCTGGTGCTCGAGTTCTTCGTCGGTGAGTTCGCGGGCGGGACGCCCGATCGGCGTAGTCACAATTCCTCCACCATGGGTGTGTCGACGCCCACCGGGCCGACCTTGTGGGATCCGCCGGGCGCGCCGAGCGGCTCGTCGCGACCGGGGAGAACAGTTTCGAAGAAGGCGCGGTTGTCAGCGATGAACGCCGACTCGTCGTCCGGCACGCGGCGATCCTGGCTGATGGCCTCTACAGGGCAGACCGGCTCGCAGGCACCGCAGTCGATGCATTCCTTGGGGTTGATGTAGAGCTTGCGGCTCCCCTCATAGATACAGTCGACGGGGCACTCCTCGGTGCACGACTTGTCCATCACGTCGAGGCACGGGCTGGCGATCACATACGGCATGACGGCTCCTCTCTGTCTTTAATTGGGCTGTCAGACGGCAGCGGGGGCGGGCTGCTCGTCGGTCGAGTGACCGGGGAACAACTGCGCCTCTGGATCGAGGTGTACCGCTGCGTTGTTGACGGCGGTGGCGATTTCGCCGAATCCCACAGAAATCAAGCGGACCTTGCCGTCGTACTCGGTGATGTCGCCGGCCGCGTACACGCCGGCGCGGGTGGTGCGCATCGCCGAGTCGACGACGATGTGCCGATTGTCGTGCAACTCCAGACCCCACTCGCGCAGCGGCCCGATGTTGGCGAGGAAGCCGAGCGCAGCGACCAGGTTCTCGCAGTCGACCACCTCGACGCCGTCGACGCCCTTGGTCTGCACGTGAGCGTGCTGCAGGCTGCCGTCGCCGTCGAGCACCACCACTTCGGCGTCGGTGACGAGTCGCACCGACGACGCCTCCACCTGCGCGACCGTCGCGGCGTGCGCGCGGAAGATCTTGCGGCGATGCACGACGGTGACCGACTTGGCGTACTCCTCGAGCATCAGCGCCCAGTCGAGGGCGGAGTCGCCGCCGCCGACGATGACCACATTGCGGCCGGCGTACGGCGCGGGATCGGGAACGAAGTACTCCAGGCCGCGGCCCAGGAAGTCTTCACCTGCGGGCAGTTTGCGCGGGGTGAAGGTGCCGATGCCCGCAGACAGGACGATCGCGCCGCAGGTGACGGTGTCGCCGCCGGAGGTGGAGATGGTGAACGTGCCGTCGGCGTGCTCGGTGAGCTCCTGCGCCTCCTGACCCAGCAGATACACCGGGTCGGCCTGGGCGGCCTGCTCGGCGAGAGCGGTCACCAGATCGCGACCCTTGATGCGCGGGTAGCCGGCGACGTCGAAGATCAGCTTCTCCGGGTATAGCGCGCTGACCTGGCCGCCGAGCTCGGACAGCGAGTCGATGACGCCGACCGAGAGGCCGCGGACGCCCGCATAGTAGGCGCCGTACAGGCCGACGGGGCCGGCGCCGACGATGAGCAGATCGAAGCGGTAGTCGGTCATCGGTTCGCTCCTTCGAGTTCAGAGTCAGGGGTGGTGAGGCTGTCGGAGAGCTGCTCGCGGACCCGGAAGCGCTGCAGCTTGCCGGTGGCCGTCTTGGGCAGGTCGTCGAGGATGCGGACGGCGCGGGGCGCCTTGAACGAGGCGAGACCCTCGCGGCACCAGGCGATCAGCTCGGCGGAGGTGACCGGTGCGGCGTCGTCGGTGAGGACGACGGCGGCGACCGGCTTCACCAGTCCCGCCTCGTCCTCGGCGCCGACCACGGCGGCCTCCATCACCGACGGATGGGCGAGGAGACGGGCCTCCACCTCGGACGGGGTGACCCAGATGCCGCCGGCCTTGAGCAGATCGTTGGAGCGGCCCATGCAGTGGAAGATGCCGTCGGCGTCGCGGGTGTAGGTGTCGCCGGTGCGCATCCAGCCGCCGAGGAACACCGAGCGCTGCGCGTCGGTGCGCCGCCAGTAGCCCAGTGCCAGGCTCTCGCCGCGGATGAAGAGCTCGCCGGGGACGTCGACGTCGCACACGGCGCCGGCCTCGTCGCGGACCTCCACGTCCCACCCGGGCACCGGTTTGCCGGTGGTGCCGTGGCGGATGTCGTCGGGGTCGTTGGAGAGGAAGATGTGCAGCGCCTCGGTGGAGCCCAGACCGTCGAGGATCTCGAAACCGAATCGCGCGAGAATCTTCTCCTGCAGTGCGGCGGGCAGTGGTTCGCCTGCGGAGACGCCGAGTCGGACCGACGCGAAGTCGGCGTCGGCGACGTCGCTGTGAATCATCCCGTTGTAGAACGTCGGGACCCCGAAGAAGAGCGTGGGTTTGGCGGTCCGCGTCCGTTCGGCGAACACCGCCGGGGTGGGTCGACGCGGCTCGAGGATGGTGGTGGCGCCCGCGGCGAGCGGGAAGAACACCGAGTTGCCGATGCCGTACGCGAAGAAGATCTTCGCGACCGACAGGCAGCGGTCGTCGGAGGTGATCCGCAGCACCTGCTTGCCGTACGTCTGGTACACATGCCGGATGTTCGCGTGCCGATGCATCGCGGCCTTCGGCTTGCCCGTGGTCCCGGAGGTGTACAGCCACAGGGCCCACGCGTCTTCGCTGGTGTCCTCGGGCTGCGCCATCGGGGTGGCGGGTTCGTCGAGCAGGCTCTCCCAGTCGACGACGTTGATGCGGTCGGGGACGTCGGCCTGCATCCCGCCGGAGGTCACCAGATGCTCCACCTCGGGCGCGAGGGCGACGGCCTCGTTGACGGCGTCGGTGAACTCGGCGCTGCCGACCACGACGCGGGCGCCGGAGTCGATGAGGATCTCCGAGAGCTCGTGGCCGTTGTACATCGTCGAGATCGGCACGGCGACGAGGCCTGCGTGGAACGCGGCGACGACCGTGGTGAGGAACTCGACGTCGTCGACCATGAAGCACAGCACGCGGTCGTCGCGGTGCAGACCGAGGCCGCGGAGATTGGCGGCTAGCCTGGCGACGTCGTCCGAGAGCTCGGCGTAGGTGCGGGTGCGAGTGCCTTCGACGGCGTTCTTGTCGGCGAACTCACCGCGCGCCTGGGCGTGGACGAGGAAGTCCGCGGCGTTGAACTGGGCCATTGCTCTTACACTCGCTTCTCGTCGTAGTCCGCGCGTTGACCGGTGCCGAAGCGGCGGAGCGCACCCTCCGGGCCGGAGGCGTTGGGGCGGATGAAGATCCAGTTCTGCCAGGCGGTGAGGCGACCGAAGATCTTGGTCTCCACGGTCTCCGGGCCCACGAAGCGGTGGTTGGCCTCCATGCCGGTCAGGGCGTCGGGGGAGAGCGAGGCGCGCTCCTCGAGCATGATGCGGAGCTCGTCGGCGAAGTCGATGTCGTCGAGTGCCATGGTCACCAGGCCCAGTTCGTCGGCCTGCTCGGTGGAGATCGCGGTGCCGCGGACGGCGTCGACGGCGGCGAGGTCGTCGTCGTGTCCGTAGAACCGCGACTGCAGGCGGGTGAGTCCGTTGCCCATCGGGAACGGGCCGGAGTTGGCTTCGGTCAGCGTGATGGTGGCCGGCTCCGCATCCGGGTCGACGTCCTCGTACACGCCGTCGAGCATGTACTGGCGGTCGGACGCGAGCGCGATCTCGGCGAGGAAGCCGTCGAAGGCGCTGCCCGGCTCGATGACCGAGACCAGGCTGCGGCTGGTGACGTCCAGACGCTTCATGGTGCGCTTGTAGTACTGGTTGACCTCGTTGATGAACCAGTCGTCGGCCAGGGCGCGCAGCTGGGCGTCGTAGGCGAGGGCGGTCTCGTGGCTGCCGACCACGCGGAAGACCCAGGTGCCCAGCAGGTGCTCGTTGGTGCGCAGACGCAGGATCAGATCGTCGAGCTCGCGGGTCAGACGCAGCGGCCAGTACTCGGCGCCCTGGGCGAGCGCCGCGGCGGCGTCGGCGGGCGGGGCCTGGTCGGGCACAGTGATCGTGATGTCGACGCGGGCTCCGGCGCGGTCGAGCTCGGCCTTGACGGTCGTGTACTCGATGCTGGTGTCGGTGGAGGTGCGCTGCAGCGGCGTGAGAGTGACGCCGGTCGCGTCGTCAGGACGGCTGGAGGAGGCGGCGGCCTCCTCGGCGCGCCGACGGACCACGTCGCCGAACACCGAGCCCTTGGCGACCTCGTCGACCAGGCCCCAGGTGACGGCGGTGTCGCCCCGGACGCCCTCGGAGCGGGTGGCGAAGATGTCGGCGCGGTCCTTGCGGACCTTGCGCTTGTCGACCACGCGGGTCAGGCCGCCGGTGCCGGGCAGCACGCCCAGCAGCGGGACCTCGGGAAGCGAGACGGCCGACGAGCCGTCGTCGATCAGGACGATCTGGTCGCAGGCGACGGCGAGCTCGTAGCCGCCGCCGGCCGCGGTGCCGTTGACCGCGGCGATGTAGGTCTGACCGGAGTTGGCGGTCGCGTCCTCGATGCCGTTGCGGGTCTCGTTGGTGAACTTGCAGAAGTTGACCTTCCACGAGTGCGGCGACGCCGCCAGCATCCGGATGTTGGCGCCGGCGCAGAACATGCGGTCCAGGCCGCTGGTGACGACGACCGACTTCACCTCGGGGTGCTCGAAGCGCAGGCGCTGCACCGCGTCGTAGAGCTCGATGTCGACGCCGAGGTCGTAGGAGTTCATCTTCAACTCGTAGCCGGGGACGATGCCGCCGTTCGGGTCGATCTGCAGGTAGAGGGTGGCGACGGGGCCGTCGGTCTCGAGCCGCCAGTGGCGGTACTGCGAGGGACTGGTGTCGAAGTCCACGACGGGCGAAGGCGCGTGGTCGTCAGCCGTGGTGGCGGGGGTGGAGTCGGTGACTGTCACTGGATTACCTCTTGGAATCGGCGTCGGGTGGGGCTGCGTCGGGATCGCGAAGGATCGAGAACCCGGTCGATGAAATTCGATGCGCGTCGGAGTGGTTCGGCCCGGGGCTGTGGGCGGCTGGTGAACCTTCGTCGTGCGACATGAATAACTCTACACTAACAAGGTAGAACGTCAAGACTTTGTGGAATATGGCCGGAAGTCCCTAGCTGACGTGCAGATTCACTGCGGTAAAGTGGACCCTCGTGGCACCGATGCCAACCGGAGAATGAAGGGGGAGTCGTGCTGAACGTGGCCGATTCGAGCCTCGATCAGGCCGCGCTGCGCGCCGAACTCGGCGACGCGAGCGCGCGGTCGTTGCTGCTGACGATGCTCGGCGAATTCGCGTATCCGCGCGGCGAGGGCGTGTGGACGTCGACCCTGCTCGCCGCGTTCACCGCGCTCGGCGTCGAGGAGAAGTCCGCGCGGCAGGCCACCGCGCGCGTGGCGGCCGAAGGGCTGCTGACGTCGGAGCGTGCCGGGCGTCGGACACGGTGGAGTCTCACCGAGGCCGGCGCCGAACTGCTCCGCGAGGGCACCGACCGCATCTACTCGTTCCTCGCCGACTCCCACGAGTGGAACTCGCAGTGGTTGCTGATGTCGGTGGCGGTGCCGGAGACGCAACGCAAACTGCGCCACCAACTGCGCACCCAACTCACGTGGCTCGGGATGGGATCGCCGGCGCCCGGCCTCTGGGTGGTGCCCGACGCGAGCGTCGCCGACAAGGTCGCCGCCGTCCTGGACGGACTCGGCATTCGCTCGAGCGCCTTCGTCTGGACCGGCGCCTGGGCCGAGATCGGCGACCTGCACGCCATGATCACTGCCGCCTGGGAACTCGACACCGTCGCCGCGCAGTACCGGCAGTTCCTGTCGGCGTTCCAACCCGAGCCGCTGACCGGCGCCGACGTGTTCGCCGCGCAGGTGCGCCTGGTGCAGGCGTGGCGCCGCTTCCCGTTCCTGGACCCCGACCTGCCGCACGGGCTGCTGCCCGAGGACTGGCCCGGTCGTGCCGCGGCCGCGACCTTCCACGAATGCCACGACGCCTGGCACGCGGGGGCGCAGCAGGCGTGGGCGGAGTGGGTGCCGGAGTGATTCCGGAATAGTAGGGGCAGAGCGAGATTCGCGTCCCCTCCAGCGGTCGCCGAGGGCGGTTTGCCCTCGGCGGGTGCTGTAGGGGACGCGAATAATTGTGTCTGGCCGGTGTGTTCCGGCGCGGCCCGCTACTTCACGTCGTAGACGTCGTACCCGTTCTCCTTATGCTCGTCCCACGTGGTGAAGTACAGGGGGACGCCGCCGGTGTAGTTCAGCATCTGCGGAACCTTGCCGGGGACGTTGGCGCCCCAGTACCACGACTTGGCGCGCGGGAACATCGAGTCCATGAACAGCTCGTCGACGTGTGAGCGCCAGGACTTCTCGCTCTCCACCGAGTTCTCGAAGCGGGTGACACCCTTGCGCTGCAGGTGCTCCAGGAACTCGACGACGATGTGCCCCTGCCGCTCAGCGGAGGTGGGTCCGTTGCAGAAACCGGACGGGCTCTGCGGTCCGTACAGGAACATCATGTTCGGGAAGCCGTTCGTCGACAGGCCCATGAAGGTGTCGACGCCGCCCGCCCACTTGTCGCGCAGCTTCTGGCCGTCGACGCCGGTGATGTCGATGCCGAGGATGCCGCCGCTGTTGGCGTCGAACCCGGTGGCCAGGACCAGCAGGTCGCACTCGAGGAAGGTGCCGTCCTCCATGATGACGCCCTCGGGGACGACCTTCTTGATGGGATTCTTCTTGGAGTCGATGACGTCGACGTTGTCCTGGTTGATGACGTCGTAATAGTCCTGTTCGAGCGAGGGGCGCTTGATGCCGTACGGGTGCGGCCACTCCTTCGGCGCCACGATCTCGGCCTTCACCGGATCGGCGATGCGCTCGTGAACCTTGTTGCGCCAGAAGTCGTAGAACGTGCGGTTGGCCTCGTCGTCGGACAGGATGTCCTGGAACGTGCCCAGCCACATCGGGAAACCGCCCTCCTGCCACATCTTCTCGTAGATCGCGTCGCGCTCCTCCTTGGAGAGATCGACCGCGTTGATCGGCATGAAGTCGAAATCGAAGCCCGCGAAGGCGTTGTTGCGGGTCACGAAGCGCTCCGGGAGATCCTTGCGGAACTCCTCGTTGTCGTCGTGGGTCAGTTTGCGCTGCTGCATCGGCAGCGCCAGGTTGGGCGTGCGCTGCAGGACGGTGACGTGCTCGGCCACGTGGCCGGCCTCCTGAACCACCTGGACGCCGCTCGATCCGGTGCCCATCACGACGACCTTCTTGCCGGTCATGTCGACGCCGCCCTGGGGCCAACGCGCGGTGTGGTAGCTCTCGCCGGCGAACGTGTCGAGACCTTCGAGGTTCGGGTAGAGCGGCTTGGCGCCGAAGCCGGTCGCGACGATCACCTGCCGGGCCTGCTGCTCCTTGCCGTCGGACGAGCGGACGGTCCATGTGCGGGAGTCCTCATCCCAGGCGGCCTCCGAGGCGAAGGTGCTGAAGACGACGTCCTTGCGCAGATCCAGCTGGGAGTCGATGTACTGGAAGTACTCGCGGACGCCCTCCCAGTTGGGGTACAACTCGCGCCAGTCGAAATCGCGCCACAGTTCCTTGTGCTCGAACTGGTAGACCTGACCGGTGCTGTCCGTGCGCGCGCCCGGATAGCAGTTCCACCACCAGATGCCGCCGAAATCGCCTGCCGCGTCCCACACTTTCGCGGTGAATCCCGCGTCGCGAAGACGGTCGAGAGAATACAGGCCGGAAAAGCCACCACCGACGATCAATACGTCGAGAACATCGGTGTTCGAATCATTGTCAGTGCGTCCGTGTGCACTGGTCGCCGGTGCCGTCATGGCGTCCTCCTAGAGATGATTCCGGGTCTTTTGAAGCTCGCCCGGATATCTCAAAGATTAGGAGCGCGAGTGTGACGTGGAGTGTCCCAATATAGGTCAAGTGCAGTGTGTCACTGGTGAATGATCAATGAGCTCAGTGCTGCGGTCTCGGAAATGCGCAATGGGCCGGGAAATGACGTCTGTACGACGACATTCTCCGGCCCCTGTGCTCGGGTAGTGATCCGATCAGTGCTGAATGGATTGCGTGGTCAAGAAGTCTTCCAAGCCGAAGGGACCGAATTCACGTCCATAACCGGAATCGCCGAAACCGCCGAACGGCGCCGACGTGTTGAACTGCCCACCGTTGACCTCCACCTGGCCGGCGCGGATCCGTCGTGCCACCGCGTCGGCGGCCGCGGCGTCCGCACCCCAGACGCCCGCGGCCAAGCCGTACCGGGTGTCGTTGGCGACCTCGACGGCGTGATCGACGTCGATGTAGGTCTGCAGCACCAGAACCGGCCCGAACACCTCTTCCCGCGAGACCTCGGATCGTCGTTCCGGATCGGAGAAGACAGTCGGCCGGACGTAGTAGCCGCGGTCGAGCCCGTCGGGAGTGTCCGAGCCACCCTGAACGAGACGGACTCCGTCCGCGACAGCGCGATCGATGAATCCGCGCACGGTCTCGCGTTGTCCGGCAGTCACCATCGGGCCCATGCGAGTGCCCTTGGCGGTGGGGTCGCCGACCGGGAAGGTGGCGGCTGCCGCGCTGAGAATCTCCTCGGCGGAGGCCAACCGATGCGCGGGGACCACGACGCGGGTGAGTGCGCTGCACATCTGACCGGAGTTGACGAACGAGCCGGACATCACCCGACGCAGGGTCTTCTCGAACGCCGCGTCGTCGAGGTCGTCGAGAATCACCGCGGGCGACTTTCCACCCAGTTCGAGTGCGGTCGGTCGCACCCGTTCCCCGGCGAGTGACGCGACCCGCGCGCCCGCTCCCGTGGAACCGGTGAACGAGATCATGTCCACCAGCGGGTGGCGGACCAGCGCCTCGCCGATGCGTGATCCGGCACCGGTGACCAGGTTGAAGACGCCTGCGGGCAGGTCGAGTTCGTCGATGATCTGCGCCAGGACGAAGGCGCCGAGCGGGGTCGCGCCCGCCGGTTTGAGGACCACCGGCGCGCCGGCCGCCAGCGCGCCGCCGACCTTGGCGGCGATCTGGTGCAGCGGGAAGTTCCACGGCGTGATGGCGCCGACCACGCCCACCGGGACGCTGCGGACCGTGGAGTTGCCGATCGCCCGCTCGAATCGGTGCTCGACGGCGGCCGCGGCCAGACCGCGGAAATCGTTGATCGCCAACCCCACCTGAATGGGCCGGCTCAACGGCAGCGGCATGCCCAGGTCGGCGGTCATCAACGCGGTGAGCTCGTCGGCGCGCTTCTCCAAGCCGTCGGCGATGGCGGTGCAGACCGCGGCGCGCTCGGCGTGCGGCGTGGCGGCCCATGCGGGCAGCGCCCCCGCGGCGGCCACACAGGCCGCGTCGATGTCGGCTTCGGTGGCACTGGGGATGTCGGCGATGACCTCTTCGGTCGCCGGATTGCGGACATCGATCCGCTCGTCGCCGGTGGCGGCCCGCCAGCCGCCTGCGACGTAGATGCTGTCGGTGTCGGGGATGAGAACGGTGCTGGTGGTCACGGGATTATCCTTGCTCGAGTGAGACGACGGTCCGGATGCCGCGGCCTTCGCGCATGTCGTCGAAGGCCTTGTCGATGCCGGCGAGATCGGTGATCGCGGTGCGCAGCGCGGCGATGTCCATCTCGCCCTGCGCTGCGAGTTCGAGGAGGTGGGGGACGTCGACGTCGGGATTGCTACGGCCGTAGATGCAGCCGTGGAGGGTACGGCCGAACCAGTACAGTTCCAACGCGCTGAACTCGACCTTGCTGTCCTTACTGCCGACGCCGACGACGGTCACCACGCCGCCGCGACGGGTCGACGACCATGCCGAGCGCGTCGTGACCGCACCGCCCACGCAGTCGAAAGCATGGTCGGCGCCACGGCCTCCGGTCAGCTTCCGGATGGCGCGCGCGGCGTCGGGGCCTGAGGGTACGAAGTCGGTCACGCCGTGCTCGGCCGCGACCTTCCCCTTCTCCTCCGACATGTCGACGCCGATGATCGGGTGCGCGCCGGCGACGCGTGCCGCCTGTGCGACGGACAGCCCGATGCCGCCGAGGCCGATGATGACCACCGACTGGCCCGGTTGCACGTCGGCGGTGTGGAACACGGCGCCTGCTCCGGTGAGTACGGCGCACCCCATGACGGCGACGTCGGACAGGTCGGTCTGGTCGGGGACCTTGACGGCGGCGCGCTCGTCGACGACGGTCTCCTCGGCGAAGGCGCCGGTGCCCAAGCCCGCATAGACCGGCGTCCCGTCGGCCAGAGTCGCATACGGCTGGGCCGACGCCTCCGAGGCGACGGAACCCTCGCACAGGTACGGCTCATCGCGGTCGCAGAACCAGCATTCGCCGCAGGCCGGCGACCAGTTCAGCACCACTTTGTCGCCCACGGCGACACGGGTCACCTCGCTGCCGATCTCGACCACCACACCGGCGCCCTCATGACCGAGGACCGCAGGCACCGGTTGCGTGAGCGTGCCATTGGCGAGGGAGAGATCGGAATGGCAGACGCCTGCCGCGCTGATGCGGATCCGAACCTGTCGGGGGCCGGGAGCGGGCAGCTCGATCTCGCACAGTTCGAGCGGGCCTCCCTGCTCGCGGAGTAGAGCGGCTTTCACCATCGATATTCGTCCTTTCATTCCAGGTGACCGGCCGGGCATGCCGCGACCGAATCGATGTCGGGACGGTCCGCGAGCGCCGACGGCACTTCCGGGACCAGACATGCACTCAAGCTAGGTGGCGCCTGCCCGGCGGGAGTGTCCTCTTTTGCGACACCTGGACGGCAGTGATTCCGTGAGCGCCTGCGTTGAGTCGGTTGCGGCGGGTGTCCCGTTTTGAAACGGGGGATTGACCGGTAGTGGGTGCTCTCGCTACATTCCTTCCACGAAAATGCAATCGATTGCATATCGAATTGCGATCGTGTCCTTCGTAGTCTCATGTTCCGTCACACTCAGGAGAAGATCCCATGGCCGACGCCCGTACCGTTACCGAGCTCTTTGCGCTCGATTCGCTCCTCACTGATGAGGAGCGGCAGATTCGTGACACTGTTCGCAAGTTCGGTGAGGAGAAGATCCGTCCGCATGTTGCGGAGTGGTTTGAGGAGGCGCGGATTCCGGCGAAGGAGTTGGCCAAGCAGCTCGGTGGGCTGGGTGTGCTGGGGATGCATCTGGAGGGGTACGGCTGTGCGGGGATGAGCGCGGTCGACTACGGGCTGGCGTGTCTGGAGTTGGAGGCGATCGATTCCGGTATTCGTTCGTTGGTGTCGGTGCAGGGGTCGTTGGCGATGTTCGCGATCCATCACTGGGGTAGCGAGGAGCAGAAGCAGGAGTGGTTGCCGCGGATGGCGGCGGGGGAGGCGATCGGCTGTTTCGGTCTGACCGAGCCCGACTTCGGTTCGGATCCGGGCGGGATGCGGACCCGGGCGGTGCGCGACGGCGGCGACTGGATTCTGAACGGCGCCAAGATGTGGATCACCAACGGTTCGGTGGCCGATGTGGCGGTGGTGTGGGCCAACACCGATCTGGAGGAGGGGGCGCGCGGGATTCGCGGGTTCGTGGTTCCGACGGATACGCCGGGGTTCTCGGCGCCGGAGATTCACGCCAAGATGTCGTTGCGGGCGTCGGTGACCTCGGAGTTGGTGTTGCAGGATGTGCGGCTGCCGGAGTCGGCGATGCTGCCGAAGGCGGCGGGGCTGCGTGGGCCGTTGAGCTGTTTGAACGAGGCGCGGTTCGGCATCATCTTCGGTGCGATCGGCGCGGCGCGTGATTGTTTGGAGACGGCGGTGGATTATGCGGCGACGCGGTTGGTGTTCGATAAGCCGTTGGCGTCGTATCAGCTGACGCAGGCCAAGCTGGCCGATATGGCGTTGGAGGTGGGCAAGGGCCACCTGCTGGCATATCAGTTGGGTCGTCGTAAGGATGCCGGTGAGGTGGAGCCGGCTCAGGTGAGTTTGGGCAAGTTGAACAACACGCGTGAGGCGATCAAGATCGCTCGTGAGTGCCGGACGATTCTCGGTGCCAACGGCATCACGTTGGAGTACCCGGTGATCCGGCACGCCAACAATCTGGAGTCTGTTCTGACGTATGAGGGGACGTCGGAGGTTCATCAGTTGCAGATCGGCCGTGCGCTGACCGGCGAATCCGCGTTCCGGTGAGTGAGGGCGTCGAGCACGGACGACAAACGCCCTGAGCGTCGACGTTCGCCCAGACTCAGAGTCTGGGCGAACGTCGACGCTCACAGCGTTTGCGCGTGATCAGCTGGGGATGTCGGATCTTCCAGTCCATTCCGCATAGAACGGCGGCATCTGCGACGCTCCGGCGGTGAATGCCGGGTCGCGCTTGTCGAGGAAGGCGGCCACGCCTTCGTGACCGTCGCCGATGCTCGTGTAGAACATCGCCAGCGAATCCACTCGATGCGCCTCGACCGGGTGCTCAGTAGCAGCATTGCGATAGAGCATCTGACGCATCAATGCCACGGACACCGCCGAACGTCCCGCCGTCCACGCGTCGGCCAGGCTCCTGGCCTCGGCCAGCAGATCGTCTGGTGCGTGGACGGCCTGGGCCAGCCCGACCTCGCGGGCGGCCTCGGCGTCGAGGATGTCGGCGCGATAGACCAGGTCCAATGCGGCGGGCATCCCGACGAGCCGAGGCAGAAACCACGTCGAGCACGCCTCGGGAACAATCCCGAGCCGGCCGAAGACCAGGCCGAACCGGGCCTTGCTCGACATCAGGCGGGCATCCATCGCGAGCGTCATCGTCGCTCCGATGCCGACCGCGGCGCCGTTGATGGCCGCGATCACCGGTTTGCGGCAGGCGTTGATCGCGAGCGTCACGCGGCCGCCGGTGTCGCGGATCCGCGCCAGACGGGGGTCGTCGAGATCCTGCATGTCGGCGAGCGTCGGAGTCTGCGACTCGTCGAGTCCGAACACGTTGCCGTCACTCGAGAGGTCCATGCCCGCGCAGAATGCGCGGCCCTCGCCGGTGACGATGATTGCGTGGACGGAGTCGTCGTGGTTGACCTCGACGAACGTCTGCTCCAGTTCGTCGGCCATCTGGACGGTGAATGCGTTGAGTTGGTCCGGCCGGTCGAGGTACAGGGTGAGAATCCCGTCCTGGACCTCGTGCCGGATCGTGGTGAAGGCGGTCATGGGTCAGGGGCGACCGGCGTGCGGCACGTCGACCGTGGTGGACAAGACCGATGCCTCGCGGGCGGCGGAGCGCTTGGCCTCGTCGAAGTCGGGCGCCACGGACATGAACAGGGTGCGTCCGTCGCTGCCGCCGAGGCCCACCGCGAAGATCCCGAGCGGTGCGGTGCTCACCTCGTCGAGGATGGTGCCGCCCGAACCGAGGCGTAGCGCACGCTGGTTGACGCAGTCGGCGACCCACACGGCGCCCTCGGCGTCGAGGGTCTGTCCGTCGGGCGCGATGCTCGACGCGCCCAGTCGCTTCTCCACGCTCGGCTCATCACCGAGATCGCCGAACGACGCGAAGTCGCTGCGCTCTCCCAACGTGCCGTCGTCGTGGATCGGGAACTGCGAGACACGGTTGCCGAACAGTTCGTTCACGTACAGGGTTGTGCCGTCCGGGGAGATGGACATGCCGTTCGGGAACGACAGCCCCGACGCTGCGACCTGCGACGACCCGTCGACATTGACGAGAACCACGTTGCCGAACTCGTGGTCGGCGCCGCCCATGAGGTCGAAGCCGAACTCGCCGACGTACGCCTGGCCGTTCTCGGCGACCACCATGTCGTTCGCGTGGCCATTGCAGTGCGCGGAGATGTCCGCGTGCTCCACCAGCGAGCCGTCGGCCTCCTGGCGGAGCACCTTGCGGTCCTTCATCGAGACCACGAGCATGCGGCCGTCGGGCAGCCACCCGAGACCGGACGGCTGGTTCGGGACGGTGGCCACGGTGGTGACTGAGCCGTCGTTCTCCACACGATTGACCGAGTAGGTGTAGAAGTCCACGAAGTACAGGTGGTCGTCGTGCCAGCGCGGGCCCTCCGTGTACGTGAAGTTCCCTGCTACCTGGGTGATTTCGCGATCAGACATGGCGTTCCTCTTTCTGGTGGCGCCGCCGGCGGGCGGCAGTGATCGTGTCGAACTGTGTGCATCAGTGTCGGCGGGATCACAGCGTCGTGGGTGTCTCATTTCGCAACAGGCGTGGCACGGCTCGACGCGAGTGCTCGACCACGACTGTTGCGAATTGGGACGTTCCGCATCGGATGTGTTGGCCGACACTCGGTGTCGTCAACCGATCTGGAGGTACTCGAAATGCTCGCCACGATGATGGACCGGCCACTGCTCGTCAGCTCTTTGCTCTGGCGGGCCGAGAACGTGTTTCCCGAGCGTGTGAACGTCAGCTGCGACGGCGACGTCGACGTCGACTTCACCTACCGCGAACTGGGGGTGCAGGCCCGGCGCCTCGGCGGGGCACTGCAGGGTCTGGGGGTGGAGTCCGGCACGCGGGTGGCGTCGCTGGCGTGGAACACGCTGCGGCACCTGGCGGCGTATTACGCAGTTCCCGGGATCGGCGCGATCCTGCACACGGTGAATCACCGGATGTCGCCGGAGCACATCGCGTACACGATGCAGAAGGCGCAGGACGAGGTACTGCTGGTCGACGCCGACCTGCTGCCGTTGGTCGCACCGGTGATGAGTGAGATCCCGCTGCTGCGCCACGTCGTGATACTCGGCGACGGGGCGGTGCGGGACGAGGGTTCGGGCCTCCCCGAGTCGGTGACCGTGTGGTGGTTCGATGAGTTGGTCCGGGACAGCGAGCCGCTCGCCGAGTTCCCGGAGTTCGACGAGACCACCGCTGCCGCGATCTGTTTCACCTCCGGCACCACCGGGCTGCCGAAGGGGGTGGTCTACAGCCACCGCAGCATCGTGCTGCACGCGATGGCGATCATCGCTGCGGGAGGCGTCGCCGTCGATGGCTCGAAGGCGTATCTGCTGGGAACGCAGATGTCGCATGTCCTCAGTTGGGGTGTCCCGTACGCGGGTCCGCTGCAGGGCGCGCGGTTGATCCTGCCGGGGCCGCATCCGTCGCCGGACGAGTACCTGCGGATCGTCACCGAACAGGCACCCGACGTGTTCGTCGGTGCGCCGGCGGTGGTCGCGCTGATGCGCGAGCGTTATGAAGCCGATCCCGAACAGTACGACCTGAGTTCGCTGACCACGCTGTGGCTCGGCGGGCAGGTGCCGCCTGCCGGTCTGGTGAAATGGTGGGCCGAGAGGGGCGCGGTCAGCGTCAACGGCTGGGGGATGACCGAGACGTCGCCGATGGGGACGTTCTCGCACACGGCTGACAGTCAGGGGCGTCCGCTGCCGCTGTTCGAGATCCGCATCGTCGACGACGAGGGGCAGGCGGTGTCCTGGGACGGCGAAGCGTCCGGTGAACTGCAGGTCAGGTCCCCGTGGGTGACGGGCACCTACCTCCACGATGAGCGGTCGGCGGAATCGTTCGACGACGGGTGGCTCAAGTCCGGCGACGTCGCCACCGTCGACCCCGGCGGGCAGGTGCAGATTCGAGATCGTGCCAAGGACCTGATCAAGAGCGGTGGTGAGTGGATCTCGTCGGTCGACCTGGAGAACGCCTTGACACTGCATCCCGCGGTCCTGGATGCGGCGGTCATCGCGGTTCCGCACGAGACGTGGCAGGAGCGTCCGGTCGCGTGGGTCCAGGTGTCGTCGGAGGTGGGCGACGAGGAGTTGCGTGACTATCTGGCCGCCCGGGTGCCCAAGTTCTGGACACCGGACGCGTTCGTGCGCGTCGAGGCGATTCCGCGGACCTCGGTCGGCAAGCTCGACAAAGTGCGCATGCGGCGGGAGTGGCGCGACGCCTGACCGGTGACGGCCGTCGACTGTTGCATTATGGGACACCCCGCACGACTATGATGCAGGTTACATAATTTGTATGACTGTGATTCATGCGAAGGTGGTGTCGATGCCAGGTTCTGGTGATGCTTACCGGCGGCGCGAACGAGAGGGCTCGGCCGCGGATGTGTTCGGTCAGTTCCGTCCGGAGATCGAACAATCGTGGCGCCGGTGCCAGGCCATCGGCGTGGAGGCCGGCGATTCCGACCTCGCGTATCTGCAGGAGACGCCGATCGACACGAAACTGACTCGCGCTGCGGCACCGGTGCTCGACCGTCTGGCGCAGGACCTCAGTGATGCCCCCGTCACGGTGCTGCTGGCCGACCAGGATGCGACCATCGTCGATCGTCGTACTGGGCAGGTTCCGTTGCTCACCTGGCTCGACCGCGCGCAGGTGGCGCCGGGTTTCCGGTTCGCCGAGCAGTTCGCGGGCACCAACGGTATCGGCACCGCACTCGAAGAGCGCACGATCTTCCGAGTTCGCGGTCCTGAGCACATGCTCGAGGCTCTGCAGCCGCTGGCCTGCGCGGGATCACCCATCGTCGATCCGGCGTCGAGAACGGTGGCAGGAGTCCTCGACATCACCTGCAAGATGGAGGACGTCAGCGATCTGATGGGGCCGCTGATCCGTGCGGCGGTCCGTGACATCGAGGCCCGGTTGTTCGAGGAATCGAGCATCACTGAACAGCGGGTGTTGCGGGAGTACATGCGCAGCAAGCGCCGGGGTCATCAAGCTGTTGTCGCGATGACCCCGGATACCGTCATCGCCACGCCTGTCGCCTCCAGGCTGATCGACTCGACTGATCAGATGATGCTCTGGGAATGGGTCAGCGAACGCCTCGTCGGACGTGAGGATTGGGTGGGCGCCGTGCGCCTGTCCGGCGGGGCGCAGGTCGCCGTGCGAGCGCGGCGAGTGAGCGCACCGAGCGAACCGCTGAACGTCGTCGTGGAGTGCCGACCGATCCCGACCGCACCCGCGGTGCCGCTGGTGTCGTCGTCGGCCCGCAAGCCGGCGTCGTCGATCTCGGCGGATCTGCCGCGACTTGCGGGCCGGAGTCCGGCGACGGAACGCTTGCGGCGACAGATCGACGACGTGTCGGCGACCGTCGGACCGGTGCTGATCAGCGGCGACCGCGGAAGCGGCAAGGCGTTCGTGGCCGATCTCATCCAGCACGGCTGGGGTCGCGACGCGGATGTGGTGACCGTGGATGGTCCCGCCTTGACTCAGCAGCGGGTCGAGCGACTCGGCGAGCGTCTCAGTTCGGGAGTCGGCGTGATCATCAAGCACCTCGACGAGGTGCCTGCGGGCCTGGCGAGTGCAGTGCGTAGCCTGCTGGACATTGCGGACCGGGAATCCGCCGCGCTGGTCGCGACCGCGGCCCTGGCGGGTCTGGGTCGCAAGGACGATGGACTGGCCGACTACTTCGGTCGGCGTATTCGGGTCGCGCCGCTGCGTGAACGGACAGAGGATCTCGGAGATCTGGTTCGCGAGCTCCTCACGCGACGTGTGCACGGTCGTGCGGTGCCGCACCTGCAGCCGGCGACGCATCGTGTCCTCGTGGCGCACGACTGGCCGGGGAACATCCGTGAACTCGACGCGCTACTCGGCACGGCGTTGATCAGTTCGATGGGTTTCGACATCAGACTGGAAGATCTGCCGGACGAGTATCGGAGCATCGCCCCCGGACGTACGATGACGCCGCTGGAGCGGGGTGAACGCGAGGCGATCATGCGAGCCCTCGAGGAGAGTGTCGGCAACAAATCGCTGGCCGCCGATCGCCTCGGCATCGCGCGCTCGACCCTGTATCGCAAGATCCGTGCACTCGGTCTGGAGAATCACCGGTACGCGGGCTGAGACGTCGGCGGGAGCATTCGAGACGCACCACTCATCCGCAGTCTGACGACTACCGAAATTCGCGTCCCCCACAGCGGTCGCCGAGGGCGATTTGCCCTCGGCGGGTGCTGTAGGGGACGCGAATCTTGATATGCAGCTGTGCCGGTGGGGCCGCGGTCAGGCGAGACCCTCTTCGGCGAGGCGGACGTAGTCGAACTCGACGGGCATGTCGTTGATGCCGGTCTGCGGGGCGGCGATCCAGCCGGCGAACTCGCCCGGCTCGTACACCGGGACCATGAGCGCGGCGACCTTCTTGCGGGTCTCGTCCGACGGCAGCCACGAGCCGACACCTGCCTCCCACTCCTCGTCGGAGAGGATGCGGCCGTCGGGGCTCACGTGGTGGCCCGAGTAATTGCCCACCTGGCGGTTGAAGCCCTCGTGGGGCAGGCTCAGGCGCTCGTCGAGGCCTGCGTCTTCGAGAGCCTGGTTCCAGCGGCGGACGCCGTTCTCGCAGTCGGCGGTGTACTCGTCGCGCAGGTCCAGGTTCAGTGCGGTGAGGTACGGCACCTGCTTCTCGACGATCTTCCCGTCCTCGATGAGACGGACGGTGTAATCGCTGTCGGTGAGCTCGTGGTCGTCCTTGCGGCGCGTCTCCTGCCAGCGGCCCTTGAGCCCGCCGGTGTAGTAGGCGGCCACGTTGGTGGACTGCTCGGAACCGAACAGGTCCATCGACACCGAGTACTGGAAGTTCAGGTACTGCTGGATCACCTCAATGGGGATGCCGCCGAACTCCCAGATGTCGTGCGTGCCGTGCTCCTTGATCAGCTCGGCGGTGCGCTCCACCACCCGCTGCACGCCGGTGGTGCCGACGAACATGTGGTGGGCCTCTTCCTTGAGCATGAACTCGCAGGTGCGGGCCAGCGGGTCGAACGCCGACTCCTTGAGGGTGCCGAGCTGGTACTTGCCGTCACGGTCGGTGAAGTACGTGAACATGAAGAACTGCAGCCAGTCGGTGGTCTCCTCGTTGAAGGCGCCGAGGATGCGGGGCGCATCCATGTCGCCCGAGTTGCGCTTGAGGAGCTGCTCGGCCTCTTCGCGGCCCTCGCGGCCGAAGTACGCCTGAAGCAGGTACACCATCGCCCACAGGTGACGGCCCTCCTCGACGTTGACCTGGAACAGGTTGCGGAGGTCGTAGAGACTCGGCGCGGTCATGCCGAGGATGCGCTGCTGTTCGACGGAGGCGGGCTCGGTGTCGCCCTGAACGGTGATCAGCCGCATCAGCTCGGCGCGGTACTCGCCGGGGACTTCCTGCCAGGCGGGCTCACCCTTGTGCTTGCCGAAGTTGATGGTGCGGTCTTCCTTGGCTTCGGCGAGGAAGATGCCCCAGCGGTACTCCTCCATGGGGACGAAGTCGAAGTGCGCCCAGCCGTCGCGGCCGACCGCGACAGCGGTGCGCAGGTAGACGTCCTTGGTGGGCAGCTGCGGGCCGAGGTTCTTCCACCAGTCGAGGAACTTCGGCTGCCAACGCTCGAGCGCGCGCTGGAGGCGGCGGTCGCTCGCGAGGTCGACGTTGTTGGGGATGCGCTCGGTGTAGTCGATCGGGCTCAAGGTGCCGGTGGGCGTCGGAGCTTGGCCGATGCGGTCGTTCTGAACGGTCACGCTGGTCTCCTCGTTCGGTGTGTTCGATGACGTGTCGCGAAGGCTGAGTGCGACGCTGAATTTCATTCTACATAAATACTGCGTGACGTCTAGATCAATGTAGAACATTGTTGAAGAAGATCGCGGAGTCGTCGCACTTCCTCTTCGGCGGCTGCGAGAAATCGGCAGTATGGCAGCCATTTGCTACGAATACTTTACGTACGACGATCATAATGTAGAGTGATATTCGCTCGGAGTTCGATCCGTGGTGCACATCACCTCGATTCGGACATCAGCCCCCGACGTTCAGCCCTCCATCGGCATCACCACCCGAATGCACCACTAGGAGCACATATGTCAGCTCAGACCGCTCAGCGCGAACATCCCGGACTGGCGCACATCATCGGCGACCCCGGCGGCGCCGCCCTGTTCACCTTCGGCCTCGCCCTGTCGTGGGTCTTCGTCGCCGAGGTCCTCGACCACGACGCGAAGGGCGCCCTCGTCTTCGGCCTCCTGGTCGGCGGCATCGGACAGACCCTCGGCGGCATCATCGCGATCCTCCGGCGCGACAACTACCTCGGCAACCTGCTGCTGACGTACGGTCTCTGGCTCATCGGCTTCCACGTCCTCTCGGTCAGCGAACTCGGCAGCACTAGCGCCCGCGGCTGGTGGTCGTTCGCCCTGGTGATCCCGTCACTGTTCCTCGTCATCCCGGCCATCAAGATGCGCAACGTCGCCATCATCTCCGCGTTCGTCTTCCTGATCGCCCTCGAAGTGGTGCTCGGTCTGTCACTGGTCACCGAGAACGCGTCGCTGAACCCGCTCGTCGGCTGGCTGGCCTTCCTCTCGGCACTGCCGATCTACTACCTCGCCTACGAGCGTCTGATGCACGCCGTCGAGCCGCAGCCCGCGCCCGAGGAGCGCACCGCCACCGAGCCCGTCGCGGGAGGTGTCTTCGCATGATCGACGGGCGTACCGTCGTCGACGTTCACGTGCACGCGCCGCGGCTCTCCACGCTGCGGCCGGCATGGCTGGACTGGGCCGACGAGTTCTCGCGCGACCACGATTGGCGCAGCGCCTACCGCGAGAACGGCGACCCGGAACCCGCCGCGTTCGACGCGCTGTTCGCCGAACAGGGCGTCGACCACGTGATGCTCTTCAGCGAGTACAGCCCGCGCGCCACCGGTATCCAACGGTTCGACGACCTCCTTCCGCTGGTGGAGCACAATCCGCAGCGCTTCCATCCGGTCGCGAACATCAACCCGCACCTGCACTTTCCGCTGGTCGGGGAGCTGCAGCGACAAGTGGACCTGGGTGCGGTGGCACTGAAACTGCATCCGGTCCACGCGGGCTTCGACCCCGGCGACCGCGAACTGTTCCCCGTCTACGCCAAATGCGTGGAACTGGGGCTGCCGGTGATCTACCACTCCGGCACGTCGAGTTTTCCGGGCTCGCGCAACAAGTACGGCAACCCCGAGCTGTACCTGGACGCGATCGACTGCTTCCCGGAACTGAACGTGATCTTCGCGCACGGCGGACGCGGCTGGTGGTACGAGGCCGCCGCGTTCCTGGTCCAGGCCAAGCCGAACGTCTGGATCGACCTCGCAGGCCTGCCGCCCAAGAAACTGCCCGACTACTACGGCGCTCGGACGCTGAGTCGGATCGCACCGAAGATGCTGTTCGGCACCGACTGGCCCGGGGTGCCCGGCGCGTCCACCAACGTCCGCGCGCTCGCGGCCCTCGGGCTCGACGAAGTCACCCTGCGCACTGTCGTCGCAGGCAACGCCGCACGCCTCTTCCCGCGTGCAGGCATCGAACTCACCACTACCGGAAGAGAGACCCCTGATGACTGAGTCGTCCGGAGCGATCGGCGTCGTCGGCGGCGGAACCATGGGCATCGGCATCGCCTACGTCTTCGCCGCAGCCGGGTCCGCTGTCACGATCGTCGAGCCCGACGAGCCGCGTCGAGCGAGCTTGCGCCAGCAGATCGTCGACCGCGCGGAGAAGTCCGTCGCGCGCGGCAAGCTCACCTCAGACCTCGCCGCGCACGTGGCCGACACGCTGCAGGTGGTCGCCGACATCGACGACCTCGCCACCGGACTCGACCTGGTGGTGGAAGCGGTGCCGGAGATCGTCGAACTGAAGCACGCGGTCCTGACGAAGATCGAGGCACGGGCGCCGAAGCTGATCGGCTCCAACACCAGTGCACTCGCGATCGGTCTGCTCGCCGAAGCGCTGGAGCGGCCCGACCGCTTCATCGGCATGCACTTCTTCAACCCGGTCTGGGCCATGCCGCTGCTGGAACTGATCGCCGGCGACGCCACGTCGACCGAGACCGTGACGGCCGCCCAGACGCTGGGCGCGCAGATCGAGAAGGAGACGATCCTGGTGCGCGACGTGCCGGGCTTCGCCACCAGCCGCCTCGGCGTCGCGCTCGGTCTGGAAGCGATCCGGATGGTGGAGGACGGTGTGGCCTCCGCCGAGGACATCGACCGCGCCATGGTCCTCGGCTACCGTCACCCGATGGGCCCGCTGCGGTTGACTGACCTGGTCGGCGTGGACGTCCGCTTCCACATCGCGACGCAGCTCAGCGAGAGCCTCGGACCGCGCTTCGCGCCGCCGCAGCTGATGCGGGAGATGGTGGAGCGCGGCGATCTCGGCCAGAAGTCCGGCCGCGGCTTCTTCGACTGGAGCGAGAAGTGAGCGACTTCGAGACCCTGCTCTTCGACGATTCGCGTGACCACGTGGAGGTGACGCTGAACCGGTCCGACACCAAGAACGCGATCGACGCGCAGATGATCGACGAGCTGCACCGCGTGTGCGCGATCCTGGAGCGGACGCCGCAGATCATGATCCTCACCGGCGGCGCCGACGGCGTGTTCGCGGGCGGCGCCGACATCGCGCAGCTGCGCGACCGCAACCGCGACGACGGACTGGCAGGCATCAACGTCACCCTGTTCGAGCGGATCCGCGCCCTGCCGCTGCCGACCGTCGCCGCGATCGACGGCTATGCGCTCGGCGGCGGAGCGGAACTCTCGTACGCCTGCGACGTCCGTCTCGCCACACCGCGCACCGTCTTCGGCCAGCCCGAGCCCGGCCTCGGCATCATCGCGGGCGCCGGCGCCACCTTCCGCTTGGTCCGGCTCCTCGGCGAATCGGTCGCCAAGCAGGTGCTGCTGGCGGGGGAGTGGCTCGACGCCGATCAGGCGCTGCGCTTCGGTCTGGTGCAGTCGGTCGTCGACCCCACCGAACTGGTCGCGGCCGCCCGCGGCGTCGCCGAGAAGATGGGCCGCAGTTCGCAACTCGCGCTGCGGATGACCAAGCTGGCGGTCGACGCGGGCGAGGGCGCACACCCGCAGATCGAGCTCGCGATTCAGGCGATGCTCTTCGAGGACGACGAGAAGATCGCGCGGATGACCGACTTCCTGGACCGGCGAGCCGCCCGGAGCGCACGATGACCTGCTACTCACTCGACGGAGTGGCCCCAACGATCCATCCGACGGCGTACGTGCATCCCGACGCGGTCCTGATCGGCGACGTCACCATCGGTGAGGACGCCAGCGTGTGGCCGAATGCGGTGCTGCGGGCCGATTTCGGTTCCATCACTGTCGGCAAGCGAACCTCCATCCAAGACGGGACCGTGCTGCACACCACCGAGGAGTGGCCGACGGTGATCGGCGACGACTGCGTGGTGGGCCACAACACCCACCTGGAGGGCTGCACCGTGGAGGACCGCTGCCTCATCGGCTCCGGCTCGGTGACGCTGAACCGCGCCGTGGTCCGCACCGGCGGCGTAGTGGGCGCACAGGCGCTGATCACCGAAGACTTCGAGGTTCCGCCCGGCGGCGTGGCGCTCGGCGTGCCCGCCAAGATCGTCCGCATCACCGAGGGCGGCACGCCGTGGATCGACTACGGCGTCGGCGAGTACCAATCCGCACGACGCCGCTATCCCGGCGGGCTCCGCGAAGTCCCGCTCGAGCACTGCCGCTCCGACATCACCCCTCCCGATCCCGAAACGAAGTGACTCCCATGACCGACATCCTCAGCAGCTACCTCGGCGGCCAGTGGGTGGCGCCGACCGACGAGGGCACCGTCCTCGTCGACGCCGCCACCGGTGAGCCGATCACCCGCATCTCGGCGCAGCCGCTCGACTACGCGCCCGTGCTCGACTATGCCCGCACCGTCGGCGGCCCCGCGCTCCGTGAGCTGACCTTCACCGGGCGCGCCGCGATCCTCAAACAGCTCGGCAAGTACCTGTCCGAGCGGATCCCCGCTTTCACCGAGGTCTCCCTGCGGACCGGTGCCACCCGTCGCGACGCGATGGTCGACGTCGACGGCGGCATCAACGCACTGTTCGTCTACGGCAGCAAGGGCGGCCGGCAACTCCCGGACTCGAATGTGCTGCCCGACGGCGACTTCGAGGCACTCGGCAAGGGCGGCACCTTCGGCGTCGCGCACATCCTGACGCCGCGGACCGGGGCGGCCGTGCAGATCAACGCCTTCAACTTTCCGGTGTGGGGGATGCTCGAGAAGTTCGCGCCCGCGTTCCTCGCCGGCGTGCCGAGCGTGGTGAAACCCGCCAGTGCCACCGCCTATCTCACTGAGACGGTGGTGCGCGCGATGGTCGAGTCGGGTCTGCTGCCCGACGGTGCGCTGCAGTTGGTGTGTGCGCGCCCCGACGGACTCGTCGAGCAGTTGACCGCGCAGGACTCCCTCGCCGTGACCGGCTCGTACCAGACGGCCGCCACGCTCCGGACCCATCCTGCGGTGGTGGCGTCGGGCGCGCGCTTCACCGCTGAGGCGGACTCGTTGAACTCCTCGGTGCTCGGGCCGGACGTGAGCGTGGACGATCCCGAGTTCGAGGTGTACGTCAAGGGACTCGTCACCGAGATGACGCAGAAGGCGGGGCAGAAGTGCACCGCGATCCGTCGTGCGTTCGTGCCTGCGGCGATGGTCGACGCGGTGGCCGACGCCGCCGTCGCACGGCTCCAGAAGGTGACGGTGGGCCCGCCCGCCGACGAGACCAGTCGGATGGGCGCGCTCGCCAACCAGCGGCAGCGTGCGGATGTCCGCGAGGCCGTCGCCCGGCTGCAGAAGGCTGCCGACACCGTGTTCGGCGATCCCGAATCGGTGCCCGCCAACTTCGCCGCAGGCGCCGACTTCGCCGCGGGCGCCTTCCTCTCGCCGATCCTGTTGCGCGCCACCGATCCGAACCGCGAAGAACTCCATGAGATCGAGGCGTTCGGCCCGGTCGCGACGTTGATCCCGTATCAGTCGGCCGAGCAGTTGGCGGCCCTGATCGCTCGCGGGAACGGTTCGCTCGCGGCCAGTCTGGTGACGCACGACGACGCGTTCGCCGCCCAAGTGGTGCTGGCCGCGGCGCCGTGGCACGGGCGGATCCTGGTGGTGAACCGCGACAGCGCGGGCGAGTCGACCGGGCACGGCGCCGCCGTCGCGCAAGCAGTCCACGGCGGCCCCGGCCGCGCAGGCGGCGGTGAGGAACTGGGCGGGCTGCGTGCCGTCGAGCACTATCTGCAGCGCACGGCGGTCCAGGGCGGACCGGACGTGATCGCGGCGGTCGTCGGAGGTGCTCAGTGACCGCAGCGGGGACGTCGGCGCTGGTGATCGGCGGTGGCGGCGGCATCGGCGCGGCCGTGGCGCGCAGGCTCGCTGCCGAGCACGCGGTGGTCGTGGGGTATCGCGATCGACGGGACCGCGCCGAAGCGGTGGCCGCCTCGATCGGCGACGGCGCGGTGGTCTGCGGCGCCGACGTCCGGCACGAGAGCGGCGTCGCCGAAGCGCTCGACGCCGCCGAGCGGCTCGGGCCGGTGCACACCGTCGTCCACTGCGCCGGAGCGTGGGACTACACCCGTGTCACCGAACTCACCGAGGCGTCGCTCGACGACGACTTCGCAACCAACCTGCGGTCGGCGCTGCTGACGCTCGCGGCCGCCGGCCGTCGGGTGGTCGACGGCGGCCGAATCGTGCTGGTGTCGTCGGCGGCGGCATACCTGGCGCCCGGCAGACAGGTCAGCTATTCGGCGATGAAGGCCGGGCTCGAAGCCGGAAGTCGTGCCGCTGCCAAGGAACTCGGCAAGCGCGGGATCACCGTCAACGTGGTGCGCCCGGGCGCCACCGACACCGAGCGGCTCCGCAACAGCACCGCCGAGAAGGCCATCGAGGCGATGGCCTCGATGCCCGCGCTGCGCCGACTCGGCACTCCCGCCGACGTCGCCGACGTCGTCGCCTTCCTCGCGTCGGAGCAGGCGCGCTGGGTGACCGGAACGGTCGTCGACGCGACCGGCGGACTCTGGTAGGCGACGACGCTATCCCCACGCTGATCGAGTGCCACCTGCGAGCGTAGCGAGCAAGTGGTGTATCGAGATCCTCGCGACAAACGCTGGCACCCAACCGATTCCGCGCCGCGAGGGTAGGGGAGCGGACGCTCAGTCAGAGTCGGTCACGGGGCGCGCGGGCACCACTCGATTAGGCCGGGAGCGGGACGCTCGTCAGCCGCGCGAGCGCGGGGACGTCGAAGATCGATCTGACGTACGCCGAGCGCACCGCCTGTTTCGTGGCGTCGCCGCTGACCGGCGGCAGGATGGTCGCGACACCCGTGACATCGGTGAATGCGAGCAGATAGGCCGCCTGAATCAGCCGGGTCCGAGCGGTCGGTTCGGCGGTCGCCTCCCAGATCGGCGCCTCGTGGCCGACGCGGCTGTACTGGAACGCGGTGGACTCCGGGCCCCAGGTGCAGACCAGATCGTGCGGTCGGCGCGTCACGGTCACCGCGTGCAGGAACTGTTCGGGCCCGTCGATGGGCGCCGCCTCGGCCAGAATCGACCGGAGCCAGAGGTCGGTGCGCTGAGCCAAGGCGTCGACGTCGACGTGCTGCGGCGCAGGACCGGTAGCGATGGTCCACCGATCGGCGAACTCCCGCGGGAGCCCGTAGAGCTCCGGTGCGGAGACCACCAGATGCCTGCTCACGATGTCGATGACACCGCGAGCATCGTGCCGTGGGACCACACCGCGCAGTGCCAACCCGACCAGTATCAGGCAGATCCGAACCGACCACGGCGGTCGCCGACCGGGGTAGGCGTAGACGAGACAGATCATCGCCTCGAAGTATTCGCCGCACTCATGCAGTTGCCGCGGCAGCGCTTCGGTTCGGCGCAGCGGGGTGCCTGCGGCGGAACGGTCGACGGCCTCGACCATCGCGGCCGACAGTCGGTACAGCGGATCGTCGACGTCGACCGGCGTGCGCGAATCGACGTCCGCCTCGTCGATCGGCACGGTGATCACGCGGTTGCCGCGGCGGACCCGGATCGCTCGGCGACCGCCGATGAGGGAAACCAGGAAAATGCGGTCGCCGACACGTCCGAATTGTGGGGGCTGGGCCCACTCGGAGGCCACAGTGCGATCGGCTTCCGAGCCGTCTGCATGCGCATCGTCGTCGCGCGACCAGCGGGTGCTCCCCGGCACGGCGCTGCCTTCGCGGTGGTCGGGCACGGGACTGGCGACGATCCGCGCGCACAACCGACCGAAGTCCGCGGAGCGCACCAGCGCGGCGAGAATCCCGGGAACGACGACGTCGTCGGTCAGACCGGCCATCGGCGGGAGGTCGTCGATCGGGCAGTCGGCGGGCGCAGGCGAGGGGATGTCGAACCGTCGAAGGAGCGTCGTGAGAATGTCGACCGCATTTCGCGAGCGACCGCCCACCGCTGCGAAGCGGTCGTCGAAGTCGCTGTCGGTGAGCGGCGACAACACGGTGAGACCGGGCACCGGACGCCGGGTGAGCGCGCGGTAGGCCCGCCGTGCCCGTCCGGCGTCGCCACCGGCCGCTCGGCAGGAGTGCTCCTGCGTGCTCGGTGTCGTGACAGTCCAATCGGTCTCGATTACGACGTCGTGTCGCGGCGCCGAGCATTCCTCGCAGGAGAGGGTGACGGTGCACGACGCGGGGAGGTGCGCACCGGCGGTCACCGGCACCGCAGTCGTCGTGCTGCTGCAGTGGTGAGCGTCTGCCATATCGACCGATCCTCTCCTGGCGAACATTCCGGGTGTATGCGATGCCGTGAACGATACGACGAGGGTCTGACAAGTCGGATTCGCCGCACGCTGGACGCGGGCGGTGCGCGCGGATTGAGACAATGACGGAATGGTGAAAACGGTGTCGGAGTCCGAAGGCAGCGTCCCGTCGTATCTGACGCTGGCCGCGGGCTCGGACGTGGTCGGAACGATCGAGGTCAAACGCTCCAAGTTCATGGCCGTCCTCCGCCGGGTCGACGACGAGGAGTCGGCGCGGGCCCTGGTCGCGGAACTGCGGCGCGCGCACCGCGACGCCCGGCACCACTGTTCGGCCTTCGTCCTCGGAACGCGCGGGGAGACCACCCGGACCAACGACGACGGTGAGCCCTCCGGAACCGGCGGCGCACCGATGCTCGACGTACTGCAGGGCGCCGAGCTCAGCGACGTCGCCGCCGTGGTGGTGCGCTGGTTCGGCGGCACCCTGCTCGGTGCCGGCGGTCTGGCCCGCGCCTACGGTGACGCGGTCACCGCGGCGCTCGAATCGGCGACCCTGGTCCGACGCGAACAGCGGGTGTTGTCACGGGTCGACCTGCCGCACGCCGACGCCGGCCGCGTCGAAGCCGACCTGCGTGGCCGGGGGATCGAGGTGCTCGGCACCGAGTACGGTGCGCAGGCGACGCTGCTGATGGCGACCAACGCCCTGGCGGATGCGGAGATCGCGGTCGCATCGGCGACGGCGGGTGCGGGCGTCGTCGTCGACGCCGGAGTGCGGTGGGTGGACCTCACTCGATCATGATGTCGCCGTCGAACCGGAACGGCGTCGCGGCCGGCGCGCATCCGTGGAACGACGACGTCGGCGCGGGCCCCATCACGCCGACGCGATCGGTATCGCCCTTGCGCACCGAGATCTTGACGGCGAAGGCGTCGGCCAAGCCCGCGGGAACGAGGTTGGGCGCGGTCTTGGAGATCGGATAGACCAGCGCTGCCGAGTCGCCCCGGGTGTCGATGCACGTGACAGGGCCCGTCACCTGGAACGGGACCTTCGACATGCCGTTCATCAGCGTGGCCGTGTACGTGCCGGTGGTGGTGCCGGAGCGGCTGGTGACGCCGTGCGCGTCGATGTTGAGCAGGTGGACGCCGGGCGCGATCTCGAGGTCGCCCGCGATGGTCAGCGCGGCCGGCGTCGCGGCATGAGCGGGAACGGCGGCGCCGCCGAGGACTGCGGCACCGAGGATGGCGGCGGCCGGGAAGAGACGAAGTGCGCGAGTATTCATGGAAGATCCTCCAGATGCGCGAGTGGTCACGAACCTCGTGACAGTGAGGACGGCCGTCCTCACCTGTTGACGCTACGCCCGTTCGAGCGTTCGGAGAATAGTGGAGCGTGACACATTTCGCCTGGTCATCGCGTTATTCTCAATTCGGTCGAGGAGGCGGGTTGGATTGGGTGTTTGTGGCGGGCGATCTCGATACACCACTTGCTCGCTGCGCTCGCAGGTGGCACTCGATCAGCGTGTGGGGTGCGCTGCGCTTGGGCGTGGGTCGAGGATGCGGTGCGGGGATGGGGTGCCTGTGTCGCGGGGATCTCGATACACCACTTGCTCGCTACGCTCGCAGGTGGCACTCGATCAGCGTGGGGAGGGGTGCGGTGCTCGCAGGTGGCACTCGATCAGGGGGTCGGCGGCGCTATTTGCCGATGCGATCCAGCGCGGCGGACAGGCGGTCGACGGTGCCGTCGACGTCGGTCAGTTTGTCGAGACCGAAGAGGCCGATGCGGAGCGAGGAGTAGTCGTCGCCCTCGCCACACTGCAGCGGGACGCCTGCTGCGATCTGCAGTCCCGCCTCCTTGAACGCGGCACCCGTCTGACGGGCTGGGTCGTCGGTGAAGGCGACGACGACCGTTGCGGCGTCGAAGCCCTCGGCGGCGACCGACGGCATGTCGTGCGCGGCGAGCAGCTTGCGCACCCGAGCGCCCAGGTCCAGCTGGCGTTGACGCAGTTCCTCGGGGCCGAGGTCGATGGTCTCGCGCATGAGTTCGGCGTTGTGAGCGAGGGAGTCGGTCGGCATGGTCGCGTGGTAGGGAGCTTTGCCCTCCACGTACGAGTCGCTGATCGAGAGCCACTTGCGCAGGTCGAGCGCGAAGCTGGTGGTGGTGGACTCCAGGACGGCGGTGCGACCGCGCTCGCGGAACATCACGTAGCCGGCGCACGGCGTACCGCTCCATCCCTTCTGCGGGGCGGTCAGCAGGACGTCGATGTCGACGGCGGCCATGTCGACCCACAGGGCGCCGGACGCCACACAGTCGAGAACGAAGACGCCGCCGACCTCGTGAACCGCGTCGGCGAGAGTCTTCAGGTAGTCGTCGGGCAGCACGATGCCGGACGCGGTCTCGACGTGCGGGGCGAAGACGACTTCCGGCCGCTGCTCGCGGACGGCGGCCACCACCTCGTCGATCGGCGCAGGCGACCACGCGGCCTGGTGGGCGTCACTGGCGGGGCGGGCCAGGCAGACGGTCACCTGATCGGTGATGCCGCCGGTCTCCAGGATCTGCGACCACCGGTACGAGAACAGACCGTTGCGGACGACCAGCGCACGACGTCCGGTCGCCAACTGGCGGGCCACCGATTCCATGCCGTACGTTCCGCCGCCCGGCACGATCGCGACGCTGGTCGCGTTGTAGGTGTCACGCAGAATTCCGAGGAGTTCCTGCATGACCCCGACGAATCGCTGGGACATGTGATTCAGCGAGCGATCGGTGAAGACCACCGAGTATTCGAGCAGGCCGTCGGGGTCGATGTCGTCATGAGGAAGAGCCACGTGAACACCTTGTCATAAGTGCCGCGATGCCGCGGGAGAAGGTCGCAGAAATCGAGCGGACGGGCCACGAGCGGCGAGCGGGATCGCCGGGCCAGCAGTGCCTGAAAAGCGTTACGTAATCGCAGCGGAATTCAGACGGAGGAGATAACAATGCGGCTTCCCCGGCAGGGATGGAAATCACAGTATTGATACGGTGTTTTGGTTCGATCGATGTCGGTCAACAGCTTTCACCAGTGTGTGGAGGGTGGTGAGCGCAGGTCGGCGTACCGCTCCGGGGGCGCTGAATCATCAGTGGATTCCGGGCACGCAACGCTCGAGAATGCGCACCGACCGGCGTCGAATAATCGATGACGAGGGGTAATTTTCAGTGACTACAGAGAGTGATTCGGGAGCCGGCGATCCAGCTGCTCTCGATTTGACTGCGACGGGCGGAGCAGCGCCCGATCAGGGGCCGCCGCGCACCGACTGGTGGATTTACGGCATCGTCGCCGCCGCGTGTATCGCGTTCGTCATCTGGGGTTTCGTGTCCACGGATTCGTTGGCGACCACCGCGCAGAACATGCTCGACTGGCTGCTGACGAACGTCGGCTGGGTGTTCGTGATCGTGTCCACCACGCTGGTGGTGTTCGCGTTGTGGCTCGCTTTCAGCAAGTACGGGAAGATCCCGCTCGGCGCCGACGGCGAGCGACCGGAGTTCCGGACCGTCTCGTGGATCGCGATGATGTTCAGCGCGGGCATGGGCATCGGCTTGATCTTCTACGGCATGGCCGAGCCGCTCATGCACTTCATGGACCCGCCGCCCGGAACCACGTCGGCGGAGACCGATCAGGCCATCCGGACCGCGATGGCGACGTCGATGTTCCACTGGGGACTGCACCCGTGGTCGATCTACGCGGTTCTCGGTCTGGCGCTCGGCTACAGCGTGTTCCGGCGCGGACGTCCGCAGCTGATCAGCTCCGCCTTCGTGCCGCTGTTCGGGCACAAGGGCGCCAACAGCCCGGCGGGCAAGGTGATCGACGGCCTGGCGCTGTTCGCCACCCTCTTCGGATCGGCCGCGTCGCTGGGACTGGGCGCGCTCCAAATCCGCACCGGCATGCAGGAGGCCGGGTGGATCAAGAGCCTCGGCACCACCGTCCTCGTGGTCATCATCGTGGTCCTGACCTGCTGCTTCATCCTGTCCGCGGTCTCCGGCGTCGCCAAGGGAATCCAGTGGCTCTCGAACATCAACATGGTGCTGGCGCTGCTGCTGGCCGTGTTCCTGTTCGTCGTCGGACCGACGGTCTTCATTCTCGACCTGCTGCCCACCACCATCGGCAGCTACCTGCAGGACTTCCCGCGCATGATCTCGCTGTCCGGCGCGACCGGCGGCGACGCCATGCAGGACTACCTGTCGAGCTGGACCATCTTCTACTGGGCCTGGTGGATCTCGTGGACCCCGTTCGTCGGCATGTTCCTGGCGCGGATCAGCCGGGGCCGCACCATCCGCCAGTTCGTCGCGGGCGTGATCATGGTGCCGAGCCTGGTGAGCCTGTTCTGGTTCGCCACCTTCGGCGGCACGGCGATCGCCGATCAACAGAACGGCAACAACCCGTACGGCGACGGCAGCGCCGAAGGCATCACCTTCAACGTGTTGAAGGATCTGCCATGGACCGGCATCACGTCGGTGCTGGTGATGATCCTGGTCGCGATCTTCTTCGTCTCCGGTGCGGACGCGGCGTCGATCGTGATGGGCACGCTGTCGCAGCGCGGCAACATCGAACCCAGCCGCTGGATCGTGATCTTCTGGGGTGCCGCGACCGGCGCCGTCGCAGCGGTGATGCTGGTGATCGGAGGCGACGACGCCCTGTCGGGCATCCAGAACCTCACGTTCATCTCGGCGCTGCCACTGGCGATCGCACTACTGCTGTTGTGCATCTCGCTGATGAGAGATCTCCAGACCGACCCGATGATCCTTCGCGAGGCGAAGGGCGGGGAGATGCTCGAGACGGCCGTGGTCGTCGGCGCCGCTCGCGACGACTGGCACGACTTCCAGCTCGAGATCACCGAGCGCCTGCCGGAGGAGGACGACGACGTCGCCGTGGACGGCGTCAGTGCCAACGGCACGGGGCCCGCGAAGTCTGCGGACGCCGAGGACGAACCGCTCGAGGAGTCCGGCAGCACCAACCCCGCCTGACGGGCTGACCGACGACGCCTCTCGCCGCCGACACGAGTCGGCGGGGGAGGCGTCGTTCGTGTCATCCTCGAAGACATGAGGAAGCGGATCGTCGACGCCATCGCGATCGTCGTGGTGACCGTCATCGCGATCGCGGTGTCGTTGTGGCTCACGCCGATGCAGTCCGTGCAGGCCGTCGGCCAGACCGTGCGCGTGGGCGCGGCGCCGCCGTCGACGTCGTGGAGCGGTCCCGGCCAAGTGGAGCTGTTCGGGCGCCAACTCGACACCACCATCGACTTCCCCGGACCCATCCGCCCGCGGCTGGAGCTGACGAACCTGGAGCTGTCCGGCGAACTCGCCGACCTCGTCGGACCGGCCGGTGATGACGCCGCACGGAAGCAGGCGCAGGACGAACTCCAGAATGCGCTGGTCGACGGGTGGAAGCGTTACCTGATCATCCAGGTGCTCATCGTGGCGGCGGTGTCCCTGCTGCTGATGGGTGCGGTCGTCGGGTGGCAGCGACGATCGGCCGCGTCGTCGATCATCGTGGTGGTGATCGGTGTGGTCGTGGCGGCTGCGGCCAACGTCGGCGCCGTGGTGGTCACTGCGTCGAACGCTGCGGAGCAGTTGCGGGCGATCAGCTCGATCGAATCGCTGGTGGGCGCGGCGACCGTGCCCGGCGCGTTGCCCGCGAACCCGCCGCCGGCAGCGGCCGGACACGTGGTGGTGATCGGCGACTCGACGGCCGCAGGCATCGGCAATCCGCCGCTGCGCGATCCGACGAGCCAGGACACGGCCTGCGAGCGGACGAGTGGAGCGTTCGCGGTCGCGCTCGGTCGGGCCTCGAACTGGAAGGTCACCAACATGGCCTGCAGCAGCGCGACCATCCGGGCCGGTCTGCTGGGGGAGCAGGAGCGCGGCGGCCAGACGCTGCCGCCGCAGCTGCCCGCCGCACTCGACGCCGGTCCAGCCGCGATCATCATCAGCATCGGGGCCAACGACGTCGGGTGGTCGCACATGATCGGGCTGTGCGCCGCCCTGCCCGACTGCGGCGGAAAAGCGTCCGACGCCTACTTCAACCAGCAGTTGGAGACGTTCGCACGCGACTACCTAGTGCTGCTCACCCGCCTGCGCGCGCTGCCGAACCCGCCGACAGTCATCATCAACACGTATTACGATCCGCTGCCGGGCGGCAGCGACTGCGTCGCCGACCTCGGCATCACCGACGACAAGATCGCGATCCTGCACGGCTGGCTCGACGCGATGAACAAGGTCCTGGAGCAGGGTGCCGACGCGGCGTCGTTCCCGACCGCCAAGCCCTCGTTCGACGGCCACGGGCTCTGCTCGCCGGACCCGTTCGTCCAGTCGATCAAGGGCAACGCCCCGCTGCATCCGACGACGGCGGGCGGCCTCGCGATCGCGCTCGCCGATCAAGCCGCGCTGATCAAGGCGGGCGTGAAGTAGCGGGATGCTGCCGACCGCTGCGGGAGCACGGCGCACTTGCCGCTGCCCGGCACCGATATCATCACCGGAGTTCCCTCACATCTGAAAACGCATCGAGGTCGGGAGGTCGGCGTGCGCATTCTGTACCTTCACGGCGTCGGGCTCGGCGACCCGGCGACCGGATGGTTGAAAGGTCTGAACCGGGGGCTGGCGTCGATCGACGCCGAGCCGGTCTCCGTCGACGAGGTGATCGCGCCGCAGTACCGGGATCTGCTCAAGGCCACGGGCATCGAGTCGACCCATCCGCCGGTGACCTACGACGCGGCGGTCGACGACCGGGACGCCCGCCGTGCCTTCGAACGACGGCAAGGGCAGGTGGAACTGCTGGTCCGCGACTTCCAGGAGGTGCGGGCGTTCGGCCTTGGCCGGGTCCCGGACTCGGTGGTGACCGGACTGCAGGAGTCGCTCCTGGACTCGGCGCCGCTCGACGTCTTGAAACAGGTGAAGAACTATCTCACCGATGCCGGGCTGCGGGGCGCGGTATTGCAGCGGATCCTCGACGACCTCGTCGACGTCGAGGAGGTGGTGTTGATCGGCCACAGCCTCGGTAGCGTGATCGCGATCGATCTCCTCGACCATCTGCCCGCGACCGTGCACGTGCGACGCCTCATCACGATCGGGAGCCCGGCCGGAACGCCCGCCCTGTACCAGAACAGTCAGCGGATCCTCGCGCGGTTTCCGTACTCGCGGGTGGACGACTGGTCGAACTTCCTCGACCCGCTCGACGGGGTGACGGCGGGGCGCGGCCTGGCGACGATCTTCCCCGGCGCTCAGGACTTCTCGGTGCGCGGCGCCAGCACCCACCGCTCGTACGACTACCTGTCGCAACCCGCCATCGCGACACTCGTCGACCGGGCAGTGCACCCGGGCGCCGACGCCACGCGAGGCACCGGCCTCGCGCGCCGACTCACCGACGACGAGCTGACTGTCCTGGTCACGCTCCGTTTCGCCGACGCCGTCGGATCGCACATCCCGAAACGGCAGACGCGTGAGCGCTACCAGGATGCGCTCAGCGTGGTCCGCGACCTGTACGTCTCGGACCTGACCGACCAAGCCGACGCCCAACACCTGCCTCCGGAACTGGCCACCCTGGCCGACGGAAAGCTCCCGCGCCTGCCCCGGATCTGGGACCTGTCGGAGGTGATCAGCCGAGTGGTGGTGCTGGCCTATTCGAATCTCGTCGCACCGTACGAGATCGACACCGGCGACGCGGCGATCGATGCCATCTCGTCGATCACCCAGCATCTGGGCTATCCAGCGGAGACCGCAGCGCAGGTGTGTGCGGCCGTCGAATCGGTGAACGAGCATCTGGATCGGCGCGCCAGATGGCTGGGCACGCGGTCGCGCTGGGCGCTGGCCGCGGCCGGAGTCACGCTGCTGGCAGCCGGGCCGGTCGGCTTGGCGGTGGCGGGCGGCGTCGGCGTCGCCGGAGCTGCGGTGATCTCGGGCGGCCTGGCCACGGCGAGCACCGCGAGCGTCGCGGCCGCGGGCGGTCTGGCGATGCTCAGCGGCATCGCAGGCACGGCGGGCATGGTGGCGGCGGCCGCTGCCACCGCTCGCCCCGGACCCAAGGCGGTGGTGCTGGACCCGACGAGCATCGCCATCCAGGTCGCCGTGGCACATGCGCTGCAGAACGTCGGGGAGGAGTTCGACGACGGGCTCTGGGAGCGCGTGGTCATCGCCGAGAGCGAACTGTCGGCGCAGATCAACCGCCTCGAGCCGTTCAGCGATCCGAAAGCGCCGTCGTTGGAGCAGTTGCGCGCGGCCCGAGATCTGATCTCGTCACTGCTCAGCTACCTGAAGAAGCACCGACTCGCGCCCGAGCAGGCCTTGGTCTCGGTGAGCGATCCGGACCGTCGCCATCCCACCGTCAGCCCGTCGTTCGCGCTGGCCAAGCCGATCTCGAAGATCCTCGGCAAGTGATCGACGCGTAAGGCGCTGCGTGCACCGGTGTCGGTGCGCCACAATGACGGAGTGCCACGCATCGAGATCGTCAGGGGCGATATCACCAGGGTCCGCGCGGATGCGATCGTGAACGCCGCGAACCGGCGGATGCGCGGTGGCGGCGGCGTGGACGGGGCGATCCACTCGGCGGGCGGCCCGTCGATCCTCGAGGACTGCATCCGTCGGTTCCCCAACGGGCTCGACGTCGGCGACGCAGGCTTCACCACGGCCGGTGCGCTGCCGGCCCAGCACGTGATCCACACCGTCGGCCCCAACTTCACCGCGGGCCAACGCAATCGCGCGTTGCTCGAATCGTGCTATCGCCGGAGCCTGGCTGTCGCGGACGAGCTGCGCGTACGGACCGTCGCGTTCCCGCTGATCAGCGCCGGGGTGTACGGGTGGCCCAAGGCCGATGCGGTCGCCGCGGCGATCGACACGATCAGCAGCGCTATCACCCGAGTGGACCAGGTGCAGTTGGTGGCGTTCGACGACGACCTCGCCGCGATGATGAACGACCATCTGCGTCTGGCGACGCCGCTGCGCATTCTGCAGGGCATCCGGGAAGTGCATCGACGCGGGTACAGCGCCGTCCGGTTCGTGCCCTACCTGTATGCGATCGGCACCTGGCGCATCGAGATCTCGACGTCCGACAACGTCGAGGACCAGGGCGCAGCACCGAGCGTCGGTACGGGTCCGGCCCTGCGCTACTCGAGCGCGTCGGGATGCGAGTTCGCCGGCGCGATCGTCACCGGCGCGACGCCCGTCGGCGCTGTCGCCGATCTGATCCTCGCCGAGTTGCCGCGTGCCGTCCGCGCCCCGTCGACCGGGTACCTCCGCTGGCTCGACGACCTCATCGACGCCTGCCTGGACCGACGTGCGCTGCCGATCGCGTTCGACGACGAGGACGGGCCCGACGGCTCGTGGATGCTCACCGGCGGCGGCACGATCCCGATTCCGCCCGCTGCGTAGCTCGGCGTGTCCGTAGAGCGGACGGCCGCTCGTTCCAGCAGCGGGGAGCACGACGGTCTCGATGAACCGCGTGCTCGCTACGCTCGCAGGCGGCACTCGACCACCGTGAGGGGTTCGTGGTACTCGACCAACGTGAGGGGATCGAGATTCGCGTCCCCGTGAGGGGTCGCCGCGGGTGTCAGGCGCCATGATGGCCTCGGAATGTCAGAGCCTCGTGCAAGGGTGTCCGCATCGGCAGCGGGATCGGCTGCCGAGGGAGGAGACCCAGTGATGACTGTGACGACTCGACCCGGGACTGCGCCGTGGACCGATGGCGCGGTCGACAATCTGATCGACGGCGAAGGGCCGTGGGTCACCGATCGCGAACTGCGGCAGGTCGCGCAGAAGGTGCTCGCGCTGGACGCGATGTGCGACTGCTTTCACGACCACCTGTCGCAATCGATCGAGAAGTTCACTCCGGTCACTCGACGCTATTCGCGCCCGGTTGCGCTCCGCGCCATCCGCGAGGCGTCGACCACGTGGCACGGGTGCGGAGAACAACTCGGCGGGACCTGAGACTGTCGCATCAGGTCCCGCCGAGTGTGACTGAAGTCAGCGCCGGGAGGGAACGGTCTCGCCCTTGCCGTCCAGGTGGACGGGCGATTCGGTGTGCCCTGCCGAGCGAGGCGCGTCGATCATCTCGGCCGCGGCAGTCGCTGCGGAGGTGGCAGCGGCGGGATCGAGGGTGTCCGCCGCAGGTTCCGGTGCGTCGTCGTGCGGATCCTCCTTCGCGATGGTCGTCCGCAGGTTGATCTCCTTGAGGAGCACGACGCAGATGAAGGTCACGACAGCGGTGCCCGCCGAGATCATGAACACCGGACCGAACGCATCGGAGTAAGCGTGGTGCACGATCTCCTGAATCGGACCGGGCAACGCGGAGATGTCCAGTTTGGTGTCGCCGCCGCCGGACATCTGACCCGGGTTGATGCCCACCGACCGGAGACCGTCGGTCACGTTGTTCGCGACGAGCGTGGTGAGCACGGCGCCGAGCACCGAGACGCCGATGGCGCCGCCGAGCGAACGGAAGAAGGCGATGGCAGCCGACGCGGCGCCGACCTCGGTGACGTCGACGGTGTTCTGGACGACGAGCACGATGTTCTGCATCAGCGTGCCGATACCGACGCCGGCGATGGCCATGAAGATCGCGACCTGGAGGTACGAGGTCTGGTGGTCGATGAAACCGAGTCCGCCGAGTCCGACGAGCATCGTCGCGCCGCCGAGCACCATCACCCTCTTGATGCGACCGGTACGGCTGACGATCTGACCGCAGATGGTGGCGCTGAGCATCTGCGCGACGATCATCGGAATGGTCATGACACCGGCCTTGGTCGGCGAGAAGCCGTCACCGAGCTGGAAGTACTGGGTCAGGAAGACTCCCGGGCCGAACATCGCGACACCGACGGCGATGCTGCCGAGGATCATCAGGATCGTGGCGCGGTTGTGCAAGACGCGCAGCGGCAGCATGGGCTCGGGGACGCGCAGTTCCACGACCACGGTGAGACCCGCGGCGATCAGGAATGCGATACCGAAGGCGAGGGACTCGAGGGAGATCCAGTCGTAGGAGGTGCCCGCGAAGGTGACCCACAGCATCGGGAGAGCGGCGGCGATCGCCAGCAGCACCGAGCCCAGGTAGTCGATCTTCACGTGCCGGCGCGGGGTGTGCTCCAGGTGCAGCTTGGTCTGGATCAGAACCAGGGCGATGACTGCGAGCGGAACACAGACGAAGAACGTCCAGCGCCACCCGAAGTGATCGGTGATGAGTCCACCGAGCAGCGGTCCGGAGACGGTTGCCACGGCCATGACCGCACCCATGTAGCCGGAGTACCGGCCGCGATCGCGCGGACTGATGATGGAGCCCATCACCGACTGCGCGGTGGCGATCAATCCGCCCATCGCGATGCCCTGAATGGCGCGGGCGGGCATCAGGAGCCACACCTCGTGGGCGCATCCCGCGAGCACCGAGCCTGCGACGAACAGCACGATCGCGAGCTGCGTCAGGAACTTCTTGTTGAACAGATCGGACAGCTTGCCCCAGATCGGAGTGCTGATGGTCATGGTCAGGAGGCTCGCGGTGATGACCCACGTGTACTGACGTTGCGTACCGTTCAGCGCGGCCATGATGGTCGGCAGGGCGGTGGCCACGATGGTCGTCGAGATCATCGCGGTGAACAGGGCGGCCAACAGGCCGGTCATCACGCCGAGGATCTCGCTGTGCGAGTACACCTTCGGTTCGGCGGATGCCTTCGTTGTCGGAGCGGTCACGAAAGACCTTTCAAGAGTGTCAAGCGGGTGGGGACTAGGCGGTCGGCGCAGTGGCCTGCTGCTCGGGCAGCGGTTCGAACGCGGCCAGGAGCGGCGCCCGCAACCGAGAGAGGACCGCTTCGGCCTGTGCCGCGTCCTCGTCCGACCAATCGGCCAGTCGGGTCGCGAAGTGTGCCATGAACTGCGACTCGCGGGTGCGGAGGTAGTCGATTCCCGCAGGACTCAGTGACAGGAGCGAGGCGCGGGCGTCGGCCGGGTCGCTGCGGCGGACGACGTATCCCTCGGACTCGAGGGCGCCGACGGCGCGTGAGGCGACCGGCAGCGAGACGGTGAGCGTCTCCGCCAGCTCGGTCAGACGGGCGTCCGCACACTTGAGATGCTTGAGAATCCCGATCTTGGTGCCTGTCAGCCCGCTCGTGAGACGACGCTTCCGAGCGATCTCGAAGACACGAGCGATCTCAATGGCCTCGGCCATGATGCGCCGAGCCTGTTCGTCGTCGACCACACTCTCTCCTTAGTTGCTACCGGTAAGCAACTATAGATTCAGTTGCTTACCGGTAGCAACCTTCCTGGTGAGAGGTCCGTCGGACGGTGTCGGCGTCGGATTTGCGACGTTGCCTCCGGCGGCACCTGCTCGCAGTGCGCTGTTCGCATCCGGTTCACTTCGGCGATCACATTCTGTGAACCGGCGTTCTTAGGGTCAGCCGGGTACCCGCCCAGCCCGTAGGCGGCCAAACCAGGGGAGAGGTCTGACCCGAATGCGTATTCCGTTGCAGCTGTTCACCGTTGGAGGCGGCGAGGTGGGTCGTTCGGCCCGCTCACGCGTCACCTGCCGCTACAAGTGCGGTGAAGCGTGCTGGCACGAGCCGGGCAACACCAGTGACAACGAGTACTTCCGCGACGTCGCCCGCACGGCGCTGTCCCGTCGGACGGTGTTGCGCGGGACGGTCGGTGCCGTGGTGGCCGTCGGTGCTACGTCGGTGCTCGCCGCATGTGGCGACGACAGCGGCTCCGGCGGCAGCACCGCGACCTCCGGCACGGCGTCGGACGGACCCTACGAGGGCATGCGGTTCGACATCGTGAAGCCGAACACCGAGGACGCGCTCGTCACCGCGAAGGGCTACGACCAGAAGGTCGTGATCCGGTGGGGCGATCCGGTGATCCCCGGCGCGCCGGAGTTCGACTTCGACAAGCAGACGCCCGAGGCGCAGGCCGGACAGTTCGGCTTCAACAACGACTTCGCCGGTCTGATTCCGATCGCCGACGAGCCCGGTCACTCGTACCTGGTGGTGAACCAGGAGTACACGACCGAGGAGTTCATGTTCCACAACTACGTGGAGAAGAAGCCCACCGAGCAGCAGGCGCGAATCGCGATGGCCGCGCACGGCATCACCGTGCTGGAGGTTCAGGAATCCGACAAGGACGGTTCGCTGACGCCGGTCGTCGGACCGCGGAACCGACGCATCACCGCGAGCACGCCGTTCCGCCTGACCGGCCCGGCCGCACGGACCGACCTGGTCAAGACCGCCGACGATCCGACCGGCACCACCATCCTGGGCACCATCGCCAACTGCTCGGGCGGCATCACCCCGTGGGGCACCATGCTGTCTGGCGAGGAGAACTACAACAACTACTTCTCCAACGCCAGCAAGGTCACCGACAAGACCGCGGCCAAGCACCTGGAGCGCTACGGCTTCGAAGACGACTCGGACTACCACCAGTGGGGCCAGTTCGAGCCGCGCTTCGACCTCGAGAAGACCCCCAACGAAGCCAACCGCTTCGGTTATGTGGTGGAGGTGGATCCGGCCGACCCGAAGTCGACGCCGCTGAAGCACTCCGCGCTCGGTCGCCTCAAGCACGAGGCCGCCACCGTCCACGTGGTCAAGGACGGTCCTGCCGCGGGCACCGTCGTGGTCTACACCGGCGACGATGAGCGGTTCGAGTACATCTACAAGTTCGTCTCCACCCGCAAGATCAAGGAGGGCGACAAGCGGCACAACATGGGAATCCTCAACGAGGGCACCCTGTACGTCGCCTCGTTCTCCAGCGACAAGCCGGTCACCGTCGACGACGCGGCAGGCTCCGGCAAGTGGCACAAGCTGATGACCGTCGCCCCCGACGGCACCGCGACGTCGCACATCCAGGGAATGACGGCTGCGGAGGTCGCGGTGTTCACCCGCGAGGCCGCAGACAAGGCCGGTGCCACCAAGATGGACCGCCCGGAGGACATCGAGCCGCATCCGGTCACCGGCAAGGTGTACGCCGCGCTCACGAACAACAGCAAGCGTGGTGTGGACGGCAAGCCCGGCGCCGACGCCGCGAACCCGCGCAACGAGAACAAGAACGGCCAGATCCTGGAGATCACCGACGACCACGTCGGCGAGAGCCTCACCTGGGACCTGCTGCTGGTGTGTGGCGATCCGGCCGAGGCCGACACCTACTACGGCGGCTTCGACAAGACCAAGGTGAGCCCGATCTCGTGCCCGGACAACGTCGCTTTCGACCCGCACGGCAACCTGTGGATCTCCACCGACGGCAACGCGCTCGAGAGCAACGACGGCCTGTTCGCCGTCGCGCTCGACGGTGACCGCCGTGGTGAGACGAAGCAGTTCCTCACCGTCCCGCGGGGCGCCGAGACCTGCGGCCCGATCATCGAGGACAAGCGCGTCATCGTGTGCGTGCAGCACCCCGGCGAGGACGACGACCATTCGGCCGACAACCCGTTCTCGCACTGGCCCGACGGCGGCAACTCCCAGCCTCGCCCGTCCGTGGTGGCCGTGTGGCGCTCCGGCGGCGGTGAGATCGGAGTGTAAGGGATCCCGAGTCTAGGGACCGGCTTGAATCTAGGCTCCCGAACCGCCCGTTGAGGGCGGTTCGGGAGCCGAGGTTTTTGGGTGATGGGGTGTGCGGGGTGGCGGTCTCGATACGCGTCGTCGCTCGCAAGCTCGCGTCGTCGCTACTCGACCAGCGTGGGGGAGGCTCGCGTCGTCGCTACTCGACCAGCGTGGGGGAGGCTCGCGGCGGCGCTACTCGACCAGCGTGAAGGGGGGCGGACCTATTCGATGATCTCAACCAGGTCTCGGAGGTCGCGGCGGGCTCGGTAGTCCTCGATGGTGAGGCACTGGAGTTGGGAGTAGCTGCCGCCGCGGTTCTCCACGTAGCCGACGGCGGAGACGAAGGGCTCGATCGTGTAGATCTTCGTCAGCGGCGTCACGATCAGCAACTGCAAGCCGAGTTTGGCGAACAGGGACAGGGCGTAGCGCGCCGAGTCGTCCGAACCGCGACCGAAGGCCTCGTCGATGACGACGAAGCGGAAGTCGCGCGACATCGTGGCGCCCCATTTGAGGTCGAACTGGTAGGCCAGCGAGGCGGCGAGAATGGTGTACGCGAGCTTCTCCTTCTGGCCGCCGGACTTGCCGTCGGAGTCGGTGTAGTTCTCGTACTCGGCGTCGCCGTCGACGTGCCGCTCCGACGCCGCAAAGGTAACCCAGTTGCGCACATCGGTGACGAGTTCGGTCCATTTGCGGTCGACGTCGGTGAATCCCTCGCGTCCGCGGAAGCGTTCGACCAGCGCCTTGACGAGAAGGAACTTCTCCTCGGCGTAGTGGTCGTCGCTGTCGGCCTCGAACGAGCCGTCGCTGCATGCGCGCAGATCGGCGCGGAACTCCCGAATCTCTTGCGACGGGGTCGGATTCACGTCGAGACGGATGTAGCGACCCGGGTTGTACTCGATGCCCGCGAGCGACTCGTTGATCGTGTCGATCTTCGAGCTGATCAGGTGCACTTCCTTGTTGAGCTTGGCCGCGAAGATCGCGATGTCGCGGATCGCGTTCGTGTTCAGGTAGTTCTTGAACTCGTCCTCGAACCGCGGCAGATCGTCCTCGGCGAGACGCCGGTGCAGTTCGCGGTATTCGTCGGCGGAGGCGATGTCGGCGTCGAACTCGGTCGTCAGCACCGGATGGTTGCGGTTGAACTCCGACATCCGGTTTACCGCGCGCGTCTCGTACGAGCCCGCTCGGCCGGCGTGGGCTTCGGAATCGTCGGTCAACTGGTCGGTCATCGACGACTCCAGCTCGCCGCATTCGGCGACCGTCAACGCGGCGTCGGGGTCGTCCGGCGCGCCGGTGCGGACCTTGGCACGGTAGGCGTCCACGTCGGCGGTGATCGCCGCGAAGTGGGGTTGCGCGTCGTCGAACTCGGCGTCGGCGATCACCTGCTGCGCGGCGTCGCGCGCCTGCTCGCTCTGGGCGCGCGTCACCTCCAGACGGGACACCTTGTCGCGCAAGCCATCACGCGAGGCGTCGGCGGCCGTGAGCTGCTCGCGGGTCGCGGCGATGGCCTCGGTGACCTCGGCGAGCTCCGACGACGACTGTTCCAGTTCGGTCTTCCGGGCGGTCAGCTCGGCGATCCGCGCGATGGACGACGCGGCGTCGATCATGTCGAAGCCGGGATAGGCGTCGAGCCCGGTGAGCGCGTTGCGTCGACTCATCAGTGATCGGCGTCGTTCCTCGAGTTCGTCGATCTCGGAGTCGACCTGGTTGAGGCGGTCCTGCAGCTGTTGCCCGGCGGTGAACAGCGCCGAGATCTTCTGCTCGTTGCTCCAGCCGAGGACGTAATTGCGGCGGTCGTCAACGCGCTGCGAGTCGTCCTTCTCGTGCCTGCCGCCGCCGGATCGGACCTGCCCGTTGACGGTGACCGCGACGTCGGCGCCGCGGAACTCGTCGAGCGTCTCGGCGCAGATGTGACGGGCGCGCTCGAACAAGCGGTGCTCCAGCCACGTCTCGAACCGGCCCGCCTTGATGTCGATCTTGTGCGCGAGGGCGTTCGACGGCGGCGTCGGCGCACTCCGCGACGGACGGTGATCGGAGACCTTGAAGTACACGACGCGGCCGCCGAGATGGTTGGCGTCGATCCAGCTGGAGACGTCGTCGTACAGGTCGGCGGCCACCAGCAGGGAGAGTCCGAACCCGCGCAGCACGCGCTCGGCGGCGCCCTCCCACCGACTCTCGTCGTCGCGGACGCCGATCAGTTCGCCGACGAAGGGGAGCTCGTCGCGGGGAATGCCGACCCCCTCGCAGATCATCTCGCGGATGCGGAGATTGCGGTCGGGGATGTTGGAGGTGCGGCCCCGGAGGCTGGCGATCTCACCGGCGATCCGACGCCCCTCCGTGTCGTACTCACGCTTGCTGAAGCGAACCTCGTTGAGTGCGTTCTCCGCCTCGGCGAGGTCGGCGTCGAGAGCGGTCACCGCATCGGCGACCTCGGTGCGACGCTGCTCGAACTGCCCGCGGTCGGCGACCGGCGCCAGACCCGCATCGTCGATCATCGCCGAGTATCGGTCGAAGGCGATCGACCGCTCGTCGCGCTGCCGGGTCGCGTCGGCGATCTGCTGTTCGAGAGTCGCGATGTCGGTCCCGCCGAGGCCCGCCTGTCGCAGCTCCAGTTCGCGCGCCGCGATGCGCAGGTCGGCGAGATCGCGTTCGACGCTCGCCAGCGCGGTGCGGGTGGCGGACAGATCGCGGTTCTGGAGTTCCAGACCGTCGGTGAGGAGATCGAAGCGCTGCTGCGCGAAATAGAAGCGCAGGGCCGCGCGTCGGTCCTTGAGCTCGGCGGCCATCTCGATGTGGCTGCGGTACTTGTCGTGGTCGGCGAGCAGCGGTTCCAGCTCCGCGAGCTGGGTCCGCGCCAGGACGACGGCGTCGTGCGCGGCGGTCAGATCCTCGAAGTGGGCGACCATCGTGTCGACCCAGCCGGACGAGTCGAAGGGCTCGAGCATGTGGTCGCGGACGAAGTCGTTGAGGTTGCCCACGGCCTTCATCGACACGGTCTGGTGGAACAGCTCCATCGCCTGCTCGGAGCGGATGGCCAGGGAGCGCCGGTAGTCGCGGCCGTACTCGGGGAAGTGCTCGTGGATGCGGGTGTCGCCGTCCTTGAGCCGCTTGCGGAGGGCCCGCAGGTCGGAGCCGAAGTCGGCGAAGTCGGTCGCGATGTCGAGCGCGCGGTCGGTGACGGTGAAGAAGCGCTCGGGCTGCCCGCTGTCGTGCCGCATCGAGAACACCTGGGCGAGCGTGACGGTCTCGTCGTACCCCTCGTTGCCGAAGACACCGAGAATGACCGAGTAATTGCTCATGCCGCGCAGGGCGACGGGGCGCGACGAGCCGGTCACCTCGTTGCGTTCGGACTTGTAGTAGCCGAGCACGTACGACCGCAGGTCGCGTTCGCGGGACTCGCCGCCTGCCGCCTTGTTGTATGCGACGCGGTGCGCGGGCAGCAGCAGGGTGGTCAGGGCGTCGACGAGAGTCGACTTCCCCGACCCGATGTCGCCGGTCAGCAGCCCGTTCTCGCCGTCGAGGGTGAGGGTCCAGACCCGCTGGTCGAAGGTGCCCCAGTTGAGGACTTGGAAGCGCTGCAGCCGGAAGCCGGAGCGGGCCGATGCGGCGTTCTCGAGTTCGGTGGGGGCGAACAATCCGGTCATCGCTGCTCCTGCGTCATCGCTTCGGCGTAGTCGGCGAGGTGGGTGTCGAAATCGGCGAGCCACTGCGCGTCCACGTACGCCTTGATCACCCGGCGCACCTCGTACTCGCCGTCCTGCCCGGGCATGCGGCGCAGGAACCCGAGGTCGGCGACGCGGCGCACCGCGGTGTCGGCCTGGTCGGCGGTCCGCGCCTCGTTGGCGGAGACCGGAAAGAACGGGGTGATCAGCTCACGCAGCTGCTCGGTGCTCACGACCAGTCGATTGCCTGCGTCGGTGGTGTCGTGTTCGGCGAGCTTCTTACGCAGCAGCGCCAGCAGCAGGGAGGTGTGCAGCGGCAGTTGGTGGCGGGCGACCAAGCGGGGGATGCCGAGGTCGGCCAACTCGTCGTCGCCTTTGGAGCGCAGGAAGGCGTAGCCCTCGGCCTCATCGATCACGACGGCCAGGCCCAGCGTCGCCACGTAGTCGCTGATCTGCGCGGCCAAGCCGAGCACATGCCGCCAGGCGGTCTCGGCGGTGTCGCGGTAGACGACGCCCTTCATCAACGACGTGACCGCGAGGGAGAGGTTCAGCTCGTCGCGGGGCACGGGGCGGCTCATCGGCTCTCCTGCAGGTGGTCGGGAACAAGCTGGTCGGGAACGTGTTTTCCGCGCAGGTAGATCACCCGCGGAACGGTGGCGGCGCGGTGGGCGCCTGAGTCGTCGGTCCAGGTGACCGTCTCGGTGGCGGACTCGTCGAAGATCTTGGTGAAACCCTCGTCGGACAGCGACAGATAGGTGATCAGTTCGGCGAGGCCCTGTTCCATCGGGGTCTCGGCGATCACGTCGGCGAGAGTCACCTGGTCGTGGCGCCGCAGCAGGGCGCGCACGTGGTCGATCAGCGGTGCGGGGTCGATGTGGACCTGCTCGAACAGGGCGGTGGAATCGCCGTCCGCATGGCCCTCCTCGATGCCGTCGCTGGTGACTTCGACGGTGGCGGCGGGCCGGTAGAGCGGTCGTTCGAGCGGGAGGTGGACCTGCGGGGTGGGGGAGTCGATCGGGTGGGCGAAGTCGTCGACGCGGTGGTCGCGGACCGTGTACGCCGACGACTCGATGCTGCGCAGCAAGTCCATGACGCGGCGGTTCTCCAGCCACGCCTGGTCGTCGAGGAAGCGGCGCAGCTGCTCCGACAGTCGGCGGACGGTGCGCTGGGCGCGGGTGCCCGCGTCGAGCCAGTCGTGGTGGATGTTGGTGAGGCGGACGTCGTCGTCGGGCAGGCCCTCGAGCGACTGGGTGCGGCGGACCAGATCGTCGAGTTCGTCGAGTCGGTCGGCGGACAGCAGGAGGTCGTAGAAGGCTTGGAAGCTGCGGCCCTGATCGGAGTCGCTGATGACGTTGCGGCTGCCGACGATCTCGTCGAGGAGTTCGCCCTTGGTGCCGCGCCAGGTGGCGATGCGTTCGCGCATCTCACGGTCGAGGCTCCGAAAGTTCGACTCGACCTCGCGGAAGTCGGACAGCAGCGCCCGGGCGATGTCGGCGAACTGCTGGTAGCGGTCGCGCCGGCTGGTGGGGTCCATGACCGGGAACTCGCCGCGTTCGGCGGCCTCGATCTCGGCGTCGAGTTCGGCGCGCCTGCGATGCAACTCGGCCAGCCGGATCTCGGCATCGGTGCTGCCGCCGTACACGATCTGCCGGAGCAGATCGATGATCGTGTTCAGACGCGACTCGGTGCCGACGAAGCCGCGCTCGCGCAACGACCGCACCCAGGCGACGGCGCGTTCGACGGCGGGCGTCGCATCGTAGTGGGGTTCATCGCTCTCGATGACGTAGTACTTGCGCAGCCAGCCGGTGTCGGCCGCCGCCCATTCGTCGAGGTAGGCCTTCGGCGTGCGGGGGAAGGTGCCGTCGCCGAGCCGCTGGTTCAGCGCGTACAGCTCGTCGTCGAGCAGGCTGACCAGCGCTGACTCGGAGATCTCGCGGATGTTGTCGTCGACGAAGACGCGGCCGAGGAACGACAGCAGCAGCGGGGCGTTGTCCGCTCGGAGCAGACGCCACGCTGCGCTGCTCTTCCGGACAGCGACGATCTCGTCGAATTGCACCCGGTCAGGGTATCGGGGTGGGGTGCGTGGCGGCGGACACGGTGGGCGGGTCGGCGATGACCGCGACGGCTCGGATCAGATTCCCCGCTCCGGCGAGGCATCCTCGGTGGGGGCCATGGTGGGTCTGTGCGGGGAATTCTGTCCGGTGGGCGGACCCGCATTGCGAAACGGCAGGCCTGCGTCGACCAGTGCGGCCCGCGCCCAGTCCCAGGGGATGCGTTCCTGTTCCAGCAGATGCGGGCCGGCGACGACGAGATCGAGTGCCGCGCGTTCGGCATCGGTGAGCGGGAGCTCGGTGTTGTCGGCGATGAGCTTGCCGTCGACGGCGAGGTTCTCCCAGCGGCGGAAGGTGTCGACCTCCATCATCACGCTGGTCAGGCTGGGGAGCGTGCGACGCAGGCGACCGACGAAGACCAGGCCCGCGTGGTCGAGATCGCCCCAGTACAGCACGCGCGCCGCGCGGAGCCAGCCGATCTGTGCCACCGAACCGACGGCATTCCCCGATCCCACCAGGGCGACGGTGCCGTGTGCGTCGGGCAGCACGTGCAGGCACTCCCGGTTCTCGACGATCAGCACCACCTGCGGTGCGACGGGGAGGGCGCTGAGATCGGCCACCGGGGCGGCGACGATGCGCGGCCACCCGGGCAGCAGCGCGGGATCGAGCACGGCCATCTCGATCAGGCGGGGCGCGGAGTGCACGCCGAGCTCCCCGGAACCTCGGGCGGCGGCGACCAATATCTCGACCAATCCGCGATGCGCGCCGAGCCATTTGGTGTGGACCCCCTCCACGGGCAGCTGCCGGATCAGTAGACCGGAATCCGGATGCGCCAGCAACCAGGCGAGCATGCTGACCAGGCGGTCGAAGTCGGCGTCGTCGAGGGCGTCCCACTTCTTGTGCCAGCCGGCGACGGCGTCGTCGAAGTCGGGGCTGCTGACGACCTCGAGCAGCTGTGCCCGACGGGCGACGAGGCGTCGCCACCGGGTGAGTTCGCCTGCGGCGCGGCAGATCTCCTCCACGCCGGTCAGAGTGAGGCGGACCGGCACGGTCTGGGTGCCGAAGCTGCGCCACCGGCGCTCCTCGCGGTCGACGACCCCCGGGCCGGTGTAGGCGATCCACGATCGAACCCAGTCCCGTGCCGCATCGGGGTCGTCGGCGACGGTCGATTCGGTCGGCGGACGCAGGGCGATCACCACCGAGTCGTCTGCTGCGGCGACCGGATCGGCGATCCACCGGCGCATGCGCGACCGGACTGCCTTCTCCGCCGCCGTACGGACCGCGGAGGTGGAGATCATGCGGTCTCCTCAGCGAGGTCGGTCCATTCGACGAGGTTGATGTTCGACTGCCGATTGTCGCGGATGGAGATGGTCGCGGTGCCGCCGATGTAGTCCTCGAGCGTCTGCAGCAGCTTCAACGGCGTCGCCAGCACCAGGTGGAATCCGAACTGCGTGAACACGTCCAGCGCGCGGCGGGTGAGGGCGGCGTCGGCGCGGTCGAAGGCCTCATCGAGGATGACGGTGCCGTAGCGCGGGACACCGCTGCCGTCGGGCGCCAACTGATACCGGAGCGCGGCGGCGAGGCAGAAGAAGACGAGCTTCTGCGCCTGCCCGCCCGACAATCCGGCGCTGGAGTTGTGATAGTTGGTCGGCTCGTCGTCGGCGTCGAACTCGACGCCGATGAACTTGACGTGCAAGCGGGTGTCGAGCACCTGACGCTGCCACCGTTGATCGGCGGGTTCCCGCGACCCCAGACGATCGAGCAACTGCGACATCCGCAGGAAGCGATCCTCGGCGGCGCCGCGATCGGCGTCGGTCCACGACTGTCCGGTGACGGCCGAGAGGTCGCCCAGGAACTCGGCGGCGACTGCCGAACGGTTCTCGCGCACGGAGATCGTCAGCCAGCGGTCGGTATCGAAGGGGGAGTGCCGGAGCGAGGTGTTGACCGGCTCGATGCGGGCGCGGATGTCCACGGGCGCCTTGCGGATCGCCCGGGCGATCTCGCCGATGTTGCGGGCGGATTGATCGTTGAGAAGGTCGAAGAAGCGGTTCTCGTACCGCGGCAGACCGTCGGACCGCAGGCGCGCCAGGACCGCGAGCGCGTCGTCGACGTACTCGGCATCGGCCCGCAGATCGCTGCCGCGGGCCTCCCAGCGGGCCAGGTACGCAGTGAGGATCCGGGTGATGGCGGTCTGCGCGGCTGACAGCTCGGTCTGCGCGGACTTGTTCTCCTGATGGATCGCGCGGTCGACGGCGGTGCGAGCAGAGTCGATGTTCTCGCTGGTCAACCGTCGTCTGGCGGCGGAGAATCGGGCTTCGACGCGGGTGCGGACCTCGTCGGGCACCTCCGCCCCGACAGCCTGTTCGGCTTCGCTGATGCCTGCCTGCCGGCGCTCGATCTCACCGAGATGCTGCGCTTGCGTGGCGCTCGCGGCAGACAGTGAATCGGCCGCCGCCTTCGCCGCCCGCTCCGCCTCCGCCAATCGCAGCGACAACGCCGCGTGCTCGGGATTGTCCTGCTCCCACCGAGCCAGCTGGGCGACGACGCCGGCGAGCTCGTCCTCGGCGGAGGCGACGTCGATCTCGACCCACTGGGAGTCCAGGACGGTCTGCGCCGCGCGGAGCTGGGTATTGCGATCCTGTTCGTTGGCGTCGATCACCTCCAACTGCGCGGTCCAGCCGGCGATCTGCGCGTCGAGCTCGGCGATCCGACGGCGGAGGTCGGCGATCTTGGCCTCGTTGTCGAATCCGAGGACCCAGCGGCTGCGGTCGTCGATCACTCGGCGGTCGTCCTTCTCGTGCCGCTGCGCCGAATGCTTCACCTGCCCGGCCCTGGTGACCGCGCGACTCTGGGCAGCCAGGTCGGCGGCGGACTCGACACATGCGTAGTCGAACGACTCCGCCAGGTGCGCGTTCAGCCACTCGCGCAGCGGGCCCGGCGCGACGTCGACCTTGCGGACCAGCGACGCGGCACCCGTGCGTTTCGGGGCTGCCGACGTCGTACGTACCCGGAGGTACACCAGCCGCGCCCCCAGATGGGCGGCGTCGACGGCGTCCGCCACGGTGCGGTAGTGCTCGTCGGGCACCAGCAGCGTGCGGCCGAATCCGCCGAGGACCCGCTCGATGGGGCCCGACCACGCCGCCTCGGACGGCAGTACTTCCAGGAGCTCACCGCCGAACGGCAGCCGATCCTCGGTGAGTCCGGTTGCCGTGCATATGGTTTCGCGGGCACGCAGGAGCACGGGATCGATGTTCGAGCGGCGGCTAGCGAGTGCCGCGCGGTCGGCTTCGAGCTCGGTGCGCAGGGAGCGGGCGGTGGAGCGTCGCCCCGACAGGTCGTACTGCTCGGCGCGACGGTCCTCGTGGCTGCCCGCGGTGTCGGCGACCAGGCTGTCGACCTGGCCGACCAGTCGGCTGAACTCTTCGGCCGTGGTCGGGACCTCGCCGTGCCAGGTGCGGACGGCGGCGGCGATCTGTTCGCGGCGCCGTCGGACCCGCTCCACAGTGGTCGTGTACTCGTCGCGCCGGGCGGTGAGGACGGCGAGGCGGCCGCCGCCGACACCGTCGACCGCCACCTTCGCGTCGATCCGGGCACGGTCGGTGCTGTCGGCGTCGCGCTGGGCGTCGGCGACGGCCTGGGCCAGCAGCGGTGACCGCGCGGTCAACGCCTGGACCTCGCGGTGCAGGATCGCGAGCAGTCGCTGCCCGTAGACGGTGTCGACGTGGAGCTGTTCCTGCTCGGTCTGCTGCACCACCGTCAGCGACCGGCTGCGCGTCTGTGCGAGCTCGGTCAACGGACTGAGCATGTCGACCTGCTCACGGGCGTCCACCACCACGCGGTGCGCCTCGCGCAGGTCCTGGAACTGTTCGACGGCGCGATTCGCGAGCGCGAAGGTGGTCGGCTCGTCGAGCATGAAGTCGCGGAACAACTGATCCAGGCTGCCGAGGCTCTTCGCCGAGAGGGTGCGATGCAGGAGTCGTTGCGCGCCCTAGGTCGAGATGCCGAGACGACTGCGGAACTTGCGGGCGAACGGCGAATAGGACGGGTTGATCTCCGCGGACGGCCACCGCTTCCGGATCGCGCGAGTGTCGATGCCGGAGGTGAGGTAGCCGACGAGATCGGTGAGATCGAAGTCGTCGTCGACCAGCACGTGCAGGTGGCTGACGTCGCTCGCCGAGTTCTTGCCCCGGCCGAGATGCATCAGTTTGATCAGCGTGACCGGCGAGGCGTCGTCGTCGGTCCGGTACGTCAGGGCGATGGCGGAGACGGTCGCGCCTGCCCGCAGATAGCTGCTGACGAGGGCGTCGGAGTCGGCATCGGTGTCGCGACGCCAGGCGCCCCGGATGTAGCTGATCAGGTTGCGCCCGGACCGCTCCGATTCCTGGGCGGCCGCGTTGAACTTCACGCTGCCCGCTGGCATCAGCACGGCCGAGATCCCGTCGAGGAGCGTGGACTTGCCGGAGCCGGAGTTGCCGGTGATGAGGAAGCCGCGGCGGGCGACGGGGAACTGGTGGTAGCCGTCGAAGGTGCCCCAGTTGATCACCTGGACGCGGGCCAGCCTGTGCTGGCCGGGATGATCGTTCACGGTGTCTCCTGATCCACGATGGCCGCGAATTCGCCTGCGACGATGGCGATCTGGTCGGCGTCGAACAACTGTCGGAGGACGGGCGAGACCTCCATGCGGTCCTCGGTGGTGGTCGACGACAGCAGCGAGTACTTGGTCAGCTTGGTCCACGACGCATTGATGCGCTTGCGGAAGCCCGCCGGGTCGGTGTCGGTGTGCCGCCGATACATCTCCAGTTGGTCGGCGATCTCGTCGCGGTCGACGATCACGCGGTCGCCCGGCTGTGAGCGCAGCAGCAGCTGGCGCAGGGCCAGCAGCATGACGGTGTCCATGAAGGTGAGCCGCTCGGTCCGCAGCACGGTCGGCGCGTCCACCTCGCCGGTGTCGGCGGGGCGGGTGAAGGCGAGCTGGTTCTCGTCGTCGACCACCAGATCGAGGAAGACGTCGGCGGCGCGGGAGCGCAGCATCGCCTCGTCGCGCAGCACGGTGCGCCAGATGTCGGGGTGCTTGGCCGCCGTGATCAGCGGGCCCTTCAACAGCTGGACGAGTGCGCGGCGGGTGTCGATGCTGAGCTCCCCGGTGTCGCCGGCATAGGCGGCGGTCGGTCCCGGTTCGGCGGTCGGTTCGACGTCGTGGTCGCTCATCGGCGGAACTCCTCGGCGGTGGGATCGTAGACGTGACGGACGATGCGGGCACGCCGCCGGACGCCGCTGGTGGACGTCCACTGGACGGCTTCGAAGTCGGCGGTGGGGTGACCGTGCCGGACGGCGAGCACCAGCAGCCCGACCACCGAGGCGAGCCCCTGCGTGGCCTCGTGGTCGGCGAGGACGTCGCCGACACTGGCGCGGCCGCGCGTGTGCAGGGTCGCGACGATGTTGTCGGTCAGCTCGTGGAAATCGATCTCCGACTCGCGGACCAGCTGTCGTAGCTCCGCCAGATCGGCGACGCCGGGCTCATGGATCTCGACCTGGTCGACGACGCGGTCGTCGGCCGGATTGTGTGGCTTGAGCGCGGCGACGGACTCGAGGCTCATGCCGACGCGGATCAGTTCCAGGTCCAGGACGTCGTAGGGCCTGCGGACCTGCGCGACGCCGCGGGCATGCTGCTGCGCCGTCCGGATGAGCTGCTGCAGGCGTCGATGCTCCTCGTAGGCGCGGGACTGCACGAAGTGCCGCAGCGACCGGGACAGGGACGTCATGGTGTCGTGCACTTCGGCGGCGGCGTTCTCCATGTCGGACAGCAGTGCTCGCAGGCTGCGACGCTCGGCGGAGCTGAGTCGGCGGGCGAACGGGCGGTCCAGGACGGCGCCGATCGCATCGTCGATCTGGGCGGACCGGGACGCGTCGAGGATGGTGTCGTAGAACGCGGTGAAGCTGCGACCCGCATCGGAATCGCCGATCAGGTCGACGCCGCGGAACACATCGCCGAGAGTGTCGCTGCGGTCGGAGTCCTCATCGAGGATGCGGGCGCGGAGCGTCCGGTTCAGCTCGTCGAACGAGGCGCGCACGCGGGCGAAGTCGCCGGGGATCTCCGAGGCCAGCGACAGGATCTCGTGCGAGCGCTCCAGGGCGCGGTCGCCGTCGACGACCGGGAAATCGCCCGAGCGCACCGCGGCCATCTGCCGGTCGATCTCGTCGCGTTCGGCCTGCAGCCGAGCCAGTCGTGTCTCGACGCTCGGATCGGTGTCGCGCGCGAGGTTCGCGAGTTGGGTGGCGAGGGTCGTCAGCCGCGACTCGGTGACGGTGCTGATGGGCGAGGTGAGTCCGGCGACGAAGGCGATGGCCGCGAACGTGCCCTCCGTCGGCTCGATGAACTCCTCGCGAGAGGCAGCGCTGGCGCGGCGCAGCAGGAACCCGGCGCGCACCCAGTCGGAGCAGTAGCCCTGACCGGACCGGGGGAGGTCGTAGCCGTCGTCGCGCAACGCTTCGAGGTCGGCGTCGAGGAGATCGAACAACTCCGGCGCCGGGAGGCTGCGGACGCCGTCGCCGAAGTGCCTGCCGAGCAGGGAGATGGTCAGCGGTGCGTTGTCGGACCGCAGCAGCGCCCACCCGGAACTGTCCCGGTGGAGCGCGCTGAGCTGATGCGCGTCACCGACGGCCGACATGGCGGGTCCTTTCGTCGACGGGGATTCCCTTCAAGGACACAGGGTAGGCGGGGGTACGGACATACTTCGCGCGGCGTCGTCGGTCAGGGCGCCACAACGGAAGGGGCACGCAACGACGACACCCCGCGACGCTCGGGGCGTCGCGGGGTGTCGAGGGCAGGCGTTCGCGGTGCGTCAGAGGGTGCGGAAACCCGAACCCACGGCGCGCGGCGCCGACTTCAGCACCTTGAGGATGTCGGTCATCTTGGTCGCGACCATCGGCGTGTAGACCGGGAAGGCCGGGTGGATGCACTCGATCGACGGTGTGCCCGGGCCCAGGATGCGCACCGAGCCGTTCAGCATGCCCACCAGGCGGCCGTTCTGGATGACCGGGCCGCCGGAGTCACCCGGCGCGGCGCACACATAGCTGTAGCCCACCGAACGCTCGTCGATGAGCGTCGGTCCGCAGGTGAAGCCGGTGGTGCGTCCGGACTTGCAGACGTTGGTCAGCGGCGCCGGGTAGTTGCCGACGCCGCGGATGCGAGCGCTGCCGACGCGACTGACGGCCCGCACGCGGCTCGGGTTCAGCTGGATGACGGCGACGTCCCAGTTCTGGCTGCGCGTGACGATCCGGCCGATGGTGCCCGCACTGCGATTGCGCTCCAGGCTCACCGAGGCGCCGAGCTTGCCGCAGTGGCCTGCGGTGAGTCCGACGAGGTTGCCGCCGCGGTCGTGGCCGACCGCGGTCATGGTGCACAGCGAGCGTCCGTTGACGACGATGCCGCTGCCGCCGCCCACGGTCGCGGCGGGCGCCGCAGTGGCCACGGCGGCCGGACTCAGTGCGATTACCGCGGCGCCGATGGCCAGCAGTGCTCTGCGAAAAGCTTTCACGTATTTCCCCTTATGTGTGCCGGTCACTCGGAGGTTCCCCAGACTGTCGAGGCTCCTCGGCGGTCGTGTAGAAGGCCGGCACCTCCCCCCACGTAGGACCGACCAGCGCCGATCCTTGAGGAGAGTCAAGCACAGGCGGTAATCGAGTTCAAATCTTTAGACACGTGTTGCGCGACGGTGATTTTCGCTGCGTGGACTGCGGCGATGACGCCGTCATCCCTCGATCCGGTCGAGAATGATCTCGGCGATCTCGGCGGGGTTCTGTTCGGGGATCCAATGCGTCGCGTCGTCCATGACGACGAGGCGGTAATCGGCGTCCACGTGGCGGCCGGCGAGGTCGGCTCCGCGACGTGCGAGCGCGGTGTCGCCGGTGCTCCAGACATGGGTTGTGGGGACGGCGATGCGCTTTCTGATCTCGCCGGGCCTCCCGAAGGGGATCGCGCGGTACCAGTTCAATCCGCCGGTGAGTGCTCCGGAGTCGACGACCAGTCGGTGGGTGTCGGCGATCATCTCCGGATCCATGCCGGTCTCGGCGAGCATGCGGTCGAGCACCTGCGGTTTCCGGTCGATCAGCAGTTCCGGCAGCTTGGGCGGCTGGAACGCCGCCATGTACCACGACCGCCGGAGCTGATCGCTCTGCGTCATCGACGCGACGAAGGCCGCGGGATGCGGGACGGAGACGGTGGTCAGCGTGCTGATGAGATCGGGTCGGGCGGCGGCCAGCATCCAGGCGACCTGTGCGCCCCAGTCGTGTCCGACCAGATGAACCCGTCCTGCGTCGGACTGGATGATCAGCGACTCGATGTCGGAGACCAGCTCGCCGATCCGATAGGCGTACCGTCCGCGCGGCCGGGCCTGCGGGGAGTAGCCGCGTTGATCCGGCGCGATGGTCCGGTAGCCGCGTTCAACCAGGATCTGTGTCACGGCGCGCCACGAGTGAGAGGTCTGGGGGAACCCGTGGAGCAGCACCACGGTGCCGTTGGTCGCGGTGCCCGCGTCGACGACGTCGAACGTCAGTCCGGCACGTGAAAAACTCTTCATTGGGACTCCTGATCGTCGGACCCGCATCGGTAAATGTGACCGCGAGTCACGGAAAAGTTCCGTGTCCGGAACGCTATGCCGAGACCGTGCCCCGGTCAAGGGTCGATTGCCGCACGACGACGGGACGGCCATGCCTATCGTGGAGACCATGACCGCTCCGGACCTGTCCAGTTTGACCGCGTCGCTTCCGCCGGGGATGGTGATCGTCGACCCGGACATCCTGGCCGCGTATCGCTACGACCGCGCCAACGATCCCGACGCGGGCACACCGCTCGCCCTGGTGCGGACCATGACCACCGAGCACGTGCAGACCACCGTGCGGTGGTGCGCCGAGGCGGGGATCCCACTCGTCACCCGCGGCACGGGCACCAGCCTCTCCGGTGGATCGACGGCGGTCGACGGCGCCGTGATGCTCTCCACCGAGAAGATGCGCCAGTTGACGATCGACACCGCGACGCGCACGGCGGTCAGCCAGCCGGGCATGCTCAACGCCGAGGTGAAGCAGGCTGCGGCCGACAAGGGGCTCTGGTATCCGCCGGACCCGTCGTCGTTCGAGATCTGCAGCATCGGCGGCAACGTCGCGACGAATGCGGGTGGACTGTGCTGCGTGAAGTACGGGGTCACCGTCGACTACGTCCTCGGTCTGCAGGTGGTGCTGGCCGACGGTCGCGCCCTGCGCATCGGCGGCAAACAACTGAAGGACTCCGCGGGCCTGCCGCTGACCAAGATGTTCGTCGGCAGCGAGGGGCTGCTCGGCATCATCACCGAGGTGACCCTGCGGCTGCTGCCGCCGCAGGCGCCCGCATGCACGGTGGTCGGCGCCTTCCCGACGGTGCGGGCGGCCAGCGAAGCCGTTCTGGCGGTCACCGCCAAACTGCGTCCGGCGATGCTCGAGTTCATGGACGGTGTCTCCATCAACGCCGTCGAGGACATGCTCAAGACGGGGCTGAATCGTGAGGCCGGCGCCCTGCTGGTCGCGCAGTCCGACGCGCCCGGCCCCGCCGGAGAGGCCGAGGTCGCGCTGATCGAGGAGGCGTTCCGCGGGTGCGGCGGCGAGGACGTGTTCTCGACGTCGGATCCGGCCGAGTCGGAGGCGTTCACCGTCGCCCGTCGGATGGCGATCCCCGCGGTGGAGAAGCTCGGCGCGCTGTTGCTGGAAGACGTCGGCGTGCCGTTGCCCGCGCTGCCGGACCTGATCGACGCGGTGAAGGCGATCGCCGACGAGAACGACGTGCTGATCTCGGTGATCGCCCACGCCGGCGACGGCAACACCCATCCGCTGATCGTGCACGACCCGACCGACCCCGACGAGGTGGCGCGCGCCAACCGCGCCTTCGGTCAGATCATGGACCTGGCCGTCTCGCTCGGCGGCACCATCACCGGCGAGCACGGCGTCGGTCGGCTGAAGAAGGGCTGGCTGCGCGATCAGGTCGGCGACGACGTGATGGATCTGATGGCGACGATCAAGCAGGCGCTGGACCCGCAGGGGCTGCTGAATCCGGGAGTGATGCTGGGGTAGCCAACTCCTCGACGAGGCGTCTCTTGACGAGCTTCCCGGTCGGCGTCCGCGCCAGCGAGTCGCGGAACACGATCTCGCGCGGCATCTTGAACCGCGCGATCCGGGGACGCAGGTACTCGATCAGCGCGGTCTCGAGGTCGGTCGTCGATCCGTGCCCGGCGGCGGGCTGCACGACGGCGACGACGCGCTCGCCGAGATCCGGGTCGGGAAGCCCGATCACCGCGGCATCGAGCACCGACGGATGCGAGATGATCGCGTCTTCCACCTCCTGCGGATAGATGTTCACGCCGCCGGAGATGATCAGGAACGAGTCCCGATCGGTCAGGAACAGGTAGCCGGCGTCGTCGAGGTAACCGAGATCGCCCGTCGTGGTCCACGTCGGATGGTCGGGATGCTGTGCGGCACGGGTCTTCTCGGGCGCGTTGTGGTACTCGAACGGCAGCTCGTCGCGGGCGAAGTAGATCGTGCCGGTGGTGCCCGCCGGGACGTCGGCGCCGTCGTCGTCGCAGATGTGGACGGTCCCCAGTGCGGCGCGGCCCACCGTTCCGGGGTGGCGCAGCCAGTCGTCGGTGTCGACGATGGTGAGTCCGTTCAACTCGGTCGAGGAGTAGTACTCGGACAGGATCGGACCCCACCACTCGATCATCTGCCGCTTCACGTCGACCGGACACGGTGCAGCCGCGTGCACCGCGGTCCGCAGACTCGACAGGTCGTACTGTTCGCGGACGTCGCGCGGCAGACGCAGCATCCGGACGAACATGGTGGGCACCCACTGGCTGTAGGTGACCCGATAACGTTCGATCAGCGCCAGCGCGTGCTGCGCGTCGAACCGCTCCATGACCACCACCGTGCCGCCCAGCGCCTGCACCGATGCGCAGGTCCGCAGGGGCGCTGCGTGATACAGCGGTGCAGGCGAGAGGTACACGGTGTCCGCGTCGACGCCCCAGACGTCGGCGTTCATCGCGATCATCGTGTCGCCGGGCTCGTCGATCCGGCGTCCCGGCAGGGCCGGTTTGATGCCCTTCGGACGTCCCGTGGTGCCGGACGAGTACAGCATGTCCGCTCCGCGGGGCTGGTCCGACGGCGCGAGGGTCGACGCCGAGGCGGCGTGCGCGTCCAAGTCCTCATGCCCGGGGAGGAGGCCCCCGTACGAGAAGCGCGTGCGGACGCCGTCGGTGAGGGCGAGCAGCTCACCGGCGAGATCGCCCAGTGCGGCGTCGACGATGAGAGTCTGCGCCCCGCAGTCCGACACGATGTAGGCGGCCTCGGCGGCAGTGAGGTGCCAGTTCACCATCGTCAGGTAGACGCCCGACCGCATCGCCGCCCAGTAGACGTCGAAGACGCGCGCGGTGTTCGTGGCGAGGACCGCCACATGGTCGCCGGGCGCGACACCGGCGGCGCGCAGTGCGTGCGCGACCTGGATCGAGTGGTCTTCGAGTTGCTGGAAGGTGACGGTCTCACCCGTGTCCGCCATGATGATCGCGGGATCGTGGCCGCGCGTGGCGAGATGGGCTCCTGGGTACATCGATGTCTCCCGGTCGGATGGAGGGCAGTGGGACGAGTGGGCTCGGACTCAGTACAGGTAGTCTTCGCCGCTGGCACGGACGGTGACGTCGGACAGACTGATTCCCCACGGCTGATCGATCACGTGGACGACGGCGTTCGCGAGGTCGTCCGGGGTGATCAGCCAGTACTTGATCGAGTCCACATCGGTGAGGTCGTCGGGCAGTTCCCCGTTCATCAGCGCGGTCACGTGCTCGCCGTATTCGGCGGCGCGCTGGCCGACCAGGCCCATGATCGCGTCGTCGTTGACGATCCAGCTGGCGAGGTTGGTTCCCGTGACACCGGTCGGTTTCACCGTGGTGACCTTGATCTTGCCCTTCGCCTCGATGCGTAGGGAGTCGGAGATGGTGGTGACGGCCGCCTTCGTCGCCGAGTACACGCCGGATCCCGCGATTCCCGCGTTGCCGTAGATCGACGAGATGTTGACCACCTGGCCTCGGCCTTGCTCGATCATCTGGTCGTAGACGGCGGAGATGCCGTTCACGACACCCTTGATGTTGATGTCGATCGCCGCGTGCCACTTCTGCCACGCCCGTGCGTGATCGGCGAAGTAGGCGAGCGGCATCACGCCGGCGTTGTTGACCAGCACGTCGATGGCGCCGAAGCGGTCGACGGCGGCCGTGGCCGCGGCCGCCATCTGGGTCATGTCCGTGACGTCGGCGACCTGTGCGATGGCAGCGCCTCCGCGCTCGACGATGCCGCCGACCACGGTGTTCAGACTGTCGACGTCCACATCGATGCCGACGACGTGCGCGCCGGCCGCCGCAGTCTTCTCCGCGATCAGGCGGCCGAAGCCGCTGGCGGCGCCGGTGACGATGATGACCTTTCCGGCCAGATGCTCGGACATGGTGAGACTCCTTGTACGTGGGGTGGGGTGTTCGGGACGGGTGCGTGTGCTCAGACGATGTCGATCGCGTCGAGCACCGCGGCGATGTGCGCGTGGTCGCCGTCGCGGGTGACCGCCGACCGCCACGCGCTGCGGGCGGTGCCCCAACGCAGGAAATCGGTGGCCTCCGACGTCGCGACGTCCGAGGGGAGGTCGTCGGTCTCGCGCACCGCGACGCCGTCGTCGGCTCGTTCGATGACGAAGGTCCGCTCGGTCGCGCCGGTCAGCCGCAGGCCGAGCGGCGTGCTCAGGACCGGGTGCAGCGCGGCGCCGTTCATCTGGGGAAGCCCGGCCATCATCCAGTCGACGGCGGGGTCGATCGCCTCGCCGACCGACACCTCGGTCCGCGCCACCGGACCGAACGGTTCCATCAGGTCGCACGTCAGATGGACCAGATGGTCGAACGCCACCGCGTTGCTGAGCTCGCTCATGCGGTACGTCCCGAGATCGAGCATCGCGAGCGGCGCGTCGCGCAACTCCTCGCCTTGAAGCGCGGAGAGGGTGGCCAGTCCCGCCGTCGACTGCTCCCGGTAGTACGCGATCGCGTCGGCGCTGCTCCAGTCGGCACGTTCGCGGACCGCGGCGTCGTTCAAGCGCTCGGACGTGCCGCTGGGGTTGTCGGGGAGGACCAGATCGGGGTCGGCGATGAAATTGAAGAAGAACCCCATGTGGGTGACGACGTCGTGGACTCGCCATCCGTGGCAGGCGCTGTCGGCGGACCAGTCGCCGTCGTCGAGGGCAGCGAGAAGGGCGAGTGTGTCGTCCACCAGCGCCTGTGCGGCGCGGACTCCGTGTTCGGACATGTCGATGGTCTCCTGTGATCGAAGTGCGGGAACGGCCGGTCAGCCGGGCAGGAAGATGGACTTCAGGCTCTGATAGGCGGCCAGTCCCTCGGGGCCCAGCTCGCGGCCGACGCCGCTGTCCTTGACGCCGCCGAACGGGGAGCCCCAGTCGAGGTTGTAGTAATTGACGCCGAACGAGCCGGTCTCGATGCGGCGCGCGACGTCGACCCCGCGGTCCGGATCGGTGGTCCAGACCGTGCCGCCCAAGCCGTAGGACGAATCGTTCGCGAGCGAGATCGCTTCGTCGATCCCGTCGTACTTCAGAACCGTCAGGACGGGGCCGAACACTTCTTCGCGTGCGATGGCAGCCGAATTGTCGACACCGGTGAACACGGTCGGCGCGACGAAGAATCCGCGATCGACGCCGTCGGGGCGGCCGCCGCCGGTCGTGACGGTTCCGCCTTCGTCACGGCCGCGCGCGATCAGCGACAGCACGCGGTCCCGATGCCGTTCGCTGGCGAGCGGGCCCACCGCGACGTCCTCGTCCATGGGGTCGCCGATCGGCAACGACGACGACATGGCCGTGACCGCGTCCACGTAGCTGTCGTAGCGGTGTGCGGGCACCAGGATGCGGGTCGACATGTAACAGGTCTGGCCGGTGTTGAGCAGTGAGGCGGTCGCCAGTCCGGCCACGGTCTGCTCCAGGTCGGCGTCGTCGAGGACGAGCGCCGCCGATTTGCCGCCGAGTTCCAGGGTCACCGGGCGGATGAGCTCGCCGCAGACGCGACCGATCTCGCGCCCCGCCGCGGTGGATCCGGTGAAGGCGACCTTGTCGACGTGCGGGCGCGAGACCAGACGTCGGCCCAGGTCGGTGCCGCCGTTGACGATGTTGAGCACGCCTGCCGGGAGACCGGCCGCGACCGCGGCGTCGGCGAGGACGTACGAGTCCAGGCTGGTCTCGGGCGACGGCTTCAGGACAACCGTGCACCCGGCGGCGAGCGCCGGGGCGATCTTGAACATCGACAGGACGGCGGGGAAGTTCCACGGTGCGATGGCCGCGACGACGCCGACTGGTTCGCGGCGCACGATCGTGGTGCCTGCCATTGGGGTGCTGGCCCGCTGCTCCTCGGCGGGAGTGACCTCGATCAGGTCGGCGTAGTAGCGGAGCAGTTGCACGGGTGCCGCACCCTCGGCGAATCGTGCGAGGGCGATCGGCATGCCGTTCTCGGTGGTGACGGTGCGGGCACGGTCCTCGGCGCGCGCCTCCAGTTCGTCGGCGAAGCGTCGTAGATGGGCGGCGCGCTCCGCGTGCGACAGGTCCCGCCACCCCGACCGGTAGGCGGTCCGCGCCGCCGCCACCGCGGCGTCGAGATCCTCGGCCGTCGCCTCGGGAACCGTGCCGATGACTTCCTCGGTGAACGGCGAGATCACCGGGATCGTCGCGGTGCTCCCGGGCGTCTGCCAGGCTCCGTTGATGAACAGGTGATTCCGTGTGAGGTCGGTGGTCATGGCAACTCCTCGGCAGGTGTGTCGTGGGATCGACTGGCGGCTTCGCTATGCCCATCATCACAGTGGGCGGCAGGCATTTCTTGACATCTCACGACAACTATTTGACAGTTGAAACCATGTCGGACTTGATCTGCGCGTCATCGCTGAGTCGTGCGCCCGAGTTGATCGCCGACTGCGGCGGGGACGCGGATGCGGTTCTCGCACGAGTCGGGATCGACCCGTCGGTGGTCGGCGCGTACGACCGCTTCATTCCGTTCACGGCATTGTCGACCCTGGTCGGTGTGTGTGCGGCGGAGTTCGGCGTTCCGGACTTCGGCCTGCGTCTGGCCGCGCGCCAAGATCCCGACATCCTGGGGCCGCTGGCCATCGCAGCACGGCACGCGGAGACGATGGGCGACGGCCTCCGCGAAGTGACCCGATACACGCATGTGTACAGCCCGGCCCTCGCGACCGAGCTGCGCGAACACGGCGATGAGGTGAGCTATGTGCTGGAGACCCTGCCGCAGCGCCTGCCGTACCGATCCCACGTGGTGGAGCTCGCGATGGGGGTCACTCTCTCGGCATGTCGGATGTTCACCGGGCCCGACTTCCGACCGACGCGAGTCGCATTCGACCACCAGCCGATCGCCGACCGGAGCGTGTACCTCGAATACTTCCGGTGCCCGGTCGAGTTCGATGCGCCCGCGATCGCGCTGACGTTTCCGCGCGAGACCCTGCGCCGCCGACTGCCGCGCGCGGACCCGCTCACCTACGACGTCGCCATCCGCGCCATGGCCGGTCACGAGCGTGCGCATTCGTTCACCGACGCGGTGTCGGCGCTCATCGTCCGGTCGCTGCCCGCCGGCGCGTCGACCCTGGACACCGTCGCGGAACTGCTCATGATGCATCCGCGGTCGGTGCAGCGGGCACTCGCCGAGAGCGGTACGACGTTCGATCGGCTGGTCGACGACGCGCGCCGCGACATCGCGACAACACTGCTGGCGAATCCCGGCGTCTCGTTGTCGGCGGTCGCCCGGCAGATCGGATACTCCGAGCAGAGCACGTTGACGCGGAGCTGTCGCCGGTGGTTCGGGATGCCGCCGCTGCGCAAGCGTCGAGCGTTGCTCGGCCGCTCATCAGACTGAACCCGCCGCCGCCGTCGACGCCACGATCGATCCGACATAGGTCGACTGATGCCGGTTTCGTCAAGCGTGGGTGAACATGACCACAGCGCGTTGACGCCGGTGCGGGAGAACCCGGTCAGACCGGGTATCTTTCCTCTGTCCCGGTGGTCGTCGGACTGACCGCCTCCCGATACTCTTCGGTCCTGGCTCCGGGTGCTGTGACGAGTGCGAAAAGGTGTGTGAGACAGCTCGAATGACCGCTTCGGTGATTGATCGTGCCAATGGATTCGAGACTGAACTGGGGAAGGCGTATACCGCCGCAGACCTCGTTCTCGAGTTGAACTTGAGCCCTGAGCAATACCGCTGCGCGCGGTCGCAGGTCGGCGCGCTGATGGACGAGGTTCCGCCGGGCGCGCACATCGCCCTCCTGATGCGGTTCCCGGCGTTGACGATCGCCGGACTCGTCGGGCACGCGGCACTGCGCTCCACCGAGCCGGGCGCCGGATTCTGGGACGGGTTCTGGACGGCGATCGGCCGGGCGCGTGACAAGGGATTCGAGCAGGTGGTGGACCAACTGCTCGGCGACATGCTCGGACAGTTCGGCCTGCGCGACGTGGAGGGCCTGCGCGAGACGTCGGTGCTGCCGTTGCTGGACCTGCACGCCGGATTGGATCGCGAGACCGTCGTCGGTCTGGTGGCCGCGGTGGAGCAGCATGTGGCCGCGGGCCACGAGCCGAGCGGGACCGCACTCCTCGACCGAGTCACCGAGCCCGGATTCGCACATCGTCGCGCCGAGCTCCCCGATGCGTACTGGATGCTGCTGCAGCACGCCCCGGCGATCGCCGTCAACATCCTCAGCCGCATCACCGACCTGCTGGTCGCCACCGTCGCACACCCGGAGGAGTGGGCGCTCGAGGCGATCACCCCGACCACGGCCGACCTGCCGCCCGCTGTGCTGACGGCGGTGATCGCACGGCTGGAGGAGAAGCCGTTCCTGGACGGCGACGCCGCCCAGCGACTCTGCACGGTCGGCTTCCCGCGTCTGCGGTGCCATGCCGCGGACGGCGAGATCCAGGTCCTGATCCCGGGCGGCGAGATCGATGCGCTGTGGCGACTCTGGAACGGTGAGGCGCCCGAACAGGTGTCGGTCCCGGCAGGGGAGTCGGCCGCCGCGCCGATCGGGGTAGCGGTGCGCGAGAGCGTGCTGGTGGACCTCGACTCCGGTATCCGCCGCGTGGTGCCGATCTTCCATCCGTCCGATCCCATCGTGGTGTTCGGCGCCGACGGTCGGGCACTCTCGCGGTTCGAGTCGCTGCCCGCCACCGAACTGACGGTCCTGGTCCCGCGCGATGTGGACCTCGTCGCGGGCAGCCGCGCGAAGGTGGTCGTCACCGATCGCCGACCCGCGCCGTGGGACGGTTGGGAGATGCGCACCGTCGATCTCGCGGGGCATCGAGACCTGCGCACCAAACGTGACGGCAAGATGGGGCGCACGCGTCGCGTCCTGCCCGTCGAGACCCCGCTGTACGCGCTGCCCGAACCCCTCTCCGGCGTCACCACTCGGGGCGGCGAGCGCGTCTACGGCGAGCGGCCGCTGGTGGATCTGCCCGCGCATGAGGGCGTCGACGCCAAGGAGTGGCGGGTCCGGGTCCGCCGCGCCGGGCAGCGCGACTGGCTGGTCGACTACCCGTGGGCGGCGGCCGACTACGTGACGTCGGCGGATCCGTTCGACGGCCTCGACGAGCCGCTGATCGGGCGCTACGAGATCGCCGCGGGCGACGGGTACGGGTTGGACCTGCGCCTGACCGTCGTCCTGGCCGAAGGTCTCGAGGCGGTCCACGATCCGGCGGTCCGGTTGCCGCAGGCGGACGGCCTCACCACCTCGACGACCGAACTGGCGGTCTCCACCGACCTCGAGGTGTCCGAGACGGAACTGGCCTTCGGCCCCGACGACATCGCGCGCGTCGCGACGGCAGGCGCCGGCGAGGTGGAGGTGGAACTGTCCATCCGACCGCCGCACGCCCAGATCCGCTTCGAGCACCCGGGCCGCCCGGCGGTCTGGCGCACCGAACTGCCCCAGATCGCGATCGAGGACGCGGCGTCGGCCAGGCTCACGGCCCGGATCCCCGGCGCGGTCGACGTCTCGTTCGCGCTGCTCGACGCCGACGGCGACATTGTTCGGGAGTGGGACGCCGAGTCGCATTCCGGTACCGAGTTCGCCATCGGGACGCGGGCTGTCGCCGACGCCGCCAAACGCATGGTGCGCGGCAGCCTGGTCGCGTTGATCGACGACGAGCACGGCGAGTCCGACGAGGCGGAGGTCGCGACCGTCGTCCGGACGGCGACCGCCGTGGAGCCGAACGCCGTCGACCACACCGGCGATGAGCTCACCGCCGCGTGGCTGCTGCTCGACGAGCGTCCGGTCGCGGAGATCGTCCTGCCGGACGACGAAGCAGGCCAGGCCGAACCTGCGGCGGAGACCGCGGCCGGCGCTGCCGCGGAGTCGAGCACCGCGGACCAGGACGACGCGCGCGGTGCCGACGAGGACGGTGCTGCCGAGGACGATGCCGACGAGGAGGATGCGGTGGAGCAACTCCTCGTCGCCGATCCGACGGCCTCGCTGCTGGCGCTCGGAGACAGCCCGGTGGCGCCGTCGCGCATTCCGGCGCTGATGATCCGGTCGGGCCTCGCCGAGCGCGTCTTCGAGATTCCGGCCGACTACGGTCGCGCCCACCCGAACCCGTACATCGGCTGCACCCTCGCCACGGCCGTGATTGTCGATCCGTCGGCGCCGGGGCGGGACGACGTGCAGTCGTACCTCTCGACCCGCGGTGGTGACGACCTTCTCCGGCTGATCGCCAGCGGCCGGATGGGCGACCCGCGCACAGGTGTCTTCGACGCCAACGTGCTGGCCGTCGGGGCGATGGGCCGCGATCAGGTGGATGCGCTGTTCGAGCGGTTCCGGATCGTGCCCGGCCCGCTGGTGGATCTCGACATGCGGACTGCGGCGACCATCGAGGCGTTCCACCTGCGTGAGGAGTGGATGGCCGACCCGGTGAGTCAGGTGGCGCCCCGATACGTGAACAAGATGCTCCGCGACGTGCGTCGCGCGTCGCCCCAGCTGTACGACTTGATCGTGGCGCGCAATGAGGCGCTCGACGGCGTCGACACCATCACGCATCCCTGGATGCTGCTGTCGATGCAGTCGATGGCGTTCGCCGCCATCGGTCGGCTGCAGGCTTACGGTCGGCTCAAGCAGCCGGTCCTGGACGCCCGAGGCCGCGCCCTGTGGGCCAAGCTCGCCGACTACTGCCCGGCGATGGTGGCCGCCGACCTGCTGATCGCCAACGCGGTGGTCGTCCGCGCCGACGCGCTCGACCGGAGCAGAAACGCGGAGTAGCGCGCCGCGTTCCGGTCACCGCGGGTTCTGCACATCCTCGATGTGGAGCCCGCCCTCCCGATGCAGCGCCTTCTTCAGTCCGGACGCCGTCTCGTATCCGGCGGCGTGGGCGGCGCGTCGTACCGATGCTCCGGCACGCAGTCGGTTGATGGCGATGTTGAGGCGGGCCCGCACGCGCCACTGGCGGAATCCGATTCCGGTCTCGGCGACGAAGAGACGTTGGATGTGGCGCGCGCTGGCTCCGTGGCGTGCGGCCAGCAGATCCAGCGATTCGGTCGAGATCGGTGCTTGCTCGGCGACGGCGGCGGCGATCGGGTGGCGCGGCGTCGGCAGCGCGAAGTAGGGGCCGCTGACCCGGCCGAGGACGTCGTCGATGGCGCTCCGGAACACAGCGATCTGCTCGGTGGTCGACGGCGCCACGCCGACGAGGGCGGTCATCACGGCGGTCAGTGCGGGGATGGAGCCCAGTCGGTGGACCGGCTCCGGCGGCAGCGTGGACGGTGACAGCATCGGCCCCAGGACCAGGCTGCCGGGCGAGTACCGCGCTGCATGAGGGATGTTCGGTGCCAGCCAGACTGCTTCTTGCGCACCCAACGCCACGTGCTCGCCGCCGACGTCGATGGTGGCCGACCCGGTGACGACGTAGATCAGGTGCGGCGTGGAATGGCTGTGCCGAGGGTGGCCGAGGAAGCGGTACGCGGTGTCGGGCGCGAGCATGGCCAGTCGGCCGGGTACGTGGTCAGGCATCGGGCCCCCTGCGGTTCTGTGCGTCCTCGTCGACGGGTGCGGCGCCGCCGTCGGCGGGTTCCGGTGATCCGATGTCCGGTTGGGAATCGATTCGGGTCGCCTTCGGACGATTTCCTCGAGAACGTCGTTTAGCTTAGTCTCACCTAACTATAGTGGTGAACCGTCGTCGCGACGGCACCGGATACGAAGAATGGTGGTCTCGATGCGTACTTCCCGCACCCTGCCTGCGGTGCTCGTCGCGCTGTTCACTGTGTTGACGCTGCTCGTCGCCGGCTGCTCGTCGAGCGGCGACGACGACGCCGGAGGCGAGCGCGTCGTGAAGACCGACCAGGGCGACGTCACGATCCCCGCCGCGCCCAAGCGCGTGGTGCTGCTCAACTACGCCCTCGCCGGATACCTGTTCGACCTCGACGTCCCGGTCGTCGCGATGACCCCCGCGGTGACCGACGGCGAGCACGAGTACGACGACGCGTGGGCCGACGACGCGAAGAAGAACGACACCCAGTTCCTCCCGTGGAGCAACGACGGCTTCGACATGGAGACGATCCTCGACGCCGACCCGGACCTGATCATCGCCGGCGGCATCGGCTTCCCGCTGAAGCACGCGACGACGGCGTACGACCGACTCTCCGAGATCGCGCCCACCGTCATCGTCAGCGGCGACCTCACCGAGTGGCGCGACCAGTACAAGTTCCTGGCCGACGACGTGTTCGGTCAGCCGGAGAAGTACACCGAGGCCGTCGAGGCGTACGACCGTCGCGCCGCCGAGGTCCGCGACAAGATCACCGTGCCCGCGGGTGAATCGGCGTTCCTGACGTTCACTGCCGACGGCCGGGCTTTCGTCTCGATCGAGAACCGCGGCCTCCCGAAGGAGTTCGCGAGCCTCGGCTTCCGGCCGGCGCCGCTGTTCGCGACCGGGAAGTTCGAGCCCTACACCGAGGGCGGCGACAGCTTCGCGCTGTCGACCGAGCAGGTGGGACAGGTCATCACCCAGGACACCGTCTTCGTGCTCGGCTTCAATGCGGACGTCACATCGGTGAACGAGCTGCGCAAGCAGCCGATCTACGCGGCGTTGCCTGCATTCGGAAAGAACCAGGCCTACGACCTGCCGTTCTGGGTGCAGCGCAGTGACTACGACGAGGCGATGCGCATGCTCGACATCGTCGAGCAGAAGTTCACCGATACCAAGTAGGGACGAGTGATGGCCTCCGTTCGGCTCACCCAGCCGCGCTTCACCCCGGCGCCGATCATCCTGCGCAAGCTCGTCGTCGTCCGGGCCGAGTCGCTGACGCCGCACATGCGTCGCGTGGTCGTCGGCGGACCGGAACTCGGCGCGTTCCGCCGCGACGGACTCGATCTGCCCGCCTTCGCCTCGCCTGCGTTCGACGATCACGTGAAGCTGATCTTCGCGCCCGGCGGCGACCTCGCGGACGCGCTGCCGGTGCAGCGTGCCCGGAGCATCGACTGGCTGCCGTCCGAGGTCCGTGAGACCCGCGACTACACGCCGATCGTCGTGGACGAGGAGACGATCGCGTTCGATTTCGTCATCCACTCCTCGGGGAGCGCGGCCGAGCGGGGCCCCGCCGAGGCTTGGGCGAGCGCGGCACGTCCGGGCGACGACGTGTGGCTGGTGGGACCGAAATCGTCGACGGTGGTGCCGACGGACGTGGACTGGGCCCTGCTGATCGGCGACGAGACCGCGCTGCCCGCGCTGCGTCGATTCTTCACCGAACGTCCCGTCGCCGGTCCGGTGCGCGCCGTCGTCGCGGTGCCGGCGGAGGCGGCCCGGCAGCCGCTCGGCGAGCGCGACGACGACCACGTGACCTGGGTGATCGCCGAGCCGGGCGATCCCCGGGCGTTGATCGACGCGGTCACCGCACTGCCGCGACCGCCGGGCCGACCGTACGTGTGGGCGGCGGCGGAGAGTCGTGCGCTGCTGCCGATCCGCAAGTTCGTGAAGCGGGAACTGGACGCCGACAAGAGCAACACCGACATCACCGGCTACTGGCACCGGCGTGCGGCGGAGACGGCGCAGGCGGAGCCGGCCGCCGCGGGGGACGATGGCGCCGGGTCGGCCGTGGTGGACTCCCCGGTGTCGTGGTTCGCGGTCCGCGCCGCACTCCAGCTGGGGCTGCTGGAGGCGGTCGATGCCGCCACACTCGATCGCGGGGGAGTCGCGGCAGCGATCGGAGTGGACCCGCATCGTCTGGATCCGCTGCTGGACCTTCTTCTCGCGTGCCGCGTGCTGGCGACCGTCGACGGTTCGGTGACGCTCGGCGAGGTGGGCGACGATCTCCTCACCGACGAGCACTGCCGCGAACGCTTCGACGGCGCCGACGCCGACGCCGCGCTGCTCGTCGGCGATCTCGCCGATGCTCTCCGTGCGGGCGAGTCGGTGCCGCAGCGGCGGTTCGGCCGCAGTCACGCCACCGGGGTGCACGACGATCCGGACGCCTACGCCGAGCTGGTGGAGCAGGCCGAGCGCCTGGCGTTTCTGGTTCCCGGCATCGGCGAGCTCCCCGGACTCGCCGATCCGGGGGTCGCGTTCGCCGGACCCGGCGCCGCGGTGGTCGCCGAGGGGCTGAGCCGTGCCGGTGTCCTGAGCGGCCGTGCGACCATCGTGACCGCGGGCGAACCCGACGGCGTGCGCGACACGTCGTCACCGCTGGACGGACTGACCTTCCGTGAGGCGTGGACCGACCACGACACCGTGGTGCTCGTCTACGCCCTCGGCTATCGCGACGACGTCGAAGCCCGCACCGTCCTCGCCGAGGCCCGTCGGTACGCACGCCGCCTGGTGATGGTGGAGCCGGTGGCGGGCGACGCGCTCGATCCCCGCTACCTCGAGGCGGCGGTGGTGTCGTCCGCCGCCGTCGGTCGGGGGCCGCGCGACGCCGCGGAACTGGCCGACCTCGCCGCCGACGCGGGCTGGGCGCCGACGGCGCAGACCGCCCTCGGGTGGGGTGTGACGGCCGTGGTCTGCGAGCGGTCATGATCGAGCCGGGTCCGCGGGCCGGGGACCGGTGATGCGGTGATCGCGCTCGACGCGTCGCCGTCGACCGGCGGCCGGGCGCCGTCGCGGCGGGCCGGTCGACTGACTGCCCTCCTCGGCGTGCTGGCGGTCCTCGCACTGCTGTGCCTGGCCAGTCTCGCGGTCGGATCGGCGCCGCTGCCGATCTCGACGGTGTGGCAGGCGCTGACCGCGTACGACGGCGCCGACATCGACCACATCACCATCGTCGACACCCGGCTTCCGCGCACGGTGCTCGCCGTCCTGATCGGGGCCGCGCTGGGTGTGGCCGGCGCGCTGATGCAGGCCATCGGACGCAACCCGCTCGCCGACCCGGGGCTGCTCGGTGTCAACGCGGGCGCCGGGCTGGCCGTCGCCGTCGGCGTCGCCTACCTGGGGCTGACCACGATCTCGGAGTTCGTGTGGCTCGGCATGATCGGGGCGGTGCTCGCCGCGATTCTGGTCATGGTGATCGCCGCGCGCGGCGCCGCCGGTCCCACGCCGCTGCGCATCACGCTCGTCGGAGTGGCGCTCACCGCCGTCTTCAACGGGCTGAGCATGAGTCTCTCGCTGGTCAATCCCAGCCGATTCGAGCGGATGCGCTTCTGGGGTGTCGGCAGCATCGCCGACCGACCCCCGGGGACCGTCGAGTTCGTCGCGCCGATCATCGTGCTCGGCCTGGTTCTCGCAGTTGCTGCGGGACGGTCGTTGAACGCCGTCGCGCTCGGCGACGACATGGCGCGCGCGGTGGGCGCCCGCGTGGGTCTCACTCGCTTCGGATCCGTGGTGGCGCTGGTGTTGCTGTGCGGGGCGGCGACGGCCGCCGCGGGCCCGATCGCCTTCGTCGGCCTGATGGTTCCGCATGCGGTCCGGATGCTCGTCGGTGCGGACCAACGCTGGGTGATCGCCTACTCCGCGCTCGTGGGACCGGTGCTGCTGCTGGTGGCCGATCTCGTCGGGCGCGTGGTGGTGCGGCCCGAGGAGCTGCAAGTCGGGATCGTGACGCCGCTGATCGGTGCGCCGATCCTGATCTGGCTGGTACGACGGGCGAAGGCGCTGTGACGGCGACGACGCGGACTGTTGCGCTGGGGCCGGCGGCGATGCGCTTCACCTGGCGCGCAGTGGTGGTGAACTCCCTGCTGGCGGCGATGCTCGTGGCGACGGTCCTGCTGGCGCTGGGACTGGGGCGCAGCGGGCTCAGCCTGAGCGATATGGCCGCGCTCGCGACCGGCGACGCGACGTCGCGCCAGCAGTTGATCTTCTCCTGGCGTGCTCCCCGTGCCCTCGCCGCGATCGTCTTCGGCGCCTGTCTCGGCGTCAGCGGCGCGCTGTTTCAAGCGCTCACCCGCAACGCGCTCGGCAGTCCCGACGTGATCGGACTCAACTCCGGCGCGTACACCGGGGTGATCGTGGTGCTGATGGTCGGCGGCAGTGGTTTCGCCCAGCTGGCGCTCGGCGCCGTCGCCGGGTGCACCGTGGCCGCGCTCGCGATCTTCTTCCTCGCCTACAAGCACGGAATGGCGGGCTTCCGGCTGATCGTCGTCGGCATCGCCGTCAGTGCGGTCCTGACCTCGTTCAATCACTGGTTCAGCGTGCAAGCCGATCTCGACGAGGCGCGGGAGGCGGCGATCTGGGGAGCGGGCACGCTCGCCGACATGACCTGGGAGCCCCTCGCCGTCACGACCCTCGTCGCCGCACTCCTGGCCCTGCTGTTGCCTGCGCTCTCGTACCGGGTCCGGCAGCTCGATCTCGGCGACGACACCGCGGCGGCGCTGGGGGTCGACGTGGAACGCACCAAACTGGTGATGGTGCTGGTCGGCGTCGTGTTCACAGCCATCGTCACCGCCGTCGCCGGGCCGATCGCGTTCATCGCGCTCGCCGCGCCGCAGATCGCGAAGCGGATGACCCGATCACCTGCGCTCTCGCTGGTCGGTTCGGCGCTCGTCGGCGCGACGCTGCTCGCCGCCGCCGACGTGATCGCGGTCCACCTCCTGGGCGAGGCACGGCCACCGGTCGGGGTGGTGACGGTGACCCTCGGCGGGCTGTATCTGGTGTGGCTGCTGGTGCGTGAGACGGCGAAATAACGGTGTGCGGCCCTCGGTACGCTGAATGCATGGCCGAGTCCGCTGTCGCATCGCCGCGCGTGGTGATCGGCGTGCTGGGACCGGTGACGCTCGACGGTCGTGAGATCACCGGCGCCCGCGCCAAGCGCCTGCTGGTGGCACTGGCCTTGGCCGCGGGACAGTCGCTGTCGGCGGAGCGGCTCATCGACGACGTCTGGGGCGACGACCCGCCGAAATCGCCTGCGTCCGCGCTGCACACCCAGATCTCTCGGCTGCGGACGGTCTCGGCACCCGCGCACATCGACGGCTCCGACGGTCGGTATCGCTTGACCGGAGCCACCACCGACATGGATCTCGTCGCCGACCGGCTCGCGGCGGACGACCCGGCGGGCGCCGCAGCGCTGTGGCGCGGTGCGCCGGGCGACGACCTCGGCGCCGCTCCGGTGGCCGATCATCTCGCCGACCGCGCTCGCCGACTGCGGCTGCGCGTCGACGAAGCCCTGGCGCGGGACGCGCTGGCCCGCGGAGCCTTCGACGTCGCGGCCGAATGCGCACGCGAACGCCTGCGCACCGACCCGCTCGACGAGTCGGCGGCGGTGCTGCTGATGACGGCGCTGGCCGAACTCGGTCGCACCAATGAAGCACTCACCGTCTTCTCCCGCTTGCGGCGGACGCTCGTCGAACAGCTCGGCGCCGACCCCGGACCCGAGGCGACCGTACTCAATGCGCGGCTGCTGGCAGCGTCCCAGACGCGCGTTCCGGCGCCGCCGCGTCGTCTGCCGTCGCCCGGCGCGGGACTGCGCGACACCGGAACCGAACTCATCGGCCGCGCCGCCGACCTGACGACGATCACCGCCGACCTCGAGACCCACCGGGTGGTGACCGTGCAGGGACCGGGCGGGGTCGGCAAGACGCGGATCGCGACCGAGATCGGACGACGGCTGGCGCAGGACGGCCGCGCCGTCTACTTCGTCCCGCTCGCCTCGGTGCGCAACGGCGACGACCTGCTGGCCGCGGTGGCCGGGGCGCTCGGCGTCGGCGAATCCGAACTCAGCAACGCCGGTCCGCGGAAGGTCAGTGCGGGGTTGTCGGAACGATTGCAGGATGCGCTGCGCGGATCGTCGGCGGTGCTGATCCTGGACAACTGCGAGCAGGTGATCGACGCGTGCGCGGTCCTGGTCGATTCGATCCTGGCCGCCGGCCCCGGCTTGCGGATTCTGACCACCAGCCGCTCGCCGTTGCTGATTCCGGCCGAACAGGTCTACCAACTCCCGGTGCTGAGTGTGGCGGGCAGGCATCCGTCGGCCGTGGAACTGTTCTGTCGGCGGGCCCGCGCGGTGCGCCCCGACGCCGTGATGGACATGGCAGCCGTCGCCGACCTCTGCGCCCGGCTGGACGGTCTGCCGCTGGCGATCGAGCTCGCCGCCGCCCGCGTTCGGACGATGCGGGTCGAGGAGATCAGCCAACGCCTCGGCGAACGGTTCCAGCTGTTGCGGTCTGCGGACCGGACGGTGCCTGATCGGCACCGCACGCTGTCCGCGGTGATCGAATGGAGTTGGGATCTGCTCGACGACGCGCCGCGCACCGTGCTCGCCCGGCTGTCACTGTTCCCGGGAGGCTTCTCGCGGGCGGCGGCCGAGCGCCTGAGCGGACTCGCCGGCGTGGTGCTCGACGACGCGCTCGCGGCACTCGCCGACCAGTCGCTGCTGCAGGTGTACGACGACGGCGGTGAGACCCGGTTCCGCATGCTGGAGATGGTGCGGGAGTTCGGCGAACAACAGTTGCGGGAGACCGCCGACGAGGCGGCCGTCGCCGCGGCGATGCGGCTGTGGGCCACGGATTTCGCCCGTGACCTGCGGACGCGCGTCGAGGCATCGTCCGACGGCGAACTGGTCGTCGACACCCGACGCGAGGCCGACAACCTGATCTGGGCGCTGCGCAGCGGACTGGCAGCGACCGACCCCGCGGCCCTCGAGACGGTGGTGCAGGTGTTCCCCGTGGTCGGCGTGTACTGGGCGACGCGGGGACTGCATCCCGAGATCCAGATCTGGGGACGGCGCGTCCTCGACGCCCTGACCGTGCCGCCGCCCCGCCTCGACGACGACGCTCGCCGCGCCTGGCAGGCGAGCGTGGTCATCGCGGTGATGCACATGATGCCGATCGGGGAGATGCGCTCGATCGCCAAAGGCCGAATGCTGCTGCGGCGACTCGCGAACCGCGGCGCGATCTTCACCGATCCGTTCGAGCTGTTGGCGGCGATGATGCTGTGCCGCACCGTGTACGGGTTCTATCGCCTGGTGGTGGAGGCGTGCGCGGAATTCCGACCACCGGCGATCCGCGGGCTCGGTCTGGCCGTTCGGCTCAACATGAAGGAGAACTTCGGCAATCTGGTCGGCGCCGGCCGCGACAGCGAGCAGCTCGCCGAGGTGGAGGGTGGGCTGAACGTGTTCGTCTCGGCGGTCGCCGACATCGCCACCGCGAGCGTGCACAGTCAACAGGGGCACTGGCGGACGGCGCTGCGACTGTACGAATCCAGCGAGCGGCGCTTCGTCGAACTCGACGCCGTCGACGATCTGCAGCAGGTCCGCGGATACATCGTCGCGAACCGACTACAACTCGGTGACTACCGGCGGGCGCGCGCCGACCTCGACGCGGTGCGGTGCGGGTGGCTGCCCGGAGACCCTGCGCCGCAGGGCAACCCGGAGACCGCGGCAGTGATGATGCTGGTGACGGCCGAGTACCTCCGGACGGCGCCGCCCTCGGCAGACACGGATGACCTCGGCGGCGATGCCGTCGACGTCGCGGGGATCTATCGTCAGGCCGGCCAGACCCTGCTGGCGGGGCATCCGATGGCGGCGCGCGATCCCGGCGCGGTGATGACGATCGCCGCCGCGGCCGCGGGCCTGCTCTGTCTGGATGAGGCAGAGTCGGCGGCCGAGTTCGCCGGTGCGGTGCTGGCTCAGAGCGGTGATCTGATGATGACCGGATGGGTGGACATTCCGCAGACGGGAAATCTGGCTCTGGTGACCGGTGCGGCCGTGTGCCGCCTGTCGCCGGGCGATCCGGACGGGGTCGCGCTGCTGATTCTGGCCCAGCGGCTGCGGGTGCGGCACGACTATCCGGCGATGCACGAGTTGATCGGTCGGCGTCGGGAGCTGTCCGGCGCCGACGACGCGGGGTGGGCGGCGGCTGTCGACGCCTACGGGCACCTGCCGCGACGGCGAGCGCTCGCCGAGACCCAGCGGATCTTCGACGAGCGCACGCCGCTGGTGTGACCGGCCCGCGACTACTCCGCGGCACCGGTCGCTCAGCACTGATCGCCCAGCACTGATCGCCCAGCACTGATTCAGGGGGTTACTTGGCGGTCCGGATGTACGCGCGGACGGCGAGCGGCGCGAAGATCGCCACGATGACGGCCGCTCCGATCAGACTCCACACCACGTGGATGCCGACGGTTCCGTCGTTGCACAGTTCGCGGACGGCGGTCACCAAGTGGCTTACCGGATTCACGTTCACAAAGCTCTGCAGCCAGCCGGGCATGGTCTCGACCGGCACGAAGGCGTTGGACATGAACGTGAGCGGGAACATGATGAGCATGGAGATGCCCTGAACGGCGGACGCCTTCTTCATCAGGCAGCCCATGAGCGCGAAGATCCAGCTGACGGCGAAGCTGCACACCAGCACCAGGAGGGTGGAGCCGAGGACGCCGAGCGGATCGGGCCGCCAGCCCATCGCGATGCCGACGCCGAAGGTGATCACGGTGGCGAGCAGGTAGCGGATGACGTCGGCCAGCAGTGCGCCGGCGAGCGGGCTGATCCGCGCGATCGGCAGCGAGCGGAAGCGGTCGAAGACGCCCTTGTTCATATCCTCGCGGAGTTGGGTGCCGGTGACGATCGAGGTGACGATGACGGTCTGGACGAGGATGCCGGGGATGATGACGGGCAGATAGCTCGCGGTGTCGCCGCTGATCGCGCCACCGAAGATGTAGGTGAACATCAGCGTGAAGATGATCGGCTGCAGGACGACGTCGAAGAACTGTTCGGGGTTGCGCATCATCTTGACGACGCTGCGGTAGGCGAGCGAGAACGACTGTGCGACGGTCTCGACCAGCGTGATGGATCGGCGGGCCTGGGTGCGGGTCGCTTCGATGTTGATCGGTGCGCGCTGGATCGGGGAGTCGAGGGTGGTGGTCATGAGTGGGCCTCCTGGGCGGTGGGTGCGGAGTCGTCGTTGCCGGTGATGGTCAGGAAGACCTCGTCGAGGGTGGGTTTGGACACGGTGATCTCGTCGATTGCGATGTCGGCGTCGCGCAGCGCGATCAGGACGTCGGGCACGCGGTCGGGGTGATGGAGAGTGACCGTCACGCGACCGGCCTCCGGGCTGAACGCGGCGGGGTCGCCGAGCACGTTCTCGGCGATCTGAGCGGCACTCGCGGCGTCGGCGCGGTCCGCAGGCGTCAGGATCAGCGTGCTGGTGCCGACCGACTGCTTCAACTCGTCGGCGGTGCCGTCGGCGATCACCAGACCGCGGTCGATCACGGCGATCCGATCGGCGAGCTGATCGGCCTCGTCGAGATACTGCGTGGTGAGGAGGACGGTCGCGCCCTGGGCCACCAGTTTGCGGATGGTCTCCCACATCTGGGCGCGAGTCCGCGGGTCGAGGCCGGTGGTCGGTTCGTCGAGGAAGAGCAGCGGCGGCGTGTCGATCAGTGATGCGGCGAGGTCGAGTCGTCGGCGCATGCCGCCGGAGAACTCACTGAGCGGACGGGAGGCGGCCTCTTCCAGGGCGAAGTCGGCGAGGAGTTCCTCGGCGCGAGCCTTGGCCTGCGTGCGGGACTTGCCGAGCAGTCGGCCGAACAGCACCAGGTTCTGCGTCGCCGTCAGATCCTCGTCGACCGAGGCGTACTGCCCGGTGACGCCGATCAGCGACCGGACGGCGACGGCGTCGTCGACCACGTCGTAGCCGAAGACCCGGGCCGATCCGGCGTCGGGCCGCAGCAGTGTCGCGAGCATGCTGACGGTGGTGGTCTTGCCTGCTCCGTTGGGGCCGAGGACCCCGTAGACGGTGCCTGCGGGAACCGCGAGATCGATGCCGTTGACGGCCTTCGTCTCACCGAAGTGCTTCACCAGACCGCGCGCGTCGATCGCGAGATCGGTGCTTGTACCGATGGCGGCGTCGTGGGCCGCGAGTGTCGTTGTCATGTCGGCAACTGTGCGCGCGGCGTCTGTCGTGGCCCTTGCACGCTCTTACATCGACTGTCGGCGTCGGTCGAAGCGGCTCGTCACCACTCGTCGACGGCGGTCAGGCGGTACCGTCAGAAGCATGGCTCGCACCGTTGCTACTTCTGCCCGTGTCGACCGCGACGAACTCCTCGACTTCGTCCGTACACGTCATCAACTCATCCTGCTGACCACGCGCGGCGACGGCTCACCGCAGATGTCGCCTGCCACGGCGGGCGTCGACGAGCAGGGACGCATCGTCATCGCCACGTACCCCGACCGTGCGAAGGCCGTGAACGCCCGACGGCGGCCGAGCGTCAGCGTCTGCGTGCTGTCGGAGAGCTTCGGCGGCGCCTGGGTGCAGGTCGACGGCGACGCCGAGGTCCTCGACATGCCCGATGCCGAGGACGGACTCGTCGACTATTTCCGCAGCATCGCCGGTGAGCACTCCGACTGGGAGGAGTACCGCGCCGCGATGCGCCTGCAGAACAAGTCGTTGATCCGCATCACCCCGACCCGCTGGGGGCCGATCGCGACCGGCGGCTTCCCTCAGGACGTCGCCGACCGCCTCGACGCCGCCGAGGGCACCGCGTAGCCCGCCGCCCCACGTTGGTCGAGTGCTGCCTGCGAGCGGAGCGAGCACGCAGTTATCGAGACCGTCGTGAGTTCCGCTGGAATTGCGGGCCTTCCGCTGCCATCAGGTGGTGATCTCGGCCGTGCTCCGACGGATCGTGAGTCGCTGTCTCTGAGGCGGGAGGCGGGAGGCGGTGGGTCGTCGGCGAGGCCGCGTCCGACTGATCCCACCTGAGATCTGCCCGCTCAGGAGTTTCCGACGGAACATTGCCGCCGGAGGGGGCTGAGCAAGCAGTTCTCAGCACCATGTGACAGTAGGCGGCGCGCGGCGGCGATATCAGATCGAACACAAGCCTCGCGTGACTCTGCGTCAGTTCGTTTTCTCTGACGCTCTCGTGACCGCACCACTTCGCGGCCAGTCGCACCACTTGTGGTTCCCGCACTTGGTCGCGACGAAGTGCGAGAACCACAAGTGGTGCGGCTCGATGGGAAGTGGTGCGTGACGGCGAGCCTGGTTGCGGTCACTCCCGGGTTGGCCTGAGAGTGGTGTGGTTCGCAGTGCGTTCTCGCCGACGACAACCGCTTCCCAACATGGAGGCGGCTGCGGCTCAACTCGTCGGAGCGGTGCCGAGATCACCACACGATGGCGGCGGAAGGCCCGGTGATTCCAGCGCACGCCAGTCTCGATAACTGCGTGCTCGCTCCGCTCGCGGGCAGCACTCGACCAGCGTGGGGACGACCGTCATCGGAAATCAATCGCCTAAGCAGCCTCCACAGCAGGGACGCCGAGCAGAGGCTGCACCTGTGCGGGGATGGCGTACCGCGGTTCCCACGGGTAGCGGCCCTCATCGTCCGGCCACACCAACTGCACGGCATTGAATCGGAGACCGTACAGAACCCTGGTGAGGCGCAGGGGATCGGCATCGATCACGTCGATCGCGTGCAGCGACACCGGACGTCGTAGACGCGCCGGAACGCTGGAACCGGCGCCGAACGTCGGATCGCCGACCACCGCCTGGGCGGCGTAGTCCAGCAGGAGGCCCGCCAGGCGCGGCGGCAGGCCGGTCATCACCAACTCCGGTCGGCCGTGCTCGGTGAGCCCACTGGTGTACGCGATCGGCGGATGCGCCGCGTCGCCCAGCACGCCGGTGACCGCCCACCGGCCGTCGGTGATCTGGGCGAGCGCGTCGCCGATCAGATCGTCGGCGCCGTCGCACTCGGGATCGAACTCGCACATGACTCCTCCTCAACGTCTTCCGACCGTCTCGCCGACCGGGTGCGGTAGCGATTCGCTCGTATGTTCGATTGGTGAGATCACTGTACGTCGGGGCTCCGACAGTTCGGTGTCGGCGACACGCGGCCGCCCGGGCTGTGGATGGTCGACGACGCCGATTTGTCAGGACCACTAGACTGGCTGCGTGCCAGGCCGAATCCCCGATCGCGACATCGCTGCCATCCGCGAGCAGACGCGCATCGAAGACATCGTCGGCGACTATGTCACGCTGCGTCGGGCCGGAGCCGACCGCTTGACGGGCCTGTGTCCGTTCCACGACGAGAAGACCCCGTCGTTCCACGTCCGCCCGCATCACGGCCACTTCCACTGCTTCGGGTGCGGGGAGGGCGGCGACGTCTACACCTTCCTGCAGAAGCAGGAGCACATCAGCTTCGTCGAGGCCGTCGAGCAGCTCGCCGACGCGATCGGCTATACGATCAATTACGAGGGCGGCGGCACCGCGATCAAACGCGACCGCGGCACTCGCGCGCGTCTGGTCGCCGCCAATGCGGCCGCCCAGCAGTTCTACGCCGAACGCCTGCAGTCGCCCGAGGCGCAGGTGGCGCGCGATTTCCTCACCGAACGCGGCTTCGACGGCAATGCCGCCGCCCACTTCGGCTGCGGATATGCGCCCGCCGGCTGGGACACGATGACCAAGGCGCTGCTGAAGCAGGGCTTCCAGTTCTCCGAGCTCGAGGCCGCCGGGCTGTCGAAGCAGGGACAGCGCGGCCCGATCGACCGGTTCCACCGTCGCCTCCTCTGGCCCATCCGCAACCTGGCGGGCGACGTCATCGGCTTCGGTGCGCGCAAGCTCTTCGACGACGACAACCTCGGCAAGTACATGAACACGCCCGAGACGATGCTCTACAAGAAGTCGCAGGTGCTATTCGGGCTGGACCTGGCCAAACGCAACATCGCCAAGGGCCACCAGGTGGTGATCGTCGAGGGCTACACCGACGTGATGGCGATGCATCTGGCCGGGGTGACCACCGCCGTCGCCTCGTGTGGCACGGCGTTCGGTGAGGACCACCTGGCGCTGATCCGCCGGCTGATGATGGACGACTCGTACTTCCGCGGCGAGGTGATCTACACCTTCGACGGCGACGCCGCCGGTCAGGCCGCGGCGATGAAGGCGTTCGACGGCGAGCAGTCGATCGCCGGGCAGACCTTCGTCTCCGTGGCGCCCGACGGCATGGATCCCTGCGAACTGCGGCAGAAGTCGGGCGACCCCGCAGTGCGCGATCTCATCGCCCGCCGGATCCCGATGTTCCAGTTCGCGATCAAAACGCTCATCGGCGGGCACGACCTGGACACTGCGGAGGGCCGGGTCGCGGCGCTGCGCGACACGGTTCCGGTGGTCGCGCGGATCCGCGACGTCGCGCTGCGCGACGAGTACGCACGACAGCTGGCCGGCTGGGTGGGCTGGGACGACGTCGCGCAGGTCCTGTCCCGAGTCCGCGGTGACGCCAAACGTCACGGTGGACGTCGTCGCGGCGGATCGTCGCGGCAGCAGGACTCGCGGACACGGCCCGAGGCGATGTCGCCGCCGCCGACCGCGCGGCCGCTGCCGAACGATCCGCGCCTGTGGCCGCAACGCGAGGCGCTCAAGGCGGCGCTGCAGTATCCGGCGATCGCAGGCACCGTCTTCGACTCGCTGCCCGGCGAGTGCTTCACCGACCCGTCGTACCTCAAGATCCGTTCGGCGATCGCCGAAGCCGGGGGAGCGGCGAGTGGTCTCGGCGGTGCGTCGTGGGTGGACGCGGTGCATCATGCGCTGATCGACGATCCGACGGTCGCGCCTCTCGTCACCGAGTTGGCCGTCGAGCCGATTCCGGTGGAGGACGATCGTATTCCGCAGTACATCTCCAGCGTGCTGGCGCGGTCGCAGGAGATCTGGGTCGGTTCGCAGATCGCCGACATCAAGTCCCGGCTGCGGCGCATGTCGCCGGGCAACGACCCCGACGGGTACAACGCGCTGTTCGGCGATCTGGTTGCGCTCGAAGCGTACCGACGCAGCCTGCTGGAACAGGCCTTCGACGCCGTCTGAGCGTGGTCGGCGTCGGGGCGAGACTCTTTGTCACCGAATCGAAACGGGCATTGGCGCGGGTTGACCGACGGGGCCCGGCGAGCGCGTCGTAAGGTGACGTTCTGCTGGTCGATGTGACGGATGCTCGGGAGGAACCACATGTCCGAATCGGTGAAGAACCCGATCAGGGAGTTGACGCTCCGCAGCGTGATCCTCGGCGGACTCATCACATTGGTCTTCACGGCGGCCAACGTATACCTCGGTCTCAAAGTCGGTCTGACGTTCGCGACGGCGATCCCGGCCGCCGTCATCTCGATGTCGGTGCTGCGCTACTTCCGTGATCACTCGATCGTGGAGAACAACATCGTCCAGACCATCGCGTCGGCGGCGGGCACCCTCTCGGCGATCATCTTCGTGCTGCCCGGCCTCATCATGATCGGCTGGTGGACCGGCTTCCCGTATTGGGAGACGGTCGCGGTGTGCGCCGTCGGCGGCATCCTCGGCGTCATGTACTCGATTCCGTTGCGCCGCGCCCTGGTCACCGGGTCCGACCTCCCGTATCCCGAAGGCGTTGCGGCGGCCGAGGTCCTCAAGGTCGGCGACACATCGGGTCAGGAGCCGGGCGCTGCGGACGCGAACCGCGGCGGCATGCGCGCCATCGTCGTCGGTTCGATCGGTTCGGCGCTGTTCGCCATCCTCGGATCGTTGAAGCTTGTCTCCACCGAGGTCGCCGTCGCATTCCGGGTGGGACCGGGCGCCACCATGATGGGCGCCAGCCTGTCGCTGGCGTTGATCGGCGTGGGCCACCTGGTCGGGATCGGTGTCGGCATCGCGATGATCGTCGGCCTGGTGATCTCGTTCTTCATCATCCTGCCGGTCCGGTCTGCGGGCACGGACCTGTCGCACGATCTGCTCGACGCGGTGCAGAGCGTCTTCTCCGCCGACGTGCGCATGGTCGGCGCGGGCGCGATCGCCGTCGCCGCGGTCTGGACGCTGCTGACCGTGATCGGCCCGATCCTGCGGGGCATCATGCAAGCCGCCGTCAGCGCGCGGGCACGCAAATCCGGTCAGGAGGTGGATCTCACCGAACGTGACATCCCGATCCAGTACGTCGGTCTGACGATTGTCGTGGCGATGATCCCCGTCGCCTGGCTGCTGTGGGACTTCCTCAACGGCACCGCGCTCGTCGACAGTGCCACCGGCATCCTGATCCTCAGCGTGGTCTTCGTGTTCGTGATCGGTCTGGTCGTCGCCGCGGTGTGCGGGTACATGGCCGGTCTGATCGGGTCGTCGAACAGCCCGATCTCCGGCGTCGGCGTGCTGGTGGTGCTGTTCGCGGCGCTGCTCATCAAGGTCACCCACGGCTCGGGCGACACCCCGGATCAGACCGACGCGTTGATCGCGTACACGCTGTTCACGGCCGCGGTCGTCTTCGGCGTCGCCACCATCTCGAACGACAACCTGCAGGACCTGAAGACCGGCCAGCTGGTCGGTGCCACCCCGTGGAAGCAGCAGGTCGCGCTGGTGATCGGTGTGCTCTTCGGCTCGGTTGTGATTCCGCCGATCCTCGATCTGATGCAGAATGCCTTCGGCTTCGCCGGGGCGCCGGGCGCGTCGGACAACCCGCTCGCCGCACCGCAGGCCGCGCTGCTCTCGACCCTCGCGGAAGGCGTGTTCGGCGGCGATCTCGACTGGGCGCTCGTCGGACTCGGCGCCGCCATCGGCGCCGGGGTGATCGTCGTCGACGAGGTGCTGAAGCGGACGACGTCGTCGTTGAAACTGCCGCCGCTCGCGGTCGGCATGGGCATGTATCTGCCGATGTCGTTGACGCTGATCATTCCGATCGGCGCCCTCCTCGGCCTGGCCTACGACAAGTGGGCGGCCCAGGACCCGGTCGACGGCGAACGCAAGAAACGTCTCGGCGTCCTGCTCGCCACCGGCTTGATCGTCGGCGAGAGCCTCTGGGGCGTGGTGTACGCGGGCATCGTCGGCGCAAGCGGCAGTGATTCGCCGCTCGCGATCGTCGGCGACGGCCTCGGGAACTGGATGCAGCTCATCGGCGTCGTCGTGTTCGTCATCTTCGTGACCGGCCTCTACCGCTACGTGAAGTCTTTCGCCGCGGAGAAGAGCCCCGGCGTCGAACTGAAGAAGTAGAGCCAGGGACGTACCACCGCCGTGCGTTACCCGCAACGGGTAACGCACGGCGGTGGATGAATTCTCGCGTCGTTCACAGGTGGCCGAAACGGCTGCCATCGCGTGGCGGTCGGCGACAGAATCGCCTGGGCTGCCCACGTCGATCCGGCAGTCGGGCACCGCGGTCGGGCGCCACGGATTTCGTGATGTGGAGGACCCGAAGTGGGATGTGATCGTCGAACTGGACGGGCGGCTCTATCACGACGGGCCGGCCGCGCAAGACGCCGACATGGAACGCGACCTCGACGCCGCCGTGTTCGCGTCCAAGCGAACCCTGCGGCAGGGGTGGGGACAGACGGTCGAGCGCGCCTGCCGAACCGCGGGCAAGGTCGGTCGGGAACTCAACAATCACGGGTGGCCCGGCACGACGACACCGTGCGGCCCGGACTGTCACGGCGGGTTTGCGTGACAGCAGCGGTGCCAAAACGCTTCCACCGCCGATCGTTACCCGGAGCGGGTCACAATCGGCGGTGGAAGATGCGGTGGGGCGAGCGGGGCTCGAACCCGCGACCAGCTGATTATGAGTCAGCGGCTCTAACCGACTGAGCTATCGCCCCGCGAACCGGCGTCGGTCCGAAGAACGACTTTACCTGTCGGGATCGCGGCCGCTCGCAGGGGATCCGGTGACCGGACGTGCGGGTCAGGCTCGCGTCACGCCGATCGACGGGAGGAAGTAGTAGTTCGTCTTGCCGCGCTTGACCGTTCCGTACACTGCGCAGAACACGACGCCGCCGCCGGTGTCGACGAGTCCGCCGCGGATGCCGTTCGACGGGACCACCCGCAGGGCGCGTTTGAGGCGCGTGACCGCCACCGAGTACATCGAGGTGGGGATGGGCGCAGCCTGCACTCGGCGTGACACCGCCTCGATCACGGTGTCGGTGAGACCGGCCAGAGGAGCGCCGAGCCCGCCCTGGAGCGTGGTCGCGTTGAACCACGCGACGTGGACGCCGGACTTGTCGCCGAAATCGGCGAACACTCCGACGGGCAGGAAGCCGTAGAGGATTTCGCCACCGCGGACCGCATTGACGCTGACGTTCGCTATCGTCAGATTTCCGATGCCCGGCGTGTACGGGCCTGCGACGGCGCCGCCGACGGCGACCGGGAACGTGAGGTCGGTCGAGAGACCGACGGTGGGGGTGAATGTGGTGATGCCGAGTTGGCGGAGCAGTCGGTTCGCGGCCTCGACGCCGTCGACCGGGACGGGTGCGGCGTGCGCCTGCACCGGATTCCTGAGATCGCGCGTGACGGCGAGGACGCGGGCACCGGGTGCTGCGATGACGTCGACGGCGGCCCCGGTCGCCCGGCTCACCAGGGCTGAGGACTGGTGAGCCACTTCGGCCACGCCGCGGCGGCCCCGATCTGCTAGCGATGTCACAGCAAGGACGGTACAACGTGTGATGGTGCGTTCAGAAGGGTCGGGACCGTAATGACGCGCTGCTCACAGTGCGGGAAATCCATGGGACGGTAGAGGAATGGTCATGATCGCCGGGCACCGACTTCGGGATCCGCTCGCCTTCCCGTCCCTGACGCGACGGTCGGCGATCGGCGACGCCGCGGTCGGTCTGGTGCTGACCGTGATGCTCGTCGCGATCGCGTCGGGGACGGGTCTCACCGCCGCGATCGTGAGCGTGATGGTCGGCGTCGCGCTGATGATCCGACGCTCGGCGCCGTCGCTGATGATGGCGCTGGCACTCGGCTCGGCAGTGATCCAGGTCGTCACGTATGACATCGCGCCCGCCGCCTGCCTGCTGTACTCGGTCCTCTACTACACAGCGGGGCATCATCCGTCGGCGCGGGTGCGGATGGCGTCGCTGGCGGTCGGCACCGTCGGGTCGGGCGTCGCGGCGTGGGTCTATCCCCGCGCTCCGGGGCTGGGCGGAACCGACGAGTCGACGCTGTCGGCATACGTCGTCACCTTCGTCGGGATCGTCGTCCTGCTGATCGGCAGTTGGACGTTCGGATACGTCCGCTACCAGCGGCGGAGCGTGGAACGGGCGCGCGTCGCCGAGCAGATCGCGCAATTGGAACGCCGTCGTCTGCTGGATCTGTACGACGAGCAGGCCGAACGTTCGGCTCTCGCGCGCGACATGCACGACGTGGTGGCACATTCGCTCGCCGTGGTCGTGGCCCAGGCGGAAGGCGCCCGGTTTGTTCTCGACACCAGCCCGGACGCCGCCAAGGACGCGCTCGGCGTCATCGCCGACACCGCGCGGCAGGCCCTCGCCGACGTCCGCGGCGTGCTGGAGGAGCTGCGAAGCGCGGAGTCGACCGCGGATCATGCGCGAACCGACCGCGAGCAGTTGTTCGCGCGGATGCGTGCAGCGGGCATGATGCTGCAGTCCAGCGAGATCGGCGACGAGGACGCGGCGTCGCCGCTGAGCGTCCGCGTCGCGTTCGCCATCCTCACCGAGTCCCTGACGAATGCGTTGAAGTACGGCGATCTGGAGCAGCCGGTGAACGTGCGGCAGGAGTGGACCGACGGCTGTCGCCTGACGATCGGCAATGCGCTGTCCGACGCGCCGCTGGCGCCGGGCGGAGCCGGTCACGGCATCCGCGGCATGGTCGAACGCGCCGAACTGGCCGGCGGTACGCTGACCAGCGCGGCGACGGACGGCGGGTGGCTCGTCGAGCTGGTGATCCCGGCCCGCCCGAAAGGACTGTCATGATTCGCGTTGCCCTGGTCGACGATCAGCCGCTCTTCCGAGGCGGGATCGCGATGATCTTGTCGAGCCAGCCCGACATCGACGTGGTGGCCCAGGAGTCGTCGGCCTTGAGCCTGGCACAGATGGTGCGCGACGCCGCGCCCGATCTGATCCTCATGGACGTGCGGATGCCCGGGATCGACGGGATCACCGCGACCGGTCAGCTGCTCGCCGAGTTCGGTGCCTCCGCACCGAAAGTGTTGGTGTTGACCACCTTCGACGTCGACGAGGCGGCGGCGCGCGCCATCGAAGCGGGTGCCAGCGGCTTCGTGCTCAAAGACGCCCAGCCCGACTTCCTGCTGGCTTCGGTGCGGGCCGTCGCCGACGGCAGCCAGGTGGTCGCGGCGTCGGCGACCCGGCAGTTGTTCGAGCGCCACGGCTCCCGCGGCACCGACCCGGGCCCCGAGTTCCAGACGTTGACCGCGCGCGAACGCGAGATCCTGCTGCGCGCCGCGACGGGACTCTCGAACGCGGAGATCGCGGATACCGAATTCCTCTCGGAAGCCACGGTGAAGACACACATCTCGCGGATCCTCGCGAAGCTCTCACTGCGCGACCGCGTGCAGCTGGTGGTCTACGCGTACGAGCACGGACTGGTGTGAACCACCCCCGCGTACATCCCGAGGATGACGCCGAGACCCTCCGCTCGATGTACCGGTTTTCCGCCTCCGGGTGGACGCGAAAGGCCAGGTCAGAGCCATATCGTTAATGCCATGAACGCAACTGATCCCACCACCAGACCCGCCGTCGTCATGCGCCACGTCTCACGGACGTACGGCGACCCCGCCAATCCGGTCCACGCGCTGCGCGACGTGTCGGTCGACATCCGACGCCGCGAGTTCACCGCCATCATGGGACCGTCGGGCTCCGGCAAGTCGACCCTGATGAACGTCATGGCCGGCCTCGACGAAGCCAGCTCGGGCCAGATCTGGCTCGGCAACAACCCGATCGTCGGCCTCAACGACACCGCGCGGACCATTCTCCGACGCACCAGCATCGGGTTCGTCTTCCAGTCCTTCAACCTCATCCCGACGCTGACCGCCGACGAGAACATCCGCCTGCCATTCGTCCTCGCCGGACGCGAACCCGACGCCGCGCAACAAGCGTGGATCGCGCATCTGGTCGGTTCGCTCGGCCTGCGCGACCGGCTCGACCACCTGCCCGCGCAACTCTCCGGCGGCCAGCAGCAGCGCGTCGCCATCGTCCGTGCCCTCGCGGGCAAGCCGACCATCATCCTGGCCGACGAGCCGACCGGCGCGCTCGACACCCGCACCAGCCGCGAGGTCCTGGCACTGCTCACCACCGCGGCCCGCGAGTACGGACAGGGCATCGCGATGGTCACGCACGACCCGGTCGCCGCGTCGTACGCCGACCGCATCCTAGTGCTGGCCGACGGACGGATCGTCGGGGAGTACCGCGGACTGGATCCGCGCCAGATCTCCGACCTCCTCATCAACCTGCAGGGGGTGGCGGCATGAGGGCCAACGACTACCGGCTGACCGCCGGATCGCTGCGTGAGCTGTCGACGGTGGGCGTGGTCTGCGGACTGTCCGCGGGGTACGCGGGCATCATCCTGACCGCGAGCGACTTCCTCGGCCGTGCCGGCGAGCAGTCCGACGGCGGCATCGGCGTGCTGTTGGACATCGTGTCGTCGGTCTTCATCATGATCGCCCTGTTCGTGGCCGCACTGGTCATCAGCAACGGCGTCGACACGGTGATCGCCGGCCGCCAGCGTCAGTTGGAACTGCTGCGGCTGATCGGGGCGAGCGCCAAGCAGCTGCGGTCCAGCCTGACGCAAGGCGTCGCCAAGGTCGCGGCGCTCGGTGCACTGGTGGGTCTGGTCGGCGGCGTCGCCGTCGCCGACCTCGCACGGCTGGTGATGGTGCGACGCGGACTGCTGCCGGACATCCGGTACAGCTACCTTCCGCCGACCACCTTGTTCGCTGCCGGAACGGTCATCGGCGTGGCAGTCGTGGCGACGGTGATCGGCTCGCGGCGCACGCTGGCGGGCACCGCGGTGGGGCGTTCCACCAACGGGTACCGGTGGCTGAGGAACCTCGTCGCGGTCGGACTCGTCGGCTTCGGCGCAGTACTCCTGGCCGGCGCGGTCTACCTCGGCGAGCACGGCAAGACGGACGGCTTCTTCGTCGCCTTCTTCGGCACCGCGATCACGTCGGTGGGTCTGCTGCTCGGCGCGCAGACCGTGGTTCCGGCTCTGGTCGCCGGCCTGGGACGATTGCTCGGCAGCAGCCCGGCAGCCATCCTGGCCCGCAAGAACGCGGTGGCCGACAAGGCGCGCACCACTCGGTCGACCATCGGGCTGTTCATCGGCGTCACTCTCATCGTCACCGTCATCGCAGGCATGACCTCGCTGCGGGAGTCGATCGAGCGCTGGGACATGACCGCAGAAGAACTCGATCGGAACCGGGAGACCATGACGATGATGACCTGGGTGCTGGTGGGGCTGATCGTGATCTCGGTGATCATCGCCGCCGTCGGCTTCGTCTCGACGATGTCACTGACGGTGATCGGGCGGACGCGAGAGATCGGGATGCTGCGGGCGATGGGCTTCACGGCCAAGCAGGTTCGACAGACCATCACGCTCGAGTCGATCGCGTTGTCGGGCACGGCGATGCTCGCAGGCCTGGCGCTCGGCATGGTGTTCGGCGCCGTCGGCAGTCAGTCCCTGATCGGCGCGCTGACCCCGGGGTTCCCGATCGGTCTGCCGCTCGGTGCGCTCGCCGCGATCGTCGCAGGCACCGTCGCACTGGTCGCCGTCGCGTCGTTGCCGCCGAGCCGTCGCGCAGTGTCGGTGGCGCCGGTCGACGCACTCGCCGTCGTCTGACACGCGAAAACGCGCACTGTCCCCGGGATCTCCCGAGGACAGTGCGCGTCTCTTGTGGGTCAGCGGGTGCGGGTACCGCCTGCACCCACCGGTTCACGACGGTCCGGGGTCGAGGTCGCCGGCTCGTCGAGTGCGACCTCCGCGGTCGGCAGCGCGACTGCCTCGGCGGCCGCGACGGGCGGTGTGTCGACGGTCGTCGCGAGCGGCTTCTCCTTGACGAACAGCAGCACGACGAGGGCGATCGCGGCGAGGGGAACGAAGAACAGGAAGATCGGCAGCAGTGCTTCGTTGTACGACTCGATGACCGGGATCCGGATGGCGTCGGGCAGTGCGTTCACTGCGGCCGGGGTGAGCCCGTTACGACCGCTGGCATCACCCGCACCGGAGCCGCCCAAGCGTTCGGTCAGCAGCGTCGCCAGACGCGAGGCGAAGATCGATCCGACGATCGCGGAGCCCAGCGTCGCGCCGACCTGGCGGAAGTAGTTGTTCGCGGCGGTCGCGGTGCCGACCATGCTGGTCGGGAACGAGTTCTGCACGATCAGCGTGAGGATCTGCATCGACAGACCGATGCCGACGCCGAACACCGCGAGGTACACGCACATGAGCCAGGTGGGCGTGGTGATGTGCATCGTCGCGATGAAGACCAGACCCAGACCCATGACGAACGATCCGACGATCGGGAAGATCTTGTACCGGCCGGTCCGCGACACGGCTTGGCCGGACACGATCGAGGTGATGAGCAGACCACCCATCATCGGGATCATCAGCAGGCCTGCGACCGTCGCGCTGACGCCGGTGACCATCTGGATGTAGGTCGGCATGTAGCCGAGGGCGCCGAACATCGCGACACCGATCATCAGGTTGGCGACGGTGGTGAGGTTGAAGTTGCGGTCGGCGAACAAGCCCATCGGCATGATCGGGTTCTCGGCGCGCTTCTCGACGGCGACGAATGCGATGGCCAGCACGACGGCGGCGACGCCGAGTGTGATGATCTGCGAGCTGAGCCACGGGTAGGTGTGTCCGCCCCAGGTGCAGACCAGGACCAGTGCGGTGGTCGCGCCGGCGATCAGCGCCATGCCGAGGTAGTCCATCCGCGGCTTGATCGTCTGCTCCACCTTCGGGAGCTTGAGGAAGGCGATGGTCGCAGCGATGGCGAGCGCACCCAGCGGCAGATTGCCCCAGAACGCCCAGCGCCAGCCGGGACCTTCGGTGAGCCAGCCGCCGAGCAGCGGTCCGGCGACTGACGAGACGGCGAAGACTGCGCCCATGAAGCCCATGTAGCGACCGCGTTCGCGGGCGGGGACCACATCGGCGATGGCCGCCTGCGAGAGGATCATCAGTCCGCCGCCGCCCAGGCCCTGGAGCACCCGGCCGAAGATCAGCCAGGAGATGTTGCCTGCGAGGGCGCCGACCACGGAGCCTGCGAGGAAGATGGCGATCGCCGACAGCAGGACGGGCTTGCGTCCCAGCAGGTCGCTGATCTTGCCGTAGACGGGCATCACGATGGTGCTCGCCAAGATGTAGGCGGTGATGACCCAGGTCATCTGGTCGACGCCGTGGAGTTCACCGACGATGGTCGGCAGCGCGGTGGACAGGACGGTCTGATTCAGCGACGCGAGCAGCATCGTGATCATCAGACCGATGAACAGCAGGGTCACTGATCGGCGATCGGTGCCTTGCGCGGTATCGCCGGAGGGCTCGGCGGTGGTTGTGGTCATGCGAGTTCCTTGATGGTTCGGCGGAAGACCTCGAGGGCCTTGGCCAGGGCTGGTGAAGCGGGGTTGTCGAAGACGTCGGGGTCCGACTTGTAGGCGAAGTGCAGGACCGCACCCGCCATCTGAATCTGTGCGCGAGCGGTGTCCAGATCGTCGGGCGGTGCGTCGGCGAGCTGCTCGGTGAGCGCGTGATCGAGACTCTCTTGGGCGGCCAGCCCGTGCTGGCGCATCCGGTCAGTGAGCTGCGGATACTCCTCGACGAGCCGTGCATGGTCGACGTGCCGCGCTCCGGCCTGCCGGATGCTTGCGGCGACGGCGAGCAGGAGGGCGATCGCGCGATCGAGACGCTCCGGACCCGTCGGGGTCTGGAGGAATTCGTCGAGCGGCCCGGCGGGCACCGTCGGTGCGCCCGCGCCGAGCACGGCGTCTTCTTTGCATGCGTAGTAGTTGAAGAAGGTGCGTCGGGAGACGCCTGCGCGATCGGCGATCTCGGCGATCGTCGTCTCGGTCAATCCCTGTTCGCGGACGAGGTCGACGGCTGCGGCGCGCAGCGTCCGCAGCGTCTGGAGTCGCTGGCGTTCTCGAAGACCCAATTCCTTTGTTTGCACTAGTGCAGTATTGCACGAGTGCAAGGTTGCATGCACGCAAGTGTGTCGCACCAGACACTGCAGGAACAACGGCGAGCGCTGGTTGGTTGGTCGAGGCATGGACACGTTTGGGATGGCGCGAGACGACGAGACCTCGGTGATCGAGCGGCGAGTCGTCGTCATCGGCGCCGGTCAGGCAGGATTGTCGACCGCGTACTACCTGCAACACGAGGGGTTGGTTGCGGGGGAGGACTTCGAGGTGCTCGACGCCAATCCCACCCCGGGCGGCGCGTGGAGTCATCGGTGGGACGCGCTGACCTTCGACTGGGTGAACGGCGTCTACAACCTTCCGGGGTCACGCCTCGTCGATGCCGATCCGGCCGAACCTGCTCGCGACGTGGTCAAGCGCTACTACGGGGAGTACGAACGCGACCGCGACCTGCGGGTGAGTCGGCCGTGGCGCGTGATGTCCGTCGAGCGTGACGGCGACGACCGCTTCGTCGTGCGCGCCCAGCACCCGAGCGGCGCGGTCCGCACCTACCTCGCCGGTGCCGTCGTCAGCGGGACCGGCACCTGGGATCGTCCCTACGTGCCCTGGTATCCGGGGCACTTCGACGGCAGGCAGTTGCACACCCGCGACTTCCCCGAGCCGGGCGACTTCGCGGGTCAGCGCGTCCTGGTGGTCGGCGGCGGCATCTCGGCCGTCGAGTTCGTCGTCTTGCTCGACGCCGCCGGCGCCACGCCGATCTGGTCCACCAGGACGCCGCCGCGGTGGCGAGACGTCCCGTTCGACACCGAGTGGGGGCTGGCCGTGGAGAACAGCGTCGCTCAGCGCACGCGCGCCGGTCTGCGACCGCTGAGTGTTGTCGCCGCGACCGGGCTGCCGCGGTCGCCGAAACTCCTGCCCGCGATCGCCAGCGGCCTGCTGACCTCACGCGGACCGATCGCCCGACTTGTCGGCGACGGCGTCGAATTCGCTGACGGCAGTACCGAATCCGTGGACGTGATCATCTGGGCGACGGGGTTCCGGGCGTCGATCGGGCACCTGACCGGACTCGGCGTGCGGGAGCCGACCGGCGGCGTCTTGATGGCCGACGACGACGTGAGCGTGGTTCGCGTGCCCGGCCTGTTCCTGGTCGGTTACGGGCGCAGCGCGTCGACGCTCGGCGCCACGCGGGCGGGACGTCGTGCGGCGCGGGCGGCCGCCGCTGCGACGATGGACCTGCGTTCGGCGGCCGACCGACTGCCCATGGGGTGAGACCTCGTCGGGTGCCACGCACGGTGCCGACCAGGTAGGGCTGTAGCGCATTTCTCCACGATCAACTATCTACATCGATATGTATCGACGAGATATTGGTGTAGAACTATTGAGTGTGTCGAGCACCACACTCAATCGGGAGAAACCATGACAGTCACTTTCGCGGCCCCGCGGATCGAGAAGACCGTGAGTCCCGACGGCTCCATCGTCGTGCGCTCCGTCGAACCGTTGGAGGAGTGTTCCCGCACGGTGTACGACGACTTCTGTGCCGGCGCCGCGGCGCACGCCGACCGCGTGCTGGTCGCCGAGAAGTCGGCCGACGGCGACTGGAACCGCGTCACGTGGGGCGCGATGCTGGTGCGCGTGGAGGCGTTGGCACGAGGTCTGGTCCGCGCGAGGGCTGCTGACGGTCGCGCAGCCGATGCGCCGATCATGGTCCTGTCGCACAACAGCATCGCGCACATGACCGTCACCCTGGCGGCGTACGCCGTGGGGATGCCGGTGGTGCCGGTCAGCGTGGCGTACTCACTCCAGAGCGATGATCACGCGAAGTTGACATCGCTGGTCGCGCAGGCGGACCCCGGTGTGGTCTTCGCGGAGTCAGAGGATTATCGAGCAGCTCTCGAGGCGGTGGCCGCAGGCCGCACCGTGCTGTCGGCGACGCCCATCGCCCTCGACGGCGCGACGACGATCGAGTCCTTCAGCGTTGCGGACGGTCCGCTGCCGCCCCGTCCGACCCTGGATTCGGTCGGCAAGATCATGTTCACCTCCGGCTCCACAGGGAATCCCAAAGGCGTCCTCAACACCCACCGCATGATGGCGGTGAACCAGCAGCAGATGCGGCAGGTGTGGCCGTTCCTGAATGAGGAGCCGCCGATTCTGCTCGACTGGCTGCCGTGGAGTCACACCTTCGGCGGCAACCACAACATGAACATGGTGCTGACCAACGGTGGGAGCCTCTGGATCGACGACGGACGTCCCGCGCCGACGATGATCGGCCGAACCGTCACGAACCTGCGCGACGTCTCGCCGACCGTCTACTTCAACGTGCCTGCCGGGTATGCGGCGCTGGTGCCGATCCTGGAGCGCGACCCCGACGCGGCCAAGGGGTTCTTCGCCGACCTGCGGCTGGCGTTCTATGCGGCAGCGGCGCTGCCGCAAGGGATCTGGGATGCGCTGGCGGCGTTGGCCGACCAGTACGGCGGCCGGGCGCAGATGACGACGTCGTGGGGGATGACGGAGACCGCCCCGGCGGCGACCACCACCCACTTTCCGACGTCGAGCGCCAGCAGCATAGGCGTACCGCTGCCCGGGGTCGACGCGAAGCTGGCGCCCGTCGGCGAGAAGCTCGAACTACGGGTCCGCGGCCCGAACATCACGCCGGGGTTCTACGGCCGTCCGGAACTGCTCGCCGAGAAACTGGACGAGGACGGATTTTTGCGCACCGGCGATGCCTGCCGGTTGATCGACGACGACGATCCGCGGCGCGGGCTCTGCTTCGACGGTCGCATCGCCGAGGACTTCAAGCTGGCGACCGGCACCTTCGTCAGTGTCGGGACACTGCGCCCGCAACTCCTGTCCGCGTGCGGCGGGATGGTGAGTGACGCGGTGATCTGTGGACACGATTCCGACGCCGTCACGGCGTTGATCTGGCTCCACCCCGACCACGCGGCACGACAGCACGACGGCGTCCCGGACGACGACCTGCGTGCCGACCTGGTGCAGGCGCTCGGCTCCCTCGCCGTCGGCGCGGGGTCGTCGCAACGGGTGGAACGACTGCTGATCCTCACCGAGCCGGCCCAGCTCGACGCGGGCGAGCTGACCGACAAGGGTTACGTCAATCAGGCCCGGGTCCGGGCGCGGCGGACCGACCTCGTCGCCGAGATCGGCGCCGCAGAACCCGGCCCTCGCGTCGTGTGTCGGTTGTCGGCGTACGCTGGCGCCTGAACTCCGGGTGGTGGGTGCGCGTCAGAGCGGTCTGGTCACTCGCGGCGGTCTCGATACACCGCCGACTCGCTCCGCTCGCCGGCGGCACTCGACCAACGTATGGGGGCGAGCGCCGCCGTTCGTGGGCGGGTGCTTGACGAGCGTGTGTGGTGAGCGCCGCCGTTCGTGGGCGGGTGCTTGACCAACGTGTGAGGTGGCGGTCGACCAACGTGTGGGGCACCTAGTCTTCGGTGGAGAGGACCTCGGCGACGAAGGTATTGACGCGCTGACTCAGGCCGGCGATCTGCTCCTGGCGAATCGCGGCGAGATCGGTGCCCTTGTGGAAGGCCGGCGGTCGTTTCCGGACGTTCGCTGAGCAGTTCAAGTCTGCGCAGATCAGGACGCCAAGCGTGTCACCACGACGACCGTTCGAGCCACCGCGGCGCACCGTGTACAGCACGGCCTCCTCGGTGAGTTCGACGTCGCGGCACCAGGCGCACATCGCCCGGCGAGACGGCTTGGCCTCCGCGCGATTGAGGATGAGGGACACCAACTCGCCGTCGTGCTCCACCACGAGGTAGGCGCGGCGAGGCATCTTGCGGTCGCGCCACGCGTAGAACTCGCGACGGTCGAAGTCGACGTCGTCGAAGTCGAGGGGGAACGTGACCTTCTTGATCTCGCTGCGCGTGGCGCCGCGGAAGGCATTGAGGATCTGCTGTTGGGTGTGGGAGTTCATGACAAAGACCAATCTCGAATGGGCGCAGACAGTTCTGCGCAAGAGGGGAGCGGCCGTACGCGGTGTGCGCAGCGTGCCGTGAGCGACGACGAGCAGCCGATCCGTGGGGATCGGCTGCGGGGCGCGGTCATCTGCCGACGGCGCGGTGAGCGCCCGGCGTCTCCTGCATTCGTGAGGTCATGATGACTCCACGGTAGCGCACGTCCGCACCGCGTCGCGAACCGATTTCGCCGCGTGAGCCCGGCGTGTGCTCGGTTACGGTTGGCCGCCACCGGGTTTCGGGCTCCGTTGCCCAGCGATCCGCCTCGGCGGGCGGTACTCTTCCCCTACCTGAACGATTCGTCCGCTTCAAGAACGTTGGAGTTCCGGCCGATCGCTCTCTCCGTCACGAAAGGTCAGATCAGATCATGGCTGTGAACAACCCGCTCAGCGGTGCACCGGAAGCGGTGCAGGAGATCGCTCATCGCACGTGGCAGAGCTTGCTGGGCATCGGTATCGCGTCGGTGATTCTCGGGATCATCGTTCTGCTGATGCCGGGGGCCGCGCTCTTCACCATCGCGATCCTGTTCGGCGTCTACCTGCTGCTCTCCGGCATCTTCCAGATCGCGTCGACGTTCGGGGTACAGCACTCGCATGGCTGGTGGCGACTGCTGACGTTCGTCTCCGGCGCCATCTCGATCATGCTGGCCTTCGTCGCCTTCCGAAACCTCGGGACCGCAGTGATCCTGCTGGCCATCTGGGTGGGCATCGGCTGGATCTTCCGCGGCGTCGCAGAACTGTCGGTGTTCATGGACGCCACCAGCGGACTGCCTGGCCGCGGTTGGGGCATCTTCACCGGCATCGTCACGGTCATCGGCGGCGGAATCCTCATCATCTGGCCCATCTCGTCGATCGCGACGCTGACCGTCGTCTCCGGCATCATGCTGGTGGTCGTGGGCGTGGTCGAGGTCGTCAACGCGTTCGCGCTGCGCTCGAAACTCAAGTCCGTCGGCGCCGAGCACGCGACGGTCTGAGCCCCGCTCATCTCGACCCGCGCTATCGACCGAACCCGCACGGCTCGGCTTCTCACGAAGCCGGGCGGTGCGGGTTCGGTGCGTTTGACGTCCTAGTTCTGAGGCGCAGGCGTCAGTAGCACCTTTCGGATCTTGCCCGCCGGCGTCATCGGGAGCGCATCGACGATCTCGACGGCGTCGGGCACCTTGTACGCGGCGAGCGAGCGTCGGCACTTTTCGAGAAGCGATTCGACGTTGACGGTCGCGTGCGGCGCCGGCACGACGAAGGCGTAACCGGTCTCGCCGTAGGTGCGGTGCGGAATGCCGATCACCGCACACATCGCGACGGTCGGGTCGGTGGCGAGGACGTTCTCCACCTCGGCGGGGTAGACGTTGTAGCCGCCGCGCACGTACATCTCCTTCTTGCGGGCGATGATGCTGACGTGGCCGTCGTCGTTCATCGTCGCGACGTCGCCGGTCGACAACCAGCCGTCGTCGGCGAACGTCGCCGCCGTCTCGGTCGGCTTCTCCCAGTATCCGGCGGCGACGCACGCGCCGCGGACCTGCAGTTCGCCGGGCTCACCGGGCGGCAGCGGTGCGCCGTCGTCAGAGACGACGCGTCCTTCGACGCCGTCGAGCGGAGTGCCGATGGTGGTGGCGACCGTCGCCAGCGAGTCACCCTCCGGAGAGATGACGCAGGCGCCCGAGGTCTCGGACAACCCGTACAGGTTCGCCAGTCGGGGGCCGCCGAAACGGGCGGTCACCTGCTCGGCGAGTGACGGCTCGAGATTCGATCCGCCGACCACGCACAGTCGTACCGTCGACAGGTCGCAGGCGGCGAACGCCTCGGACGCCAACAGCATGCGATACATGGTGGGGACGCCGCAGAAGACGGTCAATCCGCGTTGTGCGGCGTCGACGACGAGATCGGGATGAAAGCGGGCGAGCAGGGCGACGGCCCCGCCGACCACGAGGCTGGAACCGACGGCGCAGGTGAGCCCACCGACGTGATTGAACGGCAGCGCACCGAGAAGGACGTCGTCGGCGCGCTGACCGAATCGCTGCGCCTGCATGGCCGCGGAGGCGAGCAGGCTCGCATGCGTGAGGGTGGCGCCCTTCGGCTCGCCGGTGGTGCCGGACGTATAGAGAATGACGGCGGGGTCGTCGGGTGTCGCGGCCTCGGGTTCGGCGTCGGGCTCGCTCGCTTCCATCCGCGCCCAACCGTCGTCGCCGTCGGCGCCGAAGAACACCGTGCGCTGCACGCTCGGGATGCGCGGAGCGAGCTCCGCGAGGAACGGACGGAACTCGAAATCGCCGGCTGTCTCGTCGCAGAGAAGGAGCGTGGCCTCGGACTGACCGAGCATGTAGGCGAACTCGTGCTCGCGGTAGATGACGTTGAGCGTCACCAGGATCGCGCCGATCTGCGCGGTCGCGAAGTAGGCGACCAGCCATTCGGGGCTGTTCGTCGCGGCGATCGCGACGCGGTCACCGCGCCCGATGCCTGCGGCGCGCAGACCTGTCGCCGCGCGCAGCGCGCGCTGACGCATCTGACCGTAGGTGACGGTCTCGCCGCCGAAGTGAATGAACGGTGCGTCCGGTGCGCTCGCGGCACGGTCGGCGAGGACGGCGCCGAGGGTCTTGTTCGCGACGGCGGACAACGGTGACGGCATGGACTCTCCCTCTCATCGGTCGATGAGGCCAGCATCGCGCACCGAGGAGGGGCGGTGGTGGGAAACTGTCGATCGCGTCGAGGTACCGGGCAGCTCACAGGCGCAGTGCGTACTCCCGTAAGCGCTCCGAGGCAGCCGCCAGCGAGTCGGCCGCAGCGGCGGCGTGCTCGGCGACCGCGGGCAGTCGGTCGGCGAGCGTGAAGTCGACGGGCACGCTCGTCACGTCCATGCCCATCGACCCGGCGAGAATCTTCTCGATCGTCGGCACCGTGTAGTCGCCGGCGCGATCGGGATCGTCGTTGTCGTACGCCAGGCCGCGCGGCGACACCACGACGACGGGAATCCCGTGCAGTCGGCCCGGGGCGTCGTCGCTGGACGTCGTGATGCCGAGGACGTGCAGATGGTCGAGCCACGCCTTGAGGGTGGACGGGAGCGACCAGTTGTACATCGGTGCACCGATCACGACAGCGGCCGCCTGTGCGACCTCCTCGATCAGTTCGTTCTGCAGTGCGGCGGCAGCCGGATCGACGTTCTCGTGCGGGCGGCGCATGGCCTCGGGGTAGTGCAGGCCCGCCGTCGTCAGATGCGGGACGGGGGCGGCCGCGAGATCGCGGTGAACGACGTCTCGGTCCGGACCGGCCGCCCGCCATATGTCGGCGAACTCGGCGACGAGCGGACGCGACACCGAGTCGGGTCCGGAGATGGAGGAATCGACTGCGAGAAGATAAGTCACCCAATCACTCTCGCAGGATCGACGAGCACGTGCACCCGCTTCACGGTGGTGCGTGGGCACGGCTGAAGGGGGCCTAACGCAAGAAAACCACCTGTGAACAGGTGGTTTCTATTGCTCCCCCAATTGGATTCGAACCAATAACCGCTCGATTAACAGTCGAGTGCTCTGCCGTTGAGCTATGGGGGATTGCTCGCCTTCGAACGAGATCAGACTCTATCCCATGAATCTGGGCGAGTGCAAAACGCCTGTTCAGGTGGTGGAGCCTGGTTCGGCGTCGCGCCAGATGTCGGTCTGGGACAGATGAGCGATGAGTCGCTCGGCGCCGTCGGTGAATTCTCGGCGAATGCAGTCGGCGGCGGCGTCGGCATCGCCGGCGCGGTACGCGGCGACGAGCTCGTCGTGCCGGTCGGCGGTCACCGCACTCCACTCGGGATCCGACGCATACATCTCGTGCGGCGTGTAGCGCGTCGTGTGCAACAGCATCCACGAGAGCTTGGAGCTGTCCGAGAACTGGTTGTGGGCACGATGGAATTCGTGCTCGGCGCGTGTGAGCGTGGCACGGTCGCCCGAGCGCGCCGCACTCCGGAACTGCGCGTTGGCCCACGCGAGCTCGTCGATCTGCGCCACGGTGATGGCGGCGGCGGTGCGCCGGGCGATGCGCGCGGCGATCTCGCCCTGCAACCAGAAGATGTCGTCGACGTCGGTCCGAGTGAGTCGAGCGACCTCGTACCCGCGGTGCGGGGCGAGGAGGACCATGCCCTCGCCTCGCAGCGTGAGCAGCGCTTCCCGCACGGGCGTCACGCTGATACCGAGCGCGGCAGCGGTCTCGTCGATGCGGATCCGATCGCGGGGGAGCAGCTCGGCCGTCATGATCCGGTGCCGGAGGATCGACGCGACCTCGTCGGACAGCTGCGGGCGGTTCCGCAGCTGCGACGAGGCGGGGGAGTCAGAGGCCATAGGTCTTTCCGATGATGTCGCGCTGGATCTCGTTGGTACCGCCGAAGACGGTCGAGATGATTGCGCCGCGCATCAGCCGCTCGGCGTCGAACTCTTTCGCGTAACCGTAGCCGCCCATCATCTGCATCCCGTCGATGGTCATGGCCTTACTGGTCTCGGTGGCCTTGAGCTTCACCATCGATGCCTCGCGCGGCATCATCCGCTCCGGATGCGCGTCGGCCGCCCGGGCCACGCTGTAGACCAACTCGCGGGTGCAGGCGATCTCAGTCGCGTGGTCGGCCATTCGGTGCCGAAGTGCCTGGAACGAACCGATGGGTCGGCCGAACTGTTTGCGGTCGGTGATGAACGCGAGCGTGTCGTCGAACGAGCGGCGCGCCAATCCGAGCTGCATGGCAGCGAGAATGAGGCGCTCGGTGTTCAGCCCCGACATCAGCTGCTTCCAGCCGTCGCCCACCGTGCCGACGACTGCCGAATCGGGGACGAAGCAGTCGGTGAAGTAGAGGTCGTTGACCTCGCGGCCGCCGAGGGTGTCGATGCCGCTGATGGTCAGGCCGGGAGTGTCGGCGGGGATGTGGAACTCGGTGAGGCCCTCGTGTTTGCCGCCGGACCTGTCGGTGCGGGCGATCAGCAGGATCGATTTCGAGAAGTGGGCGTTGGAGCACCATGTCTTCTGTCCGTTGATCTTCCACCCGCCGTCGACCTTCTCGGCACGACAGGTGAGGGCGCCGACGTCCGATCCGGCCTCGGGTTCGGACATGGAGATGGAGAGGGAATCTCCGGCGACCACGCCGGCGAGAACGTCGCGACGCAGGTTGTCGTTCGCAAACTTGGCGTACGCGGCCGCGGTGATGAGGGTGGGTCCGACGGCACCGATCGGCGCCTGATTCCGGACCGCCTCCTCGAGGAAGATGCACATCTCGACGTTGCCCGCGCCCGCTCCGCCGAACTCCTCGGCGACGTTGATGCCTGCCCAGCCCAACTCGGCCATCTTGCGATACAGCGTGTCGGAGTGTGCGTCGGCGCCGTTGTTGGTGAGGGCGTCGCGCTTGGCCCGGGTGCCGACCTCGCGTTCGCAGAAGTCGGTGATCGCTTGGGCGAAAGCCTGCTGTTCGGGGGTGAATTCGACCATGGTGTGCTCCTTGTTTGGGCGTGGATGGAACGATTAGCAATATTCGTATCACATATATCTCACGACTATATTAGTGTCGTGCATCACATTATCCGTCGATGTCGCGAGAAGCGGTGGCGCTAGAGTGGGGCCTCATGGCGAACAGCTCGGAAGAACACGACCGCGAGGCGATGCTTGCGGAGAACCGTGCGCGCCGGGCCCAGATCCGCGCCGACGAAGCAGGGAAGGCCGAGGGCAAGCGCGATTCGGCTGCGGTCGACACCGGCGAGACAAGCACCGACGTGACCGATGAGGAGGCTGCGTCTGCTGCCGCCACGGGGTCCCGGTTCGGGTCGCGGGGTGTGGTGGCGGCCCTCGCCGCAGTGGTGGTCGTGCTCGCGGTCGCAGTCGGCGTGCTCGGGTATCTCCTCGCGACGGCCGACTCCGACGACGGCTCCGGAGTGGACGATCAGGCGATCGCCGACGCGAAGAACTACGCGGTCACCGTGCTGACCTATTCGGCGGGCGACTACGCCGATCTCGACAAGCGGATCCGTTCGATCTCGACATCCGAGTTCGCCGATCGCTACATCAAATCTTCCCAGCAGGCTCGCACGGGCAACGACGAGGCGAAGGCCAAGGGGGTCGCTGAGGCGAAGTCCGCCGGTCTCATCTCGATCTCTGACTCCACCGCCGTGGTCTTGGTCGCCGTCGATCAGACCGTCACGACACCGCTGGTGCCGTCGGCGGAACCTGACGGCATGAAGTATCAGTCGCGTCTGCAGATCACGCTGGTCCGCGACGGCGACGAATGGAAGATGTCGGATCTGTCGGTGGTGTGACGACGATTGATTCCCGGTGGCCGGGTCCCCACGCTGGTCGAGTGCTGCCTGCGAGCGGAGCGAGCACGCAGTTATCGAGACCGCCGTGCGCTGGAATCGTTGGCCTTCCGCTGCCATCGTCGGTGATCTCGGCACTGCTCCGACGGATCGTGAGCCGCAGCCGTGGCGGGAAGTGCTGCGCCAGTTCGTTTTTTCTTCCGCTCTCGTGACCGCACCATTTCGCGGCCAGTCGCACCACTTGTGGTTCCCGCACGTGGTCGCGACGAAGTGCGAGAACCACACGTGGTGCGACTCGACGGCAGGTGGTGCGTGACCGCGAGTCTGGTTGCGGTCACTCGCGGGTTGGCCTGTGCGAGGTTCGCGTCCCCGTGCGGTGTCGCCGAGGGCGATTCGCCCTTGGCGCGTGCTGACGGGGACGCGAATCTCGATAAGACACATGCTTGCTGCGCTCCGCCTACTCACATCGTGCTGAAAACTGCCTGATCAGCACCCTCCGGCGGCAATGTTCCGCCGGAAGGGTGTGAGCGAGCAGTTCTCAGCTGGGATCGGTCGGGCGGAGCCTCGCCGACGACCACCGTGTCCCGACATGGAGGCGGCTGCGGCTCACGATCCGTTCGAGCAGGGCTGACATCACCACACGATGGCAGCGGAAGGCTCCCTGATTCCAGCGCACGACGGTCTCGATAACTGCGTGCTCGCTCCGCTCGCACGCAGAACTCGACCAGCTTGGGGAAGCACTCGACGAGCGTTGGGGGCGACCAGCGTGGGGAAGCACTCAGCCAGCGTGGGGCGACCAGCGTGGGGAAGCACTCAGCCAGCGTGGGGCGACCAGCGTGGGGAAGCACTCAGCCAGCGTGGGGCGATCAGCGTGGGGAAGCACTCGACGACCGTGGGGCAACCATCACTGCTGAACCACGCCGTCTTCGCTCCTCAGGACTGCGGTGACGACGGCGCCGACGGTGGGGGCGTCGACATCGCGGTGCGCCACGGTGACGTCGGTCGCCGTGTTCAAGGCCGCGTGCACGAGGAACCGAGCCTCGGCCGCAGTCAGATCGGGCCGAGCGCGGCGGAGCCAGGTGGCCCACTCGTCGACGTTCACGCGCTGCTGGCGACGGAGCGCACGACGTTCGGTCGCATCGAGCGCGCCCATATCGCGGAGATAGACCGTCATGATGTCCGGGTCGGAGACGCACAGTCCCGCATACTGCTGAGCCAAGGCGTCGATGGCCTCGGCGGGTGAGGTGGCTCGCGACAGTCCATCGGTGATCGCCGCGGTGGTCCGCTCGGATCCGCGCCACAAGGCCGCGACGAGGATGGCGGTCTTCGACGCGAAGTGGCGATAGACGCCGGAGGGCGGGAGGTCGACGGCCGCTCCGATCTGTTCCATCGTCACCTCGTGGAAGCCGTGGCGGGCGAACAGTCGGATGGACTCGGTCAGCACGGCTTCGCGCTTGCCGAGCGGGGTGAGTCCGGACGATTCTGACGGCTCAGTCGCACTCGGCAGCTCGAGGTCGAGGACGGCGTCGCAGGCGTCGAGCAGGACCGCGAGTACGGACTTGCGGGCCAGCGTCACCCGGTGGGTGACCGGACTGGCGATGATCGACAGCGTGGCCGTCACCAGAATCTGTGCGGAGCGCTCGGAGAGGGTCGGGCGGAAGCGCCTGAGGAGGTCGACGAGGCGGGTGCGTCCACGACTGCTCAGCTCGGCCAGGTGCCGGAGGTCGTCACCCTGGAGCATTCGCGGTTCACGCCGGTAGATGTTGCCGGTGTCCCGTCGGTCCAAGGCGCCCGCTGCTGCCGCGTGCAGGATCGCTCGAGCCTCGGTGCGCGGGTCGTCGCCGGGTGGGACGGCGGCGATGGTGTCGGCCAGTTCTTGGGCCTGCCGCAGCAGCGCCGCGGCGAAGAGCTCGTACTTGCCTGCGAAATGTCGATAGAGGGCCGGAGCGGAGATGCCCGCCTCATCGGCGATCTGGCTCAGGTGCGTCGCGTGGAATCCGTCTCGGGCGAAGCTGCGGGCAGCGGTCGCCAGGATGACGTCACGACGATCTGCGGGCCGCTTGCGGGCCCGCATGGTTGCCGAATCGCGGATCGGAGAGGTCATGACGATCAAGGGTAGCGAACCACAGAACCGCAGTAAGTGTTTCGCTCAACTTGTAATCAATGCAGGTAGGACATATTTTCTAGTCCAATAAGTTAATCAAGATTCGCATGACTTGAGTCACTATTGATGCTACCGTGGGTGGCAATTGCGACAACTCACCGAACAAGGAGTGCGATGATCAGCGAGGCCGCCTGCGTTGCCGGAGTGTGGGGGAGTGTCGACGACGACGGTGTCGCACGCCTGGAGATGGACCGCCCCAAGCAGATGAACGCCCTCGACGGAGGCGCCTCGGCGCAGGTGATGGCACTGTGCGACGAATGGGCCGCCCGCGACGACGTGCGGGTGGTCGTCCTCTCCGGTCGCGGTGGCGCCTTCAGCGCGGGCGCCGACGTTGCCGGCATGGCCTCCGACGCCGCGCAATCGGGCGGATTCGACGCCTCCGCGTCGCGCGCCATCATCGAGAACGGATCACGCCTCGTCGGGGCGATTCGCCGACTGCCGATGCCGGTGGTCGCGGCCCTGGACGGTCCCGCGGTCGGCATCGGCGCCTCGATGGCGGTCGCCGCAGACCTCGTCTACGCCACCAGTCGCTCCTACTTCCTGCTCGCCTTCGTCAACATCGGACTGATGCCCGACGGCGGCGCGACCGCACTCTTCGCGGCGGCCGTCGGGCGAGCCCGCGCCAACGCGATGGCCATGCTGGGGGAGAAGCTCTCCGCGACGGACGCCTACGACGCCGGGCTGATCAACGCGGTCGTCGACGATGCCGAGGCGCTCGACGCCGCGGTCGCGCGCGCAACCGCCAAGCTCGCCCGGACCCCGTCGCAGGCGCTGGCGCTCACCAAGAAGGCACTCGACGAGCACACGCTGCACGGATTCGACGCCGCCATCGAGCGCGAGATCGCCGGGCAGACGCAACTGCTGCAGTCTCCCCAATTCCACACCGCCCTGCAGGCTTTCGCCGGCCGATGACGCCACGTCCCCACCGATCCTCATACCCGCCACTCGTCCACGCACTCACCGCACACAGGAGATGACATGACCGACACCCTGGGCTTCGCCCTCACCGACGAGCCGCTGCGCTCCCGTCGAAACCACTGGAACAATCAAGTCCGGCGTCATGCCGCCGCGAACCCGGACGGCGTCGCGCTGCGCTTCCTCGGCCACAGCACCACCTGGCGCCAGCTCGACGACCGCACGCATGCGCTCGCAGCCTCGCTGCTCCGTCGTGGGGTGGCGTTCGGCGATCGCATCCTGGTGTTGATGCTCAATCGGAGCGAGTACGTGGAACTGACGCTCGCGGCCAACCTGATCGGTGCGATTCCGGTGCCGGTCAACATTCGGATGGCGCCCGCCGAGATCGCCTTCCTGCTGTCGGACTCGGGGGCGAAGGTCGTCGTCACCGAGACGATGCTCGCGCCGCTGGCAGACGCCGTCGCCCAGCTCACCGGGGCGGTCGAGTCGATCATCACGGTCGGCGACCGCGCCAACGACGCACACCTGGGCTACGAGGACCTGGTGGCGGAGGAGGGCGAGCCGCTGCCGGAGATCGACATCCCCGAAGAGACCGTCGCGCTGATCATGTACACCTCGGGCACCACCGGAAAGCCCAAGGGCTCTATGCTCACGCACCAGAACCTGCAGGCGCAGGCGGTGACGTGCATCCAGGCATTGCAGACCTCGTCCGACGACGTCGCCTCCTGTGTGGCGCCGATGTTCCACATCGCAGCGCTCGGGGCGATGACGCCCACCTTCTACATGGGCGCGACCACCGTCATCCACCCGCTCGGGAACTTTGATCCCGAGCAGATGCTCGACGTCCTGGAGGCCGAGGGCACCACGTCGATCTTCCTGGTTCCGGCGCAGTGGCAGGCGGTGTGCGCCGCGCAGCAGGCACGCCCGCGCGATCTGAAGTTGCGGGTCATCAGCTGGGGCGCCGCGCCGGCGTCGGACACCGTGCTGCGTGCGATGGGCGAGACCTTCCCGGACGCGCTGAACATCGCGGTGTTCGGTCAGACGGAGATGTCGCCGGTGACCTGTGCGCTTGAGGGCAAGGATGCGCTGCGCAAGCTCGGCTCCATCGGCAAGGTGGTTCCGTGCGTGACTGCTCGTGTGGTCGACGCCGCGATGAACGACGTTCCCCAGGGCGAGGTCGGCGAGATCGTCTATCGCGGGCCCAACCTGATGGCCGGCTACTGGCAGAACCCGCAGGGCACCGCCGACGCCTTCGCCGGCGGCTGGTTCCACTCCGGCGACCTGGTGCGGCAGGACGAGGAGGGCTTCCTCTACGTGGTGGACCGTGCGAAGGACATGATCATCTCCGGCGGCGAGAACATCTACTGCGCCGAGGTGGAGAATGCGCTGTTCGGGCACGCCAAGATCGCCGAAGCGGCGATCATCGGCCGGGCGCACGAGAAATGGGGCGAAGTCCCGGTGGCCGTCGTCGTCCTGGCCGACGGCGTCGACGACCTCACCCTCGCGGAGATGGAGCCGTACCTCAACGAGAACCTCGCGCGCTTCAAGCATCCGAAGGAACTCGTGATCGTCGACGAACTGCCTCGCAACGCGGGTGGAAAGGTGGTCAAACCGCAACTCCGGGAGGCGTACGGCAGCAAGGACGCCGGACTCAAGAGCTGAGAACTGAAACGTGTTCCATTTTTGCTGAAAAGTGACTACGCTTGCTATCGGAAGCGGCGCGAGCCGTCGATCACTTGCCGGATCACGTCCGGCCGCAATGGGATTCGAAGAGGGGTACAGACTGTGAAGACCAAGGGCGCCATCCTCCGGGAGCTCAACACGCCGTGGCAGATCGAAGAGATCGAGATCGGTGACCCGAAAGCCCACGAGATCAAGATCCGCATGGAAGCGGCGGGCATGTGCCATTCGGATCATCACCTGATGACCGGCGGCATCCCGATGGGCGGCTTCCCGATCCTCGGTGGTCACGAGGGGGCGGGCGTCGTCGAGCAGGTCGGCGACGGCGTCACCGACTTCGAGGTCGGCGACCACGTCGTGTTGTCATTCATCCCGTCGTGCGGCAAGTGCAAATCCTGCAAGGCGGGCGTGGCGAATCTGTGCGATTTCGGCGCCATGCTGCTGCAGGGCGAGGCGGTCTCCGACCACACGTTCCGGATCCACACCGCCGCAGGCGAACCGGTGTACCCGATGACGCTGCTGGGCACCTTCAGCCCGTACATGGTGGTCCACGAGGCCTCGGCGGTGAAGATCGACAAGGAGATCCCGTTCGAGGTCGCGGCCCTGTGCGGCTGCGGCATCCCGACCGGGTACGGCTCGTCGACCCGCAGCGGCGACGTCCGTCCCGGCGAGGACGTGGCGATCATCGGTGTCGGCGGCGTCGGCACCGCCGCGCTGCAGGGTGCGGTGATCGCCGGCGCCCGAAACGTCTTCGCGATCGACCCCGTCGAATGGAAGCGCGAGCAGGCCCTCAAGTTCGGGGCCACCCAAGCGTTCGCCACCGTCGAGGAAGCGATGAACGAGATCGGCAACGCCACCGAGTGGGGCATGTGCCAGAAGGTCGTCGTCACGGTCGGCGAGGTGTTCGGCAAGGACGTCGACACCTGGCTGAGCATCACCGCCAAGAACGGCACCTGTGTGCTCACCGGAATGGGCAACATGATGGAGAACCAGGTGACGCTGAACCTGTCGATGCTGACCCTGCTGCAGAAGAACCTGCAGGGGAGCATCTTCGGCGGCGCCAACCCGAAGCTCGACATCCCGAATCTGCTGTCCATGTACAAGATGGGCAAGCTGAAGATCGAAGAGATGATCACCCGCCAGTACCGCCTCGACCAGATCAACGAGGGATACCAGGACATGTTGGAGGGCAGGAACATTCGCGGCGTCATCCGCTACACCGACGCCGACCGATAGACCGAGCGCCACGAGGACCCGTCGACGCCGCGGCGTCGGCGGGTTTTCGCGTCCCAGCCCAGACCGGCGAGCCCCGGTGTCCTACTCTTAGCAGGCTAGGCCGACCGCTGGTCAGGCCACTGTTCACGGAGGGGAGACATGGCTGAGAAGAAGCGGTCACGGGCACAGCGTGGCGCCGAGATGGCCGAGCGCGAGACCGTTCGCGGAGGAGCGTTCCAGGCGTCACCCGAAGCGAAGTCGACGGCACTCACGCTGCGGATCGTCGCCGCAGTCCTGTGGCTCATCGCCATCGCAGGCGAACTGTTCGCCATCTTCTGGGTGCTGAAGCAGGACCCGATCGTCCTGTGGCTGCTGATCGTGATGATCGTCGTCATCGGTGCGTTCGCGCTCGGCGGGTCGTTGCTGTGGAAGAAGGCGAACCGGTACGACCCGGCGTCGAAGAAGGACACCGTCCGCTTCTTCGTTCAGAACCAGTTGGGCGTGATCATCACGATCATCGCGTTCCTTCCGCTGATCGTCATGATCTTCCTGAACAAAGACATGGACGGAAAGCAGAAGGGGATCGCGGGCGGCATCGCCGCGGTGATCGCCATTCTCGTCGGCCTCGCGAGCGCCGACTGGAACCCGCCGTCGGTGGAACAGTACAGCGTTGAGACCAACGTGGTGCAGGAGCTGACCGGCGAGAACAAGGTCTACTTCACCAAGAGCGGATCGGTCTTCCACGTGTGCGCCGAGGCGTCGGACCTCAAGCGCTCCAAGCAGGTTCTGAGCGGCACCGTGGAAGAGGCGCATCAGCAGAACAAGGACCGACTGACGAAGAAATGGGTCTCCGAAGCGATCAACAACTGCGGGATCTCGGTCCAGAGGGTCGACCAGGTGCTCGGCGATGTGGACGACGTGACCACGACGCTCGACGACGACCAGTTCACCACCGGGGACGACGGCTCGGTGGTCGTCGGCTCCGAGGTGGGACACTAGAGTCGACAGCTGTGAAGGCTCTGCGTGAACTCTCGAACTGGCCCGTCGACACCGTCGCGGCCGCGGTGGTGACGACCGACGGCGTGGTCGACACGTACGGTGACACCGCGCGCGTCTACGACCTCGCGTCGGTGACGAAACTGATCGTGGCGCAAGCCGTGCTCGTCGCGGTCGAGGAGGGCGCCGTCGAACTGGACACGGCCGCCGGACCGCCGGGAGCCACCGTCGCACATCTCCTTGCGCATGCGTCAGGGCTGGCCTTCGACAGTCGCGAGAGCGCCGCCGGAATCGCCGAGCAGCGCATCTATTCGAGCGCAGGCTTCGAGGTCCTCGCCGAACTCGTCGAAGCCGAGTCGGGCATCGCATTCGGCGACTACCTCCGGGAAGCCGTCTGCGTGCCACTGGGCATGACGTCGACCGAGCTGGTGGGTCCGGCCGGGCACGGCGCGCGATCGAGCGTCGCCGATCTGACGGCCTTCGCGGCAGACCAGTTGGCGCCCGCCCTGATCTCGCCCGACCTCGCAGCCGCCGCGTCGACTGTCCAGTTCCCGGGCCTCGACGGCTTTGTTCCGGGATACGGCAAACACCGGCCCAACGACTGGGGCCTCGGATTCGAGATCCGCGGACAGAAGACTCCGCACTGGACCGCCCCGGGCCATTCAGCGCGAACGTACGGTCACTTCGGTCAAGCCGGCACCTTCCTCTGGGTGGACCCCGACCGCCGAGCCTCCGCGGTGGTGCTGACGGATCGACCGTTCGGCGCGTGGGCGAAACCGCTGTGGAGCGATTTCAACCAAACCCTGCTCGACGACCTCGACGCCTGACGGGTGCCGTCGCCGACGACGGCACCATTTCATCCTCGCGTGACCGCCTGATGTGGGTACGGTCGACAGTAGGACGCGGTCCCGCCTGAGACGGGATCATCCGGGTCCGGGACGGGCCGCGTTCACAGTCGAGAACGCAATAGGAGGAACGTCAGTGGCACGTCATGATTACCCGTCTACCAGTGAACTTCTCGAACTGGGGACTCCGCGCGAGCACGCGGTGACGATCTACGCGCAGGCGACCGCCGCGCAGATCGACCTCGCCAAGACCACTGTGAAGAGCGCCATGGACCGTGCCGTCCGCACGCTCCGCGAGAACGGCGCCAGCCACGGTCTGGAGACGGCGCTGCAGGATCAACTCGCCAAGATCCTCGCCGACGAGAGTTGGCGGCACCTCTCGCGTTCGGTGGCGATCTTCGTGACGCCCGACGCCTCCGAGATGTTCGTACTGCCGAACCACCTCGAGAACCAGATGCAGGTCGGCGCCTACTTTGACGTCGGCCAACTGGTCCGTGCCATCGCGACGCCCCAAGACGCCTACGCACTCACCCTGTCGGCCGACGGTTGGAACCTCTGGCGAGCGACCGCAGCTGACCTCGCGACCGAGATGGACGTCGACGACGAGGGCATCGCCGACGTCGCCGACGCCACCAACCGCGCCACCGTCCGCGGACGCATGCATGCCCGACGGCTCCACGGAGACAGCGGAACAAAACTCCTGCAGGAGACCTATGTCAAACGAGTGCACGACGCCGTCGTGAAGACCATCGACGCCCAGGATCCGTCGGCGACCACACCGCTGTTCGTCTTCGCCGCCGAAACGCTCCTCGACATGTACCGCAACATCGATCGCGGCGTGCGCGAGATGGTCCCGGTGCGCGGCAACCCCGACGCGCTCACCGCGCACCAGATCGACGCGACCATGCGCGAGGGACTCAGCGGCATCAATGCGCATCGCGCCAACAGACGAGTCGAGAAGATCGGCGACGGCATCGCCCAAGGCATCGTCGCGACGGACCTCGTCGACATCGCACGCGCGGCCGTCAGCGGCAACGTCGACACGATGGTCTACGAGTTCACCGTCGACGTCCTGGGCCGACTCGACAACGAGACCGGCGAGCTGACCTACGCCGACGACGGCTACGACCTGTTGTCGCGCATCGCCGTGTGGGTGCTGCAGACCGGCGGACGGGTGATCCCGGTCCGCTCGGGCGAGATCACGTCGTCGCTGTGGAACGGCACGGCAGCAGTGCGCCTGCGCTATCCGCTCACCACGTAGACCGTGCTCGAACGACAACCAGGGACCGCCCGGCCGTGCCGGGCGGTCCCTGCGTCGTCGACGTCTGGAGGTGGGGTACGGGGTCAGCCGACGCGCTGCTTGAGCCAGGTGACCTCGGTGCCGAAACTACCCATGCGGTAGCTCTCGAGCGCCTCATCCCAAGCCGTGCCGAGAATGGCGTCCAACTCGCCCGCCAGACCGGCACTGTCCGGCTGCGCGTCCATCAAAGCGCGCAACTGCAGCTCACCAACGATCACATCGCCGTTCGCGCCGGTCGAACCGTGCCACAGCCCCAACCCGGGAACCTGGCAGAAGCGCTCGCCGTCGACCCCGTCGCTGGGATTCTCCGTGACCTCGAAGACCAACCCCGACCATTCACGCAGAGCCGTCGTCAAACGAGCGCCCGTCCCGACCGGGCCTGCCCAGTCGACGGTCGCCCGCATACGCCCGGGCTCGGTCTCCTGTGCAGACCACAGCAGCGACGCCCGAGAGTTCAGCGTCGACGACAGTGCCCACTCGACATGCGGGCACAGCGCGACAGGAGAGGCGTGGATGTACACCACGCCGCTCGTGGAGTCCGCAAACTGATTCAGTGTGCGCACCTTTTCACCTCCGGTTCGACAAGGAACGTCTTCCCCAAGCGCACCTGCGTCGAAATCCGGATATCACATTGCTGCTTCCATTGTGCACTGTGCGAAGCGTGTTGCGCTAGTTGTTTCTGTGTCTGGTGTTTCTGGGACTCGTCTGGGTTGGTGGTGCCGGTGCGGGTTGGCGGCGAATTCGTCGCCTCGGCAGTCCTCGCTCCTCGGCTAACGCCTCGTCTCTGCGGAGAGCTCGGCGATCGAATTCGCCGCCAACCCGCACCGGCACCCGCTTCGCGGTGGTTCCGTTACACCGAACAACTTGCTTTCTTTGAGTTGTTGGACCCAGCGACTGGAGGACCGGTGACGGATGAAGACCCAGCCATAGCAAAACTCCCGGCCAGGTGGTGGCCGGGAGTCTTGGTGGTCTGCTGCGATCAGAACGTCACAGGGGGATGTTCTTGTGGCGGCCGCGGCGGGCCGGGGCGGAGGCGAGGGCCTCGGCGATGGTGCTGCGGGTCTTGGCGGGATCGATGATCTCGTCGACGACGCCGATGGCCTGGGCGCGGCCGACGCCGCCCGCGATCTGCTCGTGCTCCACGGCGAGACGCTCGTGCAGCGCCTCGCGCTCCTCCTCGGGAGCGGCCGCGAGAGTCTTCTTGTGCAGGATGCCGACGGCGGCCTTGGCGCCCATGACAGCGACCTCGGAGCCCGGCCACGCGAAGACGGCGGTGGCGCCGAGGGAGCGGGCGTTCATGGCGATGTAGGCGCCGCCGTAGATCTTGCGGGTCACCAGGGTGACACGGGGGACCGAGCACTCGGCGAACGCGTGGAGCAGCTTGGCTCCGCGACGCACGACGCCGTTCCACTCCTGGCCGACGCCGGGCAGGTAGCCGGGGACGTCGGTGATGACGATCAGCGGAACGCCGAACGCGTCGCAGAGACGGACGAAGCGCGACGCCTTCTCCGCGGCCTCGGAGTTCAGGCAACCGCCCATGCGGAGCGGGTTGTTGGCGATGACGCCGACGCTGCGGCCGGACAGCCGACCGAAGCCGACCGCGATGTTCGGCGCCCACTTGGCCTGGAGCTCTTCGAACGTCGAGATCTCGGTGGTGCCGTCGGCGGCGAGCTGGGTGTCGAGCATCGCCTCGATGATCGGGTGAACGTCGTAGGCACGACGGTTCGACTCCGGCATGAGGGCGCGGAGGTCGACGTCGCCGGCCTCGGCCTTCTCACGGCTGAAATGTCCCTGCTGGGAGAACGTGCCGACGAGGCGGCGAGCACGCCAGTAGGCGTCGCTCTCCGAATCGGCGGTGATGTGGCTGACGCCGGAGCGCTTGCCGTGGGTGAGCGGGCCGCCGAGCGACTCCATGTCGACCTGCTCGCCGGTGACACTCCTGACCACGTCCGGACCGGTCACGAAGACGCGACCCTCCGGAGCCATGATCACGACGTCGGTGAGCGCCGGACCGTAGGCGGCACCGCCTGCGGCGAACCCGACGACCACCGAGATCTGCGGAACGTAACCCGATGCGCGCACCATGGCCTCGAACACGCCCCCCACAGCGTGCAGGGCTTCGACGCCCTCGGCCAGGCGCGCGCCACCGGAGTGCCAAATGGCGACGATCGGTGCCTGCTCGGCGATGGCGGTGTCGATCGCGTTCACGATGTGAGCACAACCGACGATCCCCATGGCACCGCCCATCACGGTGCCGTCGGTGCAATAGGAGACGGTGCGAACACCGTTGACTTCGCCGATCGCTGCCAGCACGCCCGACTTGTCGCGGGGGTGCAGCAGTTCGACGGTTCCGTCGTCGAAGAAGGTAGCCAACCGCAGCAACGGATCGCGAGGATCGGTTGCTTCCTCATGGCCGGGGATGGGTGCCAGTGTGGTCATCGGGTTTCTCCTATGCGGTGGGGGTGAGGGGGATCAGTATCGGCCGAATGCCAAGGCCACGTTGTGCCCGCCGAATCCGAACGAGTTGCTCAGCGCGTAATCGATCTGGCCGCGTCGAGCCTCGCCGTGGACGACGTCGATGTCGCCACAGGCCGGGTCGAGATTGTCGAGATTCAGCGTCGGCGGAATGACTGATTCCTCCACCGACTTGCAGGTGAGGACCGCCTCCAGAGCGCCGACGGCGCCGATGGAGTGGCCCAGCGCCGACTTGGGCGCGTAGATCGCGGCGTGGGTGCCCACGGCCGCCTGAATGCCCTCCGACTCAGCGGTGTCGCCGATCGGAGTCGCCGTCGCGTGTGCGTTGACGTGCGTGATGTCGGACTTGGAGAGACCAGCAGTCTGCAGCGCCCGGGTCATCGCCCGTGCATTGCCCTGACCCGAGGGGTCCGGCGCCACCAGGTGGAAGCCGTCCGAGGTGATGCCCGCACCGAGAAGACGCGCGTGGATGTGAGCGCCGCGCGCCTTGGCGTGGTCCTCGCGCTCCAGGATGAGCATCGCAGCCGCTTCACCGAACACGAAGCCGTCACGGTCCGTGTCGAACGGACGCGACGCCGCCGCGGGATCGTCGTTGCGGGTGCTCATCGCACGCATCATCGAGAACGCGGCGATCGGCACGGCGTCGATGTGTCCCTCGACGCCACCGCAGACCACCATGTCGGCGTCACCGAAGACGATGTGCCGCCACGCGTGTGCGATGGCCTCGGCGCCGGACGAGCACGCCGAGACGGGCGTGATGACGCCGGCGCGGGCGCCGATGTTCAGCCCGGCGACGGCGGCCGGTCCGTTCGGCATTGTCATCGACACGGCCAACGGCGACACCTTGCGGTAGTTGCCGGTGCTGGTGATGGCGTGGTCCGCGTCGATCATGGCGTCCGCGCCGCCCATGCCGGTGCCCAAGACGACCGCGAGACGCTCGGGGTCGACCTCCGGCTCACCGGCCTGCGCCCAGAGGCGCTTGCTCATGACGTGTGAGACGCGCTCGACGTAGGCCATCCGACGTGCTTCGACGCGAGTGACCTCGGTGGTGGGATCCTCAACGAGCTTGCCGCCGATGCGGACGGGAAGGTTGTACTTCTCGACGTAGTCGTCGGTGAGCTCGCGGATTCCGGACTGGCCGGCCACGAGATTCTCCCAGGTCGAGTCGAGATCCGCACCCAGAGACGTGGTGGCGACCATGGAGGTCACCACCACGCTGGGGAAGTCCCCACCGCGAGTGGAAAAGTCGCGCAGTTCCGCCATGCCTAGGCCTTGTCGCCCTCGACCTGGGCCGCGATTGCAGCGGCAGCCTCGGGGTTCTCGGACTCGAGCTTCTGGATGTAAGCGACGGCGTCGCCCACGGTGCGCAGCGCGGCCAGGTCCTCATCGGGGATCTTGACGCCGTACTTGTCTTCGGTCTGGACTGCGATCTCGACCATCGACAGCGAGTCGATGTCCAGGTCGTCGATGAACGACTTCTCCAGCGTCACCTCTGACGGCTCGATACCGGTCACCTCTTCGACGATCTCGGCGATACCTGCAACGAGCTGTTCCTGAGTGGCGGCCACGTTGTGGCTCCCTTCGTGTTGTTCTGTGTACTGCTTGTGTATTCCGGATCAGCGTGAGCTGAGTGGACGGACCGCAAGGCCTTCCGGGGGTCGGGTGCTGCCGACCGCTATCCAAGTTCTGGGAGGTCCTCCAGATCAGCGGGGACCTTGACGGCGCGCGCGGGCACACCCTTGAGCTCGCGCTTGGCGATGCCGACCAGCGTGCCTGCAGGGGTGAGCTCGACGATCGCGGAGGTCTGAGCCTCACGCAGCGTCGCGGAGCACAGGTCCCACCGTACGGGGCTGGTGACCTGCATGACGAGCCGCTTGAGTGTCTCGACGCCGGAGATGACGGTCTTGCCGTCGGCGTTCGAGAGCAGCGTCCGGTTCGGATCGGCCGGATCGATCTGGGCGGCCGCCTCCGCGAACGCGTCCTGCGCCGGCGCCATGTAATGGGTATGGAATGCGCCTGCGACGGCGAGTTGACGGACGCGCGCCTTTGCGGGCGGCGTCGCCAGCAGTCGTTCGACGGCCGCGACCGACCCGGCTGCGACGATCTGACCCGTGGCGTTCCGGTTGGCCGGAACCAGGTCGATCTCGCTGAGGTACGCGAGCACCTCGTCCTCGTCGCCACCGAGGACGGCGGCCATCGTGGTCTCCTCGAGCGCGCACGCCTTCGCCATCTCGGCACCGCGGACGCCGGCGAGCATCATGGCCTCGTCGAACGTGAGGACGCCTGCGATCGCGGCAGCGGCGACCTCACCGATCGAGTGGCCGGCGATGATGGCGTCGGCGGGCAGCTCGCCGTGGCGGCGGCGCAGCGCGTCGAACGACAGGAGTGCGCCGGCGACGACGAGCGGCTGGGTGACGGCGGTGTCGGTGATCTCTTCGGCGGTCGCCGTGGTTCCGAGACGTTCGAGTTCCAGTCCGGTGATGTCGGACCATGCCGCGAGATGATCGCGGGCCCCAGGCTGCTCCAACCATTCGGTGAGCATGCCGGGCTTCTGAGAGCCCTGACCGGGCGCAAGCAACGAAAGCACGTGACTAGAGAACACCTTTTCAGCGGCTCGTAGGGGTGTTGTCGGGTACTAACCTTTGCGACGATCTTTGTAGGGTTCCTACAAAAGTGATGTCGCTAGTGTTCTCATCGTCACCGGGCCGAGATTCGTTACCAAAACGATGCGAAGTTTCGCCTAGCTGGGCGGATAGTGATCAACGGTAGTGGTTTTTGTGACTCAAGTGGCAGGGGGAGTCGCAACTTGATGGTTCTGTGGCAAATGGCTGATGGTCAGCGCGACACGTAAAACGAACGCATCACGAGGGTTAGATGCGTCACGCCCGGTGATGTCAGTCACCTTTTTTAGGCGATACCGCACAGTATTTGGATGGATGTACAGTTCGCGGGCGCATGTCTCGACCTGACCGCCGCTGTCGAGATAGGCCTCGACGGTATTGACGAGCGTCTCGGACTTGCTCAACGGATCGGTGATCGTCTCGGCCATCGTGACGATGGCCGAGGTGTCGCCGTTCAATGCGCGCTCGGGAAGCAGGTCCCAGCTGTACGTGGGACGCGGTGCGTTCGGCCAGCCGGCGACGGCGCGCATGCCCGCCATCGCCTCCACGGCGCTCGTGTGCGCGGCGCTCAAATTCGGGACGGTGGGACCGATGACGACCGGCGCGTCGGCGAACTGCTCCAGCAGGTCGGTCAAGAACTTGTCGGTCGGGCGCAGCGGGCCCTCCACGATGGCGACGAGCGTGCTGCCTTGCACCACCGAGAGAGCGGCGCGGTCGTACTGCTTGGCCGTGTTGTGAATGGTGAGGGCCACCGAGACGTTCTGCTCTGGCGGTGGGGACCCGACGATGACAGTCGCTGCGGCGTCCGTCGTCCAGTTCAAAGCCGCAGCCCGGGACAGCAGTTGCGGACCGTCGTCGCCGCGAACCACGGCGTCGACCACGAGGGCCTCCATGCGCGAGTCCCATGCGCCGCGTGATTCGGCGGCGGAGGCGTAGATGGCCGCGGCGGCGAACCCGATCTCGCGTCCGTAGCGGAGGACGGACTCGGTCAGGGCCCGCAGTTGCGCGTCGTTACGGGCCAGCAGCGGCAGCCACTTCTCGAAGAACTCCATGGCCACGCGGACCATCTCGACGGTCTGCAGCAGGGAGATCCGTCGAGCGAGGTCTTGCGGGACCACCTGGAAGGCCTGCACCGTGAACTTCACGTTGCCTTCGGGATCTTGGATCCACTCGACGAAGTTCACGACGGCGGTCTGCACCACCAACTGCACGCTGGCGCGTTGAGCGGCGTCCAGATCGCTGAAGTATGGCAGTTGCTCGGACATGGAGTGGATGGCTTCGGTCGCCAGGCGGCCGCTGTACTGCTTCACCCGGCGGAGCAGGGTCTCCGGCAGGGCGTCGTGCACCGTGGCCGGTGCGGGCACATGCGCACCGCGGGCACCGAACACGTCGGTGGCACGGGTCGTCGTGAGGCGCGGATCGGGTTCTTGGTCGGGCACGAGTTCAATGTAGACCGCCCGTCGGCGGAGAGTGCCCAGGAACGGCGCGAGCGCCGACGACGCGTGTCGCCGGCGCTCGCGCCTGCATTGTCTACTCGCGAGTGTCAGGCGACGCCGGGGTCGCTGGTCTGCTCGGGAGCCGCGGTGACGTCGTCGATCTGGTACTTCTTGGCCGCGTCGGCGGCGACCGTCCGATCGATCTTCCCTTCGCGGGCGAGTGCCACCAGGACTCCAACGGCGATGGATTCGGCGTCGATGTTGAAGAACCGTCGTGCGGCCGGACGGGTGTCGGAGAAGCCGAAGCCGTCCGCACCCAGCGTCAGGTACGTGCCGGGGACGTAGGCCCGGATCTGCTCCTGGACGCCGCGCATGTAATCCGAGACGCCGACGAACGGTCCCTGCGCGTACTGCAGCACCTCGGTCAGGTACGGCCGAGCGGAGGTACCGGGGTTACGGAGCTCAGCGCGGTCGTGCTCGATGCCGTCGCGGGCCAGTTCGGACCACGAGGTCACCGAGTACACGTCGGCGGCCACATCCCACTCGTCGGCGAGCAGCTGCTGGGCGCGCAGGGCGTCGCCCATGGTGACGCCCGAGACCAGGATGTTCGCGAAGTGTGCCTTCGGGGCCGACGCCTTCTCGCACAGGTAGATGCCCTTGAGCAGTCCAGCGACGTCGAGGTCTGCGGGCTCCTTCGGCTGCGAGATCGGCTCGTTGTACACGGTGATGTAGTAGTAGACGTTCTCCGCGTCCGGGCCGTACATCCGCTCGAGCCCGTCGATCACGATGTGCGAGAGCTCGTAGGCGAACGCCGGGTCGTACGAGACGACGCCGGGGTTGGTCGCAGCCAACAGCGGCGAGTGTCCGTCTGCGTGCTGCAGCCCCTCGCCGGTCAGCGTGGTGCGACCGGCCGTCGCACCGATGACGAAGCCGCGCGCCATCTGATCGGCGGCGGCCCACAGACCGTCGCCGGTCCGCTGGAAGCCGAACATCGAATAGAAGATGTACAGCGGGATCATCGGCTCGTTGTGCGTGGCGTACGACGTGCCGACGGCGGTGAAACAGGCCGTCGAGCCAGCTTCGTTGATGCCCTCGTGCAGGATGCGGCCGTTCTCGGCCTCCTTGTACGCCAGCATCAGCTCGGCGTCGACCGAGGTGTAGTTCTGGCCGTGCGGGTTGTAGATCTTCAGCGTCGGGAACCATGAGTCCATACCGAAGGTGCGGGCCTCGTCGGGGATGATCGGCACGATGCGCTTGCCGACCTCCTTGTCGCGGAGCAATTCCTTGAAGATGCGGACCAGCGCCATGGTGGTCGCGACCTGCTGGTTGCCCGAGCCTGCGGAGACGGCCTTCAGCGCGGGCGCCGGGTCGGCGACGAGCGGCTTCGGGGTGATCTTGCGGCTCGGTAGGAAACCGCCGAGCTCGGAGCGGCGCTCCAGCATGTACGTGATCTCCGGCGAGTCCATCCCCGGGTGGTAGTACGGCGGCAGATACGGGTTCTCTTCAAGGGTCGCGTCGGTGATCGGCAGATGTGACGTGTCGCGGAAGGCCTTGAGGTCCGCGAGCGTCATCTTCTTCATCTGGTGCGTCGCATTGCGGCCCTCGAAGTGCTTGCCGAGCGTGTAGCCCTTGATGGTCTTCGCCAGGATGACCGTCGGCTGGCCCTTGTGTGCCATCGCCGCAGCGTACGCGGCGTAGATCTTGCGGTAGTCGTGGCCGCCGCGCTTGAGGTTCCAGATGCCCTCGTCCGAGATGTTGTTGACCAGCTCCTTGGTGCGGGCGTCGCGGCCGAAGAAGTGGTCGCGGATGAAGGCGCCGTCGTTGGCGCGGTAGGTCTGGTAGTCGCCGTCGGTGGTCTTGTTCATCAGGTTGACGAGGGCGCCCTCCTTGTCGGCGTGCAGGAGGTCGTCCCACTCGCGACCCCAGACCACCTTGATGACGTTCCAGCCTGCGCCGCGGAAGAACGATTCCAGCTCCTGGATGATCTTGCCGTTGCCGCGGACCGGTCCGTCGAGGCGCTGCAGGTTGCAGTTGATGACGAAGGTGAGGTTGTCGAGGCCGTCGATCGCCGCGACGTGTGCGAGGCCGCGCGATTCCGGCTCGTCCATCTCGCCATCGCCCAGGAACGCCCAAACGTGTTGGTCGGAGGTGTCCTTAATGCCGTTGTGGCCGAGGTACTTGTTGAAGCGGGCCTGGTAGATCGCATTCATCGGGCCCAGACCCATCGACACGGTCGGGAACTGCCAGAACTCCGGCATCAGGCGGGGGTGCGGGTACGACGGCAGTCCGCCGCCGAGGCCTGCGTGGCTCTGTTCCTGGCGGAAGCCGTCGAGGCGGCTCTCGTCGATTCGGCCCTCGAGGAAGGCGCGCGCGTAGATGCCGGGGGAGGCGTGGCCCTGGATGAAGATCTGATCGCCGCCGCCGGGGTGATCCTGGCCGCGGAAGAAGTAGTTGAAGCCGACCTCGTAGAGCGACGCGGACGAGGCATACGTGGAGATGTGGCCGCCGACGCCGATGCCGGGGCGCTGCGCGCGATGCACCATGATCGCGGCGTTCCATCGGATCATCGCGCGGTAGCGACGCTCCAGGTCCTCATCACCGGGGAAGGCGGGTTCCAACTCGGTGGGGATCGTGTTCACGTAGTCGGTATTGGTGAGAGCCGGAATCCCGACGCGCTTGTCCTCGGCGCGCTCCAGGATGCGGAGCATCAGGTACCGCGCACGCTCCGGGCCCGCATCGGCGAGCATGGCGTCGAACGATTCCAGCCACTCGTCGGTCTCGGTCGGGTCGTTGTCGACGAGGTACGACGCGACGCCGTCTCGGATGACCTGAACGCGGCTGCCGCTGGATGTGGACGGTCCGCTGACCGTGTCGGAGCCGACGATCTGATCAGTCACTGTCTGCCACCTATCTTGCAGTCGACGGCGCGATGGGCGGCCGCCGGACTCACATATCGGGGCCGCCGGGGTGGGGCGGCCGAAATAGTGCCGCGAACGATGGTTTGCGGCCTTGCCTCTATCGTGCCGTAATTCACGCGTTTTGGTGATAGATGTGTCGAGTCACATCCCTCTACTCTGCGGTAGCCTGCTGCGTAGCATTTTCAACGATCCGACTGAGGGAGGCGGGGGTGGTCCGTCCGGCCCGGGTTGCCTGGTTCGCGACCCTCGCTGTGAGCCTCCTGCTCGTCTCGGCGTGCGGGGGCGACGACGTCCCGCCGCACGCATCGTCCACCGCGGTCGTCACGCAGACGGTGGCCCGTGCGGGGGCCTCCGAGGCGGAGAAAGTCGCCGTCATCCGACTGTGCAAACAGGTGATCACCTCGGCGGGCGTCATGGTGCGCGACTACAACGCCTTCATCAAACGGCTCAACGCCGTCCAGGACTACGCGGACATCGGCTCGGAGGACCAGTGGGCCGTCGAGACGCTCAACACCGGTGCCGAGGTGGTCCGCAAGGTCGTCGCCCCGGACGTGCCCGCCGACGTGGACGCCCAGGTGGAGGCGTTCATCACCAGCACCGAACGGCTCGCCGAACAGATCCAGAGAAAACGACGCGCCGCATTGAATCGGGTTTCCGGCGACTGGAGTAAAGACCGAACTACGCTGCTCGACACCTGTTCCGAGTACCTGCCGGCGGGTGGGAACTGACCGTGAATCGCGACTTGTCGCCGTTAGTCCCTGTGCGCAACGGTGCTTTGCCTTTACGCTGTCTCTATGTCGCGTCTTTCGACGCGGCACGGCCTGTGCATCAGGGCGCAGCCGAATGACTCGAACGGGAGGACGTAAGCGGTGGTAACCGCCCCAGAAGGCAGGGCACTCAAGCTCGGTTTCACCAACGGCATGGTGGTTCAGGAGATCGGGTGGGACGAGGACACCGACGACTCGCTTCGCATCGAGATCGAAGACGCGATCGACGCCGAAATGCTCGACGAGGACGCGGTCGACGTCATGGACGCCGTAGTGCTGTGGTGGCGCGACGACGACGGTGATCTGGTGGACGCGCTCATGGATGCGATCGGACCGCTCGCGGAGGGTGGATTCATCTGGGTCCTGTCTCCGAAGACCGGTCGAACCGGTTACGTCGACCCCAGTGAGATCGCCGAGGCCGCTCCGACAACGGGCCTGACGCAGACTTCGGTCGTCGCTCTCGGTGACTGGTCAGGTTCACGGCTGGTGACTCCGAAGGCTCGCGCAGGGAAGCGCTGATGCCCGCGCAGTCCGTCGCGGGTCCGATCGAAGTCGGCGCTCGCGCACCGGATTTCGAACTTCGCGACCAAAACAATCAGCTCGTCAGCCTGTCGGGGCTCACCGATCGCAATGTGTTGGTCGTCTTCTTCCCGCTCGCTTTCACCGGCACCTGCGAGGGCGAACTCGGTTTCTTCCGCGACAATCTCCCGCGCTTCGACAACGACGATCTCACCCTCGTCGCGGTGTCCATCGGTCCGCCGCCCACGCACAAGGTGTGGTCATCGGCGCAAGGGTTCCTGTTCCCAATTCTGTCGGACTTCTGGCCGCACGGCGCCGTGGCTCAGGACTACGGCGTCTTCGACGAGGAGCGCGGATATGCGAACCGCGGCACTTTCCTCGTCGGACGGGACGGCACGGTGACGTTCTCGGCGATGGTCGGCCCCGGCGAGAAGCGGGGCGATGACACCTGGGACGCCGCGCTCGCGGCGATGCCCTAGGACTCGCGTCCCCGTCAGCTCCGCCGAGGGCGAATCGATCGCCCTCGGCGTAACCCGGTAACCGCTTCGATTACGGTCGCTGCGGGAAGCTGTTGGCCAAGCCGCTGGCGAGCAGCCGGTTGCGCTGGATCATCGCACCTTCGGTGTAGTGGACTCCATCGACGTACCACGACGGTTCCGTGTAACGAGCGAAGTCGAACACGCGCAGGTTCGGGTAGCGCGCGGTGGCGCGTTTGAGCTCCGCGTTGAACGCACGCATGTGCCTGGTGTCGTACAAGCCGGTGGCGTCGGTCATCACGGTGGGCCACAGAACGGGACGGCCGACCAACTCTCTCATAACGAGATCGATGCGTTGGCGAGCAGAGACGGTGCTTCCCCTGCTGATCAGAGCGGCGTCGTTGGCGCCGAGAGCGATGATCCAGCAGCCGTCGCGGCCGAGATCGCGGTTGGCGCGGATCGCCTCGAGTCCACTCAGGTTATTGCCGATCTTCTCGACGACCGAGCGGCCGTTGGTCGCGTCGAGGTAGACGTTCTGCACGCCGATTCGCTGGTACTGCTCAGTGGTGCGGTCGGTGGGGCTTCCGACGCGGAGTGAATTGTCGAGACCGACGGACGTCGAGTCGCCGATCTGAACCACGGTGCGACACAGCGTCTTCTTGTTCGCGGCCGGGAGGTTCTGGGTGCCGGAGCCGTGCGGGTGGGTCAGCACCCAGAGATACGACGGCAAATCGAAGTAGGTGTCGGACACGCCGCGCTGAGTCAGGTTCTGCACAATGGTGCGTGAGACGGCGTCCAGCGCTCCCGCGACATTCGTCTTCGCGGTCGCGGTCGGCGGCGATACCAGCACGCCCAGTGTCGTCGCCACGACCACGCCGAGCGCCGCAACGAGTCGGCGACGGCGACGCGGACGGGTGGTCTGAGTCACACGAGTATCAGTAGTCACAATGATTCATTGGACCTGAATCCCGGGCGGTCGGCAACGCTCAGGCGTATCTATCGGGTCACACTGAAATCTGTGCAGGTCAGATGGTGTAGTGCAGCTTCGCGACGATGGTTGATCCCAGTGCGGAGTCGCCGGCGAGCGTCACTCGCGCCGGGTCTGCGCCGGGACGCCCGCCCGCCAGTCGAGCGAGATCGGGGCCGGTGAGTGTGAGGGTGGCGTCGGCGTCGCGGTCAAGGGTCGGGACTATGGCGGCGCGGTCGTCGACGGCGATGCAGACTGTCTGCGGCGACGCTCCGGTGAGGTGGAACGCGACGGTGCTGCCCTTGGCGGCGCCCGCCCGTTTCCCGACGATGAACGGCAGCGTCGCCGCGATCTCCTGGAGGGCCCACGACGCAGGAGCCGGCTCGGTCGGATCGCCCAGGCCCGCGGCGTCGCGTAGGTCGATTTCGTGCATCCAGCAGTCGAAGACGCGCACGCGCATGAATCGTCCGTACGAGTCCGGGCCAACTGGAGTGGCGGTCTCGGCGTCCCATTGCCCCTCGGTCATGCCCCACATCGCCGTATTGCGTTCGGCGGTCACGGTTGCGTAGTCGGCCATGAGTTCGTCGCGTGAGCGCTGACGGTAGTGGTCGATCCACCGTTCGTTGAGTTCGCCGATCGGGTTCTGCACGTGGTCGATCGTGCTCGTGTCGATCGAGGAGTCTGGAACTCGCCCGGCGAGCATTGACTCGGTGCCGATGACATGGGCGACGATGTCGCGAAGCTCCCAGCCGGGGAGGCCGGACGGTGCAGTCCATTGCTCGTCGGTCAGCGCCGACGCGAGGTCGGCGATAGTTCGCCATTGGGCGTCGAGCGCATCGATCAGCGGTTCCTGGGGAACGAGCGTCGTCACGGGGGTTCCTTTCGAGCGCGGGTGTCGACGCCAACGCTAGTCGGGCGGTCGGAATCAGATCCCGGTTTGGGTCGACGCGCCCGACCCGATATCTTGGTGTGGGCCGAACCACGTTCGGCCGAGCGCGTATAGCTCAGCGGTAGAGCTCTGGTCTTACACACCAGCGGTCAGGGGTTCAAATCCCTTTGCGCGCACTGGGAAACTCTCAGGTCAGAGCCTTTCGGTTCCGTTGGCGGCCGGGAAACCCCGCCAGTGGCCCGAGAATGTCCCAACGGGCGGGACAGTGGGCCGACGATCACCGCACCGCGTCACCGAACTACGTCTCAGCCGCGGTCTGCATCTCAGACTCATACGGATGGGCGTACACGCTCAACGTGAGCGCCGAACCGCACTCTCGGCCTGCCTGGTGACGTCGTGGCCGCGGGCAGACGCTCGCGCGCGTGATCGACGGCACGTGGTCTCGCCCTGTGTGTCGCTTACCCCGGCCGCGGCTCGCCGCCTCGCCGACGTCCTGAACGCCGTGGCGGACCTCGCGGAGACAGCGTGAGGCGTCGCGCGAGGAGTGCCGGCAGGCGATGGCCGCCGGGTACGCGTACGGGCTCGACCGTGTCGGAGAGACGCCCAGCCCGTATGCCGGGCGCCAGTTCCTCGCGCGAATACGGCGCGACGACTACCGCAAAGGCATCGCCGCGGCGCGTGCCCGTGTGGGCTAAAGGGAACCGGTGTCGGCCATACGCTGAAAGCCGTCACGCGCTTGAGTGAGCACCATCTCTAGCGAGCTTCGGTTGCACATCAGGCCGGTCGTGTCTGTGGATTCGCTAGTACCGCACATGCGGGGTGCCCAGTATTTCGTGTAACTGGTTTGAAACGTGCCCATCACGTTGCGGATGTCCCTGGACTCTTCGGGGATTGCCGCCATCATCTCAGTGATCTGAATGAACTTGTAGTGGTCGCAGGCGTACATGGCTGCGTCGGATTCGTTGGAGCACTCGTCGAGTGCCTGGAGTCCGTAGGTGCCGACTTCGCGTAGATCCGTGAACTCCGTGGGCCGCTCGGAGGATGACGGAGGAGTCGGATCATCGGATGATCCGCACGCGGTTGCGCCGAGTAGTCCTGCCGCGGCGATTACTGCGAGCCACTTGGTCCTCATGCGCGGATCGTACCGCCGTATTCAGACATTCCGCGCCGCTTCTCGGTAGCGCCCATCGATCGGAGGATCTATGACCGAAGTCGGCGACAGTCCATATCGCCCCATCTGCACGCACCCGTGGCATCCCGCTGATCGGCGCGGGCGCGTGTACACGATGATCGCTTCTGGAACGCTCGTTCGACAAACCCAGCCATCCGGCGCTCTGCATGACAGCGGGACGTACGGTGTTCTGTCTCGCGGACCTGAGAGGCCTCGACGGCACCCGCAAGGAACGTCGCGGGTGCCGTGGCTTCGTCAATTCGCTTGCAAATCCAGGAGGCGGCAGGCGTTGCCGCCGAGGTAGGCGGCCTGCTGCTCGGGGCTGAGATCGAGCTGGTCGAGGCCGTCCAGCGCATGGGCGGGTTGGATCATCGGGTAGTTTGTGCCGAACAGCACCTTGGAATTGCCGGTCCCGGTGCGCATGAAGTCCACGATCTCGCTCGGTAGGCGCCTGGTCGTGTAGGCCGAGGTGTCGATGTAGACGTTTTCGTGCTTGCGGGCCACTGCGATCATCTCCTCAGTCCACGGATAGCCGATGTGACCGCAGACGATCGACAGTTCAGGGAAGTCGAGTGCGACCTGGTCGATGTAGGGGATGGGGCGTCCGGTCTCGGACGGGCGTAACGGTCCGGTGTGGCCGACCTGGGTGAAGAAGGGGACGCCGAGATCGACGCAGGCTGCGTAGAGCGGGTAGTAACGACGATCGGTGGGCGGTGCCTGCCACAGCCATGGCACGACGCGTAATCCCTTGAACCCCAGTTCGGTGACCGTCCTGCGGAGTTCGCGGACAGCCTGCATCGGCTTGTCGAGATCGACGCAAGCGAGTCCGGCGAATCGGTCGGGGTGCGCTGCGATCCATTCTGCGACCTCGTCGTTGCTGATGAGTGGAGCGTTGTTCGGCTGGGACCATGCCGAGAGCAAGCCGACGTCGACGCTGCCGGCATCCATGGCAGCGATTGTCGCGTCGATGCCGGGAACTGCTGCTGATTCATCTGCGTTCGTCCACCTACGCAGTGAGGCGAACATGCTGTGCTGACTGAACCGTTCAGTGGGGTGTTGCATCCAAACGTCGACGATCATCGACGGACCTCCTTATTAGAGCGTTGTCTCTATAATCATAGTAGAGCTTTGACTCTATTTCGTCGAGCGGATCACTCAGCACGGCAACGATTCGATACAGGGAGCAATGCTGTTAGATGCGAGCTGCGGCGGAGCAACCGACCATATCTCCTGGTCAGGGTCTACTCGCTTCGGTGAGCCGGGGCGGTCGCCGGGGTAGGACCGGGGTGAAGCTCCAGAACGCCGCAAGCCGCAGCGTGAACCACCACGACCAGCGAAAACAGAGAGCGGATGGCAGGATTCGAACCCGCGTCGGACGGTTTTGCAGACCGCTGCCTCGCCACTCAGCCACACCCGCAGGACCACTACTGTGCCGTCACCGCGGGAGGGGCACCAGGGTTGCCGTCAGGCTGACTTCAATTCGCGTCGCTCAGGATCGGTCCGGAACCGAAGGCGCGGGCGGCGGCGTCGCCCATCAGACGTGCGGGTTCGGGGTCTGAGCGCAGTCGTCGTTCCAGGTCAGCGGAGTCGGGGAGCGGGCCGTCCGAGGCGACGACGACGATGTTGCCGGAGCGGCGGCCCTTGAACATCGACGGATCGGCGATCAACTCGATGTTCGCGAACACGGAGGCGACGGTCGCGACCTCGCTGCGGACCGACTTCAGGTCGCGCCGGTCTCCGCAGTTCGCGATGTAGAGACCGCCGGGAGCCAGGACGCGGCGCACCGACTCGGTGAACTCTGCGGTCATCAGATGGGCGGGGGTGAGGCTCTCGGCGAACGCGTCGCGGATCACCACGTCGCGGGTCTCGGGAGTCAGCGCTTCGACGACCGCGCGGGCGTCGCCGACGCGGATGCGCAGGCGAGGCGCGCGGGGAAGATCGAACCATTCACGCGCGAGGCGGGCGAGTTCGGCGTCGATCTCGACTGCAACGTGGCGCGACGCCGGGTAGGCGTTGGCCAGATAACGGGGCAGCGCGCAAGCGGCGGCGCCGAGATGCAGCACGCGCAGCGGTGCGGCCCGGTCGGGATGCTGATCCTCGATCGCGGCGACGGCCTGGCGCATGTACTCGAAGTCGAGGAGATCGGGCCGATCGGGCGCGATGTGGCTGCTCTGAACGCCGTTCACCGACAGCAGCCAGCCGCCCTCGCGATCGGCTGCGAGTTCGGCGGTGCCGGTGGAGATCGGGAACGAGCCTGCGGAGGGCTCGGGACGCGGGGTGGCCATCGAGCCGATCTTAGCCGGGGGCAGGCTCGCCGATACGATCGGCGGATGCGCACGAGGTGGTCACACGCAGTAGGACTCGCGGCAGGAGCGGCCGCCGACGGGGTCTTCGCCGACCCGCAGCGCGGGCACCCGGTGGCCATGTTCGGAGCAGCGGTGGCCCGTTCCGAGCGGCGGTTGTATGCGGACAGTCGGGGAGTCGGGACGGTGTTCGCGGTGGGATGGATCGGCGCGGCGACGGCGGTCGGCGCGCTCGCAGGACGCGCAGGAGCGGTGGGGTCGGCCGCCGCGGCCTTCACCTCGCTCGGCGGGACATCGCTGTGCCGGATCGCGGACCGCATCGCCGACGCGCTCGACGCCGGCGACGTCGAGGAGGCACGTCGGCTGGTCTCCGGCCTGGTGGGGCGGGACCCGAATCTGCTCGACGAGTCGGGGATCTGCCGGGCCGCCGTGGAGTCACTCGCCGAGAACACCTCGGACGCGGCGATCGCCCCGCTGGTGTTCGGCGCGGTCGCCGGACCGGCCGGGCTGCTCGGCTACCGGGCTGTGAACACCCTCGACGCGATGATCGGCTATCGCTCGGATCGCTATCGGAATTTCGGGTGGGCGGCTGCCCGGATCGACGACGCCGCGAACCTGCTTCCCGCGCGGCTGACTGCGGTGGTGGTGGCCGGTCTGGCCGACCGGCCCGGGGCGGTGTGGCAGGCGGTGCGTCGCGACGCGGGCGCGCACCCCAGCCCCAACTCCGGGGTGGTGGAAGCGGCGTTCGCCGGGGCCCTGGGAATCGAACTCGGCGGGCGAACGGTGTACCCGCACGGTGTGGAAGATCGGCCCCGCCTGGGGGATGGACGAGCGCCGACGGCAGCGGACCTGCGCGCCGCGGCTGCACTGTCGCGAAAGGTGCAGGTCGTGGTCGCTGTCGCGGCCGTGCTGCTGCGGGCGCGCGGGCGTCAGCGGCCGTAACGCTGCGCGAGCTTCTCCTTGACGTCGCCGGTGCCGGCACCGCCACCGCCGCCGATCTCCGCGGTCTCCTTGGCCTGGACGTCGTTGCCGGAGGCGATGCCCGCGCCGCGCAGGCGGCTGCGGATCCGGTCGCGGTCGGAGACCGATGGCGGCGGCGGAGTGTCGTCCACGCCGTTCTCCTCGGCGATCTTCTTGTCCCGCCGCCGAGCCTTGACCTCGGAGTAGATGAAGTAGACGGCGCCGAGCGGGGCCATCACACCGAACGCGAGCCACTGGAGCCCATACGAGAGGTATGGGCCGGAATCGAGTTGTGGGAGGGCGATCTCGCCCAACGACGCGGGCTGGTTCGGCGACAGTTGCAGGTAGAACCCCTCACTGGGATGCCCCGTCGCCGGGCCGAGGGTTCGCGTGTCGATGGTGTACGCGGTCTGGACGCCGCTCTCGACGCGCGGTCCCTTACCCGGGCTCGTCGACTCCGTCTTGCGGAGCCGACCGGTGATCGTGACGTCGCCGGTCGGCGAGGGCGCCACGTCGACCTTGTTGCCGTCGCCGGGACGGACATAGCCGCGGTTGACGAACACGACACGGTCGGATCCCGCAGCCTGGAACGGGGTCACCACTTCGACCGACGGTCGTTCACCCGCGCTGCGCAGGCGGATCAGGACCTGCTGGTCGTCGAGGAACCGGCCGGTGATCGTCACTTCGCGCCACTCGTCGTCCGTGTTGAAGACCTGACCGGCGGGAGCGAACTCGTCGATCGGGACGGCGGCGGTGGTCTCCGCGTTGCGGATCAGGTCGTTGCGGTGCTCGGTGTCGGTGTTCTTGCCGAGCTGCCATGGCGCGAGGACGACGAAGCAGGCTGCGGCGAAGGCGACCACGAACACGCCGAGCAGCAGCCAGCCCGGGCGCAGGAAGGTCTTGAGCACACGCACACGTCCAGGTTACTGACCGCGGCAAGGCAGCCGGTCAGGCGTCGGCGGCGAGGGCGGCGTGCACCCACGCCAGCAGCCCGGGAACTGCGGCTTCGATCTGTTCGCGGACGACGGTGAAATCGGCGGGACCGCCGAAGAACGGGTCGGGGACGTCGGCGCCGTCGGCGTCGGGGTCGAAACTGCGGAGCAGTCGGACCCGGTCGCCGAGCCTCTTCCGCTCCAGATCGGCGACGTGACCGGCGTCCGCGACCACGAGGAGATCGGCCGACAGGTGGTCGGGCGTCAGCTGGGCGGCGACGTGCTGGTCGGAGTACCCGTGCGCGAGGAGTTCGGTCCGCGCGCGATTGTCGGCGGGCTCTCCGATGTGCCAGCCACCGGTTCCGGCGCTGGTGATGCGCACGCGTTCGGACAGGCTTGCCTGCTCGATCGCCGAGGTGAAGATGGACTCCGCCATCGGGGATCGGCAGATGTTGCCCGAGCAGACGAAGCAGATGTGCAGGGTGCGGGGCGAGTTGTCAGACACCGAGCTCCTCACGCAGTTGCTGGACCGAGTCGACGATCCACGTGGTTTGTGTTGCGACCATCGCGGGGCGAGCCGCAGTCGACGGCCACGCGTGCGCCTGCGCACCCTCGATCTCGCCGGGACGAGCGTAACCCCATCGCACGCCGATCGTCGGAATGCCGTGCAGTGCGGCGCCCTCGACGTCGTGCGAGCGATCGCCGATCATGACGGCTTGTGATGGCCTCCCTGTCGACTGTAGTACGCCGAGGGCGTGCGCGATGACGTCCGCTTTGGTCGGGCGTGTACCGTCGTCGCCCGCCCCGGCGATGACGGCGAAGTGCTCCGTCAGGCCGAAGTGGTTGACGATGCGGCGGGCCGTGGCCTGATCCTTGCTCGTCGCGATCGCCATGGTCCGTCCTGCCGTCGCCAGGTCGGAGAGGAGATCGGCCATACCGTCGAAGACCCGGTTCTCCAGCCAGCCCACCGTCAGGTAGCGCTCCCGGTAGGCGGTGATCGCCGCGGTGACCTGCGCTTCGCTGAGCCCGAACCGGCCCATCGACTCGCGCAGCGGCGGTCCGACCACGCCGCGCAGGGCATCCGTGGACGGCCGTTCGGCGCCGATCTGGGCGAACGCATGCAGGTACGACCGCGTGATGCCGTCGTAGCTGTCGGTGATGGTGCCGTCGAGGTCGAACAGCAGCACGGTGGCGGGGTCGAGGGCAAGGCTCACGGTGTTCATCGTGCACGTAATCTGGAAGACCATGAAATCGGGCACTGTGCAGCTACCGTCGAGTTCTGGCGACTTCTTCGATCCCGATCGGCACGGCGACGAGGATGCCGAGCTCGGACTTCGCGATTTCGCGGTGAACGTCCGCCCGGGACCGCCCGACTTCGTGATACGCGCCCTGCACGCGCGCATCGGCGATCTGGCGGCGTACCCGAGCACCGCCGACGCCGCCGCCGCGACCTCGGCCGTCGCCCGGCGGCACGACCGTGACCTGGACGAAGTGCTCCTTCTCGACGGTGCCGCCGAGGGATTCGAGCTGCTGGCGAAGCTGGGCGCCCGGCACGTCGCACTCATTCAGCCGTCGTTCACCGAGCCCGAACGCGTGCTGCGCGCGACCGGCGCGCGCATCTCGCAGGTGGTGCTGACGTATCCGTGGCGGCTCGACGACGCCGAGATCCCCGACGACGCGGACCTGGTGGTCGTGGGAAATCCCACCAACCCGACGTCGGTCCTGCACACGCGTGCACAGATCGAACGGCTGCGTCGGCCCGGGCGGCTGATCGTGATCGACGAGGCGTTCGCCGACATGACGCTCGACCCGCCACGCGAGGTGGACGAGCCGCAGTCGATGGCGGGCGTGCGTGCCGCCGACGTGATCGTGGTCCGGTCGGTGACCAAGACCTTCGCGCTCGCCGGTCTGCGCGTGGGCTACCTGCTCGCCGATCCGGGCGTGATCGATCGGCTGGCGCGGGGGCGACGGCACTGGCCGCTGGGGACGCTGGCATTGGCCGCACTGACGGTGTGTCTGAGCGACGAGGGGCAGGCGTATGCGGAACAGCAGGCTCGCGAGGTCGCCGCTGATCGGGACCATCTGCTGCGCCGACTCGCCGACATCGGCGTCGCGCCCGCGGTGGAGCCCGACGCCTCGTTCGTCCTGGTGCACGTGCCGGACGGGCTGGGAGCGAAGGCGCGCTTGCGCGACGCAGGCTTCGGGGTGCGGAGTTGCGCGAACTTCGTCGGCTTGGGCGCCGATCACCTGCGGATCGCGGTGCGCTCGGCCGATCTCACCGACGCCCTCGTCGAAGCGATGCAAGATGTGATGACGGGGGCCCGACAGCTAGACAAGGAGAGTGAGGTCCGATGAGTCCGCGCTTGCGCGAAGTGATCGATCACCTGGAATCGATCTACCCGCCGCGTCTGGCCGAGTCGTGGGACGCGGTCGGTCTGGTGTGCGGCGATCCGGACGAACCCGCAGAGAAGGTGCTGGTCTGCGTCGACGTGACCGATGCGGTGGTCGACGCCGCCCTCGCCGACGGCGTGCAGTTGATCGTCGCGCACCACCCGCTCCTGATGCGCGGTGCGACCACCGTGGCCGCGAACACGCCCAAGGGCCGGATCCTGCATCGACTGATCCGCGGACAGTGCGGCCTGTTCGCCGCGCACACCAACGCCGACAAGGCCCGCCGCGGAGTCTCCGACGCCCTGGCCGACGCCCTCGGCCTGCTCGACACGGTGCCGTTGGCGCCCGAACCGGTCGACGCCCTCGACAAATGGGTGGTCATGGTCCCGGAGGGCAACGCCGACCAGGTCAGCGAAGCGATGTTCCAGGCGGGGGCGGGCAGCCTCGGCGACTACCGCGACTGCCAATGGAGTGTCGTCGGCACCGGGCAGTTCCTGCCGGTCGACGGCGCGCAGCCGGCGATCGGGGTGCTGGGCGACCTGACCCGCGTCGACGAACAGCGCGTGGAGATGGTCGCGCCTCGTCGAATCCGCGAACCGGTCCTGGCCGCACTCCGGGCGGCGCACCCGTATGAGGAGCCGGCGTTCGACGTCTTCGAGCAGGCAGCGGTGCACGGCGACGTCGGACTCGGTCGCGTGGGTCGTCTGCCGGCACCGATGAGCCTCGCCGACTTCGTCGATCACGCCGGTCGCGTTCTGCCGCAGGCGTCGTGGCCGGTCCGTGCGGCAGGCGATCCCGCGAGCTCGATCGAGACGGTCGCGGTGTGCGGCGGTGCTGGCGACTCCATGATCGGTGCAGCCGCTGCATCCGGCGCCGACGCGTATGTGACCGGCGATCTGCGCCACCACGTCGTCGACGAAGCCCTCCGCGACGGTGCTCCCGCCCTCGTTGATGCGGGACACTGGGGCACAGAGTTTCCGTGGTGTGTGACGGTCGCCGATATCCTGACTGAGATCGGTTGCCGAGCAACTATTTTCCACCACCCGACCGACCCGTTCACCGTGGTCGCCGGACCCAAGGAGCAGCACGAATGAAGGTTCCGAACGCGCAGCAGCGACGACTGCTCGACCTCGCCGACTTGGACGCCGAGATCGCGAAGGCCAACCACGAGCGACGGAATCTGCCCGAGGACGCCGAGTTGGCGAAGCTGGCCGAACAGTTGGAGACGCTGCGCGACGACCGGGCGAAGGCCCAGGTCGCAGTTGACAATCTGCAAGCCGAGTACGACCGAGTCGACACCGAGTTGACCGGGACGACCAAACAGTTGCGCAGCGACCAGGAGGCGATCGACGCCGGCCTGGTCAGTCACAAGGTGCTGACCGAACTGCAGCACGAGGCCACCGGTCTGCAGCGTCGCTCGGAGGTCCTGGAGACCGAGCTGCTGGAGGTGATGGAGCAGCAGGAGGCGACGGACGCCGAGGTGGAACGCACCGAGGCGGCGCTGCTGCACGCCACCGAACAGGATCTGGAGTGGACGGCCAAGCGGGATGCGGCCGTCGTCGCGATCGAAGAACGCATCACGGATCTGAGCAGTAAGCGCACGGCGGCCGTCGACGATGTGGACGAGGCGCTGACCGCCGTGTACGAGCGGCTGCGCGGGCAGGGCCGGGTGGGGGCGGGGCTGGTCCGGCAGCGGCGCTGCGGCGCGTGCCGGATGGAGATGGATCCGCGGACCCTGTCGCGGATCGCTGCCGCCGACGACGACGAGGTGCTGTTCTGCGACGAGTGCGGCGCCGTGATGGTGCGCACCGACCAGTCCGGTCTGCCGAAGCCCGCTGCGGCCGAATGAGTGGGGCGGACGTGAACTCATCGGGTGCCGGCGAGACCGGCACGACGCCGAATTGGCAGGGCCAGACGGCCGCCCCCACCCGGATCGTGCTGCTGCGGCACGGTCAGACCGCATTGTCGGTGGAGCGCCGGTACTCGGGCCGAGGCAACCCCGAGCTGACCGAATTGGGGCAGCAGCAGGCCGCCGCCGCCGGACGGCGGATCGCGTCGGGCGCGCTCGGAACCATCGACGCGGTCGTGTCGTCGCCGCTGGCGCGCACGATGGCGACCGCGCACGCCGCCGCCGACGCGCTGGGGCTGCCGGTGCAGGAGTTCGACGGACTCATCGAGACGGACTTCGGTGACTGGGAGGGGCTGACCTTTCGGGAGGCCGCCGACCGCGATGGGGAATTGCATCGGAACTGGCTCAGCGACGTGGACATCGCACCGCCGGGCGGGGAGAGCTTCGCGCAGGTCGCCGAGCGGATCGCGGCGGCGCGCGCCGACCTCGTCGCCGACTACGCGGGCCGCACCGTGCTCGCGGTCTCGCACGTGACACCGATCAAGACGCTGCTGCGCGACGCGCTGTCGGTGGGGCCGGAACTCCTGTTCCGCCTGCATCTGGATCTGGCGTCGATCTGCGTCGTCGAATACTTCCCCGACGGCGGGTCGGTGGTGCGCCTGGCGAACGACACCGCTCATCTGCAGTAGGCATTCGGTCCGCGCGTCCGGATAGGGCTATCCTGAACGTCGCGAACGAGTCGGCCGGGCGGCCGCGGCGGAGGAACTGGCGAGGCATCGCACGGGCCCGAGTCGAGGAAAGTCCGGACTCCACAGAAGCAGGGTGGTTGCTAACGGCAACCCGGGGTGACCCGCGGGACAGTGCCACAGAGAACAGACCGCCCGGACGTGAAGACGTCCGGGTAAGGGTGAAACGGTGCGGTAAGAGCGCACCAGCGATGCGGGTGACCGCATCGGCTCGGTAAACCCCACCCGGAGCAAGGCCGAAGCGCGCACCGTCGCAAGGCGTGTGCGTGTGCGCGAGTGTTCGAGGACTGCTCGTCCGAGCTCGCGGGTCGGCCGCTTGAGGCACCCGGTGACGGTGTGTCCAGATGGATGGTCGCCCCCGGACTTCGGTCCGGGACAGGATCCGGCTTACACGCCGACTCGTTCGCCTCTCCTCCGACGCCGGGCGACGCCGTGGCGCACGACGGGCGCCGCGTCCGGACAGACGGGCCCGACAGGGCATAGGGTCGCTGGTATGCAGCCGAGAATGAGCGCGCCCGCGATCGACTTCGCGCGTCTGCGGAGCGAGATGGGGATCAAGGCGGACTTCTCGCCCGAGGCCGAACGGCAGGCCGCGTCCGTCGTCGATCGGTTCGCGACGGATCGCGTGGACCGCACCGATCTGGAACTGGTGACGATCGATCCACCCGGATCCAAGGACCTCGATCAGGCGGTGCGGGTGGTGGCCGACGACGAGGGCTTCCTGGTGCACTACGCGATCGCCGACGTCGCGGCGCTGGTGGAGCCCGGAAGCCCGATCGACGTCGAGAGCCACCAGCGCGGGCAGACCATGTACTTCCCCGACGGGAACGTGCCGCTGCACCCGCGGGCGATGTCGGAGGGGCTGGGGTCGCTGCTGCCCGACGAGGTTCGGCCGGCCGTGCTCTGGACCATGCGGGTGTCCGCCGACGGCGACTGCACGGCGGCGGAACTGCAGCGGGTGACCGTTCGATCGCGCGCACGGCTCGACTACGCGGGCGTCATGGCGGATCTGCACGCCGAACGCCTGCACCCGGCGGTCGCGGGCCTTCCCGGATTCGGCCGGACCCGGTTGTCGTGGGCGCTGCGACGCGGCGCCGTCCAACTGGATCTGCCCGACCAGGAGATCGTCCCGCACAGCCCCGGCCGCGCCTGGACCCTGCGGCTGGCTCCGCGGACCCCCGCCGATCAATGGAACGCCCAGGTGTCGTTGCTGACCGGGATGAGCGCCGGGACCATTCAGCGTGACGCGGGCGTCGGGCTGCTGCGGACGCTTCCGCCCGCGCCTGCCGAGTCCGTCGACGACCTGCATCGGGCCGCCAGGCACCTCGACGTCCCATGGCCCGACGGCGCCACGCCGGGGGAGTTCCTCGCACGGCTGGAGCCCGAGGCCCCGACAACGCTGGCGCTGATGAGCGTCGGCGCCCGGTTGATGCGCGGGGCGGGATACCTGTCGCTGGACGAGGAGTCGGCACGACTGCCGCTCGAGAAATTGGAGCACGCAGGTGTCGGCGGCCTGTACGCGCACGTCACGGCACCGTTGCGGCGACTGTCCGATCGCTATGCAACCGAGGTCGCCCTGGCAGTGACAGCGGACCGCCCGGTGCCCGACTGGGTCACCGAGGCGCTGCCGACGCTGCCGAAGATCATGCGCAGCTCGGACTCTGCCGCGTCGACGGCTGAGCGCGACAGCGTGTCGCTGACCGAAGCGGTGGTGTTGTCCGACCAGATCGGCGCGCGGTTCGACGCCGTGGTCCTGAAGGGCCCCAACGGAAAACGCGACGCCGAGGTGTTCATCGCCGAGCCGGCCATCGTCGCGCCGTGCGAAGACGCGCCCGCACCCGGGACCCGGTGCGTCGTCGAAGTGGTGACGGCCGATCCGGGTGTTCCGGAGGTCGCCTTCCGCGCGGTGTGACGCCGCCGGACACTAACTCTGGCGCGTGCGGCGGTACTTCTTCACTGCGCGACGGCCTCGCGACTCCTCGTGTGCGTCCATGCGTCCCAGCACGAAGACCGCTTCGCTGGAGAGGGACTCGTTCGCAGCGACGGCGGCCAGGTGCTCACGGTTGACGACGGTGTCGTTGAAGTCGCCGAGATGCGTCTGCACTCGCTTGGCCTCCGCGCCGGCCCGGTCGAGCGCCTTGCGGTGCAGGGGAGCCGCCGACTCCGCTGTGTAGCGGAGCGCTTTGGCGCGCTTACGGATGGTGTGCAACTGCTCAACCCAGTCCGGCGACCACGGGCTGTATCGGCGCAGCTTCTTCTCGGCCTTCGTCATCCGGTCGTAGGCGCCGCCGACCGCATCGGAGACGATGTCGCGGGCCGGTCGGTGGGCGATCGGGCCGGGAATGGGGGCGCTGATCAAGGCGTCGAGGTCGTCGAGCAGCTGGATGTAGCGTGCCGTCGAGAGCGCATAGCGCAGGGACTTCAGGGTCTGTTGGTGGGCCGCCTTCTCGTCGTCGATGAGCGCCTTGACGAGATCGTCCGGTGCGTCCTCGCGGGCGAGGAGCAATTGGTTCGACTCGAGGCGCACCTCGCGATCGCGGGCGTCGCCCAGGACCTCGCCGAGCAGGCGGAGCTCGTCGGCGACGGGGCCCGCCATCTCCGGGGCGATGACGCCGGGGTAGGAGGTCAGGATGGAGCGGATCTTGCGGGCGGCGACGCGCATCTGGTGCACGGCGTCGTACGCGTCCTCGCGGGCCAGCGGGTCCCACGCGTGCAGAGCGTCGCGGTGCGACGCGAGGTCGTACTGGACCAGCCCGAGGGCCGTGGCCTTCTTCGGGAGGGCCCGGATCAGATCGTCGTGCGGCTGGCTGCCGATGGCGCGCGCCAGTTTCGAGACGCTCGACGCATCGCGAGCACCGGCCGCGCGGAGGACGCTCTTGGCGCTCTTGAGGAGCTTGGTGTCACCGCCGGTGAGTTCGAACTCCCACTCGGCCCACCGGTTCACGCCGCCGCCGGGCAGCAGGGACTCGGCGGAAACGACGTCCTCGCAGAACTCGGCGAGCCCGACGCCGTCGGCGTCGAGAACGTTGGTGACGGTGCGATCGGTGGTGATCGTCGCGACCGGGATCAGGGCGGCCGAGCGGATGACCGTCAGAATCTGGCTGCGGAGTTCGGCGGGAACCTGCGCCGTCGTCGCCTCGGTGGATCCGGAGTCGGCGTCGTCGAACTCAACGGTCGTCTCCTTGCGGCCTCCCGGCACCGACGACGGACGCTTGAGGTGCCACCCAGCGTCGGTGCCGCCGGTGCGGCGACGCAATGTCATCCGGTTCTTGGCCAGCAGCGTGTCGGGAGTGTCGAAGTAGGTCGCCTCCAACAGGTAGGTCGCGGGTTCGCTGACGGTGGTGCCGTCGAGCAGCCCGGTCAGGTCCGGTGCGGGCAGACCGGCGTCGACGTCGAACTTCAACTCGATCTCGATGGAATGGGACGGACTCATGTTCTACGCGCTCCTCGTGGCGGCGAAGCGGTCGGTCGCTTCGACGAGATGGTGGACGATGCCGGCCTCGAACGAGGCGTGACCGGCGTCGTCGACGACGTTCAGATGCGCGGACGGCCAGGCGCGGTGGAGATCCCAGGCACTGCGCATCGGGCAGACCACATCATATCGGCCCTGCACGATCACCGCCGGAATGTGTGCGATGGTCTCGATGTTCGCCAGGAGTTGGCCGTCGTCGAGGAACCCGTGATTCACGAAGTAATGGTTCTCGATGGTCGCGAACGCGACCGCGAATCGGTCGCCATCGTCCGGCTCGTCGTGCGGCAGCAGGTAGCTGGTCTTTCGCTCCCAGGTGGTCCAGGCGACCGCGGCGCGACGGGCGAGGTCGGCGTCGTCCCCGGTCAGGATCCGGTGATAGGCGGCGACCAGGTCGCCGTCGCGCTCGGCCTCGGGAATCGGGTCGAGATAGCCCTCCCACAGATCCGGGTAGATGTTGGCGGCGCCGCCGTTGTAGTACCAGTCGACCTCGCTGCGCCGCAGCAGGAAGATTCCGCGCAGCACCAGTTCGGTGACACGGTCGGGATGGGTCTGGGCGTAGGCGAGGCCGAGCGTGGAGCCCCACGAGCCGCCGAACACCTGCCACGCGTCGATGCCGAGATGCGCGCGAAGCGATTCCATGTCGGCGATCAGGTGCGCGGTGGTGTTGACCGAGAGGTCGGCGCCGTCGGCGATATGCGGACGGGACCGGCCGCACCCGCGCTGATCGAAGAGGACGATGCGGTAGCGAGCAGGATCGAAGAACTGACGTTGTTTGGGCGCGGTGCCGCCGCCGGGCCCGCCGTGGACGAAGACGACCGGCTTGCCGTCCGGGTTGCCCGACGTCTCCCAGTAGATCTCCTGTCCGTCGCCGACGTTCAGGTGTCCGGAGTCGTGGGCCTCGATCGGCGGGTACAGGGTGCGCATACCGTCCAGCCTAGGGTGTGTCGGGCACGTCCCTTGCGTGGGATCCGGTCGGCGAGGAGCGAACAGCGGCCCGCTCGGGAGCCGAGCGGGCCGCTGATGAGAGTGGGTGGACTCTCGCGAGAGCCGTCACATCAGTAGGAGTGTTCGGGGCCGGGGAACGACGCTCGCGCGACCTCCTCGCGATAGGTGCGAGCCGCGTCGCGGAGTTCGTCGCCGACCGCGGCGTAGCGCTTGACGAACTTGGCGGTCTTGCCGTGGGTGTAGCCCGCCATGTCCTGCCAGACCAGCACCTGCGCGTCGGTCTCGTTGCCCGCACCGATGCCGACGGTGGGGATGGTGAGTTTGCGGGCGATCTGTCCGGCGATGTCGGCGGGGACCATCTCCATCACCACGGCGAAGGCGCCCGCCTCCTGAACGGCGATCGAATCGGCGACCAGCTGGTCGGCGGCGTCGCCGCGGCCCTGGACGCGGAACCCGCCGAGGCCGTTGACGCTCTGCGGGGTGAATCCGACGTGGCCCATGACCGGGATGCCCGCGGCGGTCAGCGCGGCGATCTGCGGCGCCACGCGCTCGCCGCCCTCGATCTTGACGGCGTGGGCGCCGCCCTCCTTGAAGTAGCGGACGGCGGTCTCCAAGGCCTGCTGAGGGCCGGCCTCGTAGGTGCCGAACGGCAGGTCCGCGACGACGAGCGCGTGCGGTGCGCCCCGCACCACGGCGCGGACCAGCGGGATCAACTCGTCGTTCGTGACCGGGATGGTGGTGTCGTACCCGTAGACGACGTTCGCGGCGGAGTCGCCGACGAGCAGGACGGGGATCTCCGCCTCGTCGAAGATGCGGGCGGTGGAGAAGTCGTACGCGGTGAGCATCGGCCATTTGTGGCCTTCGGACTTCCACTGCGCGAGATGGTGAACGCGAGTCACGCGGCGCGGCGCCTGCGTGCTGGTCGGCGTGGTGGAACCGTAGACGGATGCATCCGACATGTCTGCCTCATTTCTGCCTCGAGTCCCGCCTGTGCGGGTACCCGGGTTGGTGTGGACAGTGTCGATTGTTCCACCGGGCCGAGAGGGTGAGAACCCGCATGTCGGTGGGATTGCTCACAGTCCGGCCCGGTGGCCGCTGAATCAGTCGCCGATGGCGTCCTCGCCGTCGATCGGTGCGACGTGGTCGACGATCTGCCCGATCTTCGCCGTCACGTCGTACGGAGTGCCGACCCCGGCGTCGTGCAGGATGTGCACGACGGGGACCCGGCGGTCCGGGCGCCGTCCAGCAGTCGTGCCGACGAGTCGATGGCGACGACTGCAGGCGCGCGGTGTCGGGGTTAACACGCGTGTAACCGCGGCACTCTAAGGTTCGGGTATGGACCGCCAACAGGAATTCGTGCTGCGCACCCTCGAAGAGCGGGACATCCGCTTCGTCCGACTGTGGTTCACCGACATCCTCGGATATCTGAAGTCGGTGGCCATCGCTCCCGCCGAGCTCGAAGGGGCGTTCGCGGAGGGAATCGGTTTCGACGGCTCGGCGATCGAGGGCTTCTCCCGCGTCTCCGAAGCCGACATGGTCGCCAAGCCCGACCCCTCCACCTTCCAAATCCTGCCGTGGCGCGATGAGAGCGAGCTGTACTCGGCCCGCATCTTCTGCGACATCACCATGCCCGACGGGTCGCCGTCGTGGGCCGACCCGCGCAACGTCCTACGCCGCCAGCTGAACAAGGCCGCCGACCTCGGCTTCACCTGTTACGTGCATCCGGAGATCGAGTTCTTCCTGCTGGAGGATCGGCCGATCGACGGGTCGGTCCCGGTGCCGGCCGACCGCGGCGGCTACTTCGATCAGGCGTTCCATGCGCTCGCGCCGAACTTCCGCAGGCATGCGATCGACGCCCTCGAGGCGATGGGCATCTCTGTCGAGTTCTCCCACCACGAGGGCGCTCCGGGACAGCAGGAGATCGACCTGCGCTACGCGGATGCGCTGTCGATGGCCGACAACGTGATGACCTTCCGCTACCTGGTGAAGCAGGTCGCGTTCAGCGACGGGGTGCGTGCGACATTCATGCCGAAGCCCTTCAGTGAGTACCCCGGTTCGGCGATGCACACGCACATGAGCCTGTTCGAAGGCGATACCAACGCCTTCCACAACCCCGACGATCCGATGCAGCTGTCGATGACCGGTAAGCGCTTCATCGCCGGAATCTTGCGGCACGCCAACGAGATCAGCGCGGTCACCAACCAGTGGGTGAACAGTTACAAGCGGCTGATCTACGGCGACGAGGCGCCGACCGCGGCGACGTGGGGCGGCGCCAACCGTTCGGCGATGATCCGGCTGCCGCTGTACACGCCGAACAAGGCGTCGTCGCGACGCGTGGAGATCCGTACTCCGGACTCTGCTTGCAATCCGTACCTGACGTTCGCGGTGCTGCTGGCGGCGGGCCTCAAGGGGATCGAGAACGAGTACGAGCTCCCGGACGAGGCCGAGGACAACGTCTGGGCGCTGACCGAGGCGGAGCGGCGTGCGATGGGGTACCTCGAGTTGCCCGGTTCGCTGTCGGAGGCGCTGGTCGAGATGGAGAAGTCCGAGCTCGTCGCCGAGACGCTGGGCGAGCACGTCTTCGACTACTTCCTGCGGAACAAGCGGGCGGAGTGGGCTGCGTATCGAGGTCGCGTGACACCGTACGAGCTCGAGAACTACCTCCCGCTGTAGGCGGCTGCCGTGACGGTTTCACGCGGTCGTTCCGCGGTACCCAGCCCCGGCAGGCTCGGCCTCCTGCAGCCGGAGGCGCGTGAGCGACTCATGTCACTCGCCTGGACGGGCACCGACAGCATCGACGTGCTGTGGGCGCTCTCGCGGGCTCCGGACGCCGATCTGGCGCTCGGCGCATTGATCCGCCTGCACGATGCCGACCCGGACGGGTGGGCCGAACTCGACCGGCTGTTGCGTTCCGACAAGCCGTTTCGCGGACGACTGCTGTCGGTACTCGGCGGCTCAGACGCGCTCGGCGACCATCTGATCGCGCAGCCCGACCGATGGCGGCTGCTGCTTCCCGACGAGATCCCCGATGCGGTCGCGGTGCGTGATGCCCTCCTCGCCGCCGTCGAAGCGACGCCCGAGCCGGGAAGCTCCGAACGCGGCGACCTGCTGTATCGATCGAAGCTCGTCGGCCCGGATGCGGTGGTGGCCCTGCAGCGCGCCTACCGCGATCAAGTCCTGATCCTCGCGGCGCACGACCTCGCCTCGACCGTCGAAGACGAACGCGTCCTGTACCTGCCGGAGGTCGGCGGCAGGCTGTCGGACCTGGCCGACGCCGCACTCACCGCTGCGCTCGCGGTCGGCATCGCCACCGTCCTCGGTCCGGTGGGCGACGACGCGGCGACACCGTTGGAGCTCGATCTCGCGGTCATCGCGATGGGCAAATGCGGTGCCCGCGAACTGAATTACGTCAGCGATGTGGACGTGGTATTCGTCGCCGAACCCGCAGATTCGGCGTCGGCGCGAATCGCGGGAGAGATGATGCGTGTCGGCTCGATCGCCTTCTTCGACGTCGACGCCGCCCTGCGTCCGGAAGGAAAGCGGGGCGCGCTGACGCGGACGTTGGAGTCGCATGTCGCGTACTACCGCCGCTGGGCCAAGACCTGGGAGTTCCAGGCGCTGCTGAAGGCCCGCGCCATGACCGGCTCGATGAAACTCGGCGCCGCCTACATCGAGGCGACGTCGTCGATGGTGTGGGACGCCTCCGAGCGTGACGACTTCGTGGTCGAGGTGCAGGCGATGCGTCGCCGGGTGGAAGAGCTGGTGCCGCAGGAGGAGAAGGCCCGCAACATCAAACTCGGGCGAGGCGGACTGCGCGACGTCGAATTCGCCGTCCAACTGCTGCAGATGGTGCACGGTCGGGTGGATGCCGCGCTGCACGTTCAGTCGACGGTCGACGCACTCGCCGCCCTGACCGACGGCGGCTACATCGGTCGCGACGACGGCGCCAACCTGTCGGCGTCGTACCAGTTCCTGCGCCTGCTGGAGCACCGACTCCAGTTGCAGCGACTGCAGCGCACTCACCTGCTGCCGGACATGGCGAATCTGCCTGCCGTGCGATGGTTGGCGCGCGCCGCGCATGTGCGTCCCGAACGGGACCGGGACGCCGCCGGTGTGCTGATCTGGGAGCTCCGCAAACAACGGACCCGAGTTCGGCAACTGCACGAGAAGCTGTTCTACCGGCCGCTGCTGGAGTCGGCGGCGCGCCTGGACAAGGGTGCGCTGCGGTTGTCGGACGAATCGGCCAAAAAGCAGCTCGGCGTCCTCGGCTGGGCGTTCCCGGATCGAGCCCTGGCGCACATTCGCGTCCTCGGCTCCGAGCCGGGCCGCAGCGGCCAGATTCAGATGCTGATCCTGCCGAGTCTGTTGGAGCACATCAGCGACACACCCGACCCGGACGCCGGTCTGCTGAACTACCGCCGCCTGTGCGACGAGGTGGTCGGCGTGCCGTGGTTCCTACGCCTGCTGCGCGACGACGCGGTCGTCGCCGAACGGCTGATGCATGTGCTGGGTACGAGCGAGTACATCGCCGACCTGCTGATGCGGTCGCCGGATGTGATCCAGCTGTACTCGTCGGGCGCCACCGGTCCCAAACTGATCGAAGTCGACTCCGTCGACGTGGTGAAGGGTCTCGTCGCATCGACGATGCGGGCCGCTGATCTGGACCGGGCGATCGCCGTCGCCCGCTCGCATCGACGCGCCGAACTGGCACGGATCGCCTCGGCCGACCTCCTGGGCCTGATGACGGTGCAGGAGGTGTGTCGTGCGCTGTCGACGGTGTGGGCCGCGGTGCTCGGAGCCGCGCTCGACAAGGTGATCGAGTGGAGCCTGCCCGACGGTCGCGACGCTCCGGCGCGGATGGCCGTGATCGGCATGGGGCGGCTCGGCGGCAGCGAACTCGGTTACGGATCCGACGCCGACGTCTTGTTCGTCTGCGATCCGCGGCCGGGCGTCGACGAGTCCGAAGCGCTGAAATGGGCGCAGACGGTGGCCGACCAGGTGCGGCGACTGCTCGGCACGCCGAGTGCCGACCCGCCGCTCGAAGTGGACGTCGGCCTGCGGCCGGAAGGGAAGAACGGTCCCATCGTCCGGACGCTCGCCTCGTACGAGGCGTACTACCGGCAGTGGGCGCAGGCGTGGGAGGTGCAGGCGCTGCTGCGGGCCAACACCGTCGCGGGCGACCCGGACCTCGGGCTGGAGTTCCTCCACATGATCGATGTGACGCGGTATCCGGAGGGCGGTGTCTCGCCCGAGGCGGTGCGCGAGATCCGCCGGATCAAGGCGCGGATCGACTCCGAACGACTGCCGCGCGGCGCCGACCCGGCCACCCACACCAAGCTCGGTCGCGGTGGTCTCGCGGACGTCGAGTGGACGGTGCAGTTGACGCAGTTGCGTTATGCGCACGAGCACCAGGAGCTGCACAACACGTCGACGCTGGAGACACTCGACGCGATTCGCGAGTTGGAACTGTTGACCGAGGACCAGGTGGAGAAGCTCAGCGACGCGTGGCTGACGGCCACCAAGGCGCGCAACGCGCTGGTCCTGGTGCGGGGCAAGCCGGTCGACCAACTGCCCGGTCCCGGACGCGCGCTCCGTTCGGTGGCGTACGCGGCGGGCTGGCCGCAGGCGGAGGCGCAGGAGTTCCTGGAGCACTACATGCGGGTGACGCGTCGCGCGAAAGCGGTCGTCAGTGAGGTGTTCGACGGCTGAGAGCCCCTGCGGGGAGCGCCGTGTCGGTTCACGTACGCTGCACGGCATGAACATCCTTCACCGGCGGTGGGGCCGTCCGGTCTCGGATGCGATCACCGCGGCCATCCGGGCAGGCCAGAGCATCACGGCGCCTGCACTCAAGGCTGGACGGACGCTCGCGAGGCTGTTGCCCGTGGAGCGCCTGGTCGAGATCGGCGGCGAGGATCAGCAGGCGTCCAATCGCGTCGTGTACGACTTCTTCTCGGGAATCGGGCCGGAACTGGCCGATCCGGGCGGCTCGCTGCCGGGGGCCAATCGCTGGGACGAACCGTGCGACCCCGACCATCCGGTGCCGGTGATCCTGATGCACGGCACCGCGGGCGGCGCACAGACCAACTGGGGCACATACGTGCCGCTGCTGGTGGGTGCGGGATTCTCGGTCTTCACGATGACCTACGGCGCCCTGCCCGATGCCAAATGGCCGATCTCCGCGCTCGGCGGCATGGCGCGGATCGAGGACAGTGCCGCCGAGTTCGGTGAGTTCGCGCACCGGGTGATGGCGTCGACCGGCGCCGACCAGGTCGACGTGGTCGGTCACTCGCAAGGCACCATCGTGCCGAACTACTGGGCGAAGTTCCTCGGGGGAGAGGGCATGATCCGCCGGTACGTGTCGCTCGCGCCGCTGTGGGAGGGGACCGCGGCCCTGCGCAGCGCCCAACCGGTGGCCGCGGAGTTGCAAGAGCGATTCGGGATCGACGTCGGTGCCGTCATCCCGTGCCAGGCGCTGCCGCAGATGATGGCGGGATCGCATTTCATCGAGGAGTTGAACTCCGGTGGCAGCCCGTACGTGCCGGGCATCGCCTACACCAACATCTCGACGGTGCACGACGAGCTGGTGCGGCCGTACACGTCGGGCCAGGTGCCGGGCCGAGAAGGGGACGACGTCACCAACATCGTGCTGCAGGACGGCTGCCCGCGGGACTTCTCCGATCACCTCGGAATCTGCGGATCGCCCCGCGCCGCCGCGATGGTGCTCAACGCCCTGGAGGGTGAGGACGTCCGGGTGGTGCCGTGCCAGGTGGTCGCGCCGTTCTTCGGCTCGCCGATACTCCGACGCACCGGTGGTGCGCCGGAGTTCATCAAGTCGTTGACCCCGTCGCGGCTGTAGGGTGCGTCCGGTCAGATCGCCAGGATCTTCAAGCCGAAGACGATCGTGTCGCCGGCCTTGATGCCGCCGTCGGGCGTGCCGGTCGGGTAGCCGTCTGCAGACGGGATCACGACGGCGACGGTGGAGCCCACCTGCTGGCCGACGAGCGCCTGCTTGAAGCCTGCAACCACGCCGTTGGCCGGGAACTGGGCGGCCTCGCCGCGCTGGTAGGCGCTGTCGAAGACATTGCCGGTGGTGCCGTTGACGCCCTCGTAGCACACGGTCACGGTGGACTTGTCGGTCACGCGCTCGCCGTCGCCCTGGATCAGGGTCTTGACCTCGGTCTTATCGACTTTGAACGGGGTGGTCAGTGTGATGCGCGGTGCGGCGTTGCCCGCGTCGTCGGTGACGGTGAAGGAGGCCTCGCCCTCCACGCCCTTGACGGTCCATGCGGGCTTCTCGTCTCCGGCGACCTTGGGGCTGGCCGCGCACGACTTGGTGTCGAGCGTCGGGGCGTCGTCGTTCGACGAGCACCCGGTCAACACGAGTGCACCTGCGGCGAGCGGAACGAGGGCGAATGCCTTGAGCTTCATGGTGGGTCAGCCTAGCTGGCGTCGCTGGCGTCGCGTTCCGCGGCCATGATCTTCAAGACGAAGACGATCGAGTCGCCGGATTTGATGGAACCGTCCGGCGTGCCCTGCGGATAGCCGTCGGCCGGGGTCATGACGACGGCGACGCTCGCGCCGACGCGTTGCCCCAGGAGCGCCTTGCGGAAGCCGGGCACCACCGAGTCGGGACGGAGTCGGACCGGCTTGCCCCGCTGATACGAGCTGTCGAACGCCTGTCCGTCGCGACCGTTGACGCCTTCGTAGCAGACGTTGACCGCCGAATCGTCGGTGATCTCCTGACCGGTGCCCGGGGCGAGCGTCTTCACGGTGGTCTCGTCGACCGTCAACGGCGCCGTGACCTTGATCATCGGGCCGGCGGTGGCGGTGGAGCCTGCGACGGCGAGACTGCCGGTGGCGCCGTCGATCTGCCATTGCGGCTGCGTGCCCGCGGGCGGATCGTTGTCGGGACACACGCCGCCGTCCATCGTCGGCGACGGGCGCGTGATCTCGAGACTGCTCGGCGTCGCGTCGTCCGTGCCTGTGTCTGACGAACATCCGGTCACCAGGAGCACCGATGCGGCGGCGACGGACAACAGTATCGAGGACTTGCGAAGCATGGCGCGAGGTTAGCAGCCCAGGCTGAGCGGCTCCTCAGGCGTGCTGACGGTGTGCACCCGAGTGCCTTGGACAGTCGTACGGGCCGCGGTGGGGCGAAGAACAACCAAAAACGGCCCCCGACGCTGACCGACGATGAAAGTCGTCTGTGCAGGTCGGAGGCCATTTTTGGCGACAACTGTCCGTGGGTGAAATCCCTCAGATCAGCAGTCGTAGTAGAGGTCGAACTCGTACGGGTGCGGACGGATCTGGATCGGCTCGATCTCGTTCTCCCGCTTGAGCGCGATCCAGGTCGCGATGAGATCCTCGGTGAACACGCCGCCCTGCGTCAGGTAGTCGTGGTCGCGCTCGAGGTTGTCGATGACCTCGGCCAGCTGCGTCGGGGCCTGGGGGATGCTCTTGGCTTCCTCCGGCGGGAGCTCGTAGAGGTCCTTGTCGACGGGCTCGTGCGGCTCGATCCGGTTCTTGATGCCGTCCAGACCGGCCATCATCATCGCCGCGAACGCCAGGTACGGGTTGCCCGAGCTGTCGGGGCAGCGGAACTCGATGCGCTTGGCCTTCGGGTTGTTGCCCGTGATCGGGATACGCACACAGGCGCTGCGGTTGCGCTGGCTGTAGACCAGGTTGATCGGCGCCTCGTAGCCCGGAACCAGCCGCTTGTACGAGTTGATGGTCGGGTTGGTGAACGCCAACAGCGACGGCGCGTGGTGCAGGATGCCGCCGATGTAGTAGCGGGCAACGTCAGAGAGACCCGCGTAACCGGACTCGTCGTGGAACAGCGGCTTGCCGTCCTTCCACAGCGACTGGTGGGCATGCATGCCCGACCCGTTGTCACCGAAGAGCGGCTTCGGCATGAAGGTGACGCTCTTGTCGTTCTGCCACGCTGTGTTCTTGATGATGTACTTGAACAGCTGGACGTCGTCGGCGGCGTGCAGCAGCGTGTTGAACTTGTAGTTGATCTCGGTCTGACCGCCGGTGCCGACCTCGTGGTGACCGCGCTCCAGGGTGAATCCGGAATCGGTGAGGTTGTTCGACATCTCGTCGCGCAGGTCGACGTAGTGGTCGTACGGGGCGACCGGGAAGTAGCCGCCCTTCTTGCGGACCTTGTAGCCCTTGTTGGGGCTGCCGTCGGGGTTGGTCGGCGAACCGGCGTTCCACCAGCCGGACTCAGACTCGACCTCGTAGTGCGTGCCGTTGATGTCCGAGCTGAAGGAGACGGAGTCGAAGATGTAGAACTCGGCCTCGGCGCCGAAGAAGCAGGTGTCGGCGATACCGGTCGACGCCAGGTAATCCTGAGCCTTGCGGGCGACGTTGCGCGGGTCGCGGCTGTACGCCTCGCGGGTGAACGGGTCGTGGACGAAGAAGCTGACGTTCATCGTCTTGGCCTTGCGGAACGGGTCGATGCGCGCGGTGGCCGGGTCGGGCAGGAGCATCATGTCCGACTCGTCGATCGACTGGAAGCCACGAACCGACGAACCGTCGAATGCCAGGCCGTCTTCGAAGACGTCTTCGGTGAATGCTTCTGCGGGAATGGAGAAGTGCTGCATCGTTCCCGGCAGGTCACAGAAGCGGATGTCTACGTACTTGACGCCCTCGGCCTTGATTCCCTCGAGCAGTTCCTCGTTCGTGTTGTACACGGTTCGCCTGACTCCTTCTTGCTGAAGATAGGGCCAGAAGTGTGTCTGGCCCTACGCCGCGACGACTCGGCTGGTCGTGCGGAGTTCGTTGAATAGATTACGGAGATGACGTTGCTCATGCGTTGATCCGATGTTTCTCCTTTGTTACAGAGAACCCTGCCAGGTAACGAAAGACGACGTCCGCCCACCTGGCATGTGGTGCCAGTCACCAATTGGGGTCCGCGTCGAGGCTCGTTAGGATTGGCTGCATGACTGTTCCCCGAGGAGGCAGATAGTGGCGCGCGCGACGGGTACATGGCTGTCGGGTCCCCAGTTCCCGGGGGCTGCGAACAACGAGTACCGCGGACAGGATCTGGGCTTGCCGGAGTCGGGTCCGGGCGCCCTCGCCGGTGGCTGGCACCGAGTATTAGGACTGCTGCTGGACTGGCTCATCGCCGGTGGTGTCGCGATCGCCATCGTCGGCGTGCAGCCCGCCCATGAGATGGCGTCGAGCCTGGAGATGACGGTGCGCGCGGCGGGAACGCCGCAACTGATCGTGTGGTGGGCGATCGGGGTCGTCGCCGTCGCCCTGTTCGGGTTCACGCCGGGTCAGTTCATCGCAGGCACGCGGGTCGCCCGCGTGGATCTGGGCGCCGAACGCGTCACCGCAGAAGCGCAGGGCCGCGAACAGGCCGCCGCGGTGGGCCCGGTGCGGGCGCTCGGGCGGCAGGTGATCCTGCTGTTCGTGGTCCCTGCGCTGATCAACGACTACAACGGTCGTGCCATGCACGACCGCGCCACCGGAACCGCGATCGTTCGAACTCGCTGAACACGTCGAACGCACTGGGCACGGTGCGCAGGCGGCGCTGATCGCGTGTCACCCGGGCGCACCGTGCCCCGCTGTCGGGAGTAGACGGCCGGACGGTCAGGCCCCGCGACGGCGCGTGGTCCGGCCGACGTTGCGCATCTTCGCACCCTGCGGCATGGGGCCCTTCGGCATCGCCGGTCCGGAGCCTCCGCGAGCCTTCAACGCGGCCAGGCGGCCTTCCAGCGCGTCCATGCGCTTGCGGTCGATGTTGCTCGGCAGTTTGCGGATGTGCCGCTCCAACTTCGCGAGCGGGATCTGGCCCTCGTCGTCGCCGACGATGATCTCGTAGATGGGGGTGTCGCCGACGACACGCGCCGCCTTCTTCTTCTCCTGCGCGACGAGGGGCTTGACCCGGCTCGGGGAGCCCTCGCCGACGAGGATCACGCCGGGCTTGCCGATGACGCGGTGCACGGCGTCGAGATGCGAGGTGCCGGTGACGGCCTGTTGGACGCGCCACTGGCCGCGAATGTTGCTCAGGGCCCAGCCTGCGGCGCCCGGCTGCCCTTCAGCCTTCTTGAACACGCTCTTCTGCACGCGGCGACCGAACAGGACGAACGACAACAGCACACCGAGGACCACGCCGAGCGGGATCATCAACCAGATGCTCCCGAGGGCCATGCCGATCAGCGCGAAGACGAGCGTCGAAACCACGATGGTGCCGACCATCAGCGGAATGAGGAGCTTGTCCTCCTTCCGCTGCATCTGGAACGCCTGCCAGATCTGTTGCCTGCGTTCTTTGCTCGCTGCCTTGCGGGCCACCTTCGCTGCGGCCTTCGCCTCTTTGCTCGACTTGTCTTGCGCCTTCGCCATGGGTGCCAGTCTACGGTGCTCGCGGACGGCGTCAGCGCGGTGTGCACCGCGGTGGAACGGCACCGTTCACCCGAACGACGAACCGCCGTCGATCCGAGCGGATCGACGGCGGTTCGCGAGGTGGCGTAGTGCGGTCAGCGGGCCATCCGTGCGAGCACGGACGAGGCCTCCTGGGAGGCGGTGCCTGCCTGCGCCAGGTGCGCGAGCTCGGGCGCCAGTTCGCGGCCGTGACGTGCCATCGCCTGCGCGTAGAGGCGACCGGCGCGGTACGACGACCGCACCAGCGGACCGGCCATGACGCCGGCGAAGCCGATCTCCTCGGCGTACTGCGAGTGCTCGACGAACTCCTCCGGCTTCACCCAACGATCGACCGGATGGTGACGGACCGACGGCCGCAGGTACTGGGTGATGGTGACGATGTCGCAGCCGGCGTCGTGCAGATCGCGCAACGCCGAGCGGATCTCCTCGGGCGTCTCGCCCATGCCGAGGATGAGGTTCGACTTGGTGACGAGACCGAAGTCGCGGGCCCGGGTCAGGACCTCCAGCGACCGCTCGTAGCGGAACGCGGGACGGATGCTCTTGAAGATCCGCGGCACCGTCTCGAGATTGTGCGCCAGCACTTCCGGACGGGACTCGAAGACCTCGTCGAGCAGGTCGGGCTTCGCATGGAAGTCGGGGATCAAGTTCTCGACGCCGGTGCCGGGATTGAGCTCGTGGATCTTCCGGACCGTCTCGGCGTACAGCCACGCGCCCTCGTCGGGGAGATCGTCGCGGGCCACGCCGGTGATGGTGGAATAGCGCAGTCCCATGGACTGCACCGACTCGGCGACGCGACGCGGCTCGTCGCGATCCAGGGGATCGGGCTTACCGGTGTCGATCTGGCAGAAGTCGCAGCGGCGGGTGCACTGTCCGCCGCCGATCAGGAACGTCGCCTCGCGGTCTTCCCAGCACTCATAGATATTGGGGCAGCCGGCTTCCTCGCACACCGTGTGCAGGCCTTCGCTGCGGACGAGCCCCTTGAGTTCGGTGTACTCCGGGCCCATGGTGGCGCGCGTCTTGATCCACTTCGGCTTGCGCTCGATCGGCGTCTGCGCATTCCGGACTTCGAGCCGGAGGAGTTTGCGGCCTGTCGGCGCGTCGGCGGGGCTGGAGGGAGCGGGTTGGGCGGGCGTGGTGGTCACTGCACAGATCCTACGTTGGTTGTTTCGATGGCCTCATCGGTCGAGGTCAGAGCGTCTGCGGAATGCGACGCGGGGCCGGCGACGTCGTCGAGGCAGGTTTGAACGAGTTCGATCACGTCGTCGATCACGTCGACGACGGCGATCGGGGCGGCGGACTCCTTCGCGATGGACGTGACGCCGGCGTCTGCGATGCCGCACGGCACGATCGCGTCGAAGACGGTCATGTCGGGATCGACGTTGAGGGCGAAGCCGTGGAGGGTCACGCCCTTGGCCACACGGATGCCGATCTGGCCGAGCTTCCGTTCGCCTGCAGCGTCGCGCAGCCAGACGCCGGACCGGCCGTCGATGCGACCGGTGGCGACGCCCTTGCGCGCGCAGACACGGATGAGGGCCTCTTCCAGGCGGCGAACGTAATCGACGACGTCGAGCGGTTCGGCGAGTTTGACGATCGGGTAGCCGACGAGTTGGCCGGGCCCGTGCCAGGTGATCCGTCCGCCGCGGTCGACGTCGATGACCGGGGCGCCGTTGACGGGGCGGTCGGAGTCCTCGGTGCGTTTGCCCGCGGTGTAGGTGGACGGGTGCTCGAGCAGCAGCATCACGTCGTGGTCCAACGCGCCGGTCGCGCGTTCTTCGGCCAGGCGATGCTGCAACTCGTAGGCCTCGAGGTAGTCGACTGTTCCCAGTCGACGGACTTCGATCGGTGCGCCGTCGGCGCGCGACGATGCGTTACGCACAGCTGTACTCCAGTGCAGATGAGAGATTCGGGTGAAGGTGGGTGAATCCGTGCTCAACGAGTCGGGTGGGCACCACGCGGGAGGACGCGAGGATCATCTCGTCGACCATCTCGCCGCCGACCTTCCGGGCCACCGCGGCGGGCACCCGCATGAGCGCGGGCCGATGAACGGCGCGTGCCAGCGTGTCAGAGAACTCGGTGAATCGGACGGGTTCGGGCGCGGTGAGGTTCACCGGGCCGGAGACGGTCGTGTCGGTGAGCACGTGCGTGATGGCGCGGATCTCGTCGGGCAGGCTGATCCATGAGAACCACTGCCGGCCATTGCCTAAGCGGGCGCCCAGTCCGAGTCGATAGAGCGGACGCAACCGCGCCAGGAGCCCGCCGCTGCGGGAGAGAACCGGCGCGGTGCGGAGGGTGACGACGCGGGCTTCCTTGCCCGCGGGCGCCGTCGCGGCCTCCCAGTCGACGACCAGGTCGGCGAGGAACCCGCTCCCGTGCGGTGCGGACTCGTCGACGGCGGTCTCGCCGGTGTCGCCGTAGAAGCCGGTGGCGCTGGCCGAGATGAACGTGCCGACACGTGCCGCGGCGGCCGCGTCGGCCAGGATAGTGGTCGGGATGATCCGGGAGTTGCGCAGGCGCTGCTTCATCTGGCCGCTCCAGCGGTGCGCCCCGATGTTCTCGCCACCGAGGGCGATCACGGCGTCGAAGCCGTCGAGCGATCGGGGGTCGAGGCCGGACTCCGCGGGTGACCAGGCGATTTCGCGCCCGGTGGTCGGGGCACGACGCACCAGTGTGTGGACGTCGTGCCCCGCCTCCGTGAGTGCGGGAACCAGGGCCGAACCGATCAGCCCGTGGCTGCCCGCAACCGCTATTCGCATGTCCGGTGCTTTACAGCCCCAGGTCGGCGGCGAACTCGGCGTTCTCCAGGCGATGACGGACCGTGGTCATGAAACGGCCCGCGTCGGCGCCGTCGATGAGTCGGTGGTCGTAGGTCAGCGGCAGGAACGCCATCGAGCGCGCGGCGATCGATTCGGTGCCGTCGTCGCCGGTCAGAACCACCGGACGCTTGACGATCGCACCCGTGCCGAGCATGGCCGCCTGCGGCGGAACCAGGATCGGGGTGTCGAACAGGGCGCCGTTGCTGCCGATGTTCGTGATGGTGAACGTGCCGCCGGCGAGCTCGTCGGGCTTGAGGTTGCCGGAGCGAGCGCGGTCGGCGATGTCGGCGATGGCGCGGGCCAGACCGGCCAGCGACAGGTTGTCGGCATTGTGGATCACCGGCGAGAGGAGGCCCTGCGGGGTGTCGACGGCGATGCCGAGGTGCACGTCCGCGTGGTAGGTGATCTCCTTGGCTTCCTCGTTGATCGACGCGTTCACGTTCGGGTGAACCTTCAGCGCCTCGACGACGGCCTTGGCGAAGAACGGAAGGAACGTCAGGTTGACGCCCTCGGCCGCGCGGAACGAAGCCTTGGCCGCGGTGCGGAGCTGCGCGATCCGGGTCATGTCGACCTCGTGGACCTGCGTGAGCTGAGCGCTCGTCTGCAGCGACTCGCGAGTCTTGGCCGCGGTGATCTGGCGGATGCGGTTGATCTTCTGCGTGGTGCCGCGCAGTGCGTCCAGCTCCGGGCTGGCAGCGGCGGGTGCCGCCGGTGCCGCGGCAGGCGCCGGTGCGGAGGGAGCCGGTGCGGCAGCCGCCGGAGCGGACTTGGCCTCGGCCGCGGCGAGCACGTCCTGCTTGCGGATGCGGCCGCCGACGCCGGTGCCCTTGACGGTCGCGAGATCGATGCCGTTCTCGGCGGCGAGCTTGCGAACGAGCGGGGTCACGTACGGGGTCGACTGAAGCTCACCGGCGTCGGCTGCGGGAGCGGCCGGTGCAGGAGCGGCGGGTGCCGGTGCTGCGGGTGCGGGCGTCGGAGCCGGTGCGGGCGCCGCGGCGGCGGGTGCGGGAGTCGGCTCGGGAGCGGGTGCCGGAGCGGCGGGCTCGGGAGTCGCGGGCGCTGCCGGGGCCGCGGCGGCGGTGCTCGGGTCGCCGATCACGGCCAGACGGCCGCCGACCTCGACGACGTCGTCTGTGGCGGCCAGGATCTCGAGAAGCACACCGGCGGTGGGTGACGGGATCTCGGTGTCGACCTTGTCGGTGGAGACTTCGACGAGCGGCTCGTCGACGGCGACGGTGTCGCCGATCTCCTTGAGCCAGTTGGTCACCGTGCCTTCGGTGACGGACTCGCCGAGCGCAGGCATCACGACGTCGACGCCGCTGGCGGCGGGGGCCGCGGCGGCCGGTGCGGGAGCAGCAGGCGCTGCCGGCTCAGGGGCCGCGGCGGCCGGTGCCGGAGCGGCGGGCTCGGGTGCGGCTGCGGGCTCGGGAGCGGTAGCGGGCTCATCTGCGGCAGGTGCGGCTTCGCCCGCCTCGCCGATCAGAGCGAGCTGACCGCCGACCTCGACGACGTCGTCCTCGACGGCGACAATCTTGACCAGCACACCCGCGACGGGCGACGGAATCTCCGTGTCGACCTTGTCTGTGGAGACCTCGAGCAGGGGTTCGTCGACAGCAACGGTGTCGCCTTCCTGCTTCAGCCATTGGGTGACGGTTCCCTCGGTGACGCTCTCGCCCAATGCGGGCATCTCGACAGAGAAGGCCATTTTGTGTGTGACTCCCTAACAAATTCGTGAACTGTGCTGTTCGGTCGATCGGTCGGTGCGGTGTGTGGTCGTGCCCCGGCGTGCGTGTGCCGGCGCCCGTGATTTCGGCCGGGTGAGCCGACGCTCGTGAGTTAGCCTACTCCCAAACTCCGCGGCGTCTGTGGCAGTCCGGTGAACCTTGGAATGCGGTGAAGGTCACTGTGAGCAAGCGGAATAAAGTGCCCGGCAGCACTGGTCATTCGCTCTGTCCGGCGATGTCTTCGATGACGGCGACGATGGTGCGGACCGGGACGCCGGTTCCGCCCTTGCCGGTGTAGCCCCACGGGCCGCCGGTGTTGAACGCCGGGCCCGCCACGTCGATGTGCGCCCAGTCGAGGCCTTCGGTCACGAACTCGCGGAGGAACATCGCCGCCGAGAGCATGCCGCCCCACCGATGATTGGTGACGTTGGCAAGGTCGGCGACACGGGAGTCGAGATCGCTACGGAGTTCGGCGGGCAGCGGCATCGGCCAGCCGTTCTCGCCGACCGACTGGGAGATCGCGGCGACGCGGTCGCGGAAGTCGTCGGTGCCGAGGACGCCGGGGGTCCGGGTGCCGAGGGCCACCATCTGCGCGCCGGTGAGGGTGGCCGTGTCGATCAGGAAATCGGGCTCGTCCTCGCAGGCGCGGACGATCGCGTCGGCGAGGATGAGGCGGCCTTCGGCGTCGGTGTTGAGAACCTCGACGGTGGTGCCGCCGTACTGGGTGAGGACGTCGCCCGGACGCTGTGCGGTGTCCGACGGCATGTTCTCGGCCATCGGAACGGTCGCGATGACGGTGACAGGGACATCGAGCCGGGCGGCCGCGATCGTCGAGGCGATCACCGCGGCGGCGCCGCCCATGTCGGAGGTCATGTGGTCCATGCCTGCGGCGGGCTTGATCGAGATGCCACCGGTGTCGAAGGTGATGCCCTTGCCGACGAGTGCGACGGTCCGCTCGGCGTTCTTCACCTCGTGCGTCAGTCGGACCAGGCGCGGTTTGCGCGACGAGCCCTGACCGACGCCCACGATGCCGCCGTAGCCCGCCTTCGCGAGTTCCACGTCGTCGAGGATCTCCACGCGCAGCCCGGCCTTGCTGGCGAGGACGCGCGCACGGTCGGCGAACTCGGCGGGGAACAGGATGTTCGGCGGAGTGTTCACGAAGTCGCGAGCGATGGCGACCGAGTCGGCGACGATCAGCGCGTGGTCGAGGTCGGCCTTCGCCTGCTTGGTCTTGGCGTCGACGGCGAGGAGCACGGTGGTCGGCGGCAGCTTCTGCGGGCGCGACTTGCCGCTGCGGACCTCGTCGTAGCGGTAGGCGCCGAGGTAGGCGCCTTCGGCAGCGGCGCCGAGGTCGGCCTCGGACAGCGTGGTGACCACCCTGGCCGAACCCTCGAGCGCTCGGATCGCGGACCCGGCGGCCTGCCGGACCTTCTCCGCGTCGTCGAGGTTCGACGCCTCGCCGAGGCCGACGGCCAGGACGATCTGAACCGGCAGTGCGGCGGGCGCCGGGATCTTCGTGATCTCGCCCGCCGAACCCCGCGCACCGAGCGCACTCAGGTTCGTGGAGATCTGCTCGGCGGCGTCGTCGTCGAGGAAGTCGTTCACCAGCAGGAGGGACGGAGCATCGTCGCCGTCACCGTCGGCGGCGATCAGTCCGACGACCAAGGCGTCGTCGTCGCTGGAGAGTCCGGTGGTCAGGTCGATGCGGGGACCGCGGACGCGGTCGGAGAAGTCGTTGGCACTCACGCCTTTCAACTCTGCCACAGGAGGGGTTGGGGCGGTCTGGGAACTCGAGGCGTAGGGGCGATACCGTATCGGGCATGACTGAACTGCTCGCCGGACCGATCGCCGACCGTCACGCCGCCCTGGGCGCCTCCTTCGCCGAGTTCGGCGGATGGAACATGCCCGTCTCGTACGCGGGGACCGTCGCCGAGCACAATGCGGTCCGCGCGGCCGTCGGACTCTTCGACGTCAGCCATCTCGGCAAGGCCCTGGTCACGGGGCCGGGCGCCGCCGACTTCGTCAACCGAACCCTCACCAACGACATCCGAAAGATCACGCCGGGGAAAGCGCAGTACACGCTGTGCTGCAACGAGACCGGCGGCGTCATCGACGATCTGATCACCTATCTGGTCAGCGACGACGAGGTGTTCCTGATCCCGAACGCGGCCAACACCCCCGCAGTGATCGCGGCGCTGCAGGCCGTGGCGCCGGACGACATCACCATCACCGACCTGCACCGCGAGTACGCGGTCTTCGCGGTACAGGGACCGAAGTCGACCGAGGTCCTCACCGCGCTCGGGCTGCCGACCGAGATGGAGTACATGGCGTTCGCCGACGCGACCATCACCGTCGGCGGCGCCGACGTCGAGCTGCGGGTCTGCCGGACCGGTTACACCGGTGAGCACGGCTACGAGGTGCTGCCCGCATGGAACGACGCGGGCGCGGTCTTCGACGCCCTGCTGGCCGAGGTCACCGCACGCGGTGGCCAGCCTGCCGGACTCGGCGCCCGCGACACGCTGCGCACCGAGATGGGGTACGCGCTGCACGGCCACGAGTTGAGCGTCGACATCACGCCGGTACAGGCGCGGACGTCGTGGGCCGTCGGCTGGGACAAGCCGGCGTTCTTCGGCCGCGACGCGCTCGTCGCCGAGCGCGAGGCGGGTCCGGCGCGGCGCCTGTACGGGCTCTCGGCGACCGGCCGTGGCGTGCCGCGCGCCGACTGCACGGTGCATGCCGAAGCCGACGGACCGGCCATCGGCGTCTGCACCTCGGGAACGTTCTCGCCGACGCTGAAGCAGGGCGTGGCGCTGGCGTTCATCGACGCTGCGTCCGGCGTCAAGAAGGGCGACGAGGTGATCGTCGACGTCCGCGGGCGCGCGCTGACCTGCACTGTCGTGCTGCCGCCGTTCGTGAAGACCAACGTGTAATTTCCGACTCGGCGCCGGGGCGGGAAACCCGGTTGTGCTCCGGCGGTAACATACTCGCATGACCTTGGAGTTCACCCGTACCGAGCATCCGCATCCGGTGTCGGAGAACCGTCGCGCCGAGATCCTCGCCGCGCCGGGCTTCGGCAACTACTTCACCGATTACATGGTGTCGGTAGATTTCGACCGTGAGCGCGGATGGCACCGGCCCCGTGTGACGCCGTACGGTCCGATCGCGCTCGACCCGGCGGCCATGGTTCTGCACTACGCGCAGGAGATCTTCGAGGGGCTCAAGGCCTACCGTCAGCCGGACGGCTCCATCGCCGCGTTCCGCCCCGAGGCCAACGCCGCGCGCTTCAACAACTCCGCACGCCGACTGGCGATGCCGGAGATCCCCGAAGAGGACTTCCTGGGCTCATTGCGGGCCCTCCTGGAGGCTGACAACGAATGGGTGCCCGCAGCGGGCGGCGAGGAGTCGCTCTACCTGCGTCCCTTCATGTTCGCCTCGGAGGCGAGCCTCGGCGTCCGGCCGTCGGACACGTATCTGTACTCGTTGATCGCCTCGCCCGCCGGTGCGTACTTCAAGGGCGGTCTCAAGCCCGTCAGCGTGTACCTGTGCACCGAGTACGTGCGCGCGACGCCCGGCGGGACCGGCGATGCCAAGTTCGGCGGCAACTACGCCGCATCGCTCCTCGCGCAGGCGCAGGCGGCGGAGAAGGGCTGCGACCAGGTGGTCTGGCTCGACGCCTTGGAGCACCGCTACATCGAGGAGATGGGCGGGATGAACCTGTTCTTCGTCTTCGGGTCGGGCGACGACGCACTGTTGGTCACGCCGGAACTGACCGGTTCGCTGCTGCCCGGAATCACCCGCGACTCGCTGCTCACCCTCGCCGCTGATGCGGGTTACAAGACCGATGAGCGTCGGATCTCGGTCGACGAACTCCGACAGGGTGTCGAGAACGGCGACGTCACCGAGGTGTTCGCGTGCGGTACCGCCGCGGTGATCACCCCGGTCGGTCGCGTCCAGAGCGACACGCACGACTACACGGTGAACGATGAGAAGACCGGGCCGGTGACCCAGGCGCTTCGTGACACCCTCACCGGACTGCAGCGCGGCACGGTCGAAGACAAGCACGGTTGGATGACCACGCTGTACCCGGCGCCGTAGCCGAAAGCCGGGGCGGCATCGTCTCGCGTCCTAGGGATCGATATCGGTAGCTCCGTGCCGTGAAGGCCAGAAATGGCTGAGTTGAGCCGCTCCGAGCGGTCCAACTCGGCCTTCCTTCTGGTGCGCGGCGCAAGACAGTGCCCTACACCAGCAGTCCGAGGGCGGTGAGCACCGCGGACAGCTCGATCGTCGCGCCGATCACGTCGCCGGTCACACCGCCCGTCCGGCGGGCGCAGTGGCGACTGAACCCCCACGCGAACGCCAGCACGACGACGACGGTGACGGCCGCTCGGATCGCGGCGGCCGGGGAGTCGACGAGGCCCAGCGCCGCGGCTGCGCCCACGGCGACGGTCGACCACACCGCGATCGACCACTGCTGCGTCCCGGCGACGAGCGCCCCGAATCCGTTCGCATTGGCCGCGGACAGTCCGTGCCGACAGACGATCGGCACGGTGGCACGGCTGACGAAGACGACGAGCGCGATCGCGGTCCAGCGGGCGTCGCCGATCAACGCGCCGATGGCGAGTGCCTGCCCGACAAGCACCAGTACCAGCGTCGCCGCGCCGAAGGGGCCGACGTCGCCGCTGCGCATGATCGCGCGGACCCGATCCGGATCGCCGTAACTGCCCAGTCCGTCGACGGTGTCGGCGAGTCCGTCCACGTGCATGCCCCGTGTCGCCAGAGCGAGCAATGCCACCACCACGACGCCGTCGAGTGCGGTGGGCAGCCCGGTGCGGGCGAGCCCGACAGCGGCCGCCGCCGCCAGTGCGCCGAGGACCAGACCGACCACCGGGACCGCCGCGACGACAGTGGCGGCCCGCCGTCGGTCGAACTCGCCGCGAGGCTGGGGGAGTGGCGCGACCGTCAGCCAGGTGAAGGCGTCGTGCAGACCGCGCAGCGCCCGCATGCCGACTACTGGCCGTCGCTGACGCCGGCTTCGCCGAAGGTCGCCATCTCGGTGAGGATGTCGATCGACGACGCCACCAGGGGCAGCGCAGCCGCGGCCCCGGTGCCTTCGCCGAGCCTCATCGACAGGTCGAGAATCGGGGTGAGGCCGAGGTCGTCGAGCGCGAAGCGGTGCGCGGGTTCGGTCGAGAGATGTCCGGCCTGCCACCACGACGACGCACCCGGCGCCATTCGATGGGCGATGAGCGCGGCCGACGCGGTGATGACGCCGTCGATCAATGCGGGGGTCTTGCGCACCGCGGATTGGGCGAGGAACCCGGCCATCGCTGCGATGTCGGCGCCCGCGACGGCAGCGAGCAGCGCGAGCGGCTCATTGCGGTAGCGGCGGGCGTGCCGCATGCCGTCGCGGATGGCGGCGGTCTTGCGGATCCATCGGGCGTCGTCGATCCCGGTTCCGCGGCCCACCACGACCACCGGTTCGCGATCGGTGAGAGTGCCGATGAGGACCGAGGCGGGAGTCGTGTTCCCGATGCCCATGTCTCCGGCGATGAGCAGGTCGGCGCCGGTATCGACGAGTTGATCGGCCATCGCGCGGCCCGCGGCGACCGCCTGGCGCGCCTCGGCGATGGTCAACGATTCGCCCCGACGCAGGTCACCGCTGCCCGAGCGGACCTTGTACCGCGATACGTGGGGGTCGGTGTCGGCGGCGACCGCCATGTCGAGGACGTGCACCGCGGCGCCTGCGCGGCGTGCGAGGACGTTGATCGCTGCGCCGCCGGCGGCGATGTTCGCGACCATCTGCGCGGTCACCTCGGGCGGATAGGCGGACACCCCGTCGGTCGCGACCGCGTGGTCACCGGCGAAGACGACGACGGCCGGCGCCGTCAGTCGGCGAGGAGGGCACACGCCCTGGCACGAGCTCATCCACACGCCGAGGTCCTCGAGCCGTCCGAGCGACAAGGGCGGCTTGGTCAGCTGTGTCTGCCTGAGCCGGGCCTCCTCGACGATCCGGTGATCGGGGAGTTCGACCGTGGGGAACACCTCGGCGTCGACGGCCGACAGTTCGACGGCGGGAAGTTCGGCGGCGGCAATATCGACTGCGGCGGCCGACGCAGGGACCTCGGATGCCGGAGGCCCGGGCGGAGTGGTCACCGACGGGGTGATCACCGGCGCCGGGACCACGGGCGCGTGGACGGCAGGCGCGGGCGTCTCGAGGGTCGGCCGCGCTGCGGGGCCGGAGGTCGTGGCGGCGGGCAGGTCCAGTGCTCGTCCGGCGACCACCAGGGTCACCGTGTCGCAGACGGCCGCGACCGCGGTGTTGAGTCGCCCGAGTTCATCGGCGAACCGACGACCCGCCGCGGTCTCCGGGACCACGGTGAGACCCACCTCGGGACTGACGATCGCCAGGTCGCCGCGGAAGTCGGCGATCGCCGCGCACACGGCGTCGATCTCATCGCCGAGATCGACGGTGTCGTCGTTCCAGGCGCCGGTAGCGTCGAGTCGGGCGGTCAGCCACATGCCGAGATCGTCGATCAGCGTCGCGGCGGCGGGCGCATCGCGCAGCTGTCCGACGAGATCACGGGACTCGACGGTGCGATACCGCGCGTCCCGCCGATCACGATGGGCGTCGATCCGTCGCCTCCACGACGGGTCGCCGTCGGCGTCACCGGTCGCGATGTAGCGGACCGCGGTCGATGCGGCGAGGAGGCCTTCGGCGTGCGCCGACTTGCCTGAGCGGATCCCGCCGAGGACCAGTGCGCGCACCCGCTAGACCTTGTCGCCGGGCTTGTACTGCGGCCGCGGCGCACGCATCATGCGCAGCTGCATGGCACGCGTGAAGGAGTACCAGCCGAGGCGGAACCCGGTGTCGGAGGTCTCCGGGTAACGCTCGCGGACCCGACGGTTCACCATTCGCCCGAGGTAGAGCGAGTCGATGATGACGAACAGCACGAAGACCAACAGGACCAAGTTTCCGATCACTGCAAGGTTCGGCACCATCAGCACCACGAGCAGGAAGATCGCGAACGGCAGGAACAGGCCGGCGAAGTTGCGGCGGGAGTCGACGATGTCGCGCGCCATCTTACGGACCGGGCCGCGGTCGCGGGCGACCATGTACTTCTCGTCGCCCGACATCATCTTCTCGCGCTGGTCGAGCCGGACGCGCTTGCGCTCGGCCGACACCTCCTTGCGCTCGGCCTTGGTCATCGACGCACGCAGCGACTTCTTCCGTGCCCGTGCCTCTGCCCGGGTGGCGGGCGGCGCGGTCATCGGCGCGCGCTTGCGCTCGGCGTCGCGCCGCTTCGGCGTGGGACGACCCTTGCCGGGCGTTGTGGCTCCGGATCCCGGGGACTTGTCAGCAGTCTCCGCGGCCGTCGTCTCGGCCGCAGTCGTCTCCTCCGGCGCGTCGTCAGCGTTCTTGTCGGCGTCGGATTTCCAAGGCAACTTCACACCTCAAGACTATTCGATCTGTCCGCGCGACCCGGCACCGGGCAACGGCCCGCCGATACCCTCGACATTGATGATGCAAACGGTGGTGAGACAGGTGGCACAGCGGGTAGTGATCGCCCCGGACGAGTTCGGCGGAACACTGACGGCGCCGGAGGCCGCTCAGGCGATCGCCGACGGGTGGCTGCGCGCCTGTCCCGACGCCGAGGTGAGGCTGCTGCCGCAGTCCGACGGCGGGCCCGGATTCGTCGACGTGCTGGCGGCTGCGGGGATCGGGCGTCTGGTTCCCGTCGCCGCGGTGGGCCCGCTCGGCGGTCCAGTGGCGGGGAACCTGCTCCTCGACGAGGACACCGTCTACCTGGAGTCTGCTCAGTTCTGCGGCCTGCACCTCATCGCAGCGCCCGGACCAGACTCGCGTACCGCGTGGGAGGCGAGCACAGATGGGCTCGGCATGGCGTTGGACGCGGCGGTCGCCGCCGGAGCGCGGCGGATCGTCGTCGGACTGGGCGGCAGCGCGACCACCGACGGCGGTCGTGGGGCGTGCGAGGCGCTCGGCGGATGGGATCGAACCCGCGAACGTCTGCGCGGCGTCGACCTGGTCGCCGCGACCGACGTGACGAATCCGCTGCTCGGACCAACCGGGGCGGCTGCGGTCTTCGGGCCGCAGAAGGGCGCGGATCCGCAGACCGTCCGCCGTCTGGAGGAACGACTCGCAGCGTGGGCCGCCACAATGGCGCACGACGGCCCACCGATCGTTCATGAAGCGGGCGCGGGCGCGGCGGGCGGACTCGGCGCTTTCCTTCTTGCGCTCGGCGGTCGACGTCGTGCCGGTGCGGCCGTCGTCGCGGAGGCGACCCGGCGCGCGGAGCAGATCGCGGCCGCGGATGTGGTGGTGACCGGCGAAGGCCGATACGACGCGCAGACAGCCTTCGGCAAGGTGGCCGCGGCGGTCGCCGCCGATGCTGCGACAGCCGGTGTCGACGTACTGGTCATTGCAGGTCAGGTCACCGACGACGCTGATATCCCCGGAGTGGTCGCGGTGCACTCGATGACTGCCTATGCGGGGTCGGTGCAGCAGGCGATGAAGCGACCGCGGTCCGTGCTGACACAAGTGGCGGAGTCCGTCGCGCGCGAGTGGGATTCGACACGCGGCAAAGTCGAGGGCGGGATGCGGGAATAGGGGCCTTGCGAGTACCGTTGAGCCTGTTGGTCGCCAGAAACGGAACTCGAGTCCGGTCTGCGCGCCATCGACAACGTATCTGGTCGCCCGGAAAGCGAAGCGGCCGGCGACACGAGGAGTGCTCATGACCGTTCAGAACGAAACCGACACCGGTGTCCTGCTGACTGACGCCGCCGCCTCCAAGGCGAAGGCGCTGCTCGACCAGGAGGGTCGCGACGACCTGGCCCTGCGCATCGCAGTCCAGCCGGGTGGCTGCGCTGGTCTGCGCTACCAGCTGTTCTTTGACGACCGGAGCCTCGACGGCGATGTGATGTCGGACTTCGGCGGCGTCAAGCTCGCCGTCGACCGGATGAGCGCACCCTACGTGCAGGGCGCCACCATCGACTTCGTCGACAGCATCGAGAAGCAGGGCTTCACGATCGACAACCCGAACGCGACCGGCAGCTGCGCCTGCGGCGACTCGTTCAACTGAGTCCTGGCGCGCCAGTCGACCACTGCTTCGACGGCCGCGATCCCGCCCGACCCTGAGTCGGTGCACGGGGTCGCGGCCGTCGTGGTTTTCCGGGTCAGTACCGTTGGACAGATGTTTATCGCCGTGTGCGGGTCCCTCGCGACCGATCATCTGATGAAGTTCTCTGGCAAGTTCTCCGAGCAGCTGGTCGCCGACCAGTTGGAACACATCTCGTTGAGCTTCCTCGTGGAAGACCTCGTCGTGCACCGGGGCGGTGTCGGCGGAAACATCGCCTACGCGATCGGTGTCCTCGGTGAGAAACCCTTGCTGATCGGCGCCGCGGGCTCCGACTTCGATGACTACGAGCGGTGGCTCGCAGGCAACGGCGTCGACTGCCGCGGCGTGTCCCGGTCCACCACCCAGCACACCGCACGCTTCATGTGCACCACCGATGAGACCATGGCGCAGCTCGCCAGCTTCTACGCGGGCGCGATGAGCGAAGCGCGCGACCTCGATCTCGCCGCCTTGTTCGCCGACACCGGGCGCCCCGACCTGGTCTTGATCGGCGCCGACGACCCCGACGCGATGGTCCGGCACACCCGTTTCTGCCGCGAGCAGGACATTCCGTTCGCCGCAGATCCGTCACAGCAGCTGGCGCGGCTCGACGGCGACGCCGCCCGCGACCTCATCGACGGCGCCACCTACCTGTTCACCAACGAGTACGAGTGGGGCCTGCTGCAGCAGAAGACGGGGTTGGACGCCGAACAGGTCGCTGCGATGGTCGGGACCCGGGTCACGACACTCGGTGCAGGCGGCGCCGATGTGATCGAGCGCGACGGCACCGTCACCCACGTCGACGTGGTGCCCGTCGAGACCCAGGTGGATCCGACTGGAGTCGGCGACGGTTTCCGCGCGGGATTCCTCACCGCACTCTCCCGCGGGCTCGGGTACGAGCGGGCCGCGCAGCTCGGCTCCCTGGTCGCCGCCCTGGTCCTGGAGTCGGAATCGACGCAGGGCTGGTCGTGGGATGTGGAGACCGCCGTGCAGCGCCTGACGACGGCGTACGGCGCCGACGCCGCAGCAGAGATCAAGTCGGTCCTGTAACAACGACGACGGCGGGCGGGACGAAGAGATCTCTTCGTCCCGCCCGCCGTCGCGTAGGGGGCCGGAGGCCGGCTACAGCCGGACCGGGTAGTCGCGGTCCTCGATCTTGGGGACGACGGTGCCGTCGACGAAGATGCCGTACCAGAGCATGAAGCAGATGACGGTCCAGATGCGACGGCTGTTGTCGACCTCGCCGCGCCGGTGCTCCTCGAGCATCTGCATCACGAACTGCTTGTTGAAGATGTGATCAGTGTCGGACGTTGCGATGAGTTCCCGCGCCCAGTCGTACATCTCGGTGCCGGCCAACCAGTGGCGCAACGGCACCGGGAATCCGAGCTTGCGGCGGTGCAGCACATGCGGCGGCACGATCTGCTCGAGCGCCTTGCGGAGCGCGTACTTGGTGGTGCCGTGGCTGATCTTCTCCTCGAACGGCAACTGCTCCGCCACCGCGAAGACTTCCTTGTCGAGGAACGGCACGCGCAACTCCAGTGAGTGCGCCATGTTGATCTTGTCGGCCTTCACCAGGATGTCGCCGCGCAGCCAGGTGAACAGATCCAGGTGCTGCATGCGCGTCACCGGGTCCATGCCCTCGCTCATCCGGTAGATCGGCGCGGTCACGTCCTGATGCATCCAGTCCTCACGGAAGGTCCGTAGGACGGTGCGCAGCCGGGCGTCGTCGAAGCTGCGTGCATTCCCGTAGTAGCGATCCTCAAGGGTCAGCGAACCGCGGTGCAGCAGACTCTTGCCCCGCGTGCCCTCGGGAATGCGGTCGGAGATCTTGCCTGCCAGTCGGCGCACACCGCCGGGCAGCTTGTCGAAGGTCGCGAGGGACAGCGGCTCCTTGTAGATCGTGTAACCGCCGAAGAGTTCGTCCGCGCCTTCGCCGGACAGGACCACCTTGACGTGCTTGCGGGCCTCGGCCGCCACGAAGTAGAGCGGGACCAGCGCGGGGTCGGCGACCGGGTCGTCGAGGTACCAGATGATCTGGGGGAGGGCATCGACGAACTCGCGTGGCGACACGACCTTCACGATGTGGCGTGCGCCGATCGCCTCGGCCGACTCGGCGGCGACGTCGACCTCGGAGTATCCGTCCCGCTCGAACCCGGTGGTGAAGGTGATCAGGTCGGGATTGTGTTGGATGGCGAGCGCCGCGATCGCCGTGGAGTCGATGCCGCCGGAGAGGAACGAGCCGACGGTGACGTCGGCCCGCATGTGCTTGGCCACCGAGTCGCGCAACACGTCGGCGATTTCGTCGTACCGCTTCTGCTCGCCGTTCGGTGCGAACGGGCGCACCGGAAAACGCGGCTTGAAGTAGCGCGTCACCGCGGGTGCGACGCCGGGGCGGAGAGTCGCGTAGCAACCGGACTCCAGGCGCGTGATGTTCTTGTGCAGTGTCTCGGGCTCAGGCACGTACTGCAGCACGGTGTAGTGCTCGATCGCGCGGTCGTCGAGTTCACGGTCGAGGCCGAGACGATCGAGCAGTTCCAGGACGCTCTTCTTCTCGCTGCCGAACGCGGTGCCGCGGGCGCTGGTCGCCAGGAACAGCGGTTTGATGCCGAACTGGTCGCGGGCGAGGAACAATTCCTTCTGCTGCGTGTCCCAGATCGCGAAGCCGAACATGCCGCGCAGCTTGGTGAGGACGTCGGCGCCCCAGTAGTGGTACCCGGCGACGATCGACTCGCCGTCGCCCTCGGTCCGGAACGCGGCGTCGAACTCGCGCGACAGTTCGTCGCGGATCTCCAAGTAGTTGTAGATCTCGCCGTTGAAGACCAGTGCGTAGCGTTCCGGGTCCTCGGGCGGGCCCCAGCGCAGCGGCTGGTGCGAGTGCTCGATGTCGATGATCGACAGTCGGTTGAAACCGAAGATCAGGTCGTCGTCGTTCCAGGTGCCGAGGTCGTCGGGGCCGCGGTGCCGCATGCACGTGGCCGCCGATGCGACGAGTTGGGTCGCCGACGACGCGGTGCCGTCGCTGGTCAGCATTCCGAGCAAGCCGCACACGGTGACAGGGCCTCATTTCGCTGGGTCGGGTAGACAGGGTCGAGAAACTGCGGCCGATGCGCGCGGAGCTGCACGCACAAGCCGTTCCACTATGCCGCAGATGCCTGCGATTCCGCGACCGCGCCGCGCCGGACAGGGCGCTCTGCCGTGTTGCTCTGGACGCCTTTGCGCAGGTCATGGAAAATGATCCGGGTAACAGCGGGCCCCAATCACGAACAGTTCGTCGGGTTGGTCTACGCTGCGTAGTACTAGGTGCAAGAATTGCGTCGAGAGTGTGTGGTCTCCCGACGCAGGCCTTGAAGAACAGCTCCCTGCCAGCAGGAAGGCGTGAAATTGACGAACGGTGTACGGCCGTCTGCGCGACGAAGGGGATCGTCGTCGCGCATGATCAAGAGACTGAGCGGCCTCGTGGTCCTGGGCGTCGGTGTGCTGATGACGTCGGGCTGCAGTGCCGAAGAGGCGTTGCGTTTCGGTTGGCCTGAAGGCATCACACCCGAGGGCCAGGATATGCGTACGTTCTGGACCTGGGCGGTCATCGCTGCCTTGGCCATGGGCGTCATCGTGTGGGGCCTGATCTTCTGGACCATCACGTTCCATCGTCGTCGGCCGAACACTGCGCCCGAGGACGAGATTCCGCGCCAGACTGGCTACAACGTCCCGCTGGAGCTCGCCTACACTGCGATCCCGTTCGTGCTGATCGCCGTGATGTTCTACTTCACCGTTGTGGTCCAGAACAAGGTCGAGGCGAAGGAAGACAACCCGGCGGTCGTCGTGGACGTCACCGCCTTCCAGTGGAACTGGAAGTTCGGCTACAACTCGGTCACGATCAACGGCGACCAGCTGGTGAACCCGAAGACCGACTCGAAGAAGGGTGAGCCCTTCGAGGAGCAGATTCCGAAGTACCGCGAGGAAGACGGCGAGCAGGAGCGCATCCTGGGCGCTGCCGGCGGTCGTTCGGCTGATATCCGCGACTACCTCTCGTACGACAAGATCGAGACGCTCGGCACGTCGTCGGAGATTCCGATCCTGGTGCTGCCGACCGACACCCGCATCCAGTTCGATCTGGCTGCTGCGGACGTCATCCACTCGTTCTGGGTTCCGGAGTTCCTGTTCAAGCGCGACGTCATGCCGTTCCCCAAGGAGAACCATCAGGACCCGTCCTTCCAGGTCTCGAAGATCGACCGTGAAGGCGCCTTCGTCGGCCGCTGCGCGGAGATGTGCGGCACGTTCCACGCCATGATGAACTTCGAGATCCGTGCGGTCAGCCCGGAGACCTTCGCGAACTACATCAAGTTCCGCCAGGGCAACCCGGACGCCACCAACGCCCAGGCGCTGCAGGCCGTCTGCCAGACACCTCAGTCGGTGACGACCGTCCCGTTCGACACCCGTCGTGTCTCGAACGGAACGACGCCGAAGGACCTCGGCGACGCCAGCAACACCACGATCCCCAACTGCAAGCCGGAGGTCTAAGCAGCTATGAAGGTCGAAGCACGGATCTTTGAGGCAATCGCTGTCTTCTTCTTCGTGGTCGGAATCATCTACGCCGTCGCCACGTTCTACTACCGCACCGGTGTGGAGTGGGCAGGCGCCACCGCGATGTTCTTCTCCGGTGGCCTGGCTCTGATCGCAGGCACCTACTTCCGGTTCGTTGCACGACGCGTCGAGATCCGCCCCGAGGACTTCGAAGAAGCTGAGATCGAGGACGGAGCCGGCGAGCTCGGTTTCTTCTCGCCGCACAGCTACTGGCCGATCATGATCGCAGGCGCCGCGTCGCTGTTCGCGATCGGTTTCGCGACCTCGAACTGGTGGTTCGCCATCGGCGTCATCCCGGTGATCATCGCCTGCGCCGCAGGCTTGGTCTTCGAGTACCACGTGGGACCTGAGAAGCACTGATCCCAAACAGCTCCGACGAGGCCGCACCCGGATTTCCGGGTGCGGCTTTGTCGTACGTACGGCGAAATTGTGATGCCACTACGTTGGTCGAGTGCCGTCTGCGAGCGAAGCGAGACCGTCGCGAGTTCCGCCGCTACCACGAGGCTTCGCGCTGCGATCGTGCGGTGGCGCCGTCAACGGGGCCAGGGAGGCGTTGTACGAACCACGCTGGGACAGTTCTGACGGAGACCGCCACCGACCCGCCCGCGGTGACGAAAGCAATTCCCAGTGCGGGACACCAGCGGACTCGGCCGTCTCCCCTACGGTGGTCGAGTGCTGCCTGCGAGCGGAGCGAGCAAGCAGCGTATCGAGACTGTCGCGGGATTTGGCTGGTACCGCGAGGCTTGGCGCCGGCGATCGTACGGTGGCGCCGTCAACGGGGCCAGGGAGGCGCTGACGCACCAGTTTGTGTCGAGCCGCACCACTTTCGGTTCCCGCACTTGGTCGCGACTGAGTGCGGCAAGCGAAAGTGGTGCGGCTCGACGCGAAGTGGTGCGGCACGAGGCGGAATCGGGTGGGGTACCAGCGTTAGTTGCGGTGATTCTCGATACGCCGCCGGCTCGCTGCGCTGGCGGGCGGCACTCGATCAGCGTGGAAGCGGCACCTCGCTGCCCTCGCGGGCGGCACTCGATCACCGTGGGAGCGGCACCTCGATTGTTGGCCGAACTGACGAGGGTCAGTCGAGCGGGTTTCGGCCCTTCTCCTGTCGGGGTCAGTATTCGCGCGTCGTCGACTCTCCACGTTGGTCGAGTGCTGCCTGCGAGCGGAGCGAGCACGCAGTGTATCGAGACTGTCGCGGGATTTGGCTGGTACCGCGAGGCTTCGCGCTGGGATCGTGCGGTGATTTCAGGAGGTCTGCGACGGCTCCGCACGTCGCAGGCGTCTCCGTGGCGAGGGTCAACGGGGCCAGGGAGGCGCTGGCGCACCAGTTCGTGTCGAGCCGCACCACTTTCGGTTCCCGCACTTGGTCGCGACTGAGTGCGGCAAGCGCAAGTGGTGCGGTTCGACGCGAAGTGGTGCGGCACGATGCTGAATCGGGTGAGTGGGTATCAGCGTTAGTTGCGGTGATCTCGATACGCCGCCGGCTCGCTGCGCTCGCGGGCGGCACTCGATCAGCGTGGGAGGGGCAGCTCGCCGCGCTTGCTGGCGGCACTCGATCAGCGTGGAAGCGGCACCTCGCCGCGCTTGCTGGCGGCACTCGATCAGCGTGGAAGCGGCACCTCGCCGCGCTCGCGGGCGGCACTCGATCAGCGTGGGAGCGGCAGCTCGGTGCGCGGAGATGGGGGAGGGGAGTGAGAGTGCAGACAACGATCGAGGCCGCCTCGCACAAGTGCGAGACGGCCTCGATCGTTGGTCGAACCGACGAGCGTCAGTCGAGCGGGTTTCCGCCCTTCTCCTGAAGCGCCATCAGAGCCTGCTTCTCTTCGAGATGCTGCTCGTGAGCGATCCGCTCGTTCAGCGCCTGCTCCTCCGGGGAGTCCGGGGTCAGGGTGCCGGTGCCGGGGGCACCTGCAGAGCCGAGCTTGTTCATCCGCTTCGGGAGCGCCGCGCCCTGGTAGGGGAGCGGGATCGGGTGGCCGTGATCGTCCACCGGGCCGAGCGGCTGGTGGATCTCGACGTACTCGCCGAGCGGCTCGCGACGGATGATGCCGGTCTCGATGCCGTGCTCCAGGACCGCGCGGTCACTGCGCTGCAGCGAGAGCGCCCAGCGGTAGGTGATGAAGTACACCAGCGGGGGCAGAACCAGCAGGCCGATGCGTCCCATCCACGTCGTCGCATTCAGCGAGATGTGGAACTTCAGCGCGATGATGTCGTTCATACAGCTCACCGTGAGGATGATGTAGAACGTCAAGGCCATGGCGCCGACAGCGGTGCGAACCGGGGTATCGCGCGGGCGCTGCAGCAGGTTGTGGTGAGCGCGGTCGCCGGTCAGCGCCTTCTCGATCCACGGGTAGGCGAACAGCACTCCGAACACGACACCGATCACGACGACGACCCAGAAGATCGCGGGGATCGTGTAGTTGCCGAGGTAGATCTCCCACGGAGGCATCAGTCGAGCGAAACCGTCCGTCCACATCATGTAGATGTCCGGCTGCGAGCCCGCGGAGACCTGTGCGGCGTTGTACGGACCGATGTTCCAGACCGCGTTGATCTGGAAGACACCCGACATCAGTGCCAGGAGGCCGGTGATGATCGCGAAGAACGCACCGCCCTTGGCAGCGAAGACCGGGAGGATGCGAACGCCGACGACGTTCTTCTCGGTGCGGCCGGGGCCGGGGAACTGCGTGTGCTTCTGGTACCAGACCAGAGCCAAGTGAGCACCGATCAGACCCAGGATGATGGCCGGGAAGATCAGGATGTGCAGCACGTACAGGCGCGGGATGATGATGTCGCCGGGGAACTCACCGGAGAACAGCGCCCACTGGACCCAGGTGCCGATCACCGGGATGCCGAGGACGATGCCCGACATCGCGGCGCGAACACCGGTGCCCGAGAGCAGATCGTCCGGGAGTGAGTAACCGAAGAAGCCCTCGAACATCGCAAGCAGCAGCAGGAAGCAGCCGATGACCCAGTTCGCTTCACGCGGGCGACGGAACGCACCGGTGAAGAAGATGCGCATCATGTGAACGATGATCGACGCCGCGAACATCAGTGCTGCCCAGTGGTGGATCTGGCGGACGAAGAGTCCACCGCGGACCTCGAAGGAGATGTTCAAGGTCGTCTCGTACGCGCGACTCATGGTCACACCGTTGAGCGGCTGGTACGCGCCGTCGTAGACGACGTGCGCCATCGACGGGTCGAAGAACAAGGTCAGGTAGGTGCCGGACAGCAGCAGAATGATGAAGCTGTACAGCGCGATCTCACCCAGCAGGAACGACCAGTGGGTGGGGAACACCTTGTTGATCTGTCGACGCATACCTGCGGCGAGGTGGTACCGCGAGTCGACCTCTTCTGCCTGCGTTGCGAGGCGGTCAGCGATCGTCATGACTTACGCTCCCAGAATGCCGGACCGACGGGCTCGAGGAAGTTGCCACCGTTCTCAGCGGGGTTGGCAACCATGTAGCCCTGGTTGTTGACGGTGATGGGCAGCTGAGCCAGAGCACGCGCGGCCGGCCCGAAGACCGCCTTGCCGTACTCGAGGGCGTCGAACTGCGACTGGTGGCACGGGCAGAGAATGCGGTTGGTCTGCTGCTCGTACAGCGAGGTGGGGCAGCCGAGGTGACTGCACACCTTGGTGTAGGCGTAGTAGTCGCCGTAGTTGAAGCTCTCCTGACCGCGACGCTTGACGACGCGGTCGCCGTCCTCCGGGCGGAGGCGGATGAGCATCACCGGGTTGCTGACCTCGCGGAGGCCTGCGAGCAACTTGTGCCGTGACTCCTCGTTCTCGCCGTAGCCATCAGAGACGCGCCAGGGGAAGACGGTCTCCATGCCGCCCGCGTCCAGATCTTCCGGACGAACCAGGGTCACCTGGTACGGGTTGCCGGTGTCGCGACGCAGGAAGACGGTCTCGCCCTTGACTGCGTTGCGGCTGGGAGCCCAACCGCTGCCCCAGAGCGGCGAGTCGTCGCCTTCGGCCCACGGGTTCTTGATGAAACCGCCGAGGGCAGCGACGCCGCCTGCGATCGAGAGTGCACCGAGACCGAACACGGCCGAACCGATGATCATCTTCCGGCGGGGGAGGGTGGAGGTCGTCAGCGTGTCGTCGAGCTCAGCGACGATCGTCTGCTTGTCGACCTCGCTGGAACCGCCGTCGTGGCGATCCTGAACCGAGATCTCAGCCGGGATGAAGCGCTTGGTCAGCTGAACGACGCCGAAACCGAAGGAGAGGATCGACAGACCGAACGTGACACCCAACAGCGGGGTGTAGAACGTGTACGCCCAGTACCCGTCCTCGTCTGGCATCTTGAACTGCCAGTCGTTCCAGATGAACAGGATGAAAGCAGCAATGGCGAAGACGCCGGAGAGCACGAACCAGATCGCGACAGCGAACTCGGCGCGCTTCTCCGCCTTGGTGCCCGGCTCGGGGAAACGCTCGGCGCGGTGGATGATCTCCACTCCGTCGAGATTGGTTCCGAGACGGACCTTCTCCTCGCGAGACATTGCGGCGAGTGCGTCGTCGGACGGGACGTCCTTACTCGTGTCGCTCAATTTCGTGATCCAATCCACATCGCGCCGGCGACCAGTGCCGAAACGCCGACGATCCACATCACGACGCCCTCGGACGCCGGGCCGAAGCCGCCGAGTCCGAATCCGCCGCTGGGGTTGGCGCTGTCGACGTACCGGATGTAGCCGATGATGTTCTTCTTCTCGTCGACCGAGAGCTGTCGGTTCGAGAACTTGGGCATGTTCTGCGGGCCGGTCAACATCGCGGTGTACAGCTGCTGCGGGTTGACGTCGGTCAGCGGGGGAGCGAACTTACCGCCCGACAGGGCGCCGCCACGACCGGTGAAGTTGTGGCACGAGGCGCAGTTGAGTCGGAACAGCTCCGAACCGCGACCGATGTCGTCGCCGCGCAGCGACTCCATGGCGAGAACGGGGAAGCCGTCCTCGTACTTGATGGAGCCGTCTTCGTTCTTCTCGTACATGACCGACGGGCCGCCACCCATCGCCTGGATGTACGCGCCGAGCTGATCGATCTGTGCCTCGGTGAACTTGCTGGGCTTGCGCTGAATCTGAGCCTCATTGCGGATGGCGGGCATGCGGCCGCTGGAGACCTGGAAGTACACGGCTGCGTCGCCGACGCCGATGAGCGACGGACCGCGGTCGTTCACGCCTTCGAGGTTGGCGCCGTGGCAGGTGATGCATGAGGTCTCATACAGCTGCTTGCCGGGCGCGACCGAGGCGATCGCGTTGTCGTCGGCGGTGGCAATCTGCGCATTCGGCGACACCAGAGCGGCGATCAAGCCCGCGGCGATCAAGCCGAGGAGCAAGAAGATCGTGCCGCTCGCGCGACGACGCAGCTTACGACGGCGCTTGGCGCGTGCACCTACGTTCTTGTCGTCGGACGGGTCTCGGCCTTCCGGCGAACTCGGTGGAGATGATCTCATCTGTGACTCTCTACTAAGCGGTTTGGACTGAATGTATGCGAACCGTGCCGCTGCGCGACCGGTTTCCGGCCGTGGTTACCGAATGAAGTAAATGACGACGAAGAGTGCGATCCACACGATGTCGACGAAGTGCCAGTAGTACGACACGACGATGGCCGCGGTGGCCTGCGCCGGAGTGAACTTCGACAACCGGGTGCGGACCAGCAGGAAGACGAAGGCCACGAGGCCGCCGATCACGTGCATGCCGTGGAAGCCGGTCGCCATGTAGAACACCGAGCCGTACGCACTCGAGGCGAGCGTGGTGCCTTCATTGACCATCGAGAAGTACTCGAAGGCCTGGCCGCAGACGAAGAAGGTACCCATGACGAGCGTGATGGTGTACCACCGGCGCAGTCCGAACACGTCGCCGCGCTCGGCGGCGAAGACACCGGCCTGGCAGGTGAACGAGCTGAGAATCAGCACCGTCGTCACCGGCACGGCCAGCCACAGGTTGAGGTGCGTCGGCGGCTGAGGCCAGCCGACCGAGGCATTGGCCCGCGCGACGAAGTACATCGCGAACAGGCCGGCGAAGAACATCAATTCGCTCGACAGCCACACGATGGTGCCGACGCTGACCATGTTCGGACGGTTCAGCGAGTGCACGCGTGAGGTGATGGCGGTTTCTGAGTTACCCACAGCGCTAGTCACAAGAGAAGTATGACGGTTCGTAGTAACCCTTGACCACCCGGGTCGGAAAATTGGTGGAACGGGTCCGCTTTCCGCAGGTGGCGACGCCGTGCTGTCAGGCTACCGGCGTGTCCTGAGAAGAGAATGAGGGCTACGGTGAGCGTGATGACGAGGGCACGGGAGGCGACGCAGTGGTGACGTGGAAGTTGCCGTGGCGCAACAGTTCGGCGAAGACCGTCCCGCTCGCGGTCGGTGATCCGACCCTGACGGTGGTGGTCTCGGGGAGTGACGAGTCGGTCGCCAGTTCGGTGGCACTCGGCGAGGCCGGGTTCGACGGGGCGGAGCCGGTGGTGGTGCGGCATCTGCTCGCGGTGCCTGTCGATCAGCGCGAGGCGGTCAGCGGTCGGTGTGTCGTGGAGGGGTACGAGGTCGATGCGGCGGTGCGTGCCGAGAGCGACGATGCTGGGACGGTGATCGTGGCGATGGCGCAGGTGATGACGGTGGACGCGGTGACTCTCTCGCGCGCGCGTGCGCGTATGGCCAGCATCGTCTCGCGCGTCGGCGGACGCGTGGTCGGTTGGGCGCTGTTGCGCCCAGCAGATACTCCGGTGACGGGCGCGACGGACTGACGATACTGTTGGTCGCGTGAGTGGACAGGACGCAACCGGAGCCGATAACGCCTACACCTGGCCGTATGTGCTGGGCAAAGTGACCGATCGAATCGATCTCACGGTCGACGAGGCCGCGTGGGCGATGCGCGAGATCATGTCGGACGCAGCAACCGGGGCTCAGATCGCGGCTTTCGGCGTCGGCGTCAAGATGAAGGGCCCGTCGCCGTCGGAGCTCCGCGGGTTGTCTGAGGCGATGCTCGCATTGGCGAATCGACTGACGGTGGCGGGTGACGCGATCGACATCGTCGGCACGGGCGGTGACCGTTCGCACACCGTCAACATCTCGACGATGACCTCCGTCGTCGTCGCTGCCGCGGGCATCCCGGTCGTCAAACACGGCAACCGCGCGGCGTCGTCGAAGAGCGGCGGCGCCGACGTCCTGGAGGCCTTGGGCGTGGCCATCACCCTGAACCCGCAGTCGGTGGAGGCATCGGTCGCGGAGACCGGGATCGGCTTCTGCTTTGCGCCGGTCTTTCATCCCGCGTTTCGATTCACCGGACCGCCGCGCAGCCAGATCGGCATCCCGACGGTCTTCAACGTGCTCGGCCCGTTGACGAATCCGGCGGGTCCCGAGGCCGGTCTCATCGGCTGTGCCTTCAGCGATCTGGCCCCGGTACTGGCGGAGGCGTTCGCCGAGCGCGGCAACCGGGTCCTACTGGTGCGCGGTGACGACGGCCTCGACGAACTGACGACGACCACCACCTCCAGCGTGTGGCAGGTCGTCGACGGGGAGGTCGGCCGGTTGATCGTGGATCCGCAGACACTGGGGATCAGCGTGGTGGAGTTGTCGGCGCTGCAAGGCGGCGACGCGTCGGTGAATGCAAAGATCGCGCGGGAACTCTTCGCCGGGCAGACCGGGCCGGTCCGCGACGCCGTCAGTCTGAATGCCGCGGCGGCCCTGGTGGCTCATGAGCAGACGTCGCTCTTCACCCAGGAACAGTTCGATTCCGCCCTGCGCGCGGCCCTCGTCCGGGTCGGCGAGGTCATCGACTCCGGAGCCGCGGAGCGACTCCTCGAGCGCTGGGCGGCCGTCACGAATCGACTCGCCGCAGCACAGGGCTGACAGTCGCCCTTCGGCGCCTGCGGCCGAGCGCCGTCACTCCTCGCCGATGGAGAACCCGCCCTCGACCTCGGAACTGGCGTAGCTGCGGAAGGCGATGTGCGTGGCACTGGTCCGCACCCCCGGAATCCGATTGATCGCGCCGGTGACCACCGTCGCGATCTCCTCGTGATTCCGGACCCGGACCTTGGCGATCAGATCGACGTCGCCCGCACACGAATAGACCTCGGTGACGCCGGGGATGTCCGCCACGGCCTGTGCGGTCTCGGGGATCTGGTTGATGTCGGCTCCGATGAGGACGATGGCGGTGATCATGCTCTAACAGTAGGGCACGCACTACCGCCCTGCGACGGCCTCGCGGGCGGCACGCGCGGTCTGAGCGAAGTCGAGCCAACGGGTGGCGGCGCCGATCGGCAACGACAATTGGTCGGCGACGTCGACCAGCCGCGTTCCGGGCTCGTACAACCAGCGTTCGATGAGGGCGATGCCTTCGGCGGGCGCACCGCACAGGGGACCCGAATCCGGGGCGGGAGGCAGAACGGTGGTCGCCGCCGCCCGCATGCGATCGATGACGGGCATCGGGGCGACGCCGCGATTCGCACGCGCCGATCCCGCCAGCCTGCCGTACCGGATCACGGCCAGTTCCCAACCGCCGTCGCCGTCGGGCCGCGCGCCGATGACTTCCGGGCGCTGTGCGACGGCGGCGAGGCGTTGACTGCGGGAGAGCGCCTCGATCGTCGCCGACAGCCGGTCGCGGGCGCGCGCCGCGGATTCGAACCGTCGTTCTCGTGCCAGGAGCGCGACACGGTCGTGCAGTGAGGCGAGGAGGACGTCGGACCGGCCTGCCAGGAGGTCGCGTGCCGCTTCGACTCTCCCAAGATAGTCGGGAAGGGTCTGCGGTCGATCGCTCGCGGCACGGCATACGCCAGGCACGGCGGCGACCAGGGGATCGGGCAACGCCGCGGCATCGGCGACGCCCGCGCACCAGTGATGCGAGGCCTTCTTCAACGCCGTGGTGCAGGTGCGCAGTCCGGCCACTCCGGAGATGACATCGGCGACATCGGCGGCCTGTGAGCGCCCCGACAACGGCCCAATCGCTTCGGCACTCGGTGTCCGAGAGACCGTGAGGCGAGGAAACCGTTCGGCGGTCAGGGAGATCCACCAGCCGCCCTGCGGATTGCGTGATCGTCGGTTGTACGAGGGCTTGTGCACACCCAGGAGCGTCAACTCGGCGATGGCCGCTTCGAGCGCGTGCGCGCACTCCACGTGGTCCACGCGTATCGCCAGGGACACCATCTCCGCCATTCGACTTCGCGGGTCGCTTCCGTTGAAGTACCCGGCGACGCGCCGGTGTAGGTCGACGGCGGTACCGATGTAGAGGACCTCCTCGCCCGGACCGCGGAAGAGGTAGACGCCGGGGCGGTGCGGCAGGCCTGCGGCCATCGCTCGTTTAGCGCGCATCGCCGGTGTAGCGCGAGGCAGATACGCGGTCAGGTCGCCCACCGTCTCGACACCCTGGTTGCCGACCCGCTCGATCAAGCGATGAAAGACGTCGACGGTCGCGCGAGCGTCGTCGAGTGCGCGGTGCGTCGGCCGGACGGAGACGTCGAACAGCTCGGCGAGCGCGGACAGTTTCACGCTCGGCGCCTCCTGTCTGCTCAGCACCCGCCGCGCCATCACCACGGTGCACAGCGAGGTGGTGAACTCCCACGGGAGCTTCATCCGCGCTGCGTTCTTCCGGAGGAAACCCATGTCGAATCGCGCGTTGTGCGCGACGAGGACACTGCCGCGAGCGAACTCGATGAAGGCGGGCAGCACCTCTTCTATGCGAGGAGCGTCGTACACCATCGCGGTCGTGATGCCGGTCAGCGTGACGATCTGCGGGGGAATGGTGCGGCCGGGATCGACGAGGGTGGCGAACTCGCCGAGGACCTCGCCGCCGCGGATCTTGACCGCGCCGATCTCGGTGATCCGGTCGTCGTCGGCACTTCCGCCCGTCGTCTCGAGGTCGACGACGACGAAGGTCGTCTCGCGTAAGGCCGCGGCCGCGAACTCCTCGGACTCGGGGAGATCGGAGAACGACAACTGTTCGACTGCCATGCCGCGCACGCTACGACCGGCCTCTGACATACCGAGTCTCATCACAGCGGGCGTGATGCGCAGTCGCAGGGACTTGTCAGACCTCAGTCGTAGTGTCCGCATCAGTCCTCGCAGCCATGCCGGCCACGAGAGACCGGTGACCCTGAGTCGCGAGGACGGACGACTTGTCCGGTTCGCGACTTCCGTTACGTCGATGAGAGGGAGATCACATGAAAATCGATTGTGGCCGGTGTCCGGTCCGGGCGCGTGCCTGTGACGACTGCATGATGCAGGTCTTCTTTCCGGCTGCCACCAGCGGCTATTCGGGTGACAGTGCGCTCAGTGCAGACGAGGCGGAACTGGTCGACGCGATCGGTGTGTTCGTCGACACAGAGCTGGTCTGTCTGGCGGATGCCGACGCAGCACGACTCCATGTCACCGCAGGTGACGGCAATTTTGCGGGCAAGTGGACGGGAGGGCTCCGCGCGGTGTGATTCAGGTGTCGACCGCGCGAATCGCGTGCCGTCGGTAGACATCGGTCTCGGGGTTTCGTAATCTTTCTGAGACCTTCCAGTCAGGGATGTCCCGGAGTAGTTCTGGGCCGCCCGGAGGGTCGTCGCCTAATCGCCCTCACCAACGGGGGCGAACCGGGGAACCACTTCCTCCGCGCACGGTGTACAGCGCTGTCGCGGATCGGGGTGAATCGCAGCATGTGTGGCTCGCAAGGCTTCTGCATGCACGCGTAGGGCCATCTCTTCCGGCCCGAACCCGACAGCTAACCCGGTCGGCGATAGGGAGAACAACAAGGAGTACGTGTTTCCGTGGCCAAGCACCGTTTGGAGCAGCCCAGTGTCGGTCAGAAGGCCGTCAAGTCCGCCCTCTTTGCCGGCTCGATCGCCATCGGCGGATCGCTGGCATTCGCCGCTGCTCCGGCAGACGCCGCCCCGGTGACCATTCCGAACGTCGGCACCTTCGACGTTCCGGGTCTGCCGTCGAACATCCTGCCCAAGGCGCCGAGCGTTCCGCAGCTGGACATGGGCACCAAGCAGGAAGTCCGCGCCAAGAAGGCCTTGCGTTACGCAGAGTCGAAGATCGGCGCCCCCTACGTGTACGGCGCTGCCGGTCCGAACGCCTTCGACTGCTCGGGACTCACCTCGTGGGCCTACAAGCAGGCGGGCAAGACCATCCCGCGTGACAGCTACGGCCAGCTCGGCGGCGGCACCCCGGTCGCAGGCCTCGCGGCCGCGCGTCCCGGCGACATCCTGATTTTCAACGGCGGCAGCCACGCCGGCATCTACGCTGGCAACGGCATGTTCGTCCACTCGTCCACCGAGGGCGTGCCCGTGAAGCGCGACCGGGTCAAGGCGTGGAACCTGACCGCAGTGCGTCGCTACTGAGCGACCAGAGTGAGCTTTCAGTGCAGGGCGGGACGGCGTAGCGCCGTCCCGCCCGCACCGCTATCAAGGACCAGGTGCGAGTAGTGGCGAAGAATCCGGGAGCGGGGAAGCGGCGTGGTGCCGCGGTGCTGGGTGCGGTCGTGATCGCGGCGTCGACGGTGTTCGCCGGTGCGCCCGTTTCCGCTGCGCCCGCGGCGCCGCGATCGGCGGACCAGCTTCTCACCAAGTATCGCGGGCTCTCGATCGACGCCGAGAAGACGGCTGAGGCGATGAAGGCCGCGCAGGTGGAGTACGCGAAGCAGCGCGGCATCGTTCGCACCGAACGTGCCAAGGCCAAGGAGGCCGCCGCCAAGGTGGACTCGATGAAAGAGCGAATGGCGGTGGCGCAGAAGCGGGTCGACGCGATTGCGCGCGCAGGCTTCCGCGGGGCGCGCGTCAACCGTCTCTATGCGATGCTGGTCAGTGATTCTCCGCAGAATCTCCTGGACACCATGTCGGGACTGGAAGTGATGTCCCGTCAGTCCGCAGCCGATCTGCGCGCCGTCGTCAAGGTCGCGAGCGAGGCGAAGGCCGCCGAGGCCGACGCGAAGCAGACTGCCGACGCCGCCACCAAAGCCATCGCCGATTCGGAGAAGACCCGCGGTCAGCTGCAAGCCAAACAAGCTGACCTGCAGCTCAAAGCGGTTCAGATCCGCGCCATCTACCAGTCGATGACGGGCAAGCAACTCGCCGCTCTGCGCGGTCCCAAGTACACCTTCGACGCTAAGGCGGTCCCGAAGGGGACATCGCCCGAACTCGTCGCAGTCCAGGCGGCGATCTCGCGGATCGGCGATCCCTACGTGTGGGGCGCCACGGGGCCGAACACGTTCGACTGCTCGGGTCTGATGCTGTGGGCGTACAAGGAAGCGGGACGGACCATCCCGCGCACCAGCGAAGCCCAGCTCGGCGGCGGCAAGCCCGTCGACCGCGACGACCTCAAGCCCGGCGACCTGATCATCTACTACCCTGACGCCCACCACGTCGGCATGTACGTCGGCGACGGCTACGTGATTCACGCATCGACGTTCGGTGTTCCGGTCGCCGTGGTGCCGATCGACAAGGCCGGGCCGTACAACTCTGCGCGACGGTACTGAGTGCGGACGCGTCGCACCGCCATCGCGGCCCCGCTCCTGTCCATTGCGCTGCTGACCAGTGCGTTGACCGCGTGCAGTTCTGCCGGTCAGGATCCGACGCCGTCGTCGGCAACGGTGTCCACGACGGCGTTGAACCCGTACGAACAGCAACGATACGACGGCGTCACCGCACTTCTCGATCAGTTGTCCGCGACGCTGACCAGTGGTGATCGGGACGGACTGACCGCCTTGATCGACGACGCCGCCACGCAGGCGTTCCGGCGACACTTCGAGGCGATCGCCGCCGACTTCGCGGCGAAGAAGCGCACCATCACGCTCACGACGTCGACCAGCACGAGTCCGTCGCAGGAACCCGAGACGGGAACGACGCGCAGTCCTCGACCGTCTGCGGCACCCGTCCCGACCTTGACTGCAGCGCCGCTCAAGCTGAAGGAGTTCCGGTTCCGGGTGGCCCCGCAGAACGGTCCCGAGCACCTCCTCGGAGACGAATTGGTGGCGCGCTTGGAGGCGCAGGGCGCCACCGACACCTGGGTGACACCGGTCGATCTCGAGTACGCGCTCGGCGGGACGTCGTCGCCGGGGATGGACGAGCCGACTGTCACCCTGCATCGGAGCTTCACCTTCGCCCGGTATGGCGACGACTGGAAGATCGTCGGCGACGGGGGACTGGCCCCCGATCCGACCGCCGAAGGCGACGAGAATCCCAAGGCCCCCGAACTGGGGCCGTGGGAGTTCCCAGACCTGGCCGCGACCGACGTGAAGACGGCCGGAGGCACGTCGACGGTGCTGTTCTACAAGGGCGCCGAGAAGACTGCGGCCACCACATCCGGACTGCTCGCCGGCGCCATCGACGAGGTGAGCAAGTTCTGGGGCGACGACTGGCCCCGACGCGTCGCGGTGGTGTCGACCGCGACCGACGCGCAGTTCGCCGGACTGACCAGAACGGCCCCCGGCGACACCGCGGCCGCGGCGGCAGCGACGGTCTTCGCCATGGTCGACAGGCAGAACAAGCAGGTGATCGGCCAACGGATCGTGCTGACGCCCGCGGTGCGGGCCCTGCCCGAACCCGCACTCGCCGTCGTGGTGCGCCACGAACTGGTCCACGTCGCAGCACGGCTGGTGACGGCCGAGGGTGCGCCGCTGTGGCTCACCGAAGGTGTGCCGGAATACGTCGGCCGTAAGGGCACCTACCGTGACTTCGTCGACGCCGCACCGGAACTGGCCGCTGCCGTGGCCGCGAAGCAGGTGCCGAAAGCCCTGCCGTCGGACGGTTCGTTCTCGGTCGACAGCGACGCCGCCCGCATCGCCTACCAGAGTGCGTGGTCGTTCGCCGCGTTCGTCGCCGACCGGTTCGGAGATGAGAAGCTCAAGGACATGTACGTGAAGGTGGCTCGTGGTGGCGACACCGCGACACAGGACGCGGCGATCAAGGACGCGCTCGGCGTCGACAAGCCGACGGTGGTCGCCGACTGGCAGAAGTGGCTCCGAAAGCAGGTTCGTTGATGCATCGAACCCTGTTGCTGACCAACGACTTTCCGCCGCGGCCGGGCGGCATCCAGTCGTACTTGGAGAATCTGGCTGCGTTCGTCCCGCCGGACGATCTGATCGTCTACGCACCCCGGTGGACCGGGTGCGAGGAGTATGACGCCGCGGCGCCGTATCGCATCGTTCGGCACCCGACCAGCTTGATGCTGCCGACGCCCGCGGTGCGCCGACGTGCGGCGAAGTTGGTACGTGACAACAACATCCACACGGTCTGGTTCGGTGCTGCAGCGCCGCTCGCCGTCCTCGGTCCCGCGCTGCGCACCGCGGGCGCCCGCCGCATCGTCGCCAGCACTCACGGACACGAGGTCGGCTGGTCGATGCTGCCGGGAGCCCGCCAGGTCCTGCGTTACATCGGCGACAACTCTGACGTGATCACGTATGTGAGTAAGTACACCCGGAACCGCTTCGCCGCGGCTTTCGGTCCCCGCGCGGCGTTGGAGTACGTCTCCTGCGGTGTGGACGTGGATCGGTTCGGACCGGATGCCGCGGCCCGTGCCGCGTTGCGGCAGCGATACGGGTTCGGCGACGCCCCGGTGGTCCTGTGCCTGTCTCGGCTGGTGCCGCGGAAGGGGCAGGACACGCTGCTGTCGTGCTGGCCGACTGTCCGGGCCGCGATCCCGGATGCTCGCCTGCTCATCGTCGGCGGCGGTCCGTACGCGAAGACCCTGCACCGGATGGCGGACGAGATCGGTGTCGCCGACTCCGTCACGTTCACCGGAGGAGTCCCCGCGGACGAACTTCCCATGCACCATGCGATGGCCGACGTCTTCGCGATGCCGACCCGCACCCGAGGTCGAGGACTGGACGTAGAGGGTTTGGGCATCGTCTTTCTGGAGGCCTCGGCCAGCGGCGTGCCGGTGGTCGCGGGTGATTCCGGCGGCGCCCCCGAGACCGTGCGCGAGAGCCTGACCGGCACCGTCGTCAACGGCCGCGACCTCACCGAGGTGGCGGACGCGATCATCGAGATCCTGTCCGCGCCCAAGCTGGCGGCGGCGATGGGGGAGAACGGCCGCGCGTGGGCCGTCGAGAACTGGCAGTGGAAGCAACAGGCCGCGCGACTGATGCGACTTCTCTAGGGGACACGCCTCAGCGTCCAATGAGCGAGGTTCGCGTCCCCGTGGGGACCGAGCGCTGCCGCTCGCAGTCGAAAATCGCGCGAGAAAGCAGTCAGCGGCGTCGCTGCTGAGAACGACGCCGCTGACAGGCCACGATCACTTGGTGTAGATGGCAGCGATCTCCGTCGCCCAGTTGTCGACCACGATGTTGCGCTTGACCTTCAACGTCGGGGTCAGTTCGCCCGAGTCCTCGGTGAAGTCCGAGGGCAGCACGCGGAACTTCTTGATGGCCTCGGCGTGCGAGACCGTCTCGTTCGCGGCGTCGATCGCGGTCTGGATCTCGGCGCGCAGGTCGGCGTCGTCGACCAGATCGGCCACGGTGGCGTCGGCGGGCTTGCCGTTGCGCTCCTTCCATGCCGGGAAGGCCTCTTGGTCGACGGTGACGAGGCAGCCGATGAACGGCTTCTGGTCGCCGACGACGAGGGCCTGCGAGACCAGGGCGCTGGCGCGGATGACGTCTTCCATCGGAGCGGGGGAGACGTTCTTGCCGCCGGCGGTGACGATGATCTCCTTCTTACGGCCGGTGATCCGAAGGAAGCCTTCTGAATCGAGGGCTCCGAGATCGCCGGTGTGGAACCAGCCGTCGGTGATGGCCGCCGCGGTGGCCTCCTCGTTCTTCCAGTACCCGGTGAACACCACCTCGCCCGAGAGCAGAACCTCGCCGTCGTCGGCGATCCGCACAGTGTTCCCGGGAATGGGGCGGCCCACAGTGCCGACCTTCACCTCGCCCGGAGTGTTCACCGCGATCGCAGCGGTGGTCTCGGTGAGGCCGTAGCCCTCGTAGACGGGGATGCCGACGCCGCTGAAGAAGTGTCCGAGCCGGGCGCCCAGCGGAGCACCGCCGGAGACCGCGAACTCGCAGGCGCCGCCGAGAGCGGTGCGGAGCTTGCCGTAGACGAGCTTGTCGAATATCGCGTGCTTGGCACGCAGAAGCAGGCCCACATCGCCGTTCTGCATCGCGGTGGAGTACTCGACGGCGACGTCGGCCGCGAGATCGAAGATCTTGCCCTTGCCGCCGTCGTGGGCGCCCTGGCGTGCCGAGTTGTACACCTTCTCGAAGACGCGGGGCACCGACAGGATCAACGACGGCTGGAACACCGTGAACGTGGGAAGCAGATTCGGAATGTCCGCCGTGTACCCGACCTCGACACCGGACTCCATGGCGATGAGGTTGATCGCGCGTGCAAGGACGTGCGCCATCGGCAGGAACAGCAGCAATCGCTTGCCGTCGACGAGCATCGTGCTCAGCGAAGTCTGCCGAACGCCCGCGATCTCACCGAGGAGGTTGGAGTGCGTCAGCATGCAGCCCTTGGGGCGCCCGGTGGTTCCCGACGTATAGATGAGCGTTGCGGGACTCGCGGCAGTCAGGGTGCGGCGCCGGGCGGTGACCTCGTCGTCGGTGACGTCCTTGCCGAGTTCGGTCAGGACCTCGACGACGCCCTTGCCGTCCGGGACGTCGATCTGGAAGATCTGGACCGAATCGTCGACGGACTCGGCGGATTCGACCACCGCGCGGTGCTTCGAAGTCTCCGCGATGACGGTGGTGGCGCCCGAGTCGCGCATGATCCAGTCGATCTGCGGGCCGGACGACGAGTCGTAGATCGGGATGGTGACGGCGCCGGCCGACCAGATCGCGAAGTCTAGCAACGTCCACTCGATACGGGTGGCCGACACCAGTGCGACGCGGTCTCCGGGCTCGATGCCCGCAGCGATCAGCCCCTTCGCGAGCGCCATCACCTGCGCGCCGGCCTCAGCCGCGGTGACCGGCAGCCACTCCGATCCGACCTGCTTGCGGAACACGGTCTTTCCGCCGTTCTTTTCGACGATGTCGAACAGTACGTCGGACGCGTTCCGCTCCTTCGGGATCTCGAACTTCGCGGGCACGCGGCATTCGGCCATGTAATACACCTTCCGGAACCGAAATTTCTTAGAAAGAGCTGAATCTGTCAGTGATCTTAGACCCACGGTCTCGGGAGATTCAGCACGAGTGGGTTTCTCCGTTGACGTTGGGTGTGTGAAGCTAAGACGGTGACGAGCATTCAGGTTGCCGACGAGGTCTTCATCGCGGCCGCCCCGAGCTTGGCCGGCGATGTCGTCGGGGACCGGGCGAGGTGGCGCCAGTGGTGGCCGGACCTTTCGTTGACAGTGGTCGAAGACCGCGGAGACCAGGGCGTGCGCTGGACTGTCACCGGTCCGCTGACCGGAACCATGGAGATCTGGTGCGAGGAGTGCATGGACGGTTTCGTGCTCCACTACTATCTCCATGCAGAGCCCGTCGACCCGCTGCCGACCGACCCGCGCGCGTGCATGGATGCGCTCGCGGAGCTGAACAGACTGCGGCGTATCACGGGCAAGGAGATGTCCTTTCACGTGAAATGGCTGTTGGAGGGCGACCGAGAGGTCGGAGCGCCCGCCGTCGCAGCCGCTGAGGAGTGAGCGTTGGCCGACCACACTGTGCAGTCGATCGTCATGAACGCCGACGTCGCCGACATTCTCGCGGTGATCGCGGACTTCGAGCACTACCCGGAGTGGGTCAACGCGGCGCGTGAGGTGACCGTCGTCGAACGCGACGCGCGAGGGCGGGGAGTCCAGGTGACGTTCATCCTCGACGCTGGCGTGCTCGCCGACACCTATGAGCTCCGGTACACCTGGGACGACGACGATGCCGGCGTCTCCTGGACGCTGGTGTCGAGCGATCTGCAGCGCGCTCAGGAGGGCAGCTATCGGCTGGTGCAGCAGGTGCCGGGTTCGACGAAGGTGACCTACTCGCTGACGGTCGACCTCCGGATTCCGATGATCAGCCAGTTGAAGCGACGTGCCGAAAAGGCGATCACCGAGACCGCTCTCGGTGAGCTCAAGAAGAGGGTCGAAGACTGATCGACTTGGCGCCTATCCATCTGGTGTTCGGGCCCGGTGGCTCGGGTGTTTCCGTCCTGGCCGCCGCGGCCGCTCTCGGCGATCGCTCGGGACCGACGCGGAGCGGACTGCGGGTCGGCGACGACCGCGGCACCCTGCTGATCTCGATCGACGGGCGTTCCCACGTGCCCGAACGGCTCGGCGTCCTTCGACTTCCCGGCGAGCCGGTGCCGGTGACCGCCGAGGTGGATCTGCTGCAGGTGGATCCGCTGACGGTGGTCGAGGGCGCCTGGCGGGATTTCACGTCGGCGCTGGCCGCTCTGGGCGGCGCCACGGCGGCGCTCCCGGTGGTCGGCACGCTGGTGTCGGTGGCGCCGGGGGAACTCTCCACACTCCCCGGGGCACAGGAGTTCTTGCTGCTGCGACAGGTGCGCGACGCAGCGACCGCCGGCCGGTGGCAACGGATCGTCGTCGATCTGTCAGGGGTGGGCGATGCGGTGGCCCTGCTGCGGGCGCCGTCGGTGCTGTCCACCGCCCTGGATCGGCTGTGGCCGCGCCACGTGCGCCTGGCGGAGGCCGCAGAGAAACCCGCACTCGCCCAGTTGTCGAGCGCAATCGAAGGCATCGATCGAGACTGTCAGGATCTGGTGGAACTGCTCGTCGACCCGCACGGCGTCGCCGCCCACCTGGTGGTCGACGCCGGTGACCGCGGTCGGCGGGCCGTCGCCGATCATCTGGCGATGTGCGATCTGATGGGATTGCCGCTGCGGTCGGTGCTGGTGAACGAGGGCGCGGGCGGACCCCGCAGCACGACTGCCGACCGCGCGCGGACGATCCTGTCCGACGACCCCGATGTGGCGGTCACCGTCGTCCCCGCCGGCGACGAGCCGATCGACCGGCTCTCGCGGATTCGGCGGATCGACGTCGATCTCCCGCGTCCGACCGGACGCCCGCGCGGCTCCGGTGCGTTGACGGTCACTCACGTGTCCGGTGAGGGCCTGGACAGCGTGTTCGAACTCGTCTGGCGGCAGGGTCTGCCGGATCCGGAGCGACTGGAGTTGGGACGGTCCGGTGACGACCTGCTGGTGACGGTGTCCGGATTCCGATTCCCCGTGCGACTGCCGTCGGTACTCCGGCGCTGCTCCGTGGTCGGCGCCGACTGGCGCGACGGCCATTTGCTGGTCCGCTTCCAGCCCGACCGCGCCGTGTGGCCGCAACGACCCACGCGGGCACCATGATCGACGCCGAGAACCCGACGATGCGGTCATCGCGGGCTGTGCGGTCGGTCACCCGTGAGATACCCGGAACTAGGTAACCCGGTGGGCCGCCAGGTAGCGTCGAATGTCCACACCGTCCGATCCCCGTCGCTCACGACCCAGAAGCTGTCGCCCATGACCCAGAGTTGAGGAAGCCCCGAGTATGACCGATGCCAGCACTCCCGGTGCCGATGCCGCTGACGGTGCGGATCCGGTGCAGACGTTGCTGCTCGGATTCGCGAACCAGATCGATCAGCTCGCCGGGCTGGTCGCGGGGATCGGGGGACCGGCGACGGGCTCGTCGCCGATTCCGGAACTGCTCGGTGAACTCGGGACGCTCGTCAAGGAGTTCGGCGACCTGCTGGCGCGGCTGATCGCCGCGTTCATCGCCGTGCTCGAAGCGATCGCCGAGATGCTGCGTTCGGATGGACCGGCACAGAGCCCGGTCACGACGCACTTCCAGCCGATCGCCGTCAACATCGCACCGGAGCACCCCTGACGTGATGAGTCGTCGAATCGAGGAGTTGACCGTCGGTGTCGACATCGGCGGTACCAGTGTCCGTGCGTCGGTCGTCGACGCGCAGGGCAGACAGTTGGACACGCTGCGCACGGCGACGCCGCCGACGGTGGAATCGTTGGAGCACTGCCTGTACCGGTTGGTCACCGAACTCCGGGACCGGTGGGCGGTCGCGGGCGTCGGCCTCGCGATCGCGGGCTTCCTGACGCCCGACCGGCAGATCGTCCGCTTCGCCCCCCACCTGGCCTGGCGTGAGGCGCGGGTGCCGGACATCATGACCGAGCGCATCGGACTCCCGGTCTTCGCCGAACACGACGCGAATGCCGCAGCTCTCGCCGAGCTGCACTTCGGTGCGGCGGCGGGTGGTCACAACACGCTCGTCCTGTCGATCGGCACCGGGATCGGTGCAGGCATGATTCACGACGGTCGGCTGTATCGCGGAAGTTTCGGCGTCGCACCGGAGTTCGGTCACCTCACCGTGGTTCCCGACGGCCGTCCGTGCAGTTGCGGCAAGCGTGGCTGTTGGGAGCGGTACTGCAGCGGCACCGCACTGGTCGACACCGTGCTCGAACTCCTCGCCTCGCAGGACTATCCGCGGAGCGTTCTGGCCGCCGAATCGGAGGCGGATCCCGGATCGCTGACCGGACGTCGTGTGGCCGCCGCGGCCGCGGACGGCGACCCCGCGGCGCTCGCGGCCTATCAGGACATGGCGCGCTGGCTGGGATACGGTCTCGGCATGATCGCCGACGTCTTCGATCCCGACCTGATCGTTCTGGCAGGCGGAGTCGGAGCCGCGTCGAGCCTGTTCCTCGACGACGCCCGCGAACACTATGCCGCCGCCATCACCGGCAGCGGACATCGACAGTTGGCGCGCATCCGCGGCACCCAGCTCGGTGACGCGGCGGGCACGATCGGAGCCGCGGAAGTGGCGCGTCAGGGACTCGCGGCGCAGGGCCGGACAGCTGAGTAATGTTGCTCGCAACGCGTATGCGCGGGGCGAGTGACGGCAGGCACTCGAATTTCAGGAAGTGGGACAGGAGCATCCATGTGGTACTACCTTTTCAAATACATTCTCATGGGCCCCTGGCTGCGCGTGATGGGACGTCCGCGCATTGAGGGGATCGAGAACATCCCCGACGACGGGCCAGCTTTGATCGCGTCGAACCACCTGGCCGTCGTCGACAGCTTCTACCTCCCACTGATGTGCCCGCGCCGCATCTTCTTCCTCGCCAAGAGCGAGTACTTCACCGAACCCGGCCTCAAGGGACGCTTCAAGAAGTGGTTCTTCAGCGCTTCCGGACAGATCCCCATCGATCGCTCCGGCGCCAGCGCCGCGGCCGGCGCCCTGTCGGCGGGGAAGCGCGTCCTGGAGGAGGACGGTCGACTGCTCTGCCTGTACCCGGAGGGCACGCGTTCGCCGGACGGCCGGCTGTACAAGGGCAAGACCGGTCTGGCGCGCATGGCCCTGGAGACCGGTGTCCCGGTGATCCCGATCGCCATGGTCGGCACCGATCGGATCAACCCCCCCGGCACCGTCCTGCCGCGCCCCACGCGGATCACCGTGCGAGTCGGCAAGCCGCTGGACTTCTCGCGTTACGAGGGTATGGCGGGGAATCGCTTCATCGAGCGCGCCGTCACCGACGAGATCATGTATTCGCTGATGCAGCTCGGTGGACAGCAGTACGTCGACGTCTACGCGGCCAGCCTGAAGAACAAGGACGCCAAGAAGGTCGAACCGACCCCGGCCGTCAAGCCCGAATCGGCGGCCTGACGATCACTCGCCGACCGGTTCGTCCGCGGCGCCGGGCCGGTCGGGCAGCAGCCACAGCGTCACCAGGAACGCGATGCCCCACAGGCTGAACGCGTTGCCGACGAGGTGTTGCCAGAACGCCCAGCCGTCTTCGATCGGCGGCAGGAGTTGGAACGGTCCGATCGCGAAGATCACGGCACCGGTCGCGGCCAGCGCATAGTAGGCCGTGCGGGCACTGCCGACCACGGCGCGGTGGCCGAGCGTGACGCACAGCAGGAGCGCGGGAATGCACCACACCCAGTGGTGCGCCCACGTGGTCGGCGAGATCAACAGTCCCCACACGGCGACGATGCACGTGACGCCCAGCGCACTGACCCGTCCGGTCATCGGACCGGGCGCAAAGGCGTCGACCGGCCGCCAGGCCCGCGCAGCGAGAAGGGCGAGCACGGTGACGGCGAGCGAACTCCCGATCCACCAGGCCGACGCCGTCTGGCCGTCGCCGAACACCCGCAGCCATGCGGCGTTCAGGTTCTGATTGATCCGCCCCTCCGGCTGCCCGATCCGCGCGGTGTGGAACAGCGTGTCGGTCCAGTAGGTGCGGGAATCGGCAGGCATCCAGATCCAGCCGATCGCCGCCGCACCCGCGAACGTCGTCAGCCCGGTGATCACCGCGCGGAACCGCCCGGCGACGAAGAACACGCCCAGGAACACCAAGGGCGTGAGCTTGACGGCGGACGCGAGCCCGATCAACACACCCTGCCCCCACCGCGCCGCCGAGGGGCCGTCGACGGACGCCCGTCGGTGCAGGACGAAGACGTCGGTCATGATCGCGGCCATCAGCACCACGTTGATCTGACCGAAGCCGAGCGTCATCCAGAACGGGTTGAACCAGATCGTCACCACCGACAAGGCGATCGCCAGCCACCACCGGTTCTCGCGGGCGCCGATATTCAGCAGGGCCAGTGAGAGTTTCGTCACGTAGATCAGCAGAACGGCGGTGACGAACGAGATTCCGATGCTTGTGACGGGCAGGGAGAGAGCGCCGAGCGGGGTGAAGAGCAACGCGGCGAACGGCGGATAGGTGAACGGCAGCCAGATGCCGTCGCTGGTGAAGGGCAGCGAACCGTCGGCGTACAGACTCAGTCCCTGATGCCAGATCTGGCCGCCGATCCGGTAGACGTCCATGTCGAAGCGGGTACGGGTACCGAAGCTCGAGGTGAACGGGACGCCGAAGATCTGCAGGACCGCAGAGGCGGTGAAGACGATCAGAACGGTTGTCTTCGCGGCGATGCCGGGCCGCCAGGCCGACAATCGGCGGTGCAAACGTGGCGGCGCCTGACCGGGTGCGGAGGACATGACAGTCAGTATTACTTGCGGGCATGGATAATCAGAACTCGTGCGCTACTTCTACGACACCGAGTTCATCGAAGACGGAACGACGATCGAGTTGGTGTCGATCGGGGTGGTCGCCGAAGACGGCCGGGAGTTCTACGCGGTGTCGACCGAGTTCGATCCGACGCGCGCGGGGGACTGGGTGCGGACCAACGTGCTCGACAAACTGCCGTCGCCCGCCGACAAGGCGTGGCGCAGCCGCCGCGCGATCCGGGAGAGCCTCTTCGAGTTCCTCACCGAGCCGGGCGACCGCGTGGAACTCTGGGCCTGGGTCGGCGCCTACGACCACGTGGTGCTCTGCCAACTGTGGGGCGACATGACCCAGCTGCCGCGCGAGATGCCGAGGTACACGCGGGAACTGCGCCAACTCTGGGAGATGTCGGGGCACCCCGAACTGCCTGCTGCGCCGAAGAACGCACACGATGCGCTGGCCGACGCCCGACACAACCTGGTCAAGTGGCAGGCCATCGGGTCCTCGCGCGGCGACGCGTAGGCAGGTCCGGCCAACGTCGTCGCGGTCGGGCTCGTCAGGCTAGGCTGGTCGGGTGGTGAACTGGACCGTAGACGTGCCGATCGACGAGCTGCCCGAGCTGCCCCCGCTTCCGGGACGCCTCGCTGAAGAATTCGAGGACGTGCTGGCGAGGCCCGCCCTCCAGCAGCCGAACTGGCCGGAGGACGAGGCGCGCAAGATGCGCACCGTGCTGGAGAGCGTGCCGCCGATCTGCATGCCGTCCGAAGTGGAGTCGCTGGCCGACCAACTCGCCGAGGTGGCTCACGGTCGCGCGTTCATGCTGCAGGGCGGCGACTGCGCCGAGACCTTCGCCGCCAACACCGAGCCGCACATCAAGGGCAACATCCGCACGCTCCTGCAGATGGCTGTCGTGCTGACGTACGGCGCGAGCCTTCCGGTGGTGAAGGTCGCCCGCATCGCCGGTCAGTACGCCAAGCCGCGTTCGGCCGACACCGATGCGCTGGGCCTGCTGTCGTACCGCGGCGACATGGTCAACGGCTTGGACGCCACCGAGGACGCTCGTGTCCACGACCCGTCGCGACTGGTCCGCGCCTATGCGAACGCGTCGGCGGCGATGAACCTGGTGCGCGCGCTGACCGGGTCGGAAGCCCGCCTGGCGCATGTGCACAACTGGAACCGCGAGTTTGTCCGGACCTCGCCCGCCGGTGCTCGGTACGAGGCGCTGGCCGCCGAGATCGACCGCGGCCTGCGGTTCATGGATGCGTGCGGCGTCACCGACTCGAGTCTGGAATCGGCGTCGATCTACGCGTCGCACGAGGCCCTGGTGATGGATTACGAGCGTGCGATGCTCCGGCTGGCCGACGACCCGCGCGGCAGTGACGAGAAGACGCTGTACGACCTGTCGGCCCACTACCTGTGGATCGGCGAGCGCACCCGCCAGCTCGACGGCGCCCACATCGCCTTCGCCAAGATGATCAGCAATCCGATCGGCGTGAAGATCGGGCCCACGACGACGCCCGAGCTGGCCGTCGAGTACGTCAAGGCACTCGATCCCGAGAACCGTCCCGGCCGACTCACGCTGGTCTCGCGCATGGGGAATGGGAAGGTCCGCGAGGTGCTGCCCGCCATCGTCTCGGCGGTCGAGGCCACCGGCCACAAGGTGATCTGGCAGTGCGACCCGATGCACGGCAACACCCACACCGCGTCGACGGGCTTCAAGACCCGTCACTTCGACCGCGTCGTGGACGAGGTGCAGGGCTTCTTCGAGGTTCATCGCGCACTGGGCACCCACCCGGGCGGCGTCCACATCGAACTGACCGGAGAGGACGTCACCGAGTGCCTCGGCGGCGCGCAGGACATCTCCGACCTGGATCTGGAGGGCCGCTACGAGACGGCCTGCGATCCGCGACTGAACACCCAGCAGTCGCTGGAGTTGGCGTTCCTGGTCGCGGAGATGCTGCGCGGCTGAGGCGTCGGCGCGCCGGTTGCGAGCACGTTCGCGCCGGTTGATCGGCCTCGCGCCGCAAGGCGCTCAGGCCAGGGAGCTGCCGACGGCCCAGGCCGCGGCACCGATGCCCGCGGCCACCGCGATCACGATCACGGCCCAGATGAGAGCGGTGACCCGTCCGCCGGAGGTCGCAGCGGGGTCGGCCACGTCGACCGCCGCGACGGCGTCGTCGTCGGGATGCCAGTCGTCGTACTCGGCACCGGGGTACGGGGCGTCGGGGTGCCGCTGGTCGGCGAGCCCGTCGTCCCAGCGGTCGCCATCGTCCCAGCGGTCGCCATCGTCCCAGTCAGCTCGGTTCCAGTCGTCGCCGTCCCCGTGGTCGTCATCGTTCCACGGGGCGCCGTCCCGAGGACGCGGGGCGTCGTACCGCACTCCGGGGCGGACGGGTCGGTCGATCGCCGAGGTGACGCGTGCCGACGCCTGCGCCGGGGCGGGGACGGTGAAGGCCGGAAGATCGAGTTCGTCGGCGGCGTCGAGGATGGCGTGCTGCATGTCGAATCCATCATGGAATCGGGCGCCGGGAGCGCGCTCGGTGGCGCGGAGGACGATCTCGTCGAACTGCGGCGGGACGCCCTCGATGAGATCGCCCGGTGCCGGGACGTCGTAGGTCAGGCGTTGGTACGCCAGCGCGAGGGGAGTGGATCCACTGAACGGCTGGCGGCCGGTCAGGAGCTCGAACAGCAGGATGCCCGCCGAGTAGACGTCGCTGCGCGCGTCGATCTCGGTGGAGTTGACCTGCTCGGGCGAGAGATAGGCGGCGGTGCCGAGGATGACACTCGCCGACGTGACACCGGCTTCGGCGACGGCACGCACCAGGCCGAAGTCGGCGACCTTGATGTCGCCGGTCTCGGACACCAGCACGTTCTCGGGCTTCACGTCGCGGTGCACCAACCCCGCCCGGTGGGCGGTGCCGAGTCCACCGAGCATCGGGATCGCGACCGAGGCGACCGCATGCGGGGGCATGGGCCCGCGCTCTCGCAGCAGTTCGCGGAGGCTGCCGCCGCGAACCAGCTCCATGACGAGAAAGGCGATGTCGCCTTCGACGTTCTGGTCGTACACGGCCACCAGGCCGGGGTGGCTCAAGCCGGCGACGGCGCGTGCCTCGAACTCGAAGCGACGCAGAAAAAGCGGGTCGCCCACGTACCGCGCGTCCATGACCTTCACGGCGACGCGGCGATGCAGTCGGAGGTCGGTGCCGACGTACACCGACGACATGCCGCCACGGGCGATCGGCACGTCGATCCGGTAGCGCCGCTCCAGAACTCGGCCCAGGAGCGGATCCTCTGGGGTGGTCACGGTGATCGAATCTACCCGTTTGCGTCGACAACCTGCGGATGCCGCGCACGACCCCGGTAGGCTTTGTGCTCGTGGGTTCCCTTCCGCTTTCGATAGACATCCTGCCCGACGACGTTCCGGTTCTGGAGCTCGATCAGGCCTCCCGACGGCTCGGCGTCTCGAGCAACCGACTCCGGACGCTGATCCGCGATCACAACCTGCTGGCGGCGTCGCGGGGCGGCGTCCCGGTGATCCCCGAGGCCTTCTTCGGTCCCGACGGTCTCGCCAAGCATTTCGAGGGTCTCGTCTCGGTCCTGCTCGACGGCGGCTTCACCCGTGATGAGGCCATGCGGTGGCTGTTCACCGAACAGGACGACCTTGGCCTGCGTCCCGCGGACGCGCTGCACACCCATTCGGCGCGGGAAGTGATCCGCCGCGCGCAGGCGGAAGCGTTGTAGATCTCGGGTACCCGCAAATCGCGACGGTCTCGATGACGTGCTCGCTCCGCTCGCGGGCAGCACTCGACCAACGTGGGGCTAGGGTCGACCGCTCAGCGATGCGACGGCGTGACCGATGCGTCGACGCACCGGCACGACAGCCCGCCGGGCGAGGACGTCGTGATCCTGAGCTTCGATCTGAACGAGGATCGCACTGTAGGAGCGGGCGGCCGCGACGATCGCGGGTCGGGTGCGCGGCGGCAACGCCGCGATGGCCCCACGGGTCCGTCGGTACTGGTCACGGTTGACAGCGATGAGGTGGGCGACCCCGCGTCGCAGCGGCTCGCTCGTGTGATGCGTCGCCGCGTCGTGGAAGAGCGCCTGCTCGTCGACGCCGAACGCGGCGAGTTCGCGCAACGGCAGGTAGATGCGATCCCGCGCGGCGTCCTCGCCGACGTCCCGGAGGAAGTTCGTGAGCTGAAACGCGTCGCCGAGCAGAGCTGCGCCGGCGGCGACGTCCGGATCGGCGACGTCGGCGCCCAGCACCGGCAGTAGTTGCAGTCCGATCACGGCGGCGGATCCGTACGTGTACTCGGCGAGGTCTGCGAAATCGACGTACCGGTTCCGAAACAGCGGGTCGCCGGGCAGATCCATCCGCATGGAACGGTTGAACGCCGCGAACGTGTTCATGGGGATCTGGAAACGGTCGACCGACTCGGCCAGGGCGGCGAGGATGTCGGCGGCGTCGCGGGACACCCCGTCGGCCGACGCGCCGGCCACAGCGGAGCGCAGTCCGGACTCCATCGCGTCCAGTGCGTGCGCCTGCTCGAGGGGAGCGCCGGGATCGTCGACGATGTCGTCGGCCAGGCGCGCGTACGCGTAGAGCGCGTGGATCGCGCGTCGACGATCCGAGGGCAGCAGCCGTGCCGCGAGATGATAGGTGCGGCCTGACCGTCGCGCGACCGCTTCGGCGAGTCGGTACCCGCGCGCACTGTCAGCCATGGACCAGCAGCGAACGGAAACGGTTGATCCGTAACGGGTCTCGTCGCCCGAGCGCGACGGCGGCCAGGACCGAGAACGCCAGCGCCATGAGTGTTTCGAGTGGTTTGTAGAACAGGATCGAGTCGTCGGGCTGGAAGACGATGAGATAGAACGTGCTGACGCCGACCACCACCTGGCGGACCCACATCGGCAGGGTGAACGCGACGACGACGCACGCCACCCAGGTGTAGTACCAGGGCAGCGTCGACGGCTCCAGCAGCAGCAGCGCGAGCATGGCCCACGACATCCCCGCCATCGCCGACCGCTCGTCGTGGCGGTGGCGCCACCACAGGAACACCAGGATCACCGCGAGCGCGACACTGCCGATGCCGCGAGTCACCGGCAGCACCTCTTGGAGGTTGAGGACCGTGAACGGAGCTGCGGCATACGTGATGACGTGGCCGACCGCGATCGGAATGGTGAACGGGTTGATGATGCGCGAGGCATAGGTGAGTCCGTTCATCCAGCCGACGCCGAGGCCGAGGATGACCGTGAACACCCCGAAGACCGCGCTCGGAACGGCGGCGGTGGCGACGAACAGCGCGATGCGCTCGCGCCAGGGCAGCGGTGGCCGATCGGCGATGTCACCGGTCCGGTCCGCATCGGCGTCGGTGCTCTGCTGCGCGGCCCGCTGCGTTCGCACGTGGTCGATCCAGATCCACAGCACGAACGGGATGGCGATGCCCGCGGTGATCTTCACCGAGATCGCGAGGCCGAGGGTGACCAGACCTGCGACATGCCGTCCGTCCAGGACGAGTGCGACGCCTGCGGCGAGGAAGCCCATCATCAGCAGTTCCAGGTGCGGACCGCCGACGAGATGGATCAGCAGCATCGGGTTCACCAGGACCAGCCAGAGGCCGAGGCGGCGGCTCGCGCCGAAGTGAGCGGCGATCCGGGGGACCGCCCACATGGTCAACAGCAGACCGGGCAGGAGTGCGATGCGGATGAGGATGACGCCCGCGAAGACGTTGTCGCCGGTGATCCCGACGATTCCGCGGAGCAGCAGCATGAAGCCGGGGCTGTACGGCGAGGTGGTCGGCGCCCAGATCTGCGCCATCGAGTCGACGATCGGACCCGGCACATGCGCGGGCCCGTCCGTGTACGGATCGAAGCCGTGCATGAAGACCGAGGCCTGCCCCAGGTAGGCGTACACGTCGCGGCTGAAGGTCGGGATCGCGACCATGAGTGGTGCCGTCCACGCGCCGATGGTGCTCATGGTCGCGCGCAGGCTCATGCGTTCGTGGTCGCGGCCGATCCGAACCCATGCGATGACCATGAGCGCGATGCCGGTCCAGAACGCGAACCCGGACAGCGTCTTTCCATGTCCGTAGGTCATCGGCGCCAGCCCGAGGTCGGGCAGCGTGGAGTCGAGTCGAGGCACGTCGGACAGCCCGTAGCTGCCCGCCGTCACCAGCAGGGCGCCGAGGAATCCGAGGCACGCGTCGGGGTACCGGCGCAGAAGGGTCATCATCGAGGTCTACCTCTTCAGGTGCGGGGATCGGAGGTGTTCGTCGATGCGCGTCGCAGCGAGTCGGCCGGAGATCACCACCGGCGGTATGCCGACGCCGGGGACGGTCGCGCTGCCTGCGATCGCCAGATTGGGCGTCCCGGGCCACACGTTGGGCGTGCGCAGCGGACCGGTCTGGGCGAGGGTGTGCGCGGCGGAGAACGGGGTACCTGCGGGCAGGCCCTGCCTCTTCCAGGTGAGCGGGTGATCGATGCGGGCCACGGTCATCCCCGAGATTCCGGTGTACCCGCGTCGTTCCAGCACGCCCAGGAACTCGGCGACGTACGGCTCGGCGAGGTCGTCCCACGCCAGGTCCGCCGATGCCAGGTTGGGCGTCGGCGCGAGAACCGAGACCGACTCGGACCCGTCGACGACGAAGGTCTCCGGGTCGGCGACCGCGGCGCGGGTGAGCAGGAACGATCCGTCCGACATCAGGCGCCCCGGACGGCCGGTGATCTCGGCGAAGGTGCGGGTCCACGCGTCGCCGAAGTCGATGGTGTGATGCCCGGACCGCCACGCGTCGGTGACGCCGACTGGGAGCAGTCCATGCACGACCACGGCGCTCGGCGAGTACCGCAGGCGGCGCCGAGGCGCGGGCGCCCGGACCAGATCGGCGATCGCATCGCGCTCCAGCGTCGCGACGACGGCGTCGGCCGCGATCACGTGGTCGCCGACCAGCACGCCCGACGCGGTGCCGTCGCCCCGGCGCAGGATGCGATCGACCCGCGCGCCGTAGTCGATGCCCACGCCCGCGTCGGTCAGCGCCTCGGCGAGCACCTCGCCGATGCGACCCATGCCGCCGGCCGGCGCGCTGAGACCGCGGCCGATGTCCATGTCGGCGATGATCGCGTAGATGGCACGTGCCCGGTGCGGCGGGACGCCCGCATACAGGGCTTGGAAGGTGAACGCCCGTTGCAGTCGCGGGTCGGCGATGAACCGGCCGACGGCGCCGGTGAGTCCGCCGAGTGTGCCCAGCCGCACCAGGTCAGTGGCCGCCCGGCGCGTCGGTGCGCCGGTGAGATCGGCCAGACCGTCGTAATTGCGGTCGAGGAAGACGTCGAACTCGGCGTCGTAGACGCGCCGCAGCCACGCGAGGAGGTCACGCGTGCCTGCGGCCGCCTCGGCGCCGAACGCGTGCGCGACGGCCGCGGGGATCGCGTCGGCCGCACGGGGGAGCGCCAGCGTGGTGCCGTCGGCGAAGTTCATCACGTAGCTGGGATCCACCGGTGTCAGCGCCAGCCGATCGCGAGCCGTCGACTCGTCGACGCCGATCGCAGCGAGGGCGTCGATGAGCAGATCGGGCATGGTCAGGACGGTGGCGCCCGTGTCGAAGCGGTGGCCGTCGATGGTCTCGGTGCGGACCAGACCGCCCGGCGCGGTGCCGGCTTCGAGAACGGTCACCTCGTGACCTGCGCCCCGCAGATGCGCGGCCGCCGTCAGCCCGGCGAGACCGGCGCCGACGACGATGACGTGAGGCTGACGCATCGGCGTCATCGTTGCCGGTGGGTGATGCGCTTGGCCATCCACTGCAGGTCGGTGCGCGCACCGTCGGTGACCGGCAGGGCGTCGATGGCGGTGAGGGCGGCGTCCAGGCGATCGTCGATCTGCGTCTCGATCGCGGCGAGGGCGCCCGACTCGCTCAGCACGGTGCGTGCCGCGGCCACCTCGGCGTCCGAGAGCGGGCGGCCGATGCTGGTCCGCAGTTTCTCGGCGTCGCGCGTCGAGGCGCGTTGCAGTCCCTCCGCGAGCAGCGCGGTGCGCTTGCCCTCGACGAGGTCGTCGCCCGAGGGTTTGCCGGTCTCGGCGGGGTCGCCGAAGACGCCGAGCACGTCGTCGCGCAGTTGAAAGGCGATGCCGAGGTCGATGCCGATCCCGTGCAACGCCGCCGAGACCGCGTCGTCGGCGTCGCCGAGCACGGCGCCGAGTTGCAGCGGCCGCGCCACGGTGTAGGCCGCGGTCTTGTACTCCATCACCCGGTATGCGGCGGTGAGTGATTCGTCGGCCGACGACTCGTTGGTGATGTCGAGGAGTTGACCGCCGAGCACCTCGGTCCGCATCTGTGCCCAGAGCGTGGCGACGGGCCGCGGCAGCGGCCGCGCGTCGCAGGAGTCTGCGGGTCCGATTCCGTGCACCAGGTCGTCGGCCCAGGCGAGTGCCAGGTCGCCGATCAGGATCGCAGCGCTGACGCCGAAGTGGACGGGGTCGCCGGCGAATCCCCGGTCGCGGTGAACGGCTTCGAACCGGCGGTGGGCCGTCGGCCTGCCCCTCCGGGTGTCGGACCGGTCGAGGATGTCGTCGTGGACGAGTGCGCACGCCTGAATCAGTTCGATGGCGGCGCCGACCCGGAGCATCAACTCCTCGGTCTGCGGATCATCGGTGCCCTCGCGGGTGCCTCCGCACTGCCAGCCGGCGCAGACGAACATCGGGCGGACCCGCTTGCCGCCGCCGAGCACGAAGTCGGCGAGAACATCGCCGGCCTCGGCGACGGCGGGGTAGATGGCGTCGAGCGTCGGACGTTGGGATGCGAAGTACTTCGCCAGCACCTCGTCGACCGCGGCGGGTACGTGCGCAATGGTGACCACGACAGGCAAGGTTACCGATCCGGGTGATCCGTATGATGGGCACGTGACCGACGTGACCTCCTCCGGCTCCGACGTTCTGGCCCGTGCGGGCCAGTCCGTCGTCGAGCGCCTCGCTGATCCGTACCCCGGCCCGATCCCGTTCTCGGTGGAGTTCTTTCCGCCTCGGGACGCGGAGGCCGAAGCGCGACTGTGGCGCACGGCGCGCACTTTTGAGCGGATGAACCCGGCGTTCGTCTCCATGACCTACGGTGCCGGCGGCACCACGCGGGATCGTACGGTCCGGATCGCAGGCGAACTGGCGACCGAGACCACGCTGCTGACCGTCGCTCATCTGACGGCCGTCAACCACAGCATCGAGGAGATCCGGGGACTGGTCGGCGCCTACGCGGACAAGGGCATCACCAATCTGCTCGCGCTCCGCGGCGACCCGCCCGGCGACCCGCTCGGTGAGTGGGTCAAGCACCCTCAGGGCGTGCAGTACGCCGAAGAACTGGTGACCCTGATCAACGAACTCGGCGACTTCCACACCGGTGTCGCGTCGTTCCCCGAGGGGCATCACCGCTCGCCGAACCTGGCCGCGGACACCGGCAATCTGGTGCGCAAGCTGCGCGCGGGCGCCGAGTACTCGGTGACCCAGGTGTTCTTCGACGTCGAGGACTTCCTTCGGCTCCGAGACCGCCTGGTCGCCGCAGATCCCGAACAGGGTGCGAAGCCGCTGATCCCCGGCCTGATGCCGATCACCTCGCTCGCCACGGCGCGGCGAATGACGGAGCTGTCCGGCAGCAAGATCCCGGCCGAGGTGGAGTCACGGTTGGCGAAGGCCGCGGGCGACGGGCCGGACGAGAACCGCGCGCAGGTGCGTGCGGTCGGCATCGACCTGTGCACCGAGATGTCCGAGCGGTTGATCTCCGAAGGCGTGCCCTGCCTGCATTTCTGCAGTCTCAACTTCGCGAAGGCCACCAGCGAGGTGCTGGAGCGGATCGGCATCGACACCCGGGGTGCGCTGGTCGGCGCCTGATCAGTCGGCCTTCGTCCCAGTCAGCCTTCGTCTCAGTCGGCGTTGGTCTCAGTCGGCCTTGGTCTCGGGGGTGGTCGCCGTGTCCGATGCGCTCGTGTCCGATGCGCTCGTGTCGGTGGCGGTCGTGTCGGCGCCGCGGTTCGAGTCGGCGTCGTCCTTCACGGGCTTGCGGCGGAACCGCGGCGTGTGCGGCTCGTGTCCCGGCCGCGCCGACCGGTCGCGATTCTGATAGGCCACGTAGGCCACCATCGCGACGACGATCGCGCAGAGCACGACCATGAACCACGACCAGCTGGGTACCGCCGCCGTCGCCGGATCGGCGTACTCGGAGTCCGCCTGCATGTCGACGTTCTGGGCGGCGCGCGGCGTCCAGACCACGGTGCTGTCGCCGATTCGACGGCCGTTGGTCGCGACCACGTTGCCGCCGAACGTGATGGAGATGGACAGATAGACGGAGTCGTTCTCCATCTCGACCAGCGATGCGGAACCCCGGAATCGGACGATGTCTCCACTGCGCGTCGATTTCAGGTTCACCGTCGCCGTCGAATCGGGCAGCGCTGCGGCGATGATGTCGCCCAACTGGCCGAACTGGCCTGCTGACAGGCGATCGAAGGACAACTCGGAACCGACCTTGCCCTCCGGCGACGGCGGTGTCTGGCCGTCGGCCGACGTGCTGGTGGGTGCGGGAGCAGTCGAGGTGGTGCCGTCCGCGTTCTGCTCGGGATAGTCGGTCGACCACACTTGTCCGCTCAGCGACGCGGGGATCTCGAACGTCGGCTTCTGCGGGTGCTTGTCGGGGGCCGTCGCAATGATGACCGATCCGGAGAACTGATCGCCGACGGTCGTCGATTTCGTGAGGCATCCGCTCAGGAGCGGGACCATCGCCAACAGTCCGACGAGAGCGAGCACGGGAGCGCGGCGGATCGAAGTCACTGCCTCATCGTGCCAGAAGGGGTGCTCGGACCTGCGGAAGGACGCATCGGTGCGTCGTCACTGCTCGTGCGGCGACGGTCCGGCAGGACCCGGTTCAGCAGCCGATCTCGAGATCTGCGGCAGGCGCGTCGAGCGGCAGCGGTCGGCCGAGGAACGCGAACGGTCGGGCATCGCCGACGAAGGTGAAGTGGCGCAGCACGTCCGAGAACCCGAGTCGACGGTAGAGGCCCCATGCGCGGTTGCCCTCGTCAGCGACTTCCGGCGTCGACAGCAGCACTTTGGCTTCGGTGCGGCGGCTCAACAGCGAGGCGAGGAGATGCTCGCCGATCCTGCGGCCCTGCGCTGCCGGATGCACGTGCAACTCCGTGAGCTCGAAGTAGTCGCGCAGAAATCCGCGCGCGTCATCAGGACGAACGCCTGCGCGCAGCAGTCCGGAATACAGCTGACGATGCCACCACTGGTCGCCGGCCCCGCGGTATCCGTACGCCACGCCGACCAGTGCCTCGGTGTCGGAGAGTGCCAGCGGCGTCTGGACTCGCAGTCGCGAATAGGTGGGGCGCAGGGAATCGAGGCGGGACAGGGTGGCGAACGCGCCGTAGGCGGTCCATCCGGGGCGGGCGATGTGATCGCGCCACAGCGGAAGTCGATGCGACTCGCTGCCTCGCGGATAGTTCATGGCCGTGATGTACGTGTGCACGGCGGGATCGAGCCACAGATGGGCCAGTTCCGCGGGCAGGGGAGCGATCCGGATCGGCGCAGCGTCGAGGCGAGACATCACCGCTCCTTCCGGGTCTTCGACACCCGGTGGGAGCCGACATCGACCTCACGACAGTAGCGGCACTTGCCGTCGAGGCGGCACACCGGATACGCTTTCAGCAATCGAACTGATGTTCGCATCGGTTCGAGAGACCTGATGGCCCGGCGGTGGGGAAGACACCGCCGGGCCATTGGTGTTCTTCCCAGTGTGACGATCGCCGGCGACGATCGCGGACCGAGAATGTCAGACCCTTCTGCGATGGTGTCGTCATCAGCTCGGGACAGGCCGGGGCGGATACGGAGGAACAGGGACATGTCGAGTACTGCAGGGAGTGCCGGGCGCCGACCGTCGTCAGCGCGTCTCGCGGTGGTTCCGTCGTCCACAGGTGCCGCGCGGCCGGCGACGGCCGACCCGCACATCGTTCACCGCAGTCGCGACCTTCTGGAACGCGCCGAGGTGCTGTTCGATCAAGCGGCATCGGTCGATGACGACGGCGCCGAGCGTTTCCGGCTGTTCTACTTGACGGCGATTCGCGCTGCAGGCGCGATTCTGGAGATCTATGAGCCGACGGGCAAGGTACGACGGCGCCGCGGGGCGACCGACGCCTGGAGTCGAATCAAGGCCCGGGCGCCCGAGTGTGCCGAACTCGCCGACTACTTCGGCGGGCTGTCGACCATGCGCTCGCAGGTGGAGGCCGGTTTGGTGAAGGCCGTCGATCCGACCTTCTGTGCGCGTGTCGAGCGGCGCGCGGTCGAATTCCTCGATGTAGCCGACGCCACTCTGCTGGCCTATGAACAGGGCAAATTGGCTCCCAAACGCGGCGTGTCGAGGTCGACGGTGGCATGATCGACATCCAACAGTCGACAATAGTGGTCGTTGCGGGCGCGGACTCGTATCATGGAGTCATAGGGGTGAGACTCCGACAACTCGCCCACGAGTCAGTAAGGGAGGAGCGGTGCCGCTTTCCGAGCACGAGCAGCGCATGCTCGATGAGATAGAGAGCGCTCTCTACGCCGAAGACCCGAAGTTCGTGTCGAGCGTGACCCGTCACAAGGTCGGCTTGCCGAACGCGCGTCGTCGGCTCGTGGTGGCGCTCGGCTTCCTGGCTGGACTCGCCCTGTTGGTCGGCGGGCTGATGGTCGACGTGGAGATCGGCGGACTCAAGGTCTTGAGTTTCGTCGGATTCCTCGTGATGTTCGGCGCCGCGGTCTACGGACTGATGGGCGGACGCAGCGCGGCGTCCGGACCCGCCTCGGGTTCGGCGTCTACTAAGAAGAAGAACGGCAAGGCCTCCGGTGCAAGCGGCGATTCACTCAGCCGACGCATGGAAGACCGATTCAATCGACGATTCGAGCGCGACGACAGGGACCTCTAACCTCTGACGCGCCGCGGCACAGTCCGCGGCCGCGATCGACACGGAGCGGGACCGCACCTTCGACACCGAAGGTGCGGTCCCGCTCTTTTGTGCGTCCTTCCCGCGTACGCGGATCGCCCGGCGCCGGCCCGGATCCCCACCTCTCCCCACCTCGGATCCTCCGCTCTCCCCACCCTGCATCCCCACCGTCCCCCACCGCGATCCCCACTTCTCCCCACCGCGATCCCCACTTCTCCCCACCGAGGACTTGGAAGAGCTCCCACCTGCCACTTCAGTGATGTCTTGTCACTTGGGCCTCGCGATTCGACGCGCCGGACATGCCAACAGTTTCCTGAGAATCCTGCGAGTCACAATCCTGTGACCTGGGAGTATGGGGAGTGGTGGTGGAACTGTGGGGCGCGATGGGGAGAAAGTGGTGGGAAGTGGGGTAGTGTGGGTCGCACTGGGAGAGAGGATCCGGAAACCACTCCACCCGGGAGGGCAAGGGAGGTGTCGGCGTGGCTCGTTTCGTCGGCACGTACACCCCGAAGCTCGACGACAAGGGGCGGCTCACGTTGCCCGCGAAGTTTCGAGATTCACTGGCGGGAGGGGTCATGGTCACACGGAGTCAGGACCGCAGCCTGTCGGTGTATCGGGTCGACGAGTTCGATGTCATCGCCGAGAAGGCGGTCCAGGCGTCGAGCAACGATCCGGAGGCGCGAGCCTTTGTTCGGTACTACTTCGCGGGTGCCGACGAACAGCGGCTCGACGCCCAGGGGCGGGTGAACTTGTCGGCTGAACACCGCGACTACGCATTCCTCACCAAGGAGTGCGTCGTCATCGGCATGTACGACCATCTCGAGATCTGGGACGCGCAGAAGTGGCGTGAGTACCAGGCGGCCCACGAGGAGGCGTTCTCGAACGCAGGCTCGACGGCCCTCGACGCGATCCTCTGACGGCGCGCGTCCACGAATTGAACATCGGAGATGACGACTCGCTGCGGTGAGTCGAGGCCTCGGCCCGATCGACCCTGACGTACTTCCCCAACGCCAGGTGCGCTCGGGCGGGGACCCCGCTTCACCGCAGCGATTCTCGAATCGAGAATCGACGCCGACATCTCCGAATGCCGCAGGGGGCGGCAGAGTTTCTGCCAGCACGAACCACGGGAGGGAGCGCGGGTGAACGCACCGCAGCAAGGCGAACACGGGCACGTTCCCGTGATGGCCGATCGCATGTTCGCGCTGCTCGAGCCCGCACTCACCCGTCTCGCCGCAGACGGCTCGGGCGCAGTCCTCGTCGACGGGACCCTCGGCGCAGGCGGCCACACCGAATACTTCCTCGATCGACTCGCGGGTCTGCATGTCGTCGGCATCGACCGCGACACCTCGGCGATCGAGATCGCGTCGTCGCGACTGGCACGGTTCGGCGATCGGGTCGAATTCCATCACCACCGGTACGACGAGATCGCCGACGTGGTCGCCACGACCGGACGACCGAGCGTCGACGGGGTCCTCCTGGACCTCGGAGTCTCCTCGATGCAGCTCGACCGAGCCGATCGGGGCTTCGCGTACTCGATCGACGCGCCGCTGGACATGCGGATGAACCCCGACGACGAGCTCACCGCCGCAGACGTCCTCAACACCTACGACCACGGCGCGCTGGCGCGCGTGCTCAGCGAGTACGGCGAGGAACGGTTCGCGGGCAAGATCGCCTCGGCGGTCCTCCGCGAGCGTTCGAAAGAACCCTTCACCACCAGCGGTCGTCTCGTGGAACTGCTGTACGCGACGATTCCGGCCGCCACCCGTCGGTCCGGTGGGCACCCGGCCAAGCGCACGTTCCAGGCACTGCGGATCGAGGTCAACCACGAACTCGACTCGCTGCGCGGAGTGATCCCGGCGTCGCTCGACGTCCTGGCGGTGGGCGGGCGCCTCGCAGTGATGAGTTATCAGTCGCTGGAGGACCGCATCGTCAAGCGCGATTTCGCCGCCGCCGTCGCGAACACCACGCCCGCGGGCCTGCCCGTGGACCTGCCGGGCACCGCTCCGGCGTTCACCCTGATCACTCGGGGTGCCGAACAAGCCAATGCTGCTGAACGGGAAGCCAATCCCCGTTCGGCGCCGGTCCGCATCCGGGCCATCGAACGGATCGCTGCAGACGGAAAGGGACGACAGTGACACTCGTGGACACTCGCACCGCCGGGAAGCGCGAGAGTTCGGTGCGACGAGGGCGCGGCGGTCAGTCCGTCGCGGCGGAGCGTCCGTCTCGATCCAAAGCCGCGCAGCGAGCACTCGATCGTCGTACCCGGCGGCACGGTGCGGGCGGCCGCCTCCCGATCACCGGCCGCAAGATCGCAGGTGTCCCGTTGGTGGTGCCCATTCTCGCGCTGGTGCTCGGGACGTTGGCATTGACGCTGGTGCTGACCACAAAGTCCGCGCAGGACTCCTACGCGATCGACGCGCTGCGAGAACAGAATCAGGAACTGCAGGCGGGCGCGGACTCACTGAAGCAGCAGGTCGACGCGGGTGACTCGGCACCGGCATTGGCCAAGGCCGCGGCACAGCAGGGCATGGTGCCTGCGACGGACTCGGCCGAGATCATCGTCGGCGCCGACGGCAAGGCACGGCTGCGCGGGACACCGAGCCCGGCCGCGGGGGAGGCTCTTCCGGACCTGAACCCCGAGCCCGATCCCGTCGACAAGATCGACAAGAGCAAGGTGGACGACTCCGAGGGCCTCGGCGGCTCGTCGTCGGACCGGCAGCCGTCGACCACGGCGCCGTCGACGACCCAGCCGTCGACCAGTGCGCCGGGGACGTCTCAGCCGTCGACCGCCCAGCCGTCGACGAGCACCCCGGCGCCGAACCCCCGGCCGACGACGAACCCGACACCGTCCACCAACCCCGCGCCTTCGACGAACACGACACCCGATGTCCGCAGGCAGGCGGGTCAGGCGACGAATGTGGTGCCGCGTTCCGCCACGCCGCAGTCCAATACCGTGCCGACGCGCTGATGCAGGAGAGAATCGGTGATCATGACCCGAACCCGATCCCCGCGCTCAGCTGAGCCGAGGTCGGACGGTCGCGGCTCCGGCGCCACACGCACCGCAGGCGGCACACCGCCGTCCGGCCCACCGCGATCGCCGCGCGCCTCGGACTCCTGGTCGGCGAAGTTCATCGGCCGCCAGCGTGTCCTCTGGGTGTTGATCGCGATCGTCTGCCTCGCCATCAGTGGGCGGATGGTCTACGTCCACGTGATCGCGGCCGACTCGATCTCGGCGCAGGCCGCACAGCAGCGCTCGATCACCAACATCCTGCCCGCCATCCGCGGCAGCATCGTCGACCGCGCCGGCCGCCTGCTGGCTCACTCCGACGACGCGCGTGCCCTGACGTTCCAGCCCAAGGCGGTGCGGAAGCAGATCGCCGAGGCGCACGCGAAGGATCCGGCGGTGCCGGACGTGGACACCAGACTGGGGCAGATCGCCGACGGGGTCTCGTCGGCGCTGGGCGGCAGCATCTCGTCCGAGGACCTCCTCACGCAGTTCAAGTCCGATAAAGACTTCGTGTACCTGGCACGGCTGGTCTCCATCGAGACCACCAAGCAGATCCAGGACCAGTACCCCGAGGTCGGCGCCGAACGACAGAGCAATCGCCTCTACCCGGGCGGATCGCTCGCGGCGAACATCGTCGGTGACGTCAACTTCGACGGCAACGGCTCCATCGGGCTCGAGTCGTCGCTCGACTCGGTCCTCGCGGGCACCAACGGCACCGAGACCTACGACCAGGGGCGCGGCGGCGGCGTCATCCCCGGCAGCAAGCGCAATGTGCATCCGGCGGTCGACGGCCAGACCGTGCATCTCACGATCGATTCGGACCTGCAGTGGTTTGTGCAGAGCCAGGTGAATCTCGCCAAGAAGCGGTCAGGCGCCCACAACGTGTCCGCGGTGGTGCTCGACGCCAAGACCGGCCAGGTGCTGGCGATGGCGAACGACGGAACCTTCGATCCATCGCGCCCCCTGTCGGAGCAGGAGGACGCCTTCCTCGGCAACCGGCCGGTCACCTCGCCGTTCGAGCCGGGATCGGTCAACAAGATCATCACCGCGGCGGCGGCGCTGGAGTACGGCCTGACCACACCCACCGAGATCCACCAGGTCCCCGGGTCCATCCGGATGTCGGGGATCACCGTCAACGACGCGTGGGTCCACGGCACCGAGCCGTTCACGACGACGGGCATCTTCGGCAAGTCGTCGAACGTCGGGACGCTGATGCTGGCCCAGAAGGTCGGGGAGGAGCGGTTCGCCGACATGGTCGCCAAGTTCGGCCTCGGTGAGCGGACCGGAATCGGGCTGCCCGGCGAGAGCCCGGGCGCCGTGCCCGCCCTGAGCCAGTGGTCGGGCGGCTCGTTCGCCAACCTGCCGATCGGGCAGGGCTTGTCGACCACGCTGCTGCAGATGACGTCGATGTATCAGGCCATCGCCAACGGCGGCGTCCGCATTCAGCCGCGGATCATCGCCTCGGAGGACGAGGCCGCCGCCGGCGTCGAGCCGCCGAAATCGGTCCGCGTGGTGAGCCCGAAGACCGCGAAGACGGCCCTCGACATGTTTCGCGCCGTGATGCAGGACGATCCCAGCGGAGTCCAGAGCGGCACCGGCGCCAAGGGCGCCATCGCCGGCTACCAGACGGCGGGCAAGACCGGCACTGCCCAGCAGGTGGATCCCAAGTGCAACTGCTACTCGCGAAGCAGTTACAACATCACCTTCGCCGGGATCGCGCCCGCCGACGACCCGCGGTTCGTCGTCGGCATCATGATGGACAACCCGGTCCGCAGTTCGGACGGCACCGGCGGACAGTCGGCCGCGCCACTGTTCAGCACCGTCGGCTCGTGGTTGTTGCGCCACGACAAGGTGCCGTTCTCGTCACGTCCCACTCCGCAGCTGCGTCTGATGGGGTGAACGACGCCGAATCCACGGTAGATTCGATGCGTTGTGAACCGTCAGGATGCTCGGAGACGAGCACGACGGACGAGACAGGTTGAGGCGGAGGTCTGAGGTAGTGGTGGAGCCGCGATCCGGCGACAACGATAACCAACAGCGGGGTAACCAACAGCGGGGTAACGACGAGCGCGGCAGCGACGTGACTCGGCGCGCGGTGATCCGACCGACCGAGGTGCGGCCGGTGCCGTTGAGCACGCTGGCGCATGCCGTCGAGGCGACGCTCGACGGCGACGACGTCGACCTCTGCGGTGTCACCCTGCGGTCGCAGGACGCCGGGGACGGCGATCTGTTCGCCGCCTTGGCCGGAGGTGCGACGCACGGCGCCAAGTACGCGGGCCAGGCAGTGGACGCGGGAGCGACGGCGATCTTCACCGATCCTGCCGGACTCGAGGTGATCCGCGCCGACGACCGACTGGCCGCAGTGCCGGTGCTCGTGCATCCGACGCCGCGCGCGGTGCTCGGTGCGGTGTCCTCGCGCGTCTACGGCGATCCCTCGGCGCAGATGACGCTGATCGGCGTCACCGGTACCTCCGGCAAGACGACGACGTCGTATCTCGCGGAGGCGGCCCTGCGCCAGGCCGGCCGGGTGGTGGGCCTGGTCGGGACCGTCGAGGTGCGGGTCGACGGGACCGTGGTGCCGACGACGCTCACCACGCCGGAAGCGCCCGACCTGCAGCGATTGTTCGCGGTGATGCGTGAACGCGGCGTCGACACCGTCGTCATGGAGGTGTCCAGCCACGCGCTGGCGCTGGGGCGCGTCGACGGAAGCCACTTCGCTGTCGGCGGCTTCACCAATCTCTCGCAGGATCACCTCGACTACCACCGCACCATGGACGCGTACTTCGAGGCCAAAGCGAAACTGTTCCAGGCCGATTCGCCGACCCAGGCGCAGCAGGCGGTGATCTGCGTCGACGATGAGTGGGGCACGCGGATGGCCCAGGTGGTCGCGGACGCGGGGGAGTCGGCAGCCACTGTCTCCACCCTCGGGTCCGGAGACTGGTCCGTCACCCGGACCGTCCGGTCGGATCCGGGATCGCAGACCGTGCTCATCGCGACGCCACAGGGCAGCGAACTGGAGATGACGGTCCCGCTGCCGGGCGCCTACAACGTGGCGAACGCGCTGCTGGCCGTCGCGATGGTGACCGCGGCCGGCGTCGACACGGAGGTGGCGATCGCGGGGTTGACCGCGGTCGCGGTTCCCGGACGACTGGAGAAGGTGGAACGCGGACAGGACTTCCTCGCCGTCGTCGACTACGCGCACAAGCCCGCAGCCGTGGAGGCGGTGCTCGCCACGTTGCGCGCACAGACCTCCGGTGCGGCGGCGCCGGGTCGAGTGGGCGTCGTGCTCGGCGCAGGCGGCGACCGCGACACCGAGAAGCGTCCGCTCATGGGCGCGGCGGCGGCCCGCGGCGCCGACCTGGTGGTGATCACCGACGACAACCCCCGCAGCGAGGACCCCGCAGCCATCCGCGCCGCGGTGGTCGCCGGTGCCCGCGGCGCGCAGACGTCCGCCGAGGTCCGGGAGATCGGCGGCCGCCGCGAGGCGATCGCCGCAGCCGTCGACTGGGCGCAGCCGGGCGATATCGTGCTCGTTGCAGGCAAGGGCCACGAGACCGGCCAGGAGATCGCCGGCGTGAAGCATCCGTTCGACGACCGGGTGGTTCTCGGCGAACTGCTCGATGCGCGCGTCAGTGCGCGCGACGACATCCCGCTGCGGGTGTTGGTGACCGATCCCGCGGCCGGGATCGACGAGGCGCGGCGGTTGGTCCGTGAACTGGTGACCCTCGCCGCGGACACCGGTGTCGGCAGTGCTCATCGACTGCCGGGCACGGACGCCGCGCACCGTACGTGGGTGATCGTCGGCGAGTTCCCCGCCGTCGACGACCGTGACGAGAACGCCCGCTGCCTGGAACACGACGGGCTCGGCAGGCAGATCGTGCGATTGGCGATCGACAAGGTGATCTCGGTCGGCGACGACGTCCGGACGGTGCGGGCGCTGCACCAGGGCGCCGTGATGGAGGGGTCGTGGGGCGACGAAGCCGAGTCGGTTCGCTCGATCGACGACGCGATCGCTCGTCTGCGCGACGACCCGGCCGACGCACCGAGTCCGGGCGACATCGCACTCGTCGCCGGTGGTGACCTCGGCGACGCACTCGTGCGGTACTGGCGTGACGAGGCCGGATTCGAGGTCGAGGTGCTCACCCGATGAGCGGGCCGACCTGCGGTGCACGCTAGATTCGTAGTTCGAAGAATACCGACGAGTAAGGACATGCAGTGACCCAGATACTGATCGCGGGCGCGATCTCGCTGGCAGTGTCGATTCTGCTGACGCCAGTGCTGATCAAGGTGTTCTCGCGCCAGGGATTCGGTCAGGAGATCCGGATCGACGGCCCGCAGAGCCACCAGTCCAAGCGCGGCACGCCGTCGATGGGCGGCGTGGCGATCGTGGCGGCGCTGTGGTTGGGATACCTGGGTGCACACCTGTTCGGTTACATCGACGAGGGAAGCGGCCCGTCGGCGTCGGGCATGCTGGTCCTCGGTCTGGCGACGGCCTTGGCCGCCGTCGGTTTTCTCGACGACTTCATCAAGATCTACAAGTCGCGGAACCTCGGCCTGAACAAGACGGCCAAGTCGGTGGGACAGATGGTCGCGGCGATCATCTTCGGCATCCTGCTGCTCCAGTTCCCGAACGCCGAAGGGCAGACTCCGGCCAGCGAGTACCTCTCGTACACGCGTGACATCAACGTCATCTCGCTCGGCGCCGTCGGCTTCGTGCTGTTCTGCTGGCTGGTGGTCGCGGCGTGGTCCAACGCCGTCAACTTCACCGACGGCCTCGACGGGCTGGCCGCGGGGTCGGCCGCCCTGGTGATGGGCGCGTACGTGCTCATCACCTTCTGGCAGTACCGCAACCCGTGTGCGCCGCTTCCGGCGAACGCCGAGAACGCGAGTGCCTGCTACGACGTGCGCGATCCGCTCGACCTCGCGATCATCGCGGTCGCTGCGGGCGGCGCCTGCCTGGGCTTCCTCTGGTGGAATGCGGCGCCGGCCAAGATCTTCATGGGTGACACCGGCTCCCTGGCCCTCGGCGGCCTGGTCGCCGGACTGTCGTTGACCACCCGCACCGAACTGCTGATGGTCGTCATCGGCGCGCTGTTCGTCGCCGAGATGATCTCGGTGGTCCTGCAGATCCTGTTCTTCCGCACCACGGGCAAGCGGATCTTCCGGATGGCGCCGTTCCACCACCACTTCGAGTTGGGCGGGTGGGCCGAGACCACGGTCATCATCAGATTCTGGTTGTTGACCGCGATCTCCTGCGCCCTCGGCCTGTCCCTGTTCTATGGCGAGTTCATCTCGCACGCCGCCTGATATGACGCTGGATCTCTCGGGGCGCCGAGTCCTCGTCGCAGGCGGCCGCGCCACCGGTGTCGCGGTGGTGGAGCTTCTCCTGGAGCTGGGTGCGGTGCCCGTCGTGATGGATCAGACGTTCGTCGATCCGGCAGCGGGCGCCGACTTCCGGAGTCGAGGCATCGACCTGGTGACCGCGGACGACTTCGTCGACGCCGCCGGGGTCGCGCACGCGCCCGCCGACGTCGACCTGATCGTCGTCTCGCCCGGGTTCCGGCCGGACACGCCGCTGCTCGTCGCGGCGGCCGCCGCGGGGATCCCGGTCTGGGGCGACGTCGAGTTGGCGTGGCGAGCGGACCGGGCAGGCCTCTTCGGCGCCCCCCGCACCTGGCTCGTCGTCACCGGCACCAACGGGAAGACGACAACCACGGGGATGATCGAGGCGATCGTCGACGCCGCCGGGCTCTCCGGCCTGGCCTGCGGCAACATCGGCCTCACGGTGGCCGACGCGCTGCGCGCCGAGCCGCGCGCCGAGGTGCTGTGCGTGGAGATGTCGTCGTTCCAGCTGCACTGGGCGCCGTCGGTGCGTCCGCGCGCGGGAGTGGTGCTCAACGTGGCCGACGACCATTTGGACTGGCACGGTTCCCTGACCGCCTACGCACAGGCGAAGGCGCAGGCGCTGCGCGGCGATGTGGCCGTGGTCGGCGGCGACGACGCCGGCGCTGCGGGACTGCCGACCCCGGAGGGGGCCCGGCGGGTCGAATTCACGCTCGCGGAACCGGTGGCGGGACGACTGGGGCTGGTCGACGGCATGCTGGTCGATCGTGCCTTCGCCGAGGACCTGCCGCTGATCGCCGCGCACGAGGTGCGTCCCGCCGGACCGTCGGGGCTCGCCGATGCACTCGCCGCCGCCGCGCTCGCCCGTGCCGTCGGCATCGACGCCGACGCCGTCGCCCGCGGCCTGCGTGCTTTCGAGCCCGCAGCGCACCGCGGTCAGGTGGTCGCGACGATCGACGGGATCGCCTTCGTCGACGACTCCAAGGCGACGAACCCGCACGCGGCACAGGCCGCGGTGATCGCGCACGAGCGCGCCGTGTTGATCGCGGGCGGACTGCTCAAGGGGGCCCCGGTCGACGATCTGGTGCGTGCGACGGCGTCGCGCTTGGCCGGAGTCGTCGCGATCGGGGCGGATCGACAGATCATTCTCGACGCGATTGCGCGACACGCCCCAGAAGTCCCAACAGTCACAGTATTCACAAGGGACGATGGCTCTGTGATGACTCAGCGGACTGGCGAAGCGGCAGAGCTCGTCGCCCCGGCCGGATCGGCAGGCGGAGCGACGGGACCGATGGTGATGGACCGGGCGGTCCGCGCCGCCTGGCGACTGGCGAAGGCGGACGCGGGCGGAGTGGACGCCGTGCTGTTGGCGCCCGCTGCCGCGTCCTTGGACATGTTCACCTCGTACACGCACCGCGGCGACGCGTTCGCCGACGCCGCGATCGCGCTGGCCGACAACGCCTCGTCGCGATGAACTCCGACGGCACCGAGAACGTCGGCGCCGACCAGGCCGCCGAGGAGACGACTGATTCACGCCTCGAGACCGACTCGCGTGACACGGCACCCCCAGCGGAGTCGGTGATCGACGATCCGAGCGGAGACGCGATCGCAGACGGCGCTGCTGACGGTGACGCTGATGACGCCGACGGCGACCGAACCGCACGGCGGAGGCGGCGTCGCTCGCAGGCCGCGCGCGCCGTCCGGACCACACCGCGTGCGTCGGCCGAGCCCGAACCGCTCCGTCGCCTGCGGTTGGTCCGCGGCGCCGACGTGCGCGCCGGTGTCGGCTTCCTTGTCACCGGGGTCCGCAACCTGGCGGCACGACCGCTGACGTCGTTCCACCTCGTCGTGTCCATCACGGTGCTGCTGGTCGGCTTCGGCCTGATGATGGTCCTGTCGGCGTCGGCCGTCGAGGGCTACGCGCGAGACGGCTCGGCATACGGCATGTTCACCACGCAGGTGATGTTCGTGGCGCTGGGTCTGGTGCTGTTCTACTTCGCGGCGCGGATCTCGGTCCGCACCCTCCAGAAGCTGTCGCTGCCGATCCTGCTGATCGCGCTCGTCCTGCTCGTCGCCGTGATGATTCCCGGCATCGGAGTCGCGGGCGGTGGCGCGCAGCGCTGGGTGTCGATCGCAGGTCTCACGTTCCAGCCGTCGGAGATGGCGAAGCTGGCCCTGTGCCTCTGGGGCGCCGCCGTGCTGTCGACGCGCGATCCCAAGACCACTTCGACGTGGGGCCTGCTGGTGCCGCTGGTTCCGGTGTCCGGAATCGTCGCGTTCCTGGTCATCATCGAACGCAATCAGTCGACGACGATGATCCTCGGATTGATCGTCGCGACACTGCTCTGGTTCGGCGGGCTGCGCCTGCGCTACTTCGCGGCGTTCATGATCACCTTCGCGGTGATCGGCGCGGTGCTGGCGCTCATGTGGTCGTATCGCGCGGCGCGCGTGTTCAGCTTCCTCAACGGCAACCAAGACGTGCTCGGCGCGGGCTACCAGGCCAATCAGGCGAAGTATGCGCTGGCCGACGGCGGGCTCTTCGGCAAGGGGCTGGGCATGGGCACCGCGAAGTGGAACTATCTGCCGAACGCGCACAACGACTTCATCTTCGCCGTCATCGGCGAGGAGTTCGGACTGGTCGGCGGAATCTCGGTACTCGGCATCTACCTGCTGCTCGGCTACGCGGGCTTGCGGATCGCACGACGGTCGGTGGACCCGTTCCTGCGCTTGATGTCCGGCACGATCACGGTCCTGCTGCTGGCCCAGGCGTTCATCAACATCGGCTACGTGGTCGGCCTGCTGCCGGTCACGGGCATTCAGCTGCCGATCCTGTCGGCAGGCGGCTCGTCGGTGCTGATGATGCTCGCCATGCTCGGCATGCTCGCCAACGCCGCCCGACACGAACCCGAGGCCATCGTCGCACTGTCCGGGCCCGCTCCCAAGGGCCTGGCGCGGCTGCTGCGGCTGCCCAAGCCGCAGGCGTATCGGGCATCGGTGGCCAGGGAGCAGCGTCGTCGCCCGGCGCCCGCGGCGGCACCGCGACGGCGACCGGCGCCGCCGCGGAACTGGGACGGTCGTGGACCCGCACCCGCGGGAGCGCCGCGCCGCGGCGGTCGTCGGACAGGCGAATCGAGTTCTGGCGAGATCCACTATCGTTCAAGGGGTGCCCGACCGAGCCGGTCGTGGCAGGAGTCTAGGCCGTCGGCCCCGCGCGAGCGTTCGCGCCGGAGTGGCCGAGGCGAATGGGAGAGCGGTCGCCGGTGAGCACGCGCAGTCGGACAGCGGAGAACGGATCCGGCCTTTCAGTGGTCGTCGCGGGAGGCGGCACCGCGGGACACATCGAGCCCGCGATGGCGGTCGCGGATGCGATCCTCGATCTGGATCCCACGGCCCGGGTGACGGCGTTCGGCACCAGTCGCGGACTGGAGACCACGCTGGTCCCCGCACGCGGCTACGAACTCCGGCTGATCCCGCCTGCGCCGCTGCCGCGCAAGCCCGGGATGGAACTCGCGAAGACGCCGTGGCGGGTGGCGCGGGCGGTCAAGGCCGCGCGCGCCGTGTTCGCCGACGTCGACGCCGACGTCCTGATCGGTTTCGGCGGCTACGTCGCCCTGCCCGCATATCTGGCGGCCCGCAGTCATCTGCGTGCAGGCAAGCGCATCCCGGTGATCCTGCACGAGGCCAACGCTCGGGCGGGCATCGCCAACAAGGTGGGCGCCAAGCTCGCCGACCGGGTGCTGGCGGCCGTTCCGGACTCGGGTCTGGCGGACGCGAAGGTCGTCGGGATCCCAGTCCGCGGCGCCATCACCCACCTCGATCGCGCGGTGGCCCGGGCCGACGCCCGCACCTTCTTCGGACTCGATCCCGAGGCCCCGACGCTGCTGGTCTTCGGGGGATCGCAGGGCGCGCAGCGGCTCAACGAGGCGGTCGCACCCGCGGCGACGGCGCTCGGCGAGGCAGGCATCGGCGTACTGCACGCCTACGGCCCCAAGAACAGCATCGACCCGGTCTCCGGACCGGGCGCGCCGCCGTACGTCGGCGTCAGCTATCTCAACCGCATGGACCTGGCGTATGCGGCCGCCGACCTCGTCATGTGCCGATCGGGTGCGATGACCGTCGCCGAGATCTCGGCGATCGGGCTGCCCGCGGTGTACGTCCCGCTGCCGCACGGCAACGGTGAGCAGCGGTTGAACGCACTCCCGGCAGAACAGGCGGGGGCGGCGATCATCGTCGACGACGACACCGTCACCACCGAGTGGGTCGCCGATACGATCCCCGAGCTCCTGGGCGACACCGCCCGGCTGTCGGCGATGAGCGCGGCGGCGTCGGGACTGGGACACCGCGATGCGGCCGTGGAGGTCGCCACCGCAGCCCTGGAGGCCGCGGCCCGCCGCGGCGGACGCCGATGAACGCGCCGATGGCCGACGCCACGCTTCCGGCACAGCTCGAACGCGTCCACATGGTGGGCATCGGCGGCGCCGGGATGTCGGGGCTGGCCCGCATCCTGCTGGCGCGCGGGGGACAGGTGTCCGGTTCGGATGCGCGAGACTCGCGTGCGGTGCTGGCGCTGCGGACCCGCGGTGCGCACGTCCGCATCGGTCACGCCCCGGATGCACTCGATCTGCTCGACGGCGGCCCGACGGTCGTCGTCACCACCCGCGCCGCGGTCCCGGACGACAACCCCGAACTCGTCGAGGCCCGCCGCCGCGGCGTCCCGATCGTCTACCGCCCGGAAGTGCTCGCGCTGCTGATGGAGGGACGGCGGACGCTCCTGATCTCGGGAACCCACGGCAAGACGTCCACCACGTCCATGTCGGTGGTCGCACTGCAGCACTGCGGCGCCGATCCGTCGTTCGCGATCGGAGGCGAGCTCAACGAGTCGGGAACCAACGCGCACCACGGCAGCGGCGCAGACTTCGTCGCCGAGGCCGACGAGAGCGACGGCTCGCTGCTGCTGTACACCCCGGACATCGTCGTCGTCACCAATATCGAGGCGGATCACCTGGACTTCTTCGGAAGCGCCGAGGCTTATGTCCAGGTGTTCGACGATTTCGTCGACATCATCCGCCCCGGCGGCACGCTGGTGGTGTGCCTCGACGATCCAGGCGCCGCTGAGCTCGGACGCACCCATCTGACAGGACTGACCGAGCGCGGCGTCACGGTGCTGGGCTACGGCAGCGACGCCCGGATCGACGTCCCCGGGATCCCGGTCGTCGCCGAACTGCTCGCCGACACGCCGCGCGGCGCAGGGAGCTCGGCGACGATCCGCCTGGCCGCCCCGCTCGTCACCGAGGAGCGCACGCGCACGCTGGCGGTGACCCTGCCGGGCAGGCACATGGCGCTCAATGCGCTCGGGGCGTTGATCGCCTGCACCCGCACCGGTCAGGACGTCGACCTCGTCGCTGCGGGCATCGAGAGTTTCGGCGGCGTCCATCGCCGATTCGAACTCCGGGGACGCGCGGGTGAGGTGGACGTGTACGACGACTACGCGCACCACCCGACCGAGGTGCGCGCGGTTCTGGCCGCCGCACGAGGTGTCGTCGCCGCCGGCTCCGGCCGGGTGATCGCGGTCTTCCAGCCGCACCTCTACTCTCGCACCGCGGAGTTCGCGACCGAGTTCGCCGAAGCGCTGAGCGCGGCGGACGAGGTGATCGTCGCCGACGTCTACGGCGCCCGCGAAGAGCCGCAGCCGGGGGTGACCGGGCGATTGATCTCCGACGCGGTGACCGCCCCAGTCGCTTTCGTCGCCGACGCCTCGCAGATCGGGGTGGAGGTGGCGCGCCGGGCACGTCGCGGCGACCTCGTCCTGACGCTCGGCGCAGGCGACATCACCATGCAGGCTCCGGCGATCCTCGCGGCCCTGGATGCAGCCGGAGATCGATGACGCGCCGCGCCGCGCCGTCGCCCGCTGAACCAACGCGTCGGCGGCGGAAGACGATCCTCGTCGCCGTGGCGCTGGCAGTCGTTGCTGCCGGTCTCACCGCGGTCGCGTTCTTCACGCCGCTGATGTCGGTGCGGTCGGTCGAGGTCACCGGAACCCGAACGCTGGACTCGGCCGAGGTGCTGCGGCTGGCGGAGGTCCCGATGGGGCGACCGCTGCTGCGCGTCGACACCGCGGGAATCGCCCAGCGGGTGTCAGTGCTGCCGACTGTCGAATCGGTGAACGTGGAGGTCGGCTATCCGTCCACAGTCACCATCGACGTCACCGAGCGGACGCCGCTGGTCACCGTTCCGCGCGGCGACAAGATCGGCGTGATGGATCGTCTCGGCATGGTGTATCTGACCTACGACGACGCGAAGGCGATGCCGAAGAGTCTGCGCGGCCTGCCCGGGCTGACGATGGATGAGCCCGGGGCGTCGAATCCGACCACCAAGGCGGCGCTGACGGTGGTGCAGGGACTGCCGGACTGGCTGCGGAGCCAGGTGCGGTCGGTGACCGCCGATTCGCCGTCGGGGATCACGCTGGCCCTGACCAAGAACCGGACGGTGGTCTGGGGCGACGCCGGCCGAACGGCGGACAAGGCGGAGGCCCTCCAGCATCTGATGACGGTCGACGGGACCGAATACAACGTATCGAGTCCGGAGTTCGCCTCGGTTCGCTGACCGAATCGCTCGTCCGAAATGAATTGCCCCACTGATTTCGCGACACGCCCGCGTGCATGCTGGCACTGCGTCGTCACGATCAATACCGTCGGTTTCAACATCAGTACTTGACATAACTATAACCCTTTGGTTGAGCTTTAGGGTTTCTGTTCCGGAGTAGGAAGGCATCATGACGCCACCCCACAATTACCTGGCCGTCATCAAAGTCGTCGGTATCGGCGGCGGCGGCGTCAACGCTGTCAACCGGATGATCGAGCAGGGGCTGAAGGGTGTTGAGTTCATCGCCATCAACACCGACGCGCAGGCCCTGTTGATCTCCGACGCCGACGTCAAGCTCGACATCGGCCGCGAGTCCACCCGTGGTCTCGGGGCGGGAGCCAATCCGGACGTCGGTCGGATGGCCGCCGAAGACGCCAAGGATGAGATCGAGGAACTGCTCAAGGGTGCCGACATGGTCTTCGTCACCGCGGGCGAGGGCGGCGGCACCGGCACCGGCGGCGCACCCGTGGTCGCGTCCATCGCGCGCAAGCTGGGCGCCCTGACCGTCGGCGTCGTCACGCGCCCGTTCTCGTTCGAGGGCAAGCGTCGCGGCAACCAGGCCGAGTCCGGCATCGCGGCGCTCCGCGAGTCGTGCGACACGTTGATCGTGATCCCGAACGACCGTCTGCTGCACCTGGGCGACGCGCAGGTGAGCCTGATGGACGCCTTCCGCAGCGCGGATGAGGTCCTGCTCAACGGTGTTCAGGGCATTACGGATCTGATCACCACTCCGGGTCTGATCAACGTCGACTTCGCCGACGTCAAGGGCGTCATGAGCGATGCCGGCAGCGCCCTCATGGGCATCGGCGCGTCGCGCGGAGAGGACCGTGCCCGCAAGGCCGCCGAGGCGGCGATCAACTCGCCGCTCCTCGAAGCGTCGATGGAGGGGGCGCGAGGCGTGCTCCTGTCGATCGCGGGCGGCAGCGATCTGGGGCTGTTCGAGATCAACGACGCCGCCTCGCAGGTCCAGGAGGCGGCCCACGAGGACGCGAACATCATCTTCGGTACCGTGATCGACGACAATCTGGGCGACGAGGTCCGGGTGACCGTCATTGCGGCGGGCTTCGACAGCGGATCGTCGGCCAAACGGCACCAGCAGGCGGCGCCCGCGGCCGCGAGCAACGCCGGTGTCGCGAACGCCTCGGCCGGCGAGACCTCCCGGCCCGTCGCGGACGACCCGCTGTTCCCGTCCAAGCGCGAGGCGCCCGCGAGTCCGTTCGGGGACCAGGGGGCGCGTCGCAACGCCCTTCGCTTCGACGACGACGACGTCGACGTGCCCGACTTCATGAAGTGATCAGGCACGACGAGAGCAGAGCAGGAAAACTTGTCTGACTTCACGGTCCGGCGCGCGGTCACCACGCGCGCCGGAGGCGTTTCCGCAGCCCCGTACGACTCCTTCAACCTCGGCGATCACGTCGGCGACGACCCCGATGCGGTCGCGGCCAATCGCGCGCGACTGGCCCGGGATCTCGGGGTGGCGCCCGACCGAGTGGTGTGGATGGAGCAACTGCACACGCGCACGGTCACCGTCGTCGACGGTCCGGTGGCCGAGCCGATTCCCGCGACCGACGGCGTGGTCACGAATCAGCACGATCTGGTCCTCGCCGTGCTGACCGCGGACTGCGTGCCGGTGCTCCTGAGCGACGAGGAGGCCGGCGTGATCGCCGCGGTGCACGCCGGACGGGTCGGGGCGCGGATCGGGATCGTTCCGGAAGCCCTGCGCGTGATGGTCGAGCTCGGTGCCCGCACCGAGCGGATCGGCGCCTTCCTCGGGCCGGCCGCCAGCGGCGACCGCTACGAGGTGCCGGACCACATGCAGGCGGATGTGGAGAAGCATCTGCCCGGCAGCGCCTGCCGAACGGCTAAGGGGACGGCGGGGCTCGATCTGCGCGCGGGCCTGCGCAGGCAGTTGCTCGACGCGGGCGTGTCCGCGGTGGCGGTCGATCCCCGGTGCACCATCGGCGATCCGTCGCTGTACAGCCATCGGCGTGGGGCGCCGACCGGTAGGCTCGCCTCGGTGATCTGGATGGACTCCGCCGGAGCGGGTCGGTGACGGCCCAGCCCGATCCCCGGACCGCTGAACTGGCCGCGAACCTGCAGGCCACGCGACGACGGATCCGCACTGCCGCGGAGGCGGCAGGCCGCGATCGCGCCGACATCGCCCTGCTGGTGGTGACCAAGTTCCACCCGGCCGAGGACCTCGTCCGGCTGGTGGGGTTGGGGGAGCGGGAGTTCGGCGAGTCTCGTGAGCCGGAGGCCGGGAGGAAGATCGCCGCAGTGCGTGCCGCGCTCTCGTCGGGCGAGGGCGCCGTCGACGATGGCGACGTCGCGTTCGCGGCCGACATGATCGGCAGCGTGCAGCGCAAGAAGGCGGGCAGCATCGCCCGCTGGGCACGTCGCGTGCACTCGGTGGACTCGCTCGCCCTCATCGACTCGTTCGACGGCGCCGCGCAGCGCGCGCTGGACGCGGGTGAGCGCGCATCGACGCTGGGGGTGCTGCTGCAGGTGAGTCTGGACGGTGATCCAGAGCGCGGCGGTCTGGTCTCGGACGATCTGGCCGAAGCTGCCGATCGCGTTCTCGCGGCGTCGAATTCGTTGGCCCTGGAGGGCTTGATGCTGATCGCGCCGCTGGAGATGGCGGCGGCGGAGGCGATGAGCCGAATCGCGGAGATCCGCCAGGACTTCGTCGAGCGGTATCCGGGAGCGACCGAGCTCTCGGCGGGCATGTCGGGGGATGTGGAAGAAGCGATTGCGCACGGTTCGACGTGTGTGCGTGTCGGAACCGCAATTCTGGGAGCGCGGCCGATACTCTCGCCTTAGTCACACTGGTCACAACAGAACCACTGGCGATCAGACGTAGCACTCAACCACAGCAGAAACTGCACCCGGTCAGGAAGGCATGTAATGACGACGATGCAGAAGTTCAAGGCATATTTCGGCATGGTGCCTCCGAGCGACTTCGACGACGAGTACTTTGCCGAGGCGGACGCGCCGCAGGGGATGTCAGCCCGCGAGCGCGCGTACATGGAGAAGTACCGCAGCAATGGAACGCGCGGGGATGAGTTCTACGGTGACGAACCGTTCCGGGACCGTGACTATCGGGACGCCGATTACCGGGACGCTGAATACCGCGAGCCGTACAGCGAGCCCGAGCCGCGGCTGCGTGAGCCTGCGCCTCGTTACCGTGAAGCGGCCTACCGCGAGGCCGAGATGGCCCGTCCGATGGACGACCGCGCCTTTGTGCCGCGGATGGAGGCCGATCGACCCTACGTCGGCCGTCGTGCCGCCGAACCGGAGCCGGTCCGTCGCCTGGAGCCGTTGACCCGCTCCGCCAATGTGACCGTGCGCGGCGCCAACGCCGTAGCCCTGGACCCGCAGATCGACGTCGACCCGCAGTCGGAGAATGCCATGAAGAAGATCTCGAAGCTGCGTCCGCGCGATTACTCGGAGGCCCGCACCATCGGTGAGCGGTTCCGCGACGGCAGCCCGGTGATCATGGATCTCGCCGATATGAGCAACGAGGAGGCCAAGCGCCTGGTCGACTTCGCGGCCGGCCTGGTGTTCGCAATGCGTGGCTCGTTCGACAAGGTGGCGACCAAGGTCTTCCTGCTCTCTCCGTCCGGTGTGGATGTGACGCCGGAGGAGCGCACTCGGATCGCCGAGAGCGGATTCTTCAACCAGGCCTGACCGCCGCCCATACCTGACGCGCCGCCCCGGACAACTCCGGGGCGGCGCGGCATTTTCTGAAGGCATCAGGCACCCTTGTGTGGTGAGCACATTCCTGTGGATCCTGTACTTCGCGTTGTTCCTGTATCTCATCCTGCTGCTGAGCCGTTTCGTGGTGGAGATGGTGCAGTCGTTCGCGCATCGCTGGCGTCCCACCGGCCCGGCCGTGGTCTTCATCGAAGTCATCTTCACCGTGACCGACCCGCCGGTGAAACTGCTCCGCAAACTCATTCCGCCGTTGCCGCTGGGGCCGGTGCGACTGGATTTGTCTCTGTTGATCGTGTTGATTGTGTTGTCCATCGCAATGCAGGTCGTGTTCAAACTCGCGGTGGGCGCAACATAAATCACATTCTTGTGATTCAGCCGATAGTCGCAGGTGATTCCTGCCAATGGTGATTCACGCAGTTCTTCAGTGGATTCTTCACAAGTCTGGCGACCTGTTCCATTCGGCCTAGATTTGGTTGCGAACAGGACGCGGGGACGCAACACGCCTTGGTCCTGGAGTGACGAGATGACACGCTAGTTACGCAGTGGTACTGGTATTAATAGAACTGCGATCAAGTTCGAAGAGTCTCGCACTCGCCTGTGCGACGGACTGTGACGGCTGATCGCGCCACGAAGATGACGTGTACCAACCGGCACGCAAAACATGGATCAAGGGGAGAGGCGAAATGCGGCTCACACCAGCTGATGTGCATAACGTCGCGTTCAGCAAACCGCCGATCGGCAAGCGCGGTTACAACGAAGACGAGGTGGACCAGTTCCTCGACTTCGTGGAGGCTGAACTCGCGCGTCTGATCGACGAGAACGCAGACCTGAAACAGCGCGTCGGCGAACTCGAGACCGAACTCGACGAAGCCCGGACTGGTGCGCCCGACCGCACGCAGGCCTTCGCCGCTGTTCCCGAGCCCGCTCCGGCAGCGCCGTCCACGCCTGCTCCCGCCCCGGTCGCGGCCGCAGCTCCGGCTGCCGACGAAGATGCGAGCATGCGTGCCGCTCGCGTGCTGGCGCTGGCGCAGGACACGGCCGATCGCGTCACCGGCAGTGCTCGCAGCGAGGCCGAGGGCCTCATGTCCGATGCTCGCCAGCGTTCCGACGCCATGGTGAACGAGGCGCAGTCGAACGCGGACGCGACCCTCGCCGATGCGCGCCAGCGCAGCGAGACACTGTTGGCCGAGGCGCAGACCCGCGCCGAGACCCAGGTCCGTCAGGCGCAGGAGCGCGCCGACTTCCTGCAGCGCGACGCGGAGCAGAAGCACACCGAGATCATGACGACCATCAACCAGCAGCGCACCGTGCTGGAGGGCCGCATCGAGCAGCTCAAAACGTTCGAGCGCGAATACCGCACCCGGCTCAAGACCTACCTCGAGTCGCAGCTCGAGGAACTGCAGCAGCGCGGCAGTGCTGCTCCGGTCGAGAACGGACAGCAAGCCGCGGGCGGGCAGCAGGCCGGATACGCCCCCGAGGGCGGATACCCGCAGGGCTGACCGGGTCTGATATCGCCGTGATTACGCGAATCCTCTCCGAACCGACGGGGGTCTCATGCTGAGTCTGGCTCTGCTTGCGACCGTCGTCGGTTTCGTTCTGCTCGTCGTCGCGCTGATGACGGGCAACCTGCCGCTCGCCATCGCCTGTGTGGTGGTGTGCGTGGTGGGTCTCATCCTGCTCGTCGTCGACACGCTCCGCGCCAACCGGCGCGGAAGCACCGACGAGGACGACGAGCCGCTCTTCACCATCCGCGGGCGCGAGTCCGCGGCCCGGGAGGAGCCGCTCGAGGACGACGCGTCGACTGCGCCCGCCGGCGCAGCAGCGGCCGGTGCGGTCGGCGACGCCCCCCTCAGCGACACCCCGGTCAGCGATGACTCCGCCGCGGAATCGAACGACAGCGGCGGTGTCGCCCCGTACGGGGATTCGACGGCGACGTCGTGGGCGTTGCGTGAGGGCCAGTCCTCAACGGGGCTCGGCTCGCTGGTCGCGCCGAGTGCCGAGCAGCGACTCGGCGACGGCCCTGCCACCGACCCCGGACCCGCGTCCGGATCCGGCGGCTTCGCGACACTGTCGGGTGGATTTGCGGCCGCACCGCAGTCCGACGGCGATTCCACCGGCGGCGATGTCACGGACTACCTGCGATCCACCGGATCGTTCCCGGCGCAGCCTCCCGCCCAGCCGGAACCCTTTGCCCAGCCCCCAGCCGAGCCTCCCGCCCAGCCGCCATCCGCCGCAGCACCGGAACGTTCGACTGCGCCGGACTGGTCGGCGAAGCCTGCCGCAGCGGACCGGCCCGTCGAGTCCGTTCCGGAGGTCGTGACCTCCGAGGCGTCCCAGCCCGATGCGACGCCGCCGTCCGATTCGGCTCCACAGTCCGGTACGGGGTCGCGGTCCGATGCGGCTCCATCGGCCGAACCGGCGCCGCAATCGGAGCCCTACGTGGGTCGACGTCGCCTGGCGGGCGATCCGACCGACGACATCGTCGTCCGGTCCGCGAATCCTGATCTGCCCGCCATGCAATTCGTGTGGGACGATCCGGACGTGAAGCCGAAGGACGACCCGACGAACTGAGTGCAGTACACTCGGTCCTCGACAGCATTGACCCGGCCATCACCGGTGAGCTCCCGGAAGAACGGGCCGCGACGGCCTCAGTAGAACCGGGCGGGTGCGGCCCGACACAGCCGCGATGATGAGAGGCGCGTCGTTCATCGGCGCGCAAGCGGGGTGGTACCGCGCGCCGCCGGCGGCTTACGAGCCGTGGCGAGGCGTCCCCGTGCCGAAAGCCGACGACCGTCGGTCAGCACCAGGCACGAGGAGCAGCGCGTGAGCGATCAGACCACCGAATCCGACCGGCCGAGCGCCGAGAACGACGCATCGGGCCGGGCCTATCCGATCGTCGACCTGACCGACGGGACCGGACGGGGCGCACCGTCGTTTCCCGCCGTCGAAGAGTCGGTGCTGGCCTACTGGGACGCCGACGAGACATTTGCGGCATCGATCGCCAACCGCGCGGACGCTCCTGAGTTCGTCTTCTACGACGGTCCGCCCTTCGCCAACGGGCTCCCGCACTACGGTCACCTGCTCACCGGGTACGTCAAGGACGTGATCCCGCGGTACCAGACCATGCGCGGCAAGAAGGTCGACCGGCGATTCGGTTGGGACACCCACGGTCTGCCCGCCGAACTCGAAGCCGAGCGTCAACTCGGGATCACCGACAAGTCGGAGATCGAGAAGATGGGTGTCGCGAAGTTCAACGAGTACTGCCGCGACTCGGTGCTTCGGTACACCGGGGAGTGGCGCGACTACGTGACGCGTCAGGCGCGCTGGGTGGATTTCGACAACGACTACAAGACGCTGGATCTCGACTTCATGGAGTCGGTGATGTGGGCGTTCAAGCGTCTGCACGACAAAGGCCTGGTGTACCAGGGCTACCGCGTGCTGCCGTACTCCTGGTACGAGCAGACGCCGCTGAGCAACCAGGAGTCCAAGCTCGATGACGCCTACCGCATGCGACAGGACCCCGCGGTCACGGTGACCATGCCGTTGGTCGTGCCCGCCGACTCGCCGGTGGCGGCCCTGGACGGCGTCAACGCACTGATCTGGACCACCACACCGTGGACGCTGCCGTCGAACCTCGCGATCGCCGTCCACCCGGACACCGAGTACTCGCATGTGCGCACCGAGGACGGCGGCGAATATCTGATGGCGACCGCGCTGGTCGGCGCCTATGCCAGGGAACTCGGCGAACCGGAGACGGTCGGCACCTATGTCGGCAGGCAGCTGGCCGACGTCTGCTACCTGCCGCCTTTCGACTTCTTTGCGGGGCACCCGAATTCGCATCGGATCCTGCTCGCGGACTACGTGACCACCGAGAGCGGCACGGGTGTGGTGCACTTGGCACCCGCCTTCGGTGAAGAGGACATGGACGTCGCGACCGCCAACGGCATCGAGGTGGTTCAGCCGCTCGACCCGGGCGGCCGGTTCACCGACCTGGTGCCCCCGTATCAGGGCCAGATGGTCTTCGATGCGAACCCGACCATCATCAAAGACCTGAAGGGCGCCGACACCGGCAGCCCGGCGAGCGCGACGAGCCAGCAGGGCCGCATCCTGCGTCACGAGACGATCGAGCACTCGTACCCGCACTCGTGGCGGTCGGGTCAGCCCCTGATCTACATGGCGGTGCCGTCGTGGTTCGTCGCGGTCACCAAGATCAAAGACCGGATGCTGGAGTTGAACCAGGAGATCGTCTGGTCTCCGTCGCACATCCGCGACGGCCAGTTCGGCAAGTGGCTCGAGGGCGCGCGCGACTGGAACATCAGCCGCAACCGCTATTGGGGTGCGCCGATCCCGGTGTGGATCTCCGACGACCCCGCTTACCCGCGCGTCGACGTCTACGGCAGCCTGGACCAGTTAGAGGCGGACTTCGGCGTTCGTCCGGACAACCTGCATCGTCCGCACATCGACGAGTTGACGCGTCCCAACCCAGACGATCCGACCGGTCGGTCCACGATGCGGCGGGTCCCGGAGGTCCTCGACTGCTGGTTCGAGTCGGGCTCCATGCCCTATGCCCAGGTCCACTATCCGTTCGAGAACACCGAGTGGTTCGACGGGGCGAGCGCAGCGACGGGGAATGGCGACGGGGCGAGCGCATCCGGGGTGTTGCCGCACAATCCGGGGGATTTCATCGTCGAGTACAACGGGCAGACGCGCGGCTGGTTCTACAACCTCCACGTGTTAGCGACGGCGCTGTTCGACCGCCCGGCCTTCAAGACGGTCGCGGCGCACGGCATCGTGCTGGGCGACGACGGCCAGAAGATGAGCAAGTCCAAGCGCAACTACCCGGATGTCAACGAGGTGTTCGACCGGGACGGTTCCGACGCGATGCGGTGGTTCCTCATGGCGTCGCCGATCCTGCGCGGCGGCAACCTGGTGGTCACCGAACGCGGGATCCGCGAGGGCGTTCGTCAGGCGCTGCTGCCGATGTGGAATGCGTACAGTTTCCTGCAGTTGTACGCGGATCGTCCGGCGACCTGGCGCACCGACTCGCAGCACGTCTTGGACCGCTACATCCTCGCCAAACTGTCGGTGACGCGCGACGAGATGACCGAGGCGCTCGACGTCTACGACATCGCGGGTGCGTGCGAGAGCTTCCGTGAGTTCTGCGAGTCGCTCACGAACTGGTATGTGCGTCGTTCGCGCGCCCGGTTCTGGGCGGGGCAGGACGAGGACGCCGACGCCTTCGACACGCTGTACACGGTGCTGGAGGTAGCCGGTCGTCTCGCGGCGCCGTTGCTGCCGCTCGCCACCGAGGCGATGTGGCGCGGCCTCACCGGAGAGCGGTCGGTGCACCTGACCGATTGGCCGACCGCGGAAGAACTGCACTCCGATGCCGAACTGGTCGATGCGATGGACCGGGTCCAGGCCGTGTGCTCGGTGGCCTCCAGCGTCCGCAAGGCCAACAAGCTGCGTGTGCGACTGCCGCTGCCGGCACTGACGCTCGCGTCGCCCACCGCAGAGCAGCTGGCGCCGTACGTCGATCTGATCGCCGAGGAGATGAACGTGAAGAACGTCGTCCTCTCCACCGATGTGGATTCGGTGGGTCGCGTGGAGGTTGCGGTGAACGCCCGCGCCGCGGGTCCGCGGATCGGCAAGGACGTGCAGCGCGCCATCAAGGCGGTCAAGGCTGGGGACTGGGAGTTCGGTACCGACGCGGAGACCGGCGTGCAGACGGTGATCGCCGACGGCATCGAGCTCAAGGGCGAGGAGTTCACGCGCAAGCTGGTGGCCGTCGCTCCCGAATCGACTGCGGAGATGCCGAGCGGCGGCGGTCTGGTGGTGTTGGACACCGAGGTCACGCCCGAGCTGGAGGCCGAGGGCTGGGCCAAGGACCGAGTCCGTGAGCTTCAGGACGCGCGCCGCAACCTCGGGCTGGACATCTCCGACCGCATCGCGGTGCGCATGGTGGTTCCCGCCGACTGCCTCGAGACGGCGCAGACGCATGCCGCCTTGATCTCGGGCGAGGTCCTCGCCACCTCGTTCGACGTCGTGACCGGCGATCCGGCCGCGATCGAGCTGAGCCATGGTGTCAGCGTGGACATCAGCAAGGCGTGAGGTCGGACGCGGTCACCCGGGGAAGCGACCGATCTCCGGGTACCGCGCGGTCATCCCGTCGCCGCTCGACGTGCCGCGCAGGCGACGGCCGATCCACGGCGCCGCGAACTCCTTGATCCAGCGTCGGTTCTCGGCGCGCTGCTGGGCGACGGTGAGGTCCGGCGCGGGAGCGAGCGTGAGCGGTACCAACGAGTGCTCCAGCCCGAGTGTGTCCAAGACCGCGATCGCCATCCGCTGGTGGCCTGCGGGCGACATGTGCAGGCGGTCGAACGACCAGAGTCGCTCGTCGCGGTAGTCGGGCATGCGCCAGAAGTCGACGATCGTCGCGCCGTGACGGTCGGCGATCTCTCGGACGCCCTCCGTGTAGATCGCGAACCGTCCGCGGAGTCCGCTGAACAGTGGCCAGCCACCGGGGTCGTGAGCGGTGAACAGCACGGTGTGGGCGCCGGACGCGGCGAGCCGCTCGACGGCGGCGTCGTAGGCGGCGAGGATGGCGTCGATGTCGACTTTGGGGCGCAGGATGTCGTTGGCGCCGGCGTAGATCGTGACCAGGTCGGGGCGCATGGCGATGGCCGGAGCAACCTGCTCGTCGATGATCGGCCCCATCTTCCGCCCGCGGATCGCCAGGTTCGCGTACTCCAGGTCGGGGCGAGAGTGCGCGAGTGCGGCGGCCACGCGGTCGGCCCAGCCGCGGACGCCGTTGGGCAGGTCCGGGGCGTCGTCGCCGACGCCTTCGGTGAACGAGTCGCCGAGGGCGACGTATCGAGTGAAAGTCACGGCGTGAAGCCTACGAGGAACGTCGACCGCGGGCGTCTGCGGGCGGGACGGCGGCGATAGAATGGCACCATGAGCAGCGACGACCTCGAACGACTCCAGCGTTGGGAAGACAACGGAGCGCAATGGGAGGTCGTCTCACTGCGGAAGGACTCGGCGACCATCTCGCTCCTGCGCTGCGACGCGGGAGAGGAGATCGACCGGTTCACGACATCGGATCCGCGGGTGCTTCAGCGGTGTCGCGAGCGCCGTGACTGACCATGGGGCCGAGCGCAGCGCGCGCTGGGTGCTGCACATCGACATGGACGCCTTCTTCGCGTCCGTCGAACAGCTCACGCGACCGACGCTGGCCGGTCGGCCCGTCCTCGTCGGCGGACTGGGCGGGCGGGGCGTGGTGGCGGGGGCGAGCTACGAATCGCGTGTCTACGGCGCTCATTCGGCGATGCCGATGCATCAGGCTCGACGTCTGGTGGGCGGCGCCGCGGTGGTGGTCCCGCCCCGCGGCTCGGTGTACTCGGTAGTGAGCCGACGGGTGTTCGCGGTGATGCGGACGTTCCTGCCGGTCATCGAGACCCTCTCGTTCGACGAGGCGTTCGGCGAGCCGGAGGGACTGGTCGGCGCGACGGTCGACGAAGCGCTGGCGTTCGCACAGCGCCTTCGGGCGGCGATCCGCGAGGAGACCGGACTGGCGGCGTCGGTCGGCTTCGGCTCGGGCAAACAGATCGCCAAGATCGCATCGGGAATGGCGAAACCCGATGGGGTGAAGGTGATTCCGCCGTCGACGGAACTCGCCTTTCTCCACGGTCTCCCGGTTCGAAAGCTGTGGGGAGTCGGGCCGGTGACCGGCGATCGACTGGCGCGCTTGGGCGTGGAGACCATCGGTCATCTCGCGGCGCTGTCGGAGCCCGAGGTGATCTCGGTGCTCGGCGGAACGGTGGGGCCGTCGCTGCACCGATTGGCGCAGGGCGTCGACGAGCGCCCGGTCGCCGAGCGCGCCGAGTCGAAGCAGATCAGCGCCGAATCGACGTTCGCCGTCGACATCGTCGACGCTGCGGCGCTGCGGACGGCCGTCTCCGGGGCGGCGGCGGATGCGCACCGCAGACTGGCAGGTGACGGTCGTGGCGCGCGGACCGTGGTGGTGAAGCTCAAGCGATCCGACATGTCGATCCTCACCCGATCCATCACCCTGCCCGCGGCGACGACCGACATCGACACCCTCACCTCGGCGGCGCACCGGGTGATGCTCGATCCTCATGACATCGGTCCGATCCGCCTGGTGGGCGTCAGCTACTCCGGGCTCTCGGACACTCAGCAGGAGTCGCTGTTCCCCGGACTCGGCGACGAGGTCGAGCGCGCGGAGGTCGTCGACCACGAGGCCGGGCACGCGGGCGAGACCACCGCTGTACCCGCAGCGGTGACCGACTCCGGTGCAGCGGCGGTGCGGGAGTGGCCGACCGGCGTCGACGTGGTCCATCCCGAACACGGCCACGGCTGGGTGCAGGGCGGCGGACACGGCTTTGTGACGGTCCGCTTCGAGACCCGCGCGACGGGTCCCGGTCGGGCGCTGACGTTCCGGCTGCCGGAACCGGCGCTGCAACGCGCCGATCCGCTCGACAGTCTGGACTGGGACCTCGACGACCTCGGCTGAGGTGCGACGGCGTCAGGTGGTGGGCGACGAGGCGCGGAAGAACTCTGCGACGGCCTCGCTGTCCGCGCCCACCGAGAGCAGCGCGATGAGCGCCATGCGGGCCTGCGGCGCCCGCAGCCACGGTGAGAAGACGGCGCCGGCCCGCAGCAGGTCCACGCCGCCGCCTCCGCCGCCGTACGTCGCCTCCACGGCGCCGTACGGCACGCGGGTCGAGACGACGACGGTGACGTTGCGCTGGACGGCCTGGTGCACCTCGGCGGTGATGTCCGGGTGCGTATTGCCGGAACCGGTGGCGGACAACACGATTCCAGCCGCATTCTGGGCGACGCCGGACGCGATGGTGCCGGGCGAGACGCCCGGGTAGAGCGCGAGGAGATCGACGCGTGCGGGACGCCCGTCGGGCAGCGACTCGGCGACGAGCGGACGCGGCATGGCGGGGTGCACGGTGTCGAAGGCGACGACGTCGGTGGTGGAGATCTTGAACGCGCCGCGCGCACCGAGCACTCGGCCGCCGAGCGAGACGAGGACGCCCCGGCCGCGGGAATCGGGAGCGGCGGCCAGTGCGACGGCGGCCGCGATGTTGGCGGGGCCGTCGGACAGTTCATGGTCGGCGGCGTACTGCGCGCCGGTGAACACCACCGGGCGCGGATCGGCCGCGAAGACGTCGGCCAGATAGGCGGTCTCCTCGAGCGTGTCGGTGCCGTGCGTGACGACGACGCCGACGACCGTCGGGTCGGTGAACGCCTCGGCGATCGCCGCGACGATCGCGAACTGATCGCGGACGGTCAGCGCCGAGGAGTCCTTCGCCATCAGCTCGACGGGGCGGACGCTGATGTCGTCCGCGGTTTCCGGGACCAGATCGGCGGCATGCAGGACGGGGACGGTTCCGTGCTCGGTGCTGCGGGATGCGGCGGTGCCGCCAGTGGTGATCATCACGACCTGACGAGTACTCATGGCGTCGATTCTCGCATCCCGGGCCATCGGATGTGTGCAGGTCGGCTGGTGCGGACGAGACAGATGAGACGTTCCTGAGAGATTGCGTCGTCCGCGGGACTGTGCATGCACGGATCCGGTGACGTTTGGCATAGTGGGTTGAGTTCGGCCCGCGGACGGGCCTGGAGACCGACAACGTTAGGACGACTTCGGTGAACATTCGTAAATTGGTGACCGGTGTTGTGGTCGCCGGCGCGCTGGCCGCGACGGCCGCGTGCGGGGGAAATGACGATTCGAACGTGCCCGCGGTTCCGACCGCCACCGCGTCGGAGACCTCGGCGGCCGCGACGACCGGTGACGCGGCGATGACGAACGCCAACCAGGTTCCGAGCGTCGACGCGCTGAACGAGATGCTTCAGCAGGCGCTCGATCCCGACATCAAGCCCGCCGACAAGGTCGACCTGGTGGAAGGCTCCGAGGTCGATCCGGACCTGTTCAAGCAGTTGGTGAAGGCGAAGAAGGACAACCCGGACGTCACCTACGCGATCAAGAAGCCGATCCTGAAGAACGGCCCGAACCGGGCCAAGGTCAAGGTCGAGGTGAAGCTCCCCGACAACCCGCCGACCAAGATCGATGCGTCGATCGTCTACGACAACGGCCGGTGGAAGCTGTCGAAGCAGACCGTCTGCCCGCTCCTGAGCCAGGCCGAGGTCAGCTCGCCGCTGTGCGCCGACTCGTCGAGCAGCACGACCAAGAAGGCGACTAGCAGCACCAAGAAGGCCGGCTGACCGAGCCGCTCACCTGAGCTGCTGATCGATCCCTCACCCTCGCCGGGTGGAAGTCACTCCGACTTCTTCCAGGCGAGGGTGAATCCGTTCTTCTGCAGGATCGGTCGGTTGGGATCGTCGCCGAGGAGTTCTCGGCCGCCCTGCATGGTGAGCGTTCCCGACGTCGGGAGCAGCCGGCGCAGATCGACGGTGAACGAGCCCTTGCCGCTCATCGAGAACCGTGCAATGTGCAGGGTGGCGTCCGATCCGGGGATGGCGAAGACCGAGTTCACCGGTTCCTCGTCGATTGCGACGTCGAGTTCGAGCACGTCCGCCGTGCGCGAGACCAACGTGACCGTCATGGTCTGGGTGACGGTCGCGGAGCCGGTCACTCGCCGAACCGCGCGCCAGGTGGCGCCGGTGGCGACCGGCGTTGTCGGCAGGGGGATGGCGTAGTCGAGGGCGCCGATCAACGACTGCTCCAATGCACTCCGGGCCGGCGACCCGGCGGCATCGGTCGGCTTCAGGCGCAGCCGGGTCGGGGCCATGCCCGGCCCGTACGAGAGCCCGCCGGTCGAGGTGTCGAGATCGGTCAGCAGGGGAGCGAGATCGGTGTCCTTGCTGGTCGGCGCGCCGATGCTGAACTCCAGACTGGTCGGATCGTCGCACACCGTCCGCGCGGTGATCGGCGTGACCAACTGCTGCTCGGTGTTCTGAATCTGGTTCTGCTCCGCGTTCGGCGCCGACGGCGCGATGCTCGACTCCGTCGACGAGGTCTCCAGTGTGACGGACTGGGAGGAGTCGGTGTCCGGTGCCACGGTCAGCGGCTGCGGGGCGCCGTCGCCCGGCGAGAGCACGGTGACCTCGGGGCTCGGGAGGTTGATGGAGCGGGCACCGTCGTCCTTGCTGGCGGCCGTGGCGGCGCAGGGGCCGTCGTCGACCGGCTCGTCGGCGGAACACGCGGTGAGCCCAGCGGCCACCACGGCGGCGGCTGCGGCCGCGACGACGGCGCGGCGACACATTCCAGAGGGAGTCGAAGGCAGGGACGAGACAGTCACCCTCGCCAGCTTAGGGCCTGCGCGGAATGCCGCGGAGGTGACCTCATGCGGTCGCGAAACCCACGACGAGACGAGGCGGGGTGCGCGGACATCGGGACGGTTGTGGACAATTGACGGCATGAACCACTCCGCGGCGCAGAGCGCCGGAGCTCCGTCGCGCCGTCGCGGACTCGCGTTGATCCCGATTCTGATCGCTGTCGCGGCGGTGGCCTACCTGCTCGACGTGCTGAGCAAAGCGTTGGTCGTCGCGAACCTGGAGTATGGTCGGCCGGTCTCGGTGATCGGCGATTTCCTGACGTTCGCGCTCACCCGCAACAGCGGTGCCGCGTTCTCGATGGCGACCGGCTACACGTGGATCCTGACGTTCGTCGCTCTCGTCGTCGTGCTCGGCATCGTGCGCTACGCGAATCGCCTCGGATCACTGGGGTGGGTGATCGGCCTCGGACTGGTGCTGGGCGGGGCGCTCGGCAACCTGACCGACCGGATGTTCCGCTCGCCGGGCCCGTTCCGCGGGCACGTCGTCGACTTCATCCAGGTCGGCGACTGGTGGCCGACGTTCAATCTGGCCGACTCGGCCGTCGTCTGCGGTGCCGTGCTCCTGGTGCTGCTGACCCTCCTCGGCTACGACTACGACGGCACGCGCACCGGGTGGGCGGCCCGACGTCGCAAGGACGCTGCGGACGATGAATCGGAGGATCTCGATGCGTGACTCACGCGCCATGCCGGTGCCCGACGGACTGCACGGCATGCGCATCGACGCCGGCGTCGCACGCATGCTCGGCCTCTCGCGGAACGTCGTCGCCGGGCTCGCTGACGCGGGCGACATCACCGTCGACGGCGTCGCCGTCGGGAAGTCGCACAAACTGGTGGCAGGCACCTGGCTGGACGTCACCCTGCCCGAGCCGGAACGACCGCTGACGATCGAGCCGACGCCGGTGGAAGACCTCGAGGTGATCTACCACGACTCCGACATCATCGTGGTCGACAAACCGGCCGGGGTGGCGGCGCACCCGTCGCTGGGATGGACCGGGCCGACGGTGGTCGGCGCGTTGGCCGCCGCGGGGTTCCGGATCTCCACCTCCGGAGCGCAGGAGCGGCAGGGCATCGTCCACCGTCTCGACGCGGGAACGTCGGGCGTGATGGCGGTCGCCGCTTCCGAGCGGGCGTACACGCTGCTCAAGCGCGCCTTCAAACAGCGGACCGTCGACAAGCGCTACCACGCGCTGGTGCAGGGGCACCTCGATCCGCCGTCCGGAACCATCGACGCCGCCATCGGCAGGCACCCCGGCGGCGAGTGGCGGTTCGCGGTCACCGCGAACGGTCGTGCGTCCATCACGCATTACGACACCGTCGAGATGTTCGCGGCCGCGTCACTGCTCGACGTCCACCTGGAGACCGGCCGGACCCATCAGATCCGAGTCCACTTCTCGGCCATGCACCATCCGTGCTGCGGCGACCCGACGTACGGCGCCGACCCGAAGCTCGCCGCGCGACTGGGGCTGGAGCGGCAGTGGCTGCACGCGCGGATGCTCGGTTTCGCGCACCCCGCGGACGGTCGTCGGGTGGAGTTCACCGCGGACTATCCGGCCGACCTGCAGAAGGCGATCGACATTCTGCGCGAACCGTAGGCGCCAGTTCCGACACGCCGGAGGCGACACTCCGCATCGCCGACCTCATCTGTCACAGGCCAGCGCGCCGGGACCGGGCTGTCGGACGACTTCTCTACAGTGGAGTGGTCTCAAGCTAGTTCGATCGTCGTAGGGAGCAGCCGCGTGTCGGGGTCGTTCGTTCATCTTCACAATCACACCGAGTTCTCGATGCTCGACGGTGCTGCGAAGATGTCTCCGTTGTTCACCGAGGCGAAGCGCTTGGGGATGACCGCGATCGGCATGACCGACCACGGCAACATGTTCGGGGCGAGCGAGTTCTACAACACCGCCCGCAAGCACGACATCAAGCCGATCATCGGCATCGAGGCGTACATCGCCCCCGAGTCTCGCTTCAACACCAAGCGCGTCCTGTGGGGCACGCGTGATCAGAAGTCCGACGATGTGTCGGGCTCGGGTGCCTACACCCACATGACGATGGTCGCCGAGAACGCGACCGGACTGCGGAATCTGTTCAAGCTGTCGTCGCTGGCGTCGCTCGAGGGACAGCTGGGCAAGTGGGCGCGCATGGACGCCGAGATCATCGCTGAGCACGCGAACGGAATCATCGCCACCACCGGCTGCCCGTCGGGCGAGGTGCAGACGCGCCTGCGCCTCGGTCACGATCAGGAGGCGTTGGAGGCCGCGGCCAAGTGGCAGGAGATCTTCGGCAAGGACAACTTCTACCTGGAGTTGATGGAGCACGGCCTCGAGATCGAGCAGCGGGTGCGGTCGGGGCTGCTCGACATCGGCCGCAAGCTCGGCATCAAACCGCTGGTCACCAACGACTGCCACTACGTGACACGCGAGCACGCGACGGCGCACGAGGCGCTCCTGTGTCTGCAGACCGGTAAGACGCTGTCGGATCCGACTCGGTTCAAGTTCGACGGCGACGGTTACTACCTCAAGTCCGCGGAGGAGATGCGCGCCCTCTGGGACGATGTGGTTCCCGGCGGCTGCGACTCCACCCTCGAGATCGGTGAGCGCGTCCAGTCGTACGACGAGGTGTGGGAGCACCACGACCGGATGCCGATCTTCCCCGTGCCGGACGGTCACACGCAGGAGTCGTGGCTGGCGCACGAGGTGATGGCCGGTCTGGACCGCCGGTTCAACGGCAATCCGCCCGTCGAGTACATCGAGCGCGCAGAGTACGAGATGAGCGTCATCAACCAGATGGGCTTCCCGGCGTACTTCCTGGTGGTCGGCGACCTGATCTCGCACGCGCTGGAGGTCGGCATCCGGGTGGGGCCGGGCCGCGGTTCGGCGGCCGGTTCGCTGGTCGCGTACGCGATGGGGATCACCAACATCGACCCCATCCCGCACGGTCTGCTCTTCGAGCGGTTTCTCAACCCGGAGCGCGTGTCGATGCCCGATATCGACATCGACTTCGACGACCGTCGGCGCAGCGAGATGATCACCTACGCGTCCAACAAGTGGGGTCACGACAAGGTGGCGCAGGTCATCACCTTCGGCACCATTAAGACCAAGGCTGCGATCAAGGACTCCGCGCGCGTTCAGTTCGGGCAGCCCGGTTACGCGATCGCCGACCGCATCACCAAGGCACTGCCGCCGCCCATCATGGCCAAGGACATCCCGGTGTGGGGCATCACCGATCCGGAGCATGAGCGGTACTCCGAGGCCAGCGAGGTCCGGACGCTGATCGAGACCGATCCCGAAGTCAAGACGATCTACGACACGGCACTGGGTCTGGAGGGACTGGTCCGCAACGCCGGCGTCCACGCCTGCGCGGTCATCATGTCGTGCGACCCGCTGACCGATGCCATCCCGGTGTGGAAGCGTGCTCAGGACGGCGCGATCATCACCGGATGGGACTACCCGTCGTGTGAGGCCATCGGCCTGCTGAAGATGGACTTCCTCGGCCTGCGCAACCTGACCGTCATCGGCGACGCGATCGAGAACATCAAGACCAACCGCGGCGTCGAACTCGACCTCGACACGCTGCCGCTGGAAGACGAGAAGACCTACGAACTGCTCGCCCGAGGCGACACCCTCGGTGTTTTCCAGCTCGACGGTGCCGCGATGCGCGAACTGCTGAAGATGATGCAGCCCACCGGCTTCGAAGACATCGTCGCCGTGCTCGCGCTGTATCGCCCGGGCCCGATGGGCGTCAACGCGCACACCGACTACGCCAAGCGCAAGAACGGCCTGCAGGACATCAAACCGATTCACCCGGAGCTCGAGGAACCGCTGAAGGAGATCCTCGCCGAGACGTTCGGTCTGATCGTCTACCAGGAGCAGATCATGCAGATCGCTCAGAAGGTGGCGGGCTACTCGCTCGGACAGGCCGACCTGCTCCGTCGCGCCATGGGTAAGAAGAAGAAGGAGATCCTCGACGAGGCCTACGACGGCTTCGCCGACGGCATGCGGAACAACGGCTTCTCACAAGGGGCGATCACCGCGCTCTGGGAGACCGTCCTTCCCTTCGCGGGCTACGCATTCAACAAGTCGCACGCTGCCGGGTACGGACTGGTCTCCTTCTGGACCGCCTATCTCAAGGCCAACTATCCGGCCGAGTACATGGCGGGTCTGTTGACCTCGGTCGGTGACGACAAGGACAAGGCGGCGATCTATCTCGCGGACTGCCGCAAGATGGGCATCACCGTTCTGCCGCCCGACGTCAACGCCTCGCGTGCCGACTTCGCCGCCGTCGGCGAAGACATCCGCTTCGGTCTCGCCGCGATCCGCAATGTCGGAACGGGCGTGGTGTCGTCGATCATCGCCGCCCGCGAGGAGAAGGGCGCGTTCGCCAACTTCTCCGACTATCTCGGGAAGATCGACGTTCACGCGTGCAGCAAGAAGGTCACCGAGTCGCTGATCAAGGCCGGTGGCTTCGACTCGATGGGGCACGACCGCAAGGGGCTGTTCCTGGTGCACGCCGACGCGATCGACGCGGTGCTGTCGACGAAGAAGGCCGAGGCGATCGGTCAGTTCGACCTCTTCGGCGGAGCCGGTGACGACGCGGTGGACGACGTCTTCGCGGTCAAGGTCCCCGAGGACGAGTGGGACACCAAGCACAAACTCGCTTTGGAACGCGACATGCTCGGCCTGTACGTGTCCGGGCATCCGCTCGCCGGACTCGAGCACGCGATCGCGGCGCAGACCGACACGTCGATCCACTCGCTGCTCGAGGGGGAGGTGAAGGACGGTGCGCAGATCACGATCGGCGGCATCATCTCCTCGGTCACCCGACGGGTGAACAAGAAGGGCGAGCCCTGGGCCGCGGTCACCATCGAGGACATGGTCGGTGGCGTCGAGGTCTACTTCTTCCCCCGCGCCTACGTCGCGTACGGCATGGATCTGGTCGCGGACAACATCGTGCTGGTGCGCGCCCGCGTCAACAAGCGCGACGACTCGACGATGATCAGCGCCAACGATCTGGCCGTCCCGGATCTGGCCGCCGTCGGAACCACCAAGCCGCTGAATCTCACGCTCTCGGCGCGGGTCTGCACCCCCGACCGCGTCAGCGCGCTCAAGCAGATCCTGGTGCGTCACCCCGGCACTTCCGACGTGACCGTCACCCTGGTCAGCGAACGCAACAAGCAGACTCAGTTGCGGCTCACCGAAGCGCTGCGCGTCGCTCCGACGTCGGCGCTGATGGGCGACCTGAAGGCGCTGCTCGGCCCGAGCTGTCTGACGTAGTGCTGCAGTAGATACGGCCGCCTCGGGTGCTGAATTTCGGCGAGCCGAAAACTACTATCGGCGTGCGCTACACTATTTCTATGACTTCCCTGGCAGCTGTCGTTCCCGACACCACAACTATGAGTGGTGGGGCGTACGTCTCGGTCTTCGGCGTCCCGTGGCCGCTGTACAAGGTCGTGGCCGTGGTGGCTGCCGTCGTCGTCGCGGCGATGGTCTTCACGTTCACCGCGTCCGGCGTGGCCGCGATGTGGGCCAGTGGCGGTGTTCTCCTCGCGATCTGGTGGGGCGGCTACCGGCTCGCCCGCCGGCGGTGGGACGATGGAGAACGTGACTTCTACGCCGAAAACCGCGCCCGCCTCTGACCTAGCCCTCAGTCCGGCGAGCATTATCGACGCGGCGCGGCGTCTGGATGGCGTCGTGCGGCACACCCCGCTGGAGAAGTGCCCGCGGCTGAGCGCCCAGACCGGCGCGAAGATCCATCTCAAGCGGGAAGACCTGCAGGGCGTGCGGTCATACAAGATCCGCGGCGCCTACAACGTGATGGCGCAGCTCACCGAGTCCGAACTCGCCGCGGGTGTGGTCGCCGCGAGCGCGGGCAACCACGCGCAGGGCGTCGCCTTCGCATGCGCCACCATGAAGGTGACCGGTCGCATCTACGTCCCGACCACCACGCCCAAGCAGAAGCGCGATCGAATCCTGTGGCACGGGAAGGGCTTCGTCGAGCTCATCGCCGTCGGCGACACCTACGACGCTGCGGCCTCGGCCGCGCAGTCCGACGTCCTGCGCACCGGCGCGACGTGGATTCATGCCTTCGACGACCCCCGCACCGCGTCGGGCCAGGGAACCATCGGCAAGGAGATCGTCGACCAGCTCGGTTCCAACCCCGACGTGGTGATCCTGCCCGTCGGCGGTGGCGGCTGCATGGCCGGCATCGTCACCTACCTGCGCGAGGTGTGCCCCGACGCGGCGATCGTGGGCGTGGAGCCGCGCGGTGCGGTGTCACTGGCTGCGGCACTCGTGCGAGGCGAGCCGTACACGCTGCCGACCGTCGACTCGTTCGTCGACGGCGCCGCCGTGAAGCGCGTGGGCGGCCTCGGGCACGATGTCATGGCGGCGGCGGGCGCCCGCGTGGTGAAGCATCCGGCGCTCGACGGCATCGCCGCCGAGTCCGCGGTGCCGCTGATCGACGCGTCGGAGATCGACTTCGCGCCCGGTAGCGTCACGATCACCTACGTCAGCGAGGGCGCCGTCTGCTCCACCATGCTGGAGCTGTACCAGAACGAAGGCATCATCGCTGAGCCCGCCGGGGCGCTGGCCGTCACCGCCGCGCAAGAACTGCGACTGCCTGCGGGCGCCACCGTCGTCGCGCTGGTCTCCGGCGGCAACAACGACGTCTCCCGGTACGGCGAGATCGTCGAGCGCTCTCTGGTCCACCGCGGACTCAAGCACTATTTCCTGGTCAACTTCCCGCAGGAACCGGGTGCGCTGCGGCGATTCCTGGACGAGGTACTCGGCCCGGACGACGACATCACGCTGTTCGAGTACGTGAAGCGCAACAACCGGGAGACCGGAGCGGCGCTCGTCGGCATCGAGCTGGGCGATCCGGCCGCTCTGGCCGGACTTCAGGACCGGATGGCTCGATCGCGGCTCGACGTGGAGCGGCTGGAGCCCGATACCCCCGCGTACCGATATCTGACGTAGCGACCGACTCACCGCCCCACCACGAGTGGCCCCGCCGGAAGGTGGGGCCACTTGCCGCGCGTTCGCAGCGTCACAATCTACGCACACATGATTTGCTACATAGGTGAAGTTATGTGTGGCCCTTCGCACATTCGTAAGAAATCCGTGTGTATATTACGACCGAACGACTTGATTCGTTGGGCATGCGGGGGTCCGAGCTCGCGGTCGATGACCGCCGACGGCGACGGATCGCGAGGCGAAGGCAGGGGATGACGACAGACACGGCACCGAGTGCCCGGCGACGTCGCTGGTCCGATCACGGTGTCGGCAAATGGTTCGACGAACACGTCAAGAAGTCCTTCGAGACCTTCGGTCGCCAGCTCGCGATGTTCGTCGAGGTCTTCAAAGTCCTGGTCGAGGACATCGTCAAACGCCGCTTCCCGTTCGGTGAGTTCATCCGGCAGTGCGCTTTCATGACCTCGACGTCGGTGTTTCCTACGCTCCTGGTCGCCATTCCCATCGGTGTCATCGTGTCGATTCAGGTCTCGAACATCGCGGGTCAGATCGGTGCGACGTCGTTCTCAGGTGCGGCTACCGGTCTCGGCGTGATTCGTCAGGGCGCGCCGCTGGTCACCTCGCTGCTGCTGGCGGGTGCCGTCGGCTCGGCCATCGCCGCCGACCTCGGCTCGCGCACCATCCGAGAAGAGATCGACGCGATGCGCGTCATGGGCGTCAACCCGATCCAGCGGCTGATCTCGCCGCGGCTGCTCGCGACCATGGTCGTCGCCTTCTTCCTCTGCGGCTTCGTCTGCTTCGTCGGCTTCATCACGGGCTACCTGTTCAACGTCTACTTCCAAGGCGGTACACCGGGCAGCTACACGGGCACGTTCGCCTCGTTCGCGGGTGTGCCGGACCTCCTCTTCGCCCTCGTCAAGGCGGTGATCTTCGGTGCCATCGTGGCGATCGTCGCCTGCGACCGCGGACTCTCGACCAGCGGTGGCCCGGCAGGCGTGGCGAACTCGGTCAACGCGGCGGTGGTGAACTCGGTGATCCTGCTGTTCACCGTCAACGTGGTGCTGACGCAGGTGTTCGCTCTGGTCGTGCCGGCGAAGGTGGTGTGAGATGACGGCATCACGGTATGTGCCACCGGCGCTCAAACCGGTCGAGTGGCTCAAGAAGTTGTGGGAGGGACCGCGCGATGCGATCGTCGCGATGGGCCACCTGATCACCTTCCTGGTGAAGTCCATCGGGCTCGCCCCGATCACGTTCACGCACTACCGCAAAGAAGTGTGGCGGCTGCTGTCCGACGTGGCGTGGGGCAACGGCGCGATCGTCGTCGGCGGCGGCACCGTCGGCGTCATGATCATTCTCGGCGTGATGGGCGGTGCGACCGTCGGCATCGAGGGCTACACGGCGCTGAACCTTCTCGGCATGTCGCCGCTGACCGGCGGCCTGTCGGCGTTCGCGACGACCCGGGAGATCGCGCCGCTCCTGGCGGCGACCGCCTTCACCGCGCAGTCCGGATGCCGCTTCACCGCGCAATTGGGGTCGATGCGCATCAGTGAGGAGATCGACGCACTGGAGTCGATCGCCATCCGGCCGCTGCCGTACCTGGTCACCACGCGCATGGCGGCCGCCGTGCTGTCGATCATCCCGCTGTACGCGGTCTCGCTGGCCGCGAACTACATCGCCTGCCAGTTGATGTTCCAGGTGCAGTCGGGTGAGGGCGCCGGAACGTACCTGCACTACTTCGACCAGTTCATGCTGTCGCGCGATGTGGTCTTCTCGTTCCTGAAGGTGATCGTGTTCGTCCTGCTGACGACGTTCATCCAGTGCTACTACGGATACTTCGCCTCGGGTGGCCCGGAGGGCGTCGGTGTCGCGGCCGGACACGCGATCCGACTGTCGATCATCACCATCGTCTTCGCGAACCTGATCCTGACCCTGGTCTTCTGGGGCACCTCCGCCGGCATCAAGATATCGGGGTGAGCAGATGAGAATCGATACTGGAGGACGCGATCCGTCACTCACCACCTACTTCGTCCGAGGGCTGATCTTCCTGGCCGTGGCCATTGTGGTGTTCGGTCTGCTCATCGCCCGCTACGAGGGCACATTCGACAGCCGCACCGAGGTGACCGCAGACCTCACCGACATCGGTGACGGACTCGTGTCCGGCGCCGACGTCCGCTACAACGGATTCATCGTGGGCAGCGTCGACTCCATCGAGATGACCGGTTCGGGCACTAACCCCACCAAATCGGTGGCGCTGATCCTCGACGAGAAGCAGGCCGAGGGCATTCCCGCCAACACGACGGCGCGCACGGTCCCGTCGAACCTCTTCGGCGTCAACTCGGTTGAACTGATCGCCCCCGCCGACCCGTCGTCGGACCGGCTAGCGTCCGGGGCGACGGTCCCGGCCGACACCTCCGAGCCGACGATTCGGCTGCAGGATGCGCAGAACGAGCTGCGCACGCTGCTGCGGAGCGTTCCGCCCGAGGACCTCGGCATGGTGCTCGGCACCATCGCCGACGCACTCCAAGGGGGAGGTGCCACCTTCTCGACCTTCGTCGGGGTGCTCGACACGTACTGGAAGACCATCAACGCGCAGTTCCCGCCGGGAGCGCCGTCGGGCTTTGACAACTTCAACCGTGCGGTCGCCGGCCTGGCCGCGTCGACCCCCGACCTGCTCGACGCACTCGGCAAGTCGGTGGTGCCCGCCATGACCGTTGCGCAGCACTCCGACCAACTGACCGCACTCCTGTCGGCCGGGCAGGGACTGCTGGATCAGACGCAGACCCTGTTCGCCAAGAACGGCGACGCAGGCAAGCGCATCGTTCGCGATTTGAACACCATGCTGGGTGCGACGATGCTCGATCCCGATGCGATGCCGCAGGCACTCCACGAGATCTATGTCCTCGCGGGCCGCGTGCTCGGGGTGTTCACCGGAGTCAACGGGCGCGTCCAATTGAACCTCGGCATCAATTTCAGTGCGTATCAGCAGTATTCGCGGCAGAACTGTCCGGTGTACGACGGCGGCCCCTACGGTCAGCTGCGCGGCCCCGGCTGCGTGGGTCCCGGGACGGGAACCGGTCCGACGATGTCGGGTCCGCTGACGATCTACCCGCCGTCGATGCAGCGGCGGACGGTACGCAAGCAGGTCAGCGGAGTCACGACCGGTCAGGACGACAAGACGCTGAGCGCGGCGCTCGGTAAGAAGCCGACGGCCGCAGACACGCTGATGCTGGGTCCGCTGGTCTCGGCCGTGACGCCGAAGGGAGGAGACAAGTGACCCGCAACGCGAAGTCGTCCATCCGCAAACCGCTCATCGGTTTCAGCCTGTTCGCGATCGTCGCGCTGTTCATGACCTACCTGATCTGGTCGACGCTCGAACGGTCGGTCAGCGGCTCCACCGACGACTTCTCCACCACCTTCAACGACGTCTCCGGCCTCGCGGAGGGCGACGACGTTCGCATGGCCGGTGTGCGGGTCGGTCGCGTCGAGAAGATCGAGCTCGACGACGGGCATGCTCGGGTGAGCTTCAAGGTGCAGAACACCCAGCCCGTCTACGCCAACACCCGCGCGGCCATCCGGTATCAGAACCTCATCGGACAGCGTTACCTCGCGCTGTCGATCGACGGCGACACTCCGGGGAAGCGGCTTGACGAGGGCGCACCGCTGCAACTTCCGGGCGAGGACTCGTTCGACGTCACCAAGCTGCTCGCCGGTTTCCAACCGGTCTTCGACACCCTGACCCCCGAGCAGGTGAACTCCCTGTCGGAGAGTCTGATCCAGACGTTCCAGGGCAACACGGTCTCGTTGAGCCGCACGATCGCTGAGATCGGCGACGTCGCGAACGACATGGCGAACCGCGATCAGGTTCTCGGCGCGATCATCACCAACGTCGGCATCGTGATGCGCGAACTGGCCTCGCAGGGCAAGCAGGTCCAGACCCTGATCGACAGTTCGAGCAGGCTCGTCGAAGGGCTGAACGGAAACTCGGCGGCGTTCGGCAAGTCGCTCGATCAGATCGGGCGCACCGCCCAGGGTTTCGCCGACGTCTTCGCCCGCAACCGCGCGAGCCTGAAGTCGGCGGGCACCGCAGCCCGCGAAGCCACGTCGACGCTCATCGGCAGTGGTGCCAAGCTCGATCAACTGGCGCGCGACCTTCCGATCTTCCTCGGCCATTTCCCCAACGTCATGATGCAGGGTGCGTACTTGAACATCTATGCCTGTGACCTCGACATCGCCATCGGCGACGTCCTGTTCCCGCCGGGTCTGATCAACAAGATCGGCGGAACCCAGCATTCGGTGGTGTGCCGATGAAGAAGCGTTTCGGGCGGGCGTTCAACGGCAACCGGCGCCTCTGGTACGGCATCTTCGGGTCGATCGGCCTCGTCGTCATCATCGTCGCGGTGGTGGGGCTGAGCACCGCGGGCCTCGGTCAACGCACGTACACGGCGGACTTCGTGCAAGCGGGCGGCATCCGTCCCGGCGACAAGGTACGCGTCGCGGGCATCGACGTCGGCGAGGTCTCTAAGACTGAACTGGCCGGTGACCACGTGAAGGTCGATATGAAGGTCAACAACGACGTCCAGGTCAAGGACGACGGTTCTGCCGAGATCAAGATGTCGACGCTGCTGGGACAGCGGTACGTCGACATCGTCCTCGGAACCAGCCCCAAGGACGCGCCGGACAACAAGATCCAGCAGACCCGCGTGCCCTACGACCTCCAGCAGACCCTCGCGAAGGGAACGCCGATCCTCGCGGGGATCGAGCCGGACGAACTGACCAACAGCATCCGCAGCCTCAATCGCCAACTGCAGGGAGCGCCTGCCGTGATGGGGCCTGCGCTGGAGTCGCTGACCCGGATGTCGGATGTGCTCAACAACCGCCAGGACCAGATCACCCAACTGCTCAAAGACACGAATGCGGTGACCGACCAGGTGTTGGACAGTCAATTCCAACTCTCGATCATCGTCGGCCAGGGCGCACAGTTGGCCAACAAGATCGTCGCGCGTGAACAACTGGTGACGCGAATGCTGGACGGCGTCGCCGCCCTCACCGATCAGGCTCGCGCCGTCGCCGCTGAGAACCAAGGCCAGTTCGCCCCGGTGATGGCGAACCTGAACACGATCGCGAGCGGTCTGGAGAAGAACCGCGACAACCTTCGCAAGCTGTTGGAAGTCCTCCCGGTGACAGCACGCTTGACGAACAACCTGATCGGCGACGGTCCGTACGCCAACGGCTACCTGCCCTGGGGGCTGTTCCCAGACAACTGGCTCTGCCTGGCGCGGGTGGTGGACGGATGCTGACCGTGACGATCTCGGGAACGGCGACGACCAGAGTCCGGACTCGCGTGCGGCGTGTGCTCGCGGCGGCGGCGCTGGTCACCGCGGGCATGCTGGCGATCACCGGCTGCTCGCTGGTGCCCGCCAACTGGGTCGCGGCGGTGGGACAGGCCAAGACCGTCACCGCCTACTTCGAGGACACCTCGGGCATCTTCGTGGGCAACGACGTCGCCGTGCTCGGGATGCCGGTCGGCCGGATCACTGAGGTGGAGCCGCAGGGGATGCGCGTCAAGGTGAGGATGACGATCGACAACAGCATCGACGTCCCCGCTGATGTCACGGCGGCGATCGTCAACACCTCTATCGTCACCACGCGTCACATCGAGTTGTCGCCCACCTACTCCGAGGGCCCCAAGCTCGGGGACGGGGACACGATCGAGCACACCAAGGCTCCCGTCGAGATCGGCACCCTCTTCGACGCGATCGACGAGATCGTGAAGTCGATGTCCGGTGATCGCCCGGGCGAAGGCCCGATCGCCGACTTCGTCGACGTGACCTCGGGCATCGCGTCGGGCAACGGTGAGAGGCTCCGCGAGGCGCTCGACGCGCTCTCGAAGGCAGGAAAGCTGGGAGCGGACAACGGGGACGCGTTGACCTCGATCATCTCCTCGCTGAGCAAGCTCACGACGGCGCTGACCGACAACTACCCCAAGATGAAGCAGTTCTCAGCGTCGATGACCAAGGTCTCCGACATGCTGGGTGATCAGTCGGTCGGTCTGGTCGCGACCCTGGGCGATCTGAACAGGACCCTGCAGAACACCTCGGAGTTCCTCGCGAACAATTCCGGCGCGATCAGTTCATCCACCGGTCGGTTGGCCTCGCTGGCGGCCAACCTCTCGGACTTCTCTCGTGAGGTCGTCGAGACGATCGACGTGGCGCCGCTGCTGTTCCAGAACCTGTCGAACTCGATCTCTGCCGAGCAGGGCGCGTGGCGAGCTCAGGTCCTTCTCGACAAGTCGTTGCTCGACAATCAGACGCTGTCGAAGTTCTGTCAGGCCATCGGAATCGACAAGAAGGGTTGCGAGACCGGCCAATTGAAGGACTTCGGTCCTGATCTCGGCATCTACTCCGGATTGTTGGAGTTGAGCAAGAAATGATTCTGAAGAAGAAGGTCGGCATGGCCGCCGTCGCGCTGGCGACGTCGCTCAGCCTGTCCGCGTGCGGTGTGATCCCCGGGCTGACTGTGGAGCAGATGCCGCTGCCTGCCCCGGGCGGAATCAGCGACGCGATCACCGTGCACACCTCGTTCGAGAACGCCCTCAACCTGCCCAACAAGGCGAAGGTACGTCTCGGCGGCGTGGACGTGGGCGAAGTGGAGTCGATCGTCGCCGAGAACTATCGCGCGGTCGTCACGATGCGCGTCTCCAGCGACACCGACCTCCCCGTCGGCACCGGGGCGGAGCTGCGGCAGGCCACACCGCTCGGCGACGTCTTCGTGGCGCTGCAGCCGCCCGCCGACGCGTCGAACGGTGTCGTGAAGGACGGGGGCACGTTGACCGGTCCCACGTCGGCGGCCGCTACCGTCGAGGACCTGCTGGTGAGCATGACCGGTCTCGTCGACTCCGGCTCGGTGTCGTCGCTGCAGCGGATCTTCACCGAACTGAGCACGGCGATCGGAGGCAATGCGCCGGAGCTCAAGGGTGCGATCGAGGGCTTCACGACGGCCATCAGCAAGTTCAACCAGAATGCCGCGGCCGTCGACACCGCGATGGCGAACACCGCGAAGTGGACCAAGCAGCTCGCTGACGGTCGCACCCAGATCGCCGCGGCGGTCAACAAACTGCCTGCGGCCATTGACACGATCAACGACCAGCTCGGCATGATCCTGACCACCCTCGACAAGTCGAACAAGGTCACTGCGGCCACCAACGACTTCCTGAACTCCGAGCAGGACGACTTCGCGGAGATGCTCGGCCACCTCAACACGACGCTGGTCGCCCTGAACAATTCTGCGGGCACCTTCGGTCCGTTGGCCGACCGCTTGGCGCAGCTGAATCCGAAGTGGATCAAGAGCACGTCGGGGAGCGCGGCAGCGGTGTCGGCGAAGGTGTACTGGCTGACGCCGGGTCTCGGCTTCGACAGCGCGTCACGGCTCCCGGAGGTCGGCGACATCACCAACGGCATGCACAGCATGGAACAGACCCTCGCGCGAATCATCGCCCGCCTGACCGGGACCAAGGGGTGCTGCTCATGATGGCGTGGCTCCGCAAACACAAGATCATGATCGGCAACCTCGGGCTGGTCGTGGTGATGCTGGTCGGTCTGGCGTTCCTGGCGTTCAACAGCCTCAGCTGGCGACCCTGGCAGACGACGTACGACGTCACCGTGCACTTCCCGGTGTCCGGTGGACTGCAGGACACCAGCAAGGTGATGCTCCGCGGCTCGCAGATCGGCGATGTCGAGACCATTCAGGTGACGCCGAAGAGCGTCGACGTGGTGCTGCGGCTGCGCAAGGACTTTCCCATCAATAAGAAGTCCACGTTCTCTGCGTTGGGCCTGTCCGCGGCGGGGGAGCAGTACGTCAATGTCACTCCCACCACGGATCAAGGGCCGTATCTGGGCCACGGCGATGTGATCGAGGTCGGACAGACTCACGTGACGGCGCCATTCCCCGGCATGCTGCAGTCGGCGCTGGACGTCATCGGTCAGATCGACGCACCCAAGTTGACGGCTACGCTCAAGGAGCTGGAAGTCGGTCTCAACGACCGAGGCCCCAATCAACTCAAGTCCATCTTCCACTCGGGCGGCGTGATCTTCTCCGACCTCGCCAAGGTGCTGCCGCAGACCACCAAGCTGATTCAGAACTCGGGCACCATCCTGAAGACGACCGCCGACATTCAGCCTGATCTCGATGCACTGGTCACCGGTGTCGACGCGGTGTTCAACCAAGCCGTCGCCGCCGACAAGGAATTGCGCAGTCTGCTCGGCAACGGGCCGGGACAGATGACGAGTCTGACCGGTTCGTTGGCGACGATCACCGATCCGCTCTCCGACGTCCTGACGCAGTTCCTGGACGTCGCGAGGCAGGGCGCCCTGCGCGCGCCGGCACTGGCGACGCTGTTCCCCTCGATCCGTGACGGATCGATTCAGGGGCAGAAGATGTTCCATGACGGCGCCTGGTGGGCGTTGGCGTCCCTCTACCCGCGGCCGTCGTGCAACTACAGTCTCTCGCCCGTCCGACCGACGAAGATCCTGGAACTCGCGGTTCCGAAGAATCTGTACTGTGTGACCGAGGATCCGACCCTCCAGACGCGCGGATCCGCCAACGCTCCGCGGCCGAAGGGCGACGACACAGCGGGACCGCCGCCGAACTACGATCCGAACGCGAGAACGGTTCCACTCGACAAGTGATGAAGGACGAATGAGTTCAGCTGACGACAAGGACACATCGGACACGGGGTCCGAGAGCGTCGACGAGACAGTAGTGGATCTGGAGAACACAGGTTCGGGCGAGACAGTGGACGACGCCGTCGACGACCGGTCCGACGCGTCGGCCGCCGATTCCAAGAATGCGGAGAAGCGCGCCGCACGCCAGGCGAAGAAGGAGTCGTCGAAAGACGCCCAGGTCACCATCCCGGTGCGCGCGCTGAAGCAGTTCGGGCTGGCGATCGTGGCCATCGCAGCAGTAGTCGCCATCGCCTTGAGCATCTTCCAAGTGGTGGAGAAGAACAAGCAGCTCGACGCCTTCACCGACAGCAAATCGGCAGCGGCGCACTTCATCGAGACCTACTTCAACGCCATGGGGGGAGCCAATGCGACGCCGGAATCGCTCCGCAACGCAGTCGGTCCGCTGAGCACCGGCGAGTTCAAAGAACGACTCGGCTCGGACGCCGTCGTCAGCACCGACTTCATGAAGCAGAACAAAGTCGAGAACATGAAGACGACGGTCACGTCGTCGATGGTCGAATCCTTCGACGCCGATCGTTCCACCGTCGTCCTGGGCGTCGACATCACCGGAACCAGCGCGGCGAGCGCGACCCCGGCCAGCCAAGCCGTCCTGCTCCAGGTGGAGATGGCGAAGGTGGACGGCGAGTGGCTGGTCAGCAGCATCGGTGCCGGCCCCGGCATCACCGTCGGCGCACAACAGGGGCAGCCTGCACCACCAGACACGACGACTGCTCCGGCTCCGGCTCCGGCCACGCCTTAGGAGTATGGGTGTTTCCCTCGTCTGCTCGTGAAGGGGTTGCGCCCGCGTAGGGAGGGCGGAGTGGTCACGCCCGCGTGGGGAGCGGCGTGAAGGGTTACGCCCGCGCGGGGACGGCGGAGTGGTCACGCCGCCTCGGCAGTCCTCGCTCCTCGGCTAGCGCCTCGTCCCTGCGGAGAGCTCGGCGGTCGTGACCACTCCGCCGTCCCCGCGCTGCTTCCTGCGTCGTACGGTTTACGCTGTGGTTACGCTGCCGCTGTTGGTGCTGCGGTCATAGTCCGTCTCGCGTTGGAGCGAATCGGTTCGCGCTGGCGGTCCGGGTTCGCTTGGTCGAGGGGTGGGCGGAACCAGGGGTGGCGGTCGTGGCCGATGAACACTTCCCAGCCGGTTTGGTGGATCAGGGTGTGGTGCATGCGGCAGAGGAGGACGCAGTTGTCGATCGCGGTGTCGCCGCCTTCGGACCAGGGTGTGCAGTGGTGGGCGTCGGTCCAGGAGATCGGGCGTCCGCAGCCTGGGAAGGCGCAGCCTCGGTCGCGGGCTTCCAGCGCCCGCCGCAGGCCGGCAGTCACCAAGCGGTGCTCCCGGCCGACGTCCAGCGGTGCGGAGTTCTGGTCGAGGATCACTCGGCGCATCGCGGCTTCGCAGAGGACCAGTCCGACGGTCGCGGGGGAGACCGGGCCGGTGAAACCGAGCGAGGCGACCTGCGACGAGCTTCCAGCTGCACTGCTGTCACCACACTGGGTCGGAACGATCATCGTGACGTGCGGAAGAACCCCTCCCGAGACGGTCGGCCGCTCCTTCCCGCTGAGGTAGGTGCGAATGACCTGCGCGAGAGCATCAGCGCGACGTTGCTGAGCGGTGCGTGGATCGCGTGAGCCGTCGGGCTGCGGGATCGGTTTGCAGAGCGGGTCGAGCGCCTGGTTCAGTTCTTCGCCGGTCAGTGCGTCCAGATCGAGGGTGCCGGTGGTGCGGCCGTCGTCCCCGGTCACCAGCGTCATCTCGTTGAGATCGGGGTTTTCGGCGACCGGTACCGCGTCAGGGTCGGTCTCGTCGATCTCCGGCTGCCATTCCAGGGCGAGTTCCCGAGCCCGCTGGGACACATCGGCCGGGGTGACCTGGCAGGACAGTCGCCGAGCCAGATCCGCGCGTCGATCCTCATCCAGTGGAACCCGCTTGCCCACGAAGGTGATGCCTTTGCCGATGGCGTCGAGTTGTTCGATCGGGACGCCGCCGGTTCGTGCGTGCACCATCACGCCCGGCATTGTGTGCGCGGCGTGCCCGGTCCGCGCGTATCGATGGGCGGCTGCCGGCGTGATGCCGAGTTGCTTGAGGAGGTCGGTGCTGGTTTTGACCCGTTTCCGAGCCGGCAGTCCGGCCCGGCCGGCGGCGTCGGTCAACCCCGACATCGCCGTCCCAGCGAGATTGACCACCCGGGTCAATTGCACCATGGTCTGTCCGATGACAGCGTCATCGAACCCGACCGGCGAAGGACTCGCGCACAAGGATGCGAGTTCTCCTCCGGGCGCAGCGAGGGTGGGTGGGCTGAGCGCTTCGATGAGCGCGTCAGCGAATTCAGTGATGACGTCGACAATGGCCATGGCAATCCCCCTTGCCCTTGGTGGCGAACGCGACCCGATGCGGGTCGCGATTCTGGCTGGGCCCGCTCCGATGGGGAACGCACCCGAAATGTGTAGCGGGCATCGCCTCCGGCCCGGGATCACCGAGCACGAGAGGGCGGGTGCGCCGCTGACGGTGGACAACACGCACGACACCGAACCCGACGCAAGCAGTCACCCCCGTCGCCAGACCCACCCGACCCCGAGGAGACAGGGTGGTCTGGCGACGTCGCAGGACAGGCCGCCGACCCGAAGGCCCAGCACTAGATCGTCCGCATCGCCGGGCCCCAACCCAAGGGGCCGACTCGAGAAGCGACTCCAACCCAAGGAGCCCGACCCGAGGAGTGACTCCAACCCAAGGAGCCGACTCACGGCGATTCGGCGTCGATCCGCATAAACCCCTGCCGGCCGAACCCTCGAACCGACGGCGGTCCTGCTTCCGTGCGCACCCACCGACCACCCCTTAAAGCCCCTTGCTACGGAAGCAGTCCGTGTCGCCTGTGCGCGACGGCTATGAAGTTCTCAAACAACACGAAACGACCTTCCAGTCATCCCGATCAAGCTGTACAAACTATGATATAGAACACATATGCAGAAAACAAGTGTTCGAAACAGCGATGCGAACAGTCCCGTCGTAGTCGTCGTATATCGTCGGTCCTACGAGCGGTGGTCGGCGTGTTCGGGCACAGCCCGACGGTGGTCGCGGACCGCCCAGGGACAGGTGGTCATCGCCAGCGAGCGTCAGAGTCCGTCGCTGGTCATTCGCTCAAGCAATGCGAGTGGACGGTCGGACAGCAGGTCTTCGGCGGTCACGGTGCCGCTGAACGCATTCCCAGTGAAGGCGTCGAGCCAATCGCCGCGCGGGAGCACGATCTGCGCTTTGGTGCGGATCGCCGGATCGGTGAACATCAGGGCCAGGCGCACCGTGACCACGACGACGGCGGGATCGTCGCCGCGACCGCGTGCGAACGCGCAGACGTGGTCGGTGGCAGCGCCCTTGAGCGTGATGTTGAGGTAGCTGCTGCCGGCGACGAAGGCTGCCGGATGTCGACGACGGACCTCGAGGCACGTCTGGACCACGCGTGCCTTCGGATGGTCCAGTGAGCGGGTGTAGTCGACCGGGCGTCGATTGTCCGGGTCGGTCAGCGAGTAATTCCACCACTGGGTGCCCTGATAGATGTCGCCGACGCCCGGCAGCAGCAACGACAACGCCTTGCGGGAGAGTGCCTCCGCCTGACCGGCGTCCGCGATGAGCTCGACGAACGACGTGATGACGTCGGCCGCCTCACCGGACTGCAGATCGGCGAGCCACCGCTGGACGGACTCCTCGGCGGAGACGTCGACGGCGGTCCATGACGAGACGAGACCGCCTTCGCGCATCGCCTTACGGGCATACTCGGTGAGCCGCGCGGACAACTCGGGCGTCGGTCGACCGTCATCCGGCCAGACGCCGACCAGATTCTGCAGCAGCAGATAACAGACCAGCGGGTGCGGCGGCGGGTGCAGGCGCCACAGGCGGTCGACGACGATCCGCCAGCGCTGCGGAGTCTGCGCGATCACCGCGATCCGTGCGCGGACATCCTCGCTGCGCTTGGTGTCGTGGGTCGAGAGCGCGACCATCGAGCGCGGCCAGGTGGCGGCACGACGGCGAGCACGCTCGACGAAATCGGTGCGGTTGATCGCGGGTTCCAGCGGAAGGCATCCGAGCTCCTGGCTCGAGATGAGCCGCGCCGTGCGGTGGAAACCGACGTCCTCGACACCTTTGCCGTAGACGGCGGCGACGGCTTCGCCGATCCGGCCGAGTGCTTCGCGTGCGCTGTCGGGGTCGCGGAAAGCCGCCCCGAGGACGGCGAAACCAGGGGTGAGCGACGGGTATTCGTGCGCCAGCGCATCGATGCCCACGAGGACGGCGTCCCGCAGAGCGGGATAGTCGGGACGGCCTACCGGGCACGCGCAGATGAACAGGGAGGCAGCCTTCTGAATCGCGTGCGGCGCCACCTCGGGTGCGGTCGCGGTCAGGAGGTCGGCGACTCGCTGGATCCGGTCAGGGAGTTGATCGACGAGGACGGCTTGCTTCACGTCGCGCGCGCGACGCAGGACTGCGTCCCCATCGCCCTCGATTCCGGTGATGGCGCGGAACGTCTCCTCCAGCTCGATGGCTCCGGTCGGTGCAGTGAAGCGCGCCTCGATCAACTGCAGCTGGTCGTATCCGGTGGTGCCGTCGACGGGAAGCAGTGGATCGAGCTCCTCGCCGCTCGAGAGCCCCTTCTCGATGTAGAGGAGTCGGTCCGGTCCCAGATCGGCGCGCAGTCGACGCAGGTAGCTGATGGGATCGGCCAGGCCGTCGACGTGATCGACGCGGACACCGTCGACCAGATCGTCGGCGATCAGCTCGCGCAACCAGGCGTGCGTCGCATCGTAGACTTCGGGAACGTCCTGGCGCAGTGCTGCGAGCCCGTTCACGGCCAGAAAGCGCCGGTAGCCGACACGCCGACTGTCGTGGGGGACCAGGCGATAATGCTGCAGCCGGTGCACGGCGAGCGCGGTGTCGCCCGGCGACCACGTTCCCGGCGCCGTCGGCAGCACGATGTCGCCCAGGACCAGATGGCCCTGGTCGTCGAGTGCGAGCCGTTCCAGATCGTCTTCGCTGCCCAGATACGGCAGATTGATGAGACCGTCGGAGTGCTGCGCGTCGAGGTCGAAGAACGTTGCGTACGGCGACGCCGGACCGCGAGTGAGGACGTCGGTCCACCAGGGATTGTGCTCAGGATCGGCGACCCCGACGTGATTCGGCACGATGTCGACGATGATGCCGATGCCCACCGCTCGAGCGTGTTCGCGGAGCAGTCGGTAGCCGTCGGCTCCGCCGAGCACGTCCGAGATGCGCGCCGGAGGACACCAGTCGTACCCGTGCTGGGAACCGGGCATCGCGGCCAGGATGGGGGACAGGTACAGGTGGCTGATGCCCAATTCGCACAGGTGCTGCAGAATTCCGGTGACCTCCGCGAAGGTGAACGCAGGTGTCAGTTGAACGCGATAGGTGGCGACCGGGTCGACGGGTATCCCGGACATGGCCCTCCTTCGGTTCAGCGCGTTGGCGTCAGGGGACTTCCGGGCCGGTCCACCCGAGGGCGGCGGCCAACTGGCGGGACAGCTCGTGCGTCAATGTCCGCACGTAGGGCGTACTCAGGTGGTGGAAGTCCTTGTACACGATGATGTTACCGACGACGGCCGGGCAGAAGTCGGCTGTGCAGACGCCGTTGGAGAGGTCCAACGGATGGAACAGTGGATTCGTCGCGGCGACGGCCTGCGCCGGATCCACCGGGTTTAAGGCGCTGGCGCGTACGGTTCCGCAGGTGGTCGCACTGCCGCCGCCGGCGAGGCATTCGGGGGTGTTGATCGGACGCTTGTCCTTGTGCGGCCACGGCGTGTCGCGGATGCCGACGACGGGGATGCCCGCGCCGGTCAGCTCGTCGAAGATCGCCAGGTAACCCGCGGGCACATGATCGGCAGGCCCGTCGGGGTCCGGACGCGTCGAATTGGTGAAGACCGCATCGGGGCGCGTCCGGAGGATGTCGTCCATCACCGCGCGGACCCAGGTGCGGCACTCCGGATAGGGCGTCCCCTCCAGTCGGGTCGGCATCTCCTCGCCGGTCAGCGGGCAACCCATCTTCAGATAGGTGACGATCCTGAATCCGTTGCGTCGGCCGATCGCGTCGAGCGCGCCGATCCACATCTCGGCGTGCGACCCGCCGGCGACCGCGATGGTCTTGCCGCCGTTCGGGTCTCCGTACACGCCGACGGTGGGTGTGGTTGCGGCGAAATCGCTCATGAACCCGTCCCGCCCGGTCTGCGGCAGATCCTGTGCCATCGCGAGCGGCGTCGGCTGCGGATCCAGCGCCGGCACCGGAGCGCCGTCGAGGAGTGCACGCGCACCGGGGTACAGGGCCGGATCCAGATCGGTGGTGTCGACGGCGACGTCGAGCATGTGCCGGTCCCACGCCTTGATGCCGCCGGCCGTAGCACCGGACGCGAGGACGAGGACCACGGTCAGGGCAGCGGTATATGTGACGCGGGGGTGTGCAGGCCACCGCAGGTGTGCCATGGACGAGCGCCCGCCGCCACGCAGCGGGTCCTCGATGTAGCGCTTCGTGAGCCACGCCAGCCCGATCGAGACCAGGAGAATACCGGTGCCCTCGAGAACGTTCGCGTGGTCGATTCCCCGCCACGTGAGGTAGAAGATCAGCAGCGGCCAGTGAATCAAGTACAGGGAGTAGGACAGGCTGCCGAGCCACACCGACCGTTTACTCGCCAGGATCTGGTTGACCCGGGGCAGTGACTGATCGGGGGCGGTGTTGCCGGACCAGATCACCAGCAGAGTGGCGCCGACCGGCACCCACGCGAGGGCGGCCGGATAGCTGGCCACACCGTCGATCCACCAGCCGCAGGTCGCGATCAGGATCAGTGCGATCACGGTCATCGCCCCCCGGATGCGGACGCCGACGCGCCAGGTGGGCATCCAGATCGCGAGGAGGCCGCCGACCAGCGGCTCCCAGAGTCGCGAGAGGGTGTCGTAGTAGTTGTACGGCTGGTCGATGTGCAGGCGATGCTGTGCCCACGCGAACGAGGCGAGGGCGGTGCCGCCGACCACCACGGCGAAGATCGCGCGAATGACACGGGGTTGAGTCAGCCCCTCGTACCGGCGGCCTAGGAGCTTGATGAGACCGGCCACGGTGAGCAGCACGATCAGGGCGCCGACGAAGAACTGTCCCTGCATCGACATCGACCACAGGTGCTGCAGCGGGCTGTTCGCGGAGCTCGCGGCGAGGTAGTCCTGCGAGTTCTTGGCGAGGTAGTAGTTCTGGTAGTACAGGGCGCTGGCGACGATCTCGCGACCGATGTTCTGCCAGCGCGTCTGTGTGACGATCGCGATCGTCAGGACGCCGACGACGATCAGCAGGGTGTAGAGCGCGGGGAGCAGCCGCCGGAACAGTCGCTGCAACCTCGGCCACGGCGACACCGTCTCGCCGAACCCGATGCGGGCGGACTGTGCGTGGATGGTGTGCCGGACCAGGGAGCCGACGAAGAAGTATCCGGACAGGGTCAAGAAGACGTCGACGCCGCCGGAGACGCGGCCGAACCACACGTGGAAGCACGCGACGAGTGCGATGGCGATGCCGCGGAGACCGTCCAGGTCGGTGCGGTACGCGGGGGCCGCAGCCGTGGACGGCGTGGCATCACCTGTGGTCGGAGCGGACACGTTCTCACTTCGGGTCGGGGCTGTGGGGGCACCCGGGGCGGGTGACCGCCCTCGTAATCTACGTGGACTGCGCTTCCGCGCGAAATCTCGCACCGTCCAGAATCACGGCAAGCGCGGCCTCGAACTCGTCGTCGAACAGGCGGCCGGACGGACCGGTGACGCCGAGTCGCTCCATCTGCGTGCGGGTCTGCTCCTCGATCGTCAGACCGATCGTCAGCTGGCAGATCGCCGTGGCGAGGCCGTCGGCCACTCGCTGCGGGAGTCCGCCACCGACGGCGACGGCGGCGATCGACGACTCCATGCCGCGCTCGGCCAGGCCGGACGCCCACGCCGACGACACCACTTCGGCGCTGTCGGGCACGGACAGCAGCGCCGCGCGCAGGTCGGTCGCCAGACGGTGCACATCGGTGAGCCAGTCGATGTCCGGTATCGGCCCCGGGATGGTCGTCAGGATGTCGTCGGCCAGCGCGGCCAGCATCGTCTGCTTGTTGGGAAAGTGCCAGTACAGGGCGTTGGGACGGACGCCCAGTTCGGTCGCCAGTCGCCGCATCGTGAGGTCGGCGAGGCTGTGGTCGGCCAGGATGTCGCGCGCCGCGGCCAGGATGTCGGCCCTCGTATTGCTCACGGCGTCACCCTATCCGAGTCCGAAAAGCCGGCGACGTCGCAGCCCTGTACGACGTACAGGGTCATCCTGTACGGTGTTCAAGAATCTCCTGGACAGTGTCTAGGAGAGGGTCGTGATGCGGGCGGGGCTGAGACAGAACAGGAGACCGGTGTGGACGCAGTCGTCGTCACCGAGATCGATGCCGAGCACGTCTGGCATCCGTACGGAGGATTTCCCTCGAGCACCAGGCCGCGGGTGGTCCGCGAATGCGTGGGCGCGACCATCGTGCTGGCCGACGGCACCGAGCTGGTCGACGGGATGAGCTCGTGGTGGGCGGCCGTTCACGGCTACCGGCATCCACGGTTGGACGCCGCGCTCGCCGACCAAGCGGGACGGATGTCGCACGTCATGTTCGGTGGACTGACCCACGAGCCGGCCGCACGACTGGCGGCATCGCTGGTGGAACTGACCCCCGATCCGCTGCGAAAAGTGTTCTTCGCCGACTCCGGTTCGGTGTCGGTGGAGGTGGCGGTGAAGATGGCCGTCCAGTACTGGCGCAGTCGGGGCCGCCCCGACAAGCGCACGCTGCTCACCTGGCGCGGCGGCTATCACGGCGACACCTTCGCGCCGATGAGCGTCTGCGACCCGGACGGCGGCATGCACGCGATGTGGCGCGGCGTCATCGCCGACCAGGTCTTCGTCCCCGCCCCGCCGGATGCGCGTGCGGGTGACGACGTCGACCGGGCCTATCTGGACATGCTCGACGCGCAGCTGCGCCGTCGGCGCGACGAGCTCGCCGCCGTCATCATCGAGCCGGTGGTTCAGGGTGCCGGTGGAATGCGATTCCATTCGCCCGCCCTCGTCGCGGGGTTGCGGCGACTGTGCGACGAGCACGAGGTCCTGCTCATCTGCGATGAGATCGCCACCGGCTTCGGCCGGACCGGCACGCTCTTCGCCGTCGACGCCGCGGGCATCAGTCCCGACATCATGTGCGTCGGCAAGGCGTTGACCGGCGGTTATCTCACTCTTGCTGCGACCCTCACCACCGATGAGATCGCCGAGGTGATCAGCCGCGGTGAGGCGGGCGGACTCGCGCACGGCCCCACGTTCATGGCGAATCCGTTGGCGTGTGCGGTGGCGGCGTCGTCTCTGGAGCTGCTGGCCGACGCGAGGTGGGCCACCCGCGTTCCGGAGATCGGCCGCAGGCTGGCCGAGGGCCTCGCGCCCTTGACCGGCGTGTCGGGGGTCGTCGACGTCCGCACGCTCGGCGCCATCGCAGTGATCGAACTCGACCGCGACGTCGACATGGTCGCCGCGACCGATGCCGCCGTCGCCGCCGGCGTCTGGATACGACCGTTCCGGAACCTGATCTACGCGATGCCGCCGTTCATCATCGACGACGGTCAGCTCGACGCCCTGATCGCGGGCATGAGTGCGGCCACCCACGCATCGTTGGCGGCCACCGCGGCGGACTACTCGGTCGCCGACCTCGTCGAGCCGGAGCCCGCGTCGTGAGCGCGCCGTGGTTGGCGGAGATCGCCGCGCGGACGCGTGAGGCGGGCCTGCACCGCGACCCGGTCGTTCGGCGACCGGGCGACGCCGAGTTCAACCTGGCGTCCAACGACTACCTCGGTCTGTCGACGCATCCGGATGTGATCGCGGGCGCGCACGCCGGTCTGGACCTGTGGGGCGGCGGCTCCACCGCGTCCAGGCTCGTCGCCGGAACCACCGCGGCGCACATCGAGTTCGAGAACGACGTCGCCGACTTCCTCGGTTTCGAGGCGGCCCTGGCCTTCTCCTCCGGTTACCTCGCCAACATCGGCGCCATCACCGCGCTCGTCGGTCGGGGCGACCTGATCGTCAGCGACACCGGTGCCCACGCCTCGCTGATCGACGGCTGCCGCCTGTCCCGTGCCCGCGTGGTCGTGGTGCCGCGCGGTGACGTCGACGCCGTTCGCCGCGCGCTCGCCGACCGCACCGAGGAACGGGCACTGGTCGTCACCGACTCGATCTACAGCATCGACGGCATCCGGGCGCCGCTGGACGAGCTGTACCGGGCCGCCGTCGACCACGGCGCGATCCTGCTCGCGGACGAGGCGCACGCCCTCGGTGTCCGCGGACCCGGCGGACGGGGAGTGGCCGCGGAGTTCGGCTTGTCGGGAGCGCCTGGACTCGTCGTCACGACGGTCGCGTCCAAGTCGCTCGGCGCCCAAGGCGGACTGGTCCTCGGTACCTCGCTGCTGCGCGAGCACCTGATCGACCACGCGCGCACCTTCATCTTCGACACCGGGCTCAACCCCGCCGCCGTCGGCGCGGCGCACGCGGCGCTGCGCATCCTGCGGGCCGATCCGGCCATGCCCGAGCGGCTCCGCGCGAGTGTCCGGCGGCTCGCCGAAGCGTGCGGGGCGCAGGTGCCCGACGCTGCGGTGGTCTCGCTGATCATCGGCGATCCGACGGCTGCAGTCCAGGCTGCGGCGCGGTGTCGTGAGCACGGCGTCTTCGTCGGCTGCTTCCGTCCGCCGTCGGTCCCGGAGGGGACCTCGCGGCTGCGACTGACCGTGCGCGCGGACCTCAGCGACGACGACCTCGACCACGTCGCGACGGTGGTCCGTCGGGCGCTGTCGGCGGTGAGCGTCCGATGAACGCCCGGATCCTGGTCGTCACCGGAACGTCCACCGGCGTCGGCAAGACCGTCGCCACCGCCGCGGTGGCGGCGGCCGCGACGGCCGCGGGGCTGCGGGTGGCCGTCTGCAAGGCGGCGCAGACCGGCGTCGCACCCGACCAGCCGGGCGACCTCGCCGACGTCGAACGGCTCGCCGGGCCCCTGCCGATGCGGGAGCCCGCACGATTCCCGGAGCCGCTGGCGCCCGAGACCGCCGCCGCACGAGCGGGGATGCCTCCGGTGACACTCGACGCGATCGTCGACGCCGTGGCAGCCCTCGCCGTCGACGCCGATCTGGTACTCGTCGAGGGCGCCGGGGGTGTGCTGGTCCGGCTCGCGCCCGAGCTGACGATCCTCGACGTCGCGCGTCGGCTGTCCGCCGAACTGCTGGTGGTCACCGATCCGGGACTCGGCACCCTGAACCACACCGAGCTCACCACGCGCGCCGCGGAGGTCGCAGGCGTCGCGGTGCGTGGCCTGGTGATCGGCGCGTGGCCCGCCGAACCCGGCCTCGCCGAACGCTGCAATCGCACCGATCTGCCACGACTGACCGGAGCGAGGGTGGTCGCCACGGTGCCCGCGGGCGCAGGCCGCCTCTCCGGCGAACGATTCCGTGCGGCCGCCCCCGACTGGGTGGAGCCCGCACTGTTCGCACTCGCCGTCCACTGAACCCCCGTTGAACCGCCGCGGCGGCGCATCACGTCCGCTGCGGTACCCGAACCGTCTCACCCCGTCTAAGGAGCACTCCATGACCACGACCGCCGACACGACAGCCCCGGCCGGCGCCGACACCTCCGACATCCTCGCGCTCGCGCGCGAGCAGGTCCTCGAACGCGGTGAAGGACTCACGCAGGAGCAGGTCCTCCAGGTCCTGCAACTCGACGACGAGCGCCTCACCGAACTGATGCAACTGGCGCACGACGTCCGCATGCGCTGGTGCGGCCCCGAAGTCGAGGTCGAGGGCATCATCTCGCTGAAGACCGGCGGCTGCCCGGAGGACTGCCACTTCTGCAGCCAGTCCGGACTGTTCGCCTCGCCCGTCCGCAGCGCATGGATCGACATCCCGTCGCTGGTCGAGGCCGCCAAGCAGACCGCCAAGACCGGCGCCACCGAATTCTGCATCGTTGCCGCTGTGCGCGGACCCGACAAGCGGCTGATGAGCCAGGTCGCCGCGGGAATCGAGGCCATCCGCAACGAGGTCGACATCCAGATCGCCTGCAGTCTCGGCATGCTGACGCAGGAGCAGGTGGACGAGCTGGCCGCGATGGGTGTGCATCGCTACAACCACAACCTCGAGACCGCGCGCAGTCACTTCCCGAACGTGGTCACCACCCACACCTGGGAGGAACGGTGGGGCACCCTGCGCATGGTCCGCGATGCGGGCATGGAGGTGTGCTGCGGTGGCATCCTCGGCATGGGCGAGACCCTGGAGCAGCGCGCCGAGTTCGCCGCCGACCTCGCTGCACTCGAACCCGACGAGGTGCCGCTCAACTTCCTCAATCCCCGGCCCGGAACCCCGTTCGGTGATCTCGACGTGCTGCCCGCCTCCGAGGCGCTGAAGTCGGTCGCGGCCTTCCGCCTGGCTCTGCCGCGCACCATCCTGCGATTCGCGGGCGGTCGCGAGATCACCCTCGGCGATCTCGGAGCCAAGCAGGGCATTCTCGGCGGCATCAACGCCGTCATCGTCGGCAACTACCTGACGACGCTCGGCCGTCCCGCCGAGAACGACCTCGACCTGCTCGCTGATCTGAGCATGCCGATCAAAGCCCTCAACGACACGCTGTGAGCGTCGACGGTAGCCTCGGAACCACAGGGCCGTCTGCGGCGGCCATCAGGTTCGGAGAGGCGGCGCGCGTGACGAGTGTTGTTCCGGGGCCGTTGCACGAACCGGTGAAGTACGGCGTGTACACCGGCGTCGAACTGGAACTGCAGGCGCCCGACGCCGTCCCCGCGGCCGCCCAGCTCGGTCTGGAGCCCCCGCGGTACTGCGGTCAATGCGGTCGACGCATGGTGGTGCAGGTGCGGCCGGACGGCTGGGACGCCCGCTGCTCACGCCACGGCGCCCTCGATTCGACGGAGCTGGGCGAGCGATGAACATGCGCCGGGCGGTCGTGGTGGCCCTCTCGCTGCTGGCTGCGGCGGTCGTCGTCGGTGGTCTGTGGGTGTGGCTGGCGCCCACCCCGAACCTCGTCGTCGAACACGGCGGGGCCAAGCGATGGGCCACCGAGTCCGATCCGGCGAAACTCTTCGGCGGCATCGCCGTCTTCGCGCTCCTGTCGTTCGGCCTCGGCGCGGCGATCGGCCTCGGCTCCTGGTTCGGTCTGCGCTCCACGCGCGGTCCGGCAGGGCTGTCGTTCGTGACGCTCATGTCGCTCGCGACGTCCGTCGTCTCGCTGAAGATCGCCGAGACCTGGGCGCAGGCGGTGCATGGAGAACTGGCGGATCACACGGTGCCCGGGGTGTACCGGGGCACCGTGAAACTCTGGCTCGAAGGCCAGGTCGGGCCGCCGTGGCTGCTGCTGGTGTGTGCTCCGGCCGCCGCGGTCCTGGTGTATCTGGTGTGCGTGATCTCGAGCAGTCACGCCGACCTCGGGGTGGGCGACGACGTCGCGGAATCGCCGATCCCCGTCGGCGCAGCTCAGGCCACCGCCGACGGCTTCGTCGCGATGGACCCGGCCGCACCGGAGACGGGTGCCACCCCGCCGATCACATCGGCGGACGAAGAGCCGCGAACTCGTCCGTGACCCGCAACTGCGTGTCCGCGAAGGCGTAGAGCGCAGGCGGGCGACCGCCCTTGCCGCCGGTCCGTCCGACGGTGCCGGTCGCGACCACGACACCGCGCCGGGACAGAACGCGGAGGAGATTGGTCGAATCGACCGGGTAGCCGAGGGCGGCGCCGTAGATCTCGGCGAGTTCCGACATCGGGAACTGGCTCGGAGCCAGCGCGAAGGCGATGTTGGTGTACGACAACTTGCCCGCGAGTCGAACACGGGCACGATCGACGATGTCGCGGTGGTCGTACGCGAGCGGAGGGAGTCCGTCGACGTCGAACCATTCGGCGTCCGCCACGGTCTCGGCGGGGATGTCGCTGGGGACCAGCCCGATGAACGTCGAAGCGACCGTCCGCTCGTCCGGGACCCGGTCGGGGTCGGAGAAGACCGCCAACTGCTCCAGATGCGCCACCCGGGTCAGTCCTGCGCGGGTGCCGAGCCAGCGGACGGCGGCGGCGCCCAGTGTCTCGCGCTCGACGATCGGTCCTCCGGGAAGGGACCACCCGGCCTTCTCACACCGTCGGAGAAGTACCTGGAGGAGGGGCTCAGCGGTCTCTGATTCGCGGACCTGGAAGACCGCAGTGAGAACCTCGACGCGGACGGTGGTGTCGGACATGGTCTCCAGATTATGCGGAGACGTCCCGGTCCGGACACCGGCGTGTCGGGCGCCGCTGAACCCGGCCGATACTGCGTTCTCGATCACAGGTGTTACCATCGAAACGTGTTTTCGACCTATGGTCGAAAACCTCCGAGGCAAAGCCCAGCCTCTGGAGAACAAGCGATGGGAGAGCAGTCGCGATGACTACTGGAACCGTGATCACCCGGACCGAGACCGATCTCGGCATGCCCGACCCGCGGCACGGAATTCCGCCCGCCTACGGCGGCGTGGAGCCGACCGCGGAGTGGGCCGACGAGATCAAGCGGCTGGCCAAGGCGCGCAACGCCGCGATCCTGGCCCACAACTATCAGGTCCCGGCGATTCAGGACATCGCCGACTACACCGGCGACTCGTTGGCGCTCTCGCGGATCGCTGCCGAGACCGACGCCGACGAGATCATCTTCTGCGGTGTCCACTTCATGGCGGAGACCGCGAAGATCCTCAGCCCGTCCAAGCGGGTGCTGATCCCGGACGAGCGGGCCGGGTGCTCGCTGGCGGACTCGATCACCGCCGACGACCTCCGTGCGTGGAAGGCCGACTACCCCGACGCCGTCGTCGTCTCGTACGTCAACACCACGGCCGAGGTGAAGGGACTGACCGACATCTGCTGCACGTCGTCGAACGCCGTCGACGTCGTCGCCTCGATCGATCCCGACCGCGACGTGCTGTTCCTGCCGGACCAGTTCCTCGGTGCACACGTCAAGCGCGAGACCGGCCGCGACAACATCCACATCTGGGCGGGCGAGTGCCACGTCCATGCGGGCATCAACGGCACCGAGCTGACCGAGCAGACCGAGGCGCACCCGGACGCCGAGCTCTTCATCCACCCGGAGTGCGGCTGCGCCACCTCGGCGCTGTACCTCTCCGGCGAGGGCATCGTGCCCGAAGAGCGCGTCAAGATCCTCTCGACCGGCGGCATGATCGACGCCGCCCGTCAGTCGAAGTCGGGCCAGGTGCTGGTCGCGACCGAGATCGGGATGCTGCACCAGCTGCGTCAAGCGGCTCCCGAGATCGATTTCCGCGCAGTCAACGAGAAGGCCGCGTGCCCGTACATGAAGATGATCACCCCCGCTGCGCTGCTGCGTTGCCTCACCGAGGGGCGCGACGAGGTGTTCGTCGCACCCGACGTCGCCGAGCGCGCTCGCAAGTCGGTGGAGAGGATGATCGCGATCGGTAACCCGGGCAGTGGAGAATAGCCGCCTGTGAACGCCTTCATCGGACAGCAGACCACCGGCGACCTCGGGACCATCGTCGACGAAGAGGTCGACGCCCTCATCCGCACCGCGCTTCTCGAGGACCTGCGGTACGGACCCGACATCACCACGCTGGCCACCGTGCCTGCCGACACGGTCGCCGACGCGAAGATCGTGGCGCGGCAGGCCGGTGTGGTGGCCGGTCTGCCGGTGGTGCGCGCGGTGCTCGACCAGGTGGTCGGCCGTGACAACTACGTGGTGACCGAGCAACTCGACGACGGGGCTCAGGTGCAGCCGGGATCGGTCGCCCTCGCCCTGCGGGCGCCGGCCACCTCGTTGCTGACCGCCGAACGGACGGCTCTCAATCTGCTGTGCCACCTGTCCGGAATCGCGACCGCGACCGCCGCATGGGTGAGCGCCGTCGACGGCACCAAGGCCCGGATTCGGGACTCTCGCAAGACCCTTCCCGGGCTCCGTGCCCTGCAGAAGTACGCCGTGCGCGCGGGCGGCGGCGTCAACCACCGAATGGGTCTCGGCGACGCCGCGCTCATCAAGGACAACCACGTCGTCGCGGCCGGAGGTGTCGGCAAGGCACTCGAAGCCGTGCGTGCCGCGGCGCCCGACGTGCCGGTGGAGGTCGAGGTCGACTCCCTCGATCAGCTCGACGAGGTGCTCGCCCTGAAACCGCAGCTGGTGCTGCTCGACAACTTCGAGCCCTGGGCGACGCAGATGGCTGTTCAGCGTCGCGATGCGGCCGCGCCGGAGACGCTGCTCGAATCGTCCGGCGGGCTGTCGATCGACGTCGCCCTGGACTACGCGCGCACCGGCGTCGACTTCCTCGCCGTCGGAGCGCTCACGCACTCGGTCAGCGTCTTGGACTTCGGCCTGGACATGTGACCGCGGGCGCCTGAGCCTCAGATCCCGAACTCGGCGCGGTAGTGCGCGGTGAACTCGTCGTTCGGGTGATAGTCGGCGAAGTCGACGGTCGCGGGGTCGGTCCCCGTCTCGGCGGCGACGAGGCGATCGAGGTAGTAGTCCCAGCCGGGTCCGACTCCTTCGGCCATCGTCGGGTCGGGCACGCTCTGCGCAAACGTCAGCGTCGTGACACCGTCGGCCTCGGTGAGGTCGAGCCGCAGGTGCCAGTGTGTCGGATCGTCGCTGTCGTACGGGAACGACGTGGTGATCCGCAGCCGTGTCGGCGGGTCGCATTCGTCGATGGCGAAACCCTCGGCAGGCATGTCGTCGCCTTCGTAGAGCATGCGAAAGTTCACGGACCCCGACGACGGGTCGCCGGTCCAGGTCCCGAGCCAGCGGGCCAGGCGTTCCGGTTCAGTGACGGCGGCCCAGACGTCGGCGACGGGCGCGCGGAAGGTGCGTTGCCATTCGCAATAGGTGCCGCCGTCGGCGGTGTCGCGGCGACGGCCGGTGGGGGTCGGTGTGCTCATGCGGAGTTCTCCTTGGGGGCCGAGGGTGCGGTGTCAGTGGTGGCGGTGTCAGAGGTGGCGGTGTCTGAGTCTGGGGCGTTGCGGGTGCGGCGATCGCGAGTCGTGCGACGGACTTCGAGGTCGAGACCGTCGAGCACGTGCTCGGGGATCGGGGGCGCGGCGGGGGTCAGCTCGTCGAGGTAGGTCCGGAGAGGTTCGAAACCTGCGATGACGAGGTGGTAGTGGCGTTCTCGACCCGACGGCACGGCCTGCACGAGTCCCGCCTCGGCGAGGAGGCGCAGATGTTTGCTGATGGCCGGGCGGCTGATCGAGTGTTCAGCGGACAGGTCGACGACGCGCGCGGGTCCGCGGCGCAGCCGGCGGAGCAGACTGCGACGGATCGGATCGGCGAGTGCCTCGAACGCGTCCACACCTAATTGGTATCTGTTTGGTTACCAATAGTCAAGGCTATTGGTCGAGGCACCGGGCGGGCCGGGCGCCGTCCCGAGCGGAGTCGATGGGTGCACCATGGAGTCGACGGGTTCGACGAGAGGTGCGGTGATGGGAAGCGGTCCCGATACGACGGCGGTCCGAACGGCGCTGTGGCGAGCACTCCACGTGCTGGTCGACGATGCGCCGCCTGTCCTCGACGACACGATCGGCCTGCAGATCGCTGCCGTCGACGACGACTGGCGTGCACGCCCGGACATGGATCCGGAGCGGACGAGAACCAATCGCGCATCGATCGTCGCGCGGGCCCGCGCCGCCGAGGACATCGTCGTCGAGTCGACTGCGGCGCAGTACGTCGTGCTCGGTGCGGGCCTGGACACCTTCGCGCAACGGCAGGCGGGAGCGGTGCGAGTCTTCGAGGTCGATGCACCGGAGACCGGGGCGTGGAAGCACGCACGGCTGGCGACGCTCGGTCTCGACGCGCCTGAGCGGCTGTGCCTGGTCCCGGTCGATTTCGAAGCGGGACAGTCGTGGCTCCACGAAGTGGTCGCGGCAGGCCTGGATCCCGAGGTGCCGACCGTCGTCTCGATGCTCGGCGTCACCATGTACTTGACGCGGGAGGCGATCGCGGCGACCCTCTCCGCGGCTGCGTCGCTCGCACCCGGCTCGGCCGTCGTCTTCAGCTACTCGCGTCCGATCGAGATGGCGCCGCCGGAGATTCAATCGATCCTGCGGGTGGCGGCCGAGGGCGCGCGGGCCTCCGGACATCCGTGGCTCAGCCTGCTCACTCCGGACGAGGCCGCCGGTCTCGCGCGCGCTGCCGGGTTCGACGACGTCGAGGTCGTCACGTCGACCGACCTGCACGAGCGCTACTTCGCCGACCGCACCGATGGGCTGAGCCCGATCGGCGGCGAGGATCTGGTCGTCGCGAGGGCGGGGTCAGCCGGCGTGAGGGATGCGATCAGCCAGGACGATCACGGCGTGTGATTCGTCGCCCAGCCGCGCGCGACGAGTTCACGCAAGACGTCCACGTCGACCGCGTCCAGGCGCTTGATATACAGGCAGCCCTTGCCGACGGTGTGCGCGCCGAGCCGGTCGAGCAGATCTTGATTCGAGCCGTAGTACGTGAGTCCGTACAGGGTCAGCGCCTGCTTGCGGGCGGCGACGCCGACGGCGAACGTCTCGTGGGACTTGCCGTCCGCATTCGTGTACGGCTGACGGCCGAAACCGATCATCGTGCCCCACATCGCCGGTTCGGCTCCGGTGACCTCACGCATGAGCTGGACGGCCGCTTGTGCGTCGGTCCGTCGCCGTTGATCGACGATCGATGCCAGGAACTCGTCGACGGAGTCGTCGGCCGGGACTGTGGTGACCATGCCGAGAGCCTACGGGTCGAGGTGGCAGATGAACGCCAGTGCCTCGGGCGCAGCCCGGCAGTGATGATGCATCATAGCGATCGATGATCCACACAGTCCACGCCGCCACCCTGTCCGACCTCGATCCGCGCACCCTGCACGGTCTGCTGCGACTGCGGACGGACGTGTTCGTGGTGGAACAGGACTGCGCCTATCCGGAGATCGACGGCCGCGATGCGGAGTCGACGGCCCTGCACTTCTGGTGCGCGGATTCCGACGGTGTGCCGATTGCGACGTTGCGGGTGCTGGTCGATGCTGTCGGCGACAGTCGCCAGTACCGGATCGGGCGAGTCTGCGTCCGTCGCGAGTTCCGAGGGGCAGGGCTCACCGGGGCGCTGATGGAACGCGCCGTCGCGTACATCGGTCGCGACGTCAGCGTGATGGACGCGCAGGCGCACCTGGTCGACATGTACGCGAGATGGGGCTACCTCCCGGACGGTCCCGAGTTCGTCGAGGACGGCATTCCGCACGTCCCGTTGCGTCGTCCGAACTCGTGACTGAATCCCGTCGGCGCCGAGCACCCGGCGACATCGGCCGGAACCGGTGAGACCGGGGAGTCACCGACGAGGACGCCGTCTCCGGGCGGCGGCGCCGCAGGCCAGGGCGACGAGCACCGCGCCGACGACCGCAGCGTAGACGAGGGCGCCGTTCGGGCCCCACGGCGGCGTGAAGGCCAACTCCTGCCCGGTCCCGAACTGACCGTTGAGAAACGGCATGTAACCCTGGAGGGTGTAGCCCTTGGGCGCTAAGGAGATCGAGTTCTCGATGACGAACGCCCACCCGAGCAGAACCGCGGCGGTCACTACCGGGTGTCCGACGATGCCGCCGATCCCGACCCCGATCCCGCAGGCGAGGAAGGCGTAGATCGGGACCGTGATCACGAAGCGGAGACCTGCGGACGAAGTGATGTCGACGCCGCCGTACACCGTGGGGAACGCGGCGGGCAGCACCAGCATCACCGCGGCCGTCAGCACCAGGGCGACGGTCGCCGACAACGCCCCGTAGAGCAGCCAGCGGGCCACCGGTGCAGTCCAGGCACGAGGGAACAGAATCCGCTCCAGATCGCTCGCCGGCCCGCGCGCCGCGGACGCCTGCGCAGTCGCGGCGAGGATCGCCCACACGATCACGGTGAACGTCAGCACCCAGTACACCGAGTTCGTGGTCTGCACCGAGGTGACCTGAATGCCGGAGGCCGACATCGTCGCGAAGCGCTCGGCGACGGTTGCGATCGCGATCGTCACGACCAGCGGCACGACGACCGCGCCCGGCAACGCCGCGAAGACCAGCGGCCCGCGGCGCCCGCCGACCCGATAGAACTCGGCGCGGACGGCACGGAACAAGTGGGCGAGCGCGATCATCGGCCCTCACCGCCCGACGTGGTGGGGCGGATCAGCGACACGTACGCCGTCTCGAGGTCGTCGTGGCCGGCGACGAAGTCGGCGAGCGGCAGGTCGGCGACGACGCGGCCCCGTTCCACGACCACCACGTCGTCGCCCGTTCGGGTCACTTCGTCGAACAGATGCGAGGCGATCACCACCGCACGACCGTCGTCCGCCAATCCGCGCAAGAGGGTCCGCAACCAGCGGATGCCGTCGATGTCGAGCCCGTTGACCGGCTCGTCGAAGATCAGGTTCGGGGGATCGGGGAGCAGGGCTGCGGCGATCCCGAGCCGCTGGCGCATGCCGAGCGAGTACTCGGCGACGCGTCGGTCGGCGGCGTCGGCGAGTCCGACCCTCCGCAGCACGGTCGTCACGCGCGTGTCGTCGAGTCCGCCTGCGACGGCGAGCCACCGGAGGTGTCTGCGGCCGGTGTGCGACGGATGCGGGCCGGCAGCCGAGCCCGCCGCATCGGCGCCGAGGTGCACGCCGATCGCGGCCGCCGGTCGCGCGATTCGTCGCGGGGCCTCGCCGTCGATCCTCACCGAACCGGCGCCGGGCCGAACGATTCCGCACGCGGTGCGCAGGAGCGTCGACTTGCCCGCACCATTCCGACCCAGCAGATAGGTCAGCCGACCGTCCCGCGCGTGCATCGACACCCGGTCCAGGACGGCTGTCCCGTTATAGCGGACGGTGACTTCGCTGAGGTCGATCATGCGTTGCAGTAGATGTTGAGACCGACGGTCTTGACGCCCTCGCACATCGAACTCGCCGCCAGACGCCAGTTGCCGCTGATCTTCTTGAACTGGATGGTCATGCGGATCGTCGGCCGTCCCGCGGAGCCGCTGTTCAACGTCGCCGACACCGTGGTGCCGTTCTGCACCAGCGGACCGGTCACCTTGTTCCAGCCGAGCGGCGGTCGGAACAGACCCAACGTGTACACGGTCTTCGGAACGACGACCGCCGACATGCCGCCCTCCACATTCGCCGCCTTCGCCTGGTCTGACGCACGGGAGGCGACGAGGAAGTCGACGATGTTGGTCAGGTCGGTGAGCGTCGGGCGGTCGGCGGTGACGCGGAAGTTCGGATTGCCCGGCGTGGACTGGTCGGGGGGCGCGCTCGTGGTGGTCGACGTCGCCGCAGGAGCCTGGGCGGCCGGGACATCTGCGGGAGCGACGGGATCGGTCGCGGCGGCGGTCGGCCCGGTGCTGCTGTTCGGCGCGGTGTCGGCACCAGTCTGAGTCGACGCTGCGGTGGTCTGGGCGCCGGTCGTCGGGGCGGCGACAGGCGCGGTGTCCCCGAGTTGGACGACGGTCGCGGGAGCGGCGCGAGCGGGCGTCCGGTCGCTGAGCAGGTACAGGCCGGTGGTCCCGATCGCCAGAATCAGCGCCGCGACGACGGCGGCGGCACCACCCGCGGCCATGACGGTGGACCAGGAGACGCCCGACGCCGTCGTCGGTTCACCCGCGGCGGTCGGCGTGGTCCCGGACCGGTCGGCGGCGATCGGTTCCGTCGGGTAGTCGTAGGGCTCGGCCACGGGCGTATCGAGTTCCGGCGAGTCGGGGTCCATCGGCGTCTCCTGAGGCGTGGGGCGGCAGTTAAAAGCAGTCAATGTCAGTAAATAGCATAGGCTTGGCTAAGTAAAACGAGATCGTGCGATGTCAGCGACGGGGTCCGGGGACCGGTGCAGAATCGACTTGCGGTGAACGCATATCCTGGACGGAGTCCACACTCTCACTGAAAACGGATCCGGAGACTCGTCGAACATGCTCACCAGAACCGATCTACGAGGTGCCGTCCCGACGCTCAGCCAGTTGCGTCGCGCGCTGCCTCGTGGCGGAACCGACGTCAACGCCGTGCTGGGCACGGTCACGCCCGTCGTCGAAGCGATCGCCGAGCATGGGGCCGCCGCGGCCCTCGACTACACCGAGCAGTTCGACCGCGTCCGCCCCACGTCGGTGCGGGTCCCCGCAGACGTGATCGCGAGGGCACGGGAGAGCCTCGATCCCGCAGTCGCCGATGCGCTCGCCGAGTCCATCCGACGCGCCCGCCTGGTCCACGCCGCACAACGTCGCGAGAACACCGTGACCCAGGTGGTTCCCGGCGGCAGCGTCGCCGAGAAATGGATTCCAGTACGACGAGTCGGACTCTACGTCCCGGGCGGCAATGCCGTGTACCCGTCCAGCGTCATCATGAACGTGGTGCCCGCGCAGGAGGCGGGCGTCGGCTCGCTGGTGGTCGCCTCGCCGCCGCAGGCCGATTTCGGCGGCTGGCCGCACCCCACCATCCTCGCCGCGTGCTCGCTGCTCGGCGTCGACGAGGTGTGGGCCGTCGGCGGCGCGCAAGGCATCGCGCTGCTGGCGTACGGCGGCACTGACACCGCTGAGGCCGATCACGCGGGCGCCGACCTCGATCCGGTCGACCTGATCACCGGTCCCGGCAACATCTACGTCACCGCAGCCAAGCGCCTGGTGCGCGGCGTGGTCGGCATCGACGCCGAGGCCGGACCCACCGAGATCGCCATCCTGGCCGACGACTCCGCCGACGCGGCCGTCGTCGCCGCCGACCTCGTCAGCCAAGCCGAGCACGATGTGCTCGCCGCATCGGTCCTCGTCACCGACAGCGCCGCACTCGCCGACGCCGTCGACGAGGCGCTGCAGGAGGCGGTCGCGAAGACCAAGCACTCCGAGCGCGTCACCACCGCGCTGTCCGGCGCGCAGTCGGGCATCGTGCTGGTCGACGACGTCGACGCCGGTCTCCTGGTCGTCGACGCCTACGGCGCCGAGCACCTCGAGATCCAGACCCGCGACGCGCAGAGCGTCGCCGACCGGGTGACCAGCGCGGGTGCGATCTTCGTCGGCACCTACTCGCCGGTGAGCCTCGGTGACTACAGCGCGGGCTCGAACCACGTCCTCCCCACCTCCGGATCGGCCAAATACGCCTCCGGACTGTCCGTGCAGACCTTCCTGCGCGGCGTCCACGTCGTCGACTACAACCGGGACGCACTCGCCGAGATCGCCGACCGCGTCGTGACCCTGGCCAACGCCGAAGACCTCCCGGCGCACGGCGAAGCCGTGCAGGCGCGGTTCGGGGGAGCGCAATGACCGCCGCCGTTCCCGGTGGCGACGCAATTCGGCCCGCTCACTCCGTTCCCGGCGCCGATCCGATTCGGCCCGCTCACTCCGTTCCCGGCGCCGATCCGATTCGGCCCGCTCACTCCGTTCCCGGCGCCGGGATCACGCTGGGGGACCTCCCGATCCGCGACGGCCTCCGCGGCAAGTCGCCCTACGGTGCGCCGCAACTGCAGGTTCCGGTCATCCTCAACACCAACGAGAACCCGCACCCGCCGAGCCGCGCGCTGATCGACGACGTCACCAAAGCCGTCGCCGCAGCCTCCGAGGAACTGCACCGATATCCCGACCGCGACGCCGTCGCACTGCGCTCCGACCTCGCCGCCTACCTCAGCGGCGCGACCGGAACGCCGCTGTCGGTCGAGAACATCTGGGCCGCCAACGGCTCCAACGAGATCCTGCAGCAGATCCTGCAGGCCTTCGGCGGGCCGGGGCGGAGCGCGATGGGCTTCGTCCCGTCGTACTCGATGCACCCGATCATCGCCGACGGCACCCAGACGCAGTGGGTGCCCGCCCACCGTACAGACGACTTCTCCCTCGACGTGGCCCGCGCCGTCGCCACCATCGACGAACACCGCCCCGACGTGATCTTCGTGACCTCGCCGAACAACCCGACCGGCGGCAGCATCCCGATCGACGACCTCCGCGCAATCCTCGACGCCGCACCCGGCATCGTGATCGTCGACGAGGCGTACGGCGAGTTCTCGTCGCAGCCCAGCGCCGTGGCCCTGCTCGACGAGTACGGAGCCAAGCTGATCGTCTCGCGAACCATGAGCAAGGCGTTCGCCTTCGCAGGCGGTCGCCTCGGATATCTGGCGGCCGCGCCCGCGATGATCGAGGCGCTACTGCTGGTGCGGCTGCCGTATCACCTGTCCGTGCTCACCCAGGCCGCCGCGCGCGCCGCGCTGCAACACGCGACCGAGACACTCGGCAACGTCGCCGCGATCGCCGCCGAACGTGACCGCGTCGCCGCCGCACTCGCGCGCCTCGGGTACACGGTGATCCCGTCGGACTCGAACTTCGTCCTGTTCGGCGGGCTCGCCGACGCGCCCGCGACCTGGCGGCAGTACCTCGACCGCGGCGTGCTGATCAGGGATGTCGGCATTCCCCGCTACCTGCGTGCGACCATAGGATTACCGGACGAGAACGACGCCTTCCTGACCGTCAGTGCAGAGCTGGCAGCGACAGCGCTCGCCCGACCAACCGACCGAAAGCAGCAGTAACCGCAGTGACCACAGCCCAGCCCACCCACGCACCGCGCATCGCACGCGTTGAACGAACCACGCGCGAGTCGTCGATCACCGTCGAGATCAACCTCGACGGCACCGGCCAGACCGACATCGACACCTCGGTGCCGTTCTTCGACCACATGCTTACCGCGTTCGGCGCCCACGGCAGCTTCGACCTCACCGTGCACGCGAAGGGCGACATCGAGATCGAAGCGCATCACACCGTCGAAGACACGTGCATCGTCCTCGGGCAGGCGCTGGGCCAGGCCCTCGGAGACAAGAAGGGCATCCGCCGCTTCGGTGACGCGTGGATCCCGATGGACGAGACGCTGGCCCAGGCCGTCGTCGACGTCTCGGGCCGCCCCTACTGCGTCCACACCGGCGAACCCGACCACATGCTGACCGCCGTCATCGGCGGATATTCCGGCGGCGAGAAGCCGGTCGTCTCCTACGCCACGGTGCTCAACCGGCACTGCTTCGAGTCGATCGCACTCAATGCCCGGATCGCGCTGCACGTGCGGGTTCTCTACGGTCGCGACCAGCACCACATCACCGAAGCCGAGTTCAAAGCCGTCGCACGCGCCCTGCGAGCGGCGGTCGAGCCCGACCCCCGCACCAGCGGGATCCCGTCCACCAAGGGCGCCCTCTAGAGAATGCGAGCACAGTAGAGGATGCAGCGACTAGCGCTTCTCGATTACGGTTCCGGCAATCTGCGCTCGGCGCAGCGGGCGCTGGAACGCGCAGGCGCCGACGTGGAGATCACCGCAGACTTCGAGACCGCGATCAATGCGGACGGTCTGGTGGTGCCCGGCGTCGGCGCTTTCGCGGCGTGCATGCAGGGCCTGAAAGCCGTACGCGGCGATCGGATCATCGGTCGTCGCCTCGCCGGGGGCCGCCCGGTCCTCGGTATCTGCGTCGGCATGCAGATCCTGTTCGAGCACGGGGTGGAGCACGGCATCGACACCGACGGCTGCGGCGAGTGGCCCGGTTCGGTGACCCGCCTGGCGGCGCCGGTGCTCCCGCACATGGGCTGGAACACCGTCACGGCACCCGCCGACTCCACGCTGTTCGCGGGGATCGACGAGGACGCTCGCTTCTACTTCGTGCACTCCTACGGGGTGCAGACGTGGGACATGGCGTCCGACGGTCCGCTCGTGGCACCGAAACTGACCTGGTCCGACCACGGCGGCCGATTCCTGGCAGCGGTGGAGAACGGGCCGCTGTCCGCCACGCAGTTCCACCCGGAGAAGTCCGGTGACGTCGGGGCGCAACTGCTGGCCAACTGGATCGGGGGGCTTTCCTGACGTGAATGCGAAAGACAGTGGTGCGCAGCATTTCTCATTCGCCAAACTGGTGTTCTACGCGCTCGGTGCGGGCGTACTGGTCCTGGTGGTGACGCTGCCGATCGTCATCGCCCTGGCTCGGCCGTACCCGACTGCGGCGTTGTGCGTGGCCATCGGTGGAATCCTGCTGATGGTCGTCGTCATCGCGCTGGTGTCGCGAAGGATGATGTCCGGCGTGCAGCAGGAGATCGACCGCCGGCGCGCCGAGATCGCCGCCAGACAACGAGCCGACGGCGACGCCCAGAACTGACGGCGCGCATCGGCGCCCCCGAAACAGCACTTCCGACCCGACACTTCCGACCGACCACTACAGAAGAGAAACTGAACTGATGGGCATCCTCGAACTCCTCCCCGCCGTCGACGTGGTCGACGGACAGGCGGTCCGCCTGGTCAAGGGTGAGGCCGGGTCCGAGACCTCCTACGGCTCGCCGCGCGACGCCGCACTCGCCTGGCAGCGCGACGGCGCGCAGTGGCTGCACCTGGTCGATCTCGACGCCGCGTTCGGGCGCGGTGACAACCGGGAACTCCTCGCGCAGGTGGCCGCCGAGGTGGACGTCAAGGTGGAACTCTCCGGCGGCATTCGTGACGACGCGACGCTCACCGCGGCGCTCGCCACCGGATGCACCCGCGTCAACCTGGGGACCGCGGCCATCGAGAACCCGGAATGGTGCGCGCGGGCGATCGCCGAGCACGGCGACAAGATCGCCGTCGGACTGGACGTGACCCGCAACGGCGACTCGTACACCGTCCGCGGGCGTGGCTGGGTCACCGAGGGCGGCGACCTGTGGGAGACGCTGGAGCGCCTCAACAACGACGGCTGTGCCCGCTATGTGGTCACCGACGTCAGCAAGGACGGCACCCTCACCGGACCGAACCTGGAACTGCTGGAGCAGGTCGCTCGCGCCACCGACTCGCCGGTCGTCGCCTCCGGCGGGATCTCCGAGCTCGACGACCTCCGGGCCATCGCCGAGCTGACCGGAATCGGCGTCGAAGGCGCCATCATCGGCAAGGCGCTGTACGCGGGCCGCTTCACCCTGCCCGCAGCCCTCGACGCGGTCGCCGCAGCCCAGCGTCGGTGATCCTGGCATGACCGACCTCGTGGACCGCATCGACCTGCCGCAGCTGCTGGCTGCTGCGGAGTCGGTGCTCGACGAGGTCTCCGACCAGTTCGTCGACGGCCTCGGATCGCCCGGCGTCCACATCAAGGGTGCGGGTGACTTCGCCACCGAGGTCGATCTCGCACTGGAACGCCGGATCAGCGAAACACTCGGCGCACGCACCGGGATCGAAGTGCACGGCGAGGAGTTCGGTGGGCCGGCCGCCGAGTCCGGCGTGATGTGGATCCTGGATCCCATCGACGGCACCTTCAACTACTCGGTCGGCATGCCGATGGCGGCGATGCTGCTGGCGTTGGCGGTCGACGGCGAACCCGTCATCGGACTGACCCGGATGCCGCTGATCGGACAGAGCTTCGCAGGACACGTCGGCGGCGGTCTGATCGTCAACGGCGAGACCATGCCGATCGTCCCGGACAGTCCGCTGCAGACCGCGGTGATCGGCCTCGGCGCCTTCAACGTGAAGTCCCGCGGCCGCTATCCCGGCGCCGCCCGCGCCGAACTGCAACGCCGACTGAGCTACCGCGCGGGCCGACTGCGGATGACCGGATCCAACGGGATCGACGTCGCGTACGTCGCGGCCGGCGTCTTCGGCGGTGCCGTCTCGTTCAGCGCCAAGGCGTGGGACAACGCGGCGGGCGCCGCACTGGTCCGCGCTGCGGGCGGCCGGGCCACCGACGTCGCAGGCAATCCGTGGACGGTGTCGTCCAGTTCGCTCGTCACCGGCAACCGTCGACTGCACGGCGAACTGCTCGAGGTGATCGGCGAGGCGATGCCCGAGCAGGTGGCCGCACTGCGCGACGGGCGACTCTAGACCGCAGGCACCTGAATTCACCTTCCCATCAGCCAACTCTCAACACCGAGGAGAAGTACCCGTGAGCGTCGCAGTGCGCGTCATCCCCTGTCTGGACGTCGACGACGGCCGCGTGGTCAAGGGCGTCAACTTCGAGAACCTGCGCGACGCGGGCGACCCCGTCGAACTCGCCGCCCGCTACAACGACGAGGGTGCCGACGAACTGACCTTCCTCGACGTCACCGCGTCGAGTTCGGGCCGCGGCACCATGATCGACGTCGTCCGTCGCACGGCGGACGCCGTGTTCATCCCGCTGACCGTGGGCGGCGGCATCCGAACCGTCGACGACGTCGACATGATGCTCCGCGCCGGTGCCGACAAGGTGAGCGTCAACACCGCAGCGATCGCGCGCCCCGAGGTGCTCAGCGAGATGAGCCAGCGGTTCGGTTCGCAGTGCATCGTGCTGTCGGTGGACGCCCGCACCGTGCCGGAACTCGGACCGGACGGAACCCCGAACGCGCCGACGCCGTCGGGCTGGGAGGTCACCACGCACGGCGGTCGTCGCAGCACCGGGATCGACGCTGTGGAATGGGCGCGACGCGGCGAGGAGCTCGGTGTGGGCGAGATCCTGCTGAACTCGATGGACGCCGACGGCACCAAAGCCGGGTTCGACCTCCCGATGCTCACCGCGGTGCGCGCAGCGGTCTCGATCCCGGTCATCGCGAGCGGCGGAGCAGGCCGGGTCGCCGACTTCGCGCCCGCGGTCAAAGCGGGCGCTGACGCCGTGCTCGCCGCCTCGGTCTTCCATTTCGGCGACATGACGATCGGTGAGGTCAAGGACGCGATGCGCGCCGAGGGCATCACCGTCCGCTGAGCGCACCGTCCACCGTAGAAAGAGGAACAACCAATGGCGCTGCCCGCAGAACTCGCGGCCTCGCTCAAGCGCAACAGCGACGGACTGTTCGCGGCGATCGCCCAGGAGCGATCCACCGGCATCGTCTTGATGATGGCCTGGATGGACGACGAGGCACTCGAACGCACCCTGGCCACCCGCCGGGCCACGTACTATTCGCGCTCCCGCCGCCAGTACTGGGTGAAGGGGGAGACCAGCGGTCACACGCAGTACGTGCACGACATTCGCGTCGACTGCGACGGCGACACGCTCCTGCTGACCGTCGACCAGACCGGTGCGGCCTGCCACACCGGCAGTCACAGCTGCTTCGACACCGAACCGCTCGAGTTCTCGGTGGCGCTGGACCTGCCGAACGACGACACCACAGACGAAGGACGGTGACATCATGCCGCTGATTCAGATCTCTCAGACTCCGGGGCTGTCCGATCGCGTGAAGCGCGAGACGATCGCCGCGGTGACCGAGGCCTACGCCAAGGCCACCGGTAAGAACCCGGACTCGGTCTGGGTCACCATCACCGAGGTGCCCCGCCAGCAGTGGGGCGTCGGCGGGGAACCGCTCGGATGAGCGCCGCACGCACCGCCTCCGACGCGATGGCGACCACCTCCCTGCAGGCCTTTCGCGACCTCGCAGCCGATCACCGCGTGGTCCCGGTGACGCGCAAGGTGCTGGCTGATTCCGAGACCCCGCTGTCGGCCTATCGGAAGCTCGCTCGGGACCCGGGCAGCGCTGATCCGTCGGCCCTCAAAGAAGGCACCTTCCTGCTGGAGTCGGCGCCCAACGGCGCGTCGTGGTCGCGATGGTCGTTCATCGGAGCGGGAACGCGATCGGCGCTGACCGTCGCCGACGGCCACGCGCACTGGTGGGGCGACGTCCCCGCAGGCGCACCGGCCGGCGGCGACCCGGTCGAGGCGCTCGCCGAATCGCTGCGGCTGCTGAAGACCGACCCGCTCGCAGGCATGCCGCCGCTCACCGGAGGCTTCGTCGGCTTCATGGCCTACGACTTCGTCCGACGGCTGGAACGACTTCCCGAGACCACGGTCGACGACCTGCACCTGCCGGACATGTTCTGGCTGCTGGTCGCCGACCTCGCGGCCTTCGATCATCACGAGGGCACCATCACGTTGATCGCGAACGCGGTGAACTGGGACGGGAGCGACGAACGCGTCGACGAGGCGTACGACGACGCCGTCGCACGACTCGATGCGATGTCCGCGGCGCTCGCCGCGCCCGCGCCGTCGACCGTCTCGACGTTCGGCAGGCCGTCACCCGACTACCGGTCGCAGCGCGATCTCGACGCCTACCGCGAGATCGTGACCGGGCTGGTCGGCGAGATCGAGGCGGGCGAGGCGTTTCAGGTGGTGCCGTCGATGCGCTTCGAGATCGACACCGACGCCGATCCGCTCGACGTGTACCGCGTGCTCCGGGCGTCGAACCCCAGTCCGTACATGTACTTCCTGCGGATGCCCGGCATCGACCGGGAGCCCTTCAGCATCGTCGGCTCGTCGCCGGAGGCGCTGGTGACGGTCGCCGACGGCGTCGCCACCACGCATCCGATCGCAGGCACCCGCTGGCGCGGCGCCACCGAAGAGGAGGATCAACTCCTCGCCAAGGGGCTGTTGGCGGACGAGAAGGAGAACTCCGAGCACCTGATGCTCGTCGACCTGGGCCGCAACGACCTCGGGCGGGTCTGCGAACCCGGCACCGTCCGCGTCACGGACTACCGGCGGGTGGAGCGGTACAGCCATGTGATGCACCTGGTCTCGACCGTGTCCGGAACGCTGCAGGACGGGAAGCAAGCGCTCGACGCCGTCACCGCGTGTTTCCCGGCGGGCACCCTGACCGGTGCGCCCAAGGTGCGGGCGATGGAGTTGATCGAGGCCAACGAGATCACTCGTCGCGGACTCTACGGCGGTGTCGTCGGCTATCTCGACTTCGCGGGCAACGCCGACACCGCGATCGCGATCCGCACCGCGCTGATGTCGGGCGACACCGCCTACGTCCAGGCCGGCGGCGGCGTGGTCGCCGACAGCGACGCCGAGTACGAGTACAACGAAGCCCGTAACAAGGCGTCCGCGGTTCTCGCCGCGGTCGCCGCGGCCGCGACCATGGCGCCGGTGTCTCGAGCGCATGAGGTCGGGGAGGAGAACCGGTGAACCGATCCGAGGAACCCGTACCGGAGCAGGGCGACGCCGCAGCGACGCGGCGCCCCGTCAACCGGCGCTTCCAAGCCATCGCATCGGTGCTGATCCTGCTGGCCGCGCTCGGCCTCTGGGGTGCGTCGCGCATGAAGTGGGCGACGGTGCTCGTCGGTGAGGATCCGCCGTACCCGTCGCGCGAGGTCACGGTGACCGGCAGCGACTGGAGTCCGTGGCTGGTGGCGGTCGCGCTCGCGATGGTCGCGGCGGTCGTCGCGCAGTTCGCCGTGCGCGGACTGCTGCTGCGCGGGGTGGCGATCCTGGTCGCGCTCGGCGGCGCGGTGTCGGTGATCCCGGCGATCTCGTTGCTCACCGAAGGCGAGGGCAATCTGTACGTGGTGAAGATGGCGGGCGTGTCGGACCGCTCGCCGGTGGTCGGGATCCCGGTCGAGTCGATGCCGGGCTATCTGGTGATCGTATCGGCGATCTGTGCCGTGCTCGGCGCCGTCTTCATGATGCGGACGGCCAACCAGGGCGGCATGTCGTCCAAGTACGATTCGCCCGCAGCGCGCCGCGAGGAACTGGAGCGCAAGGTGTTCGCCGAGCGTGAGCGCGCGGCGGCGGCCGGGGAACCGGCGGCGACGGAGACCAACGAACGGCTCCTCTGGGACTCCCTCGACGAGGGCATCGACCCCACCGACGACGAGAAGTAGTCACTCGACCACGGTGATGTCGCGGTTCGCCGCCCAGTCGCCCACGTCCTGGCGTTCGATCGCCGCCGCCATCAGATCGGGGAACTGGTCCGGCGTGCACGCGAACGACGGGACGCCGAGTCCCGTCAGCCGACCGGCGAGGTCGGCGTCGAACGCAGGCGTGCCGGAGTCGGCGAGCGCCAGCAGCGCGATCATGGTGGCACCCGAGTCGACGATCGATCGCGCCCGCTCCAGCAGTTCGTCGGCCACCCCGCCCTCGTACAGATCACTGATCAGCACGAACACGGTCTCCGCGGGACGCTCGATCTGCGACTGGCAGTACCCGACGGCGCGGTTGATGTCGGTGCCGCCGCCGAGTTGCACGCCGAACAGGATATCGACCGGGTCGTGCATCTCCTCGGTCAGATCCACCACCTCGGTGTCGAACACGACGAGACGGGTCCGCACCGAGCGGAGCGACGCGAGGACTGCGCCGAAGACACTGGCGAACACCACCGATTCGGCCATCGACCCGGACTGGTCGATGCACAGCACGATGTCGCGCTCCACCTGCGACTGTCGCCGCGCATAGCCGACGAGGCGCTCCGGAATCACCGTCGTGTAGTCGGGTTGGTAGTGCTTCAGGTTCGCGGCGATGGTGCGGTTCCAATCGATGTCGGCCGGGCGCGGTCGGCTGGTGCGTGCCGAGCGGTCGAGCGCCCCGGTCACCGCCTGGACCGTCGCGCTGCGCAGCCGTTGCTCCAACTGGTCGGTCACCTGGCGGACGACGTGCCGCGCGGTCTCGCGTGAGTGTTCGTCCATCACCTGATTGAGGCCGATCAACGTGCTCACCAACGCGACGTCGGGTTGGACGGCGGCCATCATCTCCGGCTCCAGCAGCAGTTGCTTCAAGCCCAGCCGGTCCATCGCGTCGGCCTGCATCACCTGAACCACCGATGAGGGGAAGTAGGTGCGGATGTCGCCGAGCCAGCGCGCGACGCGCGGCTGGGATCGGCCGAGTCCGCCGCGCCGCGGACCGTCGTACAGCTGGGACAGCACCTGGTCGCGGGCCGCGTCCGCGCCCTGCAGGTCGCCGGCCGCTCCGCCGATCCCATCGGCCTCACCGCCGCCGAGCACCAGCCGCCACCGCGTCAATCGATCGTCATTCATGCCGACTGTCCTCCGATGAGTGCGGCGACCGTCGCGATCGCCGGAGCGGCTTGGGCGAGGTCGAACCGATGGTGGTCGACGGACTGCTCGGTGCGGGCGAGCGATGCGCCGATGATGCGACGTTCCGACGGGGTGAACTCCGAGAACGTGCGGCGAAGCAGCGGCAGGAGATCGTCGAAGACGGTCGTCGGGGCCTCCGACATCCACCGGTCGACGACGGCGAGGAGTGCCGCGTCGTGCATCAACACCAGGGCATCACCCGCCAGGAACCCGTCGAGCCATCCGGCGGCGTCGATCGGGTCCGCGGCGGGAGCGAGCGCCAGCCCCATCCGACGCTCCACCTCGTCGCGGTCCACGCGGTCGGCGTCGAGCAGCATGCGGGTCGCTCGCCCGACGAGCGTGCCCGGAGCCCGATCGTGATCGGCGACCCGGTTCAGGGCTCCGAACCAGTATTCGGTCAGCTCGTCTGCGCCGAGCAGCATCAGTCCTCGATGGGCCGACTCGATCGCGGTCCGCAGGACGACGGCGGCGTCGTTGCCGAGCCCGGCGACCGCGGGCGGCAGGCCCAGACATGCGCGGACGGCGGTCTGATCGAGCACCTCGCGAACATCTGCGGTCGTCACCTGGCGCACGTTCCCGTAGCGGCACACCCGGGCGAGCGGCTCGATCGCGGCGAGCAGGTCGGGGACATCGGTGTGCGCGGCGGCGCGATCGGCGAGCGCCGCGACCACCGGACCGGTCGGGAGCTCGGCCAGCAGACACCCGTCGATCAGCTCCGACAGCGCGGCGAGATCGGTCGCCTCGGCGGCGTCGGCGGCGATCTTCGCGGCGGCCGCCGACTCCACGGTCGTTCCGTACACCGAGGCCTCGACGACGGCGACGGCCATCGTCGGATCCCACTCGAGTTCCCACGCCTCTTTGAAGGTTCCGGTGGTGGGGCCGGTCTCACCGGGCAGGCCCCAGGTGATCCCGAGCGCGCGGAGTCGATGCAGGAGGACGGATTTGGCTCGACCGGAGTCGGTCCGCAGGTCCAGCATCACGCTCTTGGCTTGGGCGGCCGGGCGGAGCCGGCAGCTGCGCTGGAGTCGCTGCAGGTCGGCGGCGAGGGGGACCAGCGGCGCCGATTCGGGAACGGCCCCGACATCGGCGCCGACCACCAGCGCGTCGTTCACGAGGGAGAGCGGCAGTCGGTCGCCGTCCGCGAGGACGGACAACGCGGCGTCGTCGAGTTCGGCCAGCCCCGGATGCGGTCGGCCGCGCAGCGTCGCGAGCGAGTCCGCGAGCCGAACGGCGTCGACGACGGCGGCGGGCGACGCCGGCCGCCCCTGTGTGCGGAGCTCCCGCGCCACCCGGACCATCCACGAGGCGGCAGCCTGCCCGGTGTCCTGTCCGTCGCGCCGGGCGTCGAAGAGGTGGCGGTACCACCCGGGCGAGGCCACGCCCGCGCCGTAGCCGGACCACTGGCTCAGCCGCGTCGCCGTCCACGGCACCCATGCGGCGGCGACCTTGGTCTTCGGCAGACCGCGCAGCAACCGATTGTCGGCGGCGGCCGACGGCATCCGCGCAGGATCCAGTGCGGGCGCATGCCACGCGCCGCACACCACCGCGATCCGCAGGCGACCCGCCTTGAGCGCCGCACGCAGGGACTTGCGCATCGCGGCCTCGCGGACGGCCGTCATCGCCGACCCCAACTGATTCGACGCGGTCTCGAGGTCGAGCACCTTCTCGTCGTCGACCAGGGGCACGGGCACAGGTTCGTCGGCACGGAGTTCGGCGATCGCCTCCCGCACGGCGTCGAACCGGTCCACGACGCCGGGCCGCCCCACCCCGTCGAGGCGCTCGGTCGCGTCGCCGCCGCGATGCTCCACCGCGTCCTCCCACCACCGTTCGGGTTCGTCGTAGCCCGCGGCCGCGGCCAGTGCCCCGATGGGGTCGACGACGTGCTCATCGCGGCCGGGCTCATCGTGGCCGGACTCGGCCGTCGCCGCGCTGTGCCGCCGATCACCGGCTTCGTCGACGGCAGCGCGGATCGCGAGCGACGCGGCGGCAGGCAGATCGGTCCATTCCACGGGGACGTCGTGCGCCAGCCCCCAGCGGGTGGCCACCCATTCGGGCGAGAAGGAGGCCAAGGGATAGAACGACGCCCGGCGCGGAACCGCGGCGTCGTAGACCAGTCCGGCGATCGGCGGCACGGTGTCGGGGTCGGCGAGCAGCGGCAGGATCGGCGTCAATTCGCCGGGACCTTCGACCAGGATGCAGTCGGGGCCGATCTCGTCGAGCGCCTCGGCGACGGACTGCGCCGACCCCGGTCCGTGATGGCGGATGCCGAGGATCGAGACGGTCGCGGGCTCGGTCATCGCGGTGCGCCGCTGCCCAGATCGCGGCAGGCGCGGTACAGATCGTCCCAGTCCGGCCGGCCGCGCACCACGGTCTCGAGATACTCGTCCCAGATCACCGGATCCTGGACGGGATCCTTCACCACGGCGCCGAGCAGACCGGCCGCCACGTCGTGGGCGCCGATGACGCCGTCCCCGAAGTGCGCGGCCAGGCTGAGTCCGCTGGTGACCACGGAGATCGCCTCGGCGGTCGAGAGCGTCGATGAGGGCGACTTGAGCGTGGTGCGACCGTCGGCGGTCACGCCGCCGCGCAGTTCGCGCATCACGGTGACGACGCGGCGAATCTCGCTGAGCGACTCCATGTCCGACGGCAGTTCGAGCGACGCACCCAGGCTCGTCACCCGCTGGGTGACGATCGCGACCTCGTCGTCGAGCGAATCGGGGAGCGGAAGCACCACGGTCGTGAACCGGCGCCGCAAGGCGGACGAGAGATCGTTGACGCCTTTGTCCCGGTCGTTGGCGGTGGCGATCACGTTGAACCCCCGCGTGGCCTGGACCTCGCTGTCGAGTTCCGGAATCGGCAGTGTCTTCTCGGACAGCACCGTGATCAGCGAGTCCTGGACGTCGGCCGGAATGCGGGTCAGTTCCTCGACGCGGGCGATGGTGCCGGTGCGCATCGCCCGCATCACCGGTCCGGGAACCAGTGCGTCGGGGGTCGGCCCCGACGCCAGCAGGCTCGCGTAGTTCCAGCCGTAGCGGATCGCCTCCTCCGTGGTGCCCGCCGTTCCCTGGACGACGCGGGTGGAGTCGCCGCTCACCGCGGCGGCCAGATGTTCGCTGACCCAGGACTTCGCGGTGCCCGGCACGCCGAGCAGCAGCAGTGCGCGATCGGTCGCCAGCGACGCCACCGCGATCTCGATGAGTCGACGACTGCCGATGTACTTCGGGGTGATCACGGTGCCGTCGGCCAACTCGCCGCCCAGCAGGTAGGTGCTCACCGCCCACGGCGAGAGCTCCCAGCGCGGAGGTCGTGGGCGGTCGTCGACGGCGGCGAGCGCGGCCAGTTCCGCGGCGTACTCGTGTTCGGCGTGGGCGCGCAGGACGTCGGCGGGTGCGCTCGTCGGCGATTCGGTCATGAGAAGGCCTCCTGGATGGAACGGTCGAAGGACGCGTAGGTGACGGTCGCGGTGAGGACACGCCGGAGCTGGTCGGAGATCTCGACGTCGGCGCCGGGGAGTTCTGCGCGAGCGAGCAACTCGCGCAGGTACGGGACGATCTCGGCCGGGAAGGCCGACGGATCGGTCACGGGGTTGTGGGTCGCTCGCTTGCGGGCGCCCGCCGGCTGCGGACGAGTCACGCGATCGAGGATCGCGCGGGCGACCGCGGGACTCCACGGATGGTCGGTGAGCAGCAGCTCGCGGAATCCGACATCGTTCTCCACCGGAATGCGGCGGAGCACGTAGGCGTCGCGTTCAGAACGGGGGAGCGCGGCCAGCAGTGCGCTGGTGCGCTGGACGTCGAGGAGCGCGCGTGCCCACGCCACATCGTGCTGGTCGCAGGCGGCGGAGATGAGCAGCGTCAGCAGCGCCTCGTCGTCGCGGACGGCGGCCACGATCTCGTCGACCGACAGCCCGGTCACCTCACCCCACACCGACAGCGGTGCGCTGACCACGATGGCGTGCAACGACGCGGTGCGGTCGACTGCGTCGTCGACGCCGCGGAGCCCGTCGCGGACCGCCGCGTCGTCGATCGCTGTCGGTGCGAGCGCCGTCACCCGGGCCTTGGTCCACCTGCCGCGCGGGCGATCGACGGTGATCAGCGGCCGGAGACGGTCGGCCATCCGGTGTGCGTAGGCGCTGTGCGGCAGTCGTCGCAGCACCCGCTGTGCTGCTCCGCGGACGCGGAGCGACCGCTCACCGAGTGCGGCCTCCAGCACCGCCTCGTCAGCGTCGGACAGCCCGACGATCCACGACGTCAGAACGTCCTCTTTGAGATCGGCGGGCAGGCTCGCCCAGCGGGCGGCCGCGATCGACCGAGCCCCGTCGGGATCAGTGGCGCGCAGGGCCCGCAGGGCCGCGACCGCGTCGGCGGTGCGTAGGTTCTCCCAGTTCCTCGCCAGCTCCTCGGCGTCGAGTCGGGATGGTGGCGGCGCCCCGGTGCCGGTGAGCATCGCCGCCAGCCAGTCGCCGCGCCGTCCCCACGCCTGGTGCAGCGCGGGCAGCACGCGCGGCTGTGCATCGGCCAGCGTCATCAGCGCGGACAGGTGATGCGGCGGCACCCGTGTGCCGTGCTCGGCGGCCAGGCCCAGCCACCGACAGATCAGCGTGGTGCGCACGTCTCGGGCGACCGGCGGTGCGTCGAGCAGGACGCCGAGCAGTTCGACGGCTCGCGGCGGTGCGACCGGCAGCTCGTCGTCCGGCGCGCACTCGGTCGGGACCGCCGTCGTCGGTCTGCGGCCGGCGTGCCGCAGAGCCGCGGCGATCGCCGCTTGATCGAGGATCGACCCCGGTGCCGCGAGCAGCGTCGGAGGCGGATCCGGCGGCAGCCGCCGATCGGTGCCGAGGACCGCGGCGGAGAGCAGGTCGTCGAGCCAGATCGGCACCGCGTGTGTCTGATCGGGCCCGGTCACAGTGCGCTCACCTGACCATCGGCCACCACGGTCAGGACGCGGAAACGGCCGTGGTCGAGTTCGCCGAAGACCTGGTCGGCGCGCCCTCCGGTCAGTGCCAGCAGGGCCCGTCGCGGGGTGTCGGGGACCAGTGGGACGGCGGCGCCGCTCGGATCCACGAGCAGGTGGGCGTCGGAACCGCCCAGGACGATGTCGTCGAGCACCGCCGGATGGCGATCGCGCCACGGGGTCCGCGCCACGGCCTCGGCGGCATCGGCGAACGCCGCGGCCACCGTGGTTCCGGCGCCGAGCCTGAGCACCGCACCGTCCGGCTCGGGCGGATCGACGAACAACACGCGTGCAGGCGCCGATCCCGGGTACACGCCGAGTCGGGCACGCAGACCGGCCCCGGCCAGATGCGGCACCTGAAGGGACTGTCCGGGGCCTGCCGTCTCGAGCACCATGAAGTACTCGCCCGAGTCGAGCGCGCGCAGCCAGGTGCGCTGCTGTGCCAGTCGGCCGGACTCGTCGCGGTGCGAGCCCACCACGGTCCACCATCCCTCCCTGATCTCGCCGGCGCGGACGTCAGCGGTCGGTACCGGCCATCCGAGCGAGGTCTGGAGGTCGGCACGCAGGGCGGGCGAGAGCGCGTCGCGGTGCGCCCACGCGCGCACCATGGTCCACCACACCCCGACGCGGTCGAACAGGTCCGCGGGGGTGAGTCCGTGTGCGACGTCGGCGGCGGTGTCGCGGACACGTTCCGCCAAGCCCGGCATCTGCGCATCGACCAGCCGCGCCGCTCCGCCGTCCCACCAGTCCGCCGGTCGACGCATCGCGTCGGCCAGCCCGCCGCGCATCATGTCGATGAGCCACTGGGAGAACTCCTCGCCGCCGGCATCCATCTTGGCCAGTCGCTCGGCGCGACGAGCCGCCTGGGCCTCCGGATCCGGCGGCGCGGTGGCCGCCACGCGCTCGCTGCGGCGAGCGCGCGTGTCGGCCCACTCGGCCGTATGGTCGGCCGTCTCACCCTCGCCGACGGCGCCGTCGGACCAGAGCAGCAGCAGCGCGATCGCGTGCTTGCACGGAAACTTTCGACTCGGACAACTGCACTTGTACGCCGGCCCCACCAGATCGATGCTCACCTGATACGGCTTCTTCCCACTGCCCTGACACGACCCCCACAGAAGCGACTCCGTGCAGCCGGTCGCCGACCACGGCCCGGGCACGGCGAGCTTGCGTCCCGCGGCGACCGATGCGGCGTCGGGGGCGACCGCGAGCACACGCTCTTGAGTCCATCGCATGGCTCCGGAGAGTAGCCGAGCGGTCGGACGATTTCGGCCCACGACGACCCCGCCCGTCGATCAGTCGATCTGTCCGGATCACCTTCGATGGGGGGAAGTGACCCCGGACAACCGGCAGCGGACCGACATGCCTACTCTGGACACCAAGCGTTGAAAGGGGCCGTCGCCGTGACCAGTCAGTCAGTGCTCGATTCGATCATCGAGGGAGTCAGGGCTGACGTCGCTACGCGCGAAGCCGCAGTCCCGTTCGAAGCCGTCAAGAAGGCGGCCGCCGCCGCACCCGGACCGCGTGATGCGATGGCTGCCCTCAGCCAGTCCGATGTCGCGGTCATCGCCGAGGTGAAGCGGGCGAGCCCGTCGAAGGGGCAGCTCGCCAACATCCCCGATCCCGCCGACCTGGCCAAGGCGTACGAGGACGGCGGCGCACGAATCGTCAGCGTCTTGACCGAGCAGCGACGCTTCGGCGGCTCGCTCGCCGACCTCGATGAGGTTCGCGCCGCGATCGACATCCCCATTCTTCGTAAAGACTTCATCGTCGGCCCGTACCAGATCCACGAGGCTCGGGCGCACGGCGCCGACGTGATCCTGTTGATCGTGGCGGCCCTCGAGCAACCCGTGCTGGCGTCGCTCCTGGATCGCACCGAGTCGCTCGGGATGACTGCGCTCGTCGAGGTGCACACCGAAGCCGAGGCCGACCGTGCACTGGAGGCCGGAGCCAAGGTGGTCGGCGTCAACGCGCGCAATCTCAAGACCCTCGAGGTGGATCGCGACTGCTTCGCGCGGATCGCGCCCGGACTGCCGTCGAGCGTCATCAAGGTCGCGGAGTCGGGAGTCCGCGGTCCCGCGGACCTGCTGGCGTACGCGGGTGCGGGCGCCGATGCGATCCTCGTCGGCGAGGGCGTCGTGACGAGCGGCGATCCGCGCCTGGCGGTCGCGGATCTGGTGGCGGCGGGCTCGCACCCGTCGTGCCCGAGGCCGTCGCGCTGACCGCTCACTGAACTGTGCAAACACCGAGATCCCGTTGCGCCGCAGCGGGATCTCAGGCGGTGGTTATTGAGTTGCCGCCCGATGCGATTGACAAGGATACTGAGAAACGTGACCGAGAACTCTGAGCCGAGCGCCGAGGCGCAGGCGGCATTCCCGAAGGCCAGCGACGGCGTCGCCGACGTCCACCCGATCGGCCCGGACGAGCGTGGTCACTGGAACGAGTTCGGCGGCCGTCGTGTTCCCGAAGCGCTGATGGCGGTGATCGACGAGGTGACCGTCACCTACGAGAAGCTGCGGACCGATTCGGACTTCCTGAACGAGCTCGATCGGCTCCAGCGTGACTACACCGGTCGGCCGTCACCGATGTACGAGGCCGAGCGACTCCGGGAGGATGCGGGCGGCGCGCGGCTGTTCCTCAAACGCGAGGACCTCAACCACACCGGTTCCCACAAGATCAACAACGTGCTCGGCCAGGCGCTGCTCGCCCAGAAGATGGGCAAGAAGCGTGTCATCGCCGAGACGGGCGCCGGGCAGCACGGCGTGGCCACCGCCACCGCCTGTGCGCTGCTCGGCATGGAGTGCCTGGTCTACATGGGCCGGGTCGACACCGAACGGCAAGCCCTCAACGTGGCGCGGATGCGTCTGCTCGGCGCGACCGTGGTCGCCGTCGAGACCGGATCGGCGACCCTCAAAGACGCGATCAACGAAGCCCTGCGCGACTGGGTGACGAACGCCGACACCACCTACTACTGCTTCGGCACCGCGGCCGGACCGCATCCGTTCCCCATGATCGTCCGCGATCTCCAGCGCATCATCGGGCTGGAGTCGCGCGTCCAGATTCTGGAGAAGATCGGTCGCCTGCCCGACGCGGTGACCGCGTGCATCGGTGGCGGCTCCAATGCGATCGGCATGTTCCACCCCTTCATCGACGACGCGGGTGTTCGCATGGTGGGCTTCGAAGCCGCAGGCGACGGTGTCGAGACGGGGCGTCATGCTGCCACGTTCACCGGAGGTACCCCGGGCGCCTTCCAGGGCGCCTACTCGTATCTGCTGCAGGACGAGGACGGTCAGACCATCGAGTCGCACTCCATCTCCGCAGGACTCGACTATCCCGGCGTCGGGCCCGAGCACGCTTATCTGCGGTCGATCGGGCGCGCCGAGTACCAGCCGGTCACGGACGCCGAGGCGATGGACGCCCTGGCGCTGCTGTCTCGCAAGGAGGGCATCATCCCGGCCATCGAGTCGGCGCACGCGCTCGCCGGTGCGCTGCGACTGGGCCGGGAGATGGGCGACGGCGCGGTGATCATCGTCAACATCTCCGGACGCGGCGACAAGGACGTCGACACCGCCGCCGAGTGGTTCGGTCTGTTCGACAAGCCGCAGTCCGAGACCGAGTACGCCGCAGCCCTCGCCGCTGCGGAGAAGGAGAACGCTCGATGAGCCCGAAGTCCGCACCCGAGTCGCGACTGGGAGCTACGTTCGCAGCCTGCGCGGGCGAGAACCGGGCGGCGCTGATCGGATACACACCGGTCGGATACCCGACCGTCGACGATTCGTTCGCCGTGATGCGGACGATGGTCGACGCCGGCTGCGACATCGTCGAGATCGGCATCCCGTACTCCGACCCCGTCATGGACGGGCCGACGGTCGCCCGGGCCGCACAGCAGGCGCTGGAGAACGGTTCCCGGGTCCGCGACGTCTTCGCCGCCGCCGAGACCGTCGCCGCCGCCGGTGCGCGACCGGTCGTCATGACGTACTGGAACCTGATCCTCCAGTACGGCGTCGACGCATTCGCCCGCGACTTCGCCGCCGCCGGCGGCGTCGGCCTGATCACGCCGGACCTCATTCCCGAAGAGGCCGACGACTGGCTCGCCGCCTCGGAGGCGCACGACCTGGACCGCATCTATCTGGTCGCGCCGTCGTCGACTCCGGAGCGCCTCGCGATGACCTTGGACAACTGCCGGGGCTTCGTCTACGCGGCGTCGACCATGGGAGTCACGGGTGCTCGTGATCGAGTCTCGAACGCCGCGCCGGAACTGTGTGCTCGCGTTCGTGAATACTCCGAGATCCCGATCGGCGTCGGTCTCGGCGTCCGGGACGGCGACCAGGCCGCGGAGATCGGCGCGTACGCTGACGGCGTGATCGTCGGATCGGCGATCGTCTCGGCCGTGGACAAGGGCCTCGACGCCGTCGGCGCCGTGGTCGCGGACCTCGCCGATGGAGTGCGCCGCGCCCGCAAGTGACATCGCGCGTGTGCCGTTCTGTGTGATCCGAATCGGGTCACACAGAACGGCACAACCATTTTCGTGCGCGTCGGACGGTGCGGTGGCCCGTGCCGCCGCGGGTGCACGATACTGTGGCACCTGTGACTGACGGAACCGTCCTCGCGTACATCCCGAGCCCATCCCAGGGCGTCTGGCACCTCGGCCCCGTGCCGATCCGCGCCTACGCCCTGTGCATCATCGTCGGCATCGTCGTCGCAGTCTGGTGGGGCAGCCGACGGTGGCAGGCCCGTGGCGGGCAGCCCGGTGAAGTCATCGACGTCGCCCTGTGGGCCGTTCCGTTCGGGCTCGTCGGTGGCCGGCTGTACCACGTGCTCACCGACTGGGAGACCTACTTCGGTCCCGGCGGCAAGGGTCTCGGGGCCGCCTTCCAGGTATGGGAGGGCGGACTCGGCATCTGGGGTGCCGTCGCGTTCGGTGCGCTCGGTGCGTGGATCGGCGCGCGGAACATGGGCATCAAGTTGCCGCCGTTCGGCGACGCGATCGCTCCGGCGATCCTGTTGGCGCAAGCGATCGGCCGACTCGGCAACTACTTCAATCAGGAGTTGTTCGGGCGACCGACCGAGGTGCCGTGGGGCCTGGAGATCTACGACCGCGTCAGCGATCAGGGACAGGTGTCGTTCAAGTTGATCGACGGCGTCTCGAACGGCCATGTGGTCGCCATCGTCCACCCGACGTTCCTGTACGAGATGATCTGGAACGTCCTGATCGTCATCGCGCTGGTGCTGATCGACCGGAAGTTCTCCGTCGGGCACGGACGACTGTTCGCGATGTACGTCGCGGGCTACTGCGTGGGGCGCTTCGGAATCGAGCTGATGCGCGACGATTTCGCGACGCACATCTTCGGTGTTCGGATCAATGTCTTCACCTCCGCGATCGTCTTCCTGTGCGCCGCGCTGTATGTGGTGATGGCGCCGAAGGGCCGCGAGCAGGGGCTCACCATGTACTGGCCCGACCGAGCCGAGGAACTCGCCGAGGAGGGGGCCGTGGGCTACGTGCCGCCGGAGCTCGTCGAGGACGATGAGGACGGTGAGGACGAACCCGTCGACGACCAGGGGGCAGACGAGGACGTCGAGGAGTTCGACGACGACGTCGCCGACGATGACGATCAGGAGATCGAGCCGGCGGACGAGGAGTTCGACGACGACTTCGATTCGGTGGAGGAGTCGTCGGACGTCGCGGAGTTCGAGGAGCTCGAGGTCGATGCGGAACCGGCCGACGGAGTCGGTCTCGACAAGGATGCCGCTGCCGCCACGGACGCCGGCGGTGTCGGTGGAGCCGCGGTCGCCGCAGCAGCTGTTGCCGCAGACGACGCAGAAGGCGACGAGGCGGAAGGCGACGCCGCGGGCGCCGATCGCGCCGATTCCGACGCAGCCGACGCCGATGGCTCAGCAGATCCCGGTGCCGATGATGTCGACGACGACGATGTCGACGACGCCACGGACCGCGCAGACGAGGAAGACTACACGGTCGAGGACGCCGAGCCGAGTGAGGCGCCAGATGTCGCCGACGCGGAGACCGAGACCGACGAGCAGACCGATGCAGACGAGCCCGCCGCGGAGCAGGCGGATGAGCCTGCCGAGGCCGCGCCAGAGGAGCCTCGGGGCCGGGTGATCCCGGGGCGGGACCCGTCGATCGTGGACTCGGTCTCATCGCAGGGATACACGATCGTCCGCGCTGACGACGAGGAGCTGTCCGGCATCTCCATCGTCGAGGAGAACCCCGGCGGTTCGGCGGGATCGATCGAGATCCGGCGCTCCGCACCCGCCGATTCCGGAAACGCTGGACGCAGTGACGAATCCAGCGGGGACGAGGAGGCAGAGGAAGGCGACACACCGGAGGAAGACCGCTAGCCTTAGAGCGTGACTCGTCGAACGAAAATCGTCTGTACCCTCGGCCCTGCTACCAACTCCCTCCAGAGCATCACTGAACTCGTCGAATGCGGTATGAACGTCGCGCGAATGAACTTCAGCCACGGTGCGCACTCGGATCACGAGTCGGTGTACCAGATTGTTCGCCAGGCCAGTGAGAGCACGGGCAACGCCGTCGGCATCCTGGCCGACCTGCAGGGCCCGAAGATCCGGCTCGGCAAGTTCGAGGAGAACGGTCGCCCGAACGGCGCCGTCGACTGGAACGACGGCGAGCAGGTCCGCATCACGGTCGACGATGTGATCGGCAATCACGACCGCGTCTCGACCACCTACAAGCACCTCGCGCAAGACGCGCAGCCGGGCGATCGCCTGCTGGTCGACGACGGCAAGGTCGGATTGGTCGTCGATCACATCGAGGGCAACGACGTGGTCTGCCGCGTCACCGAGGGCGGTACGGTCAGCAACAACAAGGGCCTGTCGATGCCCGGCATGAACATCTCGGTGCCCGCGCTGTCGGAGAAGGACATCGCCGACCTCGAGTTCGCGATGCGGCTGGGTGTGGACCTGGTGGCTCTCTCGTTCGTCCGCAGTCCGGCGGACATCGAACTGGTCCACGAGGTGATGGACCGCGTCGGCCGTCGCGTGCCCGTGGTCGCCAAGCTCGAGAAGCCCGAGGCGATCGAGAACCTGGAAGCGATCGTGCTGGCCTTCGACGCCATCATGGTCGCGCGCGGCGACCTCGGTGTCGAGATGCCGCTCGAGGAAGTGCCGCTGGTGCAGAAACGGGCGATCCAGATGGCCCGCGAGAACGCCAAACCTGTCATCGTCGCCACCCAGATGCTCGATTCCATGATCGAGAATTCGCGGCCCACCCGCGCCGAGGCCTCCGACGTCGCCAATGCCGTCCTCGACGGCGCCGACGCCGTGATGCTGTCCGGTGAGACCTCGGTCGGCAAGTACCCGCATGAGACCGTCCGAACCATGAGCCGGATCGTCATGGCCGTCGAAGGCGGCACTCGCGACGTCCCGCCGCTCACGCACGTCCCGCGCACCCGCCGCGGCATCGTCACGTATGCCGCTCGCGACATCGCCGAACGACTCGATGCCGTCGCCATGATCGGTTTCACCGAGTCCGGCGACACCGTGCGCCGCATCGCGCGGCTGCATTCGCGTGTGCCGTTGATCGGTTTCACCGCCTCCGAGGCCACGCACAATCAGCTGGCCCTCAGCTGGGGCGTCGATTCGCACCTGGTGCCGCGGATGAAGGACACCGACTCCATGATCGATCAGGTCGACGACATCCTGCTCAGCACCGGCCGCCTCGCGAAAGGCGACACCGTGGTGATCATCGCGGGCGCACCCGCGTCCGTCGTCGGCTCTACCAACTTCGTCCACGTTCACCGGATCGGCGAACAGGACCACTGACGCTCCGAATCGCGCGATCGCGCTGAACGACCACAGCGGTGCGGCGGGGGAGACGGTGCCCCGCCGCACCGCTGACATAGTCTTGGGGCATGAGCGACGGCAGCACAGATCCAAGCGTGACCGCATCCGCTGACCTCTCCGAGTTGATCCGATTGCTCGACGTGGAACGGGTCGACGACGATCTGTTCATCGGACAGCATCCCGATCAGGTCATGGCTCGGACCTTCGGCGGGCAACTCCTCGGGCAGGGCGTCGTCGCCGCGGGCCGGACGATCGTCAAAGGCAACCCGCCCGTCCATGCTCTGCACGCCCACTTCATCCGCGGCGGCGACGTCACGAAGCCGCTCGGATATCACATCGACCGCTATCGCGACGGTCGTGCCTTCGCGAATCGCCAGGTCACCGCGAAGCAGGACGGCGAAGTCATCTTCACCATGCTCGTCGCGTTCCAGGACAATTCGAAGGGACTCGAGCACGCCGTCGAGATCCCCGAGGTGCCGTACCCGGAGGAACTGCCGAAGATCGACGAGCACTTCAAGGGTTATGAAGAGCAGATCGAGGCCTTCATCAACGCGCTGCACCCGATCGACATCCGCTTCGCGAACGATCCCACGTGGGTGATGAAGGGGACCGGTGAGAAGCTCAATCACAATCGCGCGTGGATGAAGGCGGACGGCGTCCTGCCCGACGATCCGCTGATGCACGTGGGCGCGATGGCCTACTCGTCCGATACCACGGTGCTCGACTCCATCATCACCACGCACGGACTGTCGTGGGGCATCGACCGACTGTTCGCGGCCACCGTCAACCACTCCATGTGGTTCCATCGCGAATTCCGCTTCGACGAGTGGATGCTCTACGCCACCGAATCGCCGGTCGCGGCCGGGTCGCGAGGCATCGGATCCGGTCGATTCTTCATGCGCGACGGCACCCTCGCGACGTCGGTGTCGCAGGAGGCTCTCATCAAGTACTTCCCGCCGCGGCGTTGACATGACCGAGTCGACGTCGTACGAATCCGCAGCCGAACTGCGGTTCTTTCTCCCGTCCGGCCCGCCGCTGCCGCCCAAACGGTGGCAGCGCAGGTGGAAGGTCGGCATCAGGATCGGGAGCATCGCCGTTGCGGCGGTGTTCGCGATCCTCGCCGTCGGCGCCGTGGTCTTCGGTGCGATCTCGGCGTCGACCTTCACCGCGTCCGGGGCGGTCGACGTGAACTGCTCCACCCGCGCCGCGCCGTCGGCCCCCGACATCCGGCAGGGCGCCTCGGTGACGATTCTCGATGCGTCGACCGGCGACGTGTACGGGACGACGACGCTCACCGATTTCACCGCCCTCAAGAGCGGCATCTGCCTCCTGCGGTTCGAGGTCCACGACGTTCCGGTCGCGAGCCTCTACACCGTCCGCATCGGCAGCACCTTCGAGGAACTTGCCTCCGCCGACGCCCTGCGCGGCGGCGCCGTGATCAGCTGACGCCGATCACGTCCGCCCGCCCGCAGCCCGAAGCGCGGCCACCGCAGCGGCGACCGTCGTCGGATCGGTGCGCTCCAGCGCCGCAGCCGTGCCGCCGCCCGGACCGGTGGCACCGGGATCGGGAACGGTCGTCTTCGCCGACAGGTGCACGGCGTGGACTCCGGTTGCGACGATCGACGCGATCGATCCGACGTCCACGCCGCCGCCGGCCATCACCTGAACCCCGCTGTCCGCGGCGACCAGCGCTGCCAGCACGGCTGATCCGTCGCCGGCTCTCGCTGCACCGCCCGAGGTGAGGACACGATTCACCCCGAGACCGCCGAGCGCAGTGATCGCTGCGACCGGATCGGCGACGGCGTCCATCGCACGGTGAAAGGTCACGTCGACAGCGCGCCCGGCCGTCTGCTCGACGGTTCGCGCGGCATCGACGAGTCGGCGGGTGCCTGCGAGGTCGAGAGTGGCATCCGGCCGCAGTGCGCCGATCACGACGCCGCGTGCGCCGAGCTGGACCGCGGCGGCGATGTCGGCGGCCAGCACGTCGAGCTCGTCGTCCGAGTAGACGAATCCGCCCGGTCTCGTGCGGATCAGGACGTGGACGTCGATCCCGACCGCGCAGGTCTCGGAGATGGACGCGGCGGACGGTGTCAGCCCTCCGGTCGCACCCAGCGCGGCACACAGCTCGATGCGGTCGGCGCCGCCTTCTCGGGCGATGACGGCGCCGGCCACGTCCTGGACGGCGACCTCCAGGGCGACGGTCACCGCATCGGCTTCGACAGCGGCACGTTCACCCAGCTCGGATTCGCCGGGTCGATCTCGATGTACTGCGGCCGCAGCTGCGACGACCACAGGCCGGGCCCCAGCGGGACCGCCTTCGGGAAGTTGAAGGAATAGATGTCGACCCGCAGCCGATCGCCGGGCTTCAACGCGGCCTGCGTCGCCGACATCGGAATGTCGATGTCGAGGATCTGACCGGGCCGGACCTTGTTGTAGTGGTCCAGCGACAGGTACAGCACCGGATCGGTCAGATCGCCGTTCGGCGCGTACTTGCTCTTCGCTCGATCCACAGCGCGCAACGACACCATCAACTGGCCCATGGAGACGATCTGTGAACGGCCGTCGGGCGAGACGATGTTCACCGTCGCATGCCAGTAGCCGTCGGTCGCCTTCAGTCGCTGTCGCAGATGCACCACCGGCGTACCGCTGATGCGTGTCAACGACCGGACCTTCTTGCCGGTGAAGGTCTGCGCCGCGACCTCAGACAGTCGGGTGTCCTTGCCGCAGAAGTCGAACAGAATCGTCACGCCCGCCGCAGCCTGGGCGGCGTCCCGATCGCACAGGGTCGACAGCCCCGGCTTCACTTCGCGGGTCGCCCGCCGCGTCGGCGTGGCGGAACTCAACGAGCCGTCACCGGCGACCGGAGTGTTGACCGAGCGCGACGGTGTCCCGCGCAGGTACTGCCGCTGGTACGTGTACCCGGGCAGCGGGTACGACGGTCCCTGCAGGAAGTTGCCGCTCGGCTCCGACGCGAGCGTCGCCTGCGCATAGCGGTCGATCCCGTTGTCGATGCCCTTGAGCCACTTGTCGTACCAGGCCCGCGCCAGCACGTCGATGCGTGGCGGATGACCGGGTCGGCCGAAGTTGGAGCTGGACGTGATGTGGTAGCCGTCGTCCATGATCAGCTTCTTCTGCGCGTTCGGAAGCTGCGACAGGCTGCTGAGCATGCGGGACTCGGAGTTGGTGAACAGGTCGTTCCAGCCGCCGATCGTGAATGTCGGGGTCTGGACCCTGCTCAGGTCCGTGTCGAATGATGCGCGACGGGCCGATCCGGCTTCGACGATCGAGCGGGTCTTGGGCGACAGCGTCCGCACATCGCGCGTGACGAGTGCGTCGAGGAGGACGTCGAAGTAGGTGAGCGGGTCTTTCACTCGATCGGCCAGCCACGTCCAGTCGAACGTTCCGTTGAGCATCGAGGCGACGTTCGGGATCATCTTGGTGGTGTTGACGAGGGTCAGCCAGGGGACGAGGAAGCCGAATCCGAGGCCACCGCCGGGCGCGATGATGTCGCGCACCAGATCGGCGCCGGGCACCACCGGGAAGATCGCATCGAGTTTGCCGGGATCGTCGGACGCGGCCTGCAATTGGTTGATGGCGGAGTACGAGACGCCCGCCATGCCGATCTTTCCGTTGGACCAACTCTGCTTGGACGCCCAGTCGACCACTTCGGTGGTGTCACGTCGCTCGCGTTGTCCGAACACCTGCCAGGTGCCCTGCGAGAAGCCGGTGCCGCGGACGTCGACCACCAGCATGTTGTAGCCGCTTTTGACGAGTTTCGGATCGTAGGCGAACGTCTGAATCAGTCCGCCGCGCAGCGCGCCGACCAGTTCGTTGTAGCCCGACAGCACGGTGCCCTGCAGATTGATGCCGTTCAGCAGGTCGATGAGCTGGGGCACCAGGACCGGGTAGTTCATCACCTCGGACGCCAGAGCGCTCACCATCTTGGTGTACGGCGTCATGTTGACGATGGTCGGCAGCTTGGTCGTCACCGGCTTGCCGTCACGTCCAACGGGGCGAATCAGATTGCCGCGCAGGATGGTTCCGTCGGACATCCGGATCGGGACATCCGGTTTCACGGAATAGCCGCCGTATTTCTGCTTGCCGTCGTGCGTGCGGGTCCACTGCGCGCCGAGAGCGCCGTACACGGCGGCGTCGGCCGTTCCCATCGAGACCGGCAGTGCCACCAGCGGCACTGCGGTGAGCACGGCGATCAGAACGGTCGCCAATCGGCGTCCGATGGATACTCTCACTGTGGTCGTCCCCTCCCCGCCGAACACACCAGATCGGATGCGGTCGGTCGTCCTTCTGTGACCTTACTCTCAGGTAACCTTAAGTGTGAGTTGTCGGGAATGGAAGGGCTGTCCTTGTCGGGGCCCGCAACAGGGGGTCGATTGACGCTTTCGCGGGCGCATTGCGTACACTCGTTTTTCGCACCACCACCGGCCCCGGTGGCGAAATTGGCAGACGCGCCGCACTCAAAATGCGGTCTCTAACGAGGTGCCGGTTCGAGTCCGGCCCGGGGCACCCCATGACGATTCGACACTGACGATTCGGCTCAGTGCGGATCCGAGTAGGCCAGACCCATGACCGCAGGTGGAGACGTCGCAATGTCAGGAGCGGAGCCGAATTCATGAGTGAGACGGGCGGACCTGAGAAGCAGGCGAGCCGGGTCGTGGTGGCTGAAGACGATTCGCTCATCCGCCTGGATCTGATCGAGATGCTGCGCGACGAGGGTTACGACGTGGTCGGGGAGGCGCCGAACGGTCAGGTCGCCGTCGACCTCGCCGAGTCGCTGCGCCCGGACCTGATCATCATGGACGTGAAGATGCCCGTTCGCGACGGCATCGACGCCGCGAGCGAGATCGCTCGCAAGCGGATTGCCCCCGTCGTCATGCTCACGGCGTTCAGCCAGCGCGAGTTCGTCGAACGAGCCCGGGACGCCGGCGCGATGGCCTACATCGTGAAGCCGTTCACGCAGGCCGACCTGGTGCCCGCGATCGAACTCGCGCTGAGCCGCTACCGCGAACTCAAGGTCCTCGAAGCCGAGATCGCCGATCTGACCGATCGCTTCGAAGCGCGCAAGTTGATCGATCGTGCCAAGGGGCTCCTGATGGACAAGCGCGCGATGACCGAGCCCGAGGCGTTCCGCTGGATTCAGCACAACGCGATGGACAAGCGCGTCACGATGAAGGCCGTCGCCGAGATCGTCGTCGAGACGCTGGGCGACGACGCCTCGTAGTCACGGCAGTCGTGACGGCTGGTCGACTCAGGGCGCCGTGACGAAGACGTCCTTGCCGAAGGTGCCCATCGAGATCCGCAGCAACCCGGTGACATCCTTCGGGAGCAGGATGGCGACGTTACCGGTCGTCGTTCCACCGTTGTAGAGCTCGCCGTCCAGCGTCGGTTCAGGATCCACGGCGGACGGTTCGTACGACGTGAAGGTCTTGCCGTCGTCGGTCACGAACGCGACTCCGATGGAGTCCGCGGACGACGACTCCGTGCCCGTGTAGGTGACCGTGAGGTTCACCACGGCCCACTCCTGGTCGGCGCCGGGCTCATCGTTGAACGAGTTCGCGGCCAGCACTTCGGCGGTGGCGTCGCGATCGAACGTGTTCACCACCACCTTCCATGTCGACGTGGTCAGCGTCGATCCGATGGCGACCGGGTTGTCGCGCGATCCGGCGTCGTCGGACGCGGGCTGTCCGTCCTGGGACACTGTGACATCGCCTCCGCCGAGGTCGGTCACCGCGTCGTCGACCGCGTCAACGATCACCGTGAGGAACACGACGGCCGCGACGATGGTTCCGATCACTGCGATGATCACCGCGCCGATGGACGTCCCCTTGGGTTTGTTGGACTGGAAGAGTCCGACGACGCCCAGGATGAATGCCGCCGGAAGCAGGATCCACCCGACGATCAGCGCGCCGGGAATGCAGCCGAAGATGAATCCGATGACGGCGAGCACCAGGGCGACGAGGCCGACGGTGTTGCGCGACTTGGGCTGTGGGCCAGACGGCGGTGTCTGGCCGAACTGGTTCGGCGGGTACGGCTGTCCCTGGTGGGGCGGCGGGTAGGACTGGGGCGGATAAGGCTGGGCTTGATACGGCTGGGTTTGATACTGCTGGGCCGGATGATGCGGTGCTTGCGACGCGTCCGGCGCAGTCGGCGGCAGGTTCGGCTCGGGCTGTGCTGAGGGGTACTCGGTCGACATGATGCGTTAGTCCTTTATGGCTTGAACACCGGTATTCACCGGATCGACCGAAACCATAGGGGGCACCTCTGACATTTCGTCCCACGTTGATCGAGTGCCACCTGCGAGCGCGGCGCCCGCGCCCCCTACGTTGATCGAGTGCCACCTGCGAGCGCGGCCTTTCTCACGTTGATCGAGTGCCACCTGCGAGCGCGACCTTCTCACGCTGATCGAGTGCCACCTGCGAGCGCGGCGCCCGCGCCCCCCACGCTGATCGAGTGCCACCTGCGAGCGCAGCGAGCAAGTGGTGTATCGAGATCGCCGCGACCGCCTCTGGTGCCCGACCGATTTCGCCGGCCGCCTCGACTCACCGCAACCTGGTGCGGTCCGGTCCACCCAGCTCTCGTCACACCCGGTCGACGACGCTCTGGGCCACGGTGTCCGACCCACGCCCTAGAGTGGTCAGCGTGAGTGCAGCGCAGACAACTACTCAGTCCGGGGCCGGCAGCAAGACCGGAGGGAAGTCGGGCGGACGGCCCACATTGATGCTGCTCGACGGTCATTCGCTGGCCTACCGAGCGTTCTTCGCCCTGCCCGCGGAGAACTTCAAGACCAACACCGGGCAGAGCACCAACGCGGTGTACGGCTTCACGTCGATGCTGATCAATCTGTTGCGCGACGAGGAACCGACTCACATCGCGGCCGCGTTCGACGTCTCGCGGAAGACGTTCCGCTCGGAGATGTTCCCCGAGTACAAGGCGCAGCGCGATTCGTCTCCGGACGAGTTCCGCGGCCAGGTGGACCTCACCAAGGACGTCCTGGAGGCGATGGGCATCCAGGTGATGGCGGTGGAGGGGTTCGAAGCCGACGACATCATCGCGACGCTCGCCACCCAGGCCGATGCAGCGGGCTACCGGGTGCTCGTCGTCACCGGCGATCGGGACTCGCTGCAGTTGGTCAACGAGAACATCACCGTCCTCTACCCCAAGACGGGTGTCTCGGTCCTCACCCGGTTCACGCCCGACGCCGTCGAGGAGAAGTACGGGCTCACGCCGACGCAGTACCCCGACTTCGCGGCGCTCCGCGGCGACAAGAGTGACAACCTGCCGGGGATTCCCGGGGTCGGCGACAAGACGGCGACCAAATGGATCGTCCAGTACGGGTCGCTCCAGGCGCTCGTCGATCACGTCGACGAGGTCAAGGGCAAGGTGGGCGATTCGCTGCGCGCCAACCTCGCGTCGGTGCTGATGAACCGTGAGCTCACCGAGATGATCCGCACCATGGACCTGCCGGCAGGCCCAGACGACCTCGCGCTGCACGCCTGGGATCGGGAACGGATCCACAAACTGTTCGATGACCTCGAATTCAAGGTGCTCCGCGACCGGCTGTTCTCCACGCTGACGTCGGTGGAGCCCGAAGCGGACGCCGGGTTCGACATCGCCGCCACCCGACTGGGTGCGGGGGAGGTCGCGGCGTGGCTCGGCGCGCACACCTCGAACGGTCGCAGCGGCTTGGCCGTCAGCGGGCCGCACCGGGTGGTCGGCAGCGACGTCGACGCCCTCGCCATCGCCGGGACCGACGGTGAGGCGGCTTTCATCGATCCGGTGACGATGACACCCGACGACGACGCGGCGCTGGCCGACTGGCTGGCCGATGAGAGCACAGCGAAGGCCGTGCACGACGTGAAATGGGCGCTGCATGCGCTCCGGGGTCGCGGCTGGACCCTGTCGGGCGTCACGTCCGACACCGCGCTGGCGGCCTACCTGCTTCGCCCGGCGCAGCGATCGTTCAATCTCGACGACCTCGCCCTGCGTTACCTCAGTCGAGAGCTGAAAGCGGAGGACCCGGCGGGCGGCGACGGCCAACTGTCGCTGCTCGACGACGACGCCGACGCGCAGAAGGCCGCCGAGCAGCTGATGCTCTCGGCCGCAGCCGTCGCCGAACTCGCCGACACCCTCGACACCGAACTCGAGCGCATCGACTCGGCTCCGCTGCTGCGAGAGATGGAGCTGCCGCTCGCGTTCGTGCTCGCCGACCTGGAGGCGTCCGGCATCGCCGTCGACGTGGAACACCTCGACGACCTGGAGAACCAGTTCGCCCAGCGGGTGCGGGATGCGGCGGAGGCCGCCTACGAGGTCATCGGCGAGCAGGTGAACCTGGGATCGCCCAAGCAGCTGCAGGCCATCCTGTTCGACAAGCTCGACATGCCGAAGACCAAGAAGACCAAGACCGGCTACACCACCGACGCCGACGCACTCACGTCGCTGTATGAGAAGACCGAGCACCCCTTCCTCAAGCATCTGCTGGAACATCGCGACGCCACGCGCCTGCGCGTGACGGTCGAGGGACTGCAGAAGACGGTCGCCGACGACCAGCGCATCCACACCACCTTCAATCAGACCGTTGCGGCGACCGGACGACTGTCGTCCACGGAGCCGAATCTGCAGAACATCCCGGTCCGCACCGATGCCGGCCGCCAGATCCGCCACGCCTTCGTGGTAGCGCCGCAGCCGGTCGCCGACGGGCCGCGCGCCATCACGTTCGAGAGTCTGATGACCGTCGACTACTCGCAGATCGAGATGCGGATCATGGCGCACCTCTCGGAGGACGCGGGACTCATCGAGGCCTTCAATGCGGGCGAGGACCTTCACAGCTTCGTCGGATCCCGCGCCTTCGGCGTGCCGATCGATCAGGTGGACGCGCAGATGCGTTCCCGGGTGAAGGCGATGTCGTACGGTCTCGCGTACGGGTTGTCGGCCTACGGTCTGGCCGCACAACTCGGTATCGGCCGCGAAGAGGCCAAACAGCAGATGGAACAGTACTTCGATCGCTTCGGCGGCGTCCGCGACTATCTGCACCACGTGGTGCAGGAGGCGCGGCGCAACGAGTACACCGCCACTCTGTTCGGTCGCCGTCGGTACCTGCCGGACTTGAACTCCGACAACTTCCAGCGTCGACAGTCCGCTGAGCGCATGGCGCTCAATGCACCCATTCAGGGCACTGCCGCGGACATCATCAAGGTCGCGATGATCAACGTGCAGAAGCGTCTCGCCGCCGAACAGTTGAGTTCGCGGATGCTGCTGCAGGTGCACGACGAACTGGTCCTGGAAGTCGCGGCCGATGAACGCGACGCGGTCGAGCGCCTGGTCCGTGAGGAGATGGGCGGCGCCATCGAACTGTCGGTTCCGCTGGAGGTCTCGGTCGGGTACGGCCGCAGTTGGGACGACGCGGCGCACTGATGACCATCGGCAACGGCGACGACGATCGTCGGCCCACTCTGCACGGCGAGCCGCTCCCGTTGCCGCAGTACACCGCCGCCGGTCGCCGACCGCAGCACCGGGACAACGGTTGGTTGGTGATCGCGGTCGCCGCTGCGGTCGTGCTGGTGATCGGTCTCGGCGGGCTCCTCGCGTGGATGGTGTTGCGCGACGACGGGACCGGCACAGCGCCCGTCGCGGCGTCGAGTTCCGAGCCTGCGGCACAGACTCCCGCACCGGTGACACCGACCACGCAGCCGTCGGCTCCGCAGCCGACCGCGGAAACGTCGGTGTCCGCATCGGCCGCATCGGAACCGCGCGGGATGGAACCGAGCGGGCAGTCGCCGACCGCGTCGACCGGGGCCTGGTACGCGCAGTTCGGCGCGTTCAACGAGTACGCCAATGCGGAGGCGGAGGCCGCACGACACTTCGATGCGATCGTTCTGCCCGGAGCGACGTTCGGCCTGTCGTCGCGGTACGTGGTGGTGCGTCCGGCGGAATCGGAGACGGAAGCACGCGAAGTGTGTTCGCATTTCGCTGAAGGAACGTGCTACGTGAGGAGTCGGTGATGAACGACGCGGTGACGATTGCTGTGCTCGACGGTGACGGCATCGGTCCCGAGGTGGTGCCGGTCGCGGTGGAGGTCGCGACGCGTGCGCTCGCGGCGCAGGGGCGGACGCTGATCCCGATCCGACTGCCGTACGGCGCCACCGCGATCGCGTCACACGGTCAAGCGGTGCCCGCCGAGACGCTCGAGGCGCTGGAGGAGATCGATCTCTGGGCGGTCGGCCCGCACGACAGCGCCTCGTATCCGCCGGAGCTTCGCAGTCCCGCGCCGGGCGCCGTGTTGCGCAAGCAGTTCGGGTTGTACGCGAACCTGCGGCCGGCCCGCGCGCACGGCGGGGTGCCCGCGGTCGCCGCCGACGTCGACGTGCTCGTCGTCCGCGAGAACAGCGAAGGGCTGTATGCGGACCGCAACATGACGATCGGCAGCGGCGAGTTCATGCCGACGCCCGACGTCGCCATGGCCGTCGGCGTCATCACGCGCGGGGCCTGCGAACGGATCGCGGTCGAGGCGTTCGACGCCGCCCGCCGCCGGCGCGGGCACGTCACGATCGTGCACAAAGCCAATGTGCTGCGGTTGACGACCGGCCTGTTTCGCGATGTCTGCTTCGACGTCGCGCAGCGGTATCCGGACGTGCGGGTCGACGAGCAGCACGTGGACGCCATGGCTGCGCTGCTGGTGCGTCGGCCCGGGGACTTCGACGTCATCGTCACCGAGAACCTGTTCGGCGACATCCTGTCCGACCTCGCGGGCGAGCTGTCGGGGTCGCTGGGGCTGGCGCCGTCGATCAACACCTCGGCGACCCAGGGCATGGCACAGGCGGTGCACGGGGCGGCGCCCGACATCGCAGGCACCGGCACCGCGAATCCGGTGGCGATGATCGGCTCGGTCGCGATGCTCCTGCGCTGGCACGGGCTCCGGACGTCCGACGCGGCCGTCGAGGCGGCCGCCGACGCGATCGACGGCGCGCTGGCGCACGTCTTGGCCGACGGCCTCGCGACCGCAGATCTCGGTGGGACGGTGTCGACCGGCGAGTTCGGCGCGGCGGTCGCGGCGCATGTGGGCTGACGCCGCGTCCTGATCGTCGCAGATTTCGCCCCGTCGTCCGATCCGGCAGCGAAATCCGCCATACTCATAGGTCTGATCGAGTGCAGTCTGTGCTGAGTCCCACGGGGAGGTGTCGATGCGGATGCGGTCTTTGCGTGGCCGGGTGCTGGCAGTTGCCGCGGCGGCGGTGATGGCGAGTCCGCTGTTGGCGGGATGCGTCGTCGACGAGTCGGGGCTCGATACGAAACCGTTGACCGTCTCCGTTGCCGAGCAGCCGCAGATCGCGGCGCTGGTGCCCGCATCGATCCGCGCCGCCGGGGTGCTGCGAGTGGGCACCAACCCGCCGTATCAGCCGAATGAGTTCAAGGATCGCAACGGCGAGATCATCGGCTTCGACGTGGACTTGATGAACGCCGTCGTGCAGGTGCTGGGGCTCAAGGCCACGTACCAGGAGTCCGATTTCGCCAAGATCATTCCGGCGATGCAGGGCGGCAGCTACGACCTCGGGATGTCCTCATTCACCGACTCGGTGGAACGGCAGCAGCAGGTGGATTTCGTGGACTACTTCAGTGCGGGCATCCAGTGGGCGCAGCGGGTCGGGCGCGACGTGGACCCGGACAACGCCTGCGGGCTACGCGTCGGGGTGCAGCGGACCACCGTCGAAGACACCGACGAGGTACCGGCGAAGAGCGTGGCGTGCGTGAAGGCGGGCAGAGAGCCGATCCGGATCGTGAAGTTCGACTCGCAGGACCAGGCGGTCAACGCCGTGCTGCTGGGGCAGGTCGACGCATTCTCTGCCGATTCGCCGGTCACGGCCTACGCGGTGAAGAAGACCGAGGGCCAGATCGAGGAGGTGGGACCGCTGTACGACGCCGCGCCGTACGGATGGCCGGTGGTCAAGGGTTCGCCCCTCGGCCCCGCGCTGCGGGATGCGTTGCAGTACCTCATCGACAACGGCCAGTACAAGACGATCGCCACCCATTGGGGAGTGGAAGCAGGAATGATTCAGCGATCGGTGATCAACGGGGCGAAGGACTGATCCGATGACGGCAGAAGACACACGCGACACCCAGGCAGCCAGTCCTGCGCCCATCAAGGCCGTACCGCTCAAGCATCCGGGACAGTGGGTCGCCGCGGTGGTCGTGCTGGTGCTCGCCGGACTGTTCGTCTACGGGGCGGCGACCAACTCGGCGTATCACTGGGACACCTTCGGCAAGTACCTGTTCGAGCAGCGGATCCTGTCGGGCGTCGCCTACACGCTCGCACTGACCGTCCTGTCGATGGCGATCGGCGTGGTGCTGGGCGTGCTGCTGGCAGTGATGCGGATGTCGTCGAACAAGGTGCTGAGTTGGACCGCATGGGTGTACCTGTGGATCTTCCGCGGCACCCCGGTCTTCGTGCAGTTGACGCTGTGGGGTCTGGTCGGGTCCATCTACAAGACCGTCAACATCGGTGTCCCGTTCGGTCCGACCGCGGTGCAGATCGACATTCAGGAATTGAGCCTGAAGTACGTCTTCTTCCTGGCCGTGATCGGCCTCGCGCTGAACGAGGCGGCGTACATGGCGGAGATCGTGCGCGCGGGAATCTCGTCGGTGGGCGAAGGACAGATGGAGGCGTCCATCGCGCTCGGCATGTCGTGGTGGCAGACCATGCGACGCACCGTGCTGCCGCAGGCGATGCGGGTGATCATCCCGCCGACCGGCAACGAGGTCATCAGCATGCTGAAGACCACGTCACTGGTGACGGCCGTGCCCTTCAGCTTGGAACTGTTCGGGCGTCAGGCAGACATCTCCGGCGTCAACTTCCAGCCGATCCCGATGCTGCTGGTCGCGTCGACCTGGTATCTGGTCGTGACGTCGATCCTGATGGTCGGGCAGTTCTACATCGAGAAACATTATGAGCGGGGGTCGTCCCGCGAGCTGTCCGAAGGCCAGCTGAAGGCGCTCGCCGCAGCGAACAAGACGATCGTTGAGGAGGGCAAGTGACCGACGTGAACTCGTCTTCCGCCGACAGTCGACCGATGGTCTCGGCGGACCGCGTGTGCAAGAACTTCGGCGCCCTGCAGGTGCTGACCGGCGTGACGCTCGACGTGCAGCGCGGTGAAGTCGCCTGCTTGATCGGCCCGTCGGGCTCCGGCAAGTCGACCTTCCTGCGCTGCGTGAACCATCTGGAGAAGGTCAACGCGGGTCGCCTCCTGGTGGACGGCGACCTCATCGGCTACCGCGAGCGCGACGGCAAGCTGCACGAGATGAGCCCGCGCGACGCCGCACGGCAGCGCCGTGACATCGGCATGGTGTTCCAGCACTTTAACCTGTTCCCGCACCGGACCGCGCTGGAGAACATCATCGAGGCGCCGGTCCTCGTCGGCGGGAAATCGAAGGAGCAGGCCACCGAACGCGCGCTCGACCTGCTGAGTCAGGTGGGGCTGCGTGCCAAGGCCGACGCCTATCCGGCGCAGTTGTCAGGCGGTCAGCAGCAGCGGGTCGCGATCGCCCGCGCTCTCTCGATGGACCCGAAGCTGATGCTTTTCGACGAGCCGACGTCGGCCCTCGACCCGGAACTCGTCGGCGACGTCCTCGCCGTGATGCGCACTCTCGCCTCGGAGGGCATGACGATGGTCGTGGTGACCCACGAGATGGGCTTCGCTCGAGAGGTCGCCGATCAACTGGTCTTCATGGACGGCGGCGTCGTGGTCGAGAAGGGCGATCCGCGCGAGGTGCTCAGCAATCCGCAGGAGTCGCGCACGCAGGAGTTCCTTTCAAAGCTGCTGTAGCTGCGTTGTGGCCGCTCACCCGGTGGCCGCAGCCGCCTCCCGCGCCGCGATCCGTGCCTGAACTTCGGGTCGCCGCAGTGGCGGCACCGTCTGCGGCGGCTGCCTGCGGGCGGGGAGTTCGCCGAGGAGTTCGTGCGTCGCGGCGGCCACGGCGGCGACGGCTCGGTCGATCGCCTCCTGGTTCGCGGCGCTGGGTTTCCGGATCCCGGACACCTTGCGGATGTACTGAAGCGCAGCGGCTTCGATCTCTTCGTCTGTGGCTGCCGGCTCGAGGCCGCGCAGTTCTGTGATGTTGCGGCACATACCGACAGATTACGCCGCAGGCGCAGGCTTGTGGCAGACGAAGATCGCGGTGCCGGGGAAGTAGGAGCCGCGCAGGGGAGACCACTGACCCCATTCGTCCTCGAGGTCGTCGGGCCACTCGGGTTCCACGATGTCGTCGAGGATCAGGCCTGCGCCGACGATCTCGCGAACTCGATCGCCGATGGTGCGGTGATGCTCCACGTAGGTGACGTTCCCGTCGGCGTCGGTCTCCGAGTACGGGGTCCGCGAGAAGTACGACATCTGCACGACGAGCCCGTCGGGGCCCGGGTCGTCGAGGAACATCCAGCGCATCGGATGGTTGGTCGCGAACACCCACCGACCGCCGGGGCGCAGCACGCGGTGCACCTCGCGCATCACCCGTGCGGAGTCGGACACGAACGGGACGGCGCCGAACGAGGAGCACGCGATGTCGAACGACGCGTCCGCGAACGGCAGGTGCTCGGCTCCCGCTTGCACGAGGGGGACCGGCTCGGCGTCCTGAGCCATCGCGGCGATGCCGTGGCGCAGCATCCCGTTCGAGACGTCGAGGCCGATCACGGCGGCGCCCTGCGCCTTCAACCACCGCGCGCACGGCGCGGAGCCGCACCCGACTTCGAGGACATCGCGTCCGGCGACGTCGCCGAGCAGCCGGGCGTCCGCCTCGCGGAATCGCTCCGGCCCCCAGACGAACTCACCGCCCGGCGTGGAACCGCCGATGAACACGCCGTGCTCGGCGTGGTAGTCGTCGGCTTCGTCGTCCCACCAGTGCCGGTTGGCTCGCTCGCTCGCCGCGGAGTCGATGGCTCCGAGGATCCGCGGCGGACGGGTGTTCGAACTCACGAGGGGTTCCTTTCTCAGGTCAGCGGTCGCGGCCTGCGACTACGACGTCGGTCTTGGTGTCGCCATCCCATCGGCGCAGGTCTGTGGCTCGGCCGACGAGGGTCTCCCACGTCAGCAGGTCCAGGGCGGCGGCGAGTTCGGTGGCCGTGAGGCGTCGACCCAGAGTGACGTGCGGTGTCCATTGTCCAGGGAGGCAGTGGGCGGCGCGATCAGTCACCTGATCGCCGACGAGGCGAATCAGTGCGGCGTGGGTCGAGAGCAGCTCGGACGACGGGACGACGGCGCGAGCGAGGGTGAACCGGCGTCCGGCGGGGAACACCACGGCGCCGGAGATGCGGAGTGAGAAGGGGAGCCGTCCGGCGGTCGCCGCGAGCGCCGCGTCGGCGGCGCTCGCGATGGCTGAGCCCGCCACTATCGTGCAGTGGGGGCGATTGGTGCCGGCGCGCACCCGACCCGCGCTCGGCAGTCCGGCGGACTCGAGCCGAGCCCACTGCTCCCGGACGGCTGATTCGGTGTCCGAATCGAGCAGGATCTCGATCGAATGCGCCACGGTCGGCTCCTTCGCTGTTCGGTCGACTCAACTCCCGTTTGTGCAGGTCGATCACGGGTAGTACCCTTGAACACGTGTGTGCGCGAGCTCGCACTCCGCATCGGTCGGGACCATCGCGTCTCGGCCGTGCAACCACCACAAGGAAAACGGGCTCAGCCTGCGAAGACTGTCCCGCTCACCGTACCTACTAGACACCTGTCCGGAGCAACTCAACATATGTCGTCCCCCACGATTTCCTCGCCGCAAGTAGCCGTTAACGACATCGGTTCGGCCGAGGACTTTCTCGCAGCCATCGACGCCACGATCAAGTACTTCAACGATGGTGACATCGTCGAGGGCACCATCGTCAAGGTCGATCGCGACGAGGTCCTGCTGGACATCGGCTACAAGACCGAGGGCGTCATCCCCTCGCGTGAGCTGTCGATCAAGCATGACGTCGACCCCAATGAAGTCGTCACCGTCGGCGACGAGGTCGAAGCGCTTGTCCTCACCAAGGAGGACAAGGAAGGCCGCCTGATCCTGTCGAAGAAGCGGGCTCAGTACGAGCGCGCCTGGGGCACGATCGAGGAGCTCAAGGAGAAGGACGAGGCCGTCAAGGGCACCGTCATCGAGGTCGTCAAGGGTGGTCTGATCCTCGACATCGGCCTCCGCGGCTTCCTTCCCGCCTCGCTGGTGGAGATGCGCCGCGTTCGCGACCTGCAGCCGTACATCGGCAAGGAGGTCGAGGCCAAGATCATCGAGCTCGACAAGAACCGCAACAACGTCGTTCTGTCGCGTCGCGCATGGCTCGAGCAGACCCAGTCCGAGGTCCGCAGCGAGTTCCTCAACCAGCTGCAGAAGGGCCAGGTCCGCAAGGGCGTCGTGTCCTCGATCGTCAACTTCGGCGCTTTCGTCGATCTCGGCGGCGTCGACGGCCTGGTGCACGTCTCCGAGCTGTCCTGGAAGCACATCGATCACCCGTCCGAGGTTGTCACCGTGGGCGACGAGGTCACCGTCGAGGTCCTCGACGTCGACATGGACCGCGAGCGCGTGTCGCTGTCGCTCAAGGCCACCCAGGAAGACCCGTGGCGTCAGTTCGCCCGCACCCACGCGATCGGCCAGATCGTGCCGGGCAAGGTCACCAAGCTGGTGCCGTTCGGTGCGTTCGTCCGCGTCGAAGAGGGCATCGAGGGTCTGGTCCACATCTCCGAGCTGGCCGAGCGCCACGTCGAGGTCCCGGACCAGGTCGTCTCCGTCGGCGACGACGCGATGGTCAAGGTCATCGACATCGACCTGGATCGTCGTCGCATCTCGCTGTCGCTGAAGCAGGCCAACGAGGACTACACCGAGGAGTTCGACCCCTCGAAGTACGGCATGGCCGACAGCTACGACGAGCAGGGGAACTACATCTTCCCCGAGGGCTTCGACGCCGAGACCAACGAGTGGCTCGAGGGCTTCGACAAGCAGCGTGAGGAGTGGGAGGCCCGCTACGCCGAGGCTGAGCGTCGCCACAAGCTGCACACCGCTCAGATCGAGAAGTTCGCTGCGGCTGCCGCCGAGGCGGAGAACGCTCCGAGCGACTACTCCTCGTCGTCCAGCGCTTCGTCGTCGCAGTCGAGCTCGACCAGCGGTCCGGCCCAGTCGGGCGGCTCGCTGGCCAGCGACGAGCAGCTTGCTGCTCTGCGCGAGAAGCTGTCGGGCAACGCCTGATCTGCTCGTAGCCGACTAAGCCAACGGCGCCCCGGAACTTCGGTTCCGGGGCGCCGTCGTCTTTGCCGGTCCGATAGGTTGCTGACCGTGGGAAACGAGGCAGTTGGTCCCGCTCGGCTTCTTCATCTGTGTGCTCGGCGGCCAGGGCTGCCGACGGCGTTCGTCGCGTCCGCTTGCCTCGCCGACATCCGCTGACTGGAACGACGCTCGCTCACTTCCGGAAGTGAGCGAGCGTCGTCAGGGTGAGCGAACGTCGACTCATGCACTGTTGGCAATGATTATCATTACCATGTTTACTGTTCCGTATGAAGAGAACACGATTCATGTCCCTGGCGTTCGCTCTGACGACGTCAAGCGTCCTCCTCGTCGGCTGCGCGAGCACCGCGTCGGACTCTGAAGACCCGACAGCAGTCAGCACGACCGCTGAGAATGCTTCTCGCACACCGCGACTGGCTATCAGCTACGACGGCGGCGTGCGCGTGCTCGACGCCGCCACCCTCGAGCAGGTCGCCGATCTTCCACTCGACGGCTTCCTGCGACTGAACGGCGCGGGCGACTCCCGCCACGTCTTCGTCACCACCGACAGTGGATTCCAGGTACTCGACGCTGGCACCTGGACGGAACGGCACGGTGACCACAGCCACTACAAGACCGCAGCCCCGAGCTTCACCGGCATGACCTTCGCCGGCAGCGAACCGGGCCACGTGGTTCCGCACCAGAGCCGGATCACCCTGTTCTTCGACGGCTCCGGCGAGGTCAAGGTCGTCGACCCGGCGGACCTGACCAAGTCGGCCGTTCCGTCGAACGACTACCGCGCACCGCATGCGCACCACGGCGTCGCGGTCTCTCGACCTGACGGCAGCCTGGTGATCACGCAGGGGGACGAGGACCGTCGCACCGGCGTGGCAGTGCTGACCCGAGACCGGCGGCCCATCGCCTCCGTCGACACCTGCCCCGGTGTCCACGGCGAAGCGGCAGCGGCCGACGGCGTGCTGACCTTCGGGTGTGAGGACGGCATCGTGATCGTCCACGGCAACGACATCCAGAAGGTGTCTGCCCCGGACGAGTACGGGCGCATCGGCAACGTGCGGGGTTCAGAGACGTCGCCGATCGTGTTGGGCGACTACAAGACCCAGGAGAATCTGCCCGAGGGGACGATCGAACGTCCTCGGCGGTTCTCACTCACTGACACGCGCACCGCCAGTCTGCGCATCGTCGATCTGCCCACCAGCTACAGTTTCCGGTCGCTCGCGCGGGGACCGCACAACGAGGCCGTGATCCTCGGGACCGACGGCTCCCTCTACGTTTTCGACGTCGAGTCCGGAAAGCAGATCGCTGCGCACCAGGTGATCGACGCGTGGTCGGAGCCGGTCGAGTGGCAGCAGCCGATGCCGTCCGTCACCGTGCTCGGCGACATCGCCTACGTCTCCGCTCCGGCGACGCGCACCGTCCACGCCGTCGACATCGCATCCGGTCGAGAGATCGCGAAGGCCGACATCGGCGTGCAGCCGGTGGAGACGGTGGCCGTCGCAGGCTGATGGCCGGTTGCCGTCCTCATCCGACGACGGCCGGTACGGTCGAGCCATGCGTCAGACTTCGGCGGGGGTGCCGATCATCGTTCGTCAGTCGATACTCGTGGCGGCACTCGCCGCGACGACGATTCTCACGGTGGTGATGGGGGTGACCGATCCGGCGGCGCCGCTGTCGTATCCGAGTCGGTTCCTCATCTGGAACCTCTTCCTCGCCTGGATCCCGCTGGTGTTCGCTGTCGGGTTCGTCGTCGTCGGAAACCGGCTGTGGTTGATTCCGCTCGGCTTCGGATGGCTGGCGTTCCTGCCCAACTCGCCGTATCTGGTGACGGACCTCATTCACCTTCGGGAGGGCTACGACCTGTGGCGGCATGTACTGCAGTACGGCTTCGCGGCGTGGACCGGCATCATGCTCGGCGTCATCTCCATGCGTCTGGTGCATCGCCGCGTCCAGGCCGAGTGGGGCGCGCTGGCCGGCTGGACGACGATGGCGGCGTCGATCGGCCTCTGCGCGATCGGCGTCGTCATCGGCCGATTCCAGCGATGGAACTCGTGGGACCTGGTGACGAGGCCCGACGCCGTCGTCGCTCGGACCTTCGACTGGGTCAGTTCCCCGTTCTCCCAGGTGCAGTCGACCGGCGTCGCGTTGGCGGTCGCCGCATTCCTCGCGCTCGCGTACACGACGATGTGGGCATACGAGGCGATCGGCGACACCCGCGAATGACTTGTGCCGTGTCCCGAGACCCGAATCGGGTCACGGGACACGGCACAAGCGTGTTCGGGTCTGCGCAGTTCGTCTACTGCACGTCGATCGTGATCAGCAGATCGCCGTTCTCCACCTGGGCGACCTCGGGGATCGCGATGCGGGAGACGGTGCCGCCGACCTGAGTGGTGATCGCGGCCTCCATCTTCATCGCCTCGATGTGGGCGATCGTCGCGCCGGCCTCGACGGTATCGCCGACGGCGACCTCGAGGGTCACGACTCCCGCGAACGGCGCAGGCACGTGGCCTGCGTTGTTCGGGTCGGCCTTCTCGGCGCGCGGGCGGGCGTCTTCGATGGACCGATCGCGGACCCGGACCGGGCGCAACTGACCGTTGATCCAGAACATCACGGTGCGCATGCCGCGCTCATCCGCGTCGGAGATCGACTCCAAGCCGAGCAACAGGGTGACGCCGGGCGCCAGCCGCACGTGGTGCTCGGTGCCGGACGTCAGACCGTAGAGGAACTCGCGAGTGCCGAGGACCGACGTGTCGCCGTAGTTCTCCGCGTGCTCGGTGAACGACTTGGCTGGGCCGGGGAACAGCAACCGCGACAGTGCCTTTCGTCGCGTCGCCGAGTCCGCGGCCAGTTCGGTCCGATCGTCGTCGGTGAGTTCGGCGAGTGGCGGAACGACGGCGGGCGTGCCGTTCAGCGCCCGCGTGCGGAGCGGCTCGGGCCAGCCGCCGACAGGCGTGCCGAGCTCGCCGCGGAAGAAGCCGGTCACCGAATCGGGCAGATCCACCACACTCGGATCCGCGGCGAACTGCTCGGCCGAGATGCCGGCGCCGACCAGTGCGAGTGCGAGATCGCCGACGACCTTCGACGACGGCGTCACCTTGATCAGGCGGCCGAACGCTGCGTCGACGCCGGCGTATGCGTTCTCGATGTCCTCGAACCGATCGGCCAATCCGAGCGCTGTCGCCTGGGCGCGCAGGTTCGAGAGCTGCCCGCCCGGAATCTCGTGCGTGTACACGCGGCCGGTCGGCGCGGGGATGCCCGCCTCGAAGGGACGGTACATCGCCCGCATCGACTCCCAGTACGGCTCCAGGTCGCAGACGGCGTCCAGATCGATGCCGGTGTCCCGGTCGGTATTGGCGGTCGCGGCGACCACCGCGGCCATGGAGGGTTGGCTGGTGCCGCCCGACATCGGACCGGCCGCCACGTCGACGGCGTCCGCGCCCGCACCCCATGCGGCGAGGTACGTCGCGAGCTGGCCGCCCGCGGTGTCGTGCGTGTGGACGTGGACAGGCAGATCGAAGCGGGACCGCAGCGCGGAGACGAGCGTGGCGGCGGCCGGTGCACGCATCAGGCCCGCCATGTCCTTGATAGCGAGGATGTGCGCACCGGCGTCGACGATCTTCTCCGCCAGCTGCAGGTAGTAGTCGAGGGTGTAGAGGTCCTCGGCGGGGTTCGTGAGGTCGCCGGTGTAACACAGCGAGACCTCGGCGACGGCGGTGCCGGTGGCGCGCACGGCGTCGATCGCGGGCTTCATCTGATCGACGTCGTTGAGGGCGTCGAAGATGCGGAAGATGTCGATGCCGGTCTCAGCGGCCTCGGCGACGAACGCGTCGGTCACCTCGGTCGGGTACGGCGTGTAGCCGACCGTGTTCCGCCCGCGCAGCAGCATCTGGAGACAGATGTTCGGCACCGCCCTGCGCAGCCGCGCCAGGCGTTCCCACGGATCCTCGTGCAGGAAGCGGAGCGCGACGTCGTAGGTGGCGCCGCCCCACGCCTCGATCGAGAACAGTTCGGGGAGGGTGGTCGCGACATGGCCGGCGACCGCAGTCAGGTCCTTGGTGCGCACACGCGTCGCCAACAGTGACTGGTGGGCGTCGCGGAACGTGGTGTCGGTGACCGCGAGGGCGGTCTGAGCACGCAGGTCGGAGGCGAACTTCTCCGGGCCGAGGTGGAGCAGTCGCTGACGAGAGCCGTCCGTGATGCCGCGCTCGGGATCCATGAACGGCAGCTTCTGAGACGGGTCCACGCCGCCAGGAGCCTTGCCGTGCGGACGATTCACCGTGACGTCGGCGAGGTAGTTGAGCATGCGTGTGCCGCGGTCGGCGGGCGCGTGCCCGTGCATCAGCTCGGGATGCTCGCCGATGAAGCCGGTGTCGACGGCGCCCGCGCGGAACGACGGCTCGTCGAGCACGGCGCGCAGGAACGGGATGTTGGTGGTGACGCCGCGAATGCGGAACTCGACGAGGGCGCGGCCGGCGCGCGCCAGCGCCATCTCGCGAGTGGAGCCGCGGCAGGTGAGCTTGACGAGCATCGAATCGAAGTACGCGCCGACCTCGGCGCCCACGGTGGTGCCGCCGTCGAGGCGGATGCCTGCACCGCCCGGCGAGCGGTACGCGGTGATGCGTCCGGTGTCGGGTCGGAATTCGTTGGCCGGATCCTCGGTGGTGATCCGGCACTGGACGGCCGCGCCGTGCAGTGTGATCCGGTCCTGGGTCAGGCCGAGATCCGTCAGTCGTGAGCCGGCCGCCACCAGGAGTTGGGTCTGCACCAGGTCGACGTCGGTGACCTCCTCGGTGACCGTGTGCTCCACCTGAATGCGTGGGTTCATCTCGATGAAAACGTAATCGCCGTCGCCGTCGAGCAGGTACTCGACCGTGCCCGCACACGAGTAGCCGATGTGCTTGGCGTACGCGACCGCATCGGCGCACATGCGCTCGCGGATCTCGTCAGGCAGGTCCGGAGCCGGGGCCTGCTCGATGACCTTCTGGTGACGACGCTGCACCGAACAGTCGCGCTCGTAGAGGTGGACCACGTCGCCGGCGGTGTCGCCGAAGACCTGCACCTCGATGTGGCGCGGAGCGATCACCGCCTGTTCGATGTAGACCGAGCCGTCGCCGAACGCCGACTCGGCTTCCCGGGAAGCCTCTTCGAGGGCGGCGGGCAGCAACGCTGGGTCGTCGACGCGTCGCATGCCGCGTCCGCCGCCGCCGGAGACGGCCTTGACGAAGACCGGGAACTTCATCGCCTGACCGGCCTCGACCAGCGCTGGCGGGTCGGTGGACGGCTCGGTGGACGCCAGCACCGGGAGGCCTGCGGCCTTCGCTTCGGCGATGGCTCGGGACTTGTTGCCCGTCAGCTGGAGGACCTCGGCGGCGGGGCCGACGAAGGTGATTCCGTTGCTCTCGCAGGCGCGCGCGAGCTCCGGGTTCTCCGAGAGGAAGCCGTACCCGGGGTAGACGGCGTCAGCGCCGGACTCCTTCGCGACGCGGATGATCTCGTCGACGTCCAGGTATGCCCGCACCGGGTGACCGGGTTCGCCGATCTGGTACGCCTCGTCGGCCTTGAACCGGTGCGGAGAGTTGCGGTCCTCGTGCGGGTACACGGCAACGGTGGCGATATCCAGTTCGACGGCAGCGCGGAGAGCTCGGATGGCGATCTCGCCGCGGTTGGCGACCAGGATCTTGCGGAACATGCGGAGCGACCTCGATTTCGTGGGTTGTACGGCTGGGGTTCTGACCGATGGGTTGTGGTCAGTTCCCCGAATGAGATTGTGCAGTGTGCGGGGTGGTGCCGGGGCCGAGTCTATGAGATCTCACCTCAGCTCCTCGTCGGCAACCCGCCGGAGGGATGCTGTCAGTGCCCTCGCGGAGGGGCTGAACGGCCGGTCGGCGGCGACGGTCAGGCCCACGCTGTGGTTGATCGCCGACAGGTCGACCGCCAGGGGCGTCAGATGCGCGTCGCTGCGACCGATCAGGCTCGGCAGGACGGCGAGCATCTGAGTCTCGCGCAAGAGCTCCCGCACGGTCAGGTAGCTCGTCGCCTCGACGCGTTGGGCGGGGAGCGGGATGCCGCAGCGGGTGAAGATCTTCTCCAACTCACCGCGCAGCGACGTCTCGACACCGGGGAGGATCCACTGGTGGTCGCCGACATCTGCGAGCTCGAGGTGCGGGGTGGTCGCGAGCGGATGCCCCGCCCCCGCGAACACCTCGACGGACTCCTCGTACAGGGGGATACGGGTGATGGCTGGGGTGCTCGGAGCGGTGAGTCGGCCGACGATCATGTCCACTCGCCCGGCTTCCAACTCAGTGAGCAGCGTCGACGGTGCACCCTCGCGAACGATCACGGTCAGCAGCGGATGGTCGGACTTGATTCGAGCGATCGCCTGCGGCAGGAGCACATTCGATCCGGCCAGGTGCGTGCCCACGACCACGGTGCCGCGGTCGGCGTTGGTCAGCTCCACGACGTGTCGGCCGGCTTGATTGAGCTGCGCCAGCACCGCGCGCGCGTGTTCGGTGAATGCCTCGCCGAAGATGGTGGGGACGATCCCGCGCGGTCCGCGCGTGTAGAGCTCCACCCCGAGGACGTTCTCGATGTCGCGGAGGCTGCGGGTGGCGACCGGCTGCGTCACATGGAGTTCCGCCGCTGCTCCGATGACGCTTCCCTGCCGGGACAACGCATCGATCAGCACCAGATGACGTATCTTCAGGCGACCGTCGAGCAGTTTGGGCAGGTGCGGTTCCGGCGCCGGCTCGGGGATGGTCACGAGTGCGCTCCCGTCACCGGGACAGTCTGCGTCGGCACGGCGTCGTCGGTCCGTGCGGTGCTGTCGATCAAGCTGAACAGTGCGCGCGAGAGCTCGCTGGTGGGCTCGGCCAGGTCGAGGAAGACATCGAAGTGATTGCGTCCGGGAACGGTGAGCAGACGGCTGTCGGCGGCGTCGGACCAGCGCTGGTGCAGGTCGGTGCTCTGCTGGACGAACCCCGACGCCTCTCGCTCGGCCAACGCGATCACCGTCGGTGTTGACGGCGCGGTACCCAAGGCGGGGCTCACGGCACGCGCGGACTCGTTGGTGAGGTAGAGCCATTCGTTCGCGGGAGCGTGGACGAGCGGGCGGAGGTCGTACAGGCCGCTCAGCAGCAGGCCGCCCCGCACCGCGGACTGGGGGATTCCCGCGCTCTCCTGCCAACCCGGGACCATCGTCGTCGCTGCGAGATGGGCGCCCGCGGAACTTCCGCCGACGATGATGCGATCGGTATCGAGGCGGTGTTCTCCACCGTTCCGATAGATCCAGGTCAGTGCACTGCGGACCTGCCGAACGATCTCGGGCAGGGCAGTGGCGGGCGCCAGCCCGTAATCGATCGCGACGGTCGCGACGCCCCTGGCCGCGAGGACGTCGGCCATGAACGCGGTGTCCTGGCGCGACAGCATTCGCCAGTACCCGCCGTGCACCACGAAGAACACCGGGCGTGCGTCGTCGCCGAGGCCCCAGATGTCCAGGCGTTGGGCGCTGGGACGGTCGTAGACGATGCCTTCGACGCCGGCCAGATGCGCTACCGCCGTGTCCGAACGCCGCCGATACTCGGCCATGACGTCATCGAAAGTGGTGCCGGACACGGTGGCGCGGGTGTCGTACGCCTCGGCGATCTCAGGTCTCACCTCGAGCTCCTTTCGTAGACCAGAAACTTGGTACAGCAGGATTTTCGTAGAGCAGGACGGGATTGGACTCTGCCACGGACGCGGTGCCACCGACAGGGTTGCAGTGCGAAAATGACTATGCCTATTTGAGCATGAGTGATGCCCGAGAAGGTATTTGCAGGGTATTGCAAGACGGATCACAGTTGAAGCATGACCGCACAGCCATCACAGTGGATTCGCAATTTCGTCGACGGCGCCTTCGTCGAGCCGGATCCGGCGCACGCCTTCGATGCGGTGGATCCCGCCACCGGAGTCGCATACGCCCGGGTGCACGAGGCCGATGAGCAGATCGTCGACCGAGCCGTCCGCGCGGCGCGACGGTCGCTCGCGGACGGCTGGGCGAACCGCTCGGTCGGCGACCGTGCCGCGATCCTGCGGCGCGCCGCTGACCTCATCGAAGAGCGCTTCGACGACTTCGTCGCCGCCGAGCTCGCGGACACCGGCAAGCCGGTGACACAGGCCCGCTCCCTCGATGTGGCACGTGCCCCCATGAACTTCCGCGCCTATGCGGACATGGTCTCGGCGACGGGGCAGGAGTCGTACGTGACCGAACTCGCGGACGGTCGCCGCGCGCTCAACTACGCGGTCCGCAAGCCCCTCGGCGTGGTGGCGATCATCGTGCCGTGGAACCTGCCGCTGTTGTTGCTCACCTGGAAGGTCGCGCCGGCGCTGGCCTGCGGCAATGCGGTGGTCGTCAAGCCGAGTGAGGACACCCCGGGCACCGCGTCGTTGCTCGCCGAGGTGCTGGCCGAGGCCGGGCTGCCGCGCGGGGTGTACAACGTGGTCCACGGATTCGGCGCGGACTCGGCGGGCGCCTATCTCACTGAGCATCCCCAGATCGACGGTGTGACCTTCACCGGGTCGTCGGCGACCGGGACTCACGTCATGAAGACGGTCGCGCCACGGGTCCGACCGGTGTCGTTGGAGCTCGGCGGCAAGAACGCCGCGATCGTGTTCGACGACGTGGACGTCGACGAGGCGGTCGACGGGCTCAGCCGCTCGATCTTCACCAACACCGGTCAGGTCTGTCTCTGTACCGAACGCGTGTACGTTCAGCGCTCGATCTTCGACGCCGTCGTCGCGGGTCTCGCCGCGAAGGCGGCATCGCTGCGGCTCGGCGTGCCGATGGACGGCGCGACGACGACGGGCCCGCTCATCTCTCAGAAGCATCGAGATAAGGTGCTCGGCTACTTGGACCTCGCCGTCGCCGAAGGCGCGACCGTGGTCTGTGGGGGAGGCGTCCCCGAGATGTCCGACGAACTCGACGGCGGGTCGTGGATCGAGCCGACGCTGTGGACGGGTCTGGACAACTCGCATCGGGTGATGCGCGAGGAGATCTTCGGTCCGGTCGCGGGCCTGGTCCCGTTCGACACCGAAGACGAGGCGATCGCCCTCGCCAACGACACCGAGTACGGTCTCGCATCCGTCGTGTGGACCAGCGACTTGCGTCGCGGTCACCGGGTCGCAGCACAGATGAACGTGGGCCTCTCGTGGGTCAACACCTGGTATCTGCGCGATTTGCGGGCGCCGTTCGGCGGTGTCGGCTTGTCTGGCATCGGACGCGAGGGCGGCGAGTCGTCACTGCACTTCTACACCGAGCCGACCAATGTCTGCATCCAACTGTGACCTCGACCGTCACTGAACCGAAAGGTCCGATCATGACCCCGACCACCGACCCGGACGTCGCCGCGCTGGCCGCACGACTCGACGACGCACAGCTCCGCCGCGTCGAGACACCCAGCATCGAGAACGAGGGCGGCACCGTCGGATTCGACGTCGAGCTCGCCTACCGGGTGCAGGACGCGCTGATCGAGCGGCGGCTCGCGCGCGGCGAGACCGTCGTCGGTGTGAAGCTCGGTTTCACCAGTCGGGCGAAGATGGCGCAGATGGGCGTCTCCGACGTGATCGTCGGCCGCCTCACCGATGCGATGACCGTCGCGAACGGCGGCACCGTGGATCTCTCGCGCTTCATTCATCCGAAGGTGGAGCCCGAGGTGGCGTACCTGCTCGGCCGGGACGTCGATCTCGACGATCCCGACGAGGACATCGTCGCGGCGATCTCGTCGATCGCACCCGCGATCGAGATCATCGACTCCCGCTACCTGGACTTCAAGTTCACCTACGCCGACGTCGTCGCCGACAACACCTCGGCGTCCGGCTATGCGATCGGGGAGTGGATCCCGATGCGCGAAGCCGCCGATCAAGCGGTGACCCTCCGCGTCGGCGACGACGACGTGACCGGCACGACCGCCGCGATTCTCGGCAACCCGATCGAGGCCCTGCACGCGTTGCTGGACATGTGCCGACGCACCCGGATCCCGCTCCGGGCCGGGTACGTGATCCTCGCGGGCGCGGCGACCGCCGCGCTGCCGCTGACCGAGAACCAGATCGTCTGCGACGTCGACGGCCTGGGGACCGTCACCTTCGCCGGGACCACGTACCCCGACGGAGAAACGACCGGCGCGCGACGCGCGAGCACAGGAGAAGGCATGACTGCACACCAAACGCACACTGCGAGCGCGGCGGTCGTCGCGGGCAAGGCGAAGCCGCGTGGACGATTCCCGCACGTCAAGGTCGTCGGCGACCTGATCTTCGTCTCCGGAACCAGCTCGCGCCGCCCCGACAACACGTTCGTCGGCGTCGAGGTCGACGAGCTGGGCACCACGAACCTGGACATCGAGGCCCAGACCCGCGCCGTCATCGAGAACATCCGCGACATCCTCGCCGAGGTCGGCGCCGATCTGTCTGACGTCTGCCAGGTGACGTCGTACCTGGTGTCGATGAACGACTTCGGACGCTACAACCAGGTGTACGGCGAGTACTTCGACGAAGACGGGCCGACACGGACCACCGTCGCCGTCCACCAACTGCCGCACCCACATCTGCTCATCGAGATCCAGGCGATCGCGCATCGTCGCCGCGATTGAGCCGTCGAGCGAAACTTCCACACTCCAAGGAGAGAACCATGACGACCCTTCCCCCGGTCATCGACTTCCAAGGCTGGATCGATGCCAACCGCCACCTGTTGAAACCACCGGTGAACAACCAGATGCTGGCGCTCGGCGACGACTTCATCGTGCAGATCGTCGGCGGCCCCAACGAGCGCTACGACTTCCACTACGAACCTTACGAGGAGTGGTTCTACCAGCTCACCGGCGACATCCACGTCAATGTGATGACCGACGACGGGCCGCGCCGCATCGACATCCGCGAAGGCGAGACGTGGCTGATGCCCGCGAACATTCCGCATTCGCCGCAGCGGCCCGACCCGGATTCGGTCGGTCTGGTGATCGAACGGGTTCGTCGTGAAGGCACCTTGGAGAAGTTCCAGTGGTACTGCCTCGAGTGCGATGCCAAGGTCCACGAGGTGGAACTGCAGGTGCGCGATCTGGTCGAGGACATGCCTCCGGTGTTCCGGAACTTCCACGAGGACCTCGACGCGCGGACGTGCAAGCAGTGCGGCGCCCTGCACCCGGGAAAGGGCTGACATGGGCGACATCATCGACGTGCACACGCACTACGTCCCGAAGGGTTGGCCCGACCTGTCCGACGTCGCCGGGACCGACGCGCCGTGGTTGCGCGTGGAGTCCGAGCGCGAGGCCGTCATGATGACCGGCAGCTCCGAGTTCCGCCGCATCCAGTCCGACGCGTGGGACCCCGAGGTGCGACTGGCCGACATGGACGCCGACGGCGTCGCCGCCCAGGTGGTGTCGCCGACACCGGTCTTCTTCAACTACGCCCGCCGCGGCGACCAGGCCGCGAAGATCGCGGCGGTCTTCAACGACCTCGCGCTCGAGATCGTCGAGTCTGCGGGCGACCGGATGATTCCGTTCTGCCAGGTGCCGCTGCAGGACACCGACCTCGCATGCGCTGAACTCGATCGATGCCTCGCGAACGGTCACCGCGGCGTCGAGATCGGCAATCACGTCGGCGACCGGGATCTGGACGACGAAGGCGTCATCACGTTCCTGCAGCACTGCGCGGAGAACGACGTCCCGGTGTTCGTCCACCCGTGGGACATGGCGGGCTCCGAGCGACTCGATCGGTGGATGGCGCGGTGGCTCGTCGGAATGCCGGCCGAATCCCACCTGTCGATCCTCGCGATGATCCTCGGCGGCACGTTCGACCGCGTCGATGAGCGGCTCAAGATCGCCTTCGCCCACGGCGGCGGATCGTTCGCGTTCTGGCTCGGTCGCATGGAGAACGCCTGGCACCGTCGCCACGACATCATCGGCACCTCCGAGTACCCGCCGTCGCACTACCTGGGCCGCTTCTACGTGGACTCCGTCGTCTTCGACGAGCGCGCCCTGCGGCTGCTGGTCGACACGATCGGCCGGGAGCGGGTCCTCGTCGGCAGCGACTATCCGTATCCGCTCGGCGAACGGCCCGTGGGCGAGGTGGTCCGCAAGAGCGACTTCCTCGACGAGCAGACTCGCGCCTTGATCACGCACGGCAACGCCGAGCGGTTCCTGGGGATCTGAGCAGCGACGACTGCGTTTCGGCCCGACGGCGGTCCGGACCCTCGATCACGCATTCTCCTGACCGTGCCGCTTCGGCGCGGTCGGGCGGGCCGACGTGCCCGAAATCAACGGTGGCCCCTGGGCGCCGATCACGTCAACCGAAGGCTCACTGATGAACACGAAATCCGCTGCCGTGGCAACGGGCGAGGCACGGGCGAGTCGCCGCGTCGCCTCGGCGATGCTGATCGGCACCACCCTCGAGTGGTACGACTTCTTCCTCTACGGCACCGCCGCCGCACTGATCTTCAACAAGCAGTTCTTCCCATCGTTGAGCCCCGCCGCCGGGACCCTGGCCGCGTTCAGCACGTTCGCCGTCGGATTCGTCGCCCGACCGCTCGGTGGCCTCGTCTTCGGCCACTACGGTGACCGCATCGGCCGTCGGAACACCTTGATCGTGTCATTGCTGATGATGGGCATCGCCTCCACCTTGATCGGCGTGGTGCCGAACTACGCCAGTATCGGCGTGTGGGCACCGGTCCTCCTGGTCCTGCTGCGCGTCGTCCAGGGCATCGGACTGGGCGGCGAAGGCGCGGGCGCGACGCTGATGTCGATGGAGCACGCCCCGGCGAACAAGCGCAATCTGTACGCCGGATTCCCGCAGATGGGCACGCCGGCCGGTTTGGTCCTCGCCAACGTGGTCTTCCTCACCACCAATGCCTTCATGCCGCCCGGTGCCTTCGACGCCTGGGGCTGGCGCATTCCGTTCCTGCTGAGCGCAGTGCTGGTCGCGGTCGGTCTGGCGATCCGACTGCATGTCGAGGAGTCACCGTCGTTCAGCCGCGTGGTGAGCCAGCACGGAGTCCAGACCTTCCCGCTGCGTGAGGCGATGCGCGTCGGCGTCGGACGCATGGCGCTGACCCTCGGTCTCATGATCGCGAACTCCGCGGTCGCCTACGTGTTCATGGTCTTCACACTGTCTTACGGCACCAAGCAACTCGATTACGATCGTTCGTTCCTGATCGTCTGCGTCTCGGTGGCCGCGGTCATCTGGTTCACGACGATCCCGTTCTGGACGGGTGTCGCCGACCGCAGCGGTCGGCGCGTCATGTTCGTCGGCGGATCGATCGCCCTGCTCGTCTGGTGCCTGGTGTTCCTTCCGCTGCTCGGCACCGGCAGCGTCGTGGCCGCGCTGATCGCCTTCCTCGGGATGGGCGTGATCGTCCCCATCACGCACAGCGTCCAGGGAGCGATCATCGCCGACACATTCCCGGCAGCGGTGCGGTACTCGGGAACATCGCTGATTCTGCAGGTCGGCGCAATTCTCGGCGGCGGATTGGCGCCGATCATCTCCTCGGCCATCGTGGGCGAGTCAGGTGGCGTCGCGGGCGTCACCGTCTACCTCGTGATGGTCTGTCTGCTCAGCCTCGGCTCCGCGATGGCGCTGTTTCGGCGCATCGAGCCGACAGACTCGAGGGCTTCGTCGCTGCCCGCCGACGCGCCGACGGGTGTTCGGAGCTGACCCGCTCGCGTCGTCAGCTGTCGTGCTTCAGGTGCTCGACGTAGTCTTCGACGCGCCGCCACGAACCGGACTCGTTGGGAACAGGATTTCCCAGCGGGTCCAGTTCGCTGACCTTCGAGAAGCTGGCGGCAGCCTCGTCGATGAGGTCGAGTAGGTCGCGGGCGAGGTCGATCTCGGCCTGGAAGTACTTCATCGACCACGCCAGACTCATCACCGAGTACGCCCACGCAGGCTCCCGGTCCGCGTTCTCCATGTGCATGCGGCTCTCGTCGCGTCGCTCCTCGAGGTTGGCGATGTGCGACCGGACCAGTTCCTTGAGATGGTCGGTGTCGTTGAGATGCCCCATCCACATGCGCAGCATCAGACTGTGCTTGAGCACCGGTTGATCGACGGGCGCGTCACGAGACCAGCTCCGCACCGCATGCGTCCCGCTCTCGGTGATCTCATAGACACGCCGACCCCGTTCTCCGGGTTCGGAGACGACCTCGGAGGTGACGAAGCCCGCCTTTTCAAGCTTCTTCAATTCCGCATAGATCTGACTGATCGACGGGCTCCAATAGAAATAGCCGATACTCCAGTCCGCCCATTTCTTGAGGTCGTATCCGGTCAGCCGCTCGCCGAGCGTCAGCATGCCGAGCACGGCCCAGCTCGTGGCAGGGAGGGGCGGGTAGCTCGGGTCCGTGTCGACGGCGGGCGCGTCGTCAGCGGGCGGTATCGCGGAGTCGGCCATAGTCGAAAGCCTAACAACCGCAGCCTGATCTCTGAGATCAGCCATCGGTCAGGCTGACCAGCCAGGCGACGACCGCATCGAGCTCGGCTCCCTCGACGGGCAGTGCGGACGGTCGCAACAGCACGGTGTCGGCCCCGGCTGCGACGGCGGACCGTGCGGCGTCGGCCATCGCGTCGAAGTCTGCCGCACCGTCGTCGCGCACCTGGACCGGCAGAAGCACTTGCACTTCTGCGGCACCGGGGTCGCGCCCGTGGTCGACGAACGTCTGACGCAGACGTGCGACGCCTGCCTCGAGGTCGGGCATGTCGGCCGGAGTGACGGCCCAGCCGTCACCGACACGGGCGATCCGATCGAAGTTGCGTTGCGAGGATCCCAATCCGAGGATCACCGGCACCCGCTTCTGAACCGGGCGGGGGAGACTGTGAAAGTCATCGAATGCGAAGTCGGATCCGTCGAAGGACGGGGACTCGGCCTCCCACAGTTCGCGGCATGCTGCCAGCGTCTCCTCCAAGCGACCGAAGCGACCGCGGAACGGGATGCCGGCAGCGGCGTACTCGTCTTCCTGCCAACCGACGCCCATGCCGATTCGAGCGCGGCCGCCCGAGACGGCGTCGAGCGTGGCGATCTGTTTGGCGAGCAGGACGGCCGGCCGCAAGGGTGCGACCAGCACGTACGCACCCAGATGGATGCGCTCGGTCACTGCGGCCACCGCTGAGAGCAGACTCAACGGTTCAGGCCACGCTTGTTCCAACGGGAACGGAAACGCATGGGTGCGGACCCGTTCGGCGTGGGCCTGCCGGGTGAATCCGAGGTGATCGGAAGTGGTCAGCAGGTCGACGCCTGCACGGTCGGCCAGGACCGCGAGGTCCAGCGCCCCGCGGATCGCGCCGTCGAAGAAGCGTTCGGCGCCGAAGACGTCGATCCCGACTCTCACGGGAAATCCCCCATCTGTTGATGAACTGATTCGTCGTGTCACGGATCGTGACACAGACTGTCGCTCAATGCGTTCCGCCACCCACACAGTGGGAGGGCGGTTCGGATCTCGGCCACCGGGCGGAAGGTCAGCGCAACGCGCGCCGACGGTCGAGCGTCGATGCGATGCCGGTCGCGGCGGCGCGCACTGCGTCGGCGTACTGCTCGGGCCGATACCGGGTGATGGGGCCGGTGACACTGATCGCCGCGACGACCGAGTTGTCGCCGACATCCAGGATGGGCGCCGCGACGCAGGCGATGCCCGGTGCGGACTCCTCGTACTCGAACGCGACGCCGTTCTCGCGGATCGTGTCGAGCTGGCGTGCCAGGATTCCGGGCGCCACGATCGTCCGCGGCGTGCGCCGCGCGAGCGGACCGGACAGGACGGCCAGTTGGCGTGCGCGATCGGTGTGGGCCAGGAGCGCCTTGCCGATGCCCGTGCAGTGCAGCGGCATACGACCGCCGGTGCGCGACGGCGCCGACGCCTGCCGGTGCCCGCCGATCTTCGCGACGTAGACCACCTCCTGCCCGTCGAGGACCCCGAGGTGCACGGTCTCCCGCGTCCGCGCGGACAGATCCTGCAGAAAGGGCATCGCGATCTCGAGCAGACTGCGCTCCACCGAGGCCAGCATCCCGAGCTCGAACAGTCCTCCAGAGAGCCGATAACCCGCGTCGGTCCGGTCCAGGAGCCGGACGTCGACCAGCTCGCGAGCCAGTCGGTGAACGGTGGCCTTGTGCATCCCCGTGCGCCGGACCAGCTCCGCCAACGTCAGCTCGTTGTCATCGACGGTGAAGGCGTGCAGAATCGTCACGACCTTCCCTATGACGGTGTCGCGATTGGCCTTCGGTACGTCGCCTGTGCTGGGCATATGTCGAGGCTACCCGGCGGCGTCTCGTTGAGTGAGACGACTTCCTTCTCTCGCGCGGCCGCAGCGGTGAGCATGGTCACCATGACCGAAACCACTGAGAACACCGGTGTTGAGAATCCCGCCGCCGAGGATCAGGCCGCGGAGCGTCTCCTCACCGCTTTGCAGACCCGCCAGGCGTGTGCCCCGGTGCGCGACCTGATCGGCCCGACCGATCTGCCTGCCGCGTACCGCGTGCAAGAACGACTCACCGCTGGACGCCTCGCAGCGGGCGCCACGGTCGTCGGGCGCAAGATCGGCCTCACCTCGCAGGCGGTGCAGGAGCAGATGGGCGTCGACCAGCCCGACTTCGGTGTCCTGTTCGACGGCATGGGCTTCGGAGACGGTGATCTGGTGCCCACGGAACATCTGCTGCAGCCCAAGGCCGAAGCCGAGGTCGCGTTCGTGCTCAAGAAGGACCTGGCGGACGGACCGCTCGACGTCGAGCAGATCCGCGACGCCATCGATTACGGCGTCGCCGCGCTCGAGGTCTGCGACAGTCGCATCGCCGGGTGGGACATCGCGTTCGCCGACACGGTCGCCGACAACGCGTCGTCCGGCGTGTACGTCCTCGGCGACGATCGCCTGACGCTCGACGAGTTCAACCCCGTCGAGGTCGGCATGTCGATGCTGATCAACGGCGAGGAGGTGTCGACCGGCAACGGTGCGGCGTGTCTGGGCGACCCGCTCAACGCCGTCGCCTGGCTGGCCAAGGCCGCCCGCGACTTCGGCGAACCCCTGCGGGCCGGCCAGGTGATCCTGTCCGGCGCCCTGGGCCCCATGCGTCCGATCGAGTCGGGCGATGAAGTCGTCGTCAACATCTCCGGCCTCGGATCGGTGACCGCTCGTTTCAGTGAAGGGAACACCCATGAGTAAGACGAAAGTAGCCATCATCGGTTCCGGCAACATCGGCACCGACTTGATGATCAAGGTGATGCGGACCTCCAAGCACCTCGAGATGGGCGCGATGGTCGGCATCGACCCCGAGTCGGACGGTCTGGCCCGCGCTGCGCGGTTCGGCATCCCGACCACCCACGAGGGCGTCGAGGGCCTGGTGAAGCTGCCGAACTTCGACGAGATCGAGATCGTGTTCGACGCGACGTCGGCCAAGGCGCACGAGTACAACGCGTCGATCCTCCAGCCGCTCGGCAAACGCCTCATCGATCTGACGCCCGCCGCCATCGGTCCGTACGTGGTGCCCGCCGTCAACATCGGCGATCACCTCGACGCCGACAACGTCAACATGGTCACCTGCGGTGGCCAGGCCACCATTCCGATCGTCGCCGCAGTCTCCCGCGTCGCACCTGTCGCCTACGCCGAGATCGTCGCCTCGATCGCCTCCAAGTCGGCGGGTCCGGGCACCCGCGCGAACATCGACGAGTTCACCGAGACCACCTCGGCCGCCATCGAGCAGGTCGGCGGCGCTCGGAACGGCAAGGCCATCATCATCCTGAACCCGGCCGAGCCGCCGCTCATCATGCGCGACACCGTGTTCGCACTGGTGGACGCGCCGGACCTCGACACCCAGGAGCAGATCCGCAACTCCGTCGAGAAGATGGTCGCCGACGTCTCCGCCTACGTGCCGGGCTACCGCCTCAAGCAGAAGGTACAGATCAACCCGATCGCCGAGGACGCCACCGTCGACACCCTGATGAAGGAGGAGCCGGAGTCGGCGCCGACGCACCAGGTGTCGGTCTTCCTCGAGGTGGAGGGCGCCGCCCACTACCTGCCCGCGTATGCGGGAAACCTCGACATCATGACCTCCGCCGGCCTGCAGTACGCCGAGCGGATCGCAGCCATCACAGCGCAGGAGACTGCAGAGCAAGGAGCAGGCGCATGACCACCCCGATCTTCGTTCAGGACGTCACCCTGCGTGACGGCATGCACGCCGTCCGGCACCGGATCAGCACGGACGACGTGAAGCGGATCGTCTCGGCGCTTGACGAGGCGGGCGTCGACGCCATCGAGGTGGCGCACGGCGACGGGCTGGCCGGCGGCTCGGTCAACTACGGTCCGGGGTCCAACACCGACTGGGAGTGGATCGAGGCCGCGGCGAGCGTCCTCAAGAACGCTCGTCTGACCACCCTGCTGCTGCCCGGCGTCGGCACCGTCGAGGAACTCAAGCGCGCGTGGGATCTGGGCGTCCGCTCGGTGCGCATCGCCACCCACTGCACGGAGGCCGACGTCTCCGCACAGCACATCGCCGCCGCACGCGAGATCGGCATGGACGTCTCCGGTTTCCTGATGCTCTCGCACATGTCGACACCGGAGAAGCTGGCCGAACAGGCCGTGCTGATGGAGTCGTACGGCGCCAACTGCGTCTACATCACCGACTCGGGCGGACGCCTGACGATGAACGATGTCGTCGCTCGCGTGAAGGCATACCGCGGTGCATTGAAGGACGAGACCGAGATCGGCATCCACGCCCACGAGAACCTGTCGCTGTCGGTCGCCAACTCGGTGGTCGCCGTGGAGAACGGCGTGTACCGTGTCGACGCCTCGCTCGCCGGCCACGGCGCCGGCGCGGGCAACTGCCCGATCGAGCCCTTCGTCGCGGTCGCGAACCTGTCGGGCTTCGAGCATCGCTGCGATCTCAACAAGCTGGAGGACGCCGCGGACGACATCGTCCGGCCGCTGCAGGACCGTCCGGTGCGGGTGGACCGCGAGACCCTGACCCTCGGCTACGCCGGCGTCTACTCGTCGTTCCTGCGTCACGCCGAGGCCGCTGCCAAGCGCTACGACCTCGACGTCCGCGACATCCTCACGGTCTGTGGCGAGCGACGTCTCGTCGGTGGTCAGGAGGACATGATCGTCGACATCGCGCTCACCCTCGTCGCCGAACGCGATGGCGAAGAGGTCGCGTAGTGGCCGGCGGCCTGCATCCGCGGAACTGAGCGAGATCCGCGTAGTTCAGCGCAGGACTACGCGGATCTCGTCGTACTACGCGGATACCGAGCTAGTGTCCTGCGTCGGAAATTCGCTTGCGGTTGCGGCGGCCCGGTGAACGCCTGGCTGCGTTGTCGTCGGTCGACATAGCTACCGCTATGCCTCCCTCCTCCGCCTTGCCAGCCGCCCACCGGATCCACCGCAACACGAAAGCAATTTCCGACGCAGGACACTAGCGAGCGGTCGGGCGCAGATGCACGCGAACCGGGCGGCCGACGTCGGCACTGATGTGGAGCCGCTCGCCGTCTGAGGGCAGCGCGCGCGGGAAGCCGCCCGCCGTGAGTGCGTCGGCCACCGAGTCGGCGACGGCGAGATCGGCGACCGTCGCCTCGATGTCGATGACCGGTTCCGCGGACTCGCCGACGACGGCGGTCGGACCCACGTGGGTGACGGCGGAGGCGTTCGCTCCGAGCAGAGCCCAGATCCGTCCGACGACGCGACTCCCGACCACCGCCCACTCCGGGTCGTACTCGCGGACCCCGGTGGGGAGTGGTGCAGGTGTTCCGGCGGCGATGTTGTCACGCAGGGGAATCAGCCGGTCGTCCCACGCAGCGACGGCCTGCGCCGCCAGCTGGTCCGGGGTGCCGGAGTTGTCGAGCCAGAGGTCGGCGACGGCGCGACGCTGTTCGTCGGTGGCCTGCGCAGCGATCCGAGAACGAGCGTCGTCGGCGTCCATGCCGCGCAGGTTCACCAGCCGGTCGAGGCGGACGTCAGCATCGGTGTGGACCACCGCGACCAGGTGGTAGAACGGCGCCATGTTGCCCTCCACCAGCAGGGGGACGTCGTGGAGGATGATCGCGTCGGCCGGCGCGGCATCGGTCAGCTCTTTGGTGCGGGCGCCGATCAACGGATGCGTGATGGAGTTCAGCATCGTGCGACTGTCGTCGTCGACGAACGCGCGTGCCGCGAGCGCCGGGCGATCCAGTGCCCCGTCGGCACCGATGATCTCGGGACCGAACGCCTCCGCGAGTTGCGCGAGCCCGGGGGTCCCCGGTTCCACGACCTCGCGTGCGATCCGATCCGCGTCGACGTGGTAGGCGCCGCGCTCGATGAACGTCTTGGCCACCGTCGATTTGCCGGCGCCGATTCCTCCGGTGAGTCCCACTCTGATCACGTAATCCAGTGTGTCAGACGGGCCGCGGCCGGCAGCGGGTGGTGAGCGCTACCGCTCGAAGAACGTCTGCGGATCGAGCGCGCTCAGCGGGGTCCACCGTTCGACCCCCTCGTCGGGAACATCGGCACCGTCGACGGCGTCGCGGAATCCCCGCAGACGCAGCGCCAGTGTCGGGTCTTCGTCGACGCTGCGGACGCACTCGTACAGGAGCGCCAGGACATGGACGCATCGTGCGGTGCGGGCGCGACACGAGCAGTCGACGACAGCGAGTTCCGGCGGCGTTCGGGCGACGAGCGCGTGGACCCGGTCGGTCAGCGCGGCGACGCCCGGCGTCGGCCCCACCGCCGCGGCGACGGTCTGCGCCGTGTCCCGATCGATGGCGGAGAACTCCACGTAGGCGACCGACGCGTCGCCGCCCCGGACCACCGTTCCGCGGATCAGCCGCCCGTCGATCTGGACGTCGGTCAGCGCGTTCCGCGCCAGGCTTCGGGCCCGCGGCAGCAGCGGCTCCGGTCTGGTCACCGAGGTCGGCTCCACAAGGCGAAGGAAGTCACGGCCCCAGAGGGTGTATCCGAACTCAGCCGTCAGCGAGCTCACCCGACCTCCTCGCGTCGACGGCGCAGAACTTCGATCAACCGCTCGTCGGAGAGCTCGGTGAGGGCGGCCAGGGCGCTGGTGTCGCTGTCGAGATCCAGTGCGGCCTTGCGGTCGTGCATGCGCGCGATGTGCTCCTCGAGTGTCCCGGCGGTGGTCAGTGTGGTCACCGTGACCACTCGGTCTTGCCCGATCCGGTGGACGCGGTCGGTGGCCTGTGCTTCGACGGCCGGATTCCACCAGCGGTCGAAGTGGAGGACGTCGGCGGCGCGTGTGAGCGTCAACCCGGTTCCGGCGGCCTTCAGGCTTGCGACGAGCACACCGGATCCGATGCCCGACTGGTAGTCGTCGACGATCCGGTCACGCTCGGCACGGGACAGCCCACCGTGAAGGAACGGGACCGGGCGGCCCGTCGCCGCACCCAGGTGCGCGGCCAGCAGATCGCCGGTCTGCCGGTACTGAGTGAAGACGACGGTCGGCGCGCTGTTCTCCTGATTGGTCACGACGATGTCGGTGGCGACGTCGAGCTTGCCCGACCGTCCGCCGATCTCACCGCGCACGGGGCCGTCGCCGACGAGTGCCGGGTGGTTGCACAGTTGTTTGAGTCGGGTGAGTGCGGTGAGGATCGCGCCGCGTCGTGCCATCCCCACGCCGAATCCCTCGGCCTCGACGTCGGCGAGGATCGCATCGTAGAGCCGCGCCTGCTCCGCGGTCAGATCGCACTCGACGTCGGTGTGCAGTTTGGGCCCGAGGCTCGCGGCGACGTCGGCTTTGGTCCGCCGCAGCACATGCCCCGAGATCGCGTCGTGCATGCGCCGTTTGGCGTCGGCGGAACCGTCTCGGATGGGCCGGGAGTAGCGGCGCCGGAAGAGCGCGCGATTGCCGAAGGCGGTCGGTGCGACGAGGTTCAACAGCGCCCACAGTTCGTCCAGATCGTTCTCGACCGGCGTGCCCGTCAGAGCGATCCGGACGTCGGCGGTCAGGGCGCGCGCTGCGCGGGAGACCTGTGTGCGATTGTTCTTCAGCGCCTGAGCCTCGTCGAAGACGACTGTCGCCCAAGGCCTCTCACTCAAGGCTGCGGCGTGGCGTCGGAGCGTGGGGTACCCGGTGACGATGATCCCTGGCGCGTGCTCGGAGTCGGGGACGGTGCCGCCGCGGTAGTCGACGGCGGGCAGTGTCGGCGCCCAGCGACGGATCTCCCGCAGCCAGTTGGTCACCAGACCGGTGGGGCAGACGACGAGGACGGGGCCGGTCGTCGAGTGGGCCAGATGTGCGATGGTCTGCAGCGTCTTGCCGAGACCCATCTCGTCGGCGAGGATCCCGCCGCCGTCGGCGCAGACCTCGTCGAGCCAGGTGACACCGCGCAGCTGATACGCGCGCAGGTCGGCGTCGACGACGTCGCGCAAGGTCACGGCAGCGACCTGCGTGGCCGCGAACACGCGACGTGCGTACTCGGCACTGACGACGGCGTCGCCTGCGGCGTTGAGCACCGCATGGGCCGCCCCGGGAAGGTGCACGTCGGCCTCCGGATCGTCCACGAGTGCTCGCCACGCAGCGAGCGACGGAGCGCCGTCGGAGGGAAGATCCGCCACGTCGACGATGCGGCAGGCGATGTCGTCGGGGCGGAGGGTCTTGGCGGGACCGAACCCCTCGGGCAGCGGAAGTCGAACGGTGGGTCCTGCGTTCTCGGGAGAGGTGCCCGTATCCGACCAGAGGGCGAAGGCGTGGCGGTCGGTGAGATAGGTCGCTTGGCAGGCGACGGAGGAGGCGGAGCGCGATCGAGGGGTCAGGGTTCTCCCAATCATCGAATAATACCGTATGGTGTACGGAGTAACACCGTACACGGCACGGAGATCTGCGGCAAGGAGAGCGCGATGGTCGACAGTCCGGGGCACGACGTGCCTCGAATCGTGGAACTGCTGTGGAACTCGACTGCCGATGTCCGCCGTCCCGGTCCACGGCAACGCGCAAGCGTTCCCTCGGTGGTGCGCGCTGCGATCGAGCTCGCCGACACCGGCGGGCTGGGACAGGTGTCGATGCGGTCGGTGGCCGAGCGGGTGGGGCTGAAGCCGATGGGCGTCTACACCTACGTGCCGAGTCGCACGGTGTTGATCGCGCTGATGGTCGACGCCGTCGCGGTCGACGACGACGTGATGACCGGTGGCGATCTCGCGGCGTGTCTTCGGCAGATCGCCGATCAGTATCGTGATGAGCTGCTGCGACATCCCTGGCTGCTGGACGTGCCCGCCTGGCGGCCGATCCCCGGCCCGGGGTCGTCCCGGCGCTACGAGCAGCAGCTCGCAGCGCTCGAGGTCGTGCTGGGTGCCGCCGGACAGCCAGTCGACGACGTCGAACTCGATGCGATCATCGCGGTGCTGAAGGCGTTCGCCACGGGGAATGCTCGACTTCGGCTGGATCAGGCCGCCGAGTTCGCTCAGTCGGGGCTCGACGACGCGCAGTGGTGGGAGATCGCCGGCCCGCTGTTGGCCGACGCCATGCCTGCAGCCGACTACCCGGTCTCCAGCCGTGTCGGGTCGACGGTCGGCGAACTGTTCGCCGGTCCCGGAAATGCCGACCACGCATATGAATTCGGCCTGAAACGACTCATCGACGGCCTCGTCGGCCGTCGATGAGTCATCGGTGGAGGGGTGGCGAGGTCACCCGCCGCTGTCGGACTATTCCCAGACGTAGCCGTCGCCGAGGATCTCAGCGCAGAAACCGACGCTGCGAGCCGGATCGGACTTGATGTCGGAGGTGAGCACCTTCTTGGTGGGACCGGTGCAGTTCGGGACATTCTTGGAGTCGGTGCGCTCGGTGATCTTGAAGGCGGTGCTGATCGATGTCGAGCTCTTCGAGCATGCGACCGGCTCGAGTTTCAGGCTGACCGCCATGCGGGTGTCCTCGTAGCACTTGCCGACTTGGTAGTTGGAGGTCAGGCAGAGGGTCTCGTCGGCGGCGCCGCGGCCCGATTCGTAGACGTAGCCGTCGTAGCCCGCTTTGTCGCAGGCACTGGAGTTCTCCAGTTTCGCACCGACGATGAAGCTGGGCGTCGTGTCGTCGTCGCAGTCGACGGCCTTTGTCTCGACGTTGAAGCCGCTGCCCGAGGCGACGGCGATGCACGAGCCCACCGGTGTCGCATCGATGTTCTTGCCGCTGTCCTTGTCGCGGAAGACCACCGAGACGATCACGGCGATGACCGCGACCGCGATGATCGGCACGGCGATGCGCAGAATCCGCTTCAGCGGGTTCTGCGACGGGGGAGTCGGCGGAGTGTACGGCGGGGTCCCGGCCACCGGCGCATAGCCGCCGAAGGGAGGTTGGCCGCCGAAAGGGGCTTGGCCGCCGGCGGGAGGTTGGCCACCGGCAGGTGGTTGCGCGCCGACAGGAGGCTGACCGTAGGCGGGCGGCTGCCCGCCAGTCGGCTGCCCGGTGTAGTCGGGTTGCCCGCCGGTCGGCTGCCCGGTGTAGTCGGGTTGCCCGCCGGTCGGCTGCTGTCCGAACGGATTCCCCGGCTGGCCGGGAGGGGGAGGCGTCGTCATAGTCGAAAGAACTTTCCGGTGAGTCGGAGCGAGATCGTTCGATAGTTTTCCACACCTGAGAGGAGCCTGAACGCACAGCGTCGTCTACTTGATCGACATCACGAATTCAGCCACCGCAGCGGCTCGCCGACCTGTGCGTCGAGCCATGCCTGTACGCCGCGCGACTGCGCGGCGCCGGCCATCGCCGACACCGCGATTCGGACCGCTTCCTCGCAATCCGCCGTCGAGATGAACTGCGCCGCATGGGCTTCGAAGAGTTCGTCGATGTCGATGAGTTGGAGCGGCTCGCCGGCCGAGTCGACGAGGTCGAGATACCAGTCCACCGCATGCCAGCGGCCCTCCTCGTCGGCGCCGGTGAACTCGCCGACGTCGAGGTACAGCCGCTGCGACTCGCGGTAGCCGGGAATGAAGTGGAAGATGTTTGCGCGCAGACCGAGCGCAGGCAGCAGCCACGTCTCCAGATGGGTGAACCGTGGGTGATCCGCCGTCCGCGACATGTACAGCCCGTAATCGGCGACGCGGTATTCGTCCACTGCCCGGACGAATCCCTTCGGGTCGGTGTTCGTCATGGCCGGGACGTCGAAGACCTCGCGCTTGGGCGGATGCAGGTCGGCACTCATGTGCCTACCGTGTCACAGCGCGGTGGTGCGCGACGGCCGGTCGGGAAAGAAGTGCCGCGTCACCTGCGGGCGTGCCCCTTCACGCTGATCGAGTGGCATCTGCGAGCGCGTCCCTTCACGTTGGTCGAGTGGCATCTGCGGGCGTGCCCCTCCACGCTGATCGAGTGGCACCTGCTGGCGTGCCCCTTCACGCTGATCGAGTGGCACCTGCGAGCGGAGCGAGCAAGTGTCGTATCGAGATCGCCGTGACCGACGCTGGAACGCAACCGATTGCGCATCGTGCTGACCGACTGCGAGCGACCCAGCGGAACTCGCGGCGGTCTCGATACACCGCCGGCTCGCTGCGCTCGCGGGCGGCACTCGACCAGCGTGGAGGGGCGCGCTCGCGGGTGGCACTCGATCAGCGTGAGAAGGTGGGCATCGCAGCTCGCAGGCGGCACTCGATCAGCGTGGCGCCGCAGCTCGCAGGCGGCACTCGACCAACGTGTGAGAAGAAAGCCAGCACCGCCACCGAATCACTCGTCCAGGGCAGCTCGCGCCCGGTCGACGGCGGACTGGGCCGCCTGTCGTGTCCGATCCGCGTGCGCCCGCGTCGTCTTCGCGTCGTCTTCGGCGTGACGCAGGTCCTGCAGGTGCGCCTGTGCTTCGGCGAGCTCAGCCTGCAATCGGTCGACGCGTTCCTCCCCGGCCAGTCGGTCGCTCCTGGCCTGATGGAGCGAGTCCTGTGTCTGTGCGACGTGGTTCTCGGCCTCGTCGAGGAGTGCCTGCGCGTCGTCGAGCGCCGCGCGGAGCAGGCGTTGCTGTTCGACGGTGCCGGGTGCGCGCTCCGTTGAGGCCCCGCCGTCGATCACCCGCAGGCCTGCCCGGCCGACGGCCTCCTCGCTGCCGCCGAAGCCCGCATGCTGCACGGCGCTGATGACCCGCCCCAACCGCACTTGCTCACCGAACTGCGGATCGGCCATCGCCGCGCCCAGGGTCTGGCCAACTTCCCGCGAGGAGTTCTCGCTCAGCGTCCGCCCGTGGTCGGCGGCGAGCGCCGCGGCACGTCTGGTCAGACCGCGCACCACCTGTTGACGTTGTTTATCGAGGCTGCGCAGCTGGTCGGCGGACAGTGCGCGTTGGGCCTCCCGGAGCGCGTCCCCGACCTCCAGCAGCGCCGCCAGGTCGTCGGCCGATTCCCGGGCCAGCACGTTCACCGCCCACCCGACCATCGTCGGCTTGCGCAAGAGACCGATCTCGCGCGCCAGCTCCCGATCGCCGTCGGCCCGTGCCTGCGCGACCCGCTCGGAGCGGACGGCCACGAAATCTGCGGGATCCAGACCGTACAGTTCGTCGGCCACCTCGTCGATGTCCATGCCGTCCTTCCCGCCACCCCCACTTCTCACACGGTGTCGTCGACGGCCGTGAGGTTGGTTTCATCCACTGTTGAAGCCCGACGCCGTCGCCTGTTACACGGTCCGTGCAGTCTAGGCCCATGACAATTTATGACACCATCGGCGGAGCCCCCGCCGTCGCAGCAGCCGTCGACGACTTCTACGTTCGCGTCACCTCAGATCCGGAACTCGCCGGCTATTTCGAGGGCACCGACATGAGGAAGCTGAAGTCCCACCAGCGCACCTTCATCGCCGCGGCGATCGGTGGTCCCGAGAAGTACGTCGGCAAGTCGATGGCGCAGGCGCATGCGCGACTGAACATCGTCCCGTCGCACTTCGACCTGGTAGTGGGACATCTCGTCGACACCCTCGCCTCGCTCGGTGTGCCCGAGCACGTCATCGGTCAGATCGGCGCCACCCTCGCGCCGCTGAAAGACGAGATCGCCCCGGGTCCCTCTACCCAAGCGGGGTAGTCGCGACGTGATCCGGCGGGTCGAGGAAGAAGTCGTACTCCAGCGGATCCGTCCCGCCGTACGGCGACAGGTCGTCGACGCCTGCCAACCGCACCAGGTTGGCATCGATGAAGCACTGCCCGGTGACGTCGGTGGGCCGCGCCGCCAGGACCGCGGCGGCGGTCGCAATCGTCGTCTCGGGCCACAGGCAGTTGCAGGCGATGCCGTCGTCGGCCCACTCGGCGGCGAATCCCATGGTCAGGAGCGACATCCCGTCCATTCTGAGGTCAGCGCTGCCGAAGGTGTGCGCAGAGGAACTCGCACGCGGTCAGCGCAAGACTGAGGTCGAGGCGGTCGCGATGAGCGCCGATCGTGGTGAGCGCCTTGTCGATTCGATACTTGACGGTGTTGCGGTGCAGGTTGAGGTGCTCCGCGGTGCGGAGATGGCTGTCGCCGGTCGCGAGGTAGACGGCGAGCGTCTCGCGGAGCGGCGCCATGGCGGGGGAGTCGGCGGCGAGATCGCCGAGGACCTCGCGGACCCAGGTCGCCGTCGCGTCGAGATCGTGGGCGAGCAGAGAGGCGACGGCCACACCGCGGTCGTCGTACCGGACCCGCGCTCCCGTCGGACTCCTGGGCGTCGAGGCGATGGTGAACGCGGCCAGCGCTTGATCGTGACTGCGACGGAAGCCGTGAATTCCGGGGATCGCCTGGCCCACGGCGGCGCGGACGCCGGCAGGCAGATCGCCGAACATGGCGTGTGCGGCCGCGGGGACCTCGCCGCGAAACGGCACCCAGGCCCAGACCGTCAGCCTGTCGACCGGAACCACCAGCGGCGGACCGTCCGACACCGCCGCGACCGCACTCCGGCGCGCGACCCGGTCCAGTTCGCCGAGTTCGCTGTGCGAGTCGTCGTCGAGCCAGAGCACCGCCGAGATGTGCGTTCGGTCGAGCCAGTAACCGGTGGCGCCTTCGAATTGTCCGGCCGACGCGTCGGACGCGGCGAGCAGGCTGTGGACGGTGGTGGTCAGCGCGGTGCCGTGGACGCCCGCCCAGCGTTGCCGCTCCTTCTCGTACGCCTCGAAGACCACCCCGGTGATCCAGTCGATGTACGAGTACACGGTCGCTGCGAGGTACTTGGTGAGCTCGGTGCTCTCGGGGACGTCCAGACCCATGTCGGCGACCTCGCTGTAGATCACCTGCAGCACTACGTTCTGCCCCATGTGGTACGCCCGAACGAGGGAGTTCGACGGGATGTCGCGCTGGGCCAGGCGGAGCGCGTACTCGATGGCGCCGGTCGGTGCCTGCAGGTTGCTCAGCGGAATGTCGTTCGACAGCAGATCGATGATGTTCGTGACGTTGCCGCGCACACTGGCGGAGAGCATGTCGAGCAGCGCCGGATCGCCGTCGAGTTGGTGGATGCCTCGCGCCAGTGTGGTCGTCACATCGTCGGAGAGACCGACGACGTCCTCGCGCAGTCGACGCCCGACGACGCCCGCGCGGGCACGCAACTCATCGCTCACCGTGCCGCACCGCCTGACTTCCGAAGGCGACGGAGCGCGGACTCGGCCGCGTGGTATCCGCACAGGCCGTGAACGCCCGGGCCGGGCGGCGCCGACTGCGAGCACAGATACACCCCGTCGACGCCGGTGAAATACGGGTCCACAGCGGTACGTGGGCGCAGGAGGAGTTGCAGACCGTCGTTGCCGCCGCCCATGATGTCGCCCGCGGCGTAATTCAGGTTGTAGTTCGCCATCTGCGGAACGGTGGTGGTCCGCGTGCCGACGATGATGTCGCGGAAGCCGGGCGCGAACCGCTCGATCTGTCGGATCACGGTGTCGGTCGCATCGCCCCGGTACCCGGCGGGTGCGTGCGCGTACGACCAGATCGGATTGATCCCGCCTGTGCTCCGGGTCGGGTCGGCCAGATACTGCTGCCCGACGAGCACGAACGGATTCGTCGACATGACGCCCCGGGCGCGGAGCTTCTCCGACCGACGGATCTCCTCGAACGTCCCGCCGAGGTGCACGGTCCCGGCGCGAGCGCATTCGGGATTGCGCCACGGGATGTCGCCGCGGACCGCGAAGTCGACCTTGAAGGCCGCCGACCCGACGCGGTACCGCTCGTACGACCGCCGGATGCGCGACGGCATCAGATCCCCGTACAGCGTGACCGCCTGAGCGGGCGACAGGTCCAGGAGTACGATGTCAGCGTCGGGGATCTGCCGACGCGAGGTGACCGGAACGCCGGTGGTGATGGTGCCGCCGTGCGCCGCGACTGCACGTCCGACGGCCGCGGTGATCGCGCCCGAACCGCCCTCGGCGACGGGCCAGCCGTACCGATGTCCGCTCGCGGCGATCATCAGTCCCAGCGAGGCCGTCAGCGGACGGTCGAAGTCGGTGTAGACGTGCGCTGCGACGCCCGCGTAGAGGGCGCGCGCCGCCGGTGTGCGAAAGACTTTGGCCAGTACCGAGACCGGAAGCAGCGCGCGCGGGCCGAAGGCGGCGAGCTTGATCGGGTGCGCGGGGACGTTGACGATCGGCCGCAGCAGGTCGTGCCCGAGGTCGTCGAAGTTGCGAGCGAGGTCGCCGAACAGCCCGCGCCATCGGGCGCCGTCGACGCCGAGGCCGGCCACCGTGGTGTCGATCGACTGGTGGAGCACCCCGACCTCGCCCGAATCGAGCGGGTGGGCGCAGTCGATCTCCGGCCACTTCCAGGTGAGGCCGTAGCTCGCCAGGTCGACGTCGGCCCAGAACGGCGAACCGACGCCCATCGGATGGAACGCGGAGCAGAGATCATGCACCACACCGGGTTCCAGGAGCTCGGCCGACCGAGCGCCGCCACCGATCTCGTCGGCGGCCTCGAGGATCTCCACGTCGACGCCGCTGCGTGCCAGGTGCAGGGCGGCGGCGAGCCCGTTGGGCCCGCCGCCGACCACGACTGCCGTCGTCATTTACTCGCCGGCTTCCGCGGTGGCCGGCACCCCGACGGTGAAATCACCGGTGCGGGGAGCTGTCGTTCTCACGCTGTCAGCCTGGTCCACCGCGGTGTAGGCGTCAATGCCCGACCGACCGTTGCCGAAGTCGCGGCGCCAGGTGACGTCGATCGAGATGGGCCCGTCGGGCAGCCACGGCTGGGTGTCGACCGCCTCGCGGACGTTCCAGCGGCCGCGCTCCACGACGCCGAGTGCGGCGTCCATGATCAGGTAGTCCTGCGTGCCGCGATGAATCGGCTGCGATTCGACCCAGACCACGGTGAACTCGCCGGGCTCGAACTGGCAGCGACGCTGGAGCGCCTCGATCATCCGGGTGTCGTGCAGGTGTCCGTCACCGAAGTTGAAGGCGACGAGCGAGTTGCACGCGAACTCCGCCTCACGCAGCGTGTAGGAGTTCAGCCGGTCGTCGCCCAGGTGACGCATCTGCACCGAGAACAGCCCGCGACCCTGGCTGTGCATGGAACGCCACGCCATCATCTGGTGCATGACGACGTCGGCGACGTCTTCGGGGAAATCGGCCATCAACTGCGTCTTGGTGTTGAGCGAGCCGCGCACCACGTGCTGGTTGAGCTTCTCCTCGGCGCCCGGGGCGAAGGCCCACGACGCCGAGGCCCAGTTGCCCGCGTACTGCCGCATGGAGGGCAGGAACGAGACGAGGTCGGGGCGCAGATTGCCGAGCACCGGGAAGAACAACAGCCCGGCCACGATCAGGCCCAGCACCCACGGCATCGTGGTGTCGGTGACCGCGTAGCCGTCCCAGGCGGGGAAGCCCCAGAACAGGAACACCGTGGTGAAGGCGAACAGCACGTTCCATTCCAGGGGAACGGCGAGCGGGAACGTGGAGAAGATGAACGCGTGGAAGGCGACCATCAGGACGACGGCCAGCAGCGTCAGCGTGCGGTTGGTGGAGAACAGCAGCACCAGCGGCGCACCGACCTCGACGAGCGTGCCCAAGATGTGTCCGGTGCCGCTCGCCAGCTTCGACGTCCGCATGTCGTCGGGGAACGAGCGGTAGTTCAACCGCTTGAGAACCTTGCTCCCGAGCCACGGGGTGTTCGAGAGCATCGGCGGGATGACGCTGGAGAAGTGGTGACCGAGCTTCGAGATGCCCGCACCGATCCAGACGACGACGATCAGGAGTTTCAGCGCGAGAATCATGTCGACGAACGGCAGGACGGTGAAGAAGAGGACGGCGGGCAGGTACTGTTCGGCCCGCGCAGCGATGAACGGGACCTTGTCGCGGAGGCCGAGGATCACCATCATCACCAGGTAGGGGATCAGGACGGTCGGGTTCACCAGACCGTGGTTGCCTGCCACCATGTCGTCGATCGACGCCGTGTGGACCGCGGGCAGGACGAGCGCGATGATCAGATTGACGACGATCGCGGCGTACAGCACGACGTCGAACACCGTGCGCGAGTCGCCCCTGGTGAACGGAACCCTGTCGGGCCACGGTGGCAGGCGGATGGTCTGTGGACGCAGCCAGAACAGGAGGCCGCCGGTCATCGGTTTGAAGTGTCCGGCGAGCGGACCCCACGAACCGCCGAAACCGATGGTCTCGAGCAGCACGGTCCACAGCACCAGTTTCTGGTAGACGATGGGCTCGTTCCACCACTCGGAGACGGCCAGCGGGTTCAGACCCGCCGTGAGGGTGGCGATGCTGACGCCCGCGGCGATGTAGACGACGAGGACCTTCGCCAGGTAGATGAGGTGAACCATCTTCTGTGTGCCGAAGCCGTACTCGGCCCAGTGCGCGCCGAGCACGCGCAGGCGTTCCATGAACGGCTTCTGCAGAAACGTCGCGGGGTCGACCGGCGGGAAATCCGGTTGGGTGAGGCCCATGATTGACTCCAATCGGGGAAGGGTGGGCAGGGCGAATCTGGCGGACTCCGCCGGGGCGGTGCCGCTTGGATGGAGGAGGGTGACGGTCAGCCCGTGACGAGATCGCGTCGCAGAGCGGGCTTGTCGATCTTGCCGACCGGGTTGCGGGGAAGATCGTCGAGCAGGTGAATAGCGGTGGGGCGCTTGACACGAGCGAGTCGGGTGAGCAGGTGCTCGGCGAGTTCGTCGGCGTCCGCGGTGGCACCGGGGTGCCGCACCACGTACGCGACGGGGACCTCGCCGTACAGCTCGTGCGGGGCGCCGACGACCGCGCATTCGAGAACGGCCGGATGCGTGGCGAGCGCGGCCTCGATCTCCTTGGGGTAGAGGTTCTCGCCGCCGCGGATGATCATGTCCTTGATGCGGTCGACCAGTGTCAGGTAGCCGTCGTCGTCGAGCCGTCCGACGTCACCGGTGTGCAGGCGACCGTCGACGATGGTCGCGGCGGTCTCTTCCGGGCGGTTCAGGTAGCCCTGCATCACGCTCGGTCCACTGATGACGACTTCGCCGATCTCGCCGGTGGGAGCCTCGGTGCCGTCCGGGGTGACGATCGTGATCGTCTGACCGGGAAGTGCTGGGCCGACGGTGCCGAGCTTGCGCTCGCCGTTCAGCGGGTTGCAGGCCGACGCGCACGTGCCCTCGGTGAGGCCGTAACCCTCGAGGATGGGGAATGGAAACCGCTCCTGGGCCAGGTTCAACAGCTCGCGGGAGATCGGTGCGGCGCCGCAGATCGCTGCACGCACCGACGAGAGGTCGGCGTCGACGGCGTCGGGCGAGGAGACGAGCAGCGCGTAGATGGTCGGGACGCCCGAGAAGTAGGTCGGACGCAGGGTGGCGACGTCGGTGAAGAAGCGGCTGACCGAGAACTGACCGGTGACGCTGACCTGCCCGCCCGCGATGAACGGCGCGAGCACCGACACGCAGATCGCATTGACGTGGAACAGCGGCAGGATCAGGAGCGCGTGGTCGGCCGGGGTCAGATTCAGGATCGACACCATGCTCGACGCCATGAACCGCAGGTTGGCGTGACTCAGGCGGACGCCCTTGGGACGGCCGGTGGAGCCGGAGGTGTAGATCAGCAGTGCGATGGTGTCGTCGGACGGCGCCGTCGGCGCCGTCCATCCGGTGGTCGCCACAGTCGCGAGGTCGGCCACGTCGAGGACCTTGCGATCACCGATCGGGCGGTCGCCGACGATGAGCGCCGCGTTCGCGTCGTCGAGCTGGTAGCCGGCCTCGTCGGCGGTGAACGCCGGGTTGACCGGGGTGGCCGTCGCGCCGATCCGCCAGGCGGCGGCCATCACCAGGATCAGCTCGGCGCGGTTCGGGAGCACCGCTGCGACGACGTCGCCGGCTCCGATTCCCCCGAGCGCGAACTGCTCGGCGACGGCATCCACGCGTTCGGCGAACCGAGCGTACGAGTACGCGTCGTCATCGTCCCGAATGCAGGGGGCTTCTCCTCGGACGGCGTTGTCCCAGGGGAAGTACGATGCGGCCATGTGAATCACCTTTCCTTGATGCTGTGAGTCACAACACTAAGGAAGGGTGAAGGGGAGCACTACGGCCTGCGAGGCCAGACTTCCGAGTGCGGTTTGTGCACTGAGCACAATGGCGCTCGGCGGCGGGCTCGTCGTCAGGCGCGGACGATGTTCGTGCCGTCGACGCGGATCGCGACCTTGGTCAATGAGCGTTCGGCGGGGCCCTGAGCGACGGTGCCGTCGAGGTGGAAACGGCTTCCGTGACAGGGGCATTCGATCGCCGAGCCGGCGACCTCCGACAGCGCGCAACCGGCGTGCGTGCATTCGGCGGTGAACGCCTCGTAGGTGCCCGCGGTGGGCTGGGTGAGGACCACGCCCGCGGTGATCACTCCGCTGCCGACAGGGACGTCGGCGGTTTCGGCGAGTGTTCCGGTGGGCGCATTGGACGGCACCGACACGGTGCTCTCCGGAGCGCTGCTGTCACCGCCGCAGGCACTGAGCGCCGTGCCGAGGACGGCGGCACCCGCCACGGCCCCGGCCCCCGCGACGAAGGTGCGGCGCGAGAATCCGGTGGCGGGAGTCGGCTCGGAGCTGTCAGGTGTCACTGGGGTCGAGGGCATCGGGTCTCCTTCGGTGGGCCGGAACGGGGACGGGCTGGGACAGCGAAGCGGTCTGGTGGCGAGTCAGACGCCGAGTACGGTGCCGTCGGCACCGACGGTGAAGCCGGGGTTGTGGACGAAGTCCCACCGGAAACCGTCGGGATCGGCGATGCAGGCGCTGGTGCCACCCCAGGGCTGCAGGGTCGGCGGGTTGATCGGTTGGGCGCCGGCGGCCAGCGCGCGGTCGTACAGCTGCTGCACCGTCTCCGCGTCGGGGACGTTGTGACCGAGGGAGATCGGGGGCGCGAGCGGGCCGTGACCCACCTCGCCGTACTCGCTCGGCATGGACGCGACGTTCCACAGCGCCAGCATGAGGCCGTGGCCCGCCTGCGCGAAGGTGATCTCGCCGGGCACGGAACTGATCTCGCGGAAACCGAGGCCGTCGACGTAGAACGATCGAGAGGCGCTGACGTCCCGGACACCGAGGGTGATCGCTGTGACAGGCGGGGCGACGTGCTGGGCCAATGGGACCTCCGGAGTCGGGAATTCGGCTGCGCCACCCATGCTACGGCGTGGTTCCAGCGCAGGCGTCGCTTCGCACAGCATGCCGCCGCCGATCAACAGCCGTGGTGGCAGCGCGGTGGCTGACGAGCCGCGACGAATGGTCGCCGGTTCTTGTCAGTGGTCGCGTCTACGCTGGGGGCATGGCATTTCCAGCGGAGAAACCGGTGATCGCGCACTCCGAGTTCCGGCCGATCGGAGAGATCGAACGCAGCGAAGCGAAGTTCGAGGTCGTCAGCGAGTACGAGCCGGCGGGCGACCAACCGACCGCCATCGCCGACCTGGAGCGACGCCTGGCCGCGGGGGAGCGCGACGTGGTGCTGCTCGGCGCGACCGGTACCGGCAAGTCGGCGACCACCGCCTGGCTCATCGAGAAGGTCCAGCGGCCGACGCTGGTCATGGCTCCGAACAAGACGCTCGCGGCGCAGCTCGCGAACGAACTGCGCGAGATGCTGCCCAACAATGCCGTCGAGTACTTCGTCTCGTACTACGACTACTACCAACCCGAGGCGTACATCGCGCAGACCGACACGTACATCGAGAAGGACAGCTCGATCAACGACGACGTCGAACGGCTCCGGCATTCCGCGACGTCGAGCCTGCTGTCACGGCGCGACGTCGTGGTGGTCGCGTCGGTCTCGTGCATCTACGGTCTCGGCACGCCGCAGTCGTACCTGGACCGCTCGGTGGAGCTGTCCGTTGGTGAGACGATCGACCGCGACGCACTGCTGCGGCTCCTGGTCGACGTGCAGTACACCCGCAACGACGTCTCGTTTGTGCGTGGCGGGTTCCGGGTTCGCGGCGACACCGTCGAGATCATCCCGTCCTACGAAGAGCTCGCCGTCCGCATCGAGTTCTTCGGCGACGAGGTGGAAGCGCTCTACTATCTGCATCCGCTGACCGGCGACGTGGTGCGCCAGGTCGATTCGCTGCGCATCTTCCCGGCCACCCACTATGTGGCCGGACCGGAGCGAATGGCGATGGCGATGGACAGCATCGAGAAGGAACTCGAGGTGCGGCTGGCCGATCTGGAGGCCAAGGGCAAGCTCTTGGAGGCGCAACGATTGCGGATGCGCACCACCTACGACCTCGAGATGATGCGCCAGGTCGGCTTCTGCTCGGGCATCGAGAACTATTCGAGGCACATCGACGGTCGCGAAGCGGGATCGGCGCCCGCCACCCTCCTCGACTACTTCCCGGACGACTTCCTGCTCGTCATCGACGAGTCGCACGTGACGGTCCCACAGATCGGTGCGATGTACGAGGGCGACATGTCGCGCAAGCGCAACCTCGTCGAATACGGCTTCCGCCTGCCGTCCGCCGTCGACAATCGCCCGCTCACCTGGGACGAGTTCGTCGACCGCGTCGGTCAGACGGTGTATCTGTCGGCGACGCCGGGAGCCTACGAGCTCGGCCAGTCCGACGGCGAGTTCGTGGAGCAGGTCATCCGCCCCACCGGCCTCCTCGACCCCAAGATCGTCGTCAAACCGACGAAAGGCCAGATCGACGATCTGGTCCATGAGGTCCGAGAGCGCACCGAACGCGACGAACGCGTCCTCGTCACCACTCTCACCAAGAAGATGTCCGAGGATCTCACCGACTATCTGCTGGAACTCGGTGTCCGGGTGCGGTACCTGCACTCCGAGGTCGACACCCTCCGTCGCGTCGAACTGCTACGACAGCTCCGGACCGGCGAATACGACGTCCTCGTCGGCATCAACCTGCTCCGCGAGGGCCTCGACCTGCCCGAAGTTTCGCTGGTCGCGATCCTCGACGCCGACAAGGAGGGCTTCCTGCGGAGCACCACGTCGCTGATCCAGACCATCGGTCGTGCCGCCCGCAACGTGTCCGGCGAAGTCCACATGTACGCCGACCGCATCACCGATTCGATGGCCAATGCGATCGAGGAGACGGATCGACGCCGAGCCAAGCAGATCGCCTACAACGAGGAGATGGGCGTAGATCCGCAGCCCCTGCGCAAGAAGATCGCCGACATCCTGGACCAGGTGTACGCGGAGGCCGAGGACGCTGTCGACGTCGGCGGATCGGGTCGTAACGCCAGTCGGGGGCGCCGTGCGCAGGGCGAAGTGTCGAAGGTCGCAACGTCGGGGGTCATCGAGAACCGGGACACAGCGGGCATGCCCCGCGCCGAGTTGGCCGATCTGGTGCAACAACTGACTGATCAGATGATGAATGCGGCCCGCGATCTGCAGTTCGAGCTCGCGGCTCGGCTGCGCGACGAGATCGCCGATTTGAAGAAAGAACTGCGCGGGATGGACGCGGCAGGTATCAAGTAACGCAGGCCGGTGGGCGTCATCAAGGTATGTTCTGACGAGAAGCGGTGCGTCCGGCGCCCCGGGTGCACTGGCCCACTTCACATCTGGAGGGACACACAGGCATGAGTGCTTACACCACTATCGTGGTCGGTACCGACGGCTCGGAGTCGTCGTTGAGGGCTGTCGAGCGAGCAGGCGCCATCGTGGGAGACGGCACCGTCGTCATCGCGTGCGCCTACTTCCCGAACGACGGCAAGGCCGCCAACGCGGCGTCGGACAGCCTGCGTGACGAGGCCTACCAGGTGATGGGGTCCTCGCCCACCGAGGAGATCCTCCGCACGGCCAAGGAACGCGCCACCGGAGCCGGCGCGACCAAGGTGGTTCAGCGCGCGGTTCAGGGCGCCCCGGTCGACGCGCTCCTGCAGTTGGTCGTCGACGTCCAGGCCGACCTTCTGGTGGTCGGCAACAAGGGCCTCAACTCCATCGCCGGTCGTCTGCTGGGCTCCGTGCCCGCCGACGTCGCGCGCAAGGCCGCCTGCGACGTGCTGATCGTTCACACCACGTAGACCGCGCGGACGCGCACCTACGGACCTGCCGGGAGATCCGCAAGATCTTCGGGCAGGTCCTTTTCGTGCACCACCACTGCGCGCTGGGTGGCGCGGGTGAGCGCCACGTACAGGTCCGACAGGCCTCGCGGTGAGCCGTCGATCAGATCGGCGGGCTCCACCACGACGACGTTGTCGAACTCCAGCCCCTTCGACGCGGTGATCGCATGCACGTCGATGTCCGGTGCCGCAGTGGCGACGGTGGCGCGGACGGCGGCCACTGATGTGTCGGCGGTGATGATCGTGGTGAGTCCCGGCCAGCGCGCCGCCGCCACGAGTTCGGCGGCCGCCCGTGCCGCATCATCGGCGCGAACCGCGAACGGCTCGATCCCGTTGCTGCGCAACGATGTCGGCGGCTGCTGCTCCGGACTGATCCGGGCCAGCAGTCGATTCGCGTACGCGGTGATCTCCGACGGGGTGCGATAGTTGACGGTCAGCTCCGACAGTCGCCAGCGGTTCGCGACGTACGGGGTGAAGACGTCCGCCCACGAGGTGCTGCCCGCGGCGTCGCCGGTCTGCGCGGTGTCGCCGATGACCGTCATCCACCGATTGGGAATGCGGCGCATCACCATCCGCCATGCCATCGACGAGAGTTCTTGCGCCTCATCGACGATCACGTGTCCGAACGTCCACGTGCGATCGGTGTACGCGCGCTCGGCGGTGGTGCGGTACTGGGTGTGCTCCTGGCGTTGCGCCAGCTGCTCGGCGTCGATGAGGTCGTACGCCATCAGGATCTCGGGATCGAGGTCGTCTTCCAGATCCTGCGGTGCCGAACCGGTGAGGATGTCCAGCGCGTCCTGCGCCTCCGACAGCCGTTGACGCCAGCGTGCGCGTTCGATGCGGTCCGCCTCATCGGTCCGATACCCGATCAGCTCGGCGAGTTCGTCGAGCAACGGGACGTCGGCGGGCGAGAGGTCGGCGTCGTCGGCGGCCGGTGCCGCGGTCCGATGCAGGGCAGCCCGGTCCTCGTCCGACCAACCGCGAGTAGAGCGTCGTAGATACGTCGGATCGGCGTACAGATCGCGCAGGACCCCCTGCGGCGTCAACTGGGGCCAGAAGCCGGTCACGGTCGTGACGACGGCGTCGTCCAGTTCCAGTTCCCGACGGATGTCCTCGAGGTCGCCGCTGGTGAGGAGCGGCGTGCCGTCGAGCTCGCTGGACCCGATGTGCCTGGCGTGTCGGGCGGCGAGCTCGTCGAGCGCCACCCGGACGAAGGTGCGCTGCGCGAGATTGTGGGCGCGGCGCGTGGCGCGGGCCGCCGACCGGGCCGCGGAGACCACCTCGTTGTCGACAACGAGTTCGTAGCCGTCGAACGGGACCGTGACACCGCCGCGCCCGGGCAACGACTGCCGTCCGCGCACCGCGGACCGCAGCACCGCAAGCATCCGCTGGTCGCCCTTGATCGACGCCGCAGTCCGCGTGTCGACGCCCGCCGCGTGGACGTCCGGGAACAGGTCGCCGATGGTTGACAGGAGCACACCGGTCTCGCCGAGCGAGGGCAGCACCTGTCCGATGTAGCGCAGGAAGTCGTCGTTGGGGCCGATGATGAGCACACCGCTGCGGGACAGGACGTCACGATGCGTATACAGCAGATAGGCGGCGCGGTGCAGTGCGACGGCGGTCTTGCCGGTGCCTGGACCACCCTGCACCACGAGCACGCCGCGATGCGTCGACCGGATGATCTCGTCCTGCTCGCGCTGGATGGTCTCGACGATGTCGGTCATCTCGCCGGTGCGCGCCGTGTTGAGCGCATCGACGAGGGCCGATTCGTTGACCACATTCACTTCGGCGCGGTCGCCGTCGATCCGGCCCGACTGGAGATACTCGTCGGAGACCCCGCGCACCGCGCGCGATCGGGTCCGCACGTGACGGCGCCGGTCCACGCCCTCCGGCGCGGCGGGAGTCGCGAGGTAGAACGGTCGTGCCAGCGGCGCGCGCCAGTCCAGCAGCAGCGTGGTGTCGAACTCGTCGTCGTCGAGGATGCCGATGCGGCCGATCCGTCGCGTGCGCTCGCCTGCCTCGCCGCGGTCGCCGACCGGTTCGGCGGCCAAGGCGTCGTCGGTGAGATCGAGCCGACCGAAGTAGAGATTGTGCTCGGCCGCGTCGAACTTCGCGAGGTCCTCGTTGTACATCTTCTCGTACGACTCACGCTCGGACAGCGCCTGCGGCGTCCCCGCGGACTCGCGCAGGGTCTCGCCGAGGCGACGGCGCGTGTTGGCACGCATGCGGTCCAGTCGTGCGTACACGGCGTTCAGGTGGGTCTGCTCCTGCGCGAGCCGAGGATCCGACTCCGGCGCGGCAGTCTCAGTAGAGGGGTTTGACGCTGTCACAGTCGTTCCATATTACCGGCGTTCGCGGGGGTGCGCCGCTACGCGAGCGAGGTGGCCGGGCCGCATGCTCGCCCGACCACCTCGAAGTCAGCTGACGGCGGCGGCTAACCCGCCAGTTCACGCCGCCATCGGCGAGCCCGGCGGGCCGCCTGCTGACCCGCGGCGACGCTGAGATCACGCGCGTCGGCGGCTACTTCCGGAGCGCGCTCGGTGACCTCGCCTGCGATCTCCTCGGCTCGTCGCCGCACCTCGGCCAATCCGGGGCCTGCGGTGTCGGCGAGGCGAGAACGGGTGGCGTCGGCGACGTGGGACACCGTCGACTTGATGTCGTCGACGGGGACGCGGGCGGCGAGGTCCGACGCGGTGTCCGAGGCCTTCCCGGCCCACGTATCCGCCTTCCCGGCCCACGCATCCGCCTTCCCGGACAATGCCTCCGCCTTCTCGGACCACGCGTCCAGGACGCCTGGGTCGTCGGTGTGGTTCGAGCGGACGGACTCGATGGCGGCCCCTGCCCGTTCGAGTCGCCGCCTGCCTCGCCAACCGAGCGACGGTTTGCCTTCGGTGTCGGCGGCGGCGATCAGAGCGGCGCCGAGCAGTCCGAGGTTCTTCGCGAACGCCGACTGCTTGACGCTCTTGCGTGCGGGGTCGGTCTCGTTCCAGAAATCGCTGGCGAAGACGGTGGTCGGCACCAGGGTGCCGACCAGGACCGTCGAGGCCACGCGCGGCGCACGGCCGGTCGCGAGAGCGAGCCCGGCGCCGATCTGGACGGCGCCTGCCGCCTGGATGACCATCGTGGGTTCGACCGGCGCGGACTGCAGCAACGGTTCGGCCGCACTGGCCGGGCCGGACGGCGACCGAACGGCGTCGATCCCGGAGGCGATGAAGGCGGTGCCCAACAGCGGGCGGGCGATCTTGCGAAGGAGCATGCGGCAAGCCTTTCTTCTCGATGGTCCTTTCGACGGTACCGATCTCGAGCCGCCCCGAGGCGATTACCAGCCGCGCTCGCGCCATTCCGCCAGGTGCGGGCGCTCGACGCCGAGTGCGGTGTCCTTGCCGTGCCCGGGGTACACGACCGTGTCGTCGCCGAACCGGTCGAAGAGCTTGCTGGTGACGCCGTCGAGCAGGATCTCGAAGTCGCCGGGCTGCCAGGTCTTGCCGACGCCGCCGGGGAACAGGGTGTCGCCGGTGAACAGGTGCACGCGACCGGACTTCTCCGTGAGGACGATCGTCACCGACCCCGCAGTGTGTCCGGGGATGGCGATGACCTCTAGGGAGAGTTCGCCCACCTCGATGGTCTCGCCGCCGGTCAGGGTGCGGTCGGGATCGAGGGGCAGTTCGTCGGCGTCCGCCGCGCCGACGAGGGTCGGCACCTGCAGCCTGCGGTGGACTTCTTCCAGGCCCTGCCAGTGGTCGAAGTGGCCGTGACTGGTGAGGATCTGCGTCACGGTCCCCGGCAGCGCGTCGAGCAGAGCGAGGATGGTCTCGGGATCGTTCGCGGCGTCAATGAGCAGGCTCTTCTGGGTGGCCGCGTCGGTGATCACATACACGTTGTTGTCCATCGGACCCACGGACACCTTGACGATGCTCGCGTTGTCGAGGGTGCGCCGCTGGGCGTGGACGCCGTGCCGTTCAGGGTCGGGGGAGACGTTGCCGGTGTAGTCGTCGGTCAGCTCAACCTGGATGCTCATACCCCCACGGTAGGACATTCTCCGGTCGTCCCGCCGCCGATGCCCGACCGGAATTGTCGGTGGGTCCGCGTACTCTTGCTCGCGGGTCATTCTGTGATGAGAACTGAGGGATTTCTGTGGTTGATCGCCTGATCGTCCGGGGCGCGCGCGAACACAATCTGCGTGGCATCGATGTGGACTTGCCGCGCGATTCGTTGATCGTGTTCACCGGACTCTCCGGGTCGGGGAAGTCGTCGTTGGCGTTCGACACCATCTTCGCTGAGGGGCAGCGACGCTACGTCGAATCTTTGTCGGCGTACGCCCGTCAGTTCCTCGGTCAGATGGACAAGCCCGACGTCGACTTCATCGAGGGGCTCTCGCCCGCGGTGTCGATCGACCAGAAGTCCACCAACCGCAATCCCCGGTCGACGGTCGGCACCATCACCGAGGTCTACGACTACCTGCGTCTGCTGTACGCACGCGCGGGCACCGCGCACTGTCCGACCTGCGGGGAGAAGATCTCCCGACAGACGCCGCAGCAGATCGTCGATCAAGTCCTCCTGCTCGACGAGGGCGTGCGGTTCCAGGTCCTGGCACCGGTCGTCCGCACCCGCAAGGGGGAGTTCGTCGACCTCTTCGAGGAACTGCAGGTGCAGGGCTTCGCACGCGCGATGGTCGACGGCAAGGTCCATCAGCTCACCGATCCGCCGAAGCTCAAGAAGCAGGAGAAGCACGACATCGACGTCGTCGTCGACCGCCTCGTGGTGAAGGCGTCGGCGCGGCAGCGGCTGACCGATTCGGTCGAGACCGCACTGCGGCTCGCCGACGGCATCGTGGTGCTCGATTTCGTCGACGTCGACGAATCGGATCCGAATCGACAGCGACGCTTCTCCGAGAAGATGGCCTGCCCCAACGCGCACCCCATCGCGATCGACGATCTGGAGCCGCGATCGTTCTCCTTCAACGCGCCGTTCGGCGCCTGCCCGGAGTGCGACGGCCTCGGCATCCGCAAAGAGGTCGACGAGAGCCTGGTGGTTCCCGACCCGGACCTGACCCTGCGCGAGGGCGCCGTCGCTCCGTGGTCCACCGGCCACAACGCCGACTACTTCCTCCGGTTGATGGAGGGGCTCGGCGGTCAGATGGGCTTCGACGTCGACACCCCGTGGGAGGCGCTGCCGAAGGCGGCCCGCAAGGCACTGCTGACCGGCTCCGAACACCAGGTGCACGTCAAGTTCCGGAACCGGTACGGCCGCACGCGCTCGTACTACACCGAGTTCGAAGGGGTGATGGCGTTCCTCTCGCGCCGCGCCGACACCACTGAGTCCGAGCAGATGAAGGACCGGTACGAGGGCTACATGCGGGATGTGCCGTGTCCGGCGTGCCACGGCGCCCGACTGCGTCCGGAGATCCTGTCGGTGACCCTCGATCATCCGATCCACGGCGCCAAGTCGATCGCCGACGTCACGGCGCTGTCGGTCGCCGAGTGCGCCGAGTACCTCGACGGGTTGGTCCTCGGCGAGCGGGAGGCCGCCATCGCCGGTCGCGTCCTCAAAGAGGTGCAGGCGCGCATCACCTTCCTCCTCGACGTCGGTCTGGAGTACCTGTCGTTGTCCCGCGCGGCGGGGTCGCTCTCCGGTGGCGAGGCGCAGCGCATCCGCCTGGCGACTCAGATCGGCGCCGGCCTGGCGGGCGTGCTGTATGTGCTCGACGAGCCGTCGATCGGTCTGCACCAGCGTGACAACCGGCGCTTGATCGACACCCTGGTCCGGCTGCGCGACCTCGGCAACACGCTCATCGTCGTCGAGCACGACGAGGACACCATTCGCGCGGCGGATTGGATCGTCGACATCGGCCCACTGGCCGGCGAACACGGTGGTCGAGTGGTGCACAGCGGCAGTTACGCGGACCTGCTGACCAACGAGGAGTCGATCACCGGCGCCTACCTGTCCGGCCGCGAAGTGCTTCCGGTCCCGACCATCCGCCGTCCCGTGGACAAGAAGCGACAGTTGACCGTCGTCGGCGCCACGGAGAACAACCTGCGGGGGATCGACGTCTCGTTCCCGCTCGGGGTGCTGACCGCGGTCACCGGCGTCTCCGGGTCGGGCAAGTCGACCCTCGTCAACGACATCCTCGCGACGGTTCTGGCGAACAAGCTCAACGGTGCACGTCAGGTCCCCGGACATCACAAGCGGATCAAGGGACTGGAGGAGCTCGACAAGCTGGTGCAGGTCGACCAATCACCGATCGGTCGGACTCCGCGGTCCAACCCGGCCACCTATACCGGCGTGTTCGACAAGATCCGCACGCTCTTCGCCGCCACCACCGAGGCCAAGGTGCGCGGCTACCAGCCGGGCCGGTTCTCGTTCAATGTGAAGGGCGGCCGCTGCGAGGCGTGCATGGGCGAGGGCACCATCAAGATCGAGATGAACTTCCTGCCGGACGTCTACGTCCCGTGCGAGGTGTGTCATGGCGCGCGGTACAACCGCGAGACGCTGGAAGTGCACTACAAGGGCAAGACCATCGCCGAGGTGCTGGACATGCCGATCGACGAGGCCGCGGAGTTCTTCGAGCCGGTGACGTCGATTCATCGCTACTTGAAGACGCTGGTCGAGGTCGGGCTCGGCTACGTCCGTCTCGGACAGCCCGCGCCCACGCTGTCGGGCGGTGAGGCGCAGCGGGTGAAGCTGGCCGCCGAACTTCAGAAACGCTCGACCGGCCGCACCGTGTACATCCTCGACGAGCCGACCACCGGCCTGCACTTCGACGACATTCAGAAGCTGCTGCAGGTGATCAACGGTCTCGTCGACAAGGGGAACACGGTCATCGTGATCGAGCACAACCTCGACGTCATCAAGACCGCCGACTGGATCGTCGACATGGGGCCGGAAGGCGGCAGCGGCGGCGGAACCGTCGTCGCGCAGGGAACGCCGGAGTCGGTCGCGCAGGTGGCCGAGAGCCACACGGGCTCGTTCATCGCTGAACTCCTGCCCGGCTGAGCGGCCGGTCGACTGGCCTGTGCCGCGTCCTGCCGGGTGCGACGTCGAGTCCTACAGGCCCATGGATTTTCGGATCTCGGCCAGTTTGTCCTTGGCCGCGGCGTCGCGCTTGGCCATCGCTTCGTCGATCGCGGCGGCCTCCTTGCCCGCCTCGGCGAGCTCCTGAGCGCCGATCGCGGTGGCGGTGCGCTGCTCGATCTTGTCGCGAACGTGATCGAACGTGGGGACGCCCGCTTCGGTGTATCCGGTGACCTCCTCGTACGAGGGTCCGGTCACCGTCGGAGTGAAGTCAGGAGCGGACACGATCTCGGCGTCGACGATCGCATCGTCATCGGAAGCAGAACCGGAGGTCATGGTTCCAGCGTACTGCGATCGCCGATCGTCGTCTCAGCCCTTGACCGGTCCGGTGAACTGCTCGCCGGGTCCTTCGCCGGGCTCGTCCGGGTAGGCAGACGCCTCCCGGAACGCCAGCTGCAGTGCGCGCAGGCCGTCCTGCAGCGGCTTGCGGTGCAGTCCGAGATCGCCGAGGGAGGCGACGACCAAGCCGGCGAGTGCGGTGATCAAGGCGCGAGCCTCGGGAAGATCGACGGTGTCGGGATCGGAGCCTTCGGCGAGGCCGAGCTTCTCGGCGGCCGAGCTCATCAGCATGACGGCCGACTTCGTGATGACCTCGACGGCCGGAATATCGATGAGGTCGCGCACGTTCTCTTCGGATGCCTGGCCCGGCGCGGCGTCCATGCTGTGGACGTGCACGTCGTCGGACTGGGGCTGGTCAGCAGAAGAGGGGGTCTGATCAGAAGAATAGGAGTTAGGGCTCACGCCTGATAGAGTGTCACAGCATGACCGCCTCGGCACACGCCGGGGTAGCAAGAGGATTCCTCGAGTCCCACCGTACGACGTTCGCTCGCGAGCAGTTTTACGGTTCCGGTCACACCAACGCCGGTCGGCCAACCACAGCAGGTTGGAGTTCGACTGGCACACTGGTGTTCTGGGCCTCGAATCTCCTCAACGCTTGCCAGTCCCCTGGCCGGCCACAGAGAAAACATTGATCGAGGAGGCCACATCAGCACTGAAACCCGCATCAACGAGCGCATCCGCGTCCCCGAGGTCCGACTGGTCGGTCCCGGCGGAGAGCAGGTGGGCATTGTGCGTGTTGAAGATGCGCTTCGCCTGGCTTACGAAGCCGACTTGGACCTGGTCGAGGTAGCGCCTGACGCGCGCCCGCCGGTGTGCAAGATCATGGACTACGGCAAGTTCAAGTACGAGGCGGCGCAGAAGAAGCGCGAGTCCCGCCGTAACCAGCAGATGACCGTCATCAAGGAGCAGAAGCTCCGCCCGAAGATCGACGACCACGACTACGAGACCAAGAAGGGTCACGTCGTCCGGTTCCTCGAAGCGGGTTCCAAGGTGAAGGTCACGATCATGTTCCGCGGTCGCGAGCAGTCCCGCCCCGAGCTGGGATACCGCCTGCTGCAGCGCCTGGGGGACGACGTCGCCGAATACGGCTTCGTTGAGACCTCGGCCAAGCAGGACGGCCGCAACATGACGATGGTCCTCGCCCCGCACAAGGGCGCGAAGACCCGGGCCAAGGCCCAGCAGCCGCACGCCGGCTCCTGAACCGAACACTCGACAGTAGTAGCGGGTTCTGTCTCCCGCCCGAAACCACGGGTTCCGGGCGGGGCGGAGCTCGCCCGAATGAAGGAAAGTCAATGCCTAAGAGCAAGACCCACAAGGGCACCGCGAAGCGTTTCAAGGTGACCGGCAGCGGCAAGATCGTGCGTGAGAAGGCAGGCAAGCGCCACCTCCTGGAGCACAAGTCCTCGCGCGTCACCCGTCGCCTCAGCGGCACCGAGGTCGTCAGCGAGAACGACGCGCCGCGCATCAAGCGCCTGCTGAACCGCTGATCTCCCGCAAGAACTTTAAGAAGGACTGAAGACTAATGGCACGTGTGAAAAGGGCTGTCAACGCCCAGAAGAAGCGCCGCTCCATCCTGGAGGCGTCGAAGGGCTACCGCGGACAGCGCTCGCGCCTTTACCGCAAGGCCAAGGAGCAGCAGCTCCACTCGATGACCTACGCCTACCGCGACCGTAAGGCTCGCAAGGGCGACTTCCGCAAGCTGTGGATCACGCGCATCAACGCGGCTGCACGCGCGAACGACATCACCTACAACCGCTTCATCCAGGGCCTCAAGCTCGCGGGTGTCGAGGTGGACCGCAAGGTGCTCGCCGACATCGCCGTCACCGATCCCGCCGCCTTCACCGGGCTGGTCGAGGTCGCGCGCAAGGCGCTGCCCGCCGACGTCAACGCTCCGGCTGCCTGATCTCGCCTGAGATCAGCCTCCAGTGACTGACTTCCGACCCGCGACGGACGTTCTGACCGAACGTTCGTCGCGGGTCGTCGCTTTGGCCAAACTGCATCGCGCCTCGGTTCGACGCAGCGAAGGCAGATTTCTCGTCGAGGGCTTCAACTCCGTCGACGCCGCACTCGCGACGGGCCGCGCGGTGCAGGTGCTGGTTCGGGACGACGATGCCGAGCGCCACCGCGATCTGCTCGACACCGCGTACGCTGCGGGCGTCCCGATCGTCGAGGTGAATCGGCGTGCCGCGGAGAAGCTGTCGGAGACCATGACGGCTCCGGGCGTCTTCGCCGTCTGCGGGTTGCTCGACGCGGCGTTGGACGATGTGCTGGCGGCTGAGCCGACGCTGCTCGTGGTGGCCGTCGAGCCTCGCGATCCGGGGAATCTGGGGACGCTGGTGCGTTGCGGCGACGCGATGGGCGCCGCCGCCGTGCTGTTGCTGGGCGATTCGGTGGACCCGCACAACGGCAAGAGCGTGCGGGCCAGCGCCGGGAGCGTCTTCCACGTCCCCGTCATCCGGTATCCGGACGTCGCCGACGGGCTCCGTCGACTCCGCGACGCGGGCCTGATCACCCTCGCCACGACGATGGAGGGGGAGTTGAGCCTGGACACGGCCGACGAGGTCCTCGCGGCGCCGCACGCCTGGTTGTTCGGGAACGAGGCACACGGTCTGCCCGACGAGGTGATCGCGGCGGCCGACCATCGGGTGTCGATCCCGCTGCACGGGCGGGCCGAGAGCCTCAACCTGGCCGCAGCCAGCGCCATCTGCCTCTACGCCAGCGCTCGGGTGCAGAACGCATGACCGCTCATCTGCTCTTCAGCTACGGAACCTTGATGGATGCGGCTGTTCAGCGCGGCGTGTTCGGTCGTGAACTGCCCACGGTCGCGGATGCCCTGCCCGGGTTCCGCGTCGAGACGGTCACGATCACCGATCCCGACGTCATCGCCCTCAGCGGCCTCGCCACCCATCTGGTGCTCCGGCCCGACGCCGCGGCAGCCGACGTGCCGGGAGCACGGCTGCACCTCGACGACGACCAACTCGCCGCCGCCGACCGGTACGAGGTCGACGACTATCGCCGGGTCCAGGTGACGCTCGCATCCGGTCTGACCGCGTGGGTGTACCTGGCGGCAGACGACGCTGCGAAGGCGTGATCTGCCGACACTAATCAGGTGTGGCTAACCGAAATTAGGTAACGCTACTATCGTCGGGTGACCATTTCGACGCAGACTGATGATCTCCCGACGACCTCCCCGGACGCAGTCGCCACGCGACTCGCCGCGGAACGACTGTCCGTCGGGTACGACGGCACGACGATCATCGCCGACCTCGACGTTGAGCTGCCGACCGGTCGCGTGACCACGATCGTCGGCCCCAACGGTTGTGGAAAGTCGACACTGCTGCGCACACTGTCCCGGCTCCTGACCCCGTCGACCGGGCGGGTCCTGCTCGACGGGGCCGACATCGCCGACAGCAAACCCAAACACGTCGCTCGCACCCTCGGGCTGTTGCCGCAGAACCCGGTGGCGCCGGACGGCCTGACCGTGTCCGACCTCGTCTCGCGCGGCAGGCACCCGCACCAGTCCTGGTATCGGCAGTGGTCGTCGGAGGACGAGAAGGCCGTGGCGCAGGCGATGGAGTTGACGTCCACCACGGAACTGGCCGACCGCGCGGTCGACTCGCTCTCCGGAGGTCAACAGCAGCGCGTCTGGATCGCGATGACCCTGGCCCAGCAGACGGATCTGATCCTGCTCGACGAGCCGACCACGTACCTCGACCTCGCGCACGCCGTCGACGTACTGGACCTGGTCGACGAGTTGCGGACCGAACACGGCAAGACGGTGGTGATGGTGCTGCACGACCTCAACCTCGCCGCCCGGTACAGCGACGCGCTGATCGTGATGCGGGACGGCCGCATCGTCGCCGAGGGGACGCCCGCCGACGTCCTCACGCCGGACCTCCTGCAAGCGTCCTTCGGTCTCGCGTCGCAGATCGTGACCGATCCCATCAGCGGAACCCCGATGGTCGTGCCGATCGGTCGCCGCGGGCGCACGGCGTAGGCCCGCCTTCCGGGCTCAGTCGCTTACGTGAAGCTGACCTTCATCGGCTCCAGCTGCTTCTCGCTCGCCGCACCGGCGTTGCCGATCTGGCCCGCCCATGATGCGCCCCAGCAGTAGACCTCGTTGTTCTGCGCAACGCCCGCGCACGTGGTGCTGGCACCGGTCGTGACCCAGGAGACGTCGGTCAACGACGAGACCACCGTGGGTGCGGAGACGGCACTGTCGGACTCGCTTCCGTTTCCGGTCTGGCCGTAGCGGTTGTTGCCCCAGCACCAGATCTTGCCCTCGGTGACGGCGCACGCGGTCTCGACGCCGACGGACACCTGGGCGGCGTTCTCGATTCCGGTCGTCGCCACCGGTGAGGTGGTCTGACTCGACAGGAGCGACGACTGCGCGCCCCAGCAGTGCACCGTGCCTTCGGCGACGGCGCAGGTGGTGACCTTCAGTCGCTTGTTGTCGGTGTCGTACGCGGTGCCGAGCGACGCGGACGTGACACCCGTCAGACTCTGCACCTTCACCGGGGTGTTCCGCTGCTGCGTGGTGCCGTCGCCGAGCTGACCCGAGAAGTTGGAGCCCCAGCAGTAGAGTTCGTCGGAGCCGTCGACGGCGCAGAACGCACCGCCGCCGCCGTCGACCGACTTGACGCCGGTCAGGTCATTGATCTTGGCGGGCTCCGGGACACGCGTCGCGGTGTTGCCGGTGCCGAGCTGGCCCACCTCGCCGTTGCCCCAGCAGTACAGTTCCTTCTCCTCGGTGATGGCGCAGGTGCTGCCGTAGTCGGTGACCACGGCGGTCACCTTCGGCAGTCCCGACACCTTCGCGGGAGCGTGCCGTTCGGTCTCCGAGCGATCGCCGACCTGGCTGTAGTAGTTCGAGCCCCAGCAGTACACGTCGCCCTCGGCGACGGCGCAGGTGGTCGTCAGGTACTTATCCGACTTCGCGCGGTACGAGCCGATGTCGACGGCGCTGACGTCGGTGAGACCGGGCACCTTGACCGGCGTCTTCCGATCCGTGGTGCTGCCGTCGCCCACCTGGCCGACGCTGTTGCTGCCCCAGCAGAACAGCTCCTTGTCCTTGACGGCGCACGACGTGCCGGACTGCGTGATCAACTGCATGTCGGGATGCGCGATCGGCGGTGGGCCGTCGTCGCCCTTGGGCCAGAGCGCGATGGCGGTCCCGGCGATCGCGATGAGCGCGACGACTGCCGCGGCGAGCCCGATCCACAGCCCCTTCTTGCTCTTCTTCGGCTGCGGGGCGCCCCACGCAGGCTGCGGCATGCCGGGGCCGGACGCGTACGCGCCCGGCATGCCGGGCGGGATGTTCATGCCCGGCTGGGACGGCTGACCGGAATACGGCGGGGGAGGCGGGGTCATGCCCGGCTGCGAGCCGTAGTTCGGCGGAGGCGTCATGGCCGGAGCAGCCATGCCCGGTCCGGTCATGCCGGGGCCGGTCATACCCGGGTTCGAGACTCCGGGGTGCGACGGCGGCGCCATCCCCGGGGCCGACGTCATTCCTGAGGCCGGCGCCGGGGTGTGGCCCGACGGAATCGGTGAGCCGGCGATCGACGTCGCGGTGCCCGCCTGCGTCTGGCCGAGAGCACGCCGCAGGTCGTCGGCGAACGCACGACAGTTCGCATACCGCGCGTTGGGATCCTTGGCCATGGCGCGCTGCAGCACCGGGCCCAGCGGTGCGAGGTCTGGCCGCACCTGACCGAGCGCGGGCGGCGGCTGCTGAACGTGAGCCATCATCAGCGCCGTCGTGGTCTCCGCCTTGAACGGCGCGGTTCCCGCGAACATCTGATAGGCCGTGCACGCCAGGGAGTACTGATCGGACTTGCCCGACGCCGCCTGGCCGCTGATGATCTCCGGCGCGGTGTACGCGGCGGTGCCGACCACTGAATTCACCGCGGTGAGCTGCGGCGAGTCGGCGAGCTTGGCGATGCCGAAGTCGAGCATCACCGCGCGGTCGACGCCGCCGTCGTCGTTCTTGGTCACGACGATGTTCGCGGGTTTGATGTCGCGGTGGACCACCGTGCGGGCATGGGCGTAGTCGAGACCGCTTGCCACCTGCTCCACGACGGTCACCGAGTCGGCCGGACTCAAGTGCTCGGTCGCGAGGTCGTGTCCCTTGATGTAGCTCATGGTGAACCACGGCCCGATGTCGGAGACGCCGTAACCGTGGACGGTGATGATGCTGGGATGGTCGAGCGACGCCGCCGTCCGGGCCTCATTGGTGAAGCGCTGCTGGAAGTCGTCGTTCGACGCCCCGCCGACAGAGATCACCTTCATCGCTTCTTGCCGCTTCAGCGATTCGTTCTCGACGACGTAAACGTCACCCATGCCTCCGGATCCGAGCAGTGAGATGACTCGGTAACCCGCGATATGGCTTCCTGGTTGCGCCGGCATGAGCGTCCTCCCTCACAATCCGGCGAATCGCGCGCCGGAACCGATGTTCCGATGAACTTATCGCATGACAACCGCCATTCACCGTTCTTGGTCTTTCACCTGAACGACGGGCAGTGAACACTTCATGACGGACCGCCGGTGGGCACGGTCGGCCTGACGTCAAGGTGGGGGAGCATTTCGACTACCCTTGACGGGAGTTCTTTGCACGCTTATAGGCAATAGGAGATGCGAGCCCGGTGGCTGACGACACTGCTGTCAACGAATTCCCCACCAGTGCCGAGTTGGATGCGGCAGTCGCCGACGCGGTCGCCGCGTTCGATGCCGCCGCCGACCTCGATGCACTGGCTCAGGCGAAAGCAGCGTACTTCGGCGACCGTTCGCCGATCGCGCTCGCCCGGCGGGCACTGGGCAGCATTCCCAAGGATCAGCGATCTGCGGCGGGCAAGCTCGTCAACGAGGTCCGCGGCAGGGTTCAGGCGGCGCTCGACGCCCGCACCGAGACCCTGACCGCCGAGCGCGACGCCGCCGTCCTCGTCGCCGAGTCGATCGACGTCACGCTGCCGTCGAATCGTCGCAGTCGCGGTGCACGCCACCCGATCACGGTGATCGGCGAGCAGATCGCCGACGTGTTCGTCGGCATGGGATGGGAGATCGCCGAAGGTCCCGAGGTCGAGACCGAGCACCACAACTTCGACGCCCTCAACTTTCTTCCGGATCACCCCGCGCGCTCGATGCAGGACACGTTCTACATCGCACCGCAGCACCCGTCGGACACCGACGGAGACGATGCCGACTCGCGGCTGGTCCTGCGCACGCACACCTCGCCGGTCCAGGTGCGCTCCATGCTCAGCCGGGAGGTGCCGATCTACGTGGCGTGCCCCGGCCGCACGTTCCGGACCGACGAACTCGATGCGACGCACACTCCGGTCTTCCATCAGATCGAGGGACTCGCCGTCGACAAGGGCCTGACGCTCGCCAATCTGCGCGGCACCCTCGAAGTGCTCGCGAAGGCGCTCTTCGGTCCCGAGACCACCACCCGAATGCGGGCCAGCTACTTCCCGTTCACCGAACCGTCGGCCGAGGTGGACGTCTGGTTCCCCGGCAAGAAGGGCGGCGCAGGCTGGGTGGAGTGGGGCGGCTGCGGGATGGTGAACCCGCACGTCCTGCGATCCAGCGGCATCGATCCCGAGGTGTACACGGGATTCGCGTTCGGCATGGGCTTGGAACGGACCCTGCAGTTCCGCAACGACCTCCCCGACATGCGCGACATGGTCGAGGGCGACGTCCGCTTCACCCGCCCGTTCGGTCCCGCGCTCTGACGTGATCGGCTCGACAACCATTCTTCCGGCGACCGCGATCGCCGCAGCGACGACACGAAAGTAGTTGGTGAACAAGTGCGTCTCCCACAGTCTTGGCTGACCGAGGTCCTGCGCAAGGGGAACCCGGACTGGTCCGCGTCGACAGCCGAGATCGATGCGGGCTTCGTCCGCGTCGGTTTCGAGATCGAGGACGTCGATCCGTTCCCGGAGATCACCGGACCGCTGGTGATCGGTCGGGTCGCGGCGATCGAGGAACTCACCGAGTTCAAAAAGCCCATCCGGTTCTGCCAGGTCGAGGTCGGTGAAGACGCCCCGCGCGACATCGTCTGCGGTGCACGCAACTTCGGCGTCGGCGACCTGGTCGTCGTCGCACTGCCGGGCGTGGTCCTGCCCGGCGACTTCGCGATCGCCACGCGCAAGACCTACGGCAAGACGTCTGACGGCATGATCTGCTCGGTCACCGAGTTGGGGATCGGCAACGACCACTCCGGCATCCTGGTGCTCGCGCCGGGGACCGCCGAGCCCGGGGCCGATGCGCGCGAGGTGCTCGGACTCGTCGATGCCGCGATCGACGTCAACGTGACGCCGGATCGCGGTTACGCGTTCTCGATGCGCGGACTCGGCCGCGAGCTCGCCAGCGCGTTCGCGGTTCCGTATGTCGACGCCGGGCTCGCCGGTGAACCGCTCGCCGCAACCCTCGACCGGGAGCCGTGGCCGGTCGCGATCGACGACGACAGCAAGGCCACCCGCTACACCGTGCGCATCATCGACGGCGTCGACGCGACGGCACCGTCGCCCTGGTGGATCGCCAAACGCCTGATGGTGGCGGGCATCCGCCCCATCTCGGCGATCGTCGACATCACCAACTACGTGATGATCGAGCTCGGTCAGCCGCTGCACGCCTTCGACGCCGACAAGGTGACCGGCACCGTCCGGGTGCGTGCCGCTCGGCCGGGGGAGATGCTCGAGACCCTCGACGGTGTGACCCGCACGCTCGACCCCGAGGACATCGTCATCGCCGACGACAGCGGACCGATCGCGCTCGCCGGTGTGATGGGCGGCGCCGCCACCGAGGTGACGGATGCGACGACCACCATCCTGCTGGAGTCGGCGACCTTCGATCAGGTCCGCGTGTTCCGCTCCGGTAAGCGGCACAAGCTGTCGTCGGAGGCCGCCAAGCGCTTCGAGCGCATCGTCGACCCGGCGATCACCGCGGTCGCCTCCGACCGGGCCGCCGCGCTCCTCACCGAGTTCGCGGGCGGCAAGGTGGCGGGTGCGCTCGCCGACGCGTCGGTCGACGTGGCTCCGCTGCCCGCCATCGAGATCGATCCGGCTCTGCCCGACCGCACTGCGGGCGTCGACTACCCCGCGGGGACCACCGCGGCACGCCTGCGCGAGGTCGGTTGCGAGGTCTCGGGCACCGACGCGTTGACCGTGACGCCACCGACGTGGCGACCGGACCTTCGTCAGCGCGCCGACCTCGTCGAAGAGGTGCTGCGGCTGGAGGGACTCGAGGACATTCCGGCGGTCGTTCCGCGGGCTCCGGGCGGCACCGGGCTGACCGCCGCGCAGCGTCGCCGACGTGCGATCGGCGCCCGGCTCGCCGCCGACGGGTACGTCGAGGTGCTGCCGTACCCGTTCCTGCCCGCCGGCGTCTTCGACACCTGGGGGCTGCCCGCCGACGATCGGCGTCGACAGACCCTCTCGGTCCTGAATCCGCTCGAGGCGGACCGGCCGGAACTCAACTCGACGCTCCTGCCCGGCCTGATGGAGATGGCAGCGCGGAACATCGCGCGCGGCCAACGCGACCTCGCGCTGTACGCCATCGGCCAGGTGGTGCTCGGCGGAGATCTGGGTCCGACGGTTCCCGCGCTCGACGTGACCCGCCGGCCGTCCGTAGACGAGCTGGCGGCGCTCGACGCATCGCTGCCCGCACAGCCGTTGCACGTCGGCGTGCTCCTGACCGGTCTGCGTGAGCAGTCCGGTCCGCTGGGCGGCGGTCGTGCCGCCGACGCTTACGACGCGTTCGAGGCGGCTCGTCAGATCGGTGAGGCCTCCGGTGTGCAGCTGACTCTGGTCGCCGATGATCTGCTGCCCTGGCATCCCGGCCGGTGCGCTCGCCTCGAGGTCGACGGCGTCGTCGTGGGCCACGCCGGAGAACTGCACCCGGCGGTCCTGGAGCGAGCCGGTCTCCCGAAGCGACTGTGCGCCGTCGAGATCGACGTCGACGCACTGCCGTTGCGCGAGAACCTGCCGTCGCCGAAGGTCTCGCCGTTCCCGGCGGTGCTGCAGGACGTCAACGTGGTGGTCGCGTCGACCGTTGCGGCCCAGGACGTCCAGGATGCGCTCGTGGCGGGCGCCGGTGATCTGCTGGAGTCCATCGCACTCTTCGACGTGTTCGCCGGAGAGCAGGTGGGCGAGGGCAACAAGTCGTTGACGTTCGCGCTCACGTTCCGTGCGCCGGATCGCACCCTGACCGAAGACGAGGGCTCGGAGGCCAAACTGGCCGCCGTCGCTCACGCCGCCGACGCGGTGGGAGCCCGACTGCGGTGATCCGCCTCCTCGTCACGGGCGTCGCGGTGGCGCTGCTGACCTTCTGGCTGCATCGGCGACTGGTTCGTCTGCCCGGACTCACCGGGCGGTGGGCCGTCGCCGCGAACACCGTGCTCGTGGTGCTCGGGCTCTCGATGATCGGCGCATTCGCGGTCGGTGGACCGCTGGATCCGTCGTGGGCGCGCCCCATCGGCGCCGTGGGCTTCACCTGGGCGGCCGTCGTCTACTACCTGATGCTCGGGACGCTGTTGATCGGGCTCGTGCGGCTCCTCGCTCGGGGCGTGGTGCGACTGCGTCGACGGGACGCCGGGCGACACCTCGGGAGGCGAGCGACCGCGGTCGCCACCGCCGCGATGGTCGTGGGCTCGGTCGCCGCCGTCGGCTACGGCCTGGTGGAGGCGTCGTCGCCGCGAGTGGTGGCCCAGTCGGTCGCGATCACGAACCTGCCCGACGAGTTCGACGGAGCCCGCGTCGTCCTGGTGACGGATGTGCACGCCGGTCCGGCACGCGGTGTCGACTTCGTCCGTTCGGTGGTGGACGACGTGAACGCGCAGCGGCCCGACGTGGTGATTCTCGGCGGCGACCTCACCGACGGCACGGTGGCGCATGTGGGCCGGGACCTGGAGCCGCTGCGGGATCTGCGTGCCCCGTTGGGCGTCTTCGCCGTCAGCGGCAATCACGAGTACTACGCCGACGACGGGGGTTCGTGGCTGGATTTCTGGGAGACCCTCGGCATCACGACGTTGCGCAACGAACGCGTGGAGCTCCGCCGCGGCCCGGGCGTCATCGATCTCGCAGGCGTCTACGACAAGACCGCGCCGGATCCGTTCAGCCCCGACTACGAGAAGGCGCTCGGCGGGCGCGTCGCGGATCGACCGGTGGTGTTCGTCGCACATCAGCCCGTTCAAGCGCGGGACGCGGCGCAGTACGCACCCGACGTTCAGCTCTCGGGGCATACGCACGACGGCCAGATGTGGCCCAACACCTATCTGGTGGCGCTGACGAGCCCGGTGACCGCGGGGTGGGGCGACGTGGACGGGGTGCCGGTGTACGTGACGCGTGGGACGGGCGCATGGGGTCCGCCGGTGCGCGTATTCGCACCGCCCGAGATCACCGTGCTCACGTTGCACGGCGAACGGGGATGATCGCAACAATGATGACCACAGCGACGATGACCGCAACAATGATGACCACAGCTATGAATTAATTTGCGCGCTAGTGCATAATGATCATATGACTATCAAGGTTGCCGTCGCCGGTGCGAGCGGCTACGCGGGCGGCGAGATTCTTCGACTCCTCTGCGGGCACCCGCGAACACTCTCCGGAGAACTCGAGATCGGCGCGTTGACGGCGGGATCCAACGCCGGATCACGACTGGGCGAGCATCATCGCAACTTGTTCCCGCTGGCCGACCGCATCTTGCAGGACACCACCGTCGAGGTCTTGGCCGGGCACGACGTCGTCTTCCTCGGTCTGCCGCACGGTCAGTCGGCGGTGATCGCGGACGCACTGCCGCCGACCACCCTGATCATCGACTGCGGGGCCGACTTCCGACTCGACGACGCCGCCGAGTGGACCGCCTACTACGGCGGCGACCACGCGGGCACCTGGCCGTACGGCATGCCGGAACTCCCGGGCAATCGTGAGGTCGTCGCCGGTGCGACCCGCATCGCGGTGCCCGGCTGCTACCCGACAGTCTCGATCCTGACCCTGCTGCCCGCGCTGGCGGCCGGCCTTGTGGAACCGGCTGTCACCATCGTCGCGATGTCCGGCGCCTCGGGCGCCGGTCGGTCGCCGAAGGTCAACCTGCTCGCGGCCGAGGTGCTGGGCTCCGTCCGCGCTTACGGTGTCGGCGGCACCCATCGGCACACGCCGGAGATCACCCAGGCGCTTTCGCGTGCCGCGGACATGCCGGTCGGCGTCTCGTTCACCCCGGTCCTCGTGCCGACTACGCGAGGCATCCTCGCGACGTGCACGGCCCGGACCTCGGCGTCGATCGACGAGATCCGCGCGGCGTATCAGAAGGCGTACGACGGCGAGGCGTTCGTCACTCTCCTGCCTCAGGACGAGTTCCCGGAGACGGGCTCGGTGGTCGGCACCAACATGGTGTCGATCGGGCTCTCCGTCGACGAGCGGTCGGGGACGTTCGTGGCCATCGGCGCCGTCGACAACCTCACCAAGGGCACCGGCGGCGCGGCCGTCCAGTCGATGAACCTCGCTCTCGGGTGGGGCGAGGGCGAAGGCCTCCCGACGGTCGGCGTGGCACCGTGAGCGACGCACCCATCCAGTCATCCGCGCCGGCGGACTCCCCGAAGGACCAGACCATGACGCAGACTCCTGGACCGGATGCCGCCGACAGCATCCCGGTGCCCGACATCGACCTCCTCATCGGATCGCGGATGACTCGTCGCCAAGGCGTCACCGCACCGCTGGGATTCCGCGCGGCCGGCATCGCCGCGGGGATCAAAGCCACCGGCAACCCCGACCTGGCGTTGGTCCTCAACGAGGGGCCCGATCTCGGTGCGTCGGCGGTGTTCACGCGCAACCAGGTGAAGGCCGCGCCGGTGCTGTGGACGCAGAAGGTGATCGAGAACCGGTCGCTACGGGCGGTCATCCTCAACTCGGGCGGTGCCAACGCCTGCACCGGGTCCGCGGGGTTCCAGGACACGCATGCGACCGCCGAAGCCGTCGCGTCGACCCTCTCCAACTGGGGCACCGACACCGGCGCCGTCGAGGTCGCCGTCTGCTCCACCGGCCTCATCGGTGAACGCCTCCCGATGGACAAGGTCCTCGCGGGCGTCACCGAGATCGTTCACGAGATGGGCGGCGGCATCGAAGGCGGGACCGACGCCGCCTACGCGATCATGACCACCGACACCATCCCGAAACAGGTGGCGCTGCACCATACCGGCGGTTGGAACGTCGGCGGCATGGCGAAGGGTGCAGGCATGCTCGCGCCGTCGCTCGCAACGATGCTCGTGGTGCTGACCACCGATGCGAAGGTCAGTGCGGAGTCGATCGATCTCGCGCTGCGCCGCGCCACCGCCCGGACGTTCGATCGGCTCGACGTCGACGGTTCCATCTCGACCAACGACACGGTGCTGCTGCTGTCGTCGGGCGCCAGCCAGATCGAGGTGCCGCAGGCCGAGCTCGACGCCGCCGTCTACGCGGTCTGCGACGACTTGGCGGGACAGCTGCAGAACGACGCCGAAGGCGTCACCAAGCGCATCGCGATCACCGTCACCGGCGCGGTCACAGAAGACGACGCGCTCGTCATCGCACGCGGAGTGGCACGCGACTCGCTGGTCAAGACCGCGCTGTTCGGTTCCGACCCCAACTGGGGCCGGGTCCTCGCCGCCATCGGTGCCAGTCCGGTGACCATCGACCCGGATCGGATCACCGTGTCGTTCAACGGTTCCCCGATCTGTGAGAACGGAACCGGCGTGCCCGGTGCACGTGAGGTCGACCTGTCGGGCGACCGCATCGAGGTGGTCGCGGACCTCGGCCTCGGCGACGCCGAAGCCACCGTCCGCACCACCGACCTGTCGCACGCTTACGTGGAAGAGAACTCGGCCTACTCGTCATGACGGACATCACTGGACTCGACGCGCTGCAGAAGGCCGCCGTCCTCGCTGAATCACTGCCGGCCCTGGCCGCGCTCCACGGCAAACGCGTCGTCGTCAAATACGGCGGCAACGCCATGATCGACGACGACCTCAAGAAGGCCTTCGCCGCCGACGTGGTGCTGTTGCGTGCGTGCGGCATCCACCCGATCGTCGTGCACGGCGGCGGCCCGCAGATCTCGGCGATGCTGTCTCGCCTCGGCCTCGACGGCGAGTTCCGCGGCGGATTCCGCGTCACCACCCCCGAGGTGATGGACGTGGTCCGGATGGTCCTGTTCGGGCAGGTGGGACGGGAACTGGTCGGGCTGATCAACGCACACGGACCGTACGCGGTCGGCATCACCGGCGAGGACGCGCACCTGTTCACCGCCACCCGCCGGACGGCGTTGGTCGACGGCGAACAGGTCGACATCGGCCTCGTCGGCGACATCAGCACCGTGAACACCTCGGCCGTCGACGACCTGATCGCGGCCGGCCGCATTCCGGTGGTCTCGACCATCGCTCCCGACGCTGCGGGCCAGGTCCACAACATCAACGCCGACACCGCGGCCGGAGCCATCGCCGCCGCACTCGGTGCCGAGCACCTGGTGATGCTCACCGACGTCGAAGGGCTCTACACCGACTGGCCCGATCGGTCGTCGCTGGTCGCCCGCATCACCGCATCCGAGGTGGAGCGCCTGCTGCCCAGCCTCGACGCGGGAATGGTGCCCAAGATGGAGGCCTGTATGCGGGCAGTCCAGGAGGGCGTCGGCGCCGCCCACGTCATCGATGGCCGCGCACCGCACTCGGTGGTCGCGGCACTACTCACCTCTGCGACGTCGGGCACCACCGTCGTCGCCGACGACTGACGGGAGCACGGTCATGACCGCACCCTTGCAACAGCGGTGGAACGCCGCACTCATGAACAATTACGGCACCCCGCCGATCGCGCTGGTTCGCGGCGACGGCGCGGTCGTCTACGACGCGGACGGCCGCGAGTACCTGGATCTGCTGGGCGGCATCGCCGTGAACGCACTCGGCCACGCCAACCCGGCGATCGTCGAAGCGATCACGACCCAGGTGTCGACCCTCGGCCACGTGTCGAACCTGTACGTCTCGCCGCCGGTGGTGGAACTCGCGGAACGGCTGCAGAGCGCGTTCGGCCACTCCTCGCGCGTCTTCCTGTGCAACTCGGGAACCGAGGCCAACGAGGCGGCGTTCAAGCTGGCCCGCCTCACCGGACGTCCGCAGATCATCGCCGCCGACGGCGGGTTCCACGGACGGACCATGGGATCACTGGCGATGACCGGGCAGCCCGGTAAGCGCGAACCGTTCGAACCGATGCCCGGCGGCGTCGACTTCGTTCCCTACGGCGACGTCGACGCGTTGCGCGCCGCCGTCTCCGAGAAGACGGCGGCGGTGATCCTGGAGCCGATCCAGGGCGAGAAGGGCGTGATCGTCCCGCCCGCGGATTACCTGGTCGCCGCACGTGCGATCACCGCCGAACACGGGGCACTGCTGATCCTCGACGAGGTGCAGACCGGCATCGCGCGCACGGGATGGATGTTCGCGCATCAGCGCGCGGGCATCGTCCCCGACGTCATGACCCTCGCCAAGGGGCTCGGCGGCGGCATGCCCATCGGTGCCTGCCTCGCGACCGGTCCGGCCGCCGACCTGTTCGAGCCGGGGGCGCACGGCACCACCTTCGGTGGAAACCCCGTGTGCGCGGCGGCCGCGCTCGCGGTGCTCAAGTACATCGACGACCACGATCTCCTCGCGCACGTCGAGCACGTGGGGAAGGCGCTGGCGAGCGGAATCGAAGAGCTCGGACATCCGCAGATCGCCGGGGTCCGCGGCGACGGCCTGCTGCTCGGCGTGGTCCTCACCGACGACATCGCGAAGGGGGCGGAGACCGCAGCGCGCGACGCCGGATACCTGATCAACGCACCCGCGGCGAATGTGATCCGGTTGGCTCCGCCGCTCGTCCTCACCGAGGACCAGGCCGCACGCTTCGTCGCCGACCTGCCCGCCATGCTCGACGCCGCACAGACCTAGAAGGGCCCACTCATGAGCGAAACCACCACCACCGGCTCCGTCCGGCACTTCCTGCGCGACGACGACCTGACTCCCGCCGAGCAGGCCGAAGTGCTGGCGCTCGCCGCCGAGATGAAGCGCGATCGCTTCGCGTTCCGGCCGCTCGAGGGTCCGCGCGCCGTCGGCGTCATCTTCGACAAGAACTCCACCCGCACGCGGTTCTCGTTCGAGGTGGGCATCAGTCAGCTCGGCGGGCACGCGGTGGTCGTCGACGGCGCCAACACCCAGATGGGGCGCGACGAGTCGTTCGCCGACACCGGCCGGGTCCTCTCGCGCTTCGTCGACGCGATCGTGTGGCGCACCTTCGGTCAGGATCGGCTCGAAGCGGTCGCCGCGTACTCGACGGTGCCGGTGGTCAACGCGCTGTCCGATTCGTTTCATCCGTGCCAGATCCTCGCCGACCTGCAGACGATCATCGAACGCAAAGGCAAGGCCGCGGGCCTCACGATGACCTATTTCGGCGACGCCGCGAACAACATGGCCCACTCGCTGATGCTGGGCGGCGTCACCGCGGGTATGCACGTGCGAGTGAGCGGTCCGGTCGAGTTCCAACCGGATCCGGAGGTCGTGGCGGCGACGCAGCGCCGGGCTGCCGAGACCGGAGGCAGTGTCGAGTTGATCGCCGATCCGGTGGCGGCCGCGACCGGCGCCGATGTCCTCGTCACCGACACCTGGACGTCGATGGGACAGGAGTCCGACGGGCTGGACCGCGTCGGACCGTTCCGGCCGTACCAGATCAACAGCGAACTCCTGGGGCACGCCGCCGACGATGCGATCGTGCTGCACTGCCTCCCGGCGCACCGCGGCGAGGAGATCACCGATGAGGTGATCGACGGCCCGGCGAGCGTCGTGTTCGACGAGGCCGAGAATCGGTTGCACGCGCAGAAGGCGTTGCTCGCCTGGCTCATGGAGCGGGCGTGAGCCACGCGGGGTCAGCCGCGGACGACACCGACCGTTCGGAGTCGTCCCGACTCGCCGCGACACGCGCCGGACGGCACTCGCGGATCATTGAGATCCTCGCCGCCGAGCAGGTTCGCAGTCAGAGCGAACTGCAGCAGAAGTTGGCCAAGGTCGGCGTCGAGGCGACCCAGGCCACCATCTCGCGCGACCTCGACGAGCTCGGCGCCGTGAAACTGCGCGCTGCCGACGGGGGTGTCGGGGTGTACGTGGTGCCCGAGGACGGCACACCGGTCCGCGGGGTCTCCGGCGGCACCGACCGCGTCGCGCGGCTGGTCTCCGAACTGCTGGTCTCGACCGATGCGTCGGGCGACATGGCGGTCCTGCGCACCCCGCCCGGCGCGGCAGGCTATCTGGCGAGCGCGCTCGACCGTGCGCGGCTGCCCGGTGTCGTCGGCACCATCGCCGGCGACGACACGATCTTCGTGCTCGCGCGCAGACCGCTGACCGGCGCCGACCTGGCCGCCCGGATCGAAGGTCTCGTGTGACTGCGCACCACTGATATCCCCAACCACCCACATCACCACACCGAGGAGTACCACCCTCATGGCGACTGCCGACAACACCGCACCGAACACCGACGCCCACGAGGGAACCAACGAGGGCGCGCTCTGGGGCGGGCGATTCGCTGACGGTCCCGCGGCCGCCATGGCGGCCCTGAGCAAGTCAACGCACTTCGACTGGGCGTTGGCGCCGTTCGACATTCAGGCCTCCCAGGCGCATGCCCGCGTGTTGGCGAAGGCCGGTCTGCTCACCGAGGACGACGCTGCGACGATGCAGGCGGGTCTGGATCAGTTGGCGGCCGACGTCGCTGACGGCACGTTCGGGCCCGCCGAGTCCGATGAGGACGTCCACGGCGCGTTGGAACGCGGACTCATCGAGCGGGTCGGCCCGGAGGTCGGCGGGCGCCTCCGCGCGGGCCGGTCGCGCAACGACCAGGTCGCGACGCTGTTCCGGATGTGGTTGCGCGATGCGATGCGCCGGGTGGGTTCCGGCGTGCTGGATCTCGCCGAGGCGCTGGTGGCTCAGGCCGCAGCCAACCCCGGCGTCGTGATGCCGGGCAAGACGCACCTGCAGGCGGCCCAGCCGGTTCTTCTCGGACACACCCTGCTGGCGCACGCGCAGCCCCTGTTGCGCGACGTCGCACGTCTGGTCGACGCGGACCGTCGGGTCGCGGTCTCGCCGTACGGTTCGGGCGCGCTCGCCGGTTCGTCGCTCGGGCTGGACCCCGAAGCGATTGCCGCCGACCTCGGATTCGACAGCGCCGCAGACAACTCGATCGACGCCACCAGTTCGCGTGACTTCGCCGCCGAAGCCGCCTTCGTCTTCGCGATGACCGCCGTCGACATGTCGCGTCTCGGGGAGGACGTGATCCTGTGGAGCACTCCCGAGTACAACTACGTGACGCTCGCCGACGCGTGGTCGACCGGGAGCTCGATCATGCCGCAGAAGAAGAATCCGGATGTCGCGGAACTCGCGCGCGGCAAGGCGGGGCGCCTCATCGGCAACCTCACCGGTCTCCTCGCGACGCTCAAGGCGCAGCCACTGGCGTACAACCGCGATCTGCAGGAGGACAAGGAGCCGGTCTTCGACTCGGTGGCGCAGCTCGAGCTGCTGCTGCCGGCGATGACCGGACTGGTCGGCACCCTGGTGTTCCACCCGGAACGGATGGCCGAGCTGGCGCCCGCAGGCTTCACGCTTGCCACGGATATCGCGGAATGGCTGGTCCGGCAAGGGGTTCCGTTCCGTGTTGCGCACGAGGTGGCAGGCGCCTGCGTCCGTGAGGCCGAGCAGCGGGGCGTCGGCCTCGCCGACCTCGACGATGAGACGATGGCCGCGATCAACCCGGCGCTGACTCCGCAGGTCCGCGGGGTGCTCAGCGTCACCGGATCCATCGAGTCGCGGAACGCGCTCGGCGGCACCGCGTCGACCCAGGTGCAGCGACAGATCGCCGTGGCGACCGGAACCATCGCCGACCTGCGCTCCGCCCTGGCTCGCTAGGGGGCGTGGGCTGGGGCGTCTCGGTGAGTACGAGCGGACGTCGAGCCGATATCGCCACACCCGTGTGTCGCAGGCCACTCGCTGAGATGATTGTCTGTACCCACGAGTAAACTGCTCGCGTGCTTGTGGGGTTCGGAATCGATCGGCGGGCGCAGGGGTAGACGCGGGATGGGAGTTGTCACTGTGAGAGGCTTGCCAGACGTCGGCGGGGCGGTCGGACGGATCGTCGCGACGGCGCAGAACGGACTCGAAGTCCTCCGCATGGGAGGTCTCGACACCGGGACCGAGCCCACGCCCTACAAGGTCGTCGAGACCGAGAAGATGTACCGGCTCCGTCGGTACTTCCCGGACGACCCGGGCGACGGCTGCCCGAACGTGATCTTGATTCCGCCGATGATGGTCTCGGCCAACGTCTACGACGTCACGCAGCAGAACGGCGCCGTGTCGGTGCTGCATCGGCACGGGGTGATCCCGTGGGTCGTCGACTTCGGGTCGCCGGATCACGAAGAGGGCGGCATGGAGCGGACTCTCACCGACCACGTCGTCGCGATCAGTCGCGTCATCGATCTGGTTCGGTCGGTCACCGGGCGTGACGTCCATCTGGGCGGCTACTCGCAGGGCGGCATGTTCGCGTACCAGACCGCGGCCTATCGACGGTCGGCCGGTCTGGCCAGCGTGGTGACCTTCGGCAGTCCGGTCGACGTCCTCGCGGCACTGCCGCTGGGGCTGCCTGCCAACCTCGTCGTGCCCGGTGCCGAGTTCGTCGCCGACAACGTATTCAATCGGCTCTGGATCCCGAGTTGGCTCGCCCGCACCGGCTTCCAGCTGGCCGATCCGGTGAAGACGGCCAAGAGCCGCATCGACTTCCTGCGCAAACTCCACGACCGCGACGCGCTCCTCCCACGCGAGGACCAGCGGCGTTTCATCGAGCAGGAGGGGTGGGTCGCCTGGTCGGGGCCCGCCGTCGCCGAACTGCTCCGCCAGTTCGTGGTGCACAACCGCATGATGTCCGGCGGGTTCGTCATCGACGGCGACGTGGTGTCGATGACCGAGATCACCTGCCCCGTGCTCGCCTTCGTCGGTGAGACCGACGACATCGGCCAGCCGCTCGCGGTCCGCGGCATCGTGCGGGCGGCACCGCTCGCCGACGTCTACGAGTCGGCGCTGCCCGTCGGACACTTCGGTCTGGTCGTCGGTTCCACCGCGGGACGACTCACCTGGCCGACCGTCGGCGAATGGATCCGATGGCGCGAAGGCAGCGCCGATGAGCCGGAGAACATCGCGCCGATGCGGACCGATCGCACCGAATCGGGCACCGGAATCAATTGGACCGATCGCCTGACCTACGGAGTCGGACAGGTGGCGGGCGCAGGCACCGCGGTCTCGAAGGAGTTCGTCGACGCGGTGAACTCCTTGCAGCGCACCACGCGGGCCGTCGCGACCGAATCGGTCCGCACCGTTCCCCGCCTCTTCCGCCTGGGACAGATCCAGCCGTCCACGCGGGTCTCGCTCGGCAAGCTGATGAGCGAGAACGCCCGGCGCACCCCGCACGACGAGCTGTTCCTCTTCGAGGACCGGATCCTCACCCACGCTCAGGTCAACACCCGAATCGACAACGTCGTCCTCGGTCTGATCGAGAGCGGCATCCGTCCGGGAGTCCATGTGGGCGTGATGATGGATCCGCGCCCGTCGGCGCTGGTGACCATCGCCGCGCTCTCGCGACTCGGGGCGGTCGCGGTCCTGCTGTCCTCGGGCGACTCGCTGTCGGAGATGCTCGCGATGGCCGACACGCGGGTCATCGTCGCCGACCCAGATCATCTCGACGGCGCCGCAGCCGTGTGCGATCGGGTCCTGGTGCTCGGCGGCGGCAGCGGCGACGCGCGCGTCATCGAGCGGGCCGACGGCGAGCACATCGTCGACATGGAGAAGATCGATCCGAGTCGGGTTCGTCAGCCCGCGTGGTACCGCCCGGATCCCGGCCTGGCAGGCGACCTCGCCTTCGTCGTCTTCACTGAGACGCAGGGGCGACTCAATCGCTGGGCCATCACGAACCACAGGTTCGCGATGTCGGCATTGGGCGCGGCCGCCGCGGCCGGGTTGTCGAACCGCGACACCGTCTACTGCCTGCCGCCGTTGCATCACGCCTCCGGCCTGCTCACCACGCTCGGCGCCACCGCCGCGGGACGGTCTCGGATCGCACTCTCCACCGGCATGGACCCGGCTCGGTTCGCCCGCGAAGTCCGCCGCTACGGGGTCACGGTCGTCTCGTACACCTGGAACATGCTCGCCGAGATCATGGACGCTCCCGAGTTCGACGCGAGCCGTCTCGGTTCGGTGCGACTGTTCATGGGATCAGGCATCTCGGCAGGTCAGTGGACCCGTCTGCGTGAGACGCTGCCGAACGCTCGGGTGCTGGAGTTCTTCGCCTCGGCCGACGGCTCCGCGATCCTGGCCAACGTCGACGACAACAAGATCGGTTCGATGGGCAGGCCGCTGCCGGAGACCAATCCGGTCCGCGTCGCGGCCTACGATCCGTCGACCGGCCGCATGGAGATCGACCGCGACACCGGGTTCATTCGGGAAGCGGGACCGCGGGAGATCGGCATGCTCGTCTCCCACGCTGGTCAACGGTTCGAGGCCGCGGGGTTGGTGCTGCGCGATGTCTTCCGGCCGCACGACCGCTGGGAGGTCAGCGGCAGCCTCTTCCGGGCCGATGCCGACGGAGACCTCTGGTACATGGGCTCGGCACACGGTGTGGTGCGCAGTGCCGCGGGTCCGATGTACACCCTGCCGATCCAGCAGGCACTCTCGATGATCTCCGATGTGAAGCTGTCCGCAGCCTACGGAGTCGGGGAGCCGGGCAGCCAGATCGCCGTCGCCGTCGTGACGCTGCGCGAGGGGGCCTCGTCGCTCACTCCGACACAGATCCGCGTCGGCCTGGGGGAGTTGCCCGCCGAACAGCGGCCGCACCTGGTGTGGATCGCCGACTCGATTCCGCTGTCAGAGGCGTTTCGGCTGAAGACCAGCAAGATCGCGGCCCGCGGCATTCCGAAGCCGGGCTCCAAGATCTGGTACCGGAGTCCGGACGGAAGTTACCGCCGGTACACGGCGACGGCCGCCGCAACGATCGACTGGAGTACGCCGACCGGTGTCGCCGAGGACAGCGGAGCCGCGTCCGCCGAGTAGCCTTGACCTTCGGTAGACGTCGCCGCCGACCAGCGGTGTGCGACTGGATCGACGAAATGAGTGGGAGCTGATGGCAACACGCGCCGAGGGCATCAATCCGGTCATGCGAGACCGGCTGGTATGCCCCCAGGACCTGGGCGAACTGATCGATGCGGGAGACGAACTCTATAACCCGCGCCTTCGAGTCGCCTATGCCATCGACGACAAGGGCATCCCGAACATGTTGATCGACGACGCGCGCTCGGTCTCCGATGAGGAGCACGAGCGCTTCACCACGAAGGAATCGTGACAGCACCCGTGGACCAGAACATCCTCGACGACCTCATCTGGCGTGGGCTCATCGGCCAGACGACCGACGAAGACGCATTGCGCAAGGCGCTGGACGAGCCGATCTCGCTGTACGCGGGCTTCGACCCGACGGCTTCGAGCCTGCACGCCGGCCATTTGGTTCCGTTGCTGACCTTGCGTCGGTTCCAGCTTGCCGGACACCGGCCCGTCGTCCTCGCCGGCGGTGCCACCGGGCTCATCGGTGATCCCCGCGATGTCGGCGAACGCACCATGAACTCCGCCGACACCGTGGCCGACTGGGCCGACACCATCGTCGGTCAGCTCCAGCGGTTCGTGACGATCGACGATTCCGCCAACGGCGCGGTACTGGTGAACAACAACGAGTGGACGGCGTCGCTGTCGGCGATCGAGTTCCTCCGTGACATCGGCAAGCACTTCTCGGTCAACGTGATGCTGGCGCGCGAGACCGTGAAGCGACGCCTCGAGTCCGACGGCATCAGTTACACGGAATTCAGCTACCTGCTGCTGCAGTCCAACGATTTCCTGCAGCTGAACAGGAAGTACGGCTGCGTGCTCCAGATCGGTGGATCCGATCAGTGGGGCAACATCATCGGCGGAGTCGACCTGATCCGCAAGGTCGACGGCGCAAGCGCGCATGCCCTGACCGTTCCGCTCGTCACGTCGGCGGACGGAAAGAAGTTCGGGAAGTCGACGGGTGGCGGAAGCGTCTGGCTCGATCCCGAGCTCACCAGCCCGTACGCCTGGTACCAGTACTTCGTGAACACGGCCGACGCCGACGTCGTGAAGTTCCTCAAGTGGTTCACCTTCCTGAGCCGCGAAGAGATCGAGGAACTCGAGAAGATCACCGCGGAGAAGCCGTTCCTACGCGAGGCGCAGAAGCGGCTCGCCCAAGAACTGACCACGCTGATCCACGGTGCCGATCAGACCGCGGCCGCCGAGCTCGCAAGCAAGGCGCTGTTCGGGCGCGCCGAATTGACCGACCTCGACGAGGCAACACTGGGTGCAGCCCTGCGAGAGACCGGAGTCGCCGAGTTCGCGGACGGCTCCGAACCGACGATCGTCGAACTGCTCGTCCAGTCCGGCCTCGCCGACAGCAACAAAGCGGCTCGTCGCGCTGTCGACGAGGGCGGCGCCTACGTGAACAACCAGAAGGTGACCGACGCCGACTGGAAGCCCGCATCCGCCGATCTGCTGTTCGGCAGTTGGCTGGTGCTCAGGCGTGGCAAGAAGACCTTCGCCGGCGCCAAGATCGGTTCTTGACCTGTTGGCGATGCGCTGACCTGGCAATTTGGCACTTCGGCGAGAGCATGTGTAACTTATTCCAGGTCAGCGGGTCGCCGCTGGCAAGCGAAATCCCCTTCCGAGACGGCGAGTTGCACTCGTCGCGATGGTCTGGGTAGAGTAGCGGTCCTGCGCCTCGCAGAGTTCAGATCGTCTTCGGATGGGTTGGAATCGAGCGTTTTGCAGGGATGATTCCGGTCTGCTAGGCTGGAAAGGTCGCCTCGGAGACGGGGAGATCGACAAAAATAGTTTCAGATGTCTGCTGGAGTTCGGCCGGGTTGTTGTCTGGTTGGTGCTGGTGGGTGTGTGTTCTTTGAGAACTCGATAGTGTGTTTTGGATTTCTTGTGCCGCAA
>NZ_BCWU01000002.1 GCF_001592365.1 Gordonia hydrophobica NBRC 16057
CGCGGCACTCGACCAACGTGGAGAAGGCTCCCTCTACGCTGGTCGAGTTCGACGCTGCGAGCCTGCGAGCAACGACGAGTATCGAGACCAACCACACCACACGACCCAGCACACCGCGGTCTCGATACACCACGCACTCGCTACGCTCCCACGCGGCACTCGACCAACGTGGAGAAGGCTCCCTCTACGCTGGTCGAGTTCGACGCTGCGAGCTTGCGAGCAACGACGAGTATCGAGACCGCCACACACCACGACCCAGCACACCGCGGTCTCGATACACCACGCACTCGCTACGCTCCCGCGCGGCACTCGACCAACGTGGGGAGGACTCCTACGCTCCCACGCGGCACTCGACCAACGTGGGGCGCACTCCATCGCTCCCGCGCGGCGCTCGACTGATGGGGCCTGAGCTATGACGTCACTCCCGCGCGTTCTGCTCGCCGCACCCGGCACCGGGCAGGGTAAGACGACGGTCGCGACCGGGCTCATGGCGGCCCTGCGGGCGGCCGGTCATCGGGTCAGCGGGCACAAGGTCGGGCCCGACTACATCGACCCCGGCTACCACGCGTTGGCGTGCGGTCGCCCCGGGCGCAACCTCGACCCGCATCTGGTCGGCGAGGACCTCGTCGTCCCCCTGCTGCAGCACGGCGCGCGCGGCGCCGACATCGCCGTGATCGAAGGCGTGATGGGGTTGTTCGACGGCCGCCTCGGCACGCAGGGGTTCGCATCATCGGCGCATGTGGCGACGGTGACGCGGACACCGGTGATCCTGGTGGTCGACGTCGGGCGCGCGTCACGGTCGATCGGCGCGATCGTGCACGGGATGGCGACCTGGGATCCGGGGGTCGGCGTCGCCGGCGTGATCCTGAACCGCGTCGGCTCGGCCCGTCAGGTCGCCGAGATCCGCGACGCCGTCGGACTGCCCGTCCTCGGTGAGATCCCGCGCGACCCCGACCTCGCCACCCCGTCCCGCCACCTCGGGCTGGTGACTGCGGCCGAACGCGGCGAGTCCGCCGCCGTGGTCGCCCGGCTGGCCGACGTCGTCGCCGAGCACGTCGATCTCGATGCCGTCCTGGACATCGCCCGGGGTGCGGCCGACCTCGACGGCGAACCGTGGAATCCCGCGACGGCCCTGGGCGACGCGGCCGTCGCCGAGCCCGGTCGACGACCCGTGGTCGCGGTGGCCGCGGGCCGTGCGTTCACGTTCCGGTACGCCGAAACCCTCGAACTGCTGGAGGCCGCGGGCTGCGACATCGTCACCTTCGATCCCGCCCACGACCAGCGTCTGCCCGACGGCACCGCCGGCCTGTACCTCGGCGGCGGGTTCCCCGAGGAGCACGCTGCCGAGTTGGTCGACAACGCGGCACTGCGTCAGCAGATCCGCGACGCCGTCGTCGACGGGCTGCCCACCGTCGCCGAATGCGCCGGGCTGCTCTACCTGTGCGCCACCCTCGACGACCGTCCGATGGCCGGCGTCCTCGACGCACACGCCCGCATGACCTCCCGACTCACCCTCCGCTATCCCGAAGCCGTCGCAACCGAGCGAACACTGCTGACCCGACCGGGCGAGCGCATCAGCGGGCACGAGTTCCACCGGACTCAAGTGACGCCCGGAACCGGTTCGACGCCCGCGTGGTTCATCGACCGGGAACCGGTCGGCTTCGCCTCCCCCACGCTCCACGCGTCGTACCTGCACACGCACTGGGCCGGGCACCCGCAACTGGCCGCCCGATTCGCGGCCGCGGTGCGCGCCCGCTGAGCGTCCGACCTCAGTTCAGCCACTCCCGGGTGTAGACGTCCTGCCAGCGGACATGGATGTCGGTGCACGCGGTCGCACTGGTCGACGACCCCAGGGTGTCGACGAGGACCGTCCGGGCGGCCTCGCGCACCGCGTCGGCGCGCCCGTGCAGATCGTCGCGGTACCGCGCGATGAGACCGAGGGTGACGCCGGTCAACACCCCGTCGTCGCCGTGCAGATCGACGCGCACCACCAAGCGGCCCACACCGGCGCGCACACGGGTGGCGAGCAGCTGTCTCACCACCCGGTCGTTGACGGTGACGCGGTGATCGTCGGTCGCCAGTTCCCGCCCCGGTCGGCGTACCCGCGGCAGACCGGTCGTGATCGCTGAGATCAGTCGCGCGACGTCGCCGGAGGGTTCGTCGAGGCGCCGGCTGGCGTCGACCAGCCAGGCATCGGTCGGTTCGTCGCTCGGATTCGGATGCGTCACCGCTGCCCCCTCTCTGATCGTGGTTCGGCGCTCGGTTCACCGGCGTGCACGCTCGCTCCCGGTTTCCACGGTGCCAGGCGAGTGGTGAGAAAAGCACGACTTCGCTGCAGATGGCCGCGGACCGAGCCGTCGGTGAGGGATAGAACCGTCGCGATCTCGGCCAACGACAATCCCTCGACCTCGCGCAGCCACCAGACCGCACGCGGGGTCGCCTGCATCTGCGACAACTCGGTGCGCAGGGCATCACGCAACGCCGTCTGTTCGGCGGCCTCCGCGGGCAGCGGTTCCGGCGCCTCCAGATCGGCGAACCTGGTATCCGGCGCGGGGACATCGCGCCGCCGGCGGTAGTGATCGACCACCTTGCGATGCGCGATGCCCAGGACCCAGGTCCGCACGGTGCTGCGGAACGCGAACTCGGGCAGGCCGCGCCAGAGCGCCAGCACTGTCTCCTGCGCCAGATCCTCACCCGTCTGCGCGTCGCCGACCATGCGCCGCACAAAGCGGAGGACGATCGGCGCCATGCGGGTCACCAGCACCTCGAACGCCTCCGGGTCGCCTGCGGCCGCAGCCGCCGCCAACTCTTCGTCGGTGAACCCGTCGAGTCCGACGTCGTCACCGCCCACCCCGATGTGATACACGTCACCCCCGTCATCGTGTGCAGACTTACCGCCCGGTCGCGACTGACTTTATACCCGCGCCGAGAGCCGCGACGGGATCGAGAAGGGACCTGCGATGACTGACCAGACCACCTCCGAGCGAAACGGAACTGAGACTGTGCCGACGCCGAGCACCAAGGGCAAAGACCTCGAACTCTCGAAGAACTCCAGCACCTCGCTGAACGGTCCGCACGGCACCACGTCGATCGCCGACGTGGTGGTCGCGAAGATCGCGGGCATCGCCGCTCGCGAGATCGACGGCGTCTACGACCTCGGCGGCACCACCGAGCGGGCCGTCGGCAAGGTTCGCGACGTGATCCCGGGTACCGGCCAGAGCGTCACCCAGGGCATCGCCGTCGAAGTCGGTGAGCGCCAGGCGGCCGTCGACGTCTCGATCGTCGCCGAGTTCGGCGTCGCCATCCATCAACTCGCCGGCGCCATCCGCCGGAACGTCATCACCGCGATCGAGCAGATGACGGGCCTGGAGGTGACCGAGGTCAACGTGACGGTGCACGACGTGCACTTCTCCGACGACGACGTCGACTCCGGGGAACCGCGAGTCCAGTGATGTCGTCGCTCGAGAACCGGCTCAGCGACGACGCGCCGCTGGCCAAGCAGGTGGCGCAGGCCGTGTTGGCCGTGCCGGGTGTCGTCGGGCTCGACGGTGGACTGTTCGGAGAAGTCGCGACCTACCTGCCCGGAGAACGGGTCAGCGGGGTGCAGCTCTCCGACGACGAGGGGTCGGTCCACATCGTCGTCGACCTTCGACACGACCTGCGAGCCGTCGCCGCACAGGTCGCGGATGCCGCCGCGGACCTGTGCGGCGTCCCGGTCTCGGTGACGGTCGAGGACGTTGCCGTTCCGCAGCCGACGCAGGAATTGACCGAAGGAGAGTCAGATGGATAAGCCGGCCACGATCGGAGTTCTGGTGGGACTGCTGCTGGCCTTGGCCGCGACGACGGGCGGGTTCGGCGGCTTCCTGCTCGCCGTCGGTCTCGGTGCGGTCGGCCTGCTGGTCGGTCTCCAGCTCCAAGGCACGATCGACGTGCGCGCTCTGGTGCGCAGCGGCAGCCGTGGCTGAGTCGGCGGCGAGTCCCACCCGGACCGGACCCGCCGGACGACTGGTGGTCGACGACGTCGTCTTCGAGAAGATCGCCCTCGGCGCGGCACTCGACGTGGACGGGGTGGTGCGGACCGACGAGTCCGGCGCCGCCCGCCTCGGCACGCTGATCAGTCGGGACACGACTGTCGGCGCCGCCTATCCGCGTGCGCGCGTGGCGAGCGCGGGCGGCGCCGCGCATGTGGTCGACGTGACGCTGGCGGTGGCGTGGCCGTCGCCGATCGCACGCGTCTGTCGCGACGTGCGGTCACGCGTCGGAGACGAACTGCAGCGGCTGACGGGCAACCGACCGCTCCGCGTCAACGTCGCCGTCGCGCGCGTGGTTCCGGAGTCCCGACGGACAGGCGGCCGCACGTTCGTGGAGTTGCCCGACCCCGAGGTGAACTCATGACCGCCCCGCACGACCACCCCGCGCCGACCACCCGCGACGTCGCCGACGAGCCCGCCGCCGGTCCGGTCGCCTTTCCGGGCGCCGCCGTCGCAGGCGGACTGCTCGCCGTGCTGCTGCTGGTCGGGTGCGGGCTGCTGGTGCGCGATCTGCTCGCCGAAGCGGGCGTCATCGACGGCGACACCTGGGTTCACCGGGCAGCCGTCGCCCTCGGAACGCAGACGTGGACCACCTGGATGTGGGCGGTGCCGATCGGCTGCGCCGTGATCGGACTCGGGACACTGTGGCTGGCGCTGAAGCCCCGCCGTCGTACCCATGTGATGATGGCCGATCACCCGATCGTGTGGACGCGGCCGGTCGACGTCGCGCGCCGAATCAGCGCCGCCGTCTCCGACCTGCCCGACGTCCGTCACGCCGTGACCGTCGTCGGCCGCCGACGCATCCGAGTGTTGGTGACCGCCACCGGTCCCGTCGACTCCGAACGAGTCGCTCAGAGCGCCCGCGAGGCCGCCGGTTCGGCCGCCGTCGCCCACCGGATCGGTGTCAAGATCAGGAGAGGAGTCCGCTCATGAACCGTGGCGCCGCCGCCCTGCATCGGCTCTCGATCGCCCTGATCGGGGCGCTGTGCGTCGTCATCGCCGTCGCCGTGGTCCTGACCCGGTTCGCGGTGGATCCGGTGTCGCGGTGGGTCTCCCGGATCGACACCGACGCCGTCGCCGACACCACCGGCGCGACCTGGTTCACCGCGGTGATCGCGGCGGTCGTGCTGGTGGCCCTGTACTGGGCGTGGCGGCTGATCCGCACCACCGTCGCACCGCATCGCCCCGATGTGCTGACCCTGCCCGACAGCGGCCCGGAGGGGACGTTGACCGTGCCGTTGCAGGAGGTGGCCCGCGCCGTCGAGGAGAAGCTCAGCAGTCAGACGGTGCTGCGACAGGTGCGCGTGCAGGCGGTCGACGACCGCGGCGCCAAGATCGTCCGCATCGTCGTCGAAGCGCGTCCCGAACGGTCGTACGACGAGATCATCGCGATCCTCGCCGACCCGATCGAAAGCCTCCGTGAGGCCTTCGCCGGGACCGACGTCCACGTGCAGGCGATGGTGCATTTCGACCGTCTGGAGAAGTGACGGACTCCCGTCATCCGGTGCGCAGCGCCCAGTCGCGCGCGGCCGCGACCTCGGCGACCGTTGCCAGTCCCGCCGGCGTGGCGGGCCGCCGGACGACGACCACCGGGATCCCCAGGTGTGCGGCCGCGGCCATCTTCGGCCAGGTGTAGGCGCCCCCGGAGTCTTTCGTGACCAGCACGTCGGTCGCGTGCTCGCGCATCAACGCCAGCTCCCCGTCGAGCGCATAGGGGCCGCGGCGCAGCAGCAGTTGCCACCGCTCGGGGAGGGTGAAGTCGGGGTCGTCGACGACGCGCGCCAGTGCCGCGGCGTCCGCCAGGGCCGGCACGAATCGTGCCAGTTCCTGCCTGCCGATCGTCAGGAACGGACGCGTCCCGAGGCGCGCGGCCGTCGACGCCGCCTCCTCGTGCGTATCGACCCAGTGCCACGCCGGGGTGCTCGCCGACGCCCACCCCGGTCGAGCCAATCGCAGCAACGGTTTGCCTTCCGCCGCACAGGCTTGCGCCGCATTGCGGGTGATGCCCGCGGCGAACGGATGGGTCGCGTCGACGACGGCGTCGTACTCCACCAGCGCCGCGCGCAGACCGTCGACGCCGCCGAATCCGCCGATCCGGACCTCACCGACCGGCAGCCGCGGATTCTGGACGCGACCGGCGAGCGAACTCGTCACCGCGACTCCGCGTTCCACCAGTTCTGCGGCGAGCGCACGGGCCTCGGCCGTTCCGCCGAGAATCAGGACCGTCATGCCACACCGGCGATCTGCAGGAGGGCCTCCACGTCCAGATGGTCCTCGACGAGGTCGCCGAGCAGATCCAGCCGGCGTTCGCGGGCCGCCGGAAACGACGCCGTCGAACCGATACCCAGGGCCGCGGCGAGGTAGGCCGCGCGGAGGTCGTCGTCCTCCAGAGCGCCGTGCACCATGGTCCCCACAACTGCGTCGACGCTGCCGTCGATCCACCCGTCGCGTCGCGTCGACCCATCCCGGGCGGCGACGGTCCCGTGATGGATCTCGTAGCCCGCGGGGTGATTGAGTCGCAGTGTCTTGTCGGCGCCGAAGACCGTGTCGACGTCGAGCAGTCCGAGGCCTGCGACGCGAGCGCCCGCATCCCCTTCGGTCCCGTCCGGATCGGCGATGGTCTGCCCCAGCATCTGGCAGCCGCCGCAGATCCCGAGCACCGGTCGTCCGGATCGCGCATGCGCGATCACTGCGCGATCGAGTCCGCGGTTGCGCATCCACTGCAGGTCGGCGAGGGTGGCGCGCGTGCCGGGGAGCACCACCAGATCGGCTTCGGCGATTCGTGCGGCGTCGGTGACGAACCGGACGTCCAACTCCGGTTCCAGACCGAGTGCGTCGACGTCGGTCAGGTTGCTGATCCGCGGCAGCCGCACCACGGCGACGACCTTGGCTCCGTCGCTTCGGGTGCGCCGTCCTTCCAGATCCAGCGCGTCCTCGGAGTCGAGCCACAGGTCCGGGTGCCACGGCAGTACCCCGAACGTGGGACGCGAGGTCCGCTGCTGCAAGTCGTCCAACCCGGGCTGCAGCAGGCTCACATCGCCGCGGAACTTGTTGGCGATGAAGCCTTTCACCAGACGCTGGTCGGCGTCGTCGAGCAATGTCAGGGTCCCGTAACTGGCCGCGAACCAGCCGCCGCGATCGATGTCGCCCACAACCACCGTCGGCACGTCGCCGTGCTGCGCCAGCCCCATGTTCACATAGTCGCCTGCGCGGAGGTTGATCTCGGCGGGACTGCCCGCCCCCTCGGCGAGCACGATGTCGTAGCGGCTCACGAGATCGTCGAAGGCGGCGAACGCGGTGGCGGCCAAATGCCGTCGGCCGTCGACGAAGTCGCGCGAGGACACCTCACCGTCGGGCCGACCCATACGGACCACGTGACTGCGCCGGTCGCCGCCCGGCTTCAGGAGGACGGGGTTCATCGCGACCTCGGGGACCGCCCGCGCCGCGAGCGCCTGACTCCACTGGGCGCGCCCGATCTCCCCGAACTCGTGCGTCCCAGATTCGTCCGCCTGCAGCGGCACCACCATCGAGTTGTTCGACATGTTCTGCGCCTTGTACGGCGCCACCCGCAGCCCGCGGCGCGCGAACGCCCGGCACAGGCCGGTGGTGACCACCGATTTCCCCGCATCCGAGGTAGTGCCCGCGATCAGCAGTGCCGCCACGTCAAGCGTCCTTCCGGAGCAGGAAGACGTCCATCATCCAGCCGGCCTTCTCCCGCAGCGTCCCGCGCGCGTTTGCGATCTCGGCGCGGACGTCGCCGACCCGTCCGGCCACCAGGATCTCGTCCGCGGTGCCCAGGTTGCCGCCCCACCAGATCCACCAGTCGTCGAGCCCGCGCAGGGCGACGTCGCGGTTGAGCATGACGACGATGTTGTCGGCCCCGCCGTCGACCGCCTCAGCGAGTGCGCGGCCGGTGGTGACGTGCAGCGGTCGTCCCACGCCGTGCAGCACCAGCCGATGTCGAGCGGCGAGGAGTTGCAGCGCGGAGATCCCCGGGATCACGTCCACCTGAACGTCGGTCCGCTCCGCGATCTGGTCGACGATGCGGATGGTCGAGTCGTAGAACGCGGGATCGCCCCACACCAGGAACCCGACGTCGCCCGCATGCTCGGCGAGGGCGTCGAGGTATTTGTCGACGCGCGCCTCATGCCATGCACGGACCGCCGCGCGGTACTGCTCGTCGGTGCCGGTGAACTGCGCGCGCCGCTCCCGCGAGGCGTCGCTCACCCGCACCAGCGTCGGCGGCTCGTCCAGGTGCCGGGCCAGCAGACGTTCGCGGGCCGCGACCAGCGGATCGGGCCCGTCGGTGCTGACGCCGGACTTGTCGACGATCAGGAAGAAATCGACGGATCGCATCGCCGCGATCGCCTCGACGGTGACCTGGTCCGGGTCGCCCGGCCCGACCCCGATGATCCGCAGACGACGCCGATCCGCCGGCCGATCACTCATCGTCGTCCTCGAGATCCCCCTCCACGTCCAGGTACACCTGCTGCATCTGGGCGAGGGTGTCCGGATCCGGCGACTCCCACAGTCCGCGCGACGACGCCTCGTGCAGCCGTTCGACGATCCCGCGCAGCGCCCACGGATTCGACTTCTTCAGGAACGCCTGGTTGGTCTCGTCGAGCACGTACTCGCGGGCCAGCGACTCGTACATCCAGTCGTGGACCACGCCCGCGGTCGCGTCGAATCCGAAGAGGTAGTCGACGGTCGCGGCGAGTTCGAAGGCGCCCTTGTAGCCGTGGCGCTGCATCGCGGTGATCCAGCGTGGGTTCACCACGCGGGCGCGGAAGACGCGGTTGGTCTCCTCCTGCAGCGTCCGCGTGCGGACGGCGTCGGGCGAGGTGGAGTCGCCGACGTACGCCTTCGGATTGCTGCCGGTCAGCGCGCGCACCGTGGCGATCATGCCGCCGTGGTACTGGAAGTAGTCGTCGCTGTCGGCGATGTCGTGCTCACGGGTGTCGATGTTCTTGGCGGCCACCCGGATGCGCCGGTAATTGGCGCGCATGTCGTCGGTCGCGGGCACCCCGTCGAGGTCGCGGCCGTAGGCGAAGCCGCCCCACGCCGTGTAGACCTCGGCGAGGTCGTTGTCGTCGCGCCAGGATCCCGCCTCGACCGCCTGCAGGATGCCTGCGCCGTACGAGCCCGGTTTGGAACCGAAGATGCGGGTGGTGGCGCGCCGCTGGTCGCCGTGCTCGGCGAGGTCCGCGAGCGCGTGCTTGCGGACGAAGTTCTGCTCCACCGGCTCGTCGAGGTCGGCGACCATGCGGACGGCGTCGTCGAGCATGGCGACCACGTGCGGGAACGCGTCGCGGAAGAAGCCGGAGATCCGCACCGTGACATCGATGCGCGGGCGGCCCAGTTCGTCGAGCGATACCACGACCAGGTCGCGAATGCGGCGCGACGCCTCGTCCCACTCCGGTCGGACACCCAGCAGCGCAAGCACTTCGGCGATGTCGTCGCCCGCGGTGCGCATGGCCGACGTGCCCCACACCGAGAGGCCCACCGAGTCCGGGTATTCGCCCTCATCGTCCAGGTAACGCTTGATCAGCGAGTCGGCCATCGACTGACCGGTCTCCCATGCCAGGCGCGACGGAACGGCCCGCGGATCGACGGTGTAGAAGTTGCGGCCGGTCGGCAGCACGTTCACCAGTCCGCGCAGCGGCGATCCCGACGGGCCCGCGGGTATGAATCCGCCGTCCAGTGCATGGAGCAGCGCGCCGAGCTCGTCGGTGGTGCCCGCCAGGCGCGGCACCACCTGGGTGGCCGCGAACTCGAGTACCGCCTGCACCTGCGGATCGTCGTGCAGGCGGGTGGCGTCGTCGACGTTCCAGCCGCCGGCCTCCATCGCCTCGATCAGCGTGCGTGCCTGCGCCTCCAGTCGGTCGATCTCCGGCAGCGGCAGATCGGCGACGTCGCCGCCCGCGAGCGCGGTCCGCAGCCCGGGGACCGCGCCGCGCTGTCCGCCCCAGATCTGGGAGGCGCGCAGGATCGCGAGCACCAGGTTCACCCGCGCCTCGCCGTCGGGCGCCTGTCCCAGAATGTGCAGGCCGTCGCGGATCTGCGCGTCCTTGATCTCGCACAGCCAGCCGTCGACGTGCAGCAGGAAGTCGTCGAAGGCGGCGTCGTCGGGGCGCTCGTCGAGCCCCAGGTCGCGGTGCATCTCGGCGGCGTGCATCAGCTGCCAGATCTCGCCGCGGATCGCGGCGAGCTTGCCCGGGTCCATCGCGTTGATGCGGTCGTACTCCTCGAGGAGCCCCTCGAGGCGGGCGATGTCGCCGTACGATTCGGCCCGCGCCATCGGCGGCACCAGGTGGTCGACGATCGTCGCGTGCGCACGCCGCTTCGCCTGCGCGCCCTCCCCCGGATCGTTGACCAGGAACGGGTAGATCAGCGGCAGATCGGCGATCGCGGCGTCGGTCCCACACGCCGACGAGAGCGCGGCGTTCTTGCCGGGCAGCCATTCCATCGACCCGTGTTTGCCCAGGTGCACCACGGCGTGCGCGCCGAAACCGTGCGCCACCCAGCGGTAGGCGGCGAGGTAGTGATGGCTCGGGGTGAGGTCCGGGTCGTGGTAGATCGCCACCGGGTTCTCCCCGAATCCGCGCGGCGGCTGGATCATCACCACCACGTTGCCCGCGCGCAGGGTCGCCAGGACGATCTCGCCCGCGTCGTTGACGAACAGCGAACCGGGCGACGGCCCCCACGCCGCGACCATGTCCTCGCGCAACTGCTGCGGCAGATCCGCGGTCCACGCGTCGTAGTCGTCCTTGCCGACCCGGACGTGCGCGTCGGTCAGCTGGGCATTCGTCAGCCACTCCTCGTCCTGGCCGCCCGCCGCGATCAGCGCGTGGATCAGGGCGTCGCCCGCCGCGGTGTCGTCGCCCGAGGCGGACGCCTCGTCGAGGATCCGCACCACATCATTGTCGACGCCGAGGTCGTAGCCCTGCGCGCGCATCTCGCGCAGCACCCGCACCGCACTGACCGGGGTGTCGAGGCCGACGGCGTTGCCGATCCGCGCGTGCTTGGTGGGGTAGGCACTGAGCATGACGGCGATCCGCTTGTCGGCGTTCGCGGTGCGCCGCAGACGGGCGTGGTTCACCGCGATCCCCGCCACGCGCGCGGCGCGTTCGGGGTCGGCGACGTAGTGCGGCAGCCCGTCCTCGTCGATCTCCTTGAACGAGAACGGGACCGTGATGATGCGGCCGTCGAACTCCGGGATCGCGATCTGGCTGGCGTAGTCCATCGGTGTCACGCCGTCGTCGGACGCCTCCCAATCGGCGCGGCTGCTGGTCAGGCACAGACCCTGCAGCACCGGGATGTCGAGGGCCGCCATGCGCGCAACGTCCCACGCTTCGTCGTCCTGCCCCGCACTCGCTGCGGCGGGAGTGCTTCCGCCTGCGGCGAGGACGGTGACGACGACGGCGTCGAGCCCGCCGAGTTCGGCGTAGAGGTCGTCGGACGCGGTGCGCAGCGATCCGGCGAAGATCGGGACGGCGGACCCGCCGCGGGTCTCGATCGCATCGCACAGACCGTGGACGAAGTCGGTGTTCCCGCTGGCGTGGTGCGCACGGTAGTAGAGGACGCCGACGCGGGGGCCGTCGTTGCTGCCGACGGCGGGACGGTCGAGGTGTCCCCAGGCGGGGATCACGGCGGGCGGTTCGAAACCGTCACCGGTCAGCAGCACCGTGTCGCTGAGGAAGGCGTGCAGTTGCCGCAGATTGGCGGGTCCGCCCTCGGCCAGGTAGCGGTGCGCGTCGGCGGCCACGCCGGACGGAACGGTCGACGCCGCCATCAGTTCGGCGTTGGGCGTCTGCTCGCCGCCGAGGACGACGACGGGCTTGCCCGCGGCGCGGATCGCGTCGAGTTCCTCGGCGTACTCCTGGACAGAGCCGAGCAGGCGGACGACGGTCAGGTCGGCCTCGGCCGCATACTCCCCGAGTTGCGCGACGGTGGCGCGCGACGGGTTGGCCCATCGATAGTCGGCGCCGCTGGCGCGCGCAGAGATCAGGTCGGTGTCCGACGTCGACAACAGGGCAACGCGCATGGTGAGTTCTCCAAAACCCTCGTGGAACCATTACGCCGCGGCCGGTCTCCTGGCTTCCGCGTCATCGGCGGGCGGTCGGCCTTCCCGGACTCGCGTCCAGTGGCCCGCACGCACCGAGGTGCGTACGCGAGGACCGCCGTTTCTCTGCGGCTACAGTGGCGAGGGCCGCGCCGGCATCGGACCGGCTTCCCGTACACCACGGCTGGGTCAAGGGTACTAAACGCGGCTACCGAACACGGAGGCCGCTGGTGCGGCCCGATCACTTCCTGCCGTTGATCGGGCCCCGCTGCGGGACCTGAGCAACGGTGGAGAGCTGACAGTGGTCACCCGCGGGGCGGCGGTGGGGGCGCGAAGCCCGGGCGCGGAGGCGGCGGGCCTGCGGGACGCTGTCCACTCGGGCCGACGGGGCCGCGCGGGCCAGGCCGAGCCATCGGTCCCGGACGCATCGGCGGACCGGGCGGCATCGGCGGGCGCGGCATCGGCGGCGCGTCACGTCGAACACCCTGTTCCGGATGGCGAGCGATCTGCGGGCTCGCCTCGATCGTCGTGGTCGGCGCGTCGCCTGCGTCCGAAGCCTCCGGATCCGGCACCGGCTTGATCTCGGTGGGCCCGCCGCCGTCGGCGTGATCGGCACGCAGCGGCTTCACCAACCCGGCGGCGTGCGTCGCCTTTCTGCGGGCCTCCTCGATCGTCGCAGCGCTCGCCACGGCGACGCCGACGCGTCGTCGCGCGAAACTCTCCGGCTTGCCGAACAAGCGCAGATCCACATCGGGGTCGGCGAGTGCGTCGGCGACGCCCGCGAAGGCGATGCCCTTGTCCTCGTGCTGGCCGTAGACCACGGCCGAGGCCCCGGGCCCGCGGGTGGCGGTCGAGACCGGCAGACCGAGGACCGCACGCGCATGGAGCTCGAACTCCGACAGCCGCTGGGAGGCGAGGGTCACCAGCCCGGTGTCGTGCGGGCGCGGGCTGACCTCAGAGAAGTAGACCTCGTCGCCCTTGACGAACAGTTCGACGCCGAACACTCCGCGGCCGCCGAGCTCGCCGTCGCCCATCGCGTTCACGATGCGCGCGGCGATGGAGCGGGAGATATCGTAGGCGGGCAGGCTCATCGGCTGCGGCTGCCAGCTCTCCACGTAATCGCCGTCCACCTGGCGATGCCCGATCGGGTCGCAGAAGTAGGTGGCGAGCGCACCCGTCGCCGGATCCACCGCACGGACGGTGAGCAGGGTGATCTCGTAGTCGAACTCCACGAATCCCTCGACGATCACCCGCTCGTTGTCCACCCGGGCGCCGGTGCGCGCGTACTCCCACGCGGGGTCCACGTCGTCCGGTCCGTGCAGCACCGACTGGCCCTTGCCGGACGACGACATCACCGGCTTCACCACGCACGGGAAGCCGATGCTGCCCACGGCGGTCCGCATCTCGTCGAGGGAGCTGGCGAACAGGTACGGCGACGTCGGGATCCCGAGCTCCTCGTCGGCGAGCCGACGGATCCGTTCCCGGTTCAGCGTCGCCGACACCGCCTTCGCGCTCGGAATCACCTCGGCGATCCCCTCCGCTTCCACCTCTTCGAGAGCGTCGGTCGCGATGGCTTCGATCTCCGGCAACACGTAATGCGGACGGTGCTTGTCGATCACCGAACGCACCTGCGCGGCATCGGTCATGTCGATGACTTCGGCGTGATGCGCCACCTGATGGGCGGGCGCGTCGGCGTACCGGTCGACGGCGATCACCTCCACACCGAGGCGCTGCAACGCAATCGTGACTTCCTTGCCGAGTTCGCCGGAGCCGAGGAGCAACACCTTCACCGCGGTCGGACTCAGTGGAGTCCCGATCACCTTTGCCACCATGCCGAACAGTCTACGGACACCGCCGGGCATCGCACCGGCGCTCCGCCGCACGCGCTATCGACGCCGGCCTTCGAGACGGCATCCATGGTTGGTCGAGCGCGGCCTTCGAACCAGCGGAACTTACGACAGTCTCGATACACCGCCGACTCGCTCCGCTCGCAGGCGGCACTCGACCAACGTAGGAGGCGACCGCCGGCACTCCGCCAACGTGGGACGCTCGCAGGCGGCTCACTGATCGCTCTCGGGCGACGAGTCGCCGATCGGGGTGAAGATCTGGGTGCTCTCGGTGCGGCCGCGCAGCACCGTGGCGCTGCGGACCTGCCAGCGCGCCGCCTCCCCTTCGTCCGCGGCCGCCACTACCCGCTCCGATGCGAACGGTTTGCGCGGCTCCTCCTTCGCGACCTCCGACAACCGCGCACTCTCGTTCACCGGATCGCCGATCACCGTGAACTCGAACCGCTGAATGGCGCCGACGTTGCCCGCGACCACGGTGCCGTAGCTGACACCGATCCCGGCCTTCAGCTCCGGGACCTCGACGGTCAGCCGGTCGGCGATCTCCCGCGCCGCGCGCAATGCCGCGCCTGCGGAGTCGTCGAGTTCCAGCGGGGCGCCGAAGATCGCCAGGACCGCGTCGCCCTCGAACTTGTTGACCAGCCCGCGGTGGGCTTCCACGGCCTCGACGATGACCTGGAAGAACCGGTTGAGCACCTCGACGACCTCGGTCGGCGTGCGCTGGGTGGCGAGCGTCGTCGAACCGATGACGTCGACGAAGATCACCGCGACCGTGCGCTCCGCACCCCCGAGTTCGGGATCCCGGCGCAACGCGGCCGCGGCCACGTCGCGCCCCACGTGGCGGCCGAAGATGTCGCGCATCCGCTCCTGCTCGCGTAGCCCGGACACCATGGCGTTGAAGCCGAGCTGCAGTTCGCCGAGCTCGGACGCGTCGTACACCACGAGGTCGACGTCGTCGCTGACGTCGCCGCCGCGCACCTTCGCCATCCCGGTCTGCACGTTCTGGATGGGTCCGGTGACGTCCCACGCGAACAGGAACATCGTGAGCAGGCCGACGCCCGTCGCGACCAGGACGAGAACGGTGACCGAGATGAAGAAGCTCGTCACCGAGACCGACTGCCCGAGCGCGGCGAACAGGGTGAGAATGAAGATGCCGCTGAGCGGCACACCGGTCCCGATCAGCCAGGCGTTGACCGCCCGCGACCGGACGGTGCTCGCCCGCACCTGAAAATCGGCCTGCACGATCTTCGCGTAGACCGGCCGCAGCAGCACGTCCAGGAACAGGTTGACGATGGCGATGACCACCAGCCCGCTCATCAGCACGATGAGCACGGCTTTGACGATCAGATGGGCGTCGACGACGCCGTACCAGACGCCGATGAGCACGGCCGCTCCCACCCAGAGCAGCCCCTGCAGCGCGGTCAGGCGGCGGCGCGCCCACACCGTCCGTTTCACATCCTGACGGGTCGGCACCCTGTCGTCGATGGACCAGCGCAGCGATCGGACCGTCATGATGGTCCCGACCAGCACGCCGATCAACAGCGCACCGACGATGTAGATCGGGATCGCGACGAAGTTGACCCAGATCAGGTCTCTTCGCAGAAACGACGGGTCGGGGATGCCGACGGTCGCTAATGCGATCGCGATGACGATGCCGATCACCTGCGCGATGACGATGGTCGACGTCATCAGCAACTGAATACGGATCCGCTGCTTCCGGCCGCCTTCGTCCACTCGCCCCAACAGCAATGAGCCGTAGTCACGGCTCAAACCCCGACTACGGCTCATGTGCTGCTCGGCTCAGACGATCTCGTGCCGCACGATGGTCTGGTCGCGACCGGGGCCGACGCCGATGCACGAGATCCGGGCGCCCCCCAGCTCCTCGAGACGGTGGATGTAGTTCTGCGCGTTCTGCGGCAGATCCTCGAAGGTGCGGCAGCCGGAGATGTCCTCCCACCAGCCGGGCATCGTCTCGTAGATCGGCTTCGCGTGGTGGATGCCGGTCTGCGTCATCGGCCAGTCCTCGACGCGTTCTCCGTCGACGTCGTAGGCGACGCAGATCGGGACCTGTTCCAGACTCGACAGCACGTCGAGCTTGGTGAGGAAGTAGTCGGTGATCCCGTTGACGCGCGTGGCGTACCGCGCGATGACGGCGTCGAACCAGCCGCACCGGCGAGCACGACCGGTGGTCACGCCCACCTCGCCGCCGGTCTTGGCCAGGTACTCGCCCCACTCGTCGAACAGCTCGGTCGGGAAGGGACCCTCGCCGACGCGCGTGGTGTAGGCCTTCAGGATGCCGAGCACCGTGGTGATCTTGGTGGGGCCGACGCCCGAACCCACGGCGGCGCCACCCGCCGTGGGGTTCGACGACGTCACGTACGGGTAGGTGCCGTGATCCACGTCGAGCAGAGTGCCCTGCGAGCCCTCGAACAGAACGGTCTCGCCGCGTTCGAGCGCCTGGTTCAGCAGCAGCTGGGTGTCGGCGATGCGGTGCTTGAAGCCCTCCGCGAGCTCGAGCGTGCCGTCGACCACCTGCTGGGGGTCGAGGCCCTTGCGGTTGTAGATCTTGGTGAGGATCTGGTTCTTGATCTCCAGCGCCGCTTCGACCTTCTGGGTGAGGATCTTCTCATCCAGCACGTCGGCGGCGCGGACGCCCACGCGAGCGACCTTGTCCTGGTAACAGGGGCCGATCCCGCGACCGGTGGTGCCGATCTTGCTGTTGCCCAGGAAGCGCTCGGTGACCTTGTCGATCGCGACGTGGTACGGCATCAGCAGATGCGCGTCGGCGGAGATCATCAACGACGAGGTGTCGACGTCGCGATCTTCCAGCCCCTTGAGTTCGGTGAGCAGCACGCTCGGGTCGACGACGACGCCGTTGCCGATCACATTGTTCACGCCCGGCGTCAAGATCCCCGACGGAATCAAGTGCAGCGCGAACTGCTCGCCGTTCGGCAGGACAACCGTGTGTCCCGCATTGTTCCCGCCCTGGTAGCGCACCACCCACTGAAGCTGTCCGCCCAGTAGATCGGTCGCCTTACCTTTGCCTTCGTCGCCCCACTGGGCGCCGATGAGCACAATCGCAGCCATATCAGGTGCTCCTCCTAACGTGCCTACCCTACTGGGTCGCCTCCGGAATGTCGGTCTCAGCCGCGTATATCCTCGTGGACGTGTCCTCACTGCTGATCACCGTGGTCGATGGCGACCATGCGCCGACCTCCCTGACCCGCCGGGTGGCCGGACTGCTGAGCGATTCCTCGGTGACGCGTCTGATCGTCTCACCCGGGTCTGACAGCGCGATGGCGCCCGATGCCTTCTTGGCCCGGGTCGTCGCCGCACTGATGAAGCTGGAGCGCCTCGACGTCGAGGTGGCATACGTGGCTCCGCGCTCCACCCGCGCCACCCGGAACTTCGGCCTCCCGCACGGCGCCGCCGCCGAGCGGCTCGCGACAACCGGGACCGCGCACCAACTTCCACTGATCCGCGACGACGCCGCGACCGTGCTCGTCGGACGCGCGCGCCACCTCGGCGCCGACGGTGCCGCACTCCACGGCGAGTGCATCGCCGACTCCGACACGATCTTCAACGGCGATGCTCGCGGCGTCGAGATCGAGCCGTTGCCGAGCGAGCCGGGTGTCCGCGGGCGCCTGATCCGCCGCCTGCCCGGCGGCTGGAAGACCGGGCGCGCCGTCCAGACCGGCGGCACCAACGTGACCGTCGAACGGGAGGGCGAGCTCACCGAACGGGTGGTGAAACGCTCCACCTTTTATCGCCATCACGTCGACTGGCACCTGGTGCGGCCGTGACCACTCCGACCGCCGTCGCGCTCAAGTCGGTCCGCCCCGGACCCGTCTTCGCCGCGTTCTGCATCGCCGTCGCGGTGGGCGGCTATCTGCTCTACGACACCGGGGCCGACCGCACCGGGACCGCAATGTTCGGCGCGTTCCTCTTCGTCGTCGGCGGGTGGATGATCTCGCTGTCGCTGCACGAATTCGCCCACGCCTTCACCGCTTTCCGGTACGGCGACCGGTCGGTGGAGGTGCGCGGCTACTTGACGCTCGACCCGCGCAAGTACACGCATGCCGCGCTCTCGATCGTGCTGCCGCTGCTGATCGTCGCGATGGGCGGCATCGGCTTCCCCGGCGGCGCGGTGTATCTGAACACTGCAGCCTTCACCCGCGCGCAGCGGAGCAAGGTCTCGCTCGCCGGCCCCGCCACCAACCTCGCGCTCGGCGTGGTGCTGCTACTGGTGCTGCGCGCCGTCGAACCGACCAGCGACAATGCGAACCTCATGGCCGCGACGGCCGCCCTCGCGTTCCTGCAACTGACCGCCACGCTGCTGAACATCCTTCCGGTGCCCGGGTTCGACGGCTACGGCGCGATCGAGCCGTATCTCTCGCACGCGACCCGCGCCGCGGCGGCCAAAATCGCGCCCTTCGGCTTCCTCGTCGTGTTCGTGCTGCTGTTCGTCCCGGCACTCAACCGCGCGTTCTTCTCGCTGATCTATGCGGTGTTCGACGCCTTCGGGGTGAACAGCGTCTTGGTCGCCTACGGCCTCGATCTGTTCGCCTTCTGGCTGTAGACACGTAATTCCCGGCGCCGCTGGGCCATGGCCGATCCCTTCTCCGGACCGGCCTCGTCCAACCGCTTGAATACATGCGTACTTGCGCATATATTGAGGTTATGAGTGAAGCCACGGAGCACGGACACAGTCACGGCCCCACCGCCGCCGACCTCGCGGCGGGCGGCGGCGCCCACCGTCGTATCTGGCCGATGGTCGTCTCGCTGGGGATCATCGCCTTCTTCTTCGTCGTCGAGTTGATCACCGGCATCCTCTTCGGGTCGCTGGCGTTGATCGCCGACGCGGGTCACATGGCGACCGACCTCGTCGCCCTCTCGATGGGACTGCTCGCGCTGCTGCTGGCCCGTCACGGGAGCCTGACCGACGACCGGAGCTTCGGCTGGTACCGCGCCGAGGTGTTCACCGCCGTCGTCAACGCGGTCCTGCTGCTAGGCGTCGGCGCCTACGTACTGTACGAGGCCGTCGAACGGCTCGGCACCGATCCGGAGGTCCCCGGCGGACCGATGATCGTCGTCGCACTCCTGGGCCTGGCCGCCAACGTCGTCGTCATGTATCTGCTGCGCGCGGACGTCGGAAAGTCCCTCGCCGTGCGCGGCGCCTACCTCGAAGTCCTGGCCGACGCGGTCGGCAGCGTGGGCGTCCTCGTCGCGGGCGTCGTCGCGATGACGACCGGGTGGGGATATGCGGACCTGATCGTCGCCGTCCTCATCGCGCTCTGGGTGGTGCCGCGTGCGGTGAAGCTCGCCGTCGACGCCCTGAAGATCCTCAATCAGCAGGCACCGAAGTCGCTGGACCTGGCCGCGCTGCGGATCGAACTGGAAGAGCTCCCGGAGGTACAGGACGTGCACGACCTCCACGTGTGGTCAGTGACCAGCGGTATGGACGTCGCGACTGTCCACCTCAGCAGCACCGGCGACCACTGCGCCGCACTCACCGCCGCCCAGCGGGTGTTCGCAGGACACGGGCTGGCCCACGCGACGGTGCAGGTGGAGCGGCCGGGCGCCGACGGTCAGTGCGAGAGCCTCACGTGGTGATCGGGCGGGCTCACTTGTCCAGGTGCAGCTGAGCGATCGCCGACATCCGCGACAGCCCGGCCACCATCAGCAGATCGACGAGGAGCGAGCGCAGTTCGGCCAGCAGGGCCGCCTCGGACAGGTCCTCGACGTTGTCGGCCAGTGAGGTGCGCGCCTTGCGGACCACCGACCGCACCACCCGCGCGGCGTCGGCCTGATCGGGTTCCTCGCCCGGTTCGGCGAGCATCATCTGCCGCAGCACCTCGAAGACGTCGCCGATGTCGTCGATGATCTCGATCATCGGCGCCTCCACCGCCACGCCACGTTGCGTCAAGCCGAGTGCCCGGCGATTCACCACGCGGAAGTTGCGGACGGCGTTGTCGATCGGGTCGGCGGTGGCCGCGATCTTGCTGAGCCGCTTGCGCGACCGCCAGTACAGCGGCGACAGCAGACCCACCTCGCGGCCCGCGAGGACATCGGCGCGCAGCGTGTCGATCGACCCCTGCGTTCCGCGGGCCCGTGCCAGCACCCGGTACACGCCGTCCTCGTCGTCCTCACGCAAGGCGGTCGCGAGGTCGTGGCTCAGATCGCGGAAGGTGTCGAGGATGCCCGCGGCGTCGCGGCGGGCGCGGCGTGCCGGATTGACCGGTACCAGCGCGCCGACCAGGATCCCGATCAGACCACCGATCACCGCGTCCACGGCCCGTTCGTAGCCCGCGGCGTCGCCCGGCGGCAGCAGTGTCGCCACCAGGACGGCCGACGAGGCCGCCTGGGTCGGCAGCATCGGACCGTTGTCCGCGAACACCGCGACTGCCATGGCGATCGCGACCACCACGGTGATCTGCCAGGCGCCCGAACCGATCCACGTGATGACGACGTCGCCGACCAGGATGCCGATCGACACCCCGAAGATCAGCTCCACTGACCGTCGCCAGCGGCGCGCCAACGACAGTCCGAGCGACACCACCGCCGCGATCGGCGCGAAGAACGGTCGCTGGTGATTCAGGAGGTCGAACGCCACGAACCACGCCAGGCCCGCGGCGATCGCGCACTGGGCGATCGGGACCGACGACAGCCAGAGGCGCCGGACTCGGTCGCGGACCGTCGGATGCAGACCCGCGACGGCCTGCGACCCGAACTCTCGGACCGTCGGCCTCTCGTCAGGCTCTGTGGATTCTGTCACTGCGGCTCTCGGCCGTCACCGACGCCGTCGACTCAGTCCAGCCCCAGCTCGGTGATGGCGCGCGGATCGCTGTCGTTGAGCAGATCCAGGCATCGCACGTACTCGTCCTCCTCGCCGACCGCCTGCGCCGCGCGAGCGAGGGCGCCGACGCAGCGGAGGAATCCGCGGTTCTCCTCGTGACTCCACGGCACCGGGCCGAAACCCTTCCAGCCGTGGCGTCGTAGCTGGTCGAGGCCACGGTGGTACCCGGTCCGCGCGTACGCGTAGGCGGCGATGACCCGCTCGATGTCCGGCTCGGTGCCGTCCAACGCACCGTCGAGCGAGGCCTCGGCGAGGTACGCCCACGCGATCGACGCGGACGGATGCTCCGCAGCCACCGCGGCGGGGCTCTTCCCGTTCAGCAGGTCCGACTCAGCGTCGTCGTCTCCCGGGAGCAGGGTGGGCGGGGGTCCGAGCAGATCTCCAAATGACGTCACACAGTCATTCAATCATTCGTCGGCCGATGCGCCGAGGAGGATCGGTAGCCGCAGGTCCGATATCCTGGCGCTTGCGCTGTTGCGCGATTGTCCCCGACGAACATTGGATTTTAGAGAGAATGTCTGATTCGGATAAAGACACGTCGGCTGCCATCGACAAGGTGGTCGGCGCCTTCCGTGCTCAGCGCGAGCAGGGCAAGGCCGCTGCCTCAGCGGCAGACGAACCCCAGGCAGACACTCCCGCGGCCGACGCGCAGGCGCAGCCCGGACCCACCCCGATCACCAAGCTCGACGATCCCGCACCCACACCGCAGGGCGGCGGCGGGTCCGATGCCCCGACCAAGGCGTTCAAGATCCCGGCCGAGGTCGCTGCAGCAGCCAAGGGCGACGCCGCAGCGAAGGCTGCCGACTCCGGCGCGGAAGACAGCGCTGACGCGGACGACGCCGATGCTGGCGGCGACGATGCTGCCGATGATGCTGCGACCGACGGCACTACGACCGACGACACTGCGACCGGACTCCGCGAGGAGATCGTGGTCGGCGACCCGCTCGCCGCCGGAATCGCACCGGACCCGGCGCCCGCCGATCCGACCGACGCAAAGGCCGACCTCGTCGAACAGTCCATCGAACTGTCCGCCGACGCCGACGGATCCGACGACGACCAGCCGTCCGAGGATGAGACGCCGACCGAGGCCATCTCTGCTGATGAGGTCGCCGCCGCGGCAGCGCAGGCCGGCAAGGACGACGCCGCGGAGCAGGACGCGCCTGCCGCCGACGAGGCCCCGACCACCAAGATGAAGGTCCCTGCGGCAGCCGCTGCGGCAGCAGCCACCGCAGCGACGGCGACTGCCGCGACCGCGAAGCCGAAGACCGACACCGCGCCTGCGCCTGCGCCTGCCCCGAAGTCGGAGCCCCAGGTCGTCGCACCGGCGCAGCCCGAACGCACCAAGCGCAAGACCGGCAAGCTGGTCGCGATCCTGCTCGCCGTCCTGGTGGTGATCGCCGTCATCGCGGTCGGCCTCTGGTACCTCCTGGTCGGCAGCTCCGACCAGAGCAAGGTCGCCGACGCCGCACAGTCGTACCAGAACGCGATGAACGACGGCGACCTCGACGAACTGCGTTCGCTCACCTGCGGCGAGAAGTACGCGTACTACTCCGAGGTCTCCGCGGAGGACTTCCAGAAGGCGTTCGCCGCGCAGAAGGCGCGCAACGAGCTGATGACCTTCGACGACGTCAAGGCCGTCCAGATCGACGGCGACATCGCCCGCGTCGGGGTCGACATGTACCCGAGCAGCGATCCGTCGCAGACCGCACCCGCGCAGATCACCCTGCACAACATCGACGGCGAGTGGAAGGTCTGCACCGAACCCTGATCCTCACGCGAGGATGCGATGCGGGCCGCCGAGATCCTCGGCGGCCCGCTGTCGTCTCCCCGTCGGGTCAGTCCGTACGCAGATGCCCGAAGACCACGACGTCAGCCAGTGCCGGAACGGCGGCGAGGTCGGTCACCGCGTCGTAGGTCACCAGCGCGACCGCCTTCGCGACCCGGCGGGATTCAAAGGTCTTCTGCAGGTTCGCCGGGTCACCGGCACGAACCCCGGCCACCACATCGCTCACCAGATAGGTGACGACCTCGTCTCGGGCGGAGCGCAGCACGATCTCGTCGCCGCGGCGCATGTCGCCGATGGCGTCGAAGGCGCCCGGATCCGTGCGGTTGCCGGATTCTCCGACGAAGACGGAGATGCCGTCCGACCCGGGGCGCGGCCCGTTGGACCACCAGGCTGCGCTCGCCCTGCGCGACGGGAGGCCGAAGATCGAGACCGTCTGCTGCCGGTCCTCCGAATACACGGCCGTCGTCGGCGTGGGCTCCACCCCCGTCTCGACGCCGACCGTCGGCAGGGAGATCCGCGTGGGGAACAGTCCGTCCGCACCCACCGCGGGCGACGGCGTGGCCGTCGCGGACTCGTCCAGCGTGCCGACCGCCTCATGAGCCGGTCCGTCGGGTCCCACCAACCAACACGAGACAGCGACGGTGCAGACTGCCACCGCCGTCAGCACGACCACGGCGAAGACGGTGGCCGTCCTGCCCGACCGGACTCGCGCATCGTGCTCCCCCACCAGAATTCCTCCGTTCGAATCACCCCATCGGCTACTAGACGCTAACACCCGGGGAAAACGGCATCCTCCTCGATGCCATCAACCGATGGCAAATACGCCTCTACGACAAAGAGGACGCCCGGATTGCTCCGGGCGTCCCCTCTACTGCGACTGCGGTGGATCAGATGGTCAGCGACCGATCGTCTTGCCGGACGAGCCGAGGTCGTTGCAGGCCTCGACGACGCGCTCGGCCATGCTGGTCTCGGCCTTCTTCAGGTAGCTGCGCGGGTCGTAGACCTTCTTGTTGCCGACCTCGCCGTCGATCTTCAGCACACCGTCGTAGTTGCCCAGCATGTGGCCGGCGACGGGGCGAGTGAAGGCGTACTGGGTGTCGGTGTCGACGTTCATCTTGATGACGCCGTAGCCGACGGCCTCCTCGATCTCGCTCTTGGCCGAGCCCGAGCCGCCGTGGAAGACGAAGTCGAAGGGCTTGGCGTCGGCGTCGAGACCCAGCTTGGCGATGGCGGCGTCCTGACCTTCCTTGAGGACGCTCGGGCGCAGCTTCACGCCGCCCGGCTTGTAGACGCCGTGCACGTTGCCGAAGGTCGCGGCGAGCAGGTACTGGCCCTTCTCGCCGGTGCCGAGCGCGTCGACGGTCTTCTCGAAGTCCTCGACGGTGGTGTACAGCTTCTCGTTGATCTCGTTCTCGACGCCGTCCTCTTCGCCGCCGACGACACCGATCTCGACCTCGAGGATGATGTTCGCCTCCTTGGCCTTGGCCAGGAGTTCCTGCGCGATCTCGAGGTTCTCGTCGATCGGCACGGCCGAGCCGTCCCACATGTGCGACTGGAACAGCGGGTTCTGTCCGTTCGCGACGCGCTCACGCGAGATCTCGATGAGCGGGCGGACGAAGGTGTCCAGCTTGTCCTTGGGGCAGTGGTCGGTGTGCAGGGCGATGGTGATGTCGTACTGCTCGGCGATCACGTGCGCGAACTCGGCGAGCGCGACCGCGCCGACGACCATGTCCTTGACGCCCAGGCCGGAACCGAACTCCGCGCCGCCGGTCGAGAACTGGATGATGCCGTCGCTGCCGGCGTCGGCGAAGCCCTTGATGGCCGCGTTCACGGTCTCCGACGAGGTGCAGTTGATCGCCGGGTAGGCGTAGCCCTCTTCCTTTGCCTTCTTCAGCATCTCGGCGTACTTCTCGGGGGTTGCGATCGGCATTCTCACGTCCTAGAACCGGTGGATGTTGTCCACGCATCTGTAACTGGTCTCCCCCAGTATGACGGTTCCGGGTGGTCGTCGGGCCAGTCCCCTGCCAACAGGCGGTTTAAGGGTTCTCGAAGGTTGTCGCGGTAGTGTTACGGCCTGTGATCGACACTCTGCTCGCTGAGACCACGACCAATGTGGCGCTGATGCCCGGCTTCATGGACCCGTTCAACCTGATCGGCTACTTCGGAACATGGGCCCTCGCCGGCCTTTTGCTCGTCATCCTGATCGAGTCCGGTGTGCTGTTCCCAGTCCTTCCCGGCGACTCCCTCCTCTTCGTCGCAGGCCTGATCGCCGCGGGCAGCCAGAGCGGCGATCACGCCGCGAAGGTGGCCGACGCCAACTTCAACATCGTGCTGCTGTGCATCGCCGTCCCGATCGCCGCGATCATCGGCGGTCAGATCGGTTACTGGATCGGCCGCTACGCGGGCACGTCGATGTTCAAGCCCGATGCCCGCTTCCTGAAGCAGAAGTATCTGGACGAGGCGCACACCTTCTTCGAGAAGCACGGTCCGATCACCATCCTCCTGGCTCGGTTCGTGCCGATCGTCCGCACGCTCGCACCGATCGTCGCGGGTGCCGCCAAGATGAAGTTCGCGGTCTTCACCGTCTACAACGTGATCGGCGCCATCGTCTGGGGCGCGGGCATCACGCTGCTCGGCTACTGGCTCGGCCAGTTCGAGATCGTGCAGAAGCTCATCGAGCCGATCTTCATTCTCATCGTCCTGGTCTCGGTCCTGCCGATGGTCGTCGAGTGGCTGCGCCGACGCCGGAACAGTTCGGCCGAGTCGGTCGTCGACTGACCGTCTACCGGGCGGTTCGACGCCCAGCAGACGCACAGCTGTCCGGCACGTTCGCGCCAGGTTCACGCGCGATCGTAGAGCCATGAAGAACGCAACGCTCACCCCGACCGACATCCCACTCCTGGTCCTCGGTGACGACGACGTCGCCGCCGTCGCCCGCGATCTGTCCGCACAAGGACTGCCGATGGCCGTGGTCGGAAGCGATTACGCCAGCGTGGTCCCGTTCATGACCGGGCGACGCATCGGGTACACGGTGGCACTGGTCGCGGACGTCGACGATCCGATTCAGCTCGCCGACGTCCTCAGCCGCGTCGAGTCCCGACTCGGCCCGGTGACCCGAACCGTCAGATGATGCTGCCGACGTCGTTCGCGACGATCGAATCGAGGGCGCGCTCCGCGACGGCGGCGATCGTCATCGACGGATTGCAGGCGGCCGCGGTGCCCGGAATCAGCGCGCCGTCGACCACGTACAGACCGCGCTGACCGCGGACGCGGCCTTCCCGATCGCATACCGACCCCATCGCGGCGCCGCCGAGTGGATGCCATGTGGTGTTGAGGAACCGGTTGGAATCGGTGAGCACCGACCCCGCTCCGGCGATCTTCACCGCCGTCGGATGGATGTGTCCCCACTGGATGCGGCGGTCGCCGTCGGCGGGCCAGTGCAGGCGGGCGTCGCCGGTCGCCGAGTCGTAACGGAACTGCCCGCGGGCCCGGCTCACGCCGTAGCCGACCATCATCGTGCTGTGCAGGTCCGGCCCCATCGGCGGGATCGACGCCTGGATCACCGTGTGCGCGTCGGTCGGCTTGTCCCAGTTCAGACTCCCGTAGACCACCGGACCGCCCTGTTCGGCGCCGAAGTCGATCGCCGGGTTCGACCACACGTAGATCCGGTCGCCGTTGGTGCCCCACCCGGTGCCGACGCCGTCGGGGAGATCGTTCACCGCACCGGACTCGCGGGCGCGCAGCAGCAGTCGGGTGGTGTGGACGCTGCCGGCGGCCATCACCAGCGTCGGCGTGGTCATCGTCTTGTGCGTGATCGGCGAGCCGTTCACGTCCGTCTCGGTGACATGCAGGCGCCACGCACCGCTCTTGGTCCTCGCGAGGTCGGTGACCTCGTGCAGCGTCGCGACGGTCAGGAGTCCGGTCGCTCGCGCCTGACGCAAATAGGTCACGTCCACGCTGTGTTTGCCGCCGTTGTTGACCCCGAGCGCCCCCGACCCGTCGGTGTACGACGGCCGCATCTTCCCCGCGAGCTCGTCCAACGCGAACTGCCAGTCGATCGGCATCGGAATCTTCGACACCGGGAGTCCGGCGCGTCGCGCGTGCGCGGCGAACTGTCGCGCCGCGCGATACTGTGGCGTCCGGATCAGCCGGTCCGGCGCCGTCGCCAGGCCCAGCATCTGCGCGACCCGCGGATAGTGCACCCGATGCATCTTCTGCCAATCGAGCTGTTCCGGGAGGAACTCGTTGAAGACGGACTCGATCGGCTCCAGCGTCATGCCCTGGTAGACCAAGCTGCCGCCGCCGAGCCCCGCGGCCGTCACGGCGGTCATGTTGTCGCCGACGACGGCATCGACGAGACCCGCGTACGGCTCGGGCGAGAACGGCCGACCGAACAATTGCGGCGCACTACCGTGCCACAGGGCCCGCTTGTCGGGTCGCGTCGGATTCGGGAAGGTGTTCGCGTTGGGGCCCGTCTTCCATTCACGACCGCGTTCCAGCAGCAGCACGGGAACTCCCGCCTGCGTCAGCCGAAGTGCGGCCACTCCACCGCCGAATCCCGAGCCCACGACGATGACCCGGTGTTCCGACGACGTCGACCGGATACGACGGGGCGCGGCGACCGCCGACCCGCTGGTGCCGGCGACGGCGAATCCTGCCGCCGCGGCCGCCGCACCCGCCAGGAAGGTCCGTCGGGTCACAGACGGGCGGGCCGAGGTCGGTTCAGCAGGGGGAGGAAGTGTCGGCATGGCGGACCTTTCAGTGGAGTTCGGGACAACATTCGGGAGACGGATGGAGAAGAATGCCTAAGTCGGTCGACTTAGTGTTTGGGCAAAGGACGCCCTCGACCGTCCGCGTCGGACGATGAGGGATCATGGAGGGGTGAGTGCCGACCGCAGCCGCAGGGCCGACGAGACCCGGGCCCGCCTTCTGGCGGCCGCTGAACGACTGTTCGCCGAGCGCGGCCTGGCGGCGGTGTCGAATCGGCAGATCAGCGAAGCCGCCGGGCAGAGCAACAACTTCGCGGTCGGCTACCACTTCGGGTCCCGAGCGGAGCTGATCCGCGAACTGCTCCGCTCACATCAGCAACCGATCGACACGATCCGAGCCCGCATGGTGTCCGAGGTCGGCTACGTCTCCCAGGTTCGCGACTGGCTGCGCTGCCTGGTTCAGCCGCAGCTGGAACACATCGGAACCCATGTGGGCCCAACGTATTTCGGTCAGTTCTGGCGGCAGTTGGCGCACGATCCCACCATGGTCGAGGTGGTGTATCGGGAGGCCGCCGAGTCCGCCCCGTTGGCAGAGATCCTCAGCGGCCTCTACCGCACGCTGCCCGCACTGCCCGAGGAAACCGTCCGCATCCGCAACCTGATGTCGCAGAACACCCTGATCTCGACATTCGCCGACTTCGAACTCAGAAGGAACGAACTCGACGCCCTCGACATCACGTCGTGGTCAGGATTCTCCGAATCGATGGTCGACGGCCTGGTGGGACTGTGGCTCGCACCGGTCACCGCGGGCTGACGCCTGAAATCGTGGCGCACCCCCTCTCCGCTTCCGCACTCGACACAGCATCACGCTCACCCATAATCAGTCACGCGACTTAGAAATGGAAGAGTCGTCGGCAAATGTGATTCACAACACTACTCACGAGTAGACCTGCACGCGCCATACCTGTACGGCACACTGACCGAGCCGACACAGGTTCCCCCGACCCTTCCGCGACGACGATGTGGCATCACGCTTCCCATCCGAATCACTCAGGACGGTCAGCGTGCAGACCTGCAATTCCCTTTCCTCATCCCCGTTCACGGCGCCTCGTCGCCGCTGTCGTACTCGGCGCCATCGCTCCGGACCTGCGAGACCCAGCTCTGCAGGCGCCGGGGCGCTGGTGGCGACGATCGCATTCGCGGCGACGCTCGTCGTCGCACCGGCTGCGGCCGCCCCGATGACCGCCGTGCCCGAGGCGCGCTGCGGGCCGGGGTCGTCGCCGGTCGTCGGCGTTCAGGGCGAGGTGCCCGCCGCGGACCGGGCATCGGGCCGCAGCAAGCGCGGCTACTCGTGCAACGTTCACCCCGTCTCGGCCTTCCCCGGCCACGGCGGAGGCATCGTCTCGACGTCGTACGACCACTGCGGGTACCTCGGCACCGTGTTCCCCGGTGCCGCGATCGCACGCGACCCCGGCGTCGAAGTGGTCGACGCGAGCGATCCCCACCGACTCCGCAAGTCGACGACATTGACCGCCCCGGCGCTCCAGGCAGGCACCTGGGAGACGCTGAAGGTGAACACGCCGCGCAAACTGCTCGTGGGCACCGGCGTTCCGTTCCTGTTCGGAGCGGGTTTGATCTCGGTGTACGACGTCTCCGACTGCGCTCGTCCGCGACTGCTGAATCATGTCGCGGGCACTCCGAAGGCGCCGCTGCCGATCACCTCGCACGAGGGTGGGTTCTCCCCCGACGGACGCACGTATTGGACGTCCGGTCTGGGACCGGGCCTGCTGACCGCGGTGGATCTGTCCGTACCCGCGCGGCCGCGCGTGATCTGGCAGGGGCTGACCGGGCTGGAGGCGCATGGTTTCGGCATCAGCCAAGACGGGTCGACGCTGTACCTCTCGCACAACTTCGGCGGCATCAGCATCTACGACATCCGCCAGGTGACCGAGCGGAAGGCCCACCCGAACGTCCCGCTCCGGGGCCGGTTGACGTGGAACGACGCCGGCTGGGCCACCCAGCATTCGGTGCCCGTCGATTACGGCGACCAGCGGGTGCTCTTCACGCCGACCGAGGGCGGATCCGGCGGTGTGAAGGTGATCGACGCAACCGACCCGCGTCGGCCGCGATTGATCAACACGATCAAACTCGCGATCAATCTGCCCGAGAACCAGGACCGCGGCGTGGCTTCCACTTCGGGCGGTGGCATCTTCGGCTACGAGTCGCACTACTGCGCCGCCGACCGCCCGCGGAACCCGACCGCGCTCGCCTGCGGCTGGACGTCGTCCGGTGTCCGCGTGTTCGATGTGCGAGACCCGTTGCACGTCAAAGAGATCGCCTATTACGTACCACCCGCTCGACCCGCGAGCCCGCTCACGGCGTGGAACTCGCCGCATGTGATGAGCGCCGTGATCGGTGTCCCGGTGATGAGCGCGCCGTCGATCCTCGACAGTCTGCGGAAGGGCCGGTTCGATCCCGCGCAGGCCCGCAGCCGTCGCAACGGCATACTGCTGAGCGATCTCTCGACCGACGGCTGCTTCTCGCCTCCCGAATGGCGGGGGAACCGGCTGTACGTCTCGTGCGCGGACAACGGTTTCCAAGTCATCGAACTGACCAACGATGTGTACCGGGCGCCCGCCGACCAGCAGTCGACGGTCGGCTCGTGAACGGCCGGACGGTCGTCACGTCGCTGGGTGCGGTCGCAGTCGCCGTGCTGGCCTTCGTTATCGGCGTGGCCGTTCGCCCGGCGCTGGTCCAAGACCCCTCCGCAGCTCCGTCGCTCACGGTGGTGGAAGTCGGCTACCTGCAAGACATGCTCAGCCACCACCAACAGGCCGTCACCATGTCGCAGCTCGTCGATCGGGACGGTCTGTCGACGCCCATCCGCAGCCTGGCGCGGCAGATCGTTCAGGAGCAGTCGATCGAGATCGGCACCATGGTCGGCTACCTCCAACTCGCCGACGAGCCGATCCAGTCGTCGACCCCGATGGCCTGGATGCACCGCGACGTCGACGGATCGCACCATGCCGACACCACAGCCGAGCACCCCATGCCCGGCATGGCTTCGGCCGACGAGGTGGCGTCGTTGGGGACGTTGGTCGGCGTCGCGGCGGAGAACGAGTTCCTGCGATTGATGCAACGCCACCACTACGGCGGGATCGCGATGACGCAGGATCTGCTGAGCTACGGCTCGGCCGGCGGACCCGTCGTGCGGCTGGCGCGGTCGTCACTGACGATGCAGACCAAGGAGACCGGGCTGATCGGCGCGATGCTGCTCGCCCGCGGCATCAGCGACGGCGGTTGATTCCGAGTGCTCCGGAACGCTGTGGACCGGACTTCCCAGAATTTTGTCGTCGCATCGGTCGTGGCGACCGATGCGACGACGAAATTCTCACATGGAACCGATCCGGCCTCCGCTGCGTCTAATTTGAGTGGGAGATTCTGGGGAGATCGCGAACATTCTGGCCGCCAATGACGGCATCATCACCACGGCGCAGGCGCTGACGGCCGGGCTGACACACGACCAGCTGCGTGGTCGCGTCCGGAGGCGCGAGTGGTTCCGCTTGGCGACCCGGTTGTACCGATCGGCGTCACACGACTTCACCGAGGCTGCGATGGTCCGAGCCGTGGTGCTGGCCTTGCACGGATGCGCCGACAGGACGACGGCGGCCTGGTGGCACGGCATGCTCGAGACGCTGCCGTCGCCGCTGACCGTCAGTTGCGCATCCCGACCGGTCACGCTCGACTGGGCGGTCTCGCTCACCGTGGTGCGCCGACGGCACCGGTCCGACGCCATCGTCCAAGTGCGCGGACTGCCCGTCACGACCAAGCCGCTCACGGCGCTGATGGCCGCCGCCGACCTCCCCGACGGGAGCACGTACCTGGACCGGTGGCTGCAGACCCGCCAGGTCACGCTCGCCGACCTGCAGCGAGCCCTCGAAGCGCACGCCGGGATCCGGGGCATCGTCGAGGCCCGGCGGCTGGTGCAGATCGCGAGCTCCGACAGCGAGTCCGAGGCCGAACGACTCTTCGTGCGCCTGCTGTCCGATCGCAACGTCACGGGGTGGGTCCAGCAGTTGCCGCTCGGCCGCTGGCGGCTGGACTTCGCCTGGCCCGACCAGCAGGTCGCCGTCGAGATCTCCGGTTGGGCTTTTCACCGCGACCCCCGGCGGCGCCGGAACGACCTGTCGAAGGCCAACTACTTGGAAGGCGTCGACTGGAAAGAACTCGAATACGACTGGCATATGCTCAACGACAGCGGCGCCGACTGCGTCCAGGAGGTCATCGATCTGCTGAACAGTCGTGGCGGCGACATCGCGTGACCCCGTGGCAAGAAAAGTGTCGTCGCATCGGTCGTGGCGACCGATGCGACGACACTTTTCTGGTCACCATGCCTGGTCGAGGTCGGCGTGCTGCGCCACCCAGGTGTGCATCACGATCCCGGCGGCGACGCCGGCGTTGATGCTGCGCGTGGACCCGAACTGGGCGATGGAGACGGTGACGTCGGCGCTGTCCTGCGCTTCCTCGCTGACGCCGGGCCCCTCTTGTCCGAACACGAGCACGCACCGCTGCGGGAGTCGGGTGCGTTCCAGCGGCACCGACCCGGGCGTGTTGTCGACGGCGACCACTGCGAGATCCTCGCTGCGCGCCCATGCCATGAGGTCGTCGACGGTGGCGTGGTGCCGGATGTGCTGATAGCGGTCGGTGACCATGGCACCGCGCCGATTCCAGCGGCGTCGGCCCACGATGTGCACCTCGGCGGCCAGGAAGGCGTTCGCAGTGCGGACCACGGTACCGATGTTCGCGTCGTGGCCCCAGTTCTCGATGGCGACGTGGAAGTCGTGGCGGCGGGTGTCGAGGTCCGCGACGATCGCCTCGCGAGTCCAGTAGCGGTACTGGTCCACCACGTTGCGCCGATCGCCCTCGGCGAGCAACGTGCGGTCGTAGCGGGGTTCACCGGGCAGCGGGCCCTCGGACTCCTCGAGCCACGGGCCCACTCCGATCGCGGGCCCGACACCGGTCACCCACTCGGTGGGGCCGGGTCCAGCCTCGGGTGCGGGCCCCGAAGAGTCAGGCCCCGAAGAGTCAGGCCCAGTAGATTCAGGCAAGGCCGAGGTCGGCGAGTCCCAGCAGGGAACGGTAGGGAACGCCGAGTTTCGTGATGACCTCGTCCGCGCCGGTGGCCCGGTCGACGACGGTCGCGACGCCGACCACCTCGGCGCCGGCTTCGCGCGCGGCTTCCACCGCCTGCGACGGCGAGGCTCCGGTGGTCGAGGTGTCCTCCACAACCAGCACGCGGCGGCCGGTGATGTCGGGGCCCTCGATACGACGCTGCATGCCGTGCGTCTTCGCGGCCTTGCGGACGACGAAGGAGTCGATCGCACGCCCGTCGGCGTGCATGATCGACGTCGCGACGGGGTCGGCGCCCAGTGTCAGGCCGCCGACGGAGACGTAGTCCCAGTCCGCGGTCAGCTGTCGCATCAGCGAGCCGATCAGCCTGCTGGCCTCGGCATGGAGGGTGGCGCGTCGCAGGTCGACGTAGTAATCGGCGATCTTGCCCGACGACAGGGTCACCGTTCCGTGAACCACCGCCAGTTCGGTGACGAGCTCGGCGAGGCGTGCTCGCGCGGCCGCGTCGAGCTCGGGTGCACCGGTCGCAGGGGTGGCGTCGGATGACGACATGGGTCACCAGCTCCTAGTCAGCGGAAATTCAGGAAGGGGAAATTCAGGAAGGGGAAATTCAGGAAGGGGAAATCAGTGAGAGACGGTCAGCGGTCGCGCGGGTCGGTGAGCGGCGGCAGGTCCGGCGGCGCGAAGCGCTCCCGACCGGATCGGGGCTCGGGCGCCGGGCGGGGTGAGCGGCCACGGATCGGTTCGATGCGCGGCGGACCGGGGCGGGTCTGCGGCTCAGCCGGGCGCGGCGTCGCATCCAGCAGCGACGGCTTGGGTTCGCGCGGCTCGGCCGCGGCAGCCTCCTCGGAGCGACGGCGTCGTTCCTTGTCGCGCAACGACTCGGTCTTCTCGTCGGCGAGCTCATCGTTGGTCGGGCCGTGCGGGTCACGCGGGTCCGGGGCGTCCTGCGGAACCACGGCGGGCGGCAGCACCCGCAGCAGGTCGACGAACCGGCGGACCGTGTCGAGGGCGACGTCGAGGCGCTCGTCCTCGGTCGTGACCGGCATCGCGCCGAGCGCCCAGTTGCCCTCGTTCCAGAGGATCTCGATGTACGACGGCGTCTCGGTGGCCAGCGTGACCATGCGGCGGTCGCAGATGCGGCGGGCGGCGTCGAGGTTGCTCGCGAACATCACGCGCGACCCCATGGCTCCGAGCAAGTCCACGTCGTCCTCCGCGGGCGCGAGGACGTCCTCGTAGCGCAGGTCGACGGTGACCGACGAGGCGGCCGGGCGACGGACGGCGACGATCGTCGCGGTGTCCTCGAGGTCGAAGACCACGGCCTCGGCGCCGTCGTACACACCGTAGGCGACATCGCGCACCTGGACGTGTTCCGGCGCATCCATCGCGGCACGATGGAAGACGGTCCGCAGCTTGCTGTCGGTCTCGCGGAACTTGAAGGAATGCGTCTCGCCCCACACAGCGCGCTGGTGGTGAACCTGCTGCGACCGGTTCCGGTCCAACCACAACAGGGCGCCCGCACCGGCGAGGGCGAGCACCGCAATCACGAAATACACAATGGCCATCGGACATAGCCTACTATCGAGGCCCCTGAGTGCGCCCGACGACTCGTTGGTCCGTACTCCGATCCCCCGACGTCCAAGGAGATGGCGACCGATGTCCACGCACCCGCACGATCGCATCGACGCTCTGACCCACGCCGTCGACGCCGAGCGGATCGCCGCGCTCACCTGCGCGCTGGTCGCCGAACCGAGCGTGAATCCCGGTGGGACGGAAGAGGAAGCGGTCGCGGTGTTGGCGCAGGCCTGCCGCGACGCCGGCTTCGATGTCGCGTTGTCCGAAGCGGCTCCCGGCCGCCCGAATCTGATCGCCACCGTCAACGGCGACACCGACGGGCCCGGGCTGATGTTCCTCGGCCATTCCGACGTGGTGCCGCCCGGTCCGGGGTGGACGGCCGATCCCTTCGTCCCGCGCCGCGACGGCGACCTCATCATCGGGCGCGGCACCAGCGATATGAAGGGCGGCATCGCCGCTGTCGTCGAAGCGATGATCCTCATCGGCCGCGCCGTCGACGAGGGCATGCCGGTGTCGGGTCCGGTGCGGTTGGTCGTCACCGTCGACGAGGAGGAGCACGGCGTCGGCGTCCGCCATCTGGTGCAGAATCCGCCGCCCGGCGAGTACGTCGGGTGCATCGTCGCCGAGCCCACTCGGCTCGATGTGGTCCGCGGCTGCCGCGGGGCGTCGTACTTCACCGTCGAGGTGACCGGCCGCGCCGCCCACTCGGGACGGCCGAGCGACGGCGCCAGCGCGATCGACGCCGCGGCGAAGGTGATCGGAGTGATCGGCGACGATCAACGCCGGATGGCCGCCGACCCCGACCCGCTGCTCGGATACGGCACCTGGAACGTCGGGACCATCGAGGGCGGGCAGGGTATCTCCGTGGTGGCGCCGACCTGCACGATGGGGGTGGATCGGCGTCTGATGCCGGGCGAGGACGTGGCGGAGATCGGTGAGGCCCTCGCCGCCGAGGTCCGGGCGGCGGGCATCGACGGCGACGGCATCGCCGTCTCGGTCACGCCCACGATGTACCTGCCGGGTTTCGCGACCGCCGAGGACCACCCGCTGGTCGCAGCCTCGGCACAGGCCATCCGCGACGCGGGTGCTGCGACGACCGTCGGCGGCTGGTCTGCGGCCTGCGACGGCGGTTGGACCAGTACCGCCCTCGGCATCCCCACGGTGGTGCTCGGCCCTGGCGACATCAACGGTCAGGCCCACCAGCCCGACGAGTCCGTGCCGCTGAGTGAACTGGTGACGGCCGCGCGAACCTACGTGCGCGCCGCGCTCACGCTGCTCTGAGCGGGCGCTACACCACGTCCCGCACGCGCACGCCGACGGTCGCGTCGGCACCGCGCCGCAGCTTGGACCCGAACGTCGTCAGTCGGCCGATGATCCCGTACTTGCGGTTGATCGCGTCCACCGCACCGCGGCGGTCGACGACCTCAGCCAACCCCGCGACCTGCGGTCCGGTGGTCTTCTTGCCGCTCGCATTGCACGCCTGCACCAGCACGTTGTTGTTGCGGCGGAGGCGCTTCACCTTCCACGAGTCGTCGACGGTCCACAGCAGCATGCTGTCGCCGTCGGGCGCGGCCCACAGTGGCGACGACACCGGCGTCCCGTCCTTCTTGTAGGTGGTGAGCATGACGTACTGGGCGTCGGCGATCTGAGCGACGGTTGCGGCCATGCGCCCGAGCGTACTGCAGGCCGGGCGGCCTTCACCGGACGAAGCGGTAGCCCATTCCGGCTTCGGTGAGCAGATGCTCGGGGCGTGACGGATCGGCCTCGAGCTTGCGCCGCAGGGCGGCGAGGTAGACGCGCAGATAGTTGGTCTGACTGACGTACGTCGGCCCCCACACGGTCGTCAGGATCTCGCGCTGGCTCACCAGATTCGGCTCTGCTCGAACCAACAGTTCCAGCACCGCCCATTCGGTCGGCGTCAGCCGGACGGGCATACCGTCGCGGGTGGCCCGTTTGCCGACGAGGTCCACGGCGATCGATCCCGCGGTGACGATCGGAGTCGCCGCGGCACCGACCGTGGTGGTGCTGCCGCGTCGGATCGCAGCCCGCAGTCGCGCCAGGAACTCCTCCATCCCGAACGGCTTGGTGACGTAGTCGTCGGCGCCGGCGTCGAGGGCGTGGACTTTGTCTGCGGCGTCGGTCCGCGCCGAGAGCACGATCACCGGTACCGACGTCCAGCCTCGCAGGCCGTCGAGCACGGTGAAGCCGTCCATGTCCGGGAGCCCCAGGTCCAGCACGACCACGTCGGGCGTCGACCGGCTCACCGCTTCGAGAGCGTCGGCGCCGGTCGCCGCGGTGGTCACCTCGAAGCCGCGGGCTCGGAGGTTGATGCGCAGCGCGCGCAACAGCTGGGGTTCGTCGTCGACCACCAGGACGTGTCCGTGCTCGGCCATCACCGGTCCTCTCCCCGCACGGGCTCGGTTCCGGCGGGCAACAGCATGGTCATGGTGGTTCCCCCGCCCGGCGTGTGCTCGGCGGTCAGGGTGCCGCCGACGGCGGTCACGAAGCCGCTCGCCACCGACAATCCCAGCCCGACGCCCGACGTCTGCCGGTCCCGATCACCGTACTGGTGGAACGGCACAAAGACGCGGGCACGCTCGTCGGCAGGGATCCCCGGCCCGTGATCGATCACCCGGATGCGACAGCACGCCTTGCCGGTCGGCGCGTCGCTCGGCACCAGGTCGGTGCGGACCGCCACCGCACCGCCGCCATGCCGGAGCCCGTTGTCGATGAGATTGGCCAGTGCGCGTTCCAGCAGGCCCGCGTCGGTGCGGGCCCAGTCGCACGCGAGGTCGACTGAGATGGCCGCGCCGCCGTGCGCAGCGGCAGCGCCCGCTCGATGGATCACCTCGGCGAGGTAGGTGCGGGTCAATTCGGGGCGGACGACGCCCGCGGCGAGGCGCGACGAGTCGAGGAGGTTTCCGACCAGCGATGACAGCTGGTCGACGGATTCCTCGACGGTCGCCAGCAGCTCAGCGGTGTCCTCGTCGTTGAAGACGACGTCAGGGCTGCGCAGGCTCGACGCCGCGGCTTTGGCGGCGGCGAGCGGCGTGCGGAGGTCGTGGCTGACGGCGGTGAGCAGTGCGCGGCGCAACTCATCGGTCCGGGCGAGTTCGTCAGCGACCGCGGCCTCGGCCTCCAGCCGGTCCCGTTCGACGGCGGCAGCCACCTGGCTCGCGACGGCGGCGAGGACGCGCTGGTCGGCCGCACCGACTGCCGGTCCGCGCAGCAGCAGTTCGTATTCGCCGCCCGTTGCCGGGCACACGGTGTCGGCTGCGGCCCCGGACGCGGGCGGGTGCTCTCCCACCGACGCCGCGACGGTCGCGCCTCGGTCGTCGCGGCGCGCAACGGCGACCGCGGTCTGCTGGTACGTCTCTCGGACGCGTTCGAGCAGTCCGGAGACGCCCGCACCGTCGAGCACCGCACCGGAGAACAGCGTCAGCAGTTCCGCATCGCGGGTCGCGCGCTGCGCTTGACGCCTGCGGACAGTCGCCGAATCGACCAGGGCCGCCACCGCGATCGCAATGATCAGCATGACGATCAGAGTGATGACGTTGTCGGGTTCGGCGATGGTGAACGTGAACCGCGGCGGCGCGAAGAAGTAGTTGAGCAGCAGTCCGGAGGTCACCGCCGACAGCGCGGCGGGCACCATGCCGCCGAGCATCGCGACGGCCAGCACCACGACGAAGAACAGGGCAGTCTGGCTCGAGAAGCCGACCAGCGGGTCGATCACGCTGAGCACTCCGGTCAGTGCCAGCGGCAGAAGCACCGCGAGGATCCAGCTGCCCGGCCGATGGAAGCGGGTCCGGCGGATGTCGAGACGCCGCCGGACGGCGGCCCTGTCGTGGGTCACCATGTGGACGTCGATCCGGCCGCTGTCCCGGATCACCGCCGCACCCACGCCCTCGTCGAACAGTCGCTGCCACCGCGACCGGCGCGAGGTGCCGAGAACCAATTGCGTGGCGTTCATGGCACGCGCGAACTCCAGGAGCGTCTGCGGGACGTCGTCGCCCACCACCGAGTAGACGCCCGCGCCGACACCGGTCGCGAGGGCACGCAACGCTGTCAGGTCGGCGGCCCCGCGGTCGGCGAGGCCGTCACCGCGGACCACGTGCAGCACCAGCAGTTCGGCGCTCGACCGCGACGCGATGCGGCTCGCCCGGCGGATCAGGGCCGACGACTCGGGGCCGCCGGTCACTGCCACGACGACCCGTTCGCGCGCCTCCCAGGTGTCGGTGATCGCGTTGGCGGCACGGTAAGCCGCGAGCTTGTCGTCGACGCGATCGGCCAGCCACAGCAGCGCGAGTTCGCGCAATGCCGTGAGATTGCCCTGCCGGAAGAAGTTGGCGAGAGCGTCGTCGATCCGGCCGGCGGCATAGACCTTGCCCTGCTCGAGCCGCTGCCGGAGGGCTCGCGGCTCGATGTCGACGAGCTCGATCTGGTCGGCGGCGCGGACCACGTCGTCGGGGACGGTCTCACGCTGGGTGATCCCGGTGATCTGCGCGACGACGTCGTTGAGGCTCTCCAGGTGCTGGATGTTGACGGTGGACAGGACGTCGATCCCGGCGGCCAGGAGCACGTCGATGTCCTCCCACCGCTTGGCGTTCCGCAGTCCGGGGGCGTTGCTGTGGGCGAGCTCGTCGACCAGCACCACGGCCGGTCGGCGCGCGAGGATCGCCTCCAGATCCATCTCGTGCAGAACGGTGCTGCGATGCTCCACCGCCCGCCGGTCGACCACCTCCAGGCCGTCGATCAGCGCCGCGGTGGCCGTACGACCGTGCGTTTCGACGACGCCGATCACCACATCGACGCCGTCGTCCCGCAGCGTGCGGGCCTGCTCGAGCATCTCGTACGTCTTTCCGACGCCGGGCGCGCAACCGAGGAAGATCTCCAGCTGGCCGCGTTCCTCGGTGTCGGGCATATCGCCGATACTAACGGCATCCGGGGTCATGGAAGGCCTTCGGCGCAGCCACATCAAACGCCTTCGGCGCAGCCACATCAAACGCCTTCGGCGCAGCGGCGGCGAGGTCACGGTTCACCTGTTGGACGTTGACCCGCTCCTCACCGAGGAAACCCAGCTGACGACCCTCCGTGTGCGCGGCGACGATCTCGCGGACCCGCTCCACCGGCAGCCCGGTGACGCGGGCGATGCGCGGGATCTGCAGCGCGGCGTACGCCGAGCTGATGTCCGGATCCAGGCTCGATCCCGAGCCGGTGACCGCGTCCGCGGGGACCTGCGACGGCGCCACGTGCTCGCGCTGCGCGATCATCGCGCGTCGGGCGGCGATGATCTTCACCAGTTCCGGACTGTTGGGTCCCAGGTTGCTCGCGCCGGACGATGACGGGTCGCCGGGCGCCATCGGGTCGTCGACTCCGCCGGCGACGCGGTTGTGCAGGAACGGGTCCGGGTGTCCGGCGGGCACACGCTGGTCGACGCCGATGAGCGTCGACGTGGTGCAGCCCCGCACGTCCGTGACGAAGGACCCCTCGGCGGCGGTCGCGTCGACGCGGGAGATCCCCCACACCGCGACGGGGTACAGGCCGCCGACCACGACGGTCAGGGCGATCAAGGCGAGCAGCGCGACCGCGCACTGTCGCGCGAATCCGGTGACGAAGTTCTTCATGATGTCAGCCCATCCCCGGCAGCAGCCGGTCCAGCAGGTCGATCAGCCAGATCCCGATGAACGGGGTCACGACGCCGCCGAGCCCGAACAGCAGGAGATTGCGGCGCAGCAGGTCGGCGGCGCTCGCCGCCCGGTACCGGACGCCCTTCAGCGACAGCGGGATCAGCGCGATGATGATCAGCGCGTTGAAGACGACCGCGGAGACGATCGCCGACTGCGCCGAGTGCAGCCGCATGATGTTGAGCGCGTCGAGCTGCGGGTCGGTGGACGCGAACAGCGCGGGCAGGATCGCGAAGTACTTGGCGAGGTCGTTGGCCAGCGAGAACGTCGTGAGCGCGCCGCGGGTGATCAGCAGCTGCTTCCCGATCGCCACCACCTCGATGAGTTTGGTCGGGTCGGAGTCGAGGTCCACCATGTTGCCCGCCTCCTTGGCGGCCATGGTGCCGGTGTTCATCGCCAGGCCGACGTCGGCCTGCGCCAATGCGGGCGCGTCGTTGGTGCCGTCGCCGGTCATCGCGACCAGGCGGCCGCCGGACTGCTCGGCGCGGATCAGGTCCAGCTTGTCCTCGGGCGTGGCCTGCGCGATGAAATCGTCGACGCCGGCCTGCGCGGCGATGGCCTTCGCGGTGAGCGGGTTGTCGCCGGTCACCATCACCGTGCGGATCCCCATCGCCCGCAGTTGTGAGAAGCGCTGCGCCATCCCCGGTTTCACGACGTCGGACAGTTCGATCACGCCGAGGACGTGAGCGCGCAGCCCGGTCTTGGTGGCGACCACGAGCGGGGTTCCGCCGCGGGTGGAGATCTCGTCGACGGTGGCGCGCACCTCCTCGGTCAGGCGTCCGCACCACTTCTCGACGGCGTCGGCGGCTCCCTTGCGGAAGCTGCGCCCGTCCGCGTCGACGCCGCTCATCCGGGTCTGCGCGGTGAACGGCACCACCGTCGCGCCGGAGTCGTCGGCGGCCGTGACCTGGTACTCGTCGCGGGCCAGGTCGACGATGCTGCGCCCCTCGGGGGTCTCGTCGGCGAGGCTGCAGCGGTGGGCGACCGCGGCCAGCTCTGCGGTCGAGACGCCGTCGGCCGGGTGGAACGCGGTGGCGCGCCGGTTGCCGAAGGTGATGGTGCCGGTCTTGTCCATGAGGAGGGTGTCGATGTCGCCTGCGGCTTCGACGGCGCGACCGGACATGGCGAGCACGTTGCGCTGCACCAGACGGTCCATGCCCGCGATGCCGATCGACGACAGCAGCGCGCCGATGGTGGTGGGGATCAGGCAGACGAGAAGGGCGATCAGCTTCACCGGGTCGGGGGCCTGGCCCGCGAATCCCTGCATCGGACCGATCGCGAGGACCGCGAGCAGGAAGACGATGGTGAGGGCCGTCAGCAGGATGTTGAGGGCGATCTCGTTGGGCGTCTTCTTGCGCGAGGCGCCCTCGACCAGCGCGATCATCCGATCGACGAAGGTGCTGCCCGGTTCGGCGGTGATCCGCACGACGATCCGGTCGGAGAGGACCACGGTGCCGCCGGTGACCGCCGAGCGATCGCCGCCCGATTCGCGGACGACGGGCGCGGATTCGCCGGTGATCGCGGACTCGTCGACGGTCGCGATGCCGTCGATCACGTCGCCGTCGCCCGCGATGGTCTCGCCGGCCTCGACGACGATCCGCATCCCGACGTGCAGGTCGGATCCCGGCGTCTCGACGATGACGCCGTCGTCGGTGAGCACGCGGGCCACGGTGTCGCGCTTGACCTTGCGGAGGCTGGCGGCCTGCGCCTTGCCGCGCCCCTCGGCGACGGCCTCGGCGAGGCCCGCGAAGATCACCGTGAACCACAGCCACGCGACGATCAGCCACGCGAAGACCGAGCTCGACGCCGCGGCGAGGATCGTCGACACGATGGCGCCGAGGTAGACGACGAACATGACGGGGTTCCGCGCCTGGTCGCGCGGCTTCAGCTTCCGGACGGCCTGCGGCAGCGAGGCGATGAGCTGTCGGGCGTCGAACGCGCCGCTGTGGACGAGTTCGGTGTCGCTCGACGGGGTGTGGGGAACGAGTGTTGCGGTCATCTAGAGTGCCTCCGCGATGGGTCCCAGCGCCATGGCCGGGAAGAAGGTGAGTCCGGCGACGAGGAGCGCGGTGCCGAGGAGCAGGGCGCCGAACAGGACGCCGCTGGTCGGCAGTGCCGCGGCCTGCTGCTCCCCAGTCTTGGGCTTCTGCCGAGCGAGCGATCCGGCCAGGGCGAGGACCAGGACGATCGGCACGATCCGGCCGAGGAGCATGGCGAGGCCGAGGGAGATCTGCAGCCAGTCGCTGGTGGCGGTGAGGCCGCCGAAGGCGCTGCCGTTGTTGTTGGCCGCCGACGCGAAGGCGTACATGACCTCGCTGAATCCGTGTGCGGCGCTGCGGCTTCCGACGGGACCGTCGTTTCCGAGGGCGTCGCCGGTGGAGCCGAGGAGGACCGTGATCGACGCTCCGGTCAGCACCAGGGCGGGCATCACGAGAACGTACAGCGCGGAGAGAGTGATCTCGCGGCGGCCGACCTTCTTGCCGAGGAACTCCGGCGAGCGCCCGACCAGGAGACCGCCGACGAAGACCGTGATGATCGCCAGCACCAGCAGACCGTAGAGGCCGGAGCCGACGCCGCCGGGCGCCACCTCGCCGAGGAGCATGTTCCAGAGGAGGCCGCCGCCGCCCGCGGCGGAGAAGCTGTCGTGCGCGGAGTTCACGGCGCCGGTCGAGGTGCCGGTCGTCGCCACCGCGAACAGCGCGCTGCCGGGGATCCCGAAGCGCGTCTCCTTGCCTTCGAGCATCGCGCCGGCCGCCTGCGATGCGGCGCCGTCGGTACGCGACTCCATCGTCCAGACCAGCGCGAGCATGCCGCCCCAGATCGCGGCCATGACGCCGAGGAGGGTGAGGCCCTGCCTGCGGTCGTGCACAAGGGTGCCGTACGTCCGCGTGAGGCTGACCGGGATGATCAGGATCGCGAGGATCGAGATCACGTTGGTCAACGGCGTCGGGTTCGAGAACGGGTGCGCCGAGTTGGCGCCATACGTGCCGCCGCCGTTGGTGCCGAGCAGCTTGATCGACTCCTGCGAGGCAAACGGCCCCAACGGGATTCGACTGCGCGTGCCGTCGAGCATGGTGATGCCCGCCCCGGTGTGCCACGACTGGACCGCGCCCTGGAACACGAGGATCGCCGCGACGGCCACGGCGAGCGGCAGCAGGATGCGAACGGTGCCGCGGATCAGGTCCACCCAGAAGTTGCCGATCTCGCCGTTGCCGCGATGGTTCGCGATGCCGCGGATCAGGGCGACGGCGACCGCCATCCCGACCGCCGCGGACAGGAAGTTCTGCACCGCGAGACCGAGCATCTGAGTCAGGTTGCTGATGGTGGTCTCCGGCTCGTACGACTGCCAGTTGGTGTTGGCGATGAACGAGATCGCGGTGTTGAACGCGACGGCGGGCGACATCCCCGGCTTGCCGTCCGACCACGGGAGGTGTCCCTGGAGCCGTTGCAGCGCGTAGAGCGACGCGAGCGAGACCGAGGTGAAGGCGAGCACCGACAGCCCGTAACCGCGGGCGGTCTGGTTGCCGCGCGGGTTCACGCCCAGCGCACGGAACATCAGGCGCTCGGGAGCTGCGTCGCGCGGCGTCAAGTAGACGCGCGCCATGTAGTCGCCCAGCGGCACGTACGCCGCGGCGAGGATGACGAGAACGGATGCCAGCTGCAGGAGGCCGGCCGAAAGATCTGTCAACGCACCGGCCTTCAGAACTTGTCCGGGTACAGCAGCGCTGCCACCAGATAGCCGATGAGAGCGACCGCGGCCGCCACCAGGAGCACCGCTACGGTGCCTGCGGCGGTCATCGTCCGGTCCCCCGTTCGAGCACGTACAGCAGGCCGGAGCAGATCGCCATCGCGATCACTCCGATCCCCAGCATCAGCAGATCGGCCATCGTCCTCGCCTCATTCGTCGACGGCCCGCCGTTCGGCGGGCTCGACTCTCACGCTCGCCCGCGGCGGTCGTGCGCGCTAGAGGCCTTAACGCGATCTATACGGCGCCGCGGCGGATCTTGACGGGCCCGCTACGCCCCGCCCCGCATCACGTGGTTTCGACTCACTTCGTTCGCTCAACCATCGGTGGGGACCGCCCCTCCCGCTGGTTGAGCGAGGCCCCTCCCGCTGGTTGAGCGAGGAGCGCAGCGAAGCGAGCACCGCAGTCGAAACCCCTCGCCGCGGGCCGGAAGACTGCAACGCACCAGAATCAGCGATTACGCACGCGGTTTCGACTCACTTCGTTCGCTCAACCATCGGTGATCGGCGGAACTACGGGCTGCGCCTGCTCAGCGTCCCCGCCGCCAGCGCGAGCGCGATGAGGATGCAGGCCGCGACGATCCCGATGTCGCGCCACATCAGCGCCGTCGCTGAGACGTTCGCGGCCACCTCCTGCAGCGCCTGCACCGCGTAGGTCAACGGCATCACCGTCGACAGCGCCTGCATCCAGCCGGGCAGGTCTTCGCGCGCGACGAACAGGCCGCACAGGAACAACTGCGGGATCACCACGACTGGCAGGAACTGCACCGCCTGGAACTCGGTCTGGGCGAACGCGCTGCACAGCAGACCGAGGCCCACGCCGAGCATCGCGTCGAGCATGGCGATGACGAAGACCCAGCCGATCGATCCGGCGAGTTGCAGGTCCAACAGCCAGTACGAGACGCCGACGGCCAGGACCGCCTGCACCGCGGCCAGGATCGAGAACGCGAGGCCGTATCCGCCGAGGAGGTCGAGCCTGCCGAGCGGCGTCGTCAACAGCCGTTCCAGAGTCCCCGAGCGACGTTCGCGGAGCATGGCGATCGACGTGATCAGGAACATCGTGGTGAACGGCAGGATGCCGAGCATCACGGTGCCGATGCGGTCGAACGGGTTCGGCGCGAACGGATTGTGCGGGGCCTCCGAGAACATGAAGTACAGCAGCGTCATCAGGATCACCGGGATCCCGAGGATCAGTGCGACGGTCCGCGGATCGGCGCGGAGCTGCCGCAGCACGCGCACCGCCGTGGCGAACAGCAGCTTCGGGCGGATCGGACCGGTGCGGGTCGTCGTCTCGGTCGAGCCGGTCATGCCGTCGCCCCCTCGATCAGGGTCAGGAAGGCTCTCTCCAGGTTGGTCTCCCCGGTGCGCGCCCGCAGTTCCGCCGGAGTCAGTTGCGCCACCAGACCGCCTGCGCGCATCAGGATCAGCTCGTCGCAGTGCTCGGCCTCGTCCATCACGTGGCTCGACACCAACAGGGTGACCCCGGTGTCGGTCAACCGAGTGAACCGCTGCCAGAGGTCGGCGCGGAGCACCGGGTCCAGGCCGACGGTCGGCTCGTCGAGGATCAGCAGCTGCGGACGTGTGACCAGCGCGCAGGCGATGGAGACCCGGTTCAGCTGCCCGCCCGAGAGGTCCCCGGCCAGATGGCCGACATGGGAGCCGAGGTCGACTGCTTCGATCGCCTCCGCGATCCCGTCCTCCGCGTCGTAGATCTGCGCGAAGTAGCGGACGTTCTGCTCCACGGTGAGGTCGCCGTAAACCGACGCCGCCTGCGTCACGTAGCCGACCTCACGGCGCAGGCTCGGGCTTCCGGCGGGGCGGTCGAGGACGTCGATCCGCCCCGACACGTTCTTCTGCGTTCCGACGATCGCGCGCATCAGGGTCGTCTTGCCGCACCCGGACGGCCCCAGCAGGCCGGTCACCGATCCGCGCGGCACCGAGACCGTGAGGTCGTCGACCGCCGTGACCTTCCCGCGTTGGACGCTGACGTTCTCGCATCTGATCGCCGCAGACATGTCGCCTCGATTCCTCGACGGCCGATAATTCATCGTGCGTTGAATTTAACGCCGATGGTCCCACACCGTCAAGAGTCGCGCCGATTCGATTTGCGCACCGTCGCAACCGTCCGTTTTAGTTGGATGGTCTGTCTCACTCTAGGGAGTTCCACGTGAAGCGTTTGGCAAAGCTCGCCACCGTCGCCGCAGCGTCCGCCGCTGTCGCCACCGTCGGTCTCGTCGCCGTCCCCGGCGACGCCGTCGCAGGCACCGTCTCGACCTACACGCAGCCGGCCTCCGGCGCGGTGTCGATCACGTCGGGCAACAACGAGATCAACGTGATGGTCATCAACCGCACCGACGCCGACAAGTGCACCGTCACCGCCACCCGCAAGGACGGCAAGACCGGCACCAAGACGCTGACCCGCACGGTTTCGCTCAACACGCTGAACCAGCACACCGGCATCGCCAACTTCGGCGGCATGCTGAACAACACCACGTACACCGTCTCCGGCACCTGCGTCGGCCCGAAGCCCGCCCCGGCCGAGGAGAAGAAGGACGGCGAGAAGACCGACGGCACCAAGACCGACACCGTCAAGAACGACGCGGCCGAGACCACCGAGACCGTCACCACCAACCTGCTCGGCGGCACCAACAAGGCAGCCGTGAAGGTCGACAACTCCGTGGTCCCGAAGTACGACCAGTGCCTCCAGATCGTCAAGGGCACCGCCTGGGATCTGGGCCTGCGCGGCAGCACGCTGCAGTTCGTGATGGGCGTCGCGACGCAGTTCTGCCCGCGGTAGTCGCCGCTCTCCGACCCCACGACGGTCCGGTTCCCTTGCGGGAGCCGGACCGTTCGTCGTCTGCCACCGGGCTCCGTGTGGAAACCGCAGCACGCGGACCGACATGAGGCTCGCGTGAACTTCGGCACTTTTCGTCCTAACCAGTCGGATACCCAGTCGGACTAAAAGCGCCAAGATTCGCACACCCGAAGGCCATCGGGAGGCTGGCCCCTGCAGCACCGCGGGTCGCGCCACAGAACCGACTCCGCATCCGAGGAGCGCCTGACCACCGATTGGGTTGCTTAACCGGATAGTATTGAATGGCTCCGGTCCCGAACAGAGATGAGAAGCCATGGCCCGCAAACGTGCGACGACGGTCGACGCCGTCGTCGACGCTGCGGCCCGAGTCTTCGAGCGCAAGGGATACGTCGACGCGACCATCGCCGACATCGCCGCCGAGGCTGGAGTCAGCAAGCCGACGGTTTACCAGTACGCACCGAACAAGCGCTGGCTCTTGGAGACGATCGTCGAGCAGGTGATCTATCCACTCCGCGCGAGCATCGACGAGATCGTCGAGTCCGACGATCCCCTGCGGGAGAAGCTGCTGCGCTACCTGGCCGTGCAGGTCGATTCGACTGTCCGCTACCGCGGCTACTACGCGGTGCTGATCGCCGACCAGCACCAGCTCTCGCCCGAAGCACTGGCCGACTACAAGTCCTGGGCGCACGACGTCAATCGCATCACCGCGGACCTGCTCGAGTCGTGCGCCGACGCCGGTGTGGTCCGGGCCGACGTCGACCCCACCACCATGGCGAACCTGATCATCGGCATGATGATGTCGGTCTCCCGCTGGTACGACGAGGACGGGAAGTTCGGTCCGGACGAGATCCTCAGTCAGTCCGTCCGGCTGCTGTCCGGCTACATCGTTTCCTGACGGTCCGTCACCGTCGGGCGAAGCTCGGCTTCCTCCGGTCCCGAAACGCGCGGAGCCCCTCGTCGAAGTCGCCTCCGGCAGCGATGTAGGCCTCGCACTCCGCGAGTTCTAGCTCCAGCGCCCGTGCCGCGGGCAGATCGGCGGCCCGTTCGACGACGCGCTTCATCCCTGCGATTCCGGCGGCGCTGAACCCGGCGAGCCGCATGCCCAGCCGCTGCACCGCGGATTCCAGATCCGCGCGTGGCACCACCTGGTTCACCAGTCCCACCTCGCGCATCTGTTCCGCACCCCACGACTCGGCGGTGAACAGCAGGTACTTGGCCCGGGTCGCGCCGATGCGCGCGGGCAGTCGTACCAGACCACCGGCGCCGGGAAACATCCCGTAGCGGGCATGGCCGTCGCCGATCCGCGCGTCCTCCGAGGCCACCACCAGATCGCAGGCCAGCAACAGCTCCAGACCACCGGCAACCGCATTGCCGTGAACGGCGGCGATCACCGGCAGCGGATGCTCGGCGATCCGGGTGCAGACCCGACCGATGGACCGGAGGAAGTCCGGGAGCTCCAGCCCCGCGCCGTCAGCGTCACGGTCCAGGACTCGCGACAGATCGGCCCCGGCGCAGAACGACGATCCCGCGCCGGTGAGGGCGATGACGCGCGCCTCCCGGTCGGCTTCCGCGCGGTCGAGCGCCACAGCCAGTCCGTCGACCGCCTCGGGACTCAGCGCGTTCAACTTGTCGGGTCGATCCATCACGATCCACGCCACCGCGCCGTCCCTCGCATAGCGGACCGGTGCGCCGTCCGCCTCCCGATCAAACACGACCGAACCCGCTCTCACCCGGGAAGTGCTCTTCCCGCACGCGGCGGCGCAGGATCTTGCCGAGCGGAGTCTTCGGCAGCGCATCCGCGAACCGCACCGCCGTGACCTTCTTCTTGGCACCGACCCGCTCGCGAGACCAGGCGATCAGCTCGTCGGGTTCGACGGCGCGTCCGTCGCGGACCACGACCACGGCGTGTGGACTCTCACCCCACTTCGGATGGGGGACGCCGACGACGCAGACCTCCTGCACCGCCGGATGCGCCGCGAGCGCATTCTCCAATTCGGCAGGCCAGATGTTGAATCCGCCCGAGTTGATGAGATCCTCCTTGCGGTCGGCGAGGAACAGGAAGCCGTCGTCGTTCACGTATCCCATGTCGCGGGTCCGCACGCCGCCGTCGGCGGTGAGCCGCTGCTTCGTGGCGGCCGGATCGGCCCAGATTCCGGACATGGTGCACGGAGATCCCGCGATCACCTCGCCGACCTGGCCGCGCGGCAGTTCAACGCCGTCCTCGTCCTCGACCCGGAACCAGGCGTTCGGGGTCGCCCGACCCGCCGACGTCAGCAGCCCCAGATCCGCGCGGTGCTGGCTCGGTTTCAAGACCGAGATCGGCAAGACCTCGCTCTGCCCATAGATCTGGTACATCACCTCGCCCCACAGTGCCGCAGCTTTAGCCAGCGAACTCTCCGAGATCGGTGCGGCGCCGTACATCACCGCTCGGAGCGAACTCAGGTCGTAGTCGCGGGCGCGCGGATGCTCGGTGATCAGTTGGATCATGGTGGGCACCACGAGAGTCGACGTGACGCGGTGGCGCTGGACGTTCGCCAGGAAGTCCTCCGCATCGAACGACGGCATCACCACCGTCGCTGCGCCGGCCGCCAGAATCGCGTAGACGAACATGCCCGCCGCGTGGGTCAACGGTCCCGCAGCCAGGTAGCGGTCGGTCTCGTCCATGGCGGGCAGCACCATTGCGTACTCGTCGCCCATGCCCATCGTCGCGGCCACCGAGATCATGATCCCCTTCGGGAATCCCGTAGTGCCCGCGGAGAACCGGATCACGTCCAGGTCACCGGGTGCGAGTTCCACCTCGGGGATCTCCGGCGACGCCGCCGCCACCATCTCGTCGTAGTCGACGACCGCGGATTCGCCGGAGTTCTCGACGTCGCCGATCACGATCACCGTCCGCACCGAGGCCGCTCCTTCCAGGTGCGGCGCGAGGGTCGGATAGTGCGCGGCCTGCACCACCACGGCCGACGCCTCGACGTGGTCGATCAGGTAGCGGTGCCGTTCGGGGACGTCGTGCGCGTGCAGCGAACACCGGACGAAGCCGCCGATCGCACATCCGACCAGAAGCTCGAGCGACTCGAGAGAGTTGTCGCCGAGGAGTGCCACACGGTCGCCCTGGGCGACGCCTCGCTCGGCGAGGGCGTTCGCAAAGCGACTGGCACGCTCGCCCAGCATCCCGTAGGTCAGTTCCCGGTCGCCGCAGATCACGGCGGTGAGGTCGCGGTAGTCGCGACTCACCTTGCGAATCAACCGATTCGGATTCACGACAGCTCACCGCCCTTCCACGGCGGGGACGTCGACGCGGGTGGACACCAGCGACGCCGTCCCCGTCACGCCCTGCGCCGCCTCGAAGAAGCCCTCCGCCAGCGCCAGCATCAGATGGTCCCCACCGGGACCGCCGAGCGCACAGGAATAGAGGTTGACGCCACCGGGCGCGGCCACCTCGTCGACGATCTCCCCAGCCGGCGATACGCGCACACATCGCCGATTCGCCGCGTCTGCGACCCAGACGTGATCCTCCCGATCGATGGTGAGTCCGTCCGGAGCCAGAGCGAGACCTCCAAGCATGGCGGCGGCGCCGCCCGACGGATCCGGCATCGGCCCGAACTCGCCGAGCACGCGGCGACCGCTCAGCGCGCCGTCGTCGCCCACGGTGAAGGCAGTGAGCCGCCCCGCGAAGGTCTCCGCTACGACAAGTGTGGATCCGTCGTCGGTCCCGACGATCCCATTCGGAAACCACAGGTCCTGGGCCGCGATGTGCGCAGAGCCGTCGGGATCGACCCGATAGAGGGCGCCGGTCTCCGGCGGCGCCCCGTTGACGATGTCGAAGCCCATGCCTCCGATCCAGGCGCGGCCCGCCGCATCGACGAACATGTCGTTGATCCAGTGCTCCGACAGACCCGAGAGGTCGGCGTGCACTCGGGTGACGCCGTCGGCGGCGCTGTGTCGCAGCACCGTTCGGTCTTTCAGCGAGACCACCAGCAGGTCGTCGTCGGGGAGCCAGCCGATGCCCGAGCACAGGGCGTCGACTTCCAACAGTTCGGTGCGCGCTCCCCCGTGCTCGACTCGGAACACCGTGCCGCCGAAGGCGTCCGAGGCGTACCAGTGGCCGCGATGCCAGCGCAGCCCTTCAAAGTAGTCGCCGCCGGCGACATGGGTGGTGAAGTCCCTCATCTCTCTTCCTTTCCGACAAGTGGCACCGCGTGCGGTCGCCCCTTCAGAGGCCGTAGGAACGGCCGATGATCTCTCGTTGGATTTCGCTGGTTCCGGCGTAGACCGTCGACACGACGGTTTGCCGCAGGTGTCGTTCCATGTCGAAGGCGGTGGTGTATCCGGCCGCCCCCATGAGCTGCATGCCCTCCATCGCCAGGCGTTTCGCCGTCTCGGTGACCTTGAGCTTCACCATCGACGCCGCGCGGGGCGGTGGGGCCGTCGGATCGTCGTCGAGTCGGCGGGCGAGGTCGTCGACCAGTAGGCGGCAGCACTCCAGTTCGGTGGCCAGGTCGGCAACGCGATGCCGGACCGCTTGGAAGCTCCCGACCGGGCGTCCGAACTGCTGCCGTTCGCGGATGTACTCGAGCGTGTCGTCGAGGATGCGGCGGCCGTGCCCCAGGAACATGGTTCCGCACATCAGTCGATCGGTGTTCAGACACTGCATCATCTGTTCCCAGCCCGAACCGACAGTCCCGATCACCCGATCGACGGGCACCTCGACGTCGGTGAAGAAGACGTCGTTGACCTCGTCGCCGCCGAGCGTCTGGATCGGCCGGATCTCGACGCCGGGCGTGTCTGCTGGAATGTCGAGGACGGTGATTCCGCGATGGCGGTCGGTCTCCTCACTCGTCCGGCACAGGACGAGGATCCGGGATGCGATGTGCGCACACGAGATCCATGTCTTCTGCCCGTTCACCAGGTAGTGATCGCCGCGCAGTTCGGCCCGGCAGCGCAGCGAGGCCGCGTCCGATCCGGTGTCAGGTTCGCTGATCGCCGTCGCCAAGATCTGCCCATCGCAGACACCGCCGAGGATGTCGGTCTTCTGCGCGGGCGAGGCCCACCGCTCCACGATCGTCGAACTGACGAGGCTGATCACCAGTCCGTAGAGCGGAGCTCGTCCGTATGCCATCTCCTCAACGAGTCGGCATGCGTCGACCACCCGGCCGCCGCCACCGCCGTACTCCTCGGGGATCCAACTGCCGGCCCACCCGAGGTCGGTGACCTTTCGGTACAGGTCGGCACTGTGCGTGAGCCGACCGCCGTCGGTCAGCCGATCCCGCTGCTCCCGGGTTCCGCATTCTCGTTCGGTGAATTCTCTGATCGCCGTGACGAAGTCGCGACTGTCCGCGTCGTCGGAGTGGTTCATCGTGTCCTTTCCCATGCTGTTCGCGCGATCTCACGCGCCGTTGTCCAAGCGATAGAGCAGTCCGGAGGTGAATCGCGCGGAATCCGACGCCAGGTGCACCGCCACGTCAGCGACGTCGCGAGGCGTGCCCCAGCGGCCCTGCCGGGTGGCGACGAACTCAGCGGTGTCCATCCCGAGCGCCCGCGCCAGAACTGAGTCGCCGACGGCCACCGCCTCGGTGCGCACCACTCCCGGGACGATCGCGTTCACCCGAATACCGAGCGCGCGCAGTTCGGTCGCGCCAGTCCTGGTCAGTGCTTCCACGCCGGATTTCGCGGCAGCGTACGCGCCCATTCCGCGCAGTCCACGGCCCGCGACGAGCGAGGAGAGGTTGATGATCGCTCCCCCGCCGCCCCGGGCCATGACCGGTGCCGCGTGCTTCATGCCGAAGAAGGTTCCATCGAGGTTCACCGCCAACACGCGCCGCCACTGCGCTGCGTCCAGCTCGACGAGATCGGTTCCCGAGCCGAGACCGGCGTTGTTGACCAGGATGTCGAGGCGACCGTCGCCGATCGCCGCGCGCACCTGCTGCTCATCGGTGACATCGCAGTGGACGAAGCGGCATCGCTCGCCGAGCGCCTCGGCGAGCGCGGCCCCCGCGTCGGCGGCCCGGTCGGCCACCGTCACCGTGGCGCCCTGCGCCACCAGGGCGGTGACGATCGCCGCGCCGATGCCGTTGGCGCCGCCGGTCACCACCGCGGATCGACCGGCGAACTGTTCCCGGCCGGTCATGGTTTCGCACTTCGTCATCGCTCACACCATCCGAATTCCGGCGTCGAGGTCCAGGACCGTGGCGTTGAGGTAGCGGTTGGCGGCGATGTGCTCGACGAGGCTCGCGAACTCCGCCGGATCTCCGAGGCGGGACGGGAACAGGACCATCTGCTCCAGCTCGGCCCGCAGTGCGTCGGAGAATCCCGCGGCCATCGACGTGTCGAACAGGCCCGGCGCCACCGTCACCACCCGGATGCCGAACTCCGCGAGATCGCGGGCCAGGGGCAGGGTGAGGCCGACGACGCCGGCCTTGCTGGCCGCGTAGGCGGCCTGCCCGCGCTGGCCCTGATGCCAGGCGCCGGAGGCCACGTTGACGATGACGCCGCGTTCGCCCTCGTCCGCGGTGTTGCCGCACATGGCCGTCGCACAGTGGCGGATCACGTCGAGCATGCCGACGAGGTTGATATCGACGACCTGTCGGAACCGCTCCAGCGGCAGTGGTCGCACGCCGTTCGTGACCCGTCCCGGGGTCGCCACGCCGGCCGCATTGACGCAGATCCGGATCTCGCCGAGAACATCGACAGCGGCCGCCATCGCCCGTTCCACCGACTCGGGCTCGGTGACGTCGACGTCGATCGGTGTCGCGGCAACGCCGAGTTCGTCCGCGAGGTCTGCCAGCGCCTGCCGGTCGCGGTCGAGCAGCGCCAGTCGGGCGCCGCCCGCGGCCAGTCGCCGCGCGGTCGCGGCGCCGAGACCGGATGCGGCGCCGGTGATCAGCGCGGTGCGTGAGTCAGCGGTCAGCAACGAGTCAGGCGTCATCAGCGGCTCCGTCCGTTCGTCGATCGTTCCGTTCGCGGAACCGCGCGACCGCCGCTCGGTGGTCTGCGCTCCGCAGCGTCTGCCGTTCCAGGTCGAGACCGAACTGCAGCGCTTCGTCGAGTGCGCTCAGCAGGATGCGATTGGCGGTCGCCTTGGTTCCGGCGATCGCCTCGCGAGGACCGTCTGCCAGTCGACGCGCCAGGCCGACCGCGGTGTCGATCGCCGCGCCGGTCGCCACCACTTCGTCGATCAATCCGAACTGGAGCGCTGCGGGGGCGTCGAGCCGGTCCCCGGTGAGCAGGAATCGTTTGGCGCGCAACCCCATCAGCAGCGGCCAGATCACCGCGCCGCCGTCGCCCGCCACCACGCCCATCCCCACGTGCGGGTCGGCGAAGACCGCGGTCTCATCTGCGACGACGATGTCGGCGAACAGGGCCAGGGTGGCACCGAGCCCGATGACCGGACCGGTCACGGCCGCGATCACCGGAACCTCGATCCGCACCAGGTCCTCGATGAGCGATCTGCCATCAGCGAAGAAGTCGTCGAGCTGGTCCTCGTCGGCGGAGCCGATCCAGTCGGCGTCGCCGCCGGCACTGAACGCGCGGCCGACGCCGGAGAGCACCACTGCGCCCGCGCCGCAGTCGCGGCGCAGACGCCCGATCAGGTCGGTGAGCTCACGGTGCATCGGGCCGTCGAAGGCGTTGAGTCGGTCCGGCCGATTCAACCGGATGTGCAGGATGCCGTCGTGTTCCTCGACGAGGAGGGTCGTGTACTCGGTCATCTTCCTCACCTCACCAGCACGCTGACGGTCACGGCCGCCGGTTCCGGGCCGAGGTAGCCGCCGGCGTTCTCGGCGACGGCCACCCGCGCGCCGTCGACCTGCCTGGTGCCGGACTCGCCCCTCAGCTGCTCCACGAGCTCCACGATCTGCGCCGCGCCGGTCGCACCGAGCGGGTGCCCGCGGCTGATCAGACCACCGCTCGGATTGGTCGGTACCGATCCGCCGATGCCGGTCTTCCCCGCGCGGACCAGTGCGACGGCCTCGCCGTGCTCGGCGAGGCCGAGTTGTTCCAGCGCGATCAGCTCGGCCGGCGAAGCGGCATCGTGAACCTCCACCACGTCGACATCTCCGGGTGCCACCCCGGCACGGTGGAACGCCCGCTTCGCGGTGTCGGCCACCACCTGTTCGGCACGGCCGCGCACCCCGGCGCCCACCACGCACGACCGCAGTTCGACGGACCTCGGCGACGGTGCCGACGACACGACCACGGCGGCGGCGCCGTCTCCGATGGGTGCGCACATGGGGACCGTGAGCGCACCCACCACGGGGCGCCCGGCCATGACCTGTTCCACCGAGATCGCCTCGCGCACCTGTGCGCGTGGGTTGGCGGCGCCGTGCGCGCGGTTCTTGGCCGCCACGCGAGCGAAGTCCTCGGCGGTTGCACCGGACGATGCCGCGTACTCGTCGGCGTAGCGCGCGTACACGTGCATGAACGGCGACGAGTCGTCGTCCAGTCCGAACTCCCGCCTCAGTTCCGGGAGCCGATCCTGCGCCATCGCTCCGATCATCGCCCGCACCGCCCGCCGCCGGTCGGCGTGGGTCAGCTGCTCCGTGCCGACGACCAACGCCGTCTCCACGTCGCCCGCCGCCACCGCCGTACGCGCCAACGCCAGTGCCGAAGAGCCTCCGGCACAGGCGTTCTCGATGTTGACCAGCGGAACTCCGGCGAGCTCGGTTCCGTCCAGCCAGGCCTGTCCGCGCACCGACTCCTGTCCGTGCATCGTGCCCGCGAACGCGTTCGCGAGAAAGACCATGCCGACATCGACCGCGCGCAGATCGGCGTCGGCGAGCGCCCGACCGACGGCTTCCCGCACCATGGTCGCGGCGGTCCGGTTCGGAACGGTTCCAAAGTCGGTCATCCCAATGCCTCTGATCAGCACTCTCGTCGGCATGTCACCCTCCCTGGGCGGGCGCGAGGATGCGCGTCCGGTCCGCGGTCGTCAGGCAGTCTTGGCACTTCACCACGCGGAGCCACCCCTGGTAGTCGGCCGCGCGGTACGTGGCCAACGATGCTGCGCCGCAGTGCGAGCAGGCTCCGTCCACCGGATGGCGTTCCTCATGGATCTCTGGCGATTCTGGTTGTGGGAACAGCACGGCTCCTCCTTCAGCTCTCGGGATTCAGCGACACCGCACCGCGGGCGTGCGCTTCGGTCGAATAGATTCCGTTGCGGACATCGGCGACGACGGCGACGGCATCGCGATCGGCAGGATCGCCGTACCCTGCGGCGCCCGGCATCCGAACGTGGATGAAGTCGCCGCCGCCGAAGGGCACCCGGGCGTTCTTGCTCGATCGGAACTCCGCACCGGGGACTGCTTCCGACTCCACCGGTGCACCTGTCTCTGCGTCGGCGAACCCGGCGAGAACCTCGGGAGGCGCCAGATCGGCTCCATCGACCCAGGCGTCCAGCGAGTTCCGGTGCACCCGGATCCAGCCCGTTGCGCCCGACTTTCCGCCCAGCACGCCGATCGTCGGGAATCGACACTGCTCCAACTGCCACATCCCCTCCGACGGGACCAGACTCACCAGGTGGACGTCGATGCCGGCACCTCCCCGATGCTGTCCGGGACCCGCGGTGTCTTCCACGAACTCTCGCTTCAGGACGAGGATCGGATAGGACTCCTCGTCGTATTCGATGGACGGTTCAACGTTGTTGGCGCCCTCGACCATGGTGTGCGCACAGCCGTCACCGTGGGCACTACCGCCGTAGGGCCCCGACAGGAGTCGCATGGTGATGAAGGTGGCCGGCGTCTCCTGACGCGTGTCCAGACCGGCGAGGCCGATGACTCCGACGTCGTCGAAGTTCTCGCCGACAGCCAGTTCCGGCCCGGCCTTCGAGAGCGCGATCTTCACCAGGTTCAGGGCCTTGGTGAACAGGAACGTGTGACCGGAGTTCGTCGACATCGGCGGAAGCGCATGCAGGCACGACCCGGCCGGGACCACGACGTCGATCGGCCGGAAGCTGCCCGCGTTGGGAAGAATCCCCTTGTCCTGCAGCATGTTCGCGACGCCCAGGTGCGCTGCGGAGACCGTGTCCGACCACTGCGAGGCGTACCCGCCCCACTCTTCACGCGAGGATCCGGAGTAGTCGATCTCCAATCGGTCCTCGCATTTACGGACGGTGCATCGCAGCACCATCGGGTCGCCCGCCATGTTGTTGTCGAGATGGTCCTCGGCCTCATAGACGCCGTCGGGGATCTCCCGCAGCGCATGCCGCAAGGCGCGTTCGGAATAGTCCAGGGTGTACTGCACCGCTCCGCGATAGGCGTCGAGGCCGTACATCGCGACGTAGTGCTGCACCATCTCGGCACCCAGTGCCAGTGCCGAACGCACCACCTGGATGTCGTTGACGCTGATCTCCGCGATCCGCGTCTGCTCGCAGAACAGGTCCAGTGTCTCGCGCTGCAGTTCGCCCTGCCGGTAGATCAGTCGCGGCGACATGCGGATCCCCTCGGAGTACATGTCCTGTTGCAGCCCGGCGCCCATGCCCGCGGGTACGGGGCCGCCGATGTCCATCCAATGGGTGATGGCTGCGGCGAATCCGATCAGCTCGTCGCCGACGAAGATCGGCATGCAGGAGCCGATGTCGTTGGCGTGGCTGCCGCCGCGAAAGGCGTCGTTGTAGACGATCATGTCGCCGGGCCGGAAGTTGTCCTGACCGTAGTAGTCGATCGCCATGCGGGCGTAGTACTGGTTGATGACGAAGTGTGCCGGCGCGGCGGTGCCCATCGCGATCGCATCGTGGTCCACGCCGAGAGCGGGGTCGCTCGGCGAGAGCAGCCCGATCCCGAAGTCGTTCACCTCGCTGAGAAGCGGACTCAACGCCGCGGTGTTGATCTTGCGTTGCATCTGCAGCGAGATGAAACGAAGTGCGTGCCTGATGACCTCGGCGGTCGTGAGATCGACGCCGTACCGGTCCAGGACGTCTGCAGCGGCGAGGGGCGCGGCGTCGTCGCTGCGGCCGTCTACCGTGATCGAGGTGCTCATGCTGTCGTCTCCTGTCCTCGTGTCTGTGCTTCATGAGCGTCGCCGAGCTCCACGACGATGTCTCCGACGTCGTTGACCCGTCCCACGTCGCCGGGGATCAGGACCCCGGTGTAGCTCGATCCCTCGATCACCGCTGGGCCGGGCAGCTCCTGTCCGGCTGCCAGGTCCGCGACCCGATAGATCGGCACGGCGGGATGCCGTCGGCCGCCGATGACCATTGGTCGACGCCCGCGGGGGACGCCCGGAGTCGACGTCCGAAGCGGTGCCGGACGCACGGTGCGGTCGTGCTGTGCGACGACGCGCACGCGCGCGTTGGCAAGGTAGATCGGTGCGGGGAGGCTGTAGCCGAACTGTCGCTCGTGCGACTTCGCGAACTCGTCCTGCAGATGCGCCATCGGGTCGTCGTGCGACGGATCCACCACGGTGGCCAACTCCCACCGCTGCCCGTGATACATCGCGTCCACGTAGAACTCGACGTGCGCCCGGTCCGGGCCGCCGGCTGCGTCGAGAAGATCAGCGGCCCGTCCGGTCATGTCCGCGAAGACCCCGGCCAGCAACGCACTGTCGGCGGCAGCCATGACCGGGATGATCTGTTCGTCGAACTCCGCCCCTTCCAGCAGCCCATACGCGGAAAAGACGCCGGCCAGCGCCGGGATGACGACGCGCTGCATCTGCAGGACCCGAGCCACCTGCGTCGCAGCAAGCGGCCCCGCCGCGCCGTAGGCGACGAGCGAGAAGTCGCGCGAGTCGATTCCGCGGTACACCGTCAGATGCCGGATGGCTTCGGCCATGTTGTTGACACCGACACCGACGACCATGGATGCGACGTCCTGCGGACTCGTGTCGAGTTGCTCCGCGAGCTGCGTGTAGGCCTGTTCCGCGGCCGCGCTGTCCGGCACGATCTCACCGCCGAGCGGAGTGTCCGGGTCGAGCCAGCCGAGCAGAAGCAGTGCATCGGTGACAGTCGGCTGCGTTCCGCCGCGCCCGTAGCAGGCCGGACCGGGATCGCTGCCCGCACTCTGCGGCCCTACTTCCAGACCGCCCGCTGGATCCAGGGTGACGATGCTGCCGCCGCCCGCACCGATGCTGTGGATCTCCAAGACCGGCATGCTGACCAGGATGTCGTGCTCGATCTCCAGCTCACGCTGAGTCGACGCCCGACCACCGGTCACTACCGCGACATCGGTGCTCGTCCCGCCCATGTCGAAGCCGACCAGGTTCGGCAGATCCAGCGCACGCGAGTAGCTCTGGACACCCATCACCCCTCCGACCGGACCGCTGTTGAGGGTCGTCACTGGCTTCGCTTTGACGACCGCGGGTGCGCTCAGGCCGCCGTCGTTCGTCATGAACATCAGAGGCGCCCGGTATCCACCCTCTTCCAGACGGTCTGTCAGGACATCTGCGTAGGACTCCATCATCGGTCGCGAGTAGGCATTGAGCACCGCGGTGGAGAGCCGATTGTACTCCTTCGGGTACGGTGCCACCTCGTGTGAGGCACTGACGCTGACGTCCGGGTACGCTTCCCGGATCAGTTCGACGGCACGTTGTTCGTGCGCCGGAAACTTGTATGAATGCAGGAAGCAGACGGCGATGCTGCGGCATCCGTCGCGGTACAGTTCGTCGACTTCCCTGAGCAGCGCATCCTCGTCGAGGGGGACCAGGGCCTCGCCCGACACCGTGTGCCGCTCCCGGACGCCGCGACGGTGCACCCGTTCGACGATCGGCCGGATCTCGTGCGGGCGCCGCCACCGCGGATCTGCCACGGCGTCCGCCGTTCGCGCCGCACGTCCCATGTCGAGCATGTCCCGGAAGCCGTCGGTCGTGATCAGGCCGGTCGGCGCACCGCGGCGGGTCAGGATCGCATTGAGTGCGACAGTGGTCCCGTGCACGATGCCGTCGATCGCGGCGTCGTCGTCCAGTTCCGCTTTCCCGAGCGCCTTCAGCAAGCCGTCGGCCAGCTGGTCGTGGGTGGTCAATGACTTCTCGGCGATCACCGCCGTCTCGCCATCCGCGACGACGAGGTCGGTGAATGTGCCTCCCGTATCAACTCCGATTCGCAGTGACACCGGGTCTCCTCTCCTGTTCGGCTGCGCGCATCGGTCGCGCCGACTCGAATTTCTTAACCAACTATGCAGTAAAGTAACAGAGGTCACAGAGTCGGTCAACCAGATGACGGCAAGGCGATCGTCCGCGAGCACGACACCGTCATTCACGAACCGGACCCACGACGGAGACGAAATCTGCATCCCTGCTGATCGTCGACGACACCGGCCCGGCGCAGGACCGCGCACAGGCCGCGTTAACTGCGATCCTCGACGCCGCCAACGAACTAGGCGGAACAGTGACCGGCGAGCACGACAACCTGGGCGGAGAACTCCCTCGAGGCTCGCGCGATGCACTGCGCGGTGAAGTCCGCGCTGGACACGCAGGGGAACCAGAATCCAGCGAAGGCGTTCTAGGCCCGATCTCTCACAGCTTCTCGATCCGGCCCGCCACCATCTCAACCCACTGACGCACGAGTTGCTCATCGGTGGTCCGACTGGACTCCGCGCCGACAAACCTGCCCATCAGGCGACAAGCAGAGAGTACGGCCAGCGCCACCGTCGCGATCGCCTCGGCCACCGAGCGCTCGACGTCCGGCGCCCGATGCACGATCCATTCGGCCATCCCCTGATACGACTCGAAAACGAGCGCGACCAACGCGTCTGCAAGTCACCGAACAACCACACCGCTACGTCCCGACGGACACCACTACTGCGGTCCTCCGGTCGATGTTCGACGACACCGACGACTCGTCGTCGGTCGCGAACTCGCCGTTCCCGGCGAATTCATCATGCTCGCCCGGATCAACCTCAGCGTGGACGCGGTCTTCGTCGGTCTCGACGCCTCCATCGACTCCTTCAACATCGCGAGCACGCTCGACATAGTGGGCGGGCCGCGCACCGAGGCGACCCGCGAACACCGTCGTTGGGCGCTCGCCCGGGGCCTGCCGTTCGGATTCGATCCACGGTGAGTGGCGCACGTCCGCCGAACGACGACGGTCCCGCTCCCGAAGAGAAGGGAGCGGGACCGTACGTGTTCCGCGGGGTCAGCCGATCGTGAGCGTCTCCCCGTCGGCGCCGACGTTCACCGGGACGGTGTCCCCGTCGCGCACGTCACCGGCCAGCAGCGCCTTGGCGAGCTGGTCGCCGATGGCCTGCTGCACCAGGCGGCGCAGCGGACGCGCACCGTAGAGCGGATCGAACCCGCGCTCGGCGAGCCATTCCTTCGCCTTCGGCGTGACCGCCAACTCCAGGCGACGCTGCCGCAGGCGCTTGGCCAGGCCGTCGAGCTGGATGTCTACGATCCGGACCAGCTGCTCGGGCGAGAGCGCGTCGAAGATGACCACATCGTCGAGCCGGTTGATGAACTCCGGCTTGAACGCCGCGCGGACGGCCGCCATCACCACGTCCTTGTCACCGCCGGCGCCCAAGTTGGACGTCAGGATGAGGATGGTGTTGCGGAAGTCCACCGTGCGCCCCTGACCGTCGGTCAATCGACCTTCGTCGAGGACCTGCAGCAGCACGTCGAAGACGTCCGGGTGGGCCTTCTCGACCTCGTCGAACAGGACCACCGAGTACGGGCGACGACGCACGGCCTCGGTCAGCTGACCGCCGGCCTCGTAGCCGACGTAGCCGGGAGGCGCGCCGACGAGCCGTGCGACGCTGTGCTTCTCGCCGTACTCGCTCATGTCGATGCGAACGATCGCCCGCTCGTCGTCGAACATGAACTCGGCGAGGGCCTTCGCGAGCTCGGTCTTACCGGTACCGGTCGGGCCGAGGAACAGGAACGATCCCAGCGGCCGGTTCGGGTCCGCTACGCCCGCACGGGCACGACGGACCGCGTCCGACACCGCCTTCACCGCGTCGAGCTGCCCGATGACCCGCTTGCCCAGTTCGTCCTCCATGCGCAGGAGCTTGGCGGTCTCGCCCTCGAGCATCTTGCCCGCGGGCACGCCCGTCCACGCCGAGACCACCTCGGCCACCTGGTCGGGACCGACCTCTTCCTGCAGCATCACGTCGCCGGTCTCGGGGTCGCCGCCGCTGGACTCGATCGCGGCGTCGAGCTGCTTCTCCAACCCCGGGATCTTGCCGTAGCGCAGCTCGGCCGCCTTGCCGAGATCACCGTCGCGCTCGGCGCGATCGGCCTCGCCGCGGAGACGTTCCAACTCCTCCTTCACGTCACGGACCGCATCGATGGCGGTCTTCTCCGACTGCCAGCGCGCCGACAGCTCGTTGAGCTTCTCGCGATGGTCCGCGAGTTCGCGACGCAGCGCTTCGAGGCGTTCCTTCGACGCAGCGTCGGTCTCCTTCTCCAGGGCCACCTCTTCCACCTCGAGACGTCGGACGACGCGCTCCACCTCGTCGATCTCGACCGGACGCGAGTCGATCTCCATCCGCAGCCGCGACGCGGCCTCGTCGACCAGGTCGATGGCCTTGTCGGGCAGGAATCGGGATGTGATGTACCGGTCCGACAGGGTCGCGGCCGAGACCAGCGCCGAGTCGGTGATGCGCACGCCGTGGTGCACCTCGTAGCGTTCCTTCAGGCCGCGCAGGATGCCGATGGTGTCCTCCACCGACGGCTCACCGACGTAGACCTGCTGGAAGCGACGTTCCAGCGCCGCGTCCTTCTCGATGTACTTGCGGTACTCCTCGAGGGTCGTCGCACCCACCAGTCGCAGCTCACCACGCGCGAGCAGCGGCTTGATCATGTTGCCCGCGTCCATCGCGGACTCGCCCGTCGCACCGGCGCCGACGATGGTGTGCAACTCGTCGATGAAGGTGATGATCTGCCCGTCGGCGGCCTTGATCTCGTCGAGCATGGCCTTCAGTCGCTCCTCGAACTCACCGCGGTACTTGGCGCCCGCGACCATCGAGCCGAGGTCCAGAGAGATCACGGTCTTGCCACGCAGCGACTCCGGCACATCGCCGGCGACGACCCGCTGGGCCAGACCTTCCACGATCGCCGTCTTGCCGACGCCGGGCTCACCGATCAGCACCGGGTTGTTCTTGGTACGACGCGACAGCACCTGCACCACGCGGCGGATCTCCGAATCGCGGCCGATCACCGGATCGAGCTCGCCCTCGCGCGCCCGCTTGGTCAGGTCGGTGGAGTACTTCTCCAACGACTGGTAGGTGGATTCGGGGTCTTCGCTGGTCACCCGGGCGGTACCGCGCACGGCGACGAACGCGTCGCGCAGCGCCTCCGGCGTCGCACCGGCCCCGCTGAGCAGCTTTGCCGCCTCCGACTCCCCCGTCGCCAATCCCACCATGAGGTGCTCGGTGGAGACGTACTCGTCGGTGAGCTCGGTCGCGAGCTTCTGGGCCGCGGTCACGGCCGCGATGGACTCGCGACTCAACTGCGGCTGAGCGCTCGCGCTCGACACCGTCGGAGCCCGATCGACCAGGTTGCGAGCCTCGTTGCGAATCCGCACGGGGTCGACGCCGACAGCCTTGAGCAGCGGCGCGGCGATGCCGTCGGTCTGCTCGAGGAGCGCGACGAGGATGTGAGCCGGCCGCACATCGGAGTTGCCGGCGGCTGCTGCGTCTTGGACGGCCGCCTGCAGCGCAGCCTGAGTCTTGGTGGTGGGGGTGAAACTGTCCACTGGCGTTCGCCTTCCTGTTGGTCTGTCACGTTCGGTCCATCCAAACTTAAGTCTACGAGGCTCATGTTTGCCTCACGGCATGTTCAACCGATACAGGGTTGAGCGTATTCCGCTTAAGTTTGATAATGGAGTGACGTGCAGCACACAGGCAGTAGCTGGCGCAGGGGACGACAAGGCCAGACGAGGGAGGGGCGCTACTGCAGCGCAGCTGGACCCGACCCCAGTCTCGGCAATTACTTTCGGTGCGCCTCTACCTGCAGGTGGCCCCGCTTGCCATGGTGGAACTACAACTAGGTGACCTGCGGGGTGAATCCGGCGCCTAGTCGTTGGGCGAGGTCACCGAGCTCGAGGTGGGTCGAGCTGGCCTCGATGATGAGGTCGTAGGCTGCGTGCCGCTTTACATGAGCCCGGCGTCGCGGACTTCAGGATCGTTGCCGTAGATCGCGCGGTAGACGAGGAAGATGTCGGCGATCTGGGGCGTCCAGGTCACTGCACGTTGCCCAATCGGTCCAGTAGTGCCTTGTCATCGCTGACGATGTCGTTGATGGCGTCGTCCATGGAGTGCAGAGCCTGCTCACGCAGACCGCGCTGGACTTGTTTGGTGACGAAGTTGCTGACCTGCCCCTTGGGGATCGTCGCACCCAACTCGTCGGCGACGTCGTCGGGCAGGGTGATGAGGATTCGAGCAGTCACGATGGCCTCCAACAATCAGACGGCTATATATACCGAATATATGCCCACGGGTGGAGTCCCTGGCCCCGCCAAGGCAAGCTGAACACTGCGCTGCTGTGTGCGTTCAACGCCATCGTCGAATCCGAGATCCAGGAGACAGACACGACTGGTCGACAGCGCCGACGGCCGCGAAGGGTGCACGACCCTTCAGCGAACGCCGCCGCCCCACCTTCACCGGCGACAGGCATCGGGAGTCCCAGCGGGGGCCGGTCGCCCAGCTCACGCCTCGTCGGCGTACAGCAGAATCTCTTCGCGGGTGTAATCACGGTCCGGGTGCTTGTCGGCCAGATGCTGCTTGACCGCCGCAACCAATTCGTCTTCATCGGCTCCTGCCATGTCATCGCCGCAAGGGCACATGAACTCGGTCTTCATCGGACAACCTCCATCGACAGTCGGGGTAACACAACGACCGTATGAGTTGCCCACATCCATGTCAACACTATGTACATACACTATGTATTGCACATCGTCGCCGATCATAGAACGCCGAGCATTCGAGGGAGAAACTGCAGGTCAGCGACCGGGCGAGTCCAGCCGTTCCACCACGTGATTGCGGTTCACCGTGTGTCTGTGGACTCCGGTGCGCACTGACCAGTCGGCGGATCGGGCAGACTGGGCGTCCCCGGTTCGACGGGAATGCTCAACAGGCGGCATTGAGCCGATATCGCCAGATACTGGGCGGCGATCGCGATGAACTCGGTGCGCTCATCGTCAGGGAGTTCCTGTGCGACGAGGGATTCATCGCCCTCGCCCAGCGGACGCAGGCCTGCGATGGCGTCGGCGACGGCGATGATCGCGCGCTGGCGGGCGGTCCAATCGGGGGCCGGATGTTCGTCGGTGACCGTGGCTCGCACCTGGCTATCGGTCAGTCCGGACGTCTTGCCGAAGTAGGCGACGTGTACGCCCCACTCGTGCTCCGCGCGCAGCCGTCCGGTGACGCGCAGAATGCACAGTTCGCGGTCGGCGTTGCTGATCTGGCCGGTGTAGAGCAGTCCGCGCAGTCCGAGGATCGGGCCTTCCGCGTATTGACGCAAGACTTCGGAGTTCGCCGCCATCGCGAGGTAGAGGAGGGGTGGCCGGTGGGGCGGCGGCACGATGCGGTCAAGGATCTCCCGTGAAGCATCCGGGATCTCGGGTAGCCGAAACTCAGCCATGTCGACTCCTTCGTCGGTCTCGGAGGGTGCGTTGTCCGAGGGCTACCAGTGGCCGCCCTCGACAGTCCCGATCTGTCTCATCGCTCATTCATGCAGTCGACGTCGGTCACTCATGTAGTCCGCAGGGAGTGGCGTACATTCGTCAGCGCTTCGACTGACCGGTGTAGGCGGCAGAGGATGAGCGCACCTTCGATGGCGCAGATGCTCAGTTCTGCCCGGGTCGCGGCGTCGCGGCGCGAGTATCCCTCGGCCGCAAGGATCTCCGCCAAGATCGTGGTCCATTCGTCGATGACATCCGTCGCCGCGTCATGCAACTTCGTGTCCGTGTCGACGTCGAGCGCAACTGCCGCCACCGGACACCCGGCCCGGTACTCCGACTGGAGGAGACCTTCCTGGAAGTAGTCGCAGAACGCGCCGATGACCGTTGAATAGTCGACGCCGCCGTCGGCCGCCTGGCGGAGCCGGCGGGTGACGCGCCCTCCAGCGACCGAGATCGCGGCGAGAAGCATCTCGTTCTTGCCGCCGGGGAAATGGTGGCCTATCGAGCCGCGTGGTGCACCGGAATGATCGAGCACTCTGGTGAACGACGTGCCGTGCACCCCGAGAACCGGGAGAAGGGCAGCGGCGCTGGCGATCATCTTGTCGCGGCTGTCACTGTGCGGCGGCATGATTCGGCCCCTCCTGCGCGCATGGATGCTGACCCGAGGTCGTTGATATGCCATGCATCATACTCGGTCCGCACCGGCTCCCTTCATGGACGGCGTTGAGCCGGCTGTCCCTGTTGCCCCCTCACGTGAGGTCTCGAACGAAGACGGGTTTCGCATGCCGCTCGGGTAGCCGTTCGGGAATCTCATCCCAGCCGAAGACATCGCTCACCACGTCGCGAGGAGTGACCGTTCCGGACGCGGCGAGATCGAGCGCCGCGGGAATGTTCGGTCGCACGTTGTCCCGCGCGATGCGCAAGGACATGCTGTTGAGGTACATGTTCAGCAACGGGAGCTCACCTGGACGGAAGTGGTTGCCCGCGCTCTCACAGAAGCCCTCGGGCTTGAGAGACTGGGCGGCGACCGCCAGCTGGTCCACCCGGCCCGTCGCCTCGACTGCGAGGTCGAAGCCTTTGGGGATCGGCTGGGTCTCAGCGAGGGTGCGGGCACCGTACCGTGCGGCGAGGGCGCGATGCTCCTCGTTCGGCGAAACGTAAACCACCTCCGATGCGCCGAGGGCTCGTGCGATGTCGCAGACGTAGAGGCCGATGCTTCCTCGCGCCATCACCAGGACGGATGCGCCGGGCAGTCGGCGCAGATGGGGAGCGACAAGCCGCCAGGCAAGAGTCCAGTTATCGCTGGCCGAAGCCATCGCGATCGGATCGAGTCCGTGTGGCAGCGGCACCAGCATCGCGTCGGCATAGGGAACTTTGACGAGATCTGAGAGCAGGCCGCCCCACTCCCCGCCGATCGGCGTGCCGTACATCGCCATATCCGGAACGGACGTGCAGTGCGCGGTGTGTCCGGCGCGACACTGATCGCACGTCCCGCAACTGATCGACCAGGGCACCACCGCCAACTGTCCGGGCTCCACGACAGAGACGTCATCGGCAACGTCGATCACCCTGGCGACGCATTCGTGCCCCAACGCGAATGGGGCCGGGATCGGTCCGTGGCCGGCGAGGATCTGCGAGTCCACATCGCAGGTCGTCGCGGCAACGGGAGCGACGATCGCTTCGCCCGGCCCATCGACCGTCGGATCCTTCGCTTCGCGCCACTCGGTCGTCCAGCGTCCGGTGTACATCAGTTCTCGCATGGTTCAGCTCCTCGGATCGGGTGTCACAACACTTGCACTATGAAGGTCATCATATGATGATCGTTATATCAACCGAACCGTGAATGACGAGGAGCAGTTGTGCGAGAGTTGGTTTTCGTTCGGTCGGGTCGACTGGCATGGGCCGAACGCCCGCCCCCGAGCGTCGTCGACGACACTGATGCGCTCGTCCGTCCGTTCATCGCCGGGCGGTGCGACGGGGACACGCTGTGCATACACCGACCGGTGACCCGCGCGATGCAGGCCGGGCTCCGGCTGGGACTGATCGATCCGGTTGTCGCCTCAATCGTCGGCCACGCACCATTCCACGGCCCCTTCGCCATCGGACACGAATGCGTCGCCCAGGTGACCGCCATCGGCTCCCAGGTGCAGAGTCTGTCGGTCGGCGACATCGTCGTCGTGCCCTGGGCGGTGTCGTGCGGTACGTGCGAACGGTGCGCGGCCGGCCTGACGGCAAAGTGCTCGACCATGGCGGCGCAGAGTCCCGGCCGAACGCTCGCGGCGTTCGGCTTCGGCGACGCGACCGGCAGATGGGGCGGAATGATCAGCGATAGTCTGCGGATCCCCTACGCAGACCACATGCTCGTTCCCGTGCCGCAGGGCGTCGATCCGCTGCGGGTGGCGGCTGCGAGCGACAATCTGTCCGACGCCTGGCGCTCGGTCGTCGTGCCGCTTCAGGACAGGCCAGGCGGTTCGGTGCTCGTCGTCGGCGGGGGTGCCCACAGCATCGGACTGTATGCGGCAGGGCTCGCTGTGGCTCACGGTGCCGCTTCTGTCGACTACTTCGACACGGACCAATCGCGCCTTGCCATCGCTGAGTCGTTAGGTGCGAACCCTCGTCCGGTGCGGTCCCTGCGACATCTCGCGAGGCTCGACGAACTCGCCGACCGGTACGACGTCGCCGTCGAAGCGTCGTCCCGTTCCGTCGGGTTGCAGATCGCGCTACGTGCACTTCGGCCCGGAGGGTGCTGCCAGGCGACGGGATACTACCTCGGTCCGGGAACAAAGGTCCCGGTCATGAACATGTATGCCACGAGCTCCACGTTGCAGGCAGGCGTCTCGCACGTGCGCCCCGTCCTGCCCGATCTACTCGCCTTCATCTCAAAGACAGGCTTTCCCGCAGAGCGGGTGACGACCCTCCTCGCGGACTGGAACGACGCCCCTGACGCTTATGCAGAGAAGGCCACCAAAGTCGTACTGCACCGACCTCCGCTACCTGTCGGGGAAGTTCGGTAAGCGATGGGTCGATCCCTCGACGGGCAGTTCAGGAGCTCTCGCACCGATCAAGGAGTTTGAGACGCAGTCCGCTCAACCGAGCCGAAGTCGCCACCGTGCCGTCTCGCACTGACCGTCGTCATTGTTGCCGGCCGCGAGAACGACTCCGTCGCTCCGCAGCCCGAGAGTATGTGTCGACCCCGCGGCCACCGATACGATCTCCCGCCAGGTCGACACGTCGCATTGCCCGTAACTGTTGTCCCCAGCAGCCCACACCCTTCCTCGGGCATCGACGGCGACCGTGTGCGTGCTGCCGGCCGACACTGCGACCACCTCACGCCAGTCCGACACCGCAGGGCCGCCGCACGACGCGTCTCCCGCAGTGAGCACTCCGCCGTCCTCGGTCACGGCCACGGTGTGGAGGTATCCGGCCGCGACCGCACGCACATCGCGCCACCCGGAAACACGGCACTGTCCTCGTCGATTGACGCCGGCCGCGGCGACGGTACCGTCTGCGCGAACGCCGACTGAATGCCAGTCACCAGCGGCAACGTCGATGATCTCGTTCCACCCGTCGACCTGACACGCGCCTTCTTTATCTCGCCCGACGGCGCGGACAGTGCCGTCGCCGAGGAGCGCGAGAGTGCGCCGCCAGCCGGCGGCGATACTCGTGACGCCGACCCAACCCTCGACATCGCACTGACCAGCACCGTTCCAGCCGACCGCGACGACTGTGCCGTCAGCACGCAGACCGACCGTGTGCGAACGTCCGGTGTTGGAGAACGTGTGCACATTCCCTGCGGCCACCGCAACGATGTCCGTCCAGGTGCCCACTCCGCACTCGGCGGTCCGGGGAATCCCCGCTGTCACGACCGTCCCGTCCGAACACACTCCGACTGAGTGACGCCGCCCAGCGGCAATCACCGGCCCCAGCCCTCTCCGGCCGCCCGCTGTCAACACAACTGTGACGTTCGAAGGAGGTGAGGATTCTTGGCGATGCTCGGTGACATACCTTGCCATCGTAACTTTTGAATCTTCGCCGGAAGCCCCGCGTCAACCGGCCATGATGGAGTCAGCCGTCGACCTCCGTGCCCCAGCCATTCAATCGGCGAGCCGTCACAGCTGGACGACGTCGAGCTCTCCTTCGCGGAACCGAGTGCGCAGCTGCTTCTTATCGAACTTTCCGACGCTGGTCTTGGGTACCTCGTTCACCACGGCCCAGCTGTTCGGGAGCTGCCATTTGGCGACCTTTGTCGAGATGAACTCCCGGAGATCGTCCATGTTCAACTCGGAACCTGCTTGCACGACGACCGCGACAAGGGGGCGTTCGTCCCAACGTTCGTCGGGGATGCCGATGACCGCGGCTTCGACGACCTCGGGGTGGGCCATGACCGCGTTCTCCAGGTCGACCGAGGAGATCCACTCGCCGCCCGACTTGATGATGTCCTTGGTTCGATCAGTGAGCGTGAGGAAGCCTTCGGACGTGATCGATCCGACGTCGCCGGTACGCAGCCAGCCGTCATGAAACTTCTCGGGTGCGTCGACTCCGTAATACGCGCCGGTGACCCAGGGCCCGCGAACCTCGATCTCGCCGATGCCGACCCCATCGTGCGGGAGTGGTTCGCCCAGGTCGTCGACGACCCGAGCCTGCACCGATGCCGGCAATCGGCCCTGGGTGTAGCGATACGCCCACCGGTCCTCCCCCTCGGTCCCCTCCGGCGGGCGTGCCATCGAGGCAATAGGAGAGGTCTCGGTAAGGCCCCATGCGTGCAGTACCTGCACCCCCAGTTCTGCGTACGCATGCATGAGCGCCGGGGGCACGGGTGAACCCCCGATGAGCACTTCGCGCATCGACGAGATGTCTGCCGGCGACTGTTGGAGGTGGAGCCGGATGCCTTGCCAGACAGTGGCCACCGCGGCACCGTACGTGGGCTTCTCTGCGGTGATGAGTTCGACCAGTGGCTCGGGCTGGAGGAATCGGTCGGGCAGGATCAGCGATGCACCGACCATGAAGGCCGTGTAGGGCAACCCCCAGGCCATCGCGTGGAACTGCGGGACCACCGCGAGCACCCGGTCACCCTGGGCGATGTTGAGCGACTCGGACATGCAGGTCTCCATCGAGTGGAGGTAGATGGAGCGATGCGAGTAGGCGACGCCTTTCGGATCCCCGTCGTGCCCGATGTGTAACACATCGCGGCTGCGGACCGTTCGTTGATGTCGGGCCAGTCGAAGGAATCGGATTCACGGGCGAGCAGGTCTTCATAGGCATGGACCTGAACCTTGTCCCCAGCAGTGATCGTCGCGGTGCCGTCGCCGGTGACGACGATGTGCTCGACGGTCGGCATCTGCGGCATATGCGGTTCCAGGAGGTCGATCAACGACGGGTCGACGATGATGACCCGGTCTTCCGCGTGATTGACCACGTGGATCAGCTGCTCGGGGAACAGCCTGATGTTCAAGGTATGGAGGACCGCCCCCATCGACGGCACCGCCAGATACGCCTCGAGATGCTCGGCGTTGTTCCACATGAACGTCGCCACGCGCTGGTCGGCGTCGATTCCGAGGCCCCGCAGAGCGTGTGCGAGGGCGGCGCAACGACGGCCGACGTCGGCGTAGCTTCGGCGGCGGGTGCCGCGGTCGGTCATGGTGACGACTTCGGCGGAACCGTGGATCGTGCTGCCGTGGCGCAGCAGCGTTCCGATCGACAGGTCGACATCCTGCATGGTGCTCAGCATGAGTACTCCTGGTGGTAGCGGGGATTGCCGAAAGTGGACGGTTCGGCAGCAAACGTGGCTGAAAGCGATGGGTGGCCCGGGCGATCAGGCTGATAGCGCGCGGCCGATCACCAATCGCTGAATCTGGTTGGTGCCTTCGAAGATCTGCATGACCTTGGCCTCGCGCATGTACCGCTCGACGGGCCAGTCCTTCGTATAGCCGGCGCCGCCGAAGACTTGCACGGCATCGGTGGTCACCTTCATCGCGTTGTCGGTACAGACCAACTTGGCGATCGAGGCTTCCCGGGAGTACGGGCGGCCCGCGTCGGCAAGACGAGCAGCGTGGAGGTAGGTGGCCCGCGCGGATTCGACTGCGGCGGCCATGTCTGCCAACAGGAAGGTCAGGCCCTGATGGTCGATAATCCTGCGGCCGAATGCCTCCCGTTCTTTTGCGTAGGACACCGCTTCGTCGAGCGCTGATTGGGCGAGCCCTACGGCGACCGCGGAGACACCGAGTCGCCCGTTGTCGAGCGCGGAGAACGCGACGCGCAGTCCGGCGCCTTCCATGCCGATGCGTCGCGCCGCCGGGACGCGGGCCCCGTCGAAAAGCATGGTCGCCGTCGTCGAGCTCATCAGACCCATCTTGTCCTCGGACGTGTCAGCGTTCAGTCCGGGAGTGTCGGCGTCGACGTGAAAAGCCGAGATGCCCCCGCTCCCTTCTCCGGTGCGGGCCAGAACAAGGTAGAAGTCGGCTTCGCCACCGTGGGTCGTCCAGGCTTTAGCACCAGTGATCACGTAGTCGTCGCCGTCTCGAACGGCGCGTGTCTTCATTGCGCCGGCATCGGAACCCGAGGGGGGTTCGGACAGGCAGTAGGCACCGAGGAGGTCACCGCCGAGCATGGCCGGCAGCCACCGATCCTGCTGCTCCTTGGTACCGCCATTGACGAGGCCGAGACAGCTGAGGGTGTGGAGGCTGACCCCGAGGCCGACAGCCGACCACGCCGAGGCCAACTCTTCGACGACCTGGAGATAGACCTCGTTGGACTGCCCGCCGCCGCCGTAGTGCTCGTCGAACGGCAGGGTCAGAAGCCCGGTTTCACCCAGGAGCCGAAAGACGTCTCGGGGAAAGCGGTGTTCGCGCTCGTATTGGTCAACGAGTGGACGCATCTCCTTATCTGCGAGGTCGCGGGTCAGTTCGATGAGGTCGGCCGACTCCTGCGTCGGCATCATGCGCGTTGCGGGCAAGGTGACTCCTCCTGGGGTGGTCGGGAATTCGATGAAGTCAGGAAGCGGCGACACCGATCTCGATGCAGCCGATGAGCAGTTTCTGACGTGGAGAGGCGCCCACGATCGGAACGATAGCACGACACCCAACCCATTAGATGGTTGTTCAACTGTCTAGATTGGTTTTCGACCTATTGGTCGACTTTCGATACGAGCCGTACTACAGTCCGGATTCGTGATAGCCGAGTCCCGCACCCCCAGATCCGTTAGCCTTGAGACCAGGCCGGGGTTCGCTGACCACCTCGATCACGGGGGTACCCATGACGACAGCAGCACGACGCGCCATCGCGTGCTTGACCACGATCGCCGCCGTCGCGGCACTGATGTTCGGCACCAGTCCGCATGCCGCGGCCCAGCCCGGCGACCTCCTTCCCAAACCGCAGCGCGTCGACCAGCTCGGCGACTTCGTCTACGCCCAGTTGTTCACTGTCGGTGTGCAGGTCTATGAGCGCGTCGCCGTCAAGGAGAGCATCGTGTACGCGCCGAAGCCGACGAAGCTGTACACGCCGGTCCTTGAACGACTTCACTCGCCGACGGACGGGCATCGGGGCACGCTCCGGTACGGGTTCATCGGATCCCGCCTGCCGGAGGCGTTCTCGACCCAGGGCACGCTGTACAAGCCGTCGACGCTGTTGGGTTCCGGCCACATCTCAGCGCTCGACCCGAAAACCCATGAACCACGCGGCTTCTCGGAATTGTGCGTGAACGACCCCACCAACGGTCGGCCGATCGGACCGCTCGCCGGCGGCAGCCTGGCCCTCTGGTGCCCGTCATAATGAGATCAGACGAGACCGCCCGATCACGGAACGCCGTCTCGAGCTCCTTCTCCCGCCTGCGCACCGTCGCCGCACGCGGCGGCCTGATCGCAGTGGTCGGATCAGCCGGACTTTGCGGCGTCGGACTGGGTGTGGGCGACGCCGGTGCGAGCCCCTTCGTTCCCGGCGGTCGGGATGCCCGGTCCGCGCCGGTGCCGTCGATCGCCTACGGACCCGCCTGCGCGGGCCAGGTGGTGGCGTTCGCCCACGCGCCGGCCGAACGCCCCGGAGTCGTCCGGTTCGGTCCCACCGGGCAGTTCTTCGGAATCAGCGGAACCGGCCGGCCGTGCGCGGTCACCGTGACGATCCACTGGCGCAACCTCGCCACCGGGCGGCACGGCGCGGTCAGCGGCCCGGCCAGTGGCAACCTCCCCGGGCTGGGCGAGAATCAGAGCGGGTTCTCCCGGGAGGTGCGCACCGGCAGCGGCGTCGTCCGGTTCACCGTCACCACCGATCGTCCGCACCTTCGTCAGCCGGCGACCACCATCCGCGCGTACTGAAGGAGCGCGACAGTCCCGAGGCGACGGGATTCCCCCTCTTCCTGCCCTTCGCGCCGAGCACCTCGACGACCACCCGCGAACAAAGGAGACCCGATGATCGACAACCCGTTCTACAGCCACGAGTTCCACGGCGACTACGACCTCATCAGCATCGGCGAACTCACCCTCGAAGAAGGCGGCGTCATCCCCGACTGCACGCTGGCCGTGGCGACGTTCGGCACCCTCAACGACGCCGGGGACAACGCGATCCTCATCCCCACCTGGTACTCGGGCACCCACCAGATCTGGCGCGATGTCTACATCGGCCCCGATCACGCCCTGAATCCGGAGAAGTACTTCATCGTCTGCGTCGACCAGATCGGCAGTGGACTGTCGACGTCGCCGCACAACGCGGACGGGCCGAACGCCGCGCTCTCGATGTCGACGTTTCCGCGCGTACGGATCGGCGACAACGTCGTCGCGCAGGAACGCCTGCTGCGCGAGCACTTCGGGATCGACCGTCTCGCGCTCGTCGTCGGCGGGTCGATGGGCGCGCAGCAGACCTACGAGTGGGCGGTGCGTTTCCCGGACAAGGTGCTGCGTGCCGCGCCCATCGCAGGCACCGCGCAGAACACGCCGGGCGACTACCTGATCGCGGAGGCCATGCGGGAGGCGATCATGTCCGACCCGGGATGGAACGGCGGCGAGTACACGTCGAACGCCGACGTCGTCGACGGCCTCACCCGCCAGGCCCACATCTGGGCGATCTCCGGATTCTCCACCGAGTTCTGGAAGCAGGAGGTCTGGCGTGCACTCGACTTCGGCTCCCGGGAGGAGTTCCTCGCCGGCTTCCTGGATCCGTACTTCACCGTGATGGATCCGAACGCGCTCCTGACCCAGTCGTGGGCGTGGCAGCGCGGCGACGTCGCCCGGCACACCGGCGGCGACCTCGCTGCGGCGCTCGGTCGGATCACCGCGAAGGTGTTCGTGATGCCGATCGACGAGGATCAACTGTTTCCGCCGCGCGACTGCGAACCCGAACAGCAGCTCGTCGCAGGCAGCGAACTGCGGCTGATCGAGGACGTCCTGGGCCATCTCGGGTTGTTCGGGGTGTCGCCGACCTACATGCCGCAGATCGACAAGCATCTGGGAGAGCTACTCGCCATCCCGGTGTGAGCCCGCCGCCTGGGAAAGCAACGCCTGTCACAGCAACGACGGCTACAGCAACGCCAGCCCGTCACCGAAGTTCTGCGTCGCGAGCAGCGCGAACACCACGGTCATGATGGTGGCGTTGTTCGCCACCAGCCACGTCCGGGTGGTGGCGAGAGCGCTGGCCGACGCCGCCGGGGCGATCACGGATGCGAGGACGGGCAACGCGACCGACGCGCCGGCGACCAGCGTGAACACCAGAATCACCCAGGCCGAATCGCCGACCACGGTGCGGGACGCCCCGATGACGGTGCCCGCGGTCGCCGCCATCACGAGATTCTTCGGATTGGCGGCGAGGCCGAACGACAGCGCGACCGTCGTCGCAGGCCGGAGCCCGTCGAGCCGCGACATCCACGACGGCATCTCCGGCTCCGCGCCGGGCGTCGGACGCTTGCGCCACTGACGCACGGCGAGCCACACCAGGAGCAGGCCGAGCGCGATCTTGATGCAGGCGAGGATCGGCTGCGCCTCGTCCTCCGACGTCGCGTCCACCCCGACCCGGGTGAGGAACGAGAACACGGTCGTCGCGACGGCGATCCCGACCAGCCAGCCGAGCAGATACAGGATGCCGAGCCGTCGCGAGTTCGGCGCCATGAGGATGATGATCACCGCGATCACCGGAAGCGGACTCGCCGCGATCCCCACGGCTTGGGGCAGCGTCGAACCGATGGATTCGAGCACGGTCAGTTCCCCGAGTCAGTGACCAGCGGCGGCGGGGTCCACGACGCCGCCTCGGGGCGGGGCCGGTACAGCCGGAACAGGTAGTTCCAGCCGTCGACGATCGGCAGGGTGTTCGGCGCCGTCGGGTCGCCGCCGAACCGGACCGTCACCGCGCCGTCGGCGTCGGGCACGGCGGTGATGCTGTTCAGGTTGTAGCTGTCAGTGTCGTTCGGTTCGAAGAAGCCGTCGGCGTTGTACACCGAGACCGACCAGAAGGCGTCGACCGGCACGTCCGCCACCCGCAGGTGGTAGTCGCCGACCGGGAGTTGCGGCGACACGGTGAGATACAGCGCCTCGCTCTTCGGCAGGCCGCCCCACCCGAACGCGGCACCGATGAGGTGACTCAACCGCTCCACTTCGCCCTTGCGGCCGAACGCCTCGCCGATGTCGTTGACACCGCGCGCGAGGATCTTCAGCGCGCCGCGCACCTCGTCCAGCGTGACCGGGTCGTATTCCGGCGAGACGAACTCCGCTCCCCTGGTCGACGTCGCACTCAGTCCGTCCTGGATGCCCGCGACCACGGCGACGTCGTCCGCCGACTGCGGATCCACGAGAATACGTGCCGCCACCAGGACGAAGTCGCTGCCCACCTCATCGGCGGTCAGTTGGTAGGTCCCCGCGTCGTGCAGGATGCGCGGGATGTGATGCTCCTCGGTGACGATCATGACGGAGATGTAGCGTCCGTCGGCGTCCGGGACGGTCACCGTTCCGCCGTGCGCAACGTCGAGGACGGCGAAGCTGTACAGCGTGTCCCGGTTCATCCGGATGACGGTCTGTTCCTCCACACGCGTCGGTGTGCGCGCGTGCTTCCACCGATTGGACCCGCCCGCACTCTGCGCCAGCGCTGCGAACATTCGTGCGGTTTCCGCACGGGCGAAGTTGTCGACGGTCACGGGGATCGGATTCTGCGACACAGTCCTACTCTCTGCGCTCGCACGCCGAGCACACCGGGGATGGCGAAACCTGGATGGGAGACACCGGTCAAGCGCTGGCGAACCAGTGCCCGAGTGTATCGCGGGAGCGGGTCGTCGTCTCGGAGCGGCGTGCGCTTCCCCAGCGCGGAGTCCACTGAGCCGCACCACAACCGGGTGTCGGCGACATAGAGTGGAGGTAGAGCGAGCCGGAGGCCACGAGATGATCCAGTACACCCAGACCACCGTCGCCGCCGATCACGTCCGGCTCGCAGTCCAACTGCGCGGCCACGGACCGACTCTTCTCCTGCTCCCCGGGCAGGCCAACGATCACCATTGGTGGGACCGCACCCGCAACGACTTCGCCGCCTCCTTCACGACCGTCACCTTCGACTATCGCGGCGCGGGCAAGAGCGAGGAGTCCGACCGCTACAGCACTCGACTGTTCGCCGAAGACGCCCTCACCGTGATGGATTCACTCGCGATCGAGCACTTTCACGTCTACGGGGCGTCGATGGGCGGCCGCACCGCCCAGTGGCTGGCGATCATCGCGCCCGACCGGGTCAGGCGACTCGTTCTCGGGTGCACCACACCGGGCGGCGAGCACGCAGTGGAACGCGGCGACGACGTCCGCCTCCTGCTCGCCAGCCACGAACGCGACGCCGCGCTCGAAGACATGATGTACACGCCGGAGTGGCGCGCCGCCCATCCCGGCCCCTACCAGACCCTCGGCGATCCGACGATGTCCGCCAAGGCCCGGCACGGGCACCTCGCCGCGAGCAATCAGCACGACGCCTGGGATCGCCTCCCTGAGATCGTTGCGCCGACTCTCATCCTGCACGGCACCGACGACCGGTTCGCCCCCGTGGTGAACGCGCAGCTCCTCGCCGACCGCATCCCCGGTGCCCGCGTGCACACCTTCGACGGCGCCCGCCACGGCTACTTCGACGAGTGCCGCGACGAAGCGAGCCCGATGGTGGTCGACTTCTTGTCGGAGTGATCGGGAGGGTTCGGTGGCGGTGGAGCGCTGGGGCAAGAGTCGCGCTTTCCCGTCGACGGCTGTCACCGGGTGGAGGTACCGAGTAGCCGTCAATTCTCCGCCGACGTCGACAACGCCTTCAACCGCAACGCGAGCTGGATCTCCAGCGAGCGGTCACCAGTGCGCCAGTCGGGACCGAGGATGCGATCGACACGGTCCAGCCGCTGGTAGACCGTGTTGACGTGGACGAACAACTCCTCCGCCGTCGCCGAAGCACTCTGCTCGCACTCGAAGTAGACGCGCAGCATGTGCACGATCTCGGTTCCGTGGTCGCGGTCGTAGGTGCGGACGGGGTCGAGGCACTGATCGACGAAGGCCATCAGCGTCGTGGGCCTCACGTCGCTGAACAACGCACCGTACATGCCCAGTTCGCTGGTGGCCGCTCCGTCGCCGGCTCGGCCGAGCGCGACGAGCAGGCGGGCAGCGCTGCGCGCCGCATCGACGTTGCCGGCGACCTCGTCGATCCGATCCGTCGGCCCCGAGGTACCGACGGTCGCGCCGTGCTGGCCCAATCGCACAGCAGCCGCGCGGGCAATCACGCGTGGATCTGCCCCTGGGATCAACAACGCCATCCCGTCGCTGTACGAGGTGACCAACCCTGACAGCTCGCGGGCCACCGCGGTGGTCTCGGCGCGGAGTGCTTGGCTCACCGACTGCTCTGCGGCGATGACCGCTACCGCAATCAGGTCACCGCTGAGGTCGACGTCCACGAGGCCGGCCCGCCGCTCGATGGTGTCCAGATCGTTGGGAGTCGGAGCCAGGATCTCCGCCAGGAGCTCCCCGCGCAGCCGGTTGTCGGCCTCGTCCCGAGCCCGCTGTCCCAGGAGGATCAGCGCGATCAACGCCGACGCGTGGTCGAGGACTTCCTCGATGTCCTCTGTCTCGGCTCGGCTGGCGTATCCGAGTACCCCCAGGGTCTCGGACCCCACCGACACGGGTGTGCAGAAGACAGTCGCCACCGCGTCCTCGCGGCCGTCGGCCGTCGTACTCGCCAGTGACACGGCAACGCGGGTGTGTCCGACCGGGCTCGACGCCGTCCCTTCGTCGACGACGCGCCGTACGACGTCGACCAGCGAGTCTCCGGGCTCACCTGCGGCGTCGATCAGACGACGCCGGTCGTCGTACAGGGCCGCCGCACCGCCGATCAGGGAGACCAGATGGTGGACCAACGCCGGCGCATCCGTGTCCTCACGGACCAGCGTGGTGAGCTCTTTGAGTAGTTCGACCGTGGTGCGCCAACGACGATTCGAGCGCGTCGCCTCACCCAACTGAGCCCGGCTGGCAGCGAGGTCGGCCACCAATGCCGTGTGCCTGGCCGCTGCGGTGATCGTGACCGAGGCGTGTTCGGCGAGCAGGGTCAACAACATGACCTCGTCGTCGGTGAAGTCGCGCTCGGATCGGTCGGACACGAACAGCACCCCGGTGAGTTGACCGTGCTTCTCGACCGGTGCGCCGAGGATCGCCATGACCCCCTCTTCCACGACGATCGGGTCGATGACGTGGGTGTACTGCTGGTCCCGCAGGTAGTTGCGCGTCCACCGCGGCGCCATGGATTGCGCGACCTGCCCGCCGAGGCCGAATCCTCGCCCGAGCCGGATCGTGTCGAAAGCGGGGCCGATCGCACCGTCTGACGCACGCATGTACGTGTCACCGCGATCGGGGTCCACCAGCATCAGGTAGGCGAGGTCGGTACCGATCAACTGTCTCGCCCGCCTGATGAGGGTGTGGATCACGGTGTCCTCGTCCGTGGTCGACGACAGTTCACCGGCGGTCTCGATGAGTTCCCGCTGCAGCAGCGTGTGACGGCGCAGGCGAGCGATCTCGCCGGACACCTCGTTCCTGGAATCCACCACTTGCACACCTCGTTCAGTTGTGGTTTCGGGACGTTCGTCCGCTATCGATCACGTCCGCGACCACCGTAGACGCATGTAGAGGCATCTACAGATACATGGATATTTATAGACGTTCCGATATTGAATGTGAAGGATCTCACTCTTACGGTCGAAGGCAAGCCAATGACATGGAACACACTTGAAAGGACGGCAATGTCGGGATCACACCTCATCGACCGGCCGTGGTTGCCCAGTCTCGCCGTCGATGACTTCGAGTGGCGCATCGACGGACAGTTCAACATCGCAGTGGCCTGCGCGGAGGTTCACCCCGCCGACACCCCAGCGGTCATCGTCGACCGCGGCGACGCCGCACCGGAGGTCTGCACGTTCGGGAATCTCGTCAACCGGTCGCGCCGACTGATCGCCTTCCTCCGGAGTCGCGGCGTCGACCGCGGTGACCGTGTCGCGATCATGTGCGCGCAGTCCGCAGAGACCGTCGTCGCCCACCTGGCGGTGTACCGAATGGGTGCCATCGCGGTACCGCTGTCGGTGAAGTTCGGTCCCGAGGCGGCGCTGTTCCGCATGGCCGACTCCGGTGCCACGGCTGCGGTCTTCGACTCCGCGTGTTTCTCCCGACTCGCCGCCGAACTCCCGGCGCTGGGTGCGCTGACCACGGTGATCGTCACCGGGGAGCAGAGTTCCTCGTCGTCGGTGACCGGATTCGACCACATCGACACCTTCGATCCGGCTGACGACCTTCCAGTCACCGGCCCGGACGACCCGGCGCTACTCATCTACACCTCCGGAACCACGGGGTCGCCCAAGGGCGCCCTGCACGGCCACCGCGTCGTGCTCGGCCACCTACCCGGCGTCCGCCGATCGCAAGACGGATTCCCCCGCCCCGACGACGTCTTCTGGACACCCGCCGACTGGGCGTGGGCCGGCGGTCTGCTCGACGTCCTGCTGCCCAGCCTCTACTACGGGCGACCGGTAGTCGCAGCGGACTCCCGTCCCACCGCCGCCACCATCGACCGCATCCTCCGACAACACCGCGTGACGTGCTCGTTTCTGCCTCCGACACTTCTCAAGACGATGCGCAACTCCGAGGTCGACTATTCCGGTACGGCGCTCCGGGCCTGCTGTTCCGGCGGCGAAGCACTCGGCGAAGCCCTGGTCGACTGGGCACAGCAGGCGCTGGGAGTCAGGATCAACGAGATCTACGGGCAGACCGAGATCAACCTCATCCTCGGCACCTGCCACTCGAACTCGTACAGTCCACCGGGATCGCTGGGGATCGCGACCCCCGGCTTCGACGTCGTGCTCCTCGATGAGGATGCTCACCCCGTCGCGACCGGCGACACCGGCGAGATCTGCGTGCGACTCCCGAGTCCCAACGCCTTCCTCGGCTACTGGAACGCCGTCGAGAAGACCGCCGAGAAGACCGCAGGCGGCTACCTCCACACCGGCGACCTCGCCGTCCAAGACAGTGACGGCTTCTATTGGTTCACGGGACGCAACGACGACCTGATCTCCACCGCGGGGTACCGCGTCGGACCCGGGGAGATCGAGGAACAGATCCTGCGGCATCCGTCGGTCGAGATGGTCGCCGTCGTCGGTGTGCCGGACGAGCTCCGGACCGAGGCGATCGTCGCCTACGTCGTCGCCCGCGACGGCGTCGACACCGGCAATGGCCTCGCCGCTGAACTCCAGCAGTTCGTCAAGAACCGGCTCGCCTTTTACCAGTACCCGCGTGAGGTCGTCTTTCTCGACGCGCTGCCGACCACTGCGACGGGAAAGATCCAGCGCAGTCGACTGCGCGCCGATCACGCGCCGCAGCGGTGACCGGTTCGACCGACCGTTCCCCACGCATCCAAACTCCCGAGGAGGCCCACCTCATGAATCCGAATGACGACGCCACCGTCTCGACCGACGAGGTGGTCGCGGCTGCAGCACTCGTCGACTTACCACTCAGCGACGACGACGCGACCGCGGTCGGCGCACTGCTCAGTCAGTGGATCCCGGCAGCCCAGGAACTCAATGCACGGATGCGTGCCGCCGAGAACACTGCGATCGCCCCCATCACGACCTTCACCACACCCGATTTCCCCCACCAGACATCCGAAGGCGCAGGAGCACCGTGAACCCGCTCGACCTGGACATCATCACCGCCTCGAAGCAGATCGACGACCGCGACCTGTCTCCGGTCGACCTGGTCGAGGCCTGCCTCGACCGCGTCGACCGCGTCAAGGAGACCAATGCCTTCATCACGGTCAACGCCGACGAGGCGCGCGCCGTGGCCCGCGCGTGCACCGATCTCATTGCGGCCGGCTATCGAATCGGTCCTTTGCACGGCATCCCGATCGCTCTCAAAGACAACGTCGGCGTCGCCGGACAACTGACCACAGCGGGCAGCGCCGTGCTGGCCGATCACCGGCCGACGTACGACGCCACTGTGGTGCGGAAGTTGCGCGCGGCAGGCGCGATCATCATCGGTAAGACGAACATGCACGAATTCGCTTGGGGCGGAACATCTGCCAACCCCCACTACGGCTCGGTGAAGAGCCCGTGGGATCTCAGCCGGATGCCCGGTGGATCCAGCGGTGGTTCCGGCGTTGCCGTGGCAACAGGCGCGGGTATGGCGGCGGTGGGCACCGACACGGGCGGATCAGTCCGCCTGCCCTCGTCGCTCAACGGCATCACCGGATTGCGCCCGACCATCGGTCGGGTCAGCAACTACGGTGTGATTCCGTTGGCCTGGACCATGGACACGGTGGGACCGATGGCCCGTTCCGCTCAGGACTGTGCGATCCTCCTCGACGCGTTCGCCGGCCACGACCCGAACGATCCCGGCTCCTCGACGGCGCCCACGGAGCACTACTCGGCTGCGGTGCGTCATCCGAGCGTGGCCGGCCTGCGGATCGGTCTGATCGACGACTACTCCCTCACACACGTTCAGCCGAGTGTCGGCGCGGCCGTCGAGCAGGCACTGCGCACCCTGCTCGAACAGGGCGCAGTCCAGACCGCGGTGCAGGTACCCGACATCGAGGGCAACATCTCGGCCCAGTTGACAATCGAGGCCGCCGAGCCCAGCACCTACCATCAGCGCACCCTGCGTGAGCAGCCCCAGAACTACGGCGACGATGTGCGCCTGCTCCTGCAGACCGGTGAACTCCTGCCGGCGGTGCACTATCTGCAGGCGCAGCGATACCGCGCGATGCTGCGCACGCAGATGCTCGCAGCGCTGGAGCGCGTCGACGTCATCGTCTGTCCCACCCTCCCGTTCACCGCCACCCCGCTCGGCGAGACCACCGTCGAGATCGACGCCGGTGTACCGGAGGACATGCTCGCGGCGATCATGCAGTTCACCGGACTGCCGTCGCTCACCGGGCTGCCCGCGATGAGTGTGCCCTGCGGCTTCGACGACGCCGGCCTGCCCATCGGATTGCAACTCATCGGTCGTCCCTTCGCGGAAGCGTCCCTGCTCCGGGTGGCGGCCGCGTTCCAGAACGCCACCGATTTTCACCGACGGCAGCCGCCCTTTCCCGCAGTTTGATCCGGATCCCCGTCCACGTACTACGCATCCCCACTCCGCAGCCCGCGGCTCCATCCCCACAGGAAGGCAACACCATGTCTGTCACCATCGATCACGCAGTCGACAACGATCTCGGCGAGAAGGCTCCGCGCTCGGCGCGCGGCGAGGCGCTCCGCCGCGCGCTGGAGGCCAAGGGCCTGCTGCCCGAGGGCTATCTCGACGAGTGGAACAACACCGCAGAGAACGTCTTCAGTCCGCGGCGCGGCGCCGAACTCGTCGCACACGCATGGACCGACCCGGAATTCCGCGAGCTCTTGCTCACTGACGGGACGGCTGCGGTGGGCCAGTACGGTTACCTCGGCCCGCAGGGCGAGTACATCGTCGCGTTGGAGGACACGCCGACGCTCAAGCACGTCATCGTGTGCTCGCTCTGCTCGTGCACGGCCTGGCCGATTCTGGGACTCTCGCCGTCGTGGTACAAGAGCTTCGAGTACCGGTCCCGGGTGGTGCGTGAACCGCGCACGGTGCTCGCCGAGATGGGCACCCAGATTCCGGACGGCGTCGAGATCCGGGTCGTCGATGTCACCGCGGACACCCGCTTCATGGTTCTCCCGCAGCGGCCGGCGGGCACCGAGGGGTGGAGCCGCGAACAGCTGGCCGAGATCGTGACCAAGGACTGCTTGATCGGCGTGGCGGTCCCACAGGTCGAATCCGTCTGATCGCGCTCTACTCACTACTTCACGAAGGAATATCATCATGCACGGAATTCACGATCTCGGCGGCGTCCAGAACTTCGGGCCGGTTCCGCATCGGGTCAATGAGTACCCCGACGGTCCGTTCCAGACGGCCGAGTACCACGAGGACTGGGAGCCTCTGGCCTACGGTCTGCTGTTCGCCTGCGCCGACGCCGATCAGTTCAGCGTCGATCAGCTACGGCACTCGATCGAGCGTATGGAGCCGCGCGACTACATGACGAGCAGCTACTTCGAACGCATTCTGGTCGGCACCGCCACTCTGATGGTGGAGAACGGCATGCTCACCCAGGAAGAGCTCGAAGACTTGGCCGGCGGACCGTTTCCGCTCTCGCGCCCAGTGAGCTCGGCCGGGCGGCCGGCGAATCCGAATCTGCAGCAGTTCGAGGTCGGCGACCGGGTACGGGTGGCGACCGAACAGGTACCCGGCCACATTCGGGTGCCCGGATACTGCTTCGGCAAGGAGGGCGTGATCGACCACCGCACCGCACACGAGTGGCGGTTCCCCGACGCGATCGGACACGGCCGCGACGACGGTGGTTCCGAACCCACCTACCACGTCCGATTCGATGCCACCGACGTCTTCGGCACCGACACCGAGGCCGAGTCCATCGTCGTCGACCTCTTCGGCGGCTACCTGGAGCCGGTGCCGGCCTGATCCACCGATGACGGAGACCGCACGACCCGCTCCGCGCCATTGCCCGCGGTGCGGGTCGGCGGTCGCCCCGCCCAGCCCCATCGACGACGCCCCAGACGCTCGCCTGTCTTGTTTCGAAGGAATTCAGCCATGACCGACAACCGGCTTCCCGTCACCGTGCTCTCCGGCTTCCTCGGCGCCGGTAAGACGACCCTGCTCAACCGAGTGCTTCACAACCGCGACGGCCGCCGGATCGCCGTCGTCGTCAACGACATGAGCGAGGTGAACATCGACAGCGCCGAGATCGAGCGCGAGGTGACGTTGAGCCGGTCCCAGGAGAAGATCGTCGAGATGTCCAACGGGTGCATCTGTTGCACCCTGCGAGAAGACCTGCTCGTGGAGATCACCGAACTCGCAGCGAAGGGGTCCTTCGACTACCTCCTCATCGAGTCGTCCGGCATCTCCGAACCACTGCCGGTGGCCGAGACGTTCACGTTCGTCGACACCGACGGCAACGCATTGTCGGATGTGGCACGGCTGGACACCATGGTCACCGTTGTGGACGGCTACAGCTTCCTCCGCGATTTCCGATCTGGCGGCGACATCGTGGCCGAGGCGCCGGAGGATCAGCGCGACTTGTCGGATCTGCTCGTCGATCAGGTCGAGTTCGCCGACGTCATCCTGGTCAGCAAGGCCGACTTGATCAACGCAGCCGAGCTGGCCGAGCTGACGGCGGTGCTGCGTTCGCTCAACGCCACGGCCCGGATCGAGCCGATGATCGACGGCGACGTCCCCCTCGACACCATCATGGACACCGGGAGGTTCTCCCTGGTGAAGGCCGCACAGGCGCCCGGCTGGCTGCAGGAGTTGCGGGGCACCCATATACCCGAGACGTTGGAGTACGGAGTCAGCTCGGCGGTGTATCGGGAGCGCGCGCCGTTCCACCCGGTCAGGTTCCACGACTTCCTCACCGCGGAGTGGACGAACGGTGTGCTGCTGCGCGCCAAGGGCTATTTCTGGAATGCGGCTCGGATGACTGAGATCGGCAGTGTCTCGCAGGCCGGGCATCTCATCCGCCACGGCTACATCGGGCGATGGTGGCAGTTCCTGCCGCCGAGCTACTGGCCCGACGACGAGGAGCGGCGCACCGCGATTCTCGAGAAGTGGGAAGATCCCGTCGGTGACTGCCGCCAGGAGATCGTGTTCATCGGACAGGGAATCGACTGGGACGTCCTGTTCGCCGCTCTAGACGCCTGTCTGCTGACCCAGGAGGAGATCGAACTCGGCCCGGACGCGTGGGAACAGTGGCCGGACCCGCTCGGCGACGGCGACGCCGCCGGTGTCACATCGAAGATCGCACAGGCATGACCGGCAACGCAGCGCCGACGGCGCAGTCTCGGGCAGGCACCGACTATCGGTACCTGACGCTGGATATTCGCGACGGAATCGCGCTGATCACCCTCGACCGCCCGCCCGTCAACGCGCTGAGTCGGGACATGCAGGAAGAGATCCGCGCCGTCGCGCAGACGGTCTCGGCCGACGATCGGGTCGACGCGGTGGTGTTCAGCGGCAGTGAGCGCATCTTCGCAGCCGGCGCGGACATCAAGGAGATGAGCCGGATGTCGTTCTCGCAGATGCGGGCCGAAGCGGGGGCACTCCAGTCGGCGTTCAGTGCGGTTGCCGCGATCGGTCAGCCGACCGTCGCCGCCATCACCGGAGCGGCGCTCGGCGGCGGGATGGAGCTCGCGCTGTGCTGTGATCGTCGGATCGCTGCCGAGACCGCGATGCTGGGGCAGCCCGAAATCCTGCTGGGGATCATTCCTGGCGCGGGCGGTACGCAACGCCTCACCCGGCTCATCGGTCCGGCGGCTGCGAAAGAACTGTGCCTGACCGGGCGCATCCTGAGCGCCGAGGACGCCCTCGACGCGCGCATCGTCGAAGAGGTGGTTCCGGCGGGGACGGCGACCGATCGAGCGGTGGCGTGGGCGCGACAGTTCATCGGTGGGCCACGGGCCGCGTTACGCGCCGTCAAGGAATCCGTCGACCGTGGCGGCGAGGTGGATCTGGCGACCGGCCTCAGCATCGAGCGAGCACTGTTCGAAGGACTCTTCGCCACCGAGGACCGAGACATCGGCATGGCCTCGTTCATCAAGGAGGGGCCGGGGAAGGCGAAGTTCGTCGGTCGCTGAGGGTGGTGATCCCCGCAATCCCTCGATCAACGACTGCGGGGATCGTCGCTCAGCGACCGCTGAAGTCGCCCGGCCGCTTCTCGACGAAGGCGGTCATCGCTTCATCGTGATCGGCGGTGTGGTGCGCGAGGGCCTGCATCGTCGCCGACAGTTCCAGGACTTCACGCAGATCCGAGGTCCGCGACTCCTTCAGCAACCGCTTGGCCATCCGCGTCGCGTGCGGCGGGTTCTTCGCAATGCGCTTCGCCAACGCGACGGCGGTGGGCAACAGTTCGTCGGGCTCGACGACATCGGCGACCAGTCCCCACTCCACTGCGGTCTTGGCGTCGACGCGATCGCCGGTCAGCGCCATCTGCGCCGCACGCTGCGGTCCGATCGCGTGGCTGAGAAGCCAGGCGCCGCCGTCGCCGGGAATGATGCCGAGTTGCACGAACGATTCGGCGAACCACGCCTTCGTCGACGCGATGCGGAGGTCTGCCATCACCGCGAGGTCGCAACCCGCACCGACGGCGGGTCCGTTCACCGCGGCGACCACCGGCACCTCGAGGTCGTTCATCGCAAGCGGAATCCGTTGGATGCCACCGCGATAGCCGTTACGCAGCTCGTACGGCGACCCGGCGAACATGCCCGCCTTCTCGCGCATGTCGTTGACATTGCCGCCCGCCGAGAACGCGGAGCCCGCACCCGTCAGCACGATGCACCGCGTGTCGAGATCGCCTTGCACGCGGCGCGCGTTCTCCACGAACGCCTCGATCACCTCAGCACTGGAGATCGGATTGCGCTGGTCCGGCAGGTTCACCGTCCAGGTCTCCACGTGGTCGGCACGTTCCACCAGCAGCGGTTCGGTCATGATGTTCCCTTTCCTAAGTGTTCACGTCTGCGAACGAGTTCAGTCGCGCTCATCCCATTCCATCGCCTGCTCGCGCAGTGCGGTGATGATCTGCTCTCGGTCGCGCGCCAGATCGGCATGCCGTCCGACGACGCCGACCGCGGCCACCACCCGATCCCCCTCGCGCACCGCGATGGAGATGCCGTCGAGCTCGGGATCCTCGGCGATGTTCGGCAGCACCGACATGTCGGTGGCCCGGATCGACTCCAGCTCGTCGAGGAGCAGTCGTACCCGCGACTGGTCGTCGTCGCCCAGCGTCTCGAGGTAGGCCCAGAGGTCGCGGGGCTCCCAGTCCGCCATCAGGACCAGTCCGCTCGACGTCCTGATCAGCGACCGGCGAAGGAAGCGTTCGGCCAGGTATGCGGTGCGCGGATCGTCGGAGACGTGGTCGATGTACACGATGTCGGAACCGATGGCCACCGCCAGGACGACGCTGGTACGACCCGTCCGTTCGTGCAGGCGCACCAGGTCGTCGTGCACGATGCGATTCACCGCACCGCGACCGGCGACCAGGTTCAGGAAGTGGGGCGCGGCACCGAGTCGATACACCCGGGAGCGCTCGTCGAGATAGCCGGTGGCGACCAGACCGTTCACCAGGCCCTGCACAGACGAGACCGGCGCACCGACATGGCGGGCGATCTCGGTGAGCGAGGCACCCTCGGAGCGCGCGACGAATTCCAGGATGCCCGAGACGCGGTCGACCATCCGATGTCGCGGTCGTACCGTAGCGGGTCGCTGTGTCACCGGAGCCCCTTTCGCAGCATCGACACTGTGTCCATGTGCAGTCACAGCCATCGTCGATGGAGAGACGTTGACCGCGCCGCAGCATGTGAACTATTCTAACACGAGTTATGTATTTACGTAAGTATCAACCCATAGACGTAACCTACCGACCGAAAGAGCGACGATGCCCGCATTGATGCCTCCTGCCACGAGGGAGACGACGGAACTGATCGACCTGCGTCGCCGGGTGCGCGAGTTCCTCCGTGAGCGCCGCGATTCCGGCACCGTCTCCCCGACGGTCGACACCTGGCTCAGCGGGTGGGACGTCGACTTCACCCGGGCGCTCGCCGCGCAGGGCTGGCTCGGCATGACCATCCCCACCGAATACGGCGGGCACGGCCGCACCTTCCTCGAGCGGTTCGTCGTCACCGAGGAACTCCTCGCCGCGAGCGCACCTGTCGCCGCACATTGGATCGCCGACCGGCAGGTGGCGCCGACCATCCTGCGGTACGGCAGCGAAGCCATCAAGCGCGACTACCTGCCGCGCATCACTCGGGGCGAGATGTTCTTCGGCATCGGGATGAGCGAACCTGATTCCGGATCGGACTTGGCGAGCGTCCGCACCCGAGCCGAACAGGTCAACGGCGGCTGGCGCGTCCACGGGACCAAGCTGTGGACCTCCGGCGGCCACGAAGCCGACGCGTTCATCGCCCTGGTGCGGACCGCTCCCGTCGCCCCGACCGCACCGGGCGAGCGCCCGAACCGCCACGCCGGCCTGAGCCAGCTGCTGGTGCGGCTGTCCGACCCGGGCGTCGAGATCCGCCCGGTGATCTCGGCCAACGGTCTGCACCACTTCAACGAGATCCACCTCGACGGCGTGTTCGTCGCCGACGATCATGTGATCGGCGAGCTCGGCGACGGCTGGCGGCAGGTCACCTCGGAGCTGAGCTTTGAACGCAGTGGGCCGGAGCGGTTCCTGTCCACCTACGGACTCGTCGAGGCGATCACCCACACCGACGACGTCGACGTCGACGACACCGAGCTGGGGCGGATCGTCGGACGGCTCGGAGGGCTGCACCAGATGTCGCTGTCGGTGGCCACCGCACTGCAGCGCGGCGACGCCGCCGACGTCCCCGCCGCGCTCGTCAAGGTGCTGGGGACCTCCCTCGAGGGCGACATCGCCGACCTCGCCGACCTCGCTCTGCCCGCAGGCGGAACCGACACGGTGTCGGCCCTCACCCGACGCGCCGTGACGCAGCGACCCGGATTCACCCTGCGCGGCGGGACCAACGAGATTCTGCGGGGCGTCATCGCCCGCGGACTGGGCATGCGGTGAACCGCGACAGCGAAGGAGACCCTCTCATGAACAGTCAGACCCTGCAGACCGCGACGGTCGACTCCGACCTGTTGCAGATGGTGCGCGAAGTCCTCGCCGGCGACGTCACCGACCGCCTCGCTGCCGCGGGCACGGGCGTCGTCTTCGATGACGCCCTGTGGAAGCAGTTGGCCGAGCTCGGCCTCGTCGCGCTGACCACCCCCGAGTCCGACGGCGGATCCGGGGCCGGCTGGCTCGAGGCCGCCGCGCTCTACAGCGAGGCGGCGGCCACGGCCCGGCATCTGCCGCTCGTCGAGACCGATCTGCTCGCCAACTGGTTGCTGCGCACCGCGGGGCTGCCCGCGGGCGACCCGACCACGCCGCGCACGGTGGCGGTGGTCGGCGCCGACGGTCGCGCCGCCGCCGTGCCGTGGCTCGGCGTCGTGGAGTCCGTCGTCATCGTGCGACGCGGCAGCGGCGGCTCCGCGTCGCTCGTCGAGATCGAGTCGACCGCCCTGTCGGCCGTCGCCGACATCACGCCGGTGCCGACCAACTCCGGACAGCCACGCGCCGATCTCACCCTGACCGGTGAGCTTCCCACCGGAACCGACCTCGACGACGCCGCCGCCGTGCTCGACGAGCTCGCGCTGCGCGGCGCCCTCGCCCGGGCGGCGTCGTGCGCAGGCGCCCTCGAGAAGGCCGTCGACCTCGCCGTCGAGCACACCAGTGTTCGCGTTCAGTTCGGCCGTCCGCTCGCCGCGTTCCAAGCAGTACAGCAACTGGTTGCCGACAGTGCCGCCGAAGCGGCACTGGCCCGGGCCGCGGTCGACGCCGCCGTGCTGGAGACCGAGGCCACCGGACTGCGCACACCGGCCGCGGCGACCCGGGTTGCCGTCGCACGATCGTGCGCCGGTCATGCCGCCTCGGTGGTCGTGCGCAACACCCATCAGGCGCACGGCGCGATCGGCACCACGCAGGAACACCCGCTGCACCTGTTCACCCTGGCGGCACTCGACTGGCGCAGCGAGTTCGGCACCACTCGCGCATGGGATCGCGTGCTCGGCCGGCTGGTCCGCCAGGATCCGCCGCAACTGTGGCCGGTCGTGACCGGACAGGCCGAGGCGCAGACCAGCCCTCATCCACTACCGTGATTCCATGACCGCAGACTGGAGGCACGCTCGCGTCGCCGAGATCCGCACCTTGATCAACACGGCGGCGCCGGGCGTCGTCGAAGAGGCCAAGTGGAAGAAGGCGTCGAATCCCGACGGCGTTCCAACGTTCTCCCTCGACGGGCTGATCTGCACGGTCGAGACCTACAAAGCCAAAGTGAAGGTCACGTTCGCCAAGGGCGCGTCACTGCCCGATCCGACAGGCCTGTTCATTCCGACGACCGGCGGCACTCGACGAGCGATCGACACCGTCGAGGACGACGACCTCGACGCCGACGCCTTCGTGGCGATCGTCCAGGCCGCGGTGGCGCTGAACCAGTCGTAGGCACCCGCCGTCGGGCCGGAATAGATCCCGCACCGACGGCGTTGACCCGACTGGATCGGTTGCGTTCCGTGTCCCCCGGGCTCAACCCTTCGCCTTCGCGGAGTTCCGTACGGCTGGAGCCGCGTTGCGCCTTTCGCCGAGAGGCGACCGAACGCGACCGGTCCGCTAACTTCTTTCCGGCCGCGCCCTGACCGCAGCGCTCGTCACCCCTACGAGCGAGACGGCCTGTCGATCCGGTAAACACGCTCTGCCGTCAGCTGAAAGAGTTGCTCCTTCTCCTCGCGTGACGCGCCGCGAACGATGTATTTAAGCGCGTTCCAATACGGAACGAACCCGCACGATCGCCCGTCCACCGGGAAGTTGCTCATCATCATGCAGCGGTCGGCCCCGAACGCGTCGATCGCCTCGACGACGAACGGTTCCCAGGCGCTCGCGAGTTCGCGAGACGTCGGGGGCACCGGCCTCGAATCGAAGCCGAAGCCGAGAAAGACCTGCCCGAGACCGCCCACTTTGCAGACGACGTTCGGTCGTGACGCCAGTTCACGAAGGTCACGACGCCACGCAGCGATCTCCTCCCGGCGTTGGTCTTCCGACAGGCCGATGAGAAGCGGAAAGCCCGTATGGTTCAGCGCGAAGACGGTCTCGGGCACCTCATCGGCGAGACGACTGAAGTCGCTCAGCCGATGATGAAACGCATTCGCGTCGTAGACGAGCCCTCGACGTCCCAACTCGCGTAACCCGGCGACGAGGTCGGGATGATCCAGGATCCCCCGCGGCGGAGGGTTGCTGATGTACGCGCTCATGGCCGGGTCGTCGTACTCGAGCGTGATCTGGCGAATCCCGCGGAAGCGTTCCGGCGCGCGGGCGATGGCTTCGTCGAGCACCTCGCCAACCGCGTGTCCGCGGCGCAGGTCCGCGTAACCGACGATCGCCGCAGCGACGTCGCAATCGCCGTAGAACCCCGTCGCCGCCATCGCCGCGATTCCATTCGCGAACTCGATCTCGCCGATCGAGCGGAGGTGTTCGGGTCCCCAGGTGCGCGCCATCGCCATGATCTCGATGTAGACGGAGCCGACGATCCGGTGGCCGAGAGCCACGTCTCCGGCGTATTCGTCGAGCAGGTAACGCGCGCCGGGGCGGTCGTACAGATGGTGGTGCGCATCGATGATCTCCAGGTCCGGATCGAGAATCTCCTCGTCAGACCTCTCATGACGACGCTCGGTGGGCGGCAGATACGACCCCGCCGGTGCGGCTTCACGCACGATAGGCCTCCCTGCCTCTTGCTGTGCTGTACTCGTCATCCTCAACGTCCTTCGGCGACGCCGGCCGCGAGCATGAGCACCGTCGACATCCCGCCGTCGACGAGGAGGTCCTGACCGGTGATCTGCGAGGCGGCATCGCCGGCCAGAAATATCGCAGCTCGGGCGACGTCGTCGGGTTGACCGATGCGCCGGAGCGGGAGGTTCGCCTCCCGCTTCTCTCTGATGGCCCGCTGCCGCGGATCGCTCATGTCATTGAAGACGCCCGCCGTGGCCCCGGTGATCGTCGGCCCCGGCGAGACGCTGTTGACACGAATCCCATCGGGCCCCCACTCCAGCGCCAACTGACGCACGAGCATCAACAAACCCGCCTTGGCAACCGAGTACGCACCCTGCGGCGGCGCCGGATGGTGCCCGCAGATCGACGCGGTGGCAACGATGCTGCCCTGACTGGCGGACAACAGCGGATGCGCCGCCTGCGCCAGGAGCCAGGTCGCGCGGACGTTCAATGCCACCATCCGGTCGAAGGTCGCGACATCAAGATCCTTCATCGTTGCGAACGCCGCGGCACCCGCGTTGCTCATGAGGGCGTCGAGCCCGCCGAGGACTCGCTCGGCTTCACGGACCACGCGGCCTGGCTCGTCGGGGTCGGTGAGATCGGCGACAACGCTCCCGACCCGGCCGTCGCGCCCCTGGAGTTCGGCAACGACTTCGTTCAAGCCGACGGCGTCGACATCCACGAGAAGCAGATCGCTGCCGTCTGCCGCGGCGATCTCGGCGATGGAACGGCCGATTCCACTGGCCGCGCCCGTGACGATCATTCGGGCACCGGTCATAACACTCTCCTTAGATCAGATTGGGCGTAACGACCCTGCTCAGGATTCGACTCATCACGCCAGTTCGAGAAATTCTTGAACACCATCGAGATGCGCACCTCTAAGCCCGCTGCGCTTGTTCCACTACCGCGTCAGAAGCACTGGCAGTTAGCGGCACCGCCACGTCGTTCTCCTCGCTGTCGTCGAACATCGACTTCGAGTGCCGCCACAGCACGAATGCGATCACGCCGGACAGGAGAACAACCATCGAAGCCGTCAGATACATCGCTTTCGGAGAGACGACAGCAAGCAGCACGCCGACCAACAGCGGTGCGGCGATGGCCCCGATTCGACTGATTCCGCCCATCAAGCCGAGCGCTCGGGCTCGAATGGCGGCCGGGTACAGCCGCGGAGCCGACGTCATGTAGGCCGCGAGTCCCGCACTCATCCCCATGCCGAGGATGACAGCGGCCACGTAGGCGACACCGTTCTGCAGATTCATCGCAAAGACGATCTGCCCGATAACCGAGATACCGATCGAGATCCAACACAGCTTGACCGGAATGATCTTCATGGTCGCCAGAGCCATCAGGAATGCGCCGATAATCGCACCGAAACTGATCACCGTCGCCATCAGCGCGCCGGTCTCCTGGCTCGATGTCGCATCCGAGATCAGTTGCGGGGTCCAGCTGCTGATGAAGAACGATCCTGCAATACCGAAGGTGTAGCCGAACCAGATGAGCAGCGACCGTGCACGGTACTGGGGAGCCAAGACGCCCACGGCAGATTCTTCGTCATCGGTGTCGTCATGCGCTTCGACCTTGGGCGGGATCGAGGTGTCGACACCAACCAGTCCCATGCGACGGACCAACGAATCGAGGCGACGATCGTCCGGCCGCTCCGCGAGGAAGACGGGACTCTCCGGCAGACAGATGAAGGCGATCGCCGCAACCACGAACGAGAAGAGTGCCCCGAAGATGAACAGGGACTGCCACGAACTGTCGAACTGCCGGATGACGACCAGGCTGGCGAATCCGCCGAGAGTGGTTCCCACGGGGTAACCCAGGGTGATCAATCCGACCGCCAGCCCACGACGGTTCTGGCTCGAGCATTCATCACCGAGTACGTGAAGCAATGGGAGCACCGCACCGATGGCGATACCGCTCAGCAGTCGAGTGACCATCAAGAATTCGGCATTCGGCGACAATGCACCGAGCAGCATGCATGCTCCTGCTCCGACGAGCCCGAGTACGATCACCGGCTTTCTGCCGATCCGATCAGCCATCGGCGCCACAACCACCGAACCGATGGCATACCCGACGAATCCCACGCTGATCAACAGCCCCTTCTCGCCTCCGCCGATGAATCCATCCGGCAGGTACGGAAGAGCGTAAGGGACCAGCAATAGATCCAATCCGTCGACAACACCGCAGACGACGCATAAGAGCACCACGGACCACCGGTAGGGATTCATTCTCTGCGACCGCAGAGCAGACACGACATCCATCGGCAAACAACCTTTCGTCATGGACTGAGAACAGACTCTCGAACCCGCACGGGGTGACGAGTCGCGTACGTACACACCCAAGAATTGGACGTATATGTGTACGTTCATCCGCATCGATGAATGTACTCCAGGTCACACTGCTGCACAAGCATTCAGAATGTCGAACGGGGCCGGGTTCGCTGCATCCCGCTCGGAGAGGCAACTCGGTGCATCCGGACCGACGTCGGCCGCTCCTGCCGCATCGGACAACGGTAGCGCATCCGGCTATCCGCCGAAGATAGCCCGCCTCGGCAGGCCCGAGCGATACCCTCATCGCTACCAGCAGTGTGATCCAGACCTCAGGACGTGAACCGTGGCCGTATCTCTCAAGCAGTCGATATCTGACGTGTTGCGGGCCGCAGGCTCCCTCTCGGACAACGCGGCCGCGCAGGTCAGCGGTCCGGTTCGCACGGGCATCGACCTCGGGACAGCGACCTGTGTGCTCGTCACGATCGACGAGGAGGGCGCCCCGGTGTGGATCGACGCGACGCCGACCGCAGCCATCCGAGACGGGGTGGTCGTCGACTTCGCCGAAGCCGCAGCGGCGACGACTCGCCTGCGCGCTCGCGCCGAGGAGCGCCTGCAGCGGGAGCTGACCACCGCGGCGACCTGCTACCCGCCGTGCGTCGGTGAGGCCGAGAGTCGCGCCTGCCGATTCGTTCTCGAAGCAGCGGGATTCGAGGAGGTGTCGTTGATCGACGAGGTGAGCGCGGCCAACCTGGCGCTCGGGGTCAGGGACGGGGTGGTGGTCGACGTCGGCGGCGGCTCCACCGGCGTCGGAGTCTTCCGCAACGGATCCCTGGAACTGCTGGACGACCGTCCCGGCGGCGGGCACCACCTGGATCTCATTCTCTCGGGCGCGTTCGGCATCGACCAGGACGAAGCCGAGCGTCGCAAGCGGGAGGGATCCGACGGCGAGTTCCTGTCGATTCTGCGCCCCGGCTTCGAACGCATCGCGCAGAACATCGCAGACCTGACACGCGGTGCCGACGACCTCGACGTCCACCTCGCAGGCGGTGCCCTGATGTACCCGGGCGCGGACTCGGTGATCGCCGCATTCCTGGACCGGACGGTGCACAGCTATCCGAACGCCAACCTCATCACGCCGCTGGGAATCGCACGATCGGTGGCCTGACCGGGCGGTGCCCGGCGAGACGAGGAGGCATTCGATGACCGTTGAGAACAGCGACGCGGGCAGGGCACTGCCCGACGAGTTCGCCGCACTCCTGGGCCGCGCGCTCGACGACCCCGTGCTCGCCGAGCGCGCCGTCGTCGCGCTGTTGGCCGAGATCGGTGGGGCTCGACTGGCGCGACGGACTGCGGACGGCTGGCACCTCGTGACCGCTCCCGGCGACCTCGAACCGATCAATTCGCAGCTCGCCTCACTCGAGATCGCCGCCGAGTTGTCGAGCGGAGCGGACACCATCGCACCGGCTTACGCGATCCTCGCTGCGGAGCCGGACCACACCCCGCTGACACAGACCGCCGTGCAGCAGATCTGCACCTGGCTCACGCTCTGCCGCACGGCCTCCGAGCGGCACGACGAGCGAGACGAGTACCGCGAAGAACTCGATGCCCTGACCGTTCTGGTCAAACACATGCTGACCGTTCGCGACCTCGACCAGGTGTTGTTGACGATCACCACCGAGACCCTGCGCATGAGCGAATCGGACATCTGCGGGGTGTTTCTCCGCGAAGGCGACGAGATCCACATGCGGTCGTGCGTGGGGCACCGCTTGATGGAGACCGCACGACTGCGCATGAGCGCGGGGCAAGGCGTCGCCGGAATGGTGTTCGAGACGCGCGCCCCCGCTCGCGTCGACAGCTATCTCCAGGACCGGCGCATCAGCACCCATTTCATGTCCCTCGCCGAACAGGAGGAGACGCGCTCGGCACTCGCGGTGCCGCTGATTCTCGGCGACGACCTCATCGGCGTCCTCGAGGTCTGGCGGCGCCGGTATTCGAATTTCACCGAACGCGACGTCCGCCGTCTCGAAGAACTCGCCGACCTCGCGACCATCGCCATCGACAACGCCCGCCTCTACGACTCGCAGCGCACCGCACTCACCGCGCTCGAATCCACCAGGGTGCGGTTGAAGGATCAGGTCGACCTTCTCGACGAGACGGCCCGGCTGCAGAAGTCGTTGATCGACATCGTCCTCGACAACGGTCCGGTGTTTCCGCGGGTGGCCCGGACGCTCGCCGAACACCTGAACTGCACCGTCGCGGTCCTCACCCCGGACGGGACGGTGGACGCCGTCTACCCGCGCGAGACGCCGACCGCTCAGATGGAGCACGCGTTCGCCCGGCATCGTGAATCGGTGAACGTCGGACCTCGCCTGTTGGCGACCGGCTCGGACGATCCGGTCTGGCTGCAGCCCATCGAGATCGGCAGCGATCACTTCGGCGCCGTCTGCGTCCAGGGTCGCGATCTCAGTCGGGAACGGATCGGCGTCGCGTGTTCCCAAGCGGCCGTCGCCTGCACGCTCTTCTATCTGCAACAGCGGGCGGCGAGCCTGGCCCGCGCCGAGGCTCTCGACCAGATTCTGTGGGACCTCATGGACGGCTCGGCCGAGCAGCGCGCTGCAGCGCGCGGCCGCGCCCAGCAGATGGGCGTCCGGCTGAAGGGCTGGCACCGCGTCCTGTACGGCGCGATCGAGAATCTCGAGTCGACCACCGGCAGAGGCGAGGCCAGCGTCTCGGCGGCGGATCGCTCACGCCGAGCAATCCTGCGCACGGTCCGCGACGTCTCACTCCCGCCGCAGGTGACCCTCGCCAGTGTGCGGGGAAACCGCCTCGTCGCACTGGTGCCGATTCAGGACCGCGACCGGTCGCGGTCGTTCCTGAAGGCGTTGAACACCCAACTCGGCACCGACCACGCCGGCGTCACGATCTCGTGGGGCCTGAGCACACCGCGCGAACACCCCGGCCAGTACACCGAGGCGTATGCGGAGGCACGCACGGCGCTCGCCGCGGCGCGCCGCTTGGGCGGAGCGTCGTCGCTGTACGACGACCTCGGCATCGTTCGTCTCCTGCTGGGCCACGAGGACGCCGACTTCCACTCCTTCGTCTACGAGATCACCGGCCCGCTGCAGGCGTACGACCAGAAGAACGACGGTGCGTTGATGAAGACGCTGCAGGCGTACTTCGATGCGAACTGCTCGCAGAAGGACGCCGCCGAACTCCTGTACGTGCACCACAAGACTCTCGCGTACCGCCTCGACCAGATCCGCAAGCTCACCGGGCTCGACCTGTCACAGCACTCGGATCGCATGCGGGCCGATTTGGCTCTCCGCCTGCTCGACGTATCGGAGCAGGCCGAAGAGCCCGGGGGCGACGTGGACCGCGTCGAGTGACGCGCTCGAGGCGGTCCCGCTCGCTCACATCACGATGATCGTCTTGACGCTGCGTCGCTCGTGCATCGCGGTGTAGCCGCGGACCGCGTCGGCCAGCCCCACCCGACCGTCGATGATCACGGTCGGATCGATGACGCCGGCGCGCAGCAGCGCCGTCAGCGCATCGCGATCGCGGATGGCGTTCCCGATCGCGAACGAGAGGGTGATCTCGTCCGCGAAGCACCTCGCCAACGGCATCGTCCACTGGTCTTCGGACGGAACGCCGACCGACACCACCGTGCCGCGACGCCGGACCACACCGAGCGCGGCTTCGAGCCCTCGGGCGCCGCCCGCCGCCTCGATGACCGCATCCGCACCGCGCCCGTCGGTGAGCTCGTCGATCGCCGCACGCGCAGCGTCGGGCGCAACGGCGAGTGCACCGCACCTCTGTGCGAGCTCGCGTCGCTCGGCGACCGGCTCCACGACCACCACGAAGCCCGCTGAGCAGGCCTGCGCGGCTTGACTGGCTATCTGCCCGACTGGACCCCCGCCGACGACTGCCACGGTCGAGCCGGGTGCGAAGTCCGCGCGCTGGACGGCGCCGTAGCCGGTCGCGACGATGTCGCCGAGGAACAGCCCCGCCTCGGGATCGGTGTCGGCGGGAAGTCGCTGCAGCGTCACATCGGCGAACGGAACCCGCACGTATTCGGCCTGCGCGCCGTCGATCTGCGCTCCGAACGCGGTGCCACTGCCGAAGAAGGTTCGCTCCGCGCACTCCCAGTGATATCCACCCCGACACCACCAGCACGCCCCGCAGGCCGTGAAGTCGGCGCCGGTCACCCGATCACCGACCGCGAGTCCGCGGACCGCGGCGCCCGCCTCCACGATCACCCCGACGAATTCGTGGCCGAGTCCGTCGCCCGGAGCCAGCGCTCCGTCCTGATGGATGAGGTGGAGGTCGGTGCCGCAGATTCCCGCGTACTCGACGCGAACGATCGCATCCGCCGGATCGGCGAGCACCGGCTCCGGCACGTCCCGTACCTCGACCTCACCGGCCCCGCGGAACACCACCGCCTTCATCGCGCGCCCGCCCCGTCCAACGCGCCGACCCGGTCACCGATGTGGCGTGCGGCCGTCTGGAGATCGTCGAGCTCTGCCGCGGTGAGGTCCACTTCGACGATCTCGGCGAGACCGGAGCGATCGAGCCGCACCGGCAGGCCGACGTAACCGCCGTCGATGCCGTACTGCCCGCGCGCCGAAACGGTGGCGGTGAGCAGTTCGCCGGTCTGGTTGACCATCGCCAGCACCATCCTCGCGGCCGACAGACCGGGAGCGAAGAACGCGCTGCCTGATTCCAGGAGTCCGACGACCTCGGCCCCCGAGTTTCGCGCCCGATCGACGAGCGCATCCACCGTCCCCGACCCGAGGCGGTCGGCCACCGACCGCCCGGCCACGGTGGCCTGCGACAGCGGAATCACCATCTCGTCGCCGTGACTGCCCAGCGCCAGAGCCGTCAGCTCACGCGGATGGACGCCGGCCACCTGCGCCGCCAACGCTTCGAAGCGCGACGAATCCAGTACTCCGGCCATTCCGATGACCCGGTCGGTCGGCAGACCGGACGTCCGCCAAGCGTGTTCGGTCATCTCGTCGACCGGATTGGTGACGATCACGAAGACCGCGTCGGGCGAGACCGCGACCGCATCGGACACCAGCGAACCGACGATCCCCGCGTTGACGCCGACCAGGTCGCTGCGGGTCATGCCCGGAGTCCGGGCCTTGCCCGCGGTGATCACGACATAGTCCGACGGGCCGGCCTCGGCGAGCGTGCGTACTCCACGGATCCTGGTCGAGAAGCCGAGGATCGGAGCCGAATGGGAGAGGTCGAGGGCGATGCCTGCGGCCCGTTGGCCGGCGATGTCGACGAGGACCACTTCGTCGATCGCGGCCGACTCGGCCAACCGCATCGCCGCGATCATGCCGACGTTGCCCGCGCCCACGACCGTCACCCGCCGGACACGTCCCGACGTCGGTGTCGATCCCGGCCCGCCCACCGCTCGGGTGTCGATGCGCACGTGCGCGGGAAGCGGAGCCCCCCGCCTGTAGAGGGCGGGCGACGGAGGGAACAACGGCGGCGGCGGTGGTCCCTCCCCGGGCATGAAGGCGCGCAGGCTCGTCAGCCGACCGGCGGGCCCCGTCGACGGGGTCGGATCAGTCCGCGTCGACACCGGACCGGTCGCCGGCCCCGACGCGGGTCGCGGCGCAGGAGCCGCGGCGCCGACCACGATCTCGATCCCGGTGTCGCGGGCACGCTCGCGGGCGAGGGGCGTGACGATGTCGCTGCGGCCCACCACCAGTTGGGTACGCCCAGCGCTCTGGGCCGCGTCGACGGCGTCGGCTCCGTGCACGGTCATTTCTTCACCGCCTCGACTCCGGTGAGCTCCTCCAGCGCTCCGATCGCCGCGTCGCGCGCCGCAGCCACTTCGCTCTCGCCGCCCGAGATGAAGAGTCGCCCGAATCGACCGACCGCCCGGATCTCGATGACGCTGATGTCCGCCGCCTTCTCGGCCTCGTTCGCGGCCAGGGCGATGTAGGCCGCCGGCGCACATTCCAGGACGAAGAGGCTGTCACCAGGCATGAGCAGCGAGCCCTTGCGCCACTTGTTGAGCAGTTGCGCCTGGTAGCCGTGCACATTGGAGATGAACTGGGTCGAGGCGATCGTGGGCTTGATTCGATCGGCCTCGGTCATTCCGAGGCCTTCGAGCATGGCGCTGCCTGCTGCGAGCACTTCCGCTTGTTGTTCGGAGTGCAACTCCAACAGCCCGAACTCCCGCTCGATGATCTGCATCGCGGGCCGGACGCCCGCGGCTTTCAACGCGATGTCGGCGGCTTTGAAGACCTCGTTGCCCGGGGCCATCTCGACGAACAGTTCGGCCATGCCCGCGAGCGGCGGGTCGCCGGGGCTGGTCGCCGCGACGTGGGCGGCGCATTGCGGCTGCATGCGATCGATGAACGCATAGGCGCGCAGGGTTGCTTGATGGCTCATGTTTGATCCTTTGTGGAGGTTGGCCTGTGGAGGTGGGCCGGCTACTCGTACACGCCGCGCCAGGGGCGGGCCAGATGAGCCACGCGCTTGATGTTGACCAGATGCAGCGGCGTCACGTTGTCCGAGCAGATGGAGCCGCTCCACGTCCCGGTCCCCAATTGGAACGACGGGTCGACGTTGCAGGAGTAACCCATGCCGCCGAAGAGCGCCGGGCTGTTGACGATGATGCGGCCCGCAGGCAAGTCGCTGAAGCGAGCGACGACGGTCGGCTCGGACGCGTGCAGCGCCACCGTGTGGCCTTCGCCCCCGAGCGCCAGAATCTCCCGGCAACGCCGGTGACCTGCCGCCGCGTCGACTTCGCGATAGACCGTCAGGACCGGTCCCAGGATCTCACGCGAGAGCAGAACATCACGTCCCACGCGGTCGAGTTCGGCGCCGAGCACCTTGGTGTCGGCGGGAACAGTGAATCCCGACATCTCGGCGAGGCGCTTCGCCGTCTGCCCGACCGAATCGGGCCGCAGACCGCCACGCTCGTCGAAGATGGTGCGGGCGAGGGCCGACTGCTGATCGGCCGTCAACCACGCCACGCCGGCGCGCGTCATCTCCCGAATCAGTTGATCGGCGATCGGCGCATCGGCGACGACCGACTGTTCGGCGACGCACGCGGTGCCGTTGTCGAACGATTTCGACGCGACCAGCATCGTCGCGACCTCGGTGATGTCCGCCGCCGACCGGTCGACGTAGGCGGGCACATTGCCTGCACCCACCGCGATCGTCGGTTTGCCGCTGGAGTAGGCCGCCGCCACCATGCTCGGGCCACCGGTCGCCAGTACCAACCGGACGTCACGATGCGACATCAGTTCCTGCGTCGCTGCCAGCGTCGGCTGGTGCAGGCACGACACCAGGTTCTCCGGCGCTCCCGCGGCGACCGCAGCGGCCGCCATGATCTCGGCGGCACGGACCGAGCACTTGACGGCTCGGGGGTGCGGCGCGTGAACGATCGCGTTGCCGGCCTTCACCGCCGCGAGACTCTTGAAGAGAACGGTCGCCGTGGGATTCGTGACCGGAATGATCGCCGCGATCAACCCCATGGGCGAGCCGATGGCCGTGACCTTGCTGGCCTCGTCCGCCCACAGGACGCCGACAGCGCGACGCTCCAGCATCCAGTCGGCAACGAACCCGGTGTTGAACCGGTTCTTGATGATCTTGTCTTCGTACACCCCGTAGCCGGTCTCCTCGGCGGCGAGCCGAGCCAATTCGTCCGATGCTTGGTAGCCGGCTTCAGCCATCGCACGCACGATGGTGTCCAGGAACTCCTGATCGGCACCGTCGATGGCTGCGAACGCGGCCTTGGACGCGGCGACCTGCGTGCGCACATCGGCGATCGCCGCAAGGTCGGGATCGAGCACAGCTGTCATTTCACTTCGCCTCTCTCGTCACCTCCGCCACGGCAGGCGCCGCGGGCGAAGGCATCAGCAGGTGCTCTCACGCGCCCTTCGGACGGGTCAGCAGTGCGAGCACGGACTCGGTCTCCTCATGGGGGCGGGGGATGACGTGAACCGAGACCACATCGCCGGCCTTGCCTGCGGCCACTGCGCCGGCATCGGTCGCGGCCTTCACCGCGCCGACGTCGCCGCGCACCATGATCGTCACCAGACCGCCGCCGATCTCGCGGTGACCCACCAGCTGCACATTCGCGGCCTTGACCATCGCGTCCGCGGCTTCGATCGCACCGACCAAGCCCTTGGTCTCGATGAGTCCCAATGCGCCTGATCCGCGAGCGGATCCATTCTGAACTGCCATTTCTCTGCCTGCTCTCCGTCTGGTTCGATGAGACGCGGGGGCTTTCCCCGCCCTCGTGGGTCCACTGATTTCGAGACGTCGGCCGCCGGTGCGGCCGCCGCTCATTTCTCGTAGGTGACGCTGCCGTCGACGATGAGGCTGTCGACGATGCCGACCACCGCCGCGTCGACCGGGGTGTCGCGGTCGTCGAGACCGACGCGGGCAGCGCTGCCGGTCACCACCAGCACCACCTCGCCGCGTCCGGCCCCGATCAGGTCGATCGCCGCATAGGCTCCGGCGCTCTCCTGGTCCGGCAGTGCCGGATCCAGATCCTGGAGGAGAAGGAGGCTGCGGCCGGCGATCGAGTCGAGCTTCGCTGACGAGACCACCTGTCCCACTACGCGTGCGGTTCGCATTGCGTCTCCATCCGGTCGTTTCTCCGGGCCCGGCGAGGCCCGCATCCACAGTTAAGACCGGCGCAGTGCCGTACTCCCTATCACTGCAAGACAAAACCACGGCACGTCGTTGTCCCCAAAGGAGGTGATGACCATCCCGAGAACAGGCACGCTAAGCAGACGGACACCTGTCCCCGACGAATGAGGAGCCATCATGATCCACGACCACGACGCCGACTTCCACACCCCGACGAGCGACTCCCCGACGTGGGCCGAGACCAACTACTTCGGCTTCTACATCCCCGAGGCGAACATGAACGTCGGCGTGTACGCGCTGTTCCGGCCCAACGTCGGCGTCGTGATCTCGACGATCTCGATCAACTCGAAGTTCGTGGAGGCGCCCTGGCAGGCCGAGTACTGGGATGCGCAGCATCACCTGGCCATCCCGAAGCCGTACAACCTCCGCGACTACTCCCTCGCCAACGGATTGTCGGTGACCTCCGTGGTGCCGAACAAGGTGTGGGATGTGTCGTACGACAACGGCGACGGCGTCAGCCTCTCGTTCCGGTACACCGCGCTGGCCGACGCGTTCGACATCCATGACCCGGAGCAGGACCCGATGGTCGCCGCGGCGTTGGCCAATGCCTCGGCCGACGACACCTTCGCCTGGGGCGAGGCCTACGCCGGGCACTTCGACCAGACCGGAAAGTTCGAAGGCGAACTCCATCTCCGCGGCAAGAAGTACGTCATCGACTGCGTGTCGACCATGGACCACAGCTGGGGGCTGCGCACCGAGCACCAGGGGCACACCATGAGCTGGCTGCACGCACACTTCTCAGACGACTTCGCCATCCACGGCATCTTCGATTTCGACCCGGAGCTGGGCCTCGACGCGGTGACGCCGTTGGCCTTGGAACACGGCTACGTGCTGGAGAACGGCCAGTTGTACGGTCTGTCGCATGCGGAGGGCCGCAGCATCCGCAACCGCGGCTTCTACCCCCACGCCATCGAACTCGAGGTCACCGACAGTCGCGGCAAGAGCCATCGACTCACCGGCCTCGGTCGCACCGCGTTCCCCTGGCAGGCCGGCCCCGGCACCGTCGGCTACAACGTGCTGCTCGAATGGCAGTACGGCGGTGACAAGGCCAGCGGGTGGGGCGAGACGATGGACTTCATCGGTCCCCAGGACGTGACCCGGATCTACAGCGGCCACGCGCGGCGTTGACGCGGAGGAACCACCATGTGCTCACCACCCAAGGCTGTGATCTTCGATCTCGACGGCACCCTGGTGCAGACTCGAGAGTCCTCATGGAAGGTCTTCTCCCCCATCAATTCCCGCCATCAGTTGGGCATCGACACCGCGGAACAGTTCTACGAGCTCTTCGCCCACAACTTCTTCGGATCGCTGCGCCGAGCGTGCGGCGATCCGGCGACGGCCGACGTCGTCACCGCCGAGTTCATGCAGGCGTTGAACGAGCACTACTCGCCGACCATGGTGCCGGGACTCAACGACGTCGTGACGGCGATGGTGCCGCACTCCAAACTCGCGGTGCTGTCGTCGAACACCACCGCGGTGGTCCGCCGCATCCTGCGGCAGAATCGGCTCGAGTACTGCTTCGCCCACGTCTTCGGCGGCGACGTGGAACCGGACAAGACGATCGGGATCGCCCGGTTCCTGGCCGACGCCGCCACCGGGTCCGGGCGCATGTGCCGGGCCTACTATGACGAGCCGAGCGATTCCGCGAGCGACGTCGGCGGCGAGACCGGCCCCCGCGACGTGGTGCTCATCACCGACACCGTCGGCGACGTGGAAGCCGCCGTGTCGGCGGGGATCCGGGCCGTCGGCGTGGCGTGGGGAATGCACACCGAGGAGCAGCTCATCGCAGCGGGCGCCGAGTTCGTCGCGATCTGGCCGCAGGAGTTGCTCGCCTACCTCTACTCCGACGCCGAACCCGCGTGCGGCGGCTCGTGTGCCACTCGGCACGCCGACCCGCCCTCCGCCTCGGTCCGGGAGGCCTCGCGCTCCGCCGCCGAGGTCCGGCACGACCGCCGGCGTCGAACGGCGGCGAAGTTCGCTGCCACCTCCGCCGCATCGGCCGTCACGACCTCGGCACTCGCCACCCCGGCACTCGCCGTCTCGGCACGTGCACTGAATCGTGTTCCCCCGCCGGTCACCGCCCGCGTCGACGATCGACTCCTCGCAGCCATCGGCAGGACGATGCGATGAGCGCCGCGCCCCGCCGCCGGATCCTCGTGACCAACGACGACGGCGTCGACAGCCCCGGGCTGATCGCGCTCGCGGTGACGGCGGCGAACGCGGGCCACGACGTCCTCGTCGCCGCGCCGCACCGTCAGTCCAGCGGCGCCTCGTCCGGCCTCGGCTTCTCTCCCGAGGTCCACCCGGTGGTCGATCGGCGGCGGGTCGACGGCCTGCGCACCGAGGTCATCGCCGTCGCCGCCCAGCCCGGGCTCATCGCACTGCTGGCGATGACCGGGCAGCTCGGTCCGGTGCCCGACGTGGTGCTCTCGGGGATCAACGACGCCTCGAATCTCGGCGCCGCTGTTCTCCATTCCGGCACGGCGGGCGCCGCGCTGGTCGGTGCGGCCCACGGCGCCGTCGGCGTCGCGGTCTCCCTGTACCTCGACGATCAACCCGACAGTGCGGAACGCTCCTGGCACACCGCGGTGAGCGTGGTCGCCGATGTCCTCGACCACCTCGTCGCATCGAGCCCCGGGACCGCGTACAACATCAACGTCCCGAACGTTCCTCATCTCGAGAAGCCCCTGGTGCACGCCGAGTGGCGGCTCGACGGCTGCGTCCCGACGCTGGTGCCGTTCATCGCCGCCGTCACCGACGCCGCGGGGATCGACATGATCTCGCCGGAGATCTCTCGCGGCTCCGGCACCGACATCGCGCTGGTCGGCGCAGGGCACCCCACCGTCTCCCGACTGAGTCTGGTCGGCGACCGCCGCGTCGAATGGGCGCAACAGCCGCCGGACCAGCCGTAGCACGCACGGCGGCCGCTGATCTCGACTCGAAGACCCCACAACATCAAGGAGGCGTCATGGCAGGCGCAGTAGGAATGATCGAATGCCGCGGACTCGTCGGAGCCTTGGAGGCCGGCGATGCGATGGTCAAGGCGGCCAACGTGACGCTCGACGGTTGTCGTGCACTCCGGAACGGTCAGGTCACCGTCCTGGTCCACGGCGACGTCGGCGCGGTGCAGGCTGCGGTCGACGCCGGTGTCGCCGCCGTCCAGCGCGTCGGTGAGCTCTGCGCCGCGCACGTCATCCCCCGCCCGCACTCGGAAGCCGAGACGATCATCGCCGAATCGTTCCCGACCTGATCCACGACCCGCACGAGGAGTGCCCCTGCCGAACCGGCAGGGGCACTCCTCGTCTGTGCGGGTCTGTGCGTGTACGGCAGCGGGCTGTCCACATGGAAACCGGTCGGCGCATCCATCCACGGATGCGCCGACCGGAGTCGGTGCGCTCGCGCTTACCTCGAGGCGGCGAGCCGCGTCGGGCGGATCTCGTCGACCGCCACGGCGAACTGGGTGAGACCCTTGGCCCGCAACGTCGCCATCGTCTGATCCGAGACCTGCCCGGACAGCCTCACCCAGAGATCGTCGGGGGTGCTCAGCCGGCCGATGACCTGGTCGAGCAGTCGCTCGACGTGATCGCTGAGCTGCGTGCGCGGGTCGATGTCGATCAGCTTGTCGCGGACGTAGCTGTCGAGCGGTTCGGCCGCGAGGAGGTGCCGCGTCGGAATCCCGTAGGTCTCCGCCTGCAGCCGGTGCAGTTCCAGCCACACGCGATCCACCTGCGCCACCATCTCTGGCAGGTTCAACAATCCCTGTGTGTTGGTCACGTAGCAGCCCACCTTGATCGGCACGCCGAGGTCGTCGCGAAGCTTCGCCAGCGCGGCAGCCTCAGCGACACCGCTGGTCCGCGGACTCACGAAGCACACGTCGATCTGTCGGTCCGACGACGCCCGCGTCAGCCCGCGCAGCTGCGCGGCCACCAGTTCCGGAGCGCCCAACGGCATCGCGATCTGTGGGTGCAGCGCGAAGAGCCCGGCGCCCGAGAGGAGTTCGGCCACGTCGTCGGAATGGAAGTCGAGCCCGCGGATGTCGATGGCGGTGACCTCGGGATGCGACAGCAGCGGCGCGAACGCCTCCGCCACCGCGTTCTCGAGTTCGATCGCCACCGACGACAGGTCATTGCCCTGGTCCAGGCTCGCCACGATAGCACTGAAGTGCCCGGATGTGACCAGGACGTCGTCGACCGCGGTCACCAACCCGGTCCCTCCGCGCCGGAAGATGTCGCCGACCTGCGCTGCGGTGTGCGCCCGTCCGAGCACGGCCAGATCGGCGGTGCTCGTAGCGGTCATCGCCAGCAGGCGATCGAGTCCGTCGCCCTGGCCGGAGGCACCGTCGACCAGATCGAGGGAGCCCTCGATGACCTCGCCGGTCGAGCCGTCGAGACTGACGGTGTCGCCAGCGCGCCACTGGCGGTCCCCGACCGACATCACGCCGGTCGCCGGGTCGATCACCAACTCGGCGCATCCGACGATGCAGGTGGTGCCGAGCGCTCGCGCGACGACGGCGGCATGCGAGGTGGAGCCGCCCGTGGCCGTGACGATGCCCTTCGCCGCGATCATTCCGTGCAGATCGGTCGGGCTGGTCACCGGACGTGCCAGGATCACCGGTGCACCGGCTTTCGCCGCGTCCTCGGCCGCATCCGAATCGAAGGCCAGCGTGCCGACGACTTGGCCGGGCGACGCGCCGACTCCGACGGTGATCACCCGGCCGGCCGAGCGCGCGTCGGACAGTTGGGTCGGATCGAAGCCGGGCCGCTGGACGTCACGGATGTGGTTCAGCGAGACCGACGCGAGCGCGGTCGCATCGTCGACGATGCCTTCGTCGCGCATGTCGGCGGCGATGCGGATCGCGGCCCGCGCGGTTCGTTTGGCGCTGCGGAACTGCAGCATGTAGAGCTTTCCCCGCTCGACGGTGAACTCGATGTCGAGCATGTCACGCCGCAGTCGTTCCAGGTCCGCGCAGGTCTGCACCAGATCGCGGTAGGCGTCGGGCGCGTTCTCCGCCATCGTCGAGACGGGGTCGGGCGTGAACGTTCCCGACACCACGTCCTCGCCCTGGCTGGCTTCGAGGTACTCGCCGAACATGCCCGGCTCGCCGGTCACCGGGTTGCGGGTGAACACCACACCCGACCCGCTGTCGGCGTCGAGGTTGCCGAACACCATCGTCTGCACCACGACCGCCGTGCCCATGTCGTGTGCGATTCCGTGAAGATTGCGGTAGGTGATCGCGCGCCGGGTGTTCCAGGATCGGAACACCGCCTCCACCGCACCGACCAGTTGGTCGTGCGGATCGGTCGGCACGACGTCGTCGCACTCGTCGGCGAGCCGGTCCGCGCAGAACCCCCACACGGCGTCGTACACCTGTCCCGGATCGGCGCCGTCCGGCAGCGAGCCGAGCAATTCGAGGAACTCGTCGCGCTCGGGTACGTCGAACGCGCCCAGAACGGTCTCGGCGTACATGCCGTGGAAGCGGAAGACGACGTCGGCCATGAACGTGGTCGACCCCGTCGCCTCCGCCAACGCCACGGCCGCGTCGCGGTTGAGCCCGAGGTTGAGCACCGTGTCCATCATGCCCGGCATCGAGACCGGCGCACCGGAGCGGACCGAGAGCAGCAGCGGCATCGGGCCGGCGCCGAACGTCTTCTCCGTCGCTTCTTCCACCGCACGCAGTCGTGCATCGATCTCGTGAGTGAGGTCTTCCGGAACCGATCCGACGTTCAGATAGCGGTGGCAGGCCGCAGTGGAGATCACGAAACCGGGCGGCACGCGGAGTCCGGCCCGCGTCATCTCGATGAGGCCGAACCCCTTGCCGCCGACCTCGTCGAGCTGGACGTCCCCGGGTTGATCGAAGGCGCGGGTGAATTGATATGCGGGGACGGTCGCATTGCTCATCTCGTCATTCCTTCCGCTTGAGGCCGAGGGTGCGGAGCAGGTCTTCGTGGAACTCGAACCAGATGTTGTGCACGGAGTCCCGCGTGGGATCGGACACGAAGGCGATGTCGCCGCCGTCGACCTTTGCGAGAGAGTCGCGGAAGCGGTCGATGTAGATGAGGAATCGCGGGTCGCGGTCGCCCAGGATCTCGAGCAGATTCGACAGCCGGGAGACCAGCCGATCGATCTGCGCGATCATCTTGTTGTCGTAGTCCGGATCGGAGTGATCGTTGACGATCTTCCGGCCGCCGACGTCGATCTGCTGCCAGGCCGACATGGTCTTGAGGAAGCGAGCATTCACATCCTCGAACTTGCTCGCGACGGTCTGGACTGCGGGATCGGTGCGGACGGCCGCATAGACCTCCGCGGCCGATGCGGTGAGCGCGTCGGCGCAGGCATCGGTCGGCAGCGCGTTCTCGCCGACCCGGGCGATGAGGTTGCGTTCGGCGAGCGCGTCGAGCGCGCTCTGCGCGACACCGGCGTCAAGCGTGGTGGTGTCCACGACACCGGTCACGGTGGCCATCTTCTTCAGGGCGACGGCGTTGAGGGCCTCGTAGAGAGTCTTGTCGAGTGCGGTGTACTGCATGTGTGTTTTCCTTGCGAATTGCTGGGACGACTCAGCGGTGGTCGGTGCCGTGGTGGAGCCACGCACCGACCACCGCCGAGTCACGACGTCGTCGAGGAGTTCGGACGGGTCAGGTCCAGCGATACTTGGACGCGCGAAGATCGGCGCCCTCACCGAACGGCAGGTACCCCTTGCCGGAGAAGATGCGCTGCGGCACCACTTCCTGCGCGAACCCGCGCTTATTGATGTCGTAGTAGTAGTTGGCGACGCGCTGGTCCACCTCCCACATGTCGTAGTCGCGGCACGCCTTCTCGTACACGCCGGCCTTGCGCAGGTGCGGCGCGATCATGTCGATGTAGTACACGTACTGCCCCGACCAGATCAGGTCGCGTCGAGGCATCCGCGAGATCTTGCGGTACAGCTTCATCGTCGCCTCCTGCACCTTCGGCACCTCTCCGGCGAGTTCGGCGAAGCTCAGCGATCGCAACTGCTCCATGGGCGTATCGAACTTCTCACGCGCGAAGACGGCGCCACCGACGATGTGCGGCAGGTAGTTCTTGGGTCGCGTGAACGTGGTGGAGATGTCGTTGACGCGGATCTCCTGCAGCCCCATCCCGTTCGGGTCGATCTCGAGGGCGACCGTGTACGAGTACGGCAGACCCGCGTCCTCGCAGACGTCGGCCCAGTGGAAGATCGGCTCGTTGACGAAGAGGTCGCGGAGGATCAGAACGTTCCCGTTGGGCAGCTCGTACGGTCCGGTGTCGCCCAAGCCGAGCCGGTTGTCGAAGTGCTGCAGGAAGGCCAGCAGTTCGGCCGCCGCGTTGAAGCGGGTGAAGCCCTGGTAGTCCGGGCTGCCCTCCTCCAGCGGCGACAACTGTCCGGTGAGCGTGGCGAGGAAGTCCGCATCGTGGATGTTGCAGCGGAAGTTGTCCTGCGAGTTGAGAATGTAGCCGTCCTGCCGCTTGCCCCACAGCACACGCTGCATGAACTTGAGCATCGTGTTGGACTCTTCCACATAGTCGTCGGGGCCGATCGCTTCCAGCGCCAGCAGCGCACAGCGCCCCATGCCGAATCCGACCGCGCCGATCGCCCAGTCGTGGACGGCGTTGACCTTGGTGCCGATCTCGCGCCGCGCCGAGGCGCCGATGTCCATGACGCCCTGCGCGCCGACTTCATCGGTCGCCAACCGGAGGAACTCCGGCCAGCGGTAGAACTCGTGCATGAACGCCAGGATCTCGTACTCCTGGCGCGGGATCATTCCCGATGCGCCCTCGGTGGCGCGCATGACGAGCGTGTCCCAGATGTTCCACGCCAGGTAGTTGTTCAGGTCGTTGAGCTCGTCGATCGTGAACTGGTCCTTGAGGACCTCGTCCTTCGAGACCCGCTCCAGCACGCCGGACTTCGCGCGCTCCCGCATCATTCGGTCGCCCAGGATTCCATCGGCGACCGGCTCCAGACCGACGAAGTTCCCTTCGAAGGTCAAGTCCTGGAAGCGGAGTCCGTTGTCGTCCGGCTGGTAACGCTGCTTGTAGGTGGCTGCTGCGACGGCTTCGGTGTTGCTGCTCATGGTGATTCGTCTCCTGTTCCAGTTCAGACCAGGACGACGCGGCCGGTCTCGGGGTCGTCGCAGACCAGCTGCACCTTCTTGCCGACCAGGGCTTCGATCATCTCGTCGAAGTGGGCCTCGTCGGCGCCACCGACCTCATAGCGAGAGTCACTGTCGGTCAAATACGCCGTCATGACGCACGGCGTTTGAAACTCTCGCGAGAGGATCCCCAGGTGGGATTCGGGTGCGCCGGACATCGTGACGATGCCGAGCGCGCCCATGCTCAGCGCCGGAGTGAGGAATGTGGTGGTCCCGCCTCGTACGAGGAGGATGTGATCAGCCAGCTGACCCGAACTCACGATATCGATGACGTCCTGAGGAGTTTCGAGATACTTGACCTCGCCGACCGGAGTCTTCGACGTTTCGAAGGCATTGAAGCCCTCCGCAACTACCTGCATGGTGTTCCTTCCAGAAACGGACAGTGATGTTCCGTAGCTCACAATGCCCCAAGGGTATGTGTCAGCTCACTTCTCCGCAGGACAGAGATGCCCGGCCTCAACTATCCGTGACGGATAACAGGTGATGCAGCGTCCGCACGCCGTGAGAATCAGTCGGCGAGACCGGCCCACTCACCCGATCGTGACGAGCGAGCCGCCGTCGACGGGCAGACTGACACCGGTGATGAACGCTGCCTCGTCCGAGGCCAGGAACAGCGCAGCGTTCGCGATGTCCCACCCGGTCGGCGTGTGGCCCGCGAGCGGAATCCGCGCAGCCCGCTCCGATGCGATCTCCTCCCGCGATCGGCCACTGCGTTCGGCGCGCGCGTCCACGGCGACCGCGGTCTCGATCCGTCCAGGCAGGATCGCGTTGCACCGAATCCCATACTCGGCGTTGCGCACCGCGAACTGCTGACTGAAGGCGATCATCCCCGCCTTGCTGGTCCGGTACGTGACATACGGGGTGGTGGTCTCGATGGCCGACATCGACGACACGTTCACGACGACCCCGGACCGCTGCGCCCGCATGATCGGTTCGACGGCCTGCGCCGCCATGATGGCCCCGCGCAGGTTGATCGCATTGACGGAGTCGAAGATGTCTTCGGTCAGGCTCTCGAGCGGCTGATCGTTGCCCAACACATTGACGCCGACGTTGTAGTGAAGGATGTCCACCCGCCCCCATCGTCGCATCGTCTCGTCGACGGCCGCCCGAAGCGACTTGGCATCGGTGACGTCGGCGGCGAAGTATGCGCCGTCGGCCCGCGCCGAGTCGTTCGCCATCTCGACGGTCTCCCGAGCAGCATCCGCATTGCGGTCGACCGCCATCACGGCCGCCCCCTCCTGCAAGAATCGCAACGCCGTCGCACGACCGTTGCCGATCGTCGGGCCCGGACTCTGTCCCGCACCGATCACTATCGCGACTTTGTCCTGCAACCTCGTCATTGCTCATCCTCCATGCCGGTCGACTTCCAAACGGTCCATCAGACCAGATGAACCACGTGCGTACATATTACCGTATATGCGTACGTGAATTGGTAGATTTTTCGACCGACTCGCGAACATGCGTACGTCATTTGAGACAGCGATGCGTAAACCGACTACGCTCGTTCGTAACTGAGGACAGTCCCGGCCGAGCCGCGACCGGACACGAAGGATGCTGAATGTCAGTGAACACCCGCGAGGCCAAGCCCGCACCCGCATCGAACGAACATCGGACCGTCAGCCGCGTGATGACGATCCTGGAACTCGTCATCGCCAACGAACCCTCCGGACTTCGGCTGGCCGACCTGCCGGAGATGCTCGACGCCCCCAAGTCGTCGATCCACGGCCTCGCCCGAGGTCTGGTCGCCACCGGCTACCTCCGGGAGCACCAGGGTCGGTATTTCCAGGGTCCCGCCGTGGCGATGCTGGCCTTCAGCGGCCAGGAGGTCCCGGCGGCGTTTCACCATGCACTCGAGGAACTGGTCGAGATCTCGAAGGAGACCGCGATCCTGGCCACGCTGGCCGGCGACACCGTGATCAACATCGACATCATCGAGCCGCAGCAGATGATTCGCGCCACCCCGCCGCTCCATGTCCGCCGCCCGCTCTGGCCCAACAGTTACGGGAAAGTGTTCCTCGCCCACATGAGCGAGCAGCGCCGGAACTCCTATCTGCGCAGAAAGCACGCGGACGAGACCGAACAGGAGCAGATCCGTGCGGAGCTGGAAACGATCCGTACCTCCGGCTTCGCCGTCAACAAGGGCGAAGCCGACGCGGACCTCTACGGCGTCGCGTGTCCGATCGTCACCGGCGGATCGGACGTGACCCTGGCGATCGGTGTCGCGGGCCCCGCGTCGCGGATCGCCGACCGCATCGATGAGATCGCACTGTCCGTCCAACGCGTCGCCCAGGAACTGTCGCCCCCGAACTGATACCGGCACACCGCAGACAGACTTCAGGGCGATTCCACGACGTGCGTCGTGGAATCGCCCTGAGTCGTCGGGAGACGATCAGTCGGTCAACAGCTTCTGTTCCGGCCGCGACTGTGCGGGGATCGTGCGATCCATCTCTTCGAAATCGCTCGTCGTCGGGCTCTGGACCGCCCCCGACTCCGCTTGGTCGACCGACCCGGCAGCCGTGTCGCCGATCTCTTCGAGATCGATGCCGCCGCCTTCGCGCAGCCTCGTGATCACGAAGGCCGACAGCGCGATGATCACCAGCGTCAGCGCCATGACGGCGTAGATGCCGAACGAATCGGCCAGGGCGGTCGCCACGAACGGCGCCGGCGCCGAGAAGACCAGGTTCGAGAAGGTGATCGAGATGGCCGAACCGGAGAAGCGGTACTTGGTCGGGAACTGCTCAGCGTAGAACGCCGCATACGGACCACCGGCGAGCTGCGTCGAGCACATGGCGATGATCACCGCGAGCCCGACCAGCGGCACCGAGCCGAAATGCATGAACGAGAAGAACGCGCCCATACCGATCGCGCAGCCGGCGAGTGCCGTCAGAATCGTCTTACGACGCCCGACGCGGTCGGAGATCCATCCACCGAAAAGGCACGCGGGGACCGCGAGAGCCGAACCGACGACCAGGATGAGGAAAGCGGTGTTGCTCTGCATGCCGCCCTCGGACTTCATCAGACTCAGTCCGTACACGGTCACGAGGTAGAAGGTCGACAGCACGCCGCCCCAGGCGAGCGTGAGCAGGAAGACCGTCTTCGGGAAGGCCGCCACGACTCCGAGCCCGGAATCGCGTTCGATGGCGCCCGCCTGCTGCACGTCGTCCTTCACGACGGTGAACACCGGCGTCTCGTCGAGCTTCATTCGCACCACCGCGGCAACCGCCACGATGGCGATGCTCATCAGGAAGGGCAGTCGCCAACCCCACGACTCCCACTGCTGTTCGGTGAGAACCGACGTCAACAGAACCAGGAGAAGATTGGCGCAGACCTGGCTGATCGGCGAACCCGACGACGGGATGGACCCGAAGAATCCGCGACGGTTGGACGGAGCGTGCTCCATGACCATCAGCTGACTGCCCGTGGCCTCGCCGCCCAACGAGAATCCCTGAAGGAATCTGAGCCCCACAAGAATGGAGGCGATGACGATTCCCTGACCCGTCGGCAGCAGGCCGATGACCACCGATGAGACACCCATGAGAAGCAGAGTCAGGTGAAGCACCGGGCGACGGCCGTACTTGTCGCCGAGGTGACCGAACACGATCGCACCCAGCGGCCTGGCAAGGAATCCCGCACCGAACGTTGCGAACGACGCGAGCAGGCCTGCCGACGGCCCGAGGTCGTGGAAGAACAGTTTGGGGAACAACGTGGCGGCCAAGAGGCCATAGACGGTGAAGTCGAAGTACTCGAGCGCCGAACCGAGCGTTCCGCTGACGACAGCGCGCTTGCTCATCACCGTCACCTGGGTGGCACCGTGAGACTGAGACTCCGGATCACCTGCCTGCGATTGCGACAAGGTCATGCCGCCTCCTTAAGTCGTTCTGCGAACCATGGTGCGCCTTACTGAAGCCAACCACCAGTGTTCTTGATTACGTACGAGCCTACGATATTCTGTACGTAACAGTGTGTCAAGAGTCTCACTCGACAAGAATTCGTGACGGGTCACGCAGACGACCGAGTTCCCCCTCCGTCGCCGAACCGCCTAGTGACGGCCGGCCGAACCGGGCGATGATCGCAGCGTCAAACGTCTGGCCATTCATATTCTCGTTCACTATAGTGAATGCACATACCTATTTATGGCCATAGGAGGTTGCTTAAATGACGAAGCCAGGAGCCGGTGAGTGGCGTGAACCGGAGACGGTCGACGACCTGCTCGCCCTCGCGCAGATCAATGCGGTGCTCGTCGCGTATTGCCAGGGAGTCGACCGACGCGACTGGGACCAGGTACTGAGTTGTTACCACGAGGACGCGTACGAATCACACGGCCAGTACGTCGGCGGGCCGACCGGATTCGTGGACTGGTTGCGCACCAACCACGAGCACGTCGTCTCGAGCATGCACGTCCTCTCCAATGTGACGATCAAACTGTCCGCTACGCATCCGGGCTTCGCGCGCGCCGAGAGCTACTGCCTGAGCAACAAGACCGTGGCCTCCACGAAAGCCGACACGTTCTTCAGCTCGGTCGGGACCGACGACGTCCTCCGCAGAACCGTCGCCGTCCGCTACATCGACACCCTGCAGGAACGCCCCGGCGTCGGCTGGCGCATCCTCCGCCGTGACGTCGCTTTCGAGTGGGTGCGACGAGAACCGAACGAGCACTACTTCCCCTTGACGGACGCGATGGACAACTCGCGCCGGGACGAGGGCGACCTCTGGTTCTCGCCCCTCGCCATCCCTGGCAACGACGCCTGACCCACCCCACCGACTGCGCGCTCACGCGTAAGGAAAGGAGCCATGACCATGGCACCCGCAACTGATTCCACCGATCTCGTCCTGCTTGAGGAGGTCGCCGAGCACGTCTGGCGCGCCACCCTCAATTCACCGGCAGATCTCAATGCACTGTCCGGCGCCATGCGCACCGCGATCTTGAACGCGCAAGCCACGGCACGCGAGAACGGCGCCACCGTGCTGATCCTGAGCGGCGACGACCGCGCGTTCAGCTCCGGGTACAAGCTCGATCCCGGCGTCATGCGGCCCAAGACCGCCGTCGAGGACCGCGCACGACTCGTCGAGGTCACCGACTTCATGAGCGCGTTCCGCGACTCTCCGGTCGTCACGATCACCGAGATCCGCGGCTACTGCCTCGCCGGCGGCACCGACCTGATGCTCGCCAGCGACCTGGCGTTCGCCGCGAACGACGCGGCGCTCGGCGTCCCCAATGTCCGCGGCGTCGGCATCACACTGTTGTTGCCGCTGTGGTCGTGGCTGCTCGGTCCGCAGCGGGCGAAGCTCCTGGCGTTGACCGGCGACACCATCCGCGGCGACGAAGCGGCCGACCTGGGTCTGGTGACCGGCGCGTACGAATCAGATGTTCTCGCCGAGAAGGTGCTCGCCGTCGCGCAACGCATCGCCCAGGTGCCCCATGAACTGACCGCGGTGACGAAGCATGCGCTCAACACGGCGTGGGACAACGCAGGCTACCGCTCGACGGTGGCCCGCGCGGCAGAGCTCGATGCGCTGTCACACGCCACCGACCCGGTGGTGGAGTTCTGGGACAACGTCGTCGAGAACGGGATGAAGGCGGCGTTGACCGAGCGCGACGCCCCGTTCCGCACCGGCCGGGTCCTCGACGTGATCTGACACCTGCAGAACGAGGCGGGGCGTAGGTTGATTCCTACGCCCCGCCTTTTGTCGTTGTCATGGTGTTGTCGCTGCCATCTCGGTGTCGCTGCCATCTCGCGCCCGCTGCGATGGTGCGCGAGTTCAGTTCGCCACGGGGTCACTCTCTGCGCTCGGCGTCGGACCGGAAACGAGGACGACGTCGACGGGAGGTTTCAGATACAGTGCCGCCACCCCGGCCGCGACGACGCAGAGCACCCCGAGGATCAGACCGATCCGCATGCCGGACTCCATGCCGAGATCGCCGGCGATCAGGGCGCCGAAGACCGCCACCGCCGTCGCGCCGCCGAATTGGCGGATCGCATTGAAGAGCGCCGTGGCGGTTCCCGAGTTCTCGTGCGACACGCTGTTCACCAGGAGGCCGATCGCGGACGGCATCGCCAGCGGCCCGGCCATGCCCGCGGGCACCATGACGATCGCCAACCACCAGGGCGGAGCGTCACTCGGCGCGAACGCGAGGAGCGCGAGTCCGACAGCCGACACGAGCATGCCCAGGATCACCGGGCTTCTCGGTCCCCACCGCTCGGCCAGCCGGACCGAGACGATGTTCGCTCCGACCGCCGTCACGGCCATCGGCATGAAGACCAGGCCCGCTTCGAACGATGACAGTCCGCGCGCCTGCTGCAGGTAGAGGCTGAACAGGAAGACCATGCCGAAGAGAGTGCCGATCGCAGCGAACCCGACGAGCGAGGTGAGGATGACGTTCCTCGACCGCAGAATCTTCCGGGGCAGCACCGGGCGCGAACCCCACTTCTGCAGCGCGACGAAGGCGATGATCGCCGCGAGACCGGCCGCCGCAGCGACGACGACAGAACCCGACGTGAAGCCGTGTACGCCGCCCTCGATGGCGACGAAAGTGGCCGCCCCCAGCGCGATGAAGATCGCCAGATGGCCGGCGGCACTGAGTTTGACGGCATTCGTGGGCGATCGCCCGACACCGATGAGCAGTACCAGAATGATGATCCCGATCGGAATGTTCATCAGGAACACCGCACGCCAGCTGACGGCGCTCATCGCTCCACCGACGATGGGTCCGGCCGCGGCGCCGATGGACCCGCCGACCGCCCAGACCCCGATCGCGCGAGCCCGCTCGGCGGGATCACGGAAACCGGTGCTGATCAGAGTGACCGACGCAGGCATCATCAAGGCGGCTCCCGCGCCCTGCAGCAGACGTGCGCCGATCAGTATCTCGATCTCTGGCGCCACGCCGCAGACGACCGAGGCCACCGTGAAGACGGCGACCCCGATCGCGTAGGCCTTCTTGGCCCCGATGCGATCGGTGACGCCGCCCGCCGCCATGAGAAGAGCCGCGAAGGCGAGGGTGTAGGCGTCGACGACCCACTGGAGACCCGTCGCACCGGCACCGAGGTCCGCCTCGATCGAGGGCAGCGAGACACCGACGATCATCACGTCCAGCGTGATGATGAACGACCCGAGCAGGCCGGTGAGGAGCACTAACCGAGTTCGCACACTGACTCCTGCGTGATCGACCTGCGTGGCATCAGTCGCCCGAGAACTGCGGACGCCGCTTGTCTCGCCAGGCCGCGACGCCCTCGGCGAAGTCCGGACTCGCGAGCATCGGATCCTGCAGCTCGCGCTCGCCGTGGAGAATTGAGGCGATGGCGTCGTTCACGTCGGCTCGCAGCGATCGTCGGGTCGTCTGCACGGCGACGGGTGACGAGGTCGCGATCTGTGTCGCCCACTCGATCGCCGTCGCCAGTTGCGCGTCCGGCTCGACGAGTCGGTCGGCGAGACCTCGCGTCACCGCCTCCTCTCCGCCGACTCGTCGTGCGCTGTAGAACATGTCGGCACTGAACTGACCGCCGACGAGGCGTGGAAGAGTGACCGACAGTCCGAAGCCGGGGCTGATGCCCAGCCGATTGAAGTTGGCGAGGAAGTACGTCTCGGGCGCGGCGACCCGGAAGTCCGCGGCCAGCGCCAGGCCCAGTCCCGCGCCGATTGCGGCTCCCTGCACCACGGCGATCATCGGCAACGGCTGCTGGAAGAGTCGAGGCACCACGTCGAACACATGCGGTGCCGTCGTGTTCTTCTCCCGGCTTCCGGTGAATTTCGCGCCGGCGCAGAAATGCCGTCCCTGCGACCGGAGAACAATCGCGCGGCTTCCCTGCGCAGCGACGCGTTCGAACGTCGACGCGAGTTCATCGACGAGATCGAAAGTCAGGTAGTTGTTGCGGCCGTGCCCGAACGTCACGACCGCCACCCGGCCGTCGTCGACCGATTGGACGTCGACGGTCACCCGATCATCCACCGGTGAGTCGCCCTCAGACATCGGCACGCTCTGGCGCCGCGCTCAGGCCGAATCGGTCCGTCCCCACGAACTGCCACGGCAGGCCGGTCAAGCGGTGGCGTCCGAGCGCCGCACTCTCCACCGTCTGGAACAGCCCGGTCCCCTGCAGGTAGGGGTCGGCGGCGAGGTCGTGCGCCGTGTAGACCACCGATGCCGCGATGCCTGCGGCCAACAGTCGCTGGTCCAGCACCGGATCGACGGCGCCGCCGAGGTCGACCAGCTCGCCGAGGACCGTGAGCTGCGGGAGTTCTCGCCCGACGATGCTCTCGAAGTCGCGGACCTCGTCCTCGGTGGACAGGCTCACCGCCATCAGTTGTGCTCCGTTGCGGAAGAAGAAGTCGCCGCCGACCTCACGCGCACGGTAGATCTCGTCCGCATCGAGATCCTTCAGATCCGCGAGCTGTGCCGCGGTGAGTTCGGCCATCGAGATGTCGACGCCGACGTGGGTGGGCCGCGAGTCGGTCAGTGCCCAGGCAAGCGTCCAGGCCGCCACACAGACGCTGGTCAGCGGATCGGCCCAGGGGGTTCCCATGTCGCCCATCTCGCCCTTGGCGTCGCGGGTCGCCGCCACCATGCCGGAGAACGCGTGGATGTTGTGTCCGTAAGCCCGGTACCCGGCGAACGGTCCGGTGCCGCCGAATCCGCTCGACGAGATCGCCAGAACCTGTGAACCCGTCCCTGCGAACACGCTGTCGGTGTCGATGCCGATGGACTTCGCACGCCTGGGCGTCACGTTCTTCATCACGACGTCGAACCCGGTGTAGTCCAGCGCGGGCTTGCCGTCGATGCGCGGCAGATCGAGGGTCGTCTTGTTGAAATTGAGCTGGTTGAAGTACGCGCTCCGGTTGAGCCCCTCGACGCCCTGCGCGAACGGACCTCGTCGACGATAGATGTCGAGACGATCCGGATCCTCGAGCTTGATCACCTGGGCGCCCATGGCGCCGAGCCACGCGGCCCCGAGCGGCACGGCGAGGACGTTCCCCGCATCCAGCACGCGCAGGTCCGACAGTGCGACAGCCGCCGACGCACTATCCGGTGCACCGTCCTCGACGGTCAGCGCGGCCGGCAGCGGCGGCGCAGTCGGACTGGTGAGATCGAGCTCGCGCCCGCCCCGACGTGTCCGTTCTTCCAGCGAAGTGAGGGTGTTGACGACGGTGCACGGCACTCCCTGCCCCTGCAGAATCTGCTCGCACTCCTCCGCGGTGCGGGTGGCCGCCCACTCGGCGAGCTGCGCGTTGACGAAGTCGGCGTTGTCCCGAGCTTCGCTGAGCGTGGCGACCTCGTCGAGCCTGGGCTGCAACGCGCCTTGGAACGCCCACCACTGGTGCTGCTCCAGGACGAGGACGTAGATGCGTCCGTCGAGGCAGTCGAAGAATCCCGACGGGGCGCCGTACCGCGCGCTTCCGCCCTCGTCCGGGCAGTCCGAGAGCGCGTGAGCCATTTCGAGGGAGAGGCCGGTGGCCACCACGGCCTGCTGCGCAGACAGGTCGACATGCAGTGGACCGCCGCCCGCCCGCCGGACGTGCAGTGCGTGGAGCGCACTGACTGCCGCGACGTAGCCGACGAGCTTGAGTCCGATCGAGCCCACCGGAACCGTCGGCGCCCATTCGTCGCCGATCCGCGAGTGTCCCAGGATTCCGCCTGCCGCCAGGAGGCTGAACTCGCTGGCGACGGCGTCGCGTCGGTCAGTGGTGAGTCCGTAGGCGCTCACCGACACCCACACGGCGGTGTTCGCCTCAGCGACGTTCCGGAGATAGTCGTCGGCGGCGGTGTCGACCCCGTTCAGACCGGTCCGCCGGGTCACTCGGTCGACGAGGACCACGTCGTACGCGCTCGCCTGCCGGGCGTCCTCACCGCGGACCACGTCGGCGCCGAGCTGTCGGAGAACCCTCGCCGCGACCGAGGCGACGGTGCTGTCGCCGATCGTCAGGACGCGGGTGCCCTTCAGCCAGTCGACGTCGTTCGGCGCCGACCGAGGCGCTTGCCGGACCTTCACATCGGATGCCAGTGTCACGGGAATCGTCCTTTCGAAGTTCGTTCCGCTTCAGCCGCGGCAATCGACCGGAGAAGGTGGTCGGACCGGGGGTTGATCACCCGTGCGAGGCGGAATAGTGTGAATCACTAGATTCAGAATAACGTACGGTCGTTCCGAATGCCATACGTTTTCTTGGATTCTCGCAGCCCACCCACTGACCGAGGCTTTCTGAAGGAGCGCGACGATGCCCGTTGAGAACCCGACCACCACACCCGATTTGATCGTCGAGGACGCCGCTGTCTACGGCGGCGTCGTCCGCGTGCTGATCCTCAACCGCCCGCGCAGCCGAAACGCGCTGGACACTGCGCTCGCGGCGACCCTGCGCGAGCAGCTCGCAGCGATCAACGACGACCACGCCGTGCGAGCCCTCGTGATCGCCGGGAACGGCGCGCACTTCTGTGCAGGCGGCGATCTCAAAGAGTTCGACTCGCATGCAACGCCGCGGGCGGCCATGCTCAACCGCGCCACCGTGGTCGCCGACGTCCTGCAATCGATCCCGGACTTGCGGGTACCCGTCGTCAGCGCCGTGCACGGCGCCGCACTCGGGGCCGGCGCCGCACTCGCCCTCGCCGCGGACATGACCGTCGTCGGCACCGACTTCTCGCTCGGGTATCCCGAGATCACCGACGGGGTAGCGCCGGCCCTGGTCATGGCACATCCGGTCCATCTGCTGGGGCGAAAGCTCGCCTTCGAGATGCTCACCACCGGTCGCCGGCTCACCGCGGCCGAAGCCCTCGATCACGGACTCGTCAACAGCGTCGTCGACAACGCCGACCTCCGCCGAACGGCTCTCGCGATCGCGACGACGTGGGCGACATCGGATGCCCAGGCACTCCAGACCACCAAGAGCCTCTTCTACCGGGTCACGGAGCTGCCCTTCGCCGCCGCAATACGCGCCGGACTCGACGTCACCGGCGCCACCTGGCAGCCGAAGGCCTGAGAGACGACTGATTCCCGGTGGGCCGTCACTCCTCGGGTCGGTCACGTCCCGCGCCTGCAAGCGCAGCGAGCGCGAGGCTCGATCGAGATCTGCGGCCGTGCGCCGCCGACTACTGTCCCATGGTGCTGAGAACTGCTTGCTCAGCGCCCTCCGACGGCAATATTCCGTCGGAGGCGCCTGAGCGTGCAGTTCTCAGCCGGGATCAGTCGGACGAGGCCTCGCCGATGACCACCGCGTCCCGCCACGGGAGGGGGCCGCGGCTCACGATCCGTCGGAGCACCGCTGGGATCACCACACGATGGCAGCGCAGACCCCCTTGATGCCGGCGGAACTCACGACGGTCTCATCAGATGGGTGCTCGCTCCGCTCGCAGGCAGCACTCGACCGACGTGGGGACGACCATCACCGGGAATCGATCATTCAGTGTCCTGCACTAGACCGCCTCGAAGACGCCCTTACCGGCGTCCTGCCGATCGAACCACTCATACGCCTCGACTGCTTGGTCCAGCGTCCAACGATGCGAGAACAGGTCTTCGACAGGCAGTTTCATCCGGTCCACGTACTCGGCGCAGCGCATCTGCTCGACAGTCGACATCGTCCACGACGTGACGATCGTCAGCTGCCGCCGCAGCGTGTCCTTGGTGTTGAAGGCGATGTCCGCGCCGATTCCGATGAAGCAGATCCGCCCCCACGGTGCAGCCACATCGAGCGCCTGCTGCGCCACCCTGGTGACGCCGGACGTCTCGAGCACCAGCTCGGGCCCGCGTCCGGCCGTCGCTGCGCGGATCGCCTCCACCGCGTCGACCTCCGCCGAGTTGACGACGACGTCGGCACCGAACGCGCGGGCCTGATCGAGCCTGCCCTGCGCGATGTCGACCGCGATCACCCGGGCGCCCAGCGACGCCGCGAACATCGTCGCCGACAGCCCCACCGGTCCTTGCCCGAACACCGCGATGGTCTTCCCCGAGATGTCCCCGAGCCGCAGCAATGCGCCCCATGCGGTGCCGGTGCCGCAGCCGATGGCGGCTCCCGCCGCATAGCTCAGCGAGTCGGGCAGCGGCATGGTCTGGATCGCGGGAATCCGCATGTACTCGGCGTGCGCACCGTGCTCGTTCAGCGTGGGAACGCGGGGCTCCGCCGTCCGACACATCTGCGGCCATCCCGTGCGGCAGTCGATGCACGTGCCGCAGCCCCAATAATGATGAATCATCACGCGGTCGCCCACCTTCGCGGTGGCGGCAGACACCCCGGCGCCCACCTGCACGATCTCTCCGCACGGCTCATGTCCCTGAACCAACAGCTCCGCCGACGGCTTCACTGCCGCCCCGCGGTACACGTGCAGATCGCTGCCGCACATTCCCGATGCCCGGATCTTGACGATCACCTCGCCCGGGCCGGGAGAAGGGACCTCGAAGTCCCGGACTTCCACACCCTTGTCTCCGGTGAAGACGATGCCTTTCATTGGCCAAACCTCCGTAGCGTCCGTCTCAGGACAGTCGATCGGCGAGTTCCGCCGAGATGCCGATGGATTTCGCTTCGACGTACGCCTCGAGACCCTCAGGACCGGCCTCTCGGCCGATGCCGCTCGCCCGAACGCCGCCGACCGGCGCCCGCCAGCCGACAGGAGCGCCGTTGACCTCTACCGCGCCTGTGTGGATCCGCAGCGCGACTCCCACCGCGCGCTCCTCATCGACGGAGAAGACCGAACCGCTGAGCCCGAAGTCCGTTCCGTTCGCGAGGGCGATCGCCTCGTCGACGTCGGTGTATCCCTGCACCGTGAGCACCGGACCGAAGATCTCCTCCTGGACGATCTGCATCGACTGCTGCACATCGGTGAAGATGGTGGGCTCCACGTACCAGCCCTTCCCGAGCTCTGCGGGCCGGCCGCCGCCGATCAGCACGGTGGCGCCGTCACGCCGTCCCGCGTCGACGTAGCCTTCCACGCGACGGCGGTGCGCCTGCGTCACCATCGGCCCGATCTGGGTCGCGGGATCCGCGGGATCGCCGACCGGCATCGACTCCACCATCGCGACCAGTCGGTCGTGCAGATCGTTCTCGCGCTCGCGCGGCACCAGAATGCGCGTCTTGTTGCTGCACGTCTGACCGCTGTTGCGCAGTGAGAGGTTGCGGACGTTCTCCACGACGAGGTCCATGTCGGCGTCGTCCAGAATGAGGGCCGCCGACTTGCCGCCGAGTTCGAGCGTGACCCGGCGCAGATCGTTGCCGCACACAGCCGCGATCCGCCGACCGGCAGCCGTCGACCCGGTGAAGCTGACCTTGTCGACGCCCGGGTGGGAGACCAGGTGTTCGCTCGCCTCGCGATCGGCAGGCACCACGTTCAGCACACCGTCCGGCAGTCCGGCTTCCTGGAAGATCTCGGCCACCAGGTACGAGCTGAGCGGAGCCTCCGGCGACGGCTTCAGAACGACGGTGCAACCGGCGAGCAGCGCCGGAACGATCTTGATCATCGTCGCCAGGACCGGCACGTTCCAGGGCACCACCGCAGCCACCACGCCGACTGGATTGCGTGTCACCAGTGCCTGTCCGATCCCCGAGCGGCGAACCGCGTTCCAGGGGAAGGACTCGGCGACGTCGACCATCGTGTCGAGGAAGATCCGCGGGTTACGCGACTGCATCGTGCGCGCAAGAGTGATCGGGCAGCCCATCTCCGCGCTGACCGTCTCCGCGATGAGCTCTTCACACTGTTGGAAGAGGTCGCTCGCTGCGCGCAGCACTGCGATCCGCCCGTCGACGCTCATCCGCGACCACGAACCGCCGTCGAACGCCGTCCTGGCCGCCGCGACGGCCCGATCCATATCCTCTGCCGAGCCCGACGGAACGGTGGCGATCACCTGTTCCGTCGTCGGTGACACCACGCTGAGCACGTCGCCCGAACTCGGATCCTCCCATTGTCCGTTGATGAACAGACTGTCGTACTTGCCTTGCCAGACCATGCCATGACCTCCTCGTGGCCGGCGGAAACAGCACGTCGTGACAGTCCACCAGCTCGTATCAAATCTATTTCGTTGGGATGTTTCGGTGTGTCAGGAGAGTTCCCGGCCGCACCGCGGCGCGGTCCCCAGCACACTCGTCGTCGGCTTCGCTCACGTGCTCGGGATGTCGATCGCGAAGTCGTCGAGGTTGTAGGCGTCGGGCTCGTTTCCGCCGCGAACGCCCGTGTTCAGCGCATTGATCGCCGCCGCGTCGTCGGGAGACAAGGAGAAGTCGAAGATGTCGAGGTTCTCCCGCATGCGCGCCGGATTCACCGACTTCACGATCGGCTGTCGCCCCGACTCGATGTGCCAGCGCAGCATGATCTGCGCCGGACTCTTGTCGTGACGGGAGGCGATCTGCGCGATCGTCGGGTCGTCCAGCGTGCTCCGTCCCACGCCGGAGTCTCGATAGAACGTGATGCCGCCGATCGGCGACCAGGCTTGGGTCGCGATGCCGCGTGCAGCATTCGCGTCGGCGACTGCCGATTGCTGAAAGTAGGCGTGATATTCGACCTGATTCACCGCGGGTACCACCTCGACCTCGGCGAGCAGTCGGTCGAGATGGTCGGCCATGAAGTTGCTGACACCGATCGCCCCGACCACACCGTCGGCGAGGAGTCGCTCCAAGGCGCGGTACGCGGCAACGGTGAGATCGAATCGTCCCGGCAGCGCCTGATGCAGCAGCATGAGATCGATCCGCTCCACGCCGAGCTTGGCTCGCGAGACCTCCACCGCGCGCATCGTGGACTCGAATCCGTAATCGCTGATCCAGACCTTGCTCTCGACGAACACGTCGTCCCGCGCAACATCGGACTGCGCGATGGCCTGCCCGACTTCACGCTCGTTCAGATAAGAAGCGGCCGTATCGATGTGTCGGTAACCGCAGGCGAGTGCCGCCGTCACCGCATCGACGGTCTGCTCCGGCGGAGCCTGAAACACCCCGAATCCAATGCCGGGCATCAGGCTGCCGTTGTTGAGGGCCCGCGTCTGCAGTCCGTCGAAACCCGCCATCATCGTCTCCTCACCGCAGCACTCATTCGTACTTGTATGTGAACGTTCATACTTTATTTCGTACAATACTAGCGCGCTCCGAGCAGGCGGACAACCACTTTCGACACCGGGAAAATGCGTTCATCAAGTGAACACTGGCAACGAGAAACCTCCGGCGATCGAGCAGATCCAGCCGTTGTCGGCTCAACTATTGCCTGTTCACCGACCTGTCCGCACACTGGTTGAACGGCTTGTCGGCGTTCACTCCTGGATGGCGTTCAGCGCAGTGTCACCCACTCCGGCACCGCCGTCATCCATTCCGGCGCACCGTTGCGCCTCGTTCGCTGAGGAGTCTCCATGACCACAGTTATCGTCGCAGGCGCCCGCACGCCAGTCGGCCGCCTCTCCGGCGCACTCTCCAGGTTCTCGGGGGCAGACCTCGGAGGCATCGCGATTCGTGCAGCTCTGTCCAAGGCCGGAGTCGACGCGGATCAGGTCGGCTACGTCATCATGGGACAGGTCCTCACCGCCGGCGCCGGACAGATCCCGGCCCGTCAGGCCGCCGTCGCCGCAGGCATCGGCATGCAGGTGCCCGCTCTGACGGTCAACAAGGTCTGCCTCTCCGGCATCGACGCCATCATGCTCGCCGATCACCTCATCACAGCGGGGGCGGCGGACATGGTTGTCGCCGGCGGCCAAGAATCGATGTCCCAGGCACCCCACCTGCTGCCCGGCTCGCGCACCGGCTTCAAATACGGCGACACGCCTCTCGTCGACCACCTTGCGCACGACGGCCTGCACGACGCATTCACCGATCAACCGATGGGCGCCCTCACCGAAGACGCCAACTCCTGCTCCCGGGAGGACCAGGACGCCTTCGCCGCCCAGTCCCACCACCGCGCAGCCGCAGCATGGGACGCCGGCATCTTCGACGACGAAGTAGTGCCGATCGAGATCGCGCTGCCCAAGGGGAAGACGCAGACGGTGACCCGCGACGAGGGCGTCCGCTCCGACACCACCGTCGAGACACTGGGGCGCCTGCGCCCCGCCTTCCGAAGCGATGGAACGATCACGGCCGGAAACGCGTCGGCGATCAACGACGGCGCAGCAGCCGTGGTCCTGACGAGCAAGGAGACCGCACAGCGGCTGGGCCTGACCTGGCTGGCCGAGATCGGCGCACACGGTGTGGTCGCCGGCCCCGACTCCACCCTGCAGCTGCAGCCGGCCAACGCGATCGCGGCCGCGTGCGCCGCGGAGGGGATCGAGCCCACCGACCTCGATCTGCTCGAGATCAATGAGGCCTTCGCCGCGGTGGGCATCGCGTCGACGCAAGCCCTCGGCGTCGACCCCGCTCGCGTCAACGTCAACGGCGGCGCCATCTCCATCGGCCATCCGCTCGGCATGTCCGGCGCGCGGATCACCCTGCACCTGGCGCGCGAACTCGCGCGCCGAGGCGGCGGCACCGGTGTCGCCGCACTGTGCGGCGGAGGCGGTCAAGGCTCCGCAGTGATCCTGCGGTCGCCGACCGGAGTCGCGTCGTGACGAAGAGCGTCGAGTACACCGCGGGGCTCGCCATCCGGCGCGAAGTAATGGGAGACGAGTTCGTCGATCGGGCACTGGCCCGGACCTCGGGCACCCACCAGGAAGCCCTGCAGGACGCGATCACCGAGCACGTCTGGAACGGCGTCTGGTCGCGCACCGGCTTGAGCCGACGCGATCGCAGCCTGCTCACCATCGCCTTTCTCACCGCCACGCGCGCACACGCCGAACTGACCGGCCATGTGCGCGGCGGACTCACCAATGGACTGACGCCGGACGAGATCACGGAGGTCATGGTGCACGCCGTCGGCTACTGCGGAGCGCCGGCCGCACTCTCCGCGATGGCGGTGGCGCAGGACGTGTTCGACTCCCAGAAGTCCAGCGACTGACGCACTGACACCCAGCGACCCGGCCACCGCCGCGCACCATCGGAGAAAAGCCGCCGACCGAAAGGTCGGCGGCTTTTCTCGTGCCGAAGTGTTGACTCGGATTCGTCGTACGTTATATCGTATGGACGTACATGATTATGAACATCGTTGAACCCGGCAGCTCCGGAGACGACCGACGGAAGGCACATGCGGTGACCGAGGCAAGCACCCAACCCAGCACCCCCCAATTCACGGAAATGCTCGCCGCAGCACTCGAGCAGGCGAACGTTCCGACGCTGCAGGCGCTGCTCGTCCAGCTGACGGGAGACGAACAGTGGATTCGCGAACCGTTCCTGTCGACACGACCGAAGGGCATCGACGACAACGACTCCGGCGGGCTTCCGGAAGACCTGCAGAAGCGTGTTCGTGACGCCGCTTACCGCGCGATCGCCGACTGGTACGAGGGCAAGACCCCTGCCGTCGAGCGGCCCGATGCCGACCTGATCATTCGCGTCATGTCGGCGACCATGGGCGAAGAGGTTCCCGCCGATTACGGTCCGTTCATGGAGTCCAAGATGGACGCATTCACCCAGCGCACGGCGTCGACCATCCAGAATCCGGTACCTGCGGGCTTCAGCGCGACGATCGTCGGGGCCGGCATGTCCGGCATCTGCGCCGCAGTGAAACTCAAAGAGGCCGGGGTTCCGTTCACGATCCTGGAGAAGGGGTCCGACGTCGGTGGCGTCTGGCGCCAGAACAGCTACCCGGGATGCGGCGTCGACACCGCCAGCCACCTGTACTCCTACTCGTTCGCCCAGGGACACTGGAGTCGCTACTTCGCCGCCAAGGACGAGATCCAGGGCTATTTCCGCCGTGTCGCCGAAGACTTCGGCATCATCGAGCACATTCGGTTCAACGCCGAGGTCGTCGACACCCGATACGACGAGACCACCCAGCGGTGGACCGCCGAGATCCGCAACCCGGACGGCTCCGACGAGCTCGTCGAATCCAACGTCCTGATCGCTGCGGTCGGTGCGTTCGGCACACCGAAGTGGCCGTCCATCGAGGGCATCAACGATTTCGACGGCACGATGATGCATACCGCCCAGTGGGACAACAGCGTCGATCTCACAGGCAAGCGCGTCGCCGTCATCGGCAACGGCGCGAGTGCGATGCAGTTGGTGCCCGCCATCGCCGAGCGGGTCGAGAGCTTGACCGTCTTCCAGCGGTCCAAGCAGTGGGCGGCGCCGTTCGCGAAACTCCACCGTCCGATCCCCACCTCTGTTCAGTTCCTGCTCGACGAGGTTCCGCTGTACGAGTGGTGGTACCGGTTGCGTCTGAGCTGGATCTTCGACAGCAAGGTGTACGAGTCGCTGAAGGTCGATCCCGCGTGGGATCACCCGGAGCGGTCGCTGAACCCGATCAACGACGGACACCGCCGATTCTTCACTCGCTACATCAAGGAACAGCTCGGCGACCGCCAGGACCTGGCCGACAAGGTGATTCCCGACTTCCCGCCGTACGGCAAGCGCATGCTGCTCGACAACGGCTGGTTCCGCACCCTCACCCGCGAGAACGTCGAACTGGTCACGACACCGATCGAGAACATCTCGTCGAGTGGCATCGTGACCGACGACGGCGCCGAGCGCGAGTTCGACATCATCGCCATGGCGAGCGGATTCGACGTGGCGCGATTCCTGGCACCGGTCCCGGTTCACGGTCGCGGCGGCGTCTCGATCCGCGAAGCGTGGGGCGACGAGGACCCGCGCGCCTACCTCGGCACCGTGACCCCCGGGTTCCCGAACTTCTTCACGCTGTACGGACCCAACACGGCGCTCGGTCACGGCGGCAGTTTCATCTTCGTCGTCGAGTGCCAGGTGAACTACGTGCTGGCCGTGCTGAATGAGATGTTCGCCAACGACGTCACCGAGGTGGAGTGCCGCACAGAGGTGTGCGCCGACTACAACGCGCTGATGGAGGACATGCACAGCCGCATGATCTGGACACATCCGGGCATGAGCAGCTACCTCCAGAACTCTCGCGGCCGCGTCGTGATGAACAGCCCGTGGCGGACCACCGACTACTGGCAGTTGACCAAGTCGGCAGATCTCGCCGATTTCGAGACCAAGCAGGCCCCTGCTCTCCTGCCCGTTTCGTAAGTCGATTCTTCGGCGGTAGTGGCTCCCGCCCGATTACGGAACACAGAGGCGCACAGCCGGCGCTCGTCGTTCTCCTCAGACGAGCGTCGGCTTCTGCGTATCCGCGCCACTCGGCGACGCCGGGCGGATCGCGCACTGGCCGCGGGGTGTTGACGCTCACAATTGGACGTCATATCGTATGTATGTACGTATTACTGAATGACGAGGATAAGGGAAAGCACATGCCGAACGTCAAAGTCGGTTACATCGGACTCGGCCACATGGGCCGAGGAATGGCACTGAACATCGCGCGCCACGGATTCGATCTCACGGTCTTCGACCAGTCCGACGACGCCCTCGCGCCCCTCGTCGAAGCGGGTGCTCGACGCGCTGCGAGCATCGCCGACCTCGCCCAGAACGTCGACGTCGTCTTCACCTCCCTCCCCGGCCCGCCCCAGGTCGAGTCCGTGGTGTTCGGCGACGACGGGCTCCTCGCCAGCATCTCCGCCGGTCAGGCCTACTTCGATCTGTCGACGAGTTCACGCGCGCTCGCCTTGCGGATCCACGACGCCTTCGCGGAGAAGGGCGCTCACATGCTGGACGCACCGGTCAGCGGCGGCCCGGCAGGCGCGGCGTCGGGCGACATGGCGTTCTGGGTCGGCGGCGACCGCAGCGTGTACGACGAGCATCTTCCGGTCCTCCTCGCGATGGGCGACAAGCCGCGTCACTGCGGCCCCATCGGGTCCGGCACCGTCGTGAAGCTCGCCAACAACATGACCGGCTACATGATCCTGGCCTCACTCGCCGAGACGTTCTCGACGGCGGTCAAGGCGGGGGTGGACCCGCTCGAACTGTGGGATGCACTGCGGTTGGGCGTCGTCGGGAAGAGCTCGCCGCTCGACATGCTCACCAAACAGTTCCTGCCGGGTCAGTACGAGCCGCCGGCGTTCGCGCTCAAGCTCGCCTTCAAGGACGTCAACCTGGCGACGGAGATGGCGCGCGATCTCGGGGTGCCCATGCGCCTGGCGAACATGACCATGGCCGACATGACCGAGGCATTGGGCCGCGGACTCGGCGAACAGGACTCCCGCGCCTACCTGAAGCTCCAACTCGAGCGTGCGGGGGTGACGATCGCCGTCGACCCGGACGAGCTGGCTCGACGCATGAACGAGACGACGCATCGAACCTAGGGCCGATGGCACGGCATTCCAGGCTCGACAAGAAAGCAGGTGAAACCATGGAGAGTCCGCAGGCATCGGTTCGCTACGACTTCCCCATCCGAATCGTCGACGGTCAGGCCGACCATCTCAGTGCATTCTTCACCGCCGCCCGAGGGCGGCGCACCGGGATCCTGCAGATTCTGGTCCACGGGGTCTCCTACGACCACCGGTACTGGGATGCGGGGCGGATCAACGGCGTCGACTACTCGTACGCGAACTACATGGCCGCGCAGGGATTCGACGTTCTGGCAGTCGATCTTCCGGGCGTGGGAGCCAGCTCCCGCACGAACGGTGGATCGGTCACGATCGACGTCGTCGTCGACGCTCTCAGCGGGCTGATCGGCAGGCTGCGGGAGGGTCCCGATCCGCTCGGCCGCGAGTTCGCGCACATCTGTCTGGTCGGCCACTCCATGGGCGCAGCATTGTCGGTCTGCACCCAGGCGGCGACTCGGTCCGCGGACTCGGTGATCGTGACCGGGACGGGTTTCTCGCCCATTCCCTCGGGGAGCGGGTGGCCGGACGGAACGCGGGAGAAGCTGCTGACGGCGGATTACGCCCTCGTTCCGCCGGAACTGCGGAGAACGTATTACCACTTCGCCCAGACGGATCCCGCCGTGTTCGACTTCGACAATCGTGAACTGCGGACACCGCTCCCCAGCTCACTGTGGGAGGACTGCATCCGCCTCCGCGCGAACCCGAACGGCGTCGCCGGCCGCGTCGACTGCCCCGTTTACCTCCAACTGGGCGGCGACGACCCGATCATGCCCGGAGCGTATGCGGAGCAGGAGGGGCGCGAGTACGCAGCGTCCGCAGAGATCGTGACGGAGTCCATTCCGGACATCGGGCACTGCTTCAACCTGCACCTCAACCACGAGGCCAGTTGGCGGGCGATCGTCCGCTACCTGCAGCGACACGTTCCGGCATAGAATTCGCCCCCGGTCCGATCGGACCGGGGGCGAACTTCTGTCTCATGGGCGATCATGCGCGACGCGGGTGTGAAGCGAGCCGCTCATTTCGCCGCAGCGTTCTCCATCTCGTCGAACACCGTGCGGGCCGTGCTGAACGCAGCGAGCCCCGCAGGCATCCCGACATAGATCGCGATCTGCAGCAGGCACTCTCGGATCTCGTCCTTGGTGAGACCGTTGTTGATCCCTCCGCGAATATGGCCTGCCAGGGCGTCTGGTCGATTGAGAGCCGCGAGCATGCCGATGTTGAGAATGCTGCGGCTGCGGCGATCCAGTCCTGGACGGCCCCACACCTCTCCCCAGCAGTATTCGGTGACCAGGTCCTGGATCGGACGCGAGAACTCATCGGTCGAGGCGAGAATCCGGTCGACGACCTCGTCGCCGTTCACCTCCCGACGAACCTTCAAACCCTCTTCGTACCGACTCTCTGACATGTCATTTCCCTTCTCTGGTGATTGCTTGCCCGCGAACGCTCAGGCAGGTTCGTAGTCGTTGTCCGCAGGCACCACCGAGCTCGTTGACGTGCCACTGGTAGAGGTCGCGTGTCAGATCGCCGAGAAACATCGGGACGCCGGAGGCGGAGCCCAGTTCGCAGACCAGGCGCAGGTCCTTCAGCAGGAGGCCCAGGGTGAAGCCCGGAGCCAGCGCACCGTCGATCACGCGAGGCATGAACTTCTCGAGAAAGACGTTCCGTCCTCCTCCTGCGGTCAAGATCTCGGTGGCGCGGGTCGGATCGATCCCGTTCTTCGCGGCGAGGGCGACGCCCTCCAAGGTGAGAAGCCGTTGCGCACCGGACAGCATGTTGTTCACCAGCTTGATCACCTGACCGGCCCCGGTGTCACCGGCATGAAAGACGTTGCAGGTCACGTCATCGAGGACCGGCTTGATCCGTTCGAAGTCCGCGTCGGGCGCGCCGACCATGATCGCGATCGTGCCCGCCTGCGCTCCACGCCAGCCACCGCTGACCGGTGCATCGATCAGTGCGATGCCGCGCTCGCGCAGTACCGCGGCCATGTCACGGGTCGCATTCGGATTGCCCGTGGTCTGATCGACGATGATCGTGCCCGGTGTCAGCCGCGCGCTGAACTCCGCGTCGAAGACGACGCTCCGGACATGCTCCGAGGTCGGTAGACACAGGAAGATGATGTCGCAGTCGGCGGCGATCTCACCGGCGTTGCGGCAGGCCGTCGCACCCGCGTCGACGAGTCTGCGCACGGCATCGGCGTTTGCGTCGTACACCTTGAGTGGTCGGGCGAGTTGCAGACGCTCAGCCAGCGCGCCGCCCATGTTCCCGAGTCCGATGTATCCGATCTCCATCGCGATTGCTCCTGTCCTCGTCTGGATTCAGTCCGTCGCGTCGTGGTTGGCGCCGTCGTAGTACGCGTCGGGCACTTCCTCGGCCCACTCGGCACCGCCGAACGTCACAGCGAGATGCATCATCGACTGGCCGTCTGTCGCGCCGTGCCAGTGGCGCGTGTTCGGCGGGGTCCACACCATGTCGCCGGTCCGCAGCCGGACGGTTCCGTTCTCGTCGCCGACCAGCGCTTCGCCGTGCTCGACGATGAGCAACTGACCGCCGGGGTGGCTGTGCCAGTGAGTGCGGGCGCAGGGTGTGAAGAACACGCGCCCGAATGAGTTGCCTGCGTCGTCGGCCTGAAGGATGTCGCGCCACATCTCGCCCGTGTACGGCCCCTTCGATCGTTCTGACGGGCTGCCGTCGCCCCGCCTCACCACGGTCAACATCTACTGCCACCTCTCGTCATGACGCCGTGCGCCAGATTTCAGAATTGAACCACTGAGATATACCTAATTCGGTACGTTCATACTTTATTTCGTACGTCCTCGGTGTGTCAACAGTCACGTCAGTGGCGCATGGCGGCGACGCCGGCCACATCGACGCGGAAGGCGTACGACGTCTCCGGATCTCCCCGGACCAGCTCGCGCAGCCGCATCTCGACCTCGTGATCTGCGGCGATCGCCCGCATCCTGATCTGCATCTCATGGTCGACCCACGATGCGACCATGTACTCCTCGTAGTACCGGCCGTCCACGGCGGGATCGGCGAGCAACTGCCACCGCAACGCTCCGGTGCGCAGACGGATGAGCCGGATGTGCGCCATGATGTCGACGAACTCGCCCTCCGTGGCGAAGGGAACGTCGTAGAGCACCCGCACCTGCATGGGACGGGCCTGCGCCTCGGCATCCACCACGATCTCCGGGCTGACCCACGCGGGCACCGCCGACACGTCACGCTCCCCGAGATCACGCAATGGCAGGAACACGCCCAGCAGCGACCCGGTCAGCAGCCACACCGCCGCGATCACCAGCATCGCGACCATCGAGAACGCGCTGCCGATCCAGCCGAACACCGCCGCGCCGAAGGCCTGGCCGGCAAAGGTCGCGATCATCATCACGGAGATTCCACGAGCCCGAACCCAGCCCGGGAGATACATCTGCAGCGCAGCCTGATCCGTGGCCAACACCGTGGTCCACGCCCAGCCTGCCAGCACGGTCGCCGCGCCGAGTACCACCGTGTTCGGAGCCGCCGCGGCAACCGCCAGCGACACACCGGCAACCACGAATCCGATCGTCACGACGGTGTTCTGTCTCGCCATCGCATCCAGACGCGGGAGCGTGACGGCGCCGAGCACGGCACCCGCCCCCTGACAGGCGAGCACGAGCCCGAGCGCCGATGCTCCCGCACCCAGTCGGGTCGCGAGCACCGGCAGCATGCTCAGGAGCGCCATGACGCCGAAGGTGAACCAGAACGTCCTGGAGATCAGCTTCAGCGCCTGGGGCGAGTGTTGAACAAACCTCACACCGATGACAGCCGCCGACAGCCATCGCTCCTGCATCCGATCGGCAGCCGGTGGCGGTATCTTCAGCACCGAGAGCACGATCAACAACACGACCGTGGCCGGGATCGCGGCGGCGAAGGCGACGCCCACCGAGGTCGCGGCCAGAATGAATCCGGCGATCGCCGGGCCGAGCACCCGAGTGCCGTTGGTCGCGATGGTGAGCAGCGCCGACGCACGGGGAATCGCGTTCGTCTCGACCAGATCCGGAACCATCGAGCTGAGCGAGGTAAAGGTCACGACGATCCCGCCCGCCAGAAGGGCCAGCAGCGCGAGCATCGACCACGGGTTCAAGACGCCGCCCAGAGTCAGGCAGACGAGTACCACCTCGCCGGCGAGCACGACCACCTGAACGCCGATGACGAGCACTCGACGATCAAACCGATCCGCCATGACGCCCGCGGGGATGGCTAGGAGCGCCATGGGCAGCGTCATCGCGACCTGAACGTACGGCACCAGCACGTCGCCACCCGGTCTACCCACTAAGAACCATTGCGCCGCGACCGGGAGCATCCATTGCGCCAAGTACGCGGCAGCGACAGCCGACCACAGCACCATGAATCGTCGATCGCGGAGCGGGGACGCAGTCCGATCAGCCACCGCAACCTCCATGTACATACTAATGAATGCGTGTACTTAATAGAGTACAGGCACGAGTCGTTCGCGATGGCCTAACCAGCACTCTCCCGCATCCTCGAGGCCCTCGTTGAGGAGGACACCCGCGGCAGCGGCTGCATCAGGGACACGTCGTCACATCGCGAGTCGTCGTATGTCGCGCCCCGAACATCGCTAATCTCGCTCCATGCTCTCGTGGAAGTCGGTCGACGCCGACGCCGCCGTGGTCGCACCCGATGAACGCCTCTCCTGGCCTCGCACCGTCGGCATCGGCGCGCAGCACGTGGTCGCGATGTTCGGCGCAACGTTCCTGGTCCCAGTCCTCACCGGTTTCCCGCCGTCGACGACGCTGCTGTTCTCCGGAATCGGCACGGTCGTCTTCCTGATCATCACCGGCAATCGGCTCCCGAGTTACCTCGGTTCGAGCTTCGCGGTGATCGCTCCCGTGATCGCAGCGGTCGGCTCACACGGAACCGGCAGCGCACTGGGCGGTTTCATCGTGCTCGGCGCCACCCTGGTCGCCATCGGTGCGGTGGTCCACCTCGTCGGCACTCACTGGATCGACGTCGTTCTTCCACCCGTCGTCACCGGCGCGATCGTCGCATTGATCGGGTTCAATCTCGCGCCCGCCGCGAAGGACAATTTCGAGAAGGGGCCGATCGTCGGGCTGGTCACCCTGGTGTTGATGGTCTTCATCCTCGCCTTCTTCCGCGGGCTGCTCGGCCGACTCGCGATCTTCGTCGCCGTCGTCGCCGGGTATCTGCTGGCGCTGGCGATGGGCGACGTCGACACCGACGCCATCGCGTCGGCCGCCTGGATCGGACTCCCCGAGTTCACCGCCCCGACCTTTCACCTCTCAGTTCTGCCGCTCTTTCTGCCCGCGGTGATCGCGCTGGTCGCCGAGAACATCGGCCACGTCAAGTCCGTCTCTCAGATGACCGGTCGTGACCTCGACCCGATCACCGGTCGCGCGCTGATGGGCGACGGCCTGGCGACGATGCTCGCCGGCGCCGGCGGCGGCACCGCGACAACGACGTACGCCGAGAACATCGGCGTCATGGCCGCGACGCGCGTGTACTCAACGGCCGCCTATTGGATCGCAGCATTCGTTGCGATCGCACTGTCGCTGTGCCCCAAGATCGGTGCGATCATCTCCGCCATTCCGCCGGGCGTCCTGGGCGGCGCGACCATCGTTCTATATGGGCTCGTCGGCCTGCTCGGGGTTCGGATCTGGGTGACCAATCACGTCGACTTCTCCGCGCCGCTCAATCAGATGACCGCCGCCATCCCCCTCATCATCGGCATCGCCGATTTCACGTGGCAGCTGGGCGACCTCACCTTCACCGGTATCTCGCTCGGCTCGATCGCCGCGCTCCTCGTCTACCACGGAATGCGCCTCGCGACCGCCGCGCGGAACGCGGCCGACAGCTCTCGGGATTCCGGCGCGATGGTCGTGCCGAAGTCCGGGCCGACGGGCGCGGACGCGCTCGAGAAGGACCACTGATCCCAGGCCACTCGCCCATCCCCAATCCTCCCTGCGCCGATGCCGCCGCCGAAATAACCTGTGATCGCAGGCCTGACGATAACGGCTGCCTCTGACAATCCGGCCCTGTGCTGATATCCCGATCAGCGCACGGCATCGTTATCGAACCCTTGTTCTTATTCAAAGTGAGGCGTATCATAGTTGTTACAGCTTCATTGGGATGACTGGAAGGTCGTCTCGTGTTGTTTGAGAACTTCATAGCCGTCGCGCACAGGCGACACGGACTGCTTCCGTAGCACGGGGCTTTAAGGGGTGGTCGGTGGGTGCGCACGGAAGCGGGACCGCCGTCGGTTCGAGGGTTCGGCCGGCAGGGGTTTGCGGATCGACGCCGAATCGCCGTGAGTTGCCTCCTTGGGTTGGAGTCACTCCTCGGGTCGGCCCCTGTGGTAAGGGGTCGCGTCTCGGGTCGGCTCCTTGGGTTGGGGCCGGGTCTCGGGTCGGTCTCCTTGGGTTGGAGTCGCGGCTCGGGATGGCTCCTTCGGTTGGAGTCGCCTCTCGAGTAGGCCCCCTGGGTTGGGGCCGGGCGATGCGGGCGATCCAGTGCCGGGCCTTCGGGCCGGCGGCCTGTCCTGCGACGTCGCCAGACCACCCTCCGTTTCGGGTTTCGGGTGGGTCTGGCGGCGGGGGGTGACTGCTTGCGTCGGATCGGTGTCGTGCGTGTTGTCCAACGTCAGCGGCGCATCCGCCCTCGGGCTCGGCGATCCCGGGCCGGAGGCGATGCTCCGCTACACATCTCGGGCGCGCTCCCCATCGGAGCGAGCCCAGCCAGATCGCGACCCGCAACGGGTCGCGTTCGCCAACAAAGGCAAGGGGGATTGCCATGGCTATTGTCGACGTCATCACTGAATTCGCTGACGCGCTCATCGAAGCGCTCAGCCCACCCACACTCGCTGCACCCGGAGGAGAACTCGCGTGCTTGTGTGCGAGTCCTTCGACGGTCGGTTTCGATGACGCTGTCATCGGGCAGACCATGGTGCAGTTGACCCGGGTGGTCAATCTCGCTGGGACGGCGATGTCGGGGTTGACCGACGCCGCCGGCCGGGCCGGACTACCGGCTCGGAAACGAGTCAAAACCAGCACCGACCTGCTCAAGCAGTTGGGCATCACGCCGGCAGCCGCGCATCGATACGCGCGGACCGGGCACGCCGCGCACACGATGCCAGGCGTGATGGTTCACGCACGAACCGGCGGCGTTCCGATCGAACAACTCGATGCCATCGGAAAAGGCATCACGTTCGTGGGTCGACGGGTTCCGCTGGATGAGGATCGACGCGCTGATCTGGCGCGGCGACTCTCCTGCCAGGTTACTCCGGCGGATGTCTCCCAGCGCGCTCGGGAACTCGCCCTGGAATGGCAGCCGGAGATCGATGAGACTGATCCCGATGCGGTACCGGTCGCGGAGAATCCGGATCTCAACGAGATGACGTTGGTGACCGGGGACGACGGCCGCACCACCGGGACGTTCGATCTGGACGCGCTGACCGGCGAGGAACTCAATCAGGCGCTCGATCCATTGTGTAAGCCGATTCCGCAGCCCGATGGTTCGCGGGATCCGAGTACCGCTAAGCAACGTCGATCCGACGCGCTCGCGCAGGTCATTCGCACCTACCTGAACGGGAAAGAGCGGCCGACCGTGTCCGGAGGAGTTCTCCCGCACGTCACCATGATCGTCCCGACCCACTGCGGTGACAGCAGCGCAGCTGGAAGCTCGTCCCAAGTCGCGTCACTCGGTTTCACCGGCCCGATCTCCCCGGCGACCGTCGGACTCGTCCTCTGCGAAGCCGCGATGCGCCGAGTCATCCTCGACCAGAACTCGGCACCGCTGGACGTCGGCCGCGAGCACCGCCTGGTGACCGCCGGACTCCGCCGAGCGCTGGAAGCCCGCGACCGAGGTTGCGCGTTCCCGGGCTGCGGACGCCCGATCTCCTGGACCGACGCTCACCACTGCACACCCTGGTCGGAGGGCGGAGACACTGCGATCGACAACTGCGTCCTCCTCTGCCGCATGCACCACACCCTGATCCACCAAACCGGCTGGGAAGTGTTCATCGGCCACGACCGCCACCCCTGGTTCCGCCCACCCCTCGACCAAGCGAACCCGGACCGCCAGCGCGAACCGATTCGCTCCAACGCGAGAAGGACCATGACCGCCGCGCCAACAGCGGCAGCGTGACCTTCACGCCGCTCCCCACGCGGGCGTGACCAGCTGCCCCCGCGCGGGCCGACCTTCACGCCGCTCCCCACGCGGACCGACACGCGCCGACCTCTCAACTATCACGCGTTCCGGTTCGCGAAAACCGACAAGAATGGCCCGATTCGTCAGATCTTCGAATCCGCCACGGCACCGAATCCGAGGTCGCCGCGGAATCGCGTCAGGCTCACAGCGCTGACCTGCACAAACCCTTCCACCGTTCGGACGACAATCCGCATGGCATGTGCACCACCGGATTTCAATTGAGGCCACTCCCACCGAAGTCCACTGCACGACCCGCCGCACAGCGTTAGGGTGACCCCACCCAGCAACTGCTGGAGAACCGAGAGGGGATTTCATGAATCACGTTGCTCGACGAGTGGCCGGGGTAGTGGCCGCAGCTTCGCTCACCGCGACCGTCGTCGTGGGTTGCAGCAGCAATGACGACGACAACGCTTCCGCATCGTCGGCATCCATGTCGGCGACCGCGACCGATGGTGCAGGCTCCACCGACGCCACCGATGGCGCCGACGCAGGAAACTCGGCAGACAAGGCCGAAGTCACCGCCGCAGACGGATCCACCGTGACCTTGACCGGCTCGATCGCGAAGAAGTACAACTCCGCGACCGAAGCACAGAAGAAGGACCTCGGCAAGGCGCAGACCGGTGCGGACGCATCCGGCACCAGCTCCACCGGCCTCATCTTCCAGCAGTTCGACGGCGGCGTCATCACGGCGAAGTCCGCGGACGCTCCCGGATACATCACCTGGGGCAAGATCCGCGACGCGTGGAACGTCAAGCGCGACGACACGGGCAAGCCGGCAGCCGACGGCAAGGGCGGCTCGGAAGGCCCGCTCGGCGCACCGACCAGCGACGAGACCGACGAGGGCTCGATGAAGGTCTCGACGTTCGACAACGGCAAGATCACCTTCAGCCCGAGCGAGAACAAGACCGAGGTCACCGTCGACGGCAAGGTCGTCGACACCGAGTAACACCGAGTGGCCTGCAGGACACAGGAGACACGTCGCCCGATTCGCCGATCGCGAACGGGCGACGTTTCTCTTCTTCGAATCGACGAGACGCCCGACGCCGACGCCAGTTCAGTGCCCGGGTTCGTGCGCCCCGACACAGAAGTTACTCGAAAGTAGCTTTTCTTTAAGAATCGTTTAAGATCACCGGGTACGCCTGATGCCCGGTGCTGCCGCGGTGGTCGACGACCGACCACCACACGGCCATCGCTCCGGAGCAGTGACCCCTCCGGAGCAGACGATGACCACCGCGCACCCCCGCCCGAAGATTCAGCGATCCCGGCTCGCCCGCCTGATCGTGGCCTTGCTGGTGACCATTCCGCTGGTCCTGGCGGCCGTCTACATGTGGGTGCTGTGGGATCCCACCAAGAAGGTCGACCAGATGCCGGTCGCGATCGTCAACAGCGACACCGGTTTCGTGAAGGACGGCGAGCCGATCGAGGCGGGCAAGAGCGTCGCCGACAATCTGCTGGAGTCCCAGGCACTGGGCTTCCGACTCGTCGACAGACAGACGGCCGTCCGCGGGCTGAACACCGGCGACTTCTACTTCACCATCGAGATCCCCGCCGACTTCAGCGAGACGCTCGGCACCATCGCGACGGTGGCCGACGCACCCGCCCTGATCACCGTGACGTTCAACGACTTCAACACCATCAAGGCGTCGCAGATCGGCGGCGCGGCGATGGAGAAGATCCACCAGTCGGTTCTCCGTGGCGTCGCCACGACCACCGTCGGCGGACTCGTCGACGGCGTGCAGACCCTCGGGGACGGCCTTCGGAAGGCTGCCGACGGTTCGGTGAAGCTCTCCGACGGCGCGGGCACCCTCGCCGACGGCATCACCAACGACCTCCAGCCCGGCGTCCGCACCGCACGCGAGGGCGGAGCCAAGCTCGCGACCGGTGCCGGCACTCTCGCCGACGGCCTCGTCACCTTGCGCGCGGGCACCGATCGCCTCGGCGACGGCGCCACCCAGGTGGCCGACGGCATCGAACGCCTCACCGGCCGGATCCCCCTCGCCGAGGTGGAACGACTGCTGGCACAGGCCCAGACCGTGCTCCCGAACTCGTCACAGCTCTCGACGGTCACCGAACTGATCGAAGGACTCAAGGCCCTCGAGGCGGGCAGCAGGCAGATCGCGACGGAACTCACCGATCCCACCGCGCAGTACCGCAGCGGGCTCAACCGCCTGGTCGACGGCGGCGGCGAGCTCAGCACGGGCGCTTCGGCATTGGCCGCCGGTCTGGTCAAGATCGACGACGGCGTCGCCAAAGTGGCCGACGGCGCCGCCCGGCTCGACGACGGCGCAGGCGAGTTGCGAGAAGGACTGGTCGCCGGCGCAACCAAGGCGCCCGACTTCGGCGACGACGCGTCGCGCATCTCGCTGGCCCGACTCATCTCGACGCCGATCGACAAGCAGACCGTCCACGTCGCGCAAGCACAGTTCCAGGGTCCCGGTGGCGCTGTCACCATTCTGATCATCGCCACCATGCTGATCCCGATCGTGGTGTTCATGAGTTTCCGCGGCCACCGCTTCGTCACCGACGACGAGACCCCGCGCAGCCTGCGCAACACCCTGCGTCGCGGCCTGCTGATCAGCGGCATCAGCCTGGTCGGCGTCCTGGTCGTCGGAGTCGGCGCCTGGCAGTGGCTCAGTCCCGCACCCGACCCCGTCCACTTGTGGCAGGTGGTGCTCATGTCCGCGGCGGCGACGCTCATGAACGTCGCGGCGATCTCGGTCCTGTTCACCCTGTTCGGTTACGTCGTCGGCTCGTTGAGCTCGTTGGCGTGGCTGATGCTGCAGCTGTTCTCGTACGGCGGCATCTGGATGATCGAGACCGTCCCGGCGCCGTTCCAGTGGCTGCACTGGGTCTCGCCGATGACGGTGATGCGGCACGGGTACATCGCGGCCTTCAACGGCGTACCGGGATTCGCGGCCGCGCTCGTCAGCGTGCTGATCCTCGCGACGGTCGGCGGCCTGGCGGTCGCTGCTGCCGTCCGCTACCAGCGCAAGCGGTTCCCCGAGCAGCTCGCCGATCATCCGAACGCGCCGGAGCCCGCGACGGTGTAGGCGGGCCTGCCGCTACTGCGTCGTCGTGCGGCGGCGAGACCTCGCCCACCACAGCAGGGCTCCGGCCGCGATGGCAACGATCACGACGACGTCGACCACCGGGTTCGCCAACACAGAGGCGCCGTCCTGCAGCCGCAGCTGCACCTCGGGATCAACGGGTTCGCTGATCGCGATGAACCCGTTGCTGAACCAGAAAGCGACGCCGACGACGATCAACGCGATCCCGGCGATGAGGTTGGTGGTGTGCAACCGGACCCGGCCGAGCACCACCTCGCGTCCGCGCAGCACGGCACGGACGCGGTCGCCGATTCGGTTCCACAGCGCCGCGATGAGCAGCAGTGGAACCACCATGCCCAGCGCGTAGACGGCCAGCAGCACGCCGGCGCCCGCCATGCCCCGGGTCGCGGCCATGGTCAGCACGGCGCCCAGGATCGGCCCGGTGCAGAACCCGGCGACCCCGCTGACCGCGCCGAGCACGAAGGTCTTGAGCAGGCCCGCGCGACGCACCGACTCCTGTTGCAGTCGGGACATCCCGGGAAGGGCTCGTCCCAGGTCGAATCCGCGGCCCGCGAGCTGGATGACGCCCATCAGCACGATCACCACCGATGCCACCGCGATGATCGTCGTACGATGCTGTGCCACCGCCCCGGCGAGCGCTCCGACCCCGATGCCCACCGGCAGCAGCGTCACCAACAGCCCGATATAGAAGACTCCACCGTGGACCAGCAGCGCGCCGCGGGCGCCCACCGTCGAGGCGAAGAATGCGGGCAGCAACAGTGCAGCACAGGGGCTGAGCAGCGCCAGGATTCCCCCAGCGAACGCTGCGACCAGACCGATGTCCATGGCTAATCTCCGTCGACGGGCAGCATCGCGTCGAGCTTGTCGAGGTAGGTCTCGGGCGGACCGGCACCGGCGATCGGCTGACCGCCGAGGATGAACGACGGCGTGGAGTACGCCCCGACCGTGGCGGCCTCCTGCTCGCTGCGATCGACGGCGGACTTCGTCTCCGGTGACTGCAAGTCCGTGCGGAACCGCTCGACGTCCAGATCGAGAGTCGCCGCTGTGGCGACCAGCGCGTCGTCGGTCAGTTGGTCCGGTGAGGGCTTCTTCCCATCCGCGAACAACGCCCCGTGATAGTCCAGGTAGCGATCTTGGAGAGCCGCGGCGTAGGCGGCCTCTGCGGCCCGCCGCGAGGCGTCGCCGAAGACGCTGATGTCGCGCATCTCCAGCCGCAACTGCCCGGCGTCGACCCGTTCGAGGATCGCGGGCAGCGCATCCCGAGACCACTGGGCGCAGTACGGACACTGGTAGTCGCTGAACGCGACCATCGTGACCAGCGCGTCGACCTTCCCGAACGCCAGTGGATCGGCGGCATCGCGCCGTTCGATACCGATGTCGTACGGATAGACCTCACCGGCCGACGGTTGCGCGGTCGGCGCGTCATCGTCATCGCCGTTGTAGACGACGACGAAGCCGATCAGCGCCGCCGCCACGATCACGACCAGGCTCGGCACCAGCCAGACCGGCCCTCGCGACTCCGTGTTCGACACAGCTTCCCCTCTCCTTTTGATTACTAAGCAAGATAGTAATCAACTATGCACGATAGTCGTCAATGGGGCATACTTGCCGACATGATCGATTCCTCTGTGACCGTGCGAGCGCTGCGCGAATCGCCGCGATTGATCGCACAGGCGGTGCGCGAGGCCACACTGCGCCAGGCCGCGACCGCGGTAGTCGTCGCCATCGCCGTGGCAGCCGTCATCGGCTCGGTGACGGTTCTGATTCCCAACGACGTCTTCGGTCGCGAGATCGCACCCGTCGCCTGGAACTACCCGGTGCTGGCGGTGACCGCGGTGCTGTCCGGCCTGTTGGCGGCCACCTATGTCCGTCCCGACCGCACCACTGCGACCGTCGAGTCCTCGCACGCGACGCGGCCGGGCCGATTCGGTTCGGTCGGGGTGGTCGTATCGTGGTTCGCCGTCGGCTGCCCGGTGTGCAACAAGTTCGCGCTGCTCGCTCTCGGTTACAACGGTGCGCTGTCATGGTTCGCTCCGCTGCAACCGCTGCTCGCCGTTGTCGGCGTGGCGTTGCTCTGGACCGGCCTCGCACTCCGGCTCGCCGCTCAAGACAGGTGCCCCCTGCCGAGCGGGGCCGCGGCATGAGCGCCCAGCCCATGCGGCTCGGGCCGCTGGAACAGCAGGTGATGGACATCCTGTGGGACGCCGGTCCGTCGACCGTCCGCGAGATCATCGACGCCCTGCCCACGCCGTCGGCCTACACCACGATCGCCACCGTCCTGCACAACCTCGACCGCAAGAAGTTGGTCAGCGCGCAGCGCCGCCGCCGCTCGGTCCACTACCGGGCCAAGCACAGCCGGGACCAACACGCCGCGCAGTTGATGAACCAGGCCCTGGCCTCGAGCAAGGATCGGGCAGCTTCGATCCTGCACTTCGTGGACACGATCTCCGACGACGACGCCGCGCTGCTGCGCGAGTACCTGCAACGACCCCGGACGGACGACCAGCCATGAGTCCGTCCGTGCTCCCCGTCCTGTTGGTCGGAGCGCTCGTGATCAGCGCCGTCACCGCACCCCGACTGATCCGCATGGCGGCGCCCGCACTCGCCCCACGACCCCGACTCGCGGTCGGACTGCTGGCCGGCGGCGTCCTGGCGTGGCTGCTCTCGTTCATGGCGCTGGGTCCGCTGTTCGCCTGGATGACGACCGCCAAGCGCGGAGCCGACTCCGCGGGCTTCTGCCGCAAGTGCCTGGAATCGTCGAACCCCTGGGCCACCCCCGTCTTCGACACCGGCATACCGACGACCATCGTCATGGCCGGGCCCGCCCTGCTGGTCGGCATCGGACTCGCCACGCTCGTCGCCCGCGTGATCGCCGGCGAGATCGACGCCGGGCGGGATGCCGCACGGATTCGCCGCCGCGCGCGCCCCGAGCTGATCCGCGGGCACCGGGTGCTGGTCCTCGACGATCCCCGCGCCGAAGCCTTCGCCTTGTCGTCGCGGCACGGTGGCATCGTGCTCAGCACCGGCACGTTCGAGGCGCTCGACCCCGACCAGCTCGACGCCGTCCTCGCCCACGAACAGGCTCACCTGTCGCAGCGCCATCATCTGATCGCGGCGATCAGTCGCCACGCGACGCAGGTGTTCCGACCGATCCCCGCCCTCCACGCCGCGGCGGCGGCCATCCCGCTGTACCTGGAGATCGCCGCCGACAACGCCGCGCGCGACCAGATCGGCACCCGCGCCCTGGTCTCGGCACTGCTCCGACTCGACACGCACCGTCGAACCGCCGACCGCGCATCAATCGTCGGAGTCGCGGCCCTGCATGCCACCGGTCCCGACCGATTCCGCACCCTGGTGTGCGCCCCGTCGTCGACCGGTGGTCGAGCCACGGCGATCGCGACGTCGCTGCAGAGTGCGGTCCTCGTCGCGCTCACCGCGGCGGTGGCGCTGCCGTGGCTCGCCGCGATGACGAGTGGGTGTGCGTGAGGTCCACGCGTCGATCGCTCCTCGTCGTGGCGCTAGCGGTGATCGCGGCGGTGGCCGTCGTGCTCGCGGCCTATCTGCTGCGCGACTCCACCTCCACGCCCGCATCCCCGGCCCCGTCGACGACCCTGCACAACACCGGACCCGCCGGTGATGTGCCGCGGCGCGCTGCCGACGACCCGATGGTCCTCGGCGACGACGACGCGCCGGTGACGTTGGTCGTGTTCAGCGAGCTCACCTGCCCGTACTGCACCCATTTCGCGACCGAGATCCAGCCGAAGCTCGAGGACCGCTACGTGGCAACGGGGCGCCTGCGCATCGAATGGCGCGACGCTCCGACGTCCGGTCCGACCGCCCGGCTGACCGCGCGCGCCGGCCGGGCCGCCGCAGCGCAGGACCGCTTCTGGCCGTTCATGCGCACCGTCGTCCGCAGCGATCACCAGGCGTCGCCTACCATCGACACGCTCGTCCGTCTCGCCGAGACCGCCGGGGTGACCGATCTCGATCGCTTCCGTCGCGAGGCGACCAGCGACGTGTTCGACGCCGAGATCGACGCCGATCTGCAGACCGCGCAACGCTTGTTCATTCCGCCGTCCCCGGCCTTCTGGGTCGACGGCACGCCGCTGCTCTCCGGCCTCCCGTTGCGCGCGTTCACCGATGTCATCGATGGGAAGCTCGCCCTCGGCGGGTGACGACGCGCCCCGACTCGCCGTCAGATCTGCCGGAGCCAGCCGACGATCACGAACACCGAGACGACGGCGACGACCGCGGTCACCACGATCGCCCACAGCGCCGGGCGTCGCCCCTCCACGAGGACCGCCCACCGTCGCTGAAGAAGCCCGAGACCCGCGAACAGCGCGACACAGCAGAGGACGATGCCGACGGCGACGCCGACGTGCGCGGCCCACGCGCCCGCCCGCGACGGTCCGCCCCACGAGTTGTCGTAGGGCCCGCGGTCGACGACACCGTAGAGCAGTCCGCGCAGCACCGACAGCACTCCCGCCCCCAACACGATGAGGTAGGCCGGCAGGCAACTGCTCAGTGCCGCGCCGAACACTCGAACGGACCGCCGGCGGCTCGGATCCGATTCGTCCACGGCGTCGCGGTAGCGTGCGCGGATCAGAGCGCGGCCTGCCGTCGCCGGCAGCAGCGCACCGTCGCGCACCAGCGACACCAGACCGGAGGGCGTCGTCGAACGGCTCACGTCGCCATGCTAGTGAGAATCCGGCCCAAACGGTCCGCGACACTCCTATCGTCGAAGCATGGGCATCGATCCGCACGTCACCGGTCCAGACATCAAACCGCGCAGTCGCGACGTCACCGACGGTCTGGAGCGCAGCGCCGCGCGCGGCATGCTCCGCGCCGTGGGGATGGGCGACGACGATTGGGCCAAGCCGCAGATCGGCGTCGGTTCGTCGTGGAACGAGATCACTCCGTGCAATCTCTCGCTCGACCGCCTCGCGAAAGCCGTTAAGGAAGGCGTGCACGAGGGCGGCGGCTATCCCCTCGAGTTCGGGACCATCTCGGTCTCCGACGGCATCTCGATGGGGCACGAGGGCATGCACTTCTCGCTGGTCTCGCGGGAAGTCATCGCCGACAGCGTCGAAACGGTGATGAGTGCCGAACGGCTCGACGGATCGGTGCTGCTCGCCGGGTGCGACAAATCGCTGCCCGGCATGCTGATGGCCGCTGCCCGCCTCGATCTGGCTTCGGTCTTCCTCTACGCCGGGTCCACGCTGCCCGGCTATGCCGCGCTGTCCGACGGGTCCGAGCGGCAGGTGACGATCATCGACGCCTTCGAAGCGGTGGGCGCCTGCGCACGCGGTTTGATGAGCCGCGAAGACGTCGACACCATCGAGCGGTCGATCTGCCCGGGTGAGGGCGCCTGCGGCGGCATGTACACGGCGAACACCATGGCCAGCGCGGCCGAGGCCTTGGGCATGTCGCTGCCCGGCAGTGCCGCGCCGCCGGCGCCCGACCGCCGGCGTGACCGCTACGCCCGCGAGTCCGGGGCCGCGGTGGTCGAGCTCCTGCGCCGCGGCATCACCGCCCGCGACATCATGACCACAGAGGCTTTCGAGAACGCGATCGCCGTGGTGATGGCGTTCGGCGGTTCCACCAACGCGGTGCTGCACCTCCTCGCGATCGCGTACGAGGCGCAGGTCCCCTTGACTCTCGACGACTTCGCCCGCATCGGTGCACGGGTGCCGCATCTCGCAGACGTGAAACCGTTCGGCAGGCACGTGATGACCGACGTCGACCGCATCGGCGGCGTCCCCGTCATCATGAAGGCGCTGCTCGACGCGGGGCTCCTCCACGGTGACTGCCTCACGGTCACCGGTCGGACCGTCGCCGAGAATCTGGCGAGCATCGCGCCGCCCGATCCCGACGGTCTGGTGCTCCGCGCCATCGGATCCCCGATCCACCCGACCGGTGGCATCACCATCCTGCACGGCAGCCTCGCCCCCGAGGGCGCAGTGGTGAAGTCGGCGGGCTTCGACACCGATGTCTTCGAGGGGTCCGCCCGCGTCTTCGATCGGGAACGCGCCGCGATGGACGCGCTCGAAGACGGCACGATCACCGCGGGCGACGTCGTGGTGATCCGTTACGAGGGCCCGAAGGGCGGGCCCGGGATGCGCGAGATGCTCGCGATCACCGGTGCCATCAAGGGCGCTGGGCTCGGCAAGGACGTGCTGCTCCTGACGGACGGCCGCTTCTCCGGCGGCACCACCGGTCTGTGCGTGGGCCACGTGGCGCCCGAAGCCGTCGACGCCGGTCCGGTCGCCGCGGTTCGGGACGGCGACCGCATTCGCCTCGACGTCGGCCGCGGCACCCTCGATCTGCTGGTCGACGCTGACGAGATCGCTGCCCGCCTCTTGGGATTCGAGCCTCTCCCGCCGCGCTACACCCGCGGTGTGCTGGCGAAGTACTCGAAGCTGGTCACGTCGGCATCGCAGGGCGCCGTCTGCGAGTGAGATACGCGGTCCGACCACGACAGCTCAGATGTCCACAGACCGGCACCGGTGGCGGGTGCTCCCCCCTGGATCACCCGCCACCGGCGGTCCTGCCGCACTCACTTCCCCGACGCCAGGGGTGAAAGTTGGATGGCACCAACACCATCCACGTAGTCGAAACCCTAGGCACCCGGCTCAGCGAGGCACGTCAGTTACCGTACAGCAAACAGACCCCGTCAACCAGTCAGAATCCGGGAAATCCCCGTTAACACGGCACGAATTCGAATCAAAGTCACTGCTCAAGAACTATTTATAGGCGTCGAAAATTTCTTTGATCAGGCATCCCGATGCGCCGATTGCGGCAATTGAAGTTTCCCACAGCAACATCTGATTGCTAGACTGGCAAACGGCAGGGAGGAACGCATGCCGCGGGCTGCGACGAACCGCACCGGGTCTGGTGGAAGTTCTGGGCGAGATGTGAAGTTCGGCGCCGGTCATGGGCGTTACCATGTGTCGGGCATCAATCAGGGGTGACGACCGCCTCCTCGGCAACGAAGGAATCAAGAAGGCACGATGGACGACGGCTTTGCACGACGGCTCAACAAGCTGTTCGAGACTGTGCACCCGCCGGGGCGCAAGCCGCACTCGAACGCGGAGGTCGCGGATGCGGTCACCGCCGCGGGCCACAAGATCTCCAAGCCATACCTGTCGCAGTTGCGCAACGGGCACCGCACCAACCCGTCCGACGAGACCGTCGCTGCGCTCGCACGATTCTTCAAGGTCAAGTCCGACTACTTCTACGACGATCTGTACGCCGCCAAGATCGACCACGACCTGGAACTGCTGTCGCAACTGCGCGGCCGCGGCCTTCGGCGGCTGTCGGCTCGCGCCTTCGACCTCTCCGAAGAGTCCCAGGACATGCTCACCGCCTTCGCGGAGAAACTGCGGCGAGGCGAAGGCCTGCCGGAGAGCCCCCTCGACTGAGAGGCCGGACCGTCCACGTGCAGCCACTCGTTTGAGCGGCCTGAAGTCCCCCGGTAGTTTGGAGATCGATGCTGTCTCGGAATCTCTCGCGCGTCGCGCGACCGTTGAGTGTCGCCGCGATGACCGTGGGCACCCTGTTCGCCCTGCCCGCGGCGGCGCAGGCGGCGCCGCCGTCGTCGTGCGTACCCGGCAGCTGTTCCGACACGACGGGCGCCTCGTCCGTCCCGGAGCTCCCGGAGGCCGCCATCGTTCTCGTACCCGACGGTGACGATCAACCGACCGACGACGAAGCCGACGACCCCGGAATCAGCATCACCGCCGATGACGATGACGGCGGTATCGGCGTTCCCGGTTTCCCAGGCTTCCCCGGCAATAACGGGAACGGGCCCGGCAACAACAGCGGCAGCAACGGCGACAGCCCGGGGAACAACTCCGGCAACGGTCCGGGCAGCAATAACGGAAACGGCAACAGCGGAAACGGTCCGGGCAGCGACGGCCAGATCACGGTGACCAACGAGCCCGACACGCCGAAATCACCCGCCCCCACACGGCGCGTTCCCACGACGACGCCGCGCACACCGTCCGCCGCCGTTCCGGTGCCGACAGCACCCAAGCGGACGACCTCGAGAAAGAAGAGGCCTCGCACCACCACGCCGACCAAGCCCACGACGTCGCGTAAGGCTCCTGCCGCGAGCGCGCCGGCGGCCGAGCCCGCACCTCCCACGCCGTCCGAGACGGTCATCGAACCGGTGGTCACGACTGCGTCGTCACCGACCGCGGGCGACTACGCGGCAGCTGGCGGCGGGATCGGCGCCATGGTCCTGGTCGCCGCCGCCGCGGGCGGCCTCACCTACCGCAACGCCCGAGCACAGCGCGCACAGGTGAACGCCGCTCGTGCCGAATTCCTCTCCCCCGGCGGGCGGTAGTCGATGAGCGGTCCCGTCGACGACGCGCCGAGAGCACGCCGCTCCCACCGCCGGATACACGCGGCGGTCGAAGCCGTCCTCGACGTCGCCGCACAGAAGCACGCCAACTCGCTCGAAGACATCGTCACCGCGGTCGGTGAGAGCCGTCGTCGACCGATCGCCGTCGTCGTCGAAGATCTCGCGCCCGGTGTCTGGGGGCAGCGCCGCGAGTTCGACGACCACGACGAGATCGTGCTGGCGAGGTCGCTGCCCAGCGAGGCCCGGACGCTCGCGCACGAGTTGGGACACGTCGTCTTCCGCCATCCGGGCGCTGCCGCCGACGCGTCGACCGTCGCGGCCGACGACGACCTGATCGCCTACATGCTCGGTTTGGAAGTCGGCAGCGACGACGAGTCCGAATCCGCAGAGCCTGAATCCGAATCCGCGGAATCCGCCGCCGACCACGACCTCCAGGAATGGGAGGCCGAAGCCTTCGCGTCCCGACTGCTGCAGCGAATCGCGCAACTGTATCGTCGGCACTCCTGGCGACCCATGCTCCGCTACGACGAGGCTCTCGGATGACCTGGCTCACCTGGGTGATCGCCGTCCTGTGCGCTGCCGCCGTCGGCGCCCGGCTGGGTCGCCTGACCGTCCGTCCGCCGTCCCTCGCCCGGACCTCCGTGGCGATCGCGGCCATCGCCGTCGCTGCCGCAGCCGCCGTGCGCACCCCCACGGTCGCCACCGTCATCGGCCCGCCGGGCAGCAACGCACCCACTCTCGTCTTCGTCGGCTGCTGGGTGGTGGCCTCCACAGCGACCGCGCTCATCGCGTTCTCCGCGCTGTCACAACTGGGACGACGTGCACTGTCCGTCGCCACCGTCGCGCTCTCGGCCGTTGCGGTGGCCGACCTCGTCGCCCTCGCACTGCTCGGCGAAACAATGGTCGGCGCCACCTTGATCGTCCTGACCGGCCTGTTCGCGCTCGGCGTCGGCCTGCGGTATGCGGCGTGGAATCCACTCGGTCGCGCCATCGCCCTCTACCTGGTCGGCGTCGCCATCATGGTGGTCACCCTGGTGGTGTCACCCGACCACGTTCAGCCCGACGGTGTCTGGTGGGCGGCCACGATCATCATCCTCAGCGCCGCCTGCTGCTCGGTGATGGTCGAGAGTTGGGCGGTCGCTCGTCTAGATCTGCGTCGCACGCTGACACTGCACCGGGCGTTGATCGCCGCACATCCCGAGCTGGCCGATCCTGACTACCGCTCGGCGACGCCGGTCCTGCAGGCCAACGATCGCGTATCCGAGATCCTCGACGGCCTCTACCTCCATGCCGGTGCGGGCCTGGTGCCTGCGGAGGGCTCCGACGTCGACGACAGCCCGCGGACCCGCGCCCGAGCGATCGCCGCCTGGCTGCACGCCACCGATCCAGACCTGATCGACCCCGATCTGCTGAGCACTCCCGCACCGCTGTCGGACCGTCGCTGGGTCCGGTTGATCGCCCGCGAGTACGACCGAGTCGGCTGACCGGCTCTCTGTTCAGACCCGCTGGCCCGCCCGCGCAGTCAGCGGCCGTTCAGAGACCAGCCCGTACATCGTCATGCCGTTCCACTCTCGTGTCGCGAACTGCGATCCGTGCCAGCCGGTGAGGAACCAGTCGCGCAGCCGCGGCGACCCGGTCCAGAGGTAGACCGGGCGATGGTGTTCGCGGCAGAAGTCCTCCACCGTCCGCATCATCTCGATCATCGTGCGCACGCCCCGGGCTTCGGGCGTCGCGGTGATGAACAGGCAGTTCACCGCATCGTCAATCGGCGTCGGCAACGGGGGCGCGGTCCACAGTTCCAGCAGTCGTTCTCGCAGGCCGGGGCTGCGCACTGCGAGTTCGACGTCCTCGGGCGTCAACGGCGGTCGACCATCGGGCGAGACGCTGACGTCGTGGGGTTGCCAGGTCAGCACACACACCAGGCGGCCGTCCCGCTCACCGCCCAAGGCGTACCCGACCCGCAGCAGCGGCTTCAGGAAGAGTTCGGCGAGCCACTCACGCTTATCCTTCTCCTCGACGTACTCGCCGAGCAACCAGCGGTACAGTGGGATGTCGGCAATGCCTTGTTCCATGACCGCGATCGCTTCCGGCAAGCGCGTTTCGTCGAGTGTCACCACGTCGACCATCAACAGACTCCTTCCATCGCAAACGGACCGCCCCGCGCAGTCGCGAGACGGTCCGCTGCTTCCGCGAAGCTCGAACTCAGACGTTCGTGCTCACGATGCAGAATCGCTGCTTCCGCCGGCGGAGCCGGTGGTCAGAGCCTCGATGATCGGGGTAAGGAAATCGATTTCAATACGAGCAGGTCCACCATCAGCCATGTCTTCACTTCTCTCTTTCGGACAGCAGGGACGTTTTACGTCCATAGGACGTACAGAACAGACTGCTCGTAGCGACGTAACCCAGATCACAGTTCTGCGGTGAATGTCACCCGTTTACACTAATCCAGACAGATAACAAGCAGACACACTTGATTCGGCGCTAAATCTGAGTCGGCCATCCACCGGGGACCAGATCACGCCCCCTTGTCGACACCGTTGACTCCCCTCACACTCGGCGTACGATTGTCGACAATCGACACGTTCGGTGGGAGGGATCATCATGGCGCCAACACGGACCGACGTCTGCGCATTCAGTGCTCTGGAACTGTCCAAGGCCTATCTCGACGGGTCGCTGTCTCCGGTCGAGGTGGCCACCGAGGTGCTCGACGCCGTCGGCCGCGTCGACGGCGAGCTGAACGCCTTCTGTCTGGTCGACCGGGAGGGCGCCCTCGCATCGGCTCGCGCCGCCGAAGAGCGCTATCGGGCAGGCTCGCCCCGCGGCCCGCTCGACGGCGTGCCAGTGTCGATCAAAGACATCTTTCTCACCGCCGGACATCCCACCCGCCGCGGCTCACGGCTCGTCGCCGACCGTGACGACGGCACCGTGCCGACGGTCGACGCACCGGTCGTCGCCGCAGCACTCGCCGCCGGATGCGTCCCGTTCGGCAAGACCACCACGCCCGAGCTGGCATGGAAGGGCGTCACCGATTCACTGCTCACCGGGATTACACGCAATCCGCATGATCCGGCCACCACGCCCGGCGGATCCAGCGGCGGGTCGGCCGCCGCCGTCGCCGCCGGTCTCGGACCGCTCTCGATCGGCACGGACGGCGGCGGATCGGTCCGGATCCCGGCGTCGTTCACCGGAACCGTCGCGTTGAAGCCGACCTACGGCGTGGTCCCGATGTATCCGTCGAGTCCGTTCGGCACCCTCGCGCACGCGGGTCCGATGACCCGATCGGTGACCGACGCCGCCGCGTTCATGGACGTCCTCATCCGCCCGGACGCCCGCGACTGGTCGGCCATGCCGCCGTCCGCGACGTCGCCCGACGTCGACGGCTATCTGGTCGCTGCCCTCGACGGGACGCTGGGAGCCCGGCCGCTGGAGGGGCTGCGCGTCGCCTACAGTCCCACCCTGGGTTTCGCGACCAACCAGCCGGATGTGGAGCGCACGGTGGACGCCGCGGTCGCGACCATGGCGGAGCTGGGGGCCACCGTCGAGTCGGTGGATCCGGGACTGTCCGATCCAGTCGACGCCTTCCACATCCTCTGGTTCGCCGGCGCCGCCGCCGTCCTGAAACCCTTCGGCGACGACGCCGTCGACCACGTGGATCCCCGCTTGCGTGAGGCACTCGCCCGCTACCACGACTACACCGCGCAGGATTACCTCGACGCCGTCGCCGAACGGATGGCGTTGGGACGACGGCTCGGCGCACTGCACGACGACTACGACGTCCTGGTCACGCCCACCATGCCGATCACGGCGTTTGCCGCCGGCGCCGACGTGCCGCCCGGGTGGCACAGCCCCGATTGGACCTCGTGGACGCCGTACACCTACGTTTTCAACATGACTCAGCAACCTGCGCTGTCGATCCCGTGCGGCGTCGCCGACAACGGTCTCCCGGTGGGCCTGCAGATCGTCGGCGCCCGCTTCGCCGACCGCCTGGTGATGCGCACCGGTGCCGCGCTCCACGAGCGGATCGCCGACCGCACGCCGCGCCCGCGAGTCCATGCCTGCCAGGGAGCCTGACGCCGTGCCGGAGCAGGCAGCGCGTCGTGCCGACGTGACGGACTATTCGACGATGTCGTTGGAGCCCGTGGTGCAGGAGTCCACGCCGGCGATCATCGCGCGAGCCCTTCGCCAGGCGATCTCCGTCGGCGACTTCCCGCCCGGCTCGCAGGTCGGGGAAGCCGCCCTCGCGAAGCATCTCGGCGTGAGCCGAGGGCCGTTGCGCGAGGCGATGCAGCGCCTGACGCAGGAGGGTCTGCTGGTCTCACACCGCAACCGCGGGTTGTTCGTCCCGGAACTCTCCCCCGCCGCGGTCTCTGACATGTATCTGCTGCGGACCACCGTCGAACGTGCGGCGATCGAGCAGATCTTGCGCGCGGGCGACGGCGCGGTGTGCGCGGCCCGGCTCGACGCGGTCGTCGCACGGATGACCGGGCTCAGTCCGGACTCCTCGGAGATGCTGGTCGCCGACCTGGACTTCCATCGCGAGTTGGTGGAGGCCGCCGACAGCGAACGCCTGTCGCGGGTGCATCAGACGGTGCTGGTCGAGACCAGCATGTGTCTGCGTGCCATGTCGTCGACCTACGGGCCGGACGAGGATCGCGTGTCCGAGCATCGCGCCCTCGCCGACGCGATGAGAGCAGGCGACGTGGCGCGGGCGACGTCGGCCCTCACCGATCACATGCGTGACGGTCTGGGGCGGCTCGTCGGGACTCCCCGCTCGTGAACGTTTGCGCGGGGCGAGACTTTTTCGTCACCGCACCGGAATGGCCACGTACTTCGTCTCCAAGAACTCGTCGATCCCGGTGAGTCCCCCTTCGCGGCCGAGGCCCGACTGCTTCACCCCGCCGAACGGTGCGGCGGGGTTGGAGACCAGGCCGGTGTTGAACCCGACCATGCCCGCCTCCAGCTGTTCGGCGATGCGGAATCCCCGATTCACCGATTCGGTCATCACGTACGAGACCAGGCCGAACTCGGTGTCGTTGGCGAGGGCGACCGCGTCGTCGTCGGAATCGAACGGCACCAGCGCGGCGACGGGCCCGAAGATCTCGGTGCGCATCAGATCGGCGTCGGCCGAGACCGAGGTCAGGACGGTCGGCGGATAGAAGTGTCCGGGACCGTCGGACCGCTGACCACCGCAGACCACCTGCGCTCCGCGTTCCACCGCATCCCCGACGAGGGCCTGGACCTTGTCGACCGCCTTGGCCTCGACCAGCGGCCCGACGTCGGTGCCCGCGACGGCGCCGTCGCCGACCGTCAACGACTGCATCCGGTCTGCGAGTCGTTGCGCGAAATCGTCGATCACACTGCGGTGCACCAGAATCCGGTTGGCAGCGGTGCACGCCTCGCCCATGTTGCGCATCTTGGCCGCCATGACGGCGTCGAGCGCGACGTCGAGATCGGCGTCCTCGCAGACGATGAACGGCGCATTGCCCCCAAGCTCCATCGACGTGCGCAGGACACCGCGCGCACACTGCTCCAGCAGCAGCTTGCCCACCGCCGTGGATCCGGTGAAGGAGAGCTTGCGCGCCTTCCCCGAATCGATCCAGGGCTCCACCACGCTGCCCGCCGACGACGTGGACACCACCGACAGCACGCCGGCGGGCAACCCCGCCTCCACCAGCAGGTCCGTCACATACAGCGAGGTCAACGGGGTCAGTGCGGCCGGCTTGTAGACCATCGTGCAGCCCGCGGCGATCGCCGGGCCGATCTTGCGGGTGATCATCGCCAGCGGGAAGTTCCACGGGGTGATCAGGATGCACGGTCCCACCGGCTCCTGGGTCACCACGAAGCGTGTCTTGCCGTCGGGGCTGCGCCGCGCGTCGCCGCGAATCCGCACGGCCTCCTCGCCGAACCATCGGAAGAACTCGGCGCCGTACGCCACCTCGCCCCGCGCCTGTTCGAGCGGCTTGCCCATCTCGGTCGTCATCAGCAACGCCACCTCGTCGGTGCGTTCGATGAGCAGCTCGTAGGCGCGTCGCAGGATCTCCGACCGCTCGCGGGCGGGCACGGCGGCCCAGTCCCGCTGATGTGCCGCGGCCGTATCGATGGCGGCGACGGCATCGTCGTGACCGCCGTCGGCGAGGGTCGCGATCGTTTCTCCGGTGGCCGGGTTCTCCACGGAGAACGTGGCTCCGGACGTCGCGGTCCGCCAGCGGCCGTCGATGTGGATGCCGGTGCCGAGCCCGGCGATGATGTCAGCGACCTCACGGGTCATGACGCACCTCCTGGTTGGGTGACTGGGTTTCGGATGGGCGTGAGGGGGTCGGGGTCGAGCAGTTCCAGCAGGTGTCTGCCGCGGCGACGGTCGCCGTCGTTCCCGCGCACGGTGGGGTCGACGGTGGCCAGGCGCATGATCTGGGTGGCGCACGAGAAGCCGTCGGTGAGGACCGGGGCGTCCGGGTGTCGGCGCAGCGCGGGTGCGAGCGCCTGCTCGGCGACGGCGTCCGAGACGGCTTCGTGTCCGGCGGTGAAGCCGAAGTCGCCTGCGACACCGCAGCAGCCGGTCGCCTCGACGACGCTGCCGACACCGAGCGCGGTCAGCGCGGCGCGCTGCACGCGGTTCCCGAAGGTCGCGTACTCGTGGCAGTGGGTCTGCACCACCACGTACTCGGGCGGCTCACCCGGCCACTGCGGAGCACATCCCTGCGCCGCCAGTTCACCGAGATACGCGGCGGCGGAACGGACGCGTCCGCCCACCCGACGAGCCCGTGCGGCTTCGTCGACGCCCACGGCATCGACAGTCAGCAGCCGCGGCAGGTCGTCGTGCAGGGTGGCCGCGCAACTCGGTTCCACGACGACGATCGGGGCGTCGCCGCCGAGCTCGTCGAGATGCCGGGCGGTGCGCCGCAGCGTCTTTCGTGCGGCGTCGAGCCGTCCGGTGGTGATCTGAGTGAGGCCGCAGCAGTGGTCCGCGGTGCAGGCGACCGAGCCGTGAACGCCGCCCAGGACGCGGACGGCGGCGCCCGCGACCTCCGGGCGCAGCCCGCGGGTGAAGGAGTCGAGGAACAGCACCACCTCCGGCGGCGCGGGCGCGTTGATCGAACGCGGCGCGTGCCGGAGCTGGTCGCGGAGCGACGCCGCGGACGCGAACTCCGGGAGCACGCGGTCGGCGCCGAGACCGCCGAGCCGCGCCCCGGCACGGCCGACGCGAGTGCGGGTCAGGGCGTTGAGCGGCCGAGCCAGGTACGGCGTCACCCGCAGCCAAGTCGGCAGCATGCCGAGGGTGTAGTGCTCACGCGGGCGGATGCGCCCCCGATAGCGGTGGTACAGGACCTCGGACTTCATAGCGGCCATGTCGACCCCGGTCGGGCAGTCGGACGAGCACGCCTTGCACGCGAGGCACAGATCCATCGACTCGGCGAGCGCGGGCGCGCGCCAGTCGACGGTGTCGACGCCGTCGCGCGTGGCCTCCTGCAGCACCCGGGCACGACCGCGGGTGGAGTCCTTCTCGTCGCCGGTCGCGCGGTACGACGGACACATCACTCCGCCCGTGTGCGTACGGCAGCGGCCGACGCCGATGCACGCCTGCGAACCATGCTCCGCGGTCACGTCGGCGAGGGCGAGGTCGACGTCGATCGGCCGGGTCTGCCGCAGCCCGCCCGGTGCCAGAATCCCTGCGGGATCCCAGATGTCGCCGAAGCGGTCGAAGGCCTGCAGCATCTCGGGCGAGTACATGATCGGCAGCAGCTCCGACCGGGCGCGGCCGTCGCCGTGCTCGCCGGACAGTGATCCCTCATACCGCACGACCAGGTGCGCGGCGTCGGTGCAGAACGCCCGGAAGACGCTGCGGCCCTGCGCCGTGCGGAGATCGAAGTCGATGCGGATGTGCATGCACCCCGCACCGAAGTGGCCGTACATGACACCGGTGAGTCGATGACGATTCAGCAACTCGCGGAACTCGGCGAGGTAGTCGCCAAGCAGATCGGGGCGGACCGCGGCGTCCTCCCATCCGGGCCAGGAAAGGATGGTCTCGCCGGTGTCGGGGTCGGTGAGCCGGGAGCTCAGTCCGGCGCCGTCCTCCCGAACGCGCCACAGGTCGGCGCGTTCGGTCGGATCCGCCACCTGCCGCAGGTCCACGGCCCGGCCGTCGGCGCGCAGGTCCGCCTCCAACGCCACGGCCCGACCGTCGCTCTCACCCGTCTCGTCGATTTCGATGAACAACCAGGCGCTGCCGTCGGGGAGGTCGGCGACCGCGTCGTCGCCGCGCCGCTCCCGCATAGTCGCAACGATCACCTCGTCGACCCCTTCGACGGCCGTCGGTCGGTTCTTCAGCAGGAGCGGGACGTCGCGGGCGGCGTCGACGATGTCGGCGTATCCGGCGACGATCAGCGACGTGCGGGCCGGTCGATCGGCGAGTGCGACGGTCGCAGCCGTCACGACCACGCAGGTGCCTTCGCTGCCGACGAGTGCTCGGGCGACGTCGAAGCCCTCTTCCGGGAGCAGGTGTCGGAGGTGGTAGCCGGACACCTGCCGCGGGATGCGGCCGAGTTCGGTGCGGATGGCGGCGAGATGGTCCGCGGCGAGCGATCGCAGTTCGGCCTCGAGGTGCTCGGCGCGGGCGGCTGCGGCCGCGTCGCCGGGGATCGTCGCCCGAATCCCCGTGCGCGTCGCGGTGATTCGCAGGCCGTCCGCCGTGACGGCGCGCAACTCCACCACGTGGTCGGCGGTACGGCCGTAGCGGACCGAATGGTTCCCGCAGGCGTCGTTGCCGATCGCACCGCCCAGGCAGGCGCGCGTCTGGCTGGACGGATCGGGGGCGAAAGTGAGGCGACGGTCGGTGGCGTCGAAGACCGCGGCACGCAGGCGCGTCAACACCACGCCGGCTTCGGCGGTCGCGGTCCGCGCCTGCTCGTCGACGGCGAGGACGCGGTTGAGGTGGCGGGAGAGATCGACGACGAGTCCACTGCCGATCGAGTTGCCGGACATGGACGTGCCTCCGCCGCGCGCCGTCACCGGGACACCCAACCGATGGCAGACCCGTAGTGCGACAGCGACGTCGTGCTCGGTCTGCGGGAACAGCACCGCCGCGGGCGTCACGCGGTAATTGGACGCGTCGTACGAGTACTCGGCGAGTCGTCGCCGATCATGGTCGGGATTCAGGCCTTCCGCGCGCAGTGCCGTGATCAATGCGTTCGGAGGAGCCATGGTCTCAGCTTTCCACCGTGCGGCGCACGGCGCGAACAAACCGCTCGGTGCCGGTGACGATCTCCTCCTCGGTGACGGTGAGCGCCGGGATGATCCGGACGATGGATCCCAGCGGGCCGCAGGTCAGCGTCAACAGGTCCTCGTCGATGCAGGCCTGTTGCACGGCACCCGCCAGTCGGACCGCTTCGAGGGACTCCGGGCCACCCGCGTTGGCGGTCGGATCCCCGAACTCGACGGCCAGCATCAGGCCGATGCCGCGGACGTCGCTGATGGCGTCGATGCCCGCGAGTCCCTCGCGCAGCCCGGCCAGGAGCTGCCGGCCACGCACCCGGGAGTTCTCGACGAGCCCCTCCCGTTCCACCACATCCAGCGTCGCAACGCCCGCGGCGGCCGACACCGCGTTGCCGCCGTAAGTGCCGCCCTGGGAACCCGGCCAGGCCTTTGCCATGATCTCCTCGGGCGCGGCGATCGCTGAGATCGGGAAGCCCGACGCGATCCCCTTCGCGGTGATGATGACGTCGGGGACCAGGCCTTCGGTGTGCTGGTGTCCCCAGAACTCGCCGGTGCGGCCGACGCCCGCCTGCACCTCGTCGAGCACCAGGAGCGCCCCGTACTTCTCGGTGCGTTCGCGCAGGCCTGCGAGGTACGCGGGCGGCACCTGCAGGTAGCCGCCGTCGCCGAGGACCGGCTCGATGAGGACCGCAGCCAGCTCCTTCGGATGGATGCGGGTGGACATCATGTAGTCGAACTCGCCGAGCGCATAGGCGACGGCGTCGGCCTCCGAGAGCTGCAGGCGCCGTGCGTCGGGGAACGGTGTGGACGCGACGCCCGCCATCATGGGTCCGAAGCCCGCCGAGAACTTGGTGCCCGCGGTGGTCAGCGACGCCGCGGCGACGGTTCGTCCGTGGAAGCCGCGCTGCACGGTGACGATGTACTGCCTCCCGGTGGCCATCCGCGCCAGCCGGACGGCGGCCTCCACCGCCTCGGATCCGGAGTTGGCGTAGAAGACCGAGTCGATGCCGTCGGGCAGATGCTCGCCCAGCTTCTCGGTCAGTTGCAGCAGCGGCTGGTGCATCACGGTCGTGTACTGGGCGTGAATGATCTTGGCGCATTGCTCCTGCGCTGCGGCCACCACGTCGGGATGACAGTGGCCCGTGCTGGTGACGCCGATGCCCGTCGTGAAGTCGAGGTAGCGGCGGCCGTCCGTGCCGTGGATCCACGAGCCGAGCGCGTGGTCGACGACGACAGGCGTCGCCTGCTTGAGAACCGGGGAGAGGGATGCCTTCGTCATGAGGCCAGTGTGTGCCCGTACCGACAGGTTGTCAACGGTCGGATTGTCGACAATCATTGCTGACGTTACGGTGGTGTGCATGAGCGCTGATTCTCCGGTCGTCGTGCTTCTGACCGCCGACGATGTTCCTCCTCCCGCCGACCTCGAGCAGATCCGGCAGCTCGCCGACGTGCGGGATGCGACCGCCGACTCCCTCGCCGACGCACTGCCCGGCGCCGACGTGCTGCTGGTGTGGGACATCTTCTCGGGCGCTCTCGCCGACGCCTGGCACGCCGCGGACTCGCTGCGATGGGTGCACGTCGCCGCGGCCGGGGTCGACACACTGCTCTTCGACGGCCTCCGCGACTCGGACGTCGTCGTCACCAACGCGCGCGGCGTCTTCGACCAACCGATCGCCGAGTACGTCCTGGCCTGCGTGCTCGCGAACGACAAGCAGTTGCATCGGACCGAAGAGTTCCGGCGGCGCGGCGAATGGGTGCACCGCGAAACGCTGCGCGTGGCGGGTCGACGCGCACTGGTGGTCGGCACCGGCGGCATCGGTCGGGCGATCGCGCGGATGCTGACCGCCGTCGGCCTCGACGTCCGGGGCGCGGGCCGCACTCCGCGGGCGCAGGACCCGGACTTCGGCGTCGTGCTCGACGCCGCTCACCTCGCCGATCACCTCGGAGCGGTCGACCATGTGGTGATGGTCGCACCGTTGACCGACGCGACGCACGGCATGCTCGGCGCACGCGAACTCGCGGCACTCCCCGACGGCGCCCACGTCGTCAATGTGGGCCGCGGGCCGCTGATCGATCAGCGGGCCCTGACGGCCGAGATCGCTGCCGGTCGTCTGACCGCGCACCTCGATGTGCTGGTCGACGAGCCGCTGCACGCCGACGATCCCCTGTGGACCCTGCCGGGCGCCCACATCAGCCCGCACATGTCGGGCGACGTGGTCGGCTGGCGCGACACCCTGTCCGCCCAGTTCGTGGCAAAGCTCCACGATTACCGAGCCGGCCGTACGCCCGGCCCCGCAGTCGACAAGCATCGCGGCTACGTCCCGCACTGATCCCAGCCCGCGGCGGTCTCGATGCGCTCCTCCGTCGCTCACTCGACCAACGTGAGAAGCCCAGCGCCACCCCCACGCTGATCGAGTAAGCACGCGAGCGCAGCGAGCCTGCGCATCGAGATCGCCGACCACGACCAGCCGCGTCAGCCCGGCACCGTCAACCCCACCGCCGCTGCGCCGTCGATCATCGCCTCGATGAAGGCGTGCACCGACGCGCGGTCCGCGTCGCGGGCGCGGTAGGCGATCGAGAGATTGCGGTGGAAGTGCCCGGCGAGCGGGGTCACCTCGATGCCGTCGGGCAGCGTCATGGCGCCCAGATCCGACACCAGGGTCACGCCGAGACCGGCTGCGGCGAGAGCCAGGGCCGTCGACTGCTCCCCGGCCGTGTGGTGGACGTCGGGGTCGAAACCGGCTTCGCGGCACGCCAGTCGGACGGCGCGGCCGAAGTGCGACCGCGCGTCCGCCAAGATCCACGGCAGCCCCGCGAGTTCGGCGAGCTCGATCGGCTCGGTCCCGAAGGTGCCGGCGCGCGCGGCCACCGACATCTGTTCGACGGCGATCGGCCGCCACTGCAGCGTGCGGATCTGCGGCATCGCATAGTTGGAGTAGTCGATGACGAACGAGAGGTCGAGCGAGCCGTCGCGCACCGCGTCGGACCCGGCCTCCGGCTCCAGTTCCGTGGTCTGCACGGCGATTCCCGGCGACCGCTCCGCCAGCAGCGCGAGTCCCGTCGGCAGCAGTCCCGACGCGACCGACGCCCAGACCCCCGCGGTCAGCGACGCGGCCGAGCCGTCCCGCAGCGATTCGATGGCATTGCCCGCGCTCTCGACGGCGTCGAGGATCTGTTCGGAGTGGTCGGCGAGGACGCGGCCGGCCTCGGTCAACATGATGCGTCGACCGTGCTTCTGGAACAGCGGGGTCTGCGCTTCCCGCTCCAGCTGCGACAGTTGCTGGGACACCGCGGACGCCGAATAGTGGAGCGCGTCGGCTACCGCAGTCACCGTGCCGCGATACCGAAGCTCCCGAAGCAGTTTGAGTCGATGCAGCGAGACCTCCATACATCGAGGTTACTGAACGATTCACTCCACAAAGTCGACATGGACGCGGCGGTCGGTCCACCACGACCATGAAGGGGAGGAGGTTCCGACCGGACTCCTCGAATTGCCGCACGCGACTCGTGAGGAGGCGGACATGACGCTCACCCCGATGGACCCGACAGCCCTCGGAACCGGGACCCCGAAGACCACGACCCCGGACCCGACGACGACACCGTCGGTCCTCCCCGCGTCGGATCGGCGGCCGCCGTACCTGCGGATCGAATGGGTCGACGAGGTGACCGGCGCCGTCGGCTATCTGGTGGTCGACTCGCTGGTGCACGGCATGGCGACCGGCGGCACGCGGATGCGCGCCGGATGCACCATCGACGAGGTGGCCGACCTCGCCCGCGGCATGTCGAACAAGACCGCCGCCTTCAACCTCCCGGTCGGCGGCGCCAAGGGCGGCATCGACTTCGATCCCAAGGATCCGCGCGCCGTCGACGTCCTCACCCGCTACTGCGAGGCGATGCGCCCGTTCCTGGACCGGCACTGGGTCACGGCCGAGGACCTCGGCGTCTCGCAGGAGACCATCGACGTCGTCTTCGACCGCCTCGGGATGCGGCAGTCGTACCACGCGGCGATCGAGCGGTCCGCTGATCCGGCAGCGACTGCGGACCGGGTGCTGCACGGCCTGCACGCGCACGCCCCGGGCGGGCTGCTGGGCGATGTGATCGGCGGATACGGTGTCGCGCAGGCGTGTCTCGCGGTGACACGAGTCCGCGGTACCGCACCCGCCGAGACCAGCGTCGCCGTGCAGGGCGTCGGCACGATGGGCGGCGGCGCCGCGTTCTACCTGCACGAGGCGGGCATGCGCGTGGTCGCGCTGGCCGACGCCGTCGGCACCCTCTACGACGCCGACGGCCTGGACGTGCCGCTGCTGTTGGCGTCGCGGAACCGCTACGGCGAGATCGACCGCGCCGTGGTGCCGGAGCGGGTTGCCCGCTTCCCCCGCGAAGCGGTCCTCGCGACGCACTGCGACATCCTGGTGCCTGCCGCGGTCTCGTACGCGATCACTGCCGAGAACGCCTCCGACGTGGCCGCCGCGGTGATCGTGGAGGCGGCGAACGCACCGACGACCGCGGACGCCGAGCTGGATCTCACGGCGCGTGGCATCGCGGTGATCCCGGACTTCATCGCCAACGCGGGCGCCGTCGCCTGGGCGTGGTGGCTGTTGCTCGGTCACGTCGGCGACGACTACCGCGACTCGTTCACCCGGCTGCGCACCGAGATGGACGCGAAGGTGTCGTCGCTGCTGCACGGCTGGACCTGCGCCGCCGGGCCCATCCGCTGGGCGGCCGACGTCTCCCAGACCGTCCGATCGCCCGAACCGCTCGTGGTGCCCTGAGCGCAGAAGGGTCACCGAGCGCGCACGCCGCTTAAGATTCTTCACTATGGCCCCCACCCTGCCGATCGGCGCTCTCCTGAACTCAGCGAACCCCGCCCTCCTCGACCCGCGAAAGCTCAACCGCCACACCTTCTGGTGCGGCCAGAGCGGATCCGGTAAGACGTATGCGCTGGGGGTCCTCCTGGAACAGGTGCTGCTGCACACCCGACTGCCGATCGTCGTGCTGGATCCGAACTCCGACTTCGTCCGGCTCGGCGAGATCCGCGACGACGCCCCGGCGACCGACGCCGCGACGCTCGCCGACCGCACCATTCGGGTGCTCCACTCGAAACCGGGTGTGGGAGAGCAACTCCGCATCCGGTTCTTCGGGATGGATGTGCGCTCCCGCGCCGCCATTCTCAAACTGCATCCGATCCACGACGCGGCCGAGTACAACACGCTGCTGCGCGCCGAGGGGCGGGGCGTGGAGATCCTCGACGGCGAACCGCTGATTCAGTGGCTCCGCAGCGGGGACGACCCCGACCTGCACGCCATCGCCCTGCGGCTGGAGAATCTCGGCGTCACCGACTGGGATCTGTGGGCGTACGAGAACGAGGATGTCACCGAGGTGGTCGACGAGAAGGCCGACGCCACGGTCATCGACCTCGGTTCGTTCGACGCCAAGGAACAGATGCAGACCGCAGCGCTCGCCGTGCTGGAACACCTGTGGAACCACCGGCACGAGCGGACCGGACGCCTCATCGTGATCGACGAGGCGCACAATCTGTGCTCGCCGAATCCCAGCACTCCGCTGGAGAAGCTGCTGACCGAGCGGATCGTGCAGATCGCCGCCGAGGGGCGCAAGTACGGGATCTGGCTCCTGTTGTCGACGCAGCGGCCGTCGAAGGTGCATCCGAACGCGCTGTCGCAGTGCGACAACCTGGCGCTGATGCGCATGAGTTCGGCGCACGACCTCGCCGAACTGGGGCTGGTCTTCGGGTACGCCCCCGCCGATCTGCTCGAGCGGGCCATGCACTTCACCCAGGGCCAGGCGCTGTTCGCGGGCGGTTTCGCTCCGGAGCCGCAGCTGATTCAGGTCGGCAGTCGCCTCACCGAAGAAGGCGGATCCGACGTCGCGGTGCCGCTGCGCTGACCCGTCCGGGGCGGAACCCCGCAGACCGACGCGGACGCCGCCCCGTCGGTCGCGACGCGGGTACGGTCGACGGCATGGCTAACATCACGATCATCGGCGGTCACGGAAAGATCGCCCTGCTGCTGGCACCCCTCCTCGTCGGACGCGGCGACACCGTCACCTCGATCATTCGCAACGCCGATCACGCCGCCGAGGTCGAGGCGACCGGCGCCACCGCGCTGGTCCTCGACGTGGAGACGGCCACCGAGCCCCAACTCACCGACGCGCTGCAGGGCGCGGACGCCGTCGTCTTCAGCGCGGGCGCCGGCGGCGGCAACCCACCGCGAACCTATGCCGTCGACCGCGACGCCGCGATCACCTCGATGCGTGCCGCGACCGCTGCGGGCGTGCGCCGATACGTGATGGTGTCGTACCTGGGCGCCGGACCCGATCACGGAGTGCCTTCGGACAACTCGTTCTTCCCCTACGCCGAGGCGAAGGCCGCCGCCGACACCGCGCTGCGCGCGACCGACCTCGACTGGACCATCCTGATGCCCGGCGCGCTCACCCTGGATCCGCCGTCCGGCGCCATCGACCCGACCGCCCAGCGGGCCTCCGACAACCCCGGGACCGCTCGCGCGAACGTCGCCCTGGTCGCCGCGGCCGCCCTGGCGACGCCGTCGACCATCGGCAAGGACATCCCCTTCACCGACGGAGACGTGCCGATCGCCGACGCCGTGCGCTGAGTCGCCGCGCTCGGGACATCGAATCTCAGGGCACATCAGGCTCGGGCCATTACCGGCTTTCGCTGGTCCACGCGGCACCGAGAACTTAAACTCCTATCCTGATGCCTCCCAGTACCACCCGCCGCAGACGGGCCGAACATCTCGGCCCGGAACGTCGTCGACCACAGATTCTGGACGCGGCGCTCGAGATCGCCGTCAACGAGGGGATCTCCTCGGTGACGATCGCGTCGGTCGCGGAGAAGCTCGACGTGACCCGGCCGGTCATCTACACGTGCTTCGCGAATCGCGTCGACCTCATCGCCGAACTGGTTCGCCGCGAGGAGGAACGGCTGAACCAGACGGTCGGAGCGGTCCTGCGACGGCGGGCCGTGAACGCCGACGCCGAGGTGTTCGTCGAGGGCTTCCGCGCCCTGCTGAGCACCGTCGTCGACCATCCGAACACGTGGCGGCTGGTGTACGGCGCCCCGGACTCCGCGGTCGCCGAGTACTTCGGGCGCGGTCGTGCCGCATCGGTGAAGCGCTGCACCGAACTGCTGCGACCGACGCTGCTGAAGTGGGGGATGCCCGCCGACGAGGTGGCCCACAAGCTCGGCGCGCTGGTGGAACTGTGGGTGTCGTCCAGCGAAGGCATGGTGCGCACGTATCTCGCCGACAGCAGTTGGGATCCGGACGAACTCGCCGAGTTCATGGGCACCAGCGTCTATCGGGCGTTGCGCACCACGGTCTGAGGTCAGCGACGCAGCGCCTTGGTGGCGTCGAACTTCTCTTCCCGCTGTCCCAGGTGCCACGCGTGCCAGCGGCGCCACCGCCGCATCTGCCCGGCCTGCCAGCGTTCGTCGACGCCCGGCACTGCACGTCGCAGCACTTCGACGACGGCGATGAGCGGCGCGCGGCCGATCAGGATCATCAGTCCCGGAATCCCACTGGGCAGTCGGTACCGGCGGCGGTTCCACGGCAGCATGAACAGCCGGGTGTACCCGGCCTGCAGGTGCAGGTGGAACAGTCCGCGCAGGCGGGCCCGACCGCGCACGCCGGCGGGCGGGCGGAACGACGGGACGAACGACTCGACGAGTTCGGGACCGAGGTCGCCGGAGTCGTGTTTGCGGGTCGCGTCGAAGTAATACAGCAGGCGCAGACCGTCGGCGTAGCTCTGCGGATACATGTCGTCGACGCTGCAGCCGACGAGATGGCCGAGGTAGCGATTGAAATGCAGGACGGCGCGTACTTCCGCGGGGCTGGTCAGGAAGCCGAGCGCCGTCAACCCGAACGCCGGTCCCACGCTGCCGCCGAGGAGGGTCAGGAGCATCTCGCTCTGACTGATCGGCAGACCGTGCGCCTGCGCGTTCCACTCGGGGTGCGCGGCGACGCGGGCCCGGACCGACACATGCATCACCCGGACCTTCAGGGAGACCTCGCGCGCTCTGGAGCCGGGAGTGAGGACGGCTCCTGGCTTGCACACCTCGAGCCACCAGCGGCTGGTCTCCAGATAGCGGTTCAGTGCGCTGGCGCCGGCGTATCCGCCGGAGAGCGACAACGGCACGGCGAGCGACCCCTCGGTGTAGGTGTCCATGGTTCCGGCGTTGCCGACGGCACCGAGGTTGTACCCCCACCGCCGCCACACGGCGGCGCCCTGCTCGATCAGATCGGCATCCAGCCAGTCGGGAATCGTCTCGAACTCGGCGAACAGCGCGCGCATCGAGTCCGGCGCATCGGGCACGTTGTCGATACCGACGCGCAGCGCCTCGTCGAGGAGTGCGCCGGCCTTCTCGCCGCCCATCGCGCCGTGGTAGGTCTCGGCGACGAACCGCTCGGCGGTCGGATCGCCTGCGGTCTGGCCTGCGAGGAAGGCGGACTGGACGGCGGGAGTCGGGAACAGGTCGATCCGGGTCGCCCGTTTGACGCGATCGCGCACTCTCTGGTGCGCCGGAGAGATCATCAGTTCCATCGCCGTTCCCGTCGTTCCGTGGCGGTCGTACGACCACCACCTCAGCAATGAGACTACTTGAGAAATTCATCTCATGGCAGTGGTGAACTCGATCGCTATGATCGGCACACAGTCATCCCCATCCGAGACCGCAGGAGCCCTCGCATGCAGACCAGTGTCGTCTGGACCGTCAATGCCCGCACCGCTTCCATCGACAAGGCCGTTGCCGGCCTCGCAGAGATCAAAGAAGACGGCTTCCGTCGGGTCTGGACCACGCAGATGCCGAACGAACCCGATGCACTGACGATGATCACCGCCGCCGGTCGCGAGATCCCCGACATCGAGTTCGGCACCAGCGTCCTGCCGATTCAGGTGCAGCACCCGATGCTGTTGGCGCAGCGCGCACTGACCACCCAGGCGGCGATCGGACCGCGCCTGCACCTCGGACTCGGCCTGAGCCACCAGGTGGTCACCGAAGGCATGTGGGGCGTCTCGTACAAGCGTCCCGTCCAGCGCACCACCGAGTACCTCGACGGCCTGCTCCCCCTCCTCAACGGCGAGAAGGTCAGCGCCGCAGGCGAACTCATCACCACCCGCGGCACTCTGACGATGGCCGACATCCCTGCGCCGCCGGTCTACTTCGCCGCCCTCGGCCCCAAGATGCTCGGTGTCGCGGGAAGCCGCACCGCAGGCACCGTCACCTGGATGACCGGCCCCAAGACTCTCCGCGATCACATCGTCCCCACCCTGCGCGCCGCGGCCGTCGACGCCGGTCGTGCCGCGTCGGACGTCCGGACCGTCGCGATGCTCCCGGTGTCGGTGACCGACGACGCCGACGCCGCCCGCGCGGCCGCCGCAGAGCAGTTCGCCATCTACGACACGCTGCCCTCCTACAAGGCGATGCTCGATCGCGAAGGTTTCACCGGCCCTGCCGACGCCGCGATCGTCGGTGACGAGGCGACCGTCGCCGACCGCATCCGCGAGCTGGGCAGCTTCGGCGTCGACGAGTACGTCGGCATCCTCTTCGACCGGGATCCGGAGGTTCGCGCCCGGACGCGCGCACTGCTGCGAACGCTGGATCAGTAGCGCTCGCACCGGGTAACCGTTCCCACCTGAGGCGTTGGTTCCCGCTCATCGTCGGACAATGAGCGCGAACCAACGCCGCAAGCGGGAACGACGAGGTGCAGCGGGAGCAGCGTCGTACTACCCAGTACCGGCTTACCTAACTTAGGCAAGCCTGCGTTATGCTTCTGGAATGAAGTCGACAGTCAAGACTCTCCTGACCGTGCTCGCCGGCGTTCTGGCCCTGGTGCTGACGGTGTCTGCGTGCAGCCCGCCCGCAGAGGACGAGGACAGCGGCGGCCCCATCCAGGTGAACACCGCGAACGGGTCGGTCACGATCAACGGCACCCCCAAACGGATCGTCACGCTCGGCTCGCAATGGATGGACACCGCGCTGGCCTTCGGGGTCACACCTGTCGCCTACCTCGACAACATCAAACTCCTGACCGGCTCGCCGTCGCCCTGGGTCGAGAACAAGCTCGACGGCGCCACCGCACTCGACCCGGAGAACCTGGTCGCCGAGATCGCCAAGGCCGATCCCGATCTGATTCTGGCCGAGGGTTACATGCCCACGTCGCAGCCGGAGAACTTCAAGAAGATCCAGGAGATCGCACCCACCATCCCCGGTATCACCGGCAAGCAGGTCGATCCCTGGCAGGACTTGGTGAAGCTGATGGGCACCCTCCTGCGCGATGACGCGAAGGCCACGCAGATCACCGACGACGTGAACGGCCAGATCGCGGAGCTCAAGGCGTCGCTGCCGGGCATCGAAGGCAAGACCTACGCGATGGCGTACATGTACTCCGACGACCAGATCCAGGTGCTGGCCGACCCCGACGACGGCGCCGCTTACCTCTTCAACGAACTCGGTATGAAGGTCGCACCGAAGTTGCTGGCTGAGTTCCGAAAGACCAAGAACCCGCGATTCCCGATCTCGACCGAGAACGTCCCGATGCTGGAGGCGGACGTCCTGATCATCACCGCCAACTCGCCCGCACTGAAGAAGGCGCTGGCGAAGCTCCCCGGATACTCGGACCTGACGTCGGTCAAGAATGGCGCAGTCGCAGACATGTCGCTCGCCGACATCACCGGCATCAATCAGCCAACGCCGCTGGCGATTCCCTACCTGCTCGACAAGCTGAAGCCGGCGTTTGAGAAGGCCGCCAAGTGACTCGATGACCGTGAGCCCGCACGCTGGTCGAGTAAGCCGCCCCCTCACGTTGGTCGAGTAAGCCGCCCCTCACGCTGGTCGAGTAAGCCGCACCTTACGTTGGTCGAGTAAGCGGAGCGCATCGAGACCGCCCAACAGCGCACCCCCTCACCGCACGTCTCACGCTGGTCAGGTAAGCGGCCCCTACGCTGGTCGAGTAAGCCGTCCTCCCACGCTGGTCGAGTAAGCGAAGCGCATCGAGACCGCCGTACAGCGCACCCCTCACCGCTGACCCGGCCGAAATCCCTTCTTCGACGCACGGTGGAGCGCCTCGAAGTCACCCGCGATCAATGCTTCACGCTTCGCTCGCGACCAGTTCTGCACCCGCTTCTCCATGGCGTATGCATCACCGATCGTGTCGAACTCTTCGCAGAAGACCAGCTCCACCGGGCGACGCGAACTCGTGTACCCGCAGCCCTTTCCCGATTGGTGCTGCTCGAAGCGAGCCTCGACGTTCTTGGTACTTCCGACGTAATAGCTGCCGTCGCTGCATCTGAGGATGTACATGTAGCCGCGCATGAAGAAACTGTGGACCGCCCGGATTCCCGCCGACAACAGCGTTGTCCACAGGTTCCGGCACTTCATCCACAGTTCCAGCCAGCGGCGGTCTCGATGCGCTTCGCTTACTCGACCAACGTAGGGGGCGGGCCCCACGCTGATCGAGTGTCACCTGCGAGCGCAGCGAGCACGTGACGAATCGAGATCCACGCAACGACCGGCTGGATATCGTGCGCTCCAAGCCGTGCTCGCGGCGGTCTCGATGCGCTCCGCTTACTCGACCAACGTAAGGGGCGACTTACTCGACCAACGTAGGGGGCGACTTACCCGAGCAACGTAAGGGGCGACCTGCTCGACCAACGTCAGGGCGCGGCCCACCTACCAACGTAAGGCGTTCACGAGAGGGCGGTCACTGATCTTGACCACAGGGTCGAGAGTGTGGCTATGTCGGCGGGCGAGAGGAGTTCGGCGCTGTGGCGCCAGTTCGTCACCAGCTGGGGGCCGTCGTCGGTCGCCCGCACCACGGCCACGATGTCCAGGGCGTAGCGCAGCGGCAGGTCGGGTTCGGGGTCGGTCGGCAGGTGCTCGTTCAACTCCAGGTCGACGACCGGCTGCCAGGGGCCGGGCTCCTCATCGGCGACGCCGAGGTCGAACCTGCCCAGATAGTTGAACTCCACCTGCGGGTCGACGCCCGCGATCAGCTCGGGATCGGCGTCCGCATACCGGAGCAGACCGTAGTCGAGCCCGCGGTTCGGAATCGCCTTCAGTTCCGCGGCAACCGATTCCAGCAGCGCCCGCCCGCGATCACGATCGGCCTCCACCACGTCGACCGTCACGACCTCACCCGCCGCCAGGCGGACCGGGAACACCGTCGTGAACCAGCCGAGAGTGCGGCCGGTGTCGACGTCGTCGCCCACCGTCGCATCCTCACGACCGTGGCCCTCCAACGCGATCAACGACCCCGCGGCGGGATCCTGCCCGCGCTCCGCGCGCCATGACGCGAACGTCACCGCCAACGCCGTCAGCAGGAACTCCCGCAATCCGATCCGCTGGCCGACACCGTCGAGGATCCGGGCCGTCACCGCGGTATCGGTCAGCACCGGCGCCGCACACAGATCAGCCCACGTGTCGCGACCGATCTCCGGCGTCCGAGCACCGATCACCGGGTCGTCGGCGCGCACCTGCGACCGCCAGTAGTCACGCTGCGCCGACACCTCATCGGACCCCGTGCGGGCCAGCAGCTCTCGGCTCCACGCGCGATAGTCGGTGTACTCGTGCACCGGCCTCGGAACACTTCCGTGCATCACCGCAGCCCCGGCTTCGACGAGGTCAGCGAATAGGATCTGCCAGCTCACCGCGTCAACGGCCAGATGGTGGATCGCCAGCAGCAGGAGATCACCGCCGGGTTCGACGATCCGCACCGCGGCGAGCATCTCCCCCCGATCCGGGTCGACGGCCTCGTTCGCCTGCCGTGCGGCGAGGGTGACGAGTTCGCCGCGGGTCCGGGGTTCGTCGAGGGTCCAGAACCGGCTGGCGGCGTCGACGACGCCCGGCTCCCTCGTCACCAGCGCACCCCCGGCACGGGTGGCGCGGAGCATGTCGTGCCCGTCGAGCACCGCCTGCAGCACCGCCGTCACCTGCGCGTCGGTCACCGCGTCGGGCAGCCGGAACAGGACGGTCTGGGTGAAGCGTCGCCAGTCGCCACCCTCGTACATCCACTGGACGATGGGCAGCTCCGGCACCACGCCGTACTCACGGTCCGCAACGATCCGCGACAGGCGTTCGCCGCGCCGGACCGCAGCGGCCAGATCGCGCACGGTGGGGAACGTCATCACATCGCGGGCGGCGATCTCGTCGCCGCCCGTCCGCAGCGCGGTCACCAGCGCCATCGCGACAATGCTGTCCATCCCGAGATCGAAGAAGTCGTCGTCCAGACCGGGCCGGGCCCCGAGGACCCCGGCGACCGAGTCCGCGACCCGCTCCTGCACGTCGTCGAGCTCCTCATCAGACGCGCCGCCGCCGGCCAACGCGGCCTTCGCCGACTCCCCGAGCACCACCGCGTCGGTCTTGCCGTTGGCATTGACCGGGAGCACCGGCAGCACCAGCACCCGCGTCGGAATCATATGCGCGGGAAGCCGATACGACAGCCCCTCGCGCACTGTCGCGGCATCGAGATCGCGACCCGCGACGACGCCGACGAGCGCCGCACCGATCGGACGGTCGACGACGACCACGGCGGCATCGCGCACCCCGGGGACCGACCGCAAACCGGCCTCCACCTCGCCCACTTCGATGCGGTAGCCGCGGATCTTGACCTGGTGGTCACCGCGCCCGACGAACAGGATGTCGCCGATCGCATTGCGGCGCACCAGGTCTCCGGTCCGGTACATCCGCTGCCCGGGACGGTCGGGGTCGGCGACGAACGCTCCCGCGGTCTGACCGGGCCGCCCCTGGTACCCGCGCGTCACCTGATCACCGGTCAGATACAGCTCACCGATGACCCCGTCCGGCACCGGGCGCAGCCGGGAGTCGAGGACCCGCGCGGTCATCCGGTCGGTGGCTCCGGCGATGGTCGGGACGGGCGACGCCGACACGCGCGCGACCAGTGCCTCGACCGTGGTCTCGGTGGGTCCGTAGCAGTTGAAGACCGCGGTCCGCGGCAGACCGCCGAGCTGGTTCCACAGGGCCGGTCCGATCGCTTCGCCGCCGAGCGCGAGCACCGTCAACGTCGGGCGTCCCGGCTCCCCCGACACCAGTCCGGCGGCCGAGAGCTGCCCGAACATCGACGGCGTCGTGTCGATCATGTCGATCTCCCGCGCGCCGAGCGCCGCGACGAGGCGCGCAGCGTCGCGCGTCTCGGCGTCGGCGAACAGGTGCACTTCGTGGCCGTCGAGCAGTGCGGCGAGCGGCTGCCAGGAGGCGTCGAAGGAGAAGGTCCAGGCATGGGCCACCCGCATCGGACGACTCAGGCGTTCCCGGCCGACGGACAGCACCCGATCCCGATGGTCGCGCGCGTACGAGGCGAGCGCGCCCTGCGTCCCCACGACGCCCTTCGGCTCGCCGGTGGATCCTGAGGTGAAGATCAGATACGCGGCATCTCCCGGCGCCCGGGAGGCTGTCGCCATCGCGGATGCTTCACGTGGAACATCGTCGCGCACAGCCCAGTCCGCGATGACGGTGCGCCCGGTGAACATCTCGACCGAATCGGGATCGGTGAGCACCACCTCGGCACCGGACTGGGTCAACAGATTCTCGATGCGCGCTGCGGGCATGGCGACGTCGATCGGAACGTACGCGGCACCTGCGAGCATGGCGGCGAGGATGCCTGCGATCGAGCGCCCGGATCGGCGCGGTGCGAGGGCGACGACCGAGCCCCGGTCGACGCCGGCGTCGCGCAGGTCGGCGGCGAGGCTCGCGGACCACCGCAGCAGTTCCGTGTACGTCCAGGCGCCGTCGTCGGCGACGAGCGCGACCGCGTCGGGCGTCGCCGCGACCTGGTCGAGAAACAGGCCGATCGCCGTCGTGCCCGCGGGCAGCGCGGATCCGCGGGACGGCTGTGCGGCCCATGCCTTCTCGTGATCGAGCAGGACGTCGAGCCGTCCGGTGGGAGCGTCCGCGGCGGCGGGCAGCTGCGCGAGCACGCTGATGACGCGGTCGACGAGTTGCGCGGGGTCGATGGCCCCGAGTGCGTCCGGAACCGATTCGGTCATCACCACCAGCTCGCCCGCGGTCTCGTACGCCACGACGGTGAGCGGATAGTGCGCCAGGGATTCCATCGCGAGCGGCAGGAAGCGGGTGCCGTCGGCCGCGGTGACCGGATCGGTCGCCGTCCCGATGGGCGCGTTCTCGTAGACGAAGAGCGTGTCGAAGAGCGTGGGTGTTCCGGCGGCACGGGCGATGTCGGCGAGACCGAGGAAGCCGCGATCGCGCATCTGCGCCGACGACCGCTGCATCGCGGTGATCGCCTCCAGCACCGTGCCGGTCGATCGCAGATCGGCGCGGACCGGGACCGTGTTGATGAACAGACCGACCATCTCCGACGCGCCGGGCAGACTCTGCGGTCGACCGGAGATGGTGGTGCCGAAGACCACGTCGTCGGTGTCGGCGAGGCGCCCGAGCACCACCGACCACGCGTACTGGGTCACCGCCGCGGGGGTGAGTCCGTGTCTGCGCGCCCAGCCGAGGATGCGGTCGGTCTCCGCGGCGTCGATCGTTCGCCGGTGCCGAATCGGTTCGGCGGCAGGCGTTCCCGGTGCACCGATCAGCAGCGGTGCGACGCCGTCGAGGTAGCGCGTCCACTCGGCGAGGGCCGCGTCGTGATCCTGCTGCGCCAGCCACGCGATGTAGTTGCGGTAGGGCTTCGCGGGCGCCAGGCCGGCGACCGAACCGCCCGCGCTGTATGCGGCGAGGAGTTCGCGGAAGAAGAGGGCGACGGCCCACCCGTCCATGAGGATGTGGTGCGCGGTCAGCAGCATCCGGTGGCGGCCGCCGGGCAGTGCGGCGAGCACCACCCGCAGTGCGGGACCGCGGCGGAGGTCGAAGCGCTGCATGCGTTCGGCGCGGGCGAGGTCGTCGAAGGCCTCGGGCGTGGTCTGCACTGCGCGCCACGGAACACTGACCTGCGCCGGCACGATCTGCACCGGGTGCGGCACGCCCTGATCCCACAGGCTTACCCGCAGGTTGGGGTGCCGTGCCAGGAGTGCGTCGACGCTGCGCTGCAGCACATCGGCGTCGAGCGGTCCGCTGATCTCGACGACGAACTGCATGCTGTAGACGTCGAGTCCGTCGCCGGCCATCTCCGACAGCGAGAACAGTCCCGCCTGCAACGGGGAGAGCGCGAGGACGTCCTCGATCGCGGCCTTGGTGGTCTGCGTGGTCACTGCTGTGCCTCCCATGCGGAGCCGAGCGCCGACAGCATGTCACCGGACAGACCGGAGGCCGCCATCGGCGCGGCGTCGACCGTGAGTCGGTGCGACGCGTCGGATGCCTCGTCGCGGGCCGCGTCGACGGCGTCGGCGAGCTCGGCGATCGAGTAATGATCAAAGATCTGCTGCGGATCCAGCGCGATGCCCGATGCGGCGGCCCGCGCCGACCACTGGATGGAGATCACGCTGTCGCCGCCGACGGCGAAGAAGTTGTCATCGCGGCCGATTCCGCTGACGGACAACAGTTCTTCGAGCATCGCGACGAGTGCGCGTTCGGTCGCGGTCTGTGTTCCGCCACCGGCGGTGAAGACCTCGGCGACCTCTGCCGCGGCCGGGGCCGCCGCGTAATTGTCGATCACCGTCGAGCCGGGCGAGAGCGCCCGGAGCGTCTCGGCGAGCGCCTCACCTGCGCCGGGGCCGTCGACGATCCACGTCGCGACGGACGCGCAGTGGGTCAGCCCGGCGTGCGGGAGTCCGGTGAGGGTGGTCGGGCGCGCCTGGATCCGGCGAGGAGATCCGGCGGCGATGAGTTCGGCGAGCACCGCGGGATCGTCGCCGTGCGTCGACGCGTCGAGGGTGTCCGGGAGCGGCACCACGACCAGGTCGCCGAGCCGTCGTTCCGGATGGCGCGCGAGTTCACCGAGCAGCGCGACGAAGCGGTCGACGATGCCGCGTGCGGTGTCGGCGTCGTACAGGTCTTCGCTCGCGACCAGCCGTACCTGCAGGCTGCCGTCGTCGCGGGTGATGGCGATGAGGTTCAGGTCCAGGAACGAGGTGTCGACGTCCATCGGGAGCACCCGCACGCTCGTGCCGTCGGCGAGGGCGACCGGAGCTTCTCCCGCCGCGTCGCGGAAATGGACCATGCTCTGGAACAACGGGTTTCGTGCTCTGGTGCGGCGCGGATTGAGGGCTTCGACGAGCCGCTCGATCGGGACGTCCTGGTGCGCGAAGGCGTCGAGGACGGCGTCTCGAGAACGGTGCAGCGTCTCGGCGAGCGTCGGGGCGCCGGACAGGTCGGTGCGCAGGACCACCATGTTCGCGAGGAGACCGACGATCCGGTCGGTGCCCGCGTCCACGCGCCCGGCGGCGGGTGTGCCGACGGCGATGTCGTCTCCGCCGCCGAGGCTGCTCAGCGTTGCCGACCAGACAGCGGTGAGCGCCATGAAATCGGTGACTCCGTTGGCCGCGAAGACGGTTTTCAATTCCGCGTACCGGGCCGCCGAGACCTCGGCGTCGACCACGTGTCCACGGTGACTGAGTCCTTCGGGACGCGGCCGGTCGGCGGCCACCAGGATCTCGTCGGGCAGACCGGCCAAGCGGTCGCGCCAGAAGTCGATCTGCGCGCGCCCGAACCGCGCGGCCGCGCTGTCCGGATCGGTGTCGAGGCCGAAGATCCGGTGCTGCCAGACGGCGACGTCGGAGCACTCGACGCCCGCCTCGCGCGCGGGCAGCGCGGTGCCCTCCACGCGTGCCCGATAGGCGGCCGCGAGGTCGTCGACGATGAGGGCCACGCTGCCGTGGTCCACCACCATGTGGTGGATGACGAGGGTGAGCCGGGTGGTCTGTGCGCCGCGGATCAGGTGCGCCCGCAGCAACGACGGTTCGGTCAACGAGTAGACGACGGCACCGGCTTCGGCGACCGCGGCGTCCACGTCGTCGACCGTGGTCACGGTCAGGTCTGCCGCGACGCTGTCGGCGACCACCTGCACGGGCAGCCCGTCGACCTCCCGGAACGAGGTCCGCAGCGACGGATGCCGTGCCACCACGTCGCCGACGGCCCCGCGCAGCACGTCCGGATCGACGGGGCCGTCGACCCCCAGCGTCACGACGATGTTGTTCTCCGCGGTCGCTCCGCTGAAGCGATGGTTGAACCACATGGCCAACTGCGAGAACGACAGCGGCGGCTGCGGGCCCGCGACACCGGCTTCCAACGGCGGTCGAGACGGCGTCGGATCGGCGACGGCACCGCGCGCGATGCTGCCGAAGGCGTCGGCCCGGTCGGAGCCCCCGTCCGAACCGCTGTCGGCATCGAGGTCGACGCCGAGTTCGGCCTGCGCTTTCGCGGCGAGCAGAGTGGCCAGTCCGGCGACGGTCGGCTTCTCGAACGGTGCACGCACGTCGACGTCGAGACCGAACTCCGCGGTCAGCGCGGTCACCAGTCGAGCGGCGAGAAGCGAGTGCCCACCGAGGTCGAAGAAGTTGTCGTCGGCGCCGATCTCCCGCCCGGCGAAGAGTTGGGCGAAGACCGCGGCGACCCGGCGTTGAGTCGGCGTCGACGGTTCGACGAATGCAACGACCTCCGGCTCCGGAACTGGCAGTGCGGCGCGATCGAGCTTGCCGTGCACCGTGATCGGGACCTCGCTGATCGGCACGATCGCCTCCGGAACCATATGTGCAGGAAGCCGTCCGGCCACGTGATCACGAACGGCGCCGCCGTCGACCACCCGGCCCGGCTCGGCGATCACATAGCCGAGGAGCCGATCGTCGACGACGATCACCAACGCGCGCTGCACCTCGGGGTGCGCGGTGAGGACGGCTTCGATCTCGCCCGGCTCGATGCGGAAGCCGCGCACCTTGATCTGGTCGTCGGAACGGCCGACGAAGCGGAGTTCGCCGTCCGAGCCGCGGCGGGCGAGATCGCCGGTGCGGTACAGCCGCTCCCCCGCTGCGAAGGGGTTCGCGACGAACCGCGACGCCGTGAGCGCGGCGCGCCGCAGGTAGCCGCGGGCCAACTGTCGACCGCCGAGATACAGCTCGCCGACCACGCCGTCGGGCACCGGCTGCAGTCCGCCGTCGAGCAGGTGCGCGGTGACCCCGGGATTGGGGCGGCCGATCGGGACCACCGCACCGCCGCGCGGACCGTCGACCCGGTGGTGGGTGGCCGCCACGACGGCCTCGGTGGGGCCGTAGTTGTTCGAGAGGTCGGCGGTGAACCCCGTGGTGAACGCGTCCGCGACCTCGCCCGGCAGCGCTTCGCCGCCGACGGGCACGGTGCGCAGGGTGGTCCATTGCTTCACTTCTGGGATCAGGAGGAGGGTCGAGAGCATGCTCGGCACCATGTGCATCACCGTGACGTGTTCGCGGACCAGCAGGTCGGCGAGGTATTTGATGTCGGTGAGGGCGCCGCGCTTGGGCACCACCAGGGTGGCGCCGGCGGTGAGGGTCGCGAAGATCTCGAACATCGAGGCGTCGAAGCTGACCGACGAGGTCTGCACCAGGCGGTCGTCGGGGCCGACGACGCTCGTGGCCCCGAAGGCGCGGAGATGTTCGGCGATCGCGCGATGGTCGACGGCGACGCCCTTCGGTGTGCCGGTGGAGCCGGACGTGTAGATGATGTACGCCAGCGACGACGCCGTCGGACCGGTCAGTGCGGCAGTGTCGGTCTCGGGTGCCGCGTCGGCGCGCAGGCGAGCGACCGCGTCGGCATTGAGCACCAGGGCGGGGCGAGCGTCCTCGAGGAGGAAGGCGGCGCGGTCGGCGGGGTACTCGGGGTCGACCGGAAGGTACGCGGCTCCGGCTTTCATGACGGCGAGGGCGGCGACGACGAAGTCCTCGCTCGCCGACATCCGGAGGGCGACGATAGAGTCCGGTTCGAGGACGGCGCCCGCCTCCGTCCGGATCCGTCGCGCGAGCCGGGTGGCAGCGTCGTCGAGGTCGGCGTACGTCAGGCTCCGCTCATCGGTGACGAGCGCGGGATGCGTCGGCCGGTCGGCGACGGCGGCGGCGAACATGTCGACGAGCGTTTCGGGGCGATCGGCGACGGCGGGTCCGGATGCGGCGGCGACGGCGGCGGCGCGCGCTGCGTCGTCGAGCAGTCGGGCATCGCGGATCGGCCGGTCCGGGTGCGCCAGCGCATCGGTGAGGAAGGTCGCGTACGACGACAGCAACGCCTCGGCATCGGCGGCGTCGAAGCGGTCGGTCGCATACTGCAGTTCCAGGATCGGCGCGCTGCCGGAGACGACGGCGAACTCCAACGGCAGTTGTGCGGTCGGTGTGTGGAGGTCGTCGAGGTGCGTGCCGGTGACGCCGTCGAGCTGCAGCCCGCCGAGATCGCTGCGGAGGGTGAGGCTGGCGGAGACCAGCCCCGCCAGCCCGGCGGCACGGTCCTGCGCGGTGGCGGCGACCACCCGATCGATGGGCGCGCGATTGGCGGCGAGGCCGGCGGCGAGCGTCTCGCGGGAGGCGTCGATCAGCGAGGTCAGCGATGCTCGGGAGTCCACGGCACCGCGGAGCAGGACGGAGTTGCCGAAATAGCCGATCAGGTTCTCGGCGCCCGCCGGGCGGACGGTGGTCGGGACGGCCAGGACGACGTCGTCGGCGCGGTACACCCGGTGCAGGAAGGCCTGGGTCGCGGCGACGAGGACGGCGAAGACCGTGGTGCCCTGCGCGCGGGCGAGTTCGGTTGCGGCGTCGGAGAGGCGACGGTCGAGCGGGCGGTGCGCGCGGCCGCTCCCCGCGGCGCCGGTGGCGGCGGGCAGATCCAGCAGTTCGGGCACCGGGCTCAGCGCCTGCGTCCAGTAGGCGAGGTCGGCGTCGAGGTGGTCGGCGGTCGGGTCGGGGATGTCGGCGTAGTGGCGAGGCAGCGGCGGGAGGTCGTCGCCGCGGTAGGCGATCACCAAGTCGGCGAACAGCACCCGCCACGACTCGTCGTCCCACGCCACGTGATGCACGGTCAGCAGGACCACGCGGTGATCGTCGGCGAGTTCGAGGACGCTCACGCGCAGCGGAGCTTCGGCATCGAGGCGGAACGGTGTCCGAGCCTCGCGTGCGGCGAGGACGCTGATGCGTCGCTGCGCCGCGCTGCCGGAGAGTTCGCGCAGGTCGACGACGCTCCACGCGATCGGCTCGTCGACCCGGTGCTCCATGACCGGCTCGCCGTGGTCCCCCAACAGATAGTGCGCGCGGAGCGTCTCGTGCCGCGCGACCACGGCGGTGAGCGCGGCGTGGAGCCGTTCGGTGTCGATCTCGCCGCGCAAGCGGAATCCGACGGAGACGTTGAGCGAGGTGTCGAGCGGGTTGCGGTGCCCCGCGAACCAGAGTCGCTGTGCGGCGATCGGCAGCGCGGTCCGTTCCCCGTGGGCGCGCGCGGGCACCGTCGGCGCCTCCTCGGTGCGGGTCAGCCCTGCGTCTTCGAGTCGCTGGCGCAGAAGTTCACGGCGGCGGGTGGCGCGGTCAATCGTCATATCGATACTTTAGCCTAGCCTAACCTAATCAAACGACCCGGGGCGCAAGCCCCGGGTCGTTTCATTTCGCTACTGTCTCAGGTCATAGACTGCACGGAATATTCGCGTACGACCCCAGCTGACACACCGATTTGTTGGTCATCTTCCAGCGGCCGTCCTGCCAAACCCACGTCAGCGTCATGTACGCGGGCTGGTAGCCGGGCGAGGTGAACTTGATGCGCGCGGACGCCGTGGTTCCGTTGACGGTGACCGGATCGATGATCGTGTACCTGAAGCCCATCGGCTTGAACTTGCTGGCGAGCGTCAAGACGCCCTGCGCCTGGTTGACCGCGCGCATGCCACCCTCGAGTCGCTGCGCCTTCTGCGAGTTCGACGCCCCCGAGGCGATGAAGTCGAGGTCGTTCTGCAACTGCGCGGCAGTCGGCTTCGTCGGCGCGTTCGACGCCGTCGTCGGCGCGGAGGTGGCGGCCGGAGTGTTCGCGGCAGGCGCGTCGGCCACCGGCGCTTGCGCGGCGGGCGTGCCGCCGTCGACCGGAGCGGCAGGCGCTGCCGACTCCGACGGCTGGTCGGCGGCAGAGGTCGGCGCCACCGCTTGCGGCTGCTGCGTCTGCTGCTGCGCACCGAGGTTGACGACGGTCGCCGGCGGCTCTTGCGCCGTGGCACGGGTGCCGACGTCGCTCAGCATCAGCCCGACCAGGCCGATCGCGAGAACGATCGCGGACACCACCGCGGAGATCCCTGCTGCCATCATCACCGTGGGCCAGCTGACCGAGGAACCCGATCCACCGGCCGCTGCGGGCTCACCCTCCGGCTGCGCCACTTGCTCGTCGTCATACATTCCGCTATTGAACCAAACCTAAGAAAGGTGAGTCTAGCCTTAGTGTGGTTAGCCTGATCACGGTTGAGCGACCAGCCGGACACCACGGCCTACTTTTGCTATGCGCCCACAATCTGCCCGCACAGCGACGTTCACCGGCAATGTTCCAGCGGACGACGATGTGCGGGCAGATGTCAGCAATGATGTCTGGCGCAGGACACGGGTGTCCTGCACTTAACTGGCAGCCGGAACCTCACCCATCAGGTCGACGACCTCGTTCAGGCTCGCGCCGCCGAGGATCGCCTCGACGGGAAGGTCGCAGGCAAGGGTCGACTGGACGCGCTTGCGGAAATCGAGCGCCTGCAGCGAGTCCATGCCGAGCGCGACCAACGGCGCGCTCGGATCGATGTCACCGACGCCCAGCCCCATCGTCGCCACGAGTTCGGCGGTGAGATCCGCGGCGAGGACACCCGATTCCATCGCTCGGACGACAACGGGCTCCGGCTCCGGCTCGGTCACCGCTTCCGGTTGCTCGACCGGTGCGTCGACGAGGACGTCGACGTCGACCTCCGGGGCGTCCGGCACCTCGGCGATCAACGCGTCGACTCCGGTCAGTGCAAGGAGCGCTCGCAGATCCGGCCACGAGGCGGCGAGGACCTGCGCATCGAGTCCGCGGACCGCCAGCCCCGCGTCGAGCGCCGCGGTCGGCGCCATCGGAACCACCCCGGTCGCGGTCACCCGTGCCACGCCCGCCGCGTCCAGCGGCCCCTGCACCGCCCACAGTCCCCAACCGATCGCGGCCACGTTCCTGCCTTCGGCACGCAGACATGCGGCTTCCACCTCCAGCAGTCGATTCGACGCGGCGTACAGCGCCTGGTCACGACCGCCGAGTGTCGCGGCCAGAGACGAACAGATCAGCACCCGCCCCACCGAGCCGACGGTGTCGAGGAACCGGCGCAGGCCGAACACCTTCGCGTCGAGCGCCTTTCGTACGTCGTCGTCGGAGATCTGAGCCAGCGGCCGATCGACGTAGTCGAGTGCGGCGTGCACCACGACGGTGACCGGCGGCAGATCCGCGGCCACCGCGGCGACGGACTCCGGATCGGTGAGGTCGCAGCGGCGGATGTCGACGTCGACGCCGAAGCGGTTCGCCATCCGGGTCGCGGCCCGGTGCGCCCGGTCGCCGCCGCCGGACCGGCTGAGCAGCGTGATCCGTCGGGCTCCGTCGCGTGCGAACCGTTCTGCCATCACGAGACCGACCTGCCCGGTGCCCCCGGTGATCACGACATGCGTCAGATCGTCGACGTCGGGTTCCGACGCGTCCACGGGCACCAGCCGTTTGACGTAGACGGCGCCGTCGCGGACGGCGAGGGCCGACTCTCCCGCGACATGAACCGCGGACAGGACGTCGTCGGCCGACACGCCTCCCGCCGGGAGATCCAACTGTGCCACCCGCACGCCGGTCTGTTCGCCGGTCAGGCATCGGAGCCCGGCTGCGATCGCGGCATGCGCAGGATCGGCGACGTCGGCGTCGGAGACCGTCTCTGCAGCCGTGGTGACGATCCAGAGCATCGCGGGCAGTTCCGTCAAGCCGCCCCGCCAGCGGGACTCGGCGAGGATCGCCGCGACATCCGCGTCCACCGCGCCGCGTCCCTCGGGTAAGAGCAGCAGCGCGGCGTCCATCGGACCGATGTCGGCGGCGCCGTCGGGCACCTGCCAGGCGACGGCCCCGTGCTGCGGTGCGCTGTCGCAGATCGCCGCGGCCAGACCGAGGTCCGCACCCGCGGGTGTGAGGATCGCGATCCGTTGCGGCGGGAGCAGACTCCGACGAGCGGGCTGATGCCAGGCGGTCTGGAGGGTGCGGACGTCGTGGTCGGTACGCGGCTGCGCCCAGCCCGCATGGTTGACGCGGTCGTCGCCGCCGGCGTCGGACCGCGCCCACAGTCGGGTCTTTCGCATCGCCGAGTTCGGGAAGCCCTCCAGGGGAAGCTCCCTGGTGCGGCCGGGCACGGCCCAGCACGACCAGTCGAAGTCGGCGTCGGCCGCGGCCACGGTGAGCACGTTGCGGGTGAACAGTTCGTGGTCGGGGCATTCGCGACGACGGGTGCCGAGGATCGTCGTCCCGGCGGTCTCGGCGAGCGTCTCCGACAACGCCAGGACCAGCGTCGGGTGTTCGGCGATCTCGATGAACGTGTCGGCGCCCGCGTGCGCCGCCTGCTCCACCGCGCGGTCGAAGCGGACGCGGTTGCGCAGGTTCCAGAACCAGTAGTCGCGCACCGGCATGGTCTGGTCGACGGCTTCGCCGAGGGTGGCTCCGATGCACGGGATCTGCGGTTCGGAGAAGTCCTCGCGCATGCCGTGGGCGTCGAACGCCGTGATGAGCGCCTCGGCGAACTTGCTGACGATGCTCGTGTGAGCGGGGTAGGCGACGCGGATCTCCTTCGCGAACTTCCCTTCCGCTTCCAGCGCGGCGATGAGCCCGAGGACCGCCTCCCGTTCGCCCGAGACGCACAGGATGTGCGCGGAGTTCACCACCGACAGTTCCATCCAGCCGGAGTTCCGGGACAGGAGCCGTTCCGCTTCATCGAGGTCGACGCCGATCACAGCCATCGTGTAGCCGCGCGGCGCGATCCGATCGACGGTGCGCGCGCGTTCGGTGACCACCACCAGTCCCTCGCGGAGGGTCGCGATCCCGCTGCGAACAGCGGCGGCGATCTCGCCTTGCGAGTGACCGACGGTCATCACGGGCCGCACGCCCGCGGCGTCCCACATCGCGGTGAGCCCGAGCATGTGCATGAACAGCGCAGGCTGCACCACCGTCACGTCGTCGGTCTCCACCGCGTCGCCGCGACCGAGGACGTAGTCGAGCGGTGAGGTCCCGAACAGCGCGAGGGACTCGGTGTGGCAGTCGTCGACTGCGGCGCGGTACGCCGCCGACTGCGCGTAGTCGACGGCACCCATCCCGGGCCGCTGGCTCCCCTGCCCCGGATAGACGTAGGCGAACCGGTGCGACGACGCCGTTCCGCGCACCACCGCGGCGTGCGGCTCGCCGTCCGCGACCGCGTCGAGTGCGGTGAGGAGATGGTCGCGGTCTGTGGCGGCGATCAGCGCGCGATGCCTCCGGACCGGGCGGGAGTCGAGCAGGAATGCGGCGATCCGGTGCACGTCGAGGTCCGGCTGCGCGCGCACATAGCGGGCGACGGCAGCCGCGTACCGCCCGAGGTTCTCCTCGGCGTCGGCCGAGACGACGACCGGAATCCGTCCGTCAGGGAGTTGGTAGTGGAGTTCAGACACGAGCGGCCTCCGGCATGTCGACGATGAGGTGAGCGTTGGTTCCCGAGACGCCGAAGCTGGAGATCGCGGCGAACCGGTGTCCATCGCGGGCCGGCCAGGGTTCGGCGGCAGCGGCGAGGCGGAGACCTGCGGTGTCCCAATCGATCTCGTCGGTCGGCTCATCGGCATACAGGCTGGGGACGATGGTCGCGTGACGACCGCACTGCAGCACCTTGATGAGGCCGAGGACACCGGACGCGGCCTGGGCGTGACCGGCGTTGGACTTCACCGAGCCGACCGCTGCGGGATGCTCCGATCCGCGGGCGACACCGTAGACCGACGCGAGCGCGTCGAGTTCCATCGGATCGCCCAGCGTCGCGGTGCCGTGCCCTTCGATCAGGTCGACGACGGCGGCGTCGATCCCGGCCGCGGCCACGGCGGCGTCGATGACCCGCCGCTGGGCCTGCGGATTCGGCACGACGATCGGGCCGCCCGCTCCGTTGTGGTTGACGCGCGATCCCGCGATGACCCCGTAGATCCGATGGTGCGCGGCGCGGGCGGCCGCCGCTGTCTCGATGATCACCGCACCGGCGCCCTCGCCCCAGACGGTGCCGGTCGCCCCCGACGAGTACGACCGGCACCGCCCGTCCTCGGCGAGCGCGTTACTGCGCGAGAACTCGAAGAACGCTCCGGGAGAACCCATCACGCAGACGCCGCCGGCGATCGCCCAGGCGCAGTCGCCCGCCCGAATCGCGGCCGCGGCCTGGTGCACCGCCGTCAACGACGACGCGCAGGCGGTGTCGACGACCACCGACGGCCCCAGCAGCCCCAAAGCGTGCGAGATCCGACCCGAGACGGCGCCGAGCGCCGCGCCGGCGATGCGATGCCCGGAGTACTCGTTCACGCTCGCGGCGCGCGGTCCGTACTCCATCACCGAGGCCCCGAAGTAGACGCCGACCTCCTGACCCGCCAGGGAACTCGGATCGATGCCCGCGTTCTCGACGGCCCGCCACGCGACGCGCATCGCCACCCGCTGCTGCGGATCCATGGCGGTCGCTTCGCGGGGACTGAGACCGAAGAACTGCGGATCGAATTCCCCTGCTCCGTCCAGGAACCCGCCTGCGTCGGGTACCGCGCCCCAGCCGGGAACTCGGTCCAGTGCGAGCACCTGGTCGATGGGCCAGTCGCGGTCGCGCGGCATCGGACCGATCAGATCGGCGCCCGCTGCCAGCGCCGCATAGAAGTCCTCGGGGGTGTCGATGCCGCCCGGGGCTTCGACGGCCATCCCCGCGATGACGATGGCGGAATCGGCGATGCGGTCGGTCATTTCGCCTCCCCGCTGCTCGTGGCGGCCGCGTGCGCGGCCAGAATCGCGACCAGTTCGGCGGGGTTCTCGTTGAGGTAGAAGTGACCGCCGTCGACGACCGTGACCTCGACGTCGTCCGCGTGGTCGGACCAGGAGTGCAGTTGGAACGGCTTGATGACCGGGTCGTCGGCGCCGCCGATCACCTGAATCGGGACGCCGACGCGCACGTCCGCGGCGGACTCATACGCGTCGAAGGCGCGGTAGTCGGCGCGCAGCGCGGGCAACGCCATCCGCATCACCGACTCGCTGCTCATCACGGCACCACCGGTGCCCTGCAGCCCGGTCAGGTGCGCCATCAACTCCTCGTCCGAATCCGGATGCTTCGGCAACGACGCGACGCGGCTCGGCGCCGTCGCCGCCGAGACCACCAGTCGCACCGGCGCCCGGTCAGCGTCCTGCAGGCGTCGCGTGAGCTCGAACGCGACGATCGACCCCATGCTGTGCCCGAAGACGACGATCGGCCGGCCCGCCAGCTGCTCATCGGCGAGGACGGCGTCGAAGGCCTCGGCTGCGAGGTCGGTGAGCGCCGTCGCCGCGGGTTCGCGCATCCGATCCTGCCTGCCCGGATACTGCATGATCCGGACGTCGAAGTGCGCCGAGAGCAGCCCGGACAACTCCCGGTACGACGACGCGCCGCCGCCCGCGTGCGGGAAGACGATCAGGACGGGTGCATCGGCGTTCGACGGCTTGTGGAATGCGCGCAGGGCCGGGGGTCTCGACGGGCTCACCCGGGGAGAGGTGGTGGTTGTGGTCATGGGGAGGGATCCAGTTCGTGAGTGGGGTGGGGAGGTTTTCGGTTGCGGAGCCGCTAGGACGGCCTGTCCAGCAGGTGGAGGGCGATGCGACGATTCGGGCGGACTTGGAACTCGCCGTGATCGGTCCAGCCGCGTTTGACGAGTGCTCGCCGCATCGGCGTGTTGGTCGACGCCGGTTCCACCGCGATGCGGCGGCAGGCGGGATCCGCGTCGAACAGGGCGTCGGCGAGGTCGCGGATCAGACCCGAGACCAGCCCTCGTCCGAGGAGGTCGGGGTCGGCGGTCGCGACGTGGAGGCCGAGATCGTGCGGATCGACGTCGTAGAGCCGGGCGATCTCGTCGCGCGCGACGCGATAGATCTCCAGGTAGCCGACGTCGACGCCGTCGCGCGAGAAGATGACCGGCCTCGAGAAGTGGCCCGCCAGCCGATAGGCGGCGTCGGTGCGCCACCGGGTCGCGTCCCAAGCCTGCTCCCATGTGCGGACCAGGTGCTCGCGCGCGAACCACTCCTGCAGAAGCGCCGGGTCATCGCCGAGCGGATCGACGAGCCGCAGGGCGAACTCACCGTCCAGCGTCGGCACCGGCGGCGCTGCGGCGGCGACCACCGCGGCGTCGACGTCGGTGATCTCGCGATCGATCCGGTAGGACTCGGTGGTGCTCATCGGCTCCTCACGGTCTGTGCGTCACTGCGAATGGCGCTGCGGTCAACAGCACTGCGCAGCACCCGATTCGAGAGCTCGCCGAGACAGCTCAGGTTCGGAAAGCCCGGTCCTTGGGCGAACCCGGCGAGGTTCGGCAGGTACAGCGGCGACGCCAGCCCGGTGACGGTGAGATCGTGTCCGATCGTCTCTTCGAGCGTCCGCAGGTCCGGGCGCGCTCCGATCGCGAGTTCCAGTTCGTCGAGGGTTTCGGCGTCGAAGAGGTCCAGGAACCACAGCGGGCGGCCGCCGGTGGCGTCGACGACGAGGTCGAAGGACTGTTCGGTGGACGTGCATCCGGGATTGTCGAGGGTCAGCGTGACCGATTCGCCGTCGCGTCGAGCACGGGTGACGCGACCGCGGACATGGTTGATTCGATTGTCGGCCAGGAGGTTCGACTGCACGCTGACGGAGAAGACGCCGCGGTCGGTGCGGCGGATGACGTCACGACGTTCGGGCGCCGGGAGCGACGGCCACCCGGTGGGGTCGGAGAACACCGAGTTCTCGAAGTAGCTCTCACCACGCGTGTAGATGGTGGGCGCGGGCGAGATCACCGAGATCGACATGGCCTCATGCCGAACCAGTTCGTCGAGGGCCGACGCCGCGGTCTCGCCGCCGCCGATCACCGCGGCCCGCGACGACGCGGGGATCTCCCTGCGCGACACCGCGTTCCAGAACTTCGATACCGACAGCACGCGGGGATCGTCGAGCAGCGGCTCATCGCTGGAACCGGGACCGGTGACGAGGAGACCATCACCGTGGACGCCCTCGACGACGCCGTCGGGGGTGCGGTAGCCCACGGTCCAGCCGCCCGCGTCGGCGAGCCGGATCTGCTCCACGGTGCCGATCCGGACCTCGACGCCGGACTTGGCGGCCACCCACTCCAGGTAGCGCGCCCACACGTTGTGGTGCGGGTTGGGGCGACCGCGGTCGATCCACTCGGTGTAGGTCTGGTGCGCGACGAGGAACGACATCCAGCTGTACTCGAGCATGCCCGCATTGATCTGGGCGGCGTGCCTGCGGTGCGGCGCGCCGCGGTACGGGAAGCCCAGGTCCTTCTCCGGGCTGGTGCCGAGCCGGTGGCGGCCGTCGGTCCAGCCGCCGAGCGGCAGCCAGTTGCCGCCGACCGCGTGCTGGTCGACGACCACCACGCGCGGTGCGGGCAGACCGAGGTCGGCCATCACCCGAGCCTTCGCGGCAACGGCAAGGGCTTTCGGTCCGGCACCGATCACGACGAGCGTGCCCGCGCCGCCCTCGGCCGGATCCGTGCTCGCAGGACTGTGCGTCATTGTGCGATCAACTCCTCGTCGTCCATCGCCGCGATCTCCAGGTAGACGGCGGCCACCTGTTCCAGGCGCCCGGGTCGTTCGTCGGCGGCGTCGAGCCGGGTGGCGAGATCGGCGACGGTGCGGGCCGCGAAGATGTCCGCGACGCCGGCCTGCGGGGCGTCGAGCAGATCGCGGATGCGGGCGATCACCGTGGTGGCCAGGACCGAGTCGCCGCCGGAGGCGAAGAAGTCGTCGTCGATGCCCATCCGCCGATCGCCGCCGAGGACCTCGGCGATGATGTCGAGCAGCGCGCGGTGCAGGTCGGTCTCGGGGTCGCGGACCGGACCGTCGTGCGTGGCGGCGGCGAGGAGCCCGGCCGTGATCGCAGCGCGGTCGAGTTTGCCGTTGCCGGTGAGCGGCAGTTCGTCGCGGACCTCGACGACCGCCGGAATCATGTAGGCGGGCAGCAGAGTCTCGAGTTCTGCGCGCAGTCCGTCTCCGGTCGGCGCCTGCCCGGCCTCCCGCGCGACGACGGCGGCGAGGGTCGCCGGGCCGTTCCCGGTGACGAGGACAGCGACGGCGTGCCGGACCGCGGTCAGGGTGCGCAGGGCGCCCTCGATCTCGCCGAGTTCCACGCGGAATCCGCGGATCTTGACCTGATTGTCGGCGCGGCCGAGGAATTCGATGGTGCCGTCGGCCCAGTACCGGGCCAGGTCGCCGGTGCGGTACCAGCGGCGCCCCTGATAGGTGACGAAGCGTTCGGCAGTGCGCTGCGGCTCGTTGCGGTAGCCGTGGGCGACGCCGTCGCCGCCGACCCACAGTTCGCCGGTCACCCAGTCGGGGCAGTCCACGCCGAGTTCGCTGACCACACGGCAGACGACGTTGTTCAGCGGTGTGCCGAACGGAACGCTGGTCCAGTGCGCAGGCGGCGTCTGGACTTCGCAGACCGTGCCGTGGATCGCGATCTCGGTGGCGCCGCCGAGACCGGCGAACCGCGCGCCGGGGGCCAGTGCCCGCAGGCGCCCGGGCAGGTCGGCGCCCACCCAGTCGCCGCCGAGGAGGACCGCGCGGAGCGAGTCGCCGAGACCGCCCTCGCCGCTCTCGGCGAGCGTCAGCAGCATGTCGAGTGCGCTCGGTACGCAGGTCAGCACGCTGGCGCGGTGGTCGACCAGGAGCTCGCGCCAGGCGGCGGGGTCCTTGGCGTCGTCGGCGCCGACGGCGATCACGGCGCCGCCCGCGCTGTAGAGGCCGAACAGGTCGTACACCGAGATGTCGAATTCGAGGGCGGCGACGGTGAGCGAGCGGTCGTCGCGGCCGATGCCGAAGCGCGCGTTCACGTCGTCGATCGTGTTCATCGCGGCGCGGTGCGGCACTTCCACGCCCTTCGGCGTGCCCGTGGAGCCGGAGGTGAACAGCACGTAGGCGACGTCCTCGGGGTCTGGCAGGTGCGGCCCGGAGAGCGGCTTGGACGTGAGCGCGTCCGCGAGTTCCAGGACCGGAACACTGAGGGCGTCGGGCTCGGCGACGCCGTCGGTGAGCAGGGCCTTGCAGTCGCCGGTCTGCAGGATCGCGGCGCGGCGCGCGGCCGGTTGGTCGGCGGACACCGGCACCCACACGGCGCCCGCGGCGTACACGCCGAGCGTGGCGATCACCTGGCGATAGCCCTTGCCGATCTGGATCCCGATCGCGTCGCCGGGTGCGACGCCCGCGAAGCGGATGCCTGCGGCGACGGCGAGCGCCTGCGCGGCGAGCTCGCCGTAGGTCAGCGAGCCGTGACGCCAGACGAGCGCCGTGCGATCGGGGTCGTCGGCGGCGACGGCGAAGAAGCCCTCGTGCAGCACGCGCCCGGAGGTCGGATGCTCGGTGTCGTTGACGGTGCTGCGCACGGCGCGCTGGTCGGCGGGCAGTTGCGGCAGCGCCTCGGCGAACCACCCGGCGGACCCGGGCACCGCGAGGCTGGTGAGGGTGTCGCGGAAATGCGCGAACATCGCCTCGACCACCCCGTCGGGGAACTGGTCGATCCGCACGTCCCAGTTGGTGAGGAGTCCACCGGCCACCTCGGTGACCTGGGCGTCGAGCAACACCTGTGGGCCCTGCGAGATGATGTGCGCGGGCTGCCCGAGACGGTCGTAGACCTCCTCGGCGAACAGTTCGCCGAGGCCGAGGGCGCTGGTGAAGACGACGGGCGCGAGGACCGTCTCCCCGCGGCTGCGACCGAGGTCGCGCAAGACGTCGAGGGCGCCGTATGCGCTGTGCGACGCCGCCTCGTGCATGCGGCCCGCGATGTCGCGCGCGAGGTCGAGGACTGAACCGCGGCCCGGCTCAGTGAGCACCCGGAGGTCGACGTCGACCAGGATCGACGAGCTGAAGTCGCCGGAGACGGCGTCGATCTCGGGATGGATCGGCAGGCGCTGAAAGAGCGGAACGTTCAGCAGGAACCGCGGACTCGACGACCACGCGCCGATGCTCGCGGCGTACACGGCCGCGACCACCGCTGCCGGAGTGACTGCGTGCTCGCGCGCCGCGGCCAGGAACGCCTCGCGCGCCGCCGGGTTCAGCCAGTGGTTCATGCGGGTGACCTGCGGCGCATCGCTGCGCGGTTGACCGGCCGGGCGGGACGGCAACAGCGGTCCGCCGGGCAGATCGGCCAGCCGGTCGGTCCACCACGCGCGATCGCCGTCCCGTGCCGGATCCGGATGCTGCGCGCGGTGACGCAGATAATGCCGGTAGTCGACAGTCAGCGGCGGGAGGTCGGCGCCGTCGTACAGGGCGACGAGGTCGCGGAGCAGCGTGCGGTAGCTCATCGCGTCGGCAGCGAGCATGTCGATGTCGAAGTGCAGCCGGTGCCTGCCGCCGGGCAGGAGGGTGAGCGTGAGGTCGAAGACCTGGCCCTCAGCGATGTCGAGAACCTGGTGGCTCCTCCGCTCCCGTCGCTGCGCCAGAAGCGCGTCGACGTCGGCGGCGTCACGCAGGTCGTCGACGACGAGGGCCGCGCGCGGCAGTCGTGGGAGCACGCGCTGGCGACCGTCCGCCCCGAACTGCGCCCGCAGTTGGCCGTGCCGTGCGGCGAGCGCTTCGGCGGCCGTCGCGAGGCGGTCGGCGTCGAGCCCGTCGCCGTCGAACTCCACGTAGAGGTGCGCGGCCACGCCGCCCAGATCGGCGGCGCCGGTCCGCCCCACCCAGTAGGCGTGCTGCATGGGTGCGAGCGGGAAGGCGTCGGACTCCCAGTCAGCGGCGTCGAACTCCACCGTCGCGGCGGTCTCGGTCTCGGTGCGCGGCGCCAGCAGCGGCGCCCAGGCGTCGACGGTCGGCGCAGCGGCCAGATCGGCGAAGTTGACGTCGTAGCCGCGCTTGCGCCAGCCGCCGGCCAGTCGCATCATGCGGATCGAGTCGAGGCCGAGGCCGATGAGGTCGTCGCCATCGGCGATGGAGCTCGGATCGACGGAGAGGAGGGCGGCGACGTCGTCGCGGATCTGGTTCTGGACCGCGGTGTCGGCGGCCGGCCCGCTCACTGAGCCGCCCGCACGACGAAGGGGGCCACGCTGCCGAGCTTCTCGCAGGTCTCCTCGAACTCGCGGTCCGGGCGCGACTGACCGACGATCCCGGCGCCGGCGCGAAGCCAGGCCTGATCGCCCTCGGCGAAGATTGAGCGCAGGGTGAGGGTCGCTTCCAGTTCGCCGCTCGAGTCGGCGACCAGCACGGCCCCGGAGTACAGCTCCCGGCGGTCCGGCTCCAGTCGGTAGATCGCTGCGAGCGCGGGCGCCTTCGGGATGCCGGAGGCGGTGATCGACGGGAACAGAACGCCGAGTGCGCGCCACGGGCCCGCCTCGGGATCCAGCCGTCCGGACACCGTGGACGCCAGGTGCTGGACGCTGCCGCGCTCCCGCACCTCCATGAACTCGTCGACGCGGGTGGTGCCGGGCAGCGCCACCGACTCGATCTCGGTGAAGCAGGCCCGCACGGACATCGCGTGCTCGGCGATCTCCTTCTCGTCGGCGAGGAGCTCTTCCTTCGCCGCGGCGTCGACCTCCGCGCCGCGGCCGAAGGCCCGGGTGCCGGCCAGAGGTTCGGTGATGACCGTGCCGAGTCCGTCGGCGGCCACCACCAGTTCGGGACTGAAGCCTGCGGCCTGGAGACCTCCGAGCTGCAGCAGGTACGACCGCGCCGGGCTGTTGCCCCGACGTCCGCGGACGTAGGTGGCGGGGATGTCGACGTCGAAGCCGATCTCGACACGGCGCGAGAGGATCACCTTCTGGTAGCGGCCGTCGTTGATCTCGCGGACCGCGGTCGCGACGCGGCCCCGGTAGTCGTCGAGGTCGGCGGAGACGTCGATGCTCTCCTCGACGCCGCTGCGCACATCGGTGTCGGCGATCGCGCGCAGCCGTGCGAGGGTCTCCTCGTCGGCGCCGGGAGCGGAGATGCCGTCGGGGTCGACGAACGCTTCCAGGCCGGGAACGATGAAGTGGGCCAGGACGACGTCGTCGAGGACGTGGTCCATCAGACCGTAATGCGGTGCGCAGTAATCGAATCCGACCCATCCGTAGAGTCGCCAGTGCGGGAGCCCGAGACCGTCGAGCGCTTCGGTGAGTGCTGCCGCAGGCTCGCCCTCCCATGGGATCTCGCGTTGCTCGGCGTTCTCGCCCGGTGCGGCGTCGACGATCACGTGGTTCTTCGTGAGGATGATGCGCGCCTGCGGGCGAGCGGCGAACATCCAGCGTCCGTCGCGCTCGTACACCACGTACTCGCCGAACTCTCCGGATGCCGCCCAGGCGCCGCAGACGGCCGCCGCGCGGGCTGGAAACTCGTCGTTCGACGGCGTCTCCGAGCCGACCGACCCGGCCGTAACCGGAGAAGCAGGTGCCACAACCATTTTTCTTTCCCATCGCTCAGCCTGATAGTTAGGTGAGGCTAATCTACATCACCACTAGATCAATAGGTTAGGCTGCCCTAGCAATTGGATAGGAGTGATCATGCCATCGTTCCCGCGCGATCTCGCGACCGGGTTTGTTCCCCACCCCGACGCACTCGCTGAGCAGTACCGCGCCCTCGGCGTCTTCGACGACCGCCCGCTGTGGGCGCCGCTCGCCGACCGCGCGGACTCCGACGCCCCCGCGGTCTCGGACGCCGAAACCGGCCGGACGCTCTCCTATCGAGCGCTGCTGCAGGCGGCGGATCGTCGTGCCGCGGGGTTCGCCGCCGTCGGCCTCCAACCCGGTGACCGCGTGGTGCTCCACCTGTCGAACTCCGCCGAGTTCGCCGTCACGTTCTTCGGCCTGCTGCGCGCAGGCCTCGCGCCCGTGATGACCCTGCCCGCGCATCGGATCACCGAGATCGCCCACTTGGCCGCCGGTTCCGGCGCACGCGCATACATCTGCGACGACGCGCGCGGCGGCTACGACTTCCGCGGATTGGCCGCCGATCTGATCGCGCGGGTGCCCGGCGTCGAGCACGTCTTCGTCACCGGCGATCCAGGCTCGTTCGCGCCGCTCCCCGACGCCGACACCCCGTGGACGCCGCCGACCGTCGACCCGGATCTACCCGCCCTGTTCCTGGTCTCCGGCGGGACCACCGGGCTGCCGAAGCTGATCGCCCGCACCCACAACGACTACGCGTTCAACGCCCGCATCTCCGCGGAGATCGCCGCGCTGACCGCCGACGACGTCTACCTCGCCGCGCTGCCGGCCGCCCACAACTTCCCGCTCTCCTGCCCGGGGCTCCTCGGGATGATCGGCGTCGGCGGGCACACCGTCTTCACCCAGAATCCCAGTCCCGACGCCGCCTTCGACGTCATCGAGAAGTACCGCGTGACGGTCGCCGCGCTGGTGCCCGCACTGGCACAGCTCTGGTGCGCCGCAACGGAGTGGGAGCCCGCCGACATCTCGTCGCTGCGGCTGCTGCAGGTCGGCGGCGCCAAGCTCGCCGCACCCGATGCCGTCGCGATCGATGCCGCGATGGGACCGATCGTCCAGCAGGTGTTCGGGATGGCCGAGGGGCTGATCTGCTACACCCGCGTCGACGACGCCCGCGAGCTGGTCCACGTCTGCCAGGGCGCCCCGATGAGCCCGCTCGACGAGGTCCGCATCGTCGACGAGCACGGCCGCGAAGTGCCCGACGGCGAGGAGGGGGAACTGCAGGTCCGCGGGCCGTACACCATCCGCGGCTACTACCGCGCGCCGGAGCACAACGCGCGCAGCTTCTCCGGCGACGGTTTCTACTCGTCCGGCGACCTGGTCCGCCGACTGCCGTCCGGGCATCTGGCGGTGACCGGACGGATCAAGGACACCATCGTCCGGGCCGGTGAGAACGTGGCCGCCGACGACGTCGAAGAGCATCTGCTGGCGCATCCGGCGATCGCGCACACCGCGGTGGTCGGCCTCCCCGACGATGCGCTCGGAGAGCTGATCTGCGCGGTGGTCGTGCCGGGCCGCGACGCCGCCGCCCCGTCCCTCCCCGACATCCGCAGCTTCCTCGCCGACCGCGGCCTCGCCTCGTTCAAGCTCCCCGACCGCCTCCACACCCTCGGCACCCTGCCGGTGACCTCCGTCGGGAAGATCGACAAGGCCGCACTGCGCACGACGCTGGCTCCGGCGTCGCCGCCGACTGTCGGATAGCGCTGAAAACTGCCGTCACAGCGACCTCCGGCGGCAATGTTCCGTTGGAGGCGCCTGAGCGGGCAGTTTTCAGCAGCAGTGACGACCGCCCGAGAATCAGGAGACATCACCGGCGGTCGGTCGCCGACAGGAGCCAGAGGAGGTAGAGGCCGCCGAGGGCTCCGGTGACGAGGCCGACGGGGATCTGGAACGGACTGAGGACCCGCTGCGCCGCGAAGTCGGCCACCACGAGCAGGGTCGAGCCCATCGCGATGGAGACGACCAGCGTGATGCCCGCCGACCGGGCCAGACGTTGAGCCAGCTGCGGTGCGGCCAGGGCCAGGAACCCGATCGGGCCGGCGGCCGCGACCGAGACCGCCGCCAACGCCACGCCGAGGAACAGGATCCGGGTGCGGACGCGGTGCGCGCTGACGCCGAGACCCGCGGCGGCGTCGTCGCCCATCTCGAGGGCCGCGAGCGGGCGCGACACCGCGAGCGTGAGCGGAATCAGCACGGCCACGGCGAGCAGCAACGGCCACACCTGCGTCCATGAGATCGCGTTGAGGCTGCCGAACTGCCAGGCCCGCGCGGTCTCCGCGGCCTCGATGTCAGCGCGGGTGATCAGGTAGTCGTTGACCGAGGCCAGCATCGCGCCGACGGCGATTCCGACGAGAATCAGTCGGTCGCCGCCCACCCCGCGACCGGACGACAGCACGTAGACCACCAGCGCGGTCGCCAGACCGCCGATGATCGTCCCGGCCGCGATCGCGGCCGACGAGGTGACTCCCGCAAGCAGGATCGCGGCGAGCCCTCCCGATGCGGCGCCGGTGGTGAAGCCGACGATGTCGGGACTGCCCAGTGGGTTTCGCGACACGGTCTGAAACAGCGCGCCCGACAGCCCCATCGCGCCGCCGATCGCCCACGCCGCCAAGGTTCTCGGCAACCGCTGATCGACGACGATCAGGCGGTCAGTGGAGTCCCCGCGACCGACGAGCGCACGTCCGATGTCGCCGAGACCCACGTGATAGATGCCGGTGGTCACCGCCAGAACCGAGACGGCCAGGCCGAGAACGACCAGAACGACCGTGGCGCCGACCGCGCGCCGCTGCATCCGCACGGTGCGTCCGCCGGGCAGCCGGGCGACCCAGTGGACCGGCGCGCGTCGGGCCTTCGATGTCATCACCGGCATCTCACGACCTCCCCGTTCGCGCGCGGAGGATGAGAAGCAACAGCACCGGGGCGCCGATGAACGCCGTGACGATGCCGACCTCCAATTCGGCGGGGCGAGCGATGAGCCGACCGACGATATCGCTCGCCAGCAGCAGGATCGGCCCGGCGACCAGTGACAACGCCAGGTTCCTCCGGTGGTCGACACCCGCCACCAGCCGGACCGCATGCGGTACGACGAGGCCGACGAAGGCGATCGGTCCGGCCGCTGCGGTGGCGGCTCCACACAGGATCACGACGACGACGAAGCCGAGCACACGCACTCGTCCGACCGTCAGTCCGAGTGCGGCACCCACCTCGTCGCCGAGTGCCAGGGCGTTGAAATGGTTGCCCAGGACCAGCGCGATACCCAGCCCGACGGCGACGAACGGGGTCACCCACAGCGCCACCTCCATGGTCCTGTTCTCCAACGATCCGACGACCCAGAAGCGATAGGAGTCGAATGTCGACGAGTCGAACATCGTGATGATCCCGATGAACGAGCTCAGACTCGTCGAGAGGGCGATGCCTGCTAGGACCAGACGCGTGTGACTCGTCGGACCGGTCCGACGAGTCCCGAGGACGAAGACGACCACCGCCGCCACCGCCGCGCCGACGAACGCGAACCACATGTATCCGGCCGGCGTCGCGACGCCGAGGGTCGCTATCGCCAGCACCACCGCGATGGACGCACCCGAGTTGACGCCCAGGATTCCAGGCTCGGCCAGCGGGTTCCGGGTGATCGCCTGCATCACGACACCGGCGACGGCGAGCGCGGCGCCGCAGATCACGGCGAGCAGGGTTCGCGGCATCCGCAGTTCCCAGACGATGATCGACGCGCGTGAATCATCGTGGTCGACGAGCGCGGTGAGGACGTCGCCGATCGGGATGCTCCGCGAACCGACCGCACAGCTGAGAACGCACAGCGCCACGAGGACGACGAGTCCGAGGAGCCACGCCGTCGAATATCGCAGCCGACGCGGCGAATCCGGCTCTTCTGATTCACTCGGCTTGGTGTCACGGGCATCACCGGCCGGGGATGCAGCTGTCGCGTATGTCATGTCGTATCGGCTGTGCGTTATTTCGTGATGACCACGGCGGCGTCGCCCGTCGTGGCCGGACGCGGCGACCGCGGTCCCACGCGCGGCAGCATCAGCGGGGTCCCGGTCACCGGATCGGCGGTGACCAGGGCGTCGACCCCGAACACCTCCCGGACGAGCTCTTCGGTCAGGACGTCGTGCGGTGCTCCGCTGCCGATGACGTGCCCGTCCTTCATCGCGATCAGGGTGTGCGCGTAACGACAGGCCTGGTTGAGGTCGTGGAGGACGGCGACGATCGTCTTTCCCTCCTCCTCGTTGAGCACGCGGCACAGCTCGAGGACCTCCACCTGGTGCGCGATGTCCAGGTAGGTGGTCGGCTCGTCGAGCAGCACGATCGACGTCTCCTGGGCGAGGGCCATCGCCAGCCACACGCGTTGTCGCTGTCCGCCGGAGAGCTCGTCGACGAACCGGTCGGCGAGGTCGTCGACCCGGGTGCGCTCCATCGCCGCGTCCGTGACCTGCTGATCGTGCGGCGACCACTGACGAAGAAGCCCCTGGTGCGGGAATCGCCCGCGGGCCACGAGATCGCGGACGGTGATGCCGTCCGGTGCGATCGACGATTGCGGCAGGAGTCCGATTTCGCGGGCGACGGCTTTGGCTGGATGGTCGGCGATCGCCTTGCCGTCGAGCAGGACTCGCCCGCGGACCGGTGGAAGTAGTCGGGTCAGTGCACGCAGCAGCGTCGACTTCCCGCAGGCGTTCGGTCCGACGATGACGGTGAACGATCCGTCGTCGATCACGAGGTCGAGGCCGTCGGAGACGAGCCGCCCTCCGGAGTAGCCGATCGCGATGTCCTCGGCGACCAGCCGGGGACCCAGTCCTTTCGACACGACCGCTCCGGTCACCGGCCGAGCTTGGCGCGCAACTGGTCGAGGACTTCCCTGGCGGCGGTCGGACCGACGTTCAGATAGAAGACGTCGTCGTCGACGGCGACCGCGTGCTCGTCGGAGACGGCCTGCAGCGTCTTCCACAGCGGTGCCCCCGTGACAGCGCCGGTGTCACCGCCCTGAACGCCGTAGAAGATCCAGTCGGCGTCGGCCTGGTCGAGCTGCTCGTTGCTGATGTCGTGCGAGGTCTCGTCGGTGAACCACTGTGTCTGCGGCCGCGCCAGCCCGGCGTCCTCGGCAACCGAGCCGCTGAACGACGCCACCCCGAACACGCGGAGTCGGTCGCCGTTCTTGCGCAGGAACGAGACCGTCGGCGAGCCGTCGACGGTCTTCCCGAAGTCGGCGGCGTCGTTCTGGTACTCGTCGAGCCACGTCTGGGCCTGATCGCGTTTGCCGAGCGCGTCGGCCAGGAGCAGGAGGTCTTGCTTCCAGTAGAGGCCGGTCCCCTGGGTGACGACGGTGGGCGCCATCGCCGCGAGGCTCGCGTACAGCTTGTCCGAGTCCTTGCCCGCCTTGTTCATGAGGATCAGGTCGGGTTTCAGGTTCGCGACGGCCTCGAGACTCGGCTCGAAGCGACTGCCGACGTCGGCGACGCGGTCGAGTTCGGCCTTGCGGTCGGGAAAGGCGTTGTACAGGTACTTGGGAACGAGGGCGGCGCCGTCGCCGCTCGTGGATCCGACCGGGACGACGCCGAGCGTCAGCAGTGCGTCGGCCTGCCCGGTCGAGATCACGACCACGCGCTTCGGAGCCGCCGCCACGTCGGTCTCACCCTTGAAGTGCTTCACCGTCCGGGGAAACACGCCGTCGGCCGCTCCGCTCCCCTTGCCCGCGGGCATGGTGCGCGGCGTCACGAACGAGGTCGGGCTCGCGGACGTCGACTCCGAGTCGTCGACGCCGGCATCGGAAGACGAGCATCCGGACAGCACCATGGCGGACGCGGCGACCATCGCAGCCGCACAGAGGCTGATTCGCTTGAAGAACATGACCCAGATATTAGGGTAGGCAAGCCACAATTCGGTAGTCGGTGGTTCGGCGGGCAGATCGACTCGGCCTCCTCAGACCGAACATCGCCGCACAGTCGCCGGCCGACGAATATTCGCTTCTAATTTCGAAATTACCTTGCTAGATCGAACTTCGTGATGGTTGTATGGCTTGTATCACAAGCAGTCGGATCGCCGTACAGCCCTTCGACAGGTAATTAGCCCCGGGCTGCCGACACGCGAGCGCCCGATCGCGATATCGGCAACAACGCAAATGAGAGCAGGAATAGAGCATGGAAGCCGCCATCTACACCGAAGACCTTTTTAGCGACGTCGGTATTACGGAGCCTTACCAGCGCTACCGCGAGATTCGAGACCTCGGTGCCGCAGTCTGGCTCCCGCGCGAGCAGGTGTACGCGGTTGGCCGATACAACGAAGTGCGGCAAGCCCTCGGCGACCACGAGACCTTCATTTCTGGTCAGGGCGTGATGATCAACGAGCAGGTCAATGAGATGAGCCGTGGCACCACTGTGGCAAGTGATCCGCCGCTACACGACCACCTCCGACAGGTCGTGGCGCACCGGCTCACGCCGAGGGCCTTGCGGGAACAGCGCTCGCACGTCGATTCGCGGGCTGCGACCGTGGTGGATTCGATTCTGCGTCACGGCGGCGATGTGGTTGATGCGGTGACTTTGATCGCGCAGCCCATGCCGATGGCAGTGGTGCCGGACTTCCTGGGATTCCCCGAGGAATGTCGACCCCATCTACTCACCTGGGCCAAAGCAGCGGCGGATCTCGGCGGACCGGTGAGCAACCGCACGCCCGTTGCCGCTGAGCGTGCAGCGGAGATGGTGGCCTACATCGCCGGGTTGACTCGACGGCGCGGCGTGCTACCCGACTCGTTGGGGGACGATGTCCTCAAATCGGCAGACGCTGGAATCATCACTGCTCAGCAGTGCCCAAGTCTGCTGCTGGACTACTTCGGCCCCTCGCTGGAGACCACAGTCAGTGCTATCAGTTCAGCAATTGCATTGTTTTCCCAGAATCCAGACCAGTGGGACAAAGTGCGGGCCGATCCCGCACTACTCAGCGGAGCCTTCAACGAGGCCATCCGGCTCGAGTCACCGATTCGGGGATTCAGCCGCGTCGCTGCTCGTGAGACTGAACTCGGTGGAGTCGACATCCCAGCCGGCGCGCGAGTCCTGTTGCTTTTCGGTTCGGCGAATCGGGACGAGCGCAAATGGGACCGGCCCGACGAGTTCGATGTGACGCGTGCCAACGCTGACCACCTGGCGCTGGGACACGGACTGCACGGCTGCGCCGGCCAAGGCCTTGCTCGGCTGGAGTTCGGGACCCTGATGACGCGCCTAGCTGCCGAAGTCGCCCGATTCGAGCCGGCCGGTGAGCCGAGAATGCTGGTGAACAACACCACGCGGGCCTACGAGAAGTTGCCGATCCGCCTGCACCTCGATCGTGAGCCGATGGGGGCGGACGCATGAAGATTGTCGCCGACCTGGCTCGATGTGAAGGTCATGGACTGTGCGTGGACGTTGCTCCCGACATGTACGAACTCGACGATGACGCGATCGTCGTGGTGGTCCGCCCTGATGTTCCAAGCTCGCTCGAGAAAGTCGCGGAAGCAGGCGCCCGAGTTTGTCCGGTAGCTGCCCTGAAGGTCCTGAAATGACAATGCGCAGAATCGTTGTCGTGGGTGGTTCGATCACCGCGACGACCGCAGCGGAAACGCTCAGACTGGAGGGTTTCGACGGGGCGATCACCATCCTGAGTCAAGAGAGCCGGGCCCCTTACACGCGGGTGCCGCTCTCGAAAGGGGCGCTCGCGGGCAGGGAAGACGTCGACGACATCACTCTTCCGCTGCCTTCCGACGACATCGAGCTGCGGCCCGGCGTTCGGGCCGAAAGTCTGGATCTGTCCCGACGAATTGTGTGGACCGAGCAGGGACCGGTGCCTTGGGACGGGTTGGTGATCGCGACCGGTGCTCGTGCGCGCCGATTGGCACCGGAACTGAACGAATTCGTAGTCCGGGAGCACGCCGATTGCTTGCGACTTCAAGAGGCTTCGACCGATGCCGACAGCATTCTGGTGGTGGGCGGCGGGTTCTTGGGAATGGAAATCGCTTCGACGCTGCGAGAGCTGGGCAAATCCGTCACAGTCGTGGACCGGGAGCCCCCATTACAGCGGTTGCTCGGGGAGACGGTCGCCGCGCGCATTCGCCAGGTCGCGGCTGATCGCGGAGTGCAATTCCATATCGCTCCGGATGGCGTGACGTTGTTCGGTGACCAGGCCACGCCGCCGCGCGGCGTACAAACTGCTGCCGGCCGGACGCTGGAAGCAGATGTCGTGATCTCCGCCGCCGGTGACGTACCGAATGTCGACTGGCTGGCCCGCAGCGGCCTGAGATACACGGACAGCGGTCTACGCGTCGACTCGCGGGGGCGAGTCCGGCCCGACGTCGTGGCCGCGGGCGATGTGGCTGCGTGTCCGGCACCCGGTGGCGGTCACGCGCGCATTCCGAGCTGGACCAACGCCATTGACCAGGCGCGGGTGGCCGCCCGCGCGCTGATCCGAGGGGATGCGGCACCGCGCTACGATCCCTCGTACTACTTCTGGACTGAGCAATTCGGCTTGGACATCAAGGTCAGCGGTGCGCTGGTGTCAGACACCGAACTACAGGTCAACGACGGCTGGACTGCCGATGCGAACCCGGCGCTGCTCATCTGGGGAGAAGCGGATGCTCCGCTTCGAGTACTGGGCTGGAATCACAAACTGCGCCCGGCGCAGCTCAAGCGAATGACGCGACGATCTCCCCGAGTCATGTCGACATAGCTCACGTGGGCCCCTATTCACAACCAGAATAGGGGCCTACTGTCGTTCTGCGTTAAAGGTCAAGATGTGTGTACAGATCCGCTGTGTCTGATGTCTGACCTCAGCTGACTGTGAGTCGAACATGCTTTGAATGGATGTTCAGCACCTGCACACGTGATCACGAAAGGCACCGTGGCCGCAACACCCTGAGATCGGGGTGGTGCGGCCACGTGACATGCTGCCGGCGGTCGCGCTTATCGGGCGGCAGGAAGGCTCGCGATCCACCTCTTCACGATCTCAACATACTGGTGAGGTACGAGCTGGTGCAGGATGTGCGGAGCCTCGGGCAGATCGACGACGTCCACACTGACTCCGGTGGCACGGATCATCTCGACCGCCTTACTGACTTGCAGGTCCGACATGGCGCCCACCAGACCGGCAGTCGCCTCATCGATCATTCGGGCGTGGTGAGTCACCAGCATCGGAACCTTGACCTGCGAAAGCATGTAGTCGTGCGGGCAGGTCTGCGCGACTGTGCCCTCGTAGAACGCCCGACCCCATTCCGGGTCATACTCGACCAGGTTCTGTGGCGCTTCTTCGGGCAGCGGCACCTGTCGGAGCATGGGGATCTCGGAGGACTTCATCGCGGCGAGAAACCCCTTGTAATCACCGACCGACCATTGGTCTCCGAGGTAATCGCGCCAATTCACAAAGATGTGGCCGGCAGCCTGACGGATGGTATGCCCGACCTTCGAGTTCAGTTCCGAGGCGAAGAAGGGTGCGTCTTCAGCCACTGCGGCCCGGATCTGTCCAGGCAGGGCGAACGCCGCCAACCAGGCCGCCAGCACCCCTCCGGAGGAGTTGCCGGAGACGATGACCGGTCGCCCGATCACCAGGTCGATGAATCTGACGAGGTCGTTGCCGAAATTGTCGAGGCTATAGCGTCCCGGCGTCCACGTGCTGCGGCCCTGTCCGCGCAGATCGACGGCAAAGACATGAAAGTCGTCGGCGAGCAGTCCCATCGCCTCCTCGTATCCCCACCACGACTCACTTTGCGAAGGAAGGAGGAGCAGGGCCGGATTCGCTGCCGAACCTGCTTCCGCGTAGTTCAGGTCGATTTCGCCGAGATCGACCAGTTTTTCCTCGTAGCCGTGGGAGACGAGGAGGTGCTCCGGCGCACCGTGCCTCACGGTCCGACGTTCCTTGCCCTGTTGAATTGCCATTGTCAAATTCCCTTCGGTGTGGATTCCGTGACGATCGTCGCGGAGAGATGGAGTCATGCTCGTCCTGCCGGACGGTCAGTGACCGGCTTGGCCGTGGTGTTCAGGTGGCCGGATACCACCCTGAGATCGATCTCTGTCGGGTCCCGGCCGACCCAGGCAATGTGCTGATCAGGTCGGACGAGGACAAACTGTCCTGGTGCGCCGGTGGCCGCGGGTGTGACAGGTACCAGCGAGAGCGGAATGGACCGCCGCCGGCACTCCTGGACCAACGACGAGACTGCGGCGGACTCGTCGCCGTGCGGGATCAGGAGGCTATAGCCCTTCCCGAGCAGGTCGTACAGCGAGCGATTCGGATCCATCCACCGGTGCGGGAGGCGTGCACCGGGAACGAAACTCGGCCGGTAATGACGAACGTCGCGGTCGGCGTCGGTCGGACCGGTTGCGACGACGGGCGACTGCGCATAGCTGTACCCCAGTACCAGACCCAAAGAATAGAACTCCTCGGCTTTGGTCTCCTGGAGGGCTCCAGGGGTCCGGGCGATGGCCAATCCGGAAGCACGCAGATTGGTCGCCGCCGACTCTATGGTCTCTTGTGCGATGTGCCGTCGCTCGTGTTCGTAGGATTCAAGCAGTCCCCGGCCACCCCAGCCGGCGATCACCGCTGCCAGCTTCCAGCCGATATTCACCGCGTCTCCGACACAGGTGTTGAATCCGTGACCGCCGAACGGCGGATTCAGGTGGGCACTTTCGCCGACGAGAAAGACACGCTGGGAAGCGAATCGGTCAGCGAGCAGCATGCGCGGGGTCCACGCATCCATGGAGTGGATCTCGGCGTCGAAGTCCGTCTCGGGTAGCCCGACCAAGTCCGCGATCAACCTTTTGACCTGCGCCGGGTCCGTGATGTCGCCGGCGGCAGCCAGGCTCGCCCACCAGCGACCCGCGTGGTCGAGTGGTCCCAGTGCGCCCGGTGTGGCTGCGCCGACCGCCCAATAATGGACGGCGTCGCCCACCGCCGGTCGCAGCCGCGGAGCGGTGAACACGACGTTCAAGTTCGCGTGTGGCGCGGAGGTACCGGACAACGATGCACCGATAGATTCGCGGGTAGGGCTCCAGCCGCCATCGCATCCGATGACGAAACGCGCTGTCAGCGCTTCCTCGGCCGCATTCGATCCTTCAACAGTGACGTGGACGAACTCGTCGTGCTCGATGATCGCGATGACTCGGCAGCCCAGGCGGAAATCGACCAGGCCAGTGTCGAGCAGATGCTCGCGAAGCACGTCCTCGACCACTGGCTGTGGGATCTGCTGGCTCGTCTCGGCAGCGAAGTCCAACGGTTCGGCGGACAGCCCGAAAGCGTGATCGAACTCGGTGATGATGGACCCATTGGCGTTGTCGCAGAATACGACTCGTTGGCTCCATGCGGGCTTGATCTCCGCCCTATCGCGGATGGCGTGGGCGATTCCCCAACGGCGAAAGTGCTCCATCGTCCTGATACTGGTGGTCTTGGCTCGCGGCCGATCGTGGGCGACGGAGGTGCGCGGCTCGATGAGAACGGAGGCGATTCCGTGATGGGCGAGTTCAGCCGCGGTAGCCAGGCCAGACGGACCGCCCCCGACGATGACAACGTCGTGATCGAAGTTCATGCCTGTATGTTTCGGCGTATGACGTGCGAACCACGATGGGGATTCCGATGAGTGGAACGGGAAATGGGACACGGCGCTCCGGTCGACCGGTCGAAGGGGAGCCGCTACTGGTGCGCGCCTTCCGAATTCTGCGGGCTTTCCGAACTCCCGGAGAGTCACTGACCTTGAGTTTGCTGGCCGCTCGTGCCGAACTACCGAAGAGCTCAACCTTGCGAATCGCGACGCAACTGGTAGACGTCGGAGCGCTGGAGCGTCGAAATGACGGTCGCTTCGTCATGGGCCTTCGAATGTTGGAGTTGGCCGCGGTCGCCCCCCGCGGTCATGGCCTGCGGAGCGCGGCGCTGCCGTATATGGAGGATCTCCACCGAGTGACGAATCAACATGTGCAGCTAGCGGTTCGCGAAGGTAATGAGGCGGTACTGGTGGAACGACTCTCGGCCCGTGACGCTGTCGCGGTGGCCCATCGCGTTGGAGGGCGACTGCCGTTGGATAAGACCGGCGTGGGCATTGCACTCCTTGCCTGGGCTCCGGCGAGCGTGTATCAGACGGTACTCGGTACGGACTCCCCCGGCGGCGCGTCACCAGCCCATCAGCGGCGCGTACGCGATCTGATGGCACGGGCACGCCGGGATGGTGTGGTGGCTTTGACCGGCGACAATCCGCTGGGCACGGAACCGACGGAGGTGACCACGATCGCTGCGCCGATCATTGATGAGCGTGGCCAAGCCCTGGGCGCCATCTCGATCATTCAGCCCGGCGGCGGCACCGGCGTGAATGTACTGCGGGTCGCTTTGCGCACGGCGAGCCTGGGAATCGCACGCACGGTCGCGTCGCCGTAGGGCCGGCCCTAGCTCGCGGGGTGTCGCGCGGCTTGTGCGGCGATCAGCAATTCGGTGGTCCGGCGGATGTGCGCGTCCGTCCGTTCTGCGGCCAGGTCGGCCTGGCGGCTGATCGCCGCGTCCATCAGTCCCCGATGTTCGGCGGCGATGTCTCGATGGGCGATCTCCTGCTCCGGCGCAGACCAGCACCGATAGACCTCGGCGACTGAGCGCAGCCGATGGGCGATGTCGAAGAGGTAGGAGTTGGCGCAGCCGCTGAGGATCGCGAGATGAAACTGTTCATGCGCCGCGATCCAGTCGGCCTGAATCTGACCGGCGCTCGTGGCTTCGGTGAGTCGTGCGAGAGCATGATGTTTGGCTACGACGTCGGCCTCCCAGGCCAGGTCGCCATCGGCTACAGCGGTGCGCGTCACCAGCGTCTCGATGGCCACGCGCGCCTCTGTCAGCTGATTGAGCCGGTCGACGGACACTTCGATCACGCGGAAACCGAGCTGAGGTTCGGAGGTGGCCAGCCCCTGCTCGACGAGACGAGGCAGCACCTCGCGCAAGACGCCGGTACTGACCGCATAGCGCGCACCGAGGTCTGCGAAGCCCAGCCGAGCACCCGGCTCAAGCTGCCCGTTGAGGATATCCAGCCGGATCTGATCCAGTACGCGATCGGCCCGGGTAGGGATTGAAGCGCGCACACGACCGCTGGACATAGTCAGAGCATACCGAATGTTCCGATGATCAAGACAGTCACGACAACTCGAGCACTATTTCGAAATTTGATTGACGTATCGAATTGTGTGTGGTTGCGTGGTCTGTTATCACCACCCGAAAATCCTTCGCGAGGTCGGTGATTCGGAGAGAAATGAGAACTACACGTGCGAATCGCAAACCGTGCCGGCAGAGCCGTCTTGGTATCGGCCGACTCCTCGTCTTTCGCAGATCTGGAGCAGGTCTCGAACGGGCGATTCGGCCCGGCGGTCCCGGAAATCTATGACCGCTGGGACGAGCTTTTGGAGTGGTTCGCCGCGACCGGCGCAGATCTGTCGACAACCGGTGAGGCCCTGGCACCCGCCGATCTCGGAGCTCCGTCTCCCGGACCACGGCAGATCTTCGCGATCGGGCTGAACTATCAGGACCATGCCGACGAGGCGGGTTTGCCTCATCCGGAGGTGCCACCGACATTCACCAAGTGGGTCGGCAGCTTCGCCGGGCCCGAAGGGAACCTCCAGCTGCCGACCGGAACAGTGGACTGGGAAGCCGAGCTGGTCGCGGTGATCGGCCGACGCGCCGATAAGGTCCACGTCGACAATGCATGGAGCCATGTAGCCGGTGTGACCGTCGGACAGGACTATTCCGAGCGAACTCTGCAACTGACCGGCCCAGCGCCCCAGTTCTCACTTGGTAAGTCCTTCGCCGGATTCTCCCCGCAGGGGCCATGGCTGACATCCATCGATGAGCTTGCCAATCCCGACGACCTCGCTATCGAGTGCCGGATCAACGGTGAAGTCGTTCAGCAGAGCTCCACCGCCCGATTGATCTTCTCAGTACCGCAGATCATCGCCCATCTGTCGTCAGTTCTTCCCCTGTTTCCCGGCGACGTGATCTTCACCGGAACACCCGCGGGGGTGGGCGGCGCCCGCAAACCACCTCGATTCCTCGCTGCCGGAGACGTTGTCGAAACGGCGATCGCCGGGCTGGGCCAGATTCGCCAAACCTGTGTCACCAGCTACTGACTGACTGGAGCTACCACATGCCTCTTCATCGACTGACCGGCATCACCCTCGGCGTACCCGATGTCGCCAGGACCGCTGCCTACTACGCCGACTTCGGTCTGACCAGCATCGACGACGGTGCGGCGACCACTGATCGGGTACGCATGGGCACCATCGACGGCGGGGAACAACTGGCCATCACCCAGACCCGTCGGCGTCGCCTTCTTCAGTTGGGTGTCGGCGTGGACGATCCAGACGATATCGATCGGATCGCACACTCGCTGAGAAGCCTCGGCTTCCAGGCTGCCCGCACCGATCGCAGCATCGAAGCCACCGAGCCCGGCACCAAAGTGGTGGTTCGCGTGGAGGTGGCCGACCGCATCAATTCCGATGCGGCTCCTGCCGCGGCCACCAATCGGCCCGGTGCGATCGACCGTCCCAATCAGCGCGCCGCGAGCGTTACCAGAGAGAATAGGGTCCGTCCGCGAAAGCTCGGCCATGTGGTACTCGGTTCGACGGACCAGGAGGCCTCTCAGCGGTTCTTCACCGACGGAATCGGCTTCAAAGTCAGTGATCTAGTCAAGGATTCGGCGGCATTCCTGCGGTGCTCCACCGACCATCACAATGTGTTGGTCCAGGCGGCACCGGTGGACCTGCTGCACCACACGTCCTGGCAGGTGGACGATGTGGACGAAGTAGGTCGGGGCGCTGCGGCCATGCTGGCAGCGGACCCGGATCGACACGTTTGGGGACTGGGCCGCCACGCGATCGGTTCGAATTTCTTCTGGTATTTGAAAGATCCCGCGGGCAACTTCTCCGAGTACTACTCCGACATCGACTGCATCGTTGATGACGCGCTGTGGAAGCCGGGTGTATGGGAAGGAGCGCGGGCGCTCTTCGATTGGGGGCCACCCCCGCCACCGTCATTTCTCGCTCCCGAGGACCTGGCCGCACTGATGACGGGATCGCATTCGGAATGACCAACGTATCCGAACAATCGGTCAGGAGAACGGCGGCAGGCGTGATCCCGGCGAACACCACGATGGCCGAGTTCGCCGTGGCGGCCGGGCAACGGCACTCAGCCGATTTCTCGACTTATCCGGCGCTCCATGCCTGGTCGGTGGATGCGCCCGAGCAGTTCTGGGCCCAGGTGTGGGACTACTTCGACGTGGTCGCTTCGAGGCGATTCGATACGGTCCTCGACGGGGCGGCGATGCCTGGCGCCCGTTGGTTCAGCGGCGCCCGGCTCAACTACGCCGACCAGGTCCTGCGAGAGGCTGAGCGTCGTACCGGGCCAGCCATTGTGGTGCTCGGCGAGGATCTGGGTCGAATCGAAGTGAGCTGGCCCGAACTTCGCGACCGGGTGGCGGCGTTTGCGGCAACCCTGCGGGCTTCCGGCGTGGTTCCTGGCGATCGGGTGGTCGGCTATCTGCCCAATGCGGAGGAGGCAATCGTCGCCTTCCTCGGATCAGCTGCCGTGGGCGCCACCTGGGCTGCCTGTGCACCGGACTACGGCGTCACCGCGGCTGCAGATCGGCTTGAGCAACTTGCACCGAAAGTTCTCGTCGGTGTCACGGCAACCCGCTTCGGCGGATCCTGCCGAGACCGTCGACCAGTGCTGGCCGAGCTGGCGCAGCGACTCGCACCGGACCTGGTCATCACTGTCCCCCGGGACGGGCTGGACGTCGACCACACGGCGGCGCCGACGATCGCGCGCTGGATCAGTTGGGATCAGTCGCTGCGCCGGGGCGATCCGCCCGTCGATCTGGTGACCGAACAAGTCGCACCGGACCATCCGCTCTGGGTGCTGTTCTCCTCGGGCACCACCGGGGTGCCGAAAGGAATCGTGCACGGGCACGCCGGTGTCGTCGTAACGCATTTGGCCGTGCTCGGATTGCACCAAGATCTCGGCCGCGAGGACATCTTCTTCTGGTACACGACCACTAACTGGATGCTCTGGAACATCGTGGTGGGGGCATTGCTGCTCGGGGCTACCACTGTGACCTACGAGGGCAGCCCGATCCACCCGGACGCCGACCTGCTGTGGCGCATTGTTGAGCAAGAGAAGGTGACGCAGTTCGGCACCAGCCCCGGCCTGCTGCGGGCCGCGATGTCGGCCGGGCTGACACCCGGCTGCGACCACGACCTGCGCGCACTCGAGAAAATCCTGGTGACGGGTGCCCCGGTGTCGGAGGCCCTGAGCACCTGGGTCCATGAATCAGTGTCGCGGAGTATGCCGCTGTATTCCACGAGCGGAGGCACCGATGTGGTGAGTTCGTTCGTGGGGGGTTGCCCAGGAATGCCGATTCGTCCCGGCGAGAATTCGGGTCCCCTGCTCGGGGTTGCGGCGGCCGCCTGGGATGAGGCCGGCAAGCCGGTTCGGGATATGGTCGGCGAACTCGTGGTGACCGTGCCGATGCCTTCGATGCCCGTCAAGTTCTGGAACGATCCTGATGGCAGCCGATATCGGGAAGCGTATTTCAGTACCTATCCGAATGTGTGGCGCCACGGGGACTGGGTAACGCACACTGCGTCAGGGAGTTTCATCGTTCACGGACGCTCCGACTCCACGCTGAACCGTAACGGCATACGCATCGGATCGGCGGATCTATACCACGTGGCTGAGAGCATCGAAGGGATCGCCGAGGCGCTGGTGCTCGGTGTCGAGATGAGTGACGGAAGCTATCGGATGCCGATGTTTCTGGTGTTGGAAGGGGAGTCGCCAGATCGGCAAGAGCTTGTGGCGCACTTGGAGTACCGGCTACGGACCGAGTGCTCACCCCGGCACGTGCCTGACGAGTTCCACTTCGTGGAGGCTATTCCGCACACGAAGACCGGCAAGAAGCTGGAGGTTCCGCTCAAGCGAATCTTGCAGGGCGCCGCGGCCAGTGAGGTACTGAGCATGGGTGTCGTGGATCGACCGGAGTTGATCGATTTCTACGTCCGGCTCGCCGCGGAATGGGCGACGGCCGGGCGCGGACCAACTGCTACTGGCACCCCGAGGTAGACCGAGCCCGGCCCCGATGGACCCGACCGGATCGCTATCGACCCAGCTCGACCTCCCGCGACGCGTCGGCCGACCACTGCGAGTACGACCCCGGGAACAGCGTCGCGTCGACGCCGATGCTCGCAAGCGCAGCGATCTGGTGTGCCGCGGTGACTCCGGAGCCACAGTAGACGACGACATCGCGCTGGTCGGCGCCCAGCGCCTGGAAACGCTCGCGGAGTTCGTCGGCAGGTTTGAAGGTTCCGTCCGCGGTCACATTGGCGCCGGTCGGCGCGTTCACCGCACCCGGGATGTGGCCGGGCCGCGGATCGACGGGCTCGTTCTCGCCGGCGAAACGCTCGGGAGCGCGGGCGTCGAGGAGCAGGGTGGACGCGGGATCGAGAGCGGCGACGTCGTCGATCGTCGCGGTCGGCAGGTGTCCCTCCGACAGCACGACCGTCCCGACGCGCGGCGTCGCGTCGCCGGTGGAGATCCGCATGCCTGCGGCCTTCCAGGCGCCGAGACCGCCGTCGAGGATGGTGACCTCCGACAGACCCGCCCAGCGCAGCAGCCACCACGCGCGGGCCGCGGCCTTGCCCTCCCAGTCGTCGTAGACCACGACGCGGGACAGGGCGTCGACGCCCCACCGCCGGGCCGCCGCCTGCAGGTCGTCGATCGCGGGCAACGGGTGCCGACCGCCTTCGGAAGTGGCCGGCGCGGCGAGTTCGGTGTCGAGGTCGACGTACACCGATCCCGGCAGGTGACCTGCGCGGTAGTGGCTGTGCCCGTCCGAATCGCCGAGTCGCCAACGGACGTCGAGCACCACCGGCGGCCGCGACGACAGCATCGCCTCGACCAACTCGTCGACCGTCGTGAACACCGCATCACTGCCCTGCGCACCCATGCCGCATCGACCCCTTTCGCGTCGCGGCGCCGGAACGTGATCCGGCCCCACAACGAGGGTAGGACCGCGCCCCGACCACCCGCACACGGCATACCGACATGCGACAATCGGGCCATGCCCCAGCCCTCCGATGCCACCGAATCCGCCGATGCCGCAGCCACCCTGCGGCGCCGTTTCCTGGACGCAGCGATGCGCGTGCTGGCGCGCGACGGCTACGCCGGATTCAAGCAGTCGACGGTGTGCGCGGAGACCGGCCTGACCACCGGCGGCTTCTACCACTCGTTCCCGAGTTGGAAAGACTTCGAGATCGCGTTGATCGAGCACTGGCAGACCAATGCGACGGCCAACGTCGTCGCCACCCTGCGCACCATCGGCAGCCCGGAGCAACGGGTGCGGGCGCTGAGCGACGTCGCGAAGGGGTTGCCGCACCACACCGAGCGCGCCCTGCGCGTGTGGGCGGAGAAAGACCCCGACGTCGCGCGGGCCGTCGCGGAGGTGGACCAGACGCGGTACGACGCGATCGCCGAGTTCGCCGGTGAACTCCTGGCCGACCCCGACGCGCCGGAGCGCTTGGCCGCGCATTCGATGCTGGTGTTGATCGGCTATCAGTGCTCGAGCATCGACGCCGCCGCCTTCGGTGCGACACTCGAGCACATCCGGGACGAGGCGCTGGCCCTCCCACGCAAGCCCGCTCAGACGTCCGAGTAGTCCGCCACCTGCCCGGTGCGCGGTGCCCGCAGCATCGCGGTCAGCATGCGCGGAACCCGGCGGAGGGGCAGCGGCGCGGGCCAGTCCGTCGGCCGCAGGAGGGCTTCGGTGCCGCCGTCGACGGTGATCACCGACCCGGCCATGAAGTCGGCGGCGGGCGACAGCATGGTCAGCACCCACTCCGCGAGCTGCTCCGGAGTTCCGTACTCCCGGACCGGGACGGGATATGAGCGGACCTGCTTGCCGGTCTCGCCTGCCAGCTGTGCGCGGAGCAGCGGAGTCAAGACCGGGCCGGGCGCGATGATGTTGACGCGGATTCCCGACCCCGCCCAGTCCGCGGTGACCGCATGTTCCCGAACCCAGCGGCTGACCGCGATCTTCGACGACGCGTACGCCGCCGGCGCCGACAACGGGCCGCGGCGACGCAGGATCGCGGTGGCACCTGCGGTGTCACCGCGCAGCAGTCGGCGGACGGCGCCGCGCGGGACCAGCGGCGTCGACGTCGTCGAATTGGATCCGAAGACCACGACTTTCGCGTTTCCGGCCGCGGCGAGTTCCGGTTGGAGCGCGAGGAGGACTTCGGTGACGCCGAGGACGTTCACCTCCACGGTGAGCCGCTCCTTGCCGCGCAGCGCGCCCACCCCTGCGGCGAACACCGCGCCGTCGAGTCGGCCGTCGGCGGCCTCGAGGATCTGGCGGACCGCCGTCGCACGCCCGAGCCGCGTCGACAGATCGGCCACGACGTCCGCGTCCCGTTGGTCGACCCCGATCACCCGATGTCCGTCGGCGCGGAGCCGCTGAGCCACCGCGTGCCCCATCCCCGACGCCGAGCCGGTCACCACATATTCGCCCATAGCTGCTCCTGAGTCGTCTACGCCAACGACTGTAGAACACGTTCTAATTCGATGGTGGCGCGGGCACGCCGTAGATGCGCTCCGCATTGCGCGCGAACAGCTGTTGCAGCAGGTAGGGGCCGCGGTCCCCGAGCACGTCGAGCAGCGCGCCGACGGACATGTCGATGGTGGAGTTGGGACGGTCGATCGGCGAATCGGAGCCGAACACCACGCGATCGGGGCCGAATCGGTCCACCGCGTGCAGCACCAGCGGCCCGATCATGTCGGCGAGGACCGCGCGCGTGCCGATGTTGCCTGCCGTCTCCAGTCCGTACCCGAGGTTCGACAGCCCGAGCCCGGACACCTTGATCACCACATTGGGGCGTTGCGCGATCATCGCGATTCGCTCGCGCCACAGCCCGAGGATCTCCGCGCGCGCGGCGGCCGTCATCCCCGTCCGCGCACCGGTCGGGCCGAACACGCCTGCGGGCATCCCGAGGTGTTCGATCACGATGGTCGTCTCGGGGAACCGCCGCGCCAGCATGTCGAGCTGACCGAGCTGGTGCGAATAGGCGAACGAGACGAACGTCAGGTCGCGCTCCGCGATGGCCTCGAACCCGTTCAAGAAGCTGGTCGACGCCACCGCGTCCGGCTCGTCACACCAGTCGGGGATCTCCGGGTCGGGGTGCTGCGCCCATTTGAAACGCACGCCGCGGATCTTGTCGGACAGCGCCAACTGGCGATCGAGCTGCCGCGCGAAATCCCGGTGCCGCGGATCGACGGCGCTGACCGTCGCCCCCAGGTCCGGCCCGGACCGCCCGTGCGGCAGCGCCAAGACGTACTTGAGCTCGTCGTACGACGAGTCCATCAGCGCTTCGGGACTCTTCATGGCCCGCCAGTGCGCCTCGATCGAGACCACACTGCGGACGCCGACGCCCGCTACCGCGTAGAGCGCGTCGGCGTCGTGCGCGTACGACGCCAACTCGTACGCCGACCGCAGAACACTCGGATCCAGACCGAGCCGACCGTCGTCTCCGGTGGAGAACTTCGAGGCGAACCACAGGATCGGCGGGGGAACAAAACGCTGCATCGGCAACCGCGACAGCCGCTCGAAGCGGGCCAGCGCCCACGACGATCGCGTGGGATTGAAGTAGTGGACGTGTGCGTCGACGATTCCGGGGAGCAGGCCTTCGAGCGTCGTCACAGACCAAGCGTGCCACACCGCACAGAAGTCACAGTGCGCGATATCGCAGCACGTCCCCGCCTGCGACTACAGTGGACGACGCCCGATCCCCATACCAGCGGATACGCAGAGAGTGAGCAGCAGCGTGACGCAGCCCGAGCAGCCGGCACTGACCCGTGCGCGCACCCTGGTCGCAGGCAATTCGGAGCGGTTCGCTCGCAATGTGTTTGCGCGGTTGTTCGCCATGAAGCCGGTCCTGCGTGAGCTGTTCCCGGCGGAGATGGCGCGCGTGCGGGAGTCGTTCGTCGACGTGGTCGATCACGTCCTGGCATCCATCGCCGCCCCCGACGGTCATGGCGAACTGGTCGACTTCCTAGCCCAGTTGGGTCGAGATCACCGCAAGTACGGAGTGGTCAGCGAGCACTACTGGTTGATGTACGACGCGCTCATGTCGGAGTTCGAGTACGCCTTCGGTGCCGGCTGGACCGACGCCGCCGAGGAATCGGTCGGTCAGGCGATGCTCCTGCTGACCGGGGTGATGCGGGGAGCCGCCGAGAGCGCCTCCGAGCCGGTGCAATGGCAGGCGCGCGTGGTGCAGAAGTTCTCGATCACCCGCGACCGCGCGATCGTCCGGCTGGTCGCGACCGGCCCCCACCCGGCCTACGCGGCGGGACAATATCTGGAGACGCAGATTCCACAGTGGCCGCGGACCTGGCGCAACCTGTCCCCCGCGATCCCCGACAATCCCAACGGCGAGTTGGAGTTTCACGTTCGTGCGGTGCCCGGCGGACGAATCAGCAGAACCATCGTCAGCGAAACCCGCGTCGGCGACGTGTGGACGTTCGCGCAACGGCACGGAACCATGCAGCTGGATCCGGCGAAGCCGTCCCTGCTGATCGCCGGCGGCACCGGCCTGGCACCGCTGCGCGCCCTGCTCATCGATTACGCCCAATACGCCGAACCCGCGCCGGTGCACCTGTTCTACGGGACCGAATACCCGGGTGAACTGTATGAACTCGGTGTGCTGCGCCAACTCGCGGCCACCAACCCGTGGTTGCGGATCACCGGCGTCACCGAGAACGTCGACGATCCCTGGTGGCTCACCGACGCGGCCGATCCACGGCAGTGGGGACTGGAGTTGGTGTACGGGCGAGTCGGCGAAGTCGCCGCCGGCTACGCGGACTGGAGCGATCGTCAGGTGTTGCTGTGCGGCCCGGCGCCGATGGTGTTCCACACCGCACTGCGGCTGCGTGCCGCAGGGGTCGACGCCGACGCGATCGCGCACGATCCGCTGACGTAGCGACCCTACTTCGTGGCGCCCGCCAGAATCACCAGCGCACCACCGAGCAGCGAGACGTTCTTCAAGAACTGCACCTGCTGCATCTTGCGCTGCATCGGGTCGTCGAACTCCCAGAAGCCATGACCCGCGAACGTGGTGGGGATCAGCGACGCCGCGATGATGCCCGCACCCGCGCGGGATCCGAGTCCGGTCGCGACCATCGCCCCGCCGACCGCCATCGCGGCGCCGTTGGCGCGGACGACGGTGTCGTTGTCGACCGGGACCGGCACCACGCCACGCGCTCGGTCGAGCAACGGAGCCGCCGCAGCCACGCGGCCTCCCGGCTCGGTGGCCGCGTCGTATCCCAGCATCATGTACGGGATTCCGGTCAGTGCTCGGCCGGCAGCGCGGAGAAGTCGCATGAGGGTCCTTTCGAGGCGATCAGGTGCTCGGCCGAGCGTACCTGCGCGTGGTGGGGGTGGGGTGAGACCCAGCCCGGGGGCGATCTCGACGCGCAGGCTCGCTTCGCTCGCGTGCTTGCTCGATCAGCGTAAGAGGGGCGTGTGGAGGGAGCGCGCGATCAGCGTAAGAGGGCGCGCCTGGTCAGCGTGGAAGGCGCGCGCGACCAGCGCGCGGTCAGCGACCGCGCTTGGTGCGGGGCTGCCAGACCACGAGGGCGTTGGTCCGGGGCACCGGAACCAGCTCGCCGTGACGGGCACGTGGGGCGTTCTCCAGCTGTTGGACGAGGTCGGCGACCTGCTTGTGGAGGGCCTCCACCTCGTCGCTGAGTTCGATGATCCGTTTGATGCCTGCGAGGTTGACGCCCTCGTCCTGCGAGAGTCGCTGGATCTCGCGGAGCATCTCGACGTCGCGGTTCGAGTACCGGCGACCCCCGCCGCGCGTGCGCTGCGGGGTCACCAGCCCCAGCCGGTCGTAGGTCCGGAGCGTCTGAGCGTGCATGCCCGCCAACTCCGCGGCCACCGAGATCATGAAGGTCGCGGCGTCGGCGACCTCGTCATTCCTGCGTCGATCGTTCCGATCCATGCCTGCCATGGGTCATTCACCGCCCCCATCCGGCGCGAGGGTCGAAGCCGCTGGCGCGTTCGGCCTCCGCGTACTGTTTCATCGCTGCGGTCGCAGCGTCGTCGAGCGAGGTCGGGACCGCCACCTTCACGGTGACGAGCAGGTCGCCCGAGCCGCCCGAACGCTTCGGCACACCGCGCCCCTTGAGGCGCAGCGTACGCCCATCGGACGTGCCCGCCGGGATCTTGACGCCGACAGAGCCGTCGAGCGTCGGGACCGAGACGGTCGCACCGAGGACCAGTTCCGAGATCGACACCGGCAGCTCCACCCGGAGGTCGTTGCCGCTGCGGGTGAAGACCTTGTCGGCCAGCACGTGCACGGTCACATACAGGTCGCCCGACGGCGCACCTCGCATGCCCGCCTCGCCCTGCCCGGCCAGGCGGATCCGCTGACCGTCTTCGACGCCCTGGGGGACCCGGACGTTGATCGTGCGCGGACGCACGGTGATGCCGGAGCCCTGGCAGTCGGGGCACGGGTCGTCGATCTTGGTGCCGGTGCCCTGGCAGTCGGGGCAGGGCTCGGAGAACCCGAAGTGTCCCTGATTCCGCGTCACATACGCCGACCCGTTGCAGGTCGGGCAGGTGCGCGGGCTGGAACCCGGCTTGGCTCCGCTGCCGTGACACTTGGTACACGGTGACGGGCTCGTGACTCGCAGCGTGACCTTCGAACCCTGGACCGCGTCGCGGAACGCGAGCGTCGTCTCGGTCTCGAGATCGTTGCCGCGCCGCTGCCGCTGCGTGCTGCCAGACGGACCGCCGCGCCCGCCGAGGAGGTCGCCGAACAGATCGCCCAGCCCGCCTCCGCCGCCGGCACCGCCGCCGCCTCCGAAGAGGTCGCCGATGTCGAAGCCGCCGGCGCCGCCGCCACCGCTGAATCCGCCGCCGCCGAAGCCGCTTCCACCGCGGAACCGGCCGCTCGCCATCAGCGTGCGCGCCTCGTCGTACTCTTTGCGTTTGGTCTCGTCGGCCAGCACGCTGTGTGCCTCCGACACTTTCTTGAATCGTTCCTCGGCCGCCGTGTCGCCCGGGTTGGCGTCCGGGTGCAGCTCGCGGGCGAGCTTCCGGTAGGCCTTCTTGATCTGGTCCGCGGTGGCGTCGGAAGAAACGCCGAGGTCGGCGTAGAAATCACGGTCGAGCCATTCACGCTGTGGTGCCATCAGACGTCACCTCCTTGAAAAGTCTGTCCTGGTAATGTGCCGCTCCTGGTTTGAGGCGCACGGGTCCGCAGGTCGCGTCGTGAGTGCAGCGGCGTCGGGGGCGTGGACGAGCCTGAGCCCGCCCACGACCCCGCGCGCACATCACTGCTCCGGTGCGGGTTCCGGATCGGTGACCGTCACCATCGCGTGGCGGATCACCTTGTCGCCCAGGCGGTATCCCACCCGGAAGACGTTGCCGATGACCGGAGTGTCGCCACTCCCGTCGTTCTGAATCGCTTCGTGGAGCTCGGGGTCGAAGACCTCGCCCGGCTCCGCGAACTTCGCCAGCTTCTCGGCCGCGAGGACGTCGCCGAGCTTGTCGGCGAACGCCCGCAGCGGGCCTGACTCGAGGTCGCCGTGGTCGCGAGCACGGTCGAGGTCGTCGAGGATCGGCAGCAGCTTCTCCACGAGAACCTGCTTGCCGCGATCGACGGCCTGCAACTGTTCCTCGGCACTGCGACGCCGGAAGTTGGCGAACTGAGCGCGCTCACGCTGAAGCGCTTCGGTCAACTCGGTGACCTGGGCGTCAGCGGCGCTCGTCTCGTCGCCGGCCGGCTGGGCCGCCGCGTCGTCCGCGGCGCCCTCAGCCCGCTGCTCGGCAACCCTGGGTTCACCCGTCTCCGGGTCCACCTTCCGGTTGTCGGCAATCGTGACCGGCTCATCGACGTTCTCGCCGACGGGTCCGTCTGCTTGTGTCACTTGTTCTCGCCTTCAGCCGGGTCGTCCACGACCTCCGCGTCGACGACGTCGTCGGCACCGGCGTCACCGGTGGCCGCGCCGGCCTCACCCTCGGCCTGAGCGCTGGCGTAGATCGCCTGACCCATCTCCTGCGAGATCTCCGACAGCTTCTCGATCGCGGTGCGGATGGCGCCGGTGTCGGTGCCCTTCAGCGCCTCGTTGGCGTCGGCGACGGCCGCGGTGACCTTCTCCTTGACGTCGGCCGGGACCTTGTCGTCGTTCTCCTTGAGGAACTTCTCGGTCTGGTTGACCAGCGACTCCGCCTGGTTGCGGGTCTCGGCCTCTTCGCGACGAACGCGGTCCTCTTCGGCGTGTGCCTCGGCGTCCTTCACCATGCGGTCGATCTCGTCCTTCGAGAGGCCCGAGCCGTCCTGGATCCGGATGCTGTTCTCCTTGCCGGTGCCCTTGTCCTTCGCGGTGACGTGCACGATGCCGTTGGCGTCGATGTCGAAGGTCACCTCGATCTGCGGGACACCCTGCGGCGCCGGAGCGATGCCGCCGAGTTCGAACGATCCGAGCAGCTTGTTGTGCGAGGCGATCTCACGCTCACCCTGGTACACCTGGATCTGCACCGACGGCTGGTTGTCCTCAGCGGTGGTGTAGGTCTCCGAGCGCTTGGTCGGGATGGTGGTGTTGCGCTCGATCAGCTTGTGCATGACGCCGCCCTTGGTCTCGATGCCGAGCGACAGCGGGGTCACGTCGAGCAGGAGCACGTCCTTGACCTCGCCGCGCAGCACGCCGGCCTGCAGGGCGGCGCCCACGGCGACGACCTCGTCCGGGTTGACGCCCTTGTTGGGCTCCTGACCGCCGGTGAGCTCCTTGACCAGCTCGGTGACCGACGGCATCCGGGTGGAGCCGCCGACCAGCACGACGTGGTCGATGTCGCCGACCGCGATGCCTGCGTCGGCGATCACGGCCTGGAAGGGCTTGCGGGTGCGCTCCAGCAGATCGCTCGTGATCTTCTGGAACTCGCTGCGGGAGAGCTGCTCATCGAGGAACAGCGGGTTCTTGTCCGCGTCGACGGTGATGTACGGCAGGTTGATCGAGGTGCTCTGCGATGCCGAGAGCTCGATCTTCGCCTTCTCTGCGGCCTCGCGGAGGCGCTGCAGAGCCATCTTGTCCTTGGTCAGGTCGATGCCGTTGGCGCTCTTGAACTTCTCCACCAGCCAGTCGACCACGCGCTGATCCCAGTCGTCGCCGCCGAGCTCGTTATCGCCCGAGGTGGCACGGACCTCGACCACGCCGTCGCCGATCTCCAGCAGCGAGACGTCGAAGGTGCCGCCACCGAGGTCGAAGACCAGGATGGTCTGCTCCTTCTCGCCCTTGTCCAGGCCGTAGGCCAGCGCAGCGGCGGTCGGCTCGTTGACGATGCGCAGGACGTTGAGGCCTGCGATCTGGCCGGCTTCCTTGGTGGCCTGACGCTGGGAGTCGTTGAAGTAGGCGGGCACGGTGATGACCGCGTCGGTCACGTCCTCGCCGAGGTACGACTCGGCGTCGCGCTTCAGCTTCATCAGCGTGCGGGCGCTGATCTCCTGCGGGGTGTACTTCTTGTCGTCGATGGCGACGGACCAGTCGGTGCCCATGTGGCGCTTGACCGAACGGATGGTGCGGTCGACGTTGGTGACCGCCTGGTTCTTGGCGGGCTGGCCGACCAGGACCTCGCCGTTGCGCGCGAACGCGACGACCGACGGCGTGGTGCGTGAGCCTTCAGCATTGGCGATGACGGCGGGCTCGCCGCCTTCGAGAACCGACACCACGGAGTTGGTGGTGCCGAGGTCGATTCCGACAGCACGTGACATGTGTGTTCCTCCTAGATCCGGCTCGTCTGGTGTAAGGCCGGGTAGTTCTTAGGGCCGTTAGGCCTGCATGGTCTTCGCGAAACCTCAGCGCCTGCGACTCAGGTTTAGTCGAGAGTCTCGTCGACGTCAACCTTGTTGAGCGTTTGTCACTCAAGTTTCTCGATCGGTTCAACCGCGCCGCGCGTCGGATCATTCCCCAGAGTTGAGCCCTATCGACTCAATGTTGCGTGACGTCCCTCACTTGCACAGCTCGGCTAGGGTCGAACTAGAACGCGTTCCAAATATTCAGGAGCCCCGCATGGACATCCGCACCGCGATGCTGGCGACCGTCGAACGATCGCCGGCCGCCGTCGCGAATCACGACAAGGCCGCCTGGTTGGCGCTGTTCGACACCGACGGGATCGTCAACGACCCCGTCGGCTCCACGCCGCACCGCGGCGACCAGCGATTGGCTGCCTTTTACGACACGTTCATCGCACCCAACTCCGTCGTCTTCCATCCCGACCACGACATCGTCTGCGGCGACACCGTGGTCCGGGATCTCACGCTCGAGATCACGATGGGCGACGGCGTCGTCCTGAGTGTGCCCGCGCACCTACGCTATGTCTTGGCGACGCCCAGCCTGATCGCCGGACTGTATGCGCACTGGGAATTGCCGAGCATGGTCGGGCAGCTGCTGGGCACCGGGATCGGCGCCGTGCCGGTCTCGGGCCGACTGTCGCTGCGACTCCTGCGAAATCAAGGACTGACCGGGTCTGCGGGTTTCGCCCGCGGCTTCCTCGGTGTCGGAGCCGCCCAGAAGCGGCTCGCGGCGGAGTTCTTCGGCGATCCCTCGCCAGACCTGCCGGTCCGCTACGGGACGGACGACGACGCTCCGGCCGCATCGCTGGCCGACCGCCTGGCCGGATGGCGGATCGGCAAGACCATCGCCGCCGGCGAGTTCGTGACCTTGTCCCTGGCCCGCGGCGACGAGCGCGCGGTCGCGCTGTGCCGGTTCGCGCGTCGAACCCTGACTCACGTGACCGTGTACGTCGAAGCGTGACACGTGCGGGATTCTGCCGAGCAGATTTCGTGCCCTCGACGCAGGCATCACCGGTAACGTCGGCAGCGCTCCGTCCCGTCCGAACAGGAGAACCATGTACCGCTTGACCGTTCTGTACAACCAACCCACCGACCCCGCCGCGTTTGACGAGTACTACACCAGCACGCACATGCCGCTCGCGGCGAAACTGCCCGGGCTGCGGAGCGTCGCGGTGTCGAAGGGCGACACGCTCGACGGCAGTACCCCGGACGTGTACCAGGTCGCCGAACTGTACTTCGATTCCAAGCAGGAGCTCATGGCCTCCCTCAGCTCCGATGAGGGTCGTGCCGTGAGTGCCGACGTCGCCAATTTCGCGACCGGCGGCGCCTCGATGGTGTTCACCGACGTCACCGAGCTCCCGCTGTAGAGGACGCCTTCGGTCGCGGGCGCTTCTCCGCCACAATAGTTCTATGAGGAACATCGACTACGACGTCCGCGACCAGGTGGCGCATGTCCGGCTGAACCGTCCGGAGAAGCACAACGGTCTGACCTTCGACATGATCGACGACCTCGCCCGCGCCGCCGACCGCGTCGCGAAGGACCGCGGCGTCCGCGCCGTGATCCTGTCCGGCGAGGGACCGTCGTTCTGCTCGGGCCTCGACTTCGCGGCCGCGGGCAAAGAACGCGGCCGGATGATGCGGAACATGGTGCCGAAACGCTCGTCGGCCGCCAACAACTTTCAGGCGGCCGGCTGGGCGTGGCGCGGCGTCCCGGTGCCCGTGGTCGCGGTGATCGACGGCCATTGTTACGGCGGCGGCCTGCAGATCGCCCTCGGCGCCGACTTCCGCTACAGCACCCCGACCGCCGACTACTCGATCATGGAAGCCAAGTGGGGCCTTATCCCCGACATGTCGCTGTCGGCGAGCATCGCCCAGCTCACGACCATCGACGTCGCCAAGCGGCTGTCGATGACCGGTGAGACGTTCTCCGCGCCGCAGGCGCTGGACTGGGGTCTGATCAGCGAGGTGCACGACGACCCGTACGCGGCGGCGGAGGCCTTCGCGGAGCTGATCAAGCAGCGGTCGCCCGACGCGGTGGGGTCGTCGAAGATCCTCTTCGAGAACACCTGGTACAACGGTTCCCGCCTCGGCTTTCCCGTGGAGCAGGCACTGCAGCTGCGGCTGCTGCGCGGTAAGAACTCGGCGATCGCCCGCAAGGCCGGTCTCGCCAAAGAGAGCCCGCAGTTCATCGAGCGCCAGATCTGATCGATGACCCGTCCGCCGCGCGTCAGCGCGCGTCCAGCCGATCCGGCGGCACTGTGGCGCGGGCTGGACGACGACGACCCCGTCGGTCCGCTGTGGCGTGCGGCGCAGATCTTCCGCCTCGTCAGCTTCGTCTACGCCCTCGGCTTCATGGTGGCGGTGAACGGCGACCTGGAGCATCCCGCGATCGCGTGGACTCTGTTCGCGGTGTTGGCCCTCGCGAACATCTGGTGGACCACCGGTTATCTGGCGGGCTTCGGGCGGCGCTGGTGGTTCGTGGGCGTCGAGGTGGTGGTTTCGGGCGCGATGATGCTGTCGACCGAGTTCGTCGCCTCGGGCGACTGGATCGCCGACAACCAGACGTGGCCGACGACGCTGTGGATGACCAATGCCGCGCTGTCCGCAGCGCTGCTCGGCGGTGCGCGGTGGGGGCTGGTCGGCGCGGTCGCGATCAGCGTGACGAACTTCTACGTCAAGGGCGAGTTCATGATGAACTTCGGCCGCAACGCGACCGCCATCCTGCTGATCGCCGCGTCGATGGCCGTCGGAATGGGCGCCTCCCGGGCCCGCCTGATGCACGCCCGGCTCACCACCGCCATCGCGTTGGCCGCGCAGTCGGCCGAGCGTGAACGCCTGGCTCGCGAAGTGCACGACGGCGTGTTGCAGGTGCTCGCGTTGATCTCCCGACGCGGACGGGAGATCGGCGGTCCGACCGCGGAACTCGCCGATCTCGCCGCCGAACAGGAACGCGTGCTGCGCCACTTGATCGCCGACGCTCCCACCACACCCGAGAACGTCGCCGACCGCGACCTCGGACCGGCGTTGCGTGGATTCGCCGCGGACCGAATTCGGGTCAGCACGCCGGGTGAGCCCGTGCTGCTCGACGCCGCCGTCGTCGATGAGGTGCTCGCCGCCGTCGGAAACATCCTCGACAACGTTAACCGGCACGCGGGCCCCGACGCTCAGACGTTCGTCCTGCTGGAGGACCTCGACGACGAGGTGGTCGTGAGTGTCCGCGACGACGGCGTGGGCATCGAGCCCGGTCGGCTGGAACAAGCCGTCGACGAGGGGCGGATGGGGATCTCGCGCTCGATCATCGGTCGGATCGAGGACCTCGGGGGCCGCGCGCGTCTGGAGTCGGCCCCGGGCGCCGGGACAGAATGGGAGTTGACCGTCCCGGTCGGCGCCACGCCGCCGGGCAGTAGAGAGGCGCTTTCATGACCGACACCCCACTGCGCGTGATGGTGGTGGACGACCATCCGATGTGGCGCGAGGGCGTCGCGCGCGATCTGACCGACGAGGGCTTCGACGTCGTCGCGACCGCCGACAGGTGTGCGAGCGCGGCCGCCCGCGCCGCCGCGGTCCGGCCCGACGTCGTGTTGATGGACATGCAGATGCCCGACGGGTCCGGCGCATCGGCGACCGCCCAAGTCCTGCAGGCGCATCCGGGAGCGCGAGTACTGGTGCTGTCGGCGTCGGACGAGCGCGACGACGTGCTGGAGGCGATCAAGGCCGGAGCGCTCGGCTACCTGGTGAAGAGTGCGCAGCGCTCGGAACTGGTGGCTGCGGTCCGCGCGACGGGCGACGGTCAGGCCGTCTTCACACCGGGCCTGGCGGGTCTGGTCCTCGGCGAGTACCGACGAATCGCCCGCTCCCCCGAACCGGGCACGCCGACGTTGACCGGACGCGAGACCGAGGTGCTGCGGCACGTCGCGAAGGGGCTGTCGTCGCGGCAGATCGCGACCCGTCTGGAGATCAGTCCGCGCACCGTCGAGAATCACGTCGGCGCCGCGCTCCGGAAGCTGCAGTTGGGCAATCGCGTGGAGCTCGCGCGCTATGCGATCGAGCACGGACTCGACGAGGACACGTAGTCACCGCGCACCTCACGCACGCGCAAGTCCCCACGCCGTCTGCGTAGTTCTGCGCATGTCTGCACCGCGTTCGACGACGAGGCTGGATGGCATGAACACGAACATCGATCCAGCAGTCGCGGCGGCCCGCCTCGGCGACGAGCTGTCACGCATCGCGGGCCAGATGTCGGCGGTGTCCGACGATTTCGCCGTCCTCGCCGAACGCTTCGCGACCACGACGGCCGCCCCGGCCGACCGTGCCGCTGCTGCGCCCGAGCCGACGACGACGGCACCGGTCCCGGCTCCGCGACCCGCGACGCCGCAGCCCACTCCGATCCGGCAGTTTCCAACACAGGCACCACCCCCGCCCCAGCCACAACCACAGCCACAGCACCAGCCACAGCCGCAACTGCAGTACGCCACCGGTGTCCACGTCGCGTCCGCCCCGTTCGGTCCTCCGCCGCCCCATGGTCCGCGACCGGCGGCGCCGTGGACGCCGTATCCGGCACCGCCGCGACCCCGCCCCAAGGCGCCCAGCTTCGGCGAACGCCTGTCCGATGCCGCCGAACGCGGGGTCGTCGGTCGGGTCCTGGCCGCGGTCGGTGTCGGCATCACCCTGATCGGCATCGTCCTGCTGTTGGTCCTGGCCGCCCAGGCCGGACTGCTGCGTCCCGAAGTCCGCGTCGCCGGCGGCGCCGCGATCGCGGCGGCACTGGTCGCGGCCGGCTGCTGGATCGGTCGTCGCGAGGAGAAGCGGTCCGGCGCCCTCGCACTCGTCGCGACCGGTGTCGCCGCCGCCCTGTTCGACGTGCTCGCGGCCACCTCGATCTATCACTGGTTGCCGGAGATCGCCGCACTCGTCGTCGGCGGTGCGATCGCCGCGGGCGGTCTGTACGTGGCGCACCGGTGGAGCAGTCAGACACTCGGCCTGATGGTGTCGATCCCGATGCTCGTGTTCGCTCCGATCGCCGCGGGCGGAGTGGACTCGCTCCTCGTCTGCTTCCTGCTCGTCTATGCGTCGACGACCCTGTGGATCCAGGTCGGCCGCGACTGGACCGCGCTGTTCGTGGTCAACACCGTCGCGACCACATTCCCGCTGATGGTGTTGGCAGCGTTCCCCGCCGACACCGCCCCCTGGCTGCTGGTCGTGGCCGGTGTGGTGAACCTCGTGCTGGCACTCGGATCAGCGGTCGTGCTGTCCGCGTCGAGCAGCAAGGCGGTGATCCTCGGCGTCAGCGTGGTCGTCACCGGCCTTCCGCTTCCGATCATGGCCGGCGGTGGAGCACTGGAGCGCCCCACCGCGACCGCGGTGGTCGCACTCGGCAGCGTCCTGTTCGTGCTCGCGGCGCTCGGCACCCGAGGTCGGACGAGCATCCCGTTCGTGTGCCGCGCCGTGTGGCTCACCGGCGCCGCGGTGCTGTCAGCGCTGTCGCTGGGAATCGCACTGCAGGGCGACACCGTTCCGCTCGGCTTCTTGAGCGCGTCGATCGTCGTGATCGTCGGCAGTCGTTGGGGCGACGACCTCACCGCTGCGCTACGCGTCGTCGCCTCGGTCTTCGGCGTGCTGGGGTTGCTGACCCTGCTGGCGCTCGGCGGCGCGGAGCAGGTCTTGACCACCGGTTCGTCGTCGTCGACGAGCCAGGCGACCCTGCTGATCGGCGCGCTCCTGGGCATTGCCGCCACGACTCTCGTGGTCCGCGAGTTGGGCGAACACCATGTCCGCAGTGCGCAGCAGTTCTGGCTGCTCGGCGGTGTGATCGATCTGTGGCTGATCACCGTGCTCTGCGTCAGCGTCGGCAAGCTCGCCGCCGACGGTGGGATCAGCGGATTCCGCGCCGGACACCTCGCCGCCACGCTGATCTGGTTCGGCGCCGCCGCTGCCGGCCTGCTGTGGGCACGCACCCTGCACGGTTCCGCCCGCTCCCTCGCCCTCGCCACCGGTCTCGCGGTCCTCGCTGCCGCGGTCGCCAAACTGTTCCTGTTCGACCTCGCCGCCCTGGCCGGCGTCTTCCGCGTCATCGCCTTCATCGTCGCCGGACTGGTCCTGCTGGCACTCGGCGTGGCGTACGCGCAGAGCCTGTCGTCCGACGAGAACCGTGCTCAGCAGGTGGGTCCCGCGCCGCAGTAACCCTTCCGAAAACCTCGGCTCCCGAATCGCCCTCAACGGCGGGTTCGGGAGCCGAGATTTTTGTGCGGAACCGATCGGGCCACGGCAGCGTCTAATCTCATATGGGGGCATTACCGATAATCGAAGCAAAATGGACCGAATCCGCCGAGATGGCGGTCGCACATCATCTGGCCGCGCACGACCGCATCATCACCACTCTCGAAGCCGTGGCCTGCGGCTTCACCGAGAGACAGATCGCCTCACGGGTGAAACGCGGCCTCTGGGCGCGACTCGCGCGCGGTGTGTTCTTCTCCGTGGAGCACCCGTTCACCGATGCAGCGAGAATCCGGGCGATCGCCGCCGCTCACTCCGCGACCATTGATCGAGCCTCCGCCGCGTGGTGGCACGGATTCCGCGACGACCACCCCGGCCGGGTCACCGCCTCGATTCCACGAACATGCAAGCTCGGCACCCGGTGCGACGTGCCCGCCGATCTGCGTCGCCGCACCTACCCGAGCGAGGATGTCACCGCGTTGCGCGGCATTCCGGTGACCGGCCCGGCACTCTCGATCCTCGGTGCGGCATCGATGCTCGACGATGAGCCCGCGCTCAACTTCCTGGACAGAATGTTGCAGAAAGGGACTGTGACGGTTCCGGAGCTCACCGCATCTCTGGATCGCAACAGCGGAATTCACGGACTCGGTCGCGCACGGCGACTGGTGACGGTCGTCGCCGACGCATCCGAATTCGAGGCCGAGCGCCTGTTCGTCCGACTGCTGAAGCAGGAGCAGTTGACCGGGTGGACGCAGCAGGCCTGGCTGTGCGGCTACCGCTACGACTTCGCGTTCCCGGCCGAACGCATCGCGATCGAGATCCACGGGCATGCCTTCCACAAATGGGAGGACCGGTGGAACCGCGACCTGACCAAGGCCAACGCTGTCGCCACTGCCGGATGGCTGCCGCTGGCCTACTCCTGGGAGATGCTCAACTTTCACCGGGAGCGGTCGATGACCGAGTTGACGCAGGCGATCGCCGCCCGCCGCGGCGAATTGATGTGAAGCGAAAAACCTCGGCTCCCGAACCCACCTCAACGGCAGGTTCGGGAGCCGAGATTTTTGTGCGTCAGGCAGCGGCCGCAGTAGCCTCCGCCGGTTCCAACGCCTGGGCGACGATCTGCGCGACGTCGGTCATCGGCTTCACGTCCAGCGCGGCAAGGACCTCGGCCGGGACGTCGTCCAGGTCGGGCTCATTGCGCTGCGGGATGAAGACCGTCGTCAACCCGTTGCGCTGCGCCGCCAGCAGCTTCTGCTTGACGCCGCCGATCGGCAGGACCCGCCCGTTGAGCGTGACCTCGCCGGTCATGCCGACCTCACTTTGCACCCGCCGCCCGGTCAGCATCGACACCAGCGCGGTGACCATCGTGACGCCTGCCGACGGCCCGTCCTTCGGGACCGCGCCGGCCGGGAAGTGGATGTGCACGGTGCCGCTGAACGCGGACGGATCGATGCCGAACTCCGCGGCGTGCGCCTGCACGTAGCTGAGCGCGATCTGCGCCGACTCCTTCATCACATCGCCCAGCTGGCCGGTGAGCTTCAACTGCGGACCGGCTGCATCCTTGCCGGACTCGGCAGCCCCCGCGGACTTCAGCGCTTCGATGAACAGCACGTCACCGCCCATCCCGGTCACTGCGAGCCCGGTGGCGACGCCGGGCACCTCGGTGCGCTCGGCGGTCTCGGGCGTGAAGCGCGGCCGACCGAGGTACTCGGTCAACGACGCGGCGTCGACGGTCACCGGATCCGCGGCGCCGATCTCCTTCACCGCGACCTTGCGTGCCACCTTCGCGAGCATCCGCTCGAACTGCCGTACGCCCGGCTCACGGGTGTAGTTCGCAGCGATCTCGCGGAGCGCATCCTCGGCGATCGTCACCTCGTCCGCCGTCAGCGCGGCCCGTTCCAGCTGGCGCGGAACCAGGTAGTCGCGGGCGATCGCGACCTTGTCGTCCTCGGTGTAGCCGTCGATCGTGACCAATTCCATCCGGTCCAGCAGCGCCGACGGGATGTTCTCGACCACGTTGGCGGTCGCCAGGAATACGACGTCCGACAGGTCCAGATCCAGGTCGAGGTAGTGGTCGCGGAACGTGTGGTTCTGCGCCGGATCCAAGACCTCGAGGAGCGCGGCCGACGGGTCGCCGCGGTAGTCGGAGCCCACCTTGTCGATCTCATCGAGCAGCACCACCGGGTTCATCGATCCGGCCTCGCCGATCGCTCGGACGATCCGACCGGGCAGCGCGCCCACGTAGGTGCGCCGGTGACCGCGGATCTCCGCCTCATCCCGGACACCGCCGAGCGCGACGCGGACGAACTTGCGGCCCAGCGCGCGGGCGACCGACTCGCCCAGCGACGTCTTGCCGACTCCGGGAGGCCCGGCGAGGACCATCACCGCACCGGATCCGCGACCGCCGACGACCGACAGACCGCGCTCGGCGCGACGGGCCCGCACCGCCAGGTACTCGACGATCCGGTCCTTGACGTCGTCCAGCCCGTGGTGGTCGGCGTCCAGGATCTCGCGCGCACCCGCCAGGTCGGTGGAGTCGTCGGTCGTGACCGACCACGGAAGGTCGAGCACGGTGTCGAGCCACGTGCGGATCCAGCCGGTCTCCGGACTCTGATCGGACGCGCGCTCGAGCTTCCCGACCTCGCGAAGCGCCGCCTCCCGCACGTCGTCCGGCAGGTCGGCGGCCTCCACGCGGCCGCGGTAGTCGTCGGCGCCGTCGGGCTCGTCTTCGCCGAGTTCCTTGCGGATGGCGTTGAGCTGCTGCCGGAGCAGGAACTCCTTCTGCGTCTTCTCCATTCCGTCGCGGACGTCGGCCGCGATCTTGTCGCTGACCTCGGTCTCCGCGAGATGTTCCCCGGTCCAGTCGATCAGCAGACGCAGCCGCTCGTCGACGTCCGCGGTCTCCAGCAGTTGCCGTTTCTGTTCGTCGCTGATCCACGACGAATAGCCCGACGTGTCGGCCAGCGCGGCCGGATCGGTGAGGCGGTTGACCGCGTCGATCACCTGCCACGCTTCACGACGCTGCAGCATCGCGAGGACCACCTTGCGGTACTCGGCGGCCAGTTCTCGGGTCGCGTCGGTGGGTTCGCGTTCCTCGACCAGGTCGACTTGGACCCACAGCGCCGCACCCGGGCCGGACGTTCCGGTTCCGATGTGCGCGCGCTGCTCGCCGCGGACCACGGCCGCGTACCCTTCGCGACCCTGCACACGTCCCACCTGCACGATCGACGCGAGGACACCGTGCGTCGGATAGCGGTCGTCGAGCCGGGGAGCGATCAGGATCTTGCCGTCTTCACTCGCCCGCGCCGCGTCGACCGCAGCCTGTCCGGCGTCGTCGAGGGGCACCGGAACAACCATGCCGGGCAGAACCACGAGGTCGGGGACGAACAGGACGGGGACGGAAATGTTGTCAGACATGACACCTCCAAAGTTCAGTCTGGTTGACTCAACCCAGAGGACCGATCATTCATTCCGCCCCCGGTGTTCGCCCTGAGCGATCATGCGACGGTCATGCCGCGGCGCGCCACTCGAACCCGTCGGGATCGACGAACCCGCCGGCCTCAGCGTCGACCACGAGGCGGTGCGAGCCGCTGCCGTCGGCCGGGACTCCGGCATCTTTGGCCGCGGCCTTCCGGCCGTAGAGGGCGAGGGTCACCGCACCCTCGGCGCTGAACTCGACGTACTTGCGTCCGAAGCTCTTCGCGACCGACAGCCCCTGCTGCACGTAGAACTCCTTGGTCGCGACGATGTCGTCGACGCCGATCAGCAACACCATCGAGTCGACCACCCGCAGCGGCGCCCCGGTGACCTTCTTCGACGATGCGGCGATCTTCCACAGGGTGCCGTCGGGCGCTTCGAGCACACCGCCGTAGCCCCAGAACGACTTCTTGGCGGGCTTCACCACTCGGGCGCCGGCCGCGACGGCGGGCGCGATGAAGGAGTCGACGACCGCCGGATCCGCGACCACGAGGGAGATCACGAAGCCGCGGAACCCGGACGACGGTGCGTTCGATTCCTCGAAGCGAAGCCGGTCGACGACGCCGAAGGCGGAGTAGAAGGTCCGCGCCGCATCGACGTCGGCGACCTGGAGGGTGAGAGCGTTGATGTTGGTCATGTCCTCAACGCTAGAAGCGCTGCGCCGGCGACGCTTCTCGAAAACTGCTCGATGCCGAGCGGGGTTCGAGGGCCTACCAATCGGCCTCGTCGAAGACGATCATGCCGCGGATGTTGTTGCCCTCGAGCATGTCGTCGTAGGCCTTGTTGATGTCCTCGAGACGGTAGGTCTGGGTGACGAGGTCGGCAAGGTTCAGCGCTCCCGACCGGTACTCGTTGAGCAGCTTCGGAATCTGCGTCCGGGGACCGGCACCGCCGAAGATGGCGCCCTGCAGGCGCTTCTGCAGCAGTGTCATCTCGAACAGGTTGAGCTTCACGTCCATCGCCGCGTAATCGCCCATGCCGACGACGACCGCCGTGCCGCCCTTGCCGGTCAGCGCCATCGCGGGCGCGATGTGCTCCCCCTTGATCTCGCCGATCGTGAGGACGACGACGTCGGCCATGGTGCCCCAGCTCATCTCGCCGACCGGGCCGATCGCAGCCTCCATGCTCTCGAAGGTGTGGGTGGCGCCCAGCTTCTCGGCCATGTCGCGCTTGAACTTGACCGGGTCGACCGCGACGATGTTCCGCGCACCGGCAGCCTTGGCGCCCTGGACGGCGTTGATGCCGACGCCGCCGATGCCGACGACGACCACGGTGTCGCCGACCTTGGCGCCGCCGATCTCGGTCATCGATCCCCAGCCCGTCGCGATGCCGCAGCCGAGGAGGGCCGCGTTCTGCAGCGGGATGTCGTCCTCGATCTTCACCAGCGACGCCTGGTTGACGGTGATGTACGGCGAGAACGTGCCGAGCAGGCACATCGGGGTGACGCCGACGTCGCCCTGGGTGATGCGGTGCGTCTTGTCGGAGATCGAGAGACCGGTCAGCAGCCCCGCGCCCTCGTCGCAGATGTTCTGCGCGCCACGCGAACACGGTCCGCAGACGCCGCAGGCGGGGATGAACGCGGTGACGACGTGATCGCCCTCGGCGAAGCGCGTGACGCCCGGCCCCACCTTGATCACGGTTCCCGCACCCTCGTGACCGCCGACGACCGGCATCGGCACCGGGCTCTGGCCGGTCCGCAGATGGTGGTCGGAGTGGCAGAGACCGGAACTGGCCAGCCGCACCTGCACCTCTCCGGCGACCGGATCGCCGAGTTCCACCTCCTCGACCTTCCACTCCTCATTCACGCCGTGCAGAACTGCGGCTTTCGTCTTCATCGCGACTCACGCTTTCTCTCGACTGAGTGGGGACCGTCACAGTCACCCGATTCTCATCTTGTCCCGATTCCGCCGCGTTCGCCGCGATTCGCGAGGGTCCACCGCAATCGACCCCCCACTCACACCGAAGCGACGGACTGCGTTAAGCAAACCGCCAGGCACGGCAACGGAGAATCGGTGGCGATGAAGCTGCCACGCCCGCACCCGCTCGTCAGCGCGACGCTGTCGACGGCCCTCGTCGCGATCGCGTGCGCTGTGGTGCTGATCTGGGGAAGCATCGCTCCCGCACCGCGTCCGGCCGCGGATCAGACGGATCCCCACGACGCGGCGAACGTCGCCGCCACGCACGCCGACCACGCGCACCAGAACGGTCCGACGCGGCGCATCCACTATCCGACCCGCTCCGCGGACCCCCGCCAGAACTATGCCGACCTGTCTCTGCCCGCCGACTACGCGCGCCGCACCGACATCCCCGTCGTCGTGCTGGTGCACGGTGGATCGTGGGCGTCCACGGTGAGCGCACGGAGCTTCGACCGTCTCGCAGGCGATCTCACCGCACGCGGCGTCGCCGTCTACAACGTCGAGTATCGGCGCATCGGCTCCGGCGGCGGATGGCCGACGACGTTCTCCGACGTCGGCGCGGCACTGGACGAGCTGCCGGTCGTCGCCGCCGAGTACCCCCGGCTCGACCTGGCCCGATCGGTACTCGTCGGACACAGCGCGGGCGCTCAGCTGGTCGCCTGGGCCGGGCTCCGGACCGCGGAGCAACCCGGTCCGGGGCTCGGCGCGCCGACCTGGACACCGCGACGGATCGTCAGCGTCTCCGGACCGCTCGACCTCGCCTGGTCGGCGACGCACGGCGACAGCCGCGTGGTCCGGGCGCTGGGCGGAACGCCGTCCGAGGTGGCCGCACGCTACCGGGCCGTGGACCCCGTGCACCTCGCCGCCCGAGGCTCCGCCGCGAGCGGTCCAGAGCTCATCGTGCTGCACGGCACCTCCGACCGCGTGGTCCCCGACGTCGACTCGGTGCGATTCGTCGCCGAGTATCGTGCGCACGGTGGGCGAGCAGACCTGCGCCTGCTGTCCGGGCAGACGCACTCGTCCATGTTCCGCGCCCACTCGAAGGCCTATCAGTCCCTCGTTCAGACGATCGTCGACGCTGCGGACGCGCCGTGAGTGCGGCGGCGCGCACACCGACACTCGCCCAGACAGTGCGAATGGATTTAGCCGTCGTCAGCCCAGTAGCATCCGCCATGTGAAGTTCGCTGGAACCGAGGCTGGCACCCAGTCCAAGACTCCACTGCCGTCGCGCCACAATGAGGACGCCGCGGCCGGCCAGTCGTCCGGCTATCGGCTCGACCTCGACGGCCTGCGCGGCATCGCGATCTTCCTCGTCGCCGTCTTCCACGTCTGGTTCGGCCGGGTGTCGGGCGGCGTCGACGTCTTCCTCACCCTGTCCGGCTACTTCTTCGTCGCATCGCTGCTCAAGCACGTCGTCAAGTCCCAGCCCGCCGACGTCTCGTGGCGGACGGCGATCGACCCGTGGCCCCGACTGAGCCGGCTGCTCCGACGCCTGATCCCCGCACTGTTCCTGCTGCTGGCGGCCATCGCCGTCGGCGTGTGGCTGCTGATGCCGAGCACGCGGTGGGGTCCGCTCGGCAAGGAGATCCTCGCCTCCGCGTTCTACTACCAGAACTATCACCTGGCCTTCCTGTCGCAGGACTACGGCGCGGCGAACTCCGCCATCAGCCCGATGCAGCACCTGTGGTCGATGTCGATGCAGGGTCAGTTCTTCGTTCTCACGCTCCTCACCGCGCTCGCCTTGGGGGGGCTGCTCAAGTGGGGCGGCAAGCACTTCGAGGTCTTGACCCGGTACAACGTGATCCGGGCGATCGTCGGTGGCGCCCTGCTGCTGGTCACGCTGATCTCGTTCGCCTGGGCCAACTACCGGCAGGGAATCAACCAGCCGTTCAACTACTACGACACGATCGCCCGCATCTGGGAGCCGATGGCCGGCGGCCTGCTCGCCATCTGGATGCCCAGACTGCGCCTGGCGAACTGGATCCGCACGGTGCTGACGGTGTTCGCGGTCGCGATGATCGCCTCGTCGGGCATCTGGATCGAAGGCGTCGCCGAATACCCGGCGATGCTCGCGCTGGTGCCCGCCGGCTCCACGCTGCTCCTGATGTGGGTCGGCTCGTCGGCCACCGCACCCCGCGCGATCCCCGGCAACGACCTCAGTCCCGCCGGTCAGGTCCTGGCGCATCCCTGGATCGTGTGGCTCGGATCGATCGCCTACTCGCTGTACCTGATTCACTGGCCGCTGCTGATCTTCTATCTGAACTGGCGCGCGCAGGACGACGCGTCGTTCGCCGAAGGCACGGCGATCCTGATCGCCTCGGTGATCCTCGCGTGGCTGATGACCAAGTTCGTCGAGACACCGCTCCGCGCGGGCCGCGACACCGGGTTCTCGCAGACCTACCGCCGCATTCTGGCCGTCGTGCTGATCGGCGCCACCGTCTTCGGTCTCGGCAGCGCCGCGTACTGGCAGCATCGCCAGAGTCAGTTGATCGTCGACACCACCAACCTCGACCCGCGCGAGTATCCGGGCGCGGCCGAACTGCTCATCGGTGCGCCGACCCCCGCCGTGCCCGTCGCACCGTCGCCGGAAGCCGCGAGCGATGACTGGCCGCTCAGCCACGGTCCGCACTTCTCGAACTTCGGCGACCCCGCGATCAAGGTGGGCGCCTACGGTGATGTGACGGCGCAGCGCACCATCGCGGTGGTCGGCGGGTCGCACTCCGAGCACTGGATGACGGCGCTCGACAAGCTAGGCAGGCAGCGCGGTTTCCGCGTCACCACCTACATGAAGGCAGGCTGCGCGCTCTCGACCGAGGCCGAAGTCGAGATCGATGGTCGCACCCTCACCGAGTGCACCGACTGGTCGCGCCGCGTCGTCGACAAGCTCGCGGTCGACAAACCCGACTTCGTCTTCACCACGGCCACCCGCCCCGCACCGAAGGGGCAGCGCGGCGACGTGGTCCCGACCGGCTACATCGACTTCTTCACAGAGTTCCGCGACCGCGGGCAGCGCGTGATCGCCGTGCGCGACACCCCGTGGACGCGCGGCCCGCAGTCGCCGCCGGACTGCATCGCCGACGGCAAGCTGCCCCGGGTGTGCGGTACGCCTCGGGAGCGGGCGCTCTCCCCGGAGAACCCCGCGGACGCGTTGAAACCCGATTTCCCGAACATGACCTTCCTGGACTACAGCGACGGCTTCTGCACGCCCACCTACTGCCCGGCCGTGGTCGGCAACATCCTGGTGTGGCACGACTACCACCATGTGACGACGGCGTTCATGCGCAGTCTGGTGCCGTTCATGGACCCGGACTTCGGCGCCGCCACCGGTTGGTGGTGACCCGTCGCCAGGGTTCGCACCGCGGACACACAGGGGACGCACAGAGATCGCTGCTAGCGTGAGCCGCTGGCGCTGCTAGCACGACAGCAGAGCCGTCCGCTATCCGCTAGTCGTATGAGGTCTCATGTCGTCCACGGTCGCTCTCTCCCCGGTGACCACCGGCACCACCACCGCGCCCACCGCTCCGCAGGCCGCCCGCAAGCGGCCCTACCTGCACCAGGTGGACCTGGTCCGCACCACGACCTTCGCGCTCGTCATCTTCATGCACGTGCTGACGTCGACGACCGCCGAGTACTCGAGCATGGGAACCAACTCGACGTCCCTACTGTTGCACGCGACCCGCAACATCTTCTTCGCGCTGACCGGCTTCGTGTTGATGTACCAGTACCTCGATCGGCCTGATTTCAGCACGACGTCGTTCTGGCGGCGGCGGATGAAGCTGGTCATCGTCCCGTATCTGGTGTGGTCGGTGCTGTACTGGGTCATCACCGGGATGTGGCTCAACGGCCGATTCGGCGACATTCCGACGAGCCTCGGTGAACTCGGCAAGAACCTCTTGTGGGGCACCTCCGCCTATCACCTGTACTTCCTGTTGGTGATGCTCCAGGCGTATCTGCTGTTTCCGCTGCTGCGCAAGCTCATCATCCGCACCCGCGGACACCATGGGGTCGTTCTCGCGGTCAGCGCAGCGCTGCAGGTGACCGTGCTGTGCCTCATCTCGTACTGGCACCCGCCCGCAGGACTGGCGACCGAGCTGTGGAATCACCTGTACGCAACGTTCATCCCCTATCAGCTGCTGATCGTGATCGGCGCGATCGCCGCCGCGCACCGCGAGCGCGTCAGCGAACTCCTCCGCGGTCGCGGCGCCCTGGTGGCCTGCGCGTTCCTCGGCTCCGCCGCCTTCGCCATCGGCGCGTACGTGCACCGCGTGCTGGTCGGCGGTGCGCCCGTCTGGTCAGCCAACAGCGCGTTCGAACTCACGCTGCTGCCGTTCCTCGTCGCCGCGGTGATCGCCGTCTATGCCCTGGGGCTGCACTGGGCGACGTATCGCCGGCAGCATCAGCCGGTCTTCTCGAAGTTCGTGTCATACGCCTCCAACCGGTCGTTCCCGGTGTTTCTGGTGCACGTCATGGTGCTGACGTTCCTCCTGCGTCCGCAGACCGACGCCGGCGAGAAGTGGTTCGTGGCCGCCCTGCCGCAACCCTTCGCGACGATCACCGTCTACCTGCTGACGCTGGCCATCTCCCTCATGGTCGTCGAGGTGCTGCGCCGGCTGCCCGGGGCGCTGTATCTGACCGGCCGCCCGCGCCTTCCGCTGCGACCGACGATTTAACGGAACTCTTTCCGGTTAAGCTCGAAGGCGTCCGCATCGGCCCGGCGGACACCGCGATTCGAGAGGGACTCCCATGACCGACACCTGGCTTGCCAGCCTCATCACCGACACCCCGCAGGCGGGTTTCGAGCTCGCCATCACACTCAGCCGCCGCGGCGTCAAATACACGCAGCCCGACGGCGAGGTGCTCCACAAGCTCCGTCCGGAATACGCCGAGGACGCCGAGGCGTTGATCGCCGGCTCGCAGGTCGTGGCGACCAACTTCCAGACCGTCGCCGCCGCCAACAACTATTGGCGCTGACCCGCCGTCACTCCCGGCGTCGGTCGGCGTCGGAGACCAGATGACAGACGACCGCGGCCGCTCGGCCGCGGTCGTTCGCCGTCACCAGCACCACCTCGGAACACCCTTCGGCTCGCGCCTGCAGCAGTCCTTCGATCGGCGCCGCGCTGCGGGACGCGAGGCAGACGCTGACGAATCGACGCCCGGGTGCCAGCCGAAGACCACCCGGCACCACCGCGACGATCGGCATCTCGTCGCCGACCGTCGACAACACATGCTCGACGGCGGTCCCCGGACTGTCGTGGTCCAGTTGCACGTCGGCGGTACGACGCCCCGCCGTCGTCACGGGTTCCTGCGGTGCCGACGCCGACAGCGGCATCGCACCCACGACCAACGCGCCGCCGTCGACCGTCAGTAGCACGGCGCCGCGGCGGTGCGCGAGGATCGACGCGCCGACAGCGATCGACGACGGCACCCCGCAGCCGTCGTCGACCATGTCGAGCGCCTGGACGCCCGGCACACCCCCGAGTCCGAGTCGCACGCAGATACCTGCCGCCGTGTCGGCCGCATCTGCGGCGCCGACGTTGATCACCGCGGCCAGCGCGCGGCGATCCAACCCGGCCTGCGCCAGCGCCCGCTCCGCCGACCTCAGTCGCGAGTCGATCCCGTCGGCGTCGACGGCGATGCCGGTGAGGCGAACGCGAGTCGACGCCGCCCCGACCCTAGCGACACTCGGATGGTCAGGCATGACTTCACGCTACGTCTGGCCCCGCGCCCGATCTATCGTCCGAATGACACCGCCACCTGCACTCATGCGCCCCGCGCACGCACCGCGTCGAACACCGCCCGCGGCCGCGATCCGAGCGCCTCCCGAAGCTGATTGCGTACCAGACTCACCACCGAGCAGTCCTGGCACGGCGCGATGACGCCCACGATGTCGATGCCCCACGCACGGCACAGGGTCACCGCCCGCGCGATGTGGAAGTTCTGCGTCACGATGGTCGCCGACCTGATCCCGTCCAGGGTGGCGGCACGACGACAGGTCGCGTTGGTGTTGAGACCGAGCCGGTCGTCATGAATCGCGTGCGCGGGGACGCCGTGCTGTTCGAGGTAGGCGCGCATCACCTGGACCTCGTTGCCCGCGTCGTCGGAGTCGTTGCCCGAGGCGAGGATCTGCGTGACGTGACCGGCCCGATAGGCGTCGACGGCGACGTCGAGCCGAGCGCGCAGATAGACGCCGGGCTCACCGTCGGACACTTTGGCGCCGAGGACGATCATCGTGCGCGGAGCGTCGTCGGCGATCGCAGCGGCGTCGATCACGCGACCGCGGGCTGCGACCACCATCCACAACGACGTGACCGCGACCATGACCTCGACCGCGATCACCGCCGCGAGTGCGGCGACGCGCAGGGGCGGCACAGCGGGTCTGAGGCGAGTCACCGACTCAACGTAGACGATCCGCTCAGGCCCGCACGCAACTAGATTCGACACACACGCGTGGGCGCGGAATGCGACGTGCCACAATTGCGCGCAAGCGAGACGCGTGTGCTCGCCGGAGCGTTAGGGGAACTCATGCAATACATGCCGGTCACCGAGTCGATGTTCCTCATCGGCGAGACGCGCGATCAACCGATGCACGTCGGCGGACTGCAGTTGTTCATCCCCCGAGACGGACAGACCGCGGCCGATCTGGCCGATGAGATCTCGCAGCGGTTCCACGAGGCGACCGACATCGCTCCGATGTTCCGCAAACGCCCCGCGACGCCCGCGCAGGTGGCCGGTTACGCCGCGTGGACGCAGGATGAGGAGATCGACTTCGACTACCACATCCGGCACATCATCCTGCCGCGCCCGGGCGAGGTGAAAGACCTGCTGCGGTACGTCTCGCAGAACCACGGCGCACTCCTCGACCGGCGCCGCCCGATGTGGGAGGCCCACATCATCGAGGGACTGCAGGACGGTCGGGTGGCCCTGTACACCAAGATCCACCACTCCGTGGTCGACGGTGTGTCCGCGCTCCGACTGCTGCAGCGAGCGCTCTCCACCGACCCCGAGGATCGTTCGGGGACGGCGCCCTGGTCCATGGACCTGGTCCGCCGCAAGCGAAGGCAGTCGGCGAAGGAGAACGACAAGAGCCTGCTCGGAACCCTCACCGGCGCCGCGGGGTCCATCGTCGACGTCGCAGGCCAGGTGGTCGGCCTCGGTCCCGCCGCCGCGAAGATCGCGACCGCGGGCGTCATGGACAAGGACTACGTGGCGCCGCTGCAGATGGCGCCGACGACCATGCTGAACCAGTCGATCGGCTCGGCGCGTCGGTTCGCTGCGCAGGACTGGCCGATCGAGCGACTGCAGGCTGCGGCGCGTGCGCAGAAGATGACCGTGAACGATCTGATCGTCGCGATGTGCGCGGGCGCCCTCCGCAGCTATCTCGACGAGCACGACGACCTCCCCGACGAGTCGTTGATCGCCGCGATGCCGGTCTCGCTGCACAGCGAGGACGACGCCGACGGCAATGCGGTCACCGTGATCTCCGTCCGAATGGCGACCGACCTGGCCTCACCCGCCGAGCGCGTGGCGGCGATCAAAGCGTCCACGGCCAGCGCCAAGAAGGTGGTCCGCGGGCTCAAGCCGCTGCAGGCGCTGGCACTGGGCGCGGCTCTCGGTTGGCCTCTGGCCTTCGCCTCGGTGCCCGGATTCGTGCAGTACACCCCGCGCGGGTTCAACCTGCTGATCTCCAACGTCCCGGGCCCCAGCGAGCCGCTGTACTGGAACGGCGCCAAGCTCGACGGCTGCTATCCGGTCTCGATTCCGATGGAGGGACTGGCGATGAACATCACCGTCACCACCGTCGCGGGCAAGGCCGGGTTCGGCATCATCGGCGCACGGGCACAGCTGCCCAGCCTGCAGCGGATCCTGACGCACTTGGAGAATGCGCTGGCCGAGGTGGAGGCGCTGCCTCCCGCTTAAGTCAGCCCACTGGTAGCGAGGGCGACCGTCGCGCCGGTGGCGAAGAAGTCAGTCACTGCTCGGCGAATGCGGTTCCATGCGGTCATGTCGTACTCCCCACTTCTCATGTCCCACTGGCACCCACGGTAAATGAGAGTGATGACCATCACTGCGAATCGGTGAATCCGGCCACATAACACTCAGCACTCGGATCCCGCACAGCGCCGCACGGCGACGCCGCCACATTCGAAGGCAACGACTGGACCTGCTTATTACTCATGAGTAACATTGGCTGGAACCTGGGCTGTAGCACGGGATGCGCTCACGAGGTTAGGTAAACCTTGGCAGCGCTGAGCAGGGTTGACCCTTTACGGTTACCAGGAATATAGGTGACGGCGGAGTGCAGCGGTCTGACGTACTCGGCACGTCTTCGGTACGACCTGGAAAGAAAGGCCGGTACTTCCAGTGAATACGACTACCGTCGCGATCGGAGCCATCGCCGCGCTGATCAGCCTCGTGTGTTGGGCGCTGTTCCTGCGTGGCGTGTTCACGATGGTGCGCTCGATCGCCCAGGGGCAGAAGGTCGAGTCCGAGCGATTCGCCTATCCGCTCAAACGCCTGTGGACGATGCTCAAGGAGTTCGCCGCCCACACCCGGATGAACAAGTTCCGGACCGTCGGCTGGGCGCACTGGCTGGTGATGTTCGGCTTCCTGATCGGCGCGATCTTCTGGTTCGAAGCCTACGGACAGATCTTCAACCCGGAGTTCCACTGGCCCGTGATCGGCGCGTGGAACATCTACATCTTCGCCGACGAGGTTCTCGGACTCGGCACCGTCATCGGCATCTCGGTGCTGATCCTCCTCCGACAGCTCAACCACCCGCGCGTGCCCGCGAAACTCTCGCGCTTCTCCGGCTCACGGTTCGGCGCGGCGTACTTCGTCGAGGCGGTCGTGCTGATCGAGGGCCTCGGCATGATCTTCGTGAAGACCTTCAAGATCGCCTCCGACCTGGAGAATCCGCCCGTCTGGACGTCGTTCTTCACGCACTACTTCGCCCAGCTCTTCGACGGCATCTCCATCTACTGGGTCACCGCCGCCGCCGTCATCAAGCTGATGAGCGGCATGATCTGGCTCGCCGTGGTCGGCCTCAACATCGACTGGGGCGTGGCCTGGCACCGCTTCGCCGCGTTCCCCAACATCCTCTTCAAGCGTGAGTCCGACGGCGGCGTCGCCCTCGGTGCCGCCAAGCCGATGATGAGCCAGGGCAAGGTCCTGGACATGGAGACCGCCGACCCCGACGTCGACGCGTTCGGCGCAGGCAAGATCGAGGACTTCAGTTGGAAGGGCTGGCTGGACTTCACGACGTGCACCGAGTGCGGTCGCTGCCAGAGCCAGTGCCCCGCGTGGAACACCGGCAAGCCGCTGTCGCCGAAGCTGATGATGATGTCGCTGCGCGACCACGGTCAGGCCAAGGCGCCGTACCTGTTCGCGGGCGGCAAGAAGGATCTGGAAGGCAACGAGATCGGCATCGTCGACGCCGACGGCAATGTCGACGAGGCGCAGCTCGCCAAGGTCCCCGAGGCCGCGCGCCTGGAGGCCGAGCGCAAGCTGGTCGGCGAGTCCGAGGGCACCACGGGCGCCGTGATCGACGCCGAAGCGCTCTGGAGCTGCACCATGTGCGGCGCCTGCGTGGAGCAGTGCCCGGTCGATATCGAGCACGTCGACCACTTCATCGATATGCGTCGCTACCAGGTGCTGATCGAGTCGGATTTCCCGTCCGAGCTCGCAGGCATGTTCAAGAATCTCGAGAACAAGGGCAACCCGTGGGGCCAGAACGCCTCGCAGCGCACCGCCTGGATCGACGAGATGGACTTCGACATCCCGGTCTACGGCCAGGACGTGGAATCGTTCGAAGGCTACGAGTACCTCTTCTGGGTCGGCTGTGCCGGCGCTTATGAGGACCGCGCCAAGAAGACCACGAAGGCAGTCGCCGAGCTGCTCGACATCGCCGCGGTGGACTTCATGGTCCTCGGCCAGGGCGAGACCTGCACCGGCGACTCCGCTCGCCGCGCAGGCAACGAGTTCCTGTTCCAGATGCTGGCGCAGCAGAACATCGAGACCTTCAACGAGGTCTTCGCGACCGCACCGCAACAGCGTAAGAAGATCGTCGTCACCTGTGCGCACTGCTTCAACGCGATCGGCAACGAGTACCGGCAGGTCGGCGGCGAGTACGAGGTCATCCACCACACGCAGCTGCTGAACCGACTGGTCCGCGAGAAGCGGTTGGTTCCCGTCGCCGCGCCGGCCGGTGAGCAGATCACCTACCACGATCCCTGCTACCTGGGACGCCACAACAAGGTCTACGACGCTCCCCGCGAGCTGATCGAGTCGTCCGGATCCACCCTCACCGAGATGCCTCGCCACGGCGAGCGCTCCATGTGCTGTGGCGCCGGCGGTGCCCGCATGTGGATGGAAGAGCAGATCGGCAAGCGCATCAACGTCGATCGCGTCGACGAAGCGCTGAACACGCTGAACGAGCGGCCGAAGAACGCCGACGGCAGCAAGGCGGTCCGCAAGATCGCCACCGGCTGCCCGTTCTGCCGCGTGATGCTGACCGACGGCGTCACCGCGCAGACCGCGAACACCGAGGACGAGGGCCAGGTCGAGGTCGTCGACGTCGCGCAGATCATGCTCGAGGGCGTGCTCCGCGGTCGCCAGCAGGTTGAACGCGGAGGCCAGTTCCTGGGCCCAATCCAGTCGGAGCTCGCTCCTACTCCGGAACCCGAGCCGGTCAAGACTGCTCCGGCGCCCGCGGCTGCTGCCGCGGCACCGGCCGAGGCCAAGCCCGCGGTGGGTCTGGCACCCAAGAGCGGCGGCCTGAAGAAGCCCGGTGGACTCAAGAAGCCGGGCGGCGCACCCAAGCCAGGTGGCGCGGCACCTGCAGCGGAGGCCGCTCCCGCAGCCGAGGCGGCACCGGTCAAGGGACTCGCCATGGGCGGCGGACTCAAGAAGCCCGGCGGGCTCAAGAAGCCGGGCGGCGCACCCAAGCCGGGCGGCGCGGCAGCACCTGCCTCGGCCCCGGCGGAGGCGGCGACCACGGAATCTGCGACCGCAGAAACTGCGGCTACGCAGGCGACCGAGGGCAAGGCCAAGGGCTTCGGCATGGCGGGCGGCTTGAAGAAGCCGGGTGCCAAGAAGCCAGGCGCTCCCAAGCCCGCTGCGGCCGCGGCTCCTGCTGCCGAGGCAGCGCCGGCAGGCGACGCGGCTCCGGCCGCCGATGCTCCCACTGCCGATGCTCCCGCTGCCGTGACCGAGGGCACCGAAGGCAAGGCCAAGGGCTTCGGCATGGCAGGCGGCATCAAGAAGCCCGGCGCCAAGAAGCCAGGCGCACCCAAGCCCGCTGCAGCAGCACCCGCCGCAGCAGCACCGGAGGCACCGACCGAGGCCGCTCCCGTCGAGGAGGCTGCCCCGGCCGCCGACGCTCCCACTGCTGCCGTCACCGAGGGCACCGAAGGCAAGGCCAAGGGCTTCGGCATGGCGGGCGGCATCAAGAAGCCCGGCGCCAAGAGGCCCGGCGCACCGAAGCCCGCTGCAGCAGCTCCCGCCGCAGCAGCACCGGAGGCACCGGTCGAGAGTGCTCCCGTTGACGAGGCTGCCGCCGAACCGGCTCCCGCCGAGGAGGCGGCCCCGGCCGAGACGACCGCTCCTGCGGCTCCCGCCGGAGACGACAGCCGCACCATCGCGGAGACCGGCGCCTCCAAGGCTAAGGGCTTCGGCCTCGCTGCAGGCAAGAAGCGGCCGGGCAAGAAGTAGTACCGGCTTCGCCCGACATCGTTGGCGACATCGACAACCTCTGAGGTTGTCGATGTCGCCAACGTGTTTCTCTGGGTCTTCTCAGACCGATTGCCGCAGCAGAATCGCTTCCGCGAGTTCTGCCATGCAGGCGTCCGGTTCCATCGTGAGCCGCGCCCACGTGAAGATGAGCGGCAACCAGCCCATCCTGACCAGCTGGTTGGTCTTCCGCTGGTCTCGTTCCCACTCGTGATGGTCGTGGTGGAAGTTCCAGCCGTGGATCTCGACGCCGATCTGCTCCTGGGTCCACGCGAAGTCGAGTCGGTAGTCGCAAAACGGTACCTGCTGGGTCCAGCCGGTGATTCCACGCTCACGCAGCAGCGAGACGAACAACCGCTCGGCGACCGACTCCGATTCGTCCTCGGCCGCGGTCAACAACCAGCGGGCGCGCCGCATGCCGTGCGCACCGCTGTTGCGTTCGAGGCTGCGCCGCAGATCGATGAGATCCACCTGCTTGCGCTGCAGGGCACGATCCATCACGGCGATCCCGTCGTCGAGTTCGGCGGCCGCCGCCAGCACGGTGAGCGGGAGCCTGGTCACGGGCAGTCCCCGCACCACCTCGACGTCCTCGGCCGGAAAGGTCCGCCGCTTGGTCTCGACGCGGAAGCCGCAGCGCGCGCCGCGCTTGGAACGCGGCACGGACACCGTGAGGGGAGACGGCAGCTCCGGGATCAGTCCGTGCCACCACGCGGCCGTGGTCCGGTCGGCGATCCCGCCCTGGGCGGCCACCGCGATCCGGACCTGCGCGGCATCCGAGAGGCAGTGCTCGGCGGAGAGGTACACCCCCATCGCCTCAGCGGTCCAGAGCCCCGCATCCAGGCGGCGCTGGATCTGTCTGCTGGTCACGCCGAGCGCGTGCGCTCGATCCGCGGTGATCACCCCGTCATGCTCGGCGAAGTGTCTGGCGACGGCCAATTCAGGCCGATGGATATCGTCTCTGTCGCTTCTCACCTCGATTAGACGCAGCGCACCGCGCCACGGTTCCACGACACGCCGAACTTCGGCGACATGGACACCCGTCGAGGTCGTCCATGTCGCCAACGTTGTCCCGTCGCTACGGCATCCGTTCGTACCCGACCACCACCGCAGCGTGATCGGAGACTCGCTGGTCCGGCGACGCCTCCTTGTCGACCTCCACCCAGCGCGCGCGGGCGGCGAGGGCGGGGGTGGCCAAGTGGTGATCGATCCGCCAGCCGACATCCTTGGCGAACGAGGCGCCCGCCCAACTCCACCAGGTCAGCGGACCGGGGCGGTCGCCGTGCAGCGTGCGAACCACATCGATCAGTTTCCGCGGCGAGAGCCGGGCGGAGAACCACTCCCGCTCCTCGGGAAGGAATCCCTCCATCCTCCGCGCGGCGCGCCAGTTGGTGACGTCGTGCTCCAGGTGCGCGATGTTGAGGTCGCCGACGAGCAGGAACTCGCGCCCGGCACGTCTCGCGGCCAGCCGATTGCGCTCGAGTTCACGGGCGAAGCCGTCGAGGAACGCCATTTTGCGGCGATACTTGGCTCCACCGTCCGGCTTCTCCCGCATGGAGCCCGGCCGCTGCAGTTCGGCGGGCAGGCCGCCCTTCGGCAGGTACAGGCACGCGACGGTCACCGGCTGGTCGGCCAGGTCCACCTCCACATACCGCCCGTGCGAGGCGTACTCCCCCAGTCCGCGTGCCTTGGGCGGATGGGTCACCCACGTACGCACCGCGGCGGGCGGCAGCCGCGTCAGAAGCGCCACCCCGTTGCGTCCGGGAATCGAACCGACGTCGAACGACGCGGTGTACCCGGGAAAGTCGCCCACCAGGTCGGCCGGGCAGCGGAGTTCCTGCAGGCCGATCACGTCGGCCCCGCGACGCTGCAGCCACTCGTCGAATCCCCGCCGCCGGGCGGCACGGATTCCGTTGACGTTGAAGGAGACGACCGTCAGCTGCGCAGCTTTCACGACCCCAGCTTGCCGCAGAAACACCACGCGGTGCGCCGAGGCGGCGGGCGGCTGACAGAATGTACTCATGAGTCGCCCTCGTGTTTCGCATCCCATCACCAAGCTGCGCCCGCTGGAGCAGTCCGAGAAGCTGCAGAACGTCTGCTACGAGATCCGCGGCCCGGTGCACGAGCACGCCGCGCGTCTGGAGTCTGAGGGACACCGGATCATGAAGCTCAATATCGGCAACCCGGCGCTCTTCGGCTTCGAGGCGCCCGACGTGATCATGCGGGACATGATTCACGCGCTGCCCTTCTCGCAGGGCTACTCGGAGTCTGCGGGCGTGCTCTCGGCACGCCGCGCCGTGGTCACCCGGTACGAGACGGTCCCCGACTTCCCGTATTTCGACGTCGACGACGTGCTCCTCGGCAACGGTGTCTCCGAGCTGATCACCATGACGATGCAGGCGCTGCTCAACAACGGCGACGAGGTCCTCATTCCCGCCCCGGACTACCCGCTGTGGACGGCGATGACCGCGTTGTCCGGCGGCAATGCGGTGCACTACCAGTGCGACGAGGACAACGGCTGGAATCCGAGCATCGAGGACATCGAGTCCAAGATCACCGAGCGCACCAAGGCGCTCGTGGTGATCAACCCGAACAACCCGACCGGCGCGGTCTACTCGCGCGAGGTGCTGGAGAAGATGGTCGACGTGGCCCGCAGGCACTCGCTGCTGATCCTGGCCGACGAGATCTACGACAAGATCCTGTACGACGACGCCGAGCACATCAGCATCGCGACGCTGGCTCCCGATCTGCTGGTGTTGACGTTCAACGGCCTGTCGAAGGCCTACCGTGTGTGCGGTTACCGCGCGGGCTGGGTGGTCCGCACCGGCCCCAAGGACCACGCGAAGGGCTTCATCGAGGGCATGACGATCCTCGCCTCCACACGTCTGTGCGCCAATGTTCCGGCGCAGCACGCGATCCAGGTGGCGCTCGGCGGCTATCAGAGCATCGACGCGCTGACCATGCCGGGCGGCCGCCTCTACGAGCAGCGGAACGTCACGTGGAACAAGCTCAACGAGATCCCAGGCGTCTCCTGTGTGAAGCCGATGGGTGCGCTGTACGCCTTCCCACGGCTGGATCCGGAGGTGTACCAGATCCACGACGACGAGCGGTTCGTCCAGGATCTGCTCCTGCAGGAGAAGATTCTGGTGGTGCAGGGATCGGGCTTCAACCTCCCCGACACCAATCACTTCCGCATCGTGACACTGCCGTGGGCACAGGACCTCGCCGAGGCGATCGAACGCATCGGAAACTTCCTTTCCTCCTACCGACAGTAGTAGTCGAACAACCGAGAACACCCCGTCGACCTGCGCGAATCGAGAACATTCGACCCCGCCAACAAGTGCTAACAACTGCTAGCAGTTATTTGTTACTAGTGGTAACGTCTACTCAACCGCATTGGATGGGAGACGGAAATGGCCGATTGGCATCGCTTCAACGTCAGGGGCGACGGCGTCGAGCTCGCCGCGTTCTCGTACGGCTTGCCGGGTGAGACCACACCCGGCAAGCCGGTCGTGCTGCTGGTCCACGGATGGCCCGACAGCCATCACCTGTGGGATCTGGTGGCCCCGCAGTTGGCCGAGCACTATCGGGTCTACGCCTACGACACCCGCGGCTTCGGGGAGAGTGATCGCCCCGCGCAGGTCGCCGCCTACCGCCTGGACACGCTGGCGGCGGACATGTTCGCCGTCGCACGCGCCGTGAATTCCGCAGGGAAGACGCACATCGTCGCCCACGACTGGGGCTCGGTGCAGGCGTGGGAGACCGTCACCACCGAGGGCGCTGACGACGCGATCGCGTCGTTCACCTCGGTCTCCGGTCCCAATCTCGATTTCCTCGGCGAATGGGCGCGAGGCAAGCTCGCCAACCCGACGCCGAGCAACATCGCCCAGGCGCTGTCGCAGGTCGCCTCGTCGGCGTACACCGCGTTCTTCCAGGTTCCGGTCGCCTCCGACGCCTTCTTCCGCGCGTTCGGCTCCGACAAGGTGTGGACCGAGTTCCTCCACTTCATCGAGGGCACCCCGCGGGAGAACGCGACGTTCGGGCCCACGCTGCGCGACGACATGATCAACGGTCTCAAGCTGTATCGCGCGAACATCCGCGGCAAGCTGGCGAGCCCGAAACCCCGTCCGACGCGCGTCCCGGTCCTCGAGATCGTCAACGACCACGACATCGCGCTGCGGCCGGCCATCTACGAGCGCACCCACACGCACGCTGCGAATCTGTGGCGCAAGCGCACGACGACGGGCCACTGGCTGCCGTACACCAACCCCGACTACCTCGCCACGACCGCCATCGAGTTCATCGATGCCATCGAGAACGGCGCGTCGGGCACACCGAACACCATCGACCGCGCGCATGTCACCGGCCCCGCGGGCGACCTGATCGGCAAACTCGCCGTCGTGACCGGTGCGGGCAGCGGCATCGGCCGCGAGACCGCCTACGCACTGGCCGACCTCGGGGCGGAGGTGGTCCTGGCCGACATCGACCTCGCCGCCGCAGAGGCGACCGCCACCGACTGCAAGGGCAAGGGCGTCCTCGCGACGGCGTATCGACTCGACGTCTCGAACACCGGGGCCGTGACCGAGTTCGCCGACCAGGTCCGCAACCTACACGGCGTCGCCGACATCGTCGTGAACAACGCGGGCATCGCGCTGGCGGGTTCGGCGCTGGCCGCGACCGACGAGCAGGTGGACCGACTGTTCGACATCAACCTCCGCGGCGTCATCAGCGGCAGCCGCGCCTTCGGTCGTCAGATGGTCGAGCGCGGCGCGGGCGGCCACATCGTGAACCTGGCATCGGCGGCGGCCTTCACCCCGTCCCGCGACCTGGGGCTGTACTCGTCGAGCAAGGCGGGCGTCCTGATGTTCTCCGAGTCGCTGCGCGCCGAACTGGCCGAGCACAAGATCGGCGTCACCGCGATCTGCCCCGGCATCGTCCACACCAACATCACGTCGAACGCGCAGTTCGCCGGCGCCGCCGACGAGGACGCGACCCGTGAGAAGGTCGACGGCTTCTACGCCAAGCGCAACTTCACGCCCGATCGTGTGGCCGCCGACATCGTCGCCGCCATCCGGAAGAACAAGGCCGTCGTTCCGGTGACGCCGGAGGCCGAGGTCGGCTACCGCGTCTACCGCTTCTTCCCCTGGGCGTCGCGCATCGGCGCCCGCCACAAGCTTGCCGACTGAGCACGACGAACCGACAATACGAGTACACCGGAGGATAGACATGACTACTGAAGCAACTCGCTCGACCGTCGAGACCGACCCCGGCAAGGTCGAACTCCACGCCCGGAACGTCGCCTTCGACTTGACGAACGCTCCGCTGCACTGGATCCCGAATCACCCCATGTCGTCGAACATGATCACGGTGCTGAACCTGCTGCTCCCCGAGGGCGAGCGCTGGTTCGTCGAGACCTTCAACGAGGCGCTGCCGCTGATCAAGGACGAGGCACTCGCCGCGGACATGCGCGGCTTCGTCGGCCAGGAGGCGATGCACGCGGAGGTCCACGACCGCGCCGTCGAGAGTTGGCTGCGCGGTCACGGGATCGATCCGACCGGCTACCTGAAACAGATGGAGTGGATCTTCCACAAGGTCCTCGGCCCCCGCGACGGCACGCCCGAGAACAAGCAGAAGCACTTGATCGAACGCCTGTGGTTGATCGCGGCGATCGAGCACTACACGGCGCTCCTCGGCGACTTCGCACTCAACTGCACGTGGACCGAGAACGGCGCCGATCCGAACATGGCCGACATGTTCACCTGGCACGGCGCCGAAGAGGTGGAGCACCGCGCGGTGGCGCACGACGCCGCCTCGTACTTCGCCGACAGCCCGCTCCGCCGCGCCCGCGCGATGAGTCTGGCGCTCCCGTTCCTGGTCTGGCTGCTGGCCCGCGGTTTCCGCTTCATCAACAGCCAGGACCCGTCGATCGCCGACCAGAGCATCCCCGCCAAGGGCAAGCTCTACCTCGGCAGCTACTTCCGTGATTCGCGGATCGGCGTCTTCCCGAAGATCTCGAAACTCGCCGTCGCGACGATCGCCTACTTCAAGCCCGGATTCGCGCCGACCGACATCGGCGACACCGCCCAGGCCGTGGCCTTCTTGGCGTCGTCTCCCGGGGCACGACGAGCGGCGTGACCATCATGACCAGCGAGTCGTCCCGTCACCTGACCGACCTCTCCACCGAGCCGCCGCACCTGTACGGACGCTATCGACGCGACCCGCTGATGCGTCTGCTGACCGGCATCGGCAAGTACTGGTTTCCGATCTGGCGGCCGCTGGCGCCCTTGCACGACCGTTCCGCCGACGACGGCATCCTGACGCTCGACATCGTCGACCGCGAGGTGGTCGCGGTCGACGAGAACGTGATCGCGCTGACCTTCGCCGCCCCGGACCACTCGATCCTCCCCGAGTGGCATCCGGGCGCTCACCTGGACCTGATGCTTCCCTCCGGCCGGATGCGCGAGTACTCGCTGTGCGGCGACCCCGGCGATCGGCGGACCTACCGGATCGCGGTGCGCCGCATCCCGGACGGCGGCGGCGGATCGATCGAGGTGCACGACACGCTCCGCGTCGGGGACTCGATCCAGATCAAGGGACCGCGCAACGCGTTCCCGATGGTGCTGCCCGGCTTCGGGTCGTCGTCGCGCCGACTGCGCTTCATCGCCGCGGGCATCGGCATCACCCCGATCCTGCCGATGCTGGCGATGGTCGACCGGTACGGCCTGGACTGGACCATGGTCTATTGCGGACGGACGGCGGACTCCATTCCGTTCATCGACGAGTTGGCCCGCTACGGCGACAAGGTCACGGTGCGCACCGACGATGTGGACGGACTGCCGAGCATGGCCGATCTGGTGGGTCCGACGCCCGACGCCGACGCCGCGCTGTCGGTGTACTGCTGCGGTCCGGTGCCGATGCTCGAGGCATTGCGCGTCCACCTGGCCGACCGCGACGACATCGAGTTGCATTTCGAGCGCTTCTCGCCGCCGCCGATCCTCGACGGCACCGAGTTCACCGTGGAGATCGCGTCGACCGGCCACCGCGAGACGGTCGCCGCCGACGAGTCGGTGCTCACGGCGTTGCGGCGCGTCGATCCGGCCGTCCCGTACTCCTGCCAGCAGGGTTTCTGCGGAACCTGTCGCATGCGGACCACCGCGGGCGACGTCGATCATCGTGATTCGTTGCTCACCGAGCCGGAGCGCGACGAGGGCTGGTTCCTGCCCTGCATCTCGCGGTGCGATTCGGAGTCGCTGACCGTCGACATGTGAGCGCCGCCCCGCGGGCGTGCCGCGATTTGGGACAATGCTGGTCATGACCGAGTACCGAATCGACGATCTGGCGCGTGCCGCGGGAACCACGACGCGCAATGTGCGGGGTTACCAGGATCGCGGCTTGATTCCGCGGCCGGTGCGGCGCGGTCGGATCGCGATCTACGGTGACGAGCATCTGGCGAAGCTCCGGGTCATCAACGACCTGCTGGCGCGCGGTTTCACGATGACGCACATCGGTGAGTTCTTCACCCGCGTCCAGACCGGCGACGACATCGCCGAATCGCTCGGACTGCGCGAGGCCGTGTCACGCCCGTGGTCGCAGACCGCGACGGAGACGGTGTCCGCGGACGCCCTCTTCGACCGCCTGAACACCAGCGATCCGCAGTTGCTCGGAATGCTGGAGGAGTTCGGACTCATCGAACCGATCGGCGACGACGAGAGCCCCGCGCAGTACGAGATCAAAGACGTCGAGACCATCGAGGCCTATCAGCGGCTGATGCAGATCGGCGTGCCGCTCCCCTACATCCTCGGGTTGCAGCGCCAGCTCGACGAGGACATGGGCCGTGCCGCGCGGACCCTGGTGAGCGCCGGCCGTCGTGCAGTCACCGAGGGCCGGTTCGACGGCTGGATCCCGGAGAAGGGCGCCGAGTCGGACTGGGCGTCGACGTTCATCAACGAACTGCGCACCACCGGCCGCATCGCCGCCCACAACACGCTGTATCGGGCGCTCGACCGCGAACTCGCGCGCCAGCTCGACGACTACCTGAACGTCGCGCAGAGCCGTCGAGAGCAGCGCATCGCGTCTGAGTAGGCGCTCAGCCGATCACGATCGGCGGCAGACCCGGGATCGGGTTCGGAATCGTGCGCCGTTTGGCTCGGGTCGGTGCGGGCGGTTGGGGCCCCGGCTTCGCCTCGGTCGGCCGCTCCGTCGTGGTCGACGGCGGCGGCGGTGGTGGTGGCGGTGGTGTGCTGTACGACGACATCGGCGCTCGCGCGGCCTCCAGATCGGCCGGATTCACCATCCCGTCCACGTGTTCCGGTTCCGGTCCCGACGAGGTGGGTGACGGCGTCGACGTGCTGGTCGTCGCCGCATCCCGCTCGGGTCCACTGCTTTCGTGCGCGTTCATCGCCAGTGCGACGCCGCCGCCCCCGATGCCCAACATGATCACGATGCCCAGCGCCACCACTCGGCCGCGCAGGCCCTGCGGGGTCGGCGGTTCCGCGGGTTCGGCCGGGGCATCGCCGATCGGGACGTCGTGCCCGACGTCGAGCGGATTGCCGAACCGATCGAGCCCGTAGTCGGCAGGGTCGACGAGCGCGGGATTGTCTCCGGTGCCCTCCCACGCGCGGATCTCGGGCGGTGCCGCCACCGGTGCGAGCAGATCGGTCGGGCGGTCGTCGCCGCCGAACGTCGCCGGGAACGGATCGCCCGGAAGCAGGACGGAGAAGCCGCGTTCGGTCAGCGCCTCCCACAGACCGGGCCAGGCGTCGTGCCCCGGTCCCAGCAGGATCGCGTCGACGGGCTCGGGACCGGCCAACTCCACCACCATGCCGTGCGCACGGTTGGCTTCGGGGACAGTGGCCTCGATGACCTCGTCGAGGCTCAGGCGGACCAGTCGCAGCAGTTCGAAACCCATGGTCAGCGAGCTGTCGTGGTCGACGAGGGCGCGCCGCCCCCGAGCCACCACCGCCACCAGCTCTCCGAACGCGTCCGGCGACGCGGCCTCCACTGATCCGGTGTCCCGCAGGTAGGCGGCGATGCGTGCGTCCAGGACCTCCGGCCGGATGCGGGATTCGGTCGTCGACCGCACCGTCACCCCGGCGACCACGCGGCCCGCCCACAGTCCGGTGTCGCCGAAGTCGAGGGCGATGATCGCACCGCTCGGATCGTCGGGCAGGTCGAAATCGCGCAGCCACGACGGCTGCGAACTGAATGGACTCGTCACGACGACCTCCTCCCCTGGCTGCGCCGCTTCTCTGCTGTCCGCTACTTCGCGAAGTTCAGATAGGCTTTCGACGGCGTCGGACCGCGCTGGCCCTGGTACTTGGAGCCGACGGCCGCACTGCCGTACGGGCTCTCCGCCGGACTCGACAGACGGAACAGGCACAACTGGCCGATCTTCATACCCGGCCACAGCGTGATCGGCAGGTTGGCGACATTGGAGAGTTCGAGGGTGATGTGGCCGGAGAAGCCCGGATCGATGAAGCCCGCGGTGGAGTGCGTCAGGAGCCCGAGGCGGCCGAGCGACGACTTGCCCTCCAGGCGGCCGGCGAGGTCGTCGGGCAGCGAGCAGACCTCGCGCGTGGAACCGAGGACGAATTCGCCGGGGTGGAGCACGAACGGCTCCCCGTCGGCGGGCTCGACGAGCGTCGTCAACTCGTCCTGCCGCTGCGCCGGATCGATGTGGGTGTACTTGGTGTTGTTGAAGACCCGGAACAGCGAGTCCAGGCGCACGTCGACGCTCGACGGTTGGACCAGCCCCGGGTCGAACGGGTCGATACCGAGACGTCCAGCGTCGATCTCGGCACGAATATCACGGTCGGAAAGCAGCACGTCGCCCAGGATAGTCGACTTCCCACGCTGGTCGAGTTCCACCTGCGAGCGCTCCCCACGCTGGTCGAGTCCCACCTGCGAGCGCTCCCCACGCTGGTCGAGTCCCGCCTGCGACCGCTCCCCACGCTGGTCGAGTCCCACCTGCGACCGCTCCCCACGCTGGTCGAGTCCCGCCTGCGACCGCTCCCCACGCTGGTCGAGTCCCGCCTGCGACCGCTCCCCACGCTGGTCGAGTCCCGCCTGCGACCGCTCCCCACGCTGGTCGAGTCCCGCCTGCGACCGCTCCCCACGCTGGTCGAGTCCCGCCTGCGACCGCTCCCCACGCTGGTCGAGTCCCGCCTGCGAGCGGAGCGAGCACGCGGTTATCGAGACCGCCGCGACGTCGCAGGCTTCGACACGGCGCGCCTGAGCCCGACCGCCACCGGCATCAATCGCGAGCGGATCAGAACGTCGGCAACTGCGGAACCAGCTTCTCGGCGACCCACGCGAGGGTCACCGGGTTCGGCATCGACATGGCCTGCCCCAGGCTCTGGCCGACCGTGACGACGTGGTTCTCGCGGGTCACGTTGAGCGCGCGGAAGGGGGCGTCGTTGGCGACGTCGACGTCGTAGTCCAGGTACACCATCATGTCGACGTCGCCGAGGATCGCGAGGTTCTCCGCGGACACCTCGGTGTAGAAGGCCTTGCCTGCGAGCTCTTCGACGCGGGGCAGCGGCGGGATGCCGAGTTCCTGCATGGTCTGCCCACGGCCGTCGCTGAGCGCGTACGCGTACAGCGCACCGTCGGATTTCGGCAGCACCACGACCCCGGTGTGCTTGGCGAGGTCGGGACGGTCGACCGCCACCTGCTTCAGCGTCGCTTCGGTCTTGGCGATGAGTTCGTCGCCCTCGGACGCCTTGTCGACGCCGGCGGCGATCGCCTTCACCTGCTCTCGCCACGGCACGCCCCACGCCTCGAAGCCTGCGGGGCGACGGACCACCCGTGCGATCTCCTCGAGCTTGGCGTAGGTGGCGTCGTCGTAGCCGGTGTTGACCGCGACGATCACGTCCGGCCGCGCGGCGGCGATCTTCTCGATCGCCTCACTCGACATCTCGGACCCGCTGTCTTGAATCAGCGTCGGCGTGCTGGTCAGCAGCGGTTTAGCCCATTCGCCGACCACCTCGGTCGCATTCTTCGACCACGGTGCGACGGCGACCGGTTGGATGCCGAGACTCAGCAGCGTGTCGACGTCGCCGAACCCGATCGACGCGACGCGCAGCGCGTCGCCCGACTCGTCGGAACTGTCGGAGCCGCAGCCGGCGAGTCCGACCACGGCGACCGCCGCAACGACCACCGCGACCAGACGTGCGCGCAAACGCATGGGGACCTCCTGTGAGAAGACAAGGAGAATGAGGTTAGCATTACCAACTATGACATTGGCCGAGCTGCCTACCGCACGCGGCGCTGCTGCGGATGCGACTCCGGGCGCCGCCGCTCGTCGTCGGCGACTGCTGGGACTCGCGGCGCTCCTCGTCGCGCTGATCGGCGCCGCGGTCGCGTCGATCCTGGTGGGATCCAACATGATCTCGCCGTCGTTGATCTGGCAGGGGCTGTGGCACCCGTACACCACCGACACCGTGCCCGCGGATCCATTGCTGAATCAGGCCGCGATCATCGCGCAGACCGGTCGCGTGCCCCGCACCCTCCTATCGTTGGTCGTCGGCATGGCGCTCGGTGTGGCGGGCGCGCTGATGCAGGGACACACGCGCAACCCCATCGCCGACCCCGGCCTGCTCGGCGTCACCCAGGGCGCGGCGCTCGCCGTGGTCCTCGCGATCTACCTCGTCGGAATCACCTCGCCGATGCAGTACGTGTGGTTCGCGTTCGCGGGCGCGGCCGTCGCCTCGGTGGTCGTGTTCGGCCTCTCCAGCATCGGCGGGGCGGCGGCGTCACCGCTGACTCTGGTGCTCGCAGGCACCGGCGTCGCCTTCTTTCTCAGCGCGATGACCTCGGCCGTCGCCCTCAGCGACGAACGCTCACTCGACGCCCTCCGCTTCTGGAACGCCGGGTCCGTCGCGGGCCGCGGCTACGACGTCCTGCTGGCGACCGTGCCGTTCATCGTGATCGGACTGGTGCTCGCCGTGGTGAACTCGCCCGCGCTGAACCTGCTGAATCTGGGCGACGACGTTGCCCGCGGCCTCGGTCAGAACGTCGACGCGGCGCGCTCGATCGGAATTCTGGCGATCACCCTGCTGGCCGGTGCGGGCACCGCGGCCTGCGGCAGCATCGCGTTCCTCGGCCTGGTGGTGCCGCACGTCGCCCGGTTCATCACCGGCCCCGATCACCGCTGGCTGATCCCGTACTCGGCGCTGTCCGGCGCGCTGATCCTGATGCTCGCCGACGTCGTCGGACGCCTCGTCGCCTGGCCGGGCGAGTTGGAGGCCGGCATCGTGGTCTCGCTCGTCGGCGCGCCGTGCTTCGTCGCACTGGTGTGGTGGAAGCGGGCGGTGCGACTGTGACCGACCTCCGCCCCAACCCGTCCGTCAACGCCTCGCCCGACGTCCCGCCGCTGCCGAGCGCCCTGCGCATCGGGGACGACGTCAGCGTGGTCTTCCGCCTCCGACCGGTGGCCGTGACACTGGTCGCGGCCGTGCTGACGTTCGTCTTCTTCTGCGCGAGCATCCGGATCGGCGACCTTCCGATGTCGTTCGGCGACGTGATCCGCGCGCTGATCGGAACCGGCGATCAGGTGAATCAGTTCATCGTCCACGACCTCCGGCTGCCCCGCGCCCTGATGGGCGTCATCGTCGGCGCCGCACTCGGGATGTCGGGCGCCATCGTCCAGTCCATCTCGCACAACCCGCTGGCCAGCCCCGACATCCTCGGCATCAGTTCAGGTGCGGGCGTCGCCGCCGTCTTCCTGCTCACCACGGGCAGCACCGCGGCCGGACTGTCGCGGTACGGCATGCCCGCCGCGGCGCTCGCCGGCGGCCTGCTCACCGGAGTGATCGTCTACGTGCTCGCCGCGCGCGGCGGCATGGACGGCATCCGACTGGTGCTGATCGGCGTCGCAATCAACGCGCTCATGCACGCCGTCATCACCTGGCTGCTGGTCCGCGCGGATCTGCGCGACGTCGGCGCCGCGAAGACCTGGTTGGTCGGCTCCCTCGAGGCCCGCACCTGGGATCAACTCGTCGGCGTGGCCATCGTCGTCGGGATCGCAGCGCTCATCGCCCTCGGCGCGTCGTTCGCCCTGCGCGCCGTCCAACTCGGCGACGACGTCGCCCAGGGCCTCGGCGTCGGTATCGGTCGCACCCGCGCGGTGCTGCTGATCGCGGCGGTCGTGCTGGCGGCGGTGTCGGTCGCCGGCGCCGGTCCGATCGCGTTCGTCGCCTTCGTGTCGCCGCAGGTGGCGCTGCGGTTGACCGGCCAGTCCGCGCCGCCGTTGGTGGCCTCGGCCGTCATCGGCGCGATGCTGCTGTCCGGGGCCGACCTCATCACCCGCCTGTGGCTGCCCGACTACCTGCCCGTCGGCATCGTCACCGCGGCCGTCGGCGGACCGTTCCTCGTCTACCTGCTCGTCCGCCAGAACCTCAAGGGGAAGCGATGACCCAGACCTCTCACGAATCGCGTCTCGGCGCGCGCAGCATCACCGCCGGATACGGCGGCGCCCCGATCATCCAGGATCTGGACCTGGAACTGCCGACCGGCGTGGTCACGACCATCATCGGCCCCAACGGGTGCGGCAAATCGACGCTGCTCCGTACCCTCGCCCGGCTGCTGAAGCCGTCCGACGGATCCGTCCTCCTGGACGGCAAAGACATCGCCTCGTACCGCACCAAGGAGGTCGCGACCAGGCTCGGGCTGCTGCCGCAGTCGCCGGTCGCACCCGAGGGCCTGACGGTCGCCGACCTCGTCGCGCGCGGCAGGCACCCGCATCAGAGTTGGATCAGCCAGTGGTCGTCGAGCGATCAGGGCGTCGTCGACGCGGTGCTCCGCAAGACCGGCATCCGCGATCTCGCCGACCGCACCGTCGACTCGTTGTCCGGCGGCCAGCGGCAACGCGTGTGGATCTCCATGACGCTCGCCCAGGGAACTGATCTGCTGCTTCTCGACGAGCCGACCACGTTCCTCGATCTCGCGCACGCGCTGGACGTGTTGGACCTGGTCGACGACCTGCACGAGGAGGGCCGCACCATCGTCATGGTGCTGCACGACCTCAATCTGGCCGTCCGCTACAGCGACAACCTGGTCGCGATGAAGGACGGGCGCGTCGTCGCGCAGGGCCCGCCGTCCACGGTGCTGACCGAGGAGCTGCTGTTCGAGGTGTTCGGCCTGCACTCCCGCGTCGTCGACGACCCGGTCAGCGACCGGCCGATGATCGTCCCGATCGGACGGAATCACACGACGCTCTGAGACCGGCGGGGTGATGCGGAACAATCAACTGGTCCGATCCCCTACGGCAGGCTGGCGGTTCCATGGAGAACGTGCGCGAGATCGTCGTCGCAGGAGACACCTGCTGGCGTACGGGGCACGCCGACCGCCTGTCGGTGATCATCGACGCCGACGACTACTTCAGGCACGCGAAAGCGGCCCTGTTGCAAGCACGACGGCGAGTGATGCTGATCGGCTGGGAGGTCGATTCGCGGATCCGGCTGGACCCGACGTCCCACGACCCCGAGGTCCCCGATGTGCTCGGTGAACTGCTGCCCTGGCTCACCCGCACGCGACCGGACCTGGAGATCTACGTCCTGCGCTGGAGTGTCGGGGTGCTGACCGGTCTCGGTCGCGGTCTGCTGCCGCCCACCCTGCAGGATCTGCTCACCGGGCGCCGATTGCATTATCGGGTCGACGCCGCGCACCCGTTCTCGTCGGCGCACCATCAGAAGATCCTGGTGATCGACGACCGCTTCGCGTTCTGCGGGGGCATCGACATGACCGTCGACCGGTGGGACACCTCCGATCATCGTTCCTCGCATCCCGAGCGCGTCAATCCCGACGGCAAACCGTACGGTCCGTGGCACGACGCCACGCTGGCGCTGGACGGCGACGCCGCACGAATCGTCGCCGATGTGGCTCGCGATCGGTGGGAGACGGCGACCGGCACGCCGGTCGCGCCGATCGAGATCGACACGGAGCCCGTCTGGCCGCCCGATCTGGCGGTCGATGTCCGCGACTGCGTGGTCGGAGTGTCGCGCACGCTGCCCGAGGACGGCGCGCGGAGCGAGGTGCTGGAGATCCGGCGGCTCTACCTCGCCGCGATCGCCGCCGCCCGCGACCTGCTCTACATCGAGAGTCAGTATTTGGCCTCGCGGGACATCGCGGAGGCCCTCGCCGCGCGGCTCGCCGAACCGGACGGACCCGAGATCGTCGTCGTGCTGCCGCGCCATGCGGACGGCCAGGTGGAACGCCGGTCGATGGACGGGGCTCGGCACCGGTTGCTCCGTCTGCTCTGGCATGCGGATTCACATGAGCGCTTCCATGCGTATTATCCGGTCACCGCCGAGTCGGAGAACATCTACGTGCACGCCAAGGTGCTGATCGTGGACGACCGGCTGCTCCGCATCGGCTCGTCGAACCTGAACAATCGATCGTTGGGTTTCGACAGTGAATGCGATGTGGCCCTCGACGTGGCAGGCAACACCGGCCGGGCCGAGGAGATCGCCGCCACGATCCGCCGGATCAGAACCCGGCTGATCACCGAACACCTCGGCACTACCGCCGACGATCTCGACAGTGCCGTGACCACCGCGGGATCGCTGGCCGGCGCCATCGAGGCGTTGAGCGGCGACGGCCGGGGTTTACGTGTGTTCGATCGCGAGGTCGTGGCAGACGAGGACTCCGTCCTCGCCGAAGACGAATTGATCGACCCTGAAGGCGTCTCGACCAACGGACTCAACCGCGTGCACCGGATGCTGCTGCGGCGGGCCGGCGCCGTCGGTGCGACGATCCGCCGCCCGTGGCGCCGCCGCTGATTCAGTCTCGAGCGTCAGCCTCGACCGGCGGCCGCGTAGTACGGGCCGGCGTCCGCCGGATCCAGATCCGATGCGTCGCCGTAGCCAGCGGCGATGAGGTCGAAGGCGTCGAACTCTTCGCGGTCGAACGGGCCGGCGGTCTTGGTGTAGGCCAGCCCGAGGCTGGTGTAGAACACCGTTCCGACGCTGATCGCATCGATGTCGGTCCAGTCCGGTGTGCGCGGCGCGAACAGTTCCGGGTCGATGACCGGCGGGACGAGATGGGCTGTGATCGTCATCAGGTTCCTCTCCCTACGCGCCTTCGGGAGTGCCCCGGTTCGGCGCCCTGTTGTGAACTGTGCCACAACGATCGGCTCGGGTGTGTCACCGACGCGCGGGGCGATGGGTTGGTCTACGGACCGCGCAACCGAAAGGCTCGACAAGAATGCCGGACGCGCATGCAGTACACCGGTCGGCAGGCGATGATGAGGTGATGCTCCGCAAGCACCTGGTCTGTCGCCCCGCTTTCGAGGTCGCCTGCGCCGACGTGGCGAGCGCGGTGGCGACCGGCACGGCCGCACAGATCTTCATCGTCGGAGCGCCGGGCGTCGGCAAGACGACCCTACTGCAGCACGTGGTCGCCGCCGTCGACGACGTTCGCATCCACTCCAGCACCGCATGCGAAACCGATTCGACGACGCCGTATGCCATCTCTCGCCAACTGTTCGGCGCCGACGGCTTCTGCTCGGATCAGGCGGCGGCCGAACAACGATTCGCCGAGCTGACCGCCGAATTCAGTCGCCGCGGTCCGACGATCCTCGTCGTCGACAATGCGCAGTCAGCGGATCGCGAGTCGCTGGATCTGCTGCATCGGCTGATCGTCGTCGGGCGCGACCTACCGCTGGTGGTCGTTGCGGCGTTCACCCCGTTGCCCACCCGATCCTCGCTCAGCAGGATGCGAGCGATCGGCGGGTCAGTCCGCACGATCGAATTGGGCGCCTTCACGAGGGCCGAAGTGTCCGCGGCTGTCGCGTGCCGCGGCCGGGCGTCGGCACAGCTCACCGCCGACATCCTCGAATCGACAGGTGGAAATCCGTATCTCGTCGCACGCGCCCTCGAGCGGGGCCGACGGCCGGACGACAGTTCCGGTGCGTTCGACGCGGAGATCGCGGCGTATGTCGATCTCCTCGATCCGAGCGCCCGCGAAGTGGTCGATGTCGTCGCGGCTGCGGGCGGCCCACTCCTCCCGGCCACCCTGTCCACCATCCGCGGCCAGGCCCCGACGGCCCTCGTCACGCCCTTAGCCGCCGGTGTCAGTTCCGGACTGCTGGTCGTTACGGAGACCGGTGAGGTCGACTGCGCCAGCGAGGTCCACCGTCGAGTCGTGATCGACGCGGTCCAGCCGGCCGTGCGGACCCTCCTCGACGAGGCGATCGCGTACGGCCTGGTCCATGGGGGAGGCACTCCCGAACAGATCTCTCGGCATCAGGCTCGGCGCGGCAGTGCGCCGGCCTCGCGACACGCCGTGTCGATCCCGATTCTGGGAAGTTTCGACACCGGCGAGTTGGACGCTGCGGTCACCAGCGAACCGGACGTCGCCCACGTCGTCGTTCTGGCCGAGTCGGGCAGGTTCGCCGAGGCGGCCGCGGCGGCGAGCCGGCTACGGGACACCGCGATGGATGCGGAGAGTCGGCTCACCCTGTTGTTCGCCGAACTCGGCGCAGCCCTGTTCGCCGCCGATCCGCACCGCAGCCGCTCCGTCATCGACGAGATCCGGTTGCACCGCTTGACTCCGGAGACCATCGAATGGTTGCGGCTGCTCCCCGTGTGGCTCGACGACCTCAACGGCCGCCACTCACCGCGCACCGCCTACGCCGCGCCGGCCGGCGAGGCTCCGTTGCCCGGTTTCACTCTCGACACGATCGGCGTCGGAATACACGACATGGTCCGGGGCGACTGCGTGCGGGCGCTCGCCGATTTCGAGCGAGGTGAGACACGTAATCGCCACGACAGCCCGGTCAGCGCTGAACGTCCGCTGCAGGGCACCTGGGCGCGATGGGCCGCGCTGCATGCTTACGGCCCGACGGCGGCCGCCGGGCGGCGACTGCCGAACGCCGTTGTGGGAAGCAGCATGTCTGATCTGTGGCTCATCCCGATGCACCACTCGGTGTCGGCCGAGGTCTGTTTGGCCCTCGGTCGGTTCGACGACGCGGCGCATGCCGCGAACGAGGCGCTTGACGCGGCGCGGCGAACCGGCTGGGCATTGACGTCGATGGCTGCGGCGTGCCTCGCCTCCGTCCACGTCCACCGTGGCGACCTCGACCGCGCCGACGAGACCCTCGCGTCATGGCGCCGGGAGTCTCATCCGCTTGCCTTCGGTTTCCCCGACCCGGAGTTGGTACGGGCAGAGATCGACAGCGCCCGCGGCCGGCACGGCGCGGCCGCTCGTCGGGCACAGAGCGCATGGCAGACCGCGGTCCGTTCCGACTGCACTCTGTGGCTGCTGCGGCGAGCACCGACAGTTCTCCGGCTCGCCACCCAAGCCGACGATGCGGCCCTGCGGGATTCAGTGACGACGGACCTCGCACGCCTGTCCGCGTCCGGCGCTCCGGCGCTCGCTACCGGGATCGACCTGTGCAGAGCGTTGCAGTCCGGCGATCTGCGGGCCGCCGACGCCGCCGCCGACGGCTGCCGCATGGTCGGTGACACAGTCGGCGAACTCGCGGCCCTCGAGGAGATCGCGTGCTCGTACGCTGCGTCAGATTTGCGCGATCCAGCACGGGCCACGGCCGACCGTGCCATGCGACTGGCCGACCGCATCGGCAGTCCCACCAGCCAGATCCGGATCCGCGCGCGGATGGGCCGGTACGACATCCGATTCGGTTCGACTGCCATCCGCACGGAGCCGGCTATCGGCTGGGCATCACTGACCCGCTCGGAGCGACGGATCGCCGAACTCGTCAGCAGCGGACGCACCAGCACACAGATCGCCGAGCAACTGGGGATCTCACCGCGCACCGTGCAGACGCACGTCTCCCACGCGCTGGCCAAACTGGGCCTGACGTCGCGCACCCAGTTGGCGGCCGAGGCTGTAAGGGTCACTGGGACTGAATCATGAACCGAAGTCGAGAGATCCGAAGTCGAGGGATCCGTTGCCACCTGAACCGCAGGTGGAGCCCTTCGCCGGCTGATCAGCGAAGGTCAGAACGATCGTCGGCCCCCCGGTCGCCGCCACAGCGGTGAACCCTGCCGGATACTGAGACGACCCCGCCCCGCCGCCTCCAGCATTCCCCGGGGAGACGTCCCCGGCACCGCCCCCGCCACCGTGCACGCCGCCGCCGCCACCACTGCCGCCGAAGACGCCGTCACCCCCCGCACCGCCGGCGCCACCGACTGCATTGGCGCCCGAAGCGATCGGCGCGTTCGGGATTGATCGCGCTACACCGCCCTTGCCACCGTCTCCACCGGACGACCCACCCCGAGCATCCGGGTAGAACTTGCCACCACCACCGCCGCCGCCGGCAACGATCGAAGTGGATCCCGCTGTGAGTGCCGACGCTCCGCCGCCGCCTCCGCCGGGGGCGAACCCGCGGCCACCGGCCCCACCGGGGCGCTTGGCACCGGTTCCTCCGGCACCGCCGTCCCCACCAGACGCACCGTCGGTGGCGACGACCAAGTCCACTCTGCACGAACCCGTCAGTTGCATCGTCCCGGTCACCTCCGTACCCTTGCCGCCCGCACTCTGGTACCCGTCGCCGCCGGTGCCGCCGACCACTTTCACCTCGACAGTCTGCACACCTCCCGGCAACGTGTACGTACCGCTATAGCCCGAATCGAAGGTGCACACGCGCTTGGCGTTGCTCGACACACAGTTGAAGGCGGGTGCGGCGTCGCCGACACCGGCGGCAAAGACCGTTCCGGACGTGGCGAGTGCCGCCGCGAAACCGACCGCAGCAAATCGCCGGGCCGGGCCGAGTGACGTCGTTGCTGGTGCATTCATGCGATTGTCTCCTTCGAGAATGGGCGGCACTCTGGGCCGTCACGTCCAGGCGGAACCGCTCCAGAACACCACGCCCGAACGACCGAGACATACGTCAAATGACGTAGATCGCCAAATAATCCAGGATCTCCAAATCCCGGTCACCACGGCTGGCCGTGCAGACACGGAGTCGCACTATCGGCCGGTTCAGACAGGCCCACGTCACTCAACCGCGCCACGAGTGCAGCTGTCGTCGACGATAAGTGCGCCAGAACCCCGAACTCGGGCGAGGTCTCCGACTCATTCCGACTCGACAGGTCGTCATGCCGGGATTGCTTGTCGTTCAAGGGAATTACCTGCCACCTCGTGTCCTACCATGTCGAGAGCAAATCTCGCAGACAGGATAAAACAAATGAAGCGACCGTTCACGTATCTCGAGGAATGCGCCGCATGAGTGGAGTTGACACAGGATCCGACTGGTCCGTCGTGCTGTTGATCGGCTGGTTCATCGTTGGCCTAGTCATGGCTGTCGTCGTCAGCATGATCGCTCAAGGCAAGAATCGCGACGGCGTGGGCTGGGGACTACTGGGGTTCTTCTTCGGCTTCTTCGCACTCATCGTGGCACTCATCGTTCCCGAGATCGCACGGGTTCCACGCGGCATGATCTCGGTGACCTGCCCTCGGTGCAACGCGAAACAGAACATAATGCGGACGGAGTCCTCGTACGACTGTTGGCAATGCCACTTGGTGAGCCCAGCCCCGCAAGGTCCACCGATACCCGTTCGGCTGACTCCCGAACAGGAAGCACGGAACCGCGAATTGTTCCGGCAATCACGACCATTCCGCTACACACGGATCGGAGCGATCGTTGGCGCGGTGTGGGCCGTCGTCAGCAACACCATCAACATGATGCTCGCCGGTGACGGCATCACCGGTTTCGCGGTGATGTCGACCATCGTCGGAGTCATCTTCCTCGGAACAGTCGGCGGCCTGATCGGCGCGGCCGCAGGAATGATTACCGACAAAGTGAAGGCTCGGCCCGGAGGCTGATTCCCTCCGAGAACAGCGATCACTTCGACTGGTCGCACCTCATGTCGCCCTGTCTTGCGCCACCGTCTGAGTGCACGGGGAGGGCAAGACCGGCCGAGGGAGCATTAAAGGCCAGAATATGTACAGATCCGCCGGTGGTTTCCGATGCCTGACCTCAAGTGATTGCTGGTCGAACATGCTTTGGGAAAGCATGTCCCGCGTCAGATTCTTGCCTGCAACCACGACACGGACACCCGAGAACGCCGCCCGCGGAATCGTCTCGCTGACTTCAGCTCCCGAACCCGCCATCGACGGTAGGTTCGGGAGCCGACGTTTTCGCGTGAGACCGAGAATGAGGGTTAAAGACCATCAATGCGGAAAGCCCGCAAAATCGCTCTGACCATTACCTTTAAGGAGACGGCAACCGGAATCGAACCCGCACTCCCAGCTTGGGAAGTGCTTTCGGGCAATCACCGCTGAGTCGCAAACAGCGAGGTAAGAAGCCTGCTCGATTTCTCAAGTTCGCGATTTGACCTGGCCATATGCGGACGTTCGGTGCGGTTCGCGGTCGGTTCAGGACGCCCTAGACCGGGCGGCGGTTCGCTCAAGTCGCGGCCCTACGCGGCCCCGATTGGTGGCCGCCAGCCAACACCAGCAACCGGCCTACTGTGCTCGTGCGAACGGATCGGCTAGCTTGCACTGCCGGCATTCGTAGGAGGCGGCCTCACGCGGAATGTTTGGCTTCGCGATACTCGGTCAGTCGAGCGTGGAACGCGAAGCTGTCAGGTCGAGAACATCTTGAATATCGGTTACCGGCTGGACACGACGCCAGTGCACTGTTGGACGGAATTGGTCTGAACGACTGACACCTGCCGTAGGTATAACTGATGCTGAACTTGGCGATCGTTTCGTGGATCGGCCTGAGGGGATTGCGAGGAGCCGCGTACCGACAGGGCTTCACATGGGAAGCTATGAGCATGTCCCCAAAGGTCCCCAGTTACCGGCAGATGCTTTGGCCAACACTGCAATCAGTCATTTCGCTCGGCGGCTCAGCTTCCATCGAAGAGTTGGATACGGCAGTTATCGACTTGGAGCGGTACCCCGAGGAGATGCAAGCTGTACTCCACGGGGATGGTCCTGGGACGGAGGTCAATTATCGGCTCGCCTGGGCGCGCACCTATCTGAAGGGGATGGGCCTTCTCACGAACAGTAAGCGAGGTGTGTGGAGCGTGACGGAGGCTGGGCGTGCGGCTACGCCGGGCGTTATCGAGCCTCTGCACGCAGAATATAGGTTGCGCACCAAACAGACTCGCGATGAGAAGCGTCAGGACAAACCGGACGATGACGTTCCGGAGCATAGGGACGTAGACGAGTCTGACTGGCAGGAAGTCCTTCTCGACACACTCCTGGCAATGTCGCCGAAGGGGTTTGAGAACCTGGCGCGTCGACTGCTCCGCGAATCTGGCTTCTCCAGTGTTGTCGTAACAGGACAAAGCGGTGATGGCGGGATCGACGGGATGGGAGTTCTTCAAGTCTCGTTGCTCAGCTTTCCCGTCTACTTCCAATGCAAGCGCTACAAGGGCAGCGTTGGTTCTGGTGCAGTTCGAGACTTTCGCGGCGCAATGGTCGGCCGGGGCGAAAAGGGGTTGCTCATCACCACTGGTGCATTCACAAAGGAAGCCCAGGTTGAGTCCAAGCGAGACGGTGCACCTCCCATCGATCTGATCGACGGCGCTCGGCTCTGCGAACTGCTGAAGGAGAATTCGTTGGGGGTCGATACGACACCGCGTGTCGTCGAAGACATCACGATCCACCCTGACTTCTTTCGCTCGTTAGAACCTGGCTTATAGGGCGCTGAACCCTCGCCCGGGCGATGAGTTCGGGTGAGGGTTCACGGTGGCAGCCATACCACCGCGCGCCGGGCAGCACCCGCAACCGGTCGCCGCTCGCAGCTAGAAGCCAGGCAGGTTCGCAGAGCGCAGCAATATAGGATCGGGTTGAGTTCGCCTCCAGAGTGAACAAGATTCGTCCATTCGGTCCGTGATCAACGTTCGCCAGGGAGTGTCGGCGATCTCCCGTCGGTCATCCGCACCGAATTGGAGCACCTCTTGTCTCTCACCCGCCCGCAGACAAACGGTAGGCGACGTGGTGTTGCCGCAGAGGCAGGTCAACCCCAATGTACGACCGGAGTCCGCGCAACTCGACGTCCGCCGAACGCTCCACGTCACCCCAGACGGCGACGTCTACGATACGCCGAAGACTCGCGGAGTCGCCGTTCAGTGCCGCTGCCTCCCGCTACGGCGCAGGCCCTCCGCGACTACTTCGCACGGCGTCCACGCCGAGACGAGCGTACCGCGCCGCTGTTCCCAGTAATGCGGCTGATTCCCGGCAAGCCGACCTGCGTCAAGAACACCGCAGCCGGAACGCCGAACCAGCGACAAGCCGCAGCCTTGACCGCGCTCTCCGTCGCCGAAGCAGCCGAGCGCATCGAGCTGGACTGGACGCTCGCCCACCGGCACGGCAACTTCTACAAGGCGGTGTTCCGGCCCACAGTGCCCCGCACGAACCACCTCGCGGCAGAACAGCGCGCCGCGAACAATTCGCCATTCGCCGGCAAGCCGATCGCGCTGCGCGAGGGCCTGAAGTTCCATAGCCTGCGCCACACCTACGCGAGCCTCTGCGTCGCCGCAGGCATCCCGCCGTTGGAGATCGCACGATTCATGGGCCACGCCAAGGTCACCACCACCCTCAGCGTGTCCGCGCACCTCTTCGAGGACGACCACACCGACGCGATGGACGCCCTGGCAGGGATGGGCGCTCCGGCGAGCGGCGAGAACGTAGTGTCGCTCAGGATTTAGGAGGATTCTGCCGCAACCACGCCTTCTCCGTTGGCTTGAGGTCGAGCGCGATTCCAAGCTCGCGAGAAGTAGCCCTCAGTCGGTTCTTAAGACGGTCATCCTTGGCCTTGTATTGGAACGCTATCTGCGCCCATACTGTCGCGGCGACCGCTAAGAACAGCCATGCATCGGTTGCGTCGAACTTGGGTACGCGCAGCGCCATGAAGCTGGTGGGCGGGTCATCTTGATCTTGGGCGATATACTCGTCTGCAAGGTCAACTGAGGGATGAGTGAAGGCACAAAGAAGCTTGTAGTACTGATACGAGCCATCTGCGCCGACCCCTATCTCGTCGCAGATATCCTTGAAGTTTTTGGCAACGGATTGCGCAGAGGCGGGATCTGCGAGATCATCGTAGGCAACTCGAGCCTTTTCGACCGAGTCAGCCGCTGAACGGAATGTATCGTTCGTCGACTCCCGCAAGGCGCGGACGAGAATCCCACTCTGCCGTCGACTTTCATTTATCCATGCATTGGGCGCGTCATCCACTTGTGCTATCCACTGGGCAGTAATCCCAGTCTCGTAGACTGTTCTGACGAGCGGCATTAGAAGAAGAGGGCTTACTCCTCCCCGATGCGACTGCGCGATGTACTCAAGCAAGTTCGTATTGTTCATCGCAAGCCCGTACAGGCAACCGACGCGCACCAAGTCGACGGATTTCGAGACAGGCTCCCGATCAAGATAAGCGTGCCAGTCCTTGACGAGTTCGGACGCAATCTCGCACAGTCGTTCAGATCCAATCGGCCCCTCTGTCATGGAGCAATGATCGCACGCGCATCCGACACTTCCGCAAATTCCGGCACATAGGGCAGCAGTCACACGCCGGGGTGGACGGTCCCAGACATGCGAAGAGCCCTGGTAAGAAACGCTCTGACCAGGGCCTTCATGGAGCCGGCGACGGGAATCGAACCCGCACTCTCAGCTTGGGAAGCTGATGTTCTACCACTAAACTACGCCGGCATCGCGCGGTGAAATCGCGCACCTTGACACTAGCAAACGGCAGCGGCGGCACGCCCACCGAGGGACCCGGTGTCGCTGCCCAATCTCGACCCCTCCTCGATGGACGACCGAAATCGTCGTACGAACGAACTAATGAGACTAGAGTCACACCCATGCTCGGAGTCTCCGCCGGTTTCCGCGGTACCCCGTCTCGCATCGAGGGGGCTGTCGGCATCGTCGTGCTCACGCTCGTCATCGCACTGACGACGGCGCTGGCGCCTGCCGCCGACGCGAAGCCCGGCAGCGGTCTGCCGAGCGGGTTCCTGTGGGGCGTCGCGTCGTCCGGCTTCCAGTCCGAGGGAAGCTCACCGGACAGCAATTGGACCAGGTACATCGCGGAGGGCAAGACCGACGATGCGATCGGCACGTCGGTTGACTTCCGACATCGCTATGCCTCCGACATCGCGCTCGCCCAGCAGCTCGGCGTGAAGGTCTACCGCATCGGCATCGAATGGGCGCGCATCGAGAAGGCTCCGGGACAGCTCGACGTCCGCGAACTGGACTACTACGACGCCCTGGTGAAGGCGATCATCGGCGCGGGAATGCGACCGATGATCACGCTGGACCATTGGGTGTACCCGGGCTGGATCGCCGCCCGCGGCGGGTGGAAGGACTCGCGCACGCTGGAGGCGTGGCTGACCTACAACCAGCTGATCGTCGAACGCTACGCCCAGTATCACCCGCTGTGGATCACCATCAACGAACCAAGCACATACGTTCTCAAGGAGGTTCAGAAGGGCGGTCTGCCCGCCGACGACGCGCGGCTGATGTTCGACCGCCTGGTCCAGGCCCACAAGGCGATCTACCGCTTCATCCACCGCAAAGACCCGGGCGCGCAGGTCAGCTCGAACGTCGCGTACGTCCCGACCGCCGAGCCACTGCTCGACGCGCTGTTCCTCGACCGCGTTCGGAAACAGCTCGACTTCGTCGGCCTGGACTATTACTACTCCATCTCGCCGACCGATCTGACCGCGATCCACGCGGCCAAGGACGAGTTCTGGAAGGCGTCGATCGCCGCGGACGGCATCTTCTACGCGCTGCGCGACATGAGCCGACGCTTCCCCGGCAAGCCGCTGTACATCGTTGAATCGGGGATGGCGACGAAGAACGGCGCCCTGCGGCCCGACCGCTACCGCCGGGCCGACCACCTGCGCGACCTCGTCTACTGGGTCCAGAAGGCCCGCCGCTCCGGCATCCCGGTGATCGGGATGAACTATTGGAGCCTCACCGACAACTACGAGTGGGGCAGCTACACACCGCGATTCGGCCTGTACACGGTGAACGTGAAGACCGACCCGACGCTGCGTCGGACACCGACCGCCGCCGTCCCGGCGTTCCGGAAGATCATCGCCGACAACGGTGTGGGACGGAGCTACCGACCGACGCGACCGCCGACGCTGTGTTCGCTGGCGGCCGCGCCGCTGAGTTGCCTCCAGCCGGCGAGGTGAGCTGACCCAACGGATTGGGCTATGGCGTGCGGCCCGCCTGTTTCAATGCCATCCGCAGTGCGTACTCCAGCTGGCCGTTGATGCTGCGCAGGTCGTCGGCCGCCCATTTCGCAATCGCCTCGTGCACGTCCGGATCGAGCCGCAGCAAGACCTTCTTCGGTTGACGCTTCGCCGGACGGGAAGCGCCCGACTCGGCCATCAGCCGTACAGGGTGCCTGCGTTGACGACGGGCTGCGTGGCCCGATCACCGCAGAGCACGACCAGAAGGTTCGAGACCATCGCCGCACGACGTTCCTCGTCGAGTTCGACGACGCCCTGCTCGGCGAGCCGGTCCAACGCCAGGCCCACCATGCCGACGGCGCCCTCGACGATCTGCTGCCGCGCGGCGACCACCTGCGCCGCCTGCTGACGCACCAGCATGGCCTGCGCGATCTCCGGCGCATACGCGAGGTGTGTGATCCGCGCTTCGATGATCTCGATGCCCGCGCGCTCGGTGCGCTCACGCAGCTCGACGGTCAGCTCCTCGGCGATCGTGGCGCCGTCGCGCAGGCTGATGGTGTCGGCCTGGTGCGAGTCGTACGGGTAGCTGGTCGCGAGGTGCCGGACGGCGGCCTCGGACTGAATCGCGACGTACTCCTCGTAGTCGTCGACCGCGAACGCCGCCTTGAAGGTGTCGACCACCTGATAGACGACGACAGCTGCGATCTCGACGGGGTTGCCGTCGGCGTCGTTGACCTTCAGTTTCTGCGTCTCGAAGTTCCGGACGCGCAGCGAGATGGTGCGCCGATCCGTCAGCGGTGTGACGAGGTAGAAGCCCGCCTCGCTGACCGAGCCGATGTACCGGCCGAAGAACTGCAGCACCTTGGCCTCGTTGGGGCTCACCACCGTCAGACCGGTCAATGACAGCAGTGCCACCAGCCCGAGGATCACCGCGAGCACGGTCACCACGATCAACGCGGCCGACCCGCCGTTCGCCACCCATGCGAGGGTGCCGATCGCCAGCGCGATGCCGACCAGAAGGAGACCGAGGCCTCCCAGTAATCCGACGAACCCGTTGGCCCGCCACGCTTTCCGAAAGCTCACCGCTCCACCTTCCGTTCTCGGCGGCCAGATCGTCGCCACTATCGGAATGATATCACTTTGGTAGCTTGCTTCGACGCGACGAGCCAGGTCGATCAGCGCACGCGCGTCACGCGCCTGCTGCCGGAACGGACCTGCCAGGCCTGCCCGTGATACGCGCCGGTGCGACGGTCGGCGCGGTCGCGGACGAAGTACCAGTCCATCCGCGCGGCGGCGTCGTCGACGGTCAGGACCGCGTAACCATGCGCATCGGTATCGACCCAGCGGATGTGGTTGTTGGTCGCGCTGATCGCGGCCGACGCGGCGTTGCCCACGGTGTGCTCGGGCACCTTGACCATGTCGTCGATGTTGTTCGACGTCACCGACGTCACCACGAACTCGGTGCCGAGCGTGCCCGCCGCCGGATACGCGGCGGCCTTGCGCGGGATGTCGTTCGCGAACGACATGTGGATGTCGCCGGTCAGGAAGACCACGTTGCGTTTGCCCGCGCGATCGGCGGCGTCGAGCAGCGTGGCCCGGTCGCGGGTGTAGCCGTCCCACTGGTCGCCGTTGAGCGGAATCCCGTTCTCCGGGACGCCGATCAGGTCGGTCAACGCGCCCGTGGTGTCGGGGTCGAGCGGCGGCAGCAGGAACGGCGTGATCATCACCGAGTTGCCCACCAGCTGCCACCGCGTGGTGGACGTGGTGACGCCGCCGGTGATCCACTCCATCTGCGTGCGCCCGGTGATGGTGGTCTTGTCGCTGTCGGACCGCTTGCTGAAGCGCGACGCCTCCTTGTCGCGGTAGGTCCGCAGGTCGAGCATCGAGAGCTCGAGGAGATTCCCGTACCGCAGCCGACGATAGATGTGCCGATTGCTCTCGGTCACGACCGGACGCACCGGCATCCACTCGTAGTAGGCCTTGTCCGCGTTCGCCTTCCGCGCCGCCCACGATCCCTGCGTGCGCCGATTGTGGTTCTCCGCACCCGCCCGGTAGGAGTTGTCGGCCGACTCGTGATCGTCCCAAGTGACGATGAAGGGGTGCACCGCGTGCAGTTCCCGCAGGTCGGGGTCGGTCTTGTACTGGCCGTGACGGATTCGGTAGTCGGCCAGCGAGACGATGTCGTGGGCCGGCTCATGCCTGCGCACCGGCCCGGTCTTGCCGCCGTACTCACCCGCGCCGTACTCGTAGATGTAGTCGCCCAGGTGCACCACGGCGTCGAGTTCGGTCCGCTTGGCCAGATGCCGATAGGCCGCGAAGTAACCCGCTTCCCAGTTGGAGCAACTGACGACGCCGAACTTCACCGATGCCACGTCGGCATCGGCGGCCGGCGCGGTCCGAGTACGCCCGATCGGCGACACCGCCCCCGCCGCCGGCCCGCCGGTCACCCGGAAGCGGTACCAGTACCGGGTACGCGGCGCCAGGCCCGCGACGTCGACCTTGACCGTGTGGTCGCGCGAGGCGTCGGTGGACGTGGACCCGGAGGCCACGATCGACCCGAACCCCTTGTCGGACGCCACTTCCCACGTCAGGGTCGACGGCGCGCCACGTCCCGAGCCGGGGGTCGCCGCGGCTGTCGGTGTGACACGGGTCCAGATGATCACGCCGTTCGGGAGCGGATCGCCGGACGCGACGCCGTGCCGGAACGCGGTCGTCGACGGGGTGTCGCCGCGGGCGTCGCCGGGACCGATCAACGACGGAACGCCGAGCGCCAACGCGCCGGCGCCTGCCGCTCCGACAAACGTGCGGCGGGAGACGGGGAGGGAATTTCGTATCTCAGACATCGGGGCGAACCATCCCAGACGCACATTGCCGGATGGTGAACTCCGGGCGTCGTCGAGCTTGCCGATAGTGTTCGCAGAAAGGCGATCTCGTTCATCTGATCATGCGACGATCGTCGCCATGACTGACAACAGCCCCCAGTCGCGCCATTCCGGACTCGACCGCCGTACGTTCCTCGCAGGTGCCGCAGCCGTCGGCACCGCCGCGGGCCTCGGCACACTCGGAGTCGGCGAGGCGTCCGCCGCCAAACGATTTCCGCTCCCCACCCGATCCGACGCACTGCACGTGCTGGTGACCGGCGACGCCGGAACCGGCGAGAAGCCGCAGTACGCGGTCACCGACGCCGCGCTCGCCATCCACAACGTCACACCGTTCGACGTCGCGCTCGGCCTGGGCGACAACATCTACGAGTCCGGCCCGGCGGGACCGGACGACCGCCAGTTCCAGACCAAGTTCGAGAAGCCTAACGCCGGCCTCGACTTCCCCTGGCTGATGGCGCTGGGCAACCACGACAACACCGCGATCTTCCCGGGCGACGGCGGGTGGCTGCTCCGCGGCGACGCCGAAGTCGGGTATCACCGCCGGTCACGCCGCTGGTACATGCCCGCCCGCTACTACTCGGTCTCGCTGGGGGTCGCCGACTTCTTCGTCCTCGACATGAACCCGCTCGCCGCTTACATCCCGCCGTTCCTCTCCCCCGAGTGGGAGCCGGGCGGCCACTACATGACGCGGCAGGCGGCGTGGCTAGACAAGGAGCTGCGTGCGTCGACGGCGCCGTGGAAGTTCGTGTGCACGCACCACCCGTACGCCAACAACGGTCCGCACGGCCCAGCCGGCGACTTCGACGGTCTGCCTGCGCCGCTCAACGGCATCGAGATGAAGCGGTTCATCGAGAAGCACGTCGCGGGTCGCGCCAACTTCCTGTTCTCCGGTCACGACCACAGCCAGCAGGTGTTGGAGAACGTCAGCGGACTCAAGGGCACCCGGCAGATCGTGTCGGGCGCCGCGGCGAAGACGGTCAGCAAGTCGTCGTCGAAGCGCTACCGCGCCAAGTACGAGAACTACCGCGACCGCGGTTTCATGACGTTGAACATCACCTCCACCGAAGTGGCCCTGAACGCCTACGAGGTCGCGCCGAATCGAACGGGTTCTCACCGCGCGTTCACGACGACGTACCGTCGCTGACCGCCGGCGGTCGTGCGGTGGGTGGCGCCCACCGCACGATCGCCAGGCCCCAGAACACCAGCCACACGCTCATGCCGCCGACCTGGATCCGCTGGGCGAGGCCGAGCCGGTAGTCGCCGTCGAGCCGGTCGGCCGCCAGCATCCAGACCGTGGCCAGCACCACGATCGCGAACACCAGCCCGCCGCCGAACCGCAGCCACGGCCAGTCGCGGCGACGCCACGCGGCCAGTGACGCCGCCACCATGGCGACGAAGATCGCGATCACCGCGACCGAACTGGTGAGCGCGTGGATGTGGTGCAGTTGCGGCAGCAGACCGCGCGACTGATCCGGGCAGTTCGGGTCCCGCCCCGCGAGGCATTCGATGGGCATCAGCGCGTCAGAGATCGTCGCCGCACCGAACACCCCGATCGCGACGGCGGCGGTGATCGAGAAGCGATTGCGCACCATCATCGGCGGCACGACCAGGCCGAGCGCGGCGAGCAGCGCGAAAATGCCGGTCAGGACGTCGCCCGTCACGTACACGGAGCGGTGCGGCATGTGCGCACTGTCGAGCTCGGACAGGAACGACCGCATCGGGTCGAGGCCGGAGTGCAGGAAGTAGTCGAGCACCCAGGACGAATAACAGATTCCGGCGAGCGCGAGAAGCACCCCGATCACTGCTGTCCGGACACGGGTTGCTCGCATGATGGTTGAGACTACTCAGGATCGGACGTCCGGATCAGATTCCCCGCTCGGCGTCGCGATAGCGCCCAGCGTCGACGCCGCGGCTGAGCGGGGAATCTGGTCCGAGCCTGCGTCTCAGTCGGGGACCTCGTCGAACATCTTCAGCGCCAACGTGGCATGGGTGCCGCCGGCACCGGCACGCAGCGCCGCCGCGAGCAGACCCGCTTCGGCGACCTCCTCACGCGTCGCTCCCGCTTTCTTGGCCGCCGCCGTGTGCGCATTGAGGCAGTACACGCATTGCGTGACGGTTGCACTGGCGATCGCGATCAGCTCCCGGTACTTGCGCGGAATCGCGCCGTCCTCGCGCGCGACGATGGCGTCGAAAGCGACCCATGCCTTGAACTCATCGGGAGCGGCTTTACGCAGCTCGGGCAGGTACTTCATGTCGTCGGTGTCGTGGAAGTGGGTCACGGCGCCTCCTTGGTGGTCGGTGCGGTTCGTTCAGTCGAGACAGGTGTCCTGCCCACGCAGAACAGCTGACCACGGATAGCCTCATCGGGCGCGCGATTTCCTCGATTCTCACCTCACCTCGTCATCGGCTGCCGAGCGGTCGCGCCTGTGCCGCGGTCGCGCGACGGGGCGGCACCAGACCTGCCCGGGCGTGCTCGACGATGAGCTCGGTCAGCGCCGTCACCGCGGGCGACTGCAACGTCCAGTGCTGCCAGAACAACGGGACATCGATCGGCTTCGACGACAGTTTCACCAGATCCCGCCCGGTGTGGGCGTCGTCGAGTTCCACTTCGGGCACCGCGCCCCACCCGATGCCCGCGGCGATGGCGCGCCGGTACTCGGCGGCCGCGGGAACGTAGCTGACGGGCGGCGAGATCGGTTCGGCCACCAGTTGTTTGAGAGCCTTCAGCTGAAGGTGATCGTTGGCGTCGAACATCACCATCGGCGCATAGGCCAGATCCCGCGCGCGGGGCCCGTCGGGCAGCCAGTGCGCGAGGAATGACGGCGACGCCACGGGAAAGTACCGCAGCGAGCCGAGTTCGATGGTGGCGCAACCGCGCACGCCGATCGGATCGGAGGTGACCGCCCCGATCACGTCGCCCGCCCGCAGCAGGGCAGAGGTGACGGATTCGTCGTCGCGATTCACGTCCACGGTGACGGCGTGCTCGCGGTGCAGTTGCGCGAGGACCGGCAGGAACCAGGTGGCCAGCGAATCAGCGTTGCACGCGATCGAGAGCTCCACCCGCGGGAGATGTCGCGGGTCGCCGTCGAACTCCGGCGCCGAGCCGAGGAGTTCACCGCGCGCTTCGGCGACCAGCACGTCCCACTGTTCGCCCAACCGAGCGAGGACCGCGCCGTCGCTGGTGACGGTCACCGGTTTGGTCCGGCGCACCAGGACGCGACCGACCGACTGCTCCAGCGCCTTGATCCGCTGGCTGACCGCGGACGGGGTGACGTGCAGCGCGACGGCCGCTGCTTCGAAGGTCCCCTCCCGCAGCACAGCACTCAACGTCGCGAGTCCTTCAGCAGAGAATTCCATAGTTAGTGAGTCTAATGTTTCTTAAGAATCATTCGCTGGACTAAGCATATGCGCATTCCTAGCGTGGACGTACGTGACCACCACGTACCTTCTCACCGCACTCGTCGGCCTCGTGACCGGCGCAGGACTCATCATCGCGATCGGCCCGCAGAACGTCTTCGTCATTCGCCAAGGCATCGCCGGCCGCTACGTGGTTCCGGTGATCGCAGTGTGCGCCGTCTCCGACATCATCCTCATCGGAGCGGGCACCGCGGGCCTCGGCGCCGTCGTCCCTGCTCACCCGAATGCGATCGTCGTCGCTCGTTACCTGGGCGGCGCATATCTGATCCTGTTGGGCGTGTTCGCCGCGAAGCGCGCCTGGCGCCCCACGACCGCCGCGCATCCGGGCGCCGAGACCGGCCGAACGGTGGGCCTGTGGACCGCACTCGGAACCGCCCTGGCCCTGACCTGGCTCAACCCGCACACCTACCTCGACACCGTCCTCACCCTGGGTTCCATCGCGAACAGCCATGCGGACGCCAAGTGGGCCTTCGCCGTCGGCGCCTGCCTCTCGTCGCTGCTGTGGTTCGCGACGCTCGGATTCGGCGCCACCAAGATGGCGCCGATGTTCGCCTCGACGCGAGCGTGGCGACTGCTCGACGCCGCCATCGCCACGGTGATGATCGCGCTCGGCGCGCTGCTGATCATCAGCGCGTAGGCTCCGGTGCTACTACAATCAATAATCATCAGCGATAGAAGAAACAGCGAGGAGACGTGACATGACCGACACGAAACAGACCTCTGCCCGCGCGGTGATCATCGGCGGCGGCCTCGCCGGCGCCAAAACCGCAGAGGGGCTGCGCGACAACGGATTCGCAGGGTCGATCATCATCATCACCGATGAATCCGTCGCCCCGTACGAGCGGCCGCCGCTCTCCAAGGAGTTCATCGCCGGATCCAAGTCGTTGCCGGACTTCACCGTGCACGACGACGCGTGGTACCGCGACAAGGACGTGGACGTGTGGTTCGATACGCGCGTCACCGCCTTCGATCCCGTCGTCAAGACGGTGACCATCGACGACGGCTCCCACATCAAGTACACGACGCTGATCCTCGCGACCGGCTCGGCGTCCGTGCATCCGCCGATCGACGGAGCCGACGCCGACGGCGTGCACTATCTGCGGTCGATCGACGACGCGACGGCGCTGCTCTCCGTGCTCGGTGAGGGTAAGCGTCTGGCGATCATCGGCGGCGGGTGGATCGGGCTGGAGATCGCGGCCGGGGCGCGCGGTCGCGGCACCGAGGTGACTGTCGTCGAGTCCGCTGCCCAGCCGCTGCAGGCGGCACTCGGCGCGGAGATCGGCGCCGCCTTCGCCGACCTGCACCGCCAGCACGGAGTGGACCTGCGGCTGGAGAGCACCGTCGCCGCGATCACCGTCGCAGACGGTCGTGCCACCGGCCTCACCCTGGCCGACGGAACCGGCATCGACGCCGACGCCGTCCTCATCGCGGTGGGCGCCCGCCCCGAGATCGCGCTCGCCGAAGCTGCGGGCCTGACGATCGCCGACCGCGGTGTCGCCACCGATGCGGGCCTGCGCACCAGCGCGCCCGACGTGTATGCGGTCGGCGACATCGCCGCGGCCGAGCATCCGGCGCTCGGGACGCGGATCCGCACCGAGCACTGGGCCAACGCACTCAACCAGCCCGCGGTCGCCGCGCAGAACATCGTCGGCGGAAACGCCGAGTACACGCGGATGCCCTACTTCTTCACCGACCAGTACGACCTCGGCATGGAGTACCGCGGCCACAGCGACGGCTACACGTCGGTCGTGACCCGCGGCGACGTCGCCGGACGCGAGTTCCTCGCCTTCTGGGTGAACGACGACGGCGTGGTGCTGGCGGGGATGAACGTGAACATCTGGGATGCGGGCGACGACATCGCCGCGCTGGTCGAAGCCCGCCGACCGGTTGACACCGCCACCCTCGCCGACCCGGCCGTGCCGCTCGGCACGCTGCTCTCCTGATCGCTGATCCACTCCCACCGAAAGGAGTCGCGATGGACGCGACCATCTATTACAACCCCAGCTGCAGTAAATCTCGCGCGGCACTGCAGACCTTGCGCGATGCAGGCGCCGAGGTCAACGTCGTCGAATACCTGTCGGACACCCCGACCAAGGACGAGCTCCGGACGCTGATCTCGTCGGCCGGGCTCTCGGTGCGCGACGCGATCCGGACGGGTGAGCCGGTGTACGCCGAATTCGGTCTGGACGACGCCGACGACGACGCACTGCTCGACGCGATGGTGGCGAACCCGTCGCTGATCCAACGCCCGCTGGTGGTGACCGACGGCGGCACGGTGATGGCGCGGACCGCAGAGAGTCTGGAGCAGATCGTCGCCGGATTGTCGCGCGGGTGACGTCGTCCGAGGTGTCTGATCCGGAGCTCGTCAACGTCGCCGAGGGGCTGGTCATCTCGGCGACTCGCATCGGCGACGGCCCCGCGGTCCTGCTCAGCGGGGGGCTGGGCATGCCTGCGGCCGTCTGGCCGTTCACCGGGATCCCCGACGCGCTGGTCGACGCCGGGTTCTCGGTCATCACCTATTCTTCCCGCGGCTTGAAGCCGTCGTCTGCGCCCGCTGCGCCGTACACGATTCCGCAGATGGCCGACGACGCGATCGCCGTCCTCGGCCACTTCGGCGTCGACGAGGCGATCATCGTCGGCTATTCGATGGGCTGCTATGTGACGCAGGCGCTGGCGTCGCAGTGGTCGGGACGGGTGCACGGCGTCGCGATGATGGCGGGGCTGCGGTCGTCGGCGATCGGCGAGTTGGTGAACGAGATGGAGATCGGCTTGATCGATCGACTCGGTGATCTCCCCGACGCGGTGTCCGTCTTCGAACAGCTGATGACGACGCTGACGCCGGACCAGTTGGTCGACGACACCGCCGTGCGCTCCTGGCGCAAACTGCTCACCTCCGGCGATTCGCCGTGGGCGGGGCCCGATGGGCTCCGCGGTCAGCTGTCGGCGTCGCAGAGTTGGATGCTGGCGAAGGAACCGACCCCGGCACGGCTGGCGGGCATCACCGCTCCGACGCTGGTGCTGTCGTACCAGCACGACGTGTTCTTTCCTCCCGCGGGAAGTCGCGAGGCGGCGTCGCACCTACCCGACGCCGAGTTCCACGAACTCCCCGGCCAGGCGCACGGCGGCGTCATGCTCGACCCCGAGCGCCGCGCCGTCGGCCTACTGACCGACTTCTGCCGCCGGGTGCGTCCCCCGACCTCCCCACGCTGATCGAGTAGCCTCCCCCACGCTGATCGAGTAACCCGGGACGTAGTCACGAGCCTCCCCACGCTGACCGAGGAACCCGAGACGTAGCCACGAGCCTCCCCACGCTGACCGAGGAACCCGAGACGTAGCCACGAGCCTCCCCACGCTGACCGAGGAACCCAGGACGTAGCCACGAGCCTCCCCACGCTGACCGAGGAACCCGGGACGTAGTCACGGGCGTATCGAGATCGCCCACATCTCCCAACCCGCGGACCACCTCGACCTCAGATCTTGTGCCCGTCCCACTCGTGGTCGTGCATGAACGCCTCGGCAAGGCCGACCTTGTATTTGGCGCCGTGCGTCAGGATCGCGATGTACGCCGGGATCAGCATGGCCGCAGGCTTGCGATCGAGGGGGTCGTAGATGACGTCGTGTGCCGCGCGGAAGTCGCGGAGGAAGGTGCGGAACTTGTTGTTCGGCTTGGCATTCTTGCGCCAGCCGTACAGCGCCATTCCGACGCCGATCATGGTGACTCGCCCGACTTGCGGCGTGATGACCTCGGTGTTCTCACCGAAGAACGCACGGTCAACGCGATCTTCGCGGGTGAACATCATGATCCCGCTGGTCCCGCGGGGATTGCATTCGATGGTATACAGACCGCGGGTGGGGTGATCGAAGAAGTCCAGTCCCATGTGGCCGGTGAAGTTCACCGACTTCGCGAAGCGCTGTACCCATTCGAGGATCTCCGGGTGATCGACGTGCTCGAAGGTGAGGCACGAATTGCCGTCGATCGCGTACGACACCGGGTACGTCGCGTGTGCGAAGACCTCGCCGTCGCGGCACACCGAGTAGGTGCAGTACCGGTCGCCCGCTTCCAGCCATTCCTGCGCGATCCACGGATTGTCCGGGTCGTAGGTGAGGAAGTCGAGTGAGTCTCCGGGCTGGACCTTATAGACCTTCTGCGACCCTCGCGAGTATGTCTGTTTCACCGCGAACGGGGTGTCGAAATCGAGCTTCGCGACGTCGTCCGCCGACGCCAGTTTCTGGAACTTCAGGGTCTGAAACCCGCGCTCCGCCAATGCTTCCTGGTACGAGAACTTGTTGTGCAGCATGTCCTCGACGTCGAAGGGAGACAGGAACAGTTCGCACGACGCGGGGAACAGGCCGGCCATCATCGAGATGATGTCGGTCTCCTCGTGAATCGGAATCACCATGTCGATGCCTTCGGACTTCACGAGGTCGGCCACCTCGCGGCAGTACTCCTGCGGCTTGAACTTCGGCGGGCTCACGCGGTGGAACGACGACACCGCGTTGGAGTACCGGCTCACAGTGATGGGCAGGCTGTCGCAGGTCGAAACGCGATGCCCGGCCGCCGCGAGCCATCTCGCCAGGTTGAGCGTCAGAAACGACCTGCCGAACGTGATCAAAATATGTTTGCGCGCACCAGAGTCCACTACTACACAGTAGACAAGGGAACACATCTGCCGTGTAGCGTGTTCTTACCTAGGACTCATAAACGACTCAGAGGAATCTTCGTTGTACGCAATAGGGATCATTGCAGCTTCGATGGCTGCAGTGGCCTACGGAGTTTCGACTGTGCTCAGAGCGCTCGGCGCCCGCCGCGTCGCGGTGGAACAACGAGAAGAGGGCAAGGCCGGAATCGACGGTTCGTCGTCGCCGTCCATCGAATCGACGTTCACCACCATCGCCGACCCGGCGTTCATTTTCGGCACCGTGATGGTGGTCGTGGGATTCGCGGGCGGAGCCGTCGCTGCGCGCTTCTTGCCCCTGTTCTTGGCGCAGTCGATCGTCTCGGCCAATCTTGTGGTGACCGCACTGCTCGGCACCCTGTTGCTGTCGATCACGCTGCACACCCGCGACTGGGTCGCGATCTGGCTTGTGGTGCTCTCACTGTTCATGCTTGGCGTGTCGTCGTCGCCGAACGTCCAGGACGACGCCGAGATGGTCTTTCACTGGGGCCTGCTGATCGCAACGTTCCTCCTGGTGACTGTCTCGCTGATCGGCGTGTACCGGGGCGGCGTCTTCGCCCCGGCCATCGGCGGCGCGGGGGCGGGACTGTTGTTCGGCGTCATCGCGTGCGCCGTTCGCGTGCTCCACGGACTGGAGCCGTTCAACGTCGTCACCATCCTCACTGACCCTGCGGCATGGGCGATCGCCATCGCCGGCGCCATCGGCTTCTATGTTCAGACCGTCGCACTGCAGGTCGGCGCGGTGAACGGCGTAACGGCCATGCTCGTCGTCGGCGAGACGGCCGGGCCGAGCATCATCGGCGTCGCCTTCCTCGGCGATTCCGCCCATCCGGGACTCGGTTGGCTGGCCGTGGTCGGCTTCGTCGGTGCCGTGGTCGGCGCGGTCCTCGTCGCCTGGTACAGCACCGGCGAACCCGATCACTTCGGCGAGGCCCCGCCGGAGAAGGGCGGCTGGCGCCGCGGCCGGGAGAGTCGGAGCGAGGCGTGATCGTTTCACGCGCCGTCGACGCACGCTGACCTTCACCGCGTGCTGAGGTCCCACGCGACCTCTCGAGCAACACCGCTTAAGCATTCACCTGCAACACCTCTCGATCTCCACCTGAGGCGGCGCTTCTCGCCCGCTGTCTGACCTGCGGCGCGAATCGGCGCCTCCGGCGTGAGCGGTTCTCACCTCTGTGGTCCATGCGCTCCCTTCCAGCTCCAATTGGTGATCGTCGTGGGCCGACGATAGCGGTTGGGTCGGACAATTTGGACATTTATGATCTCAACTTCGAACACTTGTTTTCATATTCTGTGTCTTGTATCATAGTTTGTACAGCTTCATTGAGCTGGCCGAAAGGTCGTCTCGTGTTGTTTGAGAACTTCATAGCCGTCGCGCACAGGCGACACGGACTGCTTCCGTAGCAAGGGGCTTTAAGGGGTGGTCGGTGGGTGCGCACGGAAGCGGGACCGCCGTCGGTTCGAGGGTTCGGCCGGCAGGGGTATGCGGATCGACGCCGAATCGCCGTGGTGGCTCCTTGGGTTGGAGTCACTCCTCGGGTCGGCCCCTGGGTAGGGGCTGTGTCTCGGGTCGGCTCCTTGGGTTGGAGTCGCGTCTCGGGATGGCATGACTCCTCGGTTTGGAGTCACTGCTCGAGTTGGCCCCTTGGGTTGGGGCCGGGCGATGCGGGTGATCTAGTGCCGGGCCTTCGGGCCGGCGGCCTGTCCTGCGACGTCGTCAGACCACCCTCCGTTTCGGGTTTCGGGTGGGTCTGGCGGCGGGGTTGACTGCTTGCGTCGGATCGGTGTCGTGCGTGTTGTCCAACGTCAGCGGCGCATCCGCTCTCCTACTCGGTGATCCCGGGCCGGAAGCGATGCTCCGCTACACATTTCGGGCGCGCCCCCTACCGGAGCGTGCTCAGCCAAGATCGCGACCTGCATCGGGTCGTGTTCGCCAACAAGGGCAAGGGGGATTGCCATGGCTATTGTCGACGTCATCACTGAATTCGCTGACGCGCTCATCGAAGCGCTCAGCCCACCCACTCTCGCTGCACCCGGAGGAGAACTCGCCCGCTTATGCGCGAGTCCTTCGACGGTCGGTTTCGATGATGCCGTCATCGGGCAGACCATGGTGCAGTTGACTCGGGTGGTCAATCTCGCTGGGACGGCGATGTCGGGGTTGACCGACGCCGCCGGCCGAGCCGGACTACCGGCCCGGAAACGAGTCAAAACCAGCACCGACCTGCTCAAGCAGTTAGGCATCACGCCCGCGGCCGCGCATCGATACGCGCGGACCGGGCACGCCGCGCACACGATGCCGGGCGTGATGGTCCACGCACGAACCGGCGGCATCCCGATCGAACAACTCGACGCGATCGGGAAAGCCATCACGTTCGTCGGCAAGCGGGTTCCGCTGGATGAGGATCGACGGGCGGATCTGGCTCGGCGACTCTCCTGCCAAGTCACTCCGGCCGATGTGTCCCAGCGGGCTCGGGAACTCGCCCTGGAATGGCAACCGGAGATCGACGAGACCGACCCAGATGCGGTGCCGGTCGCCGAAAACCCCGATCTCAACGAGATGACGTTGGTGACTGGGGACGACGGCCGAACGACCGGGACGCTCGATCTGGACGCACTGACCAGCGAAGAACTCAATCAGGCGCTCGATCCCTTGTGTAAGCCGATTCCGCAGCCCGACGGCTCACGCGATCCGCGAACCGCAAAGCAACGTCGATCCGATGCGCTTGCGCAGGTCATTCGCACCTACCTGAACGGGAAGGAGCGGCCGACGGTCTCGGGAGGAGTTCTTCCGCACGTCACCATGATCGTCCCGACCCAGTGCGGTGACGGCACGAGCGCACCAGGTTCGTCGCCCGAGAGTTCGTCCCAAGTCGCGTCACTCGGATTCACCGGCCCAGTCTCCCAAGCGACTGTCGGACTGGTCCTCTGCGAGGCAGGGATGCGCCGGGTCATCGTCGACCAGAACTCAGCACCACTGGATGTCGGCCGCGAACACCGCCTGGTGACCGCAGGCCTCCGCCGAGCACTGGAAGCCCGCGACCGGGGCTGCGCATTCCCGGGCTGCGGACGCCCGATCTCCTGGACCGACGCCCACCACTGCGTCCCCTGGTCGGAGGGCGGAGACACCGCGATCGACAACTGCGTCCTCCTCTGCCGCATGCACCACACCCTGATCCACCAAACCGGCTGGGAAGTCTTCATCAGCCACGACCGCCACCCCTGGTTCCGCCCACCCCTCGACCCGCAGCACCCGGACCGCCGTCGCGAACCGATTCGTTCGAACGCACGGAGGACCATGACCTCGGCTCCGACCGCCGCGGCGTGAGGCGCAGTCGATCGTGTCCTCGCTAGTTCATTGCGGGTGAGGACGCATGCGCCCAGAATCGCTTCGGAATCCGGCCGGCGTTGGCGGCCAGGTAGCCGCCGATCACGGCGTGCTTCATTGCCGACGCCATCGCGGCGGGATCGTCTGCGCGAGTGACCGCGGACGCCAACAGGACGGCGTCGCAGCCGAGCTCCATGGCGAGCGCGGCATCGCTGGCGGTGCCGATGCCCGCATCGAGCACCACCGGCACCTGCGCGCGCGACACGATCATCTCGATGTTGTGCGGATTCGAGATCCCCAGTCCGGTGCCGATCGGTGAGCCGAGCGGCATCACCGCAGCGACACCCGCATCCTCCAGTCGCAACGCCAGCACCGGGTCGTCGTTGGTGTAGGCGAGCACCTGGAATCCGTCGGCCACCAGCGCTGCGGCCGCGTCGACCAGTTCGAGCGGATCGGGCAGCAACGTGCGGTCGTCGGCGACCACCTCGAGTTTGCACAGGTCGGTCTCACACGCCTCACGCGCCAACTGCGCAGTCAGCACCGCTTCGGCGGTGGTGTGACAGCCCGCGGTGTTCGGTAAGACCGCGATGTCGAGTCGGCGCAGCAGATCGAGCACGCCCGTCCCCGACTCGGGGCTGATACGACGCATCGCCACCGTGGTGAGCTCCGTGCCGGACGCGACCAACGCGCGCTCGAGGACCGCGAGGTTGGGTGCGCCGCCGGTCCCGGTGATGAGTCGGGACTCGAATGAGCGGTCGCCGACGACGAACGGTGGGAGCGAAACCGGATCCGTCACCGTCAGCCGCCCTGGACTGCGGTGAGGATGTCGATCTCGGCATACGGCTTCAGAACCGTCTCCCACTCCGCCTTCGGACGGACGATCCCGTCGACCGCGACCGCGACACCGCAGTCGGGCAGATCGAGGTGGGCCAGCAGTTGGCTGACGGTGAGCGCCTCGTCGAGGGTCAGCGTGTTGCCGTTGACGGTCAGTTCCATGTGAGACTCCTGGATCGCTGGTGCGTGCTGGACGCGGTGTCGGGTGAAAGCAGTTCGGTGACGATGTGCGCCGTCCACGGGGAGAGCGCGATGCCGTTGCGGCCGTGGCCCGCGGCGACGACCACGCGCTCGTCGACCCGTTCGACGATGGGCACACCGTCGGGCGACGACGGCCGAATGCCCGCGCTCACTTCGGCGAGCTCGTAGGTGCGCAGGCTCGGCATCATCTCGCCCGCATCGGCAAGAAGGTCGGAGACACCGCCGGCGAGCGGCGCGCGGTCGGCGGCGTCGTACGCCTCGTACTGGGTGGCGCCGAGAACGATCCCGTCCTCGCGGGGAACCAGGTACGCCGGACGTCCATGCCACCGCGCTCGAATCACATGGGCGGGAGGCGGAACCGAGAATCGGGTTCGACGCAGTCGCAGGATCTCGCCCTTCTCGCCGCGCAGTTCCACGCCGGGCAGCAGGGTTCGTGTGCCGAGCCCGGCCGCGACCAGCACCTGGTCGCCGGGGACGTCGGCGAGGTCGTCGACGTGGGCGTCGATCCGGGCCGCACCTGCAGCGTCGAGTGCGCGTTGAAGTCCAGCGATCAACTTGCGGTTGTCGACGGAGCCCTCACCGATCGCTCGGAAACCGCCCGCAATGCCCCGGACCAGTGCGGGTTCGGCAGCACGTAAGTCTGCCGGGGTGACGGCGGGCAGGCGATCGGCATCGTCGGGTTCCTCCGAGAGGAGAAACCGCACCTGCGCGCGGAGATGCTCCATGTCGGCGGCGGTCGCACCGATGAGCAGGCTGTCGGCTGCCGTCGCGATGGTCGGATCACCGAGCCGCTCGATGAGCGCGGGCCATCGGGCGACCGAGTCTCGAGAGATCGCGAGCAGTCGGTCCTCGCCCGGGTGCCCCTCGGCGAAGCAGCCGAGCATGCCGCCCGCAACATGCGCCGCCCGGGTGGTCGGCCCGGCGTCGTACACCCGGACGCGCCACCCGCTGTCGACGGCGGCGAGCGCACACGTGAGGCCGACGGCGCCGCCGCCGACCACGGAGAGGTCACCGCGCGAGCCTCGATCAGGAGCACACAACGTAGAACTGCCCTTCCTTCGCCGGCATGATCCGGATCAGGTGTGACGGTCAGCGTCGGCGCGACGCACTCTCAGCCCGGCGGACCCCCGGACTCCCGTGTTGGTTGACACCGTCGAGCTTACCGCTGCGCGCAAGGGCCGGTGCCCTATGGTGACGGGCATGAATCCCCGCAGCCGGCTCGACGACGCCCACCTCTACCTGTGCACCGACGCGCGGCGGGAGCGCGGCGACCTCGTCGACTTCGTTCGTGCCGCACTGGCGGGCGGCGTCGACATCGTGCAGCTGCGCGACAAGAACTCGCCCGGCGAACGGGAGTTCGGCGAACTCACCGCACTGCAAGAGTTGGACCTGTTGGCGCAGCTCAAGGAGCTGACCGTCGAGGCGGGCGCCCTGCTGGCGGTCAACGACCGCGCCGACATCGCCGTCGCCGCGGGCGCCGACGTCTTCCACGTGGGCCAGGACGACCTCCCGCCCGCCGTCGCACGGACCATCGTCGGACCGGAGACGGTGATCGGTCGATCGACCCACGACCTCGAGCAGGCACGCGGCGCGGCGGCCGACCCCGCTGTGGACTACTTCTGCACGGGCCCGCTGTGGACCACGCCGACCAAGCCGGGGCGGCCTGCGACGGGACTCGATCTGCTGCGCGAGACCGCGGCGCAGGCGCCGACCAAACCGTGGTTCGCGATCGGGGGCGTGGACCTGCCGCGGGTAGCGCAGGTGACGGCGACCGGGGCGCGACGGATCGTCGTCGTCCGAGCCATCACCGGAGCAGACGATCCGGAGGCCGCTGCGCGCGCGCTGAAATCCGTTTGCCTTTCCGCGCACCCCGAGTAGACTGCCTCCCATCATGTTGTGGAACCTTCTTGTAGCCCGCCGCAGCGGGGTCTGATTCGACCGACCCCCCGCTGCGGGTTCGTCGTCTCTCCACTTCCGGGACTGTCGGTCACCGATACTTCGACCGAAATGAAGCTTCCCGATGCGTTCCATTCAGATCTCCCCGGCATCCTGTACTCGTAACGGATACAACCACCGGTCGCAGGCCCGCTCGGCCCGGCGGCTGCCCCACTGGTTTCCGCGAGAGGCGGCAGGCATGACCACTGCGAACTTCGACCAGACCTACGCCCCCGACGGGCGGATCGCCCTGCACACCCTGTCCGTTGAGCCCACCCGCGGCGACACCGTCACGTGCCGCGCCCGCATCACCCTCGGCCGCCGCTCGCACGAGGTGAGCGCGACCGCCGTCGGCACCATCGGAGCGATGACCGAGATGCTGTACGCGCTGGGCGCAGGCGTCGAGATCGTCTCCCTCTCGCAGGAACACGTCGACGACGAGATCGTCACCTATCTGCGCTGCGAGCGGAACGCGCGCCAGTGCGTCTCGTACGGGCGCGGCCGGACGGGCGACGAGGCCGCCGTCAACGCGCTGATCGCCGGCGCCAACCAGCTCAGCGACTGACGCGCGCCTACAGCCGCGGCCGCAGGTCCGGCCACGACGTGGCCAACCCCGGATGCAGCGGCAGCGCGGCGACCTCGGTCGCGGGCACCCACCGCAGCTCCGCGGATTCGGCGTTGCCGACGGTCGCGATCAGCGTCGGGGCCTTGGCGATGACGGTGGTGTAGTTCCACCCCTCCGTTTGGAACGTGACGATCGCTTCGACGACGTCGACGTCGGACGCCGCGATCCCCGCTTCCTCGTTCGCCTCGCGCACGGCAGCCTGCTCCGCGGTCTCGTGCGAGTCGCGCGCACCGCCCGGCAGACCCCATGTCCCGCCCTGATGGGACCAGATCGCGCGATGCTGGAGGAGCACTGCGACGTCGTCGTCGACGGGTGCGCACAACAGTAGCCCGGCGGCACCGAACCGACCCCAGTACCGCGCCCCGTCGAGGCCGAACACCCAGCCGTCACCGTCTCCGCGCACTTCGCAAACCTCCTGCACCCTCGTTCGCCGAACCTGTTGCGAACCATTGACGAATCACCGTACCGGGCTGGCCAACCCAGCGCCGCAGCGAAGACTAGGGTTGTCACCGAGAACACCGGAAGGAAATGTCGTGGCCCGGCAGGTTTATCGAGTGCGTTCGGCGCTCACGCATGCCGGCCGCAGCGTGCTTCCCGAGCGCGGCTCCCCCAGCCCGACACTCCGGCAGGTGATCGCCGACCGGCGCGAGATCGCCGCCATGACCCGCGAGCGGGTCTCGTCTCCGCTCGTCACCGCCCGGTTCTACGCCACCACGACCCCCGGCAAACTGCTGATCATCCTGCTCGCGACGGTGCTCGCCTGCGGACTCACCGGCTGGTACTCGTCGGTGTCGTTGACCGACCGGAGCCAAACCCTCGAAGCGCTGGTCGACCGCGCCGAACCCCAGGCCGAGGCCGCCGAGGTGCTGTACAGCTCGCTGTCGGTGGCCGACGCCGCCGCCAACTCCGCGTTCATCTCCGGCGGCCGCGAATCTCCCGACTTGCGGACCGAGTACACGAACGCGATGGCGACCGCGTCGTCGGCGATGATCGCCGCGGCCGACGGACTGTCGGTGGCGTCCGACTCGGTGGACCGGGACAAACCCGCCCGCGACGACCTGAAGACTCTCGCCACCAGTATCCCGGTCTACACCGGCCTCATCGAGACCGCGCGCACCAACAACCGGCTGGCGTATCCGGTCGGCTCGGCCTATCTGACCGAGGCGTCGACCCTGATGCTGGGCACCATTCTGCCTGCCGCCCAGCGACTGTACGAGGACCGGTCGTCGGCGATCTCCGACCCGCAGCGCACGCTGACCGTTCCGCCGTGGGGCGTGTACGTGGCGCTGCTGATGATCATCGGGATGCTGGTGTTGGTCGGTCGGTATCTGGCTCGACGAACCCGCAGGCACTTCAACATCGGACTCATCGGCGCCCTGACTGCGCTCGTCGTCGGCACCGTCTGGCTGCTGGCGTCGGGACTGCTCTCGGTCGCGGCGGCGAACACCGCCAAGACGTCGGGGGCCGACCCGCTGCACACGTTGACCACCATGCGCATCCTCACCCAGCAGGCTCGGTCCGCCGAGACGCTCGCGCTGGCCCGGCGTTCCGAACCGGGCGAACTGGACGCTGGTTTCAGCCAGGATCTGCAGCAGATCGGCGAGTCGGCCACCAAGCTGATGAACAACCCCACGCACTCGGACAACCGCGGTCTCACGGACCCGATCTCCGATGTGAAGTCGGCCCTCGCCCGCTGGCAGAACGCGCACGACGAGGTGGGACGACGACTCGCGAGTGGCGACTTCACCGCGGCGCGCGCGTTGACGATCGGCAACGGCAACATCAGCACGGCGACCGGATTCAACGAGGTCAACGACGCCCTGGTCAAAGCAATCGCCGAAGCCCGCACCACCTTCCGGCACAACATCAGCACCGCGCAGCAGCTCCTCGGGTTCACCGGCACCGGGATCGGCGCGCTGTGCGGCGTGGCAGCGCTCGCGGTGATCGCAGGCATGATCCCTCGGATCCGGGAGTACCGATGACCGCTACCCGCTTCGGCACCCCCGCCGGCCTCGCGGTGATCGCGCTGGTCGCGCTCCTCACGCTGACCGGGTGCAACTTCGAGCCGACGGCGGCCGGCGACCCGCCCACCGCGATCGCGCACGCGCCGCTGCCGCCGAACGTGCAGTACGGCGTCGACCGGAACACGCCGTCGACGTCGACCGACTGCGACACCACCTCGAGCCTGCGGCCGACCACGATGCCCGAGCCGCGGCGCATGCCCGCGCGGTCGACGATGGCCCGGATCGCCGAGCGCGGCAGGCTGATCGTCGGCACCGACTTGGGCAGCAATCCGCTGAGCTTCCGCGACCCGATCACCGGCGACGTCAAGGGGTTCGACATCGATGTCGCGCACTGGATCGCCGACGCGATCTTCGGCGACCCGAACCTCATCGAGTACCGCATGCTCTCGAACGAGACCCGCCTCGACGCACTCGAGAACCGCACCGTGGACATCGTCGTGAAAACCATGTCCATCACATGTGAACGGCTCAAGGTCATCGACTTCTCGGTGCCCTACTTCGCGGCGTCGCAGCAGATCCTCGCGTACCGCAACTCCGGGATCTTCCAGGCCTCCGACCTCGCGGGCAAGACCGTCTGCGCCACCCGCGCCTCCACCTCCATCGCCCGCGTGCAGCGCGCGGTGCCGAGCGCCAAATACGTCACGACCGGGAGTTGGGCCGACTGCCTGGTGATGATGCAGCAGGGTCAGGTGGAGGCCATCACCTCGGACAACACCATCCTCGCCGGAATCGCCGTGCAGGACCCGTGGGTCCACGTCGTCGGCGACAGTCTGGGGACCGAGAACTACGGCGTCGGGATTCCGAAGGGCGAGGAGGACCTCGTCCGCTTCGTCAACGGTGTCCTCGCCCAGCGTGAGGCCGACGGCAGCTGGCAGCGGTCGTACACCGAGTGGCTGTCGTTGCTGGGTCCGGGTTTTCCGCCGACGATGACGTATCGGGATTGACGCCATGGCAGACAAGAGCGAGAAGAAGAAGCGCAAGAAGAGTCGGGACGACGAACCGGTCGCCACGCAGGCGTCGGAGGCTCCGGTCGAGACGCAGGCGTCGATGATCGATCTCGCGGACACCGGTGGAGCGCAGACCCAGGCCGGCACCATGCCCGCACCGATGCCGACGGTCGGCACCGAGGCGGCCACCACCGGGATGATGACGCAGTCGACGCAGGTCCGGCACATCCTCGACGACATCGCCGCGTCGCGCCGGAAGAGTCGCAAGAACACCCACGTGCACGACCGCAGGCTGGGCGCCGAACTGGTGCAGCTGCCGGAGATCACCGACATCGACCCGGCCGACGCCGTGCTCGCCGATCCAGTGATCGCACCGAGTAAGCGGCTGTGCTGGAGTTGCGGTGAGCCGGTCGGCCGCAAGTCCGGGCGAGGCAAGGGCCCGCTGAACGGCAATTGTTGGAACTGCGGGTCGCGGTACTCGTTCGTCCCCGGACTCAAGCGCGGGACGATGGTCGCCGACCAGTACGAGATCGCCGGCGCCATCGCACACGGCGGCATGGGATGGATCTACCTCGCGGTGGACCACAACGTGTCCGACCGCCCCGTCGTGCTCAAGGGCCTGCTGAACTCCTCGGATTCACAGGCGCAGGCGGTCGCGATCTCCGAGCGGCAGTTCCTCGCCTCGGTCAACGATCCCGGCATCGTGAAGATCTTCAACTTCGTCGAGTGGGTCACCGACGACGGACACCCCGTCGGCTACATCGTGATGGAGTACATCGGCGGTCACACGCTCAAGCAGCTGACCACCGAGTCGGGCAAGCCCAAGCTTCTGCCGATCGAGCAGGCGATGGCGTACATCCTCGAGGTGCTGTCGGCCGTCGGCTATCTGCATTCGGTGGGCCTGGTCTACAACGACGTGAAGCCCGACAACATCATGATCACCTCCGACGAGGTGAAGCTCATCGACATGGGCGCCGTCTCGGCGATCAACGGCATCGGGCATCTCTACGGCACACCGGGATTCCAGGCGCCGGAGATCGTCCAGACCGGACCGCAGATCGTCACCGACATCTACAGCATCGGACGCACCCTGGCGGTGCTGACCGTGCCGATGCCGATGACGGCCGGACGGTACGACGACGGGCTGCCCGACCCGGCGCAGGAGCAGTTGTTCGTCGACAACCCGTCGTTCTACTTCCTGCTGCAGCGCTCCACATCGTTGGATCCGAGCGAGCGGTTCGCGTCGGCAGAGGAGATGACCACCCAGGTCCTCAACGTGCTGCGCGAGACCGTCGCCCTGCACACCGGGGTCCCGCGGCCGTCGATGTCGACGGTGTTCACCCCGCAGCGCTCAACGTTCGGAACCGAGCTGCTGCTGGCGCCGGTCGACGGCTTCTTCGATCCGAAGGACGCCTCGATCCACGACCCGGCCGACATCGCCCGCGCCCTGCCGGTGCCCCTCGTCGACCCCTCCGATCCCGCCGCCGGCGTGCTGACGTCGGCGGCGCTGTCGTATCCGCGGCAGACGCTCGACACCATTCGCGCGGCCCGGGCCGACGGTTTCAAGGCCCTGATCACCAGCGACCGCAGCGCCGTCGACGCGGAGAACGACCATCTGCATCCCTCCGTGGAACTCGATCTCGCCGAGGCCCGCGCCCACTTGGAGCTCGGCAATCTCGACACCGCCCTGCAGCTGTTGCGCGAGGTCGCGGTGCATCACGGCGACTCGTGGAAATTGCATTGGTATCTGGGCATCTGTTCACTGCTGAACGCGGAGCCGGAGCTGGCGTTCGAGCGCTTCCACGAGGTCCTCGAGGCCATGCCGGGCGAGGTCGCCCCCAAGCTGGCCGTCGCGGGCACCGCCGAGCTCATCGGCTACTGGCTGTCCGCGGAGGAGTACACCTCCAACGAGCAGTTGGCGCAGGTGGAACGCTGGTACGAGATCGCGCGACAGAACTATCACGATCTCTGGCTCACCGACCACGCGATCGTCTCGGCGGCGTTCGGCCTGGCACGCATGCTGTTGGCCGAGGGGCGGTTCGCCGCCGCGATCGAACCGCTCGACGAGGTCCCGACCACCAGCAGGCACTACGGCACCGCCCAGATCTCGGCGATCGTCACGCTCGTCCACGGGCGGGCCTCCGACGAGGTGACCCGGGGCGAGCTGTTCGAGTCCGCCGAACGTTTCGAGGAGATCAGCTGGGACGATCCGCGACGCGGACGCCTGCAGTTGATCATCCTGGGCACCGCCCTCGGCTGGATCGACGCCCACCTCGACGACGACCACGCGGCCGACGACTTCCTCGGGTTCCCGTTCAACGAACACGGCCTGCGCGTCGGCACCGAGCGGTCCCTGCGCGAGTTGGCGAAAGCGACGCGCGACAACCGCGCCCACCGCTTCCTCCTCGTCGACCTGGCGAACCTCATCCGCCCGGCGACCCTGTTCTGAGGGACGTCCCCACCGTGAACTCAGAGGAGTGCGCATGTCTTACCGCACGGCATGGCCGATCCGTCCCACCCGAGATTGTTCAGGACCACGCCGACTTTGCCTGCGGTCCGGCACGACCGATCAATGACCTGCCCCCAGCCCAGGCGGATGCTCGACTTCCGCGCGAACACCGCCGCGTCGAGGTCTCGCTCCATGTCGGCGTCACGTGCGGTGGCACTGTCGTGGTTCAGACGGCCGTCCAGTTCCACGATCAGTCGCCACTCGGGGTATTCGACGTCGCGGAAACCTCGTCGTCCCACACCTGTTGCCGACTGTCGGATCGACGTGGGCAACCCGTGGGCGCGTTCAACGTCGGTGAGATAACTGCGCTCCAGTACCGAACAGGCTCCGTCGCGAACGTCGATCAATACCCTCTCGAGGAAGGTACGACGGCCTGTGCGCGACCGCGCCGCCAATACTTCGAGAAGTCGGTCAGCAGTGGTCAACCTTGCCTGCACCACACCGGACAGACAGGCGACCGCTTCGAACTCTGTCCCTGCCTCACCGGCCACGTCCAGGACCGCGTGCTCCAGCCGGACGCGCGGCGGGCTGGTGTGCGGCAGGACACGCTCGTCGTAGAACGAGCTATAGTGTAATCCCACTCCTGGCGGTCGAACCAAGTGTCGATCGGCGCTGACAACCACCTGCAGCGGCTTCGCATCCCAACCGAGTTCGGATCCTCCCGCAGCGATGATCGCCGATTCGTGGCTGAGAGCGGCGGGCGCCAACGCCAGCACGATCGCCCACTCCCGCTGACGTCGCGTCAAATGTCCGGTGTGTGTGACGTACACGCCGGAGTACACGACGACCCAGTGCCGACATCGCAATCGTTGACGAACGAACGCCCGATCCAACCCACAGTCGAACACTTGGCTTCGTGCGACGACACCGTCCTGCGCTCGGAGCAATGCATCCAATCGCCGACAGCACATCTCCCTGACTTCCCCCGTGATCCCCATATCTCGAGTGTGAGCCGCACCCCGAAGCTCATCAAGGCCATTCAGCACATTGTGGATAGATCCGGCGATTTCCACCGTTGTCCGAGCCCCGCTGCGGGGCCCGGACAACGGTGGAAGCAGCAGAAGTCAGTTCACCAGGTCTTCGTACCGGTACTCGGTCGGGATCTCCTCGCCGGCCGACGACGCCGCCGACTCACGCTGCTGCAGTTCGACGCGGCGGATCTTGCCGGAGATCGTCTTCGGCAGTTCGTAGAACTCGACGCGGCGAACCTTGAGATAGGGCGCCAGGTGATCGCGGGCGTACTCCATGATCGTCTTCGCGGTCTCGGCGTTCGCCTCCCAGCCCGCGGCGAGCGTGACGTACGCCTTCGGGACCGCGAGGCGCGTCTCGTCGGGCTGCGGCACGATGGCCGCTTCGACGACGGCCGGGTGCTCGATGAGGACGCTCTCGAGCTCGAACGGCGAGACCTTGTAGTCGGACGACTTGAAGACGTCGTCGGTGCGGCCGATGTAGGTGATGTAGCCGTTCTCGTCACGGGAGGCCACGTCGCCCGTGTGGTAGTAGCCGCCCGCCATGACGGCGTCGTTGCGTTCCGGGTCGCCGAGGTACCCGGTCATCAGGTTGAGCGGCCGGGTGGTCAGATCGAGGCAGATCTCGCCCTCGTCGGCGAGCTCACCGGTCACCGGGTCGACGAGGACGACGGGAACCCCGGGCATCGGGCGGCCCATCGATCCCGCCTTGAGCGGCTGGCCCGACGTGTTCGCGATCTGGAGCGTGGTCTCGGTCTGGCCGTAGCCGTCGCGGATCACCAGACCCCATGCTTCCTCGACGCGCCGGATCACGTCGGGGTTGAGCGGCTCACCCGCACCGAGGATCTCGCGCAGACCGGACGGCTTCTGCCCGAGGTCGGCCTGGATCAGCATGCGCCACACGGTCGGCGGAGCGCAGAAGGTGTTGACCTGCGCGCGATCGAGCTGGTGCATGAGCGCCGCGGCGTCGAACCGCGAGTAGTTGTAGACGAAGATGGTGGCCTCGGCGATCCACGGCGCGAAGAACAGACTCCAGGCGTGCTTGGCCCAGCCGGGCGAGCTGATGGTGAGGTGGACGTCGCCGGGCTTCACGCCGATCCACGCCATGGTGGTGAAGTGCCCGACGGCGTAGCTGATCTGCGAGTGCGCGACCAGCTTCGGCTTGCTGGTGGTGCCGGAGGTGAAGTAGATGAGCATGGTGTCGTCGACGTCGGTGGTCGTGGTGAACGGCCGGGCGGACTCGGCGTCGGCACTGGCGGCGTACGACGTCCAGCCGTCGGCGTCGCCGCCGACGACGATGCGTCGGTAGTCGCCCGGGACGGCGTCGAACTTCGCGGTGTCGCCGACGTTCGCGATGACGGTCCCCGCTCCGCCGCGCTCGATGCGGTCGATGAGGTCGGCGGGGCCCAGCGCCGCGGTGGTCGGCATGACGATGGCGCCGAGCTTCGCGATCGCGAGCATCAATTCCCAGAGCTCCACCTGGTTGCCGAGCATCAGGATGACCCGGTCGCCCTTGCCGACGCCGAGGCTCTGCAACCAGGTGGCGACACGATCGGAGTTCGCGGCCATCTCGTCGAAGGTCACCGTGACTTCGGAGCCGTCCTCTTCGGTGATCCAGAGTGCGCGGCGCTGGTTGCCGCGGGCGAAGGCGTCGAACCAGTCGATCGCCCAGTTGAAGGAGCCGGTGATCTCGGGCCACTGGAACTCGGCGACGGCACGGTCGTAGTCGCCGATGAGATCGATCATGGTGTCCCGGCTGGCGCGGTAGCGGTCAGTGTTCGTGGTCATGATCACATGATCCATGTCACAGCGGACGGTGACCACCCTCCGAAGAGGGGTGCGGAGCAGCCGGCCTCACCCCGCGAACAGCGCGCCCATCGTGGTCTGCCCGTCCAACGCCTCCCGAATGATGTCGGCGTGCCCACAGTGGTGCGCCGTCTCTCGAAGCAAGTGCAGTACCAGCTTGCGGACACTCCACCATTCCCGCTCCGGCTGCCACGGCGCCGTCGGCTGGGGAATCACATCGTCGAGGCAAGCCACTTCGGCGATGACGCGATCGAACTCGGCCGACGAGCGCGCGTAGTCGTCGAGCGCGCCGGCGAGCGTCTCGTGCTCGCCCAGCACATACGCCTCTTCCAGCGCAGTCATGTCGAGCTCGGCGTTCTCGTCGCGCTCAACGATCTCGCCGGCCATGCCCGACTGCACGTGGGCAACGTGCTTGATCAAGCCGCCGACAGTGAGGTCACTGACCGTCGACGTGGTCCGCGCTTGGGCTTCGGTTAGTCCGCGTGCGGTGATCGCCAGCAGCGCGCGCTGGTCGGCGAGGAGAGTCAACAGATCCGCTCGCTCGGCATCGAGATCGTAGGTCAGGGTCACGGGGGTGTACGTACCGGCCATGATGGCGCCTTTCGGTGGTCCTCGGGTATTCCAAGGTCCACGCTATGGCGCATACCGGCCAGCATCTGTCCTCTTTGACGAGGAGGGTCAACTCCCGTACGCGACCTCCATCGCCTGCCGAGCGATCGCCAACTCCTCATTGGTCGGAACGACGAGCACGGTGATCGCCGACGCGTCGGTCGAGATGACCCGCGGCTCGGCGGACCGTATCGCGTTGCGCTCGGCATCGATCTCGATGCCGTAGTTCTCCAGGCCGGCGAGGGAGTCGGCGCGGACGGGCGCCGCGTTCTCGCCGACGCCTGCGGTGAACACGATGGCATCGACGCGACCGAGCTCGATCATGTAGGCGCCGATGTAGCGGCGGAGTCGGTGCAGGTAGACGTCGTACGCGCGCTGCGCGGACTCGTCGCCGGCGTCGGCGCGTTCGAGGACCGAGCGGAAGTCGTTCTCGCCGCACAGCCCCTTGAGACCTGAGCGCTTGTTGACGAGGGTGTCGATGTCGTCGATCGACATGCCCGCCACCCGTGCGAGCTGGAAGACGATGCCCGCGTCGATGTCGCCGGTGCGGGTGCCCATCACCAGTCCCTCGACCGGCGTCATGCCCATGGTCGTGTCGATCGGCCGCCCGGCGGCCACCGCCGACATGGAGGCGCCGTTGCCGAGGTGCAGGACGATCTGATTGAGCTCGTCGTACCCGCGGCCGAGGGTCTCGGCCGTCTTGCGCGACACGTATTCGTGGCTGGTTCCGTGGAAGCCGTAGCGGCGGATCGCGTACTCGTCGGCGACGGCGGCGTCGAGCGCGTAGGTCGCGGCGGCGTCGGGCAGGTCGTGGAAGAAGGCGGTGTCGAACACCGCGACGGCCGGAACCTCCGGCAGCAGCGCGGTGACGGCGTTGATGCCGACCAGGTTCGCCGGATTGTGCAGGGGTGCGAGCGGACAGATCCGCTCGATCTCGCTGCGCACGGTGCCGTTGATGAGTGTGGGTTCGAAGAACGACCGTCCGCCGTGCACCACACGATGTCCGACGGCGGCCAGACCCGAGTCGGCGACGTCGACGCCGTCGGCCGCGAACAGGTCGAGAACCGCAGCGATGGCGGCGTCATGATCGGCGAGCGCGCCGTCGACCACCACCTCCTGCCCCCGATACCAGTGCTTGATCCGCGACTGCCCCTCGCCGATCTGCTCGGCGAGACCGTCGGCGATCACCTCCTCGGTGCGCGGGTCCAGGACCTGGTATTTCAGGGACGACGACCCCGCGTTGACCACCAGGACACTGCCGTCGATCGGCGTCACGCTCATGCGTCGCTCCCCTTCTGCATCTTCTTGTTGTTCTGCGCCTGGATGGCGGTGATCGCGACCGTGTTGACGATGTCGGAGACCAGTGCGCCGCGCGAGAGGTCGTTCATCGGCTTGTTGAGGCCCTGCAGCACCGGGCCGATCGCGACGGCGCCCGCACTGCGCTGCACCGCCTTGTACGTGTTGTTGCCGGTGTTGAGGTCGGGGAAGATCAAGACCGTCGCGCGGCCCGCCACCGGGGAGTCCGGCATCTTCGACGCCGCCACCGACGGTTCGACGGCCGCGTCGTACTGGATGGGCCCCTCGACGAGGAGTTCCGGCGCGCGCTCACGGACCAGGTCCGTCGCGGTCGCGACCTTCTCCACGTCTTTGCCGGAACCGGATCCACCGGTGGAGTACGAGAGCATCGCCACCCGCTGCTCGATCCCGAACGCGGCCGCGGTCTCCGCCGACGACATCGCGATGTCAGCCAGCTCCTCAGCGGTCGGATCCGGCACCACCGCGCAGTCCCCATACGTGAGGACCTTGTCCGACAGACACATGAAGAACACGCTCGAGACCGTCGACACGCCGGGCACGGTCTTGATGATCTCGAACGCCGGCCGGATGGTCTGGGCGGTGGTGTGGACCGCGCCCGAGACCATGCCGTCCACGCGGCCGGTGTGCAGCAGCATGGTGCCGAAGTACGATTCGTCGCGCACCACCTCGGACGCCCGCTCCAAGGTCATGCCCTTGTGCTTGCGCAGTTCCACGTAGAGGGGCGCGAACTCGTCGGCGAGCGGCGAGGTGGCCGGGTCGATGATCTCGACCTCGGAGAAGTCGATGCCCAGTTCGGCGGCACGACGTCGGACGGTGTCCGGATCACCGAGGATGGTCAAGGTCGCGACGCGTCGTCGGAGCAGCCGTTCGGCAGCGCGCAGGATGCGGTCGTCGTTGCCCTCGGGGAGCACGATCCGCTGCGGATCGGACTTCGCCTGCGTGAGCAATTGGTACTCGAACATCTGCGGCGTCACGACGTCGGGCTTGTGCAGGTCGAGTTCGGCGAGCAGCTCTCGCGGCGACACGTACTGCTCCATGAGGCCGATCGCGGCGTCGATCTTCCGGAACGAGCCGCGCGCCATGGCGCCGCGGGTGTTCGACGCGGTCCGCGCGGTCTCGTAGGTTCCGTGTTCGCAGGCGATGATCGGAAGCGTCGGGCGCAGCCCCTTGACGAGCGCGTCGATCATCGGGTGCGGACGCAGACCGCCGTTGATGACGATGCCCGCCAGTCGCGGGAACCCTTCCGCTGCGTCGGCGTTCACCAGAGCGAGCAGGACGTCGGAACGGTCGGCGGGAGCGATCACCACCATCGACTCGCTGAGCCGTTCCAGGATGTGTTCGACGGTCATGCCGCCGACCATCACTTCGAGGGCCTCGCGATCCAGCAGATCCACGTCGCCCGAGTAGAGGGTGCCCTCAAGGGCGTCGCACAGCTCGGCCATCGTCGGGGCGACGAGGAGCGGCTCCTCGGGCAGCGCCCACGAGCGGATGCCGGTGCCCTGCAACGCCGCCTCCACCGCCGCCCGGGCGTCCGGGTCGCAGCGATTGGCGACGATGCCGACGGTGCTGGCATGCGCGGACTTGATGTCGGCGAGCAGCAGTTCGGCGACCGCCTTCACCTCCGCGGGCGACCGCTCGAAAGCCTTGACCACCAGGATGATCGGCGCCGAGAGGTTGGCCGCGATGCGGGCGTTGAAGCTCAGTTCCGACGGCGACGCGATGTCGGTGTAGTCCGACCCGATCACCAGCACGTTGTCGCACTGCTCGGCGACGGCGTGGTAGCGAGCGACGATCTCACCGATCGCCGCGTCGGGGTCGGCGTGCACGTCGTCGTAGTGGACGCCGATGCACTGCTCGTACGGGATCTCGACCGACGCATACTGATGAAGCAGGTCGAGGATGTAGTCGCCCTCGTCCGCGGAGCCGCGGGAGATGGGGCGGAACACGCCCACACGACCGCCGGCGGCGGTCAGCACCATCAGGGCACCGAGTGCGACGGTCGACTTTCCGGTGTCGCCTTCTGCGGACGCGACGTAGATGCTGCGGGCGCTGGTGCCACTCATGGCTCCGACAGTACTGGGTCGACGCCGTCAGCGAATGACGGCACGCACCACCAGATCCGCGATCTCGTCGTCAGACAGCACGCTCTCCGGAACCAGCATGCACGAGTACACGATCCGCACCGTGAACTCGCTGCCCGCGCGGGCATTCGGGTACAGCGCCGCGATTTCGTCCGGCTCGGCGTCGGGCAGCGTGGCGTCGACGATGAGGTCGATGAGCGACGGGCCCTCGGAGTCTTTGGTGCTGATGAGTGCGCGGAGCACCTCTTCGGGTTCGTTGCGCAGGACGTACTGCAGGGCCTCGTGTTCCCGGATGTATTCCAGGCTGTGGCGGACGCGGGCCCGCACGCGGTCGGCGGGGTCGTCGTGCTCCTGACCCCACGCATGGAGGTGGACGCGGAGTTGTTCGAGTTCGCGCGACATGATGGCGGCGACGAGTGCGTCGCGCCCACCGAACATGCGGTAGGCGGTGGCGCGCGCGACGCCCGCCTGCCGCGCCACCGACGTCAAGCTGAGGGCCTTGGCGCCGAAGCGCGACACCAGCGCCACTCCGACATCCACCATCCGGTCACGATCCATGAGGTAAACGGTATCGAATCCGGAACCGCGGTCTGGAGCGGTCCGCTATTCCTCGTCGAGGTAGTGCATCGCCGCTTCTTCGGCAGATGCACCCGCACCGTCGACGCCTGCGTCGCTGGCGAGCATCTGACTGTCCACGTCGACGCCGAACCCCGCGTCGGGAGCGATCAGCCGCCCGGCGCGACGATTCCCGACCTCGCTGCGTTCCGGATAGTCCGGGTCCTCGGCGCCGTCCTCGCCGTCGTCGTACGACGTGTCCGGCTCCTCCTCGGCGAGCCGAGCGTCGAGCGTCTCGTGCTCGTGACTGCCGGGTGCGTAGTCGGGCGGTGAGTAGCCGCGGTCCAGGACGTCGCCCACCTCCGCGTCCTCGAGGGTGTCCTCGGGCTGCAGTTGGTCGGTGTCGTCGTGGTCGTATTCACCGCCGTCGTACGAATCCCGCGCGCTCATGGCTCCAGGCTAACGCGGATGAGACCGCAGAGAGGTCTGGTCGGCGAGGCCCGGTCGACACCTGCTGCCGTCCGCACGGCCGCACCGATCTCCGCTGGTCACTCGGCCACGGACCAGCGAATTCGGCTCAGTGGCACAATCGAGGCATGCCGGTGAACATTCCACGGGATCTCCCTGCCCGCGCCGTCCTCGAGGACGAGGGCATCTTCGTGATGTCCGACGATCGCGCCCGCTCGCAGGACATCCGGCCGATGCGCATTGCCATCCTGAACCTGATGCCGACCAAGGCGACCACCGAGACCCAGTTGCTGCGCGTGCTGGGCAGCACGCCGCTGCAGGTGGAGGTGACGTTGCTGCACATGGCCAGCCACGCCTCGCGCAACACCCCGCCCGAGCATCTCGAGGCGTTCTACACCACCTTCGACGACGTCGCCGACCAGTACTTCGACGGCATGATCGTCACCGGCGCCCCGATCGAGCTGCTGCAGTTCGAGGACGTCGACTACTGGCCCGAGATGACCCGGATTCTGGACTGGAGTCGCCGGCACGTCTACTCGACGATGCACATCTGCTGGGGCGCGCAGGCCGCCCTGTACCACCATTACGGCGTGCCGAAGTACGAGCTGCCGCACAAGCTGTCGGGCATCTTCGACCACCGGGTGCTGACGCCGCACTCGCCGCTGCTGCACGGAATCGACGATGTTCTGACGGTGCCGCAGTCGCGCCATACCGATGTGCACGCCGCCGACATCGAAGCGTCCGGCGCCGTCGACGTGCTGGCCGTCGGCGACGACGCGGGCGTGCTGCTCGCCGCGACACCGGATCTGCGTCAGGTGTTCATCACCGGGCACCCCGAGTACGACCGCGACACCCTGGATCGTGAGTACAAGCGCGACGCGGACGCCGGAATGGACCCGCTGGTGCCCGCGAACTACTACCCCGACGACGACCCGGCGCGCGAGCCCGCCGTCCGGTGGCGCACCTACGGCGTCACGCTGTACGCCAATTGGCTGAACCACTGCGTGTACCAGCGCGTTCCGTTCGAGCAGAACGCCGACCTCTGACCCGGGCGCCGATCAGCGGCGCCACGGTTCGTAGCTGCGCGGGTCCTCGATCGGCTCCAGATGGATCGTGGGCCGCAGATCGTCGACGGCCTCGTGGAGCGCGTCCTCCACGTCTTCGAGGAGGTCGTGCCCGCGCTGCACGGTCCAGTCCCCCGGCACCAGCATGTGCATCTGGATGAAGCGCAGGTGTCCCGCCTCCCGTGTGCGGACGTCGTGGAAGTCGACGCCGTCGCCCCGATAGCGGTCCAGGACGGCGTCCACCGCGGCGCGCTCCTCGTCCGGGATGGCCGTGTCCATCAGCCCCATCGTCGACGCCCGCATCAGCTTGTAGCCGACGAAGATGATGTTGACCGCGACGATGATCGCGATGATCGGATCCAGCCGGGTCCAGCCCGTCAGGTACACCGCGCCCACCCCGACGATGACGCCGGCCGTGGTCCACACGTCGGTCATCAGATGCTTGCCGTCGGCTTCGAGCGTGAGCGACCGGAACTTCCGTCCGACGCGCATCAACTGCCAGGCGACGAGTCCGTTGATCACCGACGCGAGCACCGAGATCGCCAGACCGACACCGACCTGTTCCAACTCGCGCGGAGCGAACAGGCGGTCGACGGCGGTCACGATGATGACGATCGCGGCGATCACGATCATGACGCCCTCGATGACGGCCGAGAAGTACTCGCTCTTCACGTGCCCGAAGTTGTGGTCGTCGTCGGCGGGCTTCGCGGCGATCCGGAGCGCGAAGAACGCGACGACGGCGGCCACCAGATTGACGACCGACTCCGCGGCGTCGGACAGCAGACCCACCGAACCGGTGATCTGCCAGGCGAGGGTCTTGAGCGCGATCACGACGATCGACGCCGCGATGCTCAGGAGCGCCCACTTGCTCAGGTCACGGGTCTGTTGTTCGGTCACCGGTTCATCATCGCGCATGCACGACGGGTTGGCCCCGCGGTCGGTTCCACCTGTCGTTCCGCAGGCGATTGAAACTTCTCGGTGTGACTGAGATCATAGAAGGCATGCTCGACGAGTTGAACGACCAAGCCCAGGCCGACTACGACGCCGGCCAGTTCAGCGCCGCGCTCGCCGGCTTCTCCGTCCTCCGCGAGATCCGTGCCCGAAGGGAGGGCCCGTACTCGGTCAAGTACCTGGCCGCGGTGCACGACAGCGTCCGCTGCATGTCGCAACTCGAGCGGTGGGCCGACTCCGACCTGCTGTGCAGCGAGCTGCACAGCAAGTACGTGCGAACGCTCGGCCGCGGTGAGGCCATCACCGTCGACGTCGCCAAGCACTGGGCGTGGTCGATGATGCACTTGCGCGATCTCCGCGCCGCGATCGGCCTCTACCTGACGACCGCGGACGCCATGTGGGACACGGACGCGGCAGGCGCCGCGCAGTTGATCGGCGCCGCCGCCGCGATTCCCGCGGTCCGCCCGGCAGCGATGGTCTGGAAGGGCATCGTCGACGGCGTCGCCCTGCGGCATCCCGACGAGCTGCTGAACGTGTTGACGATCTGGACGTCGCGCCTGTCGGCGAACGAATCCGTCGAACCGACGATCACGCTCGACGGCTTGGCGATGACGGCGTAGGCCGCGCGGGGCTCAGTCCACGGCGGGCGCGTCCAACGCCTCGGCCAGCGCGGTGACCTTGGCGGGCACCGTGAGCAGGGTGACGACGCTGACGGCGATCAGCAGCACGGCAAGAATCCACAAAATGGTGCTGAGCGTGTAGATGGCCGGCAGCGTGATCATCGCGATGCCTGCCACGACCGAGACCGCACCGGCGAGCATGGCGAGCCACCGCGGTCCGAGCTGCCGGGTGAGGCGCAACCCGAACAGATCCTGAATGCCGCCGATGATCCAGCCGACGCCGATGAAGACGCCGAGCAGCACCAGCGACTTGGCCGGGTTGATCGTGGCGAGCACACCGACGGCGAAGACGATGCCGCCGAGCACGCCCAGCAGCAGGCGGACGCCCGCGGTCGCACGCGTGACCGCGAAGGCGACGAACAGGCGCGTGAGACCGGTGACGATCAACGAGACACCGAACAGGACGCCGACGATCAACAGCGACGCCTTCGGCCAGACGAGCGCGGCTATTCCCATGGCGATGCCGATCAGCGACGAGAAGATCACGAAGGTGCGGATCGCGCCGACCGCGTCGTTCGGCAAGACGGACGGTGATGCTGGAGTGCTCATGCACGCAGCGTAGCGTGACGACGTATGCCTGCTAAGACGTTCTTCACCGTCGGCGAACCCGGACGATACGATCCGACGGACTTCGCGATGAGCATGTGGGGGCCGGACTCGCTGAACGGTCCAGCGGTGTGCGGCGTCGCGGCGGCAGCAGCAGAGAAGGCCGGGCACCGCGAGGGATTCACGCCCGCGCGCTTCACTCTCGACCTGTTCAAGAATGCCCGGCGCCTGCCGACGGTGCCGACGACCAGGATTCTGCGCGAGGGGCGTCGCATCCGCGTCGTCGAGGTCTCGGTCACCCAGTACGACGGCGACTCCGAGATCCTGGCCGCGCGCGGCACCGTGGTCTTCCTGAAGAACGGGACCAACCCACCCGGCGGCCGGTGGTCACGACCGGCCGAGGCGAACACCTTCCGCCCGCCGGCGGACTCCGCCGACACCGACCTGCCGTACTTCCGTACCGACCGGACGGAGTGGTCCCGCAGCATGGACGACTGCCAGAACGCCGACCGACTGAGCCTGTGGTCGAAGCCGATCCCGGTCGCCGACGGCGAGGAGTTGACCCCGTTCCAGCGCGCGGTGATCGCCGCCGAATCGACCAGCCTGGTGACGAATGTCGGCGACGGCGGCATCGGCTTCATCAATTGCGACCTGACCGTCGCGCTCACGCGGCTTCCCGTAGGGAACCGAATCGGCGTGGAGTCGGACTCGCACGTCGAGGACGCGGGACTCTCCGTCGGGACCGCCACGCTGCACGACGAGTGCGGTCAATTCGGGATCGGCCTGGTGACCGCGATCGACAACACCCACGCGATGATCGACTTCAGCACGGTGACGCCCCCGAGCTTCCGGGCCGCCGAGCGGAGCTGAGGCCCGGTCAGCTCACCGCGTGCTCCCTCGGCATCTCCGCACGCCGTCGTGCATTCCGCGGCAGAATGTACCGCGCGTCGACGACGCGATACGTCGCGTACACCAGGGCCGCCAGCCCCCAGCCGAGCAGGATGTCGACGACGTAGTGCTCGGCGGTGTAGACGAGGGCGAACGCCATCACGAGGGCGTACCCGGTGAACATCGTCTTGCCGAACCAGCGGGTCCGCGGCCACATGAACAGCGCGAGGAGCATCGTCAAGCCCGCGTGCAGTGACGGAATCGCCGCGACGAGGTTCGATTTCGCCTGCCCGAACCGGATCGCGCGGAGCACCATGTCCAACCCGAGAACGCTCCAGCCGCGGCTGGAGATCCGCTCGGTGTAGGGTTCCGCGCCGGGGTGCTCGGGGTGCACCTGACCGAGCAGATTGTCCTCGACCACACCTTCCGGCTGGTACATGCACGGCGGATCGTGCGGATGGTCGACGACCTGCTCGGCGGTGCACTTGGCCGCGGCCCACGGCGGTGCGGCGGGCACGAGCGTGTAGCCGACCAAACCCACGAAACTCAACGCGATGAAGCAGGCCGCGAACCGGCGCAGACGGCGCGGTCGCGCACCCAGAGCGCCGCCGCCGTGGCATACGGGACGATGAAGTACGACATGTAGACGACACTGACGATGACCTCCCACCACGGCGGCGACGACTCCTTGAGGTGCGACTGCAACCAGACCGTGGGGTTGACGCCGAACAAGTGGTGATCGACGTCGGCGGCAAGGTGCCAGTGCGTCGGCATGTCGAGCCAGACCGCGATGTTGCGCGTCCAGTCGTAGAGCATCAGGATCAGGACGAACGGCAGCCAGTCGATGAAGATCGTGATGACGCGGCGACGGCCGACAGTCGCCGCGGCCATGCCGAAGGCGAGGAAGAAGATCAGGCTGGTCCGGTCGGCCGCGATGCCTGCGAACCAGAAGTAGACGGCGATCGACACCGCCCACATCAGCAGGAGGACGCGGCGGAGCAACGCGTAGTTGCGAACCTTCTCCTCGACCACCGCGACCACCGACGCGCCGTCCGGGTCGGCGTCGTTCTGGCTGGCGTCATTCGACGCCGGCGGCGGGGTCTCGGCGCCGCGTACGGAGTCGTCGCTGGGCGGCGCGGACGGGTCTGGGCCGATGTCGGCGTCGCCGGACTCCCTAGAATCCGTCGTGTCCAGACTCACGAGGTGTCCTCCAGTCTCCCGATCGACACAGGCCGACCCGGTCTCGAACACTAGTGGATGTTCATGCCTGATTCACCACAACGCGCCATCTGGTTCACCTCGCGTTGGGAATTTGCACCCGCAGAATCAGCCCGGTCCGCGGCATCTGCACGCACCTATCCGGTGCGGGACACCAGTGCACGACACTAAGCTGGAGGCATGCGTGTCGGAGCCCATCTACGCCAGGACGAGAACCCCGTCGCCACTGCCGAAGACCTCGGCATCGACATCTTTCAGATGTTCGTGACCGACCCCCAGAGCTGGAAGAAGCCGCAGCCGCATCCCCACGCGGACGAGATCCGGGAGTCCGCGATCGACGTCGTGGTGCATTCCAGCTATCAGATCAACGTCGCGAGTTTGAACAACCGCCTCCGAATGCCGTCGCGCAAAGCCGTCGAGGAGCAGGCGAAGGCCGCTGCGGAGCTGGGTGCGATCGGACTGGTCGTCCACGGCGGGCATCTGAAGGACGGCGAAGACGCCGCCGAAGGCTTCACGAATTGGCGGAAGTTGTTCGAGCGACAGGAGGACAAGGGCGGATTCGGCGTCCCGATCCTCATCGAGAACACGGCGGGCGGCGATCACGCGATGGCCCGCACGCTCGAGTCCATCGAACGCCTGTGGGACGCCGTCGGCGATTTTCCGCAGGCCGGATTCTGCCTCGACACCTGCCACGCATGGGCCGGCGGCGAGGACCTGGTGGGCCTGGTCGAACGAATCAAGGCCATCACCGGCCGCATCGACTTGATCCACCTGAACAATTCACGCGACGAGTTCGACTCCGGCCGCGACCGCCACGCCAATCTGGAGTCCGGTCAGATCGACGCCGACATCCTCGCCGAGTTGATGAAGACGGCCGACGCGCCCGGCGTTCTGGAGACGCCTGCCGACGGCATCGCCGCCGATCTGGAGTACCTGCGATCGCATTGACCCACACGATCCGCTTGCAATTGTTAGCGGGACCACACTCCGTCTTATTGTTCCCAGCCCACGACGCCGGTATTCTGACTATAGTTACCGGCAAGTAACTTACTCCGTGTCAGCCGCCGGAGCCTTGACCGGACAAACGAATCTCTAGAACAGCGAGTTAGGAAAACCATGGGCCATTACAAGTCCAACCTGCGTGACCTGCACTTCAACCTCTTCGAGATGTACGAACTCGACAAGGTGCTCGCCACCGGAGAGTTCGGCGACCTCGATCACGAGACCGCCGTCGACATGCTCCGCGAGGTCCGCACCCTCGCCGAAGGTCCGATCGCCGATTCGTTCATCGACGCGGACCGCAATCCGCCGGTCTTCGACCCGGAGAACCACACCGTCACCATCCCCGACAGCTTCAAGAAGAGCTACAACGCCTTCATCGAAGCCGGCTGGGACAAGGTCGGCGTCGACGAGGCCCTCGGCGGACTGCCCGCCCCGCGCTCGCTGTACTGGGCGCTCGGCGAGATGATCCTCGGCGCCAACCCGCCGGTCTTCATGTACGGCGCGGGCTCCGGCTTCTCGAACATCTTCTACGACAACGGCACCGACGAGCAGAAGAAGTGGGCGACGATCTGCTCCGAGCGCGGCTGGGGCGCCACCATGGTCCTCACCGAGCCGGACGCCGGTTCGGACGTCGGCGCAGGCACCACCAAGGCCACGAAGCAGGAAGACGGCACCTGGCACATCGAGGGCGTCAAGCGCTTCATCACCTCGGCCGACCAGGACATGACCGAGAACATCTTCCACCTCGTCCTGGCTCGCCCCGAGGGCGCCGGACCGGGCACCAAGGGCCTCTCGCTCTTCTTCGTCCCCAAGTTCCACTTCGACCACGAGACCGGCGAGCTGCAGGACCGCAACGGCGCCTTCGTCACCGGCGTCGAGCACAAGATGGGCATCAAGGCCTCGGCCACCTGTGAGGTCAGCTTCGGCCTGCACGGCACCCCGGCCAAGGGCTGGCTCGTCGGCGAAGTCCACTCCGGCATCGCCCAGATGTTCGACGTGATCGAGCACGCTCGCATGATGGTCGGCACCAAGGCCATCTCGACGCTGTCGACCGGATACCTGAACGCTCTCGAGTACGCCAAGGAGCGCGTCCAGGGCGCCGACCTGACGCAGATGATGGACAAGGCCGCACCGCGCGTCACCATCACCCACCACCCGGACGTCCGTCGCGCACTGCTGACCCAGAAGGCGTACGCCGAGGGCCTGCGCGCCGTGTACCTGTACACCGCGTCGCACCAGGACCCCGCCGCCGCACAGATCGTCTCCGGCGCCGACGCCGAGCTGGCCCACAAGGTCAACGACCTGCTGCTCCCGATCGTCAAGGGCGTCGGCTCCGAGCGCGCGTACGAGAAGCTCACCGAGTCGCTGCAGACCCTCGGCGGTTCCGGCTTCCTGCAGGACTACCCGATCGAGCAGTACATCCGCGACTCGAAGATCGACTCGCTGTACGAGGGCACCACCGCCATCCAGGCGCAGGACTTCTTCTTCCGCAAGATCATCCGCGACAAGGGCCAGGCACTGGGCCACGTCGCCGGCCAGATCCAGGACTTCATCGACAACGGCAAGGGCTTCGATGCCGAGCGCGCGCTGCTGAAGACCGCCAACGAGGACGTCCAGGCCATGGCGGCCAAGCTCACCGGCTGGCTGATGGGTGCACAGGAAGACCCGAAGAAGCTGTACCTGGTCGGTACCGCGTCGGTCCGCTTCCTGATGGCCGTCGGCGACCTCGTCATCGGCTGGCTGCTGCTGCGCCAGGCCGTCGTCGCACAGGCCGCGCTCGACGCGGGCGCCACCGGCGACGACAAGGCCTTCTACGAGGGCAAGGTCGCCTCGGGCGTGTTCTTCGCCAAGAACATGCTGCCGCTGTTGACCTCGGTCCGCACCGTGGTCGAGAACAACGTCGATAACGACATCATGGAGCTCGACGAAGCCGCGTTCTGATCTGATTCGGCTGAACTGTCGCAGAGAACCCCGCCGGGCGCCCGGCGGGGTTCTCTGTGTCTTCCCAGATCTCCCCGACAGCCGGCACTAACTCCCCCACGTTGGTCGAGTGCTGCGTGTGAGCGGAGCGAGCACGCAGTAATCGAGACCGTCGCGAGTTTCGCTGGGACAAGGCATCGTCCGCTGCCATCGTGCGGTGTGTTGGGAAGCGGCAGTCGACGGCAGGACGGACGGTGCGATTGACGGACGCGCCCTACGCGTTCGCAGCAGTCAACACCGAGGTCAACAACCCGGGATACAACGCGTCGACGGCGTCGTTCCGCAGGCGGTACCGCGCGCACTGGCCCTCCGCGATCCGCTCGACGAGCCCCGCCTCGCGGAGGATCTTGAAGTGGTGACTGGCCGTCGCCTTGGTGACGGTGTCATAGAGCGCGGTGCAGGCCAGCGGCTCGGCCGCATGGCCCAGGCGTCGGAGCATCTCCAGCCGAACGGGATCGGCAAGTGCGCTCAGCACGGACTGCAGGTCGGCGACGCTGTCGGTCGGGGTCATCTCGGTCACTCTCGCAAACAATCAGTTTGATGAACATCGAACACGGGACTATCGTCGAAGCGGTTCGATACTCATCAAACATACCCGAGGATCCATGGTCATCGAAGCCGTCGCCGAGACGAACTCCACCCGCACGGTCCATCCGCAGCGGTGGTCGTTCCTGCTGTTGCTGGCCTTGCTCGCCCTGGCATTGGGATGTTCCGGGCTGCCCTCGCCGCTCTACCCGATCTATCAGGAGCAGTGGGGCATGAGCCCGCTGACCATCACGGTCATCTTCGCCGTCTATGCGATCGGCGCGCTGGGATCGGCACTCACCGTCGGTCCGATCTCCGACGCGGTCGGCCGCAAGCCGGTGCTGATCACCGCGCTCGTCTTGATCCTGACCGGCCTGGTCCTGTTCCTGATCGCCAACAGCGCATGGGTGCTCATCGTCGCCCGATTCCTGCACGGCATCGCGATCGGCGCGATCACCGTCACCGCGGGTGCCGCACTCCTCGACGTCCGCCCGTTCGCCGGTGCTCGTAACGGTGTGGCCAGCGGCGTCGCCCTGAATGTCGGCATCACGATCACCGTGATCGGCGCGGCCGCTGCGGCGCAGTGGGCGACCAGCCCGCTCCGGATTCCGTATGCGATCGTCATCGTCGTCGTGGCCGCGATGCTCGCCGCGGTGATCGCACTGACCGAGCCCCACACCGAACGCACCGGCGGCCGAGTCCGCCTGCGGGCGCCGTCGATCCCCAAGGCGATCCGCGCCGACTTCTGGTTCTCCGGCATCGGCATCATGGCCGCCTGGTCGGTGCTGGGCGTCTTCCTCAGCCTGTACCCGGCGCTCACCCAGCACGCCACGGGGCACACCTCGGTGATGTTCGTCGGCATCGTCGTCAGCGCCATGGCCGCGGCTGCGGCCGTATCGCAGTGGCTCGGCGGGCGGATCGATCCGCGGAAGGCCGCGATCGGCGGCAACCTGGGCATGATCGTCGCCCTGATGTGCGCGATCTGGGCGCTTGCGAGCGGTTCGACGGCCTTCATCATCATCGACTCGATCGTGCTCGGCGCGGTGTTCGGTCTCGCGTTCGGCGGCTCACTCCGTCACCTGAACGACGTCGCGCCGCCCGACGCCCGCGGCGCGGTGATGAGCGCGTACTACCTGCTCGGCTACATCGCCATGGGCGTCCCGACCGTCGTCGCCGGGGCGCTGGCGTCCGCGCTCGGCACCGCGCAGATCTTCCCGTGGTTCGCCGTCGCCGTAGCGCTCGCCTGCTTGGCCGCAGCGCTGCTGGGCATCAGCGGCACCCGGCGTCCGACGATCGCGGAGACCGACGTCGCGGTGTGAGAACGCCACCCACTGAGAACGGTTCAGCCCCGACGACGATCGTCGGGGCTGAACGCTTCGATATGCGGACTCTAGCTGGCGCTGGAGCCGTTGCCGCCACAGTCGACGAACAAGCCGGTCGACTTCGCGGTCGCGGTGATCGAATCCGGCACTGTGCTTCCGTCCGGAGTACCCGTGAAGTAGATGACGAAGCGGTGGAGCCCCTCAAGCGTGCCACTCTTCACCTTGACGGTGGCCGTCCTCGTGTCAGTACTGGTCGTGACGGTCAAACTGTCCGGGCCAAGCGCCTTGGGCCACTTCGTGAGGTTATTGGCGCCGTCGATGCCAAACCAGGTTGAATCCGCGGCGAACACCTCCGAGGTGTACGCGTAGCCCGCGGGTAGCTTCACCTCGAGCTTGTAGTTCCTGATGTCGCCATCGGTTGCGACAATGGTGCGCCAGAACGGCTTCGAGAAGTCGCCCCACAACTGCATTTCCGTCGCACCGTTGTCGCCGCGCCTCGGGGTAACACCGCCGTCAATCGTGTTGGTAACGCCGCTGTCGGTCCGCGTCTTGGTGGCTGAGGATCGCCAGTCCACATGGCAGCCCCTGCTCTTGTTATCCGGGTTGCTATTACCGAAGATGCTGCTGAAGCCGGCGAGCGGCCCCGGCAGAGCAGGGGTGGCGAGTGCGGTGGCCGGTGCCACCGACGTGACGATCGCGGCCGCCGCGGCGACGGCGGCAAAACGACGTTTGGACAAGACAGTCTCCTCCCGTGAGGGATCGCAGCCGTACGGCTCTCGATGCACGGTCCGGACCATCTCCGAACCCACAGCGTCACGGTAGCCCGGCACACACGGTCATCACCGCCAGAAACTGCAAACGACCAGGACAAACGGTCAAGGTTCGCCCGACCGGACGACGCCGCGACCAGGCCTGCTCGCTCCCGTTCATCCGGCCGCCCACCGTCGAACAAACGCAATGACAGGCGGCGACGCAGAACCGACGCCATTCGTCAACCGGTAGCGAAGAATTGGACGAATATCGTTGCCGTCTAATGCAATTCCCCCTCCGAACGGCGACCGGAGATCAATGGCACCCCTGACGAATTCATAAACGGGAATTCGATCTTGTCAGAATTACCGAGACGCACCCCCGCACAAACCGAGAACTCATTACCGATAAGTAGGGACTCGTCTGTACTCGCCAGTAGATTGAAACCGGCCCACAACATGCCTCCGACCTGCACTAACAATAGGGACTAACGGCCCGCGTTACATGCCTCACACCCGTTTGCAGTCACCGAGCTAATTACTTATTGTCAGTATTGATCGGAGTTATAGATCAGGCTTTCCTCACCCCGCATCGATGCCTTTCGTCACCGAACCCGAAAGGCCGCCGGGCGAATTCTCTGATGTTCCGATATCACCGCATCCCTGGCCGCGCAGCAGTATTCGCGCGGTCTCTGTCAACGATTGGAAATACTGGTGACCGAGTCCACCGTCACGTCGACCACCACTCCCGCTCGCAGCGTTCGCCTCGCCGATCTCCCGTCGCTCGCCGGCCAGGATCTGGGGGCGTCGGCTCGCATCCGCATCACCCAGGAGCAGATCGACACCTTCGCCGATGCGACGAACGACCACCAGTGGATCCACGTCGACGCCGAGCGCGCGAAGAAGGGCCCGTTCGGGACCACCATCGCCCACGGCTACCTGACGCTCTCGCTCGCCGTCCCGCTGTTCTGGGATCTGCTCGACGTCGACGACGCCACCCAGGTCATCAACTACGGACTCAACAAGGTCCGCTTCCCCGCGCCGGTTCCGGTGGATTCCGAGGTGGGCGCCACCGCCCACGTCGCCGCAGTAGAACCGGTCACGGGTGGATTCCAGTTGACCGTCGGCTTGACGTTCACCATCGAGGGCCTGGACCGGCCGGTCTGCGTGTGCGAGATGATCATCCGCTACCTCGGCCCCGCCTGAGCCTGCTCAGCACCGCAAGCGCCGCGTCACCGACGCACTCCAAGTCTCCCTCCCCGTTCGACAGATCGCGAGTACCCATGAGCCTCCTCCCGACCCGCATCACTGCCGAGATCGATCCGCTCGGCTGGCTGGAATCCACCTTCCGCACCGGCACTGACATCGCCAAGAACCCGCGCAGCGTCGCCCGCGCCGCCGGCCGTTTCGTGAACCGGATCGCAACGGTCCCCGATAACACCGCCCGGGTCGCCTTCGGCCTCGGCGATGTGGATGCGGCACCCGAATCCGTTCGAGATCGACGATTCTCCGACACCGCGTGGCACGAGAACCCGGCGTACTTCGCCGTCCTCGAGTCCTATTTCGCCGCGCGGGCCCTGGCCCTCGACCTCGTCGACTCCGCCGAGTCCGACGCCGTGACGACGGCCAAAGCGCGCGCATTCGTCGAGCTGCTGTGCGATGCGCTGTCGCCGAGCAACTCACCGCTCCTCAACCCGACGGTGCTCACCACGGCCATCAACACCGGCGGCAAGTCGCTGGTGCGCGGCGCCCGCTACGCAGCATCCGATCTGGTCAATCGCAACGGCCGCCCGGTGCGCGTCGACATGGACGCCTTCACCGTCGGCGAGAACATGGCCTGCACCGAGGGGCAGGTGGTCTTCCGCAATGAGCTCATCGAGCTGATCCAGTACGCACCGCAGACCGACCAGGTCCATGCGACTCCGCTGCTCGCGAGCCCGCCGTGGATCAACAAGTACTACATCATGGACCTCGGCCCCGGCCGGAGTCTCATCGAGTGGGCCGTTCAGCACGGCCGCACCGTGTTCGCGATCTCGTACCGGAACCCCGACGAGTCGATGCGCTCGGTCACCTTCGACGACTACTTGGAACTCGGCATCCGTTCGGCGCTCGGCGCCGTCCAGGACATCACCGGCGCACCGAAGGTCGACGTCCTCGCCGTCTGCCTCGGCGGCGCGATGACCGCGATCGCCGCGGGCACCGGTGACGACCGCATCGGGGACCTGACACTGATCAACACGATCCTCGACTACTCCGAGACCGGCGACCTCGGCTTCATGACCGATCCGAAGACGCTCGACAATCTCGACGCCTTGATGGCGAAGAAGGGGTACCTGAGCGGGGACAGCATGGCGCAGACCTTCGACCTGCTGCGCGCCAACGACCTGATCTTCAGCTACTGGGTCTCCCGGTGGATGCTCGGCGAGGCCCCGCCCGCCTTCGATCTGCTGGTGTGGAACGAGGACTCCACCAACATGCCCGCCGCGATGCACACGCAGTATCTGCGGCAGCTCTACAGCGAGAACCTGCTCGCGCAGGGCGAGTTGAAGATGTGCGACACCGCGGTGGACCTGAGCGCCTTCGACGGCGACGTGTACATCGTCGGTGCGATCGGCGACCACATCGTGCCCTGGAAGACCTCGTACGCGGGCGCCAAGCTCTTCGGCAAGGATGCGCGCTACATCCTCTCCAACGGCGGTCATATCGCAGGCATCGTCAACCCGGCGAGCAAGAAGACCTGGAGCGCCGCGATCGGTGCCCCCGACGCCCCGTCGCCGGAGCTTCCCGCCGATCCCGATGCGTGGCGCGACGCGGCGACCGTGACGAAGAACTCGTGGTGGGACGACTGGGCGGTGTGGTCGAGCACCCGGGCCGGCGAACTGCAGGATCCCCCCACGATGGGCAGTGCTGCGCATCCCGTCATCACGCCCGCCCCGGGGACGTACGTGCTGGAGTGATCGACGCAACACCGCCGACTCAGCGCGCGTTAGCAATCAGTGTGCTAACTTGTTAACTGACGGGGCGGAGAGCACCGCACACTACTTCCCAAGGAGACACCATGACCGCTCAGAACGCCGCAAGCAAGGTCGCCAAGGCCATCGACGACTCCACCAAGCAGATCAACGACGTCCAGGCCACGCTGCTGTCCGCGAGCAAGCAGGCCGCTCTGGCCACGCTCGACGTGTACGAGAAGTCGGTCGACACCGCGCTCGACTTCCAGAAGAAGATCGTCGAGTCCACCGGCCTCACCGCCGCCAGCGGCATCGTCGACGCCCAGGTCAAGCTGTTCACCGACCTCAACACCGCTGGCGTCCAGGCTGTCCGCGCGGCCTTCGCCTGACAGGCACCGCACGCCACGAGCAACGACGGCGCGAACCCGATCATCGGGTTCGCGCCGTCGTTTGCGTTCGCGGTCTGTCGGGATCAGCGGTCGGCAGCGCCGCGTCGCCGATTCGCGACCGTCACGCTGGCGAAACTCTGGTACATCTCCTCGAGTGCGGCCCGCTGTGCACGCGTGAGATCGGGATCGCGGCGGATGGCGGCGACCACGTCCGGCTGCCCCTGCGGGTCCGACGTCCGCGTCGACGCGGCCAGCACGTCGGCGGACAGCTTCAGATTGTCGGCGATCGCCTCAAGGACACGGTCGCTCGGTTCACGCAGATTCCGCTCGATCTGCGACAGGTAGGGATTCGAGATCCCGACCATCTCGGCCAATCGACGCATCGGCATCGCCGCCAGTTCACGCTGGGTCCGGATGAGTTCACCGAGCGTGAGCGGACTGCGGTCGCCGTCGTTCATGACCCCGATGGTAGTCGCGGTCGGTGTCCGGGCCGACGCCGCCGTCGGACGGTCGTCGACGACGTGTTCGGTTACTCGCCGTCGATCCCGAGGTCGACCAGCAACTCGGCAGCGATCCGTTCCAGATCGGAGCGGATCGTCGCCGCGTCGGCCGACGGCGGCACCAGCACCTCGAGCTGGGCTTCGAACAGCATGCCGCCCGCCATCGGCGCCTCCCGCGTGCCCGTCGTCATCCGTTCGATCGTCACGCCGCTCGCACTGAGTGCCGCGGACAGCTCGCGGACGATGCCCGGACGATCGTTGCCGAGCACATCGATCGTCAGCGACGCCCACTCGCCTTCACGGATCTCGGCGGCGCCGGCCGAATGCACGGCGACCTCAAGCAACCCCTCGAGACCGGTGACCGCGGCGATCACCTCGCCCGATCGGTCCTGTGGGACGGTGACCACCACGATGCCAGCGAACTTTCCGGCCAGCTGCGCCAGCTGACCGCGTTCCCAGTTGCCGCCGCTGCTCGCGATCGCGTCGGCCAACGCCGACACGAGCCCCGGACGGTCGTCGCCGATCACCGACAGCACCAGATTCCGCATGCCCGAATCATAACGACCGCCGCGGCCCGCCACCGGGCACCGGAAAACATTTCTGCCGTTGATCGGGCCCCGCTGCGGGGCCCGATCAACGGCAGAAAAGAGGGTCGAGCCTACTTCGGAGGCATCCGGATGCCGCCGTCGACGCGGATCACCTCGGCGTTCATGTACGAGTTGGTGATGAGTTCCTCCACCATCGAGGCCAACTCGTCCGGCACACCGAGCCGCTTGGGGAACAGGACGCTCTCGCCCAGCTTGGCCTTGAAGGCCTCCGACTCCGGGCCGCTGCCGTAGATCGGGGTGTCGATGAGGCCGGGAGCGATGCAGTTGACGCGGACGCCGACCGCGGACAGGTCACGAGCGACCGGCAGGGTCATGCCGACGACGCCGCCCTTCGACGACGAGTACGCGGCCTGACCGATCTGACCGTCGAATGCGGCGACCGACGCGAGGTTGACGATCGCGCCGCGCTCGCCGTTCTCGTTCGGCTCGTTGCGGCTCATCGCGGTTGCCGCGAGACGGACGGTGTCGAAGGTGCCGACCAGGTTGATGGCGATGACCTTCTTGTACAGGTCCAGGTTGTGCGCCGACGCGAACTCGCCATCCTTGCCGACCGTGCGCTGCGCCCAGCCGATGCCCGCGGAGTTGACGACCGCACGCAGCGGGCCCAGCTCGACGGCTTTGTTGACCGCGGCCTCGATCTGAGCGGTGTCGGTGACGTCGACGCTGACGAAAGCGCCGCCGATCTCCTTCGCGAGGGCCTCGCCGTCCTCGGCCTTGAGGTCGGCGATGACGACCTTGGCGCCCTGCGCCGCGAGTCGACGGGCCGAGGCCGCACCGATGCCGGACGCGCCTCCGGTCACGATTGCACTTGCTCCATTGATATCCATGTTTCGGAGCTTATCGCTCGGTGACCGCACGCACAGCGCGGGGTCTGAAACAGGTTTCAGTTCAGCCGCAGCGGACGATCGGCTCCGGCGCATACCGCACAGTGCGGGTGTGACGGCTGATCTCCGCGCCGGTCTTCACGCTGCGGATGACCCGGGTGTTCGACGCGGTGAAGCCGGGGGCACCGCTCGCAGGCACGCAGTCGCCGCCCGCGGGCAGTCGAACGGTGGTCGGCGACGTCGGATCGGTACGACTCCCGGTGATCGACTCCACGTCCACGGTCTTGGTGCTCCACATCCGCACCGTGATGTTCGACGAACTCCATCCCGTCTCGATGACGATGCCGTACGGGGTGTTGTTGGTGAACTGCAGGTCGATCGCCCCCTCGAACACCGTCGCCTCCCGCGCCTCGGGATACCGGGAGATGTAGTAGGAGTGCTCCGTGTGGCCCGCGTCGTCGAGACCGGCGAAGTATGCGGCGTTGTACAGCGTCGTCGCGAACTGGGAGATACCGCCGCCGACGGCCTTCGACGGCCGCCCGTGATCGATGATCCCGGACTCGACATACCCCTGAGCGGTACCGCGCGGCCCGGTGTAGCCGTTCAACGAGAAGGTCTCGCCGGGCAGCACCACTGCGCCGTTCACCTCTTGCGCCACAAGGCGGATGTTCTCGCCCGACGGCCCGCTGAAGCCACCGGTCGTGAACTCCGAGACCACCTCTTTGACACCCAGTTTGCGCGCTCCCTTCGTGTCGAGCGCAGGCTTGGTGATCGTGTACGCCACCTTGCCCGCCCGATCACCGGTCGCCACCGAGAGCTGACCGATGCGGTCCGCGGTGCGCCGCCAGTTCACCTTGGCACCGTCGGTCGACGGCACCACCGACGGTGCTCCGCCGCCGAGGCTGAAACTCGCGTTCACCGGCTGCGACTCAGTGGGCGCCGTGCGCTCGCCGAGCACCTTTCGCGCGTCCTTGGCGGCGACCTTCGGGGTCAGCCCGCCGCGGCCGTCGGCCACGAAGGTCACCAGCGACCCCATCTCGCGGGGCGTCACGGTGATCCGATCGCCGCGCCCGGCGAGGGAGACCTTCGACGCCGTCACGTTCTGCGCCGGACCGTCGAGCGTCGCCTGCACCGTCTCGGCGGAGACCGTCGGGGCGAACGGTTCCATCGCGAGGTCCAGGGTGTGCCCGCTCAGCCACTGCTCGGCGATCGTCTGCTTCGCCGCCGCACGGTCGATCCGCAGTCCCTTGGACGGAAAGTCACCGACGGGTTCAACGCCGTCGAAGTGCACACCGCCCTCGACGGCCGCCTTCTCCAGTTGGTTGGTGTGCTTGTCCAGCTCCGCGTTGAACTTGGCGTCGTCGATGTGCACGACGGGTGTGACGGGACGCGCGACCCCGATCATGCCGAGGAATCGGTCCCAGGGGTTGGCCGGCTGGTCCATGAGGCGCTCGAGCGTCGCTTCGACGTCGAACGTCGCACCGAGCGCTCCCGGATCGATCTTCGCCGAGCCGGACGAGGTCGCCACCGTCAACGGACCGTGCGAGGCGGTCGTCAGCTTGGTCAGCACGTCTCGCGCATGCGCCTCGTCCATGTTCCCCAGATCGAACTCCGCGATCTGCGCGCTGCGCGCGGTGTGGCCGTGCGTGAGGATCGCATCGACACCGACTGCGATGCCGATCAGGAGCAGTCCGCCGACGACGCCACGCACAATCCACCTACGGCGGCTGGGGGTCTGGGCGGAAGAAGTCACAACGTCCGAATGGTAGCGGCAAAAGCGAGAGGATGCGGAATACAAGACTCCGGCTGAACCGCCGGGTCGGGGGTCTGGCGGTTCAGCCGGAGCTAACCCGTATATAGCTGCACCGCTCCGGAGCGTTACACACTGCGGGAAATTCTCTCGAGAAAACTTCTGAGAACGACGAAAGTCCCGGTCAGCGGGATCTGTGTCCCACCGACCGGGCTTCGTCGACAGCGAGTGCGATCAGCCTTCGACGATCGCAGTGACGCCCTGGCCACCTGCCGCGCAGATCGAGACCAGCGCACGACCGCCGCCGTTCTCCTTGATCTGCTTGGCGGCCTGCGCGATGATGCGCCCGCCGGTCGCCGCGAACGGATGGCCCGCCGCGAGCGACGACCCGTTCACGTTGAGCTTGCTGCGATCGATGGAGCCGAGCGCCTTCTCGAGGCCCAGCCGCTCGGTGCAGTACTCCTCCGACTCCCATGCCTGGAGGTGGCAGAGGACGACGGACGCGAAGGCCTCGTGGATCTCGTAGAAGTCGAAGTCCTGCAGGGTCAGCCCGTTGCGCTCCAGCAGACGCGGAACGGCGTAGGTCGGCGACATCAGCAGACCGTCGGGACCGTTGACGTAGTCGACGGCGGCGGTCTCGGTGTCGCGGAGGTAGGCCAGCACCGGGAGGTTCTTCTCAGCGGCCCACTCGTCGGTCGAGAGCAGGACGGCCGACGCGCCGTCGCTCAGCGGCGTGGAGTTGCCCGCGGTCATGGTGGCCTCGCCCAGGCTGACTCCGAAGACCGGCTTCAGGGTGGCGAGCTTCTCCACCGTGGAGTTGGGGCGCAGGTTCTCGTCGCGGGTCAGGCCTAGGAACGGGGTGACGAGGTCGTCGAAGAAGCCACGGTCGTAGGCAGCGCCCATCTTCTGGTGGCTGGCGGCCGCGAGTTCGTCCTGCTCGGCGCGACCGATGCCGAACTCCTTGGCGGTGATGGCGGCGTGCTCGCCCATCGACAGGCCGGTGCGGGGCTCGCCGTTGCGCGGGATCTCGATCCCGAGTTTGGTCACCAGACCGAGCGCGGCCTTGATGCGGTCGGCGGTGCTCTTGGCGCGGTTCACCTCGAGCATCTGGCGGCGCATGTCCTCCGAGACGCCGATCGGCGCGTCGGACGTGGTGTCGACCCCGCCGCCGATGGCGACGTCGTAGCGGCTGTTCGCGATGCCGTCGGCGACGATCTGGATGGCCTGCAGGCCGGTGCCGCAGGCCTGCTGGACGTCCATCGCCGGCGTGTACGGCGAGAGCGAGGAGCCGAGGACCGACTCGCGGACCAGGTTGAAGTCTCGGGAGTGCTTCAGCACCGCGCCGCCCGCAACCATGCCGAGCTCTTCACCCTGCAGGTTGAAGCGGCTGATGAGACCCTGCAGAGCAGCGGTGAACATGTCCTGGTTGCCGACGCTGGCGTACGCGCGGTCCTGGCGGGCGAAGGGGATGCGGTTGCCGCCGAGGATGGCGACCGGCCGCTGCTGGCGGGTTTCCGGCTTACGGGGGGTGTATGAGACCACGAAGCTCACTCCTGACAGATTCTTCGACGTCGAACGTATCGACCTTGAGAGTATTCTTACTCGCGAGTAAGTTAGTTGTCGACTCCTGGAGCCTGCGGCACATGTCACAGTGGTTCGCACTACTGCGCACGGACGCCGTCCGCATAGGGTCACCGGCAGAGACGTCGACCCGGCATGTGAAGGCCCAGGGGATTCGTTCACAGACATCGAAGGAGATAGTCGTGGCAGGAAACACCGACCTGTATTCGTCCATCGTCAACAGCGGCCCCGGCGCGTTCATCGCGTCCCGCGTCGGCCTCCCGCAGCCGCCGACCCTGCGTCGCTACTCGGCGTCGCAGCCTGCCCTCGGCGGCCCCGTTCTGCTCGGCGGGTCCGGCCGACTGGTGGAACCGATTCGCGAGATCCTCACCGCAGGCGACGACTACACGCTCGTCGAGAGCGTCGCCGGAGGTCGTTCCGCGGAGAAGCTGGGTGCGGCGGTCTTCGACGCGACCGGCATCAGCAAGCCCGCCGAGCTGGAGCAGCTCTTCGAGTTCTTCACCCCGATCATGCGGTCCACCGGCAACTCGGCCCGTCTCGTCGTGCTCGGCACCACCCCCGAGCTGACCGCGGCCGCCGACGACCACGTTGCCCAGCGCGCCCTCGAGGGCTTCACCCGCTCGCTCGGCAAGGAACTGCGCAACGGCGCCACCGCCCAGCTGGTGTACGTCTCGCCGAAGGCCAAGACCGGCGTGTCCGGCCTCGAATCCACCCTCCGCTTCCTGCTGTCCGCGAAGTCCACGTACGTCGACGCCCAGGTGATCCGCGTCGGCGACGCCGACGGCGCATCGGTCGAGAGCTGGGACAAGCCGCTCGCAGGCAAGGTCGCCCTGGTCACCGGTGCTGCGCGCGGCATCGGCGCAACCATCGCCGAGGTTCTGGCCCGCGACGGCGCCCACGTCATCGCCGCCGACATCCCCGCGGCGGGCGAGGCCCTGAGCGAGACCGCCAACAAGGTCGGCGGCACCGCACTGCCGCTCGATGTGACCGCAGCCGACGCCGGTGAGAAGATCGCCGAGCACGTGCTCGAGCGCCACGGCGGCCTCGACATCATCGTCAACAACGCAGGCATCACCCGCGACAAGCTGCTCGCCAACATGGACGCGGGCCGCTGGAACTCGGTCATCAGCGTCAACCTGATCGCGCCGCAGACCCTCGTCAACGAGCTCGTCGAGCGCAAGGCCCTCCGCTCCGGCGGCGCGGTCGTCGACGTGTCGTCGATCGCAGGCATCGCAGGCAACCGCGGCCAGACCAACTACGGCGCGTCCAAGGCCGGCGTCATCGGCCTGGTCGACACCTACGCCCCCATCCTGGCCAAGGAGGGCATCACCATCAACGCGGTGGCGCCGGGCTTCATCGAGACCGCGATGACCGCGGCCATCCCCCTCGCCACCCGCGAGGTCGGCCGCCGGATGAACTCACTGCAGCAGGGCGGCCAGACCGTCGACGTCGCCGAGACTGTCGCCTACTTCGCCAGCCCGGCGAGCAACGCAGTCACCGGCAACGTGGTCCGTGTCTGCGGCCAGAGCCTGCTCGGCGCCTGAGTCGGGCTCGCAATGACCAAGACCATCACGTTGACGTCCTTGCCGGGCGCGGGTCAGCTGTACCCGAAGGCTGTCGCAGCGATGCTGCCGGTCATCGGGAAGCCTGCGCGCGTCAGCCCGACGGCGTCGCTCCCGGACACCACGTATCGCATCGAGAACCTGCGCATCGACCAGGCTCAACTCGCCGAGTACTGCCGAACCACGGGTCTGCAGTTCGGCGCCACGGTGCCGCTGCCGTTCCTGTTCGTCCTGCAGTTCCCGCTCGCGATGAGCATCATGGTGTCGTCGGCGTTCCCGTTCGGCGCCGTCGGATCGGTGCACCTCGAGAACACGATCGAGCGCCTGCGCACCATCGGCGTCGACGAGCCGCTCACCATCTCCGCACACGCGGAGAACCTGCGCGAGCACCGCAAAGGCATGCTCGTCGACGTGGTCTCGGAGTTCCACGTCGGCCGCGAACTGGTGGCCGTGCAGACCGGCACGTTCCTCAAGCAGCAGCGCACCAGCCTCTCCGACGGTGAACGCGGTCCGGCGCCGAAGGACGCCGCTCCGCCGCCGCCCGACCGCGTGGTGAGCGTCGACCTGGGGTTGATCCGGCAGTACGCGAATGCCTCGGGCGACCGGAATCCGATCCACATGGCCGATCTCACCGCGAAGGCGTTCGGTTTCAGCACGGCCATCGCGCACGGCATGTGGAGTGCCGCGGCGGTGCTCGCGAACGTGGAGGCGCAGCTGCCCGACGCGGTCGTCTACTCGGTGCGTTTCGGCAAGCCGATCCTGCTGCCCGCCACGCTGAACATGTACACCAGCAAGGCCGACGGCGGGTACGACTTCCAGATCCTGCATCGCACGAAGGGATACCCGCACCTCACCGCGACGGCGCGCCCTCGCGACTGAGGCTGCTGCCGCACTGAACGCTCTATGCGTCGATGTTCGCTCACGCTCTGACCGTGGGCGAATATCGACGCATAGAGCGTTTTCTGCGCCGTCCGCCTCGACCGTGACCGATACGCTCGAATCGTCGCGCAACTCTGAGAACCGACGGCGATCCTCTCCCGACCGACCCCGTCGAGTTCGTCCAGCACTACCTGACAGCGCTCGCCCTCAGCGAAGCCGAGAATGCGAAGGCATACCTGTCGGCGTCGCACGAATCCTCGGTGGATCTGTCCGCCATGCCCCAACTGTCCGAGAAGGTGCTGGCCGCATCGAACTACCTCGCGCCGTTGCACGACATCCGCGTCGACGACGCGCAGCAGACGAGCGGGGACTCGTACGAGGTTCCCGCGTCGTTCACGATGGGCGACCAAGTGGTGCATCGAACGTTCCGGGTCCGGACCGGCGACTACGTCGCGATTCACGATGGACTGATCGAAGCCGCGCCCGCCGGCTTCGGGGCCTCAGGCCTTCGGTTCAACGGGCAGTCGACGGGCACCGCTTCCGTCTGGTTGTTCCCTGGCGCCTATGTGATCGAGCCCGACTACTCGAGCTTCCGCTTCACGGGCGGCGCCGATCCCGTCCTCCTCGTCGATCGTTCCGCCACCGCCCAGATCGACGCACTCCGTCCAGAGATCACCGCCTCTGTACAGGCGAATTTCCGCCGACTGGTGTCCGCCTCGGTGGATGCCTGCCTGGCCTCACCGGATCCAGACACCGAGTGCGGGCTCAGCGTCGCTCGGGTCGACGGCCGACCGGCCGCAACCGCAGGCGCGGTCCGCCGCCTCGCGTCCGATGCCCTGCGGGCCGAACTGCGCGCCCAGATCGCCGATCCGTCTCGGATGACGCCGATGGACGGAATCCCGATCGACGACCCGCCCCGGTACTTGCAGATCCAATTCTCCGACGACGCCGTCGCCGACCTGACCGCGACCGTCACCCCACGCCAGGGTCCGCCACATCACGCGAGCGTCTCTCGGCTGCGCAGAGCCACGATCGATTTCGGCACGATCCTGCCACGCGTGACGTGGCGGTAGCGTCGAGTCAGTCCTCGTCGCCGGACCCGTCCGCGCCCTCGCCGACGGCGCGGAGGCCGCGCCAGATGATGCCGAGTAGGAGGTCCGTCGCACGCTCCAGGTCGATGTCGCCGTCGGCGATACGATCAGCGACGGCCTCACCGGCACCGACCAGGGCGACGGCGGTGACTTCGAAGTCGACGTCGCTGCCGCCGGTCGTGGTGCCGCGGCGAATGAGGTCGGTGATCATCGCGGTAATGCTCTTGCGCGAGTCGGCGACGATGTGCGCGAATGACGCGGTGCCGATGGCCACGCGATAGAGCAGCCGCCACGCCTCCGCGTTCTGGTAGACGAACCGCAGGAACTCGCGAACGAGCACTCGCGCCTGGTCCTTCTGCCGCATCGACGGATCGAAGCCCTCGGTCATCGCGTCCATGAAGCGACCGGATTCACGGGCGATGCAGGCGCTGAACAGCTCGTCCTTGGAGCCGTAGTACAAATACAGCATCGGCTTGGAGATCTTGGCCTCGGCCGCGATCGCGTCCATGGACGTGTCGGCGTATCCGTTGGCCGAGAAGGCCGCGATGGCGGCGTCGAGCATCTGCTGTTCCCGCACCGCGCGCGGCAGCCTCTTCGTTCCGCTAGCCATACTCTCAACTTACCATTCGGTAAGTATTTGTCAGCCGCAGTGCAGAACACCCTTCGCGGTCAGAATCCGGGTCACCGAACGGTTCACCCGTTCAGTCGACAGCTTCCCGGCCTTGACCGCCTTCTCCAACGAATCGAGCACCGAGCCGACCTTATCGGTGGACAGCCACAGACCGACATCGGCTCCCGCCTTGATCGCCCTCAGCACCGCTTCTTCGATCGTGTACTTGTCGGTGATCGCCTGCATGCCCGACAGATCGTCGGTGAAGACCACGCCGTTGAACGCGGGTCCGTTGTACTTCTTGCCGTTGCGCAGCATTCCGATCGCTCCCGCGCTGATGCTCGCCGGCGTCTGCGCACCGGTGAGCCCGGGGACGATCAAGTGTCCGACCATCACGCCAGCGGTTCCCGGCTCTCGGAGCAGGTTCCGGAACGGCACCAGATCGGTCTGCTGCATCTGCGACAGCGGCGGCGCGACGACGGCGCCGAGGTGCGAATCGCCGGAGCCGTGACCGTGTCCGGGGAAGTGCTTGAACACCGGCATGACGCCCGCGTCCTCGAGCCCCTTCGCAAAGGCCCCCGCGTACTCGGTGACGACCTGGGGATCGTTGGAGAACGACCGGTCGCCGATGACCGTGTCGTCGGCCTGATCGCTGACGTCGGCCGACGGCGCGAAGTCGACGGTGATGCCGAGCTTCGCCATCTGCTCGCCTGCGTCCTTCGCCATCGTCCGCACCTGCTGCGGCGTCTTGGTCTTGGCCAGTTCGCGCGCGGACGGCATGTCGATCCCGAGGCTCTTCAACCGGCTGACCCGACCACCTTCCTGGTCGACGGTCACCATCAGCGGGATCTTCCGACTCTTGGCGAGCTTCGCGGTGGATCCGTCGGTCAGCATCGACAGGTCGGTCCAACTGCCGACGAAGATGCCGCCGATGTGCTCGGACCGCACCACCTGCTTCGCGTCGGCGGCATCGGTGACGCCGACGACCAACATCTGCGCGAGCTTGTCGCGGAGCGTCATCGTCGCGAGCTCCTCGGCGCCGCATGCCGCGGGCTTCGGCGCAGCACTGCTCGACGACGACGCCGCGGTGGCGGACGACGACGTGGACACGGGGGTCGTGCTCGCCACGTTGTCGACCGGCGTGTCCGAGCACGCGGTGGTGACCAGCAGACCGGCCGCGGCAGCGACGGCGAGGATCGTGCGGGCGCCGTGGGAACGACGCGGACGGAGGTGAGTCAGTGCACGCATCGTCCCAGTGTTTCATGCCACGCTGCTGCTTTCACGGGCACGACCGCCGGTCGCCGGGATGGTAGCTTGGGGCAATGCTGCGTGAACGACTGCTCTACGGTGCCCTCGCCGGGGTCGCCGGCATCGTCGTCGGCATCGGCGCCGTGTTCCTCGGCGGGCAACTCGCGTCCGAGAACAAGCCTGCGACCGATGTGAACAGCTTCAACGCCGACACCGGCTTCGTCCAAGGCTCGGTCGACTACGGCTCGCGCGGCAACGGTGGGGCCAACCACTGACCGGTGACGTCACCCGTCACCGCCCCGATGTGACCGCCGCCGACCGCACCCTGCGTCGTCGCGACGGCGTCGTCGTGGCCGCGATCGCCCTGCTCGTCTCGTTCCTGCAGCGCCCCGGACTCATTTCGCCGGACACCAAACTCGACCTCACGGCCGATCCGATCGGGTTCCTGACCCGCGCGGCCCATCTGTGGTCGCCGACGGCGCCGATGGGCCAGGTGCAGAACCAGGCCTACGGATACTTCTTCCCGCACGGAGCGTTCTTCGCGCTCGGCGACGTGCTGCATCTCCCGCCGTGGATCACCCAGCGACTGTGGTGGGCGATCCTCCTGACGGTCGGCTTCCTCGGCATCGTCCGCCTCGCCGAAGCACTGCGGATCGGTTCGTTCTGGTCGCGGCTGATCGCCGCCTGGGCCTTCGTGCTGGCGCCGCGTGTGATGACGACGCTCGGCACCATCTCGTCGGAGACGCTGCCGATGATGCTGGCGCCGTGGGTCCTGCTGCCGGTGGTCCGCGCCCTCGACGACCGGCGATCGCCGCGCCCGCTCTGGGCCGACGCAGCCCGGTCGGCATGCGCGATCGCCCTGATGGGAGCGGTCAACGCGGTCGCCACCGTCGCCGCGGTCGCGGTCACGGTGATCTGGTGGCTGATGGTGCTGGTGCGCGACCCGGAGCGGCGTCGAACCCTGGTGTTCGGCGGCTGGTGGTGCTTGGGCGCGGCCGCCGCGTGCCTGTGGTGGATCGTGCCGTTGCTGATCCTGTCGCGGATCTCGCCGCCGTTCCTCGACTTCATCGAGTCGTCCCGCGTCACCACCGAGTGGACCTCGTTGACCGAGGTGCTGCGCGGCACCGATTCCTGGACGCCGTTCGTCTCGTCGGAACGGGCGGTCGGCGCGGTGCTGGTGTCGGAGCCCGCGGCAGTGGTGGCCACCGGTGTGGTCGCGGCGGCCGGGCTCGCCGGTCTCACCATGCGCGCGATGCCGTTTCGGGGCCGCTTCCTGGTGCTGCTGGTGGTCGGACTGCTGGCGATCTGCCTCGGCTACCCGGGCGGGCTCTCGTCGCCGGTGCGCGACGCCGTCGTCGCCGTCCTCGACGGTCCGGGCGCCGCACTGCGCAATATCCACAAATTCGATCCGCTGGTCCGACTGCCGCTGGTCCTCGGCATCGCGCATCTGCTTTCGCGGGTACGACTTCCGGCTCGCGAGGCCCACGTCGAACGGGGTTTCGCCGCGGCGTTGGTGGTGGTGATCGCAGCCTTCGGCTCGGGGTCGCTGCTCTGGACCGGAGGGCTGGCGCCCGCGTCGAGTTACCGCGACATCCCCGCGTACTGGCATGACGCCGCCGACTGGCTCCGCGACGCCCAACGCGATTCGGCGTCGCCGACACGAGCGTTGGTGGTTCCGGGCGCGCCGTTCGCCGATCAACTGTGGGGCCTGACCCGCGACGAGCCGCTGCAGGCACTGGCGCAGGAACCGTGGGCGGTGCGCGATGCGATCCCGCTGACGCCGCCGGGCGCCATCCGGGCGATGGACTCGGTGGAACGTGCGCTCAGTTCCGGCCGCGGATCCCCCGGCCTGGCCGCCACCCTGGCCCAACAGGGCGTCGGCTACGTGGTGCTTCGAGCCGATCTGGACCCGTCGTCGCGGTCGGCGCGGCCGCTGTCGGTGGCCCAGGCCATCACCCGGTCACCGGGTATCACGCAGGTGGCGCAGTTCGGTCCGACCGTCGCGCCGCCGACGCTCGACGGGGTGGTCGTCGACGACGGACTGCGACCGAAGCTGCCCGCGATCACCGTCTATCGCGTCGACGGCGCGGCAGGCGGCCCGACGCTGGTCGACGTGGACGCGATGCCTCGGGTGAGCGGCGGCCCGGAGTCCCTCCTGTCGGTGGAAGACGCCCGGCGACGCGCCGGACTCGGGCCGTTGGGGCCTGCGCTCCTCGCCGCCGACGCCGCGCGCGCGGGACTGCCGCCGTCGTCGATGACCGTCACTGACACCCCGGTCGACCGCGAGGTGGACTTCGGTCGCGTCGACGACCACTCGTCGGCCATCCGCGCGCCCGACGATCCGCGCCTCACGAAGAACCGCGTCGCGGACTATCCCGTCGACGGCCAACCGCTGGTTCACGCACAGTGGCTGCTCGACAATCAGCCCGGCCAGGTGCGGGTCACCACGTCGGGCTCGGCGGCCGACGCGACCCAGCCGGGACGGACCTCGCCGGCCAACGCCGCCGCAGCAGCGTTCGACGACGACGCCGAGACGGCGTGGGTCAGTCGCGGGTTGGAGTCCGCGGTGGGCCAGCGGATGACCGTGCAGTTCACCCGCCCGCGCACTGATCTCGCTGTCACCGTGACCACCGCGAAGGCGATCGGCCCCGACGTGACGAGCGTGCTGATCTCGACCGACACCGGCAGCACCGTGGCGCAGGGGCTGGAACCCGGCGTCCCGACCCGCGTGCTGGCGCCGGCCGGGTCCACGAGCCGCGTCGAAGTGCGGGCCATCGCCACCGCCAACGGTTCGGGCGGCAATCAGTTCGCGATCGCCGACCTGGCCCTGGCCGATGCGAACTCCGGCGTGCCGCTCACCATCCGGCAGCGCACGGTGCTCCCGACGCTCGATGCGGCCGACCGCGTCGAGCAGTGGGTGCTGGGACCGGAACTGGGCCAGCGCTCCGATTGCGTCACCGCGCGTGACGGCCGGGTCCGCTGTTCACCGGCGCTCGGGCTGAGTTCGGAGACGCCCGGTGTCTTCGGCCGCACACTGTCGGTACCGACGACGACGGTCGTCGACCCGACGGTCACCCTGCGGCCGACGCCGGGCGGCGAACTCTCGGCGCTGCTCGCCCGCCCCGGCGTCATCCACGCCGAGGGCCAGGCGTCGGTGAGCGATCCGCTCGGCAACGCGTCGGCCGCGGTCGACGGCGACGCCGACACCACCTGGGTGGCGCCCTCCCCCTCCGTGTCGGACCGCAAGAAGTACCGTCCCCGGCTCACGCTGCGTCTTCCGACGGCACGCGACGTCTCGGGGCTGCGCATCCAGACGCCCGACGATTACCCCGCCCGACCGACCCGAGTGACGGTGGAACTGCGCTACGGCGATCGCCGCGTCAGCACTACGACGGCGACGGTCGGCGACGACGGCACCGTCCGTTTCGCGTCGCATCGCGCCGACACCGTGGTGATCACCGTCGAGAAGCGCAGCGATCTGATCAACATCAACGACCTGGGTTTCGCCGAGGACGCCCCGGTCGGCATCAGCGAGGTCCAGGTGCTTCCCGGCGCGACGAATCAGCCGTTCGACGACGCCCGGCCCGTCGAGATCCGCTGCGACAGCGATCCGCGCGGGCCGTACGGACTCGGGGTCTCCGCGTCCGGGCAGGTGATCCGGCTGCAGGTCGCCACCACCGCGGGAGCGCTTCGGCGCGGCGAGCCCGTCACCGCCACCCGCTGTCCTGGACCGCCGCTGACCCTGGCCGCCGGGGAGCAGGAGGTGTCGGTGAATCCGGGCGCCGCATTCACCGTCGACGCGGTCTCGCTGCGTGTTCCGGATGCCGGCGCCCCGAGCACGACCGCAACGCATCCGCACGTCGACCGCTGGGACGCGACGCGACGCGCGGTGACGGTCGACGCCGCCGACGCCGACCGCGTCCTCGTGGTTCCGGAGAGCACCAACCCGGGGTGGCATGCGCGCATCGACGGCCGCGATCTGACCTCCGTCGTCGTCAACGGTTGGCAACAGGGCTGGCTGGTACCCGCAGGCACCGCTGGCACCGTGGCACTGACCTACGACCTCGACTCCCCCTACCGCTGGGCGCTGGGTCTGGGCCTGGCCGCGATGGCCGCACTCTTCCTGCTGACCGCTCTCCACGCCGCACGAGGCGCGCCCCCTCACGCTGGTCGAGTAGGTCGAGGCGCGCCCCCTCACGCTGGTCGAGTAGGTCGAGGCGCGCCCCTTCTCCACGCACCTCCCCACGCTGGTCGAGTAGGTCGAGGCGCTAGCCGAGACCGTATCGAGACCGCCGCACCCCGCAACCCAACCACGACCACAGCCCCAACCAACCCAACTACCACCCTCACCACCACTCTCACCCTCACCCTCACCACCGCCGCCCTCCTCGCCGCCTTCCTCCTCACCGGCCCCTGGGGCGCCGCGATCGCGGCCGTCACCGGGGCGGTGGTCTGGCGGCTGCCCGAACGACGTCGGCCGGTGCTGACGTTCGGTGCGATGCTCGCCGCGACGGCGGTGCTGGCCGCCGGTCCGTGGCACAGCGGCGTCGCCTACACCGGGGACAGCGCGTGGGGGCAGGCACTGGCGCTGATCGCGGTCACCGCCGCGGTCGCGTCGGCCATCGTGCGACGACGCGAGTGATCAGGCGGCGCAACGAGCAGCGGCCCGCTCACACCAGGACCGTTGCCAGCGCGATGCCGACGCCGATCACCGCGAAGGCCCCGTGGGCCAGCACCAGCCCGATCGGAAGGTTCTGCTCGGGGCCCGCGCCGTCGGCCGACGCCAACTGGGTGGCGCGCGGACGGTAGCTGGGGATCCAGCGCACGAACATCGTGATGCCGAGGACGGCCGCGATCACCATGAGCGCGACGGCGACCCACGCCGCGTACTGGCGGCCGATCACGACGAAGCACACCCACGCGGTCACGGCGGCGATTCCGAAGACCATGTGCCCGAGGACCAGTTCCGCAGGCAGTCGTCGATGACGGCCGCGCTTCGTGGTCGCCCGCTGCACGTCACCCATCGTCATCCATGCTCCGACGGTCACGGCCCCGGTCACGCCGACGCAGATCAGCACAATCAGCCCGGCTACACCCATTGCTCAGACATTAGGCGAACCGGACGGCATCACGTGACCGCGGGGCGTCAACCGGGACGGCCTGCCGAAACAGTCTCGCTGCGCCCGACGGCCCGGCGGCGCTCCCACTGCGACAGCCACGACCGCAGCGGCTGTTCCACGAACGCGTAGCTCGCGGCCGAGACGGCGATGGTCGCGATCACCGTCATCGTCCACACCAGCACGAACTGGCCGGCGAACATCGGGACCCCGAACAGGCCGAACACGATCGACAGCACGGCCAGATGCCAGATGAAGATCCCGTACGACCACCGCCCCAGGGCGTTCATGACCGGCGAGTCCAAGAATCGGAACGGACCGTCGCCCAGCACGAGCGGCGCCAGGACCGCATAGGCGGCGACCGCACCGAGCGCCATCTTGATCACGTACGTCGCATGCGTCATGTCGCCGAGACCCACCGGCCCCGCGATCGGCGTGCACGCCAGCCCATAGGAGACCACGAACACGGCGGCCATCACCCTGCGGTCGGCGCTGATCCGGATCACCCGGGAACGACGCGTCGTCGCGCCGACGGCGAGGGCCGCCGTGATCTCCGCGAGCAGCAGTCCCGCGATGAACCACGAGAGATAGCCGGGCAGCCAATTGCGGGCTTCGACGCCGTCCGGCAGGTTCACCAGGCGAGTGATCCAGGTCCATCCGAGGCTGACGGCCGCGACCGCGAGCAGAATCGGCACGCGGTGCCCGGCCCGCGCCCCGCGCGCCCGGTACAGGGCCAGCCCGAGCACCGGCAGCACCGCGTAGAACGCCACTTCCACCGACAGACTCCACATCTGGGTAAGCCCGGGCGCCAAGGTCAGCGGCACGAACACCTGCGTCAGACTCAGATTGGCCAGCCACACGGTGAGCGACGCGCCGCGCGCCTGCGGCAACAACAGCAGCACCACCGCCACGACCAGCGCATACGCCGGCCAGATCCGGACGACGCGGTGCCGGAAGTAGCGGCCGACGGCGGGACGCGGTGCCGCGTCGTCCCGGGCGGCCGCCGCATACGGCCGCCACAGCAGGAAGCCGCTGAGCGCGAAGAAGAGAGCGACGGCGAGGTCGAGTCTGCCGAGCACCTCGCCGAGCACCGGCCACTCGGTCGCCCGCGTCTGGAACGCCACGTGGGTCGTCAGCACCCCGATCGACGCCACCGCCCGCAACCCTTCGAGTTGCGGATAGAAGCGCCGGGACGGCGCAGTCGGAGAGGCAGCCATGTCGTCGACCAGGGTATCGGGAACCGTGGCAGCGGTGCCTCCGCATACAGTCGGTGCCATGTCCGAACGCGCCTCCGCCGACGCCCCGCGATTCTCGGCCCGGGACCTGCTGGCGCCGACCGCGATCTTCTTCGGCACACTGCTGGTGGCAGCGGCGGTCGCCATGGGACCGCTGATCGGTTCGGGCCTCACCAAGGTCCCGCTCAGCATCGACCGGACGTCGGTGTCGGACGGCGCGGACGACACCGACGTCCTGAACCGCTGCTCCCTCGACGCCCCGGCGGCCCAGGTCCTGCAGGCACGCGTGCAGCAACGACGTCGCGTCGTCGCGGTCCGCCCCGCCGACGCGGATGTGGTGACCTTGCAGGCGGGAACCGCGCTCGGCGTCGACGAGTATCTGGTCGACGGCAAGCGGGTGGACGCCGAGAAGGTCTGCAAGGAGGCGACGCTCACCGCGATCATCGACCGGGTGACCCTCGATCGGCGGAGCGCGTCGCCGCGAGCGGACTCCAGCATCCAGTACGACGACGCGCGTGCCGCGGTCCCGGTTCCCGACCGGCGCGGCCGCACCTATGTTCTGCCGTTCGGCTTCGACCAGCCGGGCGACTACTTCGATCCGGTGACCAGGCAGACGCTGCCGCTGCAGAACGTCGGCGAGACGGAGGTGGCGGGGCGGACCGTCGCACACCTGCGGACGCTGGTTCCCGACACCGACATCGGCGCGCTCGGCACCGACCCGCGCGGCGTGATCGCGAAACCCGCATCGTGGTTCGGCCGATTCGCCGGCGTCTCACCGACCACCGATCTCACGGCCACACTGCACCACCGGGCCACCGTCGATCTGTTCGTCGACACCGCGACCGGCGTCGTCGTCGACGAGCGCCTCGAGGTCCATGAGGAGTACCGGTTCACCGCGGACACCGTCGGCGAGAACAGCGCTCTGGCCGACTATCGATTGACCAACCTGAGCACCGTCCTCACCGGCGACGCGCAGACGCGGACCGACGGCGCCGCGCAGGCCGCCGACCGCGCGTGGCCGGTCACGCTGACCACGGTGATCCTGCCGATCGTGTTCGGCGTCCTCGGCGGTGTCGTGCTCATCGTCACCGGGATCATCCTGTGGCGCCGATCCCGCACCTGAGTTCAGATGCGGTCGGGGCCGCGACCGGACCGTTCCAGCGTCAGCCACGCCGCGGTGGCGGCCACCGCGCACGCGGCCGCGATCACCGACACCGCGACGAGGCCGGTCACCGAGCCGACGGCCGTCACGATCACGACCACTTCCACCACCAGCACCGCGAGGGCGGGCAGCGCGCCCCGCGCGCGATTGCGGGCGATGGCCGTCAGCAGCATCAACTGCAATACCGCGAGCAGCGCGCCGGCGAGCGCGAACGCCCACATCAGTCCGGCGACGCCGCGGTAGTCGTCGGAGATCACGATCGGCACCAGCGGCCCGCCGACGGCGGCGAGGACCGTCAAACCCGCCCCGATCGCGGCGAGCACGGCGACGGCGCGCCGCAACGCCGCCGCCGACCGCACCGGATCGGCGAGCCTCGGGTACGCGACCACCCCGATGGCCTGCGGCAGCCAGAACGCGGCTTTGGTGGCGACGGCGCCCAGCGCATAGACCCCTGCGTCGGCGGGCGAGAGCACCGCCCGCGACAGCAGCAGGTCCACCGACACCGCGACGATCATCACGAACTGCACGCCCGACGCCGCCAGCACCGCCGAGGCAGACACCTCGACGTCGCGCAACCGGTCCCCCGGAACGCCCTCGCGGGTGGCGATCACACCGACCGCGATCGCGGCGACGACGGTGCCGAGCGTCCCCGCGAGCAGAGCGCCGGTGGCGTCGGCGCCCGCGACCACGGCGCCGATCACCGGTACCGACCGCAGGATCCCGACCGCGGCGAGCACCGACCCGAGGAGCCGGAACCGCCCGGCGCCCTGCAGAAATCCCTGTCCGCCCGCGATCACGGCGAGCGGGGCAGCGCTGCTCAGGGACGCCGCCGTCGCAGCCGGTCCGGTGCGCGCCACCGCCATCATCACCAGCGTCGCGACCACCGACAGCGCCGCGACCGCGAGGAAGACCACGCCGATCAGGCGCCGCAACCGCGCGGGCGACGATCCCCGGACCACCTGCCGGGCGATCACCGCCTGCAGCGCGAGCGCGGGAACGGACGCTACGAGCATCGCGGCGCCCAGCACCGCGAACTCGCCGTACCCGTCCGGACCCAGCAGGCGACTCGCGGGCACCTGGACGACGTAGGCGAGGACGTTCGCCAGCAGCGTTCCCGCCGTCACCCAGCCGACCGAACGCACCACGGCGTCGCGGCGAAGCGGTGCGGCACGGGAGACCATGCTGACCAGTGTGCACGGCAGGTGCACGATAGACTTCATCGGCAGTATCCACCCGATCGAGACGAGCGTTGACAGTCGATGTACGACACCGAACCCTTTCACGAGCCTGATCCGTCCGACGTCGGTTCCCGCATCGACCCGGTACTGGCTCGGAGCTGGCTGCTGGTGAACGGCGCCCAGTACGACCGGTTCGACGCCGCGTCACGCTCCCGCGCCGACATCGTGATCCTCGACATCGAAGACGCCGTGGCGCCAAAGGACAAGGACAGTGCCCGCGACAACGTGGTCCGCTGGCTGGCCGACGGGCACTCCGACTGGGTACGGATCAACGGCTTCGGCAGCCCATGGTGGGCGGCCGATCTGGCGGCGTTGACCGGGACGTCCATCGGCGGCATCATGCTGGCGATGGTGGAGTCGGTCGATCACGTCACCGAGACCGCGCGACGGGTTCCCGGCGTGCCGATCGTCGCGTTGGTCGAGACCGCGCGCGGGTTGGAGCGAATCACCGAGATCGCATCGGCCAAAGGCACCTTCCGCCTGGCGTTCGGCATCGGCGACTTCCGCCGCGACACCGGTTTCGGTGAACTGCCGACGACTCTCGCCTACGCGCGGTCGCGGTTCACGATCGCTGCGAAGTCCGCGAACCTGCCGTCGGCGATCGACGGTCCCACCGTCGGCTCCAGCGCCCTGAAACTGTCGGAGGCGACGGCCGTGAGCTCGGAGTTCGGCATGACCGGCAAGATCTGCCTGACGCCGGACCAGTGCGGGCCGGTCAACGAGGGGCTGTCGCCGTCGCAGGACGAGATCAAGTGGGCGCGGGAGTTCTTCGCGGAGTTCGAGGCCGACGGCGGCGAGATCCGGAACGGTTCCGACCTGCCTCGCATCGCGCGCGGCACCAAGATCTTGGAGTTGGCGCGCGCGTACAAGATCGTTCCGGACGATTTCGTCATGAACGATCACATGCCTGCGCCGACCGACACCTACCACTTCTGACCTCTTGCTGTATGCGGTCAGCGGGCTGCTCACCGCGCTGATCTGCGCACCGCTCTTCGGCGACTACCTGCTGTACCGCGACGCGGTCGCGGTACCACGGTTCCCGATCACCGCCGACGCATTCGGCATCGGCGGGGCCGCCCCCCGCTCCGTCCCGCAGGACGGTCTGCTCGCGGTGGCGTCGTCGGTGATCGACGGCGGCTGGCTGGTCGCCGGACTCACCGCGCTCGCCCTGTTCGCGGCGGGCGTCGGGTACGGCAGGCTGGCACAACGGCTGGTCCCCGACGTCGGGACCACGGGCGCCGTCGCCGCCGCCGTGTTCGCGATCTGGAATCCGTACGTCGCCGAACGGCTCCTGCAGGGGCACTGGAGTCTGCTCGCCGGGTACGCCGCACTCGGGTGGGCGTTCTGCGCGGTGCTCGACGTCGCCGACCGGCCGGGTCTGCGGTCCTGGGCTCGGCTGGCCGGGGTGTGTGCCGCGGGCGGCCTCACCCCGACCGGTTCGGTGCTGGTGGCGGCCGTCGTCGTCACCAGTGCGATCGCCGTCCGCCTCCCGTGGCGTCGGGCGGGTGTCGCTGCCGGATGCTGGTTGGTGACGGCCGCTCCGTGGTTGGTCGGCGCGGCGGCCGCCGACGGCGTCGGTTCGTCGGGCGGAGCGGCGGCGTTCGCGCTGCGGAGTGAGCCGTGGCTGGGTTCGGTGGGCACGGCCCTCAGCCTCGGCGGCATCTGGAACGCGGACGCGACCCCGGCCAGCAGGACGTCGCCGTGGGCTGCGGTGGCGACCGGCGCCCTGCTCGCGGTCGTGGCGATCGGCGCAGGGATGCTGTTGCGACGACGGCCGCTCGACCGGACCGTCGCCGCGCTCGGCGTGCTGGCCGGCGGCGTGGTGGTGCTGGTGGTCGTTGCGGCCACGCCGCCGGGCATCGCCACCATGGACGCGATCCTGACGCACGTCCCGGGTGCGGGTCTGCTGCGTGACACCCAGAAGTTCCTGGCGCTCGCCGTGCCGTTCGCGAGCGTCGCGGCGGCCGCGGCGGTGCTCGCGCTGCGCAGGCTGGTCCCGTCCGGGTTCGCGCTCGCGGCGGTCGGCGCGCTGATCGCGGCACCGCTGCCCGACCTCGCGTGGGGCGTGGGCGGCGCCATCGCACCGGTCTCCTATCCCGCCGACTACGCCGCGGTCGCCGCGCTGATCGACGACCACCGCGACGGGTCCGTCGCGGTGTGGCCCGCGACGCAGGTGCGACACCTGTCGTGGGCCGACGGGCCGTCGTTGACGCCGTTGCCCCGGATGCTGAACGCACCGGTGGTCGTGTCCGGGGCGTTGACGATCGACGGTCAGACCGTCGACGAGCCCACCGGCCGGACCGCCGACGTCGTCGCCGCACTCGACGCCGGCGGAGATCCCCGACGGCTCGCCGCGCTGGGCGTCGGCTGGGTGGTCGTCGAGGAGGCCGACCCGCCCGGCATGCTCGCTGCCGCGACGCCCGCATATGCGGCGGACCATCTGCGCGCCTACCGCATCGCGAACGTGACGCCGCCACCCGCGCCGGGGGTCACGGCGTGGGTGGCGGCGTCAGTCGCGTTCGCGCTGTGGGTCGGCGCGATCGTCGTCGGTGCAGCGGCGCGGATGCGTCGTTACCGCGGGTCCCCCTGAGCGCACGGCTCGTAGGTGGACGACGCGAAGTCGGGCACGGTCGGCGCGGGTGACGCCACCAGCGGGGCCTGAGCGTCCCACGCCGACTTCTCGATCGTCGGCGCGAGGTAGGCGCTCTTCAACTTGGCCCACGACTGCGCGCCCGCTGCGGGCGACGCGCCGATCAGATCGCCGAGGTGCTTGCCCATGACCTCGTTGTTCTTCGCGTCCTGGGAGAACGAGTAGGCGTCCCAGATGGCCCGGCAGTAGTTGCCCATGTCCTTCGGACGGTTCTCCAGCGCCTGACAGGATCCCGTGTAGTACGCCTGGACCAGCGGTGAGAGCGCGTTGCCCGAACGGCCGACGATGTCGGTGACGCGGGTGACCTCCGACGGTGGCAGTTGTTCCTCCATCGTCGGGCCGTAGTACATCGCGTCGACCTGCTTGGCCTTGAACGCCTGGACCGCGGTGGCAGGCACCCCGACGGCGACGAAGGTGACGTCCTTGGCCGGATCCAGACCGGCCTGCTCCAGCAGTGCCGACGTCCACAGTTCGGTGCCGGAACCGCGGGCGATGACGCCGATCGTCTTACCCTTCAGCGACGCCAGCGTCGTCGTGGGATCGGTCGGGTCGCCGGTCACGGCAAGGTCCGGCTGGGCGACGAGTTCGAGCGAGTTGCCGATGGTGCTGCCCATCGCCTTCACGCACGCTCCCTTGTCGAGGGCGGGCCACATCAGCGCGGGCACCATGGTGTCGACGTCGAGGTCACCCGCGATCAACGCGGTGGCGAGGCTGTTGGCGTTGTCCATCGTGACCAAGTCGACGTTCAGGCCGCGCTCGGTGAAGAAGCCCTCCTGGTCGGCGACGTAGGTCATCAGGTCGGCGGGGACGCCGCGGGCGAGGCCGACTTTCAGCGTATCGCCCTGGCCGTCGGCGGCCTGCTGCTCGCCGCCGCCGCAGGCGACCACGGCGAGGGCGGTGCCGACGGCGACCGTGAGAGCGGCGAGGGATCGTCGCCAGCGGGTTGTTCGGCTCATGGGGTGTTCCTTTCCAAGGATCCGTCGCGGATCGCACGGAGTGTGGAGATCGATGGCGGACACATCAGATGACGACTCCGCCGTTGGGGCTGATGACCTGTCCGACCAGGTAGTGGTTCTCCGTGGCGAGATAGACCGCGAGGGAGGCGTACTCCTCGGGGCGGCCGAGTCGGCCCGCCGGGATCATCTGGTACAGATTCTGTCGCTGCTCGTCGGAGGCGTGCTCCAGATACTCCTCGAACGGCGGGGTCAGCACACCGCCGCAGGCGATGGCGTTCACATAGACGCCCGCGCCCGCGACGTCGAGCGCCACCGTCTTGGTGAGGCTGGCGACGGCCGCCTTGCTCGCCGAGTAGCCGGGACTGTGCATGCTCGCGGTCGAGATGCCCGCGACCGAGGAGATGTTGATGATCCGCCCGTATTGCTGCGGGACCATGTACTTCAACGCCTCTTGCGTGCAGTAGAAGACGCCGTTGGCGTTGACGTCCCACCACCGCAGCCAGTCGTCCTCGGTCAGGCTGCTGGTGACGCCGACGGCCTGGCGGGGCATCGGTGTCGTGACGTACGCGTAATGCTTGTTGCGACGCTCCTCGTCGGCCGGTCTGGTCGGCACCTTGGCCGCGTTGTTGACGAGGATGTGCACGGTGCCGAACCGTTCGGCCGCGGTGGCGAACATGCTCGCGACCTCGGTGGGCGACGACACGTCGCAGACCACCGGCAGGCACCGGCGACCGAGGGCTTCGATCTCGCGGGCGACGTCGTGCAGCTTCTGCTCCTGGATGTCGCAGATGACGACATCGGCGCCGTCCTGCGCCATGGCGGTCGCGATCGCGCGACCGAGCCCCTGCGCCGCGCCGGTGACCAGCGCGACCTTGTCTTGCAGACGCATTCAGTTCTCTTCTCTGTGCAGACTCAGTCGGCGGACGATGTCGGTGAATCGGGCCAGAGGCCTCGGGCCTGCATCTCCTCCTGCAGGATCGGGGCGCCGATGTTGCACGAGTGGATGCCGACGATGGTGGCGAGTTTGAGCACCTCGAGGATCTCCTCCGGCGTGACGCCCATGTCGAGAGCGGCCTGGATGTGGCGCCGGGTCCCCGGCGCGTACATGTGGGTGGCGGATGCGTCGACGGCGATGCACAGCAGTTGGACGACCTTCGGCGGGATCACCCCGCTCAGGTAGGGCTGCATCGCCATGTCCATGTACTTCTCAGTCCACGACGGATCCATCGCGTACAGACCGTCCCAGAGATTGTTCCATCCGCCGCCCGCCTTCATGGCGTCGACGACCGGGGTGTCGGTGACGGTGGGCGCGGTTGTTGCATCGGCGCTCATCAGTGCTCTTCCTCCTGGTTGAGTGCGTCGCGCAGTTCGGCGAGCATCGCGCGGTAGCGGGCCGACTCGCCGAGCGTCGCGGTGTCGCGCGGTCGGTCCAGGTCGACGGCGAGGTCGACCACCACTTCGCCCGCCCGCATCGCGACCACCCGGTCGGCGATGGTGAGGGCCTCGGTCAGGTCGTGTGTCACGAAGACCACGGTCTGCCGCTCCTGCGACCAGACGTTGAGGAACTCGTCGCGCACCACGTCGCGCGTCTGGGCGTCCAGCGCGGAGAACGGCTCGTCCATCAGGATCAGCGCCGGTTTCATCACCCAGGTGCGGGCGAGCGCCACGCGCTGACGCATGCCCTGCGACAGCTGCCACGGATAACGGTCCGCGACGTGTTCCAGACCCACCCGGGCCAGCATGTCCATCGCCCGATCACGTCGTTCGGCCTTGCCGACGCGCGCGATCTCCATCCCGAGTTCCACGTTGCGGCGCGCGGTGCGCCACGGGTACAGCGCATCACGCGCGAACATGTACCCCATCTGCGAACGGGCCTGCTGCGGTGTGCTGCCGAGCACCGACACCGAGCCGGTGGTCGGCGCCGACAGTCCGCCGAGGATGTTCAGTGCGGTGGTCTTGCCGCACCCGCTGTGGCCGACGAGGACCAGGAGTTCGCCGCGTCGACCCGTCAAGGACAGGTTGTTGACGCCGGAGAACGTGGTGGCGCCTGCCGGGGTGTAGTCGATGGTGGCGCCGTCGATCGTGAACGCCGGGGCATCGGTCGCGGTCTTCGCCGCGGTGTACGCGGTCTGCTGCTGAGTCATCACGAGTCCTGAGGAGGTTGCCAACGGAGGATCGACTTCTCGATCCGACCGGAGAGTGCGTTGAACGCTGCGGCGATGATCGCGAGGACGATCAGTGCCGCGTACACGGTGCCGAGATCGAACGCCGCGGACGACGCCGAGATCTGTTGGCCGAGGCCTGCGGTCGACGCGATGAGTTCGGCACCGACCACGCCGAGCAGCGAGTAGATCAGGCCGAGCCGCAGCCCGGCGAAGATCGACGGGATCGCCACCGGGAACAGCACCTTGCAGAAGCGCTGCCACTTGCTCGCGCCCATCACGACGGACAGCCGCAGCAGTTCGGGATCGGCGCTGGAGACGCCGGCTCGGGTGTTGATCGTCACGATGAACACGACGAGGGTGAACGCCAGCACGATCTTCGAGGTGGAGCCGATGCCGAAGTAGATGACGAACACCGGTGCCAGCGCGATGCGCGGCATCGCGTTGATCGCATCGAGGAACGGCGACACGACGGCCTCGACACTCGGCGAGAGCGCCAGGCCGATGCCGACCAGGACACCGACGACGGCACTGGCCACCAGGGCGATCAAGGCCGCCGACACGGTCGAGGACAGGTCGCTCCAGAACGTGCCCTTCGACTGCCAGTCCAGGAACGCCTGCCACACGAGCTGCGGATTGGAGATCACCAGCTTGTTGGTGGACGACACCGTGTAGGTGAGCTGCCACAGGCCCAGCAGCGCGGCCAGGAGCAGTACCTGCACGCCGAGCAGCGGCAGGCCCGACAGCTTGGCCTTGGAGCCCGTGGCCCCGACCACCACCTTCTTGCCCTTCCGCTTCAGGGCGGACGGTCGCTTCCGGCCGCTACGGCTGTCGACCGATTCGGTCGCTGCGACGCCGTCGATCGCGGAACTGACGGTCATCGGGGATCACCTCCGGCACACGGCGTGTAGACGGCCGTCGCGTAGTCGGGGACCGCGGGCGGCGGCGAACCGGCGAACGGCGCCTGCGCCTCCCACGACTGCTTGCTGATGGAGAACGGCAGATACGTGTTCTTGATGGACTGCCAGAGCGCCGGCGCACCCTGCGCCGAGACACCGACCAGTTCGCCGAGCCATTCGGCGACCCGTTGGTCATTGGCGGCGTCGCGCGTGTAGTCGTAGGCGTCCCACATCGCCTTGCAGTAGTTGGTGATGTCGTTCGGCCGTTGCTCGATGGTCTGGCACGACGCCGTCGGGTAGCCCTGCACCAGCGGAGACAGCGCATTGCCGTCCCGACCCACGATCTCGGTCACTCGCGTCACCTCCGACGGCGGAAGTTGTTCTTCCATCGTCGGGCCGTAGTACATGGCGTCGACCTGCTTGGCCTTGAAGGCTGCGATCGCGGTGGCCGGCGCACCGACTGCGACGAACGAGACGTCCGTGGCGGGATCGAGGCCCGCCTGCGTGAGCATCTGGGAGATCCACAGCTCCATGCCGGAGCCGCGCGAGGTGACGCCGATGGTCTTGCCCTTCAACGACCCCATCGTGGTGTCGGGGTCGGTCGGATCGCCGGTCACCGGGGTTCCGGGCTGTGCGATCACCTCGAGCGTGTTGCCGAGCGTCGAACCGAGTGCCTTGACGCAGGCGCCCCTGTCGATCGCAGGCCACATGGTGCCGGGCACCATGGTCCCGATCGTCAGATCGCCGGACACCACCGCCGCGGACTGCGCGGTGGTGAGCGACGGCGGCATCAGTTCCACGTTGACGCCGCGCTTCTCGAACAGTCCCGCCTTGTCGGCGACGACCGCCATCAGATCGCCGGGGACTCCCTGGGTGATCCCCACTTTCACCACTGCGCCGTCGGAGGCGTCGCCGCCGCCGCATGCGGTCAGGGTGAGCGCCGCACACACCGCGGCGGCCGCGCCGAGCACCGTGGCCGCCCGTCTGCCGAATCTCGTCATTGCGAGTCTTCTCTCAGTCGACGGATCAGGCGTGGTGGGTGAAGCCGACCTGGCCGGGCTGCCGATTGGGTGCGAAACCGAGCTTGGCCAGCGTCTCATCCGCATCGGCATAACTCTCACCGATCTTGTAGATGTCCCGCGCCTCCTTACCCGTCGCGACCTCCCGACCCAACTCCTCCGACAACCGCACCAACTGCTTGATCTGCGCCACCGAGCCCATCTTCTCGCCCTTGGCACCCCAAATGGTGTCCTCGTTACCGCACCGACTGTGCAACCCCAACGCAATCGCCAACGCATTCACCGGCGCCACCGACCGCATCAACGTCTCCAACGTCAAGCACGCACCATCGGGAACCCGCTGAATGAAGTTCATGATGTTGTACGGATTCGGGCCATCGAACCCGCCACCGATCCCCACCCACGTCAGATTCAACGGACCGGTGTACACACCCCGACGGATCAACCGCTCCACCGTCTCCAACTGCGGGATACTCGACAGCTGGAAATGCGGCTGGATCCCCGCCGCCTGCAACCTGCGCAGATGCTCCTCCACCCACTCCGGGCCCGCAGGCACCGTCATCTCCCGATAGGTGTCCGACAACTCCGGACGCGCCAACGACGTACCGGCGATATCGTCCGCAGTCATCAACTCCATGATGTTCATCTGGCTGGTGTTGATCGCGATCGTCACCTGATCAGGCTTGGGATCGAGCTCCGCCAGCATGTGCCGCGTATCATCCGAGAGCCACTTGGCATCAGCGCCATCACCTTCCGGGGCGAACGAGATCGACCCGCCGACCTGCAGGATCATCTCCGGCACCGCCTCCCGCAGCCCGGCCAGCAGCTCGTTGAACTTCGACAGCCGCTTCGAGCCGTGACCGTCCTCCTCGCGCACATGAATGTGCAGCACCGTCGCCCCGGCCTCATAGCAGTCCACCGCCTTCTGCACATGCTCGTCCATCGTCAGCGGCAGATCCTCACGGAAATCGTCCAGCTCCCACTCCGGCCCGTACGGGGCCGCAGTGATGACCAACTTGTCCTGCAACTCAGGGAAAAGCGCGTCGTCGTGAAAATGCATGATGAACTCCTTGTTCGAAACGGGCTGATGGTTCCGGTCGGTGAGTGATGTGACACATCAGAACTTTGATGTGATGCGATTCATGCTAGGAGTTCGCCATTCGCCATACTTGACCAATTGGGGCATAAAACTTGACCGATTGGGATATTGTTCGGGGATGCTGATGCTCCGCAGTGCCGTCCTGAACGGCTACGTCGACCAGGCGGAGGCGTTCGATCTGAACCCCCACGCACTGATGCGGGTCTGCGGCATCGACCCCGGCGCCTTCACTTCAGGAACGGAGTGGATCTCCGCCCAGGCCGTCGACCGACTCCTGGAACTGTCCGCAGCACAGTCCGGACACATCGAGTTCGGACTGCGCATGTCAGCGGACCGAGGGCTGTCGAACCTCGGCCCGGTCGGCTTGGCGGCCCGCGAAGAGCCAGACGTCCGCAGCGCGTTGGGAATACTCTTGCGCCACCTCAATCTGCACAACGAGGCGATCGATCTGGCGCTGTCCGAGCAGCACGGACTGGCGACCCTCACCGTGCGCGCGGCACCAGGCATCGAGATCGGCCGGCAGTCGACGGAACTGGTGCTCGCCTCCGTGTTTCGCATCCTCGGCGACGTGCTCCCCGCGGGCTGGGAGCCGACCACCGTCTACTTCGCGCACGCCGCACCGGCCGATCTGTCGACGCATCATCGCACGATGGGCGAGCACCTCGTCTTCGACCACGAGTTCTCCGGCATCCTCACCCCGACCAGCGATCTGGACCAGGCGAACCCGCTGTCGAATCCGCAGTTCCGACCGTTCGCTCAGGAATACCTCGGGCTGCTGGCGCCCGCCGCGGGGCCCACCCTGTCGATCCAGGTCCACGATCTGATCGCGACGCTGCTCCCGACCGGGAACTGCACGGCGGCCAAGATCGCACGGACCTTGGGCATGGATCGCCGGACGCTGAACCGGAAGTTGTCTGCCACGGACGCCTCGTACTCGTCGATCCTCGACGACGTACGACGCGAGTACGCCGCGGACGCAGTGCTTCGCGGCCGCACCTCGTTCACCGACATCGCTGTCCATCTCGGGTTCTCCGAGCTCAGCGCCTTCTCCCGGTGGTTCCGCGGTGCGTACGGCGTGAGCCCGCGCGCGTGGGCCGCCGATTCCCGTCGCGCGCACGAGTGAGCGGCGCGTCGAACAGCAGGACGCCAGTGCGCCATCCCCGCGATCTACTGAGCGCGGGAGTCGCGCACTGGCGTCGGTGTCCGATCCCGGTCATGTCCTGAGGCACCCCTCGGCCCTGTCGGCGGAATTCCTCCGTGTCCCAGCCGATGTGCAGCCTCAGTCTCATACCCGAAAAACCGGTTCACCGGTACGTAACGCTATACTCTTCAGTAACCAGTCGCAAGTCGATCACCGCAGGTTATCGGCGTATTCGCGCAATGCCAGGGCGATTCATCCACCAAGGGGAACCGATGGCTCAGCAGGCGAGAGCAGCTCAGACGCGTCAGCAGATCGTGCTCGGAGCAGCGAAACTCTTCAGTCGTGTCGGATATGAGCGAGCGCGGCTCAACGACATCGTCGGCGAGACCGGACTGACGCGCGGCGCCATCTACTTCCACTTTCAGTCCAAAGACGCGCTGGCGAAGATCATCGTCGACGAATTCCAGGCGACGTCGATCGAGGCGGTCGCCGCGATCGCTGCCACCGACGCATGCGGCATGTGTCAGATCGCGATGCTCAACCGCGAGATGGGCCGCCTCCTCGGCGCCGACCCGGTGGTACGCGCGGGCATCCGGCTGACCGTCGAACTCAATTCCGGTGAGGCGCCGATCCCCGTCTACCTGGCGTGGATCGAAGCATTGAAATACCTGGTCTCCCTCGGGATCGAGCAGGGCGACGTCCGCCCCGGCCTAACTCCCCACGATGCCGCCGTCTTCATCACCGAGGCATTCGTCGGCGCCCAGATCCTGTCGCATGCGGTGTCGGGACTCGACGATCTCCCCGAACGGATCGACCGCCTGACCGGCTTTCTGTTGAACGGGCTGATGCCCGACGACCGGCTGGCCGCGCATCCGGAGATCGCGAAGGCGCGGTTGGCGACGGCGCAGGACGCTAGGACTGCAGCACCTGCTCGAAGACAGTGACGAATCCGTCCGTCGTGGTGTGCCATGAGAACCGGTCGGACCGATCGCGAGCCGCCTCCCCCAACGCCGTTCGACGGCCCGGATCGGCCGCGAGGTCCGCGGCGGCGGCAGCCAGTTCGTCGACGTCGTCGACCAGGACGCCGGTGACGCCGTCGACGATCGAGTCGACGAGTCCGGCGGAGCTGCGGTAGCCGATGGTCGGGACACCGTGCTGGGCGGCTTCGATGACCGCCAGCCCCCAGCCCTCCTTCCGCGACGGCATCAGATGCAGGTCTGCGCCCGCCAGGACCTCGTGCTTTCGCCGGTCGCTGACATGCCCGTGGAAGGTGACACGGTCCATCACGCCGTGGGCTGCGGCGGCCTGGTGCAGTCGGTCCGCCCACCAGCCGTCGCCGACCACATCGAGGTGGACGTCGACGCCGTTCGCGACGAGGCGTGCCACGACGGTGAGCGCGTCCTCGATCTGCTTGTGCGGGACCAGGCGGGAGACGGCGACCAGACGCAGCGTGCCGGTCCGCGCGGGCTGGTCGATGCCGTCGGGCACCGGGTCGATCCCGCCGCGCACCACGGTGATGGTGTCGCGGTCGACGCCGAGCGTCGCAAGCTCGGTCGCCGACGGGTCGGAGACCGTCACATAGCGGTTGCGCCGGTGCACCCACGGCGAGAGCTGCGACTCGATGAACCAGCCGATCTTCGCCAAGACCGGACCGGCCACCGGCCACTGCTCACGATGACAGTGGTGAACGAGGACGACGGTCGGCGCCGGCGTCACGAGTCGGGCGAAGAACGGGACGCCGTTCTGGGTGTCGACGACCACGTCGGGACGATAGCCGGGGAGTCGGCCCCGCCCCAGGCGCGCTGCAACGAGCGTCGCCAGCGCGCGGGGATACACGCCGAGCCGCCCACCCGCCCGGAGGATCCGCACGCCGTCGCGCATCTGTTTGCGCGGGGCGCCGGGGTAGTGCGCGGTCAGCAGCGTGACGCGGGATCCGCGTTGCGCCAGTTCCGCACCGACGCGTTCCAGGTAACGTTCGCTGCCGCCGCCCTGGGGGTGGCCGGTGTCGCGCCAGCAGAGCAGCAGGACATCGGTCGGAGAATTCACTCGGCCCAGGATATGCGACGCTGACTCCATGCCGCTTCGCTCCCTGTCGTGGACCCAGACCCCCGCCCCCGAGTTCGCTCGGCACGCGACGCTGCAACGAGCCGTGCATCTGCTTCGCGAGTTCCGGTACGAGCAGCCCGAGCCCGCCCGCTTTTATTCGGCGCTCGCCGACGACACCGCGTTGATGGTCGCCGGCCTGCACCCGGAGCCGCTCGACGGCGCCGTCGTCCTGGATGTCGGCGGCGGCCCGGGATTCTTCGCGGATGCGTTCACCGCGCGCGGTGCGCGGTACCTGTCGGTGGAACCCGACGCCGGCGAGATGACGGCGGCCGGGATCGACCAGCGGACAGCCGTGCGCGCACAGGGCGAGCACCTGCCGTTTCGGACCGGCAGCGTGGACGTCTGCTACTCGTCGAACGTCGCCGAGCACACGCCGACTCCCTGGGCGATGGCCGACGAGATGGTGCGGGTGACGCGCCCCGGCGGCACCATCATCCTCAGTTACACCCTGTGGTGGGGTCCGTTCGGCGGCCATGAGATGGGTCTGACGCATTATGCGGGCGGTCACCGTGCGGCGCGGTGGTACACCCGCAAGCACGGGCGCCTGCCGAAGAACCTGTTCGGCGTCTCCCTGTTCCCCATCACCGCAGCGGCCGGCCTGCGGTGGGCACGGTCGACGACCGACGCCGAGTTGTCGACAGCCCTCCCGAGATATATCCCCAAATTCGCGTGGCCGGTTGTCCACATCCCGGTGATACGCGAGGTCGCCGCGACGAACCTGGTGCTAGTCCTTCGCAAATGCTGAGGTCAGCACCCATTTCCTAGGGGTTGTGAAGAGCCCTTGGATCCATCCACACTGTGGAAATCACATGTGTGTAATTCATGCACACTGTGGATGAAGTCTGTGGATAACTCCCCGCCGAGGCTCGAACATGTGGACGCAATATAGATCGTTCACGCCACTACGGATCGACACTGATTACTCACCTTAGTCGAAACTGTGTTCGCGTGATTGCGGCTTAGTGGGCACGAATCCGTCTCGCCGAGGCTTCTCGGCGGCCGCGTAGTGATGCTCAGAGCGCGTCGAAACTTTATGACTCGAACACTTGTTTTCTATACTTGTGATGTGTAGCATAGTCAGTACAGCTTCATTGGGAGGACTGGAAGGTCGTCTCGTGTTGTTTGAGAACTTCATAGCCGTCGCGCACAGGCGACACGGACTGCTTCCGTAGCAAGGGGCTTTAAGGGGTGGTCGGTGGGTGCGCACGGAAGCGGGACCGCCGTCGGCCGGGGTTCGGCCGGCAGGGGTTGTGCGGATCGACGCCGAATCGTCGCGGGTGGCCCTTGGGTTGGGGTCACTCCTCGGGTCGGCTCCTTGGGTTGGAGTCGCGTCTCGAGTTGGCTCCTTGGGTTGGGGTCGGGCGGTTCGGGTGATCCAGTGCCGGGCCTTCGGGCCGGCGGCCTGTCCTGCGACGTCGCCAGACCACCTCTGCCCTCCTCAGGTTTCGGGTGGGTCTGGCGGCGTGGGTGACTGCTTGCGTCGGATCGGTGTCGTGCGTGTTGTCCAACGTCAGCGGTTGCGTCTGCTCTCCTGCTCGGTGACCCCGTGCCGGAGACGATGCTCCGCTTCACATTTTCGAGTCGCGTTCGACAGAACGCACTCAGCCAGGATCGCGGCCGTTATCGGGTCGTGCTCGCCAAGGAAGGCAAGGGGATTTGTCATGGCTATTGTCGACGTCATCACTGAGTTCGCTGACGCGCTCATCGAAGCGCTCAGCCCACCCACCCTCGCTGCGCCCGGAGGGGAACTCGCGCGTTTATGCGAGAGTCCTTCGACGGTCGGTTTCGATGACGCCGTCATCGGACAGGCCATGGCGCAGTTGACTCGGGTGGTCAATCTCGCGGGGACGGCGATGTCGGGACTGACCGACGCCGCCGGACGCGCCGGCCTACCGGCTCGCAAACGCGTCAAAACCAGCACCGACCTCCTCAAGCAGTTAGGCATCACGCCCGCAGCCGCGCACCGATACGCGCGAACCGGGCACGCCGCACACGAAATGCCGGGCGTGATGGCGCACGCACGGACCGGCGGGATCCCGATCGAACAACTCGACGCCATCGGCAAAGGCATCGCCTTCGTCGATCGACGAGTGCCACTCGATCAGGACCGGCGTGCCGATCTGGCTCGACGGCTCTCCTGCCAGGTCACTCCGGCCGATGTGTCCCACCGCGCTCGCGAACTCGCTCTCGAATGGGCACCCGCTGTTGACGAAGCTGATCCGGATGCGGTGCCGGTCGCCGAAAACCCCGATCTCAACGAGATGACGTTGGTGACCGGAGACGATGGCCGAACGACCGGCACGCTTGATCTGGACGCGCTGGCCGGCGAAGAGCTCAATCAGGCGCTGGACCCGCTGTGTAAGCCGGTTCCGCAGCCGGACGGCTCGCGGGATCCGCGCTCGGCCAAGCAACGTCGATCCGATGCGTTCGCCCAGGTGATTCGCACTTACCTGAGTGGCAGGGAGCGGCCGACGGTGTCGGGCGGGGTTCTCCCGCACGTCACCATGATCGTCCGGACCCAATCCGGTGACAGCAAGAGCACACCAGATTCGGCACCCGAGGGCTCATCGCAGGTCGCGTCACTCGGCTTCACGGGCCCGATCTCCCCGACGACGGTCGGACTGGTTCTCTGCGAGGCAGCGATGCGGCGGGTGATCCTCGACCAAAACTCCGCACCACTCGACGTCGGCCGCGAACACCGCCTGGTCACCGCGGGCCTCCGCCGGGCACTGGAAGCCCGCGACCGAGGCTGCGCCTTCCCCGGCTGCGGGCGGCCGATCTCCTGGACCGACGCCCACCACTGCACGCCGTGGTCGGAGGGCGGAGACACCGCGATCGATAATTGCGTCCTGCTCTGCCGCATGCACCACACCGTGATTCACCAGACCGGCTGGGAAGTCTTCATCGGCCCGGATCGCCACCCCTGGTTCCGCCCACCAGCCGACCCGCACCACCCGGACCGCCGCCGCGAGCCGATTCGCTCAAACGCACGAAGGACCATGACCGCAGCACCAACAGCCGCCGCGTAACCCGGACGCAGGAAGCAGCGTGGGGCAACCCTTCACGCAACTCCCCACGCGGGCGCAACCCCTTCACGCCGCTCCCCACGCGGGCGTGACCATCCCGCGAGGCAAAACTCAGTGCGGCAGTTTCCCTGAGCAGCGCAGCGCACCACCGTGGCTGGTACTGGACGAGATCAGCGTCTCGCCTTGGAGGATGGTGCAGGTGACGGGACCGCGAACCACCATCGCAGTCATCTCCACTCGGCGGCCGGACACCGTCGTCGACGTCGACCACGGCGCGCCCGTCGCAGCAACCACCTCGCGTCCGTTCTCCGTCCGGAACGAGAGGCCGACCACGTCGCCCGAGCCGGTGAGCTGATAGGTCACCGAGCCCGGCTGCACCGTCGTGGTGGTCCGGGTCGGGCTCGGCACCGCCGATGTGCTCTGCTCGTCGGTCGTTGTCGGCGCCGACGTCGTCGTCGGGGTGGTCGACGTCGCGCTGGTGCTGGCTGCGGGTTCCCCGGAGGACTGCTGGCCGAACACCAGGAAGCCCACCAGCGCCAGCACCACCACCGCGAGCACCACCACCAGCGACAACAGCACGGTGCGACTGCGGCTCGACCCGGAACTACTCATGCCGATCACCGTATACCGGGCAGGTCGGCACCGTCATTCAGCCGTGATCGCTTCCAGCGGTCGCGTGCGTGCCGCAGTGACGGCAGGCCACAGCGCGGCGATGACGCCGACGACGGCCGCGCCGACCAGCGTTCCGCCGATCAACGCCCACGGGATGACGACGCCCTCCAGTCCCCAGTGCGCGAGCGTCCGAACCAGCGGGATGCCGATCGCCAACCCCAGCACCGTGCCGAGCAGTGCGCCGAAGACCGCGATGTACGTGGACTCCAGGTAGATGGTGCGACGCACCTGAGCGCGGCTGGTGCCGACGGCGCGGAGCATGCCGATCTCCTGCTCCCGTTCCACCACCGACAGTGCGAGCGTGTTGATGATGCCGAGGACCGCGATCACCAGCGACAGGCCCAGCAGGGCATACAGCGTGATCATCATCTGATCGATCTGCGACGAGATAGAGTTCTTGAACTGCGAGCGGTCCTGCACCTGCGCGGTGAGGAACTCCGCCGTCGCATCCTCGAGCTGCGTGCGCAGCTGATCGGCGTTGGCGCCCGACTTCGCGACCACGAGCACCGGCCCACTGATCCGCTTCATCACATCGGGCACCAGCTTCTCGTACGACTCCCAGCCGACCATCATCGACGCGATCGCTTCGTTCGCTGCGAAGATGCCGGTCACCCGGGTCTCGACGTTCTCTCCGTTGGTGCTGACGAACGTGACGTCCTGGCCCAACTTCCACCCGTTGTCGCGGGCCGACGTGTCGCTGACCAGGAGTCCGTCGCCGGGCAGTTGCTCCGTGCCCTCGAGCATCGTGATGGAGGCGACGTCGCCGATGGTGCCGCCGTACGGCGAGCTCAGGTAGACGTCCTTGCCGTCGTACTCGGCGGCGCCGTACGCCTGCGCGACCACCTTGTCCGCATCGGGCGCGTCGGTGACGTAGTCCGCGACCGACAGCGGCAGCGGCATGTTGTTGGTGCCGGTCACGACGAAGTCGGCGCGCAGACCGTTGTCGACGGCGGAGTCGACGGTCCCCTTGAACGACCACCCCAGCGTTCCGATGATCACCACCAGCATCAGGCCGAGGGTGAGCGCGAACGCAGTGGCCGCGGAACGCCGCGGGTTGCGGACCGCATTGGTCCGCGCCAGCTTGCCGACCGTGCCGAACGGCTTCTCGAAGAGCGCGCCGAACGCACCGACGACGGGCCGCGAGATCGCGGGCGCCGCCAGCACCACCGCGATGATCGCCAGGAGCGCACCAACACCGACGATCAGCGCCGGGCCGGTGCCCTCGCCGAGTCCGCCGATCACGAGCGCCACGATGCCGAGGACACCGATGACGGCACCGATCAACGTCCGGACCCGCAGCGAGCCCGCGCCGGGCTCCACCGTGCTCTCCCGCATCGCTTCGACCGGCGGGATCCGCGAGGCACGGCGCGCCGGAATCCAGGCGCTGAGCAGGGTGACGACCACGCCGACGAAGACCGCGGAGACGATGGCGCCGACGCCGACTTCGATGCCGTTGGACGGCACCCCCTGCGACTCGGTGAACGCGATCATCACCGCGGCGATGCCGATGCCGAGCGCCAACCCGAGAGCACCGCCGAGAATGCCGACGATGAGCGCTTCCAACAGCACGGACCGCGAGACGTTCTTCCGGCTGGCGCCGATGGCGCGCAGCAACGCCAGCTCGCGGTTTCGCTGCGCGACGATCATCGAGAAGGTGTTGTAGATGATGAACGTGCCGACCAGCAGGCCGATCGCTGCGAAGGCGAGCAGGATGGCACGGAAGATCGTCAGGAACTGGTTGATGCTCTCCTTCTGATCCTCACGGACCTGCTCGCCGGTGCGGACGTCGTACACCTTGTCCAGGTCGATCTGCTGGCCCTGTTGCTCGAGCAGCTTCGCGAGATGGGCGTGCACGGCGTCGCGCAATTGCGTGTCGGACACCCCGTCGCGGGCCGCGAGATCGACGGTGGCGACGTGCTTGCCGTCGGAGAAGAGCGTCGACGCACTCGCGCTGTCGAACAGGACACCGACGTAGCCGCCGGTCGACGACGGCATGTCGGTGATGCCGACGACCGTCACCTCCATCGGCTTCGACAGGCCGGCACCGACGACGAGCTTGGTCTTGCTGCCGACCTTCAGATCACCCTTCTCGGCGGCCTCCGAGTTCACGGCGATCTCGCCCGAACGCTGCGGCGCCCGCCCCTGGACGACCGTCGCCTGTTCACCGACCGCCTTGTCAGGGGCCGTGTAGCTTATGCCGACACTGGGCGCGCCGCCGGTCTGGATGGCGCGGCCCGACGCATCGGCCAGGGTCACCGAACCGGTGTTGCCGGTCGCCACCCGTGCAATTCCGAGCGACTGCTTGTTCTTCTCGAGGTCGTCGACCATCGAGTTCGGGATGCCCGAGGACTGCTGCCCGGTCGCACTGACCTCGACGGAGACCCCCTTGGCCACATTGTCGAAGATCGAGTTGAACGCGCTCGACACGGTCGAGGTGAAGATGACCGCACCGGCGACGAAGCTGGTGCCGAGCACCACCGAGAACACCGTGAGGACGAGCCGGAGCTTATGGGACGCAAGGCTTCTGAACGAAACCTTGCGCATCACATTCGATGCCATGTGTCAGTTCCCCTCGCCGAGACCGGTCTGCTGAGCAGCGGTGTCGGTCGGCGTCGGCGCCTGCGCATCGGTCTGCGCCGGATCGTCGAGATTGCGCATCACCTCGAAGACGTCGTCCGCCGTGGGACGCTGCAGTTCGCGGACGATCTTGCCGTCGGCCAGGAAGACCACGCGATCGGCGTACGACGCCGCACGCGGATCGTGGGTCACGATCACGACGGTCTGGTTGAACTCGTCCGTCGCCGCACGCAGGATGTCCAGCACCTCGCCGGACGAACGGGAGTCGAGGTTGCCGGTGGGCTCGTCGCCGAAGATGATGTCGGGGCGGCCGACGAGCGCACGCGCACAGGCGACGCGCTGCTGCTGTCCGCCGGAGAGTTCGCTCGGTCGGTGCGTCAGACGCTGGCGGATGCCGAGCCGGTCGACGACGGTGTCGAACCACTCGCGGTCCACGTCGCGGCCCGCGATGCCCTGCGGCAGCGTGATGTTCTCCTCGGCTGTCAGCGTCGGCACGAGGTTGAACGCCTGAAAGACGAACCCGATGCGGTCGCGCCGCAGCTTGGTCATCTCCTTGTCGCCGAGACCGTTCAGATTCACATCGCCGATCGCGACGGTCCCGTCGGTGACGGTGTCCAACCCCGCGAGGCAGTGCATCAGAGTAGATTTTCCCGAACCCGAGGGGCCCATGATGGCGGTGAACTCACCGCTGCGGAAGCCGATCGACACGCCGGCGAGAGCGTGCACGACGGTGTCGCCGCTGCCGTAGGTCTTGACCACGTTGTCCGCGCTCGCCGCGATCATCGCGTGCTTGCCTGCCGGTGCTGTCTGCGTCATGGCATCAACGGTGTCAGACGCGGGCCCGCCGTGCATCAGGGAGTCCCCGGAAAGTCATGTGAGATTGGTATGAAAAATGCGATCCGACCGGATCTACCGGTCGGATCGCATTCGTCGTGGTCACATCACGCGAGGCGCGTGCGCAGTTCCTCGAGCTGAGACGCCATCTCGGCGGGCAGCTTGCCCTTGCCGTCGTCGATGAAGTTGAACCATTCCTCGATGGTCGGCAACTCCTCGCGCCACTCGTCCTTGCTCACGGCGAGCGCCTCGGCCAGATCGGCGGTCGGCGTGTCCAGACCGGTCAGGTCCAGCTCGTCCGGAGCGGCGACGGTGCCGAAGGGGGTCTCGACGCCCTCCACGTTGCCCTCGATGCGGTCGACCATCCACTTCAGGACGCGGCTGTTCTCGCCGAATCCCGGCCACAGGAAGCGGCCGTCCTCGCCGCGGCGGAACCAGTTCACGTAGAACACGGCGGGCAGCTGTGCGCCCTCGGTGTTGCCGATGTCCAGCCAGTGCTGGATGTAGTCACCGACGTGGTAGCCCATGAACGGCAGCATCGCCATCGGGTCGCGGCGCACCGTGCCGACCGTGCCTTCGGCGGCGGCGGTCTGCTCGGAGCCGACGGTCGCGCCCATGAAGACGGCGTGCTCCCAGTCGCGAGCCTGCGTGACCAACGGGATGGTGGTCTTGCGGCGTCCACCGAACAGGATCGCCGAGATCGGCACGCCCTGCGGGTCGTCCCACTCAGCGGCGAGCGTCGGGCACTGCGACATCGGGGTGCAGTAGCGCGAGTTCGGGTGCGCGGCCTTGCCCTCGGACTCGGGGGTCCAGTCGTTGCCGTGCCAGTCGATCAGGTGTGCGGGCTTCGGGCCGTCGATGCCCTCCCACCAGATGTCGCCGTCGTCGGTGAGCGCGACGTTGGTGTAGATGGTGTTGCCCGCGTCGACGGTCTTCATGGCGGTCGGGTTGGAGTCGTAGCTGGTGCCCGGCGCGACGCCGAAGAAGCCGAACTCCGGGTTCACCGCGTACAGGCGGCCGTCCTCGCCGAACCGCATCCAGGCGATGTCGTCGCCGACGGTCTCGGCCTTCCAGCCGTCGAGGGTGGGCTCGATCATGGCGAGGTTGGTCTTACCGCAGGCCGACGGGAACGCCGCGGCCACGAAGTAGACCTTGTTCTCCGGGCTGGTGAGCTTGAGGATGAGCATGTGCTCGGCCATCCAGCCCTCGTCGTGGGCCATGGCCGACGCGATGCGCAGCGCGTAGCACTTCTTGCCGAGCAGCGCGTTGCCGCCGTAGCCCGAACCGTACGACCAGATCACCCGGTCCTCGGGGAAGTGGACGATGTACTTGTCGGGGTTGCACGGCCATGCAACGTCAGCCTGGCCGCCCTCGAGCGGTGCGCCGACCGAGTGCAGGCCCTGGACGAAGAAGCCCTCGTCGCCGAGCGCCTCGAGCACCTTCGGGCCGACGCGGGTCATGATCCGCATCGAGAGGACGACGTACGCGGAGTCGGTGATCTCGATGCCGAGCTTCGGATCGTCGGCGCCGAGCGGACCCATGCAGAACGGGATGACGTACATGGTGCGGCCGCGCATGCTGCCGCGGTACAGCTCGGTCATGGTCGCACGCATCTCGGCGGGCTCGACCCAGTTGTTGGTGGGTCCGGCCTGGTCCTCGGTGGCGCTGCAGATGAAGGTGCGCGACTCGACACGGGCGACGTCCGCGGGATCCGAGAGCGCCAGGTACGAGTTGGGCTTCTTCTCGTCGTTCAGCTTGGTGATGGTGCCGGCCTCGACGAGTTCCGCAGTGAGGCGGTCCCACTCCTCGTCGCTGCCGTCCGACCAGACCACCCGGTCAGGCTGCGTCAGTTCGGCAACCTCGGCCACCCAGGCGATCAGCCCGGCGTGATTGGTAGGGGCGCTTCCGGGCTCGATGCCCGGAATGGTCGCAGCGGTCATGCGGATCTCCTCATCGAAATTCACGGTGCCTGCGCGCAGTGGCTGTGCGAACGCATTCTGGCCACAGGATACGCCCGTTCTCTGCGGACGAAAGCCGGGGGCAGGACAGGGTCACCTCAGTCAACTCGCCCGAGCGTCGACGGATTCCATTGCTCACCGGTGTCCTCCAGGTCCCAGACCGCAACTCGCCCATCTGACCGCAGTACCGACATTCGGTCCACGCGCCCGTCGCCGTCCGAATCGGTGACAATGACGTTGGATCCATCGAGTTCGCTGGTCAACGAGTCGGCACGACCGTCGCCGTCGGCATCGAACTCGGCCGGGCCGAGGTCCCAGACAGCGCCGTCGCCGTACCACCAGAGATTGTCGTGAGAGTCGACACCAGCATCGCCCGATGTGTCACCGGTCACCGCCCAGACGGGATCGTCACCGGCGCCTCCGAGCGGCGCAATGAGACCATCTTCACTCTGCGGCGTCGGTTCAGACGTGAAATCATCCATCGCTTCTCGTCAAACGCGCGTCGGACGCGTTCGGTTCCAAATCTCTCGGCTGACGTGTGCTTCAGTGGCCCCCGCGTGGGCACCGATCCACTGCTCGATCGCGGCGCGCCGGGCGCCGATCAGTTCGACGGCCCACCGCTCGGTTCGCGCCCGTTCGGTGGCCGCTCGTCGAACCGACACCACCCACAGCGCCATCAGCGTGCCCGCGACCACACTCAGCACGGTACCGCCGATTCCCAAACCGGCCCAGGCGAGTGTCGGCGCGATCACCATCCGGCCGACGCCGAATCCCATCGAGGCTCCGAGCAGCAACATGACCGCGTCTTCGGGGCCCGCAGCCCGTCGCGGCGGACCGCCCGGAGCCGCAGTCGCTCCGCTGAGATCCAACGGGTGCAGACCGGCTCCCTCCCCCTCCAGTCCGCCGGTGGCCGCCGCCCGCACCTGCGCCAGTCGGTCCAGGAACAACCCCCGCGACCGCTGCTCCACCGCGTCCAGGACATGGGTCAACCAGTCGGCGAAACCGTCGGCGGCGCACACCTCGGGAATCCGCCCGTGCACGTCGGCGAGCGCAGCCCTGGTCGACGACGCAGCTTCGGCGCGGGCGGCGACGATGCCCGCACGGAGTCCGGCCATCCGGTCGGCGCGCACCACGGCGGACGCTTCGAGTTGCGACTCCGAGTCCTCAGTTCCCGCCGGGACCGCCCGGGTCGGCACCTGGTTCCGGTCCGGCTCGGCCGAACACCACGCCGCGAGTTCGGGAATTCCCGACGCACAGTCGGGCTCGGCGACCAGGGCGACCGCGGTCGCGAACACCGGCAGGCGATGGTCGGGATCGAGTCGCGCGCGTGAAGCGGCCAGTGTCCTCGGCCAGCAACTGAACGCATCGACGCCGCAGCCGACGAGCGCGGTCGGCGTCTCCGTCTCCGCGAAGGCATCGAGGAAGACGTCCTCCTCGTGGTCGGCGGGCATCGACGAATCGAGCGCGATGACGGCGACGTCCGCCGACTCGGCGTGCCGACGCGCCGCGGCCGCGGTTCCGACGACCACCGTCTCGCCGTCCCACCCGCAGTCGTGCAGCGCCCGGGCCAGCAACTCTGGTTCGGCTCCGGCGGTCCCAGCGATCACCAGCGTCATCGCACCGATTCCGCGATCAACCGGCGTTCGGCGGCCGCCCGGTTCGGTCCCCGCGCGGCGAGCAGCCGCAGCGCGGACAGTCGTCGTACGCGCCGCCCCTGCGCGATGCGGTCGGCGGCACCGGTGATCGGCGCGATCAGGGCATCGATGCCGCTCAGCGTGCGCAGCATCGTCGTCAGGTCGTCGGCAGTCGCCGTCGGCATCGTTGCAAGGTGGCCGAAGACCGCGGTCAGGCCCGCCCGACCGAGGAGCGCCATCATGCGGGCGCGCTCGCGCTGGGAGCAGTCCCCATCGCTGAACGCGGCGGCAGCCGTCGGCACGGTGACGCCCGACTGCTCCCATCCGCGCAACAGCACTACATCGTCCGGGGTGAGGTGCGCTGCGGCGAGCAGTCCCGACACCGGCAGCACCGGCCGACCCAGGTCCCTGGCCGCCGTGTCCGCCAACGACAGCATCCGCGTCCGGGCGTCGGACTTCCCCGCCACCACGATCACCGGGATCGACGCACCGTCGATCGCCACCCGGTCCCGCGCTCTGGCCTGCGCGCCGATGACCCGAATATGCAGATCCGGCACAGGATCGCCCTCGCGGCCGCCGCCGTCGATCGCCACGACTCCGAACCGCGCCGTCAGCGCGGCCGTCAGTGTTGTGCACCCCGCTCCCCGGAGCCCCGAGACCTGCAGCACCAGTGGCTGAGCTCGCGACTGCGCGACCGCCGTCCCTGCCGCACCATGCACTGTTCGTCTGGACTGTTCCACCCCGTCGACCTCCCCCAAGGCGATTGTTGTGAAACGACCCTACCGCTCAGTTCCGACATAGTTCGCCAGACGCGGAAATCCGGTTCTCGAACACACCCGAAAGGCGAGTCCATTGTGATCGAGTAGGGAAAATAGGACACCATGGAGAGGTGAATACCGACGCCGCCGAGGGATCGGCGCCCGATACCGACCGTTCTCGGCTCTATCCGCGGGTCACCAGTTTCCGCTTTCGCCGCGGCAGTCTGACCCCCGGACAGCAGCGGAATTGGGCGAATCTGTGGCCGCAGTTGGGGCGCGATCTCCGGACCGGCCCCGACCGGACCGACGAACCCGCCTTGGACGCCGTCGCCTGGTTCGGCCGCGAGGCGCCGCTGATCATCGAGGTCGGCAGCGGCACCGGTATCTCCACAGCCGCCATGGCCGAAGCCGAACCGGAGACCGACGTCGTCGCCGTCGAGGTGTATCAGCCGGGCCTGGCCCAGCTCATCGGGCTCGTCGACCGCGCAGGCCTGACCAATGTGCGCATGATTCGCGGCGACGCCACGGTGGTCCTGTCCGAACTGGTGGCACCGGACTCCCTTACCGGCGTCCGCGTCTTCTTCCCCGACCCGTGGCCCAAGTCGCGGCACCACAAGCGGCGCTTCCTGCAGTCCGGCACCATCGAGTTGATCGCCGATCGACTCAAGCCCGGCGGCGTGCTGCACATCGCGACCGACCACGCCGAGTACGCCCTGTGGATCGCCGAGCTGATGGCGACCCAGAATCCCGCGCGTCCGCACGTCGTCCCGCTGACCTTCGATTCGCCGATCCTGCTGGAGCGGCCGACGACCAAATTCGAGGGACGCGCACAGACCGAGGGCCGCGAGGTCAATGAGTTCGTCTACGTGAAGCCGCTCCCGAAGGCGACGCGCACGACCGGCAGCGAGGATCAGTGATGTCACCGGAGTTCTCCGAGTCGATCACCGGCGCGAGCACGACGCCGCGCATGCTGCTGGTGTGGGATGCACCGAACATGGACATGGGCCTGGGCGGCATCCTCGGCGGCCGGCCGACGGCGGCGCATCGGCCGCGCTTCGACGCCCTCGGCCGCTGGATCCTCAAACGCACCGCAGCGCTGGGCGCCGCACTGCACACCGAGGTGGAGCCCGAGGCCACGGTCTTCACCAACATCGTTCCGGGCAGCGCCGACGTCGTGCGGCCCTGGGTCGAAGCCCTCCGCAATGTCGGTTACTCGGTCTTCGCCAAACCTAAGCTCACCGACGACAGCGATGTCGATTCCGACATGCTCGATCACATTCAGGTACGGCGTCACACTCCCGGTTTGGCGGGTGTCATCGTTGCATCGGCAGATGGGCAGGCCTTCCGTGAACCGCTGCTGGAGTTGGCCGCGGCCGGTGTCGCGGTTACCGTCATCGGCTTCCGCGAACATGCTAGCTGGGCGCTGACCTGCGAAGAGTTCGAGTTCATCGACCTCGAGGAGATCCCCGGTGTCTTCCGGGAACCGCTGCCGCGCATCAGCCTGGACTCGCTGCCCGACGAGGGCGCGTGGCTCACGCCGTTCCGACCGCTCAGCGCATTGCTGAAGTAGCTCAGCCTTGTAGAACTTAAGTTTACGAGGAAGTCTTCTCAGACAAACCTGCGACAATCGCACTTTCGATACCCGCAAGTAGGAAGGACACCGGCGTGTTCGGATCCATCGGCTCATTCGTCTATCGAATGCGCTACACCGTCATCGCCGTCCTCATCGCACTGATGGGCGGCCTGGGACTGTACGGCCTCGGCCTCTCACAGCACCTGTCCCAGAGCGGATGGTTCGATCCGAACTCCGAGTCGGTCACCGGATCGGTCGTCGCCGACAGCGCGCTCGGCCGCGACCACAAGTCCGATGTCATCCTGCTGATCACGCCGCCCGACGGCACCAAGGTCGACGACGCCGCATTCGGCGCCAAGATCGAGAACATCGTGAACGACCTGGTCAAGGACCACCCGGACATCGTCAGCCGGGACTCGAGCGACGGCCACGCCGGCATCATCGATCCGTTCGACGCGGCAACCGACGGCGCCGGCGCGACGGCCGCGAAGATGAAGCAAGAGCGCATGTGGACGGCGGACCGCAAACACGGCTTCGTCTCCATCGGCGTTGCGGGCGACGACGACACCACGATCCTGGCCAACTACAAAACGATCGAGCCGTTCTTCGACAATCTCGCCGAACGGTACGACCTCCCCGGCACCCATTTCCAGCTCGCGGGTCTGCAACCGATCGCCGCGGGCATGAGCCAGGGAATGGACGACGACATCCACCGCGCCGAGCTGATCGCTCTGCCGGTGGTCGCCATCATGCTGTTCTTCGTCTTCGGTGGCGTCGTGGCCGCCATCCTCCCGGTCTTCATCGGTGGTCTCACGATCGCCGGTTCGCTGGGCATCATGACCGTTTTGGCACAGCTCACCGAGCTCAATGTCTTCGCCCAATCCGTGGTGACGCTGATCGGTCTGGGCATCGCGATCGACTACGGTCTGTTCATCGTCAGCAGATTCCGAGAAGAGCTGGCAGAAGGCTATACGGTCGAGGCCGCGGTCCGAAGAACCGTGATGACCGCAGGTCAGACGGTCGTGTTCTCGGCGACGATCATCGTCGCAGCGCTCGCCTGTCTGCTGATGTTCCCGCAGGCGTTCCTGAAGTCGGTGTCCTACGGCGCCCTCGCCTCGGTCGCGCTCGCCGCGATCCTGTCGATCACCGTACTGCCGGCGATTCTCGCGATCCTCGGCACCCGCATCGACGCCCTCGGCCTCCCGTTCCTCCGGCGCACCAAGACTCGCGAAGAAGTGGAGTCCGGGTTCTGGGGCAAGCTGGCGGGCTGGGTGATGAAACACCCGGTCAAGACCGCCGCACCCACCATCCTCTTGCTGCTGGCACTGATCATCCCGTTCGGGAACATCCAGTTCGGCGGTATGAGCGAGGCTTACCTGCCACCGGACCACCAGAACCGCATCGCGCAGGAGGACTTCGACAAGTACTTCCCGTCCGAGCGCACCGAAGACCTCAAGCTCGTCATCCTCTACGACCAGAACGACCAGGACGCCGCGGGCAAGATCGAGCAGATCGCCGACGAGGCGAACAAGATCCCCGGCTTCACCCGCCAGTTCTCATCGAGCGCCGATGACGGCGGTCAGGACGGCATCTACGGCGACCCGGAGACCGGTTGGGGCGTCGTGCAGATGTCGGCGGGCCTCCTCGACCGCAACACTGCGCCCGAGGCGATCAAGGAACTCCGCAGCATCGACACCCAGGGTCTGCAGATGTACGTCGCAGGCACCCCGGCGTTGACGCAGGATTCGATCGACTCGTTGATCTCCCGGCTCCCGCTCATGGCCGTGGTGCTGGTTCTGGTCACCGCGTTGCTGATGTTCCTGGCCTTCGGGTCCATCATCCTGCCGATCAAGGCGGCCCTGATGACCGCGCTCGGCCTGGGCTCAACGCTGGGCATCCTCACGTGGATCTTCATCGACGGCCACGGCGCGTCCATCGCGAACTTCACCCCGGGACCGCTGTTCGCCGCGGTGTTGGTCCTGATCATCGCCATCATCTACGGACTCTCGACCGACTACGAGATATTCCTGCTCTCCCGCATGGTGGAGGCCAGAGCCCAGGGCGCCTCGACCACCGAGGCCATCCGCGTCGGCACCGCCCACACCGGACGGATCATCACGGCCGCCGCCGCGATCCTGGTGGTCGTGACCGGAGCCTTCGGACTCTCGGAGATCGTGATGATGAAGTACATCGCGTACGGCATGATCGCCGCGCTCATCCTCGACGCGACCGTTATCCGCATGCTCCTGGTGCCGTCGATCATGAAGCTGCTCGGCGACGACTGCTGGTGGTCGCCACGCTGGATGCAGCGGCTGCAGCAGAAGATCGGTCTCGGTGAGACGATCCTCGAGGACGATCCGAGCCAAAAGCGACCCGACTACTTCGAGTCGCTTCCCGGCGGCACCTCCGGCGGCGTGGTGGCCGCAGCCGAGGCTCCGACCACGGCGTTGCGTGCGATGAGCGCCCGCCCGGTGTCCGGCCGGGCGGAGCCGACCGGACGGTGGCGCTCGCTCGCCCGTGCGGACGACACGTCCGACGACGCCGGCGAGAGCCCCGCACCGACCGCCGACAGCACCCTCGACGAGCTGGTCGACGACACCGTCGAACCGCCGAAGAGTACCGATCGGAAGAGCTCCGGTCCCGACACCGGCTCATGGAAGCTGGGGTTGAGCGGGGTCCGGCTCACGAGCCCCGATCAGCGTCCGAAGCCCGAGGGCGCGGGCACGGTGACCGCACCGAAGCCCGCCGCTCCGAAGCCTGCCGCACCGCGACCGGCGCCGAACCGCGCGCAGCCGCGCCCCGCGTCGGAGGTCGGCCGCCCGCAGACCGGCCGACGTCCGGTGGGAGCACCGCCGCGCCGGGTGCCGCCGACTCCGGAGCAGTCCGGACCTCATCCGGCGCAGCGCACCACCGCGCCCCGGCCGACCCCGCGCCCTGCGCCCACCGCTCCGCGCGGCCCCGAGCCGCGCAGGCAGCCTGCGCAGCCGAGCGCGCAGCAGCCGGTGTCCCAGCAGCCGGTTCGCCGACAACAGCAGGCGCCGACTCCGCAGAAGCCGCCCGCCCAGACACCGCCCACGCCGCAGCCCCACGCGGCCGAGCCCGAGTCCGCTGCTCCGTCGCGCGAATTGCGTTCCGACCGCGGCGAGACCGGCAGCCAGATCAGCGTGCAGGATCTGCTGCGTCGCAGCCGGTCGCAGCAACCGAACGACAAGGAATAGGCACTGACCTGGCGGGCCGTTAGGGTGGAACGCATGCCCGCAGACGACGAAGGAGGCGTCGCGAAGGAGACCCCGGACACCGGGAAGCCCTCGCGACCGTGGCGGCGCTGGCTCCGGTGGTCGCTCGTCGTCCTCGTCATCGCCGTGCTGACAACCGAGGGCGTGCTCATCTGGCCCAAACTCTCCCAGGCGTGGGAGCAACTCGCCCACCTGCGGTGGGAGTGGGTGTTCGTGTCGATCGTGGCCGCGATGCTGTCGATGGACAGCTACGGTCACGTGCAGCGGGTGCTGATGCGGTCGGCGGGCGTCCGCGTCCGCCAGCGGGAGTCGCTCGCAGTGATCCTGGCGTCGAACTCGGTCTCCCAGACCATGCCCGGCGGCCAGGTGCTGGCGCCCGCGTTCATCTACCGCGAGAGCCGTCGATGGGGCGCCACGCCGGTCGTCGCCTCCTGGCAGTTGGTGATGTCCGGACTGCTGGCCGGCGCGGGTCTGGCCCTGCTGGGCCTGGGCGGCGCACTCCTCGCCGGTGCCAAGACCAGCCCGTTCTCGGTCATCTTCACCGTTTCGATGTTCGTCGTCTTCGTCGCCGTGGTCCAGTACATGGCGAGCCACCCGCAGGCGCTGGAGATCATCGCGGCGCGGCTGCTCTCGTGGTTCAACGGTTTGCGCGACAAGCCCGCCGAGTACGGCACCGACAAACTGCACCAGATCATCACACAGCTGCAGGCGGTGAAACTCGACCGGCGCAACGCCACCGAGGCGTTCGGCTGGAGCCTGTTCAACTGGGTCGCCGACGTCGGCTGTCTGGCTGCCGCGTGCTACGCGGTCGACGCCCATCCCTCGATTCCCGGGCTGATGGTGGCCTATGCCGCAGGCAAGGCCGTCGGCACCGCGATTCCGCTGCTGCCCGCAGGCATCGGCGTCGTCGACAGCGTGATGTTCGCAGCCCTGGTGCAGGCGGGCATGACCGGCGCGGACGCCGTCACCGCGGTCCTGGTCTACCGGATCGTGAGCTACGTGCTCGTCTCCCTCGTCGGCTGGATCATCATCGCCATCCGGTACCGCGGCAGGTTCAAGTCCGGCCGCAGCCTCGACGACGAGATCGCCGACGACACCACCCAGAAGAACCCTGCGCTCGATCCGGAGACGGGCCAACCCGCGCCTGGCCGCCCGAAGCGCCCGCAGCCCCGGAACCAGAACTCGTCGGACGGTCGGCCGTCACTAGAGTGAAGTCATGACCGCTCCGTCCCCTGCCCGGCGTTTCGCCGTGCCCGCAGTCCTCGACGTCGTCGCCGTGGTCGTGTTCATCGCGATCGGTCGACGCAGCCATGACGAGTCCGGTTCGGTGACCGGCTTCCTCACCAGCCTGTGGCCGTTCCTCGTGGGTCTCGCCGCAGGCTGGGCGATCGCCGCCGCCGTCACGCGCGGGCGCAGCTTCGCGCCCTCCGCGCTGGTGCCGTCGGGCGTCGTCGTCTGGATCTCGACGGTCGTGATCGGCATGCTGCTGCGGGTGGCCTCCGCGCAGGGCACCGCCCTGGCCTTCTGCATCGTGGCATCCATCGCGACGGCCGTCCTGCTGCTCGGCTGGCGCGCGGTCGCCCTGGTGATCGCCAAGCGGGCAGCGCCCGGGCACGCTGCTACCTGACGCGGAAGTACTTCTGCAGCACCTGCAGCGCGGCCGTTCCCGAACGATCGCCCTCGCAGTAGACGACGAAGACCTTGCCGCCCTGCGAGCCGACGAACCAGCCGGGTCCCTGCGGCCCGTTGGTTCCCACGAGCGCCCGGAGTCCGGGCGCACCGGTGATGTCGCTGGCGTCGCCGTTCTTGGCCGTCGCCGCCATCTTCTCCCGGATCTGCCGCACGACGGCGTCGTCGAGCTTCCCGAGCTCGCCCCCGGCCACCTTGCTCTCGGCACCCTTGATCACGAAGGGCGCGACCGCGGAGTCCTGCCCGTCGGCGGCGCGTTCGAGCGCCACGCCGAGCGCCGCCATGCTCGTGATCGACGCCATGAAGTCCTTGGGGCGGTAGGCGGCCGCGGTGATTCGCGGTTTGGCGCCCTGCGGCATGCTCAATCCCGGAATCGTGTACTCCAGGCCGAGGCCGAGCGAGTTGAGGGCCGAGTCGACGGTCGACTTGTCCTTGGCTTTGCCTGCACCCTCCAGCGCGTCGAACACCGGATCCAGCGTGGCGCCCACCGGGTACGCGGTGCCCGCATCGATGTTCTTCTTCGCAGCGGCGTCGTTCTGCGCCATCGCCAGGATGCCGCCGGTCTTCGCGTCGAGCGCCATCATGGTGGCCGGCTGCGCCACTTCGACGACGGCGGCGCCGAGCGCGAGCTGCTGCGCCGGGCTGATCGTGGTGTTCACATCCGGCGCGGCGCCACCCTGATGACCTGCGAGTTTCTGGGGCGCCGAGCCCGGAGTCACCAGCTGCACCTGCCAACCGGCGGTCGCGTCGCGGATCGCGTTCCAGTAGTTGGTGATGCCCGAACTCAGCGGGGTCGAGAGGCGACGGTCGCTCATCACCAGCATGCCCGACTTGTGCACGTTGACGCCCGCGATGCGCGACGGGTCGCTGTCGAGCATCGCCATGTCGGAGTCTCGCAGCGTCACCGCGACGACTTCCTGCCCCTGCGCGGAATCGAGCTGCTGGTTGATCGACTTGACGGTGACCTTCGGCGCCACCTGCTGCACGCTGGAGGCGAGTGCACGGACCGTCTTGGCGAGGTCCTTGGTGGTCGCGGGGTTCACGGTGAGCTCGTTGACCGGCTCCATCTGCATGAACGGTTTGCCGCTGTCGGTCCGGACGGTCGGGGCGGGCTTGGCGTCGGTCCGGACCTCCTGCAGGCGCCCGTCGGCGGTCAGCCCGGTGTAGAGCAGACCCGGATCCCACTGGACCTTCCATCCGGACGACAGCCTGCGGGCCGAGCCGGACGTCTTGGTCTCGAACGTGTGCTTATCGGACCAGGTCCAGGTGGTGGTGAGACTGAACGAGGCGCTGCCGTCGCTGTATTCGACCAGACGTCCGGTGTCGACGGACAGCTCCTTGGCGTGCATTCCCGCGAAGGTGACGCCCAACGACTGCGCCGCCTGACTGGGCGACGTCGTCATGTCGGCGGCGCCCTGGGTGTCCTGCCGACTCATCGCCTCGGCGAACGACTGCACCGCGCGCGAGGCGTCGGTCTCGTCATCGGACGAGCACGACGTCATCGCGAGAACCATCGCGAGCATGGCAACGATCGCGGTCGCTCCGCGTGCACCCCGCAAACTCATAGTCCCAATTATCACTCTAATCCCACCCGTTTCGCTTCCCCCTGCTTCCTTTCCGGAAACTATGTGGTCACAATCCCACAACACCGCCGTAGCCGCCGCCGACCACGCCGACCCGAGGACAATGACGCCTATGAGTAAGTACATCATCCGCGCGGGCGAGCGTGCACGGACAACGACCGAGTGGCTCGATTCGGCGCACTCGTTCTCGTTCGGTGATCACTACGACCCGGCGAACACCCATCACGGGGTGCTCCTGGTCCAGAACGAGGACGTCGTCGCGCCCGGACAGGGCTTCGACACCCACCCGCACGCCGAGACCGAGATCGTCACCTGGGTGCTGTCCGGGTCGCTGGTGCATCAGGACTCCGAAGGCCATTCCGGAATCGTCTACCCGGGTCTCGCGCAGCGGATGAGCGCCGGGCGCGGCATCTCGCACTCCGAACGCAACGACGACGCCGAGTCGCCGGCGCAGCCCGTGCACTTCGTCCAGATGTGGGTGATGCCCGACGAGCACGGGATCGATCCCGGCTACGAGCAACTCGACATCGCCGCCGAACTGCAGCCGGGCAGGCTCGTCACCGTCGCCTCCGGATCGCCCGACCACGATTCGGCGATCCGCATCGCCAATCGCGCCGCCACCCTGTCGGCGGCACGACTGAACGCGGGACAACACGTCACGGTGCCCGGCGGCCGCTTCACCCATCTGTTCGTGACCCACGGCGACGTCGAGGTGGACGGCGACCGACTGTCCACCTCGGACGCCGTTCGCGCCGACGACTTCGGCGGCACCACGGTCCGCGCCGTCACCGACGCCGAGGTCCTGATCTGGTCGATGGATTCTCGGCTCGGCGAGTGAGCGCATACCCTCGGAGCGGTTCGATGACACTATGGAGTGCGTGACTATCGAGCAGACATCCGGACTGGACCTCGACTGGGTCGACCCCTCCGTCCGCGCCGCCGACGATCTCTTCACCCACGTCAACGGGAAGTGGCTGAGCAGCCACCAGATACCCGACGACCGCAGCATCGACGGCGCCTTCCACGTCTTGCGCGACAACGCCGAAGCCGACGTCCACGCCATCGTCGAAGAGTGCGCCGACGCTCCCAGCGAGGCGGGCTCCGCGGCCGCCAAGATCGGCGATCTGTACGCGTCGTTCATGGACGTCGACCGCATCGAGTCGCTGGGCATCACGCCGATCGCCGCCGAGTTGCAGCAGATCGCGGACGTCGCCGACACCGCCGAGTTCGTCGCTCTCCTCGGCCGGATGCAGCGCGACGGCGTCGGCGGACTGTTCGGGGTCTACGTCGACACCGACTCCCGCCAGTCCGACCGCTACCTGGTCCACCTGGGCCAGAGCGGACTCGGACTGCCCGACGAGTCGTACTACCGCGAGGGCAACCACGCGGCCGTTCGCGACGCGTACCGCGCGCACATCGCCGCCATGCTCGCGCTCACCGGCGCCACGGACGCCGACGCGCAGGCCGACGCGATCTTCGCGCTCGAGACGGCGATCGCCGCGCACCACTGGGACGTGGTCCGTCGGCGCGACGCCGAGGCCACCTACAACCTGCGCACGCTCACCGAGTTCACCGAGCTCGCCGCCGGGTACGACGTCGCCTCCTGGCTGGGCGGCATCGGCGCGGGCGACGCCTTCGCCGAGGTCAACATCGGGCAGCCGTCGTTCGTCGAGGGTGCGGCCGCGCTGCTGGCGTCGCAGCCGCTGTCGGCGTGGAAGAGCTGGCTCACCTGGCGGTTGCTGCGGACCGTCGCCGCCTATCTGCCGAGCGCGTTCGTCGACGAGAACTTCGCGTTCTACGGCAAGACCCTGACCGGCGCGGAGGTGATCCGCGACCGGTGGAAGCGCGGCGTCGGCTTCGTCGAGCAGGCCGCCGGGTTCGCCGTCGGCGAGGTCTACGTCCAGCGCCACTTCCCGCCCGAGGCCAAGGCCCGGATGGACGAGCTCATCGCGAATCTGGTGGAGGCGTACCGCCGCAACATCGTCGACCTGCCGTGGATGACGCCGCAGACGCGCGAGAAGGCGCTGACCAAGCTCGCCAAGTTCACGCCGAAGATCGGCTACCCCGCCACGTGGATCGACTACACGACGCTCGAGGTGGACCGCACCGACCTGATTGGCAACTCGCGCCGCGCCGCCGCATTCGAGACCGCCCGCGACCTGGCGAAGATCGGCAAGCCGGTCGACCGCGACGAGTGGTTCATGACGCCGCAGACGGTCAACGCCTACTACAACCCGGGGATGAACGAGATCGTCTTCCCGGCCGCCATCCTGCAGCCACCGTTCTTCGACCCCGACGCCGACGACGCCGCCAACTACGGCGGGATCGGCGCGGTGATCGGCCACGAGATCGGCCACGGCTTCGACGACCAGGGCGCCAAGTACGACGGCGACGGCAACCTCGTGGACTGGTGGACCGACGACGACCGCACCGAGTTCGGCAAGCGGACCTCGGCGCTCGCCGCGCAGTACTCGGCGTTCACCCCCACCGGGCTCGACGAGAAGTACACGGTGAACGGCGAGTTCACCCTCGGCGAGAACATCGGCGACCTCGGCGGACTGTCGATCGCGCTGGTCGCGTACGGCGTCGCACTCGAGAAGTCCGGCACCGACGCACCGATCATCGACGACCTCACCGGCATCCAGCGCGTCTTCTTCAACTGGGCGCAGATCTGGCGGACCAAGACGCGCGACGAGGAGGCCATCCGTCGTCTGTCGATCGATCCGCACTCGCCGCCCGAGTTCCGCTGCAACGGTGTGGTCCGCAACGTCGACGCGTTCTACGACGCCTTCGACGTGGTCGCGGGCGACGACCTGTACCTGCCCCCGGAGGAACGCGTCCGGATCTGGTGACGGTTCGGCGGTCTCGATGCGCTCCTCCGTCGCTCACTCAACCAACGTAAGGGACGGCGGCGGCCTCGATGCGCTCCTCCCTCGCTCACTCAACCAACGTAAGGGACGGCGGCGGCCTCGATGCGCTCCTCCCTCGCTCACTCAACCAACGTAAGGGACGGCGGCGGCCTCGATGCGCTCCTCCCTCGCTCACTCAACCAACGTAAGGGACGGCGGCGGCCTCGATGCGCTCCTTCGTCGCTTACTCGACCAACGTGAGGGGCGGCGGCCTCGGTCGCTCACTCGACCAACGTGAGGGGCGGCGCCGTCCTCCCCACGCTGATCGAGTAAGCAGGGGAGCGAAGCGAGCCTGCGCATCGAGATCGCCGCGGGCCGGGTCCGCCGACAGATCAGGTACCCACACCTCTCCGGCCGAATCCGCCACCGCCGAACCTGTTCCGGACTAGCGTCACCAGCACCGGCGACATCGACCTTCGGAAGTGACTCACAGTGACCGCATCCTCCTCGAATCCGACTGCCAGGCAAGGCTTCACCTCGCTGCGGGAAGGAGGGATGAACTGGGACTCGTTCCCGCTGCGGCTGTTCGCGAAGGGCAATGCGAAGGTGTGGAATCCGGCGGACATCGACTTCACGCAGGACGCCGTCGACTGGGCGGGCCTCACCGACGACCAGCGCCGCAACGCCACCTATCTGGTCGCGCAGTTCGTCGCGGGCGAGGAGGCCGTCACCCAGGACATCCAGCCGTTCATGGCGGCGATGGCGTCGGAGAACCGGTTCGGCGACGAGATGTACCTGTCGCAGTTCTGCTACGAGGAGGCCAAGCACGCGCAGACGTTCCGTCTCTGGATGGACGCCGTCGGCCTCACCGAGGACCTGCACCCGTACGTGGCGGAGAACCCCTACTACCGCGAACTGTTCTACGAGCAGTTGCCGCAGTCGTTGCACGTCCTGCAGACCGACCCGTCGCCGCGGAACCAGATCCGCGCCAGCGTCACCTACAACCACGTGATCGAGGGCAGCCTCGCCCTCACCGGCTACTACGCTTGGAATCGCGTCTGCGTGGAGCACGGGATCCTGCCGGGCATGCAGAAGCTGATCGGCCACATCGCCGACGACGAGCGACGGCACATGGCGTGGGGAACGTTCACCTGCCGCAGGCACATCGCGTCCGACGACGCGCTCTGGGACGCGGTCACCGAGCGGATGGGCGAACTGCTGCCGCTGGCACTCGGCATGATCACGTGGGTGCAGGACAAGTTTCCGGAGTCGCCATTCGGCATCGACAACTCGGTGTTCGCCGAGTACGCCGCCGATCGCGCTCAGCGGAGGCTGGGCGCGATCGAGTCCGCGCGCGGTCGGCACGTCGAAGACATCGACCTCGACTACTCGCCCGCCACGCTGGAGGACACCTTCGGCGAGGAGGACCGAGCGTCACTGAAGCGCTGACGCTCGCACGACCCTCCCGTTGCGGGCCGGCCGCTCACGTCAGCGGCGCGGCCTCTACTGCGCGGACTCTACTGGGCGCCGCCGGCCTGCCACTGCGCCCACGACAGTTCCCAGTCGCCGTAGATGTCCCAGACCGGGAGCGGCGGACCGCCGGAGTTGGTGATCTCGACGACGTCGCCGATCCCGAAGGTGTCGAACATCCACTTCGAGTCGGCCGGACTCAGATTGACGCAGCCGTGCGAGACGTTGGCCGCTCCCTGCTGGCCCACCGACCAGGGCGCGGAGTGGACGAACTCGCCGTCGTTGGAGATCCGGAGATCGTTGTAGACCGTCTCGCGGTAGTAGCCGGGATCGCCCTGGCACACGCCGTACGTGCAGGAGTCCATGATGGTCACCGCCGCCTTCTCCGAGATCACGTGCGGTCCGGTGTGCGACGGGTGGTCCGGCTCGCCGAGGCTCATCGGCATCTGCTTCACCTGCTGCCCGTTGTGGAACACGGTGAGCAGTTCGGTGGCGCCGTCGGCCTTCGCGACCCACGAGTCGTGGACGGTGTAGTCCACCTTCGTGTCCTCGGCGCCGTAGACGCCGTCGCCGAGATCGACGCCGTAGACGTCGGCCTCCAGATGGATCTTGGTCCCCGGCTTCCAGTAATTCGGGCCGCGGTAGTGCACATGCTGGTCGTCCATCCAGTACCAGGCGCCCGGCTGCGACGGGGTGGTCTTGACCACGAGATGTTTGAGGACCTCGGCCTTGTTCGTCACCGGCGCGGTGAACTGGACCACCATCGGCTGTCCGATGCCGATCCCGACGTCGGCGACCAGTTCCGGCGCCGGAACCACGTTCGCGTAGGCGGTCGACGACGGCGCGATCGTGTCGACCGTGAACGTCTTGACCGTCGGCACCTTGTCGGCGTTCACCGCAGTCGCCTTGACCGTGTAGGTGTGGCCGTAGCCCAGGTCCTCGGTGGTGGTCCACTGCTTGCCGCCCGCAGCGGCCTGGCTCGTCACCTGCTTGCCGTCCGCGTTCGTGACGGTCACGGTCGTCAGGGTGCCGCCGGTCGCGTCGACGACGATGGGCGTCGTCGGATTGATCGGCGTGCCGTTCGCAACCGGGACGGCGATCGTCGCCAACGCTGCGGGAGGAACCGGATCGCTGCCGCACGCTGCGAGCATCACTGCCACGGCGAACAGACACGCCACCGACGCGACGACCTTCGATCGATTCACTTCTCTCCCCTTGCTCTCGGCGACACCGGTCGCCACACCACAATTGTCCACCCGGACCGGCGGCATCGCCCCTATCGGGCGTCGACGATCGCGAGCGTCGCCGCCGTCGCCCCGACGGCCGCACCGGTCACGACCAGCACCGACGGCCACGCACCGAGCTTGCGTGCGAGCGGATGTGAGATTCCGAACGCGCCGAGGTACGTTGCCGACAAAGCGGCCGTAACCGCCGGACCGCGGCCGAGCCAACGGCGACCGGCGGCCACTCCCGCGGCGCCGAGGACAACTCCGCCGAGCGGCCGTTTTCCGGTGTAGCGGGCGGCCGCGAAGCCGCCGATCAGACCGGCGGCGACGAGGGGGACGGAGACATCGATGTTCATGGCGTCCAGAGTACGACTGTCCAGAAACTAGAACACGTTCTATTGTGGGTGGCATGGACGTGAGCTACGAGGCAACCAAGCGCGAGATCAGCACCGACCAGGGAGTCATCCGCTACCACGAGGCGGGTGAGCAGCACGACGACGTCCTGCTCCTGCTGCACGGCAGCGGGCCGGGCGTCAACGGCTGGCGCAATTACCGCGGGAACCTGGAGTTCTTCGCGCGCACCCACCACACCTACATCGTCGAGTTCCCCGGATTCGGCGTCTCCGACCCGGTCGAGGGCCACCCGGTCCTCACCGCAGGCGCCTCGGTGATCCGCTTCATGGACGCGCTGAGCATGCCGTCCGCGGCCATGGTCGGGAACTCGATGGGCGGCGTCGTCGGCATCAACCTGGCCATCAAGCACCCCGAGCGCGTCGAGAAGCTCGTGACCATCGGCGGCGTGGGCCCCAACCTCTTCAGTTCCAGCCCGTCCGAGGGCATTCGCCTGCTGCAGGAGTTCACCGACGCGCCCGACCGCGACAAGCTGCTGCGCTGGCTGAACTCGATGGTCTACGACCCGAGCGTCGTCACCGACGAGTTGATCGAAGAACGGTGGGCCGCCGCCAACGATCCGGCCGCGCAGCAGACGGCCGCCATGATGTACGGCTCCAAGGCCTTCGCGATGATGCAGCAGTTCATGGCGACCTCCGACACCCCGCCCTACTGGGCGATGATGCATAAGGTGACGTGCCCGACCCTGCTGACCTGGGGTCGCGACGACCGCGTCAGCCCGCCCGACATGTCGCTGGCGCCGATGCGCCTGATCCCGAACGCGGAACTACACATCTTCCCCCGGTGCGGCCACTGGGTGATGATCGAGGCGAAGGACGCCTTCGAGGCGACCGTCGGCGCATTCCTGCAGCGCTGACGGCGCGGCTCAACCGCGGGCGACGACGATGCTCGGCGCGAGCACGACGGCCAGGTCGTCGGCGACGTCGGAGTCGGCGTTCACATCGGGAGGCATCGCCACGTAGCTGAGCGCCGTCCGCGCGATCATCCGCGCCACCCGGCCCGCCATCGGCCCGTCGAGTCCGATCCAGGACTCGACGAGCATCACTTCGAGCCGGGCGCTCGCCGCCGTGATGATCGGCGCGGCGTCGGTCGTGATGAGTTTGAGCAGGTCCGGCTTCGCCTCCCCGGACAGCAGCGACTGGATCAGCGGGTCGTCCGCCGCATTCGCGAAGAAGCGTGCGAAGCCGGTCCGCAGGGCGCCCTCGACGTCGTCGACGTTCTCGTCGACCGCGCGGACGATGTCGCCAGTGAACTCCTCCGCCAGTCGGAGCGCGTAGGCCTGCGACAGACCGGCGCGCGAGGAGAATTCGTTGTACACGGTCTGGCGGCTGACCCCGGCCTGCCGGGCCACGTCGGCCATCGTGACCCGCGCCCAGTCCTTCTCCCTCAACAGCGTCCGCAGACCGTCGAGCAGGGTGCTTCGCAGAAGGTGCTTACTGGCTTCGGCGAAGCTGGTCGTCGGGGCGGCCGGCGGAGAACTCACACCCTCGAGCCTAACGCCGCCGCGATCTCCGAGCGGCAGGCGCGTGCCGCGGCGGCACGGCCGACAGCCACCGCGCCGATCAGATCGTCGCCGTCGTAGGTCGTCACCAGTGCGTCGCCGTCGCCGAGAGATCCCTCGATCCGGACGTCGTCGGTCCCCGTGGGCCACCCCACCATCTGAACGTTGACGCCGTACTGGATGGTCCACGCCCGCGGGACCTCGGTGAACGACGGCGCCGGTGTGCCCGCGAGGTCCGCCAGAACCGATTTCGCGGCGGCTCGCCCCTGGTCGGTCGCACCGAACCAGTGCTCCCCGCGCGCGGGCTCCCCCGTCCGCAGATCGGGCAACGCTGCGGCGTCGCCCGCGGCGTAGACGCCGGGAGCACTGGTGGCCAGCGTGCTGTCGACCACGATTCCGTGGGGGCCGACCGCCAGGCCCGCCCCCTCGGCGAGGGCGACGTCCGGGCGCGCGCCGATCGCCGCGACGACCGTCCCGACCAGCTGCGTCCCGTCGGTCAGCTGCACCCGACGTGCGGTGGCGGAGTCGGCGACCGACGCGGTCCGCAGCCAGACGCCGTTCCCGACGTGGAGTCCGGCGAGGTAGTCGGACACCTGATGCGGAACCACCCGGCCGACGACGCGATCGGCCGCCTCGACCACCGTCGCGGTCATGCCGTGCGCCGCGACGGACGCGGCGAGTTCCAGACCGATCAGCCCGCCGCCGATCACCACGAGCCGCTGGGACCGAGACAGATCGTCGCGAATGGCGGCCGCGTCGGCGCGGGTCCGGAGGGTCGGCACGGCCGGGTCCAGCCAGCCGGGCCGGATCGGCCGGCCGCCCGTCGCCACGATGAGCGCCCGGTAGCGGACCGACGCGCCGTCGTCCAGGCTCACCGTGCGCGCGTCGACGTCGATCCCGGTGACCCGGACGCCCGCGCGGACGTCGATCGTCTTCTGGGCCCAGAACTCCGGTTTCTGCAGCGCGATCCGACCTTCCGAGAGGTCGGCGGCGAGCAGGTCTTTGGAGAGTGCCGTGCGGCGGTACGGCAGACCGGACTCCGCGCCGATCACCGTCACGGGCCCGTCGTACCCGTCGGCCCGCAGCGTGGTGGCCGCGGTGACGCCTGCGGTTCCTGCACCGACGATGACGATCCCGGGTCCGGTCGGCGCCGTCATGACCGAGCGACCTCGACCATCGTGAAGTCGGCCTTCGCGGCGCCGCAGTCCGGGCAGCTCCAGTCATCCGGGATGTCGTCCCAGCGGGTGCCGGGCTCGATGCCGTCTTCGGGCCAGCCCTCGGCCTCGTCGTACTCGAACCCGCACTGCTCGCAGCGGAAGAGTTTGAAATTCATGTCATGCTCCGATCTTGTCGAAATCGATCTTTTCGCGGACCCCGCAGTCGGGGCAGGTCCAGTCGTCGGGGACGTCGCTCCACGGGGTCCCCGCCGGGAATCCCTCACGGGGTGCGCCCGCGGCTTCGTCGTAGGTGTAGTCGCAGATCTCGCAGCGGTAGGCGCTCATGCTCATGCCTTCGCGTACCTGGCGAGGACCTTGTCCCGCTTGCCGGGCTGAATGTTGGCGCGGGTGACGTCGCCGTCGTAGTGGTCCAGGACACGGTGGTCCATGACCTTCCGCCAGATCGGCGGGAAGTAGGCGAGGGTGATCATGCTCGCGTAGCCGCTGGGTAGGTTGGGGGCGCCGTCGAAGCTCCGCAGCGTCTGGTAGCGACGCGTGGGGTTCGCGTGATGATCCGAGTGCCGCTGCAGGTGGTAGAGGAAGATGTTGGTGCAGATGTGGTCGCTGTTCCACGAGTGCTGCGGGGTGCAGCGCTCGTAGCGGCCGCGCTCGTTCTTCTGCCGCAGCAGTCCGTAGTGCTCCAAGTAGTTGACGGTCTCCAGCAGGGAGAATCCGTAGACGGCCTGGATGGCGACGAACGGCAGGATCTGCCACCCGAAGATCGCGGTCAGTCCGCCCCACAGGACGATCGACATGGCCCAGGCGTTCAGGACGTCGTTGCTCGGATGAAAGACGGGCTTGTCCGCGCGCCGCAGTCGTGTGGCCTCGAGCTCCCACGCGGACTTCAGGCTGCCGAACACGCTGCGCGGCAAGAAGGTCCAGAAGTTCTCGCCGAACCGGGAGCTCGCGGGGTCCTCCGGCGTCGCCACGCGGACGTGGTGGCCGCGGTTGTGCTCGATGTAGAAGTGGCCGTAGAAGGTCTGCGCCAGGGTGATCTTCGAGAGCCAGCGCTCCAAGCTGACCTTCTTGTGCCCGAGCTCGTGCGCGGTGTTGATGCCGATGCCGCCCATCGCGCCGATCGAGAAGGCCAGGCCGATCTTCGACGCCAGGCCGAGGCCGCCGTCGATGCCGAGCCAGTGCAGGTCACTCGCGGTCCAGAGGTAGCAGGCGAAGACGATGCTGACCATCTGGAACGGGATGTACACGTACGTGCAGTAGCGGTAGTACTTGTCGTTCTCGAGCTGCTCCATCACCTCCTCGGGCGGGTTCTGCCCGTCGGGACCGAAGAAGATGTCGAGGATCGGCAGCAGCACGTAGATCAGGATCGGACCGATCCACCACCAGGCGGGCGAGACGGTGGAGAGCCAGCCCCAGCCGAGGCTGTCCGACATCGCGTTGAACAGTGCGACGAAGCCGGTCGCGAGGAAGACCGCGGTGGGCGGCACCAGGCCGAGCAGCCACAGGTGGCGCTTCTTGTCCCGCCATTCGACGTCGACGACAACTGTCTCGTTGTCGATTGCTGGGTTCGCCATGTCAGTCCTCCGTAGTCCGGCGAGCTTTGGTGAACTTGACATTAGACGTTGTTAAGTCGCTTGTCTATACATTTCTCTTGATTTGTAAACTTCGGTGGGCGGCAGCGCCCCGCGATCTATCATCGGATCCATGCGTTATTCACGGTTCGTCGCGATCGGCGACTCGCAGACCGAAGGCATGGGCGACGGCGACGCCGAGCGCGGATACCGTGGCTGGGCCGACCGCCTCGCCGAACACCTGGCCGCGAACCAACCCGACTTCCGCTACGCCAACCTGGCGGTACGCGGCAAGAACACCCGCGACGTGCTCACCCAGCAGCTGGAGCCCGCCGTCGCATTGCGCCCCGACCTCATCGCGGCACCGCTCGGCATGAACGACGTGATCGGCCGCATCGATCTCGACGACGTGCACGCCGACCTCGACGTCATCTACCGCCGGCTCGCCGAGACCGGCGCCGAGGTCATCGTGTCGACGTTCCCCGACATCTCCGAGATCAATCCGTTCGGGCGCGTCTTCCAGGATCGACTGCTGGACATGAACGGCATGATGCGCGACTTCGCTCGCGACTACGGGTTCGTCCTCGTCGACCTCTATGCCGCGCCCGTCCTGCGCGACCGCCGGTCGTGGTCGCGCGATCGCCTGCACGCCTCCTCCGCAGGCCACGAGCGTTTTGCCGCGGGCGCAGCGTTCGCGCTCGGCCTCCCCGAGGGCGCGCAGGACTGGGGCAGTCCACTGCCGCCGCGATCGGAGCCCAATCGGATCGTCCGCATCGCCGATGACGCCCGCTGGCTCATGGAGTCGTTCTCCCCGTGGATCATTCGCAAGATGCGCGGGCGGTCGTTGGGCGACGGGCGCCTCCCGAAACGCGCCGAGCTGCTCCCGGTCGCGTCGCCCGGCAGCTGACCCGCAGCGGGCGTCCCGCCGCCGTCCCACCAAAGAGTTGTGCCGTATTTCGTTACCCGATTCGGGTAACGAAATACGGCACAAAAGGTTTTCTTCCAAGAAACGTTGTCACTCCGGCCGTAAGCGGCCTACAGCACTCACGGGTCGTCGATGCAGTTCCGTTCGCCATGTCTGTCCATCCCGCGCCTCCCCGCTCGGTCTGATCATCGTGCCCCGTGCGCGCCATCGTCGCCAGTGCGCAATCCACAGGCTCCGGCACCAACGCCACACCTATTCACAGGGCCTGCAATCAAGCAGTGAGCCCCGGTGGACCGTGCGGTTCACCGGGTCTCACCGGCAGCGTGAACGATCGGTGAGGTGTCAGGCCTGACCCAGCGCCTTGACCATCTCGGCGTACTTCGGCGCCATCTGCGCTGCCATCGCCTTCGACGCCGACAGCGGGCGCAGCATGATCGTGAACTGGTCGATCAGACCGTCGTCATTGAGGTGAATGAAGTCGCAGCCGTGGACCTGCAGTCCGTCGACCATCGCGGTGAAGATCAGCGCGTGGCCGTTCGCGTCGTCGACGTACTCGTGCTGGTACTCGAAGTCGGTCAGCGTCGTCGAGACGGCGTGCAGGATGCCGCCGACCACCGCCCGGCCCTAATAGGGCTTGAACGCCAGCGGACTGAGCAGTTCGACGTCGTCGGCGAGCAGCGCCGGAATGGCGGAGAAGTCGTTGGCCTCGACCGCCTTACGGAACTCGATCATGCGACGCCGCCTTCCGCGCCTCGCCGACTCGGCCGATCTGATCGCGCTCCGCGCGGTTCGCGGACAACCGCTTCTGCGCCATCGACGCCGCTCGGGTCGGATCGCCCGTCGTCAGGGTGAAGAGTTGTTCGAGACCGAAGACCTGTCCTGCGCCGCCCCAGTGGCCCTCGGGGATCTCCAGCGGGAACACCCAGACGCGTTCTGCGCCTTCGGTTCCGTCACCGCCCTCGGCACGCAGAACGGCCGAGGTGATGTACGAGACGATCTCCGCCTTGCGGTCGGCTCCGTTGATGTTGCCCTGCGGCACGGACGCCAGAATGCGGTAGCGAGGCTTCGCCGACGGCGATCCACCCACATACAGGGCCGACCGATGAACGTAAGCCCAGCCGATCTCGCGAGCAAAGGGGTTGGTGGGATCGGCGCCCTCGATCTTGAGCATGAACGTCGTGAGGTCATCGATCAGGGCGGCCTCGGCGTCGGGCGTCAGCGCACCGTCGGGAATGAACAGGTCGAGCATCGGCATGGCGTTTCTCCATTCATGTGGACTGATCCAGAGCCACGGACGGTGACCCGGTCGGCTGGTCGACGATTCCCGCGTCATCGCGAGGACCTCGAATAGACCATTACGTCTAGACGATACAGTCCAGACGGGTGCACGACAAGACCTTGACACCGATCCATCCATCGACCTGACCAAACCAGTCAGCCCCGGTGAACCGCATGGTTCACCGGGGCTGACTGGTTGCGCAGCTAGACGATCACTTCGTGACGAGGTTCTCGTTCGTCAGCTTCTCGACGCCCGAGTCCGCCTTCTCGACCAGCGAGGCCGGCGGCTCGAAGTGAGCACCGTACTTGGAGGCGAGGTCGCGTGCGCGGGCGACGAAGCCCTTCAGACCGCCCTCGTACTGGTTGATGTACTGCACGACGCCACCGGTCCACGCCGGGAAGCCGATGCCGAAGATCGAGCCGATGTTGGCGTCCTCTACCGAGGTCAGCACGCCCTCGTCGAAGCACTTCACGGTCTCGAGCGCCTCGGCGAAGAGCATGCGCTCCTTCAGGTCCTCGAGCGGCATCTCGGCCGAGCCCGACTTGAAGTTCTCCCGCACGCCCGGCCAGATCAGACCGCGCTTGCCGTCGGTGTAGTCGTAGAAGCCTGCACCGTCCTTCTTCGACGTGCGGCCCAGCTCCACCATCTTGTCGATGACGTCGTACGAGCCGTGCGCCGGGAACTCGGTGCCCGCGGCCTCGGCGGCGGCCTTGCTCTCCTTGCGGATCTTCTGCATCAGGGTGAGCGTCAGCTCGTCCGACAGCTGCAGCGGCGGAGCCGGGTAGCCGGCCTGGCTGCCCGCCTGCTCGATGAACGCAGGCTCGATGCCCTCACCGACGGCCGCGATCGCCTCGTTGATGAAGGTGCCGATGACGCGCGAGGTGAAGAAGCCGCGGCTGTCGTTGACGACGATCGGCGTCTTGCGGATCTGCAGGGTGTAGTCGATGACCTTGGCGAGCACCTCGTCCTTGGTCTTCTCACCGCAGATGATCTCCACCAGCGGCATCTTGTCGACCGGCGAGAAGAAGTGGATGCCGATGAAGTCCTCGGGGCGGTTGACGCCCTCGGCCAGACCGGTGATCGGCAGCGTCGAGGTGTTGGAGCCGAGCACCGCGTCGGGCTCGACGATGTCCTGGATCTCCTGGAAGACCTTGTTCTTGACCTCGACCGACTCGAACGCCGCCTCGATCACGAAGTCGACGCCCGCGAAGTCCTGCGGGTCGACGGTCGGCGTGATGCGGGCGAGCAGCGCGTCGCTGCGCTCCTGCGTGGTCTTGCCGCGCGAGAGAGCCTTCTCTTCGAGCTTCTCCGAGTAGCCCTTGCCGCGCTTGGCCGCCTCGATGTCGATGTCCTTGAGGACCACCTCGATGCCCGCCTTGGCCGAGACGTAGGCGATCGCGGCGCCCATCATGCCCGCGCCGATGACGCCGACCTTCTTGGCCTGGTACTTCTCGAAGCCGTCGGGGCGCGAGCCGCCGCCGTTGATGTGCTGGAGGTCGAAGAAGAACGCCTTGATCATGTTCTGGGCAACCTGACCGGTCACCAGCGAGACGAAGTAGCGGGTCTCGACCAGGTCGGCGGTGTCGATGTCGACGTAGGCGCCTTCGATCGCAGCGGCCATGATGGCGCGCGGCGCAGGCATGTTGGCGCCCTTGATCTGCTTGCGCAGCAGCGCCGGGAAGGCGGGCAGGTTCGCTGCCATCGCCGGGTTGGTCGGTGCGCCGCCCGGGATCTTGTAGCCCTTGACGTCGAACGGCTGCTGAGCCTCCGGGTTCGCCTTGATCCAGGCCTTGGCGGCGGGGACCAGATCGTCGATAGATGCGACGACCTCGTGGACCAGGCCGATCTCCTTGGCCTTGGTCGGGTTGAGTCGCGGGCCCTGCAGCAGAACGCCCATGAGCGCCTGCTGGATGCCGAGGAGTCGGACGGTGCGGACCACGCCGCCGCCGCCGGGGAGCAGGCCGAGGGTCACCTCGGGAAGGCCGACCACGGCGCCCTTCACGTCGGCGACCACACGGTAGTGGCAGTGGAGGGCGATCTCGAGACCGCCGCCGAGCGCCGCACCGTTGATGGCTGCGACGACCGGCTTGCCGAGGGTCTCCAGCCGACGAAGGACGGCCTTCATCGAGTTGGTGCTGGAGTTGATCGCCGTGGCCAGTTCTTCCTTGGTCTGGTCGGCGGGCGGGTTGGTCATGTCCTTGAGGTCGCCGCCGGCGAAGAAGGTCTTCTTCGCCGAGGTCAGCACGACACCGGTGATGTCGTCCTTCTCCGCCTCCAGGCGGTCGACGGTCGCGGCCATCGCCGCCATGTAGGTGGCGTTCATGGTGTTGGCGCCCTGGTTGGGGTCGTCCATGGTGAGGATGACGACGCCGTCGGCGTCCTTCTCCCACGCGATCATGTTGTCAGTCATGATGAAGTCTGTTTCCTTCTGGTTCCGGGGCGATCAGAGACGCTCGATGATGGTCGCGACGCCCATGCCGCCGCCGATGCACAGGGTGATCAGGCCGTAGCGGCCGCCGACGCGCTCGAGCTCGTCGAGGGTGCTGCCCAGGATCATCGCGCCGGTGGCGCCGAGGGGGTGTCCGAGCGCGATCGCGCCGCCGTTGATGTTGACCTTCTCGTGCGGAACGTTGAGGTCCTTCATCCACTTCATGACGACCGACGCGAACGCCTCGTTGAGCTCGAAGACGTCGATGTCGTCGATGGTCAGGCCGGCCCGCTTGAGCGCGAGCTCGGTGGCCGGGGTGGGGCCGGTGAGCATGATCGACGGCTCCGAGCCGACCTCGCCGTAGGAGACGACGCGCGCCCGCGGGGTCAGGCCGTTGCGCTTGCCCGCCTCTTCGCTGCCGACCAGGACCAGGCCCGATCCGTCGACGATGCCGGAGCTGTTGCCGCCGGTGTGGACGTGGTTGACCTTCTCCACGTTCGGGTACTTCTGCCGGATGACGTCGTCGAAGCCTGCCATGTCGGCGAGGCCCTGGAAGGCGGGCTTCAGCTTGCCGAGGCTCTCGACGGTGGTGCCGGGGCGACGGTGCTCGTCGTTGTCGAGCAGGGTGACGCCGTTGATGTCCTTGACCGGGATGATCGACTTGGCGAACCGACCCTCGTCCCACGCCTGCGCGGCGCGACGCTGCGACTCGGCGGCGTAGGTGTCCACGTCCTCACGCGAGAAGCCCTCGATCGTCGCGATCGTGTCGGCGCCGATGCCCTGCGGGTTGATGTAGTAGTCGTACGCGGTGGCCGGGTCGGTGAACAGGGCACCGCCGTCGCTGCCCATCGGCACGCGCGACATCGACTCCACGCCACCGGCGAGGACCAGGTCGTCGAACTCCGACTTGACCTTGGCGGCGGCCAAGTTCACAGCTTCCAGGCCCGACGAGCAGAAGCGGTTGATCTGCGTTCCGGGAACGGTCTCGCCGAGACCCGAGACGATCGCTGCCGTACGCGCGATGACCGCGCCCTGCTCACCGACCGGCGACACGACTCCCAGGATGAGGTCGTTGATCTGCTTCGGGTCGAGATCGCCGTGACGGGCGAGAAGTCCGTCGATCAGACCGGAGACGAGGTCGATCGGCTTGACGCTGTGCAGCGAGCCTCCACGCTGCTTGCCACGGGGCGTACGCACAGCCTCGTAGATAAATGCTTCGGACACAGGTGTTCCTTTCACACGAACCGATTGTGGTTACAGATCATAGGCTAACGCGTCATAACTTATTTGGCTATACCCAATGGTCATTGCCACTCGACAGTCCATCGAAATGAGCTATGGTCGTATCACCATGACACGCTCGAAGCAGGCCGGGACTCCGCGTCCGGCGAACCGGAAAAGGCAGCTGATCGATCACAGCGCGCAGCTGTTCCTTCAGCACGGGTACCCCCAAGTGTCCATGGCCGACATCGCCCGGGCAGCCGGTGTCACCGCCCCTTCGCTGTATCGTCATTTCGCCGACAAGCAGGCGTTGCTCTACGCCGCAGTCCTCGCCGGCGTCGACGGTCTGCAGGCCGGTACCGACACCGCGCTCGCCGCGGCCGACGGCGATCGGCACGCATTCATCGCATCAGTCTGCGGATCCATGGCGCGCAGGCAGAACGCGTCGACGCTCTGGCGCTGGACCGGGACCTATCTCACTCCGGAGCAGAATCGCGAGGTGGTCAAAGGAACCCGCGTCGCACTCGCGCAGTGGGCGGACCTGTTGTTCACCGACCGCGAGTTGCTCGATTGGGAACAGCGCCAACTGGTCTGGACCATGTTGAGCGTCGTGGGGAGCCTGTCAGTGCATCGTGCACGACTGCCTGCGGCCCAGGCCGTGCGTGAACTGACGGCGGCCGCGGAGCGACTCGTCGAACTCACTCCGTCGCTCGCCACCGACCTGCGGGTGCCGCCGCCCATCGATGTCCCCGGCGACGACCGGCGCACCGAGATCCTCGACGCCGCCGCCGAGTTGTTCTCCGCGCGAGGCTACGGCCCGGTGACCGTCGACGAGATCGGCGCGGCCGTCGGCATCACCGGCCCCAGTGTGTACAAGCACTTTCCGTCGAAGGCCGCGATCCTCATCGAGATCGGTCGACGCAGCGGCGCCCGCCTGGAGGTCGGTGTGATGGCCGCGTACGCGGCCGGTTCCGACGACGCCGATCGGCTGGCGCTGATGGTCGACTCGTACGTCGCCACCATCACCTCGATCCCCGATCTCTCGGTCTCGTTCAACAACGCGTCCGCGCTGTCCGGCGACCCGTCGTCCCGGGAACTGATCGACATCCAGCGCCGTTACGTCATGCGCTGGATCTCGCTGCTCACCGCGATCCACGGCATCGGCGAGGCCGAGGCCGCGGTCGCGGTCCATGCCGCGTTGTCGATGGTGAACGACGCCGTGCGCGTGCGGAGAGGGGTCGAGAGGCCCGACTTCCCGGCGCAGATGGCGTATCTGATGCGGGGCGTGCTGGGGCTGTCACCGTCGCCCGACCAGCCGTAGCCACCCGTAGCCGCCCCGTCGGCGTCGCCGACTCGATAGCGTGAGCGCATGATTGTGCCACGGCATGACGCCACGTATTCGCGCAATGAACTCATCGCCGCGATCGGCGTCGACCAGACCTACGGCGAGAAGATCTGGACCGCCTTCGGTTTCGGACGTCAGAAGTCCGACGCCAAGCTGTTCACCGACGACGACGTGGAGGCGTTCCGCCTGTTCGCGCGCGGGGCGGCCGTCGTCGACGAGTCCGCGCAGATAGCGACGGCGCGAACCATCGGACTGTCACTGGCCCGATTGGCCGATTGGCAGGCCGACCAACTCCTCGAGTTCTCCGAGAATCCCGACGTGACCTGGACGCTCGACGAGATGGCCAAGGCGCTCAGCCGCATCCAGCGGCTCGTCTGGCGGATCCACCTGTCGATCGCACTGGAAGGCAGCCGATCGTCGCACACCGGTCACGACGACCACGACGACTGGACCACCACGGTCGGCTTCGTCGACCTCGTGGGATACACCAGCCTCTCGCGGCAGCTCGACCACCGCGAGCTCAACGAGCTGATCACGAGTTTCGAGCATGCCGTCTCCACCGTGATCACCATGCACGACGGGCAGGTGATCAAGACCCTGGGCGACGGCATCCTGTTCGCGAACAGCGACCCGATCCGAGCCGCCCGGACCGCACTCGCCATCGCTGACCTGAGCGGCGTCCCGCCGCTTCCCCAGTTGCGCATCGGCATCGCCGAAGGCGAGGTCCTCGCCCGCCTCGGCGACGTCTTCGGCGAGCCGGTCAACATCGCGGCCCGGCTCTGCGGATCGGCGCGCCCGGGGACGATCCTGATCGACGACAACATGGCCGCGGCCATCGACGACGACGAGCGATTCCGAGTCCGCAGCATCGCCCCGCTCAGCGTCCGCGGCTATCGACGCCTGCGCGCGAGCACCCTGTCGCGGCCGAAATAGTCGAGATCGGTTGACCGCGATCGCTCGACCGGACGATAGAACCGGAACCCGGCACAACCACTGAGGTGTCGGAGGTACGTTCCACAAGGTGACTGTTGCATCGCTCAACGAAGTGGGAACATCGTCGCCGACCGACGGCATGCGGCTGTCCAAGGGTGCCAACCTCACCCTCGCCTCCGCCGACAGCAGCGCGGAGACGATCACCGTGACCGTCGAGGTCACCGCTGACCACGATCTCACCACAGACACCAGCGTGCTTCTCCTCGGCCACGACGGCCGAGTCCGGTCCAGTGACGATCTGGTCTTCTACAACCAGGCGAGCGGAGCCGACGGCAGCGTCCGCCTGCTCGACCGCATCGACGCAGGCGACGGGCCGACGAGCGACGCCATCGAGATCGATCTCGCGCGCATCCCGGCCGATGTCGAGCGGATCGTGATCGGAGCCAGCATCGACGACATCGAGCGAACGTTCGGCGATGTGCGCGATGCCACGCTCATCGTCTCCACCGATGCGGGCACCGTCGCCCGGTATCCGATCGACGGGCTGACCGCTGAGCGGGCACTGGTGTTCGGCGAGGTCTATCGTCGCCACGCGGACTGGAAGCTCCGCGCCGTCGGGCAGGGTTACGCGGGCGGTCTGGCCGCACTGGTGACAGAGTTCGGCGTCGAGGTGGACGCCGACGACGGCGTCGACCCCGATGCGGGACCCGAGGGAGCCGAGCCTTCCACCCTGGAGCCTTCTACCCCCGACTCGCCCGTCACCGATTCGTCCACCACTGAGTCGTCCACCACCGGGGAACCTGCGCCGGAGTCGGCGAATGTGCAGATCAAGAGGACGCGGCGCGCTGTGAAGCTGCCGAAGGACTGGACCCAGCGCACCAGCCCGTACCTCGCGGTCCCGGCGGAGAAGCTGCCGTACCACCGGGCCGGGCTGTTTCCCGCGGTCCATGCGAAGACCTCGGTCAATCACGAGCAGCGGGCCACGTCGATCCTGCTCGCGACGATGGAGATCGTCCGTGAGTTCGGACGCGCAGTTCTGGGCCAGGTCGGAGCTCCCGGCGGTCGAATCGAGTCGTTCGTCGAACCGGAGTTCACCGTGAACGGCGCACAGGCGCGCCCCGACGGATTGATTCGCGTGACTCGCGGCGCGAGCGTCTGGACGGCACTGGTCGAGGTCAAGATCGGCGGCCGCCGACTCGACGCGGCGCAGGTGAACACCTATCTCACCGTCGCGAAGGCGAACCGCTTCGACGCCGTGATCACCATCAGTCCCGATCTGACACCCGCCTCGGGCGACTGGCCGGTGGATCCCGACCCGAAGCTCATCAAGTCGGTGCAGCTCCACCACATCGCGTGGGAGGAGGTGATCGCCGCTGCGTCGATCACGCTCCAGCACACCGGCATCGGGAATCGAGAACGCAGTCGAGTACTTCACGAGTTCCTCACCTACGCAGTCCATCCGGCCAGCGGCATGCAGGTGTTCGACGACATGGGCACCCACTGGGTTCGGGTGCGCGATGCGGTGAAGACCCGGACCATCAGCCCGACGGACTCGGCGACGAACGAGGTCGGAGAGAACTTCGACCGCCTCACGCGGCACACGTCGCTCGTCTTGTCGGCGCTGCTCGGCCAACGGGTGCAGGCGATCCCGCCCGCCGAACACAAGGACGCCGTCAGTCGTGCACGGCAGCTCGCCGACTCCGGCCGACTGTTCGGCACCCTCCGCACCGCAGGCCTCGTCGGCCCCGTCGTCATCGAGGCCGACCTCGCCCGCGATCGCGCCATCTGCGCCGTCACCGTCGCCGCGCCGCGCGACGGCCGTCCCCTCACCCACGTGAATTGGCTGCTCCGCCAGCTCACCGACGTCGGTCCGCGCACTCGGATCGTTGCACACCATGCAGGAACGCGAGACACGACCGCAGTTCTGCTCGGCAAGGCCCTCGAGGATCCGACCGTCCTGGTTCCCGCCGACGGCCGCAGCATCCGCGAGTTCACGGTCTCTGCGGACAAGTCGACGGGGACCAAACGGGCCGGCTCGTCGGGCGGATTCGCCACCACCGTCACGGCGTTCGTCCTCGAGTTCTACGACGAGATCGCCTGCGTCCTCAAGGCTCCCACGCGGTCGTGAGCACGCGCCGGTCCTGCCTCAGCCGACCTTGACCGTCTCGACCTCCGCGGCCGTCTCGGACGCGACGTCGAGCACTTCACCGTGATCGGGCTGTCGCGGGATCACCGCGGTCACCGCGAAGGCCAGCACTGCGGCACCGCCCGCGATCAGCATGATGGTGGTGAATGCGCTGCCGCTGGCGAACTCGCGGCCCATGAGATCGACGGTCATCTGCGCGACGACCACGCCGGAGATCGCCGAGGCGAACGAGGTTCCGAGCGACCGCATGAGCGTGTTGAAGCTGTTGGCCGCACCGGTCTGCGATGCGGGCACCGCACCCATGATCAGTGCGGGCATCGCGCCGTACGCCAGACCCGTTCCGATGCCGATGATGATGCCGATGAGCACCAGCTGCCACTCCGAGTGCAGGGCGAACGCACCGACGAAGTAGCCGACGGCGACGACGACGGCACCGCACATGAGGGTGATCTTGGGGCCGAAGGTGTTGGTGATGTACGACGAGACGGGGGCTGCGACCAGCAGCATGATGCCCATCGGGGCCATCACCAGGCCGGCCATCAGCATGGAACCGCCCAGACCCGACCCGGTCTGTTCGGGAAGCTGAACCACCTGCGGAAACACCATCGACGTGGCGAACATCGCGAAGCCGAACGCCACCGACGCGATGTTGGTCAGCAGCACCTGCGGCCGAGCCGACACCCGCAGGTCGACGATCGGGGCCTTGGTCCGCAGCTCCCACGCTCCCCAGACGCCGAACGCGATCACCGCGACGAGGAAGCAGGCGAGGGTGGTCGACGAGGTCCATCCCCACGTCGCACCCTTCGACACACCGAGGAGCAACGCCACCAACGCCGCCGACAGCGTCAGCGCGCCGGCGAAGTCGAATCCGCCGCCCGAGCGTGCGGGCGACTCCGGGACGACGAGCGTCACGACGACGAAGCTGACGACGCCGAGGATCGCCGACACCCAGAACAGCCAGTGCCACGACGCGTACTCGGCGATCACCGCGGCGATCGGCAGACCGAACGCGCCGCCGACGCCCAGCGATGCGCTCATCATCGCCACCGCGCCCGCAAGCTTCTCCTTCGGCAACACATCGCGCATCACGCTGATCCCGAGCGGGATCACACCGGCAGCGAGCCCCTGCAGGGTGCGTCCGACGATCATCGGCAGCACCGAGTCGCTCAGCGCACCGACCACCGATCCCACCGTCATCAGCACGATGCTGACCAGCAGCATGCGCCGTTTGCCGAACATGTCGCCCAGCCGGCCCATGGTCGGCGTCGCGACCGCCGCGGCGAGCAGCGTCGCGGTGATGACCCACGCGGTGTCGTCGGCCTCGGCGTTCAAGTACTCCGGCAGGTGCGGGATGATCGGAATGACGAGCGTCTGCATCAGCGAGACGACGATTCCGGCCAACGCCAGCACGGCCACGACGGCGCCGGTCTTCGGCGGCGCCCCGCTCGGTGAGTTCACGGACATAACTTCTTCACTCCCCATGTTCAGGTCCTGATCGACACTGGTCGCATCGAGTGGTCACATCAACCGTCTCGGCCTGCCAGCCGACTAACCGGAGGCGGCTCCGGTTCGATACCTTAAAGCGGAGGACCCTCCGCTTGCAAGAGCGGGTGAATCAGATCACGCGGGTATGGTGACGCCAGGCGGCCCCGCGGAGGGCGTACCAGAAGGAGACGACCTGTGGGAACGGACTCAGCACCGGCGCCGACGAATGTGCGCGCGGACGCGCGGACCAATCGAGCGCGCATTCTCCAGGCCGCGACACTGGTCCTCGGCCGGGACGGTGCAGACGCCACCCTGAGTTCCATCGCAGGCGAAGCGGGCGTGGGCATCGGCACGCTGTACCGGCACTTCCCCAACCGCGGACTGCTCGTCGAGGCCGTCTACCGCAACCGAGTGGTCGACTTGTGCGACGCGGCGGCCCCGCTCCTCGCTGCCGGGCCGACCGCGCACGACGCGCTGCGCGCATGGGTCGGCAGATTCGCCGCGATGCTCGTCGCGGACCGTGACGTGCCTGCTGCCCTGCAGCCCGTGCTGGCCTCCGACGACGGGTTCCGCCAGGAGTCCAGCGCCCTGTTGCGGGGCGCAGTGCAGTCACTCCTCGACGCGGGACTCCCCAGCGACGAATTCCGAACGGACGTCACGCCGGTCGACATCCTGCGGATGGTCACCGGCTTCTCGTACTTGGCGGGTTCACTGGGCGAGGTCGCCACGCCGATCGACGTCATGATGAACGGACTCCGCCCCACCGATTGAGGCCGTGTTACCTGGTGGCAGTCGCCCCCACCTTGGTCGAGCGCTGCCCGCGAGCGGAGCGAGCACGCCGTTGTCGGACCGCCGCGAGTTCGGCGACCTCGACTATCGCCGGTCGCGCTCGTCGTCGGTCTTGACTCCCATGAGGCCGAACACCGGCGTCGTCACCTTCTCCAGTGCCGCCACGGTCTCGGCCTGCCGCTGGGCGAACTCGGCGACGATCCCCGACAGCTCCGCCTGCGCCTCCGCGAACTTGGCGATGGTCTCGGCGAGCTGGCGCTGTTGAACGATGAAGTCGTGCATCGGCTCGGCGATGACGCCCGCCAGTCCCGTTGCGCTGCCTGCCAATCCGGTGACCGCAGTGCTGAGTTCAGCGACCTGTTTCAGCAGTTCGTCCGGTGCGTTGCCTCCGGCGGTCGCGATGGCCCGGACTCGCTGCAGCGTCTCGCCTGCGACGCGCAGCGCCTGCTCCTGCGATCGCGCGAACAACCCAGCGGGATCGTCCGTCGAGCGATCCTCGTTCTCCTGCGCCATGGCAGCAGGGTAGCCCCATCCGGGGCGCCTGAGCGGTAGTTCCGTCCAGGTGCGTGCCGGTGTCAGGCGGTCCGAGCCAACGCCTCCAGCGGGTCGGCGTAGATGGCGTCGAGCGCGACGGCGCCCGCGGCCTTCTGCTGCACGGTGATCGCCGAGCGGGCGACGCGGACGTCGCGCTGAGTGATGACGGTGGTGGCGCGCAGGGCCTTGCTGACCGCCGGGAGCGCCTCCGGGTAGTCGGTGAACGCCTGACCGCCGAGGATCACGTGGTCCGGGTTGAAGATGTCGGAGATCAGCGCCACCGTGCGACCGAGCACTTCGCCGCGCTCGGTCAGGATGGCGTTGGCGACGGCGTCGCCGGTCCGCGCTTCGGCCCGCAGTTCGTCGAGCGACGAGACGTCGATGCCCGCCTTCTGCGCCGCGTAGAGCACCGCGGTATCACTGACCGCCTGCTCCAGCCGACCGGTGTTGTCCGGATCAAGCAGGGTGGTGGGCCCGGTCGGGAAGTGACCGATGGTCGGCGGACCCGCCGCCGGAGTGTGCACTGCACCGTCGACGCTGAATGCGATGCCGACCATTTCGCGAGCGTAGAAGTACAGGAAGTTCTGGTTCTGGTCTGCGGGATTGACCACCTGTTCGGCGGCGGCCATCGCCTCGACGTGCGAGGCCACCGACACCGGCAGTTCCAGCGCCTCGGCGATCAGGCGACCGACGGGCACGCCCTGCCAGCCGAGTCGCGGATGATCCACGACGCCGCCGTCGACCACGCGACCGCCGATGGCGACACCGGCCCAGAGCAGGCGCTTGCCGACCCACCGGTCGGCGAACCGGCGGGCGCTGGCGCCGATCTGCGCCACCACCTCGTCGGGCGTGGCCGCCTGCGGCGTCGGGATGGAGATGGCGCCCGCAACGCGATGCTGGAGGTCGTGCGTCGTGATCGAGGTGACCTGATAGCCGATGTGAATCCCGACGGTGAGGAACCCGTCGGTGTTGACCTCGAACGGCACGCGCGGTCGACCGACGGCGCCGGGCGGCGTCAGATCGGCGCGCTCACGGATCAGACCGGCCTTCAGCAGAGCACTGACCTGGCGGTTCACCGTCGAGATGGACAGACCGGTGAGCGCGGCGGCGTCGTCCCGGAACACCGGGCCGGAGACGCGTGCGGCGCGCAGCACCAGCGCTGCGGCCTTGGTGGAGAACTGCAGGTCGGCAGTCGTGACGTACAGGGGTGCCGGCGTCCGCTGCGAGGTCTTGACGGCGGTACGGGCCGGGGTGCGCACCGCACCGATGTGGGCAGAGTTCGCAAGGATGGGGCGATCGAGCGTGGAAGTCATGATATTCGGATGTCCTGTTGCCGAGGCGAGGCCGCATTCGTGGGCCACCGCTCAAGTGGGCTCACGCCGATCAGCGTGAGTCGGAGCTGGGTCAGCGCATTCGACAGCAACAAAGGACCCGAGCCAGCGGCAGACGACACCCCAGAGCGGTGGTCACATAGGTGACCTCCGGGACGGCGAAGGGCTGACTGGTCATAATCACCGAAGTTAGCAAGGGCCCACCGCGGTGGCAAGCCGACGCCGACCGATATCGTGGAAATGTGACGCCCGCCTCGACCTGCACTGGTGGTGGTGGGCACTTCTGATTCGTTCGCCCGCACTCGGGCGGCGACGCGACAGCGAGGTAAGCGTGGGAGTTCTGTACATCGTCCGGCACGGGCAGGCGCCCGCGCACGCCTACGGTCCGGATGCGGCGACCATCGGCGGCCCCGGTCTCACCGGCCTCGGCTTTGTGCAGGCCAGGGCTGCAGGCCAGGCGCTCGCGCGGCGCGTGCCGTCGTTCGACGCGGCGTTCTGCGGCGATCTGCCCCGCCAACAGGCGACGCTCGCCGGCGTTCTGGAGGCGTTCGACGACGCGCCCGACGCGGTGGTCGACCCCGAGTGGAACGAGTACACGACTCCGGAACTGCCGGAGGCCAAGGACATCTACCGCGGCGGCGGCAAAGTGTTCCAGGACGCGATCACCCGTGCGCTCGGTGAGTGGATCGACGGCGCCGACATCGGGCCCGAGACGTTCGCGGCGTACGCGGCGCGCACCCGGGCCGCCGCCGACCGTGCCGCGGCGGCGGCCGGATCAGGCCAGAACGTGCTGGTCGTATCGTCGGCGGGTTCCATCACCCAGCTCATCGCCCAATTGTGGGGCGTTCCCGACCAGGCCTGGCCCGCGATGTCGCGCACCTTCGTCAACACGTCCATCACCACGGTCCTGGCCGGCCGACGCGGTATGACGCTGGTGTCGTTCAACGAGCACGCGCACGTCGCCGGCGACGAGTTGTTCTCGTACCGGTAGCGCGGACCCAGCCCGCGGCGGCCTCGATGTCCGCCCCTCACGCTGGTCGAGTAAGCACGCGAGCGCAGCGAGCCTGCGCATCGAGACCAAACCCAGGCCGGTCCCCACAGCGATCTCGATGCGCTCCTCCGTCGCTCACTCGACCAACGTAGGAAGAACCCGCCCCCTCACGCTGGTCGAGTAAGCACGCGAGCGCAGCGAGCCTGCGCATCGAGACCAAACCCAGGCCGGTCCCCGCCGCGGCCTCGATGCGCTCGTACCTCGCTTACTCGACCAACGTGACGAAGACCCAGCCCGCCGCGGTCTCGATGCGCTCGTACCTCGCTCACTCGACCAACGTATGAAAGAACCCCGCCCCCTCACGCTGGTCGAGTAAGCACGCGAGCGCAGCGAGCCTGCGCATCGAGACCCAACCCAGGCCGACTCCCGCCGCGGCCTCGATGCGCTCCTTCGTCGCTCACTCGACCAACGTGACGAAGACCCAGCCCGCCGCGGTCTCGATGCGCTCGTTCCTCGCTTACTCGACCAACGTAGGAAGAACCCGCCCCTCACGCTGGTCGAGTAAGCACGCGAGCGCAGCGAGCCTGCGCATCGAGACCGAACCCGGTCTCGATGCGCTCGTACTCGACCAACGTGATGAAGACCCAGCCCGCGACCGGCGTGAGACGAACTAGCCGATGGCGCGGAGACCGGCGGCGATGAACGCGCCGGTCGCCTCGGCGGCGCGCTCGGCGCCCGCGGAGCCCGACGACCCGCCCGAGAGCGCCCGGTGGGTGATGCCCTCGGCGATCACGCCGAGCTTCAGGTTCGCCAGGCCGAGGTAGAAGGACCAGTCCCCGAGGTCGGCTCCGGTCACGTCGGCGTACCGCTGGGCGAACCCGTCCGCGTCCGGGTAGCGGTCGCTGGTCCAGGCGGCATCGAAGCCGAGGACCGCAGAGAACGCCGGATCGCGGTAGACGCACATCAGCGCGACGTCGGTGATCGGATCACCGAGCGCCGCCAGTTCCCAGTCCACCACCGCCGCGATCTTTCCGGGGTCGTCGGGCGCGAGGATGGTGTTGTCGATGCGGAAGTCGCCGTGCACGATCGAACTGCGCGCCTGCGTCGGCACCCGCTCGGCGAGCGCGGTCGCCAGCTTCTCGACGTCGTCCAACTCGCGAGTCTTCACGATGCCCCACTGGCGCGCCCACAGCTTGATCTGCCGCGCGGCGAACCCCTCCGGCCTGCCGAACTCGCCGAGCCCGACCGCCTGATAGTCCACGGCGTGCAGGTCCGCGATGGTCCGGACCAGCGCATCGGCGCCGGCGGTGACCTCGTCGTCGGAGAGCACGGACAGATCGTCGATGGACCGGATCACGCGGCCGTCGACGAACTCGACGACGGTGCAGGGCGCCCCGATCGTCGCCCCGTCACGGTCGATCGCGACCGTGGTCGGCACCGGAACGGCACTGCCGACCAGCGCCGACGTCACGTCCCATTCGCGATTCATATCGTGCGCCGACGGCGTCAACCCACCCATCGGCGGGCGGCGGGCCACCCAGTGGTGCACGTCGTCGCGCACCTCGAACGTCAGGTTCGACCGTCCGCCGCTGATCAACTCGACGCGCAGGTCACCGACGACGTCGACCCCCGCCGAATCGAGCAGTCGTCGCAGGTCATCGGCTTTCAGGCCCGGATGTTCGGTCACCGGATCTCCTTCGGTCACTGCGCGGCCCGCGCCTTGCGGACGCGTCCGACGGCGCGCTTGGCGATGGCCCAGCGGTGGACTTCGCTGGGGCCGTCGTAGATGCGGAACGGCCGAAGCTCGGCGGCCAGTCGGGCGAGCGGCAGGTCTTCGGAGACGCCGAGGCCGCCGCACATCTGCATGGCGCGATCGGCGACACGGGAGAACGCCTCGGCGCCGAAAGTCTTGGCGATCGACGTCGAATCGGAGGCGTGCTCGCCCAGGTCGAGTTCGTAGCAGGCGCGCACCAGCAGGGCGCGCGCAGCGGCGAGGTCGATCTCGTTGTCGGCGATCATCTGCTGCATCATGCCGAGATCCGCGAGCCGCCCGCCGAAGCCTTCGCGCTGCTCCACGTAGTCGACGGCGATCCGATGCGCCCGGACGGCACTGCCCATCCAGCGCATCACATGCGTCATGCGCGCCGGGCCGAGGCGGACCTGCGCGTAGCGGTAGCCCTCGTGGGGTTCGCCGAGGACGTCCTCGTCGGGCACGAAGACATCGGTGTAGCGGACCTCACAGTGGCCGCCGATCATCGCCTTGTCGGTGGTGTGCACGTGGCGCTCCACGACGATGCCCTCGGTGTCCGACGGGGCCAGGAACATGGTGGCGCCGCCGCGATCGCCGGGTTTGCCCACGGTGCGCGCCATGATGATGTGGAAGGCCGCCCCGTCGGCGCCGGTGATGAATCGTTTGAAGCCGTTGATCTTCCAGCCGCCGGGCACCTTCTCGGCCATGGTGTTCAACGCGTTCGGATCCGCGCCCGCACCGGGTGCCGGCTCGGTCATCGCGAACGCGCTGCGCATCTCGCCCTGCGCCAGCGGCGCCAGGTATTTGACCTTCTGCTCGTCGGTCGCGATGTGGGCGAGCATGTGGACGTTGCCTTCGTCGGGCGCCCCGATGTGCAGCGCGACCGGACCGAACGTCGACCCGCCCGCTGCTTCGAAGACCGGCGCACGGTCGGACATGTTCAGACCCAGTCCACCGAACTCGACCGGCGCATGCGGAGCGAACACGCCGGCAGCCCGGGCCTTGGCATTGAGTTCGCGGCGGATGTCGTCACCGCCCGCTGCGGTGATGTCGCCCGCGAACTCGGTCTCGACGGGCAGAACCTCGTCGGCGATGAACGCCTCCGTGCGCGAGACCAGGTCTTGTACCTGCGCGCTGTAAGCAAGATCGACAGCCATGGAACCCTCCAGAAATCGCCACCGAACGAGCGCTCGGTCAGCGTTAGGGTGCCATGTTCACCGACGGACCGTCAAGCCGTCGTGCGAATCAGCGCGGCTGATAGCCGACGATCGCTCGCGCGAAGTCCAGATTCTGTTTGATCAATTCGTCGGCGCTCATCAGCCCGTCGACCCGATACCAGGTGGATACGCCGACGCACATCGTCGCGACCGCCCGCGCCGCACCCTTGGGTGCCGCCGTGGTGAACGCGCCCTCCGCCACGCCCGCTACGACGACGTCGTCGACCATGCGCTGCTGCTTGATCCGATGTCCGATGTACACGCGGTGATACTCCGGATCCAGACTGCGCAGCTCGGTGGAACCGACGAAGGCCTGCTCGCGGCGATACATGTGGAAACGCAACAGCGATTCGACGACGGCGTCGAACTTGTCGACCGGGTTGTCCCCCGCCTCGATGAGCGCCTCTTCCGAGCGCCGCAGCAGATCGGACATCGTCAGTTCCAGCAGCCCCTGCAACAGGGACTGCTTGGACGGATAGTGGTGATACAGCCCGGGGACCGACAGTCCGGCGCGCGCGGCGATATCGCGGACCGAGGTGCCGTGATAACCGTGCTCGACGAAGGCGTCCAGCGCCGCCGCAAGCGGCACCGGAAGGTCGCTCGCGCCGTAATCGCGCCAGTTCGTCATACAGCTAACTTAGCTTTGCGTCCGCCGGATCCGCGGCCCGACTCTCGGGAAGGAGCATCTGAACGCAGATGCCGACCAACGCCGAGCGGTCCAGATCGAGCAATCCTTCGGTCCACGACGCGAGGACTCGCCCCAGTCCGCCGACCTGAAAATGCGCAGCCGCCAGGGTCTCCTGACCACCGCTGACCTTGGCCACCGCGGGCGCGCTCTGGAACGTGAGATCGGTGAAGAGCCGGATCATCTCGGCGCGCTTGGTGGCGATCACCGGACTCCGCAGGGTGTCGGAGAAGATGACACGACCTTTGCGCGGGTCACCCTCGATCACGTCGACGATGGCTTCGACGGCGCCGATCACCTTCCCTCGCGGGCTCGACCCCGCGCCGAAGCCGGCGAGAGCCCGTTCGGCGATCTGGCCGATGATCATGTCGTAGGTCGCCTCGACGAGGACGTCGGCGTTCGCGAAGCTCTCGTAGAAGTACCGCGGGGTGAGCGCGGCGCGCGCACAGATGCCCCGCACGGTCACCGATCCCGGTTCGGGCTCGGCGAGCATGTCGAGGGTCGCGTCCATCAGCGCGGCGCGCCGCCGTGCGACGCGGGCGTCGCCCGACTCACCACCGTAGGCGCGGAGGCCCGCTGCTGATTCGTCGGAGTTGCTCACATCAAACATCTTGACACCTCGGTGGTCCCAGCGTTGAATCAAAGGGGAAACATGCGTTATCACTTTACCGAACCGGGAGTTCCGATGACCGCTGAAGCAACCGATGCCAATACCGCACACGTCCCGTCGCGACGCACCGAACTCGACGCGCAGGTGGTCGACGATCTGGACATGGTCGGCCTCGCGCTCTTGGGCGGTCCGGCCAACGTGATCATGCAGCTCGCCGTGCCCGCAGTCGGATACGGAGTCTTCGAGAGCAAGGTCGATTCGGGCAACCTGTTCAAAGTTCCGGTCAAGCGCACCCGCACCACGCTCACCTACCTCGCCGTGGCGGCGATGGGCAGCGCGGAAGACCGCCGTCGCTACCGGCAAGCGGTCAACAAGTCGCACACGCAGGTCCGCTCCACCGACGACAGCCCGGTGAAGTACAACGCGTTCGACCCCACGCTGCAGCTCTGGGTGGCCGCGTGCCTGTACCGCGGGTGGGAGGATTCGCAGCGCTTCTTCGGCGACCCGTCGAAGATCACCGAGGAGGCCTATCGCCAGGGCGCCGTCATGGGGACCACCCTGCAGATGCCGCCGGAGATATGGCCCGCCACCCGCGCCGACTTCGAGAGGTACTGGATCGAGACCGTCGACGGCCTGGAGGTCGACGAGACCATCCGCGAGTACCTGATGCGCATCGTGCGCATGGACTTCATGCCCAAGCCCGTCGCGTTGACCATGGGGTGGTTCTCCGAGACGATGACCATCGGGTTTCTCCCTGACGAGTTCCGCCGCAAGATGGGCATCGCCCCCACGCGCGCGCAAGAGCGGTTCTTCGCCGCCCACAACGCGATCGCCCGCCGCGTGCTGCGCGTCCTCCCCCGCCCCCTCACAGCGTTCCCGTTCAACCTCCTGCTGGCCGACGTCCGCTGGCGGATGCGTACCGGTCGCCCGCTGATCTGAGCATTCCCGCGGCGGGAACGAGGCGATGCGGCGAGAGTCAGCCCAGCCGCTTGAGCGCTCGCCGATCGAGGTCCGCCACATCCCGATGGCCCGACAGTCCCAACGTCAGGTCCAGTTCGCCGATGATGTTGGCGACGGCGTCGCGGGCGCCGTCGGTGCCGTCGAGGGCCAGACCGTACATGTGAGGGCGGCCGATGCACACGGCGTCGGCCCCCAGCGCGAGGCCCTTGAACACGTCCGAGCCGGTGTAGAACCCCGAGTCGACGAGGATCTTGAGCTTGCGGTCCTTGTTCCGTCCGCCGCTCCCCACGCCGTCGACCGCGTCGACGATGTCGACCAGCGCATCGGTCGACGAGATGGAGCCGTCGACCTGCCGGCCACCGTGGTTCGAGACGATGATGCCGTCGATTCCCGCCTCGACGGCCAGCAGCGCGTCGTCGGGATGCAGGATTCCCTTGAGCACGATCGGCAGCGCGGTGCGGTCGCGCAGGGTGGCGATGTCGTCCCAGTTCAACGACGGCCGCGAGTAGATGTCGAGGAACGTCTGGACCGCGGCGCGGGGTTCGGGCTTGGTGAGGTTGTCGCGGAGATCGCCGGGCACGTTACGGGCGATGGAGAACAGCGTTTTGATCGCGCCGAGGGAGATCGCCGGTTTCTCACCGGTCGCGGCTTTGAGACGTTCGGCGACGATCTCCCAGAACGACGGGTCCGAGGTGTACTGGCTGATGCCCTCGGCACGCGCGAACGGCAGCGAACCGAGGTTCAGATCCTGCGGGCGCCATCCGAGCATGGTGGTGTCGAGGGTGACCACGAGCGCGGCGGCGCCCATCTTCTCCGCGCGGTTGATGAGGCTGGTGACCAGCCGCTCGTCGCTGGACCAGTAGAGCTGGAACCAGCGCGGCGCGCCGGGCTTCACCGTGTCCATTGCGGCCGCGACGTCCTCCATCGGCGCGCAGCCCTGGTTGGAGAAGATGTACGGCACGCCCAGTTGCGCGGCGGCCTCACCGATGTGGACGTCGGCGTTCGGGTGCGCGAGCGCGCCCGCACCGACCGGTGAGAAGAGGATCGGAGCCTCGAGTCGCTGGCCGAAGAGTTCGGTCTCCAGGTTCCGCTGCGACGTGTCGCGGAGCATGCGGGGAACGATCGCCCAGCGGTCGAGCGCGTCGCGGTTGGCATCCATGGTCCGGCCCTCGCCGGCGCCGCCTGCGATGTACGCCCACCCGCGTCGGCTCATCACCGCCTGCGCGCGCCGTTCCAATTCCGCGAAGTCGGCGGGCACCGTGGGCTTACGCCCGTGAATTCCCGCGGTGTAGATGTCGTTCTGCCGAGCTCTGCCGAAGGCGATCGAAACCATGGGTTTCATTGTGGCGCAGAGCGCCGGCTCAGTCTCGCACCAGAAAGAAGTAGAAGTGCCGGTCGCGAACCAGAGAGGTCTTGCCGTTCATGATCCCCATGAGTGTGGTGGCGTCGACGCGTTTGAAGTGGTCGATCACCGGCTGACCGTCGTAGACCATCGACGCGGTGACCTCGCCGCGGAAGCCGACCTCCCACAGGCTCGCCTCCCCCTTGCCGATCTCTTTGTTGGAGTACAGCTTCCCGTCGTCGTCGCGGCACACCATCGGCGCGACGTCGTACCGACTGCGGAACCACTTGCCGTGCCAGCGCACCGTCGCCAACTGCCCGTCCATCGGATGTCCGGACGGAAGCTCACCGCCGCGCCAGTCGCCGAGGATCTCATCGACGGTGACCGTCGGGAGCGCCGCCCAGATCGCGTCGAGCCGGTCGGGATCGCTGATCTCCTGCGATTCGACGCGGCGGAAGAAGTCGGCGACGGCATCATCGCGAGTCAAGTGAGACATATCCATAGGATACGTCTCAATCCGGTCGAGTGCCGCCTCTCCACGCTTGTCGCGTCACGCGAACGTCATCTCCTCTTCGACGTCGTACTTGCGCGCGTCGATCGCGTCGAGGATCAGGTTGTGTCGCACCTGCCACGGTGCGCGGTCGCCGGCCTTCGGCAATCGTCCGCCCGCACGTTTCACATAGCCCGAATCGAGTTCCAACAACGGGTGCGCCTTCGGCGTGGCACCGCGCAGCGACGGCACCGCACGAGTGAAACCGTGATCGCGCATGTAGCGGAGCAGTTCGGCCACCGCTTGCGCCGTGAGATCGACCCGGAGCGTCCACGATGCATTGGTGTAACCGACCGACCACGCCAGGTTGGGGACGTCGTTGAGCATGTAGCCGCGGTAGGCGTACTTCTCACCGGGCTCGATCGGCTCGCCGTCGATCGACAGGTGCGCGCCGCCGAAGGTGACCAGGTCCAGGCCGGTCGCCGTGACGATGATGTCGGCCTCGAGGTGACGTCCCGACTCGAGATCGATCCCGGTGGCGGTGATCTGTGCGATGGTGTCGGTCGCGACGTCGGCCGTGCCGTTCTTGATGGCGCGGTAGAAGTCCCCGTCGGGGATGATGCACAGCCGTTGATCCCACGGCTCGTACCTCGGTTTGAAGTGCGTGTCGACGTCGAAGCCCTTGGGCAACAGAGAAATCGCGATCCGGCGCAGCATCCGGCGGGAGAGTTTCGGGAACGCCCGGCAGAACAGGAACAGCAGCATGGTGGCGATGGCGTTGCGCCAGCGCGTGATGTTGTGCGACACCTGCGGCGGCAACACTCGCTGCAGGAGCTTCGTCAGCCCGTCCTCCCACGGCAGCGGGAACATGTAGCTCGGCGACCGCTGCAGCATGGTGACACTGCCCGCCTGGGGCGCCATCGAGGGAATGAGGGTCACGGCGGTGGCGCCGGAGCCGATCACCACGACGTTCTTACCCGCGTAATCGAGGTCCTCGGGCCAGAACTGCGGGTGCACGAACGTTCCCTGGAAGTCCTTCTCGCCGGGGAACTCCGGGCGGTAGCCGGTCTCGTATCGGTAGTAACCGGTGCACATGTAGAGGAACCGCGTGACGATGGCCGTGGGCTCGCCGTCGATCAGCGCGTCGACGGTCCAGAGGTCGGTCGAGGTGTCGAAATCGGCGCCGGCGACGTCGACGTTGAACGTGATGTGCTCGGCGATGCCGAAATCGCTCGCCGTCTGCTCCAGGTATTCCCGGATCTCGCCGCCCTGCGCCACGGTGCGCTTTCCACGCCACGGGTTCCACGGGAAACTGAGGGTGAAGATGTCCGAGTCGGACCGCACGCCCGGGTACCGAAACAGGTCCCAGGTGCCTCCGATACGACTGCGCCGCTCCACGATTCGGTAATCGAGTCCCGGATTCTGCTCCCGCAACCGATAGGCGGTGTCGATCCCGGACAGTCCGGCTCCGACGATCAAGACGTCGAGCGGATCCTCGTTGGTCCCGTGCTGGCGAACATCACTCATCTCCGCTGGGCCTCCCCTGGCGTCACCGAATCACTATGGTCTGCATCACTGTACAGACCAGATCGGACAGTGCCGCCGGTCTCGCCGCCCCGGGTCAGCCCGCCGCGCGCCGGGGCGCGGCCTTCTTCGCTGCCGACTTCTTCGTCGCAGCCGCCTTCTTGGCAGCCGTCTTCCTGGCGGGCGTCTTCTTTGCCGTCTTCTTCGGCTCGTCCTCGCCGTCGTCCCCATCGTCGTCGGCGACGTCGCGCCCGCGACCCTTGACCGACGCCCGCAGCGCGGCGAGCAGGTCCGCGACCTCCGAGTCGTCGTCGTCCGCCGCCTCTTCCGCCTCGGGGAACGCTTCGCCGCCCCCGGCGCGCGCCTCGATCAGTTTGCTCAATTCCGCCTGGTAGGTGTCCTCGAACTGGCTGGGATCGAAGTCCGACGCCATGGTCTCGATCAACGACGCCGCCATGTCGAGTTCCTGGTCGCGGATCTCGACGTCGGAGTTCAAGAAGTCGAAATCGGGGACACGGACCTCGTCGGGCCACAGCAGGGTCTGCAATGTCATGACGCCGTCGATCACCCGCAGCGCGGCCAGTCGCGTCTTGTTCCGCAACGTGAAGTTGGCGATGGCGAGGCGTTCGGTGGTCTCGAGCGCCTTGGCGAGCAGCACATACGCCTTGGGCGATTTGGACGACGGCTCCAGGTAGTACGGCTTGTCGAAGTAGATCGGATCCACTTGCTCGATCGGCACGAACTCCAGGATCTCGATCTCGGGACTCTTGCTGACCGGCAGCGACGCGAGGTCGTCCTTCGTCAGGATCACCCGGTCGCCGCTCTCGGATTCGTAGGCGTTGGCGATCTTCGAGAACTCGACCTCGGTGTCGGTTCCCTCGCGGACTCGGCGGTATCGGATCCGCGCCCCGTCCGCAGAATCGACCTGATGCGAGGTCCGGTCGTGACTCTCCGTGGCTGAGTAGACCTTGACCGGCACGTTGACCAGACCAAAGCTCAGATCGCCTCTCCAGATCGAGCGCATGTCGGCCATTGTGCCAGTACCGAGGGCACAATGGCGTCCATGACGCGATCGCAGCTGGAGGTCGACGGGCGCTCTGTCGCGCTCACGAACCTTGAGAAGGTGCTGTATCCCGACACCGGCACCCGGAAGTTCGACGTCGTCGACTATTACATCCGCATCGCCGAGGCGATGCTGCCTCACCTCGCGTCGCGTCCGGTCACGCGGAAGCGCTGGCCGGGCGGCACCGAGTCCGCGCCGTTCTTCGAGAAGACCCTGCCCGCGGGCACCCCCGACTGGGTGGCTCGCTTCACCATCGAGCACGCCGAACGCAAGACCGTCTATCCGGTGGTCCGGTCCGCGGCGGATCTGGTGTGGCTGGCGCAGGTCGCCGCCCTCGAACTGCATGTGCCGCAGTGGCGGATCGATCTCTCCGACGACGTCGACCGTCGCACCGATCGCATCGTCCTGGACCTCGACCCAGGACCGGGCGTGCGCCTCGACGAGTGTGCGCGCGTCGCGATCGACATCAAGGGCATGCTCGACGGCGCGGGCCTGCCGTCGTTCCCGGTCACCAGCGGCAGCAAGGGGATTCACGTCTACGCACGCCTGGCCGCACCGGTGCGCTCGGAGTCGGCACGAGCGGTCGCGAAGCAGATCGCGACCGCCATGGCGCAGACGTCTCCGCAGACGGTGACCGCCGTGATGGCCAAGGCGCAGCGCGACGGGAAGGTCTTCATCGACTGGAGCCAGAACACCGCCGCCAAGACCACGCTCGCTCCGTATTCGCTGCGAGGACGGTCCCGCCCGTTCGCCGCCGCACCCCGGACCTGGGACGAACTCACAGAGCCCGGCTTGACGCAGCTGGAGTTCACCGACGTGCTCGATCGCTACGACCTCGACGGCGATCTCCTCGCAGAACTGTCCGGCGCGGCGTCGCCGAGGATCGCCCCGGCGCCGGCCGACGACACCGTGATCGACCTGGGCGAGTATCGGAAGAAGCACTCGTCCCGCTCGCGGCGCGCCAGTGCGACACCGCCGCCGCCCGACACAGTGGCACCGCACCCCACGGCCCCGTCCCCCCTCGCGCGCCCCACTGTGCGATCGGCGCTCCTCGAACTCCGTCCGATGCTGGCCACCGACGACCCGATCGACGGTCTGGCCGACGACTGGGCGTACGAGGGCAAGTGGGACGGTTTCCGCACGCTGATCCGGGTGATCGGCGGGCGGGCACGGCTGATCTCCCGGTCGGGCAACGATCTGACCGGCGATTTCCCCGAGCTGACCGTGGTCGCCGACTGCCTGCGACGCGACGGCGAACCGGTCGACGCGGTGCTCGACGGCGAGATCGTCGCCGTGAACTCAGCGGGCATCACCGATTTCTCCCTGCTCGCCTCCCGGAAACGGACCGCGGAACCGCACGAGCTGCGAGTCCATCTGTTCGACGTCCTGTACCTCGACGGCGTCGAGCTCTGGGATCAGCCGTGGGACGTGCGGCGCGAGGTCCTCGACTCCTTGGACTACTTCGACGGCGAGCCGCTGATCGACGTCCCGCCCCTTCTTCCCGGCCCCGCTGAGGTCGCCGTCGCCGTCGCCCGTGAACGCGGGTGGGAAGGGGTGGTCGCGAAACGACGCGCCGCCCGCTACACGAGCGGACGGCGCAGTCCGGATTGGCGCAAGCAGAAGAACTGGAACAGCGTCGAAGTGGTGATCGGCGGGTACCGGCCCGGCCGTGGATCGGAGTCGAGGATCGGTTCGCTCCTCGTGGGTCTGCCCGCCGAACGCGGCCTGCGCTACCTCGGTCGCGTCGGCACCGGATTCACCGACGCCGAACTCGACGACCTCCTCGAGGAGCTGCGACCGCTGCAGATCAGCAGATGCCCGTTCGTCGACGACATCGACAAGCCCGTCGCGGGCAGCGCCACCTGGGTCCTGCCGAAACTCGTCGCCGACGTCGCGTTCATGGACTGGACGTCGACCGGGCACCTGCGCCACCCGAGTTGGCGCGGCATCCGCCGCGACAAGCTGCCGGGTGATCTGTAGGCGATCGCGCCTATTCCAGCACGAACACCGGAATCAATCGGCTCGTCTTCTCCTGGTACTCGGCGTAGGGCGGGTAGGCGGCGACAGCCACCTCCCACCAGTGGTCACGCTCCTCACCGGCAGGCAATTCCCGCGCGGTCATGGTCTTGACGAGGTCTCCGTCCTGCACCGTGATCTCCGGGTGCGCCTTCACGTTGAAGTACCACGACGGGTGCTGCGGGGCGCCGCCCTTCGACGCGACCATCGCGTACTTGCCGTTCTCCTCGACCCGCATCAGCGGCGTGTACCGCTGTTTGCCGGACTTGGCGCCGACGGTCGTGTAGAGCACGATCTGCATGCCCATCACTTGCACTGCGTCGGTGGTGCCTGCCGCGAGGACCTTCTCGGTCTGATCGCGGACCCAGTCGGTGGGGCTCAGTTCAGGAGTTTCACTCATGGGATCGATGGTAGGTCCGTCGGCGAGTGGTCGGCCACGATTTCTCGCGGTTGGTGCGTCACACCGCGACCCCGCCGACGGGCCGCCGCCTCGTTACCCTGGCACCCATGTCGCCGAAACGCCGCAGGTTCGCCATCGCTCTCGCGGTGGTCGCCGCACTCCTGTGCGGTGCGACGGTGGTCGCCGTCCAGGCGGGTGCCATCGGCTTCGTGACCACGTGGTGGAACAACCGCGACCGGGCGTTCCCCGACCTCGACACGGCCGCGATGTCGCCGACGCAGCAGCGGATCGTCGCCGTCACCCGCGCTGAGTTCGAGTCACAGCCCGACGGCACCCGGTTCTCCGAGGGGATCGACGAGGACTGGTGTGCCGACTTCGTCAGCTGGGTGATGCGCGAGTCCGGGGCCCCGTTCGCCAATCCGCATTCGGGTCACTGGCGCATCCCCGGCGTCTACACGCTGACCGAGTACTTCCAGGCGCAAGGCCGCTTCAGGCCGGCCGACTCCGGCTACACACCGAAGACCGGTGACGTGATGCTGTACTCCACCGCATCATTCTTCCGGCAGCACACCAATATCGTGCTCGACTACGCCGACGGCCGCGTCACGACCGTTGGTGGCAACGAGTGGGGCGGGCACGTGAAGGTGAACGAGTTCGCAATCGGCGGATACGTGGGCCTGGTCGGCTACGGCGTGCTGTAGCCGCCGCCGACCCCCGAAACAGCACGCCGACGAGAGAGCCGATCCCGGTATTTCGGGATCGGCTCTCTGTCTGCGATGCGCCACTACGTTCTACCGAACATACTATCTATCGACTTGTTAGATGGTTTCTCGACCACACGGTTGATTATATTGGTCTTTCCTCCTTACGATGAGTCCGAATCGCAGGTCAACGGACTGTTACGCCTCCCACCCGAACGGAGACCCCCTTGATGAACTCCCAGAAAATCGCCCTGGTGACCGGCGCCGCGTCCGGAATCGGTCGCGCGATCGCCCTTCACCTGGCAGGCACTGGCGCGCACGTCGCGCTCGTCGATCGCGACGCGGACGGCCTGGCGGCCACCGTCGCCGACATCGCCGCCGGCGGCGGCGAATCGACACCCTTCCCGACCGACCTCGCCGATCCTGCGGACATCCTGCAACTGCGCGACGACGTCGCCGGTCGGCTCGCACTGCCCGACGTCATCGTCAACGCCGCGGGCTTCGACCGGGTGGAGCCGTTCCTCGACAACGACGACGCCCTGTGGACCGGGCTCGTCGCAGTCAACTACCTCGGGCCGGTGCGACTCTGTCACGCCTTCCTCACCTCGATCGTGGCCGCGGAACGCACCGTGAAGATCGTCAACATCGCCTCCGACGCTGGACGCGTCGGCAGCATGGGCGAGACCGTGTACGCGGGCACGAAGGGCGCGCTCATCGCGTTCAGCAAATCTCTCGCCCGCGAGATGGCCCGCCACCAGATCAACGTCAACTGCGTGTGCCCCGGCCCGACCGACACGCCGCTGTTCGACACGCTCCCCGAGAAGATCCGCGCGGGCCTCACCCGCGCGATCCCGTTCCGTCGGCTCGGCACGGCCGACGAAGTAGCGGCTGCGGTGGGCTTCTTCGCCTCCTCCGACGCCGACTTCGTCACCGGCCAGGTGTTGAGCGTGTCCGGCGGACTGACGATGGCCGGCTGACCGAAGACCGGAGACAGGAGCAGGACATGCAGCACCCCGACAACGGCGTCGACATCGAATCCGATTCGCCCACAATCGATCCGACGGCCCGCGCAGACTACGTCGCCCACGGGTGGTGGCGTGAGCGCACCCTGATCGACGACCTCGGCGACCATGCGGGCAGTCGCGGCGACAAACCCGCGATCATCGCGCACCGCGCCGTCGACGGCACCACAACCCTCACCTACGCCGAGCTCGCCGCGACCGTCGACCGTTACGCGGCCGCGCTCCTGGATCTCGGGGTCCGACCCGGCGACATCGTCTCGTTCCAGCTCCCGAACTGGTGGCAGGTCAGCGCCTTGCACCTCGCAGCGGGACGGATCGGCGCCGTGACCAACGCGATCCTGCCGATCCTCCGACACCGGGAGCTCGGCTTCATCCTCGGCAGGCTGCGGTCGACGGTCTTCGTCACCGCGAGAACGCACAACGGGTTCGACTACGCCGCAATGGCCGCCGAGGTCGCCGCGGGCATCGACGGACTCGACCACGTCTTCGCCATCGGCCCGGGGCCGTTGCCCGACGGTGTCGCATCATTCGACGCGTTCTTCGACGACCCCGCGCATGCCGCGGCCCACCCGCGCGCCGAGCTCGACCGCCTGCGCCCCGACCCCGATGCGATCTCGCAGATCCAGTTCACCTCGGGAACCACCGGTGAGCCCAAGGGCGTGGTCCACACGTGGAACACGGTGTACGCCGGGTTCATGCCGTCGGTCGTCGCCCTCGGCCTGACCGCCGACGACGTCCCGCTCGGCTTCTCCCCGCTCGCTCACACGACGGGTTTCTACACCGCGGTGTCGATGCCGATCTGCCTGGGCCAGACAGTGATCCTGCAGGACCTGTGGGATCCGGACGTCACGCTACGACTCGCCGACGAGTTCGGTGGGACCTGAGCCCTTGCGGCGACGCCGTTCGTCGTCGACCTCTGCGCCGCCGCCGAGCGATCCGGCCGTCGGCCGCGCACCCTGCGCCGGATCAGCTCGGCCGGCGCACCGATCCCGCCGTCGTTGATCGCCCGCGCTCGACAAGCGCTCGACGCGCAGGTGTTCGCCGTCTGGGGCATGACCGAAGTCGGCGCGCTGACCTCCACTCTCGCCTCCGACGCGCCCGACCGCGCCGCACGCAGCGACGGTCGCCCGATGGCGTGGAACGAACTCCGGATCTTCGGTGACGGCACCGACGAGGCCCCGCGCGGCACGGTGGGGCGACTCGCCGCGCGCGGTGCGTCGGTACTGGTCACCTACTTCCAGCGCCCGGATCTGTTCGCGGCGTCGTTCATCGTCGACGACTGGTTCGACACCGGCGATCTCGCCGTGATGGACGACGACGGGTACATCCGGATCGCCGGTCGCTCGAAGGACCTGGTGATCCGCGGCGGCGAGAACATCCCGGTCGTCGAGGTCGAAGGGCTGCTGCTCGAGCATCCCGACGTCGACGAGATCAGCATCGTCGGTGTCCCCGACGACCGCCTCGGTGAGCGGGCGGCTGCCGTCGTCGTGCCCACTGATCGGGCAGCGCCGCCGACGCTCGCCGACCTGACCGAGTTCCTCGCGCGCAAGCAGACGGCGAAGCAGTTCTGGCCCGAGTACCTGACCGTCGTCGACGCACTCCCCCGCACCGCCACCGGCAAGATCCAGAAGTTCCGTGTCCTCGAACTCGTCTCCCTTGAAGGAGGGCAGCCGTCATGACCGCACATCCACGACTCCTCGAACCGCTGCAAATCCGCGACATCACCGTGCGCAACCGCATGGTGATGGGTGCGATGCACACCCGTCTCGAGACCCTCGACAGGCCGGTGGAGCGGCTCGTGGAGTTCTACCGCGCCCGCGCGAAGGGCGAGATCGGGCTGATCCTGACCGGCGGCTTCGCACCGCATCCGGACGGCCGGATGGATCCGGAGAGCGGCGTCCTGGACTCCCCCGAGGCGATCGTCGAAGGCGGTCACCGCGAGATCACCCGCGCCGTGCACGACGAAGGCGCCACCATCGTCCTGCAGATCCTCCATGCCGGCCGCTACGCCAAGGTGCCCGGGTGCGTCGGGCCGACCGATGAACGTGCTCGCATCAACCGATTCGTGCCGCGGACTCTCGCCACCGACGAGGTCTGGGATGTCGTCGATCAGTTCGTCACGACCGCCCGACTGGCCCGCGAGGCGGGCTACGACGGCGTCGAGATCATGGGGTCGGAGGGCTACCTGCTCAACGAGTTCATCGCCGAACGCACCAACACCCGGACCGACGAGTGGGGCGGCGACCGCGACGGCCGGTTCAAACTGCCCCTCGAGATCGTGCGTGCCGTGCGCGCCGCGGTCGGACCCGATTTCCTGGTGGTGTACCGGATCTCGTCGATCGATCTGGTGTCGGGCGGGCTGACCGCCGACGACGTCGCCGAATTGGCGCGCCGCGTCGAGCAGACGGGCGCCGACATCATCAACACCGGAATCGGCTGGCACGAGTCGACGGTGCCGACCATCGCCGCGAGCGTTCCCCGCGCAGCATGGGCGTTCGCCACCCGTCTGGTGAAAGACGCGGTGAGCGTCCCGGTCATCGCCTCGAACCGGATCAACATGCCCGACGTCGCCGAGGATCTCCTGGTCGACGGCGTGGCCGATCTCGTGTCGATGGCGCGGCCGCTGCTCGCCGATCCGGAGTTCGCCAAGAAGGTCCGCGAGGAGCGAACCGACGAGATCTGCACGTGCATCGGCTGCAATCAGGCGTGCCTCGACGCGATCTTCACCGATCGCGCGGCGACGTGCATGGTGAACCCGAAGGCCGGACGCGAGCTCGACTTCCTGCTCCCGATGCCGACGATCCGACGACGTGTGGCCGTCGTCGGCGCGGGCCCCGCCGGTCTGGCGTACTCGGTCAACGCCGCCGAACGAGGTCATCTGGTGACTCTGTTCGACGGCAGCGACCAGATCGGCGGCCAGCTCAACATGGCGCGGCAGGTCCCCGGCAAGAACGAGTTCAACGAGGCCCTCCGCTACTTCCGGACGCGCCTGGCAGGGTTGGGCGTCGAGATGCGGCTCGGCACCGTCGCCGGCGTCGCGGAGCTGGCAGGCTTCGACACCGTCGCGGTCGCCACGGGCGTCACACCGCGAATTCCAGCCATCGACGGCATCGACCATCCCAAGGTCATGACCTACATCGACGTGCTGACCGGTGCCAAGACGCCCGGAGACTCCGTCGCGATCATCGGAGCGGGCGGCATCGGCTTCGACGTCGCCGAGTTCCTCCTCGGCGACGAGAAGGAGTCGGTGGACCCGCACGCCTTCGCCGAGGCGTGGATGGTCGACCAGTCTCTCGCCCGTCCGGGCGGCCTCCTCGCCGAAGCGCGCCGCGAGTCGGGCCCGGCATCGCACGCGATCACCCTGATGCAGCGCAAGCCGGAGCGACTCGGTCGGAATCTCGGCAAATCGACCGGCTGGATCCTCAAGAGCCGCCTCGTCCACGCCGGCATGTCGGAGGTGGCGGGCGCCACCTATCTGCGGATCGACGACGAGGGCCTGCACTACAGCGTCGACGGCGACGCCCACGTCCTCGACGTCGACACCGTCATCGTCTGCGCCGGGCAGGTCAGCGAACGCACCCTCTACGACGAGCTCGTGGCCGCAGGCGTCGAACCCGTCCTCATCGGCGGCGCCCACACGGCAGGCGAACTCGACGCCGTCGCCGCGATCGGGCAGGCCACCCGCGCTGCCTACGAACTCACCTGACATCTCCACCCGAAAGGACTCCACCATGCAGTTCGACAGCTATCAACGACTTCTGTTCGAGCGCCGCGAGAACGGCGTTCTGCTCATCACCATCAACCGACCCGAGAAGCACAACGCCGCCGACTCGGCGATGCTCGCCGAGTTCACGCGCGTCTGGAAAGACGTCGCCGCCGACGAGGCCACGCGCGCCGTCGTCATCACCGGAGCCGGCCGCGCCTTCTCCGCGGGCGGCGACCTGAGCGAGGAGATCGACAAGCTCGACGACTTCCCCTCGGTGGTGAAGACGCTCGAGGAGGCCCGCGGCCTCGTCGCAGGCATGGTCGAGTGCGACAAGCCGGTGGTCTCCGCGATCAACGGCGCCGCGGCGGGAGCCGGTCTCGCGATCGCGCTGCTGTCCGACATCAGCATCATCGGCGAGGACGTCGCCTTCACCGACGGCCATGTGAAGATCGGGCTCGCGGCGGGCGATCACTCCGTCATCATCTGGCCGCTCCTGTGCGGCATGGCGAAGGCGAAGTACCTGCTCTTGACCGCCGACCGCATCGACGGCCGCGAGGCCGAGCGGATCGGCCTGGTCAGCAAGGCGGTCCCGCGCGAGGAGGTCCTCACCGAAGCCCTGCGCATCGCCGACCAGTTGGCCCGCAGTCCGCGCTACGCGGTCCAGTGGACCAAGCATGCGCTGAACAACTGGTTGCGGCTGGCCATGCCGTCGTTCGAGGCGTCGCTCGGTCTGGAGATGTTGACGTTCTTCTCGCCGGATGCGAAAGAAGGCATGTCGGCGTTCTTGGAACGCCGACATGCCCAGTTCGAGTGACCGACCGAACCCTGCACCGCAAGGAGAGATGATGACTGAGAACCTCAACGACCGTCTGCTCTGGGACGCCGACGACGGCGTCGTGCGCATCACCCTGGCCCGGCCCGACCGCGGAAACGCCCTCGACCTCGCGATGGCCCGCGCCTTCCGCGAGGCGACCGAACGCGTGCGAGTCGGCGCGGCGCGCGGCGAGCTCCGCGTCGTCGTCCTCGATGCGCAGGGCAAGCTGTTCTGCGTCGGTGGCGACCTCGAGGAGTTCGTCGACGCCGACGACCGCTCCGCGAACATCGTCGAGACCGCCGACGAACTGCACGCGGGCATCGAGATCCTGCACACCGTCCCGGTGCCGGTGGTCAGCGTGATTCAGGGTTCCGCCGCGGGCGGCGGACTCGGGATCGCCCTCACCGGCGACATCGTGCTGGCCTCCGCGGAGGCGAAGCTCCGCGTGGCGTACAGCGCGGCGGGCCTGTCGCCCGACTGCGGCACCACGTGGGTGCTGGCGCGCAGGCTCGGCACCGCCAGAGCACTCGACCTCGCCCTCACCAACCGGTTCTTGACCGCCGACGAGGCGCAGGCATGGGGACTCATCAGTCGATCCGTACCGGCCGACGCGCTCGCCGCGACGGCGGCCGAGGTGATCGACACCCTGCGAACCGGGTCGACCCCCGCGCAGGCGGCGATCAAGAATCTGATGACCAGCGCCGACGAGACGTCGTTGCGGATCCAGTTGCAGCGCGAAGCGGCGACGATCGGGCGGATCGTCGACGGCGACGACGCCGTCGAGGGCATGACCGCGTTCCTCGAGAAGCGCGTGCCCCGGTTCGCCTAGACGACCGACCGCGGCCGCGCTACGACTCAGCCGAAGAGTCGCAGCGCGGCCGCAACCGTGTCGGCCCGCAGTTCCGGCGAGCTCTCTGACCGTGCCTCCGGGCGCAACCAGACCGACGCCTGGTTGAGGATGCCGTGCAGGCACTGCAGGGTGACGTTGAGGTTGGGAACCGAGAACTCGCCGTCGGCGATGCCGCGCTCGGCCACCGTGCGGAACACCTCGTCGTGCCGCCGACGCATGTCTTTCATCGGCTCTTCAAAGGCCTCGGGCCACGCGCGCGGCCACGAGAAGGCCGCGGCGACCTCGGGGGCCGTCTCCGTCAGAATGAGGATCTGCTCGTCGATCAGCGCGGCGAGCATCTCACGCGCGGGTACCTCGCCGACGGCTTCCTCACGGGCCCGCAGGCGTCGGAGCACTTCTTGGGTCAGCGCCTCGAGCGCTTCCGCCACCAGCTCGTCTTTGGACGAGAAGTAGTGATAGAGCGTCGCTTTCGCGATATCTGTCTGCTCGGCGACGTCTTCCAGACTCATCCCCGAGTACCCGACATCGGCCAGCACGGTGTTCGCGACCTTGATGATCTCGGCTTTCCTGCGGTCGCGTCGACGGGAAACCCGCGTCGAGCCCTTGACCGGCTGCCCCTCACCGACGTCGGCGCTCAACCCACCACTCCTCACCAGTTCTGATACCCGTCCAGAGTACTAGGGCGTGCCGGGGCCGCGGCAGGAGGAACGGTCCGAGACCGGTGACGAGCCTCGACTACCCGACGAGGGCTCGGCAGTCGCGCGCCACCCCTTCGGCATGCGGGTGTGAGCTCGCGCGAACCGGGAGGCCGTGCCGGATCGCATGAGCCTGATGGATCGCACGCGCGACCATGCTCACGGTTCGCCACAACGATGTCAGCACTGCCAGTCCTCCTCATTCCGCGGGACGCATGGGTGTATCGGCGAAGCTCTCAGCTCCGCCCACGCGTCGTATACCGACCTGTATACCACTATACTCACCTGTATGGCTATCGACGTGCAACCCCGGACTCTCACCCCTGCGGCGCGCGCGATCCTCGACTCGGCCGCACGGCTGTTCTATGCGGAGGGCATCAACTCGGTCGGTGTCGACACCATCGCCGCCGACGCCGGCGTGACGAAGAAGACGCTGTACGACCAGTTCGGGTCCAAAGCCGCCGTCGTCGTCGCCTACCTGACCGAACGGGACGAACGCTTCCGCGAGTGGGTCGATGCGTCGATCGCGAAGGAGTCGTCGGCCGATGCCAAGGTTCTCGCGGTGTTCGACGCGCTGAGCTCGTGGATGAATGCCAACAGTTTCCGCGGCTGCGCCTTCGTCCACGCTCACAGCGAGCTGATCGGCGACCCGGACCACCCGGCCCACGCCGTGATCCGGTCGGAGAAGGTCTGGTTGCGCGAGCTCTTCGAGGAGCTCGTCGGCGCCCGCCCGAGCCCCGACGCACCCAGCCTCGCGGTCCAGCTCGTCACCTTGATCGAAGGGGCCAGCATCATGCGCTCGATCTCGGACGTCTCCGATGCGATCCCCGACGCGCGAGCAGCCGCGGCCACTCTGCTGCGCAACCGCTGATCCGGCCGCCCCACCCGGCGCCGACAGACCCGAAACGCCCTGGGCGTCGACGTTCGCTCAGGGTTGAAGTCCTAGCGAATATCGACGCCCAGGGCGTTTGACGTGCCTGCGCGGGCGAGCGCGCCGTCCGTCAGCTCAGGTGGTGCACCTCCTGCAGGCCGTAGACGGGGGTGTCGAGGCCCTCGAAGCGGGCCTTGAGCTGGAGCGCCAGGTACAGGGAGTAGTGGCGCGACTGGTGCAGATTGCCGCCGTGGAACCAGAGGCCGGGCTGCTGGGTGGGCTTCCACATGTTGCGCTGCTCGCCCTCCCACGGGCCCGGATCCTTGGTGGTGTCGGAGCCGAGGCCCCACACCTTGCCGACGCGGTCGGCGATCTCCTGGCCCATCAGATCCGCGGCCCAGCCGTTCATGGAGCCGTAGCCGGTGGCGTAGACGACGACGTCCGCGGGCAGCTCGGTGCCGTCGTCGAGCACCACCGAGTTCTCCGTCAGATGGTCGACGCCGCCGTGCGCCAGCTTGATGGTGCCGTCGGCGACCAGCTCGCACGCGCCGACGTCGATGTAGTAGCCCGAGCCGCGCCGCAGATACTTCATGAACAGGCCCGAGTCGTCGTCGCCGAAGTCGAGGTCGAACCCCGCATCCTCCAGTCGCTGGTAGTAGTCCTTGTCGCGCTCGCGGATCTCGTCGTACAGCGGGATCTGGAACTGGTGCATGATCTTGTACGGCAGCGACGCGAAGGTCATGTCGGCCTTCTTGGTCGTCATGCCGTTCTGGACGGCCTGTTCTGAGTAGAGCGCGCCGAGGCCGATCTCCATCAGCGAGCTCGACCGGACGATATGGGTCGACGATCGCTGGACCATCGTCGTGTCGATGCCCGACTCGACGAGCGCCTTGCAGATGTCGTGCGCCGAGTTGTTGGCACCGATGACCACGACCTTCTTGCCGATGTAGCCGTCCGGTCCGGGGTGCTTGCTCGAGTGGTGCTGATCGCCCGCGAAGACGTCCTGGCCGGTGAAGTTCGGGACGTTGGCCTTGCCGGACATGCCGGTGGCGAGCACCAGTTGCGTCGGATGCAGCGTCATCGGCTCACCGTCGCGGACCACTTCGACGGTCCACTTGCCCGCCGCCTCGTCGTAGGTGGCCGACGTGCACTCGGTCTTGCTCCAGTACGGCACCTCCATCACCTTGGTGTAGAACTCCAGCCAGTCGCCGACCTTGTCCTTCGGCGCGAAGACCGGCCAGTTGGCCGGGAACGGCAGGTATGGGAGGTGGTCGTACCAGACCGGATCGTGCAGGCACAGAGTCTTGTACCGGCCGCGCCACTGGTCGCCGGGACGGTCGTGCTTGTCGACGACGATCGACGGGACGCCCAGCTGACGCAGTCGGGCGCCGAGCGCGATGCCGCCCTGCCCGCCGCCGATGACGAGGACGTACGGCTGGACGGCGCGCCCGAGCTCGGCTTCCTCGTCCTCGCGCTTCTCCGCCCACGACCGCGGGTCGGGGTCGCTGCCGTGCACGGCGCCCATCGGCCGCGAGAACCCGTTGCGCTCCTCGTGACCCTTCAGCTCCTGCAGGGTGGTGAGCAGCGTCCAGGCGCGGTCGACGCCGTCGGCGTCCTCGCGGATGCGCAGGTGGCCGTCGCCGCGGCCGCTCGCGGTCTCGAACTCGATGAACGCTTCGGCGACGCCGTCGGAGTCCGTCGCGTCCTCCGTGCGGGCGAAACCGCCGGCGGCGGTCTCCTGCTGCCGCTCGGACAGCATCGCGATGATCTGGTCGTGGCCTTCGACGGTCTTGAGGTTCCACGTGAACGAGACGAGGTCGCGCCAGTACGAGTCGGCGACGAACAGCTCGGCGACGGTCGTCGGATCGCCCGAGGCCAGCGCGGTGTTGAAGCGGCTGAGCCACGCGTCGATCCGCTCGCTGGGCGTTCGCGCCACGGTCCCGGCCGGCCGGTCGATTGTCTGCGTCATGGGAGTGTCCTTTCACTGCCGGTTCATCACGTCTGTGATTCACAGCACACCCGATGCCAACTGTGACGACAAGGGTTGCAGGGGGTTGCAACCACGCCCCGACGTTGCAGCGCATTGCATCGTGCTTGACGCGCACGACCGCTGCGGCCACGCTGGGGTGACCACTATGACGTGGAACACAGCGGCGAAAGGACGGGGCATGCAGCCGGAACCTGCGATCACCTCGGCCGACGACCCGCGTGAATTCGCCGCGACCCTGTCCGCGATGTACGACGCCGCCATGTCCGGCGGCAAGATGCCCGCGCATCCGCGCGCCGTGATCAGCGAATCGTGGGCCCGCGCCGCCGACGCCGGCGTCGACCCCGAGCACGGGACCGACGACGACCCGCTGACCTTCGCTGCCGTGCAGCAGCGCCGCGCCGAGTCCGGCCTCGCCGACAGTTTGGAGGCCATCGTCGGCGGCCTGAGCGCCGTCGTCACCGACAGCGACAACCTCGTCATCGTGGCCGATGCCTCCGGACACGTGCTCTGGCGCGCCGGCGAGAGTCGCGCACTGCGGCGCGCCGATCGGCTCAGGTTCACCGAAGGCGCATCGTGGACCGAGAAGCACGTCGGCACCAATGCGATCGGCACCGCACTCGCCGCCCACCGTCCCGTCCAGGTGTTCTCGGCCGAGCACTTCGTCCGCTCGCATCACGCGTGGACCTGCACCGCCGCACCGATCCGCGATCCGCGCACCGGCGAACTGCTCGGCGTGATCGACGTCAGCGGACCGGCGCCGTCGATCCATCCGGCCACCCTCGCCCTGGTCCACTCCGTCGCTCTCCTGACCGAAGCGCAACTGCGCGAACAGCATCGCGCTCAGCTGGACCTGCTGCGCAGCGTCGGAGCACCGATCGTCAGCCGGGTCGGGCAACCCGCAGTGGTGATCGATCAGCACGGCTGGGTCGCAGCCGTGAACCAGGTGCCCGCCGTAGCCCGCATCGCGATGTCCCGTCCGCTGGTGGCGGGTCGCTCGGTGATCGGCTCGCTGGGGCTGTGCGACGTGGATCCGCTTCCCGGCGGGTGGCTGGTCCGCGCCGCGCAGAACGCCGATCCCCACGGCACCGTGATCTCGGTGACCGCCGAGACCGACGGCTCCGTGAGCGTCCACGTCGAGTCGGGGGCCGCGGGATGGACGTTCCGGCCGTCGCCCCGACACCTGCAGATCATCGAGCTCCTGGCCGACCATCCGGAGGGCCTCACCGCGTCAGCGCTGGCGACCGAGCTGTTCGGCTCACCCGATCGCACGGTGTCCGCCCGCGCCGAGATGTCGCGCCTGCGCAAACACCTGCGGGAACTCCTCGCGAGCTCCCCCTACCGGTTCACCGAGTCCGTCCAGGTCCGCTTCGCGGCCTGACCCGGGCGGGGCGGCACCGGTCCCGCGCGGTCGCGGCGTGCTCGCGCCCACATCGGCGGTTCCGACACGACCTGACCTCAGACTGCGATGTCGTCTAATGTCGTCACGAGATAACGGCGCTAGCCTGGATCAGGAAACAGCCGATGCCCTGAAGGAGTCGCATGTTCGTCGTCGCGCAGATCAGCGACCTCCACTTCGATGGGACGACAGACCGCCGCAAGCGGGTCGCTGCGGTGATGGACTACTTGAACGGTCGCTGCGGCGGTCCCCGGAACATCGATGCGCTGCTGGTCACCGGGGACATCGCCGACGAGGGGCTCCCCGAGGAGTACCGCGAGGCCGTCGAGGCGCTCAGCACCGACATCCCGACGCTGATGACGCTCGGCAATCACGACGACCGGACGGCGTTCAACTCCGTGGTGTACGACATGGAGTCGTGCAGCGAGCCGGTCAACTCCGCGCTGCGGCTCGACGGCCTGCTCATCTTGGCGCTCGACTCGTCGATCTCGGGACGCTCCGACGGCTATCTGGCTCGCGGCACCCTGGACTGGGCGCGCACCCAGATCGCCGAAGCCGACCCCGGCACGGCCGTCCTCGTCGGATTTCACCATCCCGCGCTCCCGATCGGGATTCCGTTCATCGACGACCGCTGCCAACTCGACCCCGCGCTGCTCGCCGAGTTCATCGACGAACACCCCACCATCGTCGGCACCGTGTCCGGCCATGCGCACACGCCCGCGGCGACGATGTTCGCCGGCCGCCCGCACATCGTCGCCCCCGGCGTCGCCTCGACGCTCAACCTCCCCTTCGAGGGCACCGACGTCGTCAACACCGTGCAGCGCCCGGGTGTGGCCTTCCACCTCATCGACGACGGCGCCCTGACCACCCATTTCCGCGGCATCCCCTCCTGACCGACCGTCCTTTAGAAGTCGTCCAGGTAGTCGTCGAGGTCGAGTAGGCCCGCGTGGTCCGGGTCCAGGTCCAGGCCCCGCTCGACCAACGTCCGGGCGCGCTCCCGAGCGGCGTCATCGTCGGAGACCAACTCGACGAGCGCAGCCAGATGCAACCCGGTGATCTCCAGATCCGTCCACTGTCCCGCCACCGCCCGGTCAATCGCGGCGGCCAGGATGGCGGCCGCCTGCGGCGGATCGTCGTGGCGGACGATCTCGGCACGGGCGAGCTCGAGCCGCACCCGCTTGTAGGCCACCTGCTCCGCCGAGTCCGGATCCCCGTCCAGTGCGTCGTAGACGTCGGCGGCCTTCTGCAGGTAGTTCGACGCGGCGACACCATCACCGCCGAAGTACGCGGCCAGCGCTGCGGTGCGGTACGCGTCGCCGACCTCGAACAGGGCGCCGATCCGGGTGTAGAGGTCGGCGGCGACACCGAGGTCGTCCACCGCCTCCGCGTAACGTTCCAGATCCATCAGCTCGCCGGCCCGCCCCTGCCGGACTTGCGCGACGTAGCCGGGATGCTCGTCGCCGGCCATCAGTTGCAGGACCGTGGTGAACGAGGTGACGGCGTCGGCGGGGAGACCCGCCGCGACCTGCGCCCGGCCGAGCACCTGCCAACCGATCATCGCGCTGCGGGTGTCGCCGCGCTCGTCCATGCGGGTGATCACCGGTCGTACCGCGTCGATGACGTCGCGCGGATCGTCCTCACGGAGCAGCCGGACGTGCGCCGAGTCCAGCATCGCGCCGTCGGCCGCGTGTGCGGCGCCGTCGACCGTCCAGACGGCGACCGCCTGTTCGTGATCATCGACCGCGTCGTTCAGCCGATCCATCGCGACCGCCAATTCGGCGCGCTGCTGCAGCATGGCACCGCGCTGGGAGTAGCGCGCATGCTCCACGGCCTCGTCCAGCAGGTGCCGCGCGGCCCGGAGATCCTGCGCGGACTGCACCCGCGCCGCGAAGCTCAACGCTTCCGCAAGCTCCGCCTGCGACTCCAGGACCTGGTCGGGGTGGGTCGCCGTCCGGACCATCTGCCGGGCGGCGAGGAGCGCGGCGTTGACCGCCTCGTCGGCAGGCCGTTCGCGACTCAGGAGGAGCGAGGCGGCAAGCAGGTGCAACGCCACCCGCATCGCTTCCACGTCCACCCGCCGATCGCGCGTCGAGGCCGACACGCCGTCGCTGAGCGGCAGCTCCCCTCGGTCGGCGGCCGCGAGCACGTCGAGTGCCCGCGCGATCGCCGCCTCGGCGCGCTCTGGATCTGTACCGCCCACCGCCGCGGCGACGATCCGCAGGTACGCGGCCTGCGAGATCGCCGACCACGACGGGGCGGGATCGGCGATGTCCGACAGCGCCGGCGAATCCACGGTGCCCAGCTCCGCCGCGGTGAGGTCGGCCATCAGCGCGGTCTGCGCCGCCATGCCCGGGAACTCTGACCGGATCGACGCCGCCACCTCGCGCATCGCCTCCACCGAAGCGGCAGGATCGGTTCGACGCAGATTCGACGCGAACACCACCTGCATGCGCGCGCGGTCGACGCCGGTCAGCTCGTCCGCCTTCGTGGCGAGGGCGTCGAGGCACGCGCTCGCACGGCGATCCGAGACCGAGCTGAACGCGCTGAACCCCGACAGCAGCTCGATCGCCGTGCGCTCGGCGATCGGCGTCAATCGTGCTGCGGGCGCACCGACGGCCGAGAGCGCGAGGATGCCCTCGATCTGCTCGGTGACCATCGAGTTGGCGTTGCGCACGTCGAATGCCCGAGCCGTCTCCCGTGCCGTCCGCGCGAGGTCGGCGGCCACGTCTGCGGTGGACCGCACCGCGGATCCCCGGCCCGACGGGTCCCCGGTGGTGATCACCGCGTCGGGGTCCGACGCCGCCACGGCTGCGAGAACAGCGGACAGCGCGGCGGCGCGGCGGGCCCGATCATGCGGCGTGGCCACGCTGTCGAGGCAGGTCAGGCGCTCCATCGCGATGCGGCGCGCGTGGTCGAGTTCGTTGAGCCGCAGCAGCACGATCATCGCGGTCGTCAACGATTCCGAGTGTGGCAGATCTCCGTAGTTCCGCTCGAGTTCGGTGACGCCGCGCAGCGCGTCGTCCCGACGCCCCAGCTGGGCGTACGACTCGACGAGCCCCATGTAGCTCTCGCCGGGGAAGAAATTGCAGCCGGTACCGTCATCCACGAGGTCGGCCTCAGCCACCGCGATCGCCCGCTCGTGCACACCCCACTGCGCGTACAGCGTCGCCACCAGCGACCGCGTGCCGCGATCGCACATGTGGGCGGGGCTCCGGAAGTCGGTGATGCCGTCGAGCAGTCCGAGCGCACGCTCACGGTCGCCGCGGTGCCACAGGATCTGCGCACGGGAGCACGCCGCGTGGGCCGTCGACGCGAATCCGGTTCCGTCGACCCGGCGTTCCCAGTCGGCGACGATCGCGTCCGCCTGGTCCAGCGACACCTCGGGCAGGCCGGTGATGGACTCGACCAGTTCGGCGAGGATCCGGTGCAGGGCGAGGTACCGGTCCGATGTCAGCGCGAGCTCGTTCTCGTGCTTGTCGAGGAATCGCATCATCCAGACGCCCAGGGTCAGTTGATCGGCGAGCCCGCCGTCCCAGGCTGCGGCCGTCGCCGCTTCCAGTCGCGCGACGAATCTCCAGTACGGATCGCCGATCTCGTCGGCGCGAGCGATCAACGACCCGAACGCAGCGAAATCCTCATGCCCGAAGCGGGGATCGCCGTAGCGGGCGTTCCAGATGTCGGCGCGCAGCCTGTCGAGATCGCTCGCGTGCGTCGGTGCGGTGTCGGGGTGACTCACAGCGTGTCCTCAGTGGTGGTCGTAGCGGGTGGGATCGGGGCGGCGTTCACGAGAGCAGGTGGTAGATCTCGTCGTGCAACGGCGAGGTCACGCCGACGTCGGCCGGGTGGCGAGATCGGCGAGCAGCATGATCGCCGAGTCGACGTCCCGCGCCAAGGCGTGCGGCAACGAGCGACGTGCACGGATCAGCGCCTGACCGAGGATCGTGCGGACCAGCGCACCGACCACCACCGGATCCGAGACACCGGGCAGTCGTGCCACCAATTCGTTCGCGACATTGAGCACCAGGACCGGACGGGTCGACGGCGGCTCCGCCTGCGCGTGGTCGATCGCGGCGACGGCCGCCAGCCAGACGTCGGTCTCGTCCGCAGCCTCCAGCATCTCGCGCCGATCGTGCGCTAGCTTCGCCGAGTCGTCGGTCAGCAGCAACGCGGACAGCGTGTCCGGATCGACGGACGTCAGCGCAACGTCGCAGTCGAAGGCCGCCAGCGTGGTCTCGGCGGTCGTGAGCACGTCCGCGAATCGGTCGCGGGTCGCGCTGTCGGTGTCGCCGAGCGCCGCAAGCAGCACCTCCTGGGTGACGTGTTCGCCGACGATCCGCGGATCGGTCCTGAGCAGAGTGCGGATCACCGCCGACTCGAAGGCGTACCCGGCGTTGACGAGTCCGAATCCACGGCCACCGAGGATGTCTGCCAGCACCCGGAAGTCGTCGACGCTGCCGGTGTAGCGGAGGTCGGTGAACCGGGCCCGGAAGGTGGCGAGCGGCATCGGACCGTAGTTGGTCTCGAACTCGCAGAACCGGTCGACGAAATCAAGCAGTTCCGGCCGATGCACGGCCAGCCCCTTGATCCCCTGTTCGTGGACCGCGAGGAACTTCTCGCGCAGCTCGGGCCGGGCGGCCAAGCCGGTCAACCAGTCGTGGACCTGCGTCCCGACCGCGTCGGCCACCTCGTGGAACAGGTCGTCGTGGATCAGGCTCTCCCGCGACGCCGTCGGAGTGAGCCCGGTGCCCAGCACCACGACGCGCACGAAGTACGCCCACTCCGGGACCAGATCGGCCACGTCGCCGACGAGCAGCCCCTTCAAGTAGACGCGGTGATGATCGCGGCGGACCAGATCGCCGCCGCTGGGTCGTACGAAGGCGATGCCGCGCAGGCCCGCCTGCGGGACGGACAGTTCCACCGAGTCGAGCGGGGTGAAGCCGAACTCCTCCTGACAGAACGCGACCTGGGCGGCCGCCCGCATCCCGGGGTTGTCGGCGAACAGGTCTTGCGGCGGGTTGACCCGCTGCCCGTTCACGAGCACGGGCGTACGGTTCAGTGCCGTGTACTCCGCGGCCAGCGCCGCGACGGCCTCGGCCTGCAGCCACCGTTCCATCCCCGGGCGAGCGACGATTCGCACCGTGGTGCCGACCGTGGATCGGTCTCCGGTCTCGGACCACACCGCACCTGCGGCGTCGCCGATCCATCGGACCGGCGCACTTCCCTCCGCCTTCGACGAGACCTCGATCCGATCGCCCGCCAGGAAGCCGCTGAGCAGCCCGACCCCGAACTGGCCGATCGTCTCCTGATCGGAGAACCCCAGCGCGTCGCGCTTCGAACTGCGTCCGATGGTGCCGAGAAGTCCGGCGATCTGTTCCTCGCTCATCCCGACGCCGTGGTCGACGATGAGGAATTCGGCACCGTCGGCGGTGATCTCGATCGGTGTCTCGGCGGTGCCTCGCACGCGCTGCGCATCGATCGCGTTCTGCAGGAGTTCGCGGACGAAGACGCCCGGCGTCGAATACAGATTGGTGCCCAGAACATCGATCAGTCCGCGCAGGTCGACGTCGAAGACCCCCGTTTGCTCCATGCGGAGAATGGTAGGGGAGCCTACCGACACCGTCATCTGTTGGGCCGACGCGCACGAGGCCTCGGCTCAGCCGTTCCGTTGCTCCCATGCCGTGCGGATCGCGCCGGGGATCCGCCCGCGTGCGGGCACCGCGAGCCCCTGGGCCGCTGCCCACGCACGGATCTCGGCCGGTGAGGCCGCGGGACCCTCCGCGATGGTCGCGACCACCGAGTCGGTCCCGAGCCGCTGCGAGTATTCGTGCACCGCCGCACCGAGCCAGCGGTACGACCACTCCTGCGCCAGACTCCGGTTGTCACAGAAGACGATCGGAACCTTCGGGAACCGGATCTGCGCTTCGGCGACGGCTTCGGCCAGCGATGCTCCCGCGGCGTGCTCCTGTTTGAAGACCTGGCTGTACGGCGCCTCCACGACCACCGCCGCGCGAAACAGTTCGGACATCTCAGCGAGGGCATAGTCGAGTTTGCCTGCGAGCAGGCTGGACGCGAGGTCTGCCATGCTCTTGCGTTCGATGCCGGCGACCAACTCGTCGCCGACGAACACGCCGTAGTCGCCCACGCGCAGCTTGCGCTTGGCGACGTTGGCCTGCTGGTGGCCGAACTTCCACGCATAGCGTTCGCCGGTGTCCACGACAATGTCGAGCACCGCGCCGTGAGCGCGTGCCGTCGGCAGGGCGACGTTCGGTCTGGCCTGTTTCGCCGTCTGGCGTGACTGCCAGAAGATCATCCCCCGCCCGCGTGCCCGCGTGATGACGAACTGCGACCGCGACTGACGTGCGCGGTCGACGACGAGATCGATCGCCGCCCCGCGTCTGCTGACCGACTTCACCGGCAGCGCCTCGACGATCTCTGCGCCCTCGGGCCAGCCCTCGGCCCGGTGGCAGTACACCTTGGCCGGCCCGGGCCAGGTGTCGCGCACTTTGAGCACGATGCCGCGCGGCCCGAGCGGGATGCGGACCAGGTACGTCGACTCCCCCCTCCCCCCCCCCGGAAAACACTCATGCCGTACTTCCAGCCCTCGGGGAGGGCCGAAAGTACGGCATGAGTCGTTGTGGACTTCTTAGAGCGCGGCGATGATGTCTTCGACGCGGTCTTTGGCGTCGCCGAACAGCATCTGGGTGTTCTCGCGGAAGAACAGCGGGTTCTGCACACCGGCGTAACCGGCGGCCATCGAACGCTTGAAGACGATGACGTCCTTGGCGTTCCAGACCTCCAGCACCGGCATGCCCGCGATCGGCGAGCCCGGGTCCTCAGCAGCGGCCGGGTTCACCGTGTCGTTGGCACCGATGACCAGCACGACGTCGGTCTCGTCGAAGTCGTCGTTGATCTCATCGAGCTCGAGCACGATGTCGTACGGCAACTTGGCCTCGGCCAGCAGCACGTTCATGTGCCCGGGCAGCCGACCGGCGACCGGGTGAATACCGAACCGCACATCGATGCCCTTGGCACGCAGCTTCGCGGTCAGATCAGCGACCGGGTACTGCGCCTGCGCAACAGCCATACCGTAACCCGGCGTGATGACCACCGACTTGGCGCCCGCCAACAACTCAGCGGCCGCATCGGCCTGAATCTCCCGGTGCTCACCGTAATCAGTGTCATCGGACGTGGGCGCCTCGATACCGAAACCACCCGCGATCACCGAGATGAACGACCGGTTCATCGCCTGGCACATGATGTAACTCAGGTACGCACCCGACGAACCGACCAGCGCACCGGTCACGATCAACAGATCGTTACCGAGCAGGAAGCCCGACGCGGCCGCCGCCCAACCGGAGTACGAGTTCAGCATCGAGATGACCACCGGCATGTCGCCGCCGCCGATCGACGCCACCAGATGCCAGCCCAGGAACAACGCCAACGCCGTGATGACACCCAACAGAATGAACGCCGCCGTCTGATCGGCATGAGTGTCCATCGCCACGTAGAAACCGGTCAGGACCGCGAACACCACCAGCGAACCGACATTGATCACGTTCTTGCCCGGCAGCATCAACGGCGCGGACTTCATCTTCGCCGACAACTTCAAGTTCGCCACGATCGAACCGGTCAAGGTCACCGCACCGATGAAGATGCCGATCGCGATCTCGGCCTCATGAATATTGGTCAACGACCGCAGGTTCTTACCCGGGTCGACCACATCGGAACCGTCGAAACCACCGATGGCGCCGTTCCAGCCGATCAGCACCGCCGCCAGACCGACGAACGAGTGCAGCAACGCGATGAGCTCGGGCATGCCGGTCATCTCGACGATCTTCGCCTGCCACAGACCGACCAGCGCACCGATGACGATGGCGCCGAACAACAGCAGGATCGGAATCAACTTCACATCGATCTCATCGAGATCGAAGACCCGCTCGAGCACCACCGCGATGGTGGCGACCAACGCGATCGCCATACCGACGATGCCGTAGGTCAAACCACTCTTGGCCGACTCATGCTTCGACAGACCCGCGAGCGAGAGAACGAACAGCAGTGAGGCGATGACATACGCCGCAATAGAGACTGCAGTAATGGTCATGGGTGATCACGCCCCCTTGCTGAACATGGCGAGCATGCGGCGAGTCACCGCGAAACCACCAAAGACGTTGATGGATGCGACCAGGATCGCGAGCGTCGCGAGCACCTGAATCGTGACGTTGTCGGTCGCCAACTGCAACAACGCACCGACGATCACCACACCCGAGATCGCATTCGTCACCGACATCAACGGCGTGTGCAACGCATGCGCCACATTGCCGATCACGTAGTAACCGATCACGATCGCCAGCATCAACACCATGAAGTGCTGCGGCAACGGCGGCGGCGCAAACGCCACCACCACACCGAAGATGATGATCCCGGCCAGCGCGAACGCCACCTTCTTCGCCGCCGACATCGCAACCTTGGGCTCGGCGACCGGCGCCGGCTCCGCAGCAGCGGCCTTCGGAGCCGCCGACACCTGCACCGGCGGCGGCGGCCACATGCCCTCACCATCACGGGTCACCGTGATACCGCGCTGAACGATGTCGTCCATGTCCAGGGTCAGCTCGCCGTTCTTCTCCGGCGTCAGCAACTTCACCAGATTGACGATGTTGGTGCCGTACAACTGCGAGGTCTGCGCCGCCAACCGCCCGGCCAGATCCGTGTAACCCAGAATCGTCACACCGTTGTCGGTGACGACCTTCTCATCAGCCACCGCACCCGCAGCGTTACCACCGCTCGAGGCCGCCATATCAACGATCACCGAACCGTGCTTCATCGCCGCCACCGTCTCCGCGGTCAACAGCCGCGGTGCCGGACGACCCGGAATCTGCGCCGTCGTGATGACGATGTCGGCGCCGCGCGCCTCCTCGTCATACATCGACGCCGTCGCAGCCTCCTGCTCGGCCGTCATCTCCTTGGCGTAACCGTCCTCGGACTTCTCCGCCTCGAAATCGACCTGCACGAACTCCGCGCCCATCGACTGGACCTGCTCGGCCACCTCCGGACGCACATCGAACGCACGCACGACCGCACCCATCGCCGACGCCGCACCGATCGCAGCCAGACCCGCCACACCGGCGCCCACCACGAACACCCGCGCCGGCGGAATCTTGCCCGCCGCCGTCACCTGACCGGTGAACATCCGACCGAACTCATGCGCCGCCTCGACCACCGCGCGGTAACCCGCCACATTGGCCATCGACGACAACACGTCCATCGACTGCGCACGCGAGATACGCGGCACCGCGTCCATCGCCAGCGCGGTGACGCCCGCGTTCTGCAGCTTCTCCAACAGCTCCGGATTACGGCCCGGAGCCATCATCGAAATCAACACCGCACCACGACGCAGACGCGCGATCTCCTCATCAGAAGGCGCATTCACCTTCACAACGACATCGGCGCCCCACACCTGCTCAGACGAACCGATACGCGTACCCGCATCAGTGAACGCAGCATCAGGCTGCTCCGCGCGCTCACCAGCCCCAGCCTCGACGATCACGTCGTAACCAAGCGATTGAAGTTGACCGACCGTCTTACCAGTCGCGGCGACGAGAGTCTCGCCCACCTTAGATTCCCGGGGGATGCCGATCAGCATGTCACTGCCTCTCCCACACTCATAGCCTCACCTTGTTCACAGAACGCAGCGCCCGAGACCTCGACACCGCGCTGAATGACATCAGGAAAGAACCCGCCGGGATGAACGGGGCGTCATGCCTGAGCCGGCCAGTGCTTCATCGAACTCGCGCGACACGCCGCAGGAGTCATTAGACCTAGCCTGCTGATGGAAAACGTGGCATGAACTTAGCACGCGACAGGCAACGCCCTCCGTGCCGGTTAGTTAGGTCACGTACCGACGAGTAAGTCGGTTCTAACTCTTGACAGCCCCGGCGGCGTGGCGTCCAGCGCGACGTCCAAAGTATGACCCCTCACCCAGTTGCGTGCCGCTGGAATAGCCTTTTCCGTCTTGCGCGAGGTTCGCGGCGCAGGCTCCGGCGGCGTACAGACCGGTGATCGGACTGCCGTCCTCGGTGAGGACTTCGCCGTCGACCGACGTCGCCATCCCGCCGACTGTGAAGCCTGCGTAGAGCGCTTTTCCGAGGGTCATGTCGAACGCCGCCCACGGTCCGGTGTCTTGCGGCGCCAGGAACTCGGCGCTCTTGTGGAAGTCCGGGTCCTCACCCTTCGCGGCGTACTCGTTGTACCGGTCCAGGGTCGCGGCCAGTGCCGACCGGTCCAGCCCGAGCCCGTCCGCCATCTCGTCGACCGTCTCCCACCCGTCGATGAAGGGCGCGAGGGGGAACTCGGGTCGCTGCATGTGCGCCTCGTCGACGATCAGGTAGGCCGCATGGTCGGTCTGGTCCATCACGAATCCCGAGGTGCGGGAGTGATACGAGTCCTCTGCGACGAACCGCTGCGCCTCTTTATTGACGGCCAGGCCGGTGAGGAGGATCGACGGCGGGTACACCGGCGCCGTGATGAACGCCTGATCCATGTGTTTGAGGGCGGCGCCGACCGAGGCGCCGAGTCGGATGCCGAGGCCGTCGTCGTAGGTGTTGCCGAGAGTGAAGGGCTTCTCGGCGAGCTGCGGCACCCACTGCGCGACCATGTCGGGGTTCATCACGAACCCGCCCGCGGCGATGACGACCGCCGACGCCTTCACGAACCCCGACCGCGGTCCGTCTTTCCAGGCGACGCCGACGACGGCGCCCGCGTCGTCGACCACCAGTTGCCGGGCGCCGACCTCGTAGCGGATCTCGACCTCGAGATCGGCCAGCCGCTTCACCAAGAGGTCGATGACCATGCCGGCACCGCCGGTGTCGCCGGGCACGGGCACCTTGTGACCGCGTGGCGCGGGCACGGCCTGTTCGCAGAACGGCCACACCTTCTCATTGCCCGTGTACATCAGCCCCTGAGTCTGCGGCTGAATCACGGCCTTCTCCGGATAGAAGGAGCGCTCGAACTGGAATCCGAGTGATTCGAGCCAATTGAAATGGTCGACGCTGTCGTTGCAGTACGCGGCGATCTTGTCCGGTTCGGGTTCGAGCGAGACCGCGGTGAGGTACTTCGCCATCTCCTCGGGACTGTCGTCGTGACCGGTCGCCTGCTGCACCGCGGTGCCGCCGCCGAGATAGAAGTGTCCGCCCGCCATGCAGGTGGTCGCGCCCGCCGCTGCGGAGCGCTCCAGCACAAGCACGGACGCGCCGGCCGCTGCGGCCTCGGCGGCGGCACAGCAGCCGCCGATGCCCGCGCCGATCACGAGCACGTCGACGGTGTCGCTGTAGTCGGTGACGTCGGAGGCGCTGACGATGTCGGGGAGATCCAGTCCACTCATGGTCGACAGCGTAGTCGAGAACTAGAACGTGTTCTAGAGAGTGAGTCATCCTCTCGCCGACAACGACTGCGGGCCGACACCCAAGGTGCCGGCCCGCAGTCGTCAGATGAGTGGATCAGGCCGAAGCCAGCTCCGCGTCGATCCGGAGCAGACCCGGGCCCTCTTCGTTGACGAGCTTGAGGCGGCCGACGATCTCGCTGACCGCGTCCTCCTCCTCGATCTGCTCGCTGACGAACCAGTCGATGGTCGGACGCGAGTCGATGTCGCCCTGCTCTTGAGCCAGACGGTACAGACCGCGGATGGCCTCGGAGATCTCCCGCTCAGCGTCGAGCGCGATCTCGAACAGTTCGGTGACGGTGTCGGCCTTGATCGACGGCACGACGACGTCGCCGATCACCGGACGATTGTCGCGAGCGACCAGGTGGTCGATCAGTCGGTCGGCATGACCGAGCTCCTCGGTCGAATGCGCCCGCATCCACGACGCCATTCCGGGCAGATCGCGCAATTCCAGCTCAACGGCGAGCTGGCGGTACAGCATGGCCGAACCGAACTCCCGAGTGATCTGCTTACCGAATTCGACTTCAAGTTCTTCGTTCATCTTCATTGCTAGCTCCCCTGCCATGAATTCACCGACGAAACCTTCGTCGCACGTGTTCCACAGTAGGCCTAAAAAATGGCCTCTACCAGCAAGGAAAGGTTCACCAAAGCATCATTAGGTACGGGATGCCTAAGTATTTTCCACCCTTTCGCCCGCCGGTCATGTGGCGGCGAATACCTTCGCAGCAGGCGAATTCAGCAGATCACGAGAAACAGCAATCGGCAGCTATTCCGACGACCGGGAGATCAGGACTTGACGAGGCGTGTGATGGCCTTCATCGCCTCGTCGACCTTCGCATTCGCGGCCTCGTCGCTCTCACGCGCAGCCTCGACGACGCAGTGATTCATATGGTCGTGCAGCAGCCCGAGACCGACAGACTCGAGGGCCTTCGTCATCGCGGACACCTGGGTGAGGATGTCGATGCAGTAGGCCTCTTCGTCGACCATGCGCTGCAGCCCGCGAGCCTGCCCCTCGATCAACTTGAGTCGGCGAATGAACTTGTCCTTCTCCGCCAAGTAGCCGTGCCCGGCGTGGCCGTGTCCCTCGTGACCGCGCTCCCCGGTCGTGTCCACACTGGTCATGACGCCTCCTATATACCCCCAATGGGTATATTCACAATACGCCGAAAATGATGCGCCGTCTACCCCTAGGGGGTATTAGGATCGACAGGCCCGGTCACCGAGACCGGAGAATCTCCGACAGCCGGGCGAGCGCCTGCCCCACATCGTGCAGCGCGGCCGACACCTCGCCGTCGCCGTCGGCTTCGGGCAGTCCCTGCAGGCGGTCCGCCGCATCCTCCACGGCCGCGGTCACCGCCGCGAGATCACCGCCGTCCGCCAGCCGTCGACGCGCCGTCGGCACGCCCATGCGGACCGGATCCCCGTTCGACGAGATCACTTCGACCATCGGAGTGGTGAGGACCGACGCTGCTCCCGGCCGCACCTGGAGCCACGGCGACTCATGCGAGTCCGCGGCCTCGACAGGCTCCGCGGGGCCGCTGGCGACGCCGTGGCGACCCGACGACGTCGCAGGCTCCCGACGGTCCCTGCGCCGACGACCGCGCCCCGGATCCGGGACCTCCTCGACGTCGATGATCTCCTCGTCGGCCGCCTGCGCGGGCTCGAACCGGTCGGGTCCGGACACCAGCAGTTCGGGCTCCACCGGGCCCGCCGCATGATGCTGCGCCACGTACGCGCCGCGCGAATCCGGCCAGGACGGCGCCGCGCTGCGGAAGCTGCCCTCCGGGAACGCCAGAAGCTCGGTGTGCGGCAGATCCTTCAGCGACGGCATCCCCGCGAAGAGCGCATCCAGCGACGAGACACTGATCGATTCGTCTTCCGGCGGCAGCGGCGGAATGAGCGGCTGCGGTTCCCGCGGTGCGACGCGGCCCGCCTGCGGAGTCTCGGCACCCGGTGCACGCCGGGCAGCAGGCATCCACGGCGGCGGCACCGCGGGCGTGGACGGTTGCGGCGCGGCGGCCTGTTGCTCGTCGGATGGCAGCGGCGCCGTGCGCTCATGGCGTCCGCGGTCTCCGACGGGGCGAGACGACGGCGCCGCCTGCGCAGGGAAGCCGTGCGCGGGGAAATCCTGTCCCACCGGCTCCGCGTATCGATGCGGGCCGCCGTGTCCGCCGAAGAACACGCACGGTGCGCCGTCGAGCGCTTCGGCTGAACACTCGACCTCGTCGGCGAGATTCTGTGCACCGCGTGCGTAGTCGCCCCACAGCAGCCAGCGGCGTCGGCCCTCATGCTTCTGAGCGCCGTCCGACCCGTGCGCGCCGTCGTGACCTGCGGGAAGCACGCAGGCGACGAGCCAGTCGTGGTCGGGAGTCAGCGCGAGTGCGACACGTTCCTGCGGAGAGGCGACGACCGACGACCAGCAACCGCCACTGCGCATCGCAACATCACCTTTCCACGGGGACCCCTGTGGCGACGAGTGTACGGAGGACCCCCGACAGGGGCCAGAGCCCGTCGGCCCGCGTCGTCAGCCGACCGGGACCGCGGCAACGAATTGTCCGTCCGCATAACGGATTCGACGCGGCACGCCCACCTCGTCGGTCTGTGGGAAGTCGGCACGATAGTGACAGCCTCGCGATTCTTCACGCGCCTGTGCCGCCGCCACGACCGCCCGTGCGGTGAGCGTGAGGTTCGCGTCCTCGATGTCGGCGACGGTCGCCACGGCGCGCGGGGGCGCTGTCTCCAGCAGTGCCGCCACCTCGGCGAGCCCGGCGGCCGTGCGGTCCAGCGCGACCTCGGCCGACATCGCGTCCTGCAGAAGTGTGCGATCGCACGCCGGAAGAACCGCCTGGCCGGGCGTGTCCGGAGTCGGCACGGCAACGAGAGCGACCGCGGGCTCGGAGGCCGACGCCCGAGCGGTGGCCCGTCCCATCACCAGTCCCTCGAGCAGGCTGTTCGACGCCAACCGGTTGGCGCCGTGCAGTCCGGTCCGGGCCGACTCGCCCGCGGCGTACAGGCCGGGAACGCTGGTCCGACCGTCTCCGTCGGTCACCACGCCGCCGCACAGGTAGTGGGCGCCGGGGACCACCGGGAGCCGGTGGGCGTCGATCCCGAGTCCGGACGCGCGGACGCCCGCGGTGACGGTCGGGAATCGCCGCTCGAAGTCGGAGACCGGGGAGATGTCCAGCCAGACGTGCGGAGCCCCGGTCCTGCGCATGGCGGCGGTGACCGCACGCGCCACCACATCACGCGGCGCCAGGTCGCCGAGCGGGTGGACCCCGTCGGTCACCGAGCGACCGTCGACATCGACGAGGACGCCGCCCTCTCCGCGGACCGCCTCGCTCACCAGCGTGCGGCGCCCCCGCGCCCCGGGCACGTACAGCATGGTCGGGTGGAACTGGACGAACTCGAGGTCGGCCACCTCGGCGCCCGCGCGCAGGGCGAGTGCGATGCCGTCGCCGGTGGACCCCGACGGATTGGTGGTGGCCGAGTACACGTGACCGAGGCCGCCGGTCGCCAGCAGAACCGCCGACGCGGCCACCGTGCCGCGGTCGGCCCCGCGGACGTACTCCACCCCGACTGCACGTCCGTCGACCGTCAGGAGCCGGGTGGCGACCGCGTGATCGAGCACGCGGATCGGCGCCGCCGCGATCGCCGCGGCGAGGGCCTGCTGCACTCGTGCGCCGGTGGCGTCGCCGCCCGCGTGGAGGATCCGGCGGACGCTGTGCCCGCCCTCCCTGGTGCGGAGGAAGCGCCCGTCGGGGCCGGCGTCGAACTCCGCACCCCAGTCGATGAGCTGCGCAATCGCCTCCCAGCCGTCGGCCAGGATCGGTTCGGTCGCGAGCGCATCGGTGAGTCCGGCCCCCGCGGCGAGGGTGTCGGCGAGGTGCAGCGCCACCGAGTCCTCGGGGTTGTCCGGCTCCACCACCGCGATGCCGCCCTGAGCGTAGAACGTCGACGTCGAGTGCTCGACGCCCGACGGTTCGCACGCCCGCCCCTTGGTCAACACGGTGACCGATCGGCCGCCGCTCGCAGCGACCAGCGCCGCGGTCAGTCCCGCGACGCCGGCGCCGACGACGACGAGATCGCTGCGGATCATCTCGCTCATGACTACTCCCACTGGTTATCGACTACCAATCGAAAACGTGACGTCGAGCGTACGCCGAGGACTCGGCCCGAGGAAAGGCAGTCCACTACAATGCCGAATGGTGATGACCAACAGGGGCGAAGAGACAGCAGCGGTCCGCGACCGCCTACCCAAGGTGTCTGCACTCTCCGAGGTCACCCGATTCGCCAGAATGGCCGGCCACGCCGCATTCGGGACCGGGCGCCTGGTGACGACGTCGGCCGCCGGACTGCTGCAGGGTCGACCGCCGGGAACCGCTGACGTCGCTCATGAGGTGCGCCGCACCTTCGAGCAGCTCGGCCCCACGTATGTGAAGTTCGGCCAGTTGATCGCGTCCAGCCCCGGCGTCTTCGGCACCACGATGGCCGACGAGTTCGAGACCCTCCTGGATCGCGTCGCGCCCGCCGACCCCGCGGCCATTCGCCGGATCTTCACCGAAGAGCTGGGCGGTCCACCCGAGGAGGTGTTCGCCGAGTTCGACGCGACGCCGATCGCATCGGCGTCCATCGCGCAGGTCCACACCGCCACCCTCCACTCCGGCGAGGACGTGGTCGTCAAGATCCAGCGCCCCGGGATCGCCGACCGACTGGCGCCCGACGTCGCCATCCTGGAGCGCCTCGCCGGACTCATCGAGATCTCCGAATACGGCCGCATGCTCAGCGCGCGCCATGTGGCTCGCGACTTCGCCGACGGGCTCGACTCCGAGCTGGACTTCCGCAATGAGGCCGCCAGCATGGCCGAGTGGTTCGCGTGTCTGCAACAGGGACCGTTCGGCGACCGGGTCCGGGTCCCGGCCGTGTACGACGACCTCACCACCGCGCGCGTCATGACGATGGAGCGGATCCACGCCACCCGGATCGACGACGTGCGCGCCGTCCGCGCCGCCGGGCACGACGGCGAGGCGCTCTGCCGCAACCTGCTGTTGTCGCTGCTCGACTCGGCGTTCCACGGCGGCGTGTTCCACGGCGACCTGCACGCGGGCAACGTGCTCGTCGACGCCGACGGCACCCTGGTCATGATCGACTTCGGGATCGTCGGACGCTTCGACACCCGCACTCGACGCATCCTGCGGCAACTCGTCGTCGATCTGATCGTGAAACAGGACTACGACGCGGCGGGCCGTGCCATCTTCCTGCTCGGCGCCGTGCACAAGCCGGGGTCCACGGCGAAGGGCGGCGCGGATCTGAAGAATCTGACGACGCCACTGTCGACGACCGAGATGGCCGCGATGTCGTACACCGACCTGGGCCGACAGCTCGCTGCCGTGGCGAAAGCCCACGACGCGCGACTTCCCCGGGAGTTGGTGCTCGTCGGCAAACAACTGTTGTATGTAGAGAAGTACATGAAGCTGCTGGCTCCGCGCTGGAAGGCGATCTCCGATCGGGAGATCTACGGCTACATGGCGGGGATCATGAAAGAGGCTGAACGTGATCGCCGCGCCCGAGGCTCCGCGCCTCGTGGTACGCGCACCGACTGACCGCCGCACGACCGACCGCACCCGATCTGACTAGGAGACCACCGGATATGAAACGCGCCGCGCTGGCACTGCTCGCCTTCCTCGGCGTCGCGTGCATCGCCGCAGCCATCGCCGTGCCGACGTACCTGGTGCCGAAGCTGAAGGTGGTCCCGCTCGACCTCGACATCACCTCGGTCGCGACCAGCGTTCCGGACGACGGCGACGCCGGGAACCGGTTTCCGGCCACCATCCTCGATCGCTGCTCCATCACCGCGTCGAGGGCCGCGACCCTCGACGTGCACCTGACGCAGCAGCGCCGTTCGGTCATCATCGATCCCTCCAACGCCGATCAGGCCACGCTCCAGTCGGGGCAGACCCTGCAGATCGACCGGACCCGCGACGCCAAGGGCAAGGAGAGCGAGCCCTCGATGGCTGGGGCCGACGGCGAGCGCAAATGCGACGACGGCCTGCTGAACGCGACCGTCGACCGGGTGTCGGTGAGCCGCAAGACCGCCGCCCCGAACGGCGCGGTTAGCTCGTTGCAGGTGGACGCGGTCCCGGAGGGCGGCAACGTCGAGGACGGATCGGTGAAGATCGACGACCGCCAGGGCTTCCAGTACAAGTTCGGCTTCGACGTCACCAAGCGTGACTATTACTACTACGACACCACCACGCGCCAGGACGCGATCGCCAAATTCGTCGACGAGAAGACGATCAACGGCGTCAAGACCTATCACTTCCGCGCCGACGTTCCCGAGCGCGACCTCTCCGACCTGCCGAACCCGCAGGGCGAGGCCACGACGGGCACCATCTTGAACATGCCCGCCAAATGGTGGGGCATCCGCGGCAAGGGCGTGAAGTCCAGCGACATCATCACGATGCACCGCTACGGCAAGGCCGTGCGCAACGTGTACGTGGAGCCCACCACCGGCACCATCATCTTCGGCGAGGAGGAGCAGGAGCAGTACTTCCGGTCGCCCGATCAGTCCGACGACGTGCCCGCCGCCGTCGCGAAGTACCAGCTGACCGCGTTGAAGGGGAAGTTCGCCTGGGACGACCAGACCGTTTCCCAGCAGGCTGAGCGCGCCGACAAGTACCTCGGTCAACTGCGGCTCGGGGGTGTGATCGTGCCGATCATCCTCGGCATTCTGGGCGTCGTCCTGCTGCTGGCCTGGGCCGTTCTGGTCTGGTTGGGCCGCCGACGCGACAAGGACGATCCCGAGCCCACCGACACCGAACCCGCCGTCGGACCCACGCCGAACGGTGGCGACGGCAGCGATGCGGCCGAGCCCGAGCAGACCACCGTCTTCCCGGCGACCGCCGCGGCGGCCCCCTACGAGCAGGTCGCGGCCGAGGACACCACGGTCCTGCCCCCGCTGCCCGACGACTCCTCGACCCAGGCCATCCCCGCGTACGAGACGCCCGACGGCGGGCAGAGCGCCTGGCAGGAGCCACCGACCGAGGCCTTCCCGTCGCCCTACGCACGTCCGCAGCAGGGGGCCGAGAGTCCCGCCGACGTGACCGACACCGAGGCCTTCCGCGCGCCGTCGGACGGTTTCAGCCCCTACGTCACCGACCCCACCCGGCCGATGCCCGACTTCGATCGGTATCGCCGGGAGGAGTGAGCGAGGCGGTGGAGGCCGCTCAGCCCCGCTTCGCGACCGCCCGCCCCGCGGCGCGACCGGAGAAGATGCAGCCGCCGAGGAACGTGCCCTCCAGTGCGTTGTAGCCGTGGACGCCGCCGCCGCCGAAGCCTGCGACCTCGCCCGCGGCGTACAGGCCGTCGAACGCCGTGCCGTCGGGGTGCATCACCTGCGAGTCGAGGTTGGTCTCGAGCCCGCCGAGAGTCTTGCGGGTGAGGATGTTCAGACGCACGGCGATGAGCGGACCGTGCGCGGGGTCGAGGAGTTTGTGCGGCTTGGCCACCCGCACCACCTTGTCGCCGAGGTAGGCACGTGCGTTGTGAACCGCCATCAACTGCGCGTCCTTGCTGTAGGCGTTGTCGACCTGACTGTCGCGTGCGGAGATGGTCCGCTCCAGGGACTGCAGGTCGATGTGCCCGCCGCGACCGATCTCGTTCATCCCGGCGACGAGGTCGGCGAGGTTGTCGCGCACCACGAAGTCCACGCCGTGCTTGGTGAACGCCTCGACGGGCCCCGGCATCCCCTTCGCCAGGCGACTCTTCGCCGCCGTCTTCAACGACTTCTCGGTGATGTCCGGGTTCTGCTCCGACCCGGACAGCGCGAACTCCTTCTCGATGATCGACTTCGTGAGCACGAACCACGAGTAGTCGTACCCGGTGTCGAGGATCGCCTTCATCGTCGCGTTGGTGTCGTATCCGGGGAAGTTGGGCGCAGGCAGCCGGTTGCCGTCGGCGTCGAGCCACAGGGACGACGGTCCGGGGATGATGCGGATGGCGTGGTCGTTCCAGACGGGGTCCCAGTTCTGGATGCCCTCGGTGTAGTGCCACATCCGGTCGCGGTTGACGATGTTGCCGCCCGCGGCCTCGGTGATGCCGAGCATCCGGCCGTCCACGTAGTCCGGAACGCCGGCGATCATGAACTTCGGCGCGGGACCGAGCCGATCGGTCGGCCAGTTCTCCCGCACCAGATCGTGGTTGTGCCCGATGCCCCCGGAGGTGACGATCACGGCGCCGCCGTGGAGCTCGAAGTCCTTCACCTCGACGCGCGACGACGGCACTCCGCGCTCCGCGTCCGTCGGTTCCAGCACCCGGCCGCGCACGCCGACCGCGGCGCCGTCGGACACGATCAGCTCGTCGACGCGGTGTCGGAACGCGAAGGTCACCAGACCGCGCTTCTCGGCGTCGAGCACCGGTTCAGCGAAGACGCGCATCACCTCGGGGCCGGTGCCCCAGGTGAGGTGGAAGCGCGGCACGGAGTTGCCGTGTCCGTCGGCGAACCCGCCGCCGCGCTCCGCCCACCCGACGACCGGGGTGAATCGGAGCCCGAGGTCGTGCAGATACTGCCGCTTGATGGTGGACGCGAACTCCACATACGCGCGCGCCCACTGCCGCGGCCAGTAGTCCTCGTCGTCGCGGTCGAAGCCGGCCGAGCCCATCCAGTCCTGCAGCGCCAGCTCCGGTGAGTCCTTGATGCCGAGTCGTCGCTGCTCCGGACTGTCCACCAGGAACAGTCCCCCGAGCGACCAGAACGCCTGTCCGCCGAGGTTCTGCCGGTTCTCCTGATCGACGACGATGACCTTGCGGCCCGCCTGGGTGAGCTCGTAGGTGGCGACCAGTCCCGCCAACCCCGCTCCGACGACGATGGCGTCTGCCTGGACGTTCTCCGACACGAGCACCGACCTCTCCGCGGACCACGGTGTCCGCCGAATCCGATGTGTCCCATCGCACAGGGGCACGTTCACGCCAGAGACTACCCGTGAACCGGCGTCGCAGGAATCGGGACGAACCGGTTGATCATGACCCTCCCGCGCGTGACTCATGCCACTCGCATCTCGAGTGGAGTCCTGCAATACTGACTGACACAGATCTGTAAATTCGTTCCAATCGGGGTGGGTCACGTGGTGTCAGGAAGAGCTTTGAACACAGGATCGGCAACCGAGTCGGCGCCCGCGGGCACCGTCACCTGGACGTCGTTGGCGAAGGGTACGGTCGGCCTCGTCAAGGACCTGCCGCTGATCGCGCGGCAGCGACCGTCACTGCTTCATCTGAACCCACAGCGGCGGTGGAGCATCGGGAAGGCGTTCGCCGACGCCGCAGCCAAGCACCCCGACAGCCCGTTCCTGCGCGTGCGCGAGCGCGTCATCACCTACGACGAGTGCAATCGCCGCGCCAACCGGTGGGCCGCCGTGCTCGCCGAACGTGGCGTCCGGCGCGGCGACGTCGTCGCGGTGGTCGCGCACAACAGTCCCGAATGCGTCATCGCCATGCTGGCGATCGTGAAACTGGGCGCGATCACCGGAATGATCAACTACAACCAGACCGGCGACGCGTTGAACCACAGTTTCGGCGTGCTGACCGCCGCGCTGCGCGATGACACGGCGCTGGTGGTGGTGCACGACGACGAGTCCGCCGCCCTGCTCGACGGCGTCGACGAGACCATCGCGACACTCCCGCTCCGCTTCGCCGATCTCGACGACACCGGTGTCGCCCTCGCCGCCCAGGACCCCGGCGTCGACGAGAATCCGGCGGCGACGGCACAGATCCGGGCCGACGATCCGGCCTATTACATCTTCACGTCGGGGACCACCGGGTGGCCCAAGGCCAGCATCATGAGCCACGGGCGATGGCAGGTGGCGATGAACGGGTTCGGCCTCGGCCTGCGGTTGCGCCCGGACGACGTCCTGTTCGTGACGCTGCCCTTCTATCACAACAACGCGCTCACGATCAGCGTCGCGACCGCCATCGGCGCGGGCGCCTGCCTGGCTGTGAGCCCGAAGTTCTCGGCGTCGCGGTTCTGGGACGAGGCGATCGCGAACGACGCGACGGCGTTCTGCTACATCGGCGAACTCTGCCGCTACCTGCTCGCCCAACTGCGCAAGCTCGTCGACCGCGCCCACCGGATCCGCATGGCGGCGGGCAACGGCCTCCGTCCGGAGATCTGGGACGAGTTCGTCGACCGTTTCGGCATCGACCGCGTGGTGGAGTTCTATGCGGCGAGCGAATCGAACATCGGCTTCGTCAACATCCTGGACCAGCCGAAGACCGTCGGCTTCTGCCCGCTCCCGTTTCTGGTCGTCGAAGCCGATCAAGACACCGGGCTCCCCCGCCGCGACGCCGAGGGCCGCGTGATCAGGGTCCCGAAGGGCCGACCCGGACTGCTGCTCGGCAAGATCAGCATGCTGGCCCGGATCGACGGCTACACCGACCCGGCCGCCACCGAGAAGAAGATCGTCCGCGACGCGGTGCGGAAGGGCGATCAGTACTTCAATTCCGGCGACCTCGTCGTCGACCGCGGCTTCCGCCACATCGCCTTCGTCGACCGTCTCGGCGACACCTTCCGCTGGAAGGGCGAGAACGTCGCGACCACCGAGGTGGAGGCCGCACTCAACGCCGTGGCCGGGATCAGCGAGTCCGTCGTCTACGGCGTCCAGATCCCCGACTCCGACGGACGCGCCGGCATGGCCGCCGTCGTCGTCGACGACGCCTTCGACCCAGCGGCGCTGGCCGCCGCGCTGCGTGCCCGACTCCCGCACTACGCGGTGCCGCTGTACCTGCGAGTGGTCCCGGAGTTGACCCAGACGTCGACCTTCAAGAATCAGCGGGTCGCGTTGCGGGAACAGGGCTATTCCGACACGAACGGCGATCCGGTCTATGCGTTGGAGTCCGACGGCTATGCCGAGATGTCCTGATTCAGGCTGCGGCGACAAATTTCACATCGCCCGGTTCCGGTTATGAATTTGTTACCTGACCGCAGCAAACACGTCCCGAAACGGCCACGACCAGCACCGAATACACCGCTAGCCTTTGCGGCGTCCGGGTGCGTCCGATAACCTCACCACTCGTGCGGGGGTACGCAACGGGTCACCCGGCCCGGACGTCGCCGCCGAAGTTCACCCGATGAACGGGCACGACGAGAACGGGTCGCGCGAGCGGCCGCCGAACCGAAGGACTTTTCATGCTGAAGAGCGTTGGCAAACGCCTGCTCGTGGCTGTCGCCGCTGTTGCGACGCTCGCGGGCACCGCGGTTGCAGTCGCACCGCAGGCCCAGGCCGCCGGAACCACCGAGTACGTGTACTCGAAGTCGATGAACCGGAAGATTCCGGTCCGCATCGTCGACGGTGGCGGCAGCGGGGCCAAGCCGACCCTGTACCTCCTCGACGGCCTGCGCGCCCCGAACAACACCAGCGGCTGGCTGCAGAACACCAACGTCGACCGCTGGATGGTCGGCAAGGGCACCAACGTCGCCATCCCGTTCGGCGGTGGCGGCAGCTTCTACACCAACTGGGAGCGACGCGACCCGAAGCTCGGCACCCAGAAGTGGGAGACCTTCCTGACCAAGGAGCTCCCCGCCTACATGAAGGCGAAGCACAACAGCGACAACCGCCGCAACGGCATCGCGGGTCTGTCGATGTCCGGCACCGCCGCGCTGAACCTGGCCTCGCGCCACCCTGGCTTCTACAAGGCCGTCGCGTCGTACAGCGGTTACCCGACCGTCACCATGCCCGGGTTCACCCAGGGCATCCAGCAGTCGGTCGCCGTCATGGGCGGCAACCCGACCAACATGTGGGGCTTCTACCCCGCCGGTGAGTGGTTCGCCAACGATCCGTTCCTGTCGGCAGGCAACCTCGCAGGCCACTACGTCTACGTCTCGTCGGGCACCGGCGTCGGCAGCAAGTACGACTCGAGCGTCACGCCGGGCAGCGGCAACTTCAACCCGACCAAGTTCGCGCAGATGGTCCCGCTCGAGGTCGCCGCGTCGACCAGCTCGCAGCTGTACATCGCCCGTCTCGCGACCGTTCCGGGCGTGCGCCTCACCACGCACATCAGCCCCGACGGCGTGCACTGGTGGGACTACTGGCAGGCCCGCTTCAAGCAGTCCTGGAACACCACGTTCCGCCCCGCGTTCTTCTGATCGCACCTGGCTCTCACCGATGGCCGGCACCCGCTACGGGTGCCGGCCATCGGCGTTCTCCGCCGGTCTCCGGCCCATGTCGGTGCGCCGCGTTAGTCTGGTGCCGTGGACACCGGACAGAACATCGTGACCGACAAGACGCCGTCTGCATTGTTTCTCGTGCTGACAGTGAACGACGGCGGAGAAGACGCCGTCCGCGACGGGATCGAAGGCCTCGACGGCATCGTGACCACGGTGTCGTCACGGTTTCCCGACGCCACCCTGACCGCCATCATCGGCATCGGCTCGCAGGCGTGGGACCGACTGTTCAGCGGGCCTCGCCCCGCTGAGCTGCATCCGTTCATCGAACTCACCGGCGAGGTCCACACGGCGCCGTCGACGCCGGGTGATGTCCTGCTGCACATCAAGTCCAGCCGCCCCGACCTCACCTTCGAGGTCGGCCGACTCTGGACCGCCACACTCGGCGACGCCGTCAGCACCGTCGACGAGACCCACGGCTTCCGCTACTTCGACATGCGCGATCTCACCGGGTTCGTCGACGGAACCGAGAATCCGGCGGGCGCCGACGCGGTCGCGACCATCACCGTCGACGCCGACACCGATCCCGACTTCGCAGGCGGCAGTTACGTCGCCGTCCAGAAGTACGTCACCGACCTCGCCGCGTGGAACGCGCTGCCGGTCCCCGACCAGGAAGACGCGTTCGGGCGTTCCAAATTCGAGAACGTCGAGATGGCCGACGACGTCAAACCGACCAACGCGCACACGGCGCTCACCAACCTCCCGGACGTCGACGGGGAGGCGCAGGAGATCCTCCGCGACAACATGCCCTTCGGCGACGTGGCAGGCGACGGCGAGAAGGGCACCTACTTCATCGCCTACTCGAAGACTCCGGAGATCACCGAGGTGATGCTGCGCAACATGTTCATCGGCGACCCCGAAGGCAACCACGACCGGCTCCTCGACTTCACCACGGCGATCACCGGTACCCAGTTCTTCGCGCCGTCGGCGCAGTTCCTCGCTGATCTGCCGCCCGCCCCCAGCGCGGCCGACGAGGAACCGGAGCCGGAACCCGAGCCCGACGGCTCACTGGGAATCGGCTCGCTCAGATAGACGTTGGACCGACACAGACCTCCCGTGAGGCACGACCGAATTTCGCACGATCACTCGAGATAGGAATTTCGACGATGGACAATCTGCACCGCAGTCTCGCTCCGATCTCCGCCGCCGCGTGGAAGGAGATCGAGGAAGAGGCCTCCCGCTCGTTCAAGCGCAACGTCGCCGGCCGTCGTCTGGTGGACGTGAAGGGCCCGCTGGGATTGGACGTCGACTCGGTGACCCGCGGTCACCGCACCAAGATCGACTCCCCCGCCGACGGCATCGAGGCCTTCCTCCGCCACACGCAGCCGCTGGTGGAGCTGAAGGTGCCGTTCACCGTCACCCGCGAGGCCATCGACAACGTCGACCGCGGTGCCGCCGACTCCGACTGGGATCCGGTCGTCCGCGCCGCGCGCGAGCTCGCGCTGGCCGAGGACCGCGCGATCTTCGAGGGCTACACCGCGGCCCAGATCACCGGCGTCGGACACGAATCGGGCGTCAATCAGATCGCCCTGCCCGACGACGTCCGCGACTACCCCGAGATGATCAGCCAGGCCATCAGCAAACTGCGCCTCGACTCGGTCGACGGACCGTACTCGCTCGCCCTCTCGGCCGAGAAGTACACGCAGGTCAACGAGACCTCCGACCACGGCTACCCGATCCGCGAGCACATCCGCCGCATCCTGGTCGACGGCGAGATCGTCTGGGCGCCCGCGATCGACGGCGGTTTCCTGGTCTCCACGCGCGGGGGCGACTTCGACCTCACCATCGGTCAGGACGTCTCGATCGGGTACGACTCGCACGACGCCGACTCGGTGAATCTGTACTTCTTCGAGTCGTTCACCTACCTCACGTACACGCCGGAGGCCGCCGTCGCGCTGACGTAACGTGACCCGCCCGCCTGTGCCGTTCTCCGTTCCCGATCCGGAGAGCGGCACAGTCCGTTTGAGCGGCTCCTCCGGCAAAACCTCGTCGCACCTGTCGGCACCCGCACGTAGTGTGTACACGTGCTCACTCGCCTGCTGCGGACCTACGTGCTGCGTTATCGCGGCGCCGTCGCCGCGGTCGTCCTCCTGCAATTGGTGTCGACCGCAGCCATGCTCTATCTCCCGACGCTCAACGCGGACATCATCGACTACGGTGTCGCCCGCGGCGACACCGGCTACATCCTCTCCACCGGCGGCTGGATGCTCGCGATCTCCTTCGCGCAGATCATCTGCTCGGTCGCAGCGATGTACTTCGGTGCGCAGGCCGCGCTCGGCGGCGGCCGCGACATCCGCCACGACCTCCTGCATCGGGTCAACGGATTCTCCACCCGCGAGGTGGGTCGCTTCGGTGCGCCGTCGTTGATCACCCGCACCACCAACGACGTCCAGCAGGTGCAGCTGCTCGCGGTGATGGCGATGTCGATCCTGGTGGCCGCGCCGATCATGGGCATCGGCGGCATCATCATGGGTGTGCGCGTCGCCGCCCCGATCTCCTGGGTGCTGGCGATCGCGGTGCCGGTCCTCGGCCTCACGATGGGGTTGATCATCTCCCGGATGATTCCGGGCTTCCGCGCCATGCAGACCCGGATCGACGACGTCAACCGCGTGATGCGCGAGCAGATCACCGGTATCCGCGTGGTGCGTGCGTTCGTCCGCGAGCGGCACGAGACCGAGCGGTTCGGCGTCGCCAACGACCGGCTCGCCGACGCCTCGCTGCGCGTCGGCCGGATGATGGCGCTGATGTTCCCGGCGGTCATGCTGATCACCAACCTGACGCTGGTCGCCGTACTGTGGTTCGGCGCCCACTCGGTGGACGACGGCACCGTCGAGATCGGCGCGCTCACCGCGATGATCAGCTATGTCATGCAGATCATGATGTCGGTGATGATGGCGTCGTTCCTCGCGATGATGGCCCCGCGCGCCGGAGTCTGCGCCGACCGCATCTGCGAGGTGCTCGACACCGAGACCACGGTCACCGCACCCGACAACCCGCAGCCGATCGTCGGCGACCCCGCCGTGCTCAGCCTGAACGACGTCGAGTTCCGCTATCCCGGCGCCGACGAGCCGGTGCTGTCGCGCATCTCGTTCTCGACGGCGCCGGGCACCGTCACCGCGATCGTCGGATCCACCGGCTCCGGCAAGACCACGCTGATCAACCTGCTGCCTCGCATGCTCGACGTGACCGGCGGCTCCATCAGCATCGGCGGCACCGATCTGCGCGACGCCGACCCCGACCGCCTGCGGCAGCACTTCGGTCTGATCCCGCAGCGCCCCTACCTGTTCTCCGGCACCATCGAGAGCAACCTCCGCCACGGCCGCTCCGACGCCACCGAGGACGAGATGTGGGAGGCGCTCACCATCGCGCAGGCCGCCGACTTCGTCCGTGCGATGCCCGACGGCCTCCAGACCACGATCGCGCAGGGCGGCACCACCGTGTCCGGCGGTCAACGGCAGCGGCTCGCCATCGCGCGCGCCCTGATTCGCAAACCGTCGATCTACCTCTTCGACGACTCGTTCTCCGCCCTCGACCTCGCCACGGATGCGCGGCTCCGCGAAGCCCTGGTCCCCGCCACTCGCGACGCCGCGATGGTCGTCGTCGCACAGCGCATCTCGACGATCACCGCGGCCGACCAGATCGTCGTCCTGGACCGCGGCACCGTCGTGGGGCTCGGCACCCACGCCGAGCTGTTGAAGACCTGTCCCACCTACGCCGAGATCGCCGAATCTCAGTTGTCGATCGGAGCGGGCGCATGAGCCGCGGCGGACCTCCCGGAGCCACCCCGACGCTGGAGAAGGCGAAGTCGTTCACACCGTCGCTGAAACGCCTGGTGCGACGACTCGGCGACTACCGCGGTCGGATGCTGATCATCATCGGCTCGATGGTCGGGTCCGTCGCGTTGACCGCGTACGCGCCGCGCGTGCTCGGCAACGCCACCGACGAATTGTTCTCCGGTGTGATCGGCGCGCGGCTCCCCGAGGGGATCACCAAGGCGCAGGCCGTCGAGCAGCTTCGTGAGCACGGGCAGAACACGTTCGCGGACATGGTCGCGTCGATGGACGTGATTCCCGGTCAGGGAGTCGACTTCGGGGCCGTCGGCCGTATTCTCCTCGGCGTCCTCGCGCTGTACCTCGGCTCCGCCGTCCTCGGCTGGCTGGGCGCCTACCTGCTCAACATCGTGGTGGTCGGCACCGTCACCAAGCTGCGCGCGCAGGTGGAGGCGAAGATCCATCGCCTGCCGCTCTCGTTCTACGACGCGTCGGCGCGCGGCGACCTCCTCAGCCGTGTCACCAACGACCTCGACAACCTGTCGCAGTCGCTGCAGCAGACCATCAGCCAGTTGGTGAACTCGCTGCTCATGGTCATCGCGATCCTCATCATGATGCTCACGATCTCGCCGTTGCTGTCGCTGATCGCGGTGGCGACGATCCCCGTCGCCGCCATTGCCACGGCGGCGATCGCCAAGCGGTCCAAGCCGCACTTCATCGGGCAGTGGACGTCGACCGGCGCCCTCAACGCGCAGATCGAGGAGGCGTTCACCGGGCACGAATTGGTGACCGCGTTCGGGCGTCGCGCCCAGGTGGAGGCCGAGTTCGACGACCGGAACGAGAAGCTCTACGCGTCGAGCTGGCGGGCGCAGTTCATCTCCGGCATCGTGATGCCGACGATCATGTTCCTCGGGAACCTGAACTACGTCGCGGTCGCCGTGGTCGGCGGCCTGCGGGTCGCATCCGGCCAGCTGAGCCTCGGCGAGGTGCAGGCGTTCATCCAGTACTCGCGTCAGTTCACGCAGCCGCTCACGCAGATCGGCTCCATGTTCAATCTGATGCAGAGCGGCGTCGCCTCGGCCGAGCGGATCTTCGACATCCTCGACGAGGAGGAAGAGGGCACCGACCCGGCCCGCCCCGTGACCCCGGCCGCCGACCGCGGGCACATCGTGTTCGACGACGTCTCGTTCCGTTACCAGGACGATCGCCCGCTGATCGAGAATCTCTCGCTGGAGGCCCAGCCCGGCGACATGATCGCGATCGTGGGGCCCACCGGCGCGGGCAAGACCACGCTGGTGAACCTGATCATGCGGTTCTACGAGGTCGACGAGGGCCGGATCTTCGTCGATGACGCCGACGCCGCCCAGATGACGCGCGACGACCTCCGCGAACGCACCGGTATGGTGCTGCAGGACTCCTGGCTGTTCGGCGGCACCATCTACGACAACATCGCCTACGGCGACCCGTCGGCCAGCCGGGAAGACGTCATGGAAGCGGCGTGGATCAGCCATGTCGACCACTTCGTCCGCACCCTGCCCGACGGCTATGACACCGTCATCGACGACGAGGGCGGCGGCGTCAGCGCGGGTGAGCGGCAGCTGATCACGATCGCCCGCGCCTTCCTCGCGAAGCCGACGGTCCTGATCCTCGACGAGGCGACGAGTTCGGTCGACACCCGTACCGAACTCCTCATCGGCAAGGCGATGGCGAACCTCCGCAAGGACCGCACGAGTTTCGTGATCGCGCACCGCCTCTCGACGATCCGCAACGCTGACCTGATCGTCGTGATGGAGGACGGTCACATCGTCGAACAGGGCGACCACGACGCCCTGCTGAAGAAGCGGGGCGCCTACTACCGCCTGTACAACGCCCAGTTCTCGGCGCCGGTCGACGAGGTGGACGCGCCGGTCTAGTCCACCCCGATACCGGTCGCGATCCGCAGCTCCTCGGGATCGCGACCGTTCGCGCTGTTCATGTCGCACCGCACCGTCCCGTATCCGCACGGGAGCGCGCCGCCACAGCCGATCGTGCCGTCGGTGTATTGATGGGCGATCATCCGTCGGCGAACGTCCTGCACCTGGGCCGAGAACCGCGGGCTGCGCCCGTAGCTCGGGACGATGAACCCGATGGGCGGACGGTCGCGCCACAGCCCGGGATCGGCGCTCGGGTTCCAGTACCCGATGACACGGCGGGGTCGCCCGTCGATGCGCGGCCCGCGCCAGTCCCCGATGCCCCACACCAGCCGATTGATGCCGTCGGAGTGGTCGCCGACCAGTTGACCGCCCCACGATTCGACGTCGACCATCGACACCACATCCGGACGGTTCTCGGACTGCATCGCTCGGTGAACGTCCAGGCAGTCGCGCCAGTTGGACCGATAGACCACGTAGACGATCACACCGCGCAACCGCCCGGAGTCGAGCCACCGGCGAGCGGTGTCCCAGTTGTGGGACCAGCGGCGATCGCGGTAGGTGCCGTCGTTGCTGCGGATCGACAACCAGCTGTACGGGTACGAGTCGTCGAGCGGCGGCTGCCATTCGGAGATGTCCGCGAACAGCGTGTCAGTCATGGTCGCCCCCTTCTGCGCAGCCGGTCACCGGGCGCCGTCGCGCAACTCCCTCGCCGCACTGCTCGCCAACGTGTCGGCGATCTCGTTGTACTTGTCGCCCGCGTGGCCCTTCACCCAGCGCCACTCCACCTCGTGGTTCTTCTCGGCCTCGATCAGCTTTTTCCAGAGGTCGGCGTTCTTGACCGGCTGCTTGCTCGCCGTCTTCCACCCGTTGCGCTGCCAGCCGGCGACCCACTTGGTGATGCCGTTGCGGACATAGCTTGAGTCGGTGTACAGGATCACCGACGAGCGTCGCTTGAGCGCGTTGAGCGCCTCGATCGCGCCCATCAGCTCCATGCGGTTGTTGGTGGTGTCGGGCTCGGCGCCCGAGATCTCCTTCTCGACGTCTCCGTAGCGGAGAACTGCGCCCCATCCTCCGGGGCCGGGATTACCCAGGCAGGCACCGTCGGTCGAGATCTCCACTATCTTCGAGGTGGTTCCGGCGTCGCTCATGACGCACAACGCTACCGGGTCAGGAGTCGGGTATGGCTGTCGGTCACGTGGTCCTCCTCCGCGCCGTCAACGTGGGTGGCGCCACGCTGCCGATGGCGCGATTGCGGGAGATCGCCGCCGAACTCGGCGCCACGGATGTCTCCACGTACATCGCCTCGGGGAATCTCCTATGCAACCCGCCTGGGGATCCGGACTCCTTCGACCGGGCCCTCGAACAGGCGATCTCCAACGAGTTCGGCTACTTCCGCGAGGCGATCGGCCGCAGCCCCGACGAGTTGGAACGGGCACTCGCCGCCTACCCGTTCGGCGCCGCTCCCCACGGCCACCTCTACTTCCTGACCGGCGAACCCGCCGCTGAGGCGGCGGCGTCGTTCTGCGCTCAGGACTTCGGCGGGGGCGAACGCCTGCAGGTGATCGGTCGGGAGCTGCACATCGACTACCCCGCAGGCGCAGGCGCCACCAAGCTCACGCCGGCGAAGATCGCGAAGGCGCTCGGTGTCACCGGCACCGGCCGCAACCTCCGGACCGTCGCCAAGCTGATCGAGTTGTCCAGAGCCGGATAGATTTCCCCGCTCAGCGTCGGCATCGCCGCTCAGGCGAACGCCGACGCTGAGCGGGGAATCTGGTGCGGTGCGCGCCGCCATCGCCCTGCCGTCGTGCCAGATCTGTGGAAATCGCGCGATCAATCCACAGTCTGCCGATCAGGCAGCGAACGCGGTCTCACGGCATCGTTGTCCGGGCGAGAGTGCTCTCATGAACTCCCTGCCCGACGGCGTGTACCCCTACCGCGAGCTTCTCGCGACCTTCGGCAGAGCCGAACTCGACCGCCTGATCGGGTCCGGAGTCATCCGGCGCATCCGCCACGGTTGGTACGCCGCCGGAGACCCGCCCGCCGCCGATGTCGCCGCCGTGCGTCGCGGCGGAGTCATCAGCTGCGTGACCGCACTGAATCGCCGTGGAGTGTGGACTCCCGAAGACCATCGCCTCCACGTCCGCGGCAACAGTGCATCGGTGCGCACGCGAAAAGGCCCGTTCTGCAAGCAGTTCCGCCGCCCTGAACCGGAACAGGGTCTCGTCGACGACATCCCGACCGCGCTCCGCCACGCGGCGCGTTGCCTCAACGACGAGGGCTTCGTCGTGGTGTGCGATTCCATTCTGAATCGGGGGCTCATGACGATGGAACAGATCGAGTACCAGTTCCGCGACGCACCCCGACGGATCCAGCAGCTCCTCGACCGGTGCGATCCGCAGGCGGAGTCCGGGCCCGAGACGATGACCCGGTTCCGGCTTCGCAGCAGGAACATTCACGTGCGCAGTCAGGTCCGGATCGTGTTCTGTTGGCCGACGACCGAGGCGACGATCCTGGCAGCGGTGCGCGCGGGCGCCCATACCCACTCGCACCTGGATAGAGTTCCCCGCTCAGCATCGACATAGCCGCTCAGGCCAATGCCACCGCTGAGCGGGGAATCTGATCGGTCAGACTTCGATCGGCGGGTAGAGCTGAACCATCGTGTACTGCCGGTTCCGTCTGGCCGCCCAGGTGCTGATCGCGAGGCAGACCGCGGAGATCCCGCCGAGGACGGCGACGGCGATCCACAGGCGCGAGTCGATGCCTCCGCTGATCAGCTGGCGCAGTCCGGTCACCGCGTAACTCATCGGATCGTACGGATGGAACCACTGCGCCGGTTTCGCCGTCGTCTCCACCGGATAGATGCCACCGGAGGCGACGATCTGGACCATCAGGAAGGCCAGCGACACCACTCTGCCGACGGCCACCCCCAAGACCGCGTTGAACATCTGTATCAACGCCAGGAAGGTTCCGGAGACCAGCAGCATGAACGCGAGCATGCCGATGGGGTGCACGGCGTCGAGGCCGACAGCGAAGTGCGCGACGGCGAACATCACGACCACCTGCGCCGTCGCGATGAGGATGGCGGGCCAGTACGACGACAGCACCGATCGGATCCCGCCGAGCCCGGCGATCACCGGACGCGACTGCAGCGGCTTCAACATCATCCAGATGATGATCGCGCCGATGAACATCGCGAGCGGCAGGAAGAACGGAGCGAATCCCGCGCCGAAGGTCGGCGCCCTGTTGTGCGTGAAGGAGCTGAGCTCCACCGGCTGCGACAGGTTGGTCGCCGTCTTCTCCCGCTGCTCGTCACTGCCGAAGTTCGGCAGCTGCTTGACGCCGTCGGCCAGGCCGACGGCGAGCTCGTCCGCTCCCGCCGAGAGCTTCGGCGTCCCGTCGGCCAGCTCGCCCGCACCGGTGGCCAGCTGCTCGCTGCCGTCGGTCAACTGGACCAGCCCGTCGTGCAGTTTGGCCGCACCGGCCTGAAGCTGATTCGCACCGCTCTGCAGCTCCCCGACCTTGCCCGCGAGCTGTCCGTTCTCGAGCATGAGCAGGGTGGAGCGCAGCGGCGAGTTCTTGTCGCCGAGTTGGGCGGACAGATTGTCGGACTGCTGCGCCAGCCGGTTGACCTTGGCCGTCGTCGAGGGGTTCACGCCCTGCGTCTTCAAGAAGTCCTGAACCGGCGCAAGCGCATTCGCCAGCGCACGCATGTTCGGGTCGGAGCTGCGTCGCAGCCCCGCGACCACCTGCGCCACCGATTGCTCCGCCTGCGACTGTCCGGCTCCCGCAGCGCTGATGACGCCGAGCACGTCGGACAGATCGGACGACAGCGCCGCGGCGTCGTTCGCGTACTGAGACGGCTTGATCCCCGAGGACTGCACCTGGCTCAAGAGGCTGGTCAACGGTGCGGTGGCCGAGTTGATGCCGTTGGCGAGCTGTGTGGTTCCGTCGGCGAGTTCGGCCGACCCCTCACGCGCCGTGATCATGTTGGTCGCCAGCTCCTTCGAGCCTGCGGCCAGTTTCTGAGCGCCGGCATCGGCCTGGGTGAGTCCGTCGGCGAGCTGCTCCGAACCGGTGGCCGCCTTCTTCAACCCGTCACCGGCGGTCGTGAGGCCCACCAGAACCTGGTCGACGGCCTGGCCGCCGATCTTGTCGTTGAGCGCCTGCGTGACCTGGGCTGCGGCGTTCTGCCCGATGATGCCTGCGAGGTAGTTGTTCGCATCGTTGTAGGTGAACTGGATCTTGGCCTTGTGCGGTTGCGCGGTCAGCGCCGACGCGATCGACGACGAGAAGTCCTCGGGGATCGAGATCGTGAAGTAGTACTTGCCGCTCGCGAGCCCGTCGGCCGCCTGCTGCGCACTGACGGCGTGCAGGTCGAGCTCTCCCGAGCTGAGCAGCTGGTCGCGCACCTGCTCGCCCGCGTTGAGGGTGGTTCCGTTCGCCTCCACCGGCTCGTCCTGGTTGACGAGCGCGACGGGGACCTTCGCCACCTCGTCGAACGGATTCCAGAACACCCACAGGTACATGGCGCCGTAGAGCAGCGGCATCAGGATGATGGTGAGGATCGCGATGCGCGGCATCGTCCCCTTGGAAAAGCGTTTCAGCTCAGTGCCGAGCGACATTCCCGCCAGCATCAGTTCTCCCCCTGCACATCTGTGCGGACAATGGTTTCGGTGGCCTCTCCGGCAGGCAGCATCGACGGCACGTCGATGAATGCGCGGTAGCCGAGGGCCGGGTCGACGGGATTGACCGTCGTGGTGACGACCGTCTGGTGCTGCCCGAGCGCGACCAGTCGGGAGACCACGATCCGGTGGTTCTCGTCGCTGGTCACCTGATCGACGTTGCCGACGACGAGCAGCGGTAACGCCTTCGTGTTGGCGAGCGCCACCCGCAGCAGCAGGCCGTCGAGCTCCGAGAGCTCTTCGACGTAACTACTGAGTGCGGGCAGCGGCAGCTCGCCGAACACCGGTCGGCAGATCCGCTCCAGGTCGGCCTGGCTCGCTTTCCCGATCAGCCGATACCAGGGGGCGTCCCACCGGATCTTCTCGGTCAGCAGGTCCACGACCCGCACGGAGGCGTAGACGTCGTCGAGCGCCGCCATGCCCGCGAGGGTCGAGACGGCGAAGACGTCTTTGGCGCGGGTGCGGCCGAAGACGTCGAGAGTTCCGGCGTTGGGCTTCATCCGTCCGGCGAGGGTCATCTGCAACGCGGTCCGCCCGGCACCGGCCTCGGCGCGCAGGATGGTCAGTCCACCGGCCGGGATGTCCAGATCCAGCGGACCGTACACCTGGCCCCACGGGCCCTTCTGCGAGATTCCACGTGCGACGACAGCCATGGATTCGCGTGCTGTGTCGAGGAGATCGGTCATGATTCAGCAGCGTAGTCGGCTCATCGCCCGATCCCGAGTTCATCCGCGCGACAGTCTGCGAACACACGTTATCAGATTTACAGTGGTTCACGTCACCGCATTCCATTCGGAACGGAGCAGAGCCTGCGAGGTGACGCTCCAGACCTTGCATTCATTTCCTTTACCACTAAGATATTTAGTGAGTATTCTTCTACCGGAGGTCATCCATGACGACGAGCGTCTCGCCCCAGCACCCGTACAGCCCGGCCTTCCGCGCCGGCGACACCGTCTACGTCTCGGGCGCCCTGTCCGTCGATGCCGACTACCAGCCGGTCGCCGGTCGGGATCAGGCGCTCGACGCCGCCGTCGTCCGGATGACCGAGCGATTGGAGACGGTCGGAGCCGGCCTGGGCGACGTGGTTAAACTGACCTATTACGTGACTGACCTCTCACTGCGCGAGGAAGCGAACCGACAGTTCGAGCGACTCTTCGCGGTCCCTCGTCCGGCACGGACATTTCTCGAAGTGAGCAACCTGCCGTACGGCGCCACCGTGGAGATCGATGCGATCGCCCACGTCGGACAGGGCGAGCACTAGTCATTCACCGATGCGCAACGGTTCGCTCGAAGGAGGCAGCAGCATGACAACGCGCGACGAGCAGGACGCCGTCGACGACATCGTCGGGCAGTGGGGTCACGAACGTCCCGACATGGACGTCTCGGCGCTCCAGGTGTTCGGCCGCCTCCACCGCGCCTACCTGCTGTACCAGACGTCGCTGTCGAGCCTGTTCTCCGACTACGACCTCAACATGGCCTCGTTCGACGTCCTCGCCTCGCTGCGTCGCAACGGCGCGCCGTACCGGATGACCTCGGGCGAACTCGCCAAGACGATGCTGGTCACCACGGGCGGCGTCACCCTGCGCGTGGACCGACTGGAGAAGGCGGGTCTGGTGGAACGCAAACGCGATCCGGACGACCGCCGGATCGTGTACGTGTGCCTGACCACCACCGGACTCAGCTTGATCGACCAGACCGCGAGCGCGCATTTCGCCAACGAACTGCGGCTCCTGCAGGGTTTGGACGAGGCCGATCAGCGCGCACTCTCGACACTGCTGCAGAAGCTCGAGACGTCGATCATCGACGCCGAAGCGGAGGGCGAAGCGCACAGCGCCTGATCGCCTGCCTCACCATCCGACCGCGACCGCGCCCCGTCCTTTCGGACGGGGCGCGGTCGTCGTCGGGGCAGATCAGGCGTCGGCCAGCAGCTTGGCCTGCTCCTCGGCCTGCGCGCGGTACATGCGCCGGAGGCGGATCACCCCGAGGTCGTGCTGGTAGAGGTTCTCGGCCTGGTCCGCGTCGGGCGCCATGCCCTCCAGCATCGCGCGGTCCTGCTGCAGCACCGCCCAATGCCGCTCCTCGAGGGTGGTGCGATACAGGAAGCGCCAGACGTCGCGCTCCCAGCCGACCACGCGGCGATACCGCCAGAAGAAGATCGCGGTAGTGCCCGCGTCGATCGGCGTCGCCATGCCGACGATGCCGAACGGTCCGCCGGGGCCGGCCGTGGCCGGGTACGGAATCTCCAGGTCGACCCAGTCCACGCCGCTGCGGCAGAACTCCACCCAGTCGAAGTTCATGCCACGCTGATCGGTCTTCTCGAAGAAGAAGCCGCGGTCGGTCTCGCGGATCCGGAACCGCGCGGACTGCGCACCGCCGAACATCGAGTGCGACTCGTGGTGCAGGAAGGCGCCGTGCATGGGGTCGAGCAGATTCTCGACCGCGAATCGCCAGGGCGCTTCCCACTCGGTGTAGCAGAGGAACTCCGAGATGCCTTCGTCGGCAAGCGGATCGGGCACCTCGAGCGGCGTGGGTTCGGTCTCCGGATCGATGCCGAACCAGGCGATGATCGCGCCGCCGATCTCCTGCACCGGCAGCGCGCGCACCAACTTCTTGCCCTCGAGGTTGCAGCCCGGCATTCCGGGAACGGAGAGCACAGTGCCGTCGCCGTCGACCTGAACGCCGTGGTACTTGCACGCGATCCGGTCGCCGAGGTGCATGCCGTGCGACAGCGGCGCACCGCGGTGCGGGCAGCGGTCGGCGAGCATGCGGACGGTGCCGTCGGACTGTCGGTACAGAACCCAGTCCTCACCGAGCCGACGCAGCTTGCGGATGGCGCCGCGCTCCACCCAGGTCGACGGGCAGACGGCATGCCACTGGTCGCGCAGGCCGGTCGCGAAGATCTCGTCGGCCGAGAGCGCTCCCCGGCTGTAGAAGCGTGCCATTATCGGTTCCCCAATCGTGCGATTTCGGTGGTGAAGGAGTCGGCCGTCCAGACCTGCCCGTCGGGCGCGAAGACACCCGCGGCGTTGAGGCCTTCGACGAGGCCTTCCAGGCTGTGCTCACCCTCGCCGAACACCCCCTCGATCGCGACCGCGAGCTGATGCTCGTAGGGAGTGGGATCGCCGGTCCGCGTTTGGATCGGCACCATGTACAGACTCATCGATTCTTCTCCTAGAGGTCCAGTACGAGTTGGGCTGTGGTTGCTCGCGAAACGCAGATCATCATCGTTTCGCCGGATTCCTGCTCCGCGGAGGAGAGGACGTAGTCGCGGTGATCGGGCGTGCCACACAGGACACGGGTCTCACAGCTGCCGCACATGCCTTCGCGGCAGGAGTTCGGCACGTCGACGCCTGCGTTCTCCAGCGCGTCGATGATCGGGATGTCGGGGCCCACTTCGACGGTGACGCTGGACCTCTCGCACCGAACGCTGATCGGCGAGTCCGCTGGCTCCGCCTCGTTCTCGGCACGGGCCTTCGGCTTGAACCGTTCCAAGCGGACGGCGTCGGAGTCCCAGTCGCAGCAGGTGCCTTCGACGGCGCTGAGCAGGCCTTCGGGTCCGCAGGTGTAGACCAGCGTGTCCGGGCGCGGCGCACCGAGCAGCGCTTTCAGGTCGATCACGCCTTCGGCGTCTTCGCTGACGACGCGGACCCGCTCACCGTAGGCGGCGAGATCGGGCAGGAACGCCATGGTGTCTCGGCTGCGTCCGCCGTAGTGCAGTTCCCACTGCGCTCCGGCGTTCTCGGCCGCCAAGATCATCGGCAGCATCGGCGTGATGCCGATACCGCCGGCGACGAAGACGTACTCGGCCGCCTCCAGCAGCTCGAAGTTGTTGCGCGGCAGGCTCACCGCGACCAGGTGGCCCGGCCGGAGAGTCTCGTGCACATACTTGGAGCCGCCGCGGGTCGACGGGTCACGCAGCACCGCGATCCGGTACGACGTCCGGTCGGCCGGATCGCCGCACAGCGAGTACTGCCGGACGATCCCCTTGCCGAGGTGGATGTCGATGTGCGCACCCGGCTGCCAGGTCGGCAACGTGGCTCCGTTCTGCTCCTCGAGGCGGACGGCGATCACGCCGTCGGCCTCCCAACGCATCTCCCGGACCACCAGTTCGTAGGTCCCGGTTTCGAGGTTCTGCGGTCCTGCTTCGAGGCTCATCGCTGACACCCTCCCAGCCGTACTTATTTGCTTTAGTGGTTAATAGCTTAGCACTTAATTGTTATTGGTGTCACATGTTTTCTCGGATGTCGCCCACGACATCCGTCTGCGGTACCCGTGGCTCTACGGCACGGTGACCGGCGGAGTGAACGGCTTGGGCATGGGACCGAACGACGCGAGATCGACCTCGACCAGCACCGGAGCCTGCTGCGCGACGGCGTCACGGAGCACGGACTCGGCGTCGTCGACCGTGCCGATACGCCGGTAGTCGATCCCGACGGCGCCGGCGAGCTGCGCGAAGTCGGGCGTTGCGAGATCGACCGCGTACGTGGGGCCGGTCGCCGCCTGCATATTGCGCAGCACGCCGTAGCCCGCATCGTTGAACACCAACAGGACCAACCACGGTCGCTCCTGCGCGACGGTGAGCAGCTCGCCCAGATGCACCGCCAGGCCGCCGTCTCCTGCGATGCCGAGGGTCGGCCGGGTCTCGTCGGCCAGCGCCGCGCCGATCGCCATCCCCAGCCCCTGCCCGATGCCGCCCCCATGCGGGAAGATGTTGGTCCGCGGATCGGAGAACGGCAGCAGGCGGTTGCCCCAGGCACTGGAGGCGATGGTGACATCGCGCGCCACCGGTGAGGAGCTCGGGAAGGCGGTGCGGACGGCATCGCACAGGAGGGCGTGGTCGCCCAGGCTCTCGCGCTGCGTGGCCCGCACAGCGTTCCGTGTCGCCGTCGCGCGCGCCGTCCACTCCGGGTCCACCAGGCCGTCGAAGGAGACGGTGTCGAGGAGCTCGGCGAGCACCGCGTCGACGTCGGCGACCACCGCGACGGTCGCCTGGAACACGCGCCCCGGCGCTGCGGGGTCGAGGTCCACCTGCACGTGCCGACCGGGGATCGGAAGGGAGTAGTCGCCGGTCTCGTTGCTGCGGAAGTGCGTGCCGAGCGAGATCAGCAGGTCGGCGTCGGCCAGGAGCTCGCGTCCGCCGGGGGTGGCTGCGTAGTTGCCGACGCAGAGGTCGTGCCCCTCGTCGACGGCGCCGCGACCCGAGTTGCTGGTGAGCAGCGGAACACCCCACTGCTCGATCAACGACGTCAACTGTTTGCCCGCGCGAGTTGCGCCGCCGCCCGCCCAGATCACCGGGCGTCGGGCCGCGGCGATCTCCGCCCGAACGGCGTCCATGTCGGCGGTCGACGGCCGCGGCAGCTCGACGGCGGCGGGGACCCGTCCGACGGTGCGCTCCTGCGCCGCGTACTGCAGATCGATGGGCCACTCGATCGAGACCGGACCGCCGCGCGGGGTGAGGGCGCGGCGGACGCCGTCGCGCAGGATCTCGCCGGCCGACACGGCGTCGGTGATGGTGGCGGCGTGGGCGGAGATCGCGGCCAGCATGCCCAGCTGGTCCTTGGTCTCGTGGATGAAGCCGCGGCCCGACCCGAGGTACTGCGACTGCACCTGTCCGGTGATGTGCAGAACCGAGGTGTCGGCGCTGAGCGATTCGATCAGCGAGCCCGCGGCATTGCCCGCACCGGTTCCGGTGCTGGTGAGCGCGCAGCCCAGCCCGCCCGAAGCGCGCGCATAGCCGTCGGCGGCGTTGACCGCACCGGCTTCGTGCCGCACCGGGACGAATCGCAGGTGCTTGGCGACGGCCTCGACCAGCGGGAGGTTGTGGACGCTGACGATGCCGAAGACGGTGTCGACTCCGGCTTCGCGTAGAACGTCGACGAGCAGGTCGCCGCCGTTGGCCTGGGGTTTCTGGTTCATGGGAATCTCCGCTGGTCAGGGCTGGTAGAGCTGGGGATGTGGGTGGGGTGAGTTCGTCGTTCAGACGTATCGCGAGACGCCGCCCGCCACCTCGACGGTGGTGCCGGTGACGTACGACGACCGCGGCGACAGAAGCATCGCCACCACCGCCGCGACCTCGTCGGCGCGGCCGAATCGGTCGAGGGCGACACCGCGGTCGGCGACGATGTCGTGCTCCCAGTCCGCGAACGGGCGAGCGTCGCCGGACTCTGCGTAGCGGCGCTGCCACTGCCCGGTGTCGATGAGGCCGAGCAGCACCGAGTTCACACGGATCCTCGGCGCGAGGTCGAACGACAGCGACTTGCTGAGATTCAGCAGCCCGGCGCGCGCCGCGGAGGTCGCGATCAGTCGCGTCTCCGGCTGCTTCGCGAGCACGGCATTGATGTTCACGATCGACGCCGCATCGGACGCGGCGAGGTGACCGCGCGCGGCGTCGACCGTGTTCAGGACGCCGGCGAACTTGAGATCGAGCTCGTCGTGCCAGTCGGCCAAGCTGGTCTCCCACAGCGGCGCCATCCGTGACCCGCCCGCATTGTTGACCAGCCCGTCGATGCCGCCGAAGCGGTCGACGGCGCCGGTGACGAGGGCGGCGACGTCGTCGCGGTTGCGGACGTCGGCGGAGACCGCGAGCACGCGGTCACCCGCATCGGGCGCGACGTCCGCGATCGCTGCGGTCAAGCGGTCGCCGTCCCGCGCGCACGTCGCGACGCAGGCGCCTTCGGCGAGGAGTTCGGCGACGGTCGCCAGCCCGACGCCCGAGCTGCCGCCGGTGACGACGTAGGTGCGGTCGGAGAGGAGGAGATCCATGGTGGTGCTCTCTGGTGAACGAGGTGCGGATGGACAGCGGTGCGGGTGGACGGCGGTGTGGCTCAGTGAAAGACGAAGCCGCCGTCGATGACGAGCTGCTGCCCCGTGATGTACGAGGCCTCGTCGCCGAGGAGGAACGCGACCGCACCCACCAGATCGGCGGGCTGCTGCGGCCGGTCGAGCGCCCGATTCCGGCGGTACAGTTCGTGCCGATGCTCGGGGACCTTCTCAGCGGACTCCGATTCGGTGAGCCCCGGCGACACCGTGTTGACGGTGATGCCGTACTCGCCGAGGTCGCGCGCCATCCCGCGGGTCAACGCCGAGACGCCGCCCTTCGACGAGATGTAGTGACACAGTTTCGCTGAGCCGTAGAGCGCCGCGTCGGACCCGATGGTCACGATCCGTCCGGCCCGCTGCCCGATGAGGTGCGGTGCGACGGCGCGGCTGACCAGGAAGGTGCCGCGGAGGTTGACGTCCAGAACGCGATCCCACTCCTCGACGGTCAGCTCGTGGATCGCCCGCCCGCCGACGCCGTCGGCCAGGGCCGCATTGTTGATCAGGCCGTAGATCGGGCCGTCGGCGGTCACCGTCGCCACCATGGCGTCGACGGATTCGGCGGACCGCACGTCCAGCGGGGCGAACCGCGCGTCGATCCCGTCCGCGACGAGGCTCTCGACCGCCGCCTGCCCCCAGTCCGCGCGGATGTCGGTGATCCACACACGGGCGCCGTCGCGGCCGACGCGGCGCGCGATCGCCAAGCCGAGCCCGCGTCCGCTGCCGGTGATGACGATGGTCTTTCCGTGGAACGGCATGGCGGTCAGTCTCGTGTGATGCCGTGCATCACCGAGGTCTCCGGGTAGGTCGGGACCTGCGGCTTCTGCGCGCCGATGATGACGCAGAACAGGGCGGGCTGGGCGGTGACGTTCTTGAGGCTGCGCGGCACCCCCGCCGGGACGACGATCATGTCGCGGTAGCCGAGGGTGCGCTTCGCGATCTCGGCGCCGCGGTGGACGGCCACCTCGATCTCGCCTTCCAGGACGAAGAACGCTTCTTCGGCGTCGAAGTGGGTGTGTTCGGGGCCCTCGGCGCCGGCCGGAAGCAGCATGTTCGAGAAGGTGAAGCCCTGCGACTTGATGGTGCGGGTGTCGGTCGAGTGGTCGCCGGTGGCACCCGATCCGACGTACCGGATCTGGGCGCGGGCGAACTGATCGCCCGCTTTGGTCTGGAAGCCGAGCGCGTCCCAGTCCTCGAAGCGGCTCTCGCGGGTGAGGATGATCGAGTCGGCGTAATCGGCGAGGTCGGCGGTCTGGTAGTCCATGGCGGAACTCCTTGTCTGTTCGTTTTCTTGTGGTTGGTCGGGTCAGTGGTTGCGGAGTCGTTCCGCGATCTGAATGAACGACTCGAGCCAGGCGTTGAAGGCCGCCGGCGAGTCCTGGTTGGCGAGATGCCCTGCGCCGCGGAGCATCACATACACGGCGCCGGGGATGCCGCCGGCGAGGAGCTGGGCGGCGTCGACGCCGGTGATCTCGTCGCGGTCGCCCGCCATCACCAGCGTCGTCAGCTCGATCGACGGCAGATCCGCGGTGTGATCGGTGGCCGCCATCGACTCGGCTGCACTGGTGTAGCCGGCCGGTCGGATCGTCGCGAGCATGGCGTCGGCGACGGCGGCGATGTGGCCGTCGTCCGCTCCCGCGCCCGCCAGTCTGGTGGCGCGCGCAGTCGTGAAAGCCGTCGGGTCGGCCGCCAGCTCGGCTGCTCGACTGCGCATGGCCGCCGCGCCCTCGTCGGTGGCTCCGGAGCCGACGGTCGAGCTGCCGAGCACCAGGCTGCGGACCAGGTCCGGGCGGCGCAGCGCGAGTCGGGTGGCGATCACGCCGCCCCACGACATGCCGAGGACGTGCGCGCCGACGTCGCCGCAGCACTCCTCGATCAGCGCGGCGACGCGGTCCGCGTAGTCGTCCATCGACAGCGGGGAGTCGACGTCGTCGGACGCGCCGTAGCCGGGGGCGTCCCACGCGATCAGCCGCATGCGGCCGCCGAGTTCGGCGTACTGCGGGTCGAAGGTCGCGGCGCTTCCGCCGATGCCGTGCAGCATCACCAGCGTCGGGCCGTCCCCCTCGTCGCGGACGTGCAGTCCGGTGAGCAGTGCGTTCATCGGGCGACTCCCATCAGTTCCGGGTGGCGGTCGAAGGCGCCGGGGTCGGGCACACCGGCCATGTGCGATCGGACGTCTGCCGACGGCGGCCCCGCGGTCCCCCAGGTGTCCGAGAGTTCGGGCACCCGCCGCCACACGCGGCACAACCAGCGGTCCTCGTCGATCTGCGCGACGCCGGACGTGTACTCGCACACCAGACCTGCTGGATCGGCGAAGTACGAGAAGGTGTTGTCGCCCGGGCCGTGTCGCCCCGGCCCCCACAGTGGCAGGATCCGGTTGTGCCGGAGGCGGCCGATGCCGCGCATGAACTGATTGATCGTCGGCATCTCGTAGGCGACGTGGTTCAACGACGCCCACTCGGCCTGATTGAACGCGATGCTGTGATGGTCGGAGTTGCAGCGCAGGAAGGCCATCTGGTGCTCGGACCAGTCCGAGACACGCATGCCGAGCACGTCGCAGTAGAACTGCACGGACGCGTCGATGTCGACGGTGTTGAGGACCACGTGGGTGACGCCTACCGGCACCGGGTCCTCCCGGCGGAGCATCGGCACCGCCAGTGCGTCGGCGAGGAGCGAGACGACGCGGCCCTCGTGGTCGACGAAGCTGACGCCGTATCCGGCCGAGATCTCTCCGGTGGGACCGGGCCCCGCGACGATCGGGATGTTCCGTGCCTCGAGGCGACGGGCGGCCTCGTCGACGTCGGACGGCGTGGCGACGGCGAAGGTGATGCGCCCCAGCCCGTTCCGATCGGCGTCGGTGAGCTGCAGGACGTGATGCTCCTCCCCCGTGCCGCGCAGCCAGGCCTGTCCGTCACCGTGTTCGACGGCCTGCAGCCCCCAGACGTTGGTGTAGAAGTCGACGGAGTCGGCGCACGCGGTGGTGCGAAGTTCTACGGAGCGAAGCCGTCGGAGGCTCGCGATCGGCTGGTTCATCGGGGCTCCTCCTTTATCTTTGTCATTGCTATCTTAGCGCTAAACTATTTGATGCGTACAGTGCTTCCGAGAAGATTCTTCACGGTCGTCGTGGCTGCGGTCAGCCTGCGGTGTCAACCCTCGGCGTCCGCGGCGCCCAGGGGTGAGGCGTGTCGGACATGCCGAGGTAGACGCCTTTGGCGCGGGAGTACGCCGCGATCCCCTCGCGCCCCTTCTCGGTGTCCAGACCACTCTCCTTGATGCCGCCGAACGGCGTGGAGATGGAGAACGCCTTATAGGTGTTGATCCAGACCGTGCCCGCCTGAATCCGGTCGGCGAGCCGCAATGCGCGCCGGTAGTCCCGCGTCCAGATGCCCGACGCCAGACCGAAGACGCTGTCGTTGGCCTGCGCCACGAGATCGTCCTCGTCGCGGAAGGGCAGCGCGAGCAGCACCGGACCGAAGATCTCCTCCTGACAGACACGCGCCGAGTTGGCGAGTCCGTCGATGATCGTCGGCAGGTAGTACGCACCGTCGGCCAGGCGCGGGTCGTCGGGCACACCCCCGCCGCAGCGGACGGTGCCGCCTTCGGCACGAGCGAGGTCGACGTACGCGGCGACGCTGTCGCGGTGCTTCGGGTGCACCAGCGGCCCCACGTGCGTGGCGTCGTCGAATCCGTTGCCCACCACCAGTTGTCGAGTGCGTTCCACCAGTCGATCGAGGAAGTCGTCGTAGAGGGACTCCGCGACGAACAGGCGCGATCCGGCGATGCAGCTCTGTCCCGACGACGAGAAGATGCCGTACATGACGCCCGCGATCGCCTGCTCCACATCCGCGTCGTCGAGCACCATGGTTGGCGACTTGCCGCCCAGTTCCAGGGAGACCGGCATCAGCTTCTCCGCCGCGAGGTGCGCGATCCCGCGTCCGGTGTCCGTGCCGCCGGTGAAGCTGACCTTTCCGATGCCCGGGTGCCGCACGATCGCGTCGCCGACCACCGATCCACGACCGGGCAGCACCGACAGCAGACCTGCGGGCAGGCCCGAGTCGACGATCAGTCGGGCCAGTGCAAGGGACACCAGCGGCGTCCATTCGGCGGGTTTGAGAACGACGGCGTTGCCTGCCGCCAGGGCGGGCGCGATCTTCTGCGCGTCGCTCGCGATCGGCGAGTTCCAAGGGGCGATGGCGCCGATGACACCGATGGGCTCTTGCTTCACCCAGGTGAGGTACTCGCCGCGGGAGGTCGTCTTGGCTTCGTCCGAGGTCTCCAGGACGGCGGCGAAGTAGCGGAAGGTGCCGACCGCGCTGGCCACCAACGCCCGCGTCTCACGGAGAGCTTTGCCGGTGTTGAAGCTCTGCAGAGTGGCCAGCGAGTCCGCGGCGGCTTCGACGGCGTCGGCGATCGCGTGCAGGTACCTCGCCCGCTGGTGCGGGAGCAGATCGCGCCAGCCCGGGTCGGCGGCGGCTTCGGCTCCCCGTGCGACGGCCTCGTCGACGTCGTCGGCGCAGGACTGGGAGATCTCCTGGAGCACGGCGCCGGTCGCGGGGTCGAGGACCCGAGTCTTCGGACCGTCGGCCTGTCGCCATTTGCCTCCGACGAGCATCTCGTCGGGTACGGGAACGAATACTGCGCTCATGCCGAGATCTCCTCGAGCGTGCGCTCCTTGGTCTCGGTGGCGAACAGTGCGACGACGATCGCACCGATCCCCGCGACCACGGCGAAGGTGATGAAGACCCAGCTCAGGGTGCCGTTGGTCAGAATCCAGCCGACCGAGAGCGGTCCGACGATGATGCCGAGACGGCCGGCCGCGCCGCCGAAGGAGGCGCCCATGGCGCGCATCCGGGTCGGGTACAACTCAGCGGTGTAGACGTACAGCGCCATGTTCACCGAGAACACCAGGAGTGCTGCGGCGGCCGACCAGCCGAGAACCGCAAGGGCGCTGTTGGTGCCGAATGTGGCCAGGAGGAGCAGAACGGCGGTGCAGAGCGCCATGGCGCCGGCGATGCAGATGCGTCGACCGAGGTTGTCGATGAGGAAGGCCACCATGATGCAGCCGATCAGACCCGCCAGCGTGGTGAAGATGCTGTAGTGCAGAGCACTCCCGACGCTGAGGTCGAAGTGGTTGCGGTACAGGGTCGGCAGCCACGACGCGATGCCGTAGTTGACGAAGTACGCGCACAGCCAGATGGTCGCGAGCATCACGGTGCGTCGCAGATAGACGCCTTCGAAGAGTTCTCGCACCCGGGTCTGCGGCAGTTCGACGGCGTCGGCGTTCGTCGGTCGCGGGGTCGGGAGCGGCTGCCCGGAGCGCTGAACTACCTGGTTCTCGATGCGCGACATCGAGGTCTCCGCATCATCGAGGCGGCCGCGGGCGGCGAGCCAGCGCGGCGACTCCGGGAGGCGGTGCAGCAGCGGAACCAGCAGGATCGGGATGGCACCCAGGATGAACAGCACCTCGTAGCCCCAGCGCGGAACCACCCAGGAGGAGACGATGGCCGAGGCGACGAGGCCGATCGGGAAGATGGTCTCGTAGAGGAGGACGAAGCGTCCGCGCTTGTGCGTGCGGGCGATCTCGCCGATGTACGCGGCCGCCACCGGGACTTCTGCGCCGAGGCCGATGCCCTGCACCACGCGCAGGCTCATGAACACCTCGAGCGAGTCGGTGAACGCCATGATCAGGCTGGTGATCGCGTAGACGACCAGGGCCAACTGAATCACGTTGAGTCGGCCGATGCGGTCGGCGAGCCAGCCGCCGCCGAGCGCGCCGATCAGCATGCCGATGCCGCCGACGGCGATGACCCAGCCGGTGAGCGCGGAGTTTCCGAGGACGCCCCACGGCCCGGGGAGGTCGGGAAGCGAGTACGCGATCATCAGTTGGTCGAAGCCGTCGAAGAAGGTCACCGCTCCGACGATGACGCGCGCTTTGATGTGCCAACTGCTCATCGGCAGTCGTTCCATCCGCGCATTGATCGCATCAGCCGAGGGGCTGAGCGTCTGCTGGGTTGTGTTCATCAAGTGTCCTTCGAATCAAGTCACGATCGGGGTTTCCCATCGCGGCAGCGAGCGTGTTGGCTGAATATCTCGCCGCTTGATTGTTTAGACCTTAACTGTTTGGTGGGTCACATGTCGAGCGCTTTGTGTTGCAGGTTTCGTTTGGCCTGTTCAGAGGACATTTCGAGGGGCCGCACCACTTCTCGTCGGGCCGCACCGCTTTCGGTTCCCGCACTTGGTCGCGACCGAGTGCGGGAACGAGAAGTGGTGCGACTCGAGGCGAAGTGGTGCGTCACTGCGAGCTTGGTGGCGGCTGCCCTCGGGTTGGTTTGAGGGTGTGGATCAGCCCACCACTCCATCCGCGCGCAGCGCCGCGATCTCATCGCCGCCGAGCCCCAGCACCTCCGACAGCACGCGGTCGGTGTCGCTGCCGAGTTCGACGGCGGGAGAGGTCCCCGAGTACGACGACTCCCAGCGTGTGGGGGCGTGCGCGGAGATCACCGCGCCGATGCCGGGCTGGTCGAGGGAGGTCAGGACGGGACGACCACTCGGATCGGCGACGAAGTCCGACGCGACGTCGGCCGTGGTGCGGTATGGCCCCCACAGCACGCCGGCCGCGGTTAACTCGTCGGCGACCTGCGCCGACGTCCGCTGCGCGAACCACGGCTTCAGCACCGCCTCGATGACATCGCGGTGCGCGTAACGGCCTTCGTCGGTCTGCAGATCGGCGCCGAGCGAGGCCTCCAGCGCGACGAACACGTCGACGGTTCCGGTGGCGGCGCCCACCGCCGCCCACTGCCGCGGCGTCAGCACCACGACCATCACCCGACCGCCGTCGGCGGCTGCGAAGTCGACGCCGAAGGCGCCGTACATGTGATTGCCGTGGCGGGCGCGCGGACCGCGTTCGGCGGCTTCGGAGTACCAGCCGAGGTTGGCGACGGCGGCCTGCGCCACATCGCTGAGCGCGATCTGCACATGCGAGCCCTGACCTGTGCGATCACGTCGACGCAGCGCGGCAAGCACCGAGGTCACCACCTCCTGCCCGCACAGCAGGTCCCACGCGGGCAGCACGTGGTTGACCGGTCGATCGGTGTCGGCCGGACCGGTCATCGAGGCGACGCCCGCGTCGCCGTGCACGGTGTAGTCGACGGCCGCCGACCCGTCGGCACGACCCTCCACCCGCACCGCGATCACGTCGGCGCGCCGGGCGGTGAGCGCCTCGTACGAGAACCAGCGTCGACCCACCGCATTGTCGACGACGATGCCCGCGTCGGGGCCGGGCGCGGTCGCCAGGGCCAGCAGCAGGTCGCGGCCGCGCTCGGACCGCAGGTCCAGCGACACCGATTTCTTGCCACGGTTCAGCGACGTCCAGTAGAGGCTGGCGCCCGTCGCCTCCGACAGCGGCCATCGCCGGTAGTCGGCGTTGCCGCCGATCGGGTCGACGCGGATCACCTCCGCGCCGAGCTGGGCCAGCGCCATGCCCGAGCTGGGCCCGGCGACGAAGCTGGCGAACTCCACCACGCGGATGCCTGCGAGGGGTCGGGATACGGGGTCGGTCATCGGTGGCCTCCGAGGCTCGGGGTGGTCCGGTCAGATCTTGTTGCGGGCGATGTGCTGTGCGGCGATCACGTTGCGCTGGATCTCGTTGGTGCCCTCACCGACGATCATCAGCGGCGCATCGCGGAAGTAGCGCTCCACGTCGTACTCCTTGGAGTACCCGTATCCGCCGTGCACGCGGAGGGAGTCCAGCGCCAGTTGCATCGCGGTCTCGGACGCGAACAGTTTGGCCATGCCCGCCTCCAGGTCGGCGCGCTCGCCGCGGTCGAGCTTCTGCGCCGCATCGAGGGTCAGGAGTCGCGCGGCCTGCTGCTTGGTCGCCATGTCGGCGATCAGGTTTCCGACGCTCTGATGCTTCCAGATCGGCTTGCCGAAGGATTCGCGTTCCTGCGCGTATCGAGTCGCAGCCTCCAGCGACGCCTGGCCGACGCCGAGTGCCCGCGACGCCACCTGTACACGCCCCACCTCCAGTCCCCGCATCATGTGCGCCCAGCCGCGATTCGGCTCCCCGCCGAGCACCGCGTCGGCCGGGACGTGCATGCCGTCGAACACCAACTCGCACGCTTCGACTCCGCGGTATCCCAGTTTCGGGAGCTTCTTGGAGACGGTGAAGCCCTCGCCCGGCTCCACCAGCAGCACGCTCATGCCCTGGTGCGCGGGCGCCGCGCTGCGGTCGGTGACGCACAGCAGTCCGAAGAGGCCCGAGTGCGACGCGTTCGAGATCCAGGTCTTGGACCCGGTGATGACGAAGCCCCCGTCGACGGGATCGGCATGGGTGCGCATCGCCTGCAGGTCGCTGCCTCCGCTGGGTTCGGTGAGCGCCATCGTCGCGCGGATGCTGCCGTCGGCCATGGCGGGGAGGTAGGTGGCCTGCTGCTGCTCCGTTCCGAAGGTCTTGATCAGGTAGGTGATCACCGAGTGGCCGCCGATCGCGCCGGCCAGGCTCATCCAACCGCGTGCCAGCTCCTCGCAGACGCGGGCGAAGCACTCCATGCTGACGTCCACGCCGCCGTGGTCGGCGGGGGCGAGCAGGCCGAAGAAGCCGAGTTCCTTCATCTGCTCGATGAACTCCTCGGGATACACGTCGTCCTCTTCGAACTCCCGCACCCGCGGCGCCACACGCTGGTCGATGAAGTCGCGCACCAGGGCGACCATCTGCTCCTCGTCTCGGGTCAAAGACATGAGAGTGCACCTTTCGTCGTCGACGCCGGGGTGGGTCGCGCCACGGATACGCCGTCACGTTCACCCAGGCTCTGTCGTCTTGCCGAGTGTGGATCCGCTCAGCTACAGTCCATTTTCTAACAGGTTAGTAGATTTTGTTGGAAACGCACTACCCCGGAAGGTTCCCATGTCTCAGGTCAGCCGCGAAGACTTCACCCACATCCTCGACTCCGTCCGGGAATTCATCGCCACGCGCGTCATCCCGCGCGAACGCGAGATCGCCGACGCCGACGCCATTCCCGACGACCTCCGGCAGGCGTGCAAGGACATGGGTCTGTTCGGCTATGCGATCCCGCAGGAGTGGGGCGGCCTGGGGCTCGACCTCGCCCAGGACGTCGAACTCGCGATGGAACTCGGCTACACCACGCTGTCGCTGCGCTCGATGTTCGGCACCAACAACGGCATCGCCGGCCAGGTACTGGTGGGCTTCGGCACCGACGAGCAGAAGCAGACGTGGCTGGAACGCATCGCCTCGGGCGACGTCGTCGCCTCCTTCGCGCTCACCGAACCGGGTGCGGGGTCCAACCCCTCCGGCCTGCGAACCAAAGCCGTTCAGCAGGAGAACGGCGACTGGATCATCGACGGCTCCAAGTGCTTCATCACCAACGCGCCGACGGCGGACCTGTTCGTCACCTTCGCCCGCACCCGCCCGGCCGACGAGAACGGCGCGGGCATCGCGGTCTTCCTCGTCCCCGCCGACGCCGACGGCGTCTCCGTCGGTGAGCGCGACGAGAAGATGGGACAGCAGGGCTCGCTGACCGCCGACGTCCACTTCGACGGCGTCCGCGTCCCCGCGTCGGCCCTGGTCGGCGGTTCTGAAGACGTCGGCTACCGGGCAGCGATGACCTCGCTCGCCCGCGGCCGCGTCCACATCTCCGGTCTCGCGGTCGGGACCGCGCAGCGGGCGCTCGACGAGTCCCTGCGGCATGCCGCCGTCGCCACCCAGGGCGGAACACCGATCGGCGACTTCCAATTGGTGCAGGCCCACCTCGCCGACATGCAGACCGGCATCATGGCCGGCCGGGCGCTGGCCCGCGACGCCGCCGCCAAATGGGTGTCGGGCGAGGATCGTCGCCTGGCGCCGTCCGCGGCGAAGCTGTTCTGCACCGAGATGGTCGGCCAGGTCGCCGACAAGGCGGTTCAAGTCCACGGCGGGAGCGGGTACATGCGCGAGAGCACGGTGGAACGCATCTACCGCGACGTCCGTCTGCTACGCCTGTACGAAGGAACCAGCGAGATCCAGCGCCTCATCATCGGCGGCGGTCTCGTGAAGCAAGCGAAGAAGGACGCCCAGAAACCATGACTTCCGAACCCACCTCGTCGACCGCCACCGACCTCGCCCGGACGGCCACCACCGTGCTGTTCGTCCCCGGCGACCGCCCCGAACGCTTCGAGAAGGCGGCCGCCGCCGGCGCCGACCTGGTGATCATCGACCTCGAGGACGCCGTTCCCCACGACCACAAGGTCGCCGCCCGCGGCAACGTCACCGAATGGGTCGCCACCGGCCACCACTGCGCGGTGCGGATCAACGCCGCCGACACCGGCCATTTCGCAGGCGACCTCGACGCCCTCACGGGCCTCGGCGCACCCATCATGCTGGCCAAAGCCGAATCGGCCGACGTGGTGCAGCAGGTCGCCGAGGTCTCCGGGTCCGGCGTCATCGCCTTGATCGAGACTGCGCGCGGCATCCTCGCCGCACCCGAGATCGCCGCGGTGCCCGGCGTCGTCCGGCTGGCCGTCGGCACGTTCGACCTCGCCGCCCAGCTCGGCGTCGACCCCACCGATCACGAAGCGCTGACCGCCAGTCGCGGCGCCCTGGTCCTGGCGTCGGCGGCGGCGGGTCTGGCCGGGCCGCTCGACGGAGTGACCGCGGCCGTCGACGACGCCGACCGGATCGCGGCCGACGCCGCCCACGCCCGGCGCCTCGGGTTCGCGGGCAAGCTCTGCATTCATCCGCGCCAGCTGGCGCCGACCATCGCGGCGTTCGCGCCCACCGACGACGAGGTGGCGTGGGCCCACCGGATCATGGAGGCCGTCGAAGCGGACGAAGAGACGGCCGACGGCGTCATCGTCGTCGCCGGCCAGATGGTCGACAAGCCGGTCATCGACCGCGCCGAGCGGATTCTGCAGCGAGCGACGTAGCCGCCCGCCGATTCATCTCACTACCTGACTGACACAAGGAGCACACCATGACCGGACTTCTCACCGGCAAGACCGCCGTCATCACCGGAGGCGCACAGGGCATCGGCTACGCCATCGCCGAGCGCTTCATCGCCGAAGGCGCGCGCGTCGTCCTCGGCGACATGAACGCCGAGCAGGTCGCCACGGCGGCGCAGAGCCTCGGCGGCGAGGCCGTCGCCCGCGGCGTCGCCTGCAACGTCACCTCGGCCGACGAGGTGCAAGCACTCATCGACGCCGCCGTCGCCGCGTTCGGCGCCGTCGACGTGATGGTGAACAACGCGGGCATCACCCGCGACGCGACCATGCGGAAGATGAGCGAAGAGCACTTCGATCAGGTGATCGACGTGCACCTGAAGGGCACCTGGCTGGGCACGCGCGCCGCGGCCGCGCATATGCGCGAGCGCGGGAGCGGCGCCATCGTCAACCTGTCGTCGATCTCCGGCAAGGTCGGCTTCGTCGGCCAGACCAACTACTCGGCCGCCAAGGCGGGCATCGTCGGGCTGTCGAAGGCCGCGGCCAAGGAGGTCGCGCACCTCGGGGTCCGGATCAACTGCATCCAGCCCGGGCTCATCCGAACGGCGATGACCGAGGCCATGCCCCAGCGGATCTGGGACGAGAAGATGTCGGAGATCCCGATGGGACGGGCCGGCGAGCCGAGCGAGATCGCCTCCGTCGCAACGTTCCTGGCGTCGGACCTCTCCTCGTACATGACCGGGACCGTTCTCGAGGTGACCGGCGGACGGTTGATGTGACCGACTGGCAGCCGCACACCGTCACCACGACGGAGGTCGTCGATCCCGGTCGGGTGCGCGCCGTCGCACGCCTCTTCGACGACGCCCTCCCCGCGCCCGCCGTCGGCGATCCACTGCCGCCGCTGTGGCATTGGGCGGCGTTGCCGGAGTGGGCGCCGTCGGGTGAGCTCGGACTCGACGGACACCCGCGCCGCGGCTCGTTCCTGCCGCCGATCGATCTGCCCCGCCGCATGTTCGCCGGCGGATCGGTGGAGTTTCCCGGCACCGTGCGCGTCGGTGACACGATCCACACCGAGTCGATCGTCGAATCGGTGACAGAGAAGCACGGTCGCAGTGGACAATTGACGGTCGTGGTGGTTTCGACGACGATCTTCGACGGTGACGGCTCGCCTGCCGTCGTCGAGAAGCAGAATCTGATCTATCGCGAGGCCGCCCCGCGCACCACGGCGTCGGCCGCCGAACCGGAACCGGCGGCCGAGTTCGTCCCGGTCGGGTCGCCGCTGGTCCCGGCAGGCACCGACCGGTGGGATTTCCGTACCGATCCCACGCTGCTGATGAGCTTCTCGGCCGCGACCGCCAACGCGCATCGCATCCACTACGACTGGCCGTACGCGACTCGCGTCGAAGGCTATCCCGGCCTCGTCGTGCACGGCCCGCTGATGACGATGTCACTGGCACAGACTCATCGGCTCCGCGCCGACGGCACACGGATCGCGTCGCTGACCCACCGCAATCTGAAGCCGCTGTTCTGCGGTGACGCAGCGCAGTTGGTCTTCACCGCGGTCGACGCCGGCGCGCGCGTGGAACTCGTCGGCGACGACGGCGCCGCACACACCGCCGTGGAGTTGACCTTCGACCAGTGACCGCCGCCCACCGGCTCACCCCGGCCCTCATCTATGCCGCACTGACCACCTCGGTCGTCAGTTCACTCGGCATGCTGCTGGTGCCGTCCATCTCTCGTGAGTTCGGTGTCGGTGTCGGCGCCGCGCAGTGGATGCTGACCATCAACCTGATGGTCGGCGCGGTCGCGACGCCCATCATGGGTCGCCTCAGCGACGGCCGCGGCACCCGGCGACTGCTGCTCGTCTCGTTGGGCGTGATCCTCGTCGGTTCGGTGGTCGCCGCGGCGGCCCCCACCTTCGGGGTCTTCCTGGCCGGGCGCGCGCTGCAGGGGCTGTCGTACGGGATCGTCCCGGTCACGATCGTCTTGGCTCGACGACACCTCGCGCGCGCCGAGATCGACCCGGCCATCTCCAGTCTGTCGGTGACGGTCGCGACCGGTCTCGGCATCGGCTATCCCCTGACCGGCGTCATCGCCAGCCAGGCCGATTTCCGCGCCGCCTTCTGGTTCGCAGCGGCCTTCGTCGCGACCGCGATCGCCGTCGTCTGGCTGCGGGTGCCGACCAACCTCGAGCCCCAGTCCACCCAGCGGTTCGACGTCGTCGGCGCCGCCCTCCTCAGCGTGGGTCTCGCGGCCCTGCTGACGGGTATCAGCCAGGGACCGTCGTGGGGTTGGGGGTCGGTGCCGACCGTCGCGACCGGGGTGGTCGCGGTGCTCGCCCTGCTCGTCTGGGGCGCCTACGAGCTGCGGAGCAGCCATCCCCTGATCAATCTGCACGTGGTTCGGCAGTCGTCCGACGTCCTCCTCGCCAACCTGACCGCCATCGGCCTGGGCGCCACCCTGTACATGAGTCTGTCGATCGCCAGCATCATCGCGCAGGCCGGCCGCGACACCGGATACGGGATCGCCCTACCGCTCTTCTGGGCCGGCTTCGTGATGCTCCCGCTGTCCGCGGGCAGCCTGGCGGGCAACCGATTCGTCCGCCGATTGAACCCGTCGTCGACCGCGACCATGCTCCCCGTCGGCTCCACCGTGATGGCCGCGTCGGCGGTGATGCTGTGGCTGACCAGCGACTCGCTGTGGGAGATTCTGCTCGCGATGGCGCTCTTCGGACTCGGCATGGGCGCGGCCTACGCCGCGATGCCGACTCTGATCACCCGCAACGTCGCCATCTCCGAGGTCGGCAGCGCGGTCAGCTTCAACCAGGTGCTCCGTACCGTCGGCGGCGCGGCAGGCAGCGCGATCGTCGGCGCGATCCTCGCCGCCCGGCCCGGCCCCGACGGCATCCACCTGGCTCTCGGCGTCGCCGCCGTGGGCGGTGCCGTCGTCTGCGTCGCGCTGCTGCTGAACATGATCAGGACCCGACCCCGCACTGGATAGACCCGCGAGCGCGCGAGACTCTCGACTTCTCGCGCCGCTCGATCCATACTGGTGACATGAGTCGTGAACACGTGTTTACGCACGTCGATCCGATCATCGAGGCTGCGGTCCATAGCTTCGGCCGCTTGGGTTTCGGTGCGCCACTGCGCGGGATCGCGGCCGATGCCGGAGTCAGCGCAGCGCTCATCATCAAGCGCTACGGCTCCAAGGACGCCCTGCACGCGGCCTGCGACGCGCACGTCCGCGAGTGGATCCGCGTGGTGAAGTCGCAGAACATCGACGCCGCAGCGCGTGGGCAGCTGTTGAGTGCCATCGTCGACAGCGACGAACTCCTGCCCATGTTCGCGTACATCATGCAATCGCTGCTGGCAGGCGGGGACGTCGGCCGCCAGTTCGTCGACGGCATGATCGTCGACGCCGAGCAGTACATGCACGACGCGGTGGAGAAGGGCCTGGTCAAACCCAGCCGAGATGAGCACGCCCGCGCCCGCTACCTCGTCACCAGTGCGCTCGGATCACTGCTGCTCACCACCCTGCTCGACGGCCAGACCGCCGACCTCGGCGCCGCCTTCCGGCAGATGCAGAGGGAGACGGCCGCACCGATGATCGAGCTCTACACGGAGGGCGTCTTCACCCGCGGCGACGTCCTGGACGACTACCTGCGGTACCTCGACGACCCGCCGGACTGACCCGAACTCCACTGATCCGACCACTACGCGAGAAGAATCGAGGACTGGTGCCATGACCATCATCGACATCCAGGGACTGGTCAAGAAGTTCGGCGGCTTCGCCGCCCTCGACCAGCTGAATCTGACCGTCGCCGCCGGCGAGGTCCGCGGTTTCCTCGGCCCCAACGGCGCGGGCAAGTCGACGGCCATCCGCGTCCTGCTCGGCCTGCTTCGCGCCGACGGCGGCCAGGTCCGCGTCTTCGACGGCGACCCGTGGCGCGACGCCGTCGCGCTCCACCGGCGACTGGCCTATGTGCCGGGAGACGTGACCCTCTGGCCCAATCTGACCGGCGGTGAATGCATCGACTACCTCTCGCGACTTCGTGGCGACGTCGACCCCGCCCGGCGGGCCGAACTGCTCGACCGCTTCGAGCTCGACCCCACCAAGAAGGCCCGGACGTACTCGAAGGGCAATCGGCAGAAGGTCGCGCTGGTCGCGGCACTCGCCTCCGACGCCGAACTGTTCATCTTCGACGAGCCGACCAGCGGGCTGGACCCGCTGATGGAGACGGTCTTCACCAGCTACGTGGGCGACCTGCGCGACCAGGGCAAGGCGGTGCTGCTGAGCAGCCACATCCTGTCCGAGGTGGAGAAGGTCTGCGACACCGTCACGATCATCCGCGCGGGCACAGACGTCGAGAGCGGCACGCTCGCGCAGTTGCGGCACCTCACGCGGTCACGCGTGCAGGCGGTGGTGCGCGCGACCGATGTGGACGCCATCCGCACGATGCCCGGGGTCCACGACGTCACGGTGCAGCCCACTCCGGCCGGGCTGCGACTCACGTTCAACGTCGACGACACCGCCGTCGGCCGGGTGCTCAAACCCCTGACCGAACACGACGTCCAGTCGCTGCAGGTGACACCCCCGTCGCTGGAGGACCTGTTCCTCCGTCACTACGGCGACGTCCCGGAACCGGTCGAGCAGGCATCATGAGCGCCGCGCTCGCCGTTGAACCGTGGGGCGGCGCCCTCGCAGGCACCGGGGTGATGGCACGGCACATCGTGCGTCGCGACCGTGTCCGCATGACGGTGTGGCTGGTGTCGATCCCCCTGTTCCTCGTCTACTTCATGTTCGCTCTCACCACGGTGTTCGACGCCGCGGCGCTGCAGGGCCGCGCCGCCGTGATGCGAACGCCCACCGGCATCATCATGGGTGGGCCCGGCTTCGGGCTCGACCACTACACCGGGCCGGTGGCGGTCGCCAACGAGGGAACCGTCTACGTCGTCCTCGCGCTCAGTCTGATGAGCATCTTCCATGTGGTGCGCCACACGCGCGCCGACGAGGAGAGCGGGCTCGCCGAACTGGTCCGCGCCAGCGTCGTCGGTCGGCATGCCACGGCGGTCGCGGCCCTGCTCACGCTGGCCGGTCATCTGCTGCTCATCGGTCTGGTCGCGGGACTGGCGATGTCGGCGGTATCTGCTCAGGCACCGCTCACCGATGCGCTCGCCATGACGCTCTCCTGCGCCGCCGTCGGTCTGGTCTTCGGCGCCGTCGCGCTGGTCGCGAGCCAGATCAGCGCGCACGGGCGGACCGCGATCGGCATCTCCTTGGGGCTGTTCGGAGCCGCGTTCGTGGTCCAGGCCGCAGGCAACGTGCAGCGACTCGGCGGGTCGCCGCTCTCGTGGGTCTCGCCGATCGCGTGGGCACAGCAGTCACGGGCGTTCGTCGACGTGCGCTGGTGGCCGCTGCTGCTGTCCGCGGTCGCGACCGTGATCGCGCTGGTCGTGGCCGCCCAGCTCTCGTCGCACCGCGATTTCGGCGCGGGTCTGATTCACGCGCGACCGGGGCGAGCCGCAGCGGTACCGGGGCTGCGTTCGCCGCTGGCGCTGGCGTGGCGGCAGCAGCGCGGCGCGCTGTGGTGGAGCACCGCCGGATTGGTGTTGATGTGGTTCGGCACGGGCACGCTGATGAGCACGATCGACGACATGGTCGGCGACCTGGTCCACGACAACCCCGCCTTCGGCGAGCTGTTCGGGAGCGATCCGGCGATGTTCGCATCGGCGTTCATCGGCACCATGACGCTCTTCCTGGCCCTGTGCGCGGCGGCCTATGCGCTCGCGATGACACAGCGAGCGCGCGGCGAGGAGACCTCTGGGCGCCTGGACGTGGTGCTGGCGACGCCGGTCTCCCGCATCCGGTGGCTGGGATCGCAGATCGCGGTGGCGGCAGCGGGGACGGTCGTGCTGCTGCTGACCTCCCTGCTCGCGCTCTGGCTGGGCGCGACGGCGGTCGGCGTCACCGATCCCGGCGTCGGCGTCTACCTCGGCGAGCTGATCTCGTACCTCCCCGCCGTGCTGATCTTCCTCGGCCTCGCGGTGGCGCTGTACGGCTGGGCTCCGAGGGCGATCAAAGCCGCGTGGATTCTCCTCGCGTTCGCCTTCGTCGTCGGGATGTTCGGTCCGCTGTTGAACCTGCCGCGATGGGTCCAGGGCATCTCACCGCTGTACTGGACGCCCGCCGACGTCGGCGCCGTCGCCTGGCTCACCGTCGTGCTGCTCACCGCGGTCGCCGCCATGCTCGTCGGCGTCGGATGCGTCGGGATGCGCACGCGTGACATCAGCACCTGACGTCGACCGGCGCGTCACAACCCGAACGGGACGCCCGTCAAGTCCTCCGACGCCGCCCACAGCTTCTCGGCGAGCGCGGTGTCCGACGCGCGGGCCGACCGCCCGGCGAGTGCCGGATGCCCGCGCAACTCGTTCATCTTGGACGGGCCGACGTACGATCCGCCCGGCAGATCCTGGCTCACCGCGAACAGCATCGGCCAGGCACCGGCTTCGGCGGACTGCGCGAGGATCTTGTTCCCGACCCGTCCGGCGGCGTCGAAGAGCGGATTCGCGGTGCGCGTCTGCAGATTGGTCGCCGCATAACCGGGGTGCGCCGCCAGCGACCGGACCGTGGACCCGGCCGCGGTGAGGCGGCGCTCCAACTCCAGCGAGAACAGCAGGTTCGCGAGCTTCGACTGGCCGTACGCGGCGGCGCGGTGGTAGTCGCGGCGTTCCCAGTTGAGATCGCTCAGCTCGATGGTTCCGCTGCGATGCAGGCTCGACGACATCGTCACCACCCGATCGCGCACATGCGGAAGCAGCAGGTTGGTGAGCGCGAAGTGCCCGAGGTGATTGGTGCCGAAGTGGGTCTCGAACCCGTCCTCGGTGTGGCCCTCCGGTACGTGCATCACGCCGGCGTTGTTGATGAGGACGTCGAGGTCGCCCGACCATTCCGCCGCGAACTCGCGGACCGACGCCAGGTCGGCGAGATCGAGGCGGCGCACCTCGGTCTCACCGCGGATGGTCGACGCCGCTGCTGCGCCCCGCGTCGGTTCCCGCACCGCCAGCACGACTTTCGCGCCGACCGCCGCGAGTCGCTGCGCCGCGACCAGCCCGAGCCCGCTGTTGGCGCCCGTCACGACGACCGTCTTGCCGTCGAAGGACGGTAGGTCGGCCGAGGTCCACGCCATCTCGTCAGTCGCCATGTTCTTCAGTCCTACCACCGGACCGGCCGCTGTGGAAGTGCTCCGCCCACCGTCGTGCAGGGCCGATTACGCGGCGATCACCGACGCCATCGCCACGTACAGCGCCGTCCCGGCGAAGATGCTGAGGGTCATGCTGCCGCGCCAGAGCTGCAGACCGACGGTCACCACGAGCGCCAGGACTGCCGGTCCGGCCGAGGCCGGCACGGTCGGTTCGGTCTCGCGCAGCGTGTACGCGGCCAGGATGAACATGATCCCCGCCGGCATTCGGTCGCCCAGATAGGCCAACAGCCTGCTGTCCCGCAGCGGGGCGAGCATCGCGAACGGCAGTGCGCGCAGCCCCCAGGTGATCGACGCCGAGATCAGCACGGCGACAAGGATGTAGCGCGGGTCAGTCACGGTTCCTCCGCTTCTGGACGAGGTACGAGCCGATGAGCGCGGCGATGAACAACGCCATCGCGATCAGCAGCATGTGCTGTTTGGAGACGAGCCCGGCGATCAGCGCGCATCCGAGCGCGAGAACGGGGATCGAGACGGAGCGGCGCACCTTGTACGCCTCGATGCCCAGCACCAGAAACAGTGCGGTGACGGCGAAGTCGAGGCCGACGACGCTCGGCGGGATCATCGTGCCCAGACCGGCGCCCGCGGCGACGCAGCCCACCCAGGCGGCGTGAAAGCTCGCCTGGATCGTGATGATCCGCGCCCGCGACCACGTCTGCGCTTCCGGCGTCGCGGTCAGCGCGTAGGCCTCGTCGGTCAGCGAGAACGTGCTGTACGCCTTCCACCCCCGGCCACCCACCTGGTGCAACGGAAACGAGAGGGCGTAGAAGACGTGCCGGAAGTTCACCAGCAGGGTGCTGACCGCGATCTGCGCGAACGGCGCTGCGGCGGCCAAGAGTCCGACGAGCAAGAACTCCATCGACCCCGCGAACACGACTGCCGCGAGAACCGGCCCCCACCACCAGGCGAGACCGGATTTCACCACCAGCACCCCGAGCGCGAGCCCCAGCGGAATCACCGCGGCGCACGCGGGAATCACCGTGCGCCATCCGGCGACGATCTCGTCGCGGGATGCCGAGGCGTCAACGACGTTCGTCTCGAGATCACGAGTGCTGGTCATGCAGCAATTTTAGAAAAGATTCGCCGCGATCGGATTGCTAAATCCCCTTGGTAACCTTCGTCTATGCGCAATAAACCCACGATTGATGATCTTGATCGAGCAATCATTGCCGAACTGGAATTGGACGGCCGATTGAGCAACACCGAACTCGCTCGCCGCGTCGGACTGACGCCCGCACCGTGCCTGCGACGCGTGCAGCGATTGGAGCGCGACGGCGTCATCCTCGGCTACCGCGCGATCGTCGACCCGAAGAACGGCGGCCGCGGGTTCGAGGTCATCGTCGCCATCGACATCGCGGTCAACGACGGTGAGACCATCCAGGACTTCGAGACGGCCGCGGCCGCCGTTCCCGAAGTCACCGAGATGCGCCGCATGTTCGGCCAACCCGACTACTACTTGCGCGTGCAGGTCGCCGATCCGGAGGCGTACGAGGCGCTCGCCGTCGGGGTGCTGTCGCGCCTGCCCGCCGTGAACCGACTGCTGTCGCATCAGACGATGCGGCTGGTGAAGGGCTGACAGTTCGCTCAGCGGCATCGTGACAGCGATCCGGGCCTTGTATCCAGTGTGATCGCAATGGTTGTTCCAGGTCGACGACCCGCGCAGACTCACACCATGATCGAGCAGAAGACCCGCAGATGACTGCCGCACCGTCACTTCGCATCGCCATCGAATACCCCGACGGCCCCGACTCGGCCCGGTGGGTCGAACTCACCGAGGACGGCAGCCGGCGCCCCGAGCGGTTCCGCGCCGCCACCCTGCTCGCCGCGCAGAAGCGCACCGCGGGCGCCGCAGGCGATGCCTTCGTCGACCTCGACGTCCTGGTCGCCGCCAGCGTCAGCGAGGCGTACGACCGCTACCGCGAGGTCCGCCCCGGATGGCGTCCCGGTGCGCCGGTGCCGAGCCTCGTTCATCCCGGCACGGTCGACACCCTCGCGGGACTACTGGCCGACATCGCGGTCACCGGCGTGGCCGACGGCGTCACCCTGACCTCACGCGATGCCGAGCAGTTGCTCGACCTCGTCTACGGCGACCTCGCCGAACGCCTCGTCGCCCACGGCGCCGACGTCCGCTTCCGTCCGCGGTAGCCACTCCGACCTCGTCGCCCGCTCGACGGAGGCCACGGCTGCGGTGCGGGTACCGATAGGGTTAGTCGGATTCTTGACCACCGACGTCACCGTCGCGCATTCCGCTGGAGGAGCATGAGCGCCCGCACGCCCGAGGCCGACCGCTATCGGTCGAACCCCACCGTCCTGGACGCGCTTCGGTCGCCGCAACTGTTGACCAAAGAAGTCCTGGCCGGCATGGTCGTCGGACTCGCCCTGATCCCCGAGGCCATCGCCTTCGCCATCGCCGCGGGCGTACCCGCCGAAGTGGGACTGTTCTCGTCGATCGTCATGGCGATCTCGATCTCGTTCCTCGGTGGCCGACCCGCGATGATCACCGCGGCCACGGCCGCCGTCGCACTGGTGATCCGCCCGGTCGCCGACCAGTACGGGCTCGATTACCTGATCGCCACCGTCATCCTCGCCGGCGTCTTCCAGATCGTTCTCGGCCTGGTCGGCGTCGCCAAGCTCATGCGGTTCATTCCGCGCAGCGTGATGGTGGGCTTCGTCAACGCCCTGGCCATCCTCATCGCGATCGCCCAGCTCGAGCACTTCGAGGGCGCGTCGTGGCTGATCTACCCGATGATCGTCGTCAGTCTGCTGATCCTGTGGCTGTTTCCGAAGATCACCACCGCGGTGCCCGCGCCGATGATCGTGGTGATCGTGATGACGCTGGCGGTGTGGCTGCTGAACCTCGACGTCAAGAGCGTGTCGGACACCAGCGAGGGCGGGCTGCCGGGCGGTCCCCCGATGCCCTTCTTCCCCGACGTTCCCTTCACCGTCGAGACGTTCACGATCATCGCGCCGTACGCGCTCGGCATGGCGGCGGTCGGCCTGATGGAATCGCTGATGACCGCCAAGCTGGTCGACGAGATCACCGACACCCACTCTCACAAGACCCGCGAGTCGATCGGTCAGGGCGGCGCGAACATCCTCTCCGGACTGTTCGGCGGCATGGGCGGCTGCGCGATGATCGGTCAGACGATGATCAACGTGCGCGCGTCCGGCGCCCGCACCCGCGTGTCGACGTTCGCCGCAGGCGTGTTCCTCCTCATTCTGGTGTGGTTCCTCGGGCCGATCATGAACCTGATCCCGATCGGCGCACTGGTGGCGATCATGTTCATGGTCGCGTTCTTGACGTTCGACTGGCACTCGGTGGCGCCGTCGACGTTGAAGCGGATGCCGCGCAGCGAGACCGTGGTGATGGTGGTGACCGTGGTCCCGGTGCTGATCACCCACAATCTCTCCATCGGCGTGGTGATCGGCGTCTTCACCGCGGCCATCCTGTTCGTGCGCCGCGTCGCGCACTTCACGTCCGTCACCCGGACCGTCAGCAGTGACGGGACCGCGGCGCACTATGCGGTCGACGGTGAGCTCTTCTTCGCGTCGTCGAACGACCTCACCACGCAGTTCGACTACGCCGACGACCCGGATGTCGTCGTCATCGATCTGTCGCGGTCGCACGTGTGGGACGCGTCGACCGTCGCGGCGCTCGACGGCATCGAGCAGAAGTACCGCCAGCACGGCGCGGCCGTCAGCATCGTCGGGTTGAACGAGGCCAGCGGAGCGTTCCACCGGCGGCTCACCGGCGAACTGCCCTAAGACCTACGGGAGAGTGTGTCCCGCCGCTGTCAGCAGGCCGTACCACTCGGCGCGGGTCAACGGAAGGTCCGATCCCGCGCAGGCGTCGGCCACCCGCTGCGGGTTCGTGGTCCCGAGCACCACCTGCATGCCCGCGGGGTGGCGGGTGATCCACGCGGTGGCGACCGCGGTCGGCGTGACGTCGTACTGGGCGGCGAGCCGGTCGAGTTCCGCGTTCAGCTCGGGATACTCCGGCGCGCCGAAGATGATTCCGGCGGAGAGTCCCTTCTGGAACGGCGACCATGCCTGCAGCGTCATGTCGTGCGTGCGGGCGTAGTCGACGATGCCGCCGCCGTCGCGCGTCACGGAGTCGTCGACGCCGACCATGTTCGACGCCAGCCCCTGCGTCAGGATGGTCGCGTGCGTCAGCGACAGCTGCACCTGGTTGACGACGATCGGCTGCGTCACCGCGGTCTTCAGCAGGTCGATCTGTCGGGGAGTGTGGTTGGAGACGCCGAACGCTCGGACCTTGCCCGCCTGCGCCAATTCGTCGAATGCGCGGGCCACTTCCTCGGGCTCCACCAGAGCATCGGGCCGATGCAGCAGCAAGACGTCGAGGTAGTCGGTGCCGAGAGCGCGCAACGACCCCTCCGCCGACGCCACGATGTGCTCGTACGACTGGTTGTAATGGAACGGGTCGGGGATGATGCCGCACTTGGTCTGCAGCGTCACTTCTGCGCGCTCCGAGCTGCTGAGCTGCAGCGCCTCGTGGAAACGGCGTTCGCAGTGGTGAACTCCGCCGCCGGGATGGTTGAACCCGTACAGGTCCGCGTGGTCGAAGAAGTCGATCCCGGACTCCCGGATCGCCTGGTAGAGGCCGCGGATCTCGTCGTCGTCCTTGTCGGCGATGCGCATCATCCCGGCGACGATGTTGGGCGCCGCGATCCCCGTGGTCCCGAAGGGCACCGTCTTCACCATGGCCGTCGTCCTCTCGTCGTGCTCACCCGACAAGATCTACCCGACGGACGGGGACTCGTCACGGCCCGGGGCGCACACACGCAGCAGACCTCGCACGATCAGGTCTCGATCAGGACGTCCGCGAGTGCGACGTCGACGACGCGTCGTGCGAACTCCGGCGTCAGCTGCCCGTCGAGGTGGGGCATCAGCATCCGGAAGTAGCAGGGTCCCCAGATCACGTCGAGGATCAGCCCGGAGTCGGCGTCCTCCCGAATCTCGCCGCGCGCCTTCGCGCCGTCGACGAGTGCCAGCGCCGCGCGCCGACGGGGACCGAAGTAGTGGTGGTCGAACTGGGCGGCGAGGTCGGCGTCGATCTGTGCGATGCCGATCAACTGTGCAAGCACCGTGCCTTCCGGTTCACGGGCAGCCAGATTCACGAGCCACTCGATCAGGGCGATGAGGTCGGCGCGGATGTCGCCGGTGTCGTAGTCCGCGATCTCGTCGCCGACGGCGTGGACGAACCCGTCCAGCGCCAGCGCGCCGCGCGACCGCCAGTACTTGAACACCGTCGCCGAACTGACGCCGGACGCGGTGATCACCTTGTTGATCGTGAAGCCCTGCACTCCGTCCCGGAGCAGCACGTCGGCAGCTGCGGCGACCACATCGGCGCGGACCTCCGCAAACGGACGTCGACCGCGACCGCGACGCGATGGCTGTGTTGTCGAACTCACGACGCCGGGCTCCCTCGATCGATGTGGACTCAGCGTAACCGGCCGTATTATATGAAGTAGTAATTCATTTAATGCGGGAGCCCCATGACGTCTGTCCATCCGAGTAAGCGCGCCGCTCTGGCGGTGTGGGACTTCTTCGCTCCCCGCCACACTCCGGGCACGTTGACGCCGGCCGCACGATCGGCCGCGATCTCGGTGATCGTCGTCCTGGCCTGCTGCCTCATCTTCACGCCGCAGCTCGGCCTGATCGGCATGCTCGGCGGGCTCACCACCTACTGGGAGAACGGTCGACCGCTGTGGGCACGACTGCGCCACGGAGTGATCGTCACCGCAGGTCTGGTGGCAACGATGTCCGTCGGCGTTCTGGTCGCAGCCCACCGCTGGGCGATCGTCCCCGCGAGCATCGGGATCATCCTCGTCTCCGGCATGATCTACTTCGTCTTCATGCTCACCCGCGGTCCCAGCCCGGTGATGCTGTTCTACGCAGGCGTCGTGGGGAGCTTCTTCGGCGCCCACCCGAGTCTGGGATGGAAGCTGGTGGGAGTCACCGCTTTCGCCTCCACTCTTGCCACACTGCTCATGGCGATTCCAGCGATGTTTCCGCGGCGCGGACCCGAGCACCGTGCCATCATCACGGCAGACAAGGCTGTCGCGGCATACGGTCGCACCCTCAGCGACGACCCCGCTGCCGCACGCACCGCCCGAGACCTCGCCACCGACGCGGTGAACACCGCTGGGCTCACCCTGCGGTCGGCCTGGCCTGCCGATCACGGCGATCACTTCCATCGTCTTCACGACGACCTCACCTCGATCACCGATCAGTGGCGCCGCACCGTCGCCCGTCATGCGGGGACCGCCCCCGACCCGTCGGCCGACACCCGTGAGCCGATCACGGACGTCTTCCGGCGCCCGCCGGTGCGCTACCTCGTGCGCCGAGCGTTCAACCGGCATTCCATCGAGTGGTTCACCACATGGCGGATGGCGTTGGCCGCAGGCATCGCGGGCATCGTCAGCGAACTCTGCGGTATCGGTCACCCGTACTGGGCCATCATCACCGGAACCATCATCATCAATCAGTGGATGGACCGACGCACCTCAACCCGACGCGCCGCGCACCGCACCGTGGGAACGCTGCTGGGCGTCGGCGTCGTCGGTCTCGTCGCACTGCTGGACCCCACACCGTGGGGCGGAGTCGCCGTCGTCATCGCATGCCTCATCGGGCAGTTCCTTGCGTTTCAGCTCAACTACGCGCTCGCGCTGGTCTTCATCACGCCGATGGCGCTCATCGCCATCGAGACCAGCGACGGCGGCGCCATCTCGTACGGTCAGTTGGTCTCCGACCGCTTCCTCGACACCATCATCGGCGCGCTGGCAGCGCTGGCCGTGACCTATGCGACCAGCTACTGGTTCCCGCGGCGCATCATCCGAGACCAGTCGGCCCGAGCCAACGCCGCCATCGCTCGGGTTCACTCAGCTCGGGCTCAGGCAGCTCGGGTTGGCGCCGCCCACGGCACCCCAGACCGGACCGGCCTTGCGGAGGACGCTCTCGTGGAGCTGCAGTACGAGCTCACCCGCCACATGAATGTTCTCGAGAAGGCCGTCGCCGACGACCCGCGACTAGCGGGTCTCGCCCCGGCCGAGCATCGGACGACCGACCGGGGATATGCCGCCCTCATCGGCTGACAGGACTGGGCCCGGCGGGCGGTGCACTGACACAAACGGAGCGGCCGACCAGAAAAGTGTCGTCGCATCGGTCGTGGGGACCAACGCGACGACACTTTTCTCACCGCTCGGCGACTACCGTCGGCCGTCGAAGGCGTGTCTGGCCAGATAACGACCGACCACTTCATTGAATTCGTCGGCGCGCTCGATCTGGGACCAGTGCCCGCACTGGCTGAAGATGTGCGCATCGGCGTTCGGGATCGTCGTCAGCAGATCCCATGTCCGAGACACCGGAATGACGACGTCCTGAGTGCCGTGAATGAGGAGGACGGGGATGTCCAACGTCGACAGGACGTCGAAGTCCAGCGGCAAGGCAACGCGATCTCGATCGCGGGCGGCCACGACCTCGGTCAACCGCTCGGACGCCGTGTCGTTCAACGCTGCTCGATACCGCAGGCTCACCAGATCGTCGGTGATGAGCGCGGTGTCCACCACGAACTGCTCGAGTGTGCGTCGGATCCCGGCCTCGGACAGTTCTGGCCGAGAATGCCCGGCCAGCGCCGCGGTCCGCTGGGCGCCGCCGGTGCCCATGGAGACGATGCCCAGCAGCCGGTCGGGGAAATCGATGGCGAGTTGCATCGCAACCCATCCGCCGATGGAGTTGCCCACGATCCACGTCTTCTCGATACCCAGTGCGTCCAACACGCGCACCGCGTGCTTCACCCACTCCCGAATCCCATACTCGGTGCCGGGTGCCACCACGGTCTGGCCGTAACCGATGGAGTCGATCGCGATGCAGCGTCCGTACTCGGCGATGGCAGGCAGATTCATCCACCAGTTCGCGGCCGCGGTGACCCCGGTGCCGGAGCCGTGCAAGAACAGGATGGGAGTGCCCTCGCCCAACTCGTGATAGTGGGTGATCTCGTCGGCGTCGGTCCGCACCCACTCGTCCGCCAGGCCGAAGAACTCGTCGGTGCGGTAGTCGGGAACGTCGGTGATGGTCATCTGAATTCCTCTCACTTCAGGGAGCGACGGCTGGTGGCGCAGCCGTCGCAGATCGGCGCCCCTCGACGGGGTCAGGCCTGGGATCGGGTCAACTTCTCGATGACGGTATGGACGCCCACGACGTTGTTGACCATCTGGGTCACCCGCACGTCCGCTGCGATCGAGCAGAGGCTGTAGGCCTCATCGGCGCTGAGTCCGTCGTCGACCAACCAATTCACCAGGTCGTCGACAGCATCGTGCGCGGCGTCCTCCAACGTCTGACCGAATCCGGTCGACACGAGGTGCCGGTCGGTCTCCACGCGCGGTGTGCGCAGGCCCGCGCCGCGTTCGATCGTGAAGCGAAGCCGCACGTGATCCATACCGGTCTCGATGGCGGTCTGATTCACCTCGCCGTCACCTTGGACCGCATGACCGTCGCCGCAATAGAAGCCCGCGCCGTCGCGGAACACCGGAAGCCGTAGACGACTGCCCACCACCAGTGCCGACAGATCCATGTTGCCGCCGAACGGCCCCGGCTCGACGGTGCTGCGCGGCCCGTCCTCGGCAGGCGCGACGCCCATGATCCCGAGGAACGGTTTCAAGGGGACGCGCACGTGCTCGCCGAGCGTCGTCGTCATCGACTCGCGGTCCAGCGCGAAATGCCGGATGGCGCCGGCGGGGAACCGTTCTTTCAGGACCCCTCGCCCTCTCGGGTGTGCCACCACCAGGTTGAACCCGTGTGCCGCCGGGACCAGCTCGAGGACGTCGACCACCAGCGCATCGCCGGGCTGAGCTCCGCGGACGTGGATCGGCCCGGTCAACGAGTGCGGGCCGAGGGCGTCGGGAAATCCCTCCTTGATCCGGGGGAAATCGTCCATCACGGTGTCCGGTGTCACCTGATTGCCCCAGTGCCCCCAGGTGGACAGCTCGACTTCGTCGCCGGGGTCCACGGTGAGTACCGGCGGAGCGGCCGGGTCGATGACACCCACCCGAACGCTGCCGGGCCCGGCGGGCAGACGATGGACGACGTGCCCACGCGGCGACGAGGTCATCGCGGTCCCGTTCCCGGGGTCTGAGGCGAGGATTCCCCGCGGATCGACGCCAACAGCATCTGCACGGCGCTGGTAGCGCCGGACTTGTTGTTGGCGAACAGAATCCGCGCGAACTGGGCGCCGAGATAGGGATGGAACCCCAGGTCGTACAAGGTTCGGAAATCCCGCTCCTCGATGGCCTGGCGTTCGGCCGGCGTCAGGTCGTAGCGGTCCAGGACGGCTGCTTGGTCGTCCTCGAACTCCCGGCGCAGATCGGCGTTCCACTTGAGGTCCTGCACCAGATCATGGGACACGAGAGCGCGATTGATGTTCTCCAGACTCATGGCGTACTCCTTCCCTACCGTGCGACCTGGGTCGTGGTCATATCCCAGCTGACGGCACCGATCCCGCAGCGCCACTGGTCCCACGCGGTGTATCCCAGGACGTCGCAGTATCGTTCACCGATCGCTCCCATCACCAGGATCCAGCTGAGCAGCTCGCCGGTGCCGCTGATCCCCGCCTCGTCGAGGCGTTCCAGGGTGACCTCGGCCAGGACCTTCTCGTGGTCGCCGTTGCCGAGCAGACCGAGGAACCAGCGATCGAAGTCCTCGTCGATCCAGAAGTCGCGCACCCCGCCGGGTTCGTGGCTCAGTCCGCCGGTGGCGAACAGGCCCACGCGGAGGTCATCGGGGAGGTCGTTCTCGATGACGTCGGCGAGCTGGCGGCCGATCTCGTAGCACGCGTACTGATCCGGGATCGGTGGAACGGTGACGTTCTGGAGGATCGGGATGATCGGGACTCCGCTGGCCTCGATCTCGGTCTTGACCACGGGAACCGAGACGTTGTCGTCGAAGTTGAGGTTCTCGCGCGTCGCGGTGACCCGGGTGCCACGACGGTTCAACCCGTTGAACAGCGCCTCGGCGACGTCTGGGCGACCGGGAACTCGGTATTCTCCGCAACCGAGCCAGTCCTTGAAGAACTCGGCCGGGCCACGATGCTCCGGCGCCATGCCGACGACGAAGTCGGGATACTCGCGGATCCGGTTGTTGGCCATGTGGTCGTTGGCCACCATGATGATGACGTCGAGTTCGGTGTCTCGAATCTGCTTGGCGATCGATCCGTACGCGGACGAGACCATCGCCTGAGACTCGGCAGGCGCCTGGTCGAGCATGCCGATCAGGCCGGGCGCGTGGCTTGCCGCCACCGCGAACACGGTCTTGGCCATGATTACTCCTTAGCTGTTGACTGGTGTGGGACGTCCCGCGGTCAGTGCGCCGCAGCGCGCAGAGCCTGCGTCTCGTCCGTCCGAATCTGTAGTGTCTCGGGGTCGATGGCGACGCCGTAGACGGTGCGTGCGGCGTCGACGGACACCACTTCCTCACGCACATCGCGCAGCACCAGTTCGGCGTCGCGCAGGTGCGGATCGCCGAACCCGCCGCCGCCGCTGGCGACGACCTCGAACACATCACCGTCGTTGAGCGTGTAGAACGCATTGGTCTCGATCGAGACGGGTGCGTCGTCCCCGCGCGTCAGACTCAGACTCTGCACAATGCCGGGTTGCCCGCCGAGCAGCCCGAGTGGTGCGGTCTCGGGCATGAATCCGCTGCCGTACGTCGCGCACGCGATGTTGTCGGCCCGCACCGTCCACCGGTAGCGGACGCCCAGCCCGCCGCGCCACTGACCGCCGCCCGCGCTGTCCGGGAGGTACTCGAGTTCCTCGAGGACATAGGGGGTGTCCAGCTCGTGCAGTTCCGGGTCCGGGGTGCGCAGCCCACCGAGGGTGTTCGACGGCGACAGGTGGTCCCAGCCGTCGAATCCTTCGGTGGCACCGCTTCCGCCCTTGCCGAGGAAGTGCAGGTCGCCGAACGGCCGGCCGGTCCGCGGGTTCACTCCCATGGTCGCCGGGGTGCACCAGCGGGCCCATCCGGCGTGAGCGCGGCTCGGGATGGCCTGCGACAGCGCGATCCACACTGCGGCCGCGATCGCCTCACAGGTGGGAACGGTGCACGCTGCCACCGGTGCCGGTGCCTCCGGATTGACCAGCGATCCCGCCGGTGCGATGACCTCGACCGGCTCGAAGGCGCCGCTGTTGTAGCGGATGTCGGGGTCGATGGCACCGAACAGCGCCAGGTGAGCGGCGGCCACCGTGTTGGCGATCGGGCTGTTGATGAACCCCTGCGCCTGCGGGTCGCTCTCGCTGAAATCGAAGGTCAGGTGCTCGCCGTCGACCCGGACGGTCAGCCCCACGCGGTACGACCGGTCCCGGTCGATGCCGTCGTTGTCGAGCACGGTCTCCGCCTGGTACTCCCCATCGGGAATCGCAGCGATCTCGGCTCGCACCTGGCGCGCGCTGGCCGCCAGCAGTTCGTCGGCGGCAGCACCGACCGTCTGCGTGCCGTACTTCTCCAGGAGCGCATGCAATCGACGTTCGCCGATCGCCGTGGCACCGATCTGACAGTTGAGGACGCTCTCCACCAGCGACCGCATGCGCACGTTGCTCAGGATCAGCTCCCAGGCGTCCCGCCGCAGCGTGCCGCGATCGACGATCCGGACCGGCGGGATCAAGATGCCTTCTTCTTGAACGTCACGGGCGCCCGGGTTGAAGCCCACCACGCCGCCACCGCCGACATCGGCGTTGTGTCCCTTGGTCATCGCCCAGAAGACGAGTTCGCCGTCCCAGAACACCGGCCGGGTGATCGTGATGTCGGGCAGATGAGAGCCCCCGTTGAACGGGTCGTTGTGAATGAACACGTCGCCGTCGTGCACATCATCGCCGAAGAACTCCACAATCGCGCGCTGAGCGTACGGCGTGGCACCGCCGATGACGGGGATGTAATGCGTCTGTGCCAGCAGACGGCAGTCCGCGCTGAAGATGGAGGTGGCGAAGTCGCGCGCTTCCACGAAGATCGGGGAGCGCGACGTCCGCAGCATGGTCTGGCCGATCTCGCGGGTGATTCCGTCCAGTGCGTTGCCGATCACCGCAACGAGGATGGGGTCGGTCTTGGCTGCTCGAGTCATCTGAATTCTCCTTTCAGGCCGGTCAGTTGGCCGGTTCGATGACGTAGGAACCTTGGGCGTCGACGGTGAGGGTGTATCCCTCGATGAGGACGACGGTGGTGGTCGGTTGTTCGATGATGGCGGGACCGACGACGCGGTTGTCGCGGCGCAGGGCCAGGCCGTCGTAGATGTCCGTCATCCGCGCCGTGCCTGAGAAGACGGCCTCGCGGGTTCCCTTGTGCGCGGCAGCGGGGTCCGCGCCGGCGGATTCCTCTTCGGCGAGGGCGGCCTTCATCGTGCGTCCTAGCGCCGTGACCCGCAGGTTGATGATCTCCGTCCCCTCGCCCGGCATCGAGTAGCCGTTGAGCGCCTCGTGCTTCTCCTCGAAGTCGGAGACGAGCTGCTTGAGTGTCGTCGGGCTCAGTTCCTGCTCGAACGCCAGCGGGATCTCGATCTCCTCGAACTGCCCCACGTAGCGCAGGTCGGCGGTGAAGACGAGCTCGATCGCCTCCGGTTCGACGTTCTCCGACCGCAGGGCCACCACGGCTTCGTCACGCATCTCGCGGTACACCTCGCTGACCTTCCCGAGGTCGACCGCGTCGACCTCGGCGACGAAGGTTCGGGCGTACATGTGCTTCAGGTCAGTGAGCAGCGTGCCCACCGCGCAGAACACCGACGACTCGCGGGGCACGATGATCCGGCTGATGCCCAGTTCCTGGGCGATCGGCACCGCGTGAATCGGTCCGGCTCCACCTGCCACGACGAGGGTGAACTCGCGGGGGTCGAAACCGCGCTTGACCGAGACGGCGTTGACGGCCTCGGCCATCGCCGCATTGACCACTCGGTAGATGCCTTCGACGGCCTCGGGGACGGACAGGCCGAGCGGGGTGGCGACCTTCTCCTGCACCGCACGACGTGCGGCGTCGACGTCGAGGGTGAAGGCGCCGTCACCGAACAGGTCCGGGTTCAGGTAGCCCATGAGCAGGTCGGCGTCGGTGGTCGTGGGGTTCTCCCCGCCGCGGCCGTAGCAGGCCGGACCGGGCGTGGCGGTGGCGCTCTGCGGGCCCACCCGGAGGATGCCTCCGGAGTCCACCCACACCAGCGAGCCGCCGCCGGCGCCCACCGTATGAATATCGAGCATCGGCAGCGCCACGCGGTATCCGCCGATCTCGCTGTCGCTGGTCAGGAGGGGGTCGCCGCCCCGAACCAGCGCCACGTCGAAGCTGGTGCCGCCCATGTCCACGGTGATGACGTCCTCCGAGCCGTGGCGTCGGGCGTACTGGAGTGCCGCTTCAGGGGCTGCCGCCGGGCCCGACATCAGGGCGTTGACCGCCATCTCACTGGCGATCTCCGGAGACATCACACCGCCGTTGGACTGGACGATCAGCAAGGTGCCGTCGAAGCCCCGATCGGCCAACTGACGCTTGATGTTGGCGAGGTAGTTCTGCAGCTTCGGACCCACGAAAGCATTGAGGACCGTGGTGCTGTGACGTTCGTAGGCGCGGATCTGGGGCAGAACGTCGCTGGACAGGGTGATGAAGGTGCCCGGCAGTTCCTCACGGAGGATCTGCGCGGTCCGCTGTTCGTGTGCGGGATCAAGGAACGACCAGAGGTACGAGACCGCGACAGCTTCGACCCCCTGCTCCTTGAACAGTTGCGCGGCCTCCCGAACGTCCGCTTCGTGCAGCGGGATGAGTTCGTTGCCGGACACATCGATGCGTTCGCGCACGGTGGCGATGAGGTCGCGGGGCACCAGCGGAACCGGCGGGGCGTACTTCGAATCGTTCTGCCTGTCGCGGATGCCGCGGCGCATGTTCAACAGATCGCGGAATCCGCGCGTGGTGATGAAGCCGGTCTTCGCGCCTTGCCGGGTCAGGACCGCGTTGGTGGCGATGGTGGTGCCGTGAACGATCGTCGTGACCCCGCCGAGGAACTCTTCGAGTGATTCTCCGACGGCGTCGGCCGCTTTTGTCAGGCCGTTCAGCAGGCCTTCGGATGGGTCGTGAGGCGTCGTCGGAGACTTATAGATGCTGGCCGCACCATCGGCTTCCGTGACGAAGAGATCGGTGAACGTCCCACCGATATCGATACCGACCCGGCGACCTGTCTTATTCTTTGTATTCATCATCGAGGCAACTCCGTGTCCTGATTATGCGAGAGCCGATTGTGACCATGATGGATTGGTTCACACGCACCCTCTCGCTGCCGAAGAAAGTCGGCGTCTTAGTCGAGAGATTGTGACTTCCGGTGCGAGAGCACTTTCTGTGAACGGAAATGTAACTCGCCTCACACGGCGGCGGCAAACCGTTGTTCGGCTGGTCCGAACAACGAGATCTTCACGGATCTGACCTGCACAAACAGAAGACCTCGGCGGTCGCCAAGGCAGCACGAAGAGCTATCGAAGGATGCTCAGCGGCCTGCGCGAAACCGCTCTGTCGGATGGCACAGACGCTGCGCGGCGTCGACGACGGCCTGCGCATACATTTCGCCCTGCGTTGCCAGTCGATATTCGAGGAAGCTCATGCTCAGAGCCCAGGTGACATCGCCGTATTCATTGCTGACCGGTGCAGCGATGCAGCACATTCCTTCGACGGTCTCTTCCACATCGAGCGCATAACCGCGTTCTTTGACCGCACTCAATTCTTCGTCGAGCGCCGCCAGTGATCCGATCGAATTCTCCGTGAGGCGCTGCATTTCCACATCGGCATATATCTTCCGCACCTCGCCGGGCGGAAGCGCTGCTAACAACGCCTTCCCCGCCGCCGTGCAGTTCGCGGGAAGCCGCTCCCCCACCTGGGTCACATTGACGTGGACGCCGGAACGTGGCGAGATCTTCTCCAGATAGACCACCTCACCCCGATACCGCGACACCAGTTGAACAGTCTCGCTGTACTCTTCGACCAGCTTCGCCATCTCCACGCGCGCAGGACCCGAGATCTCCGACGTCATCCGCGCCCGCAAGCCGAGTTGGAATGCGCGCCATCCGAGGCGGTACCGACCGCGCGCGGTACGCCGAAGCAGACCCAACGCGGTCATCGACTGCATGTACTCCCACACCGTCGTCTTCGGCAGGTTCAGTTCGCGACAGACATCACTCACGGTCCATTCGGGGACGTCGGAGGAGAAGAGGGCGAGGACTCGCGTCGCACGCTCGAGGCCCTCGATCATGGCGTAGTCCGGGCAACCATGTCATGCACGATACGCGGGTGGACCTGCGGTGGAGGAGTGCGACGATCACCGAAGCGTGCGCTCGAGGGTTCCCATCCGGGTCACCGCCTCGGTCAGGATCGCCTTCGACGTCGCGAAGTTCAGACGCACATGTCCTGATCCACCCGAACCGAACACGTGCCCGGAACTGAGCGCGACGCGCGAGTGCTCGAGGAACGCCTTTGCTGGACCGGCCAACTCGCTGACGATCCCCGGCCCGTCGGTTCCCTCAGCGTCCTCGAAGCCGAGCGGCCGACAGTCCAACCACGCGAGGTACGTCCCCTGGGGAGGCGCGTACCGCACGTCGGGCAGATGGGTGGCGAGCAACTGCCCCAACAGGTCTCGGTTCTCAGTCAGTCCGACGAGCAGTGCGTCGAGCCACTCCCCGCCGTCGGCGAACGCTGCGGTGTGGGAGAGGACGCCGAAGTGGCTCGGACCGTGGCTCACCTCTTCCGGCATGCGTTCCAGGTCGCCGGCTGCGGCGGGGCCGGCGATCGCCAGCGCAGCCTTCAGTCCGGCCAGATTCCATGCCTTGGACGCGGAGATCAACGAGAACGCGTCGTCTGCGCCGTCCACACTCAGATACGGAGTGAACGACGCGCCATCCAGGATCAGCGGCGCGTGGATCTCGTCCGCAATCACCCGAACGCGGTGCTCGGCGGCCAGGGCGGCGACCGCCTCCAGCTCCCGTCGCGTGTGCACCGCCCCGGTCGGGTTGTGCGGATTACACAGCAGGTAAGCGACGCGGCGCCCGCGCTCTCGAGCCGCGGCGAAGACGGCCGCCAACGCCTCGAGGTCGATGCGGCCCGCGGTCAGCGGCGCCTCGACGACAACCCGGTCGGCATGCGTGGCGAAGGCGTAGAACGGCGGATACACCGGAGCGTTCACCACGACGGTGTCGCCGGGCTCGGTCACCAGTTTCAGGACTTCGACGATCCCCATCATCACGTCCGGCACGATCGCCGTTCGCCCCACCTCCAGACCGTCCCACCCCCACCGACGGGCGGCGAATCCCGCGAGCGCCTCCGCATAGTCGACGCCTCGGCCCGAATATCCGGTATCACCGCGTCCGACGGCCTCGGTCAGCGCCGCAGTGATCGGCTCCGCGAGCGGGACGTCCATCTCGGCAACCCACAGCGGCAGGACGTCGCCGGGATGCGCGCGCCATTTCATGCTCGTCCGCTGTCGCAAGTCGTCAATCGCGAGTTGTTCCAGCGGATTCGGGATAGTCATGGTGTCCACCCTGCTCGACTGCCGATGACACCGCACCCAGATCCGTGAACTTCTCGCGCCGCCGCGCACCCGTCCGCGCGCGTAGACTCGCCTGGTATTGACAATGATAGTCGTTATGAACGAGAGGTGAGCTATGCGCGGATACGCCTGGACCGTCGCACTTGCCGCAGCAGTCCTCGTCGTCACCGTCGCGCTCACCGCCCGGATCATCACAATCGACCAACCCGCCATGGGGTCTACGCAGGCTGCGCCGCGGCCGTCCGCACCGGCCGCCGGCGACGCGCCGTCTCCCTGTCCGGTAGACGAGGCGCGCAAACGTGTGCTGGTGAGCGTGTCGCGTCAACACCTCTGGCTCTGCGATGACGGCCGGTCCGTCGCGACGTCGCCGGTGACCACCGGCAGATCAGCCACCGGCCACGGAACGCCACTCGGGAGCTGGCGCATCGTCAGCCACGAGACCGCCCGCTACCTCGAAGGGCCCGGCTACCGAATCCACGTCCACTTCTGGCTCCCGTTCTTCGGCGACATCGGCTTCCACGATTCACCATGGCAACGCTTCCCGTACGGAGACCTGCAGCAGTACAAGACCGAGGGCTCGCAGGGCTGCATCCACGTGCCCGGCCCGATGATGGCCGAACTCTACCGCTGGACCAGGGTCGGCACGGCCGTGACGATCGCCGCCTGATCGGCGCGGCCGACTCCGCAATCACCTGCACCTTATTGACAATGATTCCCAATAACTGATCTCATCTATCGGGACCGGATCTCCTACTGGCGCGCGCACGCGTGCCTGCTCCGTGTCACGAAAGGCGATCATGATCGAGCACCCGTCGCACCGACTGTCCGAACTGTTGGCACTCCGCCATCCACCCGTCGCATTGACCTTCGTCGACCAGAAGCCCGCCGATCTGGCAGCGGTCACCGTCGCGGCGCCGTCAGCCTGCACCTTCTGGCGACGCGCGGAGACGGAGACTTTCTACGCCGCCGCACACGACCACTTCAACTGCCCCATCGGATCACTGGTGATGGGATTCGATCTACCCGCCACCGTGACCGACGAGCTCGGCGGACTGGTCCAGTCGATGTGCGATGCGCAGTACCTGGAGCTCTCCGAAGCCGCCGCCATCCCCCACCTCGCCACTCCGTCCGCAGGAATCGTGTACGGCCCGCTCGCCCAAGCGACGACCGCGCCCGATCTGGTGTTGGCGTGGGTCGATCTCGCTCACGCGATGCTCTTCAACGAGGCGAGCGGCACCGCGAGATGGACCGCCACATCCGCCGACGTGACCGGCCGCCCCGGCTGCGCAGCGCTTCCCCGCGCCGTCGCGACGAACAGTCCGAGCATGTCGTTCGGCTGCATCGGAATGCGCACCTTCACCGATATCGACGACGACCTCAGCCTGGTGGCCATCCCCGGCGGTGAGCTCGAAGCATTCCTCGAGGCACTGGAACAGACAGCGCGCGCCAACGCCTCGATGCGCACGCTCTATGAGGCGCACCGCGAGGACGTCGTCGGATAACGGGAGCTGTTGCGTGGGCGACGAGAGAGATAACGCGCGACTGCGTGTGATCACCCGAGTCCGGTCAGCACCTCCTGATGCGCATCGACTGAGTCCGCCAACGCAGCCAGGTGCACATCCGCACCACCGAGCTGCAACCCGATCGATACCAATCGACTCGACAAATGTCCCACTTGATGCTCTTCAGTTACGCCGACACCACCGTGAAGGTGAATGCACTCGTTCGCGAGCACCCGGCCAGACCGGCAGATCTGCAGATCCGCCCGCGACACCACTGAACCGTCCTGGGTCTGGTGGAAACCGTGAACGCACCAGGAGAATGCGATCATGGCAGCACCACGCAAGTTCGACCAGGAGACCCGTGAGCGGGCCGTCCGGATGTACGACGACCGATTGAAAGAGAACGACGGCGAGTCCAAGTTGGGTGCCCGTCGGCATGTCGGCTCTCTCCTCGACATCAACCCCGCCACTCTCCGCAACTGGATCGACGCCGACGAAGCAGCAGGGGGCGTCGGGCGATGCAGAATCGGGCTCGTCGGTCTCGGCTAAGCTGAACGCCCTCCGGGAGGAGAATGCTGAATTGCGAAGGGCCAACGATATTTTGAAGACTGCGTCAACGTTTTTCACGGCGGCGGAGGTCGACCGCCGACTGCGGTGCTCGTCGAGTACATCGACGAGCATCGGGAACGGTTCGGGGTCGACCCGATCTGCCGCGTGCTCACCGAGCACGGCATGGCGATCGCCGGAGTCCACGTACTACGCACGCAAGAAGGTCGGCACGGTCTCCGGAGCAGTCCTGGCCGAAACCTACGCCGCCAACGCAGTGTTCGGGGTCTACGAGCGGAACCGCCGTGTCTACGGGGTTCGGAAGCTCTGGCGCGCGATGTGGCACGCCGGCCATGCGATGGGTCGCGATCAAGTGGCCCGACTGATGGCCGTGTGCGGGATCTCCGGCGCCGTTCGCGGCGCGCATCGCACCGTCACCACCCACCGCGATGATCGAGCACCGAAATTCCCCGATCATGTTGAGCGGCAATGGAACCGACCGACTGCGCCCGATCAAATTGTGGGTGGCCGACTTCACCTACGTGTGGACCCTCGTCGGCTTCGTCTACGTCGCGTTCCTCGTCGACGCCTTCTCTCGCCGGATCCTGGGGTGGCGGGTCATGTCGAGCAAGCACACCCCGTTGGCGACCAGCGTCGTCGAGCAAGCCCTCTTCACCCGCCGCAGAGGTGAATTCACCCTCGCCCCAACAGGTTTGGTGCATCGCAGCGATGCCGGTAGTCAGTACACGTCGATAGCGTTCTCCACCGAGCTCCGCGAGGCCGGGATCACCGGGTCGATCGGCTCCGTAGGCGATGCGCTCGACAACGCGCTGATGGAATCGACGATCGGCTTGTACAAGACCGAGCTGATCGACGTCGAACGATCACGGTCCTGGACCGGCCGGGCCGAGGTCGAGCGTGAGACCGCGGCCTCGGTGCACTGGTACAACACCGCGCGTCTGCACTCGTCGATCGGCTACACCTCGCCGACCGAGCATGAGGCGCGCTACCGTCAGACCGTCCCCTCGACACCCGAGGTGGCCTAATCCAGGTCTCCGACCGGACCAGGACGGTTCAAACTGCGAGACACCGCTACTGTACTAACCCAGGGAACCAGCCGCTCCGGAGAAGCTAACATCTATTCGGCTTCGAGTGCGGTGAGGATGTCGGCGACTCGGATCCGCAGAGATCCGCGTTCTTAAGCGTGAAACTGCTGTCGACGATCGCCCAATTAACACTGCCGGGCTGGCCCATCGCAGTGACGATGATGCGGGCCAACAGTGGGGGCTGTGCCG
>NZ_BCWU01000003.1 GCF_001592365.1 Gordonia hydrophobica NBRC 16057
ATCGGCGAACAAATCGGTCAACGACCGACCGGCATTCACCGTCTCCGTCACCGCAACCGGCAACCCAGCCAACACCGCACGCTCACCCGCAGACAACACATCCACATCACCCACAGGCAACAACGGATCAGCACACAGCGACTCCAGAACGCGGACGAAACGATCAGCGAACGCCTCCACACTCGAGTTGTCGAACAGGTCGGCGGCCGCGACGACAGCTGCATTCCAAGATCCGTCGCCGAGTTCGACCGTGACCGTGAGGTCGCGCTGCGCCGGGAACTCCTCTGGAGGCATCGGCGCGAACTCGATGCCGCTGATCTCGACCGGGCTAGCCACTGACGCGGCGTCTCGGGCCGCGACCAGCATGACCTGGGTGAGCGGCGTGAACGACTGGGAGCGAACCGGGTTCAGCGCGTCGACGAGGATCTCGAAGGGCACGTCGGCGTTCGCGAAGGCCTCGACGTCGACGGACTTGGCCTGGCTGAGAAGCTCCTCGAACGTTGCTCCGGAATCGACTTGCAACCGCAGGACGAGGGTGTTGACGAACATGCCGATCAACGAATCGAGGGCTTCCCGACCGCGCCCGGCGACCGGGGTGCCGACGGCGATGTCGGAGGTCCCGGTGAGGCGCGCGAGGGTGACGGACAGTCCGGCGTGCAGAACCATGAACGGCGTGACACCGTGCTGTTCGGCAACCGTGCGAACGCGCTCGGCGACCGCGTCGGGGACGACGAACTCCGACCTGACTCCGTTGCCCGAAGCGACCTGCGGTCGCGGGCGATCGGCGGGGAGTTCGAGTACGTCTGGCAGGCCCTCCAGAGTCTGTGTCCACCGGGACAACTGCGATCCGACGACCGAGGTCGGGTCGTCGGGTGAACCGAGGACGTCGTGTTGCCACAGCGCGTAGTCGGCGAACTGAACGTCAAGCGGCGCGAACTCCGGCGCACGGTTATCGGCACGCGCTGCGTACGCCTGGACGAGGTCAGAGACGAGCGGAGCGAAGGACTCGCCGTCGGCGGCGATGTGATGGAGCACCACCGCGAGGACGTGATCCGCCGGGCCGCGGCTCCAGAGTCGCACGCGGATCGGCCAGTCGGTGTCGACGGCGAATCCGGATCCGATCGCGTCTGCGATCGCTTCGTGCGAGTCGACGCGCTGCCAATCGAGCCGCTCGTCGATCGCGTCGACGCTGTGAATCGACTGGTAGGGCTCTCCATCGGTGCTCGGGTAGGTGCTGCGCAGAACTTCGTGGCGTGACACCACGTCGACGACGGCCGCGCGCAGGGCGTCGATGTCCAGGGCACCGCGGAGGCTCATGACCAGCGGAATGTTGTACGCCGGAGACTCCGGCTCCAACCGGTTGATGAACCACATGCGCTGCTGGGCGAACGACAACGGAATCCGATCAGGACGCGGTACCACAGCCGTCACCGGCGGCAGTGCCGCAGCGCGCCCCTGTACGGCGGCGACCAGTTCGCGGACGCTCGGGCCGTCGAAGATGTCTCGGACGGACACCTGCACGCCGAGTGCGTCGGAGGCACGAGCGGCGAGACGCATCGCAGCGAGCGAGTTCCCGCCGAGATCGAAGAACGACTCGGTGACGCTCACCCTGTCAGCACCGACGAGGCCGGCGAAGACCTCGGCGACGGCGGCTTCCGCATCCGACTCGGGCGCCACGTACTCGGCGGCCTCGAACTCCGGATCGGGCAGTGCCCGCCGGTCCACCTTGCCCGCCGCGTTGAGCGGCATCTCGTCAAGCAGGACCCACACCGTCGGACGCATGTACTCGGCGAGCTCGGCGGCGATCGACTCCTGCACAGTGGTCAGGTCGACCGTGGCCGGGGCCGCGTATCCGACCAGCTGATCACCCGCCGGTCCGGCCACGACGCGCGCGGCAGCGTGCGTCACGCCCGGCGCGTCGGCGATCGCGGTCTCGACCTCACCGAGCTCCATCCGCTGACCGCGCAGTTTCACCTGGAAGTCGGTGCGTCCGAGGTACTCCAGCTGCCCGGTCGCGTTGCGTCGGACCAGGTCGCCGGTCCGGTACATGCGCGCACCGGTGTGGCCGAACGGGTCGGCGACGAATCGCTCCGCCGTCAGGTCGGGGCGTGCCGCGTAACCGCGTGCCGACTGAACGCCGCCCAGGTACAGCTCGCCGGCCACACCGTCGGGCACCGGGTGCAGGCGGGAGTCGAGAATTAACGACGTGGTGTTCTGCATCGGCGTACCGATCGGCACCACGCCGTCGACGTCGTCGAGGACGGTCGACATCGTGTAGACCGCCGCTTCGGTGGGGCCGAAGAGGTTGACCACCTTCACGTTCGGCACCCGTTCGACGAACCGGTGGTGGACCGCCGGCGAGAGTGCTTCGCCACCGCTGAACAGAACCTGCAGGCCCGGCATCAGGTCGGCGTCGTCAACCACTTCGAGGAACACCGAGAGCAGCGACGGCACGAACTGCGCGACGGTCACTCCGGTCGCCGCCATCAGGCGCGCCAGGTACTGCGGGTCACGATGGCCTTCGGCCTCGGCCACCACCATCGTCTGGCCCGCAGTGAGCGGCCAGAACAGTTCCAGGACGGAAGCGTCGAAGGTGTGGATCGTCTTGAACAGCAAGCGCTGCTCGCCGTCGGGAACGAACTCGTCGAACCAGGCCACGAAGTTCGCGACCGCACGGTGCGAGATCGTGACGCCCTTCGGCCGTCCGGTGGAACCGGAGGTGAACAGGGTGTACGCAGCGTCGTCGAGGCGCAGCGGTGTCGACCGGTCCCCCGCATCCAACGGCTGCGTGCCCGCGGGGATCTCCGCATCGACGTCGATCTCGATGATCGGAGACCTGGCTCCGAGCGTGGCCACGGCGCTCGGGACGGGGCGACCCGCTTCCACGACCACGGGGCCGACACCGGCCGTCGTGATCATGTACTCGGAGCGGTCGAGCGGAGTCTCGGGATCGATCGGCACGTACTGACCGCCGGCGGCCATGATCGCGTGGATGGCGATGACCGTTCCCGGCGTCCGACGCATGGCAACACCGACCGCGACGTTCGGGCCGACACCGACGGCGATCAATTGGCGCGCGAGTAGCGCGACCCGCTGGCCGAACTCGGCGTACGAGAACGTCCGGTCCTCGGTCACCAGTGCCGGACGGTCCGCTGAGTCGGCGATACGTCCCGCGACCAGGTCGGCAATGGTCTGACCGGCCTCGGCGACCACGGTGCCCGCGGAGTTGTTCAGCAACCGCGTCGTCTCTGCGGTGTCGACCATCGGAGCGTCGCCGACGGGCTGGTCGACGTCAGAGAGGAGTTCGGTGAGCACCTGCACGAACCGCGCCGAGTACTGCTCGACGGTCGAGTGGTCGAACAAGTCGGTGGCGTAGGTGAAGATCGCCGACCAGTCGGTGTCGTCGGCGCCCGTGGAGATGGTCAGGTTGAGGTCCACCTGGGCCGGGGCCTCGGTGATGTCGATCGGCGTCACCGTCATCCCGGCGACCGTTGTCGACGTGGTCGCAGCAGCGATCGGGTCGACGGACAGGATCACCTGCGCCAGCGGTGAGAAGGCCTCCGAACGAACCGGATTGACTGCGTCGACGACCGATTCGAACGGCACGTCAGCGTGAGCGAACGCATCGAGATCGGCATCGCGGACGTGCTTCAGAAGATCGGCGAACGACGTTGCGGGCTCGATCTCGGTACGGAGGACCAAGGTGTTGACGAACATGCCGACCATGGCGTCGAGCGCTTGCTGACCTCGACCGCCCACCGGGGTGCCGACAGCGATGTCGGTGGTTCCGGTGAGACGTGCCAGCAGTGCGGCGAATGCCGCGTGCAGGACCATGAACCGGGTGGCGCCATGCTGAGCCGCGACCGTGTCGATTCGGCGTCCCAGCTCTGCGGGAAGAACGAAGTCGTGGAGTGCGCCGTCGTGGGTCGCGACCAGCGGCCTCGGACGATCGGTCGGGAGATCGAGGACATCCGGCATCCCCGCAAGGTTCCGGGTCCAGAAGTCCAACTGCTCACCGAGCACGGACGACGGGTCGTCGGGAGCACCGAGCACCTCACGCTGCCAGATCGCGTAGTCCGCGAACTGCACATCGAGCGGAGCCACGTCGGGCACCGAACCGGCGACGCGCGCCGAATATGCGATCAGCAGGTCGGCGGCGAGCGGGCCGAACGACTGACCGTCGAAGGCGATGTGGTGCGCCACCAGTCCGAAGGTGGCCTGGCCGTCACCGGTGTGCACGAGCCGCGCGCGCAGGGGAAGGTCACGGGACACGTCGAAACCGCGACGGAGGTCTGCCTCGAGCTGATCCGCCGATTCGACGACACGCCAGTCCAGCGCGTCCGGTACGGCGTCGATGTCTGTCACCGACTGGTACGGCGTGCCCTCCACATCGGGGAACGTCGTGCGCAACACCTCGTGGCGTGACATGACGTCGACCGTCGCTGCCCGCAGCGCATCGACGTCGATCTCACCGGCGAGCTGGAACAGCGCCGGGATGTTGTACGTGGCGAGCTCGGGTTCCATCTGGTTGATGAACCACATGCGCTGCTGCGCAAACGAGAGAGGAACAAGTGCCGGGCGCGCCTCCGCATACGTGACCGGCGGCAGTGCCGGGGCGCGTCCAGCGACGGCCGCCGCCAGTTCGCGGACGGTCGGGGCGTCGAACAGGTCTCGGATGGAGACCTCCACCCCGAGGGCGTCCGACACGCGCGCCACCGCGCGCATCGCAGACAGCGAGTTGCCGCCGAGATCGAAGAAGGATTCGGTGGCCGACACGCGGTCGGCACCGACCAGGCCGACGAAGACCTCGGCGATGCGCTGTTCGGCGTCGGTGGCCGGCGCGACGAACTCGGCGTGCGTCACGACCGGAGCGGGCAGAGCCTTGCGATCCACCTTGCCGGACGACGTGAGAACCATCGTGTCGACAGGCACCCAGACGGACGGGCGCATGTACTCGGGCAGTGCTTCCGCAACGGCCGCGCGGAGCCCGTCGACGTTGACGCTCGACGGGCTGAACCAGCCGACGAGTTGGTCGCCACCGCCGATCGCGACCACCGACGCCGCGGCGTGCACGACACCGGGCGCGGCGCTGATCGCCGACTCGACTTCACCCAGCTCCAATCGCTGGCCGCGGAGCTTGACCTGGAAGTCGGTGCGACCCAGGTACTCGAGCTCACCGGCGGCGTTCCACCGCACCAGGTCACCGGTTCGGTACAGCAGAGAACCGTTCCCGACCGGATCCGCGACGAAACGTTCGGCCGTGAGGTCAGCACGGGAGGCGTATCCGCGCGCGAGCTGAACTCCCCCGAGATACAGCTCTCCCGGCACACCCACCGGAACCCGCCGCAACCGCGCATCGAGGACGACGGTGCTGGTGTTCGCGACGGGTGCGCCGATCGGCACAACGAGCTCACCGAGGGCGACACGGTGCGCTGTCACGTCGACTGCGGCCTCCGTGGGGCCGTACAGATTGTGCAGTGCGACGTCCGGCAGACGCGTCAACAGGGAATCCGCGACAGTCGGCGTGAGGGCCTCACCGGAGGTGAACACCGTTCGCACCGAAGTGAGTTCGGCGGTCCGTGCGCCCAGGACGTCCGTGAAGGTGGCGAGCATCGACGGTACGAAGTGCAGAACCGAGACCTGCTCGGCTGCGATCAGCTCCGCCAGGTACTGGGGGTCACCGTGCCGATCCGGCTCAGCGATGACGAGCGGAACGCCTGCGATCAGCGGCCAGTACAGCTCCCACACCGAGACGTCGAAGGTGGTCGGAGTCTTCTGGACGACCCGGTCTTCGGAAGTCATCGGATATGCGGCGTCCATCCAAGCGAGACGATTGACGATCGCCTCGTGGCTGACGGTGACGCCCTTCGGCCGCCCGGTGGACCCCGATGTGAAGAGCGTGTACGCGGCATTCGACGCCCGCAATGCGCCCGCACGCTCAGCGTCGGCGATCGCTGCGGTCGAAAGGTCGATCTCCCCGGAAGCATCCACGCCGAGCAGCCGAACGCCTGCAGCAAGCCCACCGAGTGCATCGGGCGCCTCGACGCCCGCACGCACCAGCACGAGCGAGACACCCGCCGTCGCCACCATGTACTCGGCACGTTCCCGCGGCGCCGACGGATCGATCGGCACATAATGCCCACCGGCAGCGGTGATCGCGTGGATTGCGACCATCATCTCCACCGACCGCTCCATGCACACACCGACGGCGGCGTCCGGGCCGATTCCCGCCGCGATGAGCTCGCGGCCCAGGGTCGCCACGCGCGCACCGAACTCGGCGAAGGAGACACTTCTCCCCTGGAACACCAAAGCGGTTCGGTCCGAGTGGGCGGCGACCGATGCCGCGACCATCGAAGCCAGGGTGTCGGCCGAAACCGTCAGGTCGTCCCCGCGCTCGAATCCGGAGACCAGCGCCGACTCGTGCTCGGTCAGGAGCGGTGCGTCGCCGACCACGGTCGCAGGCGCGGCGGTCAGGGCCGACAGCAGCTGTACGAGCTTGGCGGTGAGGTCGTCGACGGTCGACTGATCGAACAGGTCCGTCGCGTAGGTCACCGAACCCGACCAGTCGCCGGTCGGGTCTGTGGACACGACGACGGTGAGATCCACCTGCGACGGGACGTCGGTGGCGGGAATCTGCTCCAGCCGGAGGCCTGCGACATCCACGGTGTCGACACCGCCGAGCGAGGCCGCGGGATCGAATGAAAGCATCACCTGTGCGAGCGGCGCGAAGGCCTCGCTGCGAATCGGATCCACGGCGTCCACGACGGCTTCGAAGGGAACGTCGAGATTCGCGAAGGCATCGAGGTCGACGGCCTTGACCGCATCAAGCAGGTCCGCGAAGCGGGCGGCCTGGTCGACGGGGGTGCGCAGGACGAGCGTGTTGACGAACATGCCGATCTGGCGGTCGAGGACCGCCTGACCGCGTCCGGCAACAGGCGTCGAGACCGCGATGTCGTCCGTCGCGGACAGTCGAGACAGCAGCGTCGCGAGCGCGGCGTGGACCACCATGAATGCCGTCGCGCCATGCGTCGCGGCGAGGGCTTCGATCCTCTCGGCGACATCAGCGGGGATCGAGAAATTGGTTTCCGCACCGCGGTAGCTCGCGGTGGCCGGACGGGGACGATCGGTCGGCAGTTCGAGCACGTCCGGGACGTCGTCCAACTGCTTCCGCCAGTAGTCGAGCTGCCCGCCGACCACTGACGTCGCATCGTCAATGTCTCCGAGGACGTTGTGCTGCCACACGGCGAAGTCTGCGAACTGGACGGCCAACGGTTCGAAGGCCGGCGCACCGCCTGCGGCCCGTGCCGAGTAGGCGACGAGAAGGTCACCGATCAACGGTCCGAACGATTCACCGTCGGCACCGATGTGGTGCACGACGAGTGCGAAGACATGCTCATCAGCCGAAACTGTCAGGAGACGGGCTCGGATAGGCCATTCCGTGGAGAGATCGAAGCCGTCGGTGACCGCAGCATGGACGTCGTCCGCCGAGGTGACGAGGGCCCAGTCGAGTCGCTCTGAGACAGAGTCCGACGGTGCGATCGACTGGTAGGGACGGCCCTCCTCATCGGGGAAGGTGGTGCGCAGAACCTCGTACCGTTCCACCACATCGACGACTGCCTGCCGGAGCACGGCCGGATCGAGCGTCCCCGTGAGCTTGAGGACCGCCGGGATGTTATAGGTTCCGGAAGCGGCGTCGAACCGGTTGATGAACCACATCCGCTGCTGTGCGAACGACAGGGGTATGCGATCCGGTCGCGATTCGACGGCTGCGATGGGCGGCAGCGCCGGCGCCTTGTCGCCTACTGCGTTCGCGAGTTCCCGAACACTCGGGGCATCGAAGAGGTCGCGCACGGAGAGGTCGACGTCGAGCGCTTCGCCAACACGGCCGACGATGCGGGCCGCCGCCAGTGAGTTGCCGCCGAGATCGAAGAACGATGCGGTGGCGCTGATCTCGTCGATGCCGAGCACCTCGGCGAACTGTGCCGCGATGCGCTGCTCGGTGTCGGTCTCGGGCGAGACGAACTCGTCGGACCCCAGCGTGGGTTCGGGCAGGGCGCGGCGGTCGAGCTTGCCGTTGACGGTGAGCGGAAGCTGGTCGAGTTCCACGATGACGTCGGGGACCATGTAGCCCGGCACGTGGGCGCCGATCGCGCGCCGCAGTTCCGCCGAGTCGACGACGACGCCGTCGGCGGGCACCACGTAGCCGACCAGCAGGTCGTCGCCGTTGGCGGCCTTCGTGACCTTGGCTGCGGCACCGGAGATCTCGTCGACGCGGAGCATGCCGCCCTCCACCTCGCCCATCTCGACGCGGAAGCCGCGGAGCTGAACCTGGCCGTCGCTGCGGCCGAGGTACTCGACGGTGTCGCCGCGACGGATCGCCATGTCGCCGGAGCGATACATGCGGGTGCCGTCGGCGGCGAAGGGATCGGCGATGAACCGGGTGGCGGTGAGGTCCGAACGGTTCTGGTAGCCGCGAGTCACCTGCGTGCCGCTGACGTAGATCTCGCCGGGCACGCCGTCGGGAGTGTGGCGGAGTCGTTCGTCGAGGACGTGAACGGTCAGTGCGGGCAGGCCGTCACCGACATCGGAGGCATCAGTCGACTCGACCAACTCTGCGCTGAGGGCACGGAACGTGGAGTGGACCGTGGTCTCGGTGATGCCGTACATGTTGACTACGACGGTCTGCTCGTCCGGGAAGCTTCGGTACCAGCGACGCATCTGCTCGAAGCTGACGGCCTCACCGGCGAGGACGGCGTACCGGATCGTGGAGTCGACGTGGACGCGCTCGCGCGCCTCGACGTACTGATAGAACGCCGATGGCGTCTGGCTGAACACCGTGACGCCCTGTTCGGCGAGGAGTTCGACCAACTGTCCGGGCTCCCGTGCCACCGCGCGGTCGACGACCAGCAGACGACCGCCGAACAGGAGCGGACCCCACAGTTCGAACACCGACACGTCGAAGGCGTGCGAGTGGAACATGGACCACACGTCGTTCTCGGTGAAGCCGTAGTGGATCTGAGCGGCCGCCATCAGCGCGACGACGTTCCGGTGCTCCACCTGAACGCCCTTCGGCCGACCGGTGGAGCCCGACGTGTAGATCACGTACGCGGAGGCCGAGGCGGGGATGCTCGCGGGCAGTTCGGCGGAGGATTCACGGCCGGCGGCGATCAGCGCCTCGAGGTCCCACCGGGGCAAGTCGAGTTCGTCGAGACGGTCCCCCACCGAATCGTCCACGAGAAGGCCTGTGGGACGCGCGTTCTCGACGATGTACCCGAGACGTTCCGTCGGGTGGGCCAGATCCAGCGGAATATAGGCGCCCCCAGCCTTGAGGATGCCGAGGATCGCGACGGGCAGATTGACCGTCCGACTCACCGCAAGGGCGATACTCGTGTCCACACCCACGCCTCGGTCCACGAGAGCCCGCGCGACCGCCGTCGACTGATCATCGAGTTCGATATACGTCAGTTCCCGGCCATTCGGGTCGGTGACCGCCGTCCGATTGCCGAAGCGGTGGACCGCGGATGTGAACAGCCCCGGAAGCGAGTTCAGATCAGTGGTACCGACGAACTCCAAAGCTGCCGACCGCAGCGCGGTGACAGCCTTCGCGGAGGCGAGCAGGGCATCGACGGGCGTCATCTCGGGTGTCTTGACGATCGCCGACACACCGGCGGTCACCGCACCATCCGTGTCGAGGCCCTGGTCGGCGAGCACGCCCGCCGTCGCCGACAGTCGCGTGTAGAGGGCGGCATAGGTGACGGGGCCCGAGGCGCCCTCCAGTGCGGTCACGTCGGGCGCCAGTGTCGCGGCGACCTCCAGCAGGTCCAGCGTCGCAGGTGTTCGGCCCCAGTTCTGCGTCAGCAGGGTCGACTTCGCCTGACGATCACTCATTGCTTCACAGTCTCCTCAGTCACACTGCCGCCAGAGGCGGCCTCCGCGTTAGTACGTAACGCGTGCAGTACTTCCTCCAGTGCCTCAGAACCGGCTTCCGCCAGTCCGGGCACCATGCTCATCACCGTCATGGTGAGCAGCGAATCACGGTCACTGTCCGGCATCGCCGTCGCCAAGACATCCATCGTCGACGTCAAATCAGCGAAGGTGAGGACGGTCCCGTCGCGCTCAATCGCCGTCGCGATGGCATCTGTGTCAGTAGCCTCTGCCACCAAGTCGCCGAGATTACGGGGGGCGGTGGCCTCATCGCCGACGGCGTCGACCGAAGCCTCGTCGACCACGATGTCGCCGATGATCACGTCGGGGTCGGCGGCGATCGTCTCCAGCACGCGGAGGTATCGGCGCACCATCGCCTCGGCTGTCTCCCGCTCGAACAGGTCCGTCGCATAGATGAGTTGTCCGCGCACAGCCCCGTCGGTCGACGGCGCCTTGGGATCACTCGGGAACAGCGTGAGTTGCACATCCACCTTCGCCGAGGTGAGTTGCTCCTCCTCCGCCTCGATCACCAGACCGGGCAGCGAAACATGCGGGAAGGTCAGGTTCTGGAACACGAACATGGCCTGGAACACCGCGTTGTGCGAGCGAGGAGTGGAGCCCGCGACCCTGGCGACGATGTCGTCGAAAGCCACGTCGGCGTTCGCCATCGCTTCGAGATCGTCTCGACGTACGCGATCGAGCACCATCCGGAACGACTCTCCCGGTTCTGTCCGTGTCCGCATCGCGAGAGTATTGACGAACATTCCGACGACCCCGTCCAGTTCACCGACATCTCGGCCTGCGTAGGGCGTGCCGATCACGATGTCGCGTTGGCCGGACAGCTTGGCGAGCAAGACCGCGAAGGCAGCGCGCGTGATCATGAACGGCGACGCGCCGGAAGCGATCGCAGCAGTCTCCAAATCCGACATCACACCAGCGTCGATCTTGAAGTCGACGGCGTCGCCGACGAAGCTCGGGCTCTTCGGGCGTGTCTTATCTGCGGGCAGTTCCAGAACCGGCGGTGCGCCGGCCAGTCGTTCGGCCCAGAAGTCCAATTGTTGTTCGGCCCGGGTGCGACCGTTGCCACCGACAGCGGCGAGTTGCTCAGCGCGCCATAGCGCGAAGTCCGCGTACTGAAGCGGCAGCGGGGCCCAATCCGGAGCAGTTCCCGCCGCGCGGGCTGCGTAGGCGGTCATCATGTCGATTGCCAGGGGTGCCATTGAGCTGCCGTCGCCGCTGATGTGATGGATCACCAGCACCAAGACGTGCGAATGATCACCAGTCCTCAGGACGGCCGCGCGGATCGGAAGGTCGGTCTGCACGTCGAATCCGCGTGCGGTGACAGCCGCGACGGACTCGGCGAGCGACCCGGTCGCGTCGGAACGGATCAGTTCCAGTCGCTTGCCGGCCGCTACCGGGTCGATGATGTTCTGCAGGATCTCGTCACCGACCATCGGGTAGATGGTGCGCAATGCCTCGTGGCGACCCACGACGTCTGCGAAGGCGAGACGCAGAGCGTCGATATCCAGTGCACCGGTCATCTCCAGCGCCATTGCGATGTTGTACGCGGCTGATTCTGGGTCTCCACGGTTCAGCAACCACATGGTGCGCTGAGTGCCGGAGACGGGAACCATCTCGGTAGTGGTCCTCGGACGGAGTGGCGCGGACGGCGCCTCATCCTCCGCGGCGCGGACCGCCTGCGCGAGCTCCGCGACAGTCGGCGCCACGAACAGATCCCGCACACCGGTATGACGGCCGGTCAACTTGCTGAGTTTGCCTGTCAACGCCGTCGCCGACAGCGAGTTACCGCCGAGGTCGAAGAAGTTGTCGTATCGTCCAACACGTTCCACCCCAAGGATCGAGGCGAAGAGTTCGGCGATCGACGCTTCGATGCCAGGTTCTGGCTCTTCATAGGCGATGTCAGACGTCAGGTCCACCTCGGGCAACGCAGAGCGGTCTACCTTACCGACGTTGTTGACGACAAAAGCTGCCACCGGCAACACGGTGTGCGGCACCATGTGCCCAGGCAACAGCCCCGCGACGTGAACGCGCACGTCGTCGCCGTTCGGAAGCCTCCCGTTGCTCGGCGTCACGTACGAGATCAGGACAGGGTCGCCCGCCGGCCCTGGCACACCGACGGTGAGGGCCGCCGCCACCCCGGGATGCGTTGCCAGGGCCGCATCGATCTCGCCCGGCTCGATCCGCATGCCACGAATCTTGAGCTGAAAATCAGTGCGGCCCAGGTACGTCAAGACACCATCGGGGCCGCGCGTCACACGGTCACCCGTGCGGTACATCCGGGCACCGGAGGCGAATGGGTCAGCGACGAACCGGGAGGTGGTCAGATCTGGGCGGCCGAGGTAGCCGAGCGCTATCTGGTCGCCGGCCAGGTACAGCTCACCGGGGACGTCGGCCGGAGTCGGGCGCAGAGAATCACCCAGAACGTACGCGTGGACTCCCGGTGCAGCGGTGCCGATCGTAACCTCGTCGTCGGCGCTCAATGGCCCGGCAGAGGTCGCCCAGATCGTCGATTCGGTTGGGCCGTAGAGGTTGAAGAATCTCCGGCCCGCCGAGGCCCAACGCCGCATCAGTTCGGGCGGGCATGCTTCGCCGACGCTGGCGAGCGTCTGCAGAGTCGGCAAGCTCTCCGGCTCCAAGCTGATCATCGCCGACGGGGTCATGACGACATGGGTGACGAGGTGCGCGGCGATCAGATCGGCAAGATCGTCTCCGGCAAAGACGTCGGCCGGGCTGATCACCAACGCGCTGCCACTGCACAGTGCCATCGTGATCTCGAAGACAGATGCGTCGAAGCTCAGCGCCGCCACCTGCAACACTCGGCTGCTCTGATCCAGACCAAGAATCGTCCGCTGGTTCACGGTCATGTTCGCCAGTCCGCGATGGCTGACTGCGGCAGCCTTCGGTTTACCGGTCGAGCCCGAGGTGTAGATCAGGTAGGCGAGGTCGTCGATCGCGACGGAACGAACGAGCTCGTCCTTCCGGATCGGAGTCGTATCGATGCCGGCGTCAGAAGAATGATCGACCGTCAACCAATCCACTGTTCCCGGGGCCGCGTCCCGGAGACTCGCCACCGTCAGTCCGAGAGCGGCACCGCTGTCGGCGAGGATGTCGTCGCGACGCTCGTCCGGAAGTGCGGGGTCAATGCTGACGAACGCCGCGCCTGCTTTAGCGATCGCCACCATCGCGAGAGCCGCGTACCCGGATCGGCCGATACCGATGGCGACCAGGTCGCCTGCACCGATACCCCGAGCAATCAAGGTGCGGGCGATCGCGTTCGACGTCGCATCGAACTCCGCTCGCGTCCATTCTCCGTCTGGGTGCACGATCGGCCCGGGCGCCGCCTGCCCGTGACTGTCCCAGAGCTCGCCGAGCGGCATGGGCTCCGCAGCGGTGGGCCTCGGCTCTGCGAGTGCAGCGAGTTCGTTTTCCCCGAGTACATCGATGCGACCGATCGGAGCGTCGAGCCGGCCCGAAGCGATCTGATCGACGACGCGTAGCAGGTAACCGGCGACGGCCTGTACGAACGTCCGGTCGAACAGGTCCGTCGCGTACGAGAATTCGATTTCGTACGTGTCATCGGTATCGACCACGCTGACCGCGAGATCGTACTTCGCGGCAGGTACCCGCGCATCGACGAGTTCGAAGCTCTCGGCACCGGAACGCAGTGCGCTGGTGGTATCGGAGAGCATCGTGAGGCTGACTTGGAACAGCGGAGTGTGCGCTGCCGAACGCGTCGGTGCAAGTTCGGCGACCACACGCTCGAACGGAACCACGGCGTGCGCCATCGCCCGTGCACGCGTCCGGTGTGAAGCGGTCAAGAAGTCGCCGACGGTCGTCTCCGGACGCACGTCGCTACGCAGAACAACCGTGTCGACGAACATGCCGACCAGAGGGCTGAGTCGATCGTCATCTCGACCGCCGACAGCTGTGCCGATGGCGATGTCGGACGTCCCCGAGAGCTGGGCGAGCACCACTGCGAAGGCACTGTGGATCACCGAGAAGGGTGTGACGCCGACGTCTTTGGCACGCTCGGCCACACGGTGCACGAGAGCAGCATCGGCGACGACGTCGACATAGCCTCCTCGACCGGAGGCGACGTGGGGGCGTGGCCGGCTTGTGGGCAACGCAATCAACTCTGGGAGCCCGTCGAGCTCTCGCCGCCAGAAGGACAGTCCGTCGATAAGCGCGTCGGAACCATCGAGGACACGACTCTGCCACATGGCGAAGTCGGCGTAGTCCAACTCCAGTGGAGTGAAGGTGGGAGATCCACCGGCGCTCCGAGCGCGATAGGCCGCCATCAAATCGGCGATCAACGGGATCAGCGAGAAGCCGTCCGCCGCGATGTGATGAACCACAAGGACTAGGACCAATTCGTCGCCCGCACGGACGAGTCGGGTGCGCAGCGGAGTCTCACTGCCAAGGTCGAACCCGAGTGATGCGAAGCGTGTCACCGCAGTCGTGACGTCAGCGTCGCGGCGTTCGTTGAGATCGATCCCGCCGAGCGCGTCGTCAGTTGTGCGAATCACTTGGATCACACGGTCGTCGACCTGTGCATAGGTGGTTCGCAGCGTCTCATGGCGTTCGATCACATCGGTCAGGGCGAGTCGCAACGCATCGAGATCGATGTCCACCGGCAGTCGGACAGCACCCGGCATGTTGTAGGTTCCCGCTGCCGTGTCCATCTGATTGACAGTCCACAACCGCGACTGCGCGAGCGACGCCGGAATCTGCTCCGGTCGGAGTTCGACGTGCACGATGGCGGGCACCGTGGCGCGATTGGATCCGGAGGAGATCGCGGCTGCGAGCTCAGCCAAATCCGCCGATTCGAAGACGTCTGTCAGCTGCACGTCGAGTCCGAGTCCGTCACGCGCGCGGGTCACGAGGCGGGCCGCCACCAGTGAGTCGCCGCCGATCGCGAACAGGTTGTCGCGCATGCCGACCCTCTCGGCGCCAACCAGTTCAGCGACCAAACCGGCAAGTGCTCCCTCGAGTTCCGACTCGGGCGCCACATACTCAGCAGACTTCAGTGCAGGAATGGGAAGCTGTTTGCGATCGAGCTTGCCGGAGGCGTTCAACGGCAGCTCGTCCATCATGACGATCGTGGTCGGCACCATGTGCGAGGGCAGGCGCCGACGGCACCACGCGAGAAGCTCCGGCTCAGAGACTTCTCCGGCACCGGCGCGGACGTAGCCGACGAGGGTCGGGGTCTCGGCAATGTCTTCACGGACCATCGCGACTGCGATGTCAATGGCCGGGTGCGCCGCGAGGACGTTCTCCACTTCGCCGAGTTCTACCCGTTGACCGCGGATCTTGACTTGAAAGTCGGTTCGTCCGAGGTAGTCGAGTTCTCCATCGACGGTCCAGCGAACGAGGTCGCCCGTGCGATACATGCGAGATCCGTTGGATCCGAACGGATCGGCGACGAAGCTGCCCGCCGTGAGTTCGGAGCGGCTGACGTAGCACTGTGCCAACTGAACGCCCGCCAGGTACAGCTCACCGGGCGCTCCGGTCGGCTGAGGGTGCAGACGGTCGTCGAGGACATAGACCTGACTGTTGGGGACCGGCTTACCGATGGTGGGAGCCGTTTCGCCGTGTGTCACTCGATACTCGGTGATGTCTACCGCGGCCTCTGTCGGACCGTAGAGGTTGACCAGATCCACCGTTCCGTCGACCAGCGCACTCGCCGCCAGCGGGCCTCCGAGAGCCTCACCCGAGGTGAATATCCGGTCCAGCGACTCAGCGAACAGGTTCTCACCTGCCGGTCGTGAGACCCGCGACTCAATGAAGACGTCCAGCATCGACGGCACGAAGTGTGCCACTGTCACGCCGCTGTCACGCATTTCTCGGTGCAGGTAGTGAGGATCGCGGTGTCCATCCACACGCGCTATCACCGTGGTCGCCCCGATCGCCAGAGGCCAGAAGAGTTCCCAGACCGACACGTCGAACGTGATCGGCGTCTTGTAGAGGACTCTGTCGTCCTCGGTGAGCGGATAGTGCTCCTGCATCCACGCCAGGCGGTTGAGAATGGCGCGGTGCGAGACTGCGACTCCCTTCGGCGTTCCCGTGGACCCGGACGTGAAGATCACGTACGCAATCGAGTCCGCGGGCACGTCGGCCGTCCCGAAGATTCCGACGGGCGCGCCGGCGGCTGCCGCAATGAACGCTTCGTCGATCACACACGTCGCCTGCGCGGTGCTCGTCACCTGGTCGCGGCGATCTTGCGGGTCCGTCGGATTGACCGGAACATAGGCTGCGCCCGCCGTGATCGTCGCGTACACCGCCACCAGTTGATCCACGCCACGTGGGAGCGACACGATCACGCGATCCCCAGGATTCACGCCCGCCGCCGTGACACGAGTGGCCAACGCTCGGCGGCGTTGGTCGAACTGGCGGTAGGTGACTTCGACATCGCCCTCGATGAGGGCAATCGCGTTAGGTGTCGCGGCGACGCGGGCCTCGAAAGCGTCGAGCAGATTGCCGTCCGCACCGTCGTACGAACATGCGGGGCCACGCTCGTGTTCTGCAATGGTGGTTCGGTCGAGCGCTGTCAGCAAGTCGACGTCGCTCAATCTCGTGTCGGGTTGAGCGATCACCCGCTGGACGAAGGTGAGGAAACGGTCGAGGTGGGTTTCGATCTCTTGGCGCGAGTAGAGATGCTCGTTGCCATGCAGGTCGACGACGATCGGTGCGGTCGGACTGGACTGGTAGAAGTTGACGCGCAGGTCTTCGAGGATTCCGGAAGCCAGAATCTGGTATTCGACGTCGGCGCCGACGATCTCTATCGGGCGGTCGAAGAAGACCATGTTCACGACAGGGCCGAACGACGCGGTGTTCGCATCTCGAAGTCCTGCGTCGATCCGGATGTCCTCGAATCGGTATCGCTGATGCCGCAGCACACCCGTCATCTCGATCTGCGTCTGCGCCGTGAGCTCACGCAGCGTCAACTCAGCGGCACCGGTCGCCCGTACCGGGAGCATGTTCGACACCATGCCACTGGCGCGCTTGATCTTGGCGGTGGCGCGTCCGGTCACGGGCACGCTGAGCACCACCTCATCGGTTCCCGTCATGCGTGACAGGTACGCGGAGAAACCCGCTGTCAACAGCACCGCGAGCGAGACGTTCAACTCTGCGGCAAGCGCGGACAGGCGGTCTTGCAAGGCATCATCGAGCGCGCGTCCGGCCATGATGTTGATCGGCGACAACGGCGCAGTGGCCGCATGCTGAGCAAGTGAAACACGCTCGGGGAGATCGGCGACATGGGCTGCCCAGTACTCGCGGTCACGTTCGCGGCGGCTACTGGTGGCATATGTGGAATCGTCGCGAACCAATTCAGTGAGCGAGGCTCGCGGCTTCTCGACGAACGGTTCTCCGTTGACATCGGCGTTGTACTCGTCGACGCCTCGCAGCAAGGCGTTCAGTGCTGAGTACCCGTCCATGATCGCGTGGTGCCCTCGCATGTACCAGAGATGGCGATCATCGGCGATACGGATCAACACCGCGCGCGCCAGACTCCCCGGTTCCAGTAAGTCCACTTTGCGCCGGTAATCGTCGTTCATGAATGCGTGCGCGGCAGCAAGCGGATCTCGTTCGGCTCGGAGGTCAACAGACTCCAAGTGGAAGGGCAGCGCGTAGTCGACAGTCTGCATCGGCACGCCGTCCACATCGATGAACCGCGTGAAGGCCGCTTCCAACTCACGCGCCCCCTGGTCGTGGATACGAGTCAGGAGGTCGGTATCAAGAGGTCGTTCGCTGTCTACGATGTCGAGATAGTGCGCGACGTTGACCGAATAGTTCGGAGACATGCTCTCCGCGAACCACATCCCCCGCTGTGCGGCGGTCAGCGGTAGGAACTCTCCGTTCACTAGCGACCCCGTTCCAGTCACGTTCAATCACCCTTCACCTGTGCGCGTCTGCACTGCCATCGATCGCGTACCCATCATCACCGATTGGTCGCAGCCCGACGATATCCCCGCAACGCCGGATAGACGCTGACACCGGCGAACAACAGCGTCCAAATCGCCACCTTGATCAAGTTCGTCGCCATGGGCCCGCCAAGGGCGAAGGACCGCATCACCTCGATCGCCGGCGACATCGGCTGGTTCGCGACGATCGGCTGCAACCACCCCGGATACCCGTCGACCGGGGAAAACCCTGAGTTGAAGAACATCATGACGCTCATCAGCAATCCGAGATACTGCACCAGTGGTGCACCCGTCGACGAGTTGACCGCGAGCGCGAGGACGAATACCGCGTATGCGCCGCCGAAGACGATTGGAACCGCGATCAGTCCGAGCGCACCTAACGGCCCCTGCTCAAATCTGAAGCCCATCGCATACCCGATCGACAGCAAGACGATCGTCACGACGAATATTCGCACGAGTTCTGCGGCAACCCGGGACGTCAGGTCGGCCGCGCGGTTGATCGGGAGCACGTACAGTCGGGCGAGAAGCCCCGTCGACTGTTCCTTGTTGAGCCGTACAGCCGACACCATGGAACCGCCCATCGCACCCACGATGATCATCAGCGGCACTGTGCCGTAAAGACTGTTCTCGCCGGTGCTGCTGCCGACCGCGTCGCCCAGTACGACTTTGATCAAAACCAGTGAGATTGCGGGAATGATCAGTGACTGGAGGACTGTCACAACGTCGCGGACGTAGACGAGCAGTTGCCGCCACGTCAGGACCCGGGTCGCACCGAACCACGCGGTCAGCGAACGCTCGTTGGAATCACGCAGTCCTGGCTGCGCCATCGCTGTCGCCGTCATACGCGGACTCTCCTCGCACCGATGACAAGGAGCACGCCCGCGACAGCGGCGAGGCCGACGCACCACCACACGGTCGGCTGAATGACGTCCCAGGTAACACGTCCTGGCGAATCAGCCGCGCGCATAGCCTCGACGAACTGCGAGATCGGCTGGTTTCTCGCGAATCCTCGGATCCACTCCGGGAATCGCTCTTCAGGCACGAATCCCGTCGACACCATGCCGAGGATCATCGTAGGCAGTCCGAGCATCTGGCTGGTCGCTTGCGGGCTGCCTGCCACCAGTCCGATACCGTCCGACATCAACGCCAGCAACAGCCCGATTCCCAGCGCGATCGCGAACAGCAGAACTGTTCCGGACGCTCCACCGTTCGGCCGCCAACCGATGATCAACACTGCCACTGCTCCGCAGATCAACGAGACGACAAGCAGCGCCACATTTGTCGCCAAGCGTGCAAAGAAGGGCACGACTCCAGACATTGGCAACACACGGAACCGCGAGTTGATTCCGCCGCTGACATCGAATGCAGACCTCATTGCTGCGGAAGTGGCTGCGAAACTCACGGCCTGCAGGATGATGATCGGCATCAAGAACTGCCCGTAGTCCATGCCCGGCATCGAGTCCATGATCTTCCGCAAGGGAAGGAAGAAGCAGAGCGCCAGAAAAGCCGGCGAGATGAAGGCGAAGAGGAACTCGCCATTCCGCAGAACCTTCAACAGTCCGCGCGCAGTCAGGGTCCACCATTGTCGGAATGTCCGGAGCCATGGCGACGCGATGTCATCGATGGCTTCCGGACCGTGGTCGATCAACGTCACGGGCGATCGTCCGCCTCGGAGCCGGACCCATCACCGGTCAACGCAAGGAACACCTCATCCAGCGATGGACGGCGTAACGCGATGTCGGCGAGCGGGATCTTGGCTGCCTCAGTTCGACGAATCACCTCGGCGAGGGTTGTCGGGCCGTCTGGAGCAGGGACCGACACGGTGAGGGCATCCGGCTCGGAGTTCTCGGCGTCGCCGATCATGTCTCGAAGTCGCGCACGCAAACGGGGGAGGTATGCAGGATGGGAAGGAGTGATCTCGCAGTAGGCGGCGCCAGTCTCCGCTTTGAGTTCGTTCGAGGTGCCTTCGGCGATGACGCGTCCCTTGTCGATCACGACGATGTTGTCTGACAGGACGTCGGCTTCCTCGAGGTACTGGGTCGTCAGCAGAATCGTGACACCGGAGTCACGAAGCTGCTCCACCACCGTCCACACGTCCTGGCGGCTACGCGGGTCCAGACCGGTCGTCGGCTCGTCCAGGAACACGACCTCGGGCTTGGTGACCAGACCGCAGGCGATGTCAATGCGTCGGCGCATACCACCCGAGTACTGGCCCACACGGCGGCCCGCCGCCTCCGTGAGGCCGAACTCCGCGAGGAGTTCATCGGCGCGAACTCCTGCAGACTTCTTCGTCATCCCCAACAGCCGTCCGAAGAGAATGAGGTTCTCCCGCCCAGTCAGCGCCTCGTCCAATGCAGCGAACTGACCGGTCAGCATGATCGCACGGCGAACCCCGGGAGCGTCATCAGCTACATCGCAACCCGCCACTGTCGCTGAACCTCCGTCCGGCTTGAGCAGGGTACAGAGCATATTGACGGTCGTGGTCTTACCTGCGCCGTTCGGACCGAGGAGCGCAACGATCTTGCCCTTCGGGACGGAGAAGCTCACGTCGTGAACGGCGACGAACTCACCGAACCGCTTGTGCAGCTTGGATGCTTCGATCGCGATCTCAACCGGCGCGTCGTCAGCGAGGTGGTCCGCGACGATCGTCGGGAAGGCCACGGTGCTCGCATCGGCGAGTTCGCGCTCAGCAGCAGTCCGGATCGGCTCCGGTTCTGCGGGGCCCGACGACATCACGTCCCACATCGCGTGGCGGGGAACCGACCGCTCGGCGGGTTGTGACGAACGAACGTCAATCGTCGGCTGCGGCGTCGCCACGGAACTACTCAGGCGGCTGAACGGCAGCCAAGGCATCTCGTCCGCAACCCGGCGAGGACGGACAGGCTCCCTGGTCGGCTTCGCCGCATGTCGTCGCTCGGAACTGATCGCGGGCTGCGGAGCCACCTCAGGCTTACTCACATCCGACGTCGGGGCTTGCGCTCCCCCACGTGCCGCCGGAGCGCCAACCGGAGAGACCGGGCGGACAGTCTCTGCGGCCGGGTCGCCGGCCTGGCCATCGGTACCGAGTTCGTGGCGCCACGCCCGCAGTTCCTTGAGAATGGGATCGTCTTCTGGCGTCCAAGGCATGGTGTCCTGGAGTGGGTCCGGAACGTACGAGGCACGGTCCCGGCCACTCGTCTGGTGACCGTCAGTACCGTCTTCCATACATCCCTTCCTCACGGTTAACCGCCCCCGAGTGGTTAACTCTATCGAATCTATCGTCGCTATCAGCGGCTGCGTTAGCCCGCGCCGTGCGGGCGATCCCACCCGTCACGCGGTCACGATGTCCACTAGCGAACATCCTTCACCGTTCGAGATGCACGAATATTCGAAACGCGGTCACAGCCTCGTCACAACCTGACAGCTGCAGCGTCACCGACAAACGCCGTCCGACTCACGCCCCGACCAGCGCACCGAACTGCGCCACCGACGTCTTCACGTCGTCCGACAGCGACTTCACCACTGCTTTGCCGACCGGGCCGGCCATCGGCAGGCCACCGAGTTCCAACTGGAACGAGACCTCGGATCCGCTCCCCGCAGGCCTCACAGCCAACACGATTCGCACCTTGACGCCCTTCTCCTTCCCGGAGAAACGAAACTCACTCGGGGGCGTGTAGGCGTCCACAGTCCAGTCAAAGGGCGCCGTAGCACCCTTCACTTCGAGAACGGACGACACCGACACTCCCTCCCGCAGCGATTCCCGCGACGGTGTCGCGCCGCGCCAACTGTCGTGGAACACCAGCCACTCGCCGAACCGCGAGAGGTCGGTGAGCGTCTCGAACACCGCTTCCGGGGGGAGCGCTACGACGACAGAGGAAACGGTCTTGGCCATGATTGACAATGATACGGGCTGGGGTCATATCACTGCCGCATCCCCCGAACGGCCTAAATGAGACGACTTGACCACGCGTCGCTCAGTCGCGGCAGTACGTTGCACTCACCCGCTCCTCCGGGCACCACTGTCGAAGAAGTGGGAGCCGCCGCGGCCCCGTCCACGACGACGCATCGCCAGAGTCGACCGACTGGCCGACACCGCCCTCCGGAGGAACAGACATGTCCGGCTCACACCGCAAGTCACGTCACAACAGCCCCGCCCGACGAGCCGTCAGCATCGGCAGGCGCAGCGTCGCCCTCGCCTCAACGCTCGTCCTCGGCGGAGCACTGGCTTCGCCCGTCGTACCGACCAGCTCAGCGCAGTCCACAACACCGGCCAACAACTTGGCCGAGCTCGCTCAGCACTTCCATGCACCCGCACCAACTCACCACATCGGCCTTCCGTCACCGACGACGACCGATGTCACGCTCGAGCAGCTCGCTGCCGCAGCCGCGAACCCCAGCGCAAGTCCTGGCCTGCGCCAGCTGGCCGCCCGCGTCGACCGAGTTCTGCGCAAGCAGACCGGTCAATCACTCGTCGACACGGCAGGACAACCGCGAAGCACCACCGCACCGACGCCGACCTCGCTACCGAGATCGTTCACCGCTCAACCAGCACTGTCATTCGTCACCGCACCCAACACGGGCCCCGTCTCCCCTCCGTCACCACTCACCTCTCCATCTCACCAACCATTGCAATCCACCGTCGTCAGCGTCACCGACGCCGACGGCTTCACCCTCAATCTGCTGATCATCACCATCCAGTACGCCCCCGGAACCAGCCCCGGCACCGGAGGCCTGCGCGTCTCACTCCTCGGCATCCTCCTCGTCGGCGACGGCGCCGACGGTACTGCCGCATCGCCCAACGGGCAGAACGCCGGCCTTCTCTGGGGCAACGGCGGGAATGGCTACGACGGGACGGACGGGGTCGCAGGCATCGACGGCGCACCCGCCTCCTCCGGCGATGGCTACAACGGTGGGGACGGTACCAACGGCACCAACGGTGGCAGTGGAGGCAACGGCGGTTGGCTCTTCGGAACCGGCGGCAACGGCGGCGCCGGCGGAAATGGCGGCGATGGAGGCACAGGAAGTACCGGCGGAGTCAGCTCCAGCGCCAACGGAGGAAACGGAGGTACCGGCGGGGAAGCAGGCTCAGGAGGATCGGCCGGTCGGGGCGGTCTCTTCGGAACCGGCGGTCTGGCAGGTCAGTCAGGCATCGCCGGTGATGGAGGCCGCGGAGGAAACGGAGGCACCGGAAGTGCGTCCGCAAACGGCGGTAGGGGCGGCGATGGCTACGTCGGCGGCGACGGCGGCGACGGCGGTCGGTCCGAGAACCACGCCGATGGCGGCCAGGGCGGAAGTGGGACCGTTCTCGGCGGCGACGGCGGCGACGGCGGGATCGGAAACGCCGCGGGCGGTGGGAACGGCGGACAGGCCTCTGCTCCGGGCGGCCAGGGTGGCAGCGGCGGTCGAGGCGGGGACGGCCCGATCTTCGGCTCTCCCGGCGGCGCGGGCGGCGCCGGCGGCGACGCACAGTTGGGTACTGGCGGTGCTGGTGGCGATGGCGGCAACGGTGGCACCGGCGGGTTCAACGGCGGCAACGGCGGCAACGGTGGAAAAGGCGGCGACGGCGGCGACGGCGTGGTCGGCGGCGCCGGCGGATCCGGCGGCAACGGCGGCGCTAGCACTCGTCCCGGCGAAGCCGGAGGCGCCGACGGTGCACCCGGCAAGAACGGCACCAGCACAGCCCCCTGACGACACATCACACACCCCACCAAAAACGAACCGCCCGTCCCGAGTCTCCTCGGGACGGGCGGTTCGCCAGTCTAGATACGTCGCTCTGAAGCGCCGATCAGGCCCTACTTGGCCTTCTCGAGCACCTCGACCAGACGCCAGCGCTTGGTCGCCGACAGCGGTCGGGTCTCCATGATGCGGACGCGGTCGCCGACGCCGGCCACCTGCTCCTCATCGTGCGCCTTGACCTTGCTGGTCGTGCGGATGATCTTGCCGTACAGCGGGTGCTGCGTACGATCTTCCAGCTCGACCGTGATGGTCTTGGTCATCTTGTCGCTGACGACGTAGCCGATCCGCTCTTTGCGGCTGGCGCGTACTTCAGTCACCTTCTGGTCCTCACTCATGCGTCTTCACCCTCCGGTCCGGACGCCAGGCCCAGCTCACGCTCGCGCATCACGGTGTACACGCGGGCGATCTCCCGGCGGACGGTGCGCAGCCGGCGGTTGTTGTCGAGCTGGCCGGTAGCCATCTGGAAACGAAGGTTGAACAGCTCTTCCTTCGACTCCTTCAAGCGAGCGACCAGATCGGCGTCGCTGAGCTCACGGAGCTCAGAAGCAGCAACTCCGAGTGCCATCAGAACTGCTCCTCTCGGGTCACGATACGGGTCTTCATGGGGAGCTTGTGCTGTGCGCGACGCAGTGCCTCGCGAGCAGTCTCCTCACTGGGGTAGCTCATCTCGAACAGCACGCGGCCCGGCTTCACCGGGGCCACCCACCACTCGGGCGAACCCTTACCGGAACCCATGCGGGTCTCGGCGGGCTTCTTCGTGATCGGGCGGTCCGGGAAGATGTTGATCCAGACCTTGCCACCACGCTTGATGTGGCGGTTGATCGCGATACGAGCCGACTCGATCTGTCGGTTGGTGATGTAAGCACCTTCCAGAGCCTGGATGCCGTAGTCACCGAAGGTGACCTTGGTTCCGCCCTTGGCCCGGCCCTTGAGGCTGGGGTGGTGCTGCTTGCGGTGCTTGACCCTGCGAGGGATCAACATGGCCTCAGCCCTCCTGGTTCTCTGCAGGCGCTGCGGCCGGCGCGGTGGCGTCGGCGGCAGGAGCCTGCGCAGCGTCGTTGCGACCGCCCTGACCACCGCGCGAGTCACGGCGCGGACGGCTCGGACGACGCGGGCCACGACGGTCCTCGGACGGTGCGGCTGCTGCCAGCTCGCGACGTCCGCCGACGATGTCACCCTTGTAGATCCACACCTTCACGCCGATGCGGCCGAAGGTGGTGCGTGCCTCGTAGAGCCCGTAGTCGATGTCGGCGCGCAGCGTGTGCAGCGGCACGCGACCCTCGCGGTAGAACTCCTTGCGGCTCATCTCAGCGCCGCCGAGACGACCCGAGCACTGGACGCGGATGCCCTTGACGCCCGGCTGACGCATAGCCGACTGGATGGCCTTGCGCATGGCGCGACGGAAGGCGACGCGGTTGCTCAGCTGCTCGGCCACACCCTGTGCGACGAGCTGTGCGTCGGCCTCGGGGTTCTTCACCTCGAGGATGTTCAGCTGCACCTGCTTGCCGGTCAGCTTCTCCAGGTCGCCGCGGATGCGATCGGCCTCGGCGCCGCGGCGACCGATGACGATGCCCGGGCGAGCGGTGTGGATGTCGACGCGGACACGGTCGCGGGTGCGCTCGATCTCAACCTTCGAGATGCCTGCGCGCTCGAGGCCGGTGCTCAGCAGCTTGCGGATCGCGACGTCTTCCTTGACGTAATCCGCGTACTGCTTGTCGGCGTACCACCGCGAGCTCCAGTCGGTGGTGATGCCCAGACGGAAGCCGTGCGGGTTGATCTTCTGGCCCACTGTTAGGCTCCCTTCTTCTTCTGCTGCTGGCGACGCCCGGATCCCGCGTTCTCTCCGCCGGCCACGACCACGGTGATGTGGCTGGTGCGCTTGCGGATGCGGAAGGCGCGACCCTGTGCACGCGGCTGGAACCGCTTCAGGGTCGGGCCCTCGTTAGCGAAAGCCTCCGAGACGACGAGGGTCCGGCGATCCAGGCCCACGTTGTTCTCGGCGTTGGCGACGGCGCTGGCAAGCACCTTGTAGACCGGCTCGCTGGCGGCCTGCGGGGCGAACCGCAGGATGTCCAGGGCCTCGTCCACGTTCTTGCCGCGGACCAGGTCGAGGACGCGGCGTGCCTTCATCGGGGTGACGCGAACAAACTTCGCGGTCGCCCGTGCGCTCTGTACTGCGTTGTCAGTCTCAGTAGTCATGGTTACCGGCGCTTCGCTTTCCGGTCATCCTTGATGTGACCCTTGAAGGTGCGGGTGGGGGCGAACTCGCCCAGCTTGTGACCCACCATCGACTCGGACACGAACACGGGCACGTGCTTGCGACCGTCGTGGACCGCAAAGGTGTGACCGATGAAGTCGGGGATGATGGTCGAGCGGCGCGACCAGGTCTTGATGACCTGCTTGGTGCCCTTCTCGTTCTGCACATCCACCTTCTTCAGGAGGTGGTCGTCGACGAACGGGCCCTTCTTCAGGCTGCGTGGCATTTTTTACCTCCTCCTATTATCGCTTGTTCTTGCCGGTACGACGGCGGCGGACGATCAGCTTGTCGCTGGCCTTGTTCTTGCGGGTACGGCCCTCGACCTGACCCCACGGGCTGACCGGGTGACGGCCACCAGAGCTCTTGCCCTCGCCACCACCGTGCGGGTGGTCGACCGGGTTCATGACGACACCGCGGACGGTAGGACGCTTGCCCTTCCAGCGCATGCGGCCGGCCTTGCCCCAGTTGATGTTGCTCTGCTCGGCGTTGCCGACCTCGCCGACGGTGGCGCGGCAGCGCACGTCGACGCGACGGATCTCGCCGGAAGGCATACGCAGCGTGGCGTACGGGCCTTCCTTGCCCAGCAGCTGGATCGACGCGCCGGCGCTACGAGCCATCTTCGCGCCGCCGCCCGGACGCAGCTCCACGTTGTGGACCTGGGTACCGGTCGGGATGTTGCGCAGCGGCAGGTTGTTGCCCGGCTTGATGTCGGCGTTCGGACCCGATTCGACGACGTCGCCCTGCTTCAGGTTCTTCGGCGCCAGGATGTAGCGCTTCTCACCGTCCACGTAGTGCAGCAGCGCGATGCGCGCGGTGCGGTTGGGGTCGTACTCGATGTGCGCGACCTTGGCGTTGATGCCGTCCTTGTCGTTACGACGGAAGTCGATCAGACGGTAGGCACGCTTGTGGCCGCCACCCTTGTGACGGGTGGTGATGCGACCGTGCGCATTGCGGCCACCGGTGTTGTGCAGCGGACGCACCAGCGACTTCTCGGGGTGCGAACGGGTGACCTCGGAGAAGTCGGCGCCGCTCGAACCGCGACGACCCGGGGTCGTCGGCTTGTACTTACGAATTGCCATGAGTCTTAGTCCCTACTCTTCTTCGCGGGCGGTCAGGAGACCGCGCCCCCGAAGATCTCGATGGGCTTGCTGTCAGCGGACAGCGTCACGATGGCGCGCTTGGTGTCCTTACGCTTGCCGTAGCCGTAACGGGTGCGCTTGCGCTTGCCCTGACGATTGGCGGTGTTGACGCTGGAGACCTTCACATCGAAGATCGCCTCGACGGCGATCTTGATCTGAGTCTTGTTCGAATCCGGGTGCACCAGGAAGGTGTACACGTTGTCTTCGATCAGCCCGTAAGCCTTCTCCGAGATCACCGGCGCCAGGATGATGTCACGCGGGTCTGCCTGCGTAGCCATTCCTAGGCCTCCTTCTTCTGGTTCTGCTCGATGAAGGCGTTCAGGGTCTCAACGCTGAACACGACCTCATCCGAGTCGAGGACGTCGTAGGTGTTGAGCTGATCCGGCGCGATCGGCAGGACGTTGCCCAGGTTCGCGACGCTCTTCCATGCGGTCTGATCCTCACGGGAGAGGACGACCAGGAACTTGCGACGCTCGCTCAGCAGCTCCAGGAACTGGCGGGCTGCCTTGGTCGACGGGGTCTGGCCTGCGACCAGCTCGGTGACCACGTGGATGCGCTCGTTGCGAGCACGGTCCGACAGTGCGCCACGGAGAGCAGCAGCCTTGACCTTCTTGTTGACCTTTTGCGTGTAGTCGCGCGGCTGCGGACCGAAGACGGTGCCACCACCGGCGAACTGCGGTGCGCGGGTCGAACCCTGACGTGCGCGGCCGGTGCCCTTCTGGCGGTACGGCTTGGCGCCGCCGCCGGAGACCTGACCACGGGTCTTGGTCGCGTGCGTGCCCTGACGGCCGGCGGCCTGCTGGGCGATGACGACCTGGTGCATGACCGAGATGTTCGCGGTTGCGTCGAACAGCTCGGCAGGCAGGTCGACGGTGCCGTCGGTGCTGCCGTCAGCCTTGCGGACGTCGAGCGTCAGCTTGGTTGCGGTTTCGGTGCTCACTTGTTGCCACCCTTCACTGCGTCGCGGACCACCACGATGCCGCCCTTGCGGCCGGGGATCGCGCCCTTGATCAACAGCAGACCGGCTTCGGCGTCCACCTTGTGGACGGTCAGGTTCTGCGTGGTCACCTTGTCGGAGCCCATGCGGCCTGCCATGCGGGTGCCCTTGAAGACGCGACCCGGCGTGGCGCAGCCACCGATGGAACCCGGCGAACGGTGCACGCGGTGAGCACCGTGGCTGGCGCTCAGACCCTTGAAGCCGTGACGCTTCATGACACCGGCGTAGCCCTTGCCCTTGGAGGTTCCGGTCACGTCGACCTTCACACCATCGGTGAAGATGTCGGCGCCGAGCTCCTGGCCGACCTCGAACGCCGAGATGTCGTCGATGCGAATCTCGGTGAGGTGGCGGCGCGGGGTCACTCCGGCCTTCGCGAACTGACCGGAGACCGGCTTGTTCACCTTGCGCGGGTCGATGGCGCCGTACGCGAGCTGGATGGCGGTGTAGCCGTCACGGTCTGCGGTGCGCAGCTGCGTGATGACGTTGGAGCCGGTCGCGATGACGGTCACCGGGACGACCCGGTTCTTCTCGTCGAAAACCTGGGTCATGCCGAGCTTGGTGCCCAGGATTCCCTTGGTTGCATTCTGATTGCTCATTTAGTCAATCCCCCGTCACTGAATGTTGACGTCGACACTGGCCGGGAGGTCGATGCGCATGAGCGCGTCGACCGTCTTCGGCGTCGGGTCGAGGATGTCGATGAGTCGCTTGTGCGTGCGCATCTCGAAGTGTTCGCGGCTGTCCTTGTACTTATGCGGCGAACGGATAACGCAGTACACATTCTTTTCGGTGGGCAACGGCACCGGGCCGACCACACGTGCACCCGTGCGGGTCACGGTCTCCACGATCTTGCGCGCAGAAGCGTCGATCGCCTCGTGGTCGTAGGCCTTGAGCCTGATGCGGATCTTCTGTCCCGCCACGCTGTGTCCTCTTCCGTCTGTTCATCTCTCGACAGCACAACACCGCGTGACTCCACACCTGCGGTAATGACTCGCAGGCGGCAACTGATGCCACATGACCACGCCATGACATTTGGCGGATCGACGCTGTTCTACTGTCGTTGTACGGTGCCGAACTCTCGTCCGGCTGTCGGTTTGCACCGACTCGCCTCCGGCACCCGCGGTCGGGCGTGTCGGACCGGATCCCCGGATGAAATCTCATCCGGAGCCTCACCGAGGTGAGGTTCCGCGTTACACGCCCAGCTCCGCGCTTTTGCGGCCTGAGGAAGTTGGTCTACCCCTCGCGGGGCAACCTGAATAGTATGCAGCACGACGCGGCCTGGATCAAATCCCGGGACGTCGTGACCTTGGTCTCCCCGCGTCGGCCCGCTTCACTCTGTCCACCGCACGTCACCCCTTCAGTCACTCCCCACCGCCTCAGCTGAGGATGTGACGAGCGATCAAGAGTGTGACGAGGCCCGTCAGAGCGTCGGAAGCCGGTGAAAGTTCTCGAGCCAGTACTTCACCCGCGGGATCATCCGATTGTTCTCCAGGTCGGCCCAGATCCAGCGAACCACCATGATGCCGAGGGCGCGCAGCCGATCCTCGCGTTCCTTCTCCCGCGTGATCGCCTCGTCGCGCGCCTCACCCGGCCGGAGGAGACGACCGTACTTGATCTGTCCGTCGAACTCGCCGACCAGCCGGCAGTCCCAGTCGAAGTCGGAACGGTACTCGTGCCCCTCGGCTACGTGCGTGCACTGCAGTACCGGGAGCCGCAGGTTCTCGGTGATCATCTGCGCCCGGCTCCACGACTCGCCGACCGACTCCGACAGCCGCGTCGCGAACCGCAGCGCACGTCGCGCGACCCGGACGCCCTGATTACGTCGACCACCCAGCATCTCCGCCATCGTCTCGCGCGACGCCCCTCGGGCGAGCGCCATGTCGAACACCGTCAACGCCTGGGCGAACGACGCGCCGGCCGTCGCCACGTCGACCGCCGTCCGTTCCAGCGAGGTGACTCGGAACCGACCCAGGTCGACGACGTCGTCGTCGGGCAACGCGACCGCGTGGACCTGCCGCTCTGCTCGACGACCACCTCCGCTTCGGGCGTCACGTGTCACGTGCACCAGACTGCGGTCGGGTTTGAGCAGCGCGATGCCGTGCACGGCTGCCGCAGACTGATGACTCAGGACGACGCCGTCGCCGCACCGCAGCGAGGTGACCGCGGCCAGTCCGCGCAATCGATACAGTTCGTCGGCGCCGTCGTCCGTGGTGAACCACGGATCGGCCCGCACAGAGACGCCCGGTGCCAAGAGAATCAGGTCGCCGCGACGGACCGCGGACCCGAGAGCGGTGTCCGACCACCCCTCCGCGAGCACCGCGGTTCGTCGAATCAGTCCGAACTCGTCGGTCGGCAGCAGCTGAACGTCGTACATCGACTCCCCCTCGATCGCTGCCGCCCATCGTCGAACACCTTCGCAAAAGAGGCGAATGCGCTATCCACAGTTCTGCGAACGCACCAGAGCACAGCCTCAACCCCTCGTCACACCCTCAGCCGATGATGTGACGAGACAGTGAGGGGGTGACGCCCGGATCGGACAGCCGATATCATCACCAGCTATGGCTGATACTTCGAGTAACACCAACAGTGCGACGTTGGCGCTCCGCCGCCGACTTCCCGACAACAGACTCGGCGACGTGCTGTTCTCGCTCGGTCTGATGGCGAAGGCGCCGTACTTCGCCACCGTCCTCCCACTCGTGGAGGAGATCGAGCCCGGCTACGCCCGCGTCGCCGCACCCAAGTGGTTCGGCGTCCACAATCACATCGGGACGTTCCACGCGATCGCCGCCTGCAACCTCGCGGAAGCCGCAATGGGTGCGCTGATGGAGGCGACGACGCCGAACACGCATCGGTGGATCCCCAAGGGCATGAGCACGCAGTACCTGGCCAAGGCGACGACCGGCCTGACCGCGCACGCCGAACTCGCCGCCCCGGTCGACTTCGCCGAGATCACCGAGGGTCGCGACGTCGTCGTCTCCATCCGCATCCTCGACAAGGCGGGCAAAGAAGTGGTGCACTGCGACATCACGACCTGGGTGACGCCGAAATGAGTCGCCTGCGCGCGATGATCGTCGGCGCCATCGCGGCCGTCATGGTCCTCGCAGGTTGCAGCGTCGACGGCACGGCCGTCAAGGGCTCCCGCGACGACCCCAGTCGGACGTCGGACGTCCTCCCCACCCAGCCCGCGCCGACCACCTCCGATTCGGGCGCACCGATCACCGCCGACGGCGGATTCCGAGTCACCGCCTCCGACGACGTCCAGGTGGTCGTGACGGTGATCGAGGACATGGCGTGCCCGGCGTGCCGGGCGTTCGAATCCGCCTACGGCTCGACGCTCGATCAGATCGCCTCGCTGCCGGGCGCCGCGGTGGAGTACCGCATCATCTCGTTCCTGGACCGGATGAGCGACGACGAGTACTCCTCGCGGGCGGCGAACGCGTCGTACTGCGTCTGGAACCGACCCGGCGGCGATGCCGACCGCCAGGACGTCTGGCTCGCCTTCCAGAGTTCCGCGTTCCGAAGCCAGCCCGCTGAGGGCGGCCCCGGTCTGCCCGACGAGAAGTTGATCTCACTGGCGAAGGCGGCCGGCGCCGACGACGTCGCCGACTGCATCACCGCGGGTCGCTACCGCGATGCGGTGCGCGCGGCCTCGTCGACGACGACGTCCGACCCGTCGTTCGAAGGCACCCCGACCGTACTGGTGAACGGCGAGAAGGTGGACCTCCGCTCGGTCGGCACACTGCTCGACACGGTGACGGCGTTGCTACCGGACTAGCCCGATCCGGACTTTCGGATCAATTCGGTGCTCCTGTAATGAGTTTCTTAGGTAGTGGACAGTAGGGTTGCACGGGTAACGACCGTGCGCGCGAGCGCGCGGCACTCGACGCGAGCACTCAAGCGGAGGAAGAATCGTGGCGCAGAAGAGCCGGACCGTCATCGACCCCCGGGAGGCGGAACGCCGCCGGTCCCTGCTGTACAAGATCGGCGCGGTCGTCGTCCTCGTCGCCGTTGCGGCGGGCGTGGTGATCTGGGCGGTCAGCCACAACAGCGACGGGCCGTCGACTACCGGCGGTTCGGCGACGCCGACGGTGCTGGGTGAGAACGGCGCGATTACCATCACGAAGGCGCCGAAGGGCACCGATCCGAAGGTCACCGTGCGACTGGTCGAGGACTTCCAGTGCCCGGGCTGCGGCTCGTTCGAGCGCACCTACCGTTCGACGATCGACAAGCTCGCCGAGAACCCGCAGGTCGCCATCGAGTACACCCCGATCGCATTCCTGAACAGCATGTCGACCACCGACTACTCCAGCCGCGCGATGAACGCGTCGACGTGTGTCGCCGAGTCCACCGCCAAGGACGGCGACTGGACCACGTGGCTCAAGTTCCATGCGCTGCTGTTCGAGAAGCAGCCGGCAGAGGGCGGCTCGGGTCTGCCCGACAGCGATCTGATCTCGATGGCGCGTGAAGCGGGCGCCGACGGCATCACCGAGTGCATCAACAACAACCAGTTCGGCCAGTGGGTCACCAAGACCACTCAGACGGTCACGTCGAACCCGGAGTTCACCGGCACCCCGTGGGTCCGCATCAACGACCAGAAGTTCGAGGTCACCGGCGACCCACAGGCGCTGATCCAGGCCGTCGACGCAGCCCTCGCCAAGTAAGTGGGAGCGATGAGCGACGCCGCCGAGACCGCATCCGTCACCCCCGCAGCCGACGAGCCGGAGTCCCCGGCGGCGTCGACCGGAAGTTTCTGGTCGCAGCCGCGGTCGGCACCGATCGCGACCGGCTGGGTGCTGCTGGTGACGGGTGCACTCGGCATGGCGGCGGCCATCGCCCTGCTGCTGGACCGCATCCAGCTGCTGATCGACCCGAGCTTCGTGCCGGCGTGCAGCATCAACCCGATCATCTCGTGCGGCTCGGTGATGGTGACCGAGCAGGGCAAGTTCTTCGGATTCCCGAACCCGATGCTCGGACTGCCCGCGTTCGCAGTGATCCTGGTGACCGCCGTGCTGACCCTCGGGCGGGTCCGGCTCCCCCGCTGGTACTGGTTGGGGCAGGCGATCGTCACGTTCCTCGGTCAGATCTTCGTCGGGTATCTGATCTTCCAGAGTCTGTACCGCATCCATGCACTGTGCCCCTACTGCATGGTGGTGTGGACGATCGTCCCGATCATCTTCCTGCTCAGCATGTCCCGCGTGCTGCCCGACGGCCACCGCGGCCGCTCGATGCGCGAGTGGCTGTGGATGCTGCTCCCGCTGTACTACGTCGTCGTGATCTCGATGATCACCGTCGAGTTCTGGGATTACTGGAAGACGTTGATCTGAGTGTGAATCTCGGCGGTCACCGAGTACTGCGCTGATTTCCCGAGACACATGGCGACATGTCCGAGTCTCAGGACTCGGAGATGTCGCCATCGTTGTCAGATCGACGCGGCCACCAACCCCGCCACCGCCATCACGCTGGCGTGCGGACCCGACCGCAACGGTGCGGGCAGCACCGATCCGTCGGCCACATGCAGGCCGGTGAATCCGTCGACGGCGCCGGCGGCGTCGACCACCCCACCGAGCGGCAGGCTGCCCCACGCGTGCGACGACATCCCGATCGCGTCGTCCACGCGCACCGACCCGGGTTCGACGAGGTCTGCGAACTCCTCGCTGTCGAGCATCTCGCGCACCAGGTCCACGCCGGCGTCCATCCGTCGGAGCGACCCCGCATCGGGCTCCCCCAGATCGAGCGCATCCGCCGTCAGTGAGCCTTGGGTGCCGACGCCCATGTCCGCGACGCCGATCGCGATCCCGGTCCGCGGCACCCCGGCGATGAACGCGGCGAAGTCGTCGCCGTAGCACCGGAGCTCCAGGCCGTCGGCAGTATGCAGCACCGTCTGCAACAGCGCGGGCGCGGCGACGCGACACCGCGGGGTGAACCGAACGAGTCGCTCGGCGTGCTCGTGGATCGGCAGCTCGCCGAGCAGCGGTACCGCGAGCGCACCGCTGCCGAGTGCACCCGCGGCCAGGATCACGGTGCCGGCGTCGACGCGGCCCGCCGACGTCTCGACTCCGGTGATCCGACTACCCGCGACGGCGAGCCCGAACACCTCGATGTCGCCGAGAACGGTGCGCCCGGGACGCGGATTCTTCAGGAATCCGTCGACGGCGGTGATCCGGCGTCCGTCGCGGTGATTGCTGCGGATCCGATGGAGACCGACAGCCGGGAAGGGCAGCTGGGCGGGCTCAGCCGCTCGGTCGCGCCAGTACCGCTCGAACGCCGTCGCGACCGTGCCGACCTCGTCGTCGGCGAAGGCGCTCACCGACATCGTCTGTTCGACGGCGTCGAACTGCGCAGCGATCTGCTCGATCGGCCACGGCCACGCGGCGTAGTCGTCGCGATGTCCGCGGAGGAAGTATCCTCCGTTGACGACCGAGGAGCCGCCCAGCCCGCGCCCGCGCACCACGTCGCGACCGCGCGCCTCCGGGTAGCGATGCACACGCAGCGCCCCGGGCTCGATCGGCAGCCGCGTGAGGCGGGTCTGGGACGCGGGCGCGGGCGCGGCGGTACCGGCGTCGAGCAGCACGACGCGCCGCGCGGGATCACGCGAGAGTCGTTCCGCCACCACGCAGCCCGCGCTCCCCGCGCCGACGATGACGACGTCGGCCGTGGCGAACGCGGGCGTCGCCATCAGCGTGTGACGACCGGACGCAGCGCGCCGAGACTGCGGCCGGCGATGGCCCCCTGCCAGAGCCCGAGCCCGTAAGCGAAATCGTCGAGCCGGTGCATCACGGAGTAGCCGAGCGGTTCGACCATCGGCGACGACGGCTCGTCGAGCCGAGTGCGGACCCACGTCGCGACGGCTTCCGCGATGGCCGCCTCCACGAACCAGCGGCGAAAGCGCGGGGAGACGATCAAACCCACCACCGACAGCGGCCAGTAATGCCGCAGCACCGCCGACCACACCTGCAGCACGCCGAATCCGAGTGCACGTCCCACGTTCCGTGCCGCGATCAGATCGCGTGCGGGCACGCCGGCGAGCGGACCGCGGAGGCGGTGAAAGATCCACCCCGACAGCACGGTCGCGACCACGAAGCCGATCCGCGTCCGCGACAGCAGTGCCAGGACGGCCACGGCGAGCGGCACGCTGGTCATCACCGGGGCCACCAGCCCGCCGTGGCGACTCGCCAGCTGGGCCGCGCCCGTGCCGTAGAAGCGTCGTCGACCGAGCAGTCCGCGCAGCGTGTCGCGGTGGTCGTGCGCGACGTGCGCGATCGGGTCGTAGCGGACCACCCAGCCCGCCGCGTGCGTGCGCCAACAGAGGTCGACGTCCTCGGCCACGCGCAGCGTCTCGTCGAAGCGTCCGAAGGCCTCCCGCCGCACCACGAGCGCGGCGCTGGGCACGTATGCGATCGGCGTGCCCGGGCGGACCGGCCCCTCGTGCGGGCCCATGTCCAGGGAGGAGAACTGATTCGCGTATGCGGCGACGGGTCGCCCGCGACGATGCCGATCGTGCTCCAGCCCGACGATCCGCGGCGCGACGATGCCGACCATCGGATCCGAGAAGTGACTGAGCAGCATCATGAGCCACTCTCCACGCGGCACGGTGTCGGAGTCGAGGAAGGCGACGAACGGGGTGTCGGCGGCGTCGAACCCGGCGTTGCGCGCCGCGGCGGGACCGGCGTTGACCTCAAAACGGATGACCCGGCACAGATCATCGTCCGGAACCGTGAGCGGCGTCGGTGAGCCGTCGTCGACGACGATCACGCGGAGTCCGGGCAGTGCGGCGATCAACCGGTCGACGCCCGCCTGGTTGCCGCGGGCGGGGATCACGACGGTCACCTGGTCCTCGCGCGGGCCGGTCATCGGACGCGGGTGGGCGATCCCGGCGTCGAGCAGCTTGCGTGCGAGACCGCGGGTACCCGCATCGCAGACCTCGATGCGCCCGTCGTCGGACGTCATGCCGAGCGCGGCGTCGGAGAGCTTGAGGACGCGCAGCGGCGAGCCGCCGACGAGGGTGCGGAGGTCGCCGCGGCGCACGCAGCGGTGATCGATCTGGACCTGGAAGCCGACCGGCAGATCCGTGGTGGACGGACTGGTCACCGAAGCCTCCCGGAGGCGTCGACGGTCCAGGATTCGAGTGCGGCGGTCAGCCTGCCTGCGAGGTCGTCGAGCAACGCCTCGCCTGTGGCGGCGTCGGCGGTCGTGGGATCGCCGAGGACACCGCTCGGCGCCACCGCGGCGACACCGCCCTCGCGCAGCGCGTCGAGCAACTCGGCGATGGGCTCGGTGTTCCCTGCGGCCACGTGCTCGTCGCGCACCTGAGACGGCGCCAGCGCCCGCATCACACTGGTCTCGGTGTGGCCTGCGTGAGCGTCCGCGTCGGGAAACGCGCACGGAAACCACGCGGCGTCGCGACCCTCGTACCGCAAACGCGCAACCGCATTCGCGACGGCGTGCGCGTTGCCGCCGTGCGCGTTGACGAAGACCAGCCGATGCGCCCAGCGCATGGCGCTGCGTCCGTACTCCAGAATCAGCAGCTCCAAGGCCTCGCGACCGATGGAGATGGTGCCAGGGAAACCCTCATGCTCGCCCGACGCCCCGTACGCGATCGCAGGCGCCACCAGCGCAGTCCGCGAGTCGTCCACGGTGGCAACGGCTTTCCGTGCGACGGCGACCGCGACGCGGCCGTCGGTGTCCAACGGCAGGTGCGGTCCATGCTGCTCAACGGCCCCCACGGGCACAATTATCATCGGCTCAGTTCCAACGAGATCGCGCCACGTCCGGGACGCCAGTTCAGTCGCCGGTGTCATTGCGCCAACGTTACCGATACCGACCCGAGGTAGGGAACGCCTGGGCCCGTTTTTCGCGCCGGCCAAGGCCTCACCTGAACCACTGACCACAGCAGCCCAGGAAACCCATTCCGGTACACGTGTATAGTGACGCTTCGAAGCGTGATACACACCACGCATCCTCCCCCACCGAGTTTCTGTGATCGGAGTTTCCTTGACTTCTCCCGCCACCCGTCAGCCGTCCGGCCGCTCCGGCCCGCTCGCCGGAATCCGCGTCATCGAGTTCGCAGGCATCGGGCCCGGGCCGCACGCCGCGATGCTGCTCGCCGACCTCGGCGCCGACGTCCTGCGCGTTCAGCGTCCGGGACAGCTTCCCGAGGCCGGCCGCAACGCCGACGCCCTCCTCCGCGGCCGCCGGGTGGTGGAGGCCAACCTGAAGAACCCCGCGGACCGCGAGACCATCCTCAACCTGGTCAGCAAGGCCGATGTAGTCCTCGAGGGCTTCCGTCCCGGCGTCATGGAACGCCTCGGCTTCGGCCCCGACGATCTTCACGCCGTGAACCCCGCCCTCGTCTACGGTCGCATGACCGGCTGGGGTCAGACCGGCCCCCGGTCCGAGCTGGCCGGCCACGACATGAACTACATCTCGCTCACGGGCATGCTGAACGCGATCGGCCGCACCGAGGAGCGCCCGACCCCACCGCTCAACCTGGTCGGCGACTTCGGCGGCGGCTCCATGTTCCTCGTGATGGGCGTGCTGGCCGCCCTCGTCGAGCGGGCGAGCTCCGGCAAGGGCGAGGTGATCGACGCCGCGATGTGCGACGGCGCGTCCGTCCTGGGACAGATGATGTGGGCGTTCCGCGGCACCGGCCTGTGGCAGGACCGCCGCGGCGTCAACCTCCTCGACACCGGTGCCCCCTACTACGAGGTGTACGAGTGCGCGGACGGCAAGTGGATGGCCGTCGGCGCCATCGAACCGCAGTTCTACGCCGAACTCCTCAAGGGACTCGAACTGGATCCGGCGTCCTTGCCGCAGCAGAACGACACCGCCAAGTGGGGCGAGCTGAAACAGATCTTCACCGACACGTTCAAGCAGAAGTCCCGCGACGAGTGGGCCGCGATCTTCGACGGCACCGACGCCTGCACGTCGCCGATCCTCGACTACACCGAGGCGCCGAGCGACCCACACCTGGCCGCGCGCGGCACCCTGGTGGAGATCGACGGCGTGATGCAGGCCCAGGTGGCGCCGCGGTTCTCCCGGTCGACCACCGAGACGCCGACCGGCCCGGCCCGCGAGGCGACCGATCCCGCCTCCATCTGGGCGGACTGACACCAGCACTCCAAACTCCTGCTCTCTCAGCGAGGTCCGACGGCAATCTTCCGTCGGACCGGGCTGAGAGAGCAGGAGTTTGCCGTTTCAGAAGTAAGGAGCGCTACTCCGCGTCCGCCAATCGGCGCAGCCACGACGCCAGCAACGCGGTCTCCGCCTCCCCCAACACGTCAGGGCGACTGACCGCGTAGTCGAGCGCGGTCAGCAACGCCGCTCGTTTCGACGCGTCGTCACTGTGCACACCCGTGATGCCGGCGATCACCGCATCGCGCGCCGCAGCCGTGAGCTCCGGGTCCGGCGCGGCGAGGATGATCTGCCGAAGCGTCACTCCGATGTTGGTCGCGAGGATGTGCGCGGCCGCCTGGTCCGCGGACACCGCGAGGCGCCCCTGCTGCTCGGCGGCACCGGTGAGCTCACGCAGCATCTGGGTCGGCCGAGCCAGTGCCGGCCGGACATCACCCGGCCGAACCTGGCCGTACATCAATGTGTAGAAACCCGGGTTCGCCAACCCGAAGGCGACGTGCGCATCCCAGCCGTCGCGTAGATCCTGGATCGGATCACCACTGGACTCGTGTGCCGCCTTCGCCGACAGATACAGCTCGAACCCGTGCTCGACGACCGCGTCGAGCAGCCCTTCCTTGCTGCCGAAGAAGTGGTACAGCGTCGGCATGCGCACACCCACGCGTTCGCACACCGCCCGCAGCGAGATCTCCTCGCCGGGTGATGCGGCGATCAACTCGGCAGCGGCCTCTAACAGGCGTTCTCGTGTATCGCCTCGCGCTTTCTCTGTCACTCCGCTACAGTAACTCCATATCATCGATATGTATTTACATATCGTTGATATACGAACACCGGGACATCAGAAGGGGAATCGCATGACACAGGATCTGACCGGCAAGAAAGTCCTCGTCGCAGGTGGCGGAAAGAACCTCGGCGGCCTCATCAGCCGCCTCGTCGCAGCAAACGGGGCCGACGTCGCCGTCCACTACAACTCCGAATCGAGCCGCACCGACGCCGAGCAGACCGTCGCGGCAGTGCAGGAGCAGGGAGGTCGGGCCGCCCTCTTGAGCGGCGACCTCACCGACCCGAACGCCGTCGAGAAGTTGTTCGCCGACGCGACGGCCGAACTCGGCGGTGTCGACGTGGCCGTGAACACCGTCGGCAAAGTGCTGCGCAAGCCGATCGCCGACACCACCGAGGCCGAGTACGACTCGATGTTCGACGTCAACAGCAAAGCCGCGTACTTCTTCATCAAGGAGGCCGGCCGCAATCTGAACGACGGCGGCAAGATCATCACCATCGTCACGGCGCTGCTGGCCGCCTTCACCGACGGCTACTCGACGTACGCAGGAGGCAAGAGCCCGGTCGAGCACTTCACGCGCGCCGCCGCGAAGGAGTTCGGCACCAGAGGCATCTCGGTCACCGCGATCGCCCCCGGCCCGATGGACACGCTCTTCTTCTACGGCCAGGAGACCCCGGAACGGGTCGAGTTCCACAAGTCGCAGGGCATGGGCAATCGCCTGACCAGGATCGAAGACATCGCGCCGATCGTCACCTTCCTCGCCACCGAGGGCGCCTGGATCACCGGCCAGACCATTTTCGCCAACGGCGGCTACACCACCCGCTGACCCGAGAGGACCATCAGATGAGCACCGTACTCAACGCACCCGTCGACGCCTTTGTCGAGGCGGTGAACAACCATGACGAAGCCGCCGTGCTGAACGCCTTCACGGCGGACGGCTTCGTGGACGACTGGGGTCGCATCTTCACCGGACGCGACGCCATCAAGGCCTGGAGCGACAAGGAGTTCATCGGCGCCAACGGCACGATGACAGTCACCGACGTCCGGTCGGACGGCGGCGACGTCGTCGTCATCGCCGACTGGCGCAGCTCGTGGGCCAATGGTCTGAGCAGCTTCACCTTCCGCCCGGCAGGCGATCAGATCGCCGCCATGATCATCCGCGGCGCCGAATGATCGGATAGGCCGAACGCATGAGCGCCGACGACGAGCACCGGCCTGCGGCGATCTCGATACGGTCTCGGCTGGCGCCTCGACCTACTCGATCAACGTATGGGGGCTCGACCAACGCATGAGGGCTCGACCAACGTATGGGGGTCGCCTCAGACCTTGGTCTCGCCCATGTCGATCTGGAATTCGGAACCGGTGACGGCGACGGCGGTCGACAGGTAGACGACGGCGTCGGTCAGGTCGTCGACGCTGGCCACCGGGTAGTGGTCCATCATCGACGGGAAATGGCGACCCCAGTCCTGAAAGGCCTTGATGGCCTGCGAGTCCTCGAGCCCCATCGGCGTGTGCACGGCGTACGGGTGGACGGAGTTGACTCGGATCCGCTGCGGTCCGAGCTCCTTCGCCGCGGTCTGCGCCAGACCACGGAGACCGAACTTCGACGCCGAGTACGACGCCTGCGCGGGCATCGCCTTGATGCCCGCGCAGGACGAGATGATGACGATGCTGCCGCCGTTGCCCGCCGCGATCATCGCCGGAATGGACGACTTCAGCGTCTTCCACGTGCCGACCAGGTTCACGTCGACGACGTCGGTGAACTGCTCCTCGGTCATCTCCCAGGTGAGACCCCAGGTGAGGATTCCGGCATTGGCGATCACATGGTCCAGGCGCCCGAACCGCTCGACGCCGTCGGCGACCAACTGCTGTTGGAAGGCGAGGTCGCGGGTATCGCCCTGCCGGGCGAGGATCGTGCCACCCGCCTCCTCGACCAGCCGGACGGTCTCGGCGAGATCGTCCGCAGACGCTGCTGGATAGGTCGTGTGGTCCGCGACGCGATCAGCGATGTCCATACCGATGATCGACGCCCCCTCCTTCGCGAACCGGAGTGCATGATTGCGCCCCTGGCCTCGGGCGATGCCCGTGATGTACACGACCTGACCGTCGAACTGTCCCATTGCCGAACACCTTCCTGAAGCACACTGGATTCGCCGAACTGTAACACGTTCTAGTGTTGCTTCCCGGGTGCAGGCTCGTCAGACCCGGCGCGCGTCGGCTGGTCTTGGACGTGGGCTGGTCTTGGACGTCAGTTGGTCTTGGACGTCACCTGGTCTCGACCGACGCCTCGGCCTTCGGCCTCGGACGTCGGCTCGACCTGTCGCTCCGCTCCACTCCGCTCCATCACTCCGCTCCAAACACCCGCTCGAAGCCCTCCGGGATGATCAGGTCGTCGCGCGAGAGACCGGCGACGTCGGACTTGCCGAGTCCCATGAGCGCGGAGTCGACACCCATGCGCATCAGGTCGAGGACGTTCTCGACGCCGGTCTGGCCGTTGGCGGCCAGACCCCACAGGTAGGCGCGGCCGATCATAACGGCCTTCGCTCCGAAGGCGAGCGCCTTCACCACGTCGCTGCCTCGGCGGATGCCGCCGTCGAGCAGCACGTCGACGTCGCCGCCGACGGCGTCGGCGATGGGGCCGAGGACGCGGATGGTAGCGGGGGTGCCGTCCAGGTTGTTGCCGCCGTGGTTGGAGACGGAGATGGCGGTGGCACCGATCTCGACGGCGCGCTTGGCGTCGTCGATCCGGGTGATGCCCTTGACCATGAACTCGCCGTCCCACTGCTCACGGAGCCACTTCAGGTCCTCCCACGTGGGGGGCGGGGTGTTCATCCACTGGCCGTAGACGTCGAAGAAGGTGGGGCCCGGCTGGCCCTTGTGCGCGATGTTCGGTGCGGAGAGGTCCGGGATGATCAGCTTGCCGTCGCGGAACCAGCTCAGCGCGTAGCTCGGCTTGGTGATCATCTCCGGCGCGAGCTTGGCGATGGCGTTGAGATCCACCTGCTCGGGAATCTCCGGGCTGCCCCAGTCGCGGCCGACGTTGAACACCCAGTCGGTGGTGACGATGAGACCCTTGCAGCCCGCCTCCTTGGCGCGCTGCGCGCGGGCGAGGATGTCTTCCTTGCTGCCGAGCCAGTAGATCTGGAAGAAGATCTTGTCGTTGACCGCGGTGACCTCTTCGACCGGCTTCGAGGCGAAGCTCGACAGCCCCATCGCGGTCCCCCGGTTGGCAGCGGCCCGCGCGACGGCGACCTCGCCGTCCGGGTTCACCGCCTGCACGCCGGTCGGCGAGATCATGACGGGGAACGGCAGTTCCTGCCCCATCACCGTGGTCGTCAGGTTGCGCTCCGGCGTGGTGCCGATGACGTGCGGTGCAAAGCCGAGTTCGCCATAGGCGTCGACGTTGTCGTTGACGGTGATGCCGGCCTGAGTTCCGGCGATCAGTGACGAGTAGACCGTCTTCGGCAGTCGCTTCTTAGCACGACGCTGAGCCTCCCCGACTGTCTCGAACCACGGGTTCCGACGCCAGGGATTCTTCTCCATGATCTCGGAGATTTTGGACATGATGATATTCCTTCGGTGTTTCAAAGTTGATTTGAGCAGCGCAAGGCGCTGCCCCTCGACGCCACCCCCACGCTGATCGAGTAGCCCGAGGCGACGCCGCCCCCACGCTGATCGAGTAGCCCGAGGCGACGCCGCCCCTACGCTGATCGAGTAGCCCCAGGCGACGCCGCCCCCACGCTGATCGAGTAGCCCGAGGCGCTAGCCGAGGGCGTATCGAGATCGCCGCGGGCAGAATAGTGAGAGTCAGCTGACCTCAGCAGGACGAGCATCCCGACGCGGTCGTCGGCATGAACCCGGCGAGCGGGTTCTCGTCGCAGTCGCGCGACGGCGGTCGGGTCATCAGCGTCAACGGGACACCGCGCGAGTGGTCCTTGTTGGCGGACGGCTTGGAACGCTCTCCTGCGAGCAGCGCTTCGCCGTACCCCTGAACGCATTCGGGATCGGGTCCGTCGAGCGGCAGGCCGGTGAAGAACTTGGCCGCCATGCAGCCGCCGCGGCAGGAGTCGTAGAAGTTGCAGCTGGCGCAGGCGCCCGCACTCTGCGGCTCACGGAGTTCGGTGAACAGCTCGGACCGCTGCCAGATCTCCTGGAATCCACCGTCGGTGGTGATGTTGCCAGCGAGGAAGTTCTCGTGGATCGCGAACGGGCAGGCGTAGACGTCGCCGACCGGGTCGATCAGGCAGACCACACGTCCGGCACCGCACAGGTTGAGACCGGGCAGTCCGCTGCCGCCGCCCTCGCTGAACGCCGACAGGTGGAAGAAGGAGTCGCCGGTGAGGACGCGGTCGCCGTGTGCGACAAGCCAGTCGTACAGCTCCTTCTGCTGCTCGGGCAGCGGATGAAGGTCGTCCCACACGTCGGCGCCGCGACCCGACGGGCGCAGTCGAGTGATGCGCAGGGTGGCGCCGTACCGGTCTGCGAGAGCCTTGAACTCGTCGAGCTGGCTCACGTTGTGCCGGGTCATCACGACGCTGATCTTGGCGTCGCCGAACCCCGCGTCGCGCAGGTTCTCGAGCGCGCGGACGGCCATGTCGAACGAGCCGGGACCGCGGACGGCGTCGTTCACCTCGGCGGTGGCGCCGTCGAGCGAGATCTGGACGTCGACGTAATCGGATGCCGCGAGTCGCTCGGCGACCTCCGGCGTGATCCGCAGCCCGTTGGTGGAGAACTTGACGCCGACCTGGTGGTCGGTGGCGTAGTCGACGAGCTCCCAGAAGTCCGGGCGCACGGTCGGCTCGCCGCCGCCGATGTTGACGTAGAAGACCTGCATGCGCTGCAGCTCGTCGATGATCGCCTTGCACTGCTCGGTGCTCAGCTCCCGCGGATCGCGCTTGCCGGAACTCGAGAGGCAGTGCACGCACGCGAGGTTGCAGGCGTAGGTCAGCTCCCACGTCAGACAGATCGGTGCGTCCAGTCCGCGCTCGAACTGGTCCACCAGCCGACCGACCTTGGGCGGCGCGGGGACGTTCAGCGGCGGAGTGGTCGACGGCATGCCGAGCAGTTCGGCGCCGGGGCGGGTTTCCACGGTGGTCACGATGTCACTCCTGGGTGGGGGCGGCTGCGGCATCGGCGACGTCGGGGGCGACCTCGACGATCATCCCGGAGACGCACAGGGCAGAGAGGGCTTGCAGGTACAGCGGACGCTCCGCGTCGGCGATGCCGGTGGCGGCCATCGCGGCGTCAGCGCTCGGGTGCTCGGACAGCGCCTGGACCAGGTCGACGACGACGAGGTTCTTCAGGAACGAGAGCTTGCGGGTGCCGAAGTGGTAGAGCAGCGCGCCGAACGGCTCCGGGCGCAGCGCCACCTTGGGGTTGAGCTTCCAGGCACGCGCCGAATCAAATGCAGTTTCCGGGGTACTGCTTCCGGCGACCATGGGGTCGCCGGAAGCAGTGGTCGATGGCGCCGTCATCAGTAGACGCCACACATCCCGTCGATGGACACTTCCTCCACCAGCGACTCAGCAACAAGCTCCTGCTGGGTCGAGTTCGCCTGATCGGCCATATGAACCATCCTCCTTCACGAGTACTGATGTGGTTCGCTTCACACCATAATGGCACTGAGTGCATAATCGCTAGTGTTCGGCGGAAATTCTTTGTCGTAGCATCGTGACCGGCGGGTTTACGCCGAGAAGGAGAGCAGTGATGAGCAGACCGGGGCGTAGCGGAGTCCTCGGAGGGCGGCCTGCGGCCACCACGCGGGGCCGATTGAGCAGCGTCGCGATCGAACTCTTCACCGCCCACGGCTTCGACGAGACGAGCGTCGACGACATCGCCGCTGCCGCGGGTATCGCGCGCCGCACCCTGTTCCGCTACTACCCGTCCAAGAACTCGATCGCCTGGGGCGAGTTCGACGACCACCTCGATGGACTGCGCGACCTCCTGCGCGCAACCCCCGCCGACACTCCCCTCGGCGTCACCCTGCGCGATGCCCTGATCGCGTTCAACACCGTCCCGGACTCCGAACGCGTCCATCACCGCCAACGCATGTCGTTGCTTCTCGGAGTTCCTGCCCTCCAAGCACATTCGATGATCATGTACGCCGACTGGCGACGCGTGGTCGCCGATTACTGCGCCACCCGACTCGACGTCCCGGCCGAGTCGCACCTGCCGCAGACGGTCGCCTGGCTCACCCTCGGAACCGCCCTGGCGGCCTACGACCAGTGGCTGCTCGACGACGACGCCGACCTCACCGCGTTGCTCCACGCCGGGGGCGACGTGTTGATCAGCGGAGTGTCGTCGCTGACAGCGTGAACGTTCGCCCCACCGACTGGCGCAGGCCCTATGGCACACTCGCAAGCGCTGATATCCTGAAGTAGAACACGTTCTAATTTTAGCTCGGATCTCCGCCGAGCCCGATTCCCAGAGAGTCAACCGCGATGACCGATCTGACCCCGCACAGCGCACGCAGCGCCATCCTCACCGTCGCCGAGGTGATCGATGAGACGGCTGACGCGCGCAGCATCGTCTTCCACATCCCCGATGTGCACGCGGACAAGTTCGCCGACTACCAGCCGGGCCAGTTCCTGACCTTCCGCATCCCGAGCGAGCAGACCGGATCCGTCGCCCGCTGTTACTCGCTGGCATCGGCGCCGGTGCACGACGACCTGCCCAAGGTCACCGTGAAGCGCACCTGCGACGGGTACGGATCCAACTGGATCTGCGACCACCTCGAGGCGGGTTCGCAGATCGAGGCCCTGCCGCCGTCGGGAGTCTTCACACCCGACAACTTCCACACTCCGCTGCTGCTGATCGCTGCGGGATCCGGTGTGACACCGGTGATGTCGATCCTCAAGCACGCACTCAAGACCGGCACGCATCGGATCACGTTCTTCTTCGCCAACCGCAGCGAGTCGGACGTCATCTTCGCCGAGGAGCTGCGCGAACTGCAGGCCTCGTACCCGGCCCGCTTGACCGTGCTGCACTGGTTGGAATCGGTGCAGGGCCTGCCGAGCGACCGCACGCTCGCGACCCTCTTCGCGCCGATGGCCGCCACCCATACCGCCTACATGTGCGGACCCGGTCCGTTCATGGATGCCGCGCACAGCGCCCTCTCCAAGGCCCGCTTCCCCACCAAGAACGTGCACGTCGAGATCTACAACTCGCTCTCCGGCGATCCGTTCGAAGACATTGAGCGCGGCGAGGTCTCCGCCGAGGAGGCTGCGGCGGCCGCGGAGGTGGACGTCGAGTTGGACGGCGAGACCCACACCCTCGCGTGGCCGCGGTCGCGCACGCTGATCGACATCATGTTGGCCGCCGGGCTCGACGCGCCGTATTCCTGCCAGGAGGGCGAGTGCGGCTCGTGCGCCTGCACGCTGGTGGAGGGGTCGGTCGACATGGAGGTCACCGGCGCCCTCGATCCCGACGACATCGCCGACGGCTACATCCTCGGCTGCCAGGCACGACCGACCGCGGACAAGCTGAAGATCGAGTTCTGAGCCGCCGTGGCCGCCACGGCCGCCACGTAGACTCGAGGCCATGACCAACGATCGCCTGGCCCGAGTCTTGTCATTGATCCTGCTGGTACCCGGCGTCTTACACTTCGTGGCGCCGAAGCCGTTCGACGCGATCGTCCCCAAGGAGCTGCCGGGTGATCCTCGCGCCTGGACGTATGCGTCCGGCGCCGCTGAGATCGGTCTGGGCGCAACGGTTCTCAATCCGCGGACGCGCCACCGAGCCGCCGGGCTCGCCGCGCTGCTGTTCATCGCAGTCTTCCCCGCCAACGTCACCATGATCCGCGAATGGGTCGACAAGAGTCCGGCGCTGAAGACCGTCGCCTGGGCCCGCCTGCCCCTGCAGATCCCGCTGATCGTGCTCGCCCTGATCGTCCGTCGCGGGGCGCGGAAGCAGACCGTCGACGTGGCGCCGAGCGCCGGGTAACAACTCTCCCCCGGCAGCGGCCCGCCCCGGAAGGCGTGCGGTCAGGAGAGGCCGCGGAAGTGCTTTCGCTGATCGGGAGACAGTCGCTCGATCGCATACGACAACGCGGTCCGGCCGATGGCCGCAGCGTTGGTCTCGAGGAAGTCGAGCAGGGCGGGTTCGTCGACGCGTTTGCCCATCTCGCGGAGCATCCACCCGAGCGCCTTCTGAATGAGATCGCGGCGGTCGTCGATCACCAGCGGGGCGACGGCGAGAATCGCATCGCTACGACCTCCGGTGGTGAACGCATGGGTGGCGACGATGCCGACGCGGCGCTCCCACAGCCCGTCGGACGCCGCCCACCGCAACAACTCGTCGACCCCGTCGGCCTGGACCAGCCAGTCACCGAGAATCGGTGCGGCGGAACAGTCGACGAGATCCCAATTGTTCACCCGCCCGGCCCGAACGGCGCACCGATACTGCTCCACCCAACTCGCTGGATCATCGGCGCGCCGATAGTTCTCGGCCAGGACCAGCAATGCGAGCATCCGGATCTCGTGCAGTTCATTGGCTAATAGCGCGTCCACGACCTCCGCGGGCAGCCCGCGCAGCCGCGTGGCCAGCGACCGCAGCACGGGCACCGCGACGCCGAGGAAGCGATCGCCTTCGCCGTATTCTCCCGGCCCGGTCTTGAAGAACCGCTGCGCCGACGCCGCCCGCTCCGGGGAGCCCGCAGCCACGACCTCCGCGACGATCTCGTCGGTCGTGGACTCCGCGTTCACGCGTCGAGGAGGGACGCGATCGGGGTCGGGGTCAGCAGGTACTGCCGCGCCTTCATCAGTTTGCCGACACGGCCGGCGCCGACGACCCCGGTGAGCAGGCCCTCCCGGCTGTAGTAGGCCAGAAACTTACGGCCGTCGTCGTCGACGACGTGCACCTCGTCGTCGGACCGCGGCGTGCCGAGCATCTGGAACTTGAGCCCATACTGATCGCTCCAGAAGTAGGGCACGGTCTGGTGCGGGATGGTGTGACCGAGCAACTGCGCCGCGACGAGCGCCGCCGCGTCGACGGTGTGCGTCCAGTGTTCGACGCGGTGACCGCGACCGTCGGCATCGTGCCAGTTGGCGCAGTCGCCGAGGGCGTAGACGTCGGCGGCGCTGGTCCGGCCGACACCGTCGCACGCCACACCGCCGCCCGCGGACCGATCGGCGAGTTCGATTCCGGAGCCGTCGAGGTAGCCGAGGTCCGGGACGCCGCCGATCCCGACGACGACCAGGTCGGCGTCGACCCGGCTGCCGTCCGAGAGCACCACGGCCGACGCCCGACCTTCGTCCGCGACGATCTCGTCGACGCCGACGCCGACCCGCAGGTCCACGCCGGCCTCCACGTGCAGGCGGGTCACCATCTCGCCGATCCGCGGGCCCAGCGGCCCGGACAGCGGCGTCGGCGTCGGCTCGATCAGCGTGACGGGGACGTCGAGTTTCTGCAGGCTGGCGGCGACCTCGCAGCCGATGAACCCGGCGCCGATGACGGCGGCGCGGGTCGCGGCACCGGCATCGGTGCGCAGTGCAAGCGCATCCTCGACCGTCCGGATCACGTGGACGCCGGCGATGCCGTCGGCGCCGGGGAATCGTCGCGCGACCAGTCCCGTCGCCAGCACCAGGGTGCCGTACTCCACCGGCTGCGCGGCGCCGTCGCGCTCCACGGTGACGGTGTGCGACGCCGGGTCGACGGCGACCACGCGCGACCCGGTCCGCAGGTCGATGCGGGCATCGTCGAAGAACTCGGCGGGCTTGAGGTCGACGCGCTCGTCGTCCCCGGTGAGCACGGTCTTCGAGAGCGGCGGGCGGTCGTAGGGCGGGTGCGTCTCGGCGCCGAGCAGCACCAGTTCTCCCTCGTATCCGCCGTTCCGCAGGTTCTCGGCCAGGCGGACGCCGCCGAGTCCCGCACCCACGATCACTACCGGTGCCTTCACCACGCCCGACTCCACCTCTGTCCGGTTCGACGAATGGTCACGGCAGACTGCTGCCATGACAGGTCTCTGCGACGGGACACCACTTCCGGGGCCTCGCCGACCTCATTCACCTTAGAGAGCAGAGCACCTCACGTACACCCTGTGCACAGGATCGCCGTCGTCGCGCGGGACGCCGTCATCGTCGATCGGCGTATTCGACGTACCCTCGGCCGTTTCTGGGCTCGCCGTCGATCTCCCCCGACCACGAGTATCCGGCGATGTAGCCGATGCCCGCGTACAGCCACGGGGTGTCGACGGTGCCGTGGATCTCCGAGACGTCGCCCGCGGCGGTGAACGTCCACCGGAATCGCACCGGGACAGGCATCGTCGACCGTCCCCGATACGACTGCGGCTCCGGGGCGAAGTCCAGCACCTCGAAGGAGACCTCGTCCCCGAACCGTTGTGCACCGTCGGCCACGCTTCGCACCTCCGCGCCGACACCCGCGGTCAGATCGCCGAAGGCACCGAGCACCACCGCGACGAGTTGCCGCTCCGCGTCCAGGTCGATGACGTGGTAGGAGAAGAAGTCTGCGGGCAGCTTCAGCGGCCGGGGCAGTGGTCGCGGCAGGTCCATGTACGGCAGGTACCCGATGCCGTATTCGAACGTCCCGGTGCCGGACACCGCCAGCGGCGTCTCACCCGTCACCCCCACCGTGCCGGTGTAGGTGCACAGGAACGAGAAGTGTCGATAGAACGCGCTGTCCGCCACCCACGAGACGACGTCGGTCGACGTCAACACCAGGTCCACATCGAGGCCCTCGACCGTGCTGCGCACACGGATTTCGGGGTAGTCGATGTCCAGCCGATAGTCGTCCCCGAACTCCAGCGAACGACCGGCCGGCTCCAGCCGAACGTCGTCGGGGGCGAAGACGTGGAACGAGTTGCCCGCGAGCGCCGCCGTCCCCCAGCCCAACTGGCACGTACCGCGCGGTGCACCGGTGAACGCGCCGTTGTCATCCCACGCCTTGAATCCCGTCGCACCGATGATGATCATGTTCGCGAGGAAGCGGTGTGGCTCAGGCAGATCCGCGATCATGATTCCGTAGTGCGCCGCCCCTTTGCCGAAGCGTTCGGTGCTCGACGGCGGGAAGGTCAACTGCTCTGGAAGTCCGGTGCGGACCACTCGATCCTGATTCGCCGCGCGCATCAGCCTGGTGGCCGCGTCGACGGCGATCCGCCGGAGCCCTCCGTGGCGGTCGGCGCTGGAATAGGCGACAGGTCGCGGATCAGTGCTGTTCATCGTGATGCTCCTTCTCGATTCTGAATCCCGCTGAGGTGTCGATCGCGCAGGCGCCTGGGTCGGTGCGCCACGACCGGGTACCGTGCCTGACGTGGGACGAACCAGGTCAGGAACCAAGGGCGTACCGCGCGCCCATCGCGAGGACCTGATCCTCGATGCCGCGGGCTACGAGTTCGGCACCCGCGGGTTCGCGGCAGCGAACGTCGCCGACATCGCTGTTCGAGCCGGCATCTCGAAGCCCCTCGTCTACGGATACTTCGACTCGAAGGACGGGCTGTTCGCGGCCACGTGTCGGCGAGCCGGAGAGCGTGTGACCACCGCCATCGACGAGGCGATGGCGGCCTGGGGTGAGGTGCGGGTCGATCGCGGCGCCGCCGTCATGGAGGCGATCTTCTCCGCTCTGGCCGGGCGTCCTCACGAATGGAATGTGATCTTCGATCGCACAGTGCCCGGCGGGACGGAGTCGGCCGCGGTGGCCGCAGAATTCCGCGAACGGTTGGTGAAACAGTCCGCGAGCGGCATCGAGGCGTCGTACGGGGCGGCACTGTCGGACCCGCGCGATCTCTCGGCACTGGTCTACATCTGGACCGCCACGGTCGGTGCCCTGGTGGAGTGGTGGATCAGAAACCCCGAGTCGACGTCGACGGAGATGGTGGCCCGGACGGCACGAATTCTCGGTGCTCTGCAGACCCCTCCGACGCGCCCCTGATCTGTGCGCGACGCCGATCGCGGTCGCGCTCATCCCTCGCAGTCGATCCACTCCAGATAGGCCGATCCGGCGACCTTCTCACCGTCCCATTCGCCGGTGAACGAGTAAGCGCTCGAGAAGCCGCGCCCGTGTCCGGTCCGCATCGGCGCGTCGACGACGCAGTCCAGGTGCCCGCGACCGCCGACGTCCCATCGCATCACTGCGGGCACCCGCATCGGCACGCCCGCGGTGTCGGCCAGGAGTTCCGGTTGATATTCGACGACCTGGAACTGCACGTCCTCCGCGATCTCGGCGGGGCCACCGGTGCTCCGGCGGATCTGCGCGAGGCGGCACGCCGTCGTCCCGTTCGCGCGCACATCGGTCAGCAACAACTGGGTGGTCGAGTTGAGCGGAACCACCTGATAGGTGAAGAAGTCGACCGGCAGACGCAGCCCCGGTCCGATGGCCGTCGACCTAAACACCTGCGGGCTGACAGATCGCGCGTACTCCACCGTTCCGAGGCCTTCGACCGCGACGGACTCACCGCCCGAGGTCACCGTGCCCCGGTACGGCGCCAACACGCTGAAATGCTGATAGATCGGAGTGCGGACGAAGTACGACACCTGGTCGGTGGCCTGGAGCGTCAGGTCGATCGAGAACGACTCGTACCGGCCGGACACCCGATACTCCGGGTGGGCGCACTCGATCGACAGATCGTCTCCCCAACGCAGTCGGGAGCCGTCGACGGCGAAATCGCAGTCCCGCTCGGCGTCGTAGGCCCGATAGTGATGGTGGTTCCCGTACGCCGTCGATCCGAAGACGGTGGCGTTCTTCCGGGCGTCCTGCGCAGCGATGACCCCGTTGTCGAAGATCCGCGTGCCGGTGGCGCCGATCAGCGTCATGGTGTTGACGTACCGAAAGGGCTCGGGCAGATCGGGGATGAAGAAGCCGTAGTGCGTCCATCCCCACAAGGTCGAGTCCACCTCCGGGCGCATGATCGCGGAGTCGTCGAAGGGCCGCACCGAGGCGGACCGCCGACTGTCGAGGAGCGGCCGGGCACGGACGAGGATCGGGGCCAGCCGATCCACCACGCGTCCCCTCGTGAGCAGGCCTTTATGCAGGTCACTGGACATCTGACTACTCTCCCCCGTCGTCACGGCACCGAACTCGCCGTTGAATTGACTTTTGAGTAAGTTAGGTCCCGGGCGTGATGCCTGTCAAGGACACGAGACTCACTGGGGCGAGATGTTCTCCACCCGAGACACGCGCCAGCCGTCGTCCACCTTGGTGACGGTGACCCACCGCGCGATGCCCACGCGCTCGGGATAGTCGCTCCGTTCACCGACGCGGATCTCCTGCGTCGCGAAGACGAGGACCGTCATGAAATCCAGGCGCTTCTCGCCGGGAGCTGCGCTCGACACCGTGGTCGTCATCGACACCTTCGACGCGACCGCGTTCGGGAACACGACGTCGGCGCCGCGAGCCTGATAATCGGCGGCGATGGCTCCAGTGAGGTGGCGCGCCACCTGGGTGCGCTGCTCCGCGGTGTCGTCGGGAGTGAACGTCATGAGCGCGGTGACGCCGTCGGCGGCGGCGCGGACCGCGGTGTGGTCGGGCCGTGGAGGTTCGGCACGCGATTGTGCACCGAGGGTGAAGCCGAGCACGGCGACGGCGGTCGCCACGACGCTGACGAGGAGCCACAGGGTCTGCCATCGGCGGTCGCCGGGGACCTGTTCGCGCCATCGCACCCACGGATTCTTCGACACTTGAACGGGCGCGGGCGTCGGCTCGGGCTGCTCCGCCGAATGCGTTCCCATCACGACACCGCCTCGGCTCGCGCGACGAGCCAGTGGTCGTCGACCTGCTTCATCGTCACCGAGACGCCGACCCGATTGCGATCGGCGTCGCCGCCCACGAGTTCCGGGGTGGTGGTCTGCGCCACCACCAGCACGGTGATCCCGGACCGGTCCCGTCCGACGACGCCCGATGCCAGGATCTGCCCGGTCGCGGGACGCGGTTGGGCGGCGACGAGTTCTTGGAGTTGTGTGCTCGTCCCCCGGACGCGGACCTGTTGGTCGCCGGTGGTGACGTCGACGACCTTCTTGACGTACTCCGCAGCGTGGGCGGGGTCGGCGGTCAGCATGGTGACGATGGCCTGTTCGGCCGATTTCTCCGCGGTGCGCTCGTCGTCGAGGTCGCCGCTGATCGACGCCGCCGAACTGTGCGCCCACCATCCGATGGCGCCGAGCACCAGAGCCGCGAGCACGGCGACCACTACGGTCAGTCGTATCGCGGCTGCCCGTCGATGCGACCTCCGCAGGCGCGCGGGAGCTGCGGCCTCGCGCGCCTGCGCCTCCGCTTCGACGGCGGCGTCGTAGCGCTGCTGCGCCTGCTGCAGTCGGAGGTTCGCGGACTGGCGGTCACGACTGGCCTGCGGATCGGGCGCGGGCCCGGCGTCGGTCTGCTCGTCGGTCACTGCAGTTCCTCCAATCCGCTCAGGAGCCAGCGGTCGCCGGACCGCGTGAACGACGCCTGCACCGACTTCACCCGGCTCTCGCTGAGACCGCTGCGCGACGTGACGGTCACGCGCACCACGATCAGTGCTTCTCCGCCGGTGTCGTCGGCCCAGGTGACGCCGACGTTCTGCGGCACCCAGCTGACCGATGACGCTCCGTTCGGCGGCGGTCCGGTCAGCGCCTTGCTCGACGACACCGACAGCGGCGGCGCCACCAAACTGCGCGCCGTCTCGCGATCGCTGGACCAGGAGCGGGCGTCGACGGAGAAGACGTCGGAGACCACCGAGCCGGCCTTGTTCTGCAGAGCGGTCCGGGCGTCGACGATGCGCGAATCGGTGTCACGGGAGTCGATGCTCGTCACGCAGAACACCACCGCTGCGATGAGCAGGACCACCGCGGCCACCAGGCGAAGTGCGCCGCCGACCCGGCCGATCGGCTTCTGCAGGTAGGTGACGACACGATTCACGGGACCAGCACCAACCCGTCGATCTTGAGGTCGCCGTTCTCCGGAACCATCGTGACCACGAGTCGGAGATTCCGGATCGGGTCGTCGGCGTCGTCGTTCGATTCGTTATTGCTGACCTGCACGCTGGCGGCGATCAGGACGGCGGCGCCGTCGGCGGAGCGCCACTGGACGGCGGCGGCATCGATGGTGCCCTCCCCGTGTGCACCGCTGTCCCGGACGAACGTGGAGTACGAGTCCGCCGATTGCCCGAAGGCGTCGTAGAACGAGCCCGTGGCGCCCTGGAGAATCTTCTCCGCACGATCGGGGTCGCCGGAGTCGACGTTGAGCAGCAGCTTCACCTTGCTGGTCGCCGCAGTCAGATAGTCGTCGTCGGAATAGTGGTGCGGCGCGGACGCCGCATACCAGATGCCGATCGCGGCGACGATCAGCGCAATCCCGCCGATCACCGGCAGCAGCAGCCGAGTGCGGCGGCCCATGACGCGTCGCAACCCTGCCGATGCCTGCGCCTCCGCGAGCGCGTCGCGCGCCGCACGCACCTCTCGGCGGGTGTCGCGCCAGTCCTTCAGTCGGTCGTCCGCTCGTCCAGGCCCCACCCGGTCGACCTTAGTGGACTCACTGCTGGCCGATCCGACGGCTGTAGTCAGATCGTGACTCGGAATCGGGGTTCAGGAAGATCTCTCCGGTCTTGGTGGTGCGGAGAAGTGCCCGTTTGATCGACTGAGGCAGCACCGGATACAGATTCACCCAGCCCATCGAGCGGGGCGCGGCCACGCGCACGCGCACCTCGGCGATCGAGGCGAGGACCTCGCGGGCGATCACGTCGGTGTCGACGGAGGTGACCATCGCATTGGTCGCGAGTCCGTCGATCAATCCGGTGTTGGTGAACGTCGGCATCACGGTGGACACCCGCACACCGCGACCGGCGAGTTCGGAGTCGAGCGCCTCGGAGAACTCGATGACGCCTGCCTTGGCCGCGTTGTACACGGTCAGGCCGGGCGTCGGGAGGCGCCCGGCGACCGAGGAGATGTTGAGGATCTGTCCGTGTCCGCGTACGACCATCCGCGCCGCGGCCGCCTGGCTGCCGAGGATCACACCGAGGAGATCGATGTTCAGGGTCGCGCGAATCAGGGATTCGCGGTAGTCGAGGAACGGTCCGACGGGCATGATGCCCGCATTGTTGACCAGAACGTCGACGGGTCCGACGCGCTCTTCGACGGCGTCGAGGAAGTCGTCGAGGGACTGCCGGTCGGTGACGTCGAGGGCGATCCCCTCGATCCCCAGATCCGCGGCAGCCTTCTCGACGGCGTCGACGTCGATGTCGCCGATCGCGACGCTCGCCCCGGCGTCGAGCAACTCGGTCGCGATCTCGAGACCGATGCCGCGCGCACCGCCGGTGATGGCGACGACCTTGCCCGCGACGCCGTCCCGGATCTGGTGCAGGCGCGCGTTCTGTCGCTGCGATCGCGAGAAGATACTGGTCAGAGACATCGGACTCCAGTCGGGTCGGAACGGTCAGTGGATCATCGGGGCGAGGTGCTGGGTCGCGATGCGGCGGACCCGATCGGGCGTGGCTCGGTCGGGATCGGTCGCAGGCACTTCCAGGTACGACAGCACCAGCCGCACCAGGAGTTCGACGGCCTCGAGGAGCTCGTCGTCGGGCATCGTCGCGCCGCAGTCCCGGAGAGTGCCCGCCACCCGCGCACTGACCACCTCGATGAACAGCGCGCCGATGCCGCCCAGGGCGTCGCGCACCGAGTGGTCCTCGAGAACCACGCGACGCAACAGCGGAGTGGTCTGGACCAGTTGCGCGCCGAAGGTGAAACCCGCGACGACGGCCTCGCGCGGCGCCATCCCCGCCACCAGGTCTTCGAGTCGGCTCAGCCCCGTCTCGAAGGACTCCCTGGCGACGGCATGAATCAAGGCATCCTTGTCGGGGAAGCGACGATAGAGCGTCGACCGGCTCACTCCCGCGGCGCGCGCGACCTCGTCCATGCTCGCCTTACGCAGACCGACGGCGGCGAACTCGTCGGCGGCCGCAGCCAGAATCCCCTGCTCCTGTTCGGGGACCGACGCGGTGATCCGCGGCTTCCGGGTGGTCGGCTTGCCGGTGGTCGGCACCGCCTACCGCCGCCGCATCTGCACGGGCAGTTTGTCCTTCGGCACCGGCAGTGCGCTGTAGTCCATCGGCATCGTGTAGCCGGCAGGCACCGACCACTCGTAGTTGCGGAGCAGGTGGTGCATCACGGTCTTGATCTGCATCTGCGCGAAGTAGAGGCCGATGCACTTGTGGACGCCGCCGCCGAACGGGGTCCACGCCATGCGGTGGCCCTTGTCCTCGGCGCGCTCGGGCGAGAAGCGGTCTGGGTCGAACATCTCCGGGTGCGAGTAGTACTGCGGGTCCCGGTGGTTGATGAGTTGCGGGATCGTCACCATGGTGCCCTTGGGGATGTAGAAGCCCTGCACCTGCGTGTCCTTGACCGCCATCCGCGGCTGCGCAGGCACCGGCGGGCACAGCCGCAGCGACTCTCGCATGATCAGGTCGACGACGGTCAACTTCGCGAGGTCGGCGTACTCCAGGGTCTCGCCGAATTCGAAGGACTGAGCGCGCGCCTTCTCCTGCCACTCCGGATGCTTGGCCATCCAATACGACATCTGCGTCATGGTGATGGTGGTGGTGTCGTGGGCGGCCATGAGCACGAAGATCATGTGGTTGACGACGTCTTCGTCGGTGAACTGCGCGCCGTCGTCGCCCTCGGCGTGACAGAGGACCGAGAACAGGTCGGGCGTCTGCGTCGCACGCTTGGCGTCGATGTGGGCGTACATGAACTCTTCGAGGATCTTCCGCGACCGGACGCCCTTCCACCAGCGGCCGCCGGGGACCGGCTTGCGCACGTAGGCGACGCCGGCGCGGACCGTCTCGATGAACGCCTTGTTGATGCGGTCGGCCTCGGCCTGCTCCAGTTCCAGGCCGAGGAACACTTCGAGCGCGACGTCGAGGGTCAGCGCCTTGAGTTCGGACAGCATCGTGACGCGGCCGGTCGGGAACCGGGTCATGCGGTCGGCGATCATCGGCTGCAGTTCGTCCAAGTAGCCCTGCAGCACCTTGGGCGTGAACGCCTGCTGCAGGATGTGCCGGTGCTCGCGGTGCTCGTCGAAGTCCAGCAGCATGATGCCGCGGTTGAAGAATGGGCCGATGAAGTAGCTCCACGCCGGGCCGTTGGCGAAGGCGCGGTCCTTGTTCATCAGGATCTCGCTGGCTGCGGCTGCCCCCGAACACGTGACGAACTTGGTGCCGAAAGCGTTCATCCCGGAGACGTCGCCGAACTGCACCCGCTTGCGGTCGGCGAACCCGAACGGGTCGCGTCGCATCGTCAAGATCTCGAGCACCCCGTTGCGCTCGCTCATCGGAACCGGTTTGAGATCGCTGCCTGCCTCCGGCTGCGCAAGTAATGCCACCATCGTCGTCGCTCCTCGGGTCGCGCCGCATCGCTGTGATGCGGCCCATATCCCAATTGAAACAAATGGAACGATGTGTGTCTATAGGCTCTGGGACAAATCTTTCAATTCGTCGCAACGCGCTGCATATCGACCGTCAGCGGCGCACCAGCTCGGCATGGCAGCGACGCAGGCGGTCGTGCCACCACTGCGTCCGTTCGGGCGACGCCAGCGGCAGATCGATGCCCGGCTCCACGCGCCGCGGCTTCACCACACCGCGCTCGATCCGGAACGACGGCGCCACGTCGCGGGTGAACAGTTCGCCGGTCCCGAGGCCGCACGCCCGATGCAGATTCGGCAGCGCGGCAGCCGCGTTGACCCCCGCGGCGATGCCGACCGCGGTGTCGAGCGCACTGGAGACGACGACGTCCATCGGCAGTGTGTGAGCGAGGTTGAGCAGCGCGCGCATGCCGCCGAGCGGGGCCACCTTCAGGACCGCGACATCGGCGGCGCCCAACTGCGCCACCCGCATCGGATCGCCGGAGCGCCTGATCGACTCGTCGGCCGCGATCGGGACCGACACCGCCTTGCGAACCTCGGCCAACTCCTCGGCGGTGCGGCACGGTTGTTCGACGTACTCCACCTCGCCGATGGCAGCGATCGCCTCGATCGCCTCCGGCACCGTCCATCCGCCGTTCGCGTCGATGCGCACGTTCTCGACCAACTCGCGAGCCGCGGCGACACGAGCGACGTCGTCGTCCAGACTCTGCCCCGGCTCGGCGACCTTCACCTTCACCGTGTCGACGCCCGGGTAGCGAGCGATGAGCGCGGCGACGTCGGCGGCCGGGACGGCGGGCACGGTCGCGTTGACGCGAACCGAATCGCGGGTCGGCTCGGGCGCGCCGAGGTACGCAGCCTCGATGCCTGCGGCGAGCCAGAGCTTGGCCTCGGCGTCGTCGTACTCGACGAAGGGGGCGAACTCACCCCACCCGGCGGGCCCCTGAAACACCAGGGCTTCGCGGACCCGGACGCCGCGGAAGCGGGTGTGCATTCCGAGCGCGACCACTTTCGCAGTGTCGAGGAGCTCGTCGGCGGTCGGCATGGAGGGCGGCGGCGGACTCTTCGGCTGCAGACGGAAGGTCGGCATCGGCTTCTTCCGGTCATCGGAGGTGCCGAAGAGTGACTGCTTGTTCCGTCCGGAGGGCTGCGAGAAGACCATGCGGCCAGGGTATCCCGGCGGCCCTGTGCGCTCACCGAACCAGCCTTGGAACAGATCTTTACATTTGTGTCATATTCGGTTTACAGTCACTGTCATGACCACAGCGAACGACTTCGAAACCGGCATCCGTGAGGCCGAACCCTCGTACGTCGACATCGACTCCATCGACCTACGCCTCGGAGCGGACTCCCTGGTGTGGAAGTTCTACGGCGACGTCCGCGGCGTCCTCGGGTTCCAGCGACTCGCCGGAACGGAGAACTGCATCGAACAGCTCGCGCAGGGCGTCGAAGACCACTCGGTGATCTTCTCCGACTTCCTCGGTCGCGCGCGCCGCTCCGGGCCGCCGATCATGCGGACGGTGTACTCCGATCAGCCGCACGAGTGGGGCCGCCGGGTGCGCGACTTCCACCGCGACATCAAGGGCACCATCAGCGACGGCTCGCGCTACCACGCGCTGAACCCCGAGCTGTACTACTGGGCGCACGCGACCTTCGTCGATCAGGTCCTCTACATCACCGACACGTTCATCCGACGACTGTCGTACGAGGAGAAGGTGCAGATCTTCGAAGAGAGCAAGACCTGGTATCAGCTGTACGGCGTCTCGGCGCGCAGCCAGCCGCAGACCTACGAGGAGTTCTGCGCGTACTGGGAGTCGATGTGCGACAAGTTCGTCCCCACCCGGACGATCCTGTACGCCACCGGCTACCTGAGGAAGGGCATACCGGGACCGAAGTGGATGCCGAAGCCGGTCTGGCGCGTCGTCGGCGCGCCGCTCGACGGCTTCGTCCGGACGGTCGTCGTCGGTACGCTACCGCCCCAGATGCGCGCGGTGTGCGAGCTGGAGTGGGACGAGGGGAAGCAGCGTCGGTTCGACCGGTTCGCAGCATTCATGCGTCGGATCAACCCGCTGATCAATCGCCTGCCGGTCCGCATGCTGTATCTTCCGTGGGCGGTCGAGGGGTGGCAGCGCAGCGGCGTCGATCCCAGACCATTGCACAACACTCCGACCGGGAGCCGCGCATGACCGTTCCGACCACCGACGACCTCCGCAGCGGGCTGGCCCGTACCGACGCCGAAACCCTCTTCGACTCCCTGCCGACCGTCGCCGTCGACGAGGTCCTGGGCCGCTGGCGCGGCAGCGAGGTCCCGACCGGGCATCCGATGGACGGGCTGCTGGAGATCTCCGGCTGGTACGGAAAGCAGTTCGACGACGCCGACCACGTGCATCCCCTGCTGTTCGGCGAGCCGGGCGCGTTCTACGCCGTGAATCCGAAGCGGATCCCGATGTCGGTGCTGAATTCGGTGGGCCCCAGGCTGCCGAAGCGCCGACTCCCCGGTGTCGACGTCGCCTTACGTCGGCTCCGGACTCGGAAGCATCGTGCCCGGACGCGGGCCGTCGAGTATCGCGGCGCAGTGAGTGCGGCGATGGTCTACGACGACCTCCCGATCATCGACCACTTCCGGAAGCTTAATTCCGACGCTCTGCTCGGCGCGATGGATCTGCGCGACTCCCCCGCGCCGTACTTCTTCCTCCTGGAACGCGACTGACCGACCTCCGGTTGTAGAAAAGTGTCGTGGCATCGGTCCCCAGGACCGATGCCACGACACTTTTCTGGGATTGGTTCACCCCGCGCCGTCAGTCGGACACCGTAGCCGTCACCGATTCGTCGACCAGATGCTCGAGGAGAGCCGAGAGGAACGCCGGCCCGCCGTCGCGATGCACGCTGTGCCCGGCGTCGATCGTCAGGAAGTCGGCGTTCGGGAGCGCTTCGGCGACCGACCGAAGATGCCTCGACGGCAGGAAGCTGCGGTCGCCGCCCGACACCACGAGCGTCGGGGCATCGACCCGAGCCAGACCTGCCCACCACTGCGGATCCGGTGTCTGGAACTGGGCGGTCACCGCGCCGGCGAGAGCGCGGTCGAAACGGAGGAACGGCACCGGATTGGCGACCAGTGCACCCAGACCGCGGATCCGTTCGCCGAGCGACGCCGACGGCGCGATCTGTTCGGCGGCGTCCGCGTCGTCGCGCGGCATCGGCGGCACCTCTTCCAGAACCAGGCGCCGCACGCGCTTCGGACTGGCCATGGCGAACCGCAGGGCGGCGTGTGCGCCGAGCGAGTGGCCGACGAGGTCGAAGCGCTCCAGGCCCAGCTCGTCAGCGACGCGCGCGACGTCGGCAGCGAAGTCGTCGAGCCGGTAACTGTCGGCACGACCACTGCGGCCGTGCCCGCGGAGGTCGACGGCCACCGTCGGTCGGCACGTCGCTCGCAACGTACGGATCGCCGGCCCCCACGTCGTGTGGTCGCCGCCCATACCGTGGACCAGCATCACCGGCGTCTCGCGGGTGAGACACCCGGACACGTCGACGGCGAGGTCGGGACTGGCGGCATCGACGCTGTGCAGAACACGCATTCGGGTGAGGGTAGACCTGGATGGCCGTCGACGTAAACCGGGACGGAACAGCCGAGCGTCGTCGCGCCGGATCACGGTCGGCGGCACGGTGTTTCCCGAGACCCGATCGGCGATCCGTCCCGAATCCGTCCTCTGATCGAGTCAATTGAGGCTTCTCGGCGAGCTTTGCTGGATAACACCACTTACGCTGCTGGAGGTGCCGGTTCTCCGACCGGCATTCCTCCCAAAACAGTCCTGAAAGGACTTCCCATGGATCTTCTTGGCAAACTCCTCGGCGCGCTCGCCGGCGGCGACTCAGTTCTCGGCGAACTCCTCGGCGGACTGCTCGGTAGCGACTCCGGCAGCTCGGGCAGCTCGGATTCGGCTACCTAAACCGACTCAAACCACGTCAGGACCCGCAGCACGGCGGGTCCTGACGTATATCCGGCCCACTGAGGGCGGTATCCCCCACCCGACTACCTCCCGATAGGGTCGTCGGCATGCAGGTCACCCAGGTCCGGAGCCTGAGTTCCGGTCTGATCTTCGCCGTTCTCTCGGCGGTCTCGTTCGGCATGTCGGGCCCGTTCGCCCGAGCGCTTCAGGACACCGGATGGTCGTCTGGTGCAGCGGTGACCGTCCGCATCGCGCTCGGCGCCGCGGCTTTGCTCGGACCGGCCGTGTGGGCACTGCGCGGCCGTTGGCGAACCCTCATCTCCGGCCGCACGCAAGCTGCGCTGGTGGCGTACGGCTTCATCGCCGTCGCGGTTCCCCAACTCTGTTACTTCTATGCGGTGTCGACGCTCGACGTCGGCGTCGCCCTGCTCATCGAGTACACCTCGCCGGTCGCCGTCGTCGCCTGGATGTGGTTCCGCCACGGACAGGCGCCGACGCGCCTCACGTTCCTCGGCGCGCTGATCGCGGCAGCCGGACTGATGCTGGTCCTGCAACTGTTCGGCACCGTCTCCCTCGACGCCGCCGGCGTCGCCTGGGCCGTTGGCGCGATGATCGGCGCCGCAGGCTATTTCGTGATGTCCGGTCACGCGACCACCGAACTCCCCGCGATCGCGATGGCAGCGCTCGGTCTGACGTATGCGGCCGTGATCCTCGGCGCCGCGGGCCTGGTCGGGGTACTGCCGATGACCGCGTCGACGGCCGACGTGGCCCTCAGCGGACACCGACTGGGCTGGTGGGTGCCGGTGGTCGCTCTCGGACTGCTGACCGCTGCCGTGGCGTATGCCACCGGCATCGCGGCCATCCGTCGTCTCGGGCCGCGACTGGCGTCGTTCGTCGCCCTCACCGAGGTCCTCGCGGCGATCGTCGCCGCGTGGGTGATGCTCGACCAGGTACCGGAGCGCCTCCAGTTGGTGGGCGGCGCACTCGTGCTGGCGGGCGTCATTGTCGTGAAGCTCGGCGAACGACCCGCCGTCGAAGACACCGTCGCACTGGGTTGACGGCGGCGTGTCCGCAGGGCTACCTGCCGCGTCGAAACAGCCCGATGCTTTGCTTACGGAGCAACGCGCAGTGTAGTGACCCTGTCGCCGACAGACCGCGCGGACTAGCGTTAGGTCATGTCCGATTCTGCGCGCAATTCCCTCGGTCCCCTCGCTCCGTTCGCCGGACTGTGGCGCGGTGAGGGCGCCGGTCACTACGCCACCATCGACAGTTTCACCTACGTCGAGGAGATCGAGCTGACGCCGAGCGGCAGACCCTTCCTGTTCTATCGGTCCAAGACGCAGGCACCGGGTGGCGGTCGTGCGATGCACACCGAGACCGGCTATCTGCGCTTGGCGGGCCCGAACCACATCGAGTTGCTCGTCGCGCAGCCCACCGGGTTCGTCGAACTGCAGCGCGCCGAGGTGAACGGGGCGTCATTGCTGTTCACGCAGCACACCCTGGGCGTCTCCCCCGACGCGAAGCAGGTCCATTCGGTTCGACGGCGCTTCGAGCTCAGCGGCGACACCCTGGTCTACGACCTCTGGATGTCGTACGCCGATGTCCCCGTCTCCCACCACCTGCGGGCGGAGCTGCACCGGGTATCGCTTCCCGCGTGACGCGTCAATTCCCGCCTATTGTCGGACAATGCGCGAGAGTCGACGCCTCACGCGGGAAGCGAATCGGCGTCAGATGAGTCGCTCGTCCGACAGTGCTTCCCGCACCTTCATGACGACTGTTTTCGAGTACAGATCGTCGGTGATCCATCGGGTGACGCCGAGTTCGAGGCGGCGGAGCGCGTCCTCACGCTTCTTCTCCCGGTAGACGATGTCGCCTGGGTCGTCGCCTGGGCGCAGATCGCGCCAGTACTTCCGCTTGCCGTCGTACTCCGCGACCACCTTCCCCGCCCACGAATAGTCGCAGTACGCGTTCGAGCCGTCCGACAGGACGAAATGCGTCTGCAGATCGGGGACAGGCAGTCCCGCCTGGATGATCTGCGCCCGTCCCCACGACTCATACGGATTGGCCGAACGCCCATCCGCGTGCTTGATCGCGGAGAGGGCCGTCGATGCCCCACTGAGTCGACGCTTGCCCAACTCCGCGTACAGCTCGTCGACAGGCACGCCCATCCGCAGGGCGCTGTCGCAAGCGGCGAGACCCGCTGCGAAGCCGCGGGTCGCCGCGATGTCGACCGCGGTCCGCGCCGGATTCGTGACTTCGACGCCCTCGGCCTCCATCGTCGAGTTCGCGGGCAGCCCGGTGTGCAGATGCCGGGTGCGGAGCTTGCGCCCACCCGAGGAACTCGGTGTACTGAAGTGGACCACGCCCAGATCTGGGAGCAGCGTCGCGAGTCCGAGGACGGCCGCCGCCGACTCGTGACTGAGCGGGAAGCGAGACTCGTCCCGCGCCGCGCCAAGACACTTCAGTCGGTACAGTTCCGCGTCGAGCCGACCTCGACCGTGGACGTCGACGGCAGGCAGGACGTCGGTGATCGCGTAGCGACCGCGGTCGACGGCGGTCAGCTCACCGCGTCGCACAGCCTGTTTCACCTGGAGGTCGGTGATGCCGACGTCGAGTGCACGGTCACGATGGATGAGTCCGATGGAGTCCTGGGGCCACTGCATGACCCAAGTCAAGACCGAAATCGGACGTTTGTCTCCTGCGCTATCCACAGATCTGCGATTCGACGACGCGCCGCCGCTTCCCGCATCACGCGTCGACTCCCGCTCATTGTCCGCCAATGCGCGGGAGTCGACGCCTCAGGCGGGAAGCGTTACCCGGCGCGGGAACCGACGCCAGACAGCAGAACGCCCGCCCCGCCGAAGCGGGACGGGCGTTCTCAGCCGTCAGATCAGATCACTTGATGATCTTGGTGACGCGGCCGGCACCAACGGTGCGGCCACCCTCGCGGATAGCGAAGCGCAGGCCCTCGTCCATGGCGACCGGCTGGATGAGCACGACGCTCATCTCGGTGTTGTCGCCCGGCATGACCATCTCGGTGCCCTCGGGGAGGGTCACGACGCCGGTCACGTCCGTGGTGCGGAAGTAGAACTGCGGACGGTAGTTGTTGAAGAACGGGGTGTGGCGGCCGCCCTCGTCCTTCGACAGGATGTACGCCTGGCCCTCGAACTCGGTGTGCGGGGTCGTGGTGCCCGGGGCAACGATGACCTGGCCGCGCTCGACGTCCTCGCGCTTCAGACCACGGAGCAGCAGACCGGCGTTGTCGCCTGCCTGTGCCGAGTCGAGAAGCTTGTGGAACATCTCGATGCCGGTGACCGTGGTCTTGGTGCTCTTCTCGCGGATGCCGACGATCTCGACCTCAGCGTTGACGTTGATCTCGCCACGCTCCACGCGACCGGTGACGACGGTGCCACGACCGGTGATCGTGAAGACGTCCTCAACGGGCATCAGGAACGGCTTGTCGGTCTCGCGGACCGGGTCCGGGATCGACTCGTCGACGGCAGCCATCAGGTCCTGAACCGACTTGACCCACTTCTCGTCGCCCTCGAGCGCCTTCAGCGCCGAGATCGGAACGACCGGTGCGTCCTCGTCGAACTCCTGGGCGGCCAGCAGTTCGCGGACCTCCATCTCGACGAGCTCCATGATCTCTTCGTCGTCGACCATGTCGGCCTTGTTCAGTGCGACGAGGATGTACGGAACGCCGACCTGGCGGGCCAGGAGGACGTGCTCGCGGGTCTGCGGCATCGGGCCGTCGGTGGCGGCCACGACCAGGATCGCACCGTCCATCTGAGCGGCGCCGGTGATCATGTTCTTGATGTAGTCGGCGTGACCCGGAGCGTCGACGTGAGCGTAGTGACGCTTCTCCGTCTGGTACTCGACGTGGGAGATGTTGATCGTGATACCACGAGCCTTCTCCTCAGGCGCCTTGTCGATCTGATCGAAAGCGAAGCTCTCGTTCAGCTCCGGGTACTGGTCGGCCAGCACCTTGGTGATGGCAGCCGTCGTGGTGGTCTTGCCGTGGTCGACGTGACCGATGGTGCCGATGTTCACGTGCGGCTTGGTCCGCTCGAACTTCGCCTTCGCCACTGTGTGTCCTCCTGGACTGTCGTCGCTGCCGGGTGGTTCCCGACAGTGGGTTTCATACTTCCTGCCGTCGGCAGGAGCAGCTTTTCTGTCCCTCCGGTTCCCGGAGCGCCGGGCGCTCAAGGAACCTTTGGTTCGGTGTCAGGCCGAAGCCGACGTTGTCGTCAGGCCTAGCCGTCCACCTTATTCGTTTGTGCGCGCGGGTTCGATACCCGGCCCCGGCGCGAGGTCCGCCAACGCGGCGAGCGAGACTACTCGCCCGTCGCCTTCGCGATGATCTCCTTCGAGACGTTCGCCGGAACTTCGGCGTACGAGTCGAAAACCATGGAGTAGTTTGCTCGGCCCTGAGTCTTCGACCGCAGGTCTCCGATGTAGCCGAACATCTCCGACAGCGGCACCTGAGCCTTGACGACTCGTGCACCACTGCGCTCCTCCATGGCCTGGATCTGGCCACGGCGGGAGTTCAGGTCGCCGATCACATCGCCCATGTAGTCCTCCGGAGTCGTGACCTCAACGGCCATGATCGGCTCCAGGATGACCGGCGACGCCATCTTCGCAGCTTCCTTGAGAGCCTGCGAACCAGCGATCTTGAAGGCCATTTCCGAGGAGTCGACGTCGTGGTACTGACCGTCGAGCAGGGTGACCTTCAGATTGACCAGCGGGTAGCCGGCCATGACGCCGTACTGCATCGCGTCCTGCGCACCGGCATCCACCGACGGGATGTACTCGCGCGGCACGCGACCACCGGTGACGGCGTTCGCGAACTCGTAGGTCGCGCCGTCCTCGGCGTCGACCAACGGCTCCAGCTTGATGATGACCTTCGCGAACTGGCCCGAGCCACCCGTCTGCTTCTTGTGGGTGAACTCGTGCTTCTCGACGGTCTTGCGGATGGTCTCGCGGTAGGCGACCTGCGGCTTGCCGACGTTGGCCTCGACCTTGAACTCGCGCTTCATGCGGTCGACGAGGATGTCGAGGTGGAGCTCGCCCATGCCGCCGATGACGGTCTGGCCGGTCTCGTCGTCGAGCTTGACCGAGAACGTCGGGTCCTCTTCAGCGAGCTTCTGGATCGCGGTGCCCAGCTTCTCCTGGTCGGACTTGGTCTTCGGCTCGATCGAGACCTCGATGACCGGGTCCGGGAAGCTCATCGACTCGAGAACGATCGGAGCGTCCTGCGCACACAGGGTGTCGCCGGTCGTCGTGTCCTTGAGGCCGATCATCGCGTAGATGTGGCCGGCCACGGCGTTGTCGACCGGGTTCTCCTTGTTGGCGTGCATCTGGAAGAGCTTGCCGACGCGCTCCTTCTTGCCCTTGGTGGCATTCAGGACCTGCGTGCCCGGATCGACCTTGCCCGAGTACACGCGAACGAAGGTCAGCTTGCCGAAGAACGGGTGAGCGGCGATCTTGAACGCCAGCGCCGAGAACGGCTCATCCTTACTCGGGTGACGAGTGATGATCTCGTCCTCCTTGCCGACGACGTGGCCCTCGATCTCGCCGATGTCCATCGGGTTCGGCAGGTAGTCGACGACGGCGTCGAGAACCGGCTGGATGCCCTTGTTCTTGAAGGCCGTGCCGCACAGCACCGGGTAGACCTCGGAGCTGATCGTCAGCTTGCGGATCGCAGCCTTGATCTCCTCCGTGCTCAGCTCCTCGCCGGCGAAGTACTTCTCCATCAGCGCCTCGTCGGACTCGGCGACGGTCTCGAGCAGCTTCTCGCGGTACTCGGCGGCCTTGTCGGCGAGGTCCGCGGGGATCTCCTCGATGGTGGCTTCGGTGCCGATCTCGGTGGTGCCACGCCAGGTGAGCGCCTTCATCTCGATCAGGTCGACGACGCCGTCGAAGGCATCCTCGGCACCGATCGGGATCTGCATGACGAGCGGCTTCGCGCCCAGGCGATCGATGATCGTCTGCACGGTGAAGAAGAAGTCCGCCCCCATCTTGTCCATCTTGTTGACGAAGCAGATGCGGGGGACGTCGTACTTGGTCGCCTGGCGCCAGACCTGCTCGGACTGGGGCTCGACGCCCTCCTTGCCGTCGAAGACGGCAACGGCGCCGTCGAGCACGCGGAGTGCGCGCTCCACCTCGACGGTGAAGTCGACGTGGCCGGGCGTGTCGATCACGTTGATCTGGTTGTTCTCCCAGAAGCAGGTGACAGCAGCGGAAGTGATCGTGATGCCACGCTCCTTCTCCTGCTCCATCCAGTCCGTGGTCGACGCACCGTCGTGGGTCTCACCGATCTTGTAGTTCACACCGGTGTAGTAGAGGATGCGCTCGGTCGTGGTGGTCTTACCGGCGTCGATGTGCGCCATGATGCCGATGTTGCGGACCTTGGTGAGGTCGGTGAGCACTTCCTGTGCCATCTAATCCCTCCGGGATTCTGTTCGCGCTTAAGTCTTGTTCTTGTGGGGCTACCGCCGAAACAGTAGTCCGAGTCGGCCGACCGGGCTGGGTTCGCTGTCCGCTCCCCCAGCCCGACGTGACGACCAGGCGCTCAGCCGCCCCATACGGAACAGCCCTGCGCAGCTGTGGTGGTTACCAGCGGTAGTGAGCGAAGGCGCGGTTGGCTTCTGCCATCTTGTGCGTGTCTTCGCGACGCTTCACCGAGGCGCCGAGACCGTTCGACGCATCGAGGAGCTCGTTGGCCAGGCGCTCGACCATGGTCTTCTCACGACGCTGCCGGCTGAAGGTGACCAGCCAGCGGAGGGCCAGGGTGTTCGCACGACCGGGCTTGACCTCGATCGGCACCTGGTAGGTGGCACCGCCGACGCGGCGGCTCTTGACCTCGAGGGTGGGCTTGACGTTGTCCAGCGCACGCTTGAGGGTGACGACCGGGTCGGTGCCGGTCTTCTCGCGAGCCTGCTCGAGGGCTTCGTACACGATGCGCTCGGCGGTCGACTTCTTGCCGTCCAGCAGGATCTTGTTGACGAGCTGGGTGACCAGCGGCGAACCGTAGACGGGGTCGCTGATCAGCGGGCGCTTGGGAGCGGGTCCTTTACGTGGCATTGAGATCAGTTCCCCTTCTTGGCGCCGTAACGGCTGCGAGCCTGCTTGCGGTCCTTGACACCCTGGGTGTCGAGCGAGCCGCGGATGATGCGGTAGCGGACACCCGGGAGGTCCTTCACACGACCACCGCGGACGAGCACCATCGAGTGCTCCTGGAGGTTGTGGCCCTCACCCGGGATGTAGGCGGTGACCTCGACGCCACTGGTCAGGCGCACGCGGGCGACCTTACGCAGAGCGGAGTTCGGCTTCTTGGGGGTGGTGGTGTACACGCGGGTGCACACGCCACGACGCTGCGGGCTGCCCTTCAGGGCTGCCGTCTTCTTGGCGGACGACTTGTCCTTGCGGCCCTTGCGGACCAGCTGGTTAATAGTTGGCACTGAGTTCTTTCTCGTTACGGACCGGCTCTCGCCGGGCCTTGTTTTCAGTCGTTGCGGTTTGTGCTCCGGGCAAGTCGACTCACGTGCAGGTGCACGAAATTCGACTTCCGCAACTCGCCCCACCCGCACCTCAGTGCAGGTCAGGATTGAATCGTGCACCCGCTGTCGGGCGTGTCACCCGAGGTATGCTTGCGCACGGTCCCACCACCGCTCGTCTCCCTGCGGGATCCGTGCCGGTGAGCGGCGCCAAGCATGGCAAGGCGCCGACGAAATACTTTACCGCCCCGATTTATCTCGGTCAAAATCATTGACAGAGGTGAACAGCAGGTGACGAAACACCGTCCCACCGGCGCCGATCACGCCAGCTCGCCGACACTGACGAGCAGGGCGCGCGCGGCCCGTCGCGCAGCCTCCGGATCACCGTCGACGACGGCCTCCACCACCGCCGAATGCAGCCGCTCGTACGACCGCTCGGGGCCCACGTCCAGCTGTCCGATCGAGGTCCGCAGCGCAGGCAGCAGCGAGTCGTAGAACTCCAGGTAAACGGCATTGTGACTGGCGGCGACGACCGCCCGATGCAAGTCGGCGTCGGCCTCGATCGCCGCGATCCGCTCGTCGTCGTCGACATCGCTCGACGCCCAGAACCGATTCCGCTGGTCGAGCAACTCGGTCAGCGCGGCGATGTCGTCGTGGTCGCGGCGCTGCGCAGCGAGCCCCGCTGCTGTCACTTCCAGCGCTTCGCGCAGTTCCAGCAGATCCTGGCGTCGGGCCGCGGCGAAGAAGTCGCCGAAGGCCACCTCCTGCTCGTCCGTGGCGATGACGTACGTGCCCGACCCCTGCCGACGTTCCAGCAAGCCGGCGTGCACCAGCGAATGCACGGCCTCGCGCACCGTGTTCCTCGCCGTCCCGGTCATCTCGCAGAGCTCGGGCTCGGTCGGGATCCGCTGCCCGAGCACCCAGCGACCCGCCGCGATCTCGTCGCGCAGCTGCTGAGTCACCTGCATGATCAGGCTCTGTCGTTTCACCGCTCGCACGACTGCAGTCTAAATCACTTTGCAGAGATACAACCATTCATCCTACGATTTGACGATGACGGCTGACACTGCGCGCCACGACCTCACTCCCCCGCGATCGGCACGCGGCGGCGGGTGGCGCGGGCGGCTCGTCGTCCTGATCGCGATCGTCGTCTTCGCACTCAGCCTGCGGACCGCGGTCACGTCGATCGCACCGCTGTTGACTCGCATCTCCGAGGAGGTCGGGTTCGGCAGTTCGATCATCGGCGTCATCGGCATGCTGCCGACGCTGATGTTCGGCGCCGCGGGCGTCCTCGCTCCCGCGCTCGGTCGCCGTTTCGGAATCGAGCAGGTGACTCTCGTGGCGGTGATCTTGACCGGCGTCGGAATCGCGTCCCGGTCGCTGGTGCACGACGTCTGGCCGTTCCTGGCGCTCTCCTGCCTCGCACTGTTCGGCATGGGTATCGGCAACATCCTGATCCCACCCCTGGTCAAACGCTATTTCAGCGACCGGATCGCACTCCTCAGCACCGTGTACATCACGTTCGTGCAACTCGGAACCGCGATCCCCGCGGCGGTCGCAGTCCCGGTCGCCGACGCCGCAGGCTGGCGTGCGTCCTTGGCGATGTGGGCCCTGGTCCCGCTGGCCGCCCTCCTGCCGTGGGTGTGGGTGGTCCGCGAACGCCTGCGTACCGTCCGCACCGAGGCCACGCTGCCCGACGACGCTCGGCCGGCGTCGGAGACTGCGGTCCGACTGCCCCTGTGGCGGGTGCCGATGGCGTGGGGACTGACGCTCATGTTCGGCATGACGTCACTGATGACGTACTCGATCTTCACCTGGCTGCCGTCGATCCTCAGCGACGCGGGCGGTTCGGAATCGCTCGGCGGCGCAATGGTCGCGCTGTTCTCCGCCGTCGGCTTCGCAGGCACGCTCGTCGCCCCGGTGCTCTGCACCAAGTTCGCCAACCCGTTCCCGTTCGCCCTGCTGTTCGCGGCGTCGTGGTTGATCGGGTTCGCCGGCCTGCTCTGGGTCCCGCTGTCGGTGACCTGGTTGTGGGTGATCTTGATCGGCGTCGGACCCACCACCTTCCCGATGGCGTTGACTCTGATCAACCTGCGGACCCGGACCAGCGCGGGTTCGGCAGCGCTCTCCGGTTTCGGGCAGGGCATCGGCTACCTGCTGGCGTGCGCCGGACCGATTCTGTTCGGCGTCCTGCACGACACCACCGACTCGTGGGCACTGCCGTTCGCCTTCCTCACCGCAACCGTCGGCGTGATGCTCGCCGGGGCATGGGTCATCTGCCGCCCGCGGTTCCTCGAGGACCAGTTGTCCTCACCGGCCGTGCGTCAGAGTTTGCCGAACGCGACGCCCCGATAGGTCCAGCCGGCACCGGTCACGGCATCCTGGATCGGATGTTTGATCTCCGACGTCCGGAACTTGTAGTCGTACACCTCGCCGTACTGCCCGCGCTCGGTGAAGGCGATCGCCGAGCCGAACGAGACCTCCGCCTTCTGCCCGCGGAACGCCTCGGCGCTCATCGACAGGGACGGCACACCCGCCCGCCATTCGACCGTCCACTCGCGGTCGACGGCACGGACCTCGGCCGCTCCCGGGTCGAGCTTCAACAGGATCTGGAACACCGAGGTCAGTGAGGCCTTGGCGAAGATCTCGTACCACCGGGCGTCGACGATGCGCCATTCGGCGACGAAGTCGCAGCCCTCGTCGGGGCGGGCCGGGCGGACCTGAAAGGGCGCCGTCGGACGGTTCACCGCCAGCAGCGCGTTCGCCACGTCCTGTGGGCCGAGAGCAGGTGTTCCGGATGCCGGTTTCTTCCGGCCGGTCAGCTTGTCGAAGAGTCCCATGCACCGACGGTAGCCAGGCCGACGGCCGCCGACCAGGCCTGTCGGCCGTTCGAGCGACTCAGTCAGTCGGCGACCGTGTGCGGCAGCTTCACCGAACCGGCGGCCACCTTCGCCGGGCGCGACGGCGGCGGAACCACCGGGCCCACATCGCCGTCGGGAGCGGTGTCCAGATCGAGGAAGACCGGGGCGTGATCGCTCGGCTTGGTACCCTTGCGTGCTTGGCGATCCACCCACGACGCCGTCGCCCGGTCTGCCACCGAACCGCCGGCGAGCAGGAAGTCGATGCGCATGCCGAGGTCCTTGTGGAACATGCCCGCCCGGTAGTCCCAGTAGGTGTAGATCCGCTCGTCCGGCCAGCGCTCGCGCATCACGTCGCGCAGGCCCAGCGCCGTGAGTCCCTCGAAGGCGGCCCGCTCGCGCTCGGTGACGTGGGTGTGCCCGACGAACGCCGACGGATCGAAGCAGTCGGCGTCGGTCGGGATGATGTTGTAGTCGCCGCAGATGATCGTCGAATCCGCCTCGGGTTCGACGGCCACGCGCAGCTTCTCGAGCCACGCCAACTTGTACGCGTAGTGGTCGGAGTCCACCTCCCGACCGTTGGGGACGTAGACCGAGTAGACGCGAACGCCGTCGCACACGGCCGAGATCGCGCGACCCTCGGGCTCGCTCGCCGGATCGGGGAATCCCGGCGCCTCGGGAAAGGCGACGCGCACGTCGTCCAGGCCCACCCTGCTGACCAGCGCGACGCCGTTCCACTGGCCCTGCCCGGCGTGCGCGAACGCGTAGCCGCGTGCCGCCAGTTCGTCCCCGAGTTCCGCGGCGAACGCCTCATCGGACACCTTGGTCTCCTGCAGGCACACGACGTCGGGCTGCCGATCGTCGAGCCACGGCAACAGCCGGGGTACCCGCTGTTTGACAGAGTTCACGTTCCACGTCGCCACTCGCATACCGGTCACCGTAGCCGTCAGCGCGATCGCGACCGCCGCCCGGCCCAGGCCCGCGCCGCGCCGGACTCATCGACGCCGATACCGAGGCGGCCTCTTCTGGAGAAACGCTGCGGTCGCCTCGTGCCGGTCCTCGGTCATCGCTGTCACCATCTGCTGGCGATTCTCGAACTCGACGGTCGCGGTGAACGACGGCGATTCCAACCCCGCCCACATCCCGACCTTGGTCAACTCCACGGACACCGGCGGGCTCGCGAGTATTTCGGTCGCGATCGTCATCGCCGCGGGCAGCAACTCCGCTGGTTCGACGACGTCGACGAGCAGTCCGTAGTCGAGTGCCTGCGCGGCACTGACCTTGCGACCGGTGAGCATCAGTTCATGTGCTCGCCCAGGACCCAGTAGACGGGGCAGGAACCACGACAGCCCGATGTCGCAGGCAGAGAAGCCCGCGCGGAGAAAGCCGACGGCGAACACGCTCGACGACGATCCGATCCGGATGTCACTCGCGCACACCAGCGCCAGTCCACCGCCGGCTGCCGCGCCGTTCACTGCGGCGATCACCGGCTGCCGGAGCCCGTGCAGTCGCTGCGCTAGCGCGGCGATGTCTTGCTGTCGATCAAAGGTCGACACCATCAACCCTTTGCGATCCACGACGTCGTCGTCTCCGTAGCCACGGAGGTCGAGCCCGGCGCAGAATGCGCGTCCGGCTCCGGTCAGAATCACCACCCGACAGTCGCCATCCTCGGCGATCGAATCGAGCACCGCGTGCAAGTCTGCGACGAGATCGACGTTCAAGGTGTTCGATGCCTCCGGGCGGTCGAGCTCGACGACGGTGATCTCACCGTCTCGGCGGAGGTTGACCGTTCTCATCATCGGTCTCCGGATCGTCCGGGCAGGCTCAGCAGCGGAGTCCTCGCTCGTTCGGCGCGGGCGAGCGCACGCTGGTGAACCTCGTCGGGACCGTCGAAGATCCGCATGGCGCGGTGCCACCCCCACATGGCGGCGAGCGGGACGTCGTCGCTCACACCCGCCCCGCCGAACACTTGCACGGCACGGTCGATCACCTCACCCGCCACCCGTGGCACGGAGACTTTGGCGGCCGCGACCAAGGGTGCCGCGGCCTTGTTGCCGCACGCGTCGATCGTCGCCGCGGCATGCTTGCACAGCAATCGTGCCTGGTCAATCGCTATCCTCGACTCCGCGATGCCCTGCTGGACGGTCCCCTGATCGATCAGCGGACCGCCGAACGCAATTCGGGTCTCAGCGCGATCGATGGTCATCGCGAGGGCCCGTTCGGCCGCGCCCAGGGCGCGCATGCAGTGATGGATGCGGCCAGGACCGAGTCGAGCCTGCGCTGCGGCGAAACCACCGCCCTCCTCACCGAGGAGGTTCTCGACCGGCACGCGCACGTTGTCGAAGTCCACCTCGCAGTGCCCGTGTTGGTCGTAGTGCCCGAAAACGGGAACGTCCCGCACTACGCGCACACCGGGGGTGTCCATCGGGACAAGGACCATCGATTGCTGGCGATGGGTGGCCGCGGACGGATCCGTCTTACCCATCACCACCAATACGCGGCATCGGGGGTCTGCCGCTCCGCTCGTCCACCACTTGCGGCCGGTGATCACATACTCGTCGCCGTCACGGATGATCCGGGTCTCGACATTGGTCGCGTCGCTACTCGCCACCGCGGGCTCGGTCATCGCGAATGCCGACCGGATCGATCCGTCCAAGAGCGGCGACAACCAGCGATCCCGTTGATCGGCAGTCCCGAACAGATGCAGGAGCTCCATGTTGCCGGAGTCCGGAGCCTTGCCGTTGATCGCCTCGGGCGCCAATTCGATGCTCCATCCGGTGGTCTCAGCGAGTGTCGCGTAATCGAGCTGCGTGATCCCTGACTCGGCCGGAAGGAACAGGTTCCACAGGCCGCGGACGCGGGCCTGCTCTTTCAACCGGTCGACGACGGGTGGCACCGAGTGATCGGCAGGTCCCGCCGCGTGCCGATACGCTTCGTACTCGGTTTCAGCAGGAAGCACAGCCGTGTTCATGAAGTCGATGAGACTCGCCTGAAGCTCCGCGGCCTTCGGAGAGATCCGCAGATCAAGGGACTGGTCGGTCACGAGAGGTCCTTCGGTACAGGGAATGGTGGATCGGGCCAACGGCGAAACACATCGGGGGTGTCCGTCGACACCCGGTCGGTGAAGTGCGGCGAACGCTTGGCCAAGAACGCTTCGATGCCCTCGCGGGCATCGTCGCTCACACCGCGGAGATTGAGTGCGGTCGTCTCGAGAGCGTGCGCATCCATCGGATGAGCGGCGGTCATCATGTGCCAGAGCATGCGTCGACTCATGCTCGTCGACACCGGAGAGGTGTTATCGACGATCTCCCTGACCAGCGCGGTCGCTACGTCGAGGACGTCGGAGGCCGGATGAACGCTGCGGACCAGTCCGCCGGCCAGAGCTTCGGCGGCGTCGAAGGTACGTCCGGTCAGCATCCATTCGAGCGCCTGCTGCGGTCCGACGAGCCGCGGCAGGAACCACGACGAGCAGGACTCCGGAACGAACGCGCGCCGACTGAACGGGAACGCGAACTTGACGGAGTCTGCGGCGATCCGAATGTCCGTCGGCAACGTCATTGTCGCGCCGACTCCGACGGCATGCCCGTTGATGGCGGAGACGATCGGCTTGATCGACGCGAAGATCCGCAACACCACCCGACCTCCCCCGTCCCGGCGGAGTGGCAGATCCTCGTCGGCGAGGCGATACTGTGTCCCCGGCGGTGCGGTGTGACTCGAGCGCCACTCGGCGAACGCATTGCCCGGATCATCGCCCGCTGTGAGGTCCATCCCCGCGCAGAAGGCGCGGCCCGCGCCGGTCAACAGTACTGCCTGCACATCGTCGTCCGCGTCCGACCGGTCGAAGGCCTCGATGAGCTCGCGCTCCATGCGATCGGTGAACGCATTCAGACGATCGGCACGGTTCAGCAGGATCGTGGCGACGCCGTCCGCCACGGTGTAGCAGACGTGCGGCGCCTGCGGATCGTCGTCTGGGGGTAGGTAGGCGTGAGGTTCGTCAGTGTCCAACGGAGTACCGATCCTGAAGTAGTCGCTTGTAAAGCTTGCCGGTGGCGTGCCGCGGAAGTTCCGTAGCGAAGTCGATCCGGCGCGGGCACTTGTGCCGCGCCAGCTCAGCTCGGCAGTGTTCCAAGAGCAGTCCCTCGAGGGCGTCCTGGTCTGCGTCGGCATCCATCGGCTGCACCACAGCGTGCACCACTTGACCTAACTCGTCGTCGGGAATGCCGAAGACCGCCGCATCCGCCACCGCCGGGTGGACCGCCAAGACGTCTTCGGCTTCACGCGGATAGATGTTGACGCCGCCGGACAGGATCAGGTCGGTCCGGCGATCAGACAGAGTGAGGTACCCGTCGGCGTCGACCCGACCGATGTCGCCGACTGTGGTCCACCCGCGATCGTTGCGGGACGACGCCGTCTTCGCTGGATCGCCGAGGTACTCGAACCGATGACCGCCCTCCGCCCAGATCTGCCCGTCTTCGCCCGCGGGGACTTCGGCCCCGCTGTCGTCGAGCACGTGCACCATCCCGAGCAGTGGACGGCCGACGGATCCGGGGTGGGCCAACCATTCCTCGGAGTCGAGTGCGGTGAACAGGTAATTCTCCGTGCACGAGTAGAACTCGTGCACGATCGGTCCGAGCCAGTCGATCATCCGCCGTTTCACCTCGATCGGACAGGGTGCTGCCGCGTGGATCACCGCGCTCAAGGAAGAGACGTCGGAGCCGAGCCGTTGTTGCTCCGGCAGACCGAGCATGCGGATGAACATGGTCGGCACCATCTGGGTGTGCGTCACGCGGTGATGCTCGACGAGATGCAATGCGACCGCGGCGTCGAACCGCTCCATCACCACGACCGTTCCCCCGCACCGCTGCACGGTCATCACGAACCGCAGCGGCGCCGCGTGATACAGCGGTGCAGGAGACAGGTACACCGTGTCCCGGTCGAAACCCCACCGGCCTTTCAACAGATCAGCCACGCCCGGCGCGGTGCCGAGCGGTTCCAGCGAGATCTCGGAGACCACCCCCTTCGGCCGACCTGTGGTCCCGGACGAATACAAGAGGTCGACGCCTTCGCACTCGGGCACGTCGACCGGCGGCGTGGCCGCTGCCACGTCGAACAGACCGTCGAGTCCGCGCACACTTGAGTCGACAGTGAACAGATCCGGATTGGTCACCATCGCGTCGACGGCCCCGAGCACGAGGACCTCGTACATCCGGCTGGTGAGGACCACCCGTGCGGCGCAGTCGGCGAGGATATACGCGACCTCGCCGACGGTGAGCCGGGTGGACAGCGCAACGTATCGGAATCCCGAGCGCTGAGCCGCCCATGCGACCTTCAGGAACTCAGCATTGTTCTCCATCACGATCGCGACACAGTCGCCGTGACGACATCCGCGCGACCACAGGAGCGACGACACCGCACGCGAATCGGCAACGAGTTCTGCGTAGGTGACCTGCCTGCCCGAATCGGCCATCGTATAAGCGACTCGCTCGGGGTCACCGGCGTACGAGTCGGGGAACTCTGTTGTCACGCGCGAGTTCCGCCCGTAGCCGCCAGCCGCCCCGACGACGCCGTGATGTGCCCACCGCCCGACAGGTTGAGGCCGCCGTCGACGAGCAATTGTGTCCCGGTCATGTACGACGCGATGTCAGACAACAGGACGGCCGCCATCGCGCCGATCTCTGCGCCCTCGGCGAATCGCCCGAGCGGAACCGAGTCGACCCAGACCTGGCCCATCGCTCCCTCGGTGAGACGGCGCATGCCTTCGGTGCCCTCCACGGGACCTGGAATGATGGAGTTGACGCGGATCCCGTGGGGTGCCCATTCCAATGCCATGGACCGCATGAGCTGGTCCACTCCGGCTTTCGCGGCAGCGACGTGCGCCTGGTCCGCCAGTGGCGTCACCGATTGACCGCCGGACACGAACACGACCGAGCCCTTGGTCCGGCGGAGGTGGTCGAACGCCTCCCGAGCGACATGAAACGAACCGAGGAGATCGATGTCGACGACCGCTTTGAAGCCGTTGGTCGAGATCCGCTCGGCCGGTGCCACGAAGTTTCCAGCTGCGCCGCAGACGACGCCGTCGACCGGGCCGAGCTCGGCTTCGGTGCGGGCGAACGCCTCCGCGACAGCCTGGCCGTCGCGCACGTCCGCGACCGTGGTCACGACCCGGGCGCCGCGGGACCGAAGGTGCTCAGCGGCCTGCTCCAGGCGGCCGCCGGTCCGACCGCAGATGGACACGTCACCTCCTAAGTCAGCGACCGCGCGCGCGATGGCGAGATTGACGCCGCTGCCTCCACCGGAGACGAATACAGTGCGACCTTCCATCAGGTCGGGAGCAAACGAGTCGATCATGAGAATCCTTGTCTATTCGAGTGGTACTTCCGCGGTGGGTCTGCCGCCGGTCAGTCGCGACGCATCTCGTCGTACGGGTTGAACCACGGTTGGACCGTGGTGAGTTTCTGGTCGTCGAACTGCAGCACCTGGATCTGCGGCCGGATCATCGCCGGCGCAGCCGTCGTCGCATAGCGTCTGCTCATCGGCTGGCCGAGGAACATCGGAAAGTCGTCGACAGTGCTGAGGAAGTCTTTGAGCGACGCCGCATCGAAGCGGTCCACACCGATCCGCTTCGCGATGTCGGCGAGCGTCATCACATTGGCGAAGCCCCACTCGTAAAACTCCGACCGACCTTCCACCCCCGCGTACTTCTCCATCGCCGCCCGGTACGTCACCACCTGGGGGTCGGACATGTCATCGGGATTGGCGAAGGCGTAACTGAAGAGCGCTCCATTCGCGACCTTGGGGTCGACGCGGTCGAAGAAGCTCGAATAGTCCGCAGCACCACCTTGATTCAAGATGCGTGAGACGGGGAATCCCTGCTGGTAGAAGGCCGTGTACGCCTGCGCAGCCTGCGCTCCGGACTGGTTGGTCAAGATGACATCGGGGGCGGCTCGGACCGCCTTCGCGACGAACGGCGTGGGATCTGCGGTCCCGGCGGGAAGCAGCACCGGTGTCAACTCGATGTCGAATCCATAGTTCTCGATCGCCGCCTTCACGCGGGTGATGTGGTCCTGTCCGCTCGGGTTGTCATCGGTGAACACGACCATCGAGTGCGCCTTCAGGACAGAGCCCGCGTAGTACACCTGCGCCTCGTACTCCGTCGACCCGGCCGTGACGAAACTGCCTTCGCCGTCGCGAAGATCCTGTGGATTGACCGGCGGATTCAAGCTGGGGATACCCGCACGTTTGAGAACCGGGAATCCGTTCTCGCCCCAGGCGACGGACAGACCCAGCTTGGCGACGGCGCCCGCCGCGATCGCCCCATGGGCGCACGCCGTCGTCGCGGCCGGGTCGCCCTTACTGTCGCAGGTCTTCACCTGGATCGGACGTCCGTCGACCCCGCCCTGCGCGTTCAGGTAATCCTGCGCCGCGAGTTCGCCGGTGGTGAACTGCGAGATCGCGGCACTCGTCCCACCAAGGCCGGTGGCGTCGGTGATGTCGAAGAACACGATGGGTTTTCCCGTAGGCAGTGGTACTGAGCCGGGAGTCACCGCGCCGTCCGATCCGCCGCATGCGCTGAGGGCCACTGCCAGTGCCGCCATGGTCGCGGCCCAGCGCACTGTTCGTCGTCTCATGTCATTCCTTGTGCTGCTCGAGCGCGCCCGGACGCGCGCGGTGAATAGGGGCCTCACGCGTCGACCGCCGTCGGTGCGGGTGTAGCCGCGGGCGTGGAAGTGATTGCTGCGGGAGGCGGCGTTCGGAACCGTCTGACGGCCCAGCCGACTTGTTGCCTGACTGCCAGCGCGATGCCGTCTGGTTGGACGACCGCATTGATGATCAACATTGCGCCGGAGATGATGATCCACCACTCGGAGATGGCATCGACCGAGGTCAACGCCACATAGAGCACGCCGCCGTTAGCGATGACACCAGCGGTCAGCGCACCGTAGACCGTGGCGATGCCGCCGATGTAGGCCAGCGCCAGCAACATGATCGACGCGATCGGTGCGAAGCGGGTGAACGCCACTGCCCCGAGTTGATAAGCGAGCATGCCGCCGCCGACGCCCGCCACGAAGGTCGAGAGGCCGAACGCCTGCAGTTTGGTCATCTGGACATTGATGCCCGACGCTGCCGCCGCACGCTCGTTGCTTCGAACAGCGAGCATCCGTCTCCCCAGCGAACTCATCCGGATGTTGAGGACACCCGCCATCAACGCCAGGGTCACCACGAGCGTCACGATCCCGAATCTGACCGGATGCGCCACCGAATCGAGCGACCAGCCGAACAACGACGGGCTCGGTACGTGACTGCCATCGGCGCCACCGGTCCACGACGCATTCCCGAATAGGAAGCTCGAGACGGCGACAGCGGCGCCGAGCGTGACGACGGCGAGGCTGATGCCGCGGACCCGCAGGGAAGCGAATCCGATGGCGACGCCGATCGGCACGACGATGACCGCGGACAAGATGATCGGTACCGGGAACGGCAGCCCAAGATCCTGACCGAGCTTGGACACCGCGAAGGCTGCCAACCCGGCGAACGCCATCTGCATCAGTGAGATCTGCCCGGTGAACCCGGTGACGACCACCAGTGACAGCGCCAGCATCACCATGATCAAGCTGGTCACGATGCCGTCGCGATACGTGTTGCCGAGCAGTACCAAACCCAGCACCGTGATCGCTGCAACGGCGGCAAGTGGTGCCGCTCGGCGTCGTACCGCGGGCGCGAGCGGCAGTCGAGATGTCTCCCGTGCACCGCGTCCCGGAATCAGCTGTCCGGTCACGACCATCACCACGACGATCAGCACGAACGGCAGCGCGTCGTTGATCCCCGGTTGGGTCCAGAACCGAGTGAGCAGCGACTGGGCGGCACCGATGGCGAGGGCCACGGCCACGGTGATGCCGAAGGAGTCGAATCTGCCAACGAGCGCTGCGGCCAAGGCCGGCACCACCAGCAAAGTCAGGGTAGAGATGTTGAGCGCGGCGATCGGAGCGAACAGGACACCGGCGAGTGCTGCGAGCATGCATCCGAGAGCCCAGTTGGCGGCACCGATCGCGTCCGGAGAGTAACCGAGGAGCGCGACGCCTCGCTCGTTGCCGGACGCTGCTCGCGTGACGATGCCGAAACGGGTGTACCGGTACGCAGCCCACAGCACGACAGCCAGAACGATCGCAGTCCCAGTCAGGTACACGCGGTCGATGCCGAAGTTCATCCCGAGAATTCGGATGCTGTCGACAGGAAAGATCGGTCGCGCGACGACGGTCGGCACCTTCCACACCTGCGTCGCGACCCCCTGCAGAAGCAGCATCAGGCCGAGTGTGGCGACGATGCGGGCCAGAGCCGGCGCTTGCCTCAGCTGCCTCATGACCACCGCGTAGAACAGCGCCCCGCCGATACCCGCGGTGATGATGCAGGTCAGCGCCGCCGTCAGCAGGGGCGTTCCATTGCTCGTTGCGATGCCGAAGTAGATGGCCGAGCATCCGGCGATCGCGCCTTGCGCGAAGTTCACGGTGCCGGTGCCCTTATGGATCAACACGATGCCGAGCGACAGAAGCGCATACACGGCGCCGGCACCGAGACCGAGAATCGGGAAGAGAATGAGGTCGTTCATCGAACCGGCTCCTCGACTAGGTAGCTGGCTCGCAGCGTGGTCTTGTCTGCGAGGAGGTCTGCCGAGTCGCCGGACAGGGCGATTCGACCGTGATTGAGGACGTAGGCGCGGTCGGAGTGCTCGAGCACCAGGTCGACGTGTTGTTCGACGAGAAGGATCGCCGTGTCGAGTTCCGCCGCAATGGTGCGGATGGTCGGCAGCATCTCCTGCACCACGAGCGGGGCCAATCCGAGGCTCAGTTCGTCGATCATCAGGACCCGCGGGCGCGACGCCAACGCGCGGCCGACCGCGAGCATCTGTTGCTCGCCGCCGGACAGTTGCCCGGCCGGCACCGTCAACTTGGGTCGCAGCGCCGGAAAGTACTGCAGCACGAGGTCTTCGGTCTCCGAGCGCAGATTCCGCGACACCCGTGCGAGCTTCAAATTCTCACGACACGTCAGGTTCGCGAACACCGAGCGGTCATCAGGCACCAGGACCACGCCGTTGCGCGCCTGCCGATAGGGCCTGCCCGCCTTCACCGGCTCGCCGAGTGCACGCACGACGCCGTGGATCGACTTGAGAACCCCGGCGAGAGTGAGCAGCGCGGTCGTCTTGCCCGCGCCGTTGCCGCCGAGCAACGCGACCACCTCACCCGGATCGACGTGCAGGTCGACGCCTCGAAGAACGGGAACTCCGGCGTAGCCCGATGTCGCGGCGGACAGTTCTATTGCATGGGTCATCGGACCGCCTCCGCCGTGTCGATGTCTTCGCCGAGGTAGGCCGCCACCACGGCGGGATCGTTGCGCACCTCATCAGCGGTCCCCGAGGCGATCAATCGACCGAAGTCGAGAACGTTGATCCGTTCGCACACGTCGAGGATCAGGCTCAGATCGTGGTCGACCAACAGGATGGACACACCACGTTCAGCGATGCTCTGCAACTGTCGCCCGAGGACCAGGCTGGCGTCGGAATCGAGTCCGGCTGCAGGCTCGTCCAGCAGCAGGAGCGCAGGCTCGGTCGCGAGCGCCCGTGCGACGCTGACAAGCTTGCGCTCGCCGAGCGACAGATCCGGCGGGTAAGCGTCCAGGTGAGCAGTCAATCCGACCAGGTCAAGGACCTCTTCGACGGCGCTCGACAGCATCGTCGAGGTGCGTGGACGTACAAATTCCACGATCGGCGACCACCACCGTGCATTCTCGGTCGAGACGAGGACGTTCTCAGCGACGGTGAGATCCTCGAACAGTTCCAGACTTTGAAAGGTGCGGCTGACTCCAGCCGCGACCCGGGCATGGGCGGCCAGCGGAAGGACGTCGATGCCTCCGAGCTCGACCTTCCCGGAGGCTTTCGCGTATCCGGTCACCGAGTCGATGAACGTCGTCTTACCCGCTCCGTTGGGGCCGATCAGGCCGGCGAACTCGCCGGGTTCGACAGTGATCGATACCGAGTCGAGTGCGAGCACACCGCCGTATCGGACGGTGAGATCTTCGGTGCGAAAGGCACCAGGTCTTGTCATCGGGGCCCCTTTCAAGGGCAGCCGCCATCGCGACATGGGAGAGATACGTCGAGGCCGACGGCCGCGACACGAGAAGAAGCAACCTGGGCCCTGCACAGTCAGCTGACTGTGCAGGCCAGGTTTCAGCGACCGGTCAGACGGTCAGATAGCCACCGTCGACAGGGAGCACGGCTCCGGTGATGAACGCGGCGTCAGGACCGGCGAGAAAGGCGATCGCCCTGCCGATGTCATCGACCTGGCCGATCCGGTTGAGAGGAGTCCGATCGAGCAGGCCCGCGTACACCTCCGGTGCCACGTCGCGAGTCTTCTCCAGCAACGGGGTCTCGATCCACCCGGGCGCGACCGCATTGACTCGCACGCCGTGAGGTGCATAGGTCTGGCAGAGCGATTTGGTGAGTTGGACGATGCCGCCCTTGCTGGCGGCGTACGCCGGACTCACCGACGAACCGAATACGCTGTACATCGACGCGATCAGGACGATCGAGCCACCGTCTTGGAACAGCAGTTCACGGGCAGCATGGCAGCAGCGGTGCGCCGCCAGCAGGTTCACATCGATCACTGCGGCGAACCCGACCGGATCCTGCTCGTCCTCGCCGAGCGAGATCCCGGCCGCGGGCACCAGGATGTCCAGCGAGTCGAGGCCGGCAAAGAACGCGGTGACGGCGTCACCGTCGGTCACATCGAGTTCGCTGACGGTGACTCCCGGGATCGCCTCCACACTGGCTGCGCCTAAACCGACCGCGTGCACAGTGGCACCCCGCTCGGCGAGAAGCCTCGCCGTACCGAGCCCGATGCCGGAAGTGCCTCCGGTCACGACCGCGACGCGGCCGACGAGTGAGTTATCAGTCATCTGGATCTCCAGGGATCGTCGGCGTCAGCGACGGAACAGCTCATCGTTGATCTTGAGCCCGTGGTCGCGGCAGTACTCCTCATAACGGTGGATGTTGTAGAAGGTGTCCTCGGTGAGTACGACATTGTCGTCCTCGTCGTACCAGTCGATGGACCCGTTGAGGACGAAGAACGTCTCGAAGCCGTCGGGATTGACCGAGCGGAGGGTATGGATTACCCCGGGGCTCTCGACGACCACGTCGCCCGCCGAGGCTTCCCAGTCGTACTCCTCGTACCCCCAGCTCCCACGGACGGTATAACCGAGGACTCCCGACCGGTGCTTGTGGCGACCGAGCACACCCGGACCGTCCGAACGGACCATGGCGCCCCATTGCCCGAGGCGGACGTCGAACCACAGGTAGCGGGCCCACATGCCTTCGGAGCCTTCGACGAACATCCACGGTGAGTACGCTTCGTCGGCCGGGGCATAGATGTCGTTGAGCTGGTAGCGGAGCGCGACGTCGTTGAGGGCGTCCTTCTCGTTGAGGGTGATGGCGTCGGCGTCGATGTGAAGAGACATGTGCGGAGTTCCTTTCGGGATTCTTCTGGGGTGACTGGTGGTCAGAGTGGTTTCGGAGTGATCAGGATCTTGGTGGGTCCACCTGCGCGGAGTTCGTCGAAGGCCTCGCAGACGGAGTCGAGCGGGCGTGTCTGCACCCAGCCGTCGGGGTCGTACCCGCCGGCGGCCATCTCGGCGATCACCGCTCGGAAGTCGTCGTCGGTGTACGTCGACGAACCGTGAACACTCACCTCGCGGTAGAGCAGGCTCGTTGGATCGAAAGCTGTCGGACCTTCGTGAATTCCGAGCACCACCACCTGGCCTCGCGGCCCGAGCGCGGAGATCGCCTCCGTCAGGACAGCGCCGACGCCCGCCGCCTCAACGGCCACGTCGAGGTTTCGGCCATCGAGGACATCGACGACGGCCCGCTCTCGCGGATCGAACACCTCGGCGCCGTGGCGGGCGGCGACCTCCCTGCGATCCGACGAGAGGTCGCAGACGAGAATGTCGGAGACGCCCGCAGCGCGCAGAGCGAAGAGCGCGCCGAGTCCGATCGGTCCGGCTCCGCCGACGAAGGCGACCTTTGTTGAGGAATCCACTACGCGGCCGACACCGTGCCGGGCGACCGCCATCGGCTCGACCAAGGCGCCGCTGAGCAAGCTCACTTCGGCTGGCAGCCGAAAGGCCATCGACGCCTTCACGACGGTCGACGTCGACAATCCGCCGCCGGGGCCGCTCAAGCCATGGAACGCTAGGGACGCACAGACATTCGGCAATCCGTGCGTACAGCCGACGCAAACTCCGCAACTGTAGGTGGGTCGGACCGCGACGCGGTCACCGACAGCCAGGTCCGTGACTGCAGAGCCCATCGCCACGACCGTCCCGGAGAATTCGTGACCGAGGACGACGGGCAGGCTCTGCCCGGTCAGTGGATGCGCGCCCACGGGCGTCACCGTCTGGTGTGCGAAGTACTCGTGAAGATCCGATCCACAGACGCCGCAGTAGGCGACGTCGATTCTGATCTCGTCGACGCCCAGGTCCGGAAGCACGATCTCCTCGATCCGGAGGTCGCCGACTCCGTAGTACACCGCTCCGCGGTCCGCACTCGCCATCACTGTCCGTTCTTTCGTTAACCAAGTGATCGTTCGCTTTGTCGATCGGAACGCTACTGTGACGCACGCCTCGTGTCAACAGTCACATCTCAAGGGGAGACTCCAACTATTGCCAGCGCAGGACGACTAGAAAGCGCTCAACGACTGCAGAATCTCGGAACCGGCAGACAAGGAGAGTATGCTTAACCAAACAAACGTACGGATAAATTACGAGAGAAGAACCATGCAACGCACGCGGACACGAGACGGCAGCGGGCGGATAGTCGTCGTCGACGCAGCCATCTCCTGCTTCACGGAACGCGGATACCACGCCACGACGATGCGTGACATCGCGTCGGGCGCCGGGATCACTGTGGCGTCGATCTATCACTACTACGCGTCCAAGCAGGAGATTCTGCAGGACATCATGACGACGACGATGAAGGCCACGATCGAGTTGACGCGCGATGCAGTGCTCGATGCTGGGAGCTCCCCGGCCGACCAACTGTCCGCCGCGATGTACGCGTGGGTCATCTTCCACACCACCCGTCAGCCGGAAGCCCTGATCGGCGCATCCGAGCTCCGGAGCCTTGAGGACGACGGATTCCAGACGGTGACATCGCTGCGTCACGAGCAGGAGATCATCTTCAGGTCAGTGATCGAACGCGGCGTCCGCGTCGGCGACTTCCACACCGCCCATCCCGGCGAAGCCGCCCGCGCCGCGCTCGCCATGGGCGCGAACATTTCGTCGTGGTACCGAGCCGACACCAAACTCAGTCCCGAAGAACTCGCCGACCGCTACTGCGCACTCATCCTCGGAACAGTCCGGGCCTCCGACGCGATCGGTTCCGCCTGAACTCACTGCCCATCGGAGCGAGGGTCCAGGCACCGCCGCATCGCGCCCGACTCATCGACGCTCACCGTAATCCATGTCACAGTAGTGGCGTGACCACCCAGCTTCCGCACCGCGATGTCATCGCCGCATCGTGGCGGCGCGTGCGCTCCACCGGCCTCGCCCCCGACGCACGCCCGACCCCGATCCTCACCGACGTCGCCGCCGCAGATCCGCTTCTCGACGCCGCGCGACCGGTCCTGGCTCGGGCCGCAGAGGTTCTCGGTGGGACCAAGACCGCGCTGCTGCTGGTCGACGATCAGAGCCGGATGGTCGCGCGCGTCTCGGCCGATGCGACGCTCGAACGACGACTCGCCGACGCCGGTGCGGTGGACGGTGCAGCCTTCGACGAGGAGGCGATGGGCACCACCGCGCTCGGCACCACGGCCGAGGTGCGCGGCGACGTCACGATCAACAGCGAAGAGCACTATCTGGAGCAGTTCCGGTCGCTGAGCTGCTTCGGGCGGCCGATCGTGCATCCGGCGACTCGACGGGTCGCGGGCGTGATCTGCATGACCGAGGTCGCACCGCGCATCAATCCGCTCTCGGTGCCGTTGATCCGCGGACTGGTGGACGACATCGCCGAGCGCCTGCTGAATCGCTCGCACGCCGACCATCGCGCCGTGATCGCCGCGTTCGAACGCGCCGCCCGGCGACGCGACATCGGGGTCGCCGCAGTCGGCGACGACCTCCAGCTCACGAACGCCCTCGCGGCGGGCCTGCTCGGTCCGGGCGACTTCGGCACCCTGCGGATGATGGTGCACGCGCCGTCGAACCACGACCGCGTCATCACGCTCGTCTCCGGCATCAGCGCCGACGTCGCGATCGACCGAATCCCCGGCGTGCGCAGCGCCGCCGTGTTCCGCCTTCGACCGCGCATCGAGGACGACGACACCACTCCGCTGCCCGCGCCGACGGCTCCGGCCGCATCGATCGCGATCTGCGGCGAGCACGGGACCGGTCGCACCACGCGCGCAGCGTCGCTGGTGCCCGAGAAGCACCTGCGCCTCGACGTCGCCGCCACCCTGCTCGACGGCTGCGCACCGGATGTCGCGGGCGCGATCGCACAGTCCCGCGCCGACGGTTCCGGCCTCGTCGTCGACGGCGCCGATCTGCTCGACGACCGCTCGTTGCGGCTACTGCAGGCCGCGGTCAGCGCGCACGATCCCGCCCGGCCGCCGATCGTCGTGATCTCCGAACCTGCCACGGGCGCGTCGTCGTCCCTGGCTGCGCTCCTCGCCTGCTGCCGCCATCGGGTCACGCTGCCGCCGCTGCGGCAGCGCACCGGCGAGCTCGCCGCCCTCGGCCAGCAGATCGTCGAACGGATCGATCCGCAGTTGGAGCTGGGCTCGGCCGCCGCCGATGCCCTGGTCTGCCAGGAATGGCCCGGTAACCTCACCGAGCTGTCGATCGTGCTCGAGGAGGCCGCCGCCACCACGCTCGCGCGAGGCTCACGTCAGATCACCGCCGCCGATCTCCCCGCCGAGTATCGAGGGTCGAGCCGTGCCGCCCGACTGATGGGGATGGAGCAGGCCGAACGTCAGGCGATCATCGACGCCCTCGATGCCGCCGCGGGCAACAAGTCGAGCGCCGCCAAAGCGTTGGGCGTCTCTCGCACCACGCTGTACGCCCGGATTCGGGCCCTCGGCATCGGCGGTTGAGCGGCACTCTGCCCGACCGTCCAGCACAACTGTCCACATTCTGCACACGCACACCCTCTGGAAACCAGGGATAAATGATGCACGCCGCCAGTGGCGCGCATCACACCCACCGGCGCGTACCGCATAGGCCGTTTGCCGCGGGTGCCATTCCCGCAGGTTTCCGACACAGGAGGGTCACATGACCGCCACACTCAACTCGGCACTACTTCCCGAAGTCGCTGACTTCGTCTCTCGCGACCGTCAGATGCTGATCGGCGGCCAGTGGGTCGACGCCGCGTCCGGCCGCACATTCGCCACGCACGATCCCGCGACCGGACAGATCATCACCAACGTTCCGCACGGCGACGCCACCGACATCGACCGCGCCGTCGCCGCCGCTCGCGCCGCCTACGAGGGCCCGTGGAGCCGGATGAAGCCGAACGAGCGCGAGCGTCTCATCTGGCGCGTCGGCGACATCATGTCCGAACGCGCCGAGATCTTCGGTCAGCTCGAAGCGCTCGACAACGGTAAATCCGTCGCCATCGCGACCGCCGTCGACGTGAGCTGGTCCGCCGACGTGTGGCGCTACAACGCAGGCTTGGCGACCAAGATCAAGGGCTCGGCCATCACACCGTCGATGCCGTTCGCCGGCCCCGACGCCGAGTTCCACGCGTACACCCGAAAAGAGTCCCTCGGTGTGTGCGGACAGATCATTCCGTGGAACTTCCCGATCCTGATGGCGACGTGGAAGCTGGCGCCCGCCCTCGCCGCGGGCAACACCGTCGTCCTCAAGCCCGCCGAGCAGACGCCGCTGAGCGCGCTGCTGCTGGCGCAGGTCTTCGAAGAAGCGGGCTTCCCGCCCGGCGTGGTCAACGTCGTCACCGGTTTCGGCGACGCAGGCGCCGCACTGTCGGCGCACATGGATGTCGACAAGGTCGCGTTCACCGGCTCCACCGAGGTCGGCAAGAAGATCGTCCAGGCCGCGACCGGCAACCTCAAGAAGGTCTCCCTCGAACTCGGCGGCAAGAGCCCGAACATCGTCTTCGCCGACGCCGACATCGAGTCGGCCGTCGCCGGATCGGTCGCCGCATGGATGTTCAACCACGGCCAGTGCTGTGTGGCAGGCACCCGCTTGTTCGTCCAGCGGAGCATCTTCGATGAGTTCACCCAGGCCGTCGCCGACGCTGCCGCGCAGGCCAAGATCGGTCCCGGACTCGATCCGACCACCGAGCTGGGCCCGCTGGTCTCGCAGGAGCAGTTCGACCGCGTCAGCCGCTACATCAACGAGGGCCTCGCCGACGGCGCTCGCGCCCTCACCGGCGGCAAGCGCTGGGGCGACCAGGGCTACTTCATCGAGCCGACCGTCTTCGTCGATGTGAAGCCCGAGTACTCGATCGTTGAGGAGGAGATCTTCGGACCCGTCGTCGCTGCACTGCCGTTCGACGACGAAGAGGATGTCGCACGCGCCGCGAACAACTCGATCTACGGTCTCGCCGCAGGGATCTGGACCAAGGACCTCTCGAAGGCTCACCGCACGGCCGCGAAGGTGCAGGCCGGCTCGGTCTGGGTGAATCAGTACAACGGCTTCGACACCGCGCTCCCCTTCGGCGGGTTCAAGCAGTCCGGCTGGGGACGCGAGCTCGGCGACTCCGCCATCGATCTCTACACGCAGAACAAGTCCGTCAACATCGCTCTCTGACCCGCCACTCACCACGTAAGGACCCCACATGAAGACCAAAGCAGCAGTCCTCCTCGAGGCTGGCAAACCCTTCGAGATCATGGAGCTCGACCTCGACGGCCCCGGTCCGGGCGAGGTGCTGATCAAGTACACCGCTGCCGGCCTGTGCCACTCCGACCTGCACCTCACCGACGGCGACCTGCCCCCGCGCTACCCCATCGTCGGCGGTCACGAGGGCTCCGGAATCATCGAGGAGGTGGGCCCCGGCGTCACCAAGGTGAAGCCCGGCGACCACGTGGTGTGCAGCTTCATCCCGAACTGCGGCACCTGCCGTTACTGCTCCACCGGCCGTCAGAACCTGTGCGATATGGGCGCCACCATCCTGGAGGGCTCCATGCCCGACGGCTCGTTCCGCTTCCACGGCAACGGCCAGGACTTCGGCGCCATGTGCATGCTCGGCACCTTCGCCGAACGCGCCACCATCTCCCAGCACTCGGTGGTCAAGGTCGACGACTGGCTGCCGCTGGAGACCGCCGTCCTCGTCGGCTGCGGCGTCCCGTCCGGGTGGGGCACCGCCGTCAACGCGGGCAACCTGCGCGCCGGCGACACCGCCGTCATCTACGGCATCGGCGGCCTCGGCATCAACGCCGTCCAGGGCGCCGTGTCTGCCGGATGCAAGTACGTGGTGGTCGTGGATCCGGTGGAGATGAAGCGGGATCAGGCACTCAAGTTCGGGGCGACGCACGCCTTCGCAACGGCGGAAGAGGCACAGGAGAAAGTCACCGAGCTGACCTGGGGACAGGGTGCCGACGCGGCGCTGATCCTCGTCGGCACCGTGGACGAGGCAGTGGTGTCCGCGGCGACCGCGGTGATCGGCAAGGGCGGAAAGGTCGTCATCACCGGGCTCGCCGATCCCACCAAGTTGACCGTGCACGTCTCCGGAACCGACCTGACGCTGAATCAGAAGACGATCATGGGGACCCTCTTCGGCTCCATGAACCCGCAGTACGACATCGTCAAACTGCTCCGCCTTTACGACGCCGGCGAACTCAAGCTCGATGAGCTCGTCACCCAGCGCTATTCGCTCGAAGACGTCAACAAGGGCTACCAGGATCTCCGCGACGGCAAGAACGTCCGCGGCGTGATCATGCACGCCTGACCCACCAGACCCCGCGGGTCCGTCGACGCACATGAGGTCGGCGGGCCCGCGGTTCCCATTTGAGCAGTGCCGAAACCTCGGCGCCCGAACCGACGTGAGGGGCCGATTCAGGCGCCGAGATTCGCAGACTGTCAATCAGTCACGACGGATGCCCCGGTTCCACGTCACCGGCATCGGCCGCGCGAGCCCAGTTTCCACGCGGGACGTGCGCATCGAGTACCCGACCGGCGACGGGTTCGAGCACGTAGCACGTGTGGTCGCCGCCGACGTCGACGCGGTCGAGGATCCGACCGGCGAACCAGATGCCTGCGCCGGAGAGAATCGGGAGTCCGTACGGCCCGTCGGTCCAGTCGCAGTGCTCGAATTTGTCGATCTCATCACCGGTCTCACCGGCGAACAACCGGATTAGATCCCGGTGCGCGCGGTCGACGACGTGCACGGCGAGGCAGTCGGCGTCAGCAGCCACCCGGTGTGTGTGATTGACCTGCGAGATGCCGACGAGGAAGCGCAGCGGGTCGATGCTCATCTGCGTCGCGAATCCCACGAGACACCCCGAGCGTTCCCCGCGTGCCGCTGTCGTGACCACGTACACCGCCGGGTCGACGGCCTCCATCATCGCGTCGAACGCGTCGTGCTCGGTCACGGTGGATCCCTTCGGTGGATGGTCATCACCGATTACAGCAGCATCGTCCCCATGTCGACGGCGAGCGACTGCCCGGTGACGAATCGAGACTCGTCGGAGCAGAGCCAGGTCACTGCGTTGGTGATCTCCTCGGGTTCCACCGGGCCATGTCCCATCACATTGGCCATCCAGCCGCCTGGCGCATCTCCAGCGAGGTCCGCCTCGAAGAATTCGTTCTTGATCATCGTCGTCGCCACGCCGGCCGGAATCACGGTGTTCACCCGCACCCCGTGCTGTCCGAGCACCATGGCGAAGTTGCGCATCAGCGAGAGCACGCCGCTCTTGGCCGCGCCGTAGCCCATCTGGCCTGGGTTGAGCATCTCTTCCTTGTACGCGACGCCGATGAAGCTCGACGTGGACCCGGTGATGACGATGGCGCCACCGCGATTGCGCTCGATCAATCCGGGAGTGACGGCCCGCAGCGTGTAATAGACACCGTTGAGCATGATCGCCACCGAGTCGTCCCAGGCCGCCATCTCGTGCTTCTTGGCGCCGTAACTCGCCATGACGCCTGCGTTGGCGAGGACGATGTCGATGCCGCCGAACTCCTGCTCCACGCCGGCGACGGCCGACTCCACCGCGGCCTGGTCGCGCACGTCGCATTGGATCGCCTGCACTCTGCCACCGAACTCCCGGAGTTCACGTTCGGTGGACTTCAGATCGTCGAGGGTGGAGGTCGGGTAGGCGACGGAGTCCACCTGCGCCGCGATGTCGAGGATGGCGACATCGGCACCCTCGCGCGCGAGGCGCAGTGCATGGGATCGTCCCTGGCCTCGGGCACCGCCAGTGATGAGTGCTGTCTTGCCGTCGAACCGTTTCATGATGACCTCCGCTGTCGGATGGGTGTGAGTTGAGGTGAGCTGGATGAGTCGAGGCGGCCCCGCCTCCGAGCATCATCGCTGCGACGATGCCCCTGACGATATCCGCGGGTGACGCCGTGGGGAGGCGCACTCGCCGTCACTGCTGCGCCGCTTCGAGCAGCCCTGCGAGAGTGACGATCTTTCGGCGAGGAGTGGACGTCGCCCTGCCCTTGGCGCGTTCGGCGCGGTCGATGGCCGCCCACCCGTCGGCGTCGACGACCTGCACACCCCGGGACGTCAGCAGTTCCTCGACGTCGTCCGGCGTACCGGTCGGCGTCGGTAGAACTCCGGCGCCGACGTCCTCGAGCACCGCCCGGGCAGTCTCCTGCCCGCAGAACCGATTGATTCCGATGCCGCCGGTGGCCCCCCGCTTCAGCCAGCCGGCCACGTAGTGACCCGGGATCGGAGTTCCGTCCTCGCCGAGGACCCGCCCCGTCTCGTTCGGCACCGTTCCGGTGTCGGGGTCGAAGGGCAGGCCGTCGACCTCGGTGCCGCGGTACCCGATCGACCGGATCACCAGTCCGGCGGCGATGTCGGATTCCGCGCCGGTCGATCTCACGCGGTCGGAGTCGGCCTCGAACTCGTTGCGGACCACCCGCACGCCGGTCACCGCGTCGTCACCGACCATCCGGATCGGGCTGGTCAGGTACCGGAGCACTACGCGCCTGGCACGACCGCCGGTGTCGCGCTCGCCGTACTCGCGGGCGAGACGGACCTTGGATCCGACGGTGCTGTCGACAGTCCCGTTCGCGATCTGATCCGCGACCGGCGTCGACACGGTCAGATCATCTGCGTCGATGACGACGTCCACGCCATCGACCAGACTCATCGCCAGGAACTCGGAATTGGTGTAGGCGCCGTCGGCGATGCTGCGTCGTCCAAGGACGACGACCTCGCGAATCGCCGAGGACCGGAGGGCGTCGAGCGCATGCTGTGCGATGTCGGTCGATGCCAGCTCGTCGGGATCGGTGAGGAGAATGCGCGCGACGTCCAGCGCCACATTGCCGTTGCCGATGACGACGGCTCGCTCGGAAGAAAGATCGTAGACGTCGTCGGCGTGATCGGGGTGTCCGTTGTACCAGGCGACGAAGTCGGTGGCGGCCACCGAGCCCGGCAGGGACTCACCGGCGATGCCCAGGCGCTTGTCGGTCGACGCGCCGCTGGCGTAGAGCACCGCGTGATACCGCTCGACGAGCTCGTCGTGCGAGATGTCGGTGCCGACCTCCACACCGAGGCGATAGCGGAAATTCTTCTTCCGCGCCGTCGACGCGAAGGTGCGTTCGACACCTTTGGTCGCCGCGTGATCCGGTGCCACCCCGCCTCGAACCAGACCATGCGGAGTCGGAAGCCGGTCGAAGACGTCCACCTGGATCTGCGTGTGTCGAGCCAGTTCCTCAGCGGCGTAGAGTGCTGCGGGCCCCGCTCCCACCACGGCGACGCGCACCTGCCCGTCGGGCAGTCGTGGAGTCCGCTCCGGCTTCGGAGCACCCGCGGCCACATCGTGGTCGAGATAGTAGTCGGCGTTCAATCGCAGGTACGGCTCGTCCTCCTCGGCGAGTTCGTCGTCGGGGAAGATGGCGCCGACCGGGCAGGCGTCCACGCAGGCCCCGCAGTCGATGCACGTCTGGGGATCGATGTAGAGCATCTCAGCCGTCCGGAACTCCGGCTCCTCGGGTGTCGGGTGGATGCAGTTGACCGGGCAGACGCTGACGCAGCTCGCGTCGTTGCAGCACGGCCGGGTGATCACGAAGGCCATCTGCTCAGCGTCCCTTCCACACCGGAGCTCGCTTCTCGCGGAAGGCCGTCGCACCTTCCCGTGCGTCATCGGACGACCGGATCGGCTCGTAGATCTCCCACATCTTGGCGAAGCGCTCGTCATTGCCCCAGTCACGGGCGGCGGTCCAGATCGACTTGGTGCCGCGGACCGCCAACGGCCCGTTCGCCGCTATGCGTTCAGCGAGCTCGATCGCTGCGTCGAGAGCGCCGCCCTTCGGGGTCAGTCGGTTGATCAGCCCGGCGTCGCCGGCCTGCTCGGCACTGACGAAGTCTCCGGTCAACGCCCATTCGAGGCCGAGTGCGTAGGGCACCCGTTCGGGAAGGCGAAGCAGACCGCCACCGCCGGCGAGGAGACCCCGCTTGACCTCGGGCAGACCGAACACGGCGGTCTCGGACGCGACGACCAGGTCGCAGGCGAGCACGATTTCAAACCCGCCGGCGATCGCGTGCCCCTCCACGGCGGCGATGACCGGTTTGGCGGGCGGAGTCTGCGCGATTCCGGCGAATCCTCGGCCCTCGATGGACGGTCGCTCTCCGGCAAGGAAGGCCTTGAGGTCCATCCCGGTGCAGAAGGTCTCACCGGCGCCGGTGAGGACACCCGCGGTGAGGTCGTCGGTGGTGTCGAGAAGATCCATCGCGTCGGCGATCGCCTGGGCGGTCGCGGTGTCGATCGCGTTCTTGACTTCGGGGCGGTCGATCGTGACGACCAGGACACCGCCGCGGATCTGGGTGTGAACTGTCATTTCGGGGCCATTCTGATCGCGCCGTCGAGTCGGATGACTTCACCGTTGAGCATGCCGTTGTCGATGATCGCCATCGCCAGTCGCGCATACTCGTCGGGATCTCCCAGCCGCGCCGGGTTCGGGATCTGTGCGGCCAAGCCGTCGCGGATCTCTTGCGAGAAGCGCGACAGGATCGGGGTGTCGAACACGCCGGGCGCGATCGAGTTGACACGGATCAGCTTGCGCGCCAAGTCACGTGCCGCGACCAGCGTCATGCCGACGACGCCTGCCTTCGCGGAAGCGTAGGGGATCTGACCGATCTGCCCTTCCCACGCGGCAACCGACGCCGTCATGATGACGACGCCGCGCTCACCGTCGACGGGTTCGTTGTCGACCATCCGTGCCGCCGCCAGGCGCAGCACGTTGAAACTGCCGATCAGGTTCGTGGTGATCAACGACGTGTACGTCTCCAGCGAGCCCGGTGTGCCGTCGCGTTCGACGACCCGCACGGTGCCGCCGCGACCCGCGCAGTGGACCACGGTCCGCAGCGGGGCCCGCTGCACCGCGAGGTCGAGCGCAGCGTCGACGGCCGTCGGGTCGGCGACGTCGGCGGGTCCGAACTGGACCAGTTCACCCAGGTCGGCAGCGACGTCGGCGCCCGCCGACGTCGGCAGGTCCACGATCACCACGTGGACCCCCTGTTCGACGAGTCGTTTGACGGTGGCCAGCCCGAGGCCGGAGGCGCCGCCGGTGACGATGGCCGACGAGTTCGTCAGTTGCATGTCTGTATTTCCCTTTCTTCTTCAGGCATCGGGGGCTCGGTCGCGGTCACACCAGCGACTCGATGACAGTGGCGTTGGCCATCCCGCCCGCCTCGCACATGGTCTGCAATCCGTAGCGGCCGCCGGTGGCCGCGAGGTGATTGATCAGTGTCGTCATGATGCGGGCACCAGACGCTCCGAGCGGATGCCCGAGCGCGATGGCGCCGCCGACCGGGTTCAGTCGGGCGTCGGGCACCTCGAGTTCTTGCTGGAAGGCCAGTGGCACCGATGCGAACGCCTCGTTGACCTCGAACGCCGCGATATCGCCGACGCTCAGACCCGCACGCGCCAACGCCTTGCGCGACGCCGGTATCGGTGCCGTGAGCATGAGCATCGGATCGTCACCGGTCACCGCTGAGGCGACGACCCGAGCTCGTGGGGTCAGCGACAGTGATGCCGCCTTCTCCTCGCTCATCACCAGCAGCGCAGACGCGCCGTCGGTGATCTGCGAGGCGTTCCCCGCCGTCACCTTCCAGTCGATCTCGGGAAACCGGTCGCGGTTCGCGTCGGTGCCGAACACCGCCCGCAGACCGCCCAGTGCGTCGGCAGCGGTTCCGCGCCTGATCGTCTCGTCGGTGTCCACGACGCCGCGTGGAGTCGCAACGCTGACGATCTCGTCGTCGAACGCCCCGCAGTCCGCGGCGGACGCGGCCCGTTGGTGCGAACGGGCGGAGTAGTCGTCCAACGCCTGTCGCGAGATATTCCACTTGTCGGCGACCAACTCTGCGGCGACGCCCTGACTCACCAGCGCGCCGTGTCGGTCGAGCACTCCGGCGCCGAACGGATCGGCATCTCCGCGGGCGCTGCCCATCGGGACGCGACTCATGGATTCGACACCGCCCGCAATGACCATGTCGTACACACCCGCCATGACGCCTTGAACCGCGAAGTCGACCGCCTGCTGACCGGATCCACACTTGCGTTCCACGGTCACCGAGGGAACGTGGACCGGAAAACCCGCGGCCAAGACCGCCATCCGGCCGGGCGTCGCCGACTGTTCGAGATTCTGTCCGACGCATCCGATGATCACGTCCTCGACCTCGCCCGGGTCGATGCCGGTGCGTCGGACCAACGACTTCAGCACCGTGGCGAGCAGATCGACCGGATGGACGTCGGCCAGAGCCCCGCCCGTTCGCCCCTTCCCCATCGGGGAACGGACCGCGTCGACGATGACGGCGTGCGGCATCAGGAGACCTCCTTGTCGTCGTGGCGATTCAGACCACACTCAATTCATGATTATCTTTACCAGATATAATTCGCAGCCGGGAGTGTTGGTTGCGAATTCGAATCAGCGAGCACCCGATGAGACCTAGATCATATCTATGATAATCCTTGTACTGGATGCATCAACGTTGCTCACCCGACACCACACCGCGGACCATGACGCTCGCGACAGGCACGCCGACCGACACCACAGACGGGACCGATCATGACCTTCAACAGAAGCCGCCGACCCACCCCGACCGGCACAATCCGATGAGCGCCGCCCCGACAGTCGTGATCACCGGAGCGGCGCGTGGCATTGGAGCCGCTATCGGAGGTCGATTCGCCTCCGCCGAACATCGAGTCATCGGCGTCGATCTCGACATCGACCGATTGACCCAGACCGTCGCCTGCTGGACCGGCGACGGTCACCGGTGCGTCGAGGGCGATGCGGCCTCTCACCGCGATGTCGCCGCAGCCTGCGACCTGGCCGATGGCCGACTGTCGACGTTCGTCGCGAACGCGGGATTCGCCAAGGCGGGCGACTCCGTCGATTACGCGCCCGAGGACTGGGACGCGATGCTCCGCGTCCATCTGACCGCAGCGATGGTCGGCGCACAGGAGTCTGCGGCCCGGAGTTTTTCGATGAAAGCTTGCGCATTCAGACTTAATTGATGATTATAGTTATTACAGTTGATTCGTTGGTTAGCGCCGACGGGACACAGCCGCTGACCGCTAGGCGCCCAGCGCCTTTGACACGACATGAGGAAGGGGTCGCCATGCCGCCGACCACAACCGCCTACGACGTTGACGACCTCGGTGCCATCACCGACCTCGCCGCAGCGGTCGGACGCGAGCGCTTCGCTCCCCGAGCCGCCCAGTGGGACGCCGACCGCACCCCCACTCCGTTGCAGGACCGTCAGTTCCGCGGCTCGCCCGGATTCCTGGGCATAGCGTTGCCCGGCAGCTTCGACAAGCGCAAGTGACGGAAGGATCCGACATGGACTTCTACACGGAACTGACCGCGACGTTCGCCGATCCGGACGACTGGACCCTCGCGACGGTGCTTCGCACCCACGCAGCGAACACTCCGGACGCCCCCTGCCTGCTGGTCCCCGACGAGGACCTTGAGCTCACGTATGCGGAAGCGCTCGCTCGGGCCGACGCCGTCGCCGGATCGTTCGCCGCGGCCGGCGTGTCCCGCGGCGACCGAATCGCCATCATGGCGCAGAACTCGTCCCGCTTCGTGCTCAGCTGGTGGGCGACCGCGCTCGGTGGCACTGTCGAGGTCCCCATCAACACCAATTATGAAGGCGACTTCCTCACCCACCAGTTCACCGTCGCCCAGGCACAGTGGGCGGTCATCGATGACGAGTACGCCGAGCGCTTCGCGGCCGTCGCGAACGGTGATCCGGCCAACGGGGTGACCGCGGTCCAGAAGTTCTGGGTCATCGACACCGGCCGTCTCGACGAAGCGATCGCAACCCTCACCCGAGCCGGGCTGGACGCCGCCCCCTGGGACGAACTGCCCACCGGTGACGCCTTGAACGCACCCGCACCCGCACCATCGGATCTGGGCGCGATCTTCTTCACCTCGGGCACCACCGGCCCATCGAAGGGCGTCGCCATGCCCAACGCCCAGCTGTACTTCTTTGCGCAGGAGGTGGTCTGCCTCACCCGACTCACCGCCGCCGACCGGTATCTGACGACCACCCCCCTGTTCCACGGCAACGCGACGTTCATGGCCGTGTATCCGGCCCTGGTCGCCGGCGCCAGCGCGGTGATCCGCCGCAAGTTCAGCGCGAGTCGCTGGATCGACCACGTCCGCGATTCCGGTGTCACCGTCACCAACTTCGTCGGTGTCATGATGGACTTCGCGTGGAAGCAGCCACCCCGCGAGGACGACCGCGACAACCGACTCCGCTGCATCTACGCGGCGCCGATCGCCACCACGATCGAAGCGGACTTCAAACAGCGCTACGGGATCGAGACCTTCGTCAACGCCTTCGGCCTCACCGAGACGTCCGCACCGATCCTGTCCCCGTACAACGTCGAGATCCCACCCGGCGCCGCAGGCCTGCAGGCACGCGACTGGTTCGACATCCGGCTCGTCGACCCGGACACCGATCGAGAGGTCCCGGTCGGCGAAGTCGGCGAACTCGTCGTGCGCCCCAAGGTCCCGTTCATCTGCAGCATGGGCTACTACGGCATGCCCGACAAGACCGTGGAGGCATGGCGAAACCTGTGGTTCCACACCGGCGATGCTCTGCGTCGAGACGAAAACGGCTGGTACTACTTCGTCGACCGGTACAAAGACGCGCTGCGGCGACGTGGCGAGAACATCTCTTCGTACGAGGTCGAGCAAGTCGTGCTCGGACACCCTGCGGTGCACGAGTGCGCCGTCGTGGGCGTCCCTGCCGACGTGGAGGCGGGTGAGGACGAAGTACTGGCAGCGATCGTGCTGACCGAACACGTCGACCCGGCCGCCCTCCTCGAATTCTGCGACGGCAGGATCCCTGCCTTCGCCCGTCCCCGGTTCATCCGCACCGTCGACGCGCTGCCGAAGACTCCGTCGGAGAAGGTCCGCAAGTCCGTCCTGCGCGAGCAGGGCGTCACCCCGGACACTTTCGACGCTGCAGCCCCCGTCTGACACCCGAGCACATCGAACAGGAGAGTCCGGTGGACTACACCCCCGACCCCACGCATGAAGACATCCGCAAGGCCGTCGAGCAGCTCTGTCGCCGGTTCCCGGACGAGTACTGGATGAAACACGATGACTCGCATGAGTTTCCGTGGGAGTTCTACAACGCCGTCGCCGAAGGTGGGTGGCTCGGTCTGACCGTCCCGGAGGAGTACGGCGGTGGCGGGCTCGGCGTCACCGAGGCTGCGGTCGTCGAACGCGCCATATCCGCGTCCGGGGCAGGCATGGGCGGCTGCAGCGCCGTGCACATCGGCATCTTCGGCTTCGAACCGATCATCGGTCACGGCAGCGAGGAGATGAAGCGCAAGTACCTGCCGCGCGTGGTCACCGGCGATCTGCACACCTCGTTCGCGGTCACCGAGCCGGACGCCGGCACGGACACCACCAACATCTCCACCTTCGCGACCAAGGTCGACGGCGGGTGGCGCGTGAGCGGTAAAAAGGTGTGGATCACCAAGGCGCAGGAGGCGGAGAAGATGCTGTTGCTGTGCCGTACCTCGCCGCGTGAGGAGGGCGCCAAGCGGACCGCGGGCATGACGCTGCTGTTCGCCGACGTCGATCGAGACCACGTCCAGATCCGCGAGATCCCGAAGATGGGCCGCAACGCCGTCGACACCAATGAACTGTTCATCGACGACCTGTTCGTCGCCGACGACGACGTCGTCGGCGAGGTCGGCCACGGGTTCCGCACCATCCTCGGCGGACTGAACGCCGAACGAGTGATCTCGGCGAACGCGGCTCTCGGCATCGGCGAGGCGGCACTGCGTCGTGGCGTGCGCTATGCGAACGAACGCGAGGTCTTCGGACGTCCGATCGGCCAGAACCAGGGCATCGCCTTCCAACTCGCCGAGGCCAGGATCAAGCTCGACGCCGCCCAGGCCGTCCTGGACAAGGCCGCGTGGATGGTCGATCAGGGACTGCCGTGCGGTCGCGAGGCGAATGCTGCCAAGTACCTGTGCGCTGAGGCCGGCTTCTTCGCCGCCGATGCCGCACTCCAGGTCCACGGCGGCTTCGGATTCGGTAAGGAGTTCCATGTGGAGCGCTACTTCCGGGAGGCCCGACTGATGCGCATCGCGCCGATCAGCCAGGAGATGGTGCTCAACTACACCGCCGAGCACGTACTCGGCCTGCCCCGCAACTACTGACGTCTTCGGCAGCGAGACGACGCACGAGAGGCCAAGCATGCACCCCTACCGTTCCATCCTCTTCGTCCCCGGGCACCGCCCCGCGTGGGCGGAGAAGGCCGTAGCCGCAGGCGCCGACTGCATCGTCCTCGACCTCGAGGACTCGGTCCCTGCCGCAGAGAAGGCCGCCGCCCGCGAGACGGTTGCCGATCTCATCGGGACCGTTCGCGCCGCGCACCCGGACATCGGCGTGTTCGTGCGGGTCAATCCCCTTGCTACCAGACTCACCGGCAGCGACTTGGAAGCCGTCGTCGTGCCCGGGCTCACCGGTGTCTTCGCCCCGAAGATCGAGACGGCGACCGACGTGATCCGCTATGACGCCCTCCTCGACCACTTCGAGATGCGTAACGGCGTCGAAGATCTGGAGTACATCGTTCCGGTCGAGACTGTGAAAGCCATCTGGAACTGTCGTGAGATCGCCGCAGCCTCACCCCGCGTCGGCGCCATGATCGGGCCCACGGCCGAACACGCCGACATCGCCCGGGAGGTCGGCTTCGAATGGACCCCCGAGGGCCACGAGTCGCTGTATCTACGCAGCCGGATTCTGCTCGCCTGCCGCGAGTCCGGACTGCACGCGCTCACCGCGCTGTGGGAGGACTTGGACAACATCGACGGTCTGCGCGACTTCGCGACCAACGGCCGCGGGCTGGGCTTCCGCGGCATGATCGCGATCCACCCCTCGCATGTGGCCACGATCAACGAGGTGTTCAGCCCATCAGCCAAGGACATCGAGTTCTACCGGGGCATGGTCGACGCCTACGAGAACGCAGCGACGGATGGCATCGGCGCGCTGCGCTATCGGGGCCTGCACATCGACAAGGCCCACTACGACAAGGCGGTCGGCTGGTTGCAGCGTGCCGCGATCATCACCAACAAAGGAGTCTGACGTGCCTGACGCAGACCAGAACGTCGATCAGTCCTGGGTTCCGCCGAACCGGACACTGCTGATCGGCGGAGCCGATGTCGAGCCCGAGGGACAGACCTGGGACGTCGTGAACCCGGCCACCGAAGAGGTCATCGCCACCGTCGGCGGCGCGTCCGCGCCGCAGGTCGACGCGGCAGTCGCCGCGGCCCGCACGGCGTTCCCGACGTGGGCGGCGCTCTCCGGAGAGGAGCGCAGCGTCCACATCCACCGCTTCGCCGACGCCCTCGAACGCGCTTCCGACAAGCTACTGCCGTCAATCGTCAACGAGGTCGGCACACCGGTCGCCCTCGCCGAATACCTGCAGGTCAAGATGGCCGTCGACGAGCACTTGCGATGGGCCGCCGAGGCCGCGAAGACCGACCGCACCCTTCATCTCGGCGAGTACGACAAGCCGGTTCCGACAATGAGCGACGTGGTCCACGACCCGGTCGGCGTGGTCGCCGCGATCACCGGCTACAACTACCCGCTCAACCTGGCGGTCTTCAAGTTCGGCGCCGCGTTGGCCGCCGGCTGCACGGTGGTGCTGTTCCCCTCCCCACGAACCCCGCTCACCACACTGTTCCTCGCCGAACTCGTCAAGGAGTCGGGTCTTCCCGACGGCGTGATGAACATCGTCGTCGGCGGCGTGGACGTCGGTAAGCGACTGTCCTCGCATCCCGGCGTCGACCGGGTGTCGTTCACGGGCTCGGACGGCGTCGGCGCGCAGATCATGGCGCAGGCCGCCGCGAATCTGACCGGCGTGACCTTGGAGTTGGGCGGCAAATCGCCGAACATCGTGCTGCCCGGCGTCGACGTGCAGAAGATCGCCGTCGAGATGCATCTGCGCTGGTCGCGCAATGGCGGACAGGGCTGCGCCGCGCTCGCCCGGCTGCTCGTCCACGACAGCGTCTACGACGAGTTCCTCGAAGCCGGTGCCAGTGCCTTCGATCAAATGATCGTCGGCGACCCGTGGGACCGCGCGACCAACATCGGTCCCATGATCCGTCCCGACCACCTGGCGAGTGTGCAGAGTTTCATCGACGACTCCCTCGCGGTCGGCGGCTCCAAGCTGCTCGAAGTGACGAAACCGCTGCCGGAGAAGGGCTACTTCATCAACCCGGTCCTACTCGGCGGACTGGATCCGGACGCTCGGGCCGTGCAGGAGGAGATCTTCGGTCCGGTCGCGGTCATCCTTCCGTTCAAGGACACCGAGGAAGCCATCGCGCTGGCGAACGACACCCCGTTCGGTCTGGCCGCGAACGTCTGGTGCGACGACCCGGTCGAGGCACGCAGGGTCGCCGAGCGGATCCGCGCGGGAACGGTGTGGATCAACGGCGGCGGCGCAATGCGGCCCGACGCTCCGTTCGGCGGCTTCGGCCGCTCCGGAGTCGGCCGCGAGCTCGGCGAATGGGGCATGCGCGAATACCTCGAACCCAAGCACATCCAGTGGAGGATCTGATGTCAGACAGTGCAGGCGCTGCCGCAAGCGGCGCACCCCTCGCCGGCCTCAAAGTCGTCGAACTCGGCACCATGTACGCCGCGCCGACCGCGGGCCGCATGCTGCGCGACTTCGGTGCCGACGTCGTCAAGGTCGAGGATCCGGTCGTCGGCGATTACGCCCGCCAGTGGATTCCTCAGAAGGAGGGTCTGTCCCTCGGCTTCGCCAGGTTGAACGCGGGCAAGCGGTCGGTCGGCGTCGATCTGCGCACCGACGACGGCCGGGACCTGGTCCGCCGCCTGGTGGCCGATGCGGACGTCGTGGTCGAATCGTTTCGCCCCGGTCGCCTGGAGGCCTGGGGGCTGGGGCCCGACGCGCTGCACGAGATCAACCCTGGGCTGGTGATCGCCCGTGTCTCGGGCTTCGGACAGACGGGGCCGAATCGGCTGCTGCCCGGATTCGGCACCGTGGCCGAGACCGCCAGCGGATTCGCGAACGTCAACGGTCAGCCGGACAGTCCGCCGACCTCCCCGCCGTTCGGCTTCGCCGATTCGATCGCGGGGCTGTCGGCGGCGATGGGCGTGTCGATGGCGCTGTTCAACCGGTCCCGCACCGGACGCGGCGAGGTCGTCGACGTCGCGCTCTACGAGCCGCTGATGTTCATCATCGGCGACATGTTCCTCAAATACACCGCCCTCGGCGAGATCCAGCAGCGCATCGGCAACAGCACCGGCGCCGCGTCGCCGCGCGGAATCTACGAGGCGGGCGACGGGAAGTACCTGTCGATTGCCGCGTCCAATCAGGCGATCGCCACCCGACTGTTCGCCGCGATGGGCGTGCCCGAGGTGATCGACGATCCGCGCTACGCGACCAACGCGGCCCGACTCGAGAACAACGACGAGGTTCAGGCGATGGTGATCGAGTGGTGCAAACGCGCGCCGCGCGACCAGGTGCTCGAGATCTTGGAGAAGTTCGAGGTGGTGTCGGCGCCGGTCAACGACGCCTCGGATGTCGTCGCAGATCCCCACTTCCAGGAGCGGACTCTCGTCGAGATCACCGGCAGTGAGATCCTGCGGAACACGCTGATGCCCGGACCGGTGCTGCATCTGGCCGGGTACGACGGCCCCGAGTACGACGGCGTCCCGAGGGTGGGGGAACAGACCCGACAGATCCTGACCGAACGGCTCGGCCTCGATGCCGCCGAGCTGGACCGACTCGCCGCCGCCGGCGTCATCAACGATGGAGAAGGACAGTGAACAGTGCTGCCACGGGACTCTTCGAGCTTCCCGAGAAGTACACCGACCTGCAGAACGAGGCCCGTGAGTTGGCGGTCTCGATGCGCGACATCGCCGCTCGAGCGGACGAGTCGAGCAGTACCGATCCGGATGTCCGCGCGCGCCTGGCCGCCTCCGGGCTGACCCGACTGGCGGTCCCCGCCCGCTGGGGCGGCCGATTCGAGGCGGTCGACTCGTTAGCCATGACCGTCGTGCGCGAGCAGCTCGCCGCCGAAAGCGGCCATTTGGACTCCATGTTCGCGATGCAGGGCATCGGCAGCTATGGTCTCGCCGTCGCGGGATCGGATCGAGTTCGCGACACGTGGCTTCCGCGCGTGGCCTCGCTCGACGCGATCGCGGCCCTGGGTCTCACCGAACCGCAGGTCGGCTCAGATCTGAAGGCACTGTCGACGACCGCCGTCGTGGAGGGCGACGAAATCATCGTCAACGGGCACAAGTCGTTCATCACCAACGGTGGCGACGCCGCGATCTACAGTGTTCTGGCCCGCGAGGGCGACGGCTACTCCCTGATCTTGATCCCCGCGGACACACCCGGCGTCCGCACCGAGCGACCGCACCAGATCATCGCACCGCATGTCCTGTCCGATGTGATTCTCGACGACGTCCGAGTGCCGCTCGACCACCGGATCGGCGAGCCGGGCAAGGGCTTCTCGCTGGTGTTGGCGACACTGGCCACCTTCCGTGTCTCGGTCGCCGGCGCCGCCGTCGGGATGGCCCAGGCGGCCCTGCGACTGGCGCTCGATCATGCGAACGGCCGCGAGCAGTTCGGCGGCCCACTCGCTCGTTTGGGTTCGGTTCCTGAACATCTCGCGTCGTGCTGGACCGATATCGAGGCGGCGCGGTCGCTCACCTATCGCGCGGCCGCCGCCGCGGCCCGCGATCCGCTCGCTGGACTGCACCTGTCCTCGATGGCCAAGGTCACCGCGACCGAGACCTGCGGCCGCGTCGTGGACCGCGCGGTCCAGATCATGGGTCGTTTCGGCATCACCCGCGGCACCGACATCGAGCGCCTGTACCGGGAGGCCCGCCCCACCCGGATCTATGAGGGCTCCACGGAGGTCATCTTCGACTCCCTCGCCAAGCAGTTGATCAAGCGCGGGCTCTGAAGACACCGAGGGAAAAAGGTCACGATGGGACTCCTTGACGGCAAAGTCGCGTTCATCACCGGTGCCGGCCACGGCCAGGGTCGGGCGCACGCGGTCACGATGGCGCGTGAGGGCGCAGACGTGATCGCGATCGACATCGACCAGCCGATCGCGAACGTGCTGTATCAACACGCGTCGGCCGACGATCTGGCCGAGACGGCGCGGCAGGTGAGCGAGACCGGACGCCGAGTCCTCTCGCGCATCGCCGACGTGCGATCCTCGGAGGCACTCGACGCGGTCGTGGCCGAGGGCATCGAGACCTTCGGCAAGATCGACGTGGTGGTCGCCAACGCAGGCATCTTCACCCAGGCACCGTTCTGGGAGATGGACGAGAAGACCTGGGACGACGTTCAGGACGTGAACCTGAAGGGGGTGTGGCGCACGATGAAAGCGGTCACCCCGCACTTGATCGAACGTCGAGCGGGATCGATGATCCTGACGTCGTCGGTGAACTCGGTCGAGGGAAATCCGGCGGCGGCCCACTACACCGCGGCCAAACACGGTGTCGTCGGACTGATGCGAAGCGCGGCCCAGACGCTGGGCGCCTACGGCATCCGGGTCAACTCGGTCGCGCCCGGACTCATCGACACACCGATGACGAACTACCAGGCCATGTACGATCAGATGGCAGGCCGAGAGAACGCCGATCGCGCCGATTACGACCGCGCTGCGTTGAACTTCGGAGCGATCGCCGGCCAGGGCGCGCTGCCGCCGGAGTCCATCGCCAACGCCGCGGCCTGGCTCGCCTCCGACGGTGCGTTCGCGATGACCGGGCAGAACATCGTCGTCGACGCAGGCCACACCATCCTCGCCGGATTCAACCCGAATCCGGTCCTGCCGGGCTGACGCGTCGGTCGACGACGTCGACATCGGCGCTGTGAACAGGCGATCCGCCGTATCGCAGACCTGTGGACAACACAATTGCTCAATTCTCCCGGACATCCGAATCTGGTTCGACACCGATCGGGAGGAAACCATGAGCAGCTTCGACAAGTTCAACGTCGCACGCGCCGAGACCGTCGTCGTCGGGATGATGATCGGCGACCGCATCCGGATCTGGCGCGACGCGGAGCCATCGACATGGGCGGTGAAATCCCACAAGGAGCAGCGGGAACTGCGCGACGCGTTGAATCACGGCCAAATCAGCAGCGAAGCGTTCCGCGACGGCTACTACCGGACCACCGCAGATCTCGACCCCGAGTCCATGGTGGCGTGCTTCCGGACGCACGAGTCATTCGGACGATACGGCGGTAGGAGTTCGCGCGGTCAGTTCGTCCAACTGTCGGCGCCATCGAGCCGACGACGCACCACATCCGGATCGGACGACCCTCGCCATCCGTTCGAGCGAGCGGTCACTGCGGCATCGGAGTTCTCCTCCCGTCGCGGTGACCTCCTCATCGTCAGCGGCTTCAACGTCGACGGGCCCGCCGTCACTGCGGGCACCGCGTTCCGAGACGGCCGGACACTGTCACTACTGTCCGCGGCACCGAGCCCCGGTACACCCCGCTGGCTGGACGAGAACGGCGAGCGCACCATGCTCATCGCCACCCTCGATCCCTATGTTCGCGAGGAGGTCGGCGAGCTCGTTTTCGACGCCATCACTGCATGGGAGATCGACCCGTGGGACGTCGTGTTCACGTTCGTCTCCCCTATTGAGCAGGTGTCCGGCTCACTGATCCCCATGGGCTGGAATGAGAGCAGCGACTCGTCCGGCGCCGAGACCGACGACGCCGTCGCCGCCTCGTGACGCGGCTTTCGCCGATGCTGCGACGAAGCGCATTTCGGGACCACACCCATGCGTAGCACGGGTGCTACGCTGAACCCCATGAGCGCCGACCACTCCGACAGCGAGACCTTGTCGCAGCGCGAGTTGCGCAATGAGTCCAGCCGCGTCTTCCGCGCCGTGAGCGAGGGACATTCGTTCCTCCTCACCAACAGCGGGGTTCCGGTCGGTCAGATCGTGCCAGTCGACGCCCCTCCCACTGCGCTCACCATCGTTCGGTCGGCGCACCGCACCGGCGGGTGGACCACTCTGAACATCGTCCGGAAACGGTCCTCTCGGAGCATCGAAGAATCTGTCGACGAGCTTCGTGAGGACCGCGTGTGACAGAACCCGCGGTCGTCTACGTCGACACCTCTGCGCTCGGCGCAGTGCTCATCGACCAGCCGGAAAGCACCCCGCTCCTCGCCTGGCTCGACGAATGCCAGGCAGCACTCGTCTCCAGCGATCTGCTCGAGACCGAACTGCGACGTCTCGCCATCCGCGAAGGCCTCGACCACGCCGACGTCAGCCGCGTGCTCGACGGCGTTGCGATCGCCGCACTCGACCGCGCCGCCTACCGCAATGCAGGACTCCTGCCGATGCCCTACCTGCGCACACTCGACGCACTGCACCTCGAGGCCGCGATCAGACTGAATGCGGACGGCATCCTGTCCTACGACCATCGGCTGGGCGACGCCGCACGGGCGGTCGGCATCGGCGTCATCACTCCAGGACGTCCGCGGACCGCCTGATCGAGGTCATCGGCCCGCGCCCACATCTCGCCTCGCCGGCGGCGATGTCATTTGACGCAGTACCCCGCGTCGACCTTGAGTTCGTTTCCGGTGATGAAACGGGCCTCGTCGGAGGCGAGGAACAGCAGGGCGTTGCTGATGTCGATGGACTCGACCCACGGGACCGGGAGCGCGTTCGTGGTGGCGAAGACCGGTGCGGCCTGCTCCTTGGTCGGGTGCTCCTCGTCCGGCAGGAAGAGCCTGAACGTCGCCTCGTTGAGGATCATGTCGGTCGCCACCCCGGTCGGGTGAATCGAGTTGACCCGAATCGAGTGCGGCGCGAGTTCGAGCGCCAGCGTCTTCATCAGACCAACGACAGCGTGCTTGCTCGCCGTGTAGGGCGCCACGTTGGGCGTCCCCTTGATCCCGGCGGTCGAGCTGGTCAGCACGATCGACCCGCCCCTGCCCGCGTCGATCATCGCCGGTGTCACCGCCTTGCATGTGTGCCACACCCCGGTGATGTTGATGTCGAGGACGTCGCGCCAGTCGTCCTCGCTGACCTCGTGCGCCGGGTCCCCGAAGAGGAAGATCCCGGCGTTGGCGCTGACGATGTCGATACCGCCGAAGTCGGTGACCCCGTCGGCGACCACCTTCGCGACGGCGTCGAAGTCCCGGACGTCGGCAGTCGCCGAGACGATCCGGCCGCCGAACTGCTTGACCCGATCGATGGTCTCGGCCATGTCGTCCGCGGAGGCACCCGGGTAGAGGCGTTCCGCGCTCGGCACCGGAGCGCACAGATCCAGCGCAATGATGTCGGCGCCCTCCTGCGCCAGCCGCACCGCGTGGCTGCGCCCCTGACCGCGCGCAGCCCCCGTGATGAAGGCGACCTTGCCGTCCAACCTGCCCATCGTGTCTCCTCTCGTCGTGGCGCGGCGACGCCGCGCCCCCCGTCATGTGAACTTCCGTCATGTGAACCAACCGCCGGCCATCGCACGGGGCGCCTCGCCGGGCAGCCGGATCGGCTCGTCGGTGCACAGCACCTGGCCGTATCGATCGGCGCGACTGGCGTAGACGAAGCGGATACGCCGACGAGTGAAGACCCATCGACCGTCGTGCACCACGTACTCGTCCTCGTACTCGTGTGCGGCGACCACCACTCCACGACCGGTGACGAGTTCGGCGTGCCCGGTGGCGATCCCCGACCCGCGGTCTCCGGACACGTGCACCACGTGCGTCTCCGGTGTGTGCAGCATCCGTCGGAAGCCGCGCATCGACGCGGCCAGCAGGTCGAGCACCGCAGTCCGACCGATCGCCGCCTCACCGTCGCGATCGAGCACCGCGTCGGGGTGGAACATCAGCGTCAGCGCCGCCAGGTCGTGCGCATCGACGGCGATCGCGTACAGCTGGCCGAGGTCGCGCAGCGATTCGCGAGCCTGCGCATCCGTCTCGGAGATCGTGGTTCGTGCGCGGACCCAGGCCGCCAGATCAGTCACGGAGTCTCGAAGCTCGGCGGCGGAAGAGTGCCGAGGACGTCGCGCAGCCGCTGCGGGATCGGTGCCTTGCCGAAGTCCGCGTCCCGGACCGCAAACGTCATCTGCCCCCTCGTGACCAGTTCGTCGCCACGGGTGAACTCGAATCCGACGGTGTACGACGAGGCGCCGATCCGGTCGGCCACCGCCTGGCAGCGCAGACGGTCGAACACCGTGACGGTCTGGGTGTACTGCGCGGACGAACTCAGACCCACGGTGATCACCCCGAGATCAGCCAGCAGCTCACCGCTGCGCAGTCCGTTCGCGAACAACCAACTGGTGTAGCAGCGTTCCATCCATCGGTAGTAGATGCCGAAGTACGCGATGCCGAGGACGTCGCAGTCACCGTAGGCGAGTTGAAAGTCGAGGGTGCCGCCCGCGATCGGGTCCGACTGGTGTTGTTCTCCGGGGTCGCTCACGGACACGCCTTTCACTCGTTGTTGTCCAGGTAGACGGTCGCTGTTCCGGTGACCGCGCGCTCGGCGTCGAGCACGTCCAACCACACGTCGCAGCCGACCAGGAGGCCCCCGTCGACGGCCTGGTCGATCGCCGTCACCCGCGCGCCCGCACGCACGGTCTGGCCGCCGAAGACGTTGCCCAGGAATCGACTTCGGAAATCGCGGATTCGATCCCGGCCGCCGGCCCAGTCCGCCAGCATCGACTGGATGTAGCCCATGTTCAGCGGCCCCTGATTCACCGGAGCGTCGCCGAGGCCGAGCTGGGCGACCACCCGGGTGTCCCAGTGGATCGGATTGGGATCTTCCAGCAGCGCCGCCATGATCTTCATCTTCTCTGCGTCGACGACGATCGCGTCGCCGGTCACGGTGTCTCCGATCGCGACTCTCACAGCGTCCCCTTCCGCGGCAGCACCAGAGAGTTCCAGCAGGTCGCCACGGCTTCGTCGGCGCGCCACAGGTCGAACTCGTATCCCACGATGTCGAAGGTCCCGGTCCGCCTGCCGACCTTGCGCTCGAAGGAGGTGATCTGCCCGGTCACCCGGTAGGCGCCGCAGACCAGCGGACGATGAAGGGTGGTCCGGTGCTCACCGAACATGGGGCCGTCCGCCGCGGTCGCATCGAACCATCCGAACAGTTCGTCCCACGTCATCCCCTTGCCGCCGACCGAGGCCATCCACGCCAGGATCGGGTGCGGTGTGGGATCGGCCGGATCGGCGCCGAGCGCGTCAGCGACCAACCAGGCCCGCCACGGCGCGATCGTGTACTCGCCGCCGGGAAACGGCCTGCCGATCAGTGCACGGTACCGGTCGAGGTCCTCAGACATTCGTCGTGTGGCCTTCCCAGTAGGGGCGACGCAGTTCGCGTTTGAGGATCTTGCCGGTCGGGGCCTTCGGCAGTTCGGCGACGAACTCGATCGAGCGCGGCTTCTGGTACCCGGCGAGGTTCGCGCGCGCTTGGTCGATCAAGTCCTGCTCGCTGGCCTCGTGACCGGGTTTGAGGACCACGAAGCCCTTGACCGACTCGCCCCACTCCTCATCGGGCACGCCGATCACGGCGCATTCCAGCACCGCCGGATGCGTCGCGATGGCCTCTTCAACCTGGACCGAGTAGATGTTCTCGCCGCCGGAGATGATCATGTCCTTGGCCCGGTCGACGATGAACACGTAACGCTCATCGTCCCAGGTGGCGATGTCGCCGGTCCACATCCAGCCATCGCGCAGAGTGCGCTCGGTCTGCTCGGGTCTGTTCAGATAGCCGATCATGTTGGCCGGGCTCTTCACGATGATCTCCCCGGGCGTCGCATTGTCAGTGGGCACGGGATCACCGGTCAGCGGATCGACCACCTGGACCCGCGTGACGAAGCCCTCGCGACCGCAGGACCGGAGCCGTTCGGTGTGGACACCCCGCACCGCGTCGAGGTGGTCTTCCTGAGACAGGAAGGTCATCGTCGTGCCTTCGGTCTGTCCGTAGCCCTGGATAAGGGTGCAGGGGAACGAGTCGAGCGCCTGCCGCACGATGTTCGACGGCATCGGACCGCCGCCGTACTGGATGTTGCGAAGGCTCGACAGGTCGTACGACGCGAAGTTCTTCTGCGCCATCATCCAGTTGAGCATCGTGGTGACGCCGAGGAAGGCTGACACCTTCTCGGCCTCGATGAGATTGAGTGCCAACTCGGGTTCGAAGTTCATCAGCACCAGCGGGCATCCGTGCTTCAGGTAATTCATCGCCAGCACGATCGGGATGTGGTACATCTGCCCGGTCAGCATGTACACGTCGGTTGCGACGATCCGCTCGGCGACGGTCTGGTTGAGCATGCCCGCGGCCGCGCTGGCGTGGGTGTGCAGCGCGCCCTTCGACGGTCCGGTGGTCCCACCGGTGTAGAGCAGAAAGAACGGGTCCTCATCGGCGACCGGGATCCGGATCTCGTCGGCGGATGCGGCGTCGACCATCTCGTGGAGGGTGCCGTCGCCGTCGGCGCCGAACGAGAGCCAGTGCGGAATGTCGACCATCCCCTGCAGTTCGTGCATCACTTCCACGAACTCGCCTTCGGCGATCAGTACCTTCGGTCGAGCGTCGCCGAGCAGTTCCGCCAGTGCCGGGGTGGCCAGTCGCCAGTTCAGCGGCTGGGTGACCAGTCCGGCGCGGCCCGCCGCGAAGTAGAGCGCTTGAAACTCCACGCAGTTGCGGGAGATCATCGCGACGACGTCGCCTTTGACGAGCCCGAGCGACAGCAGACCGTTCGCCATCGTACGGACGAGGTCGTCCAGTTCACGCCATGTCACGCGGCGGTCGTTCTGAGCGTCGTAGACGGCGTGCCGGTCCGGTGTGAGGGCCGCCCACTTGGCGGGGATCAGGCCTTGGTTCATGATCCGGTCCTCGCTCAGTAGGGACGGTCGAGTTCGAGGTCGAGGGCGCGGAACCTCAGGTCCTCGTCGTCACCGACGATCTCGAGGCGGTAGACGCCCGCGGTGAGCACGCGGATCTCGCCGTTCTCGGTCGCGAGGAGCGTCAAGTAGTGCGTGGTCTTGGTGACGCCGTCGACGTCGGGGTGAACGATGAGGTTGCTGTTGACGTGCCGACGCTGGTCGGTCTGCGTGCGCGCAGACTGCTCCATGAGGGCCATGATGGCGTCCCGACCGTCGAAGGTGACCGGGTCGCTGCCGGGCAGGGTCATCCGGAAGACCGCGTCGTCGGTGAAACACGCGGCGATCGCCTCCATATCGGCGGTGTCGTAGCTGAGGGAGTAGCGGCTGATCAGGTTCTCAATGGATCCACGGTTGCGCATGAGGCGCCTTTCTCGGTCGGGTGGGTGCAGATGACGGGCGGGAGCAGGGGTGTGGACGGAGAGGCGATGGCGAACAAGACGCGAGTCATCGCGTGGCCAGGGACCGCAGCCAGGACAGGTCGCCGCCGGCCAGCACCGACGGCCAGTCTGCGGGCCTCGGGTCGCCGTAGGCGAGGTTGCGCTCGTCGGACGACATCACAGCCACGTACTGATCAGCGGGCGTGTAGTAGCAGTACGACATCACCCGGTCGGCGATCCGCCAGCCGACGCCGGTGCGTCGGTACCGGTCTCGGTACCGCAGGCCGACGATCATCGGCGTCCCGTTGCGGACCACCTCGGCGTGTCCGGTCGTGGTGCCCGTCGCGGCGGACGGGTTTCCGTCGGGCTCGACGGCATCGAACTCCACCAGCGTTCCGTGGGAATAGTGAAACGTCGGACCGAGTGCGTCGAACCGTCCTTGATATGTCTCCGTGATCGCCGTGAGCCCGGTGGCGTCGAAGACCCCGTCGCCGGAGCCGAGATGTGCGTCGTCGGTGAAGAGACGCGGCAGTGCGCCGAGCTCCCGTTCGTCCATCACATGGAAGTACAGCAGGACCAGATCTGTGATGGCCTGACGGTCTTCGAGCCGTCTGATTCTCGCGTCGAGGTCGGCGGTCATCGGTCTACTGATCCGAAGGAGTCGATCGCGACCGGCGCGAGCATTGCCTCGCCGAAGAGTGCAGTACGCACCACCGCGATGCGTTTCGCGGTGAGGATCCAGCGCTCACCCGAGTGAACCATGGTGTCGTGGTAGCGACCCCAGATCTGTCGGGCGCCGCCCGCGGTGTGAGTGGTGATGGCCACGAACGCCGATCTGACGTCCACCGTGCCGTCGTCGTTGGCCTTCGCGACGATATTCGTCGCCATGTGCTGCGCGTTCTCCACATCGGACGCCGCGAACCGCCGGTACAGGTCGAGGAACGCCTCACTCCCCCACTGGGTGCCGTCATGCCTGGTCAGTTCGATGTCGGGGTGGATGATCTGCGCCAGGCCGGCGAGATCTTTGGCGTCGACGAGCGACTGGTACTCGTACAGCAGTTCCGCGGCAGCGAAGTGGATCGTCATCGGATCGGTGTGGTCGGACAACACGGGCATCCCTTCAAGTGAGACATCGTCCCTTGCAATGATGCATATCAATCGGAGGGACGGGTGACGAATGGCGACAACCCTTCAAATGAACTCTCGATTCACCCAAAGGCCTTCCTAATGATTATTACCATGCGTATAGTTTGTGTCACACCGTTTCGGCCGTACCCGTTGCACGAAGCCGAAGCGCAACACATCCCCGACGTCACGCCGCCTCGAAACAAGGAGCACCGATCCGCATGTCAGCAACTCCGTCGCACACCGATTACGACGTCCTCGTCGTCGGTGCAGGCTTCTCCGGCCTGTACCTGCTCCACCGGCTCCGATCGGAAGGCCATAGGGTTCGCGTCGTCGAGCGCGCACCGGAGGTCGGCGGCACCTGGTATTGGAACCGGTATCCGGGCGCCCGATGCGACGTCGAAAGCGTCGACTACTCCTACAGTTGGGACGAGGATCTCCAGCAGGAGTGGGACTGGACCGAGAAGTACCCCGCACAGCACGACATCCTCGCCTATCTCACCCATGTCGCCGACCGGTTCGACCTACGGAAGGACATCGACTTCGAGACCACCCTGACCGGTGCGGAATGGGACGAGTCGACATCCGTCTGGACGGCTACCGCGTCCGATGGACGCCGGTACCGCGCTCGCTTCCTGCTCATGGCCGTCGGCTGTCTCTCGGTCCCCAAGGACATCGACCTCCCCGGCTTCGATGCCTTCACCGGCCGCGTTCTGCGGACCTACGACTGGCCCGAGGGCGAGGACCTCGCGGGCCACCGAGTCGGCGTCGTCGGAACCGGTTCGACGGGCGCTCAGGTGATCCCCGCACTCGCCAAGACCGTCGCCGACCTCACCGTGGTGCAGCGCACCCCCAACTTCGTCATCCCGACGCGGAACCGTCCGTTGAACGACGGCGAGCTCGACGAGATCAAGGCCGACTACCCGGATCGTCGCGTCCGGAACCGGACACACCCGGCCGGCGTCTTCCGTGACGACAACCCCAAGACCACGTTCGAGGTCGACGACGCAGAGCGAGAGGCGACCTTCCAAGAGCGCTGGGACGGCGGCGGAATCAACTTCCTCGGGTCCTTCGCGGACCTGATGTTCGATCAGGCCGCCAACGATGCCGTGGCCGAGTTCGTCCATGCGAAGATCGACGAGACCGTGGACGATCCGACGACCGCCGACGCACTCAAGCCGATGAGCTATCCGCTGGGGGCCAAGCGTCCGGTCGTCGCGACCGACTACTACGAAACCTACAACCGCGACAACGTCCGACTCGTCGACGTGAAGACGACACCGCTGGACACCTTCACCCCGACCGGATTCCGTCTCGCGGACGGCACCGAGTACCAGGTCGACACGATGGTGCTCGCCACCGGCTTCGACGCCTTCACCGGAGCCTTCACCACGGTGGACATCCGCGGTACCGGAGGGCGCCGACTGTCGGACATCTGGAATCAGGACGGCGCCAAGACCCATCTCGGCCTCGGCGCTGCCGGATTCCCGAACATGATCATCGTCGCCGGCGTCGGCAGTCCGTCGGTGCTGGCGAACATGATCACCGCCATCGAACAGCACGTCGAGTGGATCTCCCGACTGCTCGACACGATGCGTTCCGAGGGATACACGACGATCGAGGCGCAGGAGGACGCCCAGGAGGCCTGGGTGCAGACCGTCGAAGAGGTGGCCGGAATGACGCTGTGGCCCAACGGCGACTCCGGTTCCTGGTATCGCGGTGCGAACATCGACGGCAAGGTTCAGATCTTCATGCCGTACGCCGCGGGGGTCGTCGAGTACGGTGCCGCCATCGACAAGTCGGCCGCGAACGGATACGAAGGCTTCATCCTGTCCTGACCCATATCCTCCCCCACCCGAACCCGCACACTCCCACACAGAAGAGGACTTCATGACCATTCCCAGCTACGACAAACTGTTCATCGGCGGCGAGTGGGTCACGCCCGCCACCGATCGCAAGATCGAGGTCGTCTCCCCCATCGACGGCACGATCATCGCCACCGTCCCCGAGGCCACCGAGGCGGACATAGACCGCGCCGTCGCAGCTGCCCGCACCGCATTCGACGAGGGACCGTGGCCACGGATGACACCCGCCGAGCGCGCGGTCTACTTGAAGCGCATCGGCGACGAGGTCGTCAAGCGCATCCCGGCGATGGCCGAGGCCTTCACCAACGAGATCGGCGCCCCGGCAGCGGTGTCGAACGCTTTCCACGACAACGCCCGCAAGATGTGGGGCGACTCGTCGACCCTGCATGAGCGCTTCGAGTTCGAGGAAGAACGCACCTGGGAGAACGGCGGACAGGGCAAACTCGTCCGCGAACCGGTCGGCGTCGCGGCCACGATCATCCCGTGGAACGGGCCGGTCGCGACAGCCTCACTCAAGATCGGGCCGGCGCTCGCAGCAGGCTGCACCGTCGTCTTCAAGCCCGCCCCGGAGGGACCCGTCAGCGTGATGATGCTGGCCGAGGCATTCGAGGCCGCGGGCCTGCCCGCCGGCGTGGTGAATGTCGTGCCCGCAGGTCGAGATGCAGGCCAGTACCTCGTCGAACACCCCGGTGTCGACAAGGTCTCGTTCACGGGAAGCACCGCCGCGGGCCGGAAGATCATGGCCGCGGTGGCCGATCGCATCGGCCGCGTCAGCCTCGAACTCGGCGGGAAGTCGGCGGCGATCATCACCGAGGACGCACCTCTGGAGAACGTGATGTCCACGCTCGTGTTCGGCGGCCTGGCCAACTCGGGGCAGGTGTGCGCCGCGCTGACCCGCGTCCTCGTGCCCCGCGACCGCCAGGACGAGATCGTATCCGCGATGGTCGAGGCCTATCGAGGCATCAAGGTCGGCGATCCACGCGACGAGGACGTCGCACTCGGACCGTTGGCCGCCGAGCGTCAACAGCAGCGAGTGCTCGAGTACATCGACATCGGCAAGAACGAGGGCGCGCGCGTCGCGATCGGCGGCGGCGTCCCCGAGGGGCTGAGCGAGGGCTTCTACGTGGAGCCGACGATCTTCGCCGACGTCACCCGCGACATGCGCATCGCAAAGGAGGAGATCTTCGGCCCGGTGATCTGCGTGATGCCCTACGACACGATCGATGAGGCGGTCGACATCGCGAACGGCACCGAGTACGGGCTCTCCGGCGCCGTCTACGCCAAGGACGACGCGACCGCCGAGTCGATCGCCCGGCGGATCCGCACCGGCCAGATCGGCGTGAACAACTGGGACATGTGCGTCACCCAGCCGTTCGGCGGCTACAAGCAGTCCGGCCTCGGCCGCGAGGGCAACGTCGAAGGCCTCGGGGCGTTCCTGGAGACCAAGTTGATGATGTACTGATCGGCCCGTCCGACGCCGCGTGCCCCGCCGAACTCGAAGTTCGGCGGGGCACGTCGCGTGGTGGCTCCGACCAGACACGCCTTAGTGTTCGGCCGAATCAGAGACGACGCGGCCGGAACGATCACCACTGGACTGTTCGTGATGCTCGTCCCGGCCGTGGCGTCACCCGGCTGAGTCCGGGGTCAGTCGTCGATGACCGTCAGTGCGACTTCCGGGCACGATTCGACTCCGAGAACAGCGCTGTCCTCGAGTTCGGCCGGGATGTCGCCCTCGAAGCGAACGACCACCTGACCCTCGTCGTCGGTGTCGTATACGTCCGGCGCCGACATCCGGCACAGGCCGTGCCCCTGACACTTCGACTGATCTGCCTGAATCCTCATCTACTTCGACCTCCATTTCGACTCTTCACCAGCAGCCGGACTGTGGATGATGCTCGTGATCGCACCCGACCGCTTGACGTCCAACTGGTAATAACTATTATCATAGTATTAGAGACACGGCACACATAAAGGAGACGACGTGACCAACGAGCGCCGCTGCCCGGTTACCCAGTTCGATCACCATTCAACCGAGCACACCGAGAACCATGTGGCCATTTACCGAAAACTGCGTGAAGAGTCTCCGGTCGCCTGGACGGAGGCGCACGGCGGATTCTGGGTGCTGTCCGATTACGCCTCGGTGTACGAGGCCTCGCGCAACGACGACATGTTCTCGTCGGCGCGTCACGACGAGTACGGCGGCCCCGGCCTCGCGGTGACGATCCCGAAGGCGCCGACCGAGTTCCACATCCCGATCGAGATCGATCCGCCGAACTCGGCGCCGTACCGAAAGCTGATCAACAAGGTCACCGCGCCGCGGACGGTCGAGAATCTCGAACCGATGATCAAGCACTACGTCACGGGCATCATCGACTCGGTGATCGAGACCGGCGAAGCCGACCTCGCCATCGTGGCCGGCGTCCCAGCGATGGTCGTCATCGACTGGTTGGGACTGGACCCGTCCGAGTATCAGACCTACGTCGACGCGATGCACACCCTCGTCTCGGCCGCACCCGATTCAGCCGAGTACCGGCATGCCGCCGATGTCTCTGTGCCACGGGTGGAGGAGACCGTTCGCGCGCACATCCGCTACCGCCGCGAGCACCCCGGCGACGACATCACCACCTACTTCATCCAGTCCGAGATCAACGGCGAGACGATGACCGACGACGAGATCTACTCGATCCTCGAACTCATCATCTCCGGCGGCGTCGGCACCACCGCATCGTTGGTGACCCAGTCCCTCGTGTGGCTGTACCAGAACCCCGACGAACGGACGCAGCTGATCGAGGATCCGTCGATGCTCGACATCGCGCTAGAGGAGTTCCTCCGGGTCTTCTCGCCGACCCAGGCACTGGGACGCACGGTCATGGAGGACGCAGAGTTCCACGGGTGCCCCGTCCGCAAGGGTGACCGGGCCCTGCTCTCGTGGGCCTCGGCCAACCGAGATCCCGAGCAATTCAGCGACCCCGACGATGTCGACATCACCCGCTGGCCCAACAGGCACATCGCGTTCGGCGTCGGCGTGCACCGTTGCGCGGGTCTGTACATCGCGAAGGCTCTCGCACGGGAGATCTTCACGCAGGTGTTCGAGCGGATGAGCGATTACGTGGTCGACATGGAGAACGTGGTCACCTACCCCGACCAGGGGACCAACGCCGGTTATCACTCGATCCCGGTCACCTTCACTCCGGGAGAGCGCCTGCTGGGCCAGACTCCACTGTTCGGCGAGCACTACACGAAGGCCTCATGAACGCCGTGCCCGAACCGATCCCGGCAGACGGCCGCGTGGTCGTGGTCGGCGGCGGACTGGCCGCGACTCGGGTGATCTCGGCCCTGCGACGGAAGAAGCTGACCGGTCCGATCGATCTCATCGCCGCCGAACGGCATCTCCCGTACGACCGCCCACCACTGTCGAAGGGCGTCCTGGTCGGGGACAAGGACGCCACCTCGCTGCCGTTCGATCCGACCAAGCTCGAGGTCTCGACCCATCTCGGCCGCACAGCGACGGGCATCGACGTCACTGACCGCATCGTGCGAACCGATCAGGGCGACGTGCGCTACGACGGCCTGGTCATCGCGACGGGCGCGGAACCGATCACGGTACCCGGGAACGGACGACAGCTGACGCTCCGAACCATCGACGACGCACTGACGTTGCGCAAGCGGCTCACTCCCGGTGCCCGCGTGGTGATCATCGGGGCCGGCTGGATCGGCGCGGAGGTGGCGACCGCCGCCACGGCTCGCGGGTGCAGCGTCACCTGCATCGAGTTCGGGCAGGCACCGTTGGCGAACGCGCTGGGCATCGAGGTCGCCGACCGTCTCGCGACCTGGTGGTCGGGTGTCGATCTGCGCTGCGATACCGCCGTGCGCGAAGTCCTCGACGACGGCGTCGTACTCACCGACGGATCCCTGCTTCCCGCGGACGTCGTGGTCACCGGCATCGGTGTCCGTCCGGCCATCGGCTGGCTCTCCGGCACTGGACCGAGTACCGATCGCGGAGTCCTGACCGATGAGTTCTGCCGCACCGATGCCCCCGGCATCGTCGCGGTCGGCGACGTCGCCCAGCGATGGTCGCCGCGCGCGGGGCGCCATGTGGTGACCGAGCACTGGGACGATGCGGGAGGAGCCGCGGCAACCGCCGCCGCAGCACTCCTCGGCGACGCGTCACCGTACGACCCGGTCCCCTACTTCTGGTCGGACCAGTTCGGCCACAAGATTCAGTACGTAGGCTCCCACGGACCCGACGACACCGTTGCGGTGACGCTCTCGGACCACGGCGTCCTCGACACCGTCACCTGGACATCGCCTGACGGCGCACTGTCGGCTTGGCTGGGCGTCGATCGTCCCCGCGACCTCGTTCCGGCGCGGATGGCGGTCGGCCGGTCCGCCGCCGAGTACGCATCCGTCTAGCCCCGAAACGAAGGAGGACGCCGATGAGCGGCGTGAACGTGACCCGACGCGACAATGTCGTGTGGGTCGAACTCGACAGACCCGACCGTCTCAACGCCTACGACATCGACATGGCGCGCGCCATGATCGATGCGTTCGAATCCGCCTCGGACGCCTACGCCGTGGTGTTGACCGGCGCCGGCCGCGGCTTCTGCGCGGGCGGAGCACTCGATCAGCTCGACGATCCGGACCCCGCTCTGCTGCGCGAGCTGTTCACCGCCTCGCTGAAGGTCTGCGATGCGATCCGCAGTTGCCCCCGCCCGGTGATCGCCGCCGTGAACGGTCCCGCGGCGGGCGGCGGCAACGAGTTGGTGATCGCGTGTGACTTCGCGATCGCCGCTGAGAAGGCGTCCTTCGGACAGACCGGGCCGCGGGTGGGCTCCTCACCAGTACTCGGAGCCACCAACGTTCTGCCGGTTCAAATCGGTGAGAAACGTGCCAAGGAGATGGCCATGCTGTGCCGCCGGTACAGCGCACAACAGGCGCTCGACCTCGGGCTGATCAACGAGGTGGTGCCCGGCGACCGACTGACTGCCCGTGTCGAGGAGTGGATCGACGAGATCAAGGCGCTCAGCCCGCGGTACCTCGAGATCACCAAGCTGAACAGCAATCTGTACTGGAACACCGCGCAGGACTCGATGCGCAATGGTCTCGGCATGCTGTTGCAGGCGATCGGAAGTCCGGACATGGTCGAGGGCTCAGGCGCCTTCCTCGCCGGCCGCGCCCCCCAGTTCCCACCACCGCCGCGCCCTCGCGACGCCCGGTAAAGCCCCAGACACCCTACTCTCAGGAGTGAGATACGAACATGTCCATGACCAGTCATGATCTGACCGGCAAGGTCGCGCTGGTGACCGGAGGCAGTCGCGGTCTCGGCCGCGCGATGGTCCAGGCCCTCGCCGAGGCGGGGGCGGACGTCGTCATCGCCAGCCGCAAACTCGAGTCCTGCGAGGACGCGGCCCGCGAGGTCCGCGAATCCACCGGCCGTCGCGCCCTGCCCCTCGCCTACCACGTCGGCGACTGGGACGCGGCGCAGCCGACCGTCGACCGGATCGTGGCTGAGTTGGGCAGGCTCGACGTCCTCATCAACAACGCAGGGATGTCGCCGCTCTACGACGGCGTCGACACCATCACCGAGGCCCTCTGGGACAAGGTCTTCGACGTGAATCTCAAAGGGCCGTTCCGCCTCTCGGTGACCGCCGGAACGCAGATGGCGACGCAGGGCGGCGGCTCCATCATCAGCATCAGCAGCCGAGCCTCGCAGCGGCCGCGGCCGCACACCGTCCCCTACGCCGCGGCGAAGGCCGGGCTCAACGCGATGACGGTGGGCCTGGCGCACGCACTCGGTCCGACAGTCCGGGTCAACGCGATCATCGCAGGCACCTTTCTCACCGACGTCAGCAAGTCGTGGGATTCGGACGCCTTCGCGCGCAGAGCCGAGACCTTCGCACTGGGCCGCGGCGGCGATCCGTCAGAGATCACCGGCGCGGCACTCTATCTCGCGAGTGACGCCGCCTCGTACACCACAGGTTCAATGCTGACCGTCGACGGCGGACAGCCCTGATCCCCACCCCACCACGATAAGGAGAACCCATGCCCGGCCTCTGGTACGAGGAATTCGAGATCGGCAAGGAGTACCGCCACGCCTGGTCGCGGACAGTCACCGAATACGACAATGTCTTGTTCACCTCGATCACGATGAATCCGGCACCCATTCACCTGGATGCCGAGTACATGAAGACGCAGCCGCACGGTCAGCGGCTGATGAACAGCCTCTACACGGCAGGCCTCGTCGGCGGCATGATCGTCTACGACCTGACGATGGGCACCACCCTCGGCAATCTCGGTTACACCAAGTTCGACTTCCCGAACCCGGTCTTCCACGGGGACACCATCCGCGCCGAGAGCACGATTCTCGACAAGCGAGAGTCCAAGAGCCGCACCGACTCCGGGATCGTCTACTTCGAGCACCGGGGCCTGAACCAGCGTGACGAGATCGTCCACATCTGCCATCGCGCGGGCCTGATGCTCAAGCGTCCGAACGACGCCGTCGCGACGGCCTGACCACTGACTTCAGCAGCGCCTCGTCCTCGCCTGGGGATGCCAGCAACGAACAGCAGGGAGCGTCCGACGTCACGGTCGGACGCTCCTTGCTGTTCGATCAGGAGGCGGGCTCGACGAAGTCGACGCTCTCCAGGTCCGCGAGCGGCTCGACGATCTCCCGACCGACGCGTTCGAGGTAGGCCTCGGTCTGCGCGGCGTCCATTCCCGGCCAATGCGGTCGGACGAGCAACGGGCCGACAGGCAGCCTTCCGGCGATCTCGGTGATCTGTGCGCGCACCTGCTCCCCCGATCCGAGCAGCACGTGATCCTTGACGTTCTCCAAGAACTCCCGCTCCACTCGCTCCTGGTCGAGCAGACCCATCCCCTGCTGCGAATAGGAGACGTACTTGCCTCGGGCGACCCTCGCGAAATCGCTCAACGCCTCGTCGAAGCTGTCGGCGACCTGCAGCTCTCGCCGCAGGGGGAACTTGGTCAGCGGCAGCCCCAGCGCGCGACGCTCGTCGACGTAGAGGTCGATGAGCGCCTCGACCTGCTCGAGTGTCTGCTGCGGTGTGATGGTCCAGACATCGCCGTGCCGTGCGGCTCGTCGCACGCCCTGCTCTTTCATGGCCCCGAGCCAGATCGGCGGCCGCGGCTTCTGAATCGGGTGGAGGTGAGTCGGCCGGTCCTCGACGTTCCAGAACTTGCCGTGGAAGGTGACTCGGTCCTGGGTCCACAACCGAGTCATCAATTCGATCTGCTCTTCCAACAGCCCGTACCGCTTCTTGTACGGACGGTCGAACACGTCGTATTCGTGCTCCAGGTACCCGGTGCCGATGCCGACGACCAGCTTGCCCTTGGTGATCACGTCGAGGGTCGCGAGGTCCTCGGCGAGCTGCACCGGATGATGCAGCGGTCCGATGAGCACAGTCGTTCCGATCCGGACGTCGTCATCGAGTTCGGCCGCCAGCCGCGCCAACAGCGGAATCGGCTGGAACCAGCGGAAGTCCTGGTACAGAAAGTGCTGCCCCATCGTCAGGTAGGTGAATCCGGCGCGCTGCGCAGCCTCCACCTTGCGCAGCATCAGATCCAAATGCTCTTCCGGGGGCGTAGAGACGGGCTGGTCTCCCATCAGAATGCCGAATTCCACGTCGTTCCTTTCATCGCGTTCCCGTCTCGTCGGGAATCATCGTCACGACGGGTCTGCGCAGACCGCACGGTCTGTGGTCGCCGTCCCCGTCGTCAAACCTACCGGATCATGATCATCAATATCAGCTAATGTTCAAAACACCTTCACCCTCGACGGCATCCATGATAATCGTTATCGTGAACTCAGTCACGTCGTCGGCGTCGTCCGCACGATCTCCCCACTCGTCGTCACAGTGGGACGCCGACGCCCTCAGAAAGGATTCACTGGCGAATGAACAACAATTTCTCGCAGGCAGCCGACGATCGCGGAGTCGACGTACCGACCGTCGACGGCGTCGTGATCGGAGCAGGTTTCTCCGGCATCTACATGGTCCACAAGTTCCGCGAACTGGGGTTGACCGTCCAAGGATTCGAAGCCGGCGACGGCGTCGGCGGAACCTGGTTCTGGAACCGCTACCCCGGCGCTCGCTGCGATGTGATCAGCATGGAGTACGCGTACACCTTCGCTCCCGAACTCATCGACGAGTGGACGTGGACCGAACGCTATCCGTCACAGCCGGAGATCCTGCGCTACCTGAACTTCGCCGCCGACCGACTGGGGGTCACCCCGGATTTCCAGTTCAACACGCGGGTGGTCTCGGCATGGTTCGACGATTCCGCGGCCCAGTGGGTCACGACCACGGACTCCGGCGCCGTCACCCGGTCGAAGTACCTGATCACGGCCGTCGGCTGCCTGTCGACGTCGCTGACACCTGATTTCCCGGGACTTGCCGACTTCGCCGGAGACGTCGTCCACACCGCCGACTGGCCCGCTGCCGGGGTCGACTTCACCGGCAAGCGCGTCGGCGTCATCGGCACCGGCTCGTCCGGCGTTCAGGTGATCCCGTTGCTCGCCCAGCAGGCTGAACATCTGACGGTCTTCCAGCGCACGCCGGCGTTCAGTCTCGCCTGCGGCAACCGCGCGCTGACCGACGAAGAGGTCCGGAACTTCAAGGACACCATCGACGAGCACAAGGCCAAGTCGATGGCCAGCGGCACCGGGCAGTACACCGACACCCTGGAGGTGAGCGCTCTGGAGCATTCGCCCCAGCAGCGGGAGTCGGTCTATCAGGAACGCTGGGACCGTCACCGCGCCATCGATCTCATCGCGAGCTACCCGGACCTGTTCAGCAACCGCGAGGCCAATGAGACGATCGCCGAGTTCTTCCGCAGCAAGATTCGGGAGGCGGTCGCCGACCCCGAGCTCGCCGAGAAGCTCAGCCCGCGGACGTATCCCCTCGGCGCCAAGCGGATCACCCTGGACACCGACTACTTCCAGACGTACAACCGTGACAACGTCGACCTCATCAGCCTGCGGGAGCAGCCCTTGGAGACGTTCACCGACAAGGGGTTGCGCGTCGGCGGAACGGAGGTGGAACTCGACGCCGTCGTTCTCGCGACGGGCTTCGACGCGATCACCGGACCACTGCTGAACATGGATATCCGCGGTGTCGGCGGCACAAAGCTCAAGGACAAGTGGGCCGACGGACCCACCACCTATCTCGGCATCGCCGTCGACGAGTTCCCCAACATGTTCATGATCACCGGCCCCGGCAGCCCCAACGTGCTGACGAACGTCATCTGCGCGATCGAACAGCACGTCGAGTGGACCGCCGACTTCATCGCTGCACTGGAGCGTCGAGGCGCCACGCGCGTCGAGCCGTCGGCCGCGGACGCGGCGAAGTGGACCAGCGACGCCGTCGCGCTGGCCGACGACACCCTCTACCCCGAGGGAGAGTCGTGGTACACGGGCGTCAACGTGCCCGGCAAGCCGCGGGTGATCATGTCGTACGTCGGCGGACTGGACGTCTACCGCCAGGCCTGCGACGAGGTCGCGGCGGACGACTACCGCGGATTCGTCGTCGCCTGAGGTCAGGACAGCACACCGGACGTCCGCACCACCGACAGTGTCGGTGGTGCGGACGTCCTGAGTTTCGATTCCCGAAGGCGACCGCCGCCCAGGACGGTCGAGTGGCTCGTACGAGCGCGCATCACGCCGAGACCCTCAAGCCCGATCAGCCGAGGAGTTGGCCGTTTCGCCATCCGATGTCCCAGGTGATCGGGCGCGCGAGCGCTTCGGGGTACTTCCGCGCCATGTACCTGGCGTACTCCTCGATGTGCTCGGCCATCGCTGCCTCCGAGGCGTCCGAATCCCGCAGCAGCAGCGCGTCCAGGATCCGCCGGTGCGCCTTGAGCACCGCCTGCCTGCGTCGCTCGTTGTAGTCGACGCCCACCACAGTGCCGTCGAAGATGTCCAGCATCGCGTTGATCAGGAACCCGAAGAGCGCGTTCTCCGTCGCCCAGGCCACTCCGTTGTGGAACTCTTTGTTCGTCTCCAGGAAGACGGCCCGATCATCGAGATGGACGGCCATCCGGTCGACTGATTCCGCCAGGGCAGACAGCGACTCGTCCGACATCCGGGATGCCGCCAGCCGCGCGAGCAGCGGTTCGATGCCGCCTCGGGTCTCGGCGACGGTGGCGAACGGTGCGTTCTCGAACTGCAACAGCAGCAGCATCGCGTTCGCGAGAGCTGACGAGTCGGGCTTTTCGATGGTCGGACCACCTCCGGGCCCCGGCTTGAGCGACAACACGTTCTGCAATTCAAGGAAGCGGAGCGCCTCGCGCAGCGTGCCGCGGCCGACGCCGTACGCTTCCAGCATCGCCCGTTCGGCAGGCAATCGATCGCCGACCGTGAGACCACGGCGGTCGATGTCCTGGACGATTCCCCTCGCCACGATCAGCGCGACCTTCTCCGACCTCGCGCCTCCCCGATGCGATGTCATCCGCGTTCCTTTCCACATGACACCCCCGACCGTCCGAAGCCGCCGAACACACAGCGGATCGGAGCCGGCCAGATACGAACAAATTCATGATATAGATAATCATAATATGACGCTTATCGCGTCGTCACTCTCGGCGCAGCCTGAACGCCGTCACCGCCTCGCGGTGCTCCGGTGTGCCGAACAGCAGCGCGGTCGCCTCGACCGACTCCGCATAACCGGACTCGGTGTCTCTGTTGATGTACGCCTTCGCCACTCGCACCCCCAGCGACGAGTGTGCTGCGATCTCGCGAGCGGTCGCCAGCGCGCGTTCGAGGAGGTCCTCGTCCGGAACCGTCTCCACCACCAGTCCCGCGCGCTCGAGCACCTCCGGACCCACGGTGCGGCCGGTCAGGGCGAGACACCGCGTCCAGTGCCTGCCGATCACCTCCGGTGCGCGGATCACCCCGTACCCGGGCATCAGCCCGACGGTCACCTCCTTGAAGGAGAATCTCGCCGAGCTTCCCGCGACGACGACGTCGCACGCCAGAGCCAATTCCAGGCCACCTCCGTACGCGATGCCGTTGACCGCGGCGATCACCGGAATCGCGCATCGCTCCACACTGTGGAACGCCTCGTAGACGCGCCGCAGATGCGGTCGTACTCGGCCGACGTCACCGTCGAGGTCGGCGAACATGTCGATGTCGCCTCCGGCGGAGAAGGCTCGGCCCTCACCCGTGAGCACGACAGCGCGGAGCGTCGTCGACCGGCCCAATTCCTCGGTGAGCGTCACCAACTCGTCGAACCACACCGTGTCCATCGCGTTGAGTTTGTCCGGACGGCACATGGTGATCAGACCGACCCCGTCACCGAGGTCCTCGACCCGGAACCGTTCAAAACTCATGTCCGAACCGCCTCGCGGTCCCAGGTCTGGGCGGTGATGCCGTCCGCGCGCAATCGGTACTTCTCGACACGTTGACTGTGCGTCAGCGGCAGTCGATCCATCACGCGGACGTATCGCGGGCGGGCGAACGACGTCAGCCGTCCATCGACCCGAGCCATGAGCGTCGCGGGATCGAGTCGGGCGCCGGGCGCCGGCACCACAGCGATCGCCACGTCCTCCTCTGACAGTTCCGACGGCACCCCGTACGCGGCCACCTGGGCCACGTCGGGGTCGTCGGAGACCACTCGCTCGATCTCCCACGACGAGATGTTCTCCCCTCGTCGACGGATCGTGTCCTTGACGCGGTCAACGAAGGTGAGGAAGCCGTCCGCATCCAGCACGCCGCGGTCGCCGGTGTGGAACCACAGATCTCGCCATGCCTGGACTGATGACTCCGGGCGGGCGTCGTAGCCGTCGAACATCATTCCGGGCCGCTTCGGCCGTACGACGATCTCACCGACCACTCCGCACGCGACCGGTTCGTCGTGGTCGTCGACGACGCGGACGTGATAGTTCACCGACTCGGTGCCCGCCGTTCCGATCCGACGCCGTGACGGCGGCATGTCGCAGACGATCGACGTCTCCGTGCTGCCGTAGATCTCGGTGAGTTCGATGCCGAAGCGGTCCTCGACGGCAGTGAAGATCTCCGCTGGACACGGCGCACCGAAGGCCGCGCGCACGGGATGTCCGCGATCGTCGCCGCGCGGCGGCTGTTTGAACAGAATGCTCATCATCGCGCCCTGATAATTGAACGCGGTGATCCGCTCGGCTCGACAGATGTCCCAGAACTGTGAGGCCGAGAAGGCACGGTGCAGGATTACGTCGGCACCGGCCTCGATACCTGCCATCACCGAGCAGTATCGAGCATTGGAGTGATAGAGCGGGAACACGCTGTAGAGGCGGTCCGCACTGGTGTATCGCATCAGGCCGACGGTGTGGCGGGCCAGATTGACGTTGGCGCGGTGACTGAGCACCACACCTTTCGGCGGACCCGTCGTGCCCGAGGTGTACAGGACGACCGCCGCCGAGCGTGGGTCGACGGAGGGCGGTGCGATCTCGGGCGGGGCATCCGTGGACGAGGCCAGGAGTGCAGCGAAGTCGAGAGCGTCCGGATCGGTGCCGCTGCTTCGATCCGCGATGATCACCCGTTCGATCGACGCAATCCGCCCGGCGATCCCCGCAACGCGGTCGGACGATGCGGCGTCGCAGATCACCACGCGGACCTCGGCCCGATCGAGGCAGTACTCGAGGAGGTCGGTGCCGGAGTCGGGATTCAACGGCACTTCCACCAGCCCCGCGCGAGCGATCGAGAACCAGGCTTGCAACGCGACCACCGACGCCCCCATCACCACACCGACGCGATCGCCGGGTCGCAGTCCGAGTGCAGACAGCCCGGCGGCCGCCACGGTGGCGACCGCGTCCAGTTCCGCGGCGGTGGTGGACCGTCCGTCGACGGTGATGTGCGTGCCTCGATCGGCACACTCGGACAACCAGTCTCCGATGCTCGGGGCGTAGCCGCCGTCTCGGATCATGTCGCGGCCCGCCCGTCCACCTCGCGTGTCGGTGCCGGTCCGCCTCGGCCGTCGCCTGCGAGCCGCCGGGAGTCGTGGCTGGCCACCGTCTCGGACGGCGTCACTTCGATGAGCAACCGTCGTGGGCTGGTCAGCAGGTCGATGAACTTCTCCGGATGAGTCGGCGCCAGCCGCATCGCGAGCAGATCCAGCTTGTCACCGAGTCCGGCGATGTCGCGATGCACGGTGGCGTGGCCTTTGACGGCGAGCATCTGACGACCTCGGGCCCCGGTGCCGGTGCCCGAGACGACGATCGACACGCGGGGATCGCGCTGCACGCCGCGAACCTGGACGCGCCCGTCCACGCTGGTGAACCAGAACCGGCCATCGTCGACGGCGAAGCTCAGCACCACTGCCGCAGGCGCTCCGTCCCGGTCAAGGAAACAGAAGGTGCATTCGGTCTGCTCGGCGAGGAGGGCCGACGCGGCCTCCGCGGTGAGCCGAGCATGAGCGAGCCTCTCGATGTCAGTGCTGCCGGGACGCGACTGCCCGCCGGGTGCGGTCGGCTCCGTCATCGGTCTTCACCCGTCTCGTCGAGCCCCGTCCTCTCCAGCCCGGTCCCCTCCAGGCCCGTCCTCTCCAGCCCTGTCTTCTCCAGCCTCACCGGGTCGGATTCGGTCTCATCGAGAACGGCGTCACCGAGGACCGCGTGCACAGCCGCCTTGTCTGCGTCTGCCGCGGCGCCAGCCCAGACGGTCTTCCCGCGAGTGATGACCGATACGCGATCGGCGATGCGCAGACCGGCGTCGGCGTTCTGCTCGACGATGAGCACCGCGATCCCCCGGTCGGCAATCGCTCGGACACTCGTCATCACCGAGTCGACCATCGTCGGCGCGAGCCCCATCGACGGCTCGTCCATCAGGATCACCGTGGGCTGAGCCATCACCGCGCGCCCGAAGGCGAGCATCTGCTGCTCGCCACCGCTGAGCAGACCCGCTTGCGAGCGCCGCCGGTCGTAGAGGATCGGGAACTGCTCATAGACCTCGGCGATCGTCTTCTCGACCGCACCGCGCGGGGCTCGGTAGCCGCCGATCTTCAGGTTCTCCTCGACGGTGAGCGTGGCGAACACCCGCCGACCCTCGGGCACGAGGACCAGGCGGTTGCGCACCATGGTGTGGGCTCGACTGCCCGCCAGATCGACACCGTTGACCACGACCGATCCGGACTTCGGTCTGTGGTAGCCGGCCACCGCCCGCAGACTGGTCGTCTTCCCGGCGCCGTTGGCGCCGAGGAGCAGCGTCACCTCGCCGACGGCGGCGCGCAGACTGACTCCCTGTACCGCGTTGACGGCGCCGTAACTCACCTTCAAATCGGTGACTTCAAGCATTGCCGGCCGCCTTCCCGAGATACGACTCCCGAACCGCCTCGTCGGCGACCACAGCTTCGGGGTCGCCCTGCGCGATCAGTTCTCCCTGGTTCATGCCGAACAGGTAGTCACAGACGTCGACCATCATCGGCACGTCGTGTTCGACGAGCAGTTGGGTGAAACCCTCGACCTGCAGTGCTCGCATCAATTCGCTGACCTCGTCACGCTCGGCGGTGTTCATACCTGCGGTCGGTTCGTCGAGCAGCAGTAGCCGCGGGCACGCGACGATCGCCCGAGCGATCTCGACGCGCCGCTGCATGCCGTACGACAGTTCGCTCGGTCGCATGCGCGCGACCGCGGCGACACCGACACGTTCCATCACCTCGTCGACCGTCGACGTGAGTTGGTCACGTCGATCACGAGACACTGTGTCGACGCCCAATTGCACGTTGTCGCGCACCGTGCGGTCATCGATCAGGCGCACGGTCTGAAAGGTTCGTGCCACGCCGAGATGTGCCACTGCGTGGGGTCGGACGGTCGTGAACTCGCGTCCGTCGAACCGCATGATTCCCCGTGTGAGGGGGTTGAGTCGGGTGATGGCGCCCAGCAACGTGGATTTGCCTGAACCGTTGGCCCCCATGATCCCGTAGATGCGTCCCTGATGGAGGTCCAGCGAAACGCCGTCGACCGCCTTGACACCGCCGAAGTGCACGGCGATGTCGGTCAATTCCAGAAGGGGAACCTGTCGATCGTCTCCGGTCATGGCATTGCCTCCACTGTCTCGCTGTGCGGCGGTGCGTCATCGACGCGCACGTCTCTGGTACGGACTCGATGCCAGAGGTCGCGCACGACGCCGAGCACGCCGTTCGGCAGAAAGAGCGCCGCCAGCACCACGATGACGCCGTAGATGAACTCTTCCCACTGGCTGACGAACGACACGAGTGTCGGTAGCCAGACGAACACGATGGATCCGATCAGGACCCCGATCCACGAGCGCGTTCCACCGACCACGATCACCGTCAGTGCGAGAACCACCAGGTGGAAGTTCACCTCCGCCGGGGTGATTGTGCTGCGCAACAGCGTCGTGATGGCGCCGGCGAGTCCGCCCACCAGTCCGGACGCGAGGAAGCTCAGTTTGCGGTATCGCGCCACGTTGATGCCCATCGCGTTCGCGAGTTCGGGGTCTTCGCGAACCGCGTCGATCCGCCGTGACAGCCCACGCGACTCGGTGAGTTGTGTGAGCGCGATGACGATGATCGTGACGACCAGAATCGACTCGAAGGTCAGGTCGCCGAGCGCGCCGAACAGCCCTGCTGCCCCGCCGGTGAGTTCGCCGCCGTTCACGGCCACGACAGCCACGATCAGGGTGAACGCGATGGTGGCCATACCGAGGTACAGACCGTTGAGCTTGTGAATGATCAACCCGAGGAGATACACCACGATGCCCGGTATGAGCATGCCGAGGACGATCGACGGGAGAGTCGCCCAGCCCAGGTGCAGCATGGCTGCCGCGGCGGTGTAGCCGCCGATGCCGAAAGCGCCGATGCCTGCGAAGGAGAACACGCCCATCCGCATGGGGATCTGGATGCTCAATGCCATCAACACGGTGGTGAGCGTCTGCTGCAGCAGAACGGTGTTGGAGTAGTACCAGTCGCTCATGTGCGTCTCACTTCCTTCGTGCCGAACATGCCCTGCGGTCGGAACAGCAGCACCAGGAAGATCAACCCGAACGACACCGCGTCGACCCACGTGCCGAAACCGAGATGGATCATCACCGTCTCCGCGGCCGCCAGGATGTAGGCGCCGAGCACCGCGCCCCCCATCGAACCGAGACCACCGAGGACGATGATCGCGAAGGCCTTGATCAGCAACGGATCACCCGATTCCGGAGCGATCGCCCCCAATTGCAGGGTCAGGAGAGCTCCTGCCAGTCCGGCCAGCGCGCCTGCGACGGCCATCGTGCTCAGCGCGAGTGCGCTGCGGTTGACGCCCATGCCTTCGCTCGTCTCCGGATCGACGCCGATCGCGCGCAGCGCCAGCCCCTGCCGAGACTTCTTGAGCCACATGGTCAGTCCGACACCGATTCCGATGGCGGCGACAAGAATGATGAGGGTGGTCGTGGACAGTCGGATGCCCGCGAACTCATAGACCGAGGGCGTGTAGCCGGCGTCGAAGCCGAACGGACTCGCACCGCTGACCCGCTGCGCCACGGCGATCGGGATGGCCGAGACTCCGATTCCCGCGATGATGATCCGCAGTTCCGTGGCCCGGTGGTCGGCGCCTGCGTTGACGATCCGCTGGAAGACGAGCAACTGGGTCAGCAGTGACACCACCGCTCCGACGGCCACCGCGATCAGGAGCACCACCGGAAGCGGAAGTGCAGCCTCCTTGGTCACCAAGTGCGCGACCAGAACGGAGAAGACGAAGGTGGCTCCGTGTGCGAAGTTCAGGATGCCGATCGTTCCCCAGGCCAACGCCATGCCGAGTGTGAAGAGGAGGTACACCGAGCCCAATGTCGCCGCATTCAGGATCTCCTGCATGGCGGGCTCCCTCCACCGATCGCGGTCCCGTTCTGTGTGTTCATTCGAGCAAGTTCTCCTTACCGTCCCGCCACCGGACGACGACGCCGGGAACGCGCATATCGTTGCCGTCGAAGGTGAGTGCACCCATCGCGCCGGTGAATCCCTGCGCGGCGACCTTCGCCAGTCCGTCCCTGATGCCCTCACGCGAGGAGTCGTTCGAGGTCTTGATCCCGCGAGCTATCCACCACATCGCGTCGAAGCCCTCGGCCGCGTACGGGTCGGGCGCCTGTCCATACTTCGCCGTGAACGCGTCGACGAATGCCTTCGACTCGGGCGTGTCCATCGCAGCGGAGAAGTCCACCGGGTAGACCAGCCCCTCGGCGGCCGCACCCGCGGGCGCGATCATCCCAGCGCTCTGGTTGGTGGATCCGAGAACCTGTCCGGCGTATCCGGTCTGCCGGAGCTGCTTCATGAAGGTGACGGACTGCGGTGCGGTGAGCAGCATGGTCACCGCTTTCGGCGCCGCCGCGGCGATCCGCTGTGCCTGACTGGTGAAGTCCTGGGTGGTCGACTGCACCTCGACGGTCTGATCGATGCTGAACCCGTACTTGCGCTGATCCGGTTCGATGACGTCCTTCACCAACGCCGCGTAGGTCGGCAGCGTGCCGTTGTAGATCAATGACACCCTGTCGAACCCGTTGTCCGCGAGCCACTTGTCGCCTGCGGTGTAGTAGGTCTCCATCGGCGCCGTGGCCCGGAAGGTGTAGTCGCCGGTCACCACACCGGGCGATCCCGACTGGGTGAACACCGTCGGCACCGTGCGTTGGTTGACGATCGACGCGACGGCCGCCGCCTGCTGTCCAAGGGTCGGACCGAGGATCGCCGAGACGCTGTTGTCTGCGATCGCCTTGGTGACATCACTGACCGCGCGTTCGATCTCACCTGCCGGATCGGACTGCTGGAGTTCGATACGAACGTCGTCGCCGAGGTAGTTCTGCTCCGTGATCTGCTCGATCGCCAGGCGTGCTCCCTTGCTGGCGCTGACACCGGCATATCCGTAGGGGCCGCTCTGATCGTTGACCGCGGCGATGGTGATTTGCTTCGCGATACCCTGGCCTGCCTGGAGCGCGCCGCCGCCGTTCGCACCGCAGGCGCTCAAGACCAGGCTCGCCACCAGCGCTGCGGCGAGGACCGCCTTCTTCATCGTCGTCATCTCGTGTGACGCCTCTCTTCTGGAGTGCAGGATCACTCGACCAGCGATTCGCGGCCGTCGCGCCAGGTGACCATTGCGCCGTTGACGCGCATGTCGTTGCCATCGAAGGTCAGCTGTCCCATGGCGCCGTCGAAGCCGCTGTCGGCGACCTCGGCGAGGCCTTGTCGGATTCCGTCGCGCGAGGAGTCGTTCGCGGCCTTGATTCCGCGAGCGATCCACCAGAGCGCGTCGAAGCCCTCTGCGGCGTACGCGTCAGGCGCCGTGCCGTACTTCTCGGTGAACGCCTTGGTGAACGCCTTGGCGGCGTCAGAGTCCATCGCCGACGAGAAGTCGACCGGATAGACCAGACCGTCGGCGGCCGCACCCGCCGGCGCCGCATTGCCCGACCCCTGCACCGAGGTGCCGACGATCTGCCCGCGGTAGCCCGCCTGACGCAGTTGCTTCATGAAGGTCACCGCTTGCGAAGCGATCAACATCATCGCCACTGCAGGCGGATTCGCCTGCGCGATCTGCTGTGCCTGCCCCGTGAAGTCCTGCGTCGTGGACTGCACCTCGATCGATTGTCCGACCGTGATTCCGTTGGCCTCGGCCTCCTTCGGGAACACCGTCTTGCCGAGATTCGCGAACGTCGGATAGGTCGCGTTGTAGATCACCGAGACCTTCTTGAGGTCCTTCCCTGCAAGCCACTTCGCGGCGATGTCGTAGTAGCTCTCCATCGGAGCGGTCGCCCGGAAGGTGTAGTCGTTGACGACCACGCCGTCGGCGCCGGACTGGGTGAACACGGTCGGCACCTTGCGTTGCCCGACCATCGGAGCCACCGCTGCCGCCTGCTGCGCCATCGTCGGTCCAAGGATCGCCGAGACCTTCTGGTCACCCATCGCCTTGGTCATCTCACTGACCGCACGATCGATCTCGCCTGCCGTGTCGACCTGGTCCAGCGACAGTGTCACACCATCGCCCAGGAAACCCTGCTCGTTGATCTGATCGATCGCCAACGCGGCGCCCTTGCTCGCCCCGACGCCTGCGTACGCGACTGGACCGGTCTGGTCATTGACCGCGGCGATCGTGATGTCCGAGGCGATTCCCTGCCCGCTCTGCTGCCCGCCTCCGGTGCCACCGCCGCATGCGCTCACCGCGAGCACTGCGGCCGTGACCACTGCGGTCAACGCGGTCTTCGTTCTTGTCATGTTCATGGTCGAGTCCTTTTCGTGAACGCCGGTCCGGTGGACCGGGCGTGAAGACCGCCACCGATGCGGCAGCCGAGGGGCAGCGGAACGAATGTCGAACGCTGTGACCTATATTTCATGATCATAGTAGATATGATTATCAGCACAGTGTCAACGATTCGGACGGTGACTGCGTCCCTGACCCGTCAGTCGTGCACTGAGGACGAGTTCGTGCTGCTGTCTCAGTCGTACGGCCCGGACAGTCGGACTCCGACAAAGCACGACGGCGAGCGTCTCCTCGGTGTCGAGCAGAGGAGACACTCGCCGCGTGCGAGGAGGTCAGACTTCGAAGCCGTCCATCTGCGGCGTCGTCATCGGCGTGATGATGCGTTCGGCGATCTTCCAGCCGTCCGCGGTGCGCACGTACCGGTCCCGGTTCAAGGCGATCGCCTTGATCTCGGCACCGCTCTTCATCTCCGCCTCCGCGTAGACGTAGTTGGTGCCGTGAGCGTGGTCTTCGTCGTCGAAGTCGACGATGTGATTGGTCAGGATGTGCGCGCCGCGAGCGACCGCGGCCGCATCGGCGACGAAGAAGCCGTGGATGGCGTCGTACCCCTCGAAGCGCTCGAGGCCGACGGCCGTCGCGTCCCAGACCGCGTCCGGAGCGAAGGCCGATGCCGCCTCATCGGGGTCGGCGAGGTCCAGCCCCCGCGCGTACAGATTCGTTGCGCGGACGATGTCGTTGATGTCATCTGCTCGCATGGATTCTCCTTGTTGATGACGGGTCGACGGCTCAGAGGTCGTACATGATGACGCCGCGGATGTTCTTGCCCTCCCGCATGTCGGTGATGGCCTCGTTGACCTGTTCCAGCTCGTAGGTCTTCGTGACGAGCTCGTCGAGCTTGAACTCGCCACGCCGGTACATGTCGGCGATCAGCGGGATGTCGCGACGCGCATTGGTGGAGCCGTACAGGGTCCCCTGCAGTCGCTTGCCGCTCATCGCGAAGGTGAAGAGATCGAACGGGACGTCGCGCTGCGTCACCGGCGCCGCCGACGTCACTACCAGCGTTCCGCCGCGGCAGACCATCTCCTGGGCGGGGTTGAGCAGTTCACCGTGCGCGACATCGACCGTGATCAACACCTTGTCGGCGCCCTGGCCGCCGGTCATGTCCGAGACCAGTTCGGCCGCCTGCGTGAGGTCGTTCACCGTGTGCGTGGCACCGAACTTCTTCGCCTGATCCCGCTTGAATTCGACCGGGTCGACGGCGATGACGTTCTTGGCGCCCTTGTGCACCGCACCCTGGACCGCGTTCATGCCGACCCCGCCGGTGCCGATGACCACGACGGTCTCACCGAGTTGCACATCGGCCGCGTACACCGAGGAACCCCACCCGGTCGGGACACCGCAGCCGATGAGCGCCGCCTTGTCGAGGGGAATGTCCTTGCCGATCTTCACGCAGGAGTCGATGTTCACCACGACGTACGGCGAGAAGGTCCCGAGGTACGAGAACGGGCCGACGCCCTGACCGCGCGCATGGATTCGATGCGTACCGTCGGGCGCGAAGCCGCCGAGGACACCCGCCCCCATGGTGCACAGGTTGGTCAACCCGACGTTGCACTTCTCGCAGTGTCCGCACGCGGGCATGAACGAGAGAACGACGTGATCGCCGACCTCGAAGCCGGTGACGTGCGGCCCGACCTCCTCGATGATGCCCGCGCCCTCGTGACCGCCGATGATCGGGGCCCAGTCGAGCGGGATGTCGCCGGTGTCCACGTGGTCGTCACTGTGACAGATGCCGGAGGCAGCGAGCTTGATCTTCACCTCCCGACTCTTCGGCGGGTCGATCTCGATCTCCTCAACGCTCCAGCCCGATCGAGTTCCGGGTTCCCAGATCAGCGCACCCATTGTCTTCATGAAGTCCTCCTTGGAATCGGTCGCCGCACAGGGTGTCGAACCTGGTCGCACCCGCAGCCATCACATGACGGTGAGTCGTGACGTTAATCACGCTAACTATTATCATCATAGATGTAAAGGAATCCGCGGAAACGAAAGTGTGGGCGAGTGACTGACGAACTGCGAACTGCCGAGGTGAGAGCATCGGGACCGCCTCACAGCGACCGGAGCATGCGGAGGGCGACCACAGTCGGAGTTCTCGCGACGACGGGACTCTGCCTGCTGACGGTCGGATCGAACATCCCTGGACCGCTGCTGCCGCTCTACCGCGATCGCCTCGATCTGAGCACCTTCACGGTCACCGCACTGTTCACCGCATACCTGGTCGGACTCGTCGCAACGTTCACCACCATTGCCCGGACTCGGCTGTCGTCGCACGCCGTGGTGGTACTTCCCATCGCGATCACGCTCGCCGCCCTGGGAGATCTGGCGTTGCTGGCCGGAGACGGTTCTGTCGTCTGGCTGTTCATGGGCCGGATCCTCGTCGGAATCTCGGTCGGTCTGGGCACGGGAGCCACCGCCACCATCGTCCTCGCCACCCGCGGCGAGCGCGGTCGGGCGATCGCGGCCACCGCGACTCTGCTCGGGTCGTTCCTCGGACTTGCCGCATCGGCGGCCGCCGCCGATCTGTTGCCCGCGCCAACCATCACGATCTACTACCTCCACATCGCAGCATTGATCGTGACGGCGACGGCGTTCATCGCCTTGCACCGGTCATCACGCGTCCTGGTGAATCGGATGATCGCCGGCCCCGGCGACGTCGTCGATCCGTCCGCGAGCTCTGCGGCCACGGTCGGCACCGAGTCCGACCGTCGCAGTCCCCGTCGGGTCCGATTGGCGGGAATCACGCTCGGCACCGCGGGTTGGGCGATCGGTGGTGTCGCCGTCGGTCTACTGCCCACCGTCGTCACCGACATGACGAAATCGCCGTCGATCACGGTGACGGCATTGGCGCCTATCGTGCTCATCGGCGTCGCATGTGTCGCGCCGCGCGTGATCGGTCGACTGCCTGCCCCGGCCACGGCTGCGACGATCGCCCTCGGCGCGGCAGTGTGCGTCGTCGGAGTCTGGCGCGGCGATCTGTCGATGATCCTTGCCGCATGCGTTGTGTGGGGGATCGGCCAGGGCTTCGCCTACGCGACGGGATTACGAATCGCCACGGCCGGAATGGGTCCCGTCCAGCAGGGACGGGCAGCATCCCAGTACGCATCGATCGCCTATGCCCTCACCGGGACCGTCGCGGTCGCCAGCGGGTGGATCGCCACTTCTGCAGGCATGACCGCAGGCGTCGGCTTCGGCGGCGCAGTCTTCGCGACGCTGTGCGCGATCACGGTGGTTCTCGGCCACCGCCGGTGGCCGAGAACGCCGTAGGAACGCCGAACAGCAGAACCGATCAGATCGGGACGGCGAGCAGGCTTGCCTCACGCGTGTCACGCCGCTGGTGCTCGGACGACGAGGGCGCCGCACAGGCGTACAAGACATCGTGCTGCGAGCCACCCACAGCGCAGGCGAAGACGCCGGTGCCGAATCGGCGCTCATCAAGGATCTCGCCACCCTCGGCGACCCGGATCACACGCTGATTCAGCGCGTCGGCCACCCAGACGGTGTCGTCGGTGCCGAGGCAGATACCGTCCGGAGCCACCTGGGAGGCGGCCATGGCGTCGCGCACCGAGGTCCTCGGCACCTCCGGACCGAACGCCGCCCACACCCGACGGTTCGTCAGTGCGCCGTTCCGGTCGAGGTCGAACGCCGTCAGTCGGTTCCCCATGCTCTCCGCAACGACGAAGACGCGCACTGGATCGTCAGCCGCGCCGAGGATCACCGACCCGTTGGGGAACAGCAGGTCGTCGGCCGCGACGCGTGCGGCGCCGTCGGGCGCCACATGGATCAGCACCGCAGATTCGACGTACGAACGGGAGCGGAATTCGAACCCGAACGTCGAGACGAATGCATGACCGGACGGATCGACAGTCATGTCGTTGAGTTTGCCCGTCGCCAGGTGTGCGACGTCAGCGTGCACGGACAAGGACCGTGGATCGCGATCGTCGCCGCGCACCAGAATCCGCCCGTCGACCATCGAGACCACCAGCAGCCGTCCGTCGGGCAACCACCCCAGACCCGAGGGCTGGTCGTCCAGCGTGGCCTCCACCCGAACGCCCTTGTCCTCGTCGATCGACAAGACCTCTCGGGTGTACAGATCTGACACCCACAGTCGCCCGTCCCTCCAGCGCGGGCACTCAAGGAAGGCTCGGTCGGCCACCACAGTCGTGATCGCACCCTGTTCTGCCATGACTTCTCCTCATTCTCTCCGCGGTTGTCGATCGCCCGAACCCCGCATCATCACGCTCACCGATCTCGACTCGACGACCCCGCCGATGTGATCGTTGACACTCTTCTTTTTCTATCATTATGATAGTCATGATTACCTCAGAACGCACCCAAGAAGGCAGGACCGTAATGAGTTTGGACGAAGCGACCGCAGGCTTCCTGGCGCAGGCCGCGGAGGGCGGCGGCAAGCCCCTCTACGAGATGACACCGGACGAAGTCCGCGCGATGAACGACGACTTCATCGGCCTCTACGGCCCCGGGCCCGAGATGACCGACGTCGAGAACGTCACCGTCGAGGCAGCCGACGGGCACTCGATCCCGGTGCGCATCCTGACCCCGTCGAGCACTCCACGGGGAGTGTTCGTCTACTACCACGGCGGTGGATGGGTGGTCGGCAATCCCGATCAGTTCGACACCCTGGCCCGGCAGTTGGCGGCCGGAACGGGTTGCACCGTCGTCCTTCCCGACTACCGACTGGCACCGGAGAACGTCTATCCCGCCGCCGCGAACGACGCATGGGACGTCCTGACATGGACCGCCGCCCGCCATCCCGATCTACCGCTGATCGTCGGAGGCGACAGTTCCGGAGGCAATCTCGCCGCGGTCGTCGCTCAGCAGGCGGCTCGACAGAACGGCCCCCGACTCGACCTGCAGGTGCTGGTGTACCCGGTCACCGACAGCGACACCGAGAACGCCACATATCTCGACCCCGCCAACCAACTCATGCTCGACAAGAAGGCGATGGACTGGTTCTGGGATCTGTACACTCCCGATCCGAGCACGCGTGCCAACGCGAACGTCTCACCATTGCAGGGCGACGTCGCGAACACCGCGCCCGCCATCGTGCTGATCGCCGAGTACGACGTCCTGCGCGGCGAAGGAGAAGCGTATGCGGCGAAGCTCGAGGCCGCCGGGGTACCCGTTCAGCTACGAGTCTTCGACGGCCAGATGCACGGGTTCTTCCAGTTCGTCAACATCCTCCCCGGGTCGGCAGCAGGCGTCGAATACGTCAGCAGCACCGTGACCCGCCACCTCGATTCACTCTAGGAGCGACTCATGTTTCGTATCACCGTCAACTACAACCACCCCGCCGATCCGGAGCAGTTCCTCGACCACTATCGGACCGTCCACGCACCACTGACCAGGACGATGCCCGGAGTCACGTCGTTTGAATGGGGCGTGTGCGAGACGCTCGACGGCACCGAGCCCACCCATTTCGTCGTCGGTGTCCTGACCTTTCCCTCGAAAGAGGTCGCGATCAGCGCACTCAGCTCTCCCGAAGGGCAGGCGGGCAGCGCCGACATGGCCAACTTCGCAGCGGCCGGAGCGACCGTCGACATGCACGAGGTCACCGTCGCCTGATCACTGAGACGGCACATTCCGCGCGGGTCTTCGCATCCGGTCCGGAGACCCGCGCATCGTCTCGCCTCCTGCCCTCGCCGACCTCCACCGGTTGGCGTCGGCGGCACGACGGAAGGGGATCATCCTCCCAATCATGCGGGTGGATCACCAGGTGTGCGCATCCGTCGATGAAGGCTCATCTAGGCTGAGATCCAGACCCCGGTAGTACGGTGATGTCGGTCATGTTCCACCCGCTTCGCAGACTGTGCGGTGCGGAAATGCAAGCCAGAGGGGGCAGTCGAGTGCGCAGCGGCAGTTTTTTGCAGAGGTCTGGAGGTCGGCGTTGACCGGCCCGGCGCGGTCGCCGAAAGCCGCCGTCGTGGTCAGCCAGCAGATCGTCCAAGAGGCGCTCGACGCCGGTCTCGGCCCCGGCGATCTCCTGCCCTCCGAGAAGATCATGGTCGAGAAGTATCAGATCGGCCGTGGCACGCTCCGCGAGGCACTGCGTCTTCTCGAGTTCCAGGGCGTCGTCGTGATGAAGCCCGGACCGCGCGGTGGACCCGTGCTGCAGGAGCCGACCGGGGCGTTTCTGTCCGGGGCGTTCGTATTGCTGATGCAGTTGCGGAATGCGCCACTGCGGTCGATCTTCGAAGCCCGGCTCAGCATCGAACCGGTGATCACCCAACTCGCTGCTGCCAACATCTCCGATGAGCGTCTCGCGGAGGTCGGCGCCACCGTGGAGCGGATGAAGGTCGCGTTGCAGAGCGACCGCAGAGCATTCCTCGAGGCCAACAAGGAGTTTCACGACATCATCGCGTGGTCGACCGACAACCCCCTGCTCGGTTATCTGGCCGATTCGCTGTTGGAGGTCACCAACGGCACGATCGTCGGGATGGACTTTCCGCAGCCCCGTCGGAAAGCGACACTTCTCGCCCACGAGTCGATTTTCAAGGCGATGAGTGAACGTGATGCCGCAACCTCGATGGAAGCGATGAACGAGCACATCAGTGACTACTTGAAGTACGCGGAGAAGAAGTTCCCCGACATCCTCGGGTCCGTTGTCCGCTGGGACCAGGATCTCTGACCCCACTCTCGGGTCTTAGCCCAGGGCTGCCGTCAACTGGTCCACACAGGCGACCGCACACTGCGATCTACACTTCAGAAATCCTTCTTGCTTCAAGAACCGAAGTTCACCAACCCCGAATCCGACGACCCGAAACCAACCGATCCGTTGCCCGCACTGCCGCACGTCGACCCGTTCGACGATTGATCGGCAAACGTCAACGTCACCCTTGGCTGCCCCTTCGACGCCGTCGCGGTGAATCCGGATGGGAACTGCGACGAGCCCGCGCCGCCACCCCCGTCCACACTTCCTCCGAGGTCCTCGACCGATGCGCCGCCACCACCACCGTGGGCACCGCCTCCGCCGCCGCCACCGCCAAAATCGCCGGCGGCGCCGTCGCCGCCGGCAGCACCCACCGAACCATGACCGTCGGCCGCCCCCGGCGAGTCATGCTGTGCCTGACCGCCGGCCCCGCCATGACCTCCGCTTTTACCACCGCCCAGGCCTCCTCCATCCCCGCCGTTCGATCCGCCGGAAGCATGACTCAACACACCCGAACCACCGCCGCCACCGGCAATGACGACCGTCGACCCCACCGTCACCGTCGACGCGCCGCCCCCGCCGCCACCGTTCCGGTCATATCCGCTGCCTTCGCCGCCGTCACCACCGGGGCCGAGCCCGCCCTTGCCTCCCTCACCGCGCATCTCGTAGGACGCATCAGCGCCGTTCGTCCCCGCGACGATGGTCATCTCGCACGATCCGGTCAACGACAGCGTCCCCGACACCACAGTCCCCATGCCTGCACCTTCACCGGAAAAGTTGTTGCCCCCGTTCCCACCCACCACAGTCAGCGTCACCGCACTCACGCCACCCGGCAAGGTGTACGTCCCGCTGTAACCGGGAGCGAACGTGCAGGCCCGGTTACCGCCGTCGACTTCGCAGCTCGGCGCCGCACCTGCCTCACCGACACCCGACACCGCCGCCGACGCCGCCAACACCGCGCTGAACCCGATCACCGACGACCGCCTCACCGACAACCGCAGCAACGAACCCCAACCATCCATACCGGTCTCTCCTCAACGCCACCAGGACACCGTCCAGTGCCTATTCCACCAGCCGAACACATCCACAACCCGGATACATACGTCAAATGACGTAGATCCACCCACGAGTATCACCAGACGATTCATTCCCGGTGACCGGCGATAGCCGCGGTCACTGCAGTCAGTGTCACGAGAACTGGTGATGCTAGACCGCGAGCCTGGAGTCGGCTGCGGCGTGAAATCCACCGGAGAAGCTCCGAGATCACCGCACGATGGAGGCGCAACGCCCTGATGCCAGCGGCGCTCACGACGGTCTCGATCACTGCATGCAGCACTCGACCAACGTGGGCAGCCGGTCTGAACGAGCACGACAACAGCGCCTCAGCCCAACGCCGCCGTCAACTGCTCCACCCACGCCGCTGCGACGCCCGCCCGGCGCTTCGAGTCGTCGGTCAGTGTGTCGGCGAGACCGAAGCCGCGCGCGAGGTCGAGGGTGATCTGCGCGAGCCGGTGCGCATTCGGCCGCGTGCCGTCGGGGTCGAGTCCGGCGACGACGAGCTTGTGCGCCGCCCGACCGAGCTTCGCCTCGAGGGGGCGGATGACGTCGCCGAGCGTCTCGTCGGAGGCCGCCGCCGACCACACCTGCAAGGCCGCTTTGAACCGTGTTCCGGTGTAGATCTCGATCGCCTGATCGACGACGGCGGCGATGCGATCCGGGCCGGAGGGCAGGTCGGCGAGAGCCGCCCCGACGTCGGCGGTCATGGTGTCGTACATCTGCTCGATGACGGCGGTGAACAGGGCCTCGCGCGTCGGGAAGTGGTGCTGTGCGGCACCGCGGGAGGCTCCGGCCTCCTCGGCCACTCTCGCGACGGTCGTCGCCGCCCACCCGCGCGTGGCGAGCAGTTCGACGGTCGCGGCGAGGAGCCGCTCCCGCGTCGCGCGGGACCGGTCCTGCTGTGGTTCTCGGAGCGGGGCATTCACGGTCGACTAGTGTCCCACGACGGGCGACGCTTCCCGAGGAAGGCCGTCATGCCTTCGCGCGCCTCATCGGACGCGAACAGCGCCATCGACTCCTGCGCGCGCGCCGACGCAGCCTCCTCGAACCCGTCGAGCAAGGCCGCGGTGGTGAGCTTCTTGCTGACCGACAGCCCCTGTGGAGAGGCTTTGCGGATGCCTTCGAGAACGCTGTCGAGTTCCGCGGCGAGGTCGTCCGCGGTGTCGGACGCCGCGGTCACCAGACCGATCTGCTGCGCGACGGCGCCGTCGAACTTCTCGCCGGTCAGGAAGTAGCGGCCCGCGGAACGCGCCGTCATCTTCGCCAGCAGCGGGATGGAGATGATCGACGCCGCCAGGCCGAGCCGCGATTCGGTCAGCGCGAACGTCGCCTTCGGTCCGACCAGCGCGATGTCCGCCGCGCCGACCAGACCGGTGCCACCCGCCCGGACGTGGCCGTCGGCGACGACGATCACCGGCTTGTCGAGCTCGAGGATGGTACGGATGAGTCCGACCATCGCCTTCCCGCCTTCGGCCGTCGCCTCCTCCGGACTGAGGCCGCGCTTGAGCGCCTCCCCCAGATCTGCACCCGCACAGAACGTTCCGCCGGTGTGCGTGAGGACGACGGCGCGGATCGCCGCATCGGCGGCGGCGTCGAACGCCTCCTGCAATTGCGCGACGAGCACCGAGCTGAGCGCATTGCGGTTCGACGGCGAGTCGAGCGTGACGGTGAGAACGGCGGCGTCGACGCCGGTCTTGACGAGAATGTCGTTCGTCATGGGAACTCCTAAACGATGGTGAATGCCGACCCTGCCCGCGGCGGTCTCGATACGCCGGTGACTCCGTCCCCGCCTACTCGACCAGCAAGAAAAGCGAAGAAACGCTGGAAGCAAAGTGCCGCCAAGCGCTGCGGAAGCCGAACGAACTGACCGCTGGTACGAGGGCTCGGCGGGCAAGACTCCGACGAGCTCTCCGCAGCGACGAGGCGCTAGCCGAGGAGCGAGGACTGCCGAGGAGGAGTCTTGCCCGCCGAGCCCGGCCGCACCGAGCGAACGAAGATCAGTACGACTTCGGCAGACCCAGCGACGTCTGCGCCACGAAGTTCAAGATCATCTCGCGGCTGACGGGCGCGATGCGCGTGAGGCGGGAGAGCGGGAGCATCGCGGCCAGTCCGTATTCGACGGTCAACCCGTTGCCGCCGAGCGTCTGAACCGCCTGGTCGACGATCTTCGCCGCGGCCTCGCCTGCCGCGTACTTCGCCATGTTCGCGGGGACCGCGGCGCCCCAGTCGTCGCCGGCGTCGTAGAGGGTGGCGGCCTTCTGCATCATCAGTTTGGCCATCTCGAGTTCGATCTTGCCCTGCGCCAGCGGATGCGCGACGGCCTGATGGGCACCGATCGGCGTCTTCCACACGGTGCGGTCGTTGGCGTATTCGACGGCGCGGTCGAGCGCGAACCGACCCATGCCGACCGCCGACGCCGATGCCATGATGCGCTCCGGGTTGAGCCCGGCGAACAGTTGGCTGAGTGCGGCGTCTTCAGAGCCGACGAGGGCGTCGGACGGGAGCCGGACGTTGTCGAGGAACAGGGTGAACTGCTTCTCAGGGTTCACCATCTCCATCTCGATCACCTGGGCTTCGAAACCGTCCGCATCGGTCGGCACGATGAACAGCGCGGGCTTGAGGCGACCGGTCTTCGCGTCTTCCATGCGCGCCACGATGAGCACGGCCTGCGCTTGATCGACGCCGGAGATGAAGACCTTGCGCCCGTTCAGGACCCACTCGTCGCCATCGCGGGCGGCGGTGGTGGTGATCTGGTGCGAGTTGGAGCCGGCATCGGGTTCGGTGATGCCGAACGCCATCGTGATGGAGCCGTCGGCGAGGCCGGGGATCCAGCGCTGCTTCTGCTCGTCGGTGCCGAAGCGGGCGATGATGTTGCCGCAGATCGCGGGTGAGACCACCATCATGAGCAGCCCGCTGCCACCGGCGGCGAGCTCTTCCATGACGATCGAGAGCTCGTACATGCCTGCTCCGCCGCCGCCGTACTCCTCGGGCAGGTTGACGCCGATGAACCCGAGCTCACCGGCCTCGTTCCAGAGCTCGTCGGTCTTGCGTCCCTGGCGGGCGCAGTCGGTGAAGTACTGGTGTCCGTACTTCTTGACGAGCGCCGCGACGGCTTCGCGGAGTGCGGTCTGCTCTTCGGTTTCGATGAAGCTCATGGGTACGTCCTTCGGAATGGGGTTCTACGGTGGGTGAGCGTGGTCGGCCTTACTCGACCGGCGCGGTCGCGTCTTCGTCGTCGGTGATGACGGCCAGGACGTCGCCCACGGCGAGCTGGCGGCCCTCGTCGACGGCGAGCACGGAGACCACGCCGTCGGCCGGAGCCGAGATGGTGTGCTCCATCTTCATCGCCTCCAGCCACAACAGCGGCTGACCCGCGGTGACGCGATCGCCCTCGGCCACGGCGACGCGGATGACCGAACCGGGCATCGGTGCGAGCAGCGAGCCGGGGCGCTGCACGGCGGCCGGGTCGACGAAGCGCGGCGCGCGGGTCAGCGTGACCGAGGCGCCGTGCCAGTCGACGAACACCTGATCGCCGACCACACTGACCGAGTAACGACGGGCGACGCCTCCTCGCACCAGCACCACGACGTCCGACGTCACCGACGCCACGTCCACGTCGTCGAGATCGGGCAGTTCGACGGCGCCCTCCCGACCGATCCGGTACCGCGCGTCGATCTCGGTGCCGTCGGCCGCGACGTACCGCTTGTTCTGATAGTCGGAGAACAGGTTGCGCCACCCCGACGGCGCGCCCGGCACCGCACGAGCGTCGGCACGATTGCGTGCCGACTGAGCGAGTGCCGCCGCCATCGCGGCGACCAGGTCGGCGCCGTCGCCCGCGAGCGGCTTCGACAGTCGCCCCACCCGCTCCTCGTCGAGGTACCCGGTGTCGGTCTCGCCGGTGAGGAAGTCCTTCTCGCGCAGTGTGTTGACCAGCAGGTCGCGGTTGGTGACGAGCCCGTGGATCCGCGCGTCGGCGAGCGCCCGCGCCAGGATGGCCGCCGCCTGCGTCCGATCGGGCGCCCACGAGATCACCTTGGCGAGCATCGGATCGTAGAAGGTGGAGATCTCGCTGCCGTCGACGATTCCGGAGTCCACGCGGATGCCGGTCCGCTCCAGTAGCCCGAACCGGGTGGTCGCGGGCAGGTCGATGCGGGCGATCGTGCCGGACTGCGGCTGCCAGTCGTGCGCCGGGTCCTCCGCGTACAGCCGGACCTCGATCGCGTGCCCCACACCGCCCGTCTCCGCAGCAGCCGGCGCCTCGCCGAGGGGGTGGCCCATCGCGACCAGAAGCTGCTGTTCGACGAGGTCGACGCCGGTGGTCAGTTCGGTGACCGGGTGCTCCACCTGCAGCCGCGTGTTGGTCTCGAGGAAGAAGATGCGAACGTCGTCGCTGCTGTTCTCGGACCCGCTCGCTCCGCTCCCGGCGTCCACCAAGAACTCGACGGTGCCCGCTCCGCGGTAGCCGATCGACTCGACCGCCTTGCGTGCGGCGTCGAACAGCCGCTCGCGCAGGTCGCCACCGATCCGCTCGACCAGCGGTGCCGGAGCCTCTTCGATCACCTTCTGGTGGCGCCGTTGGATGGAGCACTCCCGCTCCCCGACGGTCCAGATCCGACCGTGCTCGTCGGCCATCACCTGCACCTCGATGTGGTGTCCGCGCTCGATGTACGGTTCGCAGAACACCGTTGGATCGCCGAACGCCGACTCGGCTTCGCGACGCGCCGCCGCGACGGCGTCGGCCAAATCGTCGAGACTGCGGACGATGCGCATGCCGCGGCCGCCGCCACCCGCGGAAGCCTTGATGAGCAGCGGCAGATCGTCGGCGGTGACGGCCTCGGGATCGATGTCTTTGAGGACCGGGACGCCCGCGCCCTCCATGAGTGCCTTGGCGTTGACCTTCGAGCCCATCGCGCGGATCGCTGCGGGCGGCGGACCGATCCACACCAGTCCCGCCTCCGTGACGGCCTGCGCGAACTCGGCGTTCTCCGACAGGAATCCGTAGCCGGGGTGGATCGCGTCCGCGCCGGCCGCCTGCGCGGCGGCGATGATGAGGTCGCCGCGCAGATAGGTCTCGGCGGAGGTGGCGCCCGGCAGTCGGACCGCGGCGTCGGCAGCCCGCACGTGGGGCGCATCGGCGTCGGGATCGGAGTAGACGGCGACGGTGCTCAACCCCATCGCGCGACAAGTGGCGAAGACTCGGCCGGCGATCTCGCCGCGGTTCGCGACGAGCACGCTGGTGACGGTCCTCGGGGTGATGGCATTACTCATGTGCAGGTTCCTCACATCCGGAAGACGCCGAAGTTGCTGGTGCCCTCGACCGGGGCGGAAGCAATGGCGGAAAGGCACTGGCCGAGCACCGCGCGAGTGTCGCGCGGATCGATGACGCCGTCGTCGTACAGCATCCCGGACAGGAACATCGGGACCGACTCCGCTTCGATCTGTGCTTCGATCATGGCGCGCATGCCCGCGTCGGCTTCCTCGTCGACGGTGCCGCCGCGGGCCTCCGTGGCGGCGCGGGACACGATCGAGATCACGCCTGCCAACTGTTGGGCACCCATCACGGCGCTCTTGGCGCTGGGCCACGCGAACAGGAAGCGCGGGTCGTACGCCCGACCGCACATGCCGTAGTGACCTGCGCCGTAACTGGCGCCGATCAGCACGGAGATGTGCGGGACCGTCGAGTTCGAGACGGCATTGATCATCATCGCGCCGTGCTTGATGATGCCGCCCTGCTCGTATTCCTTCCCGACCATGTAGCCGGTGGTGTTGTGCAGGAACAGCAGCGGCGTGTTGCTGCGGTTCGCCAACTGGATGAACTGCGTCGCCTTCTGTGATTCCGCGGAGAACAACACCCCCTGCGCGTTGGCGAGAATGCCGACCGGGTAGCCGTGGATGCGCGCCCACCCCGTGCACAACGACGGCCCGTACTCCGGCTTGAACTCGTCGAAGTCGGAGTCGTCGACCACGCGCGCGATCACCTCGCGCGGATCGAACGGGATCTTCAGATCGGGCGGGACGATCCCGAGCAACTCGTCCGGGCTGTACCGCGGTTCGACGATCTCCACGCGTCCATTCGCTGCCCCGATCGGCGCCGGTCCCTGCTTCTGCCAGTTCAGCCGGGCGACGATCCGTCGACCGATCCGAACCGCGTCCTGCTCGTCCGCGGCGAGATAGTCGCCGAGACCGGAGACACGGGCGTGCATCTTGGCGCCGCCGAGCTCCTCGTCGTCGCTCTCCTCACCGGTCGCCATCTTGACCAGCGGCGGACCGCCCAGGAACACCTTGGAACGACCGTCGATCATGACGACGTGGTCGCTCATGCCGGGAACGTACGCACCGCCCGCCGTGGAGTTGCCGAACACCAGCGCGATCGTGGGAATGCCGTCGGCGGACAGGCGCGTGAGATCGCGGAACATCCGCCCGCCCGGGACGAAGACCTCCTTCTGCGTCGGCAGGTCGGCGCCGCCCGACTCCACGAGGGAGATCACCGGGAGCCGGTTCTGACTCGCGATGTCGTTGGTGCGCAGGATCTTGCGGAGCGTCCACGGATTGGAGGTGCCGCCCTTGACGGTCGGATCGTTGGCGACGATCAAGCACTCGGTGCCTTCCACCACGCCGATCCCGACGACGACCGACGCGCCGACGGTGAACTGCGAACCGTATCCGGCCAGCGGGCACAGCTCGAGGAACGGTGAGTCCTCGTCGATCAGCAGCTCGATGCGTTCGCGGGCGGTCATCTTGCCGCGCTTGCGGTGTCGCTCCACGTACTTCTCACCGCCGCCCGCGAGGACCTTGCGGAACTCGAGGTCGAGCTCGGCGAGTTTGCTGTTCATCGCCTCGACGTTCGCGGCGAACTCCGCCGCGGAGGTGTCGACCTTACTCCGGATGATGGTCATCCCTGGTACCCCAATCGTTTGGCCGCAAGGCCGGTCAGAATCTCGGTGGTGCCGCCGCCGATGCCGATGATCCGCATGTCGCGGTACTGGCGCTCGACTTCGGACTCCCGCATGTACCCCATGCCGCCGTGCAGTTGGACGGCCTTGTTCGCGACCCATTCGCCCGCCTCGACCGCAGTGTTCTTCGCAAAGCAGATCTCGGCGATCAGATCGTCATTGGGTGCCGCCTGGGCCCGGCGCTCGATCACCGCGCGGGTGTACGTCCGCGCCACGTCGATCTTGCGGGCCATCTCGGTGACGGTGTCCTGCACCGACTGGCGGGCGATGAGCGGTTTGCCGAACGTCTCACGCTGACGAACCCAGTCGAGTGTGAGGTCCAGGCAGCGCTGCGCACTCGCGTACGCCTGCACCGCGAGCGCGGCGCGTTCGCTGACGAAAGCCTGTGCGATCTGCGCGAACCCGGAGTTCTCCACGCCGACGAGATTGGCGGCCGGGACACGGACGTCGGTGAACGAGAGTTCGGCGGTGTCGGAGCTGAGCCAGCCCATCTTGTCCAGCTTGCGCGTCACCTCGAAGCCGGGCGTGCCCTTCTCGATCACCAGCAGCGAGACGCCGGCGGCGCCGTCGCCCCCGGTGCGCACCGCGGTCACCACGAAGTCGGCGCGCACGGCGGAAGTGATGAAGGTCTTGGCGCCGTTGACGAGGTAGTGGTCGCCGTCGCGCCGAGCGGTGGTTCGCAGATGGCCGACGTCGCTGCCGCCGCCCGGCTCGGTGATCGCCAGACTGCCGATCTTCCGGCCTTCGAGCGTCGGGGTGACCCACGCGGCGATCTGATCCGGATCACCGGCGGCGATCAGGTGCGGCAGCGCGATCCCACTGGTGAACACCGAGGCGAACACGCCGCCCGCCACGCCGCAGTAGTGCAGTTCTTCGGCGAGGATCGACGCGTCGATGAGGTCGCCGCCGCTTCCGCCGATCTCTTCCGGGACGCCGAGCCCGAACAGCCCGAGTTCGGCGGCGGCCAGATGGGTCTCACGCGGGATCAGGCCGTCGCGCTCCCACTCGTTCTGGAACGGCAGGACGTGACGCCGCGCGAATCCGGCGATCGTGGCGCGGAGTTCACGGCGTTCCGGGGAGTCCCAGATGTCGCTGGCGATGGGCACGGATCACTTCCCTTCGGTCGGGAGCAACGAGGTGGGGACGGCGACCACCCGGGACCGCAGCCACTCGCCGAGCCCCTTGGCCTGTGGGTCGAAACGCACGTTCTCCGCCACGCCGCGGCCCAGCACCTCCTCGATCACGAAGTTGACGGCCCGCAAGTTCGGCAGCGGGTAGCGGTGCACTGTCAGGTCCGCGACCTCGGGGAGCAGTTCCTTGAGCTTGTCGATGCTCATCGTCTCGTCGAGCCAGGCGTACTCGTCGTCGGTGCGCACCCACAGGCCGACGTTGGCGCTGCCGCCCTTGTCGCCCGATCGGGCGCCGGCGACCGTCCCGAGCGGGACGTCGGCCGTCGCGCCCCAGTCGGTCGTCGTCTCCGTCGACGGCACGCTCTCGTCGGCGATCGGGGTGGTGCGGAGCGGCGACGGCTCGATCGACTCGGTGACGCCTGTCGGTTGATTGACTCGGTGCGGCACCAGCGCGGCGTCGACGTAGGCGGGTTCGAACACTCCGTATGGTGCCCCGTTCCCGGGCGGCGCCGTCAGGGTGAATCCGGGATAGCTGGCGAGCGCGAGCTCGACGGCGGTCGCACTGAACTGGCGGCCGGCCTTCTTCGCATCCGCGTCGCGGGCCACACAGCGGAGCAACGCGCTGGCCTGTTCCTCGGTGTCGGCGTCGGCGCGGTCGAGGCGGGCGAGCTCCCACGTCAGTTCGGCGGGCTGCTCGGGCAACGCGGCCTCGAACTGCTCCTGGAACAGGGCCGCCTTGGCCTCGATGTCCAGGCCGGTGAGGACCACTTCGAACTCGTTGCGGATCCCGCCGAGGTGGTTCAGCGAGACCTTGAGGTTCGTCGGCGGCGCCTCGCCCTTGACGCCGCTGATCCGGACCCGGTCGACACCCTCCTGGGTCAGCTCGACGGAGTCGATGCGCGCGGTGGCGTCGGGGTTGTAGTAGCGCGGTCCGCCGACCTCGTAGAGGAGCTGCGCGGTGACCGTGCCGACGAGGACGGCGCCGCCGGTGCCGTCGTGCTTGGTGATGACCGACGAGCCGTCGGCGGACACTTCGGCGATCGGGAAGCCGGGCTTGCGCATGTCGGCGATCTCGGTGAAGAACGAGTAGTTGCCGCCGGTGGCCTGCGCACTGCACTCGATCACGTGGCCGGCGACCACCGCACCCGCCAGCTGGTCGAGGTCGTCGTAGCCCCAGCTGAACGACGACGCCGCCGCCCCGACCACGAGCGAGGCGTCGGTGACGCGGCCGGTCACGACGATGTCGGCCCCGGCGTCGAGGCCGGCTTTGATGCCGAAGCCGCCGAGGTAGGCATTCGCCGCGATGGGGGTGCCGAGGCCGAGTTCATCGGCGCGGCCCACGATGTCGTCGCCGTTCACGAACGCCACGCTGCGGTCCACGCCGACCGTCTCGATCACCTCGCGCAGCGCGACGGCGAGCCCGTGCGGATTGAGTCCGCCCGCGTTGACGACCACCTTGACGTCCTTCTCGGCGATGAGGCCGAGGTTCTGCTCCATCTGTCGCAGGAACGTCTTGGCGTATCCCAGGTCCGGATTCTTCATCCGGTCGCGCCCCAGAATGAGCATCGTGAGCTCCGCCAGGTAGTCGCCGACGATGACGTCGAGTTCTCCGCCCTCGAGCATCTCGCGGACGGCGCTGAACCGGTCGCCGTAGAAGCCGGAGACGTTGCCGATTCGGATGGGTACGTCAGACATGTTCTCCTCCAAGGTTGTTCGTCACGCAGGTGCCATCCCCACGCTGGTCGAGTAAGCCGGCCCCCGCACCCCCACGCTGGTCGAGTAAGCCCGCGAACGCAGTGAGCGAGCGCATCGAGACCGCCTCACAGCGCAGCCCCCGACTCCCGACCACCTCCGGGCGGCCCCGCGAACGCCTGGGCGATCCCCGCCCACTGATTCGCGTCGTCGCCGATCACGTCCAGCGCCAGGTCATCGAGGTGGCGGCGCTGGGTCACGAGCTCGCAGAAGTCGACGGCGGGTCCGCGGACGATGTTCGTCGCATCGTCGGGACCCCAGGTCCAGAGCTCGCCGGACGGAGCGGTGATCTCGAAGCGGAACTCCGCCGCGGGCGCCTCCATGCCGTTGACCGCGTAGGCGAAGTTGCGCGTCCGGATACCGAGGTGGACGACGTTCTTGATGCGGTCACCCTCGGGGTGCGGGACGCCGAGGGCGTCGGCGACGTCGAGTCCGTGCGCCCACGATTCCATGAGGCGGGCCGTCGCCATCGACGCTGCGGACATCGGCGGCCCGAACCACAGGAGTTTGCGGCCGTCCGGCACCGCGAGCAGGGCGCCGGCGAGCTTGCCTCGGGTCTTGCGCCAGTCGGCGAGGAGTTCGGCGGGCGGTCGTGCGGCTTCGGTCTCCGCTCCGGCGTCGACGAAGCCCATCGGATCGTCCATCGCCGACGCGACGAGATCGGCGAACGCCGCCTCGTCCGTGATGGACAGCAACGACACCCGGTCGGTCCAGTGCAGGTGACCGATCTGATGCGCGATGGTCCACCCCTCCGACGGCGTCGCCGTCGCCCACGCATCGTCGGGAAGGGTCGCGACGAGATCGTCAAGAACCTCGGATTCGTCCTGCAGCGCCTGTACGAGTCGGTCGATGATCGCCATGCGACCAGAGTCACACGGATCCGCGAACAAATCAAGCGCGCATGATTGTTTTTCTGTCGGGTTCACGCCACCGCGCTCAACGTTGGCGACATCGACTACCCCACAGGTCGTCCATGTCGCCGAAGTTCGCCGCGCATGATCGCGAAACGTGGTTCCGGTCTCACCGCGCGTTCGGAGCTACCCCTGCCACCGTAGTTGCTGATAGCAAGGAACGTATGACGACGTATGCCGAGGCCGCCACCGATCCCTTCGCCGCGTTCGCGGTCGGCCGCGAACCAGGCGCACCGGTCGGAACGCTGGTCCAGATCCTCGGCACCGACCTCACCGATCATCGCGGGCTCATCGAACTGCCCGCACTGACCGTCCTCTTCGACGACCTCGGCGGCCTGCCGTTCTACCACGCCGCCCCGGAGACGACGTCCATGCAGGCGCGGCTGTCGATGTCGATGCTGCATCGACTCACCGTCGCCGACCGACTCGATGCGTCGGCACAGCTCGCCATGTCTGGTGCAGGCTACGGATCCACCACGGTGCAGATCACCCGCGGCGAGGACATGGTCTGCGTGGGCACCGCCCGCAACGTCCGGGTGGGGCGGCCGGTGACCGCAGACGTCACTGGCCTGACTCTCCCCGCGCCGACGGCCTCGAACACCCGCCCGGCGGTGCCGCCGCTCGACCCGTCACTGCCGGGCACCGAGGTCGCCGCACGATTGATCGACGCCACCCTGCCGCACGGCCCGTTGACCGAGCTCCTCGGCGGCCGCCTGGTCGAGAGCCGGGACGACGGGGCGGTGGTCGCCGAGTTCACGACCGCGCCGTGGATGGCGAACCTGATGGGCAGCATGCACGGCGGCGTGATCGCCGCCATGCTCGCGCAGTCGTGCTCGTTCGGCGCTCAACGCAACGTCCGCGCCGACTGCGGCTACCAGTTGATCGACTTCACCTGCGAGTTCCACCGCTCCCCCGTCGTCGACGGCCGGCACGTGCGCGTCGAGGTGACCCCGGTCAAGCTCGGCCGCCGCCTGTCGATCTTCGACGCCTGCATGTACGACGGCGACCGACTCCTCGGTCGCGCGACGGCCGACGCGCGCTTCGACGTCTGAGCGGCCACTCCCTCACACCACCGCCGACTCACACCACCGTCAGCGGCAGGGCCTTCGACGGTCCCCGGTCGGCGAAGGTGAAGGACGACCCTCCCGAGAAGCGGACGATCGCCACCTCGCCCGATTCGGGCTGCGGTTCACCGCGCGCGATCGTGACCACCAACGCATCGTTCTCCCGGGTGCTGGACTCGATCACCCACGTGTCGTCGACGGCGCGCACCGCCGCGCGGAGCGCGTCCAGGCGCCCCTGGGCCAGAAGGCGCAACCACGCACCGTCCTCGACCGCCGACGAATCGCGTGGGATCCGCACACGCACACCGTCATCGACCACTTCGGCAACCAGGCCGGTGTACTGGACGGGACCGAACACCGGGTGCACGTTCAGCACGTCGGCCAGCGCCGCGGCGTCGGACCGACCGTCAAACAGCGCGGCGGCGAGCCGCTCGGAGGTGATGCCCGCGATGCCGATCAACTGCTTCTCCAGGATGTCGTCCGCGGCGTCGGGGTCGGTTCGACGCAGCACCGACAGCAGGAAACCGATCGCCAGGAGTTGATGCTGCAGCGCCGTCTCCTCCGCGAGCCGAATCAGCGTGGACGTCGAGAACTCGGCGAACGCCAGATCTTCGACGAGCGGCCCGCGGTAGTCCGTACGACCGTCAGCCTCGTCGGGGTCGATGACGCTCAACTCCACCGCCGCCGCCCTCGTCTCCAGGACTGGCTCGGTGACCTTCGGCAGCGGCAGCTCGTCCCGGTCGGGTTCGATCGTCACGGTCCACTCGCAGTGCGGCGTCCGATCGGCGGGCATGCGCGGCGGCCGGTGCACGGGCCGGATCCGCGCACGCCGGTTGGTCGCGATGGCCGTCGCATCGAACGTCGGGTCCTCGATGTCGTGGCACATCGCGGTCACGTAGTCGTCGCCCATCGGCTCCACGTCCAGCAGCGCGCCGCAGTGGTCGAGCACGAAGGCGCCGTGGTATTTGTCGGTGATCCGGTAGCGGAAGTCCATGAACTGCGGCGGCGCCCCGATGTCGAGTTGCAGACATTTGAACATGTCTTCGACGCCGTCGCCGTCGATCCCGAGCGCGGCCCGCATCCGTGCGGTGTACACCGGGCTCGCCGCCATCCACTCCTCGATCGCCACCTGCGTCATGCCTTCGCGACCGAACGCGCCGATCAGATGGGCCATCCCCGACCGGTCGATCAACTGTCCCGACAGCAGCGACTCGGGCAGCAGTGTCGCCAGCTCGTCGTGGCTCAACCGCGACAGTGTCACGGCATCTCCCACAGACCCACCGGCGCCTGGCCCAGCGGATACCAGCCGGGAAGATCGCCGGGCGCTGACTTCTCGATCCGCTTCAGCATCCCGTCGCTGCACGCCTTGTCGGTCAGCATCTCCAGGAACAGCGCGGACACGTTTCCGAAATCGAAGAAGTCGCGCTGCCAGCTGAACTGGAAGTTCCCGCCGTACCGAAACCAGCTGCCGCCGATCCCGTGAACGCCGTACTGCGACCCGTCCGCCCGCTTACCCTCATTGACCTGCCGCCACAGGCCGATCATGTCGCCGGTCTGCTCGTCGATCACCCAGGCCTGATAGGGGTACTCCCAGCCCTGCAGGCCCTCCATCTCCTGGCCGAGCGCCAAATCGCGGATCTCGTCGCGACCGACGGCCATGAAGTCCTTCTCCGGGCCGTAGTTCCAGCCGTAGGTGGCGTCCTCGGTGTAGAAGTCGGCGAGCGGTTTCCAGTCCCCCGCCTCCTCTGCTGCGACGTTGGCGTCGAGCCAACGCTGTTTCATCTCGTCCAGTTCGGAACGGTCGAATGCCATCGGTCAGTCCTCCACGATCTTCAATGCTTGGGTCGGGCAATAACGCACCGCGGCCTCCACTTCAGCGCGCTGCGATTCATCAGGGGTGGAATTCAGAATGGTGACGGCGTCGCGGCCGGCTTCGAAGACGTCGGGCGCCTCCACCTCGCACATGCCGTGCCCCTGGCACAGGTCCAGATCAACGACGACGCGCATCACGCGTCTCCCGAGGACTGCCGACGCCGGTAGGCGACGCGGCACGGCTGTTGCAGTTGGACGACCATCTTGGAGTGGTCGTTGCGGTAGCTGTCGGGATCTTGGAGCAGCGAGAACTCGTAATTGCGCAGCAGCACCGAGAAGATGGCCTTGAGTTGCATCATCGCGAACTGCGCGCCAACGCACCGGTGGCGGCCCGCGCCGAACGGGATCCACGTCCATCGGTTGACGAGGTCCTCTTGGCGGGGCTCGGCGTACCGTGCGGGATCGAACGCGTCGGGATCCGGGAAGTCCTCCGGCAATCGGTTCGAGACGGCGGGCGAGACCGCGATCGACTGGCCCTTGCGGACCGTGACGCCGCTGACCTCGAAGTCCTCCTGGACCAAGCGCATGAGGATGATCAAGGGCGGATGCAGCCGCAGCGCCTCCTTGATCGCCCCTTCGAGCTTCGGGATCTGCCGCATCGCCGCGAAGCTGTACGACGGCGGCGTCTCCGTCGACCCGTCCTCCCCGATGCCGGGCGCGTAGATGCCGTCCAGTTCGTCCACCACCTCCGCCAGGTACTCCGGGTGCTTCAGCAGTTCGATCAACGTCCACGCCGCGGTGCCCGACGTGGTGTGGTGTCCGGCGAACATCATCGAGATGAAGATCCCGGTGACGGTGTCCGGACTGAACATCCGGGTGCCGTCGTCGTTCTTCAGCATCGCCAGCACGTCGAGGAGGTCGCGGTCGTCCTTCTCCGCGGGCGGGTTCGCGATGCGACGGTCCAGCACGCCGCCGATGAACTCGACGAGCTCCTCGCGCGCGGCGTCGCGCCGTCGGAAGCTCTCGATATCGGCGTGCATGTCGACGTACGCGATGGGGTCGGTGCCCTTCTCGAGTTCGTGGTACAGGTGCGCGATGTGCCCGGACAGCTCCTCGCGGAACTTGCGTCCGATCAGGCACGACGACGACGTGTACAGCGTCAGCTCGGCGAAGAAGTCGAGCAGATCGATCTCCCCGTCGTCGCCCCAGTCGGCGATCATCCGCTCCACCTCGTCGGGGATGGTGACCGCGTGCTGTTTCATGTGCGCGCCTTTGAGCGCCTGGTTGTGCAGCATTTCGCTGCGCCGCTCGGGGCTGGTGTCGAAGACGACGCCTTCGCCGAAGATCGGCGTCATGAACGGGTACGCCGCCCCCTGGTCGAGCACCTCGTCGGGGGCACGGAAGAACTCTTCGTTGGCGGCCGCACCGCTGACCAGGACGACTTCCCGGTCGGCGAGCTGAAACATCCCGACCTCGCCGTGCTCGTCGCGTACGCGACGGAACAGCCCGATCGGATCGGTGGCGAGTTCGTCGAGATGGCCGTGTTCGGTTTCGCCGCCGGACACGCGGATCGACGACGTCGGGTCGGCACCGGTGGTGACTGTCTTGGTCATGCGGACGCTCCTTCGGTCTGGGGAGTCGGGGTGGGCGCGGTCAGTTTGCCTTCGGCTTCGACGTCGACGGACCGCATGTGGGCGCCCGGCGGCATCGAGATCATGGCCAGGACGGCGGCCGCGAGATGGTCGGGGGTGAGGAAGTTGCCGTGGCGCGCGAGGCCGAACTTGATCCAGTCGTTCAGCATCGCCTCGGTCTTCTGCTGATCGAGATTCATGCCCATGCCGGTGAGGGTCTGCCCGGGTCGGACCAGGCCGGTCCGCACCCCGGTGCCCTCCAGCTCCAGGCCGATCGTCGTGGCCATGCCCTCGATGCCGTACTTCGCGGCGACGTACGCCGACGACCACGGCCGGGGATGGGCGACGACGTCGGAGCTGATGAAGACGATGTCGCCGCGACGCCGCTCGATCATGGCGGGCGCAACGGTCCGGTACACCCGGTGGGCGCCGACCAGGTGCACGTCGATCTGCGCGCCCCAGTCGTCGACGGACATCTCGTGGGCGAGGCCGATCTGCAGATCGCCCGCTCCCGTCACCACGACCTCCAGCGGCCCGAGCGACTCCTCCGCGGCGGCGACGGCCGCACGGACGGAGGTCTCGTCGGTGACGTCGAGCGCGACGGCGACGGCCTCACCGCCGTCGGCCGCGATCTGCGCGGCCGTCTCGGCGCACTTCTCGACGCGGCGAGCGCCGAGCGCAACGGCATACCCGGCGGCCGCCAATGCGCGGGCGGTGGCCTCGCCGATGCCCGACGACGCGCCGACGACGAGCGCGGGACGACGGTCCGGGTGTGGTTGGAAACGCATCATCGGGCCTGCACTTTCATCGGGAGGGACGCGAACCCGCGGACGTTCACCGAGTGGACGCGTTCGGCGGCGGCGAGGTCGACTTCGAAGTCGCGGACTGTGCGCGCGATCTCGGCGAGCCCCAGTTCGGTCTCGAGACGAGCGAGGTGCGCGCCGAGGCAGAAGTGGGTGCCGCGGCCGAACGAGAGGATGGTGCGGCTGCTCTCGCGACCGATCCGGTACTCGTCGGCGTCGGCCCCGAACACCTCCGGGTCTCGGTTCGCCGAACCGATCAGCAGCAGAACGCGGTCTCCCGCGGGGATGGTATGGCCGCCGTACTCGACGTCGTCGAGCACGCGCCGAAGCAGCATCTGCGTGGAGGTGTCGTACCGGAGCGTCTCCTGCACCCAGTCCGCCACGCTCTCCTGAGGATCGGCGCCGCCACCGACGGCGGCGACGATCTGCTCGATCTGGTCGTGACTGCGATGCCCCCAGTAGAGGGAGTTGGCCAGCAGCTTGGTGGTGGTCTCGTTCCCGGCGACCACCATGAGCATCATGAAGCCGATGATCTCCGGGTCGGTGAGCGTGGCCCGTTCGCCGTCGTCGCCCGTGATCTCGGCGCGGATCAGCGCGGAGACCAGGTCGTCGCCGAGGTTCCGTCGTCGGTCCGCGAGCAGGTCGGTGTAGTAGCGGTGCAGTTCCAGGTAGGCGGCGATCGCGGCCTGTGGAACGTCGGTGACACCCTCTTCGCGATGGATCAGCAGGTCGGACTGTGTCCGCAGGTACGCGCGGTCGTCGGGACCGACACCGAGGAGTTCGGACACGACGTCCATCGGGAGCAGCCCGGCGAAGTCGTGGACGAAGTCGAACTCCCCCATCTCCAGGCAGCGCTCCCAGTGTTTCCGAGTCAACTCGGTGATGCGCGGCGCGAGTTCGCTGACGCGACGCGGCGTGAAACCGGTCGACACCAGCTTGCGGAGACGCAGGTGACGGGGGTCGTCCATCGCCAGGAAGCTCATCGCGTACTCGGCGTTCTCGTTGTACGACGTCGCGTCCATCGACACGCCCCAGCTGTTGGACAGTCGAACGTTGTCACGGAAGGCCTGGTCCACGTCGGCGTGCCGAGACAGGGCCCAGAAGTCGCCGTCGGCGCTGCGGTACACGGGTTCGTGCTGCCGCAACCGTGCGTAGGTGGGGTACGGATCCTCGTGGAAGTCGTAGTCGTAGGGATCGAACGGGATGCTGCTGTGCACCCCGGGGTCGGTGACGGTCATGGCTGTCCCATCAGTAGGGCTGCGGCTGCGACCAGCCGCTCGGACGTGTCCTCGTAGGTCAGGTGGCCCATGCCGGCGGTGACGAGACCGCCGGCGTAGAGCATTTGGAGCGCGTCGATCAGGCGATCGGCGTCGGGGTGATCGCGGCCGACGGCCGCGGCCAGGCGGTCGTGGATCAGGCCGCCGATCCGCCACCGCAGGTGTTCGGAGTCGGGATCGTTCCCGAGCAGCGCGACGGTGACGGCGCCACCCAGTTGTCCCTCCCCCGCGACGACCATCGACACCCCGCGCAGCACCTGCGCGACGCGCTCGAACGGCTCCAGCGTCGGGTCGGGCTCGGGCACGCCCGCGTTGAGTCGCCGCCAGAACACCTCGGCGACGAGGTGACTCTTGGAACTGAAGTAGGTGTACGCGGTGGCGGGCGCGATACCCGATCGCTTCGCGACGTCGCGCACGGTGAGCGCGTCGTAACCGCCGGTCGCCAGGATCTCGACGGCGACGTCGACCATCGTGGCGATCTTCTCGGCCTGCTGCGGACTCAAGCGCCGACGGGTGGATTCCTGTGCGACGCCGGACGAAACGGGAGTGGACATGTAACGCAGGTTACTCTACGGTTGAAACGAAGTCCAGACACCTGTCCAGATGGAGTTCCGAACATGAGCCCAACCCCGCCACTGCTCCGCCCAGCCATCACCTCCGACCTCTTGATCGACGGAAAGCTGATCGGAGGATCCGGCGGCACGTTCGACGTCGTCAACCCGGCCACCGAAGAGGTGATCGGTCAGGCGTCGGAGGGCACCGCCGACGACATGGCGGCCGCGATCGACGCCGCGCGCCGCGCCTTCGACGACACCGACTGGTCCCACGACCACGCCTTTCGCGCACACTGCCTGCGTCAACTCCGCGACGCACTCCTCGCCCACACCGACGAACTCCGCGACCTCACGGTCGCCGAGGTCGGGTGCCCGACCTTCCTCACTCACGGACCGCAGCTGGTGGGGCCGATCACCGATCTCGGCTACTTCGCCGACCTCGCCGAGAACCACCAGTGGACCGTCGACCTCGGCGAAGCCAGCCCGATGGGCATCAAGAACCGGCGCGAACTCCGGTCCGAGGCGATCGGCGTCGTCGGCGCCATCACCCCGTGGAACTTCCCGCACCAGATCAACTTCGCGAAGATCGGCCCGGCGCTGGCGGCCGGCTGCACCGTGGTCCTCAAACCCGCGCCCGACACCCCGTGGTGCGCGGCCCTCGTCGGCAAGGTGATCGCCGACGAGACCGACTTCCCACCCGGTGTCATCAACATCGTGACCTCCACCGACCACGCGCTCGGCGAGCAACTGTGCACCGACCCGCGCGTCGACCTGGTCTCGTTCACCGGATCCACCGCGACCGGCCGGAAGGTGATGGCCGCGGCGGCACCGACCCTCACCAAGGTGTTCCTGGAACTCGGCGGCAAGTCGGCGTTCATCGTGCTCGACGACGCCGACCTCGACGCCGCCTGCAGCATGGCCGCCTTCTCCGTCGTCACGCACGCGGGCCAGGGCTGTGCCATCACCACCCGCCTCGTCGTCCCCCGCGAACAACTCGACGACGCCGTCGCCGCTACTCGGAACGCGATGGCGGGGTTGGCCGCCGACGATCCCACCAAGCCCGGCACCGTGTGCGGCCCGCTGATCTCGGCCCGCCAGCGCGAGCGCGTCGAAGGCTATCTGCAACTGGCGCGCGACGAGGGCGGCACCATCGAGATCGGCGGCGGTCGACCGGCCGATAAGGACGCGGGCTACTTCGTCGAACCGACGCTCATCTCCGGGCTCGACAACTCCGCGCGCGTCGCTCAGGAGGAGATCTTCGGTCCGGTGCTCGTGATCCTCCCGCACGACGGCGACGACGACGCGATCCGCATCGCCAACGACTCCCCCTACGGCCTCTCCGGCGCTGTCTGGGGCACCGACCCCGAGCGCATCAACGCCGTCGTCGACGGCGTCCGCACCGGAACCATGGGAGTGAACGGCGGCATCTGGTACTCCGCCGACGTCCCCTTCGGCGGCTACAAGCAGAGCGGGATCGGCCGCGAATCCGGTGTGGCTGGGTTCTGCGAATACCTCGAAACCAAGGCTGTCGCCACTCCGGTGTGAGCAGCTGAAACCGCACGATACGTCAGGACCCGCACCCCACCCGACCTCCGCAACCCCAGGGATTGCGCGTCATAGCGAGCCGCCGTTTGCGCGGCGCTCGGAATGTGATTGCCGAGCTCTCCGCAGGGACGAGGCGCTAGCCGAGGAGTGAGGACTGCCGAGGCAACACATTCCGAGCGCCGCGCAAACGGCACCACCCACACGAAGAAAGAAGAAGATGAACAGATTTGAAGACAAGACCGCCATCGTGACGGGCGCCGCAGGCGGCATCGGAGAGGCGTATGCGCGTGCTCTGGCCGCCGAGGGCGCGTACGTCGTCATCGCCGACGTCAACGACGACGCCGGGCGGGCCGTCGCCGAGTCGATCGGCGGCCTGTACGTCCACACCGACGTCGCCGATCCGGACTCCGCCGCGGCGCTGGCGAAGGCGGTCGTCGACGAACGCGGCAAGATCGACGCGCTGGTCAACAACGCCGCCATCTACGGCGGCATGAAGCTCGATTTCCTCACCACCGTCCCGTGGGACTACTACAAGAAGTTCATGAGCGTGAACCTCGACGGTGCGCTCAACGTGACGCGCGCCTGCTTCCCGCACATGCGGCACGGCGGCGCGATCGTCAACCAGTCGTCGACGGCGGCGTGGGTGTACAGCGGCTTCTACGGGCTGGCGAAGGTCGGCGTCAACGGCCTCACCCAGCAACTCGCCGTGGAACTCGGCGGCCAACGCATCCGCATCAACGCGATCGCACCCGGCCCCATCGACACCGAGGCCACCCGCTCCACCACGCCGGAGGAGATGGTGAAGGACATGGTCGCCAAACTGCCGCTCGGCCGGATGGGCACGCCCGACGACCTCGTCGGCATGTGCTTGTTCCTGCTGTCCGACGAAGCCTCGTGGATCACCGGCCAGATCTTCAACGTCGACGGCGGACAGGTCATCCGCTCATGAGACTCGGCTACGTCGGTCTCGGGAACATCGGCGGCCCGATGGCGGCCCGCCTCGCGGCCGCCGGACCGACGACGGTCTTCGACATCTCCGCCGACGCCGTGGCCGCCGCGGTCGAGGCCGGGGCGAGCCGCGCCGACAGCCTCGCCGACCTCGCGGCGGCGAGCGATCTCGTCAGCATCTGCGTCCGCGACGACGCCCAGGTCCGCGACGTCGTCGCCGACCTGCTGCCGCACCTGTCGTCGGGGGCGTTGATCGCCGTCCATTCGACGATCGCGCCGGAGACCGCCGTCGAGCAGGCCGCGTTGACCGCGACCAGCGGCGTCACGCTGCTCGACGCCCCGATCTCCGGTGGAGCGCCCGGCGCACAGCAGGGTCGACTGGCGATCATGATCGGTGGCGACCGCGAGGCCTATCAGCGTGCCAAGGCCGCCCTTGCTCCGGCGGGCGACATGATCGTGCACGCGGGTGATCGGCCCGGCGATGGCACGCGAATGAAGTTGGCGCGCAACCTGCTCCACTTCGTCTCGTTCACGGCGACGGCCGAGGCGGCACGGCTGGCCGAGGCCGCGGGCATCGACGTCGCGAAGCTGGGCAAGGTGGTGCGGCACACCGATGCGATCACCGGCGGCGCGGGCGCCATCATGTTGCGCGACACCACCGCAGCCATCGATCCCGACGACTTCTGGTACGGCGTCTTCACACACGTGCGGAGCCTCGGCGAGAAGGACCTGACGCTCGCACTCGACCTCGCCGATCACCTCGGCGTCGACCTACCGCTGGGCCGACGCGCACTCACCGACCTGGCCGCCGGACTCGGCGTGCCGCACTCTTCCGAAGGAGCACGATGACCACCGACAACGATGAACCCCAGATGTCCGACCAGCGCCGCAAGGGCTTGCGCGTGATGTCGGAGGTGTACGGCTGGGAGATGGCCGACGGCCCCGGCGACTTCTTCGCGCACACCGCCGACCAGGTGTTCGGCGAGGTGTGGAGCCGCGAAGGACTCACCCATCGCGACCGTCGTCTGCTGCTGCTCGGCGCGCTCGCCGCGAACGGCCACGTCGACATCGCTGAGATCCAGGCCGGCGCCGCCCTCGGCAACGGCGAACTGACGCCGGAGGAACTGAATGAGATCGGCCTGTTCCTCTGCTATTACGTGGGCTGGCCGCTCGGTTCCAAGATCACGATGATGTTCGGCGAGCAGATCAAGAAGCACCGCACATCTGCGCGGTGACATCCGCCCGCGGCCCGCACCGTACCTAAGGTGACTTCATGGACTTCCGATTGACCGACATGACCGACGAGGAGATCGCGCAGGATCTCAGCGTGGTCGAACCGCTCACTGATTCGGTGCGCGACCTGATCGACGCGGTCATCCGCACCGAGGTCGACGCCGAGCACCTCATCGCGGCGCGCGAGCAGATCGAGGCGGTCGTCGCGTCGTTGCGTGCCGAGCAGAAGCCCGGCAGCTACGGCGTGCCGTTCACCAAGAAGCTGCACGGCATGCCGTACGGCAACGCCGCGGTCGGCAAGCGCAACGCGATCGCGCCTCCCCTGGAGATCGAGCATCAGGCGGACGGCTCCGCGACGAGCAAGGTGGTGCTCGGCGCCGCCTACGAGGGGCCGGCGGGGCTGGTGCACGGCGGCATCTCGGCGATGCTGCTGGACCAGTTGCTCGGCGAAGCGGTGAGTCGGCAGCACGGCATCCCGTGCTTCACGGGCACCCTCACCATGACGTATCTGCGGCCGACGCCGCTCGGCGCCCTGCGCCTGCGCGCCGAGACCACCGGCAACAGCGGACGTAAGTACTTCGTCCGCGCCGAGATCTGCGACGCCGATGGACCGACCGTCACCGCCGAGGCCATCATGGTCGCGCCGGCGAACTTCCCTCGCCACGAGGAGTTGCAGCGACTGCGTGCCCAACTCGCGGAGGCGCCGGAGTAGTCGGACCGCGGCCCGCGTCGTCACCGAGCGATCACTCGTTCGCACCTTCGGCAGACGCGTCTCACCGCTGCCGGTAGCGTCGGACGCATGTGCAACGACCACCACCTGCCGCCCTTCTCCACCGACGAAGCCGAGGCAGTACGCACCATCTGGCAGGACCTGGGGCTGCCGGGTCTGATCGACGTCCACACCCATTTCATGCCGAAGCCGGTGATGGACAAGGTGTGGGCCTACTTCGATTCGGCGGGTCCGCTGCTGGGTCGCGAGTGGCCGATCGCGTACCGCGCGGACGAGGAGCAGCGCGTCGACGTGCTACGGAGTTTCGGCGTGCGCGGCTACTCGTCGATGATCTATCCGCACAAGCCTCAGATGGCACAGTGGCTGAACAGCTGGGGTACCGAGTTCGCAGCCGGTCATCCGGACTGCCTGCACACCGCCACGTTCTATCCGGAGGAGGGCGCGGACGACTATGTGGCTGCCGCCATCTCGGCAGGCGCGCAGATCTTCAAATCGCACATCCAGGTCGGCGCCTACTCTCCGATCGACCCGCTGCTCGACGGCGTGTGGGGACGGATCGACGACGCGCAGATCCCCGTGATCATCCACTGCGGCTCCGGGCCCGCCCCAGGCGAGTTCACCGGTCCCGATCCGATCACCATCCTGCTGCAACGCTTCCCCACGCTGCCGTTGGTCGTCGCGCATATGGGCGCCCCCGAGTACGAGGCGTTCCTCGATCTGGCCGAGCGGTATCCGAACGTCCGCCTCGACACCACGATGTCGTTCACCGACTTCTTCGAGACGGACGCGCCCTTCCCGAAAGACGCGATGGGACGGGTCCGCGATCTCGGCGGCAAGATCCTGTTCGGCAGCGACTTCCCGAACATTCCTTACGGCTATGCTCACGCCCTGCAGGCGTGCGTCCGGCTCGACCTCGGCGACGACTGGCTGCGCCGGGTGTTCCACGACAACGCTGCCGCACTGTTCGGCATCAGCTGAGCAGTGCGGCAGGCTGCTCAGCCCTCCGAGACCCGAACGACGGCCTTGCCGCGCACTCGTCCTTCAGCCAGGTCGGTCAAGGCCTCCGACAGCTGCCCGAGCTGGTAGACGTGGTTGACCGGCGGCCGCATGCCCTCGCCGACCAGCCGCACGATGTCTTGATGGATGTTGCCGGGCACCTCGGGGTGCTTGCGGATGTACTCACCCCATGCGGCGCCGACGATGGCCACGTTCCGGAACAGCACTCGGTTCAGCTTGACGGTCGGGATGCCGCCCGCCGCGAAGCCGATGACGACGAAGCGGCCGTCCGGTGCGACGGCGCGCAGCGCCTCGTCGAAGACGTCGCCGCCGACGGGGTCGACCATCACGTCGACGCCGGTGCCCGTGAGCTCGAGGACCTTGTCCTTCCACCCGTCGGTCAGCTGCACCACTTCGTCTGCGCCGAGTCCACGCAGCATCTCCTCATTGCCGGTGCGATGCACGACGGCGACGACGCGGGCGCCCAGGGCCTTGGCGACGATGATCGACGCGACACCGATGCCGCCCGCCGAGCCGAGGACGCCGACGGTCTCGCCGGGCTGGAGGTTGGCACGCATCTTGAGTGCGAAGATCGCGGTCTGGAAGTTGATGCCGAGGGCCGCGCCTTCGTCGAACGTCAGGGCGTCGGGGAGCGGAAACAGCTGCTGTTCGGTGACGGCGATCTGCTCACCGAAACCACCCAGCATCGATGCGACGACGACGCGGTCGCCGACCTGGAAGGCGCCGCCGCCTTCCGGCACCGCCGAGATCACGCCCGCGACCTCGGTGCCCGGGGTGAACGGCAGCGGCGGGCGGAGCTGGTACTTGCCCTGGGTCATCAGCAGATCGGGGAAGCAGATGCCGCACGAGCGCACGTCCACCAAGTAGGTCCCAGGATGCTGTTCGGGATTCGGAATGTCTTGCAGCTCCAGCCCTTCGGGCCCGGTTTCGCTGACGATCACCTGTGCTTTCATGGCTTCTACCGTAGCGGAGGTACCGGTAGAATTTAATCATGACATCGACTTCATTTTCGCCGGGCTTGTCCGAGAATCGTCTGCGCATTGCCGACTCGGCGCCCGGTTTCATGCCGCTCGACGAGGCTCACGCCCTCCATGACACCGCAGCCACGCTTCTGTCCAAGCCGGACTCGGTGGGCATCGGGGTGGAGATCGGCACGTACTGCGGCAAGTCGACGGTGTTCCTGGGCGCGGCGGCGGAGCCGGTCGACGCACTGATCGTCACGGTCGACCATCACCGCGGGTCCGAGGAGCATCAGCCGGGCTGGGAGTACCACGACACCGAGTTGGTGGATCCGCACAGCGGCCTGCTCGACACCGCCGCGCGCTTCCGGCAGACCATGTTCGACGCCGAGTTGGAGTCGACGGTCCTGGGCCTGCTGGCGCCGTCGACGGCCGCGGCCCGGGTGTGGGGCCGGGAGGTGGATTTCGTCTTCATCGACGGCGGGCACTCGATGGAGGCGGCGCAGAACGACTACGACGGCTGGGCTCGCTGGGTGCGTCCGGGCGGCGCCCTCCTGATCCACGACGTCTTCCCGGACCCGGCGGACGGCGGCCGTCCCCCGTACGAGATCTACTGCCAAGCGCGCGCTTCCGGCCGTTTCGTCGAGGCGTCCGCGCACGGCTCACTTCGGGTGCTGACCAGGATCGCTTGAGCCGCTTTGATTCCCGGTGACGGGCGTCCCCACGTTGGGCGAGTGCTGCCTCCGAGGGGAAGCCGTGGTCGGCGAGGCCTCGTCCGACCGATCCCCGCTAAGAACTGCGCTCCCAGGCGCTTCCGACGGAACATTGCCACCGGAGGATGCTGAGCAAGCAGTTCTTAGCACCATGTGACAAACGGCGGAACGCGGCACGGCGATATCAGATCGAACCGCAGACGTCGCGCGATGCTGCACGAGTTCGGTCTCGTTGCCTACGCTCTCGGGACACCGACTGCAGCGAACTCCGCTCACCCCGGCCACCGGAAATCAATCATCGAGCCGCGAAGCCTCACGTTTGATTAGCAGGCATCTGCTCTGAATACGCGAAACATCGAGGCTATCGCGCGAGCCCCAGCTTCCCGGCCAAGCGTTCCAGGTATGCGCGCGCCGTCTCCACGTCTTTGTCGGGGAGTCCGTACAACACGCGGGTCACGCCGATCTCCTGCCAGTGGGCGAGACGATCAGCGTCCGGCTTCATGTCGAGGGCCACGATCTGCGGGGCGCCGTCGCGGCCGGCGTCGGCCCAGATCCGGTTGAGGAGCGCGACGGAGTCGTCGATGTCGGTCTCACCGGGGGTGGTGATCCAGCCGTCGGCGCTCCGCGCGATCCATCTGAAGTTCTTCTCGGTGCCCGCGGCGCCGACGTTGACGTCGATGGTGCGGGACGGTTTGGGCCACGCCCAGCTGGGGCCGAAGTCGACGAACTCGCCGTGGTACTCGGCTTCTTCCTGGGTCCAGAGCGCACGCATCGCTTCGAGGTATTCGCGCAGCATGGTGCGACGCCGACCGGCCGGGACGTGATGGTCGGCGAGCTCGTCGAGGTTCCAGCCGAAGCCGACACCGAGGCTGATGCGCCCATCCGAGAGATGATCGAGGGTCGCGACCGTCTTGGCGAGGGTCAGCGGATCGGATTGGACGGGCAGCGCGACGGCCGTGGAGAGTTCGATCGTCGAGGTCACCGCCGCCGCGGCGGCGAGCGACGTCCACGGGTCGAGCGTGCGGGTGTAGCGCTCGTCGGGCAGCGACGCGTCGCCGGTCCGGGGGTGCGCCGCTTCGCGTTTGGTGGGAATGTGACTGTGCTCGGGAACGTAGTAGGCGGCGAATCCGGCCTCTTCGATGAGCGGCGCCAGATGGTGCGCGCGGAGACCGCGATCGCTGGTGAACTGCACGATTCCGAAATCCACACGTACCTCCGGGGTTTACAGCGCCCCGATCTGGACGCCAGACTGGACACCAGTCTACGAGTTCTGCGCCGGAATTGGAACCCGTTCTAGTTCGGCGAAGAGTCCACCCCCGGGCGTCGCCCGGCTGATCGCGTCGGCCGCGAGCACGACGGCCGCCGACGTCCAGCAACTCCGCTCCACCGGCCACCGTTTGCCGTCGTCGAAGACCAGGCCGGTCCAGTACGAGCCGTCCGGATCGCGCAGATGCTGAATCGACTCGACCAACCCGGCCGCCCGATCGGTGTCGCCGAGCGCCTCCAGCGCCAACGCGAGTTCGCTGGTCTCGGCGCCGGTGACCCACGGTCGGTGACCGACGCACCGGATGCCGAGTCCGGGGACCACGAAACGGTCCCACTCCGAATCGATCCGGGCGCGGCCGGCAGCCCCGCGGAGGACACCGCCGAGAACCGGGTAGTACCAGTCCATCGAATGCTCGCCCGGCGGGACGAAGACGTCGTCGTCGCGGGCGAAGGCCGCCGCCAACCGCTCACGCGCCCGCACCCACCGCGGCATCTCGGCGTCCACGGCATCGGCGAGCGCGAGCGCGCAGCACAGGGCCGAGTAGATGCTGGCGTTACCGGTGACGAGAGCGTCGTCGAACATCGCGCCCGTCGTGAAGTCGGCGGCCCAGCGGAAGGCGCCGTCGTCACGTTGGAACATCAGCACCCGGTCGATCGCGGCGCGCACGGTGGGCCACATGCTCCACAGAAACGCCTCATCACCGGTGATCAGATAATGATGCCGAACCCCGACCGCCAGGTACGCACAGAAGTTGCTGTCCACGCCGGGATCGACGACGGTGCCGGACCGCACCTCGATCGGCCACGAACCGTCGGCCCGCTGCGTGTGCGCCGACCACTCATACGCCGCGCGCGCCTGCGCCACGAATCCGCTCGCGGTGAGCGCCATCGCCGATTCGACGTGATCCCAGGGATCGGTCTTGCCGCCCGGAAACCACGGCAGCGCACCATCGGTCTCCTGCATGTCGGCGATCGCCGCACCCGTCGCCCGAACCTGCGCGCGGGTCAGCACCCCCGAGATGGACGGGACCGCCACGTCACGCCCGTTCGTGTTCGACGACAGCCCGCTCGCTCGCGCTCGTGTCTAACTGAGCCCGCTCGCTCGCGCTCCCGGCGCTCGTGTCCAGCTCCGGCTTGCGCAGATAGAGCGCCACCGACTTCCCGACGATCGGGTTCAGCACCTGCTCGCCCACCCGCGTCACCCACGGTTTGCTCATCATGTCCCACACCAGCATCCGGTGGTATCCGCGGACCAGCGGGTTGCGGTCGTTGTCCACGCCGACGGCACACTTGAGCCACCAGTACGGCGCGTGCAGCGCATGCGCGTGCCCGGATCCGGTGACCTGCAGACCGGCGGCGGTCAGCTTGCCCGCGAGCTCCGACGATCGGTAGATCCGGACGTGACCGCCCTCCACCTCGTGGTACTCGTCCGACAGGGCCCAACACACCTTCTCCGGCCAGTACCGCGGCACCGTCACGGCAGCGAGCCCGCCGGGTTTGAGGATTCGCACCATCTCGGCGATCGCAGCATCGTCGTCGGGAATGTGCTCGAGGATCTCCGACATCACCACGACGTCGAAACTGGCGTCGTCGTACGGCAGCGCGAGCGCATCGCCGACCGCCGTGCGCGCCACTCCCGACGAGGGGACCTCCCCCGCTGCGGCCAGCGCGCCGAACATCTCGGCGACGTCGGCCATGTCCTTCTCGTTCTGATCGAAGGCGATGACATCGGCGCCGCGGCGCAGCATCTCGTACGAGTGCCGCCCCTGCCCCGCACCGATGTCGATGGCCCGCACACCAGGTCCCACAGCGAGACGGTCGAAGTCCACGGTCAGCACTCGGATGTCCTCTCTGCGGCGGCGTCGATGGCCGCCTGATAACGGTCGGCGGTGGCCTGCGCGACCGCCGACCAGCTGTAACGTTCCGCGGCGCGGGCACGACCGCCCGCACCGATCCGCACCGCGAGCTCCGGATCGTCGAAGAGCCGCAGCAGCGCCTGGGCCAGCGCGCCCGCATCACCCGGCGGGACCAGCAGCGCCGCCTCCTCGTTCTCGCCGACCACCTCGGGGATCGCTCCGGCACGCGTCGCCACCAACGGGGTGCCGCAGCTCATCGCCTCCACCGCGGGTAACGAGAACCCCTCGTACAACGACGGCACGCACGCCACCTCGGCCGTCGCGAGCAGCTCAGCCAACTCGGCGTCGTCGAGTCCCGACACCACCGACACCCGATCGGCGATCGCGAGTTGATCGATCAGCGCCGCCGACGGTCCGTCCGGGTCGAGCTTGGAGACCAGCGTCAGATGCACATCGTGCTCGGCAGCGACCTTCGCGACCGCTTCCAGCAGGTACGAGACGCCCTTGAGCGGTGCGTCGGCGCTCGCGACGCAGACGATGCTGCCGGGAGTCCGCGGGCCGCGTGGGGCGTAGAGGTCGACGTCGACGCCGAGCGGAATGGTCGCCAGCGCGTCGGGCGCCACGTGGAAGGCCTCACGGATGTCGCGTTCGCTGCTGTTCGAGACGGTCAGCAGCGACGGAATCCGGCGTGCAACGCGGCCCTGCATCGCCAGGAACGAATGCCACCGCCAGGCGCTGATCTTCTTCAGCCCCTTCGCCGCCTTCACCGCGAGCGAACGGTCCCGGGTGATCGGGTGATGGATGGTCGCGACCAGCGGGAATCCCTGCTTCTTGATCGATAGCAGACCGTAGCCGAGACACTGATTGTCGTGCACCACGTCGAAGTCGGCGCGGCGCCCCTTCAATACGCGCGCCATGCGCAGGCTGAAGGTGAGCGGCTCGCCGAACGCCGCCGTCCACATCGCCACGACTTCGGCGACGTCGATCCAGTCGCGGTACTCGCGCAGTCGCGGCGTCCGGAACGGCTCGGGTTCGCCGTAGAGGTCCAGACTCGGGACTTTCGTCAGGCCGACGCCCTCGTCCAGTTCCGGATACGGCTGGCCGGAGAACACTTCGACGTCGTGCCCGAGGGCCGCGAGTTCCCGCGAGAGGTGACGGACGTAGACGCCCTGTCCTCCACAATGCGGTTTGCTGCGGTACGACAGGAGCGCAATCCGCACTATGCGCCGCCGACCACGTCGGACTGGCGAGCCATCATCTGCAGCCGCTCGATGCTGGTGAACTTGACGCGGCGACGACCGCTGTCCGCGCCCGCGTCACGTTCGGCCTTGTCGATCTGCTTCCATCCGGCGAGGTCGACGCGCTCGGCGCCGCGGTCCGCGACCAGCCCCGGCACATCGCTCCGGTCGGCCGATGGTGTCGCGAGGACTCCGTTCGTGAAGTCGGCGAGGATCGACGCCGCCGCCTGCTCCCCGCACAGCCGGTTGCGGCCGATGCCGCCGGTGGGTCCGCGCTTGATCCAGCCGGCCACGAACACTCCGGGCAGCGGATCGCCGCCGGGGCCGTCCAGCACCCGGCTGTCCTCGTTCGGGACCACCGAGCGCTCGTCGTCGAACGGCAGGTCTTTGATCGGCTGGCTGCGGTAGCCGATGGAGCGGACCACCAGTCCCGCCGCGATCTCGGAGGTCTCGTCGGTGGGGGCGATCTTGCCGCCGCCGATGTATTGGTTGCGCACCAGCCTGACGCCCGTCGCCGCATCGTCGCCGACGATCTCGGTCGGCGAGGTGAGGAAGCGGAAGACGATCCGCCGGTTGCCGTCGGTCGGGGCGGTGCCCGCGTATTCGCGAGCCAACCGCACCTTGGTCGCGATCACCGAGTCCAGGGTGTCGTCTGCCTCCGCGGCGGCCGCCTCGTCGGACAGCACCAGCTCGGACTCGTCGATGACGACGTCGACGCCGTTGACATCGGCCAGGGAGACGAACTCGGCGTTGGTGAACGCGCCGTGCTCGATGCCGCGGCGTCCGACGACGATCACCTCGCGGACCGCCGACGCGCGCAGCGCTTCCAGCGCATGATCGGCGATATCGGTGGTCGCGAGCTCCTCCGGGTCGGTGACCAGGATGCGGGCGACGTCGAGCGCCACGTTGCCGTTGCCGATCACCACGGCCGTCTCGCCGGAGAGATCGAACGGGCGGTCGGCGTAGTCGGGGTGACCGTTGTACCAGGCGACGAACTCGGTGGCCGCGATGGAACCGACCAGATCTTCGCCGGGGACGCCGAGCCTGCGGTCGTGGGCAGCGCCGACGGCGTAGAGCACCGCGCTGTAGCGTTCACGCAGTTCGTCGTGGCTGATGTGGGTGCCGACCTCCACACCGAGGTGGTAGGTGAAGTTCCGCTTCCGCTCGACGGAAGCGAAGTGCGTTTCGACGCCCTTGGTCTGCGCATGGTCGGGGGCCACGCCCGCGCGCACCAGACCGTACGGGGTGGGCAGGCGGTCGTACACGTCGACGTAGACCTGCGACTTCTTCACGAGTTCTTGCGCGGCGTACATCGCAGCGGGACCCGCGCCGACGATCGCGACGTGCAGGTCGCCCTCGGGCAGTTGCGGTGCTCGCGGATGCCGGACCAGTCCGCCTTCCACATCGTGATCCTTGTAGTAGTCTGCATTGATCTGCAGGAAGGGCTCCTCCTGCTCGGGCATCTGGTCGTCCGGGTAGATGGCGCTGACCGGACACTCGTCGATGCATGCTCCGCAGTCGATGCAGGTCTCCGGGTCGATGTAGAGCATCTCGGCGGTGAGGAAATCCGGCTCGTCCGGGGTCGGGTGAATGCAATTGACCGGACAGACGGCAACACACGAGGCGTCGTTGCAGCAAGCACGCGTGATTACATGCGTCATGGCGAATTCCCTTCCAGCAACAAGGGTGAACGTGTTCTAGTTGTACCAAGAGTACCGTATCGGACGTCACAGTCTCCGGACGCGGAGCCCACCCGTCACGACCGATCGAGGAGCTCACATCCCCATGACAGCACCCCAGGCGTACCAGCCGCTCGGCGACCGGAAGGTCGGTGCCAAGTTCTTCACGGCCGACTATCGAGTACGGACCGGCGACATCGACCAGGACATGCGCGTCCGGCTCGACGGCCTGGCCCGGTACCTGCAGGACGTCGCGAACGACAACATCACCGTGCTGCCCTTCGCGCGGACCGACCCCTTCTGGATCATCCGCCGCACGGTGATCGACGTACTCGAACCCATCACGTGGCCGTCGGACTTCAGCGTGGAGCGCTGGTGCGGTTCGCTCTCGACGCGCTGGACCAACATGCGGGTGCGCATCAATGCGACCAGCGAGACCAACGAGTTCAATCCGGAGCCCCGACCGAACGGCCTCGTCGAGACCGAGGCGTTCTGGATCAACATGAACGCGGGCGGCATGCCGTCCCGGATCAGCGATCTGGCCATGGAGACGTTGATGCCGATGACCGACGAACACCGGCTGCGGTGGAAGGCGATGAACCCCGGCACGGCGCCCGCACCGGAGGACCTCGACCTGCCCGACCGCGAGCACGTCCTGCGCATCACCGATTTCGATCCGTTCAAACACCTGAACAACGCCGCCTACTTCGCTGCCGTCGAAGACGAACTGGTCGACCACACCGATCTCCTCGACGGTCCCCACCGCGCGATCATCGAGTACCTGCGCCCCATCGAACCCGGGACCCACGTCACGGTGCGCCGTCAACGCCTCGACGACGTCCTGCTGGTCTGGATGATGACGCCCGACGAGGCGGGTGAACTGCAGGTGGCCGCGTCGGTGTCGGTGGGGCGGATTCCCGACGGCACTCCGAGCTGAATCCGAGCCTGCGGCTCAGTTCGCGCCGGAGAGGATGAGCTCCATCAGCTTGATCGGGGCGGCGCAGGCGTCGCCCTGGGGAGCCGACGTCGGCTCCACCCACCAGGTGAAGATGCCGCCCGACTGCGACTTCGCGGTGACACCGCACACGCCCGGCCGCTGCGGATCGCGCTGCGTGAAGCCCGACTGACTGCGGACCTGGATGTTCTCCGTGGTGAACCCGAGCCGCTTCGCGGTCTCCTTCTCGAGGTTGTAATCGCCCCACTCGAACCAGTTGAACGTCACCTCGATCGAACCGGGCGAGACGGTCCAGCGACAGTTCGCGCCGAAGAAGTTCGAGCGCGCGGCAGTGCCGCCGACGGCCTGGGCGATGGTCCGCGCGGGAAGCACCTCGCACTCGGCGAGCAGCTTGTCGAACTGGCTGGTGTCCACATGTCCGGTGTCCGATCCGACCGACCGCCCCTCCCGGACGGCATGACCGTCGATGGTGCAGGAGACCAACGACAACGCCGCCACCACTCCGACGACCGCGCCCGCAGCGCGCCTGCGCATCGGTGTCACGACGGCGCCCCCTTCACGACTTTGTCGGTGATCCGTTTCGCCGAATCGCAGAGCGCATCGGTCGAGATCGAAGGGCCCGTCACCGCGCTGTACGGCGACGCGAGGGAGATCTCGATGAAGTCGGCGTCCCACGCGACGCCGATCTCGCAGATACCCGTCGAATGCGCCATGAAACCCGGCTGTCCGTCGACCGAGTAGTCCTGGGCGCGATCCCGCTGCAGTTGTTCGGTGCCGCGCTCGCGGCCGATCGGCGATCCTCGATACCAGTTGAACGACACCGAGCCGTTCCGATCAGCGCCCGCCCGCCACTCGCACGTCGACGTGTTGTCGATGACCAACGCCAGCCCGGGCATGTTGGCCATCGAGACCACATCGTCGGTGGTGAGGCCGCCACATCGCTCGAACGCGGGCCCGGTGCCGGCCTTCGGCGTCTCGGTCGCCGTCGTATCGACACCGTCCGATGAGGACGAGCACCCGCTCAGCGTCGTCGCGACGATCGCCGCCACAGCGACCAGCATCGCGCCCGACCGAAACTGATCGAGCTGGCGACGTTCCCGTTTGGTGGGCCGCCCGGCGCCGCGGTCGCGTCGCGGAATACTCGCGAGGATCTCCCGTGAGGGCGGTGGCGGACTGTGATCGAGATAGCAGGCCGCCGCGGCGGGCGCCGACACCCGCTTGCTGATGAGGGTGACGACCTCGACGATGCGCTCGCGCCCGCCGACGCGGACCGTGACACGATCACCGACCGCGAGCGCCGCCGAGGGTTTCGCGGTGACGCCGTTGAGCTGCACGTGGCCTGCGCGGCAGGCAGCGCCGGCGGCCGACCGCGTCTTGAGCAGACGAATCGACCAGATCCAACTGTCGATGCGGGTCGCCATCACTCCCCTTCCTCGCGCGCCGAATTGCCTCCACCCTAATCACTGACGGCGACAGCGCACCGCCGCGACGACGATCCCCCGAAGGATCGTCGATCATTCATCCGACATCCGTGTCGAAGGGGACTTCTCGTCCGATACGATCGTGAACATGATCACACGTCGCCTTGGCGCACTCCTCGTCCTCGGCCTCGCGGCCCCCACCATTGCTTCGTGCTCCTTCTCGATCGGAGGCAGCAGCGTCGACCTCGACAAGGTCAAGACAGCCATCACCGACGAGTTCAACGAGAAGCTGCAACCGCTCGGTCACAGCGTCGACGACGTCGTCTGCGACGACCCCGGCAAGAACGCCGACGACGGCGACACCTTCAAGTGCATCGCAACGGCCAGCGGCGCGACGTTCAACGTCGTCGCCACCGTCGCGAAGCCCGATGTGAAGTTCGAGTCCACCGAGGTGGCCTACGACATGGCCCACGTCGCTCGCCTGCTGACCACCGAGGTGAACAAGCAGGTCACCGGCGTGACGGTGAACTGCGGCGAGGGCCTCAAGGCCTACGCGCCGGGCACCACGTTCAACTGCGACGCGACCGATACCCGCGGCCAGTCCGGCACCGTCGTCTATTCGGTCACCAAGAACGGCAAGAACGACACCTGGAAACTGAATTGACCACTGGCGAAAGTCCCTGGTCCGGGATTCGACTGACAGATTTGGTTACGCTACCGTAATCGTCGTCGCTGACCGCATACCCCAGGAGATTCACCACTATGGCCGCTGTCATCCTCTACGGCACGGAAACCGGCACCGGCGAGCTCGTCGCCGACGCGATCGCAGACGTGCTTGCGGCTGACCACGACCCGTCGATCTACGACATGGCCGAGTACGCCGCCGAGGACCTCGACACCGACGACTTCCTGGTGGTCGTGTGCTCCACCTACGGCGAGGGTGAACTCCCGTCGAGCGCACTGCCGTTCGCGGACGAGCTCGACGAGGTCAAGCCCGATCTCACCGGGCTGCGCTTCGCGGTGTTCGGCATGGGCGACACCGTCTACGACGACACCTACAACCGCGGCGGAGAGATCATGGCGGCCAAGCTCACTGAGCTCGGTGCCGTGCAGGTCGGCGAGCACTTCCGCCACGACGCGTCGTCAGCCGTCAAGCCGGCGAAGGCCGCGCAGGAGTGGGCGCAGGCACTGCCCGCCCTCATCGCCGAGGGCTGAGGCCACCCGAGATCGCCGATCCCGGTCGCCGACATCGTCGGTGACCGGGATCTGTCGTCTGCGGCAGCAGTGGGCTCAGGACGGCGGCACCATCGGCACATGCTCCTCACGCAGCCGTCCCGGCGTGTTGTCCGGGCTCGCCGCCTCCTGGGCCAACCGGACCACCGCGGTGCCCGCAATCAGACCCACGACGATGAGCGAGACGGCCGACGGCGCGCCGACGTACACGTTCTCCCCGAGCAGTGCGATGCCGAGGACCATGGCGACGGCGGGCTCCATCACGTTCATGGCCGGGAACGACGTCTGGAGGTCGCCCGCCCCGAATCCGCGCTGCTGCGCGACGATCGCCAACACGACGACGATCACCAGCAGGTACAACTCCGCGTGCCGAAACACCGACAGCGGATCGTCGACGACGCGAAGGGCCACGGCTTTGATCAACAGTGCCGAGACACCGAACAGCGCCCCGGCCGCGAGACCGTAGCTCAGCGCCCGGAAGTGCGCGCTGCGACAGCACTCCGCGTTCCAGACCACGGCGATCAGGCCGACGATCAAGACGCTGACGGTCACGATCATGACCAGCATGTGCGGTCGACGGTCGGTGGAGACCGGTCGCGCCAAGATGAGGAACCCGACGACGCAGGCGACCAGGATCAGCCCCCACATCCATTCGCTGCCCCGGAGCCTGCGGCGGTCGATCCAGGCCTCCATCGGCAGGGCGAACAGGACGGCCAGCACCACCAACGGCTGAACCACCAGAATCGAGCCGAGACCGAGCGCCGACGCCTGTAGCAAGAAGCCGGCCAGTGCGATCGCCGCCCCCAGACTCCAGCCCGCGGTGATGGCGCCACTGGCCGCCGACGCCCGTTGCCGCAGGACTGTTCCGACGGCAATCAGGACGGCGGCGCCAATCGCCAGCAGTATCGGAGCCCAGGTATGCATCAGAGACAGATTAGTGGTTCCTCGGCTCCCTCCGCGTCGCTACCACCGGGAGCCGATCAACGAGTGACGTGCAACTCGGTGCTGACCGGCGTCGGATTGACGGTGAGGTCCTGAATCGGGCAGTGCTGCTCGACCACGTCGCGCAGTCGCCGGTAGTCGTCGTCGGACGCCGGCCCGGTGATGTCGACGAAGACACGCACGGCGGTGAAGCCGGGCCGCACGTCGGTGTCCAGGCCGAAGAATCCGCGGACGTCGAGGTCGCCCTCGGCGCGCAGCGTGAGGTCGTCGAATGCGATTCCGAGGCGCTCGGCCCAGAATCGGTAGGTCACCACCTGGCAGGAGAGCAGCGCGGTCAGGTAGTACTCGACCGGGTTCGGCGCGGTGTCGCCGCCGCCGAGACTCGCCGGCTCGTCGACGGAGACGCTGAACGAGCGGATGGCGATGTCGCTCGACACCCCTTCTCCGGCGACCGCGGATGCACCGAAGACCACCTGCGCATTGCTCGGCTTCGCCGCGACGGCGTCGGCGGTGGCCGAGGCGATGGCGTTGAGCGCGGTGTCCGTGTCGGGAATGGTGATGATGTCGGTTGTCGTCATGTCGTCGACCGTAGGATCCGGCCGCGGCGATGGACATGGTTACGGGCGCGGAGAATCTAACCATTCCCACCGCCCCATCGCGCGCCTGTCCGCTTTTGTCGGACCCGGGACTTACCGTGTGGGCATGACATATCGCAGGGACCTGGAGCGGATGACCACCTTGTCGTCGCGGGACATCGGCGACGCCTGCCGCGGCGACCGGCTCCCCGGCCTGATCAATCGGTGCATCGACGAGTTGCTCGAGCTCACCGAACTGGCCGACGAAGCACTGTCCGACGATCGGATCGAGGAGTACCTGATGTACACGCAGGAGGTCTCGGCTTGGCGGGAGACCGCCCAGCTCCTCCGGCTGATGGCGGCGGACGAGTCACTGCGCGGCGCACGGAATCGGCGAGGTGCAGCATGACGTCCGAGAGACCCGCTCGACTGCTGGTGCTGATGCGGCACGGCAAGTCCGCATACCCAGACGGCGTCTACGACCACGACCGCCCGCTCAACAAGCGCGGCATGACCCAGGCCGCGCTGGCCGGTGAGTGGATGGCGTCCGACGGGCTGTCGATCGACGCCGTCCTCTGTTCCACGTCGACGCGCACGCGCATGACTCTGGAGCAGACCGGCATCGACGCGCCGGTCCAGTACGTCAGCGAGCTGTACGGTGGCACGCCGTCGGAGATCTTCGAGACCGTGCGCGTGTACGCGCCGGAGGATGCGTCGACGGTGCTGGTGGTCGGACATTTCCCGGGGATGCCCGAGGCCGTTCTGGCCCTCGACCCGTCGGGCGAGATCGACCGGTTTCCCACCTCCGCCTACGCGGTGGTCGGCATCGGTGTGCCGTGGGATCGGCTGGGGCTCGACGTCGACCGCGATGCCCGCCTCACGGCGTTTCGGGTCCCCCGATAAGCGGCGGAGCCGCCGGGTAACGTCACGCACATGGTTGCCCCTGTCTCTGCACCCACGGAACCGGACCTGACCTTCCTGCGCCGCTGCGTCACGCTGGCGCGGGAAGCGCTCGACGCCGGAGACGAACCGTTCGGCTCACTCATCGTCGACGCGGCGGGCGACGTCCGCTTCGCCGACCGCAACCGGGTCAGCGGCGGCGACCACACGCGCCACCCCGAATTCGCGGTCGCCCGGTGGGCGGCCAAGAACTTGACCGAGCAGCAGCGCGCATCCTCGGTGGTGTACACCTCGGGCGAGCACTGCCCGATGTGTTCGGCTGCGCACGCATGGGTCGGTCTCGGCCGAATCGTGTACGCGGCCAGCGCCGCCCAACTCGCACAGTGGCGTGCGGAATGGGGACTGGCTCAGGGCCCGGTCGCCACCCTGGCGATCAATCAGGTGGCGCCCGATGTACCCGTGTCCGGACCCGCGCCCGAACTCGCCGACGAACTCCGCGAACTGCACGCACGCTCGGCGGGCGTCTGGACCGAGTGACCCCGGGACCGGGTCACGGATCGAGCAGTTCCAGCCGTACCGCCATCAGTCGGATGGGCCGGTCGATCTCGAACGCCTCCAGCAGCGCCGTGGCCACCGCGACGATGGGCTCGTAGTCGGTCGTCGGCGCAGGCATCTTCCGCATCTTGGTCCGGGTGTAGAACGTCGATGTGCGCACGGTGAGTCCGACCCGGAACGGCATCCGCCCCTCGGCGATCACCTGGTCCAGCACCTCGCGCGTCAGTCCGCGCACGGCGGCCTGCAGGTCGTCGCGGGCGGTGAGGTCGACGTCGAAGGTGTGCGCCTTGGAGTGCGATTTCGCCACCGGTGGAGCACTGTCGATCGCATCATCGCCGCCGCCGCGGCTGAGGACGTAGAGCCAGTTGCCCTGGTGTGGACCGAAGAGCGCGATCAGCTCGTCACGATCAGCGGCGACCAACTGGGCGACGGTATCGATGCCCACCGAGGCGAGTTTCGCAGCCGTCCGCGAACCGACGCTCCACAGGTCCCGACACGGCCGATGATCCATCAGCGTCGACCAGTTGGTCTCGTCGAGGACGAAGACGCGGGCCTCGTCGAGTGCCTGGGCATCCCGGATCGCCTGTTTGGCGAACCCGGTCGCAGCCTTGGCACGCTGTTTGTTGTCGGAGACGCCGACGCAGCACCGCAGCCCGGTCTCAGCCAGGACGGTCCGTCGGATCGTCTCGGCCACGACGACGATGTCGTCCAGGTCGCGAGCCTCCGTGTCGGCGCGGTCGTCGAAGCCGAGGTACGCCTCATCCCATCCCCACACCTCGACGGCGTCGCCGATCTCCCGGAGCACGTCCATGACGCGCGCCGACGCGGCCTCGTACGCGGCCATGTCGAGCGGCAGGAAGACGGCGTCGGGCGCTTTCTTTCCCGCCGCCCGCATCGGCATGCCTGCGCGCACGCCCAGGTCACGCGCCTCGTACGACGCGCACGTCACCACTTGTCGAGCACGATTCGCGTCGCCGTCGCCGCCGACGATCACGGCGTGCCCGACCAGCTCCTCGCGCCGCAACCGCTCCACCGAGACTTGAAACTGGTCCAGATCGACGTGCAGCAGCCAGCGGTACCGTGTCGGGACACCCATGTGGCGATCGTAGTGACCCGACGCGCGTCCCACCGCCGGTCGGACAGTCTCGGCGGTGGAACGCACACTCGATCAGGTCACCCGACCGGTTCCAGAGCCGGTTCCGATGCACTGTCGACCGGCGTCTCGCCGAGCCCGGTCACGTCTGCGTCCGAGTCATCCCCATCGACGTCGACTCCCGGTTCCTCGACGATGGGAACGTCCGAAGTCGGCTGCTCCTCCACAGTGGGCACATCAGGTGTGACGACCTCGATCGGTGCCGGTTCGCCAGGCTCATTGACCACCATCGATGGCAAATCCGGCACCGAGGTGCCGACGATCATCGGCGGTACATCGGCGGACGACGCCCCAGCGTCGGACACCGTGTCGTCGCTCTCAGGACGATCCGCCCCCGCGTCCGAGGCAATCGTCGCTGGTCCGCTCGACAGTTGTCCGATGAGCTCGCCCGCCGTTGTGAGGTCGTCGATGATGGTGACCGTCTTCAGGTAGTCGCTGACGGTGCCGACCGGGTCGAACGGATTGTCCAGGCTCAGCGTCCCGAGTCCGAACGGGTTGTCCCACTGGACCAGGCTGATCTTCGGGAGCAAACCGGTCTGGGCGTCGCCGGTGATCTGCCTGATCTGCGGTAGGCCGATGAGATTAGGCCGCAGGGCTCCGTTGATCTCCACGGCTGGAAAGAAGACGATCTCATGTCCCAGCCACTGGATAACCAATGGTTCACGGAGCCCGTAGTCACTGGTCAGCCAGTGCGCGGTCGTCGTCTTCTCGATCACCGGGTCGAAGAGCAAGGTTCCGTCGTCGGCGGTGGCCTGCACTGTCCGCTGTACGTGTCGTGCATCTGCAGTGCCTTCGGGGACTTCGTTGCCGTCGGCATCGACCCAGACCATCAGCGGCACCACGGCCCCGTCGACGACTTCAGTCGCCCCGACCATCCGCGGCGTCTGCTTCACCGTCATGACGGGGTTGCCGTCGTCGTCGAGTACTGGGTTGCCGTCCTCGTCGAGGACTGGCTCCTTGGCGAAGACGGTGTGCACGTCCTTCGTGTAGCGCACGAAATCCTTGGCGAACTTGATGCGTTGTTCCTCTGACACGAGGGCATTGAGCATGTCCGCCATGAAGGGACTGTCCATCAAGCCCGACGTGTCACCGCCGAGGACCGGGCCGAGCTGTTTCAGCAATGCGTCGTTACCGAAGAACAGCGACGTGACATCCGCCAGGCCGTACTGTTCCTGTCGATGACCGCCATCGGTGACCGGACGCAGATCCTTGTAATAGTCGAACGTCCCGAGGTAGTTGGTGCAGGTGCCGAGGCCTTCTGCGGTGGCCGTGGTGTTGAGGCCGAAGCAAGACACCTCCTTGAGGCCCGGCAGTTTTAGCCCTTCCACCAGGTCGAGCATGGCACCCGCATCCGCGCCGGCGTCGCCTGCCAGATCAGAGTCGAGCACTCCGGTCGCGCGCAACTTCGCGAAGTCGATCTCCTGACCGAACCAGGTGAAGGTGACGTCGTCGGTGTCGATGTTGACGGCCGAAGCGATCCCGAGATCTGCGAACGCCGTCGAGGTGCGCCCCTTATCTGCGGCAGCAAGCGCCAGCGCCAGCGCATGCCCGGTCTGCGCGAGTGCGTTGCCGCCGCGCATCGACAGTGCGACGTTGACGCCGTCGCCCGCGATGACCGACGTACCGATCGGCTTGGCGGGGCTCGGCAACTGCTGTGGGACGGTGTGGTCGTAGGTGTGGCCGGTCAAGAACTCGGCCATCTTGAGGGCTTCCGAACGCTTATCGTAGTTCTTGTCGCGGTCGCGCCACTCCCCGATACACCGTCCGAACGCCATGAATCCGGTGCAGTACCGTTCCATGACGACCGGAAGCGCGGCATCTTGTTGGATCGCGGCGTACGTGTCGTATTTGTCGAACGCTCCGGGGTCCACGCGGACGCCGACGACGGCGTCCGCCAGAGACTTGACCGTGTCGCTGCCCAACACTGCTCCGCCGAGAACCTCGAGCAGATTGCGTTCCCCCATCCGGTACTTGACGAACAACAGATTGATGTCGTCGCCGAGGTCCATGGTGATTCCCTCGGCGGCCTGCCCCACCTCGAGACTCTCGGGAAGCACCAGCGCAATGCCTGTACCGTTCGACGTGGTGCAGTCTGCGATCGCCAGCGGCGGGTTGTCCGGGTCGTACTCGGTGCTGCGGTCTGCGTCCGGACCTGTCGCGAGTGCTCCAGTTCGGCACATCTCGACGAACTGCTTAACGATCGGCTCGTCCAACATGTCCACGACGGCGGCGAGGTCCATCGACCCCAGGTCGACGCTCGACGCTGTCTGAGCCAACACCTGTCCCGCCGGAGCGAGCACAGTGCCGCTGCCGAGCGCGACCACCGCACCGACTGAGACGAGCCCCCGCTTCAATCGTTGGCGACGACCACCCTGGGCACGCGCCTGCGCGCGACGCTGCGCCCGATTCATCTGTTCCATCACGTCCTCTTCCCGTAGGAGGCAAGTCATCCACTCGCTCGCGCGAATCCTATCGGTTTCCGACATTCACGGCACGACATGTCGATCGATCGCCCCATACACTGCGACTCCGGATATTTCCGACACAACACACCGCCGGTCCCGACGTCTCGCGTCGCTATCTATTCCGCAACAACCGCCGTTTCGATTTCACTTCCGTCCCACCGGCCTCGTACGGTGGCCGCATGGGCGAACGAACACAAACGCGACCACGGCACTCGATACGACTCACGGTCGCCGGTTTACTCGCCGCAGTCCTCGCCCTCACTCTGACACCCGCACCGGCGGCCGACGCAGCGCCGCGAGTGCCCGCAGCCCAGACGCTGAGTCCCACGGTGTCGATGATCTCCGTGTACTCGCCGTCGATGAACCGCGTGATTCGCAGCCACGTCCTGCATCCCGCGGGGAGCCCCGCGGGCCTCCCGGTCTTCTACATGCTCCCCGGCGCAGGCGGCGCCGAGGACGGCATCTCGTGGTTCAACAACACGCGCGTCCGTCAGTTCTTCGCGAACAAGCGCGTCAACGTCGTGCTGCCGATCGGCGGTCGGTTCTCGATGATGACCGACTGGCAGCACACCGATCCGGCCCTCGGCCGCAACAAATGGCAGACCTTCTTCACCCGCGAACTCCCCGCCGCGGTGAACAAGCAGTTCCGGACCAGCGGCGTCAACGCGATCTCCGGCGTCTCGATGTCCGCAGGTCCGGCCCTCGATCTCGCGACGCAGGCGCCCCGCCTCTACCGTGCCGTCGCGTCGTACAGCGGCTGCCCCGGCACCACCGATCCGCTCGGCACCCTCGCCGCGACCGCCGTCACCGCCCGCGGCGGCGGCAACGTCGTCAACATGTGGGGCCCGCCCGGCAGCCCCGCCTGGTATCGACACGATCCGGTCGTCAACGCGAACAAACTGCGCGGCAAGGCCATCTACCTGTCCGCGGGATCCGGGATCGCCGGGCCCGTCGACGGCCGCCTCCTCCAGAACGGCAGCGGACTCGTCGGCGGCAACGTCATCGAAGCGGTGGCGCTGCAGTGCACCACCAACATGTCGAATCGCCTGAACGGTCTGCGGATCCCGCACCGCTTTGTGCACCGGCCCGACGGCGTCCACACGTGGGGCCTGTTCTACGCCGACCTCCGCAACTCCTGGCCGATGATCGCCCGCGCCATCGGCGCCTGACGCACCACTTAGCCGCGATTCGCACCATTTCTGGTTCCCGCACTCGGTCGCGACCGAGTGCGGGAGACGGAAGTGGTGCGCAGCAACGCCCTCGACTCGGGATTCACCGACGCCGACATCAAGAACGCAGTCCGGGGAGGCGAGCTCATCATCGCCTGTCGCGGCGAGTACGTGCCGACCGCGGATCTGCCGGAACCAGGTTGGCGGCGTGACCAGGAGATCTACCGTCGACGATCCCTCTCCGCGGCGGACATCGACGACGCCGTCCTCACCCACCAGTCCGCCGCTGCCGTCCACCGGCTCGCCCTGTTGAAACCCGACATCCAACGGGTCCACGTCGGCGTCACCCGCAGTTCGAGCGGAAAGCGCCGACCGACCCGACATGTCCACTGCGGCCTCGACGCCGACGACATCCTGATCATCGACGGCGTCCGCGTCACCAGTCTCGCTCGGACCGCCGTGGACGTTGCGATCGCCGCCGACCTGACGGGCGCCACCGCCTTCGCCTGCGCGCTGGCGGTCTTCGACTCCGCGCTACGAGCCGGCGCCACTAGCGACGAACTCCAGGAGATGCTCGAGCGACGTCGACAACCCGGCGTCGTACGGGCACGACAGGCGCTCCGTTTCGCCGACGGCGACTCGGCGAATCCCGGCGAATCGTGGAGCCGCGCCCAGATGATCCAAGGAGCGCTGCCGATTCCGCTCCTACAGCGGCTCGTCGAAGTGTTCGGTCAGGCCTACTACAGCGACTACGAGTGGGACCGCCGGGTGATCGGCGAGTTCGACGGCGAGGGCAAGGGCCCTGCACCGCGCCGGGCTCCTCTGACACCCCGCCGCGCACCACTTGCCGACGAACCGCACCACTTCTGTTTCCCGCACTTGGTCGCGACCGAATGCGGGAAACAGAAGTGGTGCGACTCGATCAGAAGTGGTGCGCCAACGACGACGGTCCCGCTCCCCTGTGGGGAACGGGACCGTCGTCAGTGGTTCAGATCAGCGGAAGTCGCTGCCGAAGCCGTAGTCGTCCAGCGGAACGGCGGCACCGCTCGGGGCGCCGAAGGCGCCGTCCGGGCTGTAGTAGGTGTCGTCGTAGGTCGGCAGGGCGTACGCCGCTGCACGAGCCTCTTCGGTCGGCTGGACCTCGATGTTGCGGTAGCGGTTGATACCGGTACCGGCCGGGATCAACTTACCGATGATCACGTTCTCCTTGAGGCCCACGAGCTTGTCGCTACGGCTGTTGATGGCCGCATCGGTGAGCACGCGCGTGGTCTCCTGGAACGACGCCGCGGACAGCCACGAATCGGTGGCCAGCGAGGCCTTCGTGATGCCCATGAGGACCGGACGGCCGGCAGCCGGCTCCCCGCCCTCGGCGACGACGGACCGGTTGGCCGCCTCGAACTCGGCACGCTCGGTGAGCGAACCCGGCAGGAACTCGGTGGCGCCGGAGTCGATGATCGTCACGCGACGCAGCATCTGGCGGACGATGGTCTCGACGTGCTTGTCGTGGATCGACACACCCTGGCTCCGGTACACCTCCTGGACCTCGTTGACGAGGTGGATCTGCACCTGGCGCGGACCCATGACACGCAGCACCTCGTGCGGATCGGCAGCGCCCTCGAGGAGCTGCTGCCCCACCTCGACGTGGTCGCCGTCGGCCAGCAGACGCTCGCTGCCGTCCTCCTGCTTGAAGACGCGCAGACGCTGACGCTTCGAGAGCTTGTCGTACACGACCTCGTCGCTGCCGTCGTCCGGGATGATCGTGATCTTGTAGAACCGATCGTCGTCTTCCATGCGGATCCGACCCGAGACCTCGGCGATCGGGGCCTTGCCCTTGGGGACGCGGGCCTCGAACAGCTCGGTGACACGCGGCAGACCGCCGGTGATGTCGTCACCGACACCACCCTGGTGGAACGTACGCATCGTCAGCTGGGTACCGGGCTCACCGATCGACTGTGCGGCGATGATGCCCACGGCCTCGCCGATATCGACGAGCTTGCCGGTCGCCATCGAACGGCCGTAGCAGCAGGCGCAGACGCCGGTGCCGGTGGCACAGGTGAGGACCGAGCGGACCTTGACCTCGGTGACGCCCGCTGCGAGGAGAGCCTCGATGGCGGGATCGCCCAGGTCGTGCCCCTTCTCGACGACGACGTTGCCGTCGGCGTCGCGCGCATCGGTGGCCAGGGTGCGGGCGTACGCCGAGGTCTCGACGTGCGCATCACGGATGATGCTGCCGTCTGCCTGCTTCTCGCCCAGCGGAACCAGGATGCCGCGCTCGGTGCCACAGTCGGTCTCGCGGACGATGACGTCCTGCGACACGTCCACCAGACGACGGGTCAGGTAACCCGAGTCGGCGGTGCGCAGTGCGGTGTCCGCCAGACCCTTGCGGGCGCCGTGCGTGTTGATGAAGTACTCGGCGACGGTCAGGCCCTCGCGGAACGACGACTTGATCGGACGCGGGATGAACTCACCCTTCGGGTTCGTCACCAGGCCCTTCATACCCGACAGGTTGCGCACCTGAGTCATGTTGCCCGTGGCGCCCGACTTCGGGATCATCGTGATCGGGTTGTCGTCCGGGTAGTAGTCCTCGAGCGCCTTACCGACCTCTTCGGTGGCCTGCTTCCAGATCTCCACCAGTGCGTCGCGACGCTCGTCCGGGGTCAGACCGCCGCGCTGGAACTTGCGCTCCAGGCCGTCGGCCCGCTCCTCGTAACGCTCCAGGATCTCGGCCTTGGCCGGCGGAACCAGAACGTCCGACATCGAGACGGTGACACCCGAACGCGTGGCCCAGTAGAAGCCGACGTCCTTCAGCTTGTCGACGGTCTGTGCGACGACGATCATCGGGTAGCGCTCGGCGAGATCGTTGATGATCACGGCCTGACGCTTCTTCGGCATCTGCTCGTCGATGAACGGGTAGTCCTTCGGCAGCAGCTCGTTGAACATCACGCGACCCAGGGTGGTCATGGTCTCCCATGCCTGACCGCGGGTCCAGCCCTCCGGGAAGAGCTCCGCCTCGACGTCGGCGGGCGGACGCTGCTGCGTCAGCCGCACCTTGATCTTGGACTGGATGGTCAGCTCGCCCAAGTCGACGGCCATGATGGCCTCGGCCGGGCTCGAGTAGACGCCGCGCTCGATGTCGTCGTCGGTGGCCGGGGTGTACTCGCCTGCCAGACCGTCCTTCTGGGTGGTCAGGTAGAAGAGGCCGGTCACCATGTCCAGACGCGGCATGGCGAGCGGACGACCCGATGCGGGCGACAGGATGTTGTTCGACGACAGCATCAGGATGCGCGCCTCGGCCTGTGCTTCCGCACTCAGCGGCAGGTGCACGGCCATCTGGTCACCGTCGAAGTCGGCGTTGAACGCTTCACAGACCAGCGGGTGCAGCTGGATGGCCTTGCCCTCCACCAGCTGCGGCTCGAAGGCCTGGATGCCGAGGCGGTGCAGCGTGGGCGCACGGTTCAGCAGAACCGGGTGCTCGGCGATGACCTCTTCGAGGACGTCCCACACGGCGGGTCGCTGACGCTCCACCATGCGCTTGGCCGACTTGATGTTCTGAGCCTGGTTGAGATCCACCAGACGCTTCATCACAAACGGCTTGAACAGTTCCAGGGCCATCAGCTTCGGCAGACCGCACTGGTGCAGCTGCAGCTGCGGGCCGACGACGATCACCGAACGACCGGAGTAGTCGACGCGCTTGCCCAGCAGGTTCTGACGGAAACGTCCCTGCTTGCCCTTGAGCAGATCGCTCAGCGACTTCAGCGGACGGTTGCCCGGTCCGGTGACGGGACGACCACGACGGCCGTTGTCGAACAGGGCGTCGACCGACTCCTGCAGCATCCGCTTCTCGTTGTTGACGATGATCTCGGGGGCGCCGAGGTCGATCAGTCGCTTGAGGCGGTTGTTGCGGTTGATGACGCGACGGTAGAGGTCGTTCAGGTCGGAGGTCGCGAAGCGGCCGCCGTCGAGCTGAACCATCGGACGCAGCTCCGGCGGGATCACCGGCACGGCGTCGAGCACCATGGCCTGCGGCGAGTTGCCGGACTGCTGGAACGCCGCCACGACCTTCAGTCGCTTCAGTGCACGCAGCTTCTTCTGGCCCTTGCCGGTGCGGATGGTCTCGCGCAGCGACTCGGCCTCGGCCTCGATGTCGAAGCTCTCGAGGAGCTTCTTGATGGCCTCGGCGCCCATCGAGCCGGTGAAGTACTCGCCGAAGCGGTCCTCGAGCTCGCGGTACAGCCGCTCGTCGATGATGAGGTCGCCCAGGGTCAGCTTGGTGAACTTGTCCCAGATCTCGTCCAGGGACTCCACCTCGCGGTTGGCGTGGTCACGCATGCGCTTGAGCTCGCGCTCGGCGGCGTCGCGGACCTTGCGCTTGGCGTCGGCCTTGGCGCCTTCGGCCTCGAGCTCGGCGAGGTCGGCCTCGAGCTTCTGCTGACGCTCGGCGAGAGCGGCCTCGAGGTCGTCCAGGATGGCCTTGCGCTCCACACCGATCTCGGCCTCGCGGGTCGAGAGCTCGGCGTGACGCAGCTCGTCGTCGACGGCGGTGATCACGTAGGCGGCGAAGTAGATGATCTTCTCGAGATCCTTCGGCGCCAGGTCCAGCAGGTAGCCGAGGCGGCTCGGCACGCCCTTGAAGTACCAGATGTGCGTGACCGGAGCGGCCAGCTCGATGTGGCCCATGCGCTCACGTCGAACCTTGGCCTTGGTCACCTCGACGCCGCAGCGCTCACAGATGATGCCCTTGAAACGCACGCGCTTGTACTTGCCGCAGTAGCACTCCCAGTCGCGAGTCGGTCCGAAGATCTTCTCGCAGAACAGGCCGTCCTTCTCCGGCTTCAGCGTGCGGTAGTTGATGGTCTCCGGCTTCTTGACCTCGCCGTACGACCAGTTGTGGATGTCGTCGGCCGTCGCAAGACCGATCTTCAGTTCGTCGAAAAAGTTGACGTCGAGCAAGTTCTTTATCCCTACCTATGAACCGGTGCCGGCTCTGGAAATTCCGTGGTTATGGGTTTGTGGTCGGCGTCCCCGCCGGCCGGAGCCCGCTCCCGTGTGCCGATTCGCAACCACGCGGGTTGTTCGGGGTACACGGGGCGGAGCCCCCGTGGGTCAGTTGGCGAGGTCGTCGACGGTGGCGGACTCGTTGCGTGACAGGTTGATGCCGAGGTTGGCAGCAGCACGCTCGAGGTCCTCATCGTCGGTGTCACTCATCTCGATCGCGGTGCCCTCGCTGGAGAGGACCTCCACGTTCAGGCAGAGCGACTGGAGCTCCTTCAAGAGCACCTTGAACGACTCCGGGATGCCCGGCTCGGGGATGTTCTCGCCCTTGACGATGGCCTCGTAGACCTTCACCCGACCGACCACGTCGTCCGACTTGATCGTCAGCAGTTCCTGCAGGGTGTAGGCGGCGCCGTACGCCTGCATGGCCCAGCACTCCATCTCACCGAAGCGCTGACCACCGAACTGGGCCTTACCGCCGAGCGGCTGCTGGGTGATCATCGAGTACGGACCGGTGGAACGCGCGTGAATCTTGTCGTCCACCAGGTGGTGCAGCTTGATGATGTACATGTAGCCGACCGCGACCGGGTAGGGGAAGGGCTCGCCCGAACGACCGTCGAACAGGGTCGCCTTGCCGTCGGCGCCGACCATCACGTCGCCGTCGCGGTTCGGAAGCGTGGAGCCGAGCAGACCTGCAAGCTCGTCGTCCTTGGCGCCGTCGAACACCGGGGTGGCGGTGTTGGTGTTCGGCTCCGCGGAGTGCATGTGCTCGGGCAGGCGCTTGGCCCACTCCTCTTCCAGCTGCGCGGTGTCGATGTTCCAGCCGGCCTTCGACACCCAACCGAGGTGGGTCTCGAGAATCTGACCGATGTTCATACGACGCGGGACACCGTGCGTGTTCAGGATGATGTCGACCGGAGTGCCGTCCGGCAGGAAGGGCATGTCCTCCTGCGGCAGGATCTTGCCGATGACGCCCTTGTTGCCGTGGCGGCCTGCGAGCTTGTCACCGTCCTGGATCTTGCGCTTCTGCGCCACGTAGACGCGGACCAACTCGTTGACGCCGGGCGCCAGGTCGTCGTCCTCGTCACGGCTGAACGTGCGAACGCCGATGACCTTGCCGGTCTCGCCGTGCGGCACCTTCAGCGAGGTGTCGCGGACCTCGCGCGCCTTCTCGCCGAAGATCGCGCGGAGCAGGCGCTCTTCCGGAGTCAGCTCGGTCTCGCCCTTCGGGGTGACCTTACCGACCAGGATGTCGCCGTCGCGGACCTCGGCGCCGATGCGGACGATGCCGCGCTCGTCGAGATCGGCGAGGACCTCGTCGGAGACGTTCGGGATGTCGCGGGTGATCTCCTCGGCACCGAGCTTGGTGTCGCGAGCGTCGATCTCGTGCTCCTCGATGTGGATCGAGGTGAGGGTGTCCTCCTCCACGAGACGCTGGCTCAGGATGATCGCGTCCTCGTAGTTGTGGCCCTCCCACGGCATGATCGCCACGAGCAGGTTCTTGCCGAGCGCCATCTCACCCTGATCGGTGCAGGGGCCGTCGGCCAGAACCTGGCCGGCCTCGACACGTTGACCCTCGTCGACGATCGGGACCTGGTTGGCACAGGTGCCGTGGTTGGAGCGCTCGAACTTCCGCAGGCGGAAGCTGTCGCGGGTGCCGTCGTCGGCCATCACGGTGATGAAGTCGGCCGAGACCTCTTCCACCACACCGGTCTTGCCGGTGACGATGACATCGCCCGCGTCGACGGCCGCACGCAGCTCCATGCCGGTGCCGACCAGCGGCGACTCGCTGCGGACCAGCGGCACCGCCTGACGCTGCATGTTGGCGCCCATCAGGGCACGGTTCGCGTCGTCGTGTTCCAGGAACGGAATCATCGCGGTGGCGACCGAGACCATCTGGCGCGGCGAGACGTCCAGGTACTGGACGGCCTGGGCCGGGACAAACTCGACCTCGGCACCCTTGATGCGGACCAGGACGCGCTCGTCGGTGATGGTGCCGTCGGCGTCGTAGTTCGTGTTCGCCTGGCCGATGAGGTAACGGTCCTCCTCGTCGGCGGTCATGTACGCGATCTCGTCGGTGAGGACACCGTCGACGACCTTGCGGTACGGCGTCTCGATGAAGCCGAACGGGTTGACGCGGGCGTACACCGACAGCGAACCGATCAGGCCGATGTTCGGACCCTCAGGGGTCTCGATCGGGCACATGCGGCCGTAGTGCGACGGGTGCACGTCGCGGACCTCGAGGCCTGCGCGCTCACGCGACAGACCGCCCGGGCCCAGCGCCGAGAGACGACGCTTGTGCGTCAGCCCCGACAGCGGGTTGTTCTGGTCCATGAACTGCGACAGCTGGCTGGTTCCGAAGAACTCCTTGATCGCGGCCACGACGGGACGGATGTTGATCAGCGTCTGCGGCGTGATCGCCTCGGCGTCCTGGGTGGTCATGCGCTCACGCACGACGCGCTCCATGCGCGAGAGGCCCACGCGGATCTGGTTCTGGATCAGCTCGCCGACCGTGCGCAGGCGACGGTTGCCGAAGTGGTCGATGTCGTCGACCTCGACCGGGACCTCGACGCCGTCCGGGACGGTCATCATCGAGGTGTGGTGGGGGTCGGCCTCGTGCAGACGCACCAGGTACTCGACGGTCGCAATGATGTCTTCGGTGGTCAGGGTCGACGCGCCGAACATCGGGTTCGCGGTGAGGCCGAGCTTCTTGTTGATCTTGTAGCGGCCGACGCGGGCGAGGTCGTAGCGCTTCTCCTTGAAGAACAGGTTCTCCAGCAGGCTCTCCGCGGACTCCTTGGTCGGCGGCTCGCCCGGACGCAGCTTGCGGTAGACCTCGAGCAGGGCCTCGTCCTGGTTGCTGGTCGAGTCCTTCTCCAGGGTCGACATCATGATCTCGGAGAAGCCGAAGCGCTCCGCGATGTCCTCGCTGGTCATGCCGAGCGCCTTGAGCAAGATAGTGACCGGCTGACGACGCTTGCGGTCGATGCGGACGCCCACGGTGTCGCGCTTGTCGACGTCGAACTCGAGCCACGCACCACGGCCCGGAATCACCTTGACCGAGTGCAGCGTCTTCTCGGTGGTCTTGTCGATCGAGGAGTCGAAGTAGACGCCCGGGCTGCGGACCAGCTGGCTCACGACGACACGCTCGGTGCCGTTGATGATGAAGCTGCCCTTGTCGGTCATGATCGGGAAGTCGCCCATGAAGACGGTCTGCGACTTGATCTCACCGGTGTTGTTGTTGATGAACTCCGCGGTGACGAACAACGGCGCCGCGTAAGTCATGTCCTTGTCCTTGCACTCGTCGATCGAGGCCTTGACCTCGTCGAAGTGCGGATCGGAGAAAGACAGGGACATCGAGGACGAGAAGTCCTCGATAGGCGACAGTTCGCGGAGGACTTCCTCAAGTCCGCCGACCGGGTTCTCCTCACCCCGCGCAATCGCCTTTGCGCGCCATTCGGGCGTACCGACGAGCCATTCGAACGAATCCAACTGCAGATCGAGCAGGCCCGGAACCTCGAGCGGCTCGTCGATCTTGGCAAAGGAAGCGCGATGTGGAGCGCCCGGGATGATTCCCGATGTGGTTGAGGTGGACTGGCGGTCGAGTGCCAAGATGCGTCCTTCCAACACGAAGTTTCTCGGTGCGTGGCCATGTGGCCTGCGGTGGTCGTGCTACCTGCACAAACATCACACCCGAGGGCCACCCCGACACGGGACGGCTGGAAGGATGATCGATCAGCGGACAGGAGGCAGCCAGCGCAACGTCCAACTGTATCAGATCATGACGGGGATGGGTAACCCCCTCTGGGAAAAGATTCGCGGAAGGCTGCCTACCTCGCAGAATCGCTTGTCACAGCGTGCCGCGCCGACGCCCGAACGTCAAGCGAAACGCGCCGATTCCCTACGAATCGCTCCGTCGCTCGCCGCATCTCAGAAGCCACCGACCTCGTTGACACGCCACGTTCCGTCCATCCTCACCAGGGAGTATCGGACGTGCGGTACCGACGACTCGTTGACGATGCCGTCGCGCGAGGTGCTCACGATCAGCGTCGCGATCACCGAGGCGTTGTCGCCGTCGAGCGACTCGACTCCCATCGAGTCCACCTGGCACTCCGACGCCGACTTGGTCTGCTCGATGACCTGGCGCTGCACCTTGAGGTACGTCTCGAACTGATCGAGCGCTCCCCCGGTGAACTGGTCGTGTGTGGAGGCGATCCACCCGTCGAGGTTCTTGTAGTCGAACTGGAACGGCGCGCAGGCCGCGCTACGCGCGTTGCTCAGCACCTGCTCGGTCTCCGCGGAGTCGACGAAGGCGCGGTTGTCGTTCACCTCGGCGCCCGGATGAAAGGCGAGAATCGCGGCGACGATGCCGAGCACCAGCGCCGCTGCGCCGATGATCGCGGCTGTCCGGAACGTGGCGCCGGTGCTGCGCGGAGGCTTCCCCTCCAGCAGCACGGCGCGCTCAGCCTCCTCCTGCTCCACACGTTCGGCGGCGGCGCGGCGCTTCCGTTCCACGCCGGAGACGACGGTGCTCGTCCCGGACTCGCCGGCCGACTTCTCGGCAGCGGGCTTCTCAGCGGTGGTTTCGCTCGCGGTGATCGTCTCCGCTGCGGTCTCGTCGGCGTTCTTGGCGACGGTGACCCGGGACCCACCGCGACCGGCGACCTTCGGGGTTCGTTTCGACGGAGACGAGGTGCGCTTGATCGGACGTCCAGCAGCCATCAGTTGCCGCCCTCCTTCGGCGCCGTGCCGTTCCCGGTGGTGTTCGCGACGTCCGAGCCGGTCTGACTGTATTCGAGGGGGTTCAGTGCTACGACCTTGCCGGCCTTGCGGGTGCCGTCCACGTCGACGATCGTCAGCAGGAAGCCCATCTGACTCTGCTGCACCGGCTGATCTTTGTTGGTGGCAGTCACGTTCGCGAACACCAGCACGGTGGCCGTGTCCTCATCGGTGTTGAGCGCGGTCACCGCGCTGCGCGCGATCCGGGACTCGATCTTGCCCGCCGAACTGCCTGCCGCCTGGCCCTGCTCCACGAGCTTCTTCAAGTCGTCGGGCTTCACCTGGTCGAGGGCGTCGCCGGTCAACGACGACCGCAGGCGCTTCTCCCAGCCGGGAATGTCGGTGGGATCCACCGCAGTGATGTTCAGGACGGCCTGCTGCGCGACGTCGAGCGACTCGTCGCGCAACTGGGTGGCCGTCGAGTCGACCGTGTAGGCACGGACACCGGTGTAGCCGAAGTAGCCGATGCACACGACGACGGCGATCAGTGCCGCCACCGCGACCGCGAGCGCCAACGAGGCGATGGGTTTGCGGGCCGACGCCTCGTCGGTGTCGACCCGAGCCGGGAGGACGTCGACGCTCTCCGCGGAGTCCGCATCAGCATCGTCCTTGGTGAGACTCACTGTTGACGCGTCCGACTCGGTCGCGGAATCTGCGTCGACCGCTGCATCGTCGACCGCCACGTCCTCGACCGCGGAGTCGTCGACCGCCTCGCCGTCGATCGCCGCACCGTCCATCGCCTCTGCGGCGTCGGCCGGGTCGATCTCCGGCTCACTGCTGTCTTCGTGTGTCATCGAGCGCAACCTTAGTCATCGCCTGGCCCACCTCGCCAATCTGCCGCCGCTGATTCAGCGGCGGCAGACCGGTCCGGGGCTTACCGTGCGTGCACGCCCATCAGGGCGGCCAGCTGGGTGGCCAGCGGGTTCAAATTCAACTTGTCCGGATCCTTCTTCGGCGTGTTGTCCCACGGCTGCGGAAAGTCCGGGTTGGCCAGCTGGGCGCGACGCGCACCGCGGACCGAGGTCGGGTTGCCGACCGGGACATCACAGTTCGCCTCCGTGTTGAACGGGAAGTCGTCGTAGTTGATGTCGAAGTTCGGATTCCGCTTCTTCATGTCCTCGATCAGCTTCTGCGTGCTCTCGTAGCCGCGCGTACAGCTCGGCGGGTTACCGGTCTCGAGAACGATGCCGAAGTGGATCTGACCGTCACCGGGCGCCGCGCTGTGGCTGCCCGCGGACAGCGCCGACAGCATTGCGAAGGTGACGCCGGTCGCGAACGACGCGGGCTCCACATAGTCGACCGTCGCACCGAGCTGATGGACCAGCTTGGTGGTGTCCTGACCGTTGTCCTGCACGAACTGCGACAAGGTGCTCGCGGTCCTCGGCGCGGTCGCCAGGATGCGCCGGAGATCCGGGTCGGAGGCGGTCAGCTGTGCGGTGACCAGATCGAGGTTCTTGGACCAGCTGAGAATCGCATCCGACTGCTCGGCCTGGGTTCCCAGGACCACGTTGGAGTTCTTGATCAGATCAACGATCGGATCGATGTTGTCGAGCCCGTCCTTGGAGATCTTGTCCAGCGAAGCCACCAGTCGGGTGAGGTCGTCGCCCTTGCCGTTGAACGCCTTGCCGAGCTCCTCGACGACCGTGCTCAACTCCTTGACCGGCACCGTCTTGGTGAGGGTGATGGTGTCGGCGATGACGTCCTGCAGCTTCGGCGGCACCTCGGCGCCCTTGATCGTGCTGCCGTCTTCCAGGTACGGACCCTCGTTGCTCGTCGGCTGCAGATCGATGAACTGCTCGCCGATCGCCGAGCGGTTCGCGAGGACCGCGGTCGCCGACGCGGGCACCTTGGCCGAACCGGAGTTCATCTGCAGCGTCACGTCGACGCCGCCCGAGGGCACCATCTCCATGTCGCCGACCAGACCGACCGGAACACCGCGGTAGGTGACCTCGGCGTTCGGGAACACGCCGCTGGCGTCGTCCATGTGCAACGTCACGTTGTACGTCGAGATGCCGACCAGCTTGTCCAGGCGGGCGTACTTGGCGCCGACGTAGACGATCGCGAGGACGCCGACCACGACGAACACGATCAGTTGGATCTTGACCAGACGCGTCGTCACTGGTCATCACCTCCGAGCATGCTCAACGTTCCCTTCAAGAAGTTCTCGTCACGCGACGGCATCATCGTGTACTGACTCGTGCTCTTCTTCTTCGACGTCGTCGTATTTTTCTGCGTCGTGTTCTTCTGCGTCGTATTCTTCTGCGTCGTGTTCTTTTGCGCAGTCGCGGACGACTTGTTCATCGGGTAGGTCCCGCCCGAGGGCGGCGTGTTCGGTCCCGGACGCGAGTTCGCGGCAGGCGGGAGCAGCGAGATGGTCGGCCAACCGTAGCGCGGCCCGTTGCCGTTGACGTACGGGTTGCGCGGATCCACCTTCGGCGCGTTGACCGACGGCGGCGAGTACTTCGGGGTGCCCTGCCCCACGCCGAGCGCCTCCAACTGGTTCAGCAGTCGCAGGTCCAACGTCATGAACAGGTTGGTCGAATCACCGTGCACGGCAGGCAGCAGATCGTCCGGGAACGGATGCGTCAGCATCAGCGGGAGCGCGGTGGCCGCGTCCTGCGCCGACTTCGCCAGCTCGGACAGGATCGGACGCAACGCCTTCAGATCGGTGATGATCTCGTCGTGCGCCTTGCCGAGGATCGACGTGCCGACATCGCCGAGGTCGTCGAGCTTGGTCAGCAGGTCCACGAACTGCGGACGCTGCTCCTCGAGCACCTTGACGCCTTCCGGGAGCTCGTTGAGGATCCGTTCGATCTGATCGGTCTGCTCGTTGGCCCGCGACGAGAGCTTGCTGACTCCCTCGACGGCGCGGACGATGTCGTCGCGCTGACGGTTCAGGTTGTCGATCAGCTCTTCGGACTGCTTGAGCAGCGACCGCACGGCGTTCGGGCGATCGCCCAGTGCCTCGTTCAGCGAGGTGATGATCGGCTCGAGCTGGTTGATGCCGCCGCCGTTCAGCAGCATCGACAACGCACCGAGCAGTTGCTCGATGTCGGTGACGGTGCGCGTGCGATCGGACTGGATCACCTGCGACTCCGGCTGACGCGGCGTGCTCGCCTTCGCTTCCGGAGACTCCTGCAGCGCGACGAACTTCTCGCCCAGCAGGTTGGTCTGCTGCACCGAGGCCGAGGCCTGGTCCGAGAGGTTCACGGTGTTCTTGACCCGAACGGTCACGATCGCGTCCCAGGCGTCCTTGGGCACCTCGACCTTGGTCACCTGGCCGACGGGGATGCCGTCCTGCTTCACCACCGACTGCGGAACCAGGTCGAGGATGTCGTCGAACTGGATCTTGTACGTGCGGGGGTTGTCCCCCACGTCCACACCGCCCGGCAGCGGCACCGACTGGATCCCGGAACAACCGGTCAGTGCCAGCATCGACACCATCGCGGCCCCCAGGCCGGCGACGCGTGCCCGCGTCGACAACGTCACCTTCATCGCTGTCCTCCCGGCAGTCGCGGATCGGGGTTGCCCGAATTGGTTCCCGGCGCGGGGTTCTTCTGCTGCTTGTCACCGCTCAGGATGCCGAACGGAAGCGTCGGCAGCAGCGGAGTCAGCACACCGTCGGTGATCTGCTTGCCGACGGCCTTGCAGTTGTTCACCAGCGGGGCCAGCTTCCGACTGAAGTCGACCGCCATCGGATTGCCCGGCAGCAGCTTGCCCAGGTCGAGCATCTTGCACGTGGCGCCGAGCGGGTCCTGCAGATCCGGGATGTTCAGCCGCATCGCGACCGTGCCCGACTCCGCGTCGTACGCGTTGATCAGGTTGCTGATGGTGACCGGCAGGACGGTCAAGATCTCCAGCAGGTGATCCTTGTTGTCCAGCAGCGCCTGGCCGGTCGGCTGCAGATCCCGAATCGCATCGCCGATCTTCTGGTTGTTGTCCGCGATGAAGGTCGCGACGTCGCCCAGGGCGTACGAGAGGGTCTCCAGCGCCGTGCCGAGCTGTTCCCGCTCGCCAGCCATGAACTTGTTGAACGACGCCATCTGCGTGTTGAACTGACGCACTTGGTCGTCGTTCTCGCGCAGCGCCTCGACGAACACGTTCAGGTTCTTGATCGTGCCGACCAGGTCGTTGCTGCCGTTCGAGAGCGTGTTGGCCGCCTTCGACAGGTTGGTGATCGCGTCACCCAACTTGTCGCCGTTGCCCTCCATGTTCTTCGAGAAGACGTCGACGAAGTCGGTGACGGCGCCGTTCTTGTTGGCACCCTTCGGGCCGAGGGACTTCGACAGCTTCTGCAGGTTGCTGTAGATCGCGTCGATCTCGACCGGGACGTGCGTCTGCTTGGTCGTGAGATCGATGTCGCTGCCGGCCTTGGGCCCGCCGGAGTAGGCCGGGATCAACTGCACGTAGCGGTCGGCGACGATCGACGGGATGATCTGCACCGCCTCAACGTTCTTGGGCAGATCGACGCCGCGGTTCACGCGCATCTGCACGTTCACCGTGTCGCCCTGCGGCGACACCTTCGTCACCTTGCCGACGTCCACGCCGAGGACGCGCACGTTACTGCCCTCGTAGATGCCGACCGCACTGTTGAAGGTCGCATTGATCTTCGTGGTGCCGATCAGCGTCGACGCCCACCAGCCCCCTGCTCCGATGATGAGCAGCAGTACCGCGGCGAGCGCGCCATAGACGATATTGCGCTTGCTGAACAGCCGTGAGGCCTGATCAGACCCGCTCATCAGCCGGCCCCCGTTCCGCCGTTGTTGAGATTCTTCTTCATGTTCGGCAGTCGCGTGGTGTTCTGCTGCGGCAGCGCAGGCGGCAGCAGGTTGGTCACGGTGGACTCGAACCAGCGTCCGTTACCGAGCACGTTGGCGTAGAGCCGGTAGAACGGCGCCATGTAGGTGATACTGTCGCGCACGTTCTTGTTCTGGCGCGTCAGCATGTCGGTGACGCCCTTGAGTGAATCGAGGGCCGGACCGATCTGCTTCTCGTTGTCGCGGACGATGCCGGTGAGGGCCTTGCTCAGCGTGGTGGTGCTGGCCAGCAGCGCGGAGATGTCCTTCTGCCGGTTGTTCAGTTCCTTGAGCAGCACGCCGGTGCCTGCGATCAGCTTCGTGAACTCCTCATTGCGATCGGCGAGGATCTTCGAGGTGTCCTTGGTCGCGGCGAGCAGCTTCTGCACTTCGGCGTCACGACTGGCGATGGTGTTCGACAGGCGCGAGATGCCGCTCAACGACGCGTTGATGTCCTCGGAGTTGGTGCCCGAGAACGCGCTCGACAGCGTGCGGAGCGATTCCGCCAGGTTGTCGGTGTCGATGTCGTGCAACTGGTCGGCCGCGTCGCCGAAGGCCTCGATGACGTCGTACGGCGCCACCGTGTCGGTGAAGGTCACGTTCGGGTCGGCGAGTTCGGTCCCCCGCGGGTTCAACGCCAGGTACTTCTGGCCCAAGACCGTCTTGATCTGGATCGACGCCTGCGTCTGGTTGCCGATCCACGTGTTGTTGGCCGTGAAGGTCACGTCGACCTTGTCACCGTTCAGTTTGACGGCGGTGACCTGACCGACCTTGACGCCCGCGACGCGGACCTCGTTGCCCGCCTTCAGGCCGGCAGCCTCGCTGAATGCGGCCGTGTACCGGGCTCCGGCTCCCACCAGCGGGAGGTCCTTCAAGTAGAAGGACGAGACCGCTGCCATGATCAGGATCAGCAGACCCATGGCGCCGATACTCACCGGGCTGCGTCGTCCGGCGAACCGGCGGCTCTTCTTCGGCGTGGTCGGCACCGGTGCGGCGTCCGACGACGACTTCTGTTCGTCAGTCATTCTCTTCACCCCCCGGGCTTCATGTCGGCCCAGCAACGCGTGGCGGCGCTGGTGTACAGGACGTGGTTGATGTCGGGCAGCGGAATCACCGGCTGGGTCAGTTTGGTGGACTTGCCGTTGCCTGCGACGACGTCGATGCCGCACAGATAGAACTGGAACCACGAGCCGAAGGTCGCGGCGCGGCCGATCTTCTGCAGCTTCACCGGCAGGTTGGTCAGCGCCTGTTCGATGTCGTCGGTGCGGGTGTTCAACTGATCCGACAGCGACTTGATCCCGGCGATGTCGCCCTGGATCGACGGACGCGTCTTGCTCAGGATGGACCCGGTGACGGTGGTCAGGTTCGCGACCGAGGTCACGGCCGAGCCGACCGAGTCACGCTGTGCGGCGAGGCCGGTGATCAGCTTCTCGGTGTTCACCAGGAGACTGGTGAACTGGTCGTCGTTCCGGTTCACCGTGTCCAGGACCTTCGTCAGGTTGGTGATCATGTCGCCGATCACCTTGTCCTTGTCGGCCAGGGCGTTGGTGAGTCCCGCGGTGTCGCTGATCAGGTTCCCGATGGTGGTGTCCATGTCGCCTTGGAAGACCTTGATGATGGTCTCCGCCAGCTTGTTCATGTCCTCCGGCGTGATCTGCTTGAACAGCGGGCGGAATCCGTTGAACAGCTCGGTCAGGTTCACCGCGTCGTGGGTGCTGGCGGGCTTCCCGGCCACGTTGCGGAACGTGTAGCCCGTGTCGACGGTGTCGGCGGCCGATCCGGGGCCCTTCTCCAACGCCATGTAGCGCAGACCGGTCAGGTTGCGGTACCGGATCGTCAGCTGGGCGCTGCGCGGCAGGCGATCCCGGTCGACGCTGAACGAGACCAGCGCCTTGTTGCGATCGGTGATCTCGACCGAGTCGATCTGACCGACGCGGACGCCCGCGATACGCACGTCGTCGCCCGGATTCAGCATGGCGGCGTCGTTGAAGACGGCCTTGTAGTTCGCGGAGCCACCCGAGCCGGCGTTGGCGATCGTCAAGCCGAGCATCGCAGTCGCGAGGATCGTGATGACCGCGAAGACGACCAGCTTGACCAGGGGTGCGATGACGCCTCTCACTTAACGCTCACCTCCGCTCCCTGCAGCGAGCCGGCACCGATGTACGTGATCCACGTCGGAACCTCTTCTGGGTTGATGCCCGAGGCCGCGGCGTACATGACCTTCAGCCGCGTCTGGTAGTCGGTGTCGGAGATCTGCCCGCTCGGAGTCGCCGAGAACTGCGGCTGGGGCAGGTTCGGCCACGTGCTGGGGCCTGCGTTGCGCGACGGCGGCTGGTACGAGCCGTCCGGAACGCTGCCGCCCGGGTACTGCGGGAACGGGCGACCGTTGGTCGCAGGCTCATAGCAGCGGGCCGGCGGGTTCTTCCAGTCCATCCGAGGCTCGTCCTGATTCGGCAGGTAGCGCCCGCGCGGGTTCACGAACTGCAGATTCACGTGCACGCCCGGGTTGTCCGTTCCCTTGCCGACGATCTTCTCCGACTCCGGGATCAAGGTCGCGAAGTTGTGGAACATGCAGGTGAACGTCGGCGACTGCTGAGCGAGCCCCTTCAGGAACGGCTCGGAGTCGATGAACAGGTTCAGCAGATCCTTCTTGTTCGTCTTCAGGAACTTGGTCGTATCCGTCGCCGCGACACCGAGCGTCTGGATGGTGGACCGCAGATCGCCCTGGCGCTCGACGATCGTGTTGCCGGTCACGCGCAGGTTGTCGAAGGCGTTGATGATGTCCGGCACCGCCTCGGCGTACGTCTGCGAGAACGTGGCGAGCCCGCGGATGGTGCCCTGCAGGTCGCTCATGTTGGCGTTGACGCGCTTGAAGATGGTGTTCAGCCGCTCGATGATCTCCCCGATCTGGTGGCCCTTGCCGCCGATCGCCTGCGAGATGGCGCTCAGCGTGACGTTCAGATCCTGGGGCGGGATGGCTTCGATGACCGGGAGCAGCGCGTCGAACAGGTCCTCGACCTCAGCGGAGTTGCCGCGGGCGTCCGTGTGGATCTCGGCGCCGTTCGTCAGGTGCGGTCCGATCGACTTCGTCGGTACCTGCAGGGCGATGTAGCGCTCGCCGAACAACGTCTTCGGCAACACGCGCGCCGTGGTGCCCTCGGGCAGATTCTTCATCTGGTCCGGCGAGATCCCGAGTTCCACCTGGACCTTGCCGCCCGGCTCCACGTTGACCTCACGGACCGACCCGACGATCACGCCGTTCGCTTTGACGTCGGCGTTCTTCACCAGCGAGTTGCCCGCATCATCGGTCTTCAGCGTGACGGTGTCGTACGAGTCGAACCCGCCGTTGAACTTGACCAGCGAGAGGGCCAGCAGGCCGATCACGACGACGAAGAACACCACACCGAGGAGTCTGCGTTTGAGTGTCTCCACGTTTTCCTAACCTCCGACTCGGATCGACGTGGTGGTGCCCCAGATGGCCAGGCCCAGGAAGAAGTCCATGACCGCGATCAGCACCAGGGCTGTTCGCACCGCGTGACCCACGGCCACGCCGACGCCCGCCGGACCGCCACTGGCGAAGTAGCCGTAGTAGCAGTGGATCAGGATGATCACGAACGCGAAGACCAGGACCTTGCCGAACGACCAGAGAACGTCGACCGGTGGCAGGAAGAGATTGAAGTAGTGGTCGTACGAGCCGGTCGACTGGCCGTTGAACACGGTGTTGACCACTCTCGATGCGAGATAGGCCGCCATCAGACCGAGCACGTACAGCGGGATGACCGCGATGAAGCCCGCGATCACGCGCGAGGAGACGAGGAACGGGACCGACGGGACGGCCATGACCTCGAGCGCGTCGATCTCCTCGGAGATGCGCATGGCGCCGAGCTGGGCGGTGAAACCGCAGCCGACGGTCGCCGACAGCGCCAGGCCTGCGACGAGCGGCGCGACCTCACGCGTGTTGACGTAGGCGGACAGGAATCCGGTCAGCGCCTGGGAACCGATCTGGTCAAGGGCCGCGTAGCCCTGCAGGCCGACCACGACGCCGGTGAAGCCCGACATCAGGATCATGACACCCACGGTGCCGCCGATGACGGCGAGACCGCCGGAGCCGAAGGCGACCTCGGCCAGCAGGCGCAACACCTCGCGGGTGTAGTGCACCAGCGTCTTGGGGATCCACGCGAGCGCGCGGCCGTAGAACGACATCTGCTCGCCTGCGCCGTCGAGCAGCTTCAGCGGACGGCCGAGCTGCTTGCGCGCCTCGTACCGCAGGTACTCGGGCCTGCTCTTGGAGATCGTCACACCACGAGTCACGACTAACCTACCTTCGGCGGGACGATCTGCAGGAAGACCGCAGTGATGATCAGGTTCGCGAAGAACAGCAGCAGGAAGGTGATGACAACCGACTGGTTGACTGCGTCACCGACACCCTTCGGTCCGCCCTTCGGGTTCAGCCCCTTGTAGGCCGCCACCACGCCGGCGATGACACCGAAGATCGCGGCCTTCAAGGTCGAGATGTAGAGGTCGGGCAGCTGAGCCAACGCGCCGAACGAGGCGAGGTAAGCGCCCGGGGTGCCGCCCTGGACGACGACGTTGAAGAAGTAACCACCGCCGATGCCGACCACCGCGACAAGGCCGTTGAGGAGGATGGCCACCAGCACCATCGCCAGCACTCGGGGCACCACCAGACGCTGAATCGGGTTGATGCCCAGCACTTCCATGGCGTCGATCTCTTCACGAATCGTTCTCGATCCGAGGTCGGCCGCAACCGCCGAACCCGCAGCACCCGCGACCAGCAGCGATGTCACCAGGGGCGAACCCTGCTGAACCACCACCAGCACCGAGGCCGCACCGGTGTACGACTCGGCGCCGAGCTGCTTGATCAGCGAACCCGTCTGCAGCGACACGATGGCGCCGAACGGAATCGCGATGAGCGCCGTCGGCAGAATCGTGACGCTGGCGATGAACCAGGCCTGCTGGATGAATTCGCGCAACTGGAACGGTCGCACGAAGAGTTGGCGAGCGACGTCGACGAAGAGCTGAACGATATTGCCGGTCTGGGCTAAGGCGCCCTCACCAGCGTTCGCGATCTTCTCGACGCCACGCGAAGTGGCACGTGTCATGCCTGATTACTCCCCTTGTCCATCAGACTTCTTGACGGCGTTCTCGATCGCGGAGGTGTCGATCGGCTGGGTCTGCGCGTCGTCGGCGGTCGCATAGACCTCGGTGGGCCGGTCGACGACGTCGGTGGGACGGTCCATGACCTGCGTGTCGGCCTGCGCGAGGGCGTGGTCGATGCCCGCCGTGGTGCTGAAGTCGGTGTTGGCCAGCGCGACGAGGGTCGCGACCGACTCGGGCGACTCGGCGGCGCGCGCGTCCTCCTCAGCGATGGAGGCGCGGATCGCGGCCTGCGCGTTCGGTGGCAGCGAGGGCAGCATCTGCAGCACGTTGGCGCGGTGCCGAATCGCGGCCTTGCGCACCTGGACGCCGGGGTTCGGCTGGACCTGCGGGATGATCTCGGAGAAGTCGTCCTGCGTACCACCGCCGGAGATGCCCGCGGCCTGCATGGCGGCCTCCTGGGCGGCGATCGCCTCGTCCTTCTCCTCGGACATGCCGATGGGACCGAAGCGGTCGCCTGCGAGGAACTGCTTAACCACCGGCTGCTCCGACGTCAGCAACTGCTCACGCGGACCGAACATCACCAGCTCCTTGCGGAACAGCATGCCGATGTTGTCCGGAATGGTGCGGGCGATGTTGATGTTGTGCGTGACGATCAGAATCGTCGCGTCGATCTCGGCGTTGATGTCGATCAGCAACTGGGAGATGTAGGCGGTACGGACGGGGTCCAGGCCCGAGTCGGGCTCGTCACAGAGGATGATCTCGGGGTTCAGGACCAGGGCGCGCGCCAGCCCGGCACGCTTGCGCATACCGCCGGAGATCTCACCGGGCAGCTTGCCCTCGGCGCCGGCCAGACCCACCAGCTCCATCTTCTCCAGCACGATGCGCCGGATCTCGTCTTCCTTCTTCTTCGTGTGCTCACGCAGCGGGAAGGCGATGTTGTCGAACAACGTCATCGACCCGAACAGCGCACCGTCCTGGAACAGGACGCCGAACAGCTTCCGGATCTCGTACAGTTCCTTGGCCGAGCACTCGGTGATGTCGGTGCCGTCGATGACCACTGAGCCCTGCTCGGGGTGCAGCAGACCGATCAGCGTCTTCAAGAAGACGGATTTACCGGTACCCGACGGCCCCAGCAGGGCGTTGACCTCACCCGCAGGCAGCGTCAGGGATACGTCTCGCCAGATGTTCTGCGACCCGAACGACTTGGTAAGCCCCTCGACCTTGACCTCAACACCCACAGTGTCCTCCAGACCTTTCGTCAGTACCGCGTATGAGGTGCGAGGCGCGCCGCTCCCCCTACAGAGTTTCCGCCACCACTCGCCCAGACAGGCTGTGGCTGCGGTCACTCTAACGCACCGGGGGCTTTCGTCGTACTTCGGTCCAGCGGAGGCAAACCGCCGCAAAAGTACTTGTACCCGCCAGTAACGTTTTGGTGAGCTGAGAATACACAAAGAATCGTCGTGCTCCAAAGCGGGAGACGCCACTCGACGAGAGCTACCTCACTTCCGGGAATAATCGTCGACGCGCCCTTCTCGGCATGCGTCGTAGTGCGGTCTGAACGCCTCGCTGAGCCGCTCTCACCCGGCGGTCGTCGTCCGGGTGCACAAAACACGACAGAGGCCCACGGGTTTCCCCGTGGGCCTCTGTCGTGTCACTCAGTCGCGACGACGTGCCTCAGGCACGTGCGATCACTTGAGGGTGATCTTGGCGCCGGCCTCTTCGAGCTTGGCCTTGGCAGCCTCGGCGTCTTCCTTGCTGACCTTCTCCAGGAGAGCCTTCGGAGCGCTCTCGACGAGGTCCTTGGCCTCCTTCAGGCCCAGACCCGAGACGACCTCGCGGACGACCTTGATGACCTGGATCTTCTTGTCGCCGGCCGACTCGAGGACGACGTCGAACTCGTCCTGCTCGGCAGCAGCCTCGGCGCCACCGGCAGCCGGAGCGCCTGCAGCGGCGACGGCGACCGGCGCAGCAGCGGTGACCTCGAAGACCTCTTCGAACTTCTTCACGAAATCGCTGAGCTCCAGCAGGGTCAGTTCCTTGAACTGGTCAATGAGCTCGTCAGCGGTGAGCTTCGCCATGATGGCGTCCTTCCGTTAATCCCTATGCGGGGAACCTGCGTCGCAGGTTGGTTTATGGGTGGGGCTCCCTCGGCGGCAGCCGCGTGAGCCAGTGGAGTCAAACGACTACGCGGCGTCGCCGGCAGCTGCCTGCTTCTCCTGCAGAGCCGCGGCGAGACGCGCGACCTGCGATGCAGGCTGGTTGAACAGCCCTGCGGCCTTTGCCAAGTTGCCCTTCATCGCGCCTGCCAGCTTGGCCAGCAGCACCTCGCGGGTCTCCAGGTCGGCGATCTGCTCGATCTCAGCCACGGACAGCGCACGGCCGTCCATGTAACCGCCCTTGATGACCAGGTTCTTGTTGTCCTTGGCGAACGTCTTGATCGCCTTGGCGGCCACCACCGGCTCACCTTCAATGAAGGCGATGGCGGTAGGACCGGAGAACAGGTCATCGAGACCCTCGACGCCCGCCTCTGCGGCGGCACGCTTGGTGAGGGTGTTCTTGGCGACGGAGTAGACAGCGCCTTCGCCGAGCGAACGACGCAGCTCCTGGATCTGCGGAACCGTGAGTCCGCGGTATTCGGTGATCACCGCAGCGGTCGAGTCCTTGAACTGGTCCACGATCTCTGCAACGGCAGAAACCTTGTCAGCCTTAGCCATACTTCGCCTCCTCTCGTGTCACATTCGTTGCGTCCCGGCGGACCGGGGCGCGGATATCCAGACTGTGCGATGGGAGGCGGGGCGCTCGACGAGGCGCCGGCGAAAAGGAAAGCGCCCCGGGCAGGAAGCACGGGGCGCACAGGACGGCAACGGCACAGCCGTCACGAGTAAAGTCTCACCACGTTCATCCTGCGTGGGCCGCCGACTCTCATCGGGCCTTCGATCGGAACACGTCCGACAACCAACGGTCTCTGGTTGAACTGACGCAGCGAGCCGGGCTCACTGCACCGACGAATAGGCTAACCCCCATGGCCGTCGAATCCAAATCGCAGGCACAGGACCGCGCCGCTGCCGCGCAGTCGATGATCGCCGTCCACCACGTCCGACGCCTCCTCGGCGTGATTCCGGGCACGCGGATCGGTGCGGTCGCATGGCCTCCCGTTGCGCACGCTCGGTGCCGCGACCGACTGACGGCGTCCTGGAATTACTGGTGGCAGGCCCACCTGGTGGACCTGCTCGTCGACGGCGCGATCCACCGCGACGACGACCGGTGCGCGACCGACGCCGTCGCCCTGCTGCGCGGCATCCTGCTGCACAACGGCCTGCGCTGGACCAATCGGTACTACGACGACATGGCGTGGATGGGCCTGGCCGTCGAACGGGTGGATCGACACCTGGGCCGGTCGCATCGGCGGGCGCGGCGCGCGCTGACGTCGACGATCGCGAACGCATGGGCTCCCGCGCTCGGCGGCGGGATCCCGTGGCGGACCAGCGACACGTTCTTCAACGCACCCGCCAACGGGCCGGGCGCCGTCCTGCTCGCCCGCACCGGCCGTCCCGACCGCGCCGTGGAGATGGCCGACTGGATGCATCGCGAACTACTGCTGCCGTCGGGCCTGATCGCCGACGGACTGCGGGTCGATTCGAACCGATCGCGAGAGCTCGACTCGACCGCCTTCACGTACTGCCAGGGCGTCGCGCTCGGCGCCGAGGTGGAGGCGTACCGCATCACGGGCGACGACGTCCATCTCGATCGGATCGACGCCCTGGTCCGGGCGGTCACCGCGCAGCTGACGACCGACGGAGTCATCGTCGGAGCGGGCGGCGGCGACGGCGGACTGTTCGCGGGCATCCTCGCCCGGTACCTCGCCCTGGTCGCCACCGACCTGCCCGAGTCCGCGCGGGAGGTGCGCACGCGCGCCGCGCAGATCGTGCTCCACAGCGCGGACGCCGTCTGGGAGCACCGGGCCGTCGCCCGCGACGGGTTGCCGGTGTTCGGCCCCGACTGGCGAAGACCCGCTCGCGTGCCCGACGATTCCGGCCGCGCAGCGAGAAAGATCGGCGGAGCCGTCTCGTCCTCGCAAACTCCCGAACGAGATCTGTCAGTCCAGATCTCGGCCGGAATGACCCTCGAAGCTGCGGTTTCAGTCACAATCGGGTCAAGCGAACACACCGGTTCAGCAAACCCGGATTAACAATCTGGCTCTCAATCGTTTTAGATTAGTGAGACGTCCACGTGATGCACGACACAAGAGGCATCGGCGCGGACGGGCTGAACCGCTCCGTACATCGCAAAGGGGGGACCAGGAATGACGCTCGACTACGACGTGTCTGAAGGTCGCTTCGCCGTACCGAACCACCGGCCGACACTGATGCCGGCACCCACATACTCCGATGCTGCGGGTGGGGCCGCAGCACTCGAATGGCGACAGGCCGTCGACGGCGACAAGCGCTATCCACGCGTGCACATCGACCGCAGCGTTCGACTCACGATGAGCGACGGGGTCCGTCTCCGCGCCACGATCGTCCGCCCGGCCAATCGGTTCGGCCAGCCGATTCACACTCCGCTGCCCGCGATCTTGAACGTCAACCCGTACAACCGCGCCCTCCTCGACGGCGTCGACCACGCGCTGCACACGCCCGTCATCGGACGGACCGTCAAGACCGCCAGCGCCACGTTCACCACCGACGACGGCGCGCTCGCCGGGCTGTCTCGGATGACGCGCACGTTCGGCAAGGGCCTGTGGGACGTCTTCGGCGTCAATCGCGATCTCGTCCGGTCCGGCTACGTGCAGGTTCTCGTCGACGTGCGCGGCACCGGGACCTCGCACGGCAAGTGGCAGATCCTCGGGCCGCGTGAGCAGCAGGACAGCCTCGAGGTGATCGACTGGATCACGCGTCAGGACTGGTACGCCGACGGCGTCGGCATGACCGGGTGGTCGTACTCGGCGATCAACTCCCTGCAGACCGCCGCGCTGCGTCCCGACGCTCTCAAGGCCGTGTTCGCGGTGGAGGGCAGCGAGGACATCGTCCGCGACATCTACATCACCGGCGGCATGCCGTCCGCCTTCATCCCCTTCTGGCTGGCCCTCGTCAACGGACTCAAGTGGGTGCCGAACCCGGCGACCGCCGTCGCCGACGTCCTCCGCGGCGACGCGTACCGCTGGCTGTCGTCCCGGATGGCCTCACCCGCCACCGAGATGCCTGCGCTGGTGTGGGGATTCCTCACCGCCCGCGACGATCGGATCTTCGACGACCCGTACTTCGCCGATCGCGATCCGGTCATCGAGAACATCACCTGTCCCACCTTCACGGTCGGCGGTTGGCACGACCTCTTCGGTCGCAGCGCGACCCGCGTGTACTCCAAACTGCAGATGGAACCGGGTCGCAAGCAGGTGCTGATCGCCGACGGTTACCACCTGGATCCGGGATGCGACCACCAGCGTCCGTTCACCCCGCCGCGGCTCGACGTCCTGCAGCGCGCCTGGTTCGACCGCTGGCTCAAGGGCGTCGAGAACGGTGTGGAGTCGTACGGGCCGGTCACGTTGGAGCAGCAGGGCGGCGGATGGTCGTGCGGGCCGTCATTCCCGCGCCAGGAGGTGGCGCCGCGGCGCCTGTTCCTCACCGAGGAGCCCACCGGCACCGCGATGCACACGCAGCACGACGGCAGCCTGCGCAGCAATCCGGCGTCGCGCAGGCGGTCGTTGCGGGTGCGCCCGAGTCTGCGCGGTTTCGTCTCCCGTGATCTCTCGCAGGTCACGGCGGGTCTCTCGATCGCGCTCGGCGAGCGGTTCAGCACCGATTCGAGCTTCCAGGAGGAGTCGGCGCTCTCGTTCACCAGCGAGGCGGTCGCCCGGCGCACCCAGATCTCCGGTGCCATGAACCTGCGACTCAACGTGTCCACCACGGCGCATGAGGGCATCTGGACGGTGACCGTGAACGACGTCGCTCCCGACGGCCGGTCCACGGTGCTCACGAACGGCGCGCTGACGGCGTCGAACCGCGCCCTGGACCCCTCCCGGTCCACGTACAACGACGACGGCGTCCTCCTCGACGCCTACCACTACCTGTCCCGCGAGCGGCGCCTGCCGGTGCCTGCGGACGAGCCGGTCCGGATCGACGTCGATCTGGTGCCCACCGACGCGGTGCTCGAGCCCGGTCACCGCCTGCGCGTCGACGTCTACGCAGCCAGCCTGCCGCGCTACCTGACGATCGTGCCGGACCTCATCAAGGCCCGCGGTCGCCGTCAGCAGTTGGTCCTGGACCCGGCCAAGCCGAGCTATCTGACTTTCCAGACCGACGGCGATCTGGGCGCGGAGCCGATCCCGGTGGTGGCCGCGACGGTCGGCTCCCGCTGACCCGCGCTCCGCTATCCGACCCCGTCGAACACCACCCGGTAGATCAGCCCCACCTCCGGGCCCATCACCGACTCGACCAGGTCGATCAGCGTGGTGACGAACGACGGTCCGTGTGCCGGATCGCCGACGTCGTCGAGGTGATGAGCGATCTCGTGCAGGACGACGAGCTCGCGCAATGCCCATCGTCCCTCGGTGTCCTCGGGGACGGCGATGGTCGCGGCGCCTCGCTCGTAGTGCGCTGCGCGCTGGCCGCGTCGCACCCGGACGGCGACCGGCAGTCGTGCGCGCGGGAACCGCTCGCGCACCGGACCGAGTTCGAGCACTCGCCCGACGTACGCCGCGACGTCGTCTACGGACCCGAATCGCGCATCCGCGGGGACCGTGAGCTGTGCTCCCGCGATCTGGACGGTGTGCGTCCCACCCGCGCGGTCGAGCATCCGGTGCACCATCCGCTCGGCGTCGTAGACGCGTGATCTCGCGCTGTCCCGACTCACCGCTCCAGAACGCCTCGCGCGCCACCGAACTCTCGGTCCGCCCCGATCTTCGCGCGCCGCCCGGCGCGGTCGCCCGCCTGCCGTGCCGCCGTCGAATAGCCGGCGGTCGCCCGGTTCGGCCGCCACGTTCCCCGCGCCGTCGATGCAGTGCGGTAGAAGTCCTTGACCTCGAGCTCCTTGTTCCGCATCGCGACCGCGGTCGAGACCGACCGCGCACCGGGTCCGGCCCCAACGGGCTCGGTCCTGATCGCTTCGGCGTGCTGCTCGTCGCGCGCCTCACGCAGCCGGGTGCCGATCCGACTCGCGAACGCCGATTGGAAGTTCAACCGGGCGGTGATGGGCGAGAGCGCCTTCTCCTCCACCACGCGTCGCCACAGGTACCCGGTGCCCTTGGTCACCACCTGGCGGGCCGTCTCCCCCTTGTACGCGCCCGACTTCAGGTAGGCGTCGCTCGCAGCCACCATCTGGATCACCAGCGAGGTGTACAGCGCCTCGCAGGCGTCGATGTCGGCCTCGAAACCGTAGGCGATCACGAAGGTGGAGTTCGACGCGACGTCACACGTGATGTCGTTGGCCTGGGCGATCTGGACGAACAACTGCACGTACGTCCGCAGCCCCCGCTTGCCGGCCTTGCCGATCTGCACCTGTCGCGTGATCGGCGACGCCGTCCGCCGCGCCGCCGGGTCGTGAGCGCGCGCCAGCGCCAGGTCGATCGACGCCGCCGTCGCCAATCGCTGCGCCGCGGCCATGAACGCCTCGGCCTCGTGGTCGTTGTCGGTCCCCTCGGCCTGCCTCAGCAGCCCGCCGATCTTGGTGAGCAGTTTGTCGTCGCGCATGATGCCACGGTAGTGACTGCGACCGACACCGAGCGAACCCGTTGTCCACAGGCTCCGGCACGCTGTCCACAGCCTCACGATTCTGCCGCCTCCTCGACCCACCGTTTCCCCATACGGCAGCAGACACGACAAAGGCGCCTCCCGCAGAAGCGGGAGGCGCCTTTGTCAGGTGCGCTTGCTAGGGAAGCCCGAGAATCAGGCCTCGCCGGCGAAGTTGCGCGAGACCGACGGATCGACCTGGATGCCCGGGCCGGTGTTCGTCGACATCGTGATCTTCTTCAGGTAGCGGCCCTTGGCGGCCGACGGCTTTGCACGCATGATCTCGTCGTACGCCGCGCCGTAGTTCTCCACCAGCTTCTCGGCGTCGAATGACGCCTTGCCGATGACGAAGTGCAGGTTGGCTGCCTTGTCGACACGGAAGCTGATCTTGCCGCCCTTGATGTCGTTGACGGCCTTGGTCACGTCGGTGGTGACGGTGCCGGTCTTCGGGTTCGGCATCAGACCGCGCGGGCCCAGGACACGCGCGATACGGCCGACCTTGGCCATCTGATCGGGAGTGGCGATCGCGGCGTCGAAGTCGAGCCAGCCGCCCTGGATCTTCTCGATCAGGTCCTCGGCACCGACCTCGTCCGCACCGGCGGCAGCGGCCTCGGTGGCCTTGTCGCCTGCAGCGAAGACGATGACGCGGGCGGTCTTACCGGTGCCGTTGGGCAGGTTGACGGTGCCGCGGACCATCTGGTCGGCCTTGCGGGGATCGACGCCGAGGCGCACGGCGACCTCGACCGTCGAGTCGGTGTTCTTCGACGACGTGTCCTTCGCGAGAGCGACGGCCTCCAGCGGGCTGTACAGCTTCTCGCGGTCGATCTTCTCAGCGGCGGCCCGGTAGGCCTTGCTCTTCTTGCTCATGTGCTCTGTTCCTTCTCCTCGCTCGGCGAGCGAGAGTTAGTGGTTACTGGGCCGAGCGCGGCCCTCCCACGGTGGGTTCGACGGGACTCGCCCGTCGGGGTTGATCAGCCTTCGACCGTGATGCCCATCGAACGCGCAGTACCGGCGATGATCTTCGCGGCGGCGTCGATGTCGTTGGCGTTCAGGTCTTCGGTCTTGGTCTTCGCGATCTCACGGACCTGGTCCATGGTGACCTTGCCGACCTTGTTGACGTGCGGCTCGCCTGAGCCCTTCTGCAGACCAGCAGCCTTGAGGAGCAGCTTGGCGGCAGGCGGAGTCTTGAGCTTGAAGTCGAACGAACGGTCTTCGTACACGAAGATCTCGACCGGGATGACGTTGCCACGCTGCGACTCGGTCGCCGCGTTGTACGCCTTGCAGAACTCCATGATGTTCACGCCGTGCTGACCGAGCGCCGGACCCACGGGCGGTGCCGGGTTGGCCTGGCCCGCCTGGATCTGGAGCTTGATGATCCCGGCGATCTTCTTCTTCTTGGGAGGCATCTCTCTTGTCCTTTTTCCTTACAAATCCGCGCACGCTGGATACGCGGAAGTCTCTGTGATGTCGCGGCGCTGCCGCCGCGGCGCATCGGGTGTTAGAGCTTCTCGACCTGGTTGAAGCCGAGCTCGACCGGGGTCTCGCGACCGAAGATCGAGACGAGCACCTTCACCTTGCGCTGTTCAGTGTTGACCTCGCTGATCGACGCCGGGAGCGTGGCGAACGGACCGTCCATAACGGTGACCGACTCGCCGACCTCGAAGTCGACCTCGACCACGTTCGACGACGCGGCGATCGCGGCTTCCACGCTCTCGCCCGCAGCAGCAGCGGCCTTAGCGGCCTCCGCCTTGCGGACCTCGGCGCGCGGCATCAGGAACTGAACCACTTCCTTGATCGTCAGCGGCGACGGACGCGAGGTCATGCCTACGAAGCCGGTGACACCGGGGGTGTTACGCACAGCACTCCACGACTCGTCGTTGAGTTCCATGCGGACCAGAATGTAGCCGGGAAGAACCTTGCGGTTGACCTTCTTCGGCTGACCGTTCTTGATCTCGGTGACCTCTTCGATCGGCACCTCGACCTGGAAGATGTAGTCGCCGACGTCGAGGTTCTGAACACGCGTCTCGAGGTTGGTCTTCACCTTGTTCTCGTAGCCCGCGTACGAGTGGATGACGTACCACTCACCGGGCAGCCGACGGAGCTCAGCGCGAAGCTGGGCGACCGGGTCGACGTCGTCCGTCGGTGCTGCGGGAGCTGGGGCGGCCTCCGCTGCGGCCGTGTCCGGCTGCGTGGCCTCGGGGGTCTCGTCACCGAATTCCGGCGATTCGATCTCGTTCTCCGGGGTGCTCACTGCCCCACGCTCCTTCGTTGGTCACTCGGGCCTACGGCCCTGTGGTACTTGCCTGTCAGCCGAACACCAGCAGGGTCAGCTTGGCGAACCCGATGTCCAGGCCTGCGATGGCCGCCGTGATGATCACGACGAACACGAAGACGGCGATCGAGTAGTTGATCATCTCGTTGCGCGTCGGCCAGACGACCTTGCGCATCTCGGCGACGACCTGCTTCAAGAAGATCCAGATCCGCACGAACGGGTTCCGGCTGGTGCCGGTCCCCGTCGCTGGGGTCTCGGTCGTACGCTCGGCGACTGCGGTGGCAGCCCCCGAACCGGCACTCCGACGGCCACGCGCTGAGCGCTTGCCGCTGGGACGCAGTTCGGCGGAGTCGGACTCAGCGAGATCCGCGTCGACCTCGAGGTCGTCGTTGACGTCGCCGGAAGCCTTGCGATCTCGCTTGGCCACCTTCTCACCGATCCCTTCGTCTGCTAGTGCCCTGATGGGCAGGGGCGACAGGACTTGAACCTGCAACCTGCGGTTTTGGAGACCGCTGCTCTGCCAGTTGAGCTACGCCCCTTTGCGCGGACCCGTCAGCCCGCACTCGTCTAACCCTAACAAGACCAACGCGCCACCCTCGGGGCAGCGCGCAGCCTGATCGATCAGACTCAAACGAGTGTAGAGCAAACGTGCCGCTCACCCCAACTCGCCCCGTCTGCACGGCTCAGTTGAACTGAACCATCGCCTGCGCGCGGCCGAAGATCTTCCGATCGCCCTGCTTGGCGACCAGCGCGATCACGCCGCGGCGGGTCTCGGGATCCAGCGATTTGATCTTGCCGCTGAAATCGATGTGCGCGGCGCCGACGGCCGGCACGTACACCGGGCTGGTGAACCGCACGTTGTACTCGTAGATCGCCGCGGGATCGCCCACGAAGTCGCCGATGACAGTGGCGCCGAGGCCCATCGTCTGCATGCCGTGTGCGACGACGCTGTCCAGACCCACCGCGTCGGCCACCTCCGGCGAGAAGTGGATGGGGTTGGGGTCCGCTGCCACCCCCGCATAGTTCACGAGGTTGCCGAGCGTCAGGGACTTGGTCACCGCGGGCAGTTCCTGCCCCACCGCGAGGGTGTCGAAGTCGATGGCGCCGTACGCCTGCGGCTCGGCGGCCGACGACGCGTCGGACTCCGGAAGATCGGCAGCCGTCTTCCCCGCGACGCCCTCGTTGTCGACGTGCATCATGACGGCGTTGAGCTTGCCGATGAGCACCGGGTCGACGTCGATGGCCGCTCGCGCCACGATCGAAGTCAACGTCGTGATCACCGGCTCGCCGTGCTGATTCGAGATCTCGTTCTTACTGACGAGCAGATCTGCGCCCATCGACTGACGGAACGACTCCAGCGAGACCCGGCAGGCCAGCCGATCGCCCGGTTTCATCGGCTGATGCATGATCAGGCGCTGATCGGTCTGCATGATCTGCCACATGTCGTAGCCGGTGATGACCTCTTCGAACAGTCTCCGCTGCATGATCAGACCCAGCACGCTGACGAACGTCGGGTGGGCGATGACGGTGTCGTGCCCCAGCTCGGCAGCCTTCGCCTCATTCCAGAAGACGGGGTGGTCGGACTGGACCGCACGGGCGTGCGCGCGGATCATCTCGCGGCCCACCTCGTAGTAGTCGTCCGCGAGGTAGCTGAACCCGACGAGCGACTTGGTGCGCTCGGCCACCTGCTCCGCGCTGAGCTCATTCGTGACGGCCGCTTCCAACTGCTCGTCGACCAGCATGGACTCCAATTGGTCGGTCACGACCGCACCATCTCCTTCACATCACTCGGCCTCACCCGGCCGCACCTGCCCGGCCGGTGTCCAACAGTGGTCCGGCGGGAGAACTTCAACGAAACTGATTCGTTACATTGTCCGCTGCACCAAGGCCGCTCACAAATAAAGCGAGCCACCTCACAGTGGAGGTGGCTCGCTTCACGAGAGTCACAAAGCGCCCCGCAGGGCGGTCGCTCAGCGCGACTCCTTATGGTTCGTGTGCGCCCCGCAGTTCGGGCAGAACTTCTTCAGCTCGAGACGATCGGGGTCGTTGCGACGGTTCTTCTTGGTGATGTAGTTGCGATGCTTGCACGTCTCGCACGCCAAGGTGATCTTCGGCCGCACATCGGTTGAGGAAGCCACTTTGTTGCCTACTTTCAGCTCTTGCAGTTCTTGCGGTCCCACGCTGTCGGGCCGAAGTCCCACCGGCGTAGGCGGAATGTGTAGCGGTGGGGGGACTCGATCCCCCGACCTCACGATTATGAGTCGTGCGCTCTAACCAGCTGAGCTACACCGCCCTGTTCAGTTCTGATCGGGTGACCAAAACCGAGCGAGCCCCCTGACGGAATCGAACCGTCGACCTTTTCCTTACCATGGAAACGCTCTGCCGACTGAGCTAAGGGGGCGTTGCACCAGTCCCGGAGATGAATCTCTCCGTTCCCAGAAGCCTCAACGAGGTTACACATACGCGTCGGAATTAACCAAAACCGCTGGTCAGCTTCTTCCGCACAAGTGGAGTCCTCGCAGTGGCAGATGAAGGATTCGAACCTTCGTAGCTTGCGCGACGGATTTACAATCCGCTCCCTTTGGCCGCTCGGGCAATCTGCCGTGTCACCGCCGCCAAGCGCACAGGACAAGTCCCGTTCGCTCGTGAAAGCAACGGGAATCAGAATACAACGACCTCCCCCAGTACATGCAAACCCGCTGTTCAGGACACTGCTAGTGTAGGCGCATGGCTGATTCTTCGTTTGACGTCGTGAGCAAGGTCGACCGCCAGGAGGTCGACAACGCGCTCAACCAGGCGGGTAAGGAACTCTCGCAGCGCTACGACTTCCGCGGCACCAACACCGGCATCGACTGGTCGGGCGAGGAGAAGATCGTGATCTCCTCCGACTCCGAAGAACGCGCCCTCGCGGGCCTCGAAGTGTTCAAGGAGAAGTTGATCCGCCGCGACATCTCCCTCAAGGCGTTCGACGCTGGCGAGCCCGTCGGCTCCGGCAAGACCTTCAAGATCACCGGCGACCTCGTCCAGGGCATCGACTCCGACCACGCTAAGAAGATCTCCAAGAAGATCCGCGACGAAGGCCCCAAGGGGGTCAAGGCGCAGATCCAGGGCGACGAACTGCGCGTCTCGTCCAAGAAGCGCGACGACCTGCAAGCGGTGATCGCGTTGTTGAAGGGTGAAGATTTCGGGATTGCTCTGCAGTTCGTGAACTACCGGTAGTCGTTTCTGCCCTTCCGCTCGACTGCGTCCGCGGGGTGGTGAGGCGGACGGTGCACGTTTTTACTTCCAGCGCTCCCGTTCGTGCGCCGGGTAACTGTTCTCGCGTGAGGCGTTCGGTCCCGCTCATTGTCTGACAATGCGCGGGAATCCACGCCTCAGGCGGGAACCGTTCGGGCGTGGGCCGACTTCGGGACTCACATCCGCTGGCCGCCGTCGCGGGCCATCTGGCGCAGCCTTGCTATGCGGTCCTCGGTCGGGGGGTGCGTGGAGAAGAAGCGCGAGAGCTTCTCGCCCGCGCGGAACGGGCTCTCGATCATCAGGTGCGACTGGTTCGCCAGGTCGGGAGTCGGGGGCAGCGGGGCCGCTGCGATGCCGCCGGAGATCTTCTCCAGAGCCGACGCCAGCCCCAACGGGTCACCGGTGAGTTCGGCGCCGGACTGGTCGGCCTGATACTCCCGCGACCGCGACACCGACATCTGGATCACCATCGCCGCGACGGGGCCGAGAACCGCGATCAGGATCATCGCCAGCGGGTTAGGGCCGTTGTCACGGTTGCCGCCGAACATGCCCATCCACATCGCCATGTTGGCCAGACCGCTGATGACCGCGGCCATCGCGCCGGCGATCGAGCTGATCAGGATGTCGCGGTTGTACACGTGCGACAGTTCGTGACCGAGCACGGCGCGCAACTCTCGCTCACTGAGCAGGTCCATGATCCCGGAGGTGCAGCAGACCGCCGCGTTCTTCGGATTCCGACCGGTCGCGAAGGCGTTCGGCGACTCCGTCGGGCTGATGTACAGCGCAGGCATCGGCTGGTGGGCCTGATTCGCGAGGTCGCGCACGATCCGGTACAGCTCCGGCGCCTGGACCTCGGTGACCGGCTGCGCATGCATGGCGCGCAACGATAGCTTGGCGCTGTTGAAGTACGCGTAGGCGTTGGTACCGACGGCCAGCAGCACCGAGAGCCAGAGGATCGTCGGGTTGTTGAACAACGCGCCGATGCCGACGATGACCGCCGACATCAAACCCATCAGGGCGGCCGTCTTCAGGCCGTTGAAATGCATGACACCTCACTGTCAGAAAACGATTACTCACAGTGGTCAACGCACCTGACCGGCTCTAAAGTTCCGCCTCGGTGACCTCAGTCACTCATGCGTGTCCCAGCAACGACGGTACGCCGCGCCGCGGATCAGCCGACGCGGTCGACGGTGTAGCCGACCAAGGCGCTGAAGGCGTCGTTGGCCGGTCCGGCGGGCAGACCGGCGAGCAGCGTCCGCGCCTGGTCGGCCATCGCCTCCAGACGGGCCTGCGCCTCCTTCATCCCCGCAGAGTCCACGAGCAGGGTCAACGCCTCGGTCACCTCGTCGTCGTCGGTGAGCGCACGCGCGGCGCCGGTGGCCGGGTCGACGAGGAGTTCGCGGAGTCGCACGGCGTCGGGCCCGTCGCCCGCGAGAGCGAGCAGGACCGGCAGCGTGTGCACGCCCTCGCGGAGATCGGTGCCAGGGGTCTTGCCGGACTCCCCGGTCACCGACGCGATGTCGATGATGTCGTCGGACACCTGGAAGGCGGTGCCCACGATGTCACCCAAGCCGGCGAGGGTCGTGACCGTCTCCTCGTCGGCGCCCGCGGTGTACGCGCCGAAGCGGCCCGCGGTCGCGATGAGCGAGCCGGTCTTCTCCCAGACCACCTTCAAGTAGTGCTCGATGGGATCGCCGCCCTCGCGGACGCCGACGGTCTCCCGCATCTGCCCGGTGACGAGCTCGGCGAACGTGTCGGCGATGATCCGAACGGCTTCGGGCCCGAGCGTCGACACCAGATGCGACGCGCGGGCGAACAGGAAGTCGCCCGCCAGGATCGCGATCGAGTTGGACCAGCGGGCATTGGCGCTGGGGGCGCCGCGCCGCAGCGGGGCCTCGTCCATCACGTCGTCGTGGTACAGCGTCGCCAGGTGCGTCATCTCCAGGACCGTCGCCGAGGTGATGACCTCATCGCAGGCCGGCTTCGGCCCGAAGTGGGAGGCGAGGATCGCGAACATCGGACGGAACCGCTTGCCGCCGGCCTTGGCGAGATGCGTGGCGGCTTCGACCAGGATGTCGTCGCCCGACGACAGCTCGCTGATCAGCAGATCCTCGACGCGCTGCAGCGCCTGCTGCAACTGCTCGGCAAACTCTCCGGTCCCGAGATCCAGTCCGGCAAAAGTGGACTTCACGTGTCTGGCCCAATCCCATCGGTGTGTCCGAACGTCGCGGATCGTCGTTCGGCGACACCAGAAGAGTAACCGTTGTCGGCGACCGACATACTGGTCGGGTGACCAGCGCAACGCCCGGCGAGGCCATTGGAGAATCCGCCGACCTTCTCGTGGTGGGCGCCGGACCCGCAGGCGCAGCCGCCGCAGCCCACGCCGCCGACCGCGGATCCGACGTCATCCTGCTCGACGCCGCCGTCTTTCCCCGCGACAAGACCTGCGGCGACGGGCTCACTCCGCGCGCGGTCGCCGGCCTGCAGCGACTCGGCATGGCCTCCCTCCTCGACGACCGCCCGCGGATCCGCGGCCTCGAACTCAACGGCTGGGGCACGCGCCGTCGGGTGGACTGGCCGGGCGCGAACCGCTTCGGCGCCTACGGCAGCGCCATTGCGCGCACCGAGCTCGACGACGCCGTCCGCCGCTCCGCCGTCGACCGCGGCGCCCGCATGGTGTCCGGCGCCAAAGCGATCGGCGCCCAGATGGTCGGCGGCCGGATCGAGTCCGTCACCGTCACCCGAGAAGGCCGGCGGCACCAGATCCGGGTTCGCGATGTGATCGTCGCCGACGGCGTGCGGTCGGGCCTGGGCCGATCCCTCGGCAGGCAGTGGCATCGCGACACCGCCTTCGGGGTGGCCGCACGCTCGTACGCCGACTCCGACCGCGCCGACAGCGAATGGATGGGCTCACACCTGGAGCTCCGGGACCCGGCCGGCGATCTGCTGCCCGGCTACGGCTGGGTGTTCCCCCTCGGGAACGGAACGGTGAACGTCGGCGTCGGCGCGCTCGCGACCGACAAGCGGCCCGCCTCGATGGCGCTGCGGCCCATTCTCGAGCACTATGCCGCGATGGTCGGCGACGACTGGCGGCTCACCTCGCCGCCGCGCGCGATCGCATCGGCCCTGCTGCCGATGGGCGGCGCGGTGAGCGGGGTGGCCGGCGCCAACTGGATGCTGATCGGCGACGCCGCGGCCTGCGTCAACCCGCTCAACGGCGAGGGCATCGACTACGCGATCGAGACCGCGGCGCTGGCGGTCGCGATGCTCGACGACGAGAACGACTACTCGACGGCATGGCCTGCGCTGCTGCGTCGCGAATACGGGACCGCGTTCGCGGCCGCCCGTCGAGCGGCGGGGCTGCTGACCGTCCCGCAGACCGTGCCGCTGCTCGGCCGGCCGGGAATCCGGTCACCGCGACTGATGTCGACCGTGGTGCGGGTGATGGGCAATCTGCTGACGCCCGACGACGCTGACCTCATCGCGCGCGCCTGGCGCAGCGCGGGCCGGGTGACCGCGCGTCTGGAGGACCGGCCGCCCTTCAGCTGAGCGGTCAGCGCGCCTTGACGCCCCGGTGGATGGCGACGATCCCGCCGGTCTGGTTCTGCCAGGTGATCTCGCCGAAGCCGGCCTCGCCGATCAGCGCGGCGAGCCCGGCCTGGTCGGGCCAGGCCCGGATGGACTCCGCGAGGTAGACGTACGCGGCCGGATTGCTCGACACCTTGGTCGCCACCGCCGGCAGCGCCTTCATCAGGTACTCCATATACAGGGTGCGGAACGGGCGCGCGGTCGGCGTCGAGAACTCGCAGATCACGACGCGGCCGCCCGGCTTCAGCACACGGTGCAGCTCGGACAGCGCACGCGGGACGTCGGCGACGTTCCGGAGCCCGAAGGAGATGGTGGCGGCGTCGAACGACGCGTCCGCGAACGGCAGGTGCAGGGCGTCGGCAGCCACCTTCGGGACGTCCCGATCGGCGCCTGCGCGCAGCATGCCGAGCGAGAAGTCCGCAGCGATGCACACCGCGCCCGACGCCGACAGCTCGACGGTCGAGACCGCGGTGCCCGCGGCGAGGTCGAGGACGATGTCGCGCGGCTTCAGATCCAGCGCCCGCCGGGTGTTGCGACGCCACCGACGGTCCTGCGCAAACGACAGGACCGTGTTGGTGAGGTCGTAGCGGCGGGCGACGCCGTCGAACATCTCGGCGACTTCGGCCGGATCCTTCTCGAGGCTGGCTCGGGTTCCGGCGTCGCTGCTGTCAGTCATGAGAACCAGCCTAAGTCGTGGTGCGGCGGGAGCGTCGCCCGGCTTCGGCCACGCCGAGCATCAGGACCACCACCACGACCCAGCCTGCGCCGATCACCGACAGGGCCGGCCCGATCGAGAGGCTCGCATCGCGGCCGACCGGCCGCGCCAGGTTGTCCGGGTCGGTGGTGTCGTAGTCCACGAGGATGCGCTGTCCGGTCGAGAGATCGGTCGGATACAGCAGCCCCAGCTTGGGATTGCGGAGCACGCCGTCGGGGGTGACGAAGTTGACGGCTGCGTGCAGTCGGTCCGCGGAGATCACGTCGGCGACGGCCGTCGCCTTGTTGGCGTCGATCTTGGCGTCGTTGCGGTAGGCGCCCGCGATGATCACCACACCGATCAGTGCGACCAGCACGCCGAGCGCGGCCAGCCCGATCTGGATTCGCCGCTGCACAGTCCTGGTCATGACTGACCAGGATAGCCGGGTGCGTCGTCGAGTCGGGCCCCGATGCGCGCGTGCAGCGCCCGCAGTCCCTCGCGGTTGGTGCGCACTTCCAGCACCTCGATCCCGCCGACCGGCGCCGGTTCCGCGAGCGCCGAAGGCAGGTCGGACAGAGTCACCAGCCGGTGCCCGATGTTGAAGCCCGCGCACAGGGCGGCGAGGTCGGTACGGTGCGGGGTGCCGAAGATCCGGTCGTAGACGCCGAGGTAGGCGTCGCGCGCGAACCTCGGGTCGCCCTGTTCCAGCAGTCCGAAGATGCCGCCGCCGTCGTCGTTGGCGACCACGATCCGCAAGTCGGCCGGGCGCGGCTCGTCCGGACCGATGATCAGTCCGGTGGCGTCGTGGATGAAGGTGAGGTCGCCCATCAGTGCGACCGTTCGGCTCTCCCGCGCCAACGCGGCGCCGATCGCGGTCGCGTTGGTGCCGTCGATGCCTGCGACGCCGCGGTTCGACATCACGACGACGCCGTCGGCCACCCGACCGGCCAGCGCGATGTCCCGGATCGGGTTGGATGCGCCGACCATCAGCGTCTCGCCCGGCGCCATCGCCGCGGCCACGACCGCCGCGACGTGCAGCCCGGTCACCTCCTGTGTGTCGTGGAGCTCGCCGGTGACCGCGGCGACGACGTCGGTGTTCAGACGTGCGGTCTCCACGAGCCATGCCGCTCGGGGCCGCCGTGTCGCGACGGCGCGGGTGCCCGTCGCGCAGACGTTGCCGGAGACGTCGGGCCAGCGGGGACCGGTGGTGAGCGCGAAGACGTCGACCGCGGGATCGGCGAGCAGTCGCGAGACCGACCGATGCAGGGTCGGTCGTCCGCAGATGATCGCCTGCTGGGGAGCCAGCTTCCCGAGGGCCAGGGGATGCAGCGGATTCGCCACCGCCGGCGCGGTGGGCTCGGCGACGGTGGGGAGGGCGGCGAGTTCCGGATGCACCCCGGCGCCGTGCCCGGACACGACCACCGTGTCCCGGGAGAGGTCGATGTCCAGCGGGATGTCGAGCTTTCCCACCGGCGACGACGTCCACGGCGCGCCGCCGGGCCTGCCTGCGAAGCGTCCGCCGTCGATCACCGACAGGTCACCGTCCGGCGCGTCGTCGCTGTCGGGGACCAGCGGTTCGCGGAGGGGGATGTCGAACTGCACCGGGCCGGCGTTCCCGGTCCGGGCGCCGCGCGCGGCCGCGAGCACCCGGCCGACCGCCGAACGCCACTGCGAGTTGGTGTCCAGATCCTCCTCGGCCAGACCGAGGCTGATAGCCGCACGCACCTGCGTGCCGAACATCCCGAACTGCTCGATGGTCTGGTTGGCGCCCGAACCGAGGAGCTCGTACGGTCGGTTGGCGCTGATCACGACCAGCGGGATCCGCGCGTAGTTGGCTTCGAACACCGCCGGGCCCATGTTCGCGACCGCGGTACCCGACGTCATGACGATCGGCACGGGCCGCTTGCCCGCCACCGCCAGCCCGAGCGCCAGGTATCCAGCGGACCGCTCGTCGATCCGGACATGCAGTCGGAGCCTCCCCTGCGCGTCGGCGGCGTGCAGCGCGAACGCCAACGGCGCGTTGCGGGACCCCGGGCACAGAACGGCTTCGGTGACACCGCCGCGGATCAGTTCATCGACGATCACGCGCGCCTGCAGAGTGGACGGATTCATGACGTAGACCCTATGTGTCGCCGACGGTGAGACGACGGTCGCACCCCGGTGTTAGCGTCGGTCCCATGGGCTTCTACTCCGATCGTGTTCTGCCCCGAATCATCGCGAAGACCTGCGGAATGCCCGCGATGAACCCGGTCCGGCAACGCGCCTGCGCACCGCTGGACGGAGCGGTCGTCGAGATCGGCTTCGGGTCCGGATTCAACGTCGGGCAGTATCCCGCCGCGGTCACCCGCATCGCCGCCGTGGAACCGAGCGAGGTCGGGTGGCGCCTCGGCGCGCAGCGGGTGGCGTCGTCGGCCGTCCCGGTCGAGCGGTCCGGGCTCGACGGCCAGCGGCTGCCGTTCCCCGACGACTCGTTCGATTCCGCCCTCTCCACCTTCACCCTGTGCACCATTCCCGACCTGCCTGCGGCGCTCGCCGAACTCCGCCGCGTCGTGAAACCGGGCGGTGTGTTCGCGTTCCTGGAGCACGGCAGTGCTCCCGATGCGGCGGTCCGTCGCTGGCAAGGACGGCTGGAGCCGATGCAGAAGCGTCTCGGCGGCGGCTGCCACCTCACGCGAGACATCGCCGCCCTCGTCGCCGACGCGGGATGGGAGATCACCGAACTCGACGCCTTCTACGGGCAGGTGCCGAAAACGTTCACCGCACTCACCGTGGGCGCCGCCCGGAATCCGTAGCGATCCGCTCTCGCCACCGCTCAAGACTTGCCAGTAGGGTCGATGCCATGAGTCGCGAATTGGACGTCGTCGTCTACGGAGCAACAGGTTTCGTCGGTGAGCTCACCGCGCAGTACCTCGCCGATCACGCCCCCGCCGGAACCCGAATCGGCCTCGGCGGGCGGTCGGAGACCAAGCTCGCCGCGGTCCGGCGACGGCTCGGCGACAAGGCGCGAGACTGGACCCTGATCGTCGCCGACTCCGACTCCCCCGCATCGCTCGACGCGATGTGCGCGCGCACGCAGGTGGTGTGCACCACGGTCGGTCCGTACCTGCGGTACGGCGAGAACCTGGTGATCGCTGCGGCCACTTCGGGCACCGACTACGTCGACCTGACCGGTGAGGTCCCGTTCGTGCGGTACTCGGTCGACAAGGCCGACGAGCTCGCCACCGCCTCCGGTGCGCGGATCGTGCACTCGTGCGGGTTCGATTCGGTCCCGTCCGATCTCGGCGCCTACCTGCTGTACCGCGCGATCACCGAGCACGGCGCGGGCGAGATGACCGACACCACGATGGTCGTCACCTCGTTGCGCGGCGGCATCTCGGGCGGCACCCTCGACTCGATCCGCGTGATCTCCGAGCAGGCGAAGGACTCCGAGACGCGCCGCCTGCTGCTGAACCCGCAGGCCCTGTCCGGCGGCTCCGGCGACACGCCCCGGGTCGGCATCAACTCCGAGCCCAGCGACATGAGCCCGGTGGATGCGAAGAAGGTCGACCCGAGCCTGCGTGGCACGCTCGCGCCGTTCTTCATGTCGTCGTACAACACGCGCGTGGTGCGCCGATCCAACTTTCTGCTCGACGGCGCGTACGGCGACGGCTTCCGGTACCAGGAGACGATGTCGGTGGGAGGTGTTCGCGGCCTGTCCGCGGTGCTTGCGGGCGTCGTCACGGTCGGAACGGGCGCATTCCTGGGCGCCATGAGCTTCGCGCCCACCCGCAAGATCCTGGATCTGGTGCTGCCGAAGCCCGGGACCGGGCCGAGCGAGAAGACCCGCGAGACCGGCAACTTCGTCACCCAGACCTTCACCACCACAACCAGCGGTCGCCGCTACCGTTCGCAGATGCGCGCCCACGGCGATCCGGGTTACAAGGCAACAGCCGTCATGCTCGGCGAGAGCGCCCTGGCCCTGGCACTGGATCGTGACCGCCTCCCCGCCCGCGCGGGCGTCCTCACCCCCGCCGTTGCGATGGGCGACGTCCTCATCGACCGCCTGCAGACCGCCGGTTTCGTGGTGGAGGCGCACGAACTGAAGTGACGCGGCACCGATGGCAACTTTCCCGGGTCTGGGTCCCGGGAAAGTCGCCATTGTTCTCCGGTCAAACGGCTCGGCGGAGTTCAATCGCTTCGATCAACTCCCGCATGCAGGCGTCCGGCTCGGTCACGAGCCGCGCCCAACTGAAGCTGAGCGGAAGCCACCCCATCAGTGCCAGCTGGTTGGCCTTCTGCTGATCCCGGTCCCACCGATCGTGGTACTTGTGGAACTTCCAGCCGTGGATCTCTACGCCGATCTGTTCCTGCTTCCACGCGAAGTCCAACCGGTACCCGCAGAACGGGACCTGCTGTGTCCAACCGTCGATTCGATGCTCGCGCAGCAGCTTCACGAACGCCCGTTCCGCCGCCGACTCCGACCGATCCTCGGCGGCCTCCAACAGCATGCGCGCTCGCCTCATCCCGAAGGAGCCGGCATTGCGTTCGAGGCTCCGCCGCAGGTCGATCAGGTGAACGCGACGCTCCTGCAGGGCGCGATCCATGATCGCGATTCCATCCTCACGCTCGGCCGCCACCTGCAGGATCGTCAGGGGAAGGTCGGTTACCGGCAGATCGCGCACCACGGTCAGATCCTCGGCGGGGAAGGTCCGACGCTTCGCCTCCGCGTCGAAAGCCAGTTGGAGTCGTGTCCGAGTCGACCTCGGCACCGACACGGTCAACGGGCTCGGCAAGTCATCGAGCACGCCGTGCCACCACGCGGCTGTCGTGCGGTCCGCGACACCACCGTGCGCGGCGACCGCGATCCGGACCTGCGCGGCTTCGGTCAGGTTGTGCTCCGCGGACAGGTAGACCGCCCGCGCCTCCGCCGTCCAGAGCCCGGTGTCGACGCGATGCCGAACACGATGCTCTGTCAACCCCAGGTCGCGTGCCTCCGCGGCGGTGACGACTCCATCGTGGTCCGCGATGTGGCGGGCCACGGCCAATTCTGGGCGACCGGCGCCCGTCTCACTGTGTCTCACATGAACTTGGACGCACCGGCTCCGCGCTCGGTTCCACGACACGCCGCACGAAGGCGACATTCCCGGGACTCAGCCCCGTGTTATGTCGCAGGACATCGATGGCAGTTCTGTGACAGGGCATTGGTGACAGGTCCCGCAATCGAACCGCGATCGCGGCGGCGCAAGACCACTCCGACCAAGGTGTTCGACGAGATCGCCGATCAGGCTGTTGACGTCCGCTTGGCCCTGGAATTGTCAGGTTTGGACTGCGGTCCGATCAGCTCATTCGAGAAGATGACCGCGATGGGTCTGCGCCCGCCCTCGGAGGCCTCGTTGGCCGTGTCATGCTCGCCAAGCCTTGGCCGCCGGACGGCGTCACTTACGTCGGCAACGGAGTCAAGCCCGGACGCCCCGGAACCAAAACCGTACTGTCACCGATGTCCTGACACAGAACTGTCACCGATATCCTGCGACATTCCCGGGACTCAGACCCGGGAATGTCGCCATCGTTCGCTGCTGATGCCGGCTTCTACGCCTGCCCTGGCTTCAACGCGATGAACAGGGCTTCCATCTCGGCGCAGAGGCGGTCGCCGTCGTACAGCGTGCCCCGGACGAAGTACTTGCGGCCTTCGAACCGCTCGACCCACGTGCGGATCGCGAGCGGCGTCTCCAGCGGGGTGAGGGATCGGTAGTGCACGGTCAGATAGCCGGTGCGCGCGACGCCGCCGAGTTTCAGTGCCGCCGCCATGCCGCCGAGGTCGTCGAAGGCGATGGCCACGTGACCGCCGTGGGCCACGCCGTTGCCGCCGAGGTGGAACCGCCGGAACGTCACGGTCGCTTCGACGCCCTCGGGACCGCCGTCGAGGATCTCGTACGGGGGCAGCGTGATGTTGCCTCGCGAGGGCAGGTCGATGCGGGTGCCGGACGGCGAGGTCCACTCGTCGACGAGCATCGTGTCGAGTTTCGCGTTCAACTTCTTGAGGTCGTCGATCACCTCATCGGCGAGGTCCGGAGTCGGTGAGGCGTACCGGACCTTGTCCATGAACGTCCGCACCTGCTCGACCATCTCGCCGTACGACTGCCCGCCGCGCTCGGTGGTCACATCGAATGAAGCCCGGAAACCGCCTGTGTGCTGTGCTGCGTCGTCAGTCTGCACGCTCTGCGCCTGCTCGGATGCACCCGTCATCGTCTCACCGTATCCCCCGCGGTCTGCGAGCCCGTCGGTCGGGCCGCTTCCTCCTCCCGACCGGCCAGCAAGAGATCGAGCTTCGTCTCCAAGCGGGCCAGCCGCTTCTCCGCGACGGACGGCCCGCCGCCAACCAGCAGATCCACGATCTGCCGCCCCACGTCGGAGGTGTTCACCGGACGCCCGGCATAGCGCTGTCCTCGCGCACTGTGCTCCAGCGTCCCGAAGATCATGTCGCGGGCCAGCGACGGCGGGAACGCCGCATCCAGATCGCCCGCAGCCTTCATCTCTTCGATGACGCCCGTGTACAGGCGCGTGTAGCGCCGGTTCGATTCGATCACCACGTGAGCGAGCTCGGTACCCGGGAACGCCTGGGCCGCGTGAATGTACGCCTGCACCAGATCCCATTTCTGCGCCATCATCGCGCACCAATCGGCGACCAGGCGGCGGAGCCGGTCGGTCGGCGTGCCGTCGCCCGCGATCGCCTCCTCTCCCTGTTCTTGCAGGAGGCGATAGAACTCGCGGGTGACGGCGGTGAGCAGCCCGAGCTTGCTGCTGTAGTGCAGAAAGACCGTGCCCTCGGAGACACCGGCGCGGCGCGCGATCTCCGCGGTCGTCGTCGACTGGAATCCCGATGCGGCAAAGCATTCGGCGGCGGCGGCGCGGACCGTGGCCCGCGTCCGCTCGCTCTTGGTGCCTGCGACGGGTCGCTCGCTCATGCCATCAGCGATGCAGGAAGTTGGGCTCGCGCTTCTCGGCGAACGCGCTCATGCCCTCGGTCTGATCGGCGGTGGCGAACAGCGAGTAGAAGAGGCTGCGCTCGGCGCGCACGCCCTCGGTGAGGCTCGACTCGAAGGCCCGGTTCACCGCCTCCTTGCCGTACGACGACGCGATGAACGACTTGCTCGCGATGGTCGCCGCGACCTCGCGGGCGGTGCTGACGACCTCCTCGGTCGGCACCACCCGAGAGACCAGACCGAGCTTCTCCGCCTCGTCGACCTTCATCTGACGGCCGGTCAGGATCAGGTCCATGGCCTTGGCCTTGCCGACCGCGCGCGTGAGTCGCTGCGAGCCGCCGATGCCCGGGATGACGCCGAGGTTGATCTCGGGCTGGCCGAAGCGGGCGTTCTCACCGGCGATGATGATGTCGCAGAGCATCGCGAGTTCGCAGCCGCCGCCGAGCGCATAGCCGGACACGGCGGCGATGATCGGTGTGCGGGCACGGGTGAGCTCGTCCCAGGCGACGAAGAACTGTTCGGTGACGACGTCGGCGAAGTCCTTCTCCTGCATCTCCTTGATGTCGGCGCCGGCGGCGAACGCCTTCTCCGAACCGGTGATGACGATGGCACCGATGCCGGGGTCGGCGTCGAAGGCACGCACTGCGCCCACGACCTCGCCCATGAGTTCGGTGTTGAGGGCGTTGAGCGCCTTGGGCCGGTTGAGGGTGATGACGGCGACGCGACCGTCGGTCTCGGTGAGGATGGTCTGGAAGTCGGTCATGAGAATCTCCGTTCGATCAGGGTTCGACGATGGTCAGTTCGAGGTCTGCGGGCAACGGTGCGAAGAAGGCGTCGACGTCTGCGGTGGTGACGGCGTCGATCTCGGCGGGCTGCCATGTCGGGTTGCGGTCCTTGTCGATGACCTGGGCCCGAATGCCCTCGGCCATGTCGTGTCCGCGGACGCAGCGCAGTGAGACGCGGTACTCGCGGTGCAGCGCTTCGTCGAGGGTCGGCAGCGGTGCGCGGAGCGCGCGCAGCGTGACGGCGAGCGTCGTCGGGCTCTTGGCACGCAGCGTCGATGCGGCTTTGTCCGCTGCGGCCTTGTTCGGGGACGAGGCGTCGACGGCCTCGCAGCGCGCCACGATCTCGGCGACGCTGTCGGCGTCGAACGCCTCGCGAATCCAGTCGCGCTGGGCGAACAGGTCCGATTCCGGCGGAGTCTGCGCATACTGCGCGATCGCCTCGTCGACCGAGGTGGAGGCGATGGCGGCGACGAACGCGTCGAGGTCGGCCGACGGCACGTAGTGGTCGGCGACGCCCAGTGCGACGGCATCGGCACCGTTGATGGAGCCGGCGGTCAGCCCGAGGTAGACACCGAGGTTGTCGGGGATCTGCGAGAGCAGGTGGGTGCCGCCGACGTCGGGCACGAAGCCGATGCCGGTCTCCGGCATCGCCAGTCGCGTCTTGTCGGTGACGACGCGCGTGTTGGCGTGCGCGGAGACGCCGACCCCGCCGCCCATCACGATCCCGTCCATCAGGGCCACGTAGGGCTTGGGGTACTTGGCGATCTCGGAGTTCAACTGGTACTCCTCGCGCCAGAACACCGCAGACGGGCAGGCCGCCGCGGCGGCATCGTCCGCGCCCGCCTCCGACAACGCCTTGGCGTCGCGGTGGATCGAGACGATGTCGCCGCCGGCGCACAGCCCGCGTTCTCCCGCGCCCGACAGCACGACCGCGGTGATCGCGTCGTCGTTGCGCCACGCGCGCAGGGCTGCGGACATGAGGTCGACCATCTCGTCGTTCAGAGCGTTGATCGCCTTGGGGCGGTTGAGCACCAGTCGCCCCACCCCGCCGTCGACCGACACCACGACCGGCTGTTCTGTCACTGCACTTCCTTACGTTCGCCGACTAGTTCAAAGAATTGAGGACTACTCAGTTTTCGAAGTTAGCAGTTGAACACGAGCAATAGAAGGCCAGTTACACACCAGTGGGCGAAGATTGAGCGCCACTACACCATCCGTTGCACGACCCGGGGAGCGGTGACGGATCACCGTGCGGGAGCCGCCCGCGCCGGCGTGCCAACTACGCTCGAGGTCATGACCTCCGACAGCACGCCCTTCGACGCCTCGCAGTGGAAGCCGGTCCCCGGCTTCGACGGCCTCACCGACATCACCTACCACCGTCACGCCGGGGAGGGGCGGGCGAACGGCATCGTCCGCATCGCCTTCGACCGTCCCGAGGTCCGCAATGCCTTCCGCCCGCACACGGTCGACGAGTTGTACCGCACCTTCGACCACGCGCGTCGCTCCCCCGACGTCGGCACCGTGCTGCTGACCGGCAACGGCCCGTCACCGAAGGACGGCGGCTGGGCGTTCTGCAGCGGCGGCGATCAACGGATCCGCGGACGCAGCGGTTACCAGTACGCCACCAGCCACGACTCGAACGTCGAGGATGCGACGGTCGACGGAGTGGACGAGGCACGGGTGAAGGCCGAAGGCGGCCGCCTGCACATCCTCGAGGTGCAGCGCCTGATCCGCACCATGCCCAAGGTGGTGATCGCCGTCGTGAACGGCTGGGCGGCGGGCGGCGGACATTCGCTGCACGCGGTCTCCGATCTCACGCTGGCCTCACGCGAGCACGCCCGATTCAAGCAGACCGACGCCGACGTCGGCAGCTTCGATGCGGGCTACGGCAGCGCCTACTTGGCCAAGCAGGTGGGGCAGAAGTTCGCGCGCGAGATCTTCTTCCTCGGTGAGGCCTACGACGCCGAGACCATGTACCACATGGGCGCCGTGAACCGCGTCGTCGATCACGCCGAACTGGAGAACACGGCCGTGGAGTGGGCCCGCAAGATCAACTCCAAGTCGCCGACCGCGCAGCGCATGCTGAAGTTCGCCTTCAACCTGACCGACGACGGACTGATGGGCCAGCAGGTGTTCGCAGGCGAGGCGACCCGACTGGCCTACATGACCGACGAGGCCGTCGAAGGACGCGACGCCTTCCTGGAGAAGCGCGATCCCGACTGGGACCGCTTCCCGTATTACTACTAATAGTCCTGATCAGCCGATCAGCTCGGCGAGCGTCCGCATGTCCTCGACGCGCTCAGCGTGCGTCGAGGCGGCGGGCGCTGCCAGCAGGACGCCGACGCCGCTCTCCCGGAAGCGTTCCACCTGCTCGGCGACGGCGGCGCGGGGACCGATCAGGCTGATCGCGTCGATCAGTTCCTGCGGTACCGCCGCGGCCGCCTCCTGCTTCTTGCCGTCGAGGTACAGGTCCTGGATCAGCTTGGCCTCGTCGACGTAGCCGTAGCGCTGCACCAGCGAGTTGTAGAAGTTCTTTCCGCGCGCGCCCATGCCGCCGATGTACAGCGCAGTGACGTGCCGGACGGCGGCCTGCGCACCCGCGATCAGTTCGGGATCCTCGGTGATCAGCGTGCTGGCCTGGATGACGATGCGCAGGTCGGGCAGCGACGGATCGCGCTTGGCCCGGCCTTCGGCGAGCGCCTCGCCGAAGGCCGCCTCGACGTGATCGGGGTGGTACAGGAACGGCTGCAGCTCCTCGAACAGTTCGGCGGCGAGCGCAACGTTCTTGGGCCCGATCGCCGCGAGCAGCATCGGGATCCGGTCGCGGACCGGGTGGTTGATGATCTTGAGCGCCTTGCCGAGACCGCTGCCGCCGTCGTCCTTGGTGAGCGGGAGTTGGTAGTGCTTGCCGCGGTATTCGACCGGCTGCTCACGACGCCACACCTGTCGGCAGATCTCGGCGTTCTCGCGGGCGCGGCCGAGCGGGAAGTCGTACTTCACGCCGTGGAAGCCCTCGATCACCTGCGGGCCGGACGCCCCGATGCCGAGAACAGCGCGGCCGCCGCTCACGTAATCGAGTCCGGCCGCCGTCATCGCGAGGTTGGTGGGGGTGCGCGAGTACATCGGCAGGATCCCGGTCTGCAGCTCCATGGTGTCGGTGCGCGCTGCGATGTAACCGAGCTGACTGACCGCGTCGAAGCTGTACGCCTCGGCGACGGCGACCCGCCGAACACCCACGCCCTCGAAGTCCCGAAGGTGATCGATGGTCTCGCGGAAATCGCCCGCATAGTTGATCGGCATGCCCAGCGTCATCGGCGTCATGGGCCGATTCTGGCACATCACTCCGACCTCGTCTCAGCGGCCACCGTTTGATGTCCACGACACGTTTCCGCGAGCTGATTCACCTGAGGTTCACCTTCATGTCACATTTCCACTCAACCGAACGGGCAACACGTGGTGTCCGCCTCTCCACCAACTGGTGAACTTTCCGTTAACGCGCCTGAACTGCCCTAAAACCTGCAGGTCAGGGTAATAATGGAGAGGTTGCATCGAGTTGACGGCCCCCACGGATCCGGCGTCATAGTTATCGCATGACCGCAGAGATGCTCATCCTGATATTGCTGATCGTCACAGCATTAGGCTTCGACTTCACCAATGGCTTCCACGACACCGGCAATGCCATGGCGACGTCGATCGCGACCGGCGCGCTGAAGCCGAAGGTCGCCGTCGGCCTGTCCGCCATCCTCAACCTCGTCGGCGCCTTCCTCTCCGTCGAAGTGGCCGCGACGATCACCAAGGACGTCCTCAAGATTCAGCAGACGTCGGGTGAGGCGACCGGATCGCTCGTCGAAGGGCTCGACGCCAACAAGGCGTTGATCATCATCTTCGCGGGTCTGATCGGCGCGATCCTGTGGAATCTCTTCACCTGGCTCTTCGGCCTGCCGTCGAGCTCGTCGCACGCCCTGTTCGGCGGACTGATCGGCTCGGGTCTGGCCGCCATCGGCTCGTCGGGCATCAACTGGCACGGCATCCTCGGCAAGATCATCGTTCCCGCACTCTTCGCTCCGGTCATCGCCTGCGTCGTCGCCGCGTTCGGCACTCTGCTCATCTACTCGATCACCAACGGCATGTCCGATCGCAAGAAGGAGAAGGGCTTCCGAAACGGTCAGGTCGCCTCGGCTTCGCTGGTCTCGCTCGCACACGGCACCGGTGACGCACAGAAGACGATGGGTGTCATCGCCCTGGCACTGATCGCCACGGGTCACCTCGACTCGGCCAGCGTTGCGCACGGTCTGCCGTTCTGGGTGGTCCTCACCTGTGCCAGCGCCATCGCACTCGGCACCTGGCTCGGCGGGTGGCGCATCATCCGCACCCTCGGCAAGGGTCTGGTCGAGATCAAGGCGCCGCAGGGCATGGCCGCCGAGGCCTCGTCGGCCGCGATCATCCTGACCTCGTCGGTCGCCGGTATGGCACTGTCCACCACGCACGTCGCCACCGGTTCGATCCTCGGCACCGGCCTCGGCAAGAAGGGCGCAGAGGTCCGCTGGGGCGTCGCAGGCCGCATGGCCATCGCCTGGATCACCACGTTGCCCGCCGCTGCACTCGTCGGCGCCCTCTGCTTCTGGCTGGCGAACCTCATCGGAGGCGCCCCGGGCGCCATCGTGATCTTCCTGATCCTGGCCGCGCTCTCCGGTTACATGTACTACCGCGCGCAGCAGCAGAAGATCGACCACAGCAACGTCAACGCCGAATGGGAAGAGGGCAACAGCCCGATCCCGACCGCCGACCCCGCCGCTCAGGCCTGATTCGCACCAGCGAAGGGACACCACATCATGGACATCGCCGCTTCTATCACCAAAGTCCTCGCCGTCGGCCTCATCCTCGGCGCAGGCCTGCCCGCACTGTTCGCTATCGGCATGCGTCTGGAGGCCATCGGGCACGGCGATCTCGGGAGGCCGGCCAACCCCGTCTACCGCGTACTCGGGTACGCGATCTTCGGGCTGACCCTCCTGGTTATTCTGGTCGGCATCCTGTGGGTCACCCGGCAGACGCTCTCCTACTACTTCGATCTCCGGATCTTCCCCGACTTCGCTTACAAGTAGGGACCTGCGGATACCCCGTACCGGCTCTGAAAGGCACCGAGAAACATGGCACCATCGCTGTTCGACAACGTCGTCAACTGGATTCGCGACGGCTACCCGGAAGGCATCCCCGCCTCCGATTACCCGCCGCTGCTGGCCCTGCTGACTCCCCTTCTGTCCGAATCCGAGATCACCGACGTCGTGCTGGGCCTGGCCCTGGAGCACGGCGCCGAGTCCCCTGCCACTCCCGATCGCATCCGCGATGCGATCCATGCGGTCACCGAGCAGGCTCCGTCCGAGCAAGAGATCCGGCAGGTCGCCGCACGTCTGGCCGCTGCGGGCTGGCCGTTGAGCGACCACGTCGCGGCCTCCGAGTAGGTCGAGGCGGTGGATCGTTCCACGTTCTTGAGCGGGGTGGTTCGCTGGCTGCGTGCCGGCTACCCCGAAGGAGTTCCGCGTGGTGACTATCTTCCCCTCTTCGCCCTGCTGCGCAGGCAACTGACCGACGAGGAGATCGGTCGCGTGGCGACCGAACTGGTCGAGTCCTCGGACCGCGACCCGATCGACCGCATCGACGTCGGCGTCGAGATCTCGAAGGTCACCCAGGAACTGCCCCGTCAGGAGGACATCGACCGGGTGCGGACTACGTTGGAGGCGGCGAAGTGGCCGTTCGACGACGAGCCGCTGGCCCCGAAGCCCGAACCTCCCGAGGAGTGACTCTGCGAGTCCTACGACCGCTGGAACTGCCCGCGAATCCCGCCGTGCTGAATGCACGGCGGGATTTGTCGGCTCTACTCGACGGCACGGCCGCGTATCTCCCGCTCCCTGCGGGCGACGACGCCGAGGTGCGACGGCTGTCGACCGCGCTCTCCCTGGGCGAACCGATCGACGACGACGCCGCACTGGTGGTCTCCACCTCGGGCACCACGGGGACGCCGAAGGGCGCGATCCACACCGCGGCGTCGTTGCGCGCGTCCATCGATGCGACGGCGGCGGTGCTCGGCGGCCCCGGCAGTTGGCTGCTCGCGATGCCGCCCCATCACATCGCGGGTCTTCAGGTGATGCTGCGGTCGCTGGCCGCAGGCTACGATCCGGTTGTTCTCGACCTCGCCGCGGGCTTCGACCCCGCCGCGCTCCCCGCGCTCCTCGACTCGATGCCCGGGGACCGCCGGTACACCTCACTGGTGCCGGTCCAGCTCCGCAAGGCGCTCGACGATCCACGGGCCACGGCGGCGCTCGCCGAGGTGGACGCGATCCTGGTCGGCGGCGCTGCGACGGGTCCGGCGCTGGCTGCGCGCGCCCTCGGCGCCGGGCTCCCGATCGTCAGGACCTACGGAATGAGCGAGACGGCGGGCGGCTGCGTCTACGACGGCGTGCCCCTGCCCGCCGCGCAGATGCGGATCGCAGAACCGAACGCCGACGGCGTGGGGCGCGTTGTCTTGGGCGGTGCCACGCTGGCCAAGGGCTATCGCAATCTGCCCGACCATCCGGCGTTCGCCGAACCGGGCTGGTTCCTGACCGACGATCTCGGTGCCGTCGACGACGGCGTGCTGCAAATCGTCGGCCGCGCCGACGAGGCGATCTCGACCGGCGGACTCACCGTGGTGCCGCAGGTCGTCGAAGCGGTGATCGGCGACCTCCCGGGGGTCGCGGAGTGCGCCGTGCTGGGACTGCCGGACGACCGCCTCGGGGAGCGCGTCGTCGCCGCGATCGTCCCGCAAGCAGGCGAAACCGCGCCCGACGCCGCCACCGTCCGCGCAGCGGTCACCGATCGCCTCGACCGCTACGCCGCCCCGCGCGAGGTCTTCGTCCTCGGCGCACTGCCGCGACGAGGACCCGGCAAAGTGGATCGCCGGGCCCTCAGAGAATCGCTGCGCTGACTGATCAGGCGGCGTCGTCGACGACGGTGTCGTCAGCCTCCGGAACCTCGTTCACCTCGGGCTCGTCGTTCACCTGCGGCTCGTCGTTCGCGACGGGTTCCTGATTCACGTCAGGCCCATCGTCCGCTGCCGGCTCATCGTCCGCTGCCGGCTCATCGTTCACGACCGGCGTCAGCGAGACCGGAGTCTGGTCGACGTCGTCGACCTCCGGCTGCGCCGCATGCCTCGGACCGTTCGACGGCGTGCCGCCGACGAGCGGCTGGGCTTCCGCGGGCTGTCCGGTCGTCGGATCGATCAACTGATGCTTCGGCTGGTGCACCGTCTGCACGCCGGCATCGGTGCCGGTGGGCTCGCCGCCCGCGACCTTCGACGCGTCGGGCGTGAGGTCGACCTCCTTGACCTTCACCGACGGATCGGCGTTGTCGGCGGTGATCTCCTGCGTCGGGTAGAAGGCCTCCGCGGCGCGGTCCCACTCCTCGAGCTGCGCCTGCGACACGGGGACGCCGAGCGCCTCGAGGATCAGGGCGTTCAGCAGCGCGAGCGGGTGGTACGTGTCGTAGATCTCGTACGTGCTGTTGCCGTCCTCGCTCTGCAGCGTTCGGACGTGATCGAGATTGTCCAGCCGGGCATAGGTGTACTTTCCGCTGCCGGAATGAATGGTGATGAAACCTGCCGCATTGACGAGCAGCGATGACAGCGGACGCGTCGGATCCCACTGGGTGTGAGCGACCGGGTCGCCCTGCACGATCACGTGGACGACCTTCGCATCGCCGGTCTTGCCCGGGTCACGGGCGCCGTCGTTGCTCACGCCGATGAGCGACAGCAGCGGTCCGGCGAACGGTGTGCGGCTCAGCGCCGACTTCAGTCCCCACGGCCCGCGGGGATCGGAGACCAGGACGATCGTGGAATCGGGTCCGAGCAGCCCGTCCTGGACCGCTTGCTCGACGGCGTTGCCGAGCGCCTCGGATCCCTGAGAGAACCCGGTGTAGACGACCACCCGATCCGCGCCCTTCAGCGCCTCCATGACGGTCAGCGAGTTCGCGGTGGCGATGTCACGGGACTGGTTGTACGTCGGAGCGAGGAAGGGCAGCGCTCCGGACTTGCCGGAGACGAACGGCCAGAGCGATTCCGGATAGTTCACGATCACCGAGTCGCGACCGGCGATCAGACCGTCGATCCGCGGCGACCGATCGTCGTCGGTGCCCGGAACCACCACGACCAACGTGTCGTCGTCGACGCCGGGGGCAAAATTGCCGAGCACATCGTGCTCCGACGAAACTGCCGGGCCGGTCGACGCGACACCGTCGTCGAAGGTCACCGCGGCAGCCGGTCCGACCGCCAGCGGCGCAGCCATTCCGAGACAGATTCCGCACGCAGCAGCCGACGTCGCAAATTTGCGCTTCACGTTTCTTGCTCTCCCCTGAGATCGTCACACGCCCATACCCTGTGAACAGGCATGATGCTCCATACAGATATCAATACAATCAACAAGGGGAGTCCGCAACCAGTCCCGAATGCGGTGACACCCGATCGGATGACACCAGCGCAAGGACGCCAAATCGGCGGCGGCGGGCGCTGCACCACAGGCCGCGGAGAGCCCCGATCGCGGGATGAAACAATGTCAGGCGTGGCAACCGTGAGTCAATGGATCGAAGGCGCTCGCCCGCGCACCCTGCCCAACGCGATCGCCCCGGTGATCGCGGGAACCGGGGCCGGCCTGCACGCCGGCGACGTCTCGTGGTGGAAGGCCGCGCTGGCGCTCGTCGTCTCGTTGTCGTTGATCATCGGAGTGAACTTCGCCAACGACTACTCCGACGGTGTCCGCGGGACGGACGACGATCGCGTCGGACCGCTGCGACTGGTCGGATCCGGCGTCGCGAGCCCGCAGTCGGTGAAGTTCGCCGCGTTCGCCGCCCTGGGGATCGGTGCGGTATGCGGACTGGTGCTCGCCGCGGCGACGGCGTGGTGGCTGATCGCGATCGGCGCGATCTGCATCGCGGGCGCCTGGTTCTACACCGGCGGCAAACGTCCGTACGGCTACCAGGGCTTCGGCGAGATCGCGGTCTTCGTGTTCTTCGGACTGGTCGCGGTGCTCGGCACGCAGTTCGTCGCGACGGGCGCCGTGGATTGGATCGGACTCGGCTGTGCGGTCGCCGTCGGCAGCCTCTCGAGCGGCGTGCTGATCGCGAACAACCTGCGCGACATCCCGACCGACACGGAGTCCGGCAAGATCACCCTCGCGGTACGCCTCGGCGACCGCAGCACCCGCATCTTCTATGTCGTCATGTGCGCGATACCCGTCATCATGAGCATCGCGCTGACGGTTGCCGCTCCGGCCGCCGCGGCCGGTCTGCTCGCTGCGCTCCCCTTGATCAAACCGGTGCGCATCGTGCTCGGCGGCACGCAGGGCCGCGGACTGATTCCGGTCCTCGCGCTGACCGGCATCGCGATGCTGGTGTGGTCGGTGGCGACAGCGATCGGGCTCGCCCTGACGTAGGACGAGCCCGATCGACTCTCTCAGGCGGACACGACAGTCGACGTGCCCGCGCCACCGCGATCAGCTCGCCGCGGCCTCCGGCAGGAGTGCGGTGACGGCGGTGCGCAGCGCATCGACGGTGGTCGCCGATTCGACGACCGCCACCGCTGCCGGGTCGCCTCCGTCGAGGATCGCCAGCAGGAGCCGTTCGACGCGGAGGTCACGGTCTCCCTCGGCCCGTGCTACGGCGACGGTGGAACGGAGTGCCTCGCGCGCCGGTTCGGTCATGCGACCGCCGCGTCCGCGCGGTCCGCGCCGACCGCGTCCGCCGTCCATAGGGCCGAACCAGACGCCGTCGGGGCCGAACTGCATCGCCATGCCGGGACCGCCGAAACCGCCGGGACCACCGTGCGGGCGACCGCGGTGCGGACGTCCGCGTCCACGGTCGGGGCGCCGTCCCCATCCGTCGGCGAGATCCTCGCCGAAGCGGTCGCCGACGGCGTCGCGCACCTGGTCGAGGTCGATCCCGATGCTGCGCAGAGCTTCTCGGTCCTCTTCATAGCGGTCGCGGACGTCCTCGACGGCGTCGCCGTGGTTCTTCTCGACCACGGCGCGCGCCCCCGCCAAGGTGAGGCCCTGTGCGGCGAGCACCCCGAACAGCGGGCTGCGCGCATTGCACAGCATGCCGAGGATGAGGTGATCGGTCCCGACTTCGCGGTGACCGAGGTCTTTTGCTTCCTGCACCGCGAACATCATCGTGGTGCGTGAGTCTGAGGTGAAACGGTCAAACATCGTTGCCGTCCTTTCCAGCCGCTGACGCGGCCTCTCGATACGAGTGCTTCTGATGCACGGCTTGACGGCTGACCTGGAGGACATCGGCGATCGCCTGCCAGCTCCATCCCTGTGACCTCGCCGAAGCCACATGAACGTCCTCGAGCCGGTCGGCGAGAGTCCTCAACGCCCGAACGACGCCCAGTCCGGTTCCCGGGTCTTCGCTCACCGCGGCCTTCACCATCGGTTCGCCATCGCTCACTTGCTCATCGTCATCGTGCATGCTGTCAATTTATCTTGACATCGGAGTGGTGTCAAGATTTATTGACATCACATTGTCGCAGCACGCGTCCACCCGGATTCGCCGCCGGGAGAACGGTGGGGGTCAGTCCGCGGTCAGCTGCGCGCTGATGTTCATCCGCGACGCGCGAACAGCGGGGACGACGGCGCCGATCAGGCACAGTGCCACCGGCACGGCCACGTAACCGATCGCCGACACGACGGGCGCGTAGGCGATGTCGATCGACGTCGTCTGGCTGAGGATCCGATCGGCGAGGACGTGGAGTCCACTGCCGAGGATGAGGCCGATGGCGGCACCGACGAGTGCGATCGCAGCGGCCTCGCTGAGCACCATGCGCGAGATGAATCGTCGCGAGGCGCCCATCGCACGGAGCACAGACAGCTCTCGACCGCGTTCCAGGACCGACAGCAGCAGGGTGTTGAGGAGTGCGATGGCGGCAGCACCCGCGACGATCCACTGGATGGCGACGGTGAACGCACCTGCTTGTTCGGCACTCTTCTTCGTCGCATCGAGCGCTTCGGACCCCGTGTAGACGTGCACCGGGTGATTGCCGAGCCCGGGGTATCGGTCGGCGATGGCCGTCAGATCCGTCCGCGCCCGCTCCTGGTCGACGCCGGGCTTCAGCATCACCTGCAGGTAGGTGTCGCCGTCGCGGCGAAACCAGTCGCGCAGCAGCTGATTCGAGACGGCGCCGACCCCCGAGTCGATGGCGACGTAATCGACCGTGTCGCGGACCACGAGGTCGTGATAGCCGGTCGGCGTGGCGAGCCGGACGGTGTCGCCGACCCCCACGCCGAGCAGCCGCGCCAGCACCGTCGAGAGCAGGATCCCGTCGCCTGCGAGTGTCTGGCGAACCGCCGCGTCGGACGATTTCTTGATGAAGGGCGCGGACGATCCCGGCTCCAGCCCCTGCACCAGGATTCTCGCGTCGCCGAGGTTGACGGACGCCCACTGCCCGCCTACCACCGACGACACCTCGGGCAGCGCCCGGACCTGCTCGGCGATCCGGTCGTTCAGCGCGGGACCGAGCGGGATCGATTCGGCGCTGCGCGAGGAGACGTAGAAGTCGGGCGCGGCGAGACCGTCCAGCGAGCCGGAGATGGATCCGATGAGATTGTTCAGCGACCCCGAGATGCCGACGCCGACCGCGATCGCGACGGCGACGGTCATCACCGTCGCCCAGACGCGTCGCGGCGCGCGACCGGTGTTGACGGCGGCCAGCCTGCCCGGTCCTCGCCAGCGGCCGGCGAGCCCGGCGACCGCGCCGACGAACACCGGAATCAGCGCGAAGCACAGCAGCAGTCCGCCGACGGAGTACACGGCTCCGGCGAGGATGGCGGCACGACCTTCCACCGTCTCGGCGACGATCCACGCGACGGCGATGAGCACGACGCCGACAGCGCCGCTCACGGCCAGCAGTCGCGTCGCGGGCGGGCGCGCGTCGGCGGCCTCGCCGGGCACCATCGCCTCGACGGGTGCGACGGCGAACACCGAGCGGGCCGCGAGCACGGTGGCGCCCACGCAGGCGACCATGCACGCCGCGATCGCGACGACGGGTGCGTAGCCGGGCAGGTGGTAGTTCACCACCACGCCGATCGACTCGGACGCGTCGGGCAGCCGACCGATGATCCATCGTCCGGCGACGATGCCGAGCGGTACGCCGATCACTCCCCCGACCAGACCGAGGACCGCCGATTCCGCGAGGAGGTCGCCGACCAGGTGCCGTCGGCGCGCGCCCAGCGCACGCAGCATCGCGAGCGACTGGCGCCGTGAGGCGACAGCCATGTTCATCGTGTTGAAGACCAGGAAGGCCGCGATGATCAGTGACACCATCGCTACGAGCAGCGTGGAGTCGTGGGTCACGGAGTTCGCGACGTCCACCTGCTTGACGCGGAAATCGGGGTCCACGACACTGGCTCGGCCGCCGACCACGTCCGCCGCCTGCCGCTCCAGATCCGCCGTGGCGACACCCGACTTCGGAACGATCATCAGCGAGTCGACGGCGTGGTCGAGTCCGGTGAGACGTTGTGCGAGTCCGAGGTACGCGAACACGAAGCGGCCGCCATTGAGGACGCCCGCGGCATCGTCGGACACCACGCGGACCACGGAGACGTCGACGCCGGACAGGGACAGCCGCTGCCCCTCGTGCAGCCCGGTGGCAGCGCCGACGATGACGCCGTCGTCCAGGTGGTCGGCGTCGAGAACACCGCCCGACGCTCCGGACGAGCCCTCGACGGCTGTCCGCAGATCGCTGGACAGCGCGGTCACGGTGAAGTCCGAGCCGAGCAGGACGGCGGGGTGGCCGTCGACCATCACGGTGCTGCGCACCAGCGGCACCACGGCCTTCGCGCCCGGGACACCGCGACGCAGCTCGCCTGCGAGGTCGGTGTCGACGCCGGAGTCGGTGATGCCGACGACCTCGACCGTCGCGTCGCCGGAGAGCGCTGCGTTGAACTGCCGCACCGATTCCGACATCGAACCGTAGGTCCCCAAGACGGCGACCAGCAGTGCCGCCGACACCATGACGACGGCCACCGATGTGACGACGCGCAGTTTGTGACCGGCCAGCTCGCGCAGATTGAGAACGGCGACGCGCGTCAGCCCGGCGAGCACCGCGCGCATCTCAGGCGTCCCGCCCGTCGATCCTGCCGTCGCGGACCGTGACCACGCGATCGCAGATCGCGGCCGCGCCGGCGTCGTGCGTCACCATCAGGACCAGCCGGTCGCCGTCCTCGTGCGCCACCTCGGAGAGCAGCGCCAGCACCTCGGTGCCAGTCTTGGAGTCGAGGTTTCCGGTCGGCTCGTCGGCGAGCAGGATCTTCGGATCCATCATCAACGATCGCGCGATCGCCACGCGCTGCATCTGCCCGCCCGAGAGTTCGGAGGGGCGGTGATCCACGCGGCTGCGCAGGCCCACCCGATCGAGCAGATCCAGCGCGCGGGGCTTCGCCCTTCGCAGCGACTGCGAGTCCAGCAGCATCGGCATCGCGACGTTCTCCCACGCCGTCAGCGTGGGGACCAGGTTGAAGAATTGAAAGATGAACCCGACGCGGTGGCGCCGGAAGGTCGACGCCTCGTCATCGCTGAGAGCGGCCAGATCCGTTCCGTCGACCCGGATCGATCCGGACGTCGGGACGTCGAGCGCACCGATGATGTGCAGCAGGGTGGACTTCCCCGCACCGGACGGGCCGACGACGGACACGAATTGACCGCCGTCCAGACTCAGCGACGCCCCGTCGAGGGCGCGCACCGTCTCGGTGCCCATGCGGTACTCACGCACCAGGTTCGACGCCTCGACGACGGCCACGGAGCAGCTCTCCTCTCTTCCCGACGTCAGGGACGCCAGGCACCGGTCTCGAAGAACTGCTCCAGTGTCCGGGTCGGTGGCTCCAGATCGAGCTGCTGTTCGGCGACCCAGGCATCGTTGAAATAGGTGTGGTCGTATCGATCACCACTGTCGCACAGCAGCGACACCACGCTGCCGCCGCGCCCCGACTCGAGCAGCTGCGCGAGGAGTGTGCACACACCCCAGAAGTTGGTGCCGGTGGAACCGCCGACGCGTCGGCCCAATCGGTCCGACAGGAACCGCATCGCCGCCACGGAGGCGGCGTCCGGGACCGGGACCATCGCGTCGATCACCTGCGACACGAACGACGGCTCCACTCGCGGACGGCCGATGCCCTCGATGCGCGACGCCGCCTGCGAGGTGAGGGCGCCGTCACCGGTCCGGTAGGCCGGAAGGAAGACCGAGTTCTCGACGTCGACGACGCACAGCCGCGTCGGATGCTGCCGGTAGCGAACGTACCGACCGAAGGTGGCCGACGTGCCGCCGGTCCCCGCGCCGACGACGATCCAGGCGGGCACCGGGTGGCGTTCGGCCTCCATCTGCGCGAAGACCGATTCGGCGATGTTGTTGTTGCCGCGCCAGTCGGTGGCCCGCTCGGCCATCGTGAACTGATCGATGAAATGTCCGCCCAACTCGGCTTCGAGTCGTTGCGCGACGGTGTAGATCTCCGACGGAGCGTCGACGAAGTGGCACTCGCCGCCCTGCGCTTCGATCAACCGGGTCTTGGCGGGCGACGTCCCCTTCACCATCACCGCGATGAACCGGACTCCGATCAGCTTGGCGAAGTACGCCTCGGAGACCGCCGTCGAGCCCGACGACGCCTCGATGACGGTGGTGTCCTTGCCGATCCAGCCGTTGCACAGCGCGTAGAGGAACAGCGACCGTGCCAACCGATGCTTCAACGATCCGGTGGGATGCGTCGACTCGTCCTTCAGGTACAGGTCGATGCCGTCGCCGCGGTCGGCCCACCCCGGCAGGTCCACTTTCAACAGGTGGGTGTCGGCGCTGCGGTGGGCGTCCGCCTCGATGCGCTGCACCGCACGACTGGACCACTCCCGATCGGCGACGTGCTCCACCAGTCCGCCGGCCATGGTCAGTCCTCGCCGCGCAGGCGCGACTGCAGGTCTTCCCGCTGCGCCGACCGCCTGGCGTCGACCTGGGCGATCTGGTCGTTGACCCGCAGCCGCAACGACTTGAACAGCACCAGGCTCAACGGGAGCGCGATCAGCACGCCGAAGGCGGCGGCCGCCAGGGGAAAGACCGTCACCCCGAAGGCCTTGCCGATGAAGAAGATCGCGGCGGCCAGCACCACGACCAGCGCGAGGCGCGCGAGCGAATAGAGAACGACGGCCAGGATGAGGCTGCCCATGGTGGCGGGAGCTGACTCCGCAGGCTGCTGAGCGTTCGGCTCTTCAACTGTCATGCCGTCAAGGGTACTGTCGGACCCGTCGGACCTGCGAATACACCGTTCATAGGACATCTTCGGACACCTGGAGCAAGCAGCCGATTCAGACCGAATCCAACATTACGGACTCTTTACCAACTGCTGACTGTTCGAGCAACCGGCACATATGCGTGTACATCTGGTGTGTACCGGCGAAACCGCCCGTGACCGAATCAGCATCGAAGGGGAGAGAAACATGACGACTGTCGCTGACAACTCCGCAGAGTCGGGCCTCATCACGCCTGCACTCGCCACCCAGCACAACCTGACCCCGGGTCAGGTCGCTGCAATGTTCAACGTGAACCCGAAGACCGTGGCCCGCTGGGCCTCCTCCGGCGTTCTCAAGTCCATTCGCACGCCGGGCGGCCACCGTCGTTTCCGCGAAGCGGACGTGGTCGAGCTGCTCAACCGCTCCTAAGACTTTCCGCTCGACCCCCGCGTGAGCGCAGCGGGGTCGGACACCGCGTCCTCGACATCCTTGATGGAGAGTTCAGACAACGGTGACCGGCCCGGCTGCGCTCGCGCTGTTTTCGGTAGTATGGGCGGTTGAGGCTCTCGTCTGAGAACGGCAGTTGTTGTTGCGTTACGCGTCTTCGTCCGGTTGTGCGTTCCGCTCGAAGGAGGTTCACGCCGTGGTCTATCTGTTCCTGGTTCTCATCGTCTTCGCCGCCGCGTACCTGTCGTGGCGAATCGTTCAGACGCGGCCGGGCGCCGACGGCGGCGACGCGCCCACCCAGCGCCCGCCCGCCCCACGCGGCCCCGACGACGACCCCGACTTCCTGCGCTCCCTCGACAACCACTGAGCGCCGACACCGACCCGCGGGCGCACCTCCCCACATTGGCCGAGTGCCGTCGGCACGACTCCCCCACGCTGGTCGAGTACCGTCGGCGCGACTCCCCCACGCTGGTCGAGTAGCCGCCTGCGAGCGGAGCGAGCAAGCGGCGTATCGAGACCCGGCGGTCACGCACCATTTCCCGTCGAAGCGCACCACTTGTGGTTCCCGCACTTGGTCGCGACCAAGTGCGGGAGCCAGAAGTGGTGCCACTGGTCGCCAAGCGGTGCGGTCTCGGGGCGCCCGCTCTCCTGAAGTGCCGACGGCGCGCCTCCCCCACGCTGGTCGAGTAGCCGCCTGCGAGCGGAGCGAGCAAGCGGCGTATCGAGACACGGCGGTCAGCACCCGCCGGAACCCAGACAGCCCTCGCTCAACCCGGGATCGGCGCGCTCATACGCCCCCGAAACTTACAGACCCGCGTAGGAGTGGAGGCCGGAGACCACCAGGTTGATGGCGAAGAGGTTGAACAGCAGGGCGACGAAGCCCGCGACGTTGACCCACGCCGACGCGTTGCGCCACCCGGCCGTCGCGCGCGCATGCAGGTATGCCGCGTAGATCACCCACGCGATGAACGACACCGTCTCCTTCGGGTCCCAGCCCCAGAACCGTCCCCAGGAGGCCTCGGCCCAGATCGCACCGCAGATGATGCCCAGACCGAACAGCGGGAAACCGATCACCGTGCACTTGTAGGCGGTGCGGTCCAGCGCCTCCGCGCTCGGCAGGTGATCGAGCAGTCGGCGCACCGACGCACCGAACCCGCTCGACGTCTCGTCGACGGGTCCGACCGTCGGCCACTGGTTGCGCGTCAGGTAGAGCATGCTCGCGACGCCCGCCACCAGCAGGATGCCGGAGGCGATCGAGATGATCGACACGTGGATCGCCAGCCAGTACGACTTCAGCGCCGGAACCACCGGAGCGGCCTGCGTGTACAGGTAGCGTCCGGCGATGAACATCAGCAGAACGACGGGGACAAGCACAAAGCTCAGCAGCGGACGGGACTCCTTCTTGCGGAGCACCACCAGGCCTGCGCCGACGCAGGCGAGGCAGGTCAGCGAGATGAACTCGTACATGTTGCCCCACGGCGCGCGACCGGTCGCGACGCCACGGAAGACGATCGACGCGAGGTGCGCGACGACGCCGACCCAGACGACGGGGTACGCCATCGCGGCGAGCTTCTCCCCCAGGCTGCGGCGCGGAGCCGGGCCCGCGACACGACCGGGGACGCGGTCACCGGCAGCGGCGTCGATGCTCGCGCCCGCGCCGACGAGCGCCTTCGCAGGCGCCTCGAGCTTGGCGTAGCGGGCGGCGGCCAGAGCACCGAGGAACATCAGCATCGCGACCACGTACACGGTGATGGCGGTCGCGTACGACCAATCGGAGTACCGCGCAATAGTCTCGTTGACGTAGCCCACGGCGTCGTCGTTCATGAACGATTCCTCATCTTCTCGTCACTCCCCGAGCCGTCAGATCTTTGCCCGGGTCTTGGGTGCGTCCTCGGCGAACAGACCGCGTGCCTGCTCCTCGAAACCGTCGCCCCAGCCCGCCTGATCCGTCCTGGCCAGGCCGGCCACCTCTACTACAGTACGTCGTTCACCGCTGTCGGCAACAGGCACGAGCCGAGCCCAGATGCGGCGTCGTTTGATCATCAGCGACGTCACCAGGCCCAACACCATGACAATGGCGGAGATCAGCACGCCGGTCTGCATGGGATCGTGTGAGACCTGGATCGACACCCACCGCTGAAAGCCGTCGAATCGGACGCGCGTCCCGTCCGGGAGCGTGGTGTCCGCGCCGACGGCGAGGTTCACCGACGCCTTCTGCGTCAACCGGCCCTGATCGATCAGTCGCTGATCCAACGAGTACACGTTCTGCGGGCGACCGGTGTCGAGGCCGGTGTCGCCCTGGTAGATCCGGATCGCGACGCTCGGCTTGTGCGGCTCCGGCGACTGCGAATCGAGGATGTTCCCGTGTGCGAACACCGCGTCGGGCGCGAACAGGCCCTCGATGGCGACCTGGTGCTTCCGTCGCTCGTCTTCGGTCGGGTACAACCCGGCCGGAGTGTCGACGCGGACCGCGCCCTCCGACAGCATCGTCTGCGTGGACTGCGGAATGAACGGGGTGGTGCTGGTGCGCTCCTCGCCGTTCGGGAAGGTCACCGTGAAGGTCGGCGCGAAGCCGTTGCCGAGCACGTACACGCGGTCGCCCTCGATGCGCAGCGGGTTGTTGACCTGCACCTGCGTGGTCGGCCACTGGTTGCCCGGCTTGCTCAGATCGGTGGTGTAGGCGACCTTCGCGTCATACATGTCGGGCTGGCCGCTCGGGAGGAAGGTCGCCGAGAAGTCGTCGATCCGGATGCAGAAGGGTTCCAGACCGGTTCCGTCGATCATTGCGCCCGACCGGAACGAGTCGTAGACGGCGGTCGAGGTGTTGCACAGGACCTGCTCGCCGTCGGCGACCAGCGAGCGCGTCCCCTCGTAGCCCCACAGCTTGCCGACCGCGATCGTGATCAGCAACGACAGCAGTGCGAAGTGGAACACCAGGTTGCCGAACTCGCGCAGATAGCCCTTCTCGGCCGAGACCTCGACCGCGCCGTCCGGGTACCGCGACGACGGCTCCACCGTCCGGACCGTGGTGCGCCAGCCGCGCAGGTTCTTCTGGATCCGGTCGCCGAGCTCGGTTGGCGTGCCGTCGACGGTCTCGTCGATGTGCCGCGGCATGCGCGCCAGGTTGCGTGGCGCCGCCACCGGTTTGGTCCGCAGTGCCTGGAAGTGCTCCCAGATGCGCGGGGTCAGACAGCCGACCAGCGACACGAACAGGAGCACGTACACCGCGGTGAACCAGGTCGACGAGAACACGTCGAACAGCTGCAGTCGGTCCATGATCGTGCCGAGCGTGCCGTGGCTCTCGATGTACTCGAGCGTCTTGCTCTCGTTGAGTTCGCGCTGCGGAAGGATCGCACCCGGGATCGCGGCCAGTGCCAGCAGGAACAGGAGGGCCAGCGCGGTGCGCATGGACGTCAGCCCGCGCCACGCCTTCCGGAGCGGGGTCAGGAGGAACCGCTGCAACGGTGAGGCTTTGATCGACTGACTCATACGGGCAACTCCACGTCGGAGATAAGGGAAATACGGATCCAGTCGACGAGCTCGTTCCACATCCCGGTCACCAGCAGCACACCGACCGCGATCAGCGCGACGCCGCCGATCACCTGGATGGTGCGCGCGTGTCGTCGGACGAAGCCGAGACTGCGGACCGCCCAGGCCGACGAGAACGCCAGGATCAGGAACGGGATGCCGAGCCCGAGGCAGTAGGCGGCGACGAGGAGCGCACCCCGGATGGGGGTGTTGCCGTCGGTGCTCATCGCGACACCGATGACCGCACCGAGCGTCGCACTGCTGCACGGGATCCATCCGATGGCGAACACCGCGCCCAGCACGGGGGCGCCGATCACGCCGGTGTAGCGGCGCGGCGCCATCCGGCGGTCGCGCTGCAGGTACGGGATCATCCCGATGAAGACCAGGCCCATCACGATCGTGACCACGCCACCGATGCGCTGCATCAATTGCAGCCGATCGGTGTCGAGGAAGATCGAGGTGACGCCGAACAGGGTGGCGGTCGCCAAGACGTAGACGACGGTGAACCCGAGGACGAACAGACCGGCCGCGCCGACGACCCGCCATCGACCAGACTTCCGTCCCTCATCGGCGGAGACAGCGGGCGCCTCGGCGCCGACCAGCCCTGCCAGGTACGAGAGGTACCCGGGAACCAGCGGCACCACGCAGGGCGAGGCGAACGAGATCAGCCCGACGAGGATGCACACGCCCAATGCCAGCAGCAACGGTCCGCTGGTGACCGTCGAGGCGAACGTGGCGCCCATATCGGCCAAATACATCTCAGACATTCTCGGCCGCCACCTTCAGCACGGCGTCGCGCAGTTCCTCCTCTGTGATGGCCCGCAGGAACAGTTTGGCGGGACGGTGTTTACGGTCCAGGACGACGGTCGTCGGAACCACGCCGACCGGCACTCCGAGTGCCGCGAGGGTCGCGCCGCCGTAGTCGAAGATCGACGGATACGGGACCTTGCGATCAGCGACGAAGTCCTTGGCGGTGTTGCGGGAGTCCCGGAAGTCGATGCCGACGAATTGGACGCCCTTGTCCTTCGTCTCCGCGAACACGTTCTCCAGCGGAAGGAACTCGGTCCGGCACGGCGGGCACCACGACGCCCACACGTTCACCACGAGGACCGTGTCCGGGTAGTCGGAGAGCTTCACGGTGCCGTTCCCGAACAACTCCTCCCCCTGCACGTCGCCGATGGCACGTCGATCGGCAGGCGCGTACTCGATGACGGTCTTGCCGTCCGGGGAGACGAATTGATTACCACGATCGGCCGAGACCGCATCGGTGCCGACACCGCACGCGGTCAGCACGGTCACGGAGGCGATGACCGCGCAGAGCGCTGCGACGACCCGCCGCCCGCGCCCTGCGCGTCGCAGGCCCGCCATCCCGGTCACGCTCCGGTGATGCGCGGATCGGAGGCGCCCGCAGGCTCGGAGTAGACGATGTCGACGAGCGCGTCGTCGTCGTAGATGAGGGTCGTCAATGACGCGAGGGAGCACTGCCGCACCCGGGGGTCGTGCCAGAGACGCTGCCCCTCGAGAAAGCGCCGCAGCGTGTAGACCGGCAGCTGATGACTGACGCAGATCGCCTCGTGGCCGCGGGCGGCGTCGCGCGCGGTGTTGGCGGCGGCCAGCATGCGGTGGGCGATCTGGATGTACGGCTCACCCCACGACGGGGTGAACGGGTCGCGAAGTTTGAGCCAGTGGCGCGGCTTCCGAAGCGCACCGTCGCCGACGGCCACCTTCAGTCCCTCGAACTGGTTGTCGGCCTCGATGAGGTCGTCGTTCGTGGTGATCGTCAGATCGTGCGCGGCCGCGATCGGCGTCGCCGTCTCTTGCGCTCGCTGCAGCGGAGACGCGAAGACATGGCTGATGTCGTGGTCGGCCAGGGTGTCAGCGACCCGCTGCGCCTGTCCGGCGCCGGTGTCGGACAGGTGATATCCCGGCAGACGGCCGTACAGGATGCCCTCGGGGTTGTGCACCTCGCCGTGGCGCATCATGTGGACGATCGTCTTCATCAGGCTCCCTTTCCAGGGTCGGTGGCGGCAGCCGCCGCGGCAGCGGCTGCGGGCAACGCGTCGGCGATGATCGAGAAGGCCTCGTCATCGAGCGCGGCGGAGACGAACCACGCTTCGAACGCACTCGGCGGCGCGTAGACGCCGCGTGCGAGGAGGGCGTGGAAGAAGGGCGCGAAGCGCCACGTCTGGGTGCCCTTGACCCCGTCGTAGTCGGTGATCGGATCGGTGGAGTCGGTGAAGAAGACGCTGAACAGGTTGCCCGCCTTCTGCACCCGGTGCGGCACCCCCGCGTCAGTGAGCGCCGCGGCGATCATCGACTGGAGGCGCTCGGAGTTCGCGTCGAGGACGGCGTAGACGTCGGCCGTCGCGTTGCGGAGCGTCGCCAGGCCCGCCGACACGGCCACCGGGTTCCCGGACAGGGTTCCGGCCTGGTACACCGGGCCGGTGGGTGCGAGGTGCTCCATGATGTCGCGGCGACCGCCGAACGCCGCTGCCGGAAGGCCGCCGCTCATCACCTTGCCGAAGGTGTACAGGTCGCCTGCGACGCCGTCGAGCCCGTAGTGGCCCGCCGGACTGACCCGGAAACCGGTCATCACCTCGTCCATGATCAGGAGGGCGCCGTTCTCCGCGGTCACCCGCCGAAGTCCTTCGTTGAAGCCGGCGACGGGTGCGACCGCGCCCATGTTGCCCGCGGCCGCCTCGGTGATGACCGCGGCGATGTCGGCGCCGTGCTCGGCGAAGACCTGCTCGACGGCCGCGATGTCGTTGTAGGGAACCACGATGGTGTCGTGCGCTGCGGCACCGGTGACGCCCGGCGACGTTGGCAGACCCAGGGTCGCGACGCCCGAGCCCGCGTCGGCGAGCAGCGCGTCGACGTGTCCGTGGTAGCACCCCGCGAACTTGACGATCTTGCTGCGGCCGGTGAAGCCGCGCGCGAGGCGGACCGCCGACATCGTGGCCTCGGTGCCCGAGTTGACCAGACGCACCCGCGACACCGGGTCGACGCGGTCGATGATCTCCTCCGCGAGTTCGATCTCGCCCGCGGTCGGTGCACCGAACGACAGCCCGGTCGTCGCCGCACGTTGCACGGCCTCCACGACCGCGGGGTGGGCGTGACCGAGGATCATCGGACCCCAGGAGCACACCAGATCCACGTACTGGTTGCCGTCCGCATCGGTCAGCTTCCAGCCCTTGGCTTCGGTGATGAACCGCGGCGTCCCGCCCACGGCGGAAAACGCACGGACCGGCGAGTTCACGCCGCCCGGTGTCGCTCTCGCCGCCCGTTCGAAGAGTTCTGCACTGGCAGCAGTGTTCACCGCGGGATTCTCGAGAGGCTGGGACATGGCCTCCAGTGTTCCAAAACCTGGTCTCTCTTCCCAATCGCTGACTCGTACGTCACACCCGAGTGGCACGGGAGTGAGTCTGCTGACCGCGCACGTGCGCCGGAATCGGCGCGTCCGGAATCAGCGTCTCTCAGCCGAGGACCTCGCCGACGGCGTCGGCGATCGCGCGCTGTCCGAGGGCGTTCGGGTGCATGACGATCGCCGAGTCGGCGCCGATCTGCGGCTCGATCCAGCGCATCCCCTTCGGTGAACACGCCTCGTGCCCGATCGATCGGGCGGCCATGTCGACGAAGGTCACGCCGACCCGGTTCGCGGCAGCCGAGATCGCGTCGTTGAGCGCCTGCTGCACCCGGTGCACGTAGTCGACGTCGCCGTCGGCGATCCCGACCGCGGGCCGGCACGACGTCCGCGCGGGCATCAGCCACGGATACCCCGCGACGACGACGCGCGCGTTCGGGGCCTTGTCCCGAATGCTCCGGAGTCCGCGTTCCACATCGGCCCCGACACTGTCGTCGATCTCGCGGAACGGCTGCGTGCCGAACGCCTTCCGGCACGGCGAGCCGGTCGGATCGTCGGCAGCCCGCCGCGTGCATTCCCCCACCATCGTCATGTAGATCGCCGAATCGTTGCCGCCGATCATCAGGGTGACCAGCGCGGTCTTCGAGGTGACCGCGTCGAGCTGGGGCGCGACGCCGTCGTACTGCCCCTGAAACAGGTTCGCGGTGGTCGCGCCCGCACACGCGACGTCGACGACGTCCATGCCGCGGCGCAGTCCCACCAGTTCCCCGAAGTTCCGCTGCGACCGCTGGCAGGCGAACGGCGAGTCCTCGACCAGTGGCGTCGTCCCCGCACCGGAGGCGTAGCTGTCGCCGAGGTGCACCAGCTGCGGCCGTCCGTCGGCATCGGCCTGGACCCCTTGTTCAGCGGGGCGCGGGTCGCGCGGCGTCGCGTCGATCACCCAGATCGCACCACCAACCGCCACCAGGAGGATCGCGATCACTGACAATGTCGGTGTCAGCACCCCTCGAATCCTCCGGTCGACTGGCAAGCGCTACTTCTTCCCCTTCGGCGGCAACCCCATCGTGACGGCCAGGTGTGCCTCGGTCAGTTCGGTTCGCAATCGGCCGACGTCCCGTGCCCACGCCTGGGCCAGCCGCCCGTTCGCCAAGCGCACGCCGACGCCCTTGCGTCGCCGCGGCACCGCGTGCAGCTCTCCCAACGCGGGCGCGCTCTCCCAGTCCGCAGGCTCAGCGCCGGTGTTCTCCGGGAAGATCTTGACGATGTCCGCGATCTCGATCGTCTCCTGGCCCTGCCGCAGCGTCGTCTCGGTCAAGCACATGGACACGTGCTGCCGAGCGGCGAACACCTGGAGAACGGTGAATCCGACCAGGATCGAACCGAAGATCAGCAGCACACCCCAATGGATCCGGCCCTTGCCGAGAATCTCCAGGATCAGGATGGCGAGGATCATGATAGGTCCGATCGACACCACCCACCAACTGCCGCCGGACTCGTAGAGCAGCGTCTCACCGGGATCGATAGGAGGAGCGTGCTTGGCTTTCTTCCGCGGGTTCAGCGTCGGCGCAGCCGCACTGTCGACGTCGTCTGGGTTCTCGTCGGGAGAGTCGGTCACTGCGGGGCGTCTTTCGACGCATCCTCCGGAGGGCAGTCGCCCAATTGGCATTTGAACCAACGGTCGGCGAGCGGACGGTACGCCAGTACCGATCCGAACAGTCCGACGACCGCGGCCGCCAGCACGACCGCCAGGCCCGCACTCTGGAAGCCGATGGTCAACGGCAGCAGCATCGCGACGACGACACAGGTGAGCGCCGACAGCGACGACCGCCATTGGACGGCCCCGCGGTAGGTCTTGGCACCGAGGAGCAGGTAGGCGACGCCCAGGATCAAGATCAGGAAGTCGACGGCGAGGATGCCGAAGTCGAAGCCGAGGCTCACCGCGTCGGCCACGATGCCGAACGCGCCGAGGCCGATGAGCAGCACGCCGGAGGCCATCCAGAGGCGCAGCGCCCACACCACCTGAGTCGGCCGGTCCTTCGGATCCGGTCGCGGAGGTCGTTGTCGCGCGGGAACTTCAATCATCGGAACCCATTCTGCCGTTTACTGCGTCGGTATGCGGCCGCCTCGCGGCAATAGGCCGCACTGTCACGGTGCATGAGCGCCGTCAGCGCTCCCACCGCACACACTCCGCCGAGGATCGTGGGCACCATCGCCCAGGTCGGCGACTCCGGCAGCGTCGAGTCGGTGTTCGTGTCCATGAACAGCGCCGCGACCGCGAAGACCAGGTTGACCGTGACGAATGCGCTGGCCCAGCCGAGGATCAGGCGCGCCCACGTGTAGCCGATGAAGGTGAACCACATCAGCACCGCCGCGACGGCGACCAGAATCACAATCACCACCGCCATGCCGATGGCGAAGGTCACGTCGGTGTTCGCCATCAGTGCCGGATCGTCGAGCCTGCGCTCCACGTCGGCCATCTGCCGGTCGAAGTCGGCGCGCAGCACGGTCCAGTTCGCCGCCATCGCGACCACCTGCAGCACGATCACGCCGACCCACAGCTCCACCACGAAGCGGATGCTGTCGGGGCGCTTCGGCTTGGCGGCGGGGTCTGCGGTCGGCAGTCCGGGAGCGGTCATGCCTCCAGCCTAATCACCCGAGCGAAAGTCGCCGCGCGATGTCCGCTGCCGCATATGTCAGGATGACCGACGCCCCTGCGCGGGCGATCGACAGCACCGCCTCGTCGACGGCGGCGTCGAAGTCGATCCACCCGCGTTCGCCCGCGGCCGCCAACATCGCGTACTCACCGCTCACCTGGTACGCGGCGACCGGCGCGTCGGTGCGATCGGCGACGTCGCGGACGATGTCGAGGAAGCTCATCGCAGGCTTCACCATCACCATGTCTGCGCCCTCCTCGAGGTCGGCGAGCAGTTCTCGCGCCGACTCGAGGCGGTTGGCCGGGTCTTGCTGATAGGTACGGCGATCGCCCTGCAGCGACGAGCCGACGGCCTCGCGGAACGGACCGTAGAAGGCCGACGCGTACTTGGCCGTGTAGGCCAGGATCGTCGTGTCGGTGAAACCGTCGGCGTCGAGCGCGTCGCGAATCACGGCGACCTGGCCGTCCATCATCCCGCTCGGTCCGACGACGTGCGCACCCGCCCTGGCCTGCGACACCGCCAGTTCGGCGTATCGGCTCAGCGTCGCGTCGTTGTCGACGGCACCGGATTCGGTCAGCACTCCGCAGTGGCCGTGGTCGGTGAACTCGTCGAGGCAGGTGTCCGCCATGATCACCGCGTCATCGCCGAGATCGGCGCGCAGCGCGGCCAGACCGCGATTCAAGATCCCGTCCGGGCGGGCGCCGACCGAGCCGGTCGCATCCTTGTCCTCCGGTTTCGGCACACCGAACAGCATGAGTCCGCCGACGCCCGCAGCGACCGCGTCGGCCGCCGCAGCACGCAGCGAGTCGGTGGTGTGCTGCACCACGCCGGGCATCGACGTGATGGGTTTGGGCTCGTCGATGCCGTCGGCGACGAACATCGGCAGCACCAACTGCGACGGATGCAGTCGGGTCTCGGCGACCAGTCGCCGCATCGCTGCGGTCTGCCGGAGACGACGGGGACGGATGAACGGACCGGTCATCGGACCCTCCTCACGAACGCGAGCGACGCGACTTCTTACGCGGCGGGGGCAGTGCGCCCTCGGCCCGCAGCTGTGCGGCATGCGCGGCGAGCGCGTCCACCAGCTCGACGATCGACGCGTTCTCGGGGCGCACGTCCACACGCAGCCCGAACTCGATCGCCGTCTCGGCCGTCTTGGGACCGATGCACGCCACGATCGTGCGCGCATGCGGCTTGCCCGCGATGCCGACCAGGTTCCGGACCGTGGAGCTCGAGGTGAAGCAGACCGCGTCGAAGCCGCCGGTCTTGATCATCTCGCGGGTCTCGGCCGGCGGCGGTGCGGCACGCACGGTGCGGTAGGCGGTCACGTCGTCGATCTCCCAGCCGCGCTCACGCAGGCCCTCGGAGAGGGTCTCGGTGGCGATGTCGGCGCGAGGCAGCAGAATCCGGTCCACGGGATCGAAGACCTCGTCGTACGGCGGGAACACCTCGAGGAGTCCCAGCGACGACTGCTCGCCGGTCGGGAGCAGTTCCGGCTCCACTCCGAACGAACGGACCCGGGCCGCGGTGCCCTCGCCGACACAGGCGATCTTGACGCCGGAGAAGGCGCGGGCGTCGAGCCCGAACTCGGCGAACTTGTCCCACACGGCGCGCACGGCGTTGGTCGAGGTGAAGACGATCCACTGGTAGCGACCGTCGACGAGTCCCTTGACCGCGCGCTCCATCTGCGCCGGGCTGCGCGGCGGTTCAACGGCGATGGTCGGCACCTCCTTGGGGATGGCGCCGTGCGAGACGAGGCGCTCGCTCATGTCGACCGCCTGCTCCTTGGTGCGGGGCACCAGGACCGTCCAGCCGTACAGGGCGCGCGACTCCCACCAGGAGAACTTGCCGCGCTGGTTCACGATCTTGCCGATCGTCACGACCAGCGGACCGGTCAGGGCGTTGCCCTTCTCGTTCACGGTGGCGAGGGTCGCTTCGATGGTGCGCTGCGAACAGGTGGTGCCGTTGACGGTGATCGCGACCGGCGTCTGCGCGGCCAGACCGTGCTCGGTGAGCTCGCTCGCGAGCTCGGCCAGGTGTCCGGAGGTCGCGTGCAGGACCAGCGGGCCGGGAGCCGCGGCGAGGGCGGCCCAGTCGACGTCGCCCCGGACGTCGGCGACGGTGTGACCGGAGCCGAGCGGCATGCCTGCGAAGCTGGGGACCGCCGAGCCGGAGGGAATGCCCGGGAGGACCTCGAACGGGACGCTGGTGCGGGCGACGGCGGTCACTTCGGCGAGCACCGCATCCGAGCTCATCGGGTCACCCGCTACCACGCGGACCACGTTGACGCCGGTCTTGGCTTCGGCGACGAGGGTCTTCGCGACCTGAGTCGGGTCGCCGAGCGCGGGCCTGGTGACCTCCGGCGCGTCGGCGGCCTGCTCCGCGGCGGCCTTGCGGCCTGCGCGAGTCGGCGCGGGTTCGGCAGCGGCGTGCGCCGAACCGATCACCGCGAGAACACCGGCGGGAACGTCCGGATCGACGTACGCGGACGTCGCGTTCACCAATACGTGTTGCGCTCGCACGGTCAGCAGATCCGGATTTCCAGGACCCGACCCCACGAACAGGATCCGACCGGGATTAGCATTCTTCGTACGGCTCATGCGTTCGCACTCTCCTGCCCCGCCCCCGGGGCTGCAGTTCGTTCCTACCCCGTCACGTCGGGGTAAAGGTTCTCCTGCGCGAGTTCGGGTCCGTCGCAGGTCCTAGGCTCTTTTGGGAACCAGGGGTGCGGCGCCGAGCTCGAGCAGTTCGGCGGCGAGACTTCTTCCGAGTTGGTCGGCCCGTTCGACGGGGCCCACCGCCGAAGCGCGGATCACTTCCGATCCGTCCTCGGCCGCCACCACCGCGCGAAGCGACAGTTCGGCGAAGATGCGCCCGTCCTCGTCGATCGACTCGACCACCTCAGCGAGTGCCCCCACCGGTGCGGTGCACCCGGCCTCCAGGGCCGCGAGTACCGCACGCTCGGCGTCGACCTCCGCGCGGGTGGACGGATCGTCCAACTCGGCGAGAATTCTCACCAGTTCGGCATCGTCGGAGCGACATTCCACCGCGAGGGCGCCCTGCGCCGGCGCTGACAGCATGACCAACGGGTCAAGTGCCTCGGTGACGACATCAGCTCTGCCGATCCGCACCAGTCCGGCCCGGGCTACCACAATCGCGTCCAGCTCACCGCTCGCGACTTTGCCCAACCGAGAATCTAGGTTGCCTCTTAGGGGGCGAATTTCCAAACCGAGACCCAGTGCTCTAAGCTGTGCGGCGCGTCGTGGCGACGACGTGCCGATCACCGAGCCGGAAGGAAGCTCCCCGAGGACCATGTCACCCCGGCTGACCAGCGCGTCTCGCGGATCGACGCGCGTCGGCACGGCGCCCATCGCGAAGTCCGGCTCGGGGACGGTCGGCAGGTCCTTGTACGAGTGGATCGCGACGTCGCACTCGTTCGCACGCAGCGCCTGGCGGATGGCGGTCGTGAAGACGCCGACGCCGATCTGCGCCACCGGCGCGGTGGATGTGTCGCCCGCAGTGGTGATGATGACCAACTCGGCGGGGTATCCGTTGGCGGTCAGCCGATCGGCGATTCCCTGGGCCTGCGTGGTCGCCAGCTGCGACCCGCGCGTGCCGATGCGGATGGTCCCGCCCGAGTAGCCGACGGGTCGGTCCGCGGAGTCTTGCACGATCTGTTCCTGTCCGTTGGAGGGGTACTTCATGAGCACGGGCCCCGGAATACAGACACTCCGGCGGCGGGCGCCTCAGTGCAGTTTGTCGATGCCCGTCTCCGAGGCCGACACGGCTTCGGCGGCACCGGGCTTGAGTTCGAAGAGCTCGCGAAGAGCTTCAGCGTAGTGGTCGCCGCGCCCGGTCGACGCGAGTTGCTTCACGCGCACCGTCGGCGCATGCAGCAGCTTGTCCGCGACGCGTCGAACCGTCTTGGCGACCTCGTCGCGCTGATCGTCGGCGAGGTCGGGCAGCCGGCTCTGCAGGCGCAGGATCTCGGCTTCGACCACCTCCGCCGCCCGCCGCCGCAGCGCGGCGACCGTCGGCGTCACCTCGGCTTGGCGTTGCACGGACAGGTACTCGGAGAGCTCGCCGCTCACGATGGTGCGCGCGGCCAGGGTGTCGGCTTCGGCGGCCCGCGCCTTCTCGTCGCCGCGGAGCCCTTCGATGTCGATGATGTGGACGGCGGGCAGCCTCCCCGCGGCCGGATCGACGTCGCGCGGGAGCCCGAGGTCGCAGATCATCAACGGCGCAGTGTTGGTGCGTCTGGTGAGAGCGGAGTGCACGTCGCCCACCTGGACCACCGAGGCGATGGATCCGGTGCAGGTGACGACGATGTCGACATCGGCCATCACGGTGGAGAGGTCGTCGAAGGTGGCGCCGCGGGCGGTGATGCCGTACTTGTCGGCGACCGTCGCGGCCACTTCGTCGGCCCGCGCCGCAGTCCGGTTGACGACGGTGATGTCGGTGACGCCGTCGTGCGCCAACTGGCTGGTCGCGAGCGATCCCATGGCGCCCGCACCGATCACCGCGGCCGACCGCATCGGCGGATGCTCGCCGCCGCGGATGGTGACGGCACGGTCCACCGCGACGGACACCACCGACGCACCCGCACGGTCGATCCCGGTCTCGGTGTGCACGCGTTTGCCGACGCGCAGCGCCTTCTGCGCCAGTTCGTGCAGGGTACTGCCCGCGGTCTGGTTGGTGTCGGCCTCGGAGTACGCGCTACGGATCTGCCCCAGGATCTGCTGCTCGCCGACCACCAGCGAATCGAGGCCAGCGGCGACGGTGAACAGGTGCTCGACGGCCGATTCGGAGTACCGCACGTAGGCGTGGTCAGTGAGTTCTGCCACCGACATTCCGCTGTGGTCGCCGATCACCTGGCCCACGGCCTCAAGTGCCGGGTGGAAGGCGTCGACAACGGCGTAGATCTCGACGCGGTTGCACGTGGAGACGAGCATCGCTTCGGAGACGGTGTGCGAGGCGAGGAGCGCGTCGACCAGTTTGGGGCGGTCGTCGTCGGAGACGGCGAGTCGTTCGAGGATCGATACCGGAGCACTCCGATGGGACACACCGAACAACAAGACACTCACTGCGACAAGCCTCCCGCCCGCGAATCCGACGGCGTCACCGACACCGTCAGACCACCTACCGGCGCTCTCTTCTCTCTCCGTCTCGGCCGGGTCGCCGAACGGACATACCTTCTCAGGCTAGATCAACCGGATGGCCGAATGCACGCCACCTCGGCAGCGCCTCGACCGCGGCAGGTCAGCGCAGGGCGTCGAGGTCTCGGCGCAGGCGCGGCTCGTCGACCTCCCAGTAGCTGTGCTCGACGCCGTTCACCACCACTACCGGGACCCGGTCGCCGTACTCGGCGCGCAGCAGCGGATCGCCTGCGTCGGCACGCTGATCGACGTCGACGACGCTCGCCGCAAGACCGTAGTCGGCGAGGATCCGAGCCAGTTCGGTTTCCGCGCGGGCACACGTCGAGCAGCCGGCGCGCGACATCAGTTCGATCACAGCTTCCATGCCCGCGAGTGTACGAAAAGTCACGGGTGTGACCCAGGTCCGCGGTGACGACGCCTGTCTCGATCGCGCGATAGGCTGAGAGCCAATCGTTTCCACGGCGAAGGAGGTGGCCAGTGAGCCGCGATTCGATGGACCGCCCCGACGACGACGAGGCGTTCACCGATGCTGACGGAGATCTGACGCCCGACGAGGCGGACGAACTCGCCGAACACCTGGACGAGGGCGCAGAGCTCGAGGCCGAGCAGTTCGACGTCGACCATCCCGAAGAGGCGTTGGAGGATCGGGACGGCGGGATCATCGACGGTCCCGAACCCGAGGAGACGGCCGAGGCCGACGATCGTCGCGTCGGTGAGTGGCTCACCGAGCGCGCAGGCCGCTTCCGCCAGACCGCGGGCGAGCTCCGGCAGGTCCTCGCAGGCGAGGCGTCGGCGAAGGCCGCTGTCGAATCGCTGCGGGCACGCACCCCGGACTCGGTGGACGGTGAGATCACCGATCTCACCGGCGCCGCGTTCTTCGACGTCGACAACACACTGGTCCACGGCGCGTCGATCGTGTTGTTCGCCCGTGGCCTCGCATCGCGGAACTACTTCTCGTACTCGGACATCATGAACTTCGCCTGGCAGCAGGCCAAGTTCCGGATCACCGGCAAGGAGAACGCCAGCGACGTCGCCGAGGGCCGTGAGAAGGCGCTGTCGTTCATCGCCGGCCGCGAGACATCGGAGTTGATTCAGCTCGGCGAGGAGATCTACGACGAGTACATCGCCGACAAGATCTGGCCGGGCACGGCGGCGCTGGCGCAGCGGCACCTCGACGCGGGGCAGCAGGTGTGGCTGGTCACCGCGACGCCCGTCGAGCTAGCGCAGACCATCGCCAAGCGGCTCGGCTTGACCGGTGCCCTCGGCACGGTCGCCGAGAGCGTGGACGGCGTCTTCACCGGCCGACTGGTCGGCGACATCCTGCACGGTCCCGGCAAAGCGCATGCCGTCCGCACCATCGCGGTCCGCGAGGGACTGAACCTGAAGCGCTGCACCGCCTACTCCGACTCGCACAACGACGTCCCGATGCTGTCGCTGGTGGGCACCGCCGTCGCCATCAACCCGGATGCCGATCTCCGCGAGATCGCCCGCGTCCGCGGTTGGGAGCAGTACGACTTCCGGACCGCGCGCAAGGCCGCGAAGTACGGGGTGCAGACCGCGATGGTCGTCGGCGCTGCCGGCGGTGCCGCCGCGGTCGCGTCGAAGGTGCTGCGCCGCGGAGCCTGAGCGCGGCGCCTGCGGTCGCAGCCGGGGTCTTGCGTCTCCTGCCGACAGCTGCGTCGTCCGGGACGAAGCACCTGTCGGTGGCCGACGCGGACACGCCGAGACCGCCTGGTTTGGAACCGATCCGGCTCCGCGTGCGTCCAATCAGCATGTGGATCAAGGATGAGCACGGGCTGATCTGGCGGAGCCGGAATCTGGATGCGGGGATCACCGAACGACGGCTGCGCGCGGCACTGCGGGCCGGCGACCTCGTCGCCGTCGGTCGCGGAGTCGCCGCCGAGAGCGCGATGCTCGGCGACGCTCCGTGGAAGCGGACGGCCGAGCGCTATCGACTGGCGTGCCTCGCTGCGGCGATCGCGATCGGGCACGACGATCCCAAAGTCCTCAGTCACGAATCCGCGGCCGCGATCCTGGGGCTGGCGCTGCTCAAGCCCGATCGCAGCCGCATCCACCTCACCAACGGCCGCAGCAGCGGTGGCGTCATCCGCCCCAACCGGGTGATCCACCACGGAGTGCTCCCCGATGCGGACGTCGTCGAGGTCGACGGTGTCCGGATCACGAGTCCGGCTCGCACCGCGGCCGACCTCGCCCTCCGTCTGCCGGACTTCGCGCGAACCCTGACGGTCCTCGACAGCGCCTTGCGGATGGGAGTGGACCGGCGTGACCTCGAGGAGCGGCTGGCCTGCCAGAAGCGCAACGTCGTCGCGGCCCGCCACGCACTGCGCCTCGCGAACGGGCTCTCCGCCAATCCCGGCGAATCGTGGGGTCGTGCCCAGATGATCACCGAGAATCTGCCGGTTCCGACCCTGCAGTCCGAGTACCACCTGCGCGGTGGACGGCTCGCGATCGCCGACTACGACTGGGACGGGACCCTCATCGGCGAGTTCGACGGCTTCATCAAGTACCAGCGCGAGACCCGCAGATCGGGGCAGACCGTGGAGGAGGCCGTCATCGAGGAGAAGCGTCGCGAGGACGCCCTCCGAGACCTCGGCCTGGACGTCGTGCGGTGGATCTGGGCGGACCTCGAGGACAATCGGATGATCCCGCTGCTCGTCAGCAAGCTGAAGCGCAATCGAATCGTCGTCGCCTAGCATCCGCGTCTGCCGCCGACAGCGGCGTCGTCCGGGACGACGCAACGGTCGGCGCGAGACGCAGGCTTGCGCAGCTAACCGAAGTACACGCTGCCGCGGCGACTCAGCATGCGGAACAGCGTCTGCTGGATCTCCTCGCGAACGTGATCGGTGATGTCGAAGACGACCATCGGGTCGTCGGCGGCGGACTGGTCGTAACCCTCGGTGGAGATCGGCTTGCCGAAGTGGATGTGCCACTTCGACGGCAGCGGGATCACGCCGAGCGGCCCGAGCCACGGGAACAGCGGGGTGATCGGAAAGTACGGCAGCCCGAGCGTGCGGGCCAGCGGCTTCAGATCGGCCATCATCGGGTAGATCTCTTCGGAGCCGACGATCGAGACCGGGATGATCGGCGCCTGGGTGCGCAGGGCCGTCGTCACGAACCCTCCGCGACCGAACCGCTGCAGCTTGTAGCGATCCTTGTACAGCTTGCCGATGCCCTTGAAGCCCTCCGGCCACACCGCGGTCAACTCGCCACGACGCAGCAGCGCGTCAGCGTCGTCGGTGCAGGCCAACGTGGCGCCGATACGACGGGCCAGATCGCTGACGACCGGCGTCTCGAACGCCATGTCGGCGGCCAGCACCCGCAGGTATCGCTGGTTGGGGTGCTTGTCGCGGACGGCGAGCGAGGTGATCACGGCGTCGACCGGGATCGAGCCCGCATGGTTGGCGACCAGGAGTCCGGGGCCGGTCGCGGGCAGGTTCTCGACACCGGTCACCTCCACGCGGAACCACTTCTCGTACACCTGACGCACGGCCGGGAACCACACCGACTCGGCGAAGTGGGGGTCGAAGCCGAACTCGTCGACCGCGTACTCACCGGTCATCCGCTCGCGGATGAAACCACTCGTCGCCATCAGCGAATCGGCGATCGCGCCGCGCAGCCCGCCGAGGCTGAACAGCGGCGAGTTCCGCACCGGTGCGACGGGCGCGGTGGGCTCGTCGTGCAGGTCGATGCCCTCGTGAATGGGCGTCACATCCGCGTCGCGTCGGCCGAAGCCGTCCGTATTGGGATGCCCGGCGTTCGCCGAACGACGACGCACATTGGGATCCGTGTAGAGCGCAATGACCTTCGCCGTGCGCGATTCTCCGGGCTTCTCAGCTGCCGCCATGGGTCAAACACCTCCGCTCGGATCGATCACCGGGCCGGAGCGTCCGCACCCAGGAGTTTCTCGGTTCACCTACTGCTCGTTTCATCGACGGCTCGTCCCACATCCTACGACGGTCACGGCCAGATCACTGCAGTCGTGTGGCGGCGGCGACAGCACGCTGTTCCAGCCCTCGCCAGGTGTCTGCCGAGATCACCGGTTCGTTCTTTCCGCGGGCGATGAAGTCGTCGAGCGTCTGCAGCGAGGTGTAGCGCGGCTCGAAGCCCAACTCGCTGCGCATCCGGGTGGTGTCGAGCACACGACCGTACGTGAGATACGCCGCGTTCTCGGATCTGATCCCCGGCAGTCTGCCGCTCTGCAGCACCCCGACCAGGGGCGAGATCAGACTGGCAGGCACCGGCAGCTTCACATGTCCGGCCCGGTACACCGACTGGGACAGGGTGACGATCCCGTCGCCCGCCACGTTGAACGTTCCCGGAAGCGGATTCACGGTCGCATGCTCCAAGGCCGCCAGCGCATCCTCTTCGTGCAGGAACTGCAAGCGCGGTGCATACCCGAACGCCGTCGGGACCAGCGGCATCGACAGGTACGCGCTCATCCGAGTGTGGATGCGCGGCCCCAGGATCGACTGGAACCGCAGGATGGACACGCCGATGTCCTGCCTTCGACGCGAAAGACCGCGAGCGTACCCCTCCATATCGATCAGATCGCGACCGTAGCCGCGACGCGGCTCTCTGCGCGCCGGCGTCCCCTCGGAGAAGAAGCCCGGATCGCTGGGACCCGCCCCGTACACCATCGCGCTGGACCGGAGTACCAGCCGCTTTACCGACGGACTGCGCTGGCACGCCGCACACACCTGCATGGTGCCGACGACGTTGAGTTCTTTGATGGCCGCCGAATGCTCCACCGAGTCCATGATCGACGGCGCTGCGTGCACCACCGTGTCGACCTCATAGTTCGCGATGGCCTTGGCGATCGCCGGTCGACGGATGTCCAGACGCAGAAAATCGGCGCGCCCCATGCGGCGCAGCAGGTTCTTGGTCGGGACGCGGGAGTCGACGGCGACGACGTGCTCGATGCTCGGATCGGCCGCCAGACGAGCCACCAGATAACCGCCGAGAAAAGTGGATGCACCGGTCACGAGGACGGAACGCGGCAGCTGCTGGCTGCCCTGATCGTCGGTCATGCGCCCAGCCTATCGCCTCGCCGAGGGGCGTCGCAGGGCACGGGCACGCCGGAACACCGAGGCCGCGAATGCACAGAACCCGCCTCGTGAGGCGGGTTCTGGTCTATCACTTGCCGAGTTTACGACGCTGCACTCGCGTGCGACGCAGAAGCTTGCGGTGCTTCTTCTTCGACATGCGCTTGCGGCGCTTCTTGATAACGGAACCCATGGGGTCTCCCTCACGATCGGTACTGATGAACTCATGCGGCCTGGCCCGAAGACCTCTTGCCGGCCGTCGCCGACAGGAGTGACAACCAGGCGACAGCGACCTGACGAGCAATCTTACCGACCAGATGAACCTGAGGCGAATTCGGGCCTGCGAGGCGGAGTCCGATGGCCGCACACCGACACCCAGAAATGCCGAACGACCCCCTGACCGGTGCGGTCGAGGGGGTTCGTCGGGTCTGCTGTGAGCCGGGAGCTCCTAGCCTGCGTCGAAGTACGACGTCTCGAGGTACTCGTGAACCGCCTTGGCGTGAACCCGGAACGATCGCCCGACGCGCACGGCAGGCAGTTCACCGTTGTGCACGAGTCGGTAGACCGTCATCTTCGAGACCCGCATCAGCGCGGCGACTTCGGCGACGGTGAGGAACTGCGTGGCGGACGAATTGCTGACGCCGCGATCCGCGAAGTCGTTCCGTTCACCAGGCTTTTCTGCTGCAGCCATGAAAATACCAACCTTCGGTGCACGCATCGCGGCCACCGGCTTCCCCTCCGGCGGACATCAGACACGTACGTGCTAGCAGCAGCTTAGCGTGACCAATGTGAAAAGTGCGACGTGAGTGGCGGAATCTCGACACGCCGACGCGCCTCACACGCCGCAAATCCCGTATCTGTGCAGGCTGAGGCGCTACTGTTGCTCGCTTGCGGTCTCGGCACCGAGCTGGACGCCCTGGCTCGAACCCTCAACTTCCACTCGACGTGCAGTTTTAGCGCTGACCTCGGCACAGGCCACGGTCGCCTCGTTCACCGCGTGCCGCAAACCCGCCCGTTCGAACTCGCGCAATGCCGCCGCCGTGGTCCCGGCTGGCGAGGTGACCGCCGCGCGCAGATCCACCGGCGACAGCCCGGACTCGCTCAGCAGCAGCCCCGCGCCCTTGATGGTCTGCACCGCCAACTCCGTGGACTGCGGACGCGTGAGCCCGAGCGCGACGCCCGAGTCGATCAACGCCTCGACCATGAGGAAGAAGTACGCCGGCCCCGAGCCTGAGATCGCGGTGACGGCGTCCATCAGCTTCTCCGGCACCACCATCACCTTGCCGACCGACTCCAGCAGGCGGACGGTCAGCGCCACCTGCTCGTCTTCCGCGTAGCGGCCCGGACTGACCGCAGACATCGCCTCGTTGACGAGCATCGGCGTATTCGGCATCACGCGGATCACCGGGGAGCCGGCGGGCAGGGCCGCCTCGTACCGCGTCGTCGGGATCCCGGCGACCAGCGTGACGGTGATCCGTTCCAGTTCGCCGTTGTCGTCGGCGACCGAGAGGGCCTGCAGAACGGCCTCGACCGCGTCGGGCTTCACCGCGAGGAACGCCACCCGTGCGCCTTCGACGGCGTCGGCGATGTCTGCGGTGACGCGGACGCCGTAGTCGGCGGCCAGCTCGGCCGAGCGCTCTGCCGACCGCTCGGCGACGACCAGATCCTTGACCGGTTTCCCGGCGCCGATCAATCCGGCCAGCAGCGCCTCACCGATCTTGCCGCCGCCGATAATCGCGACCCGTTCGGACATGTCCGATCACTACCTTTCGATGTTCTTTCAGAAGTTTCTGGCCAGTATGTGCCGCATCAGTCTGTGCCGCACTGGGGGCGGCGAGTTCAGCGAGCCGCGGGCAGCAGTGCCAGCTGGCGCGACTGCGCGACGGTGGTGCCGAGGGAGTCGACGACGATGTGGTCCTCAGCGAACATGCCCTGCCCCACTTCCTGGCTGGTGGCGGCGAATCGCAGCCACCCGGGAGCGGGCACCCGGTTCACATACGTGGTGAGCTGCACCGTCGGCGACCACCCGAAGAAGCCGAGGTTCATCACCACCGGCGGGGAGATGTCGCCCACCAGGATCGGGAACAGTGCGTGGACGTCGACCGACACGTCGGACCGCGGTCGCACCCACCCGCGCACCAGCGGTTCGCCGGTCTCCCCGCGGATCGCCGGGAAGCGCTCCAGGTCCAGCACCACGTCGACGGCGGCGCTGACGTTGAAGACCTCGCTGAGCGGGGACGAGCTGATGTCCGGGTAGTCGTCTGGAGCCTCGACCGGCAGATCGGCGAGCGGCGCGATCTCACCGCGATACCGCGCGTCACCGTGATCGGGTCGGCCCAGCGTGACGGTCGAGGTCACCAGCAGTCGATCGTTCTGGCGGGCGTCGACGCGGACCACCGACACCGTGCGACCGGTCTTGATCAACCAGGCGTGCAGTTGCACCGCCGCCGGATCGGGTGCCGCCAGGTAGTCGCTGGAGATTGCGATCACCGCGATCTCCTCGTCGGGGTCGGCCAGCTTCGACAGCGCCTGCCGCGCGGCCGCAGCCACCATCAACTGCATGCTGCCGCCGTGCACCTTGGGACCGATGGTGAACACCGGGTCCAGCCGACCGGTGTAGACGACGCCGTCGGCCGCCGCCTCTCCCGCATCGAACTCGGCCAGTCGGTTGATCGACACCGGTGTCGTCATGTCGTCGGATCCTTCACGTCTCGGTACAGGTGGGTGCGGGCGAAGTCGAGTGATCGCGCCAGCATGGCGGCGCGCTCGTTCTTGGTGCGAGCGGAGCCGGTGTGCACTTCGAGCACCACCGCCCCGGAGAAGTCGCTGTCGGCCAGTCGACGGCACACCTCGATGCAGGGCTGCGAGCCGTCGCCCGGAATCAGATGTTCGTCGTGCGCCGCACCGGTGCCGTCCGTGAGATGCAGATGCTTGAGGCCGTCCGCCATCCGGGTCGCCAGCGCCAAGGCGTCGACGCCGGCCGTTGCCGAATGCGAGAGGTCGAGGGTGTAGTGCTCGTAGCCGTCGTCGGTGGGGTCGATGGACTTGCCGAACGCCGACGCCGAGACTCCGGGCTTCCCGCCGCGATCGCTCATCCGCCGCGCCGACCGCTCCCCCGCCCCGAAGAGGCGATCGGCGCGCATCGGGAACATGTTCTCCACGGCCACCGCGACGTCGGACGACGCCTCCAACTCGGTGACCAGGTCGTCGAAGGCTCGCACATAGTCGCGCTGCCAGCGGAACGGCGGGTGGACGACGACCGTCGAGGCGCCGAGGTCTTCCGCGGCCTGCACGGATCTGCGGAGCTTGACCTTCGGATCACGACCCCACACGCGCTGCGAGATGATCAGGCACGGCGCGTGAACCGAGAGGACCGGAACCTGATATCTCTGCGACAGGTGCGCCACCTGCGCGACGTTCTGGCTCACCGACTCGCCCCACACCATCAGTTCGACGCCATCGAATCCGAGGTCGGCCGCGTAAGCGAAAGCGGCCTCGGTGTTCTGTGGGTAGACCGACGCGGTCGAGAGCCCGATCGGGATCGGGAAACGCAAGTTCGGCACGTCGATCGGCTCAGGCCGCCAAGAGGACCAGCGGCCCGATCGTCACCAGCATGCCGACGCCGAGAGCCATCAGGGTGGTCGGCAGGTCGCGCTTGCGGAGCACGTGGGCGAACGTGACGATCGCGAAGATCACCACGACGGCGAGGATGAGCGCAAGGTACACGTACCGTTTCCACAGTTCGGTGAAGCCCCAGAACAGACCCGCGCCGACCGCGAGCCCGAGCACCACCTCGCCGATCAGGCCCAACCAGCCGAGCAACGCGGACTTCCCTCGCGGCTCCGACTCGTCGCGCTTCTGCTTCGCCGCCTTCTTGGCCGCCTTCTTCTCGGCGGCCTGTGCCTTCGCATCAGCCTCTGCGGCGTCTTCCGCCTCGTTCGCGGCTTCGAGTTCGGCAGCCGAGGCGACGTGCCGGTGCTCGGTGGTCGGCTCGTCCGGCGCGTCGTCGTCCTGCGAGTCGTCGTCGGCCGGTACGGCATCGACGGGCTCGTCGTCGATCACCGGCAACGCGTCGGTGGCCGTGACATCGGAGTCCACCACAGACGACGGCGCCGACCGGTATTCGAGCGGAGGCAGGTCCACGCCGACGAGGTCGTCTGCGGGGACCGGCTCCAACGTCTCGGTGGCATCGGTCGCGGCGGCATCGGTCGGCTCGCTCGAGACGACCGGGATGATCCCGGTGACGACGTTGGCGTCGGCCCCGTCGTCGTCCTCGTCGGTCGTCACCGGCGGGTGTGCCGGCATCCCGGACGCGCCGGCCCGACGCAGTGTGCGGCGGTCCTCCTCGGACGCCGACTTCGGAAATGCGGCGCCGCTGCCCTCGGACCGCGCGATCAGTTCTGAGACCGTGATCGGCCTCGCGCGCGGCTCGGAATCCTTCGCCATCTGTTCGGGCACCCCCGTCTTGCGTCGATCTGTCTTCGCCTGTGGTCCTGTCCGATGCGCTCGAAGGATGCTCCCCGGTGAACGCTCGCCCCGAGACTACTCGGCTAACCGACGCTGACGAGGACCCCCGCGGGTTCCGAGTCGAGTCTCCGAAGAATGACGCCTTCGCGCAATGCCCACGGACAGATGTCCAGTGTATCCACACCGGTCGCCCGCATGGCCGCCTCGGCGACCAGCGCGCCCGCCACGATCTGCGAGGCGCGATCGGAGCTGACCCCCTCCAGATCTGCGCGGTCGGCCGCGGTCATTCGCGAGATGAAGGCGATCAGCTGCCGCAGTCCGCTCACGGTCAGGGTGCGGCGGACGCGCGGCCCGGCACCCGACGGCGCCGCGCCGGTGAGGCGGGCGAGCGAGCGGAAGGTCTTCGACGACCCCACCGACAGGTCGGGCTTGCCTGCCGCCCGGAGGTCCTTGGCAGGCTGTTTGAGTTCGGCGTCGAGCCAATCACGCAGCACCGAGACGTGCCGTTTGCTCGGCGGGTCGCCGGGCAGCCATTCCCGCGTCAGGCGGCCTGCGCCCAGCGGCAGCGACAACGCCACCTCGGGCTCCTCGTCGACGCCGCTCGTCAGCTCCAGGCTGCCGCCGCCGATGTCGAACGTGAGGATGCGGCCCGCACTCCAGCCGTACCAACGACGCACGGCGAGCGAGGTCAGCCGCGCCTCGTCGACGCCTTCGAGGACGTCGACGGTGAGGCCGGAAGCCTTCTTGACCTGCGAGAGCACTTCGTCGGTGTTGGTCGCGTCGCGGACGGCCGACGTCGCGAACGCCATCACCTGCTCGCACCCGGACGCCTTCGCGATTCGCGTGAAGTCTTCGACGGTCGACGTGAGCGAGTCGGCGCCCTTCTTCGTCATCTTGCCGGTGTCGTCGATCTCCTCGGCCAGACGCAGCACCGCCTTGGTCGAACTCATCGGATTGGGGTGACCTCCACGATGGGCGTCGACCACCAACAGATGCACGGTATTGCTGCCCACGTCGAGCACTCCTAGTCGCACGCGATCAAAATTACTGCGCCGTGCGCGTCTGCGCTAACCGAAGGGCTACGGTGGTTCGTTGAGATCGTCTAAGGAGGCGCCGTGACCGGCTCGAAGAAGAAGGTCGGGGCCGCGCGGAGCGAAGCCCCGGTCCCCGAGGTCCCGCTCGATTTTCCGCGGGAATGGTACGAGTTCATCGACCCGGCGGACACCGAACATCTGATCAGCATTGACCTGACGTGGCTGTTGTCACGATGGAACTGCGTCTTCGGCACCCCGGCATGTCACGGAATCATCGCCGGCAGGCAACCGGACGGATGCTGCACGCACGGGGCCTACCTGACCGATGACGACGACCGCGAGATCCTCGCCGCCGGCGTTGCGATGCTGACGCCCGACGACTGGCAGTTCTTCGACAAGGGATCCGGCAAGGATCCGCTCGGCAAACACGGCTATCTTGAGGAGGCGGAAGACCTCGACGACGAGCCCGCACTCAAGACCCGCCTGCACAAGGGCGCCTGCATCTTCCTCAACCGCCCCGGCTTTCCCGCCGGACAGGGCTGTGCCCTGCATTCGATGGCCCTGCGCAAGGGGCTGGAGCCGCTCACGGTGAAACCCGAGGTGTGCTGGCAGCTGCCGATGCGGCGCACCCAGGAATGGGTGGAGCGACCCGACGGCACCGAGATCCTGAAGACCACGCTGACCGAGTTCGACCGCCGCGGCTGGGGCGAGGGCGGGCACGACCTGGACTGGTACTGCTCCGGCTCCCCCGAGGCGCACACCGGGGCGCGGCAGGTGTTCGAGTCGTACAAGCCGGAGTTGATCGCCCTCGTCGGCGAGCCCGCCTACGAGGTGCTCGCCGCCGCCTGCCGTCGCCGCAACGAGCTCGGCCTGATCGCCGTGCATCCCGCCACCGCTGCCTCCACGTCGCGACGGACCACGGACATCAAGTACGAGCTCACTGCTCGAACTTGTACCCCAGACCTCGAACAGTGATCAGGTGGCGGGGCTGCGACGGGTCGGGTTCGACCTTGGAGCGCAGCCGCTTCACGTGGACGTCGAGCGTCTTGGTGTCCCCGACGTAGTCGGCGCCCCATACCCGGTCGATCAACTGGCTGCGAGTGAGCACGCGACCGGAGTTGCGGAGCAGATACTCCAGCAAGTCGAACTCCTTGAGCGGAAGGGTCACGTCGCTGCCCGCGACGGTCACGGTGTGCCGCTGCACGTCCATCCGGACCGGCCCCACCTCGACGACGCCGATCACCGAGTCCTCGTCCTCTTCCACCGCACCGCCGCGGCGGAGCACCGCGCGAATCCGCGCGATGAGCTCGCGTGCCGAGTACGGCTTGGTGACGTAGTCATCGGCGCCGAGTTCCAGGCCGACGACCTTGTCGATCTCACTGTCGCGGGCGGTGACCATGATGACCGGGACCGTCGACTTGGCGCGGATCATCTTGCAGATCTCGGTGCCGGAAACGCCCGGAAGCATCAGGTCGAGCAAGACGATGTCCGGATTGATCCGCTCAAAGGCCGGAACGGCCTGTGCGCCGTCGTTGACGATGCTCGCTTCGAATCCTTCTTTGCGGAGCAGGAAGGCCAACGGATCGGCAAGCGATTCCTCGTCTTCGACAATCAGTACGTGCGTCAACTCGTCTGTTCCTCTGTGTTCTCCGACCCGGTGTCACTGTCCGACGGGTCGATGGGTATGTACAGGCTGAAGGTCGAGCCGGTGCCCGGTCGACTCCACAGGCCGATGTGGCCGCCATGGCTGGCCGCCACATGCTTCGCGATCGCCAGCCCTAGTCCGGTGCCGCCGGTCGCGCGGGACCGCGCCTTGTCGACGCGGAAGAATCGTTCGAACACGCGTCCCTGATCGGCGGGCGCGATGCCGATCCCGCGGTCGGTGACCGCGATGCAGACCATGTTCTCGTCGTTCATGACGACGGTCTTGCGGCTCATCGAGACCACGTCATCGGCCGAGGAGTGATTGATGGCGTTGATCAGCAGATTCGAGAGCGCGGTGAGCAGCAGGGTGCGGTCGCCACGCACCTGCACGCCGATCGGATCGTCGGCCACCAGACTGATCTCGGCCACCTCGGCGCTGACTCCCGCCGACGACAGCGCGTCGTCGACCAGCGAATCCACATCCACCGACGAGAAGTCGGGGATGCGCCCCTCCTGCAGGCGTGACAGGCCGATGAGCTCGTTGACCAGCGACCCCATGCGGGTCGCTTCCTTGAGGACGCGGCGGCCGAAGTGGTCGACCGCCTCCGGGTCGTCGCGAGACTCGAGCATGGCCTCGGCCATCAGGCTGATGGCGCCGAGCGGTGTCTTCAACTCGTGCGAGACGTTGGCCGCGAAATCGCGCCGGGTGGCCTCCACGCGCTGGTTGGTGGAGTCGTCGTCGCCGTAGATCAGCGCGTACCGAACCCCTGCGAAGATCGCCAGTCGCGCATTGCACCGCACGTTCTCGACGAGGCGCGGCGCGGCGCGGCCCGTGGAGAGGAAGCCGAGCGAGGAGTACGGCGGCACGAAGTCGAAGTACCGATCGACGCCGGTGACGAAGACCTCGGTGACGGCTTCGGCGATGCCGTCGGACAGGGTGTCGCGAAACATGCCCAATTCGGTCGCACGCTTGTTGTACAGAACGACGTTGTGGAACTCGTCGACGGCGATGATGCCGGTCGCGGTGTGCGCGACGATCAGTCCGAGCAGATCGGGGCGCGAGCGCTTCTCGTCGACGATCACCAGGTCTTCGAGCAGGGTGTCCGGGGTCATCGAATCGTCGGACCGACTACTGACCGTTTTCGGCTGTTCGCCCCGCACGACTCCCCTGCTTCGACTCAACGACGTGGAAACTCTAGGCACCCGAAGGGCACACAGAAAGCTTACGTCCCGTCTACCTGAGTTCGCAGCCCGGGCAGGCAGAGTTCGATGCTCGTTTACGTCCAGTTGGCCTGGGTGGAATGCACGTTAACGCGCGGGGTCCGCGCGTTGTCGTGGAGCCGAATCCGAGTCAGGCGGCGACGATGTCGTTGTACTCCGGATGCTTCTCGACGTACTTCTGCACGTACGAGCAGACCGGGACCACCGTCTGCCCGTTGGCGCGGACGTCGTCGAGGACGTACTTCACCAGCTGCGCCGCGAATCCGCGACCGGCGAAGCGCTCGTACACGACGGTGTGGGTCAGCGCGAGACGATCGCCGTCTTGGGTGTAGTCGACGTAGCCGACCTCGACCCGGTTGTCGTCGTCCTCGATCAGGTCGGCGCGGTAGCGCTCCTGAACCGACGAATGAGTTACCTCGAGAGTGCCGTCAGCCATGACAACCAATGTAGCGCAGGCCACAACGCCTCGCACCCGGCCCCGACGATGCGGGAACCGGGTGCGCGGTGAGACTTTCGGCCGTCGAGCGGCTACTTGCTTCCCTGCGCCGCCACGGCCGCCGCGCCTGCCGCAGCCGCCTCGGGATCGAGGTACACCCCGCCCGGGGTGACGGGACGGAGGTTCTCGTCGAGGTCGTAGCGGAGCGGGTTGCCGGTCGGAATGTTGAGCGCGGCGATGTCGGCGTCGGAGATCCCGTCGAGGTGTTTCACCAGCGCCCGCAGCGAGTTGCCGTGCGCGGCGACGAGCACCGTCTTGCCTGCGCGGAGGTCGGCTTCGATGGTCTCGGTGTAGTACGGGATGAACCGCTTGACCACGTCGAGCAGGCACTCGGTGAGCGGCACGTCGATGCCGTCGTAGCGCGGGTCGCCGACCTGGCTGTACTCGCCGTCAGCCTCGATGGCCGGCGGCGGCGTGTCGTAACTGCGGCGCCACAGCATGAACTGCTCGTCGCCGTACTTGTCCTTGGTCTCCGCCTTGTTCAGTCCCTGCAGTGCGCCGTAGTGCCGCTCGTTCAGGCGCCAGTCGCGGACGACGGGGATCCAGTGGCGGTCTGCGGTGTCGAGCGCGATCTGCGCGGTGGCGATCGCACGACGCAGCAGCGAGGTGTAGAGGACGTCGGGCAGCAGATCATGCTCCACGAGGAGTTCGCCCGCGCGGACGGCCTCGGCCCGTCCCTTGTCGGTCAATGCGACGTCGACCCAGCCGGTGAACTGGTTGGACGCATTCCATTCGCTCTCGCCGTGACGCATCAGAATCAGGGTGCCGTTGCTCATGACGGCTAGTTTCCCACACGGAGCGTCATCACACGCACTGTGCTCCGGGGCCGCGGCGCCGACCTCGAGTGCCCGAGACACGCCTTAGCTGTCGGGAGCGCTCGGAGCGTCGCCGACCGACCACACGGGCGCTGCGTCGGGATCGTCGAGCGGCGCGATCTCGGGAAGGTCGTCCTCATCGATGAGATGCTCGAACGCCGCCAGATTGCGCATCGATTCGCCACGGGCCTTGCGCCACGCCCATTCGCGTTTGATCGAGGTGAGGAAACCGATCTCGAGGATCTGGTTGAAGTCGCCGTCGGCGGCCTCCAGAACCTGCCCCAGAATGCGGTCGACCTCCGTGACGGTGAGGGCGTCGACGGAGATCCGGCCGACGAGATAGATGTCGCCGATGTTGTCGAGGGTGTAGGCGATCCCGTACAGGCGGCGATTCCGCTTCAGCAGCCAGCGGTAGACGGCCTCGAAGTTCTCGTCGGGTCGGCGGCAGACGAACGCCTCCACACGGACGCCGTGGCCACCAGCAGTCAGCAGCACCGTGGTCTTCAGCTTGCGCTCGCCCGGCAGTTCCAGCACGAAGTGTTCCGACTTCGCTCCCCCGGACGCCTTCCGCACGTACTCCATGTCGTTGTCGTCGAGGGCGGTCTGCAGCGCCGCGACCGTCTGTTCCAGATTCACGCCATCACCTTTGCTCTGTTCCGCCACCGTCGCAGCCCGAACCGGCCGCCGTCGGGCTGTGCATGCCGTCCGAACGCCGACATCGCCCGCGTATAGCCGGCCAGCAGTGAATCGGTGGTGTGCTCCCACGAGAACTGCAGCGCATGCTGCCCTGCGGCACGGCCCATGTCCGCACGACGCGCCGGGTCGGCCAGCAGTTCCGAGAGCCGCCGGGTCCATTCGTCGACGTCGTGACCGTCGACGAGAACTCCGGTACGCCCGTCATTCACCGCGACGCCGAGTCCGCCGACGCGCGCGGCGATAACCGGAACGCCGCACGCCTGCGCTTCGATCGCCACGAGCCCGAAGCTCTCCGAATAACTGGGGACGGCGACGACGTCGGACGCGCGGTAGACGTGCACCAGTCGCTCGGGCGGTTGCGGCGGCAGAAAGTCGACGCGGTCGGCGATGCCGAGGCGCTCGGCGAGGTCGATGAGTGCCGTCGGCTGCGCCAGTCCGCTGCCCGACGGACCGCCGACCACCATCACCCGCAACCGGCTGGTGGAGTCGGCCTTGATGAGCGGAGCCATCGCGGCCACCAGGACATCGGGCGCTTTGAGCGGCTGGATGCGGCCAACGAATGTGACGAACACGTCGTCCGGCCGGAGACCGAGCACCGCGCGGGAAGCACTGCGATCGCCCGGCGAATACCGATCCAGGTCGGCGCCGGGCACCACCACGTCGATGCGCGACGGGTCGGCGCCATACATGTCGACGAGTTCGGCTACCTCGGTAGCGGTGTTTGCGATCAGCCGGTCGGCCTCGTCGACCACCTGCTGCTCGCCCACCACGCGGAGCATCGGCTCGGCGGCGTCGCCCGCGGCGAGCGCCGCGTTCTTGACCGCCGCGAGCGTGTGGGCGGTGTGGATCAGCGGAACGCCCCATCGATCGCGTGCCAGCCAACCGACCTGTCCGGACAGCCAGTAGTGCGAGTGGATGAGGTCGTAGTAGCCGGGCTCCTGCGCGGCCTCGGCACGAAGCACATTGGCCGAGAAGGCGCAGAGCTGACTCGGCAGATCACGCTTGTCGAGGCCGTCGAACGGCCCCGCGACCACGTTCCGAACCGTGACGCCGGGAGCGGCATCGACCACCGGTTGGTCGGTGGACGACGTTGCGCGCGTGAAGATCTCGACGTCAATGCCGCGCCGGGCCAACCGGGTGGCCGTCTGCCAGACGTAGACGTTCATTCCGCCGGCGTCCCCCGTGCCGGGCTGTGCCAATGGAGAGGTGTGCACCGAGATCAAGGCGATACGCCTCGGTGTGGGGCCAGCGGTCATGGTTCCAGAGTAGTTAATCACCGACACCGGTGATGCCCGCATCCGACGGCCCCCGGCGACGGGCTCACATATGCGCAGGTGGGCATCGCTTCGACAAGGCGGATCGACGGTAATACACTTGCCGGGAACGGTTTTCATTATCCCTATTTCGCATCCCTTGAAGGGGGCTCACCGCATGACCACAACCAGGGCCGCGCGCCGCGCACTCCTTGCGCTTCTGGCGCTCCTCACCGCCGTTGCCGCGACCGCGTGCAGCGGCAGTGACGGCCCAGCCGCGACCGACAAGCCGGTCGTCGTCGCGTCGACGGATGTGTGGGCTGCGGTCGCCTCGGCCATCGGCGGCGAGCACGCCGAGGTCAGTGCGCTGTACCAGTCCCCCGACGGCGATCCGCACGAGTTCGAGGCGTCGAGCGCCGACACCGCGCGGGTACAGGACGCCAATCTCATCGTCATGAACGGCGGCCACTACGACGAGTACATGGCCCAGGCTGCCGAGGGCGCCAAGGGCGCGCAGGTCGCTGCCACCGACGTCCGCTCCGACCCCTCCCGCGGCAACGAGCACGTCTTCTACGACCTCGTCGCCGTCTCGGAGACCGCGCAGGCGATCGCCGACAAACTCGCTGAGATCGCACCGGTGAACGAGAGCTACTACCGCGCCAACGCCGAGAAGTTCACCGCACAGATCGACGAACTTCGCGCGTCGCTGACCGAGATCAAGTCCAAGCACGACGGCACCAAGGTCGCCTCCACCGAACCGCTCGCGGTCGCACTGCTGACCGACGCAGGTCTGGTCGACTCCGCACCGACCGGGTTCGTCAACGCAGTCGAAGAGGGGCAGTCGCCGTCCGCGGCCGACCGCGCGACGTTCGACGACCTGCTCACCGCGCACAAGGTCGAGGCGCTCATCTACAATGTTCAGGCTGTCGACGCCAGCACCGAGGCGGTCCTGAAGATCGCCGGTCAGAGCAAGATCCCGGTGGTGCAGTTGACCGAGACTCTGCCCGCAGGCGTCACCGATTACATCACCTGGCAACGCGCCCAGATCGACGCGCTCGCGAAGGCCCTGGACTCGTGAGCCGTCCATCCCTGGCGTTCCGCGACGCCGGGCTCCGATTCGGCGACCGCGTCCTGTGGCAGGGACTGGACCTCGACATCGAGCCCGGCGAGTTCGTCGCCGTGCTCGGCCCGAACGGTTCCGGCAAGACCTCACTGCTGCGCGCGATCCTCGGACAGACCGAGCTGAGCGCCGGTGCCATCACCGCGGGCGGCACCGTCGGATACGTTCCGCAGCAGCACGCGGAGGACTCGGACACCATGATGCTGCGCGGCCGCGACTTGGTCGGGTTCGGCGTCGACGGCGGCCGGTGGGGCTTCGGTCTCCGGGGGATGGCACGGCGCCGTGCCGCGGTCGACAAGGCCATCGAGCAGGTGGGAGCCGAGGCGTTCGCGAACCGTCCCGTCGGACTGCTCTCGGGCGGTGAGCAGCAGCGACTGCGCATCGCGCAGGCCCTGACCCGCGACCCTGCGGTGCTCTTGTGCGACGAACCGCTCGCCAGCCTCGACCTCGCGAGCCAGCAGGTGGTGGTCGACCTCCTCGACACCCGGCGTCGCCGCGACGACACGTCGATCCTGTTCGTGACGCATGAGTTGAATCCGGTCCTACCGTTCGTCGATCGTGTGCTCTACCTCGCGGGCGGGTCGTTCCGTATCGGCACCGTCGACGAGGTGATGAACTCGCGCACCCTCAGCACGCTGTACGGCAGTCCCGTCGAGGTTTTGCGGATCGGCGGTCGGCTCGTCGTCGTCGGCGGCGAAGACGATCACCACTGCAGTACACACGCCTATCCGGGCGACGTGCTGGGCACCGATGTCGGCTTCGCCGTCGCGGGAGAGGATCTGTGAGCGCGGCGTCGACGACGATTCTCGCCGCCGACCTCGGGCAGTTCTGGAATTTCTCGCAGACCGGTGAACTCCTGTCGCGCGGGTTCGTGCAGCAGTCGTTGATCGCGATCGCGTTGCTCGGGCTGATCGGCGGGCTGCTGGGTCCGATGATCGTCGCTCGCCAGATGAGCTTCGCCGTTCACGGTGCGGCAGAGCTTTCGTTCACCGGCGCCTCGGCGGCGTTGCTCGCCGGATTCAGCGTGAACCTCGGTGGTGTGATCGGTGCCGTGATCGCCGCCGCCGTGTTCGGCGTGCTGGGACGACGCGCCCGCGAGCGCGACTCGGTGATCGGCGTCGTGATGGCCTTCGGCCTCGGTCTCGGCGTCCTGTTCCTCAGCCTCAACGGGCGGGTCGGGACCGGCTTCGCCCTGCTGACGGGGCAGGCCAGCAGCGTCGACAATGAGGACTTGGTCGCCGTCGCGGTCACGGCCGTGGTGATCGTGGCGGTCCTCGCACTGATCTATCGGCCACTGATGTTCTCCAGCCTGGACCCGCGCGTCGCCGCGGCGTCGGGCGTCTCGGTGCGAACGCTGTCGATCGTCTTCGCGATTCTGGTGGGCCTCGCAGCCGCACAGGGCGTGCAGATCATCGGCGCACTGCTGGTGATGAGCCTGCTGATCACCCCTGCCGCGTCGGCCGTGCGCCTGTCGGCGAATCCGACGACGGTGCTGATCCTCTCGGTCGTGTTCGCCGAGGTCGCCGCCGTCGGCGGCCTGATCCTCTCGTTGGCCCCCGAACTCCCGATCTCGGTGCTGGTCACGACGATCTCGTTCGCGATCTACGTCGTCTGCCGGCTCATCGGAATGCGCGCGCGGGACTGACCGCCCTCCCCCACGGCGTCGTCACCTCCTCGATCGCTCGTCACCCCCTCAGCTGAGGAGGTGACGAGCAACTGAGTGGGTGACGACGCTGGAGTCGCAGGCTACGCGTCGACCCGACCGGAGACTTCGAGAAGCGCGGAGAACATCGCCTCCCAGTGAGCCAGCGCCGGATCGGTGTGCGGGTCGCGCGGATGGAACGTGTAGGCGAGCCGAGCGCCGCGCATCGACGTGATCATCACTTCGCGGGTCCGCACATAGTCGGGTCGCGCCACGATCCGCTCGCCGAAGAGTTCGTCGGCCCGATCGCGAAGAATCCCGAGCATCGCCGGCTCCACGCGCGACAGCGCCTCGCGCAGTTCCGGATTCGCGGTCCGCGCCCCCATCCACAGTTCCATCGACGCCCAGAAGCACGACTGCCCGGTGATCTCCCACATGGCGGCGACCGCGAATCGGATCCGCTCGTCGACGTCGTCGGGGATGGTGACGCCGGCCGTCAACTCGGCGATTCGGACCTCGGCGAGGTGGTGAACCGCCGCCGTCAGCAGCACCTCACGCGAGGGAAAGTGGTGCAGCAACCGGCCTCGCGAGACGCCCGCGACCTGCTGGATGTGCAGCGTCGTCGCCGCCGAATAGCCCTCTTCAAACAACACCTTCGACGCGGCCTCGAGGATCATGTCGCGCGTCTGCGCTGCGCGGTCCTGCTGTTTCCGTTCCACGTGAATCATTCTCCACCATCGTCACATCACAAGACTCTTCCCAAACAGTCATATCTGACTGTATCGTTCGAAACATGTCGCTACCAGAGATTCTGCAGACCCCGCTCACCGTCCCCGTCGTCGCGTCGCCGATGTTCATCGCGTCGGGCCCCGCCCTGGTGAGCGCTCAGTGCCAGGCCGGTGTCATCGGTTCGTTCCCCGCGCTCAACGCCCGACCGGCCTCCCAGCTGTCGGATTGGCTCGACGAGATCACCGAGTCGAACGCCGCTTACGCCGCCGCCAACCCCGACGCGATCGTCGCCCCGTTCGCCGTCAACCAGATCGTCCATCGGTCCAATGCCCGTCTCGACGAGGACCTCGCGACGATCGTCGAGCATCGGGTGCCGATCGTCATCACCTCACTCGGCGCCCGCCCCGACGTGAACGAGGCCGTGCACTCGTACGGCGGCATCGTCCTCCACGACATCATCAACGACGAGTTCGCGCGCAAGGCCGTCGAGCGCGGCGCCGATGGCTTGATCGCCGTCGCCGCCGGTGCAGGCGGGCACGCGGGCACGCTCTCGCCGTTCGCCCTGGTTCAGGAGATCCGGGAGTGGTTCGACGGCCCGTTGCTCCTGTCGGGCGCGATCGCCCACGGTCGCTCGATTCTGGCGGCGCTGGCCGCAGGCGCCGACTTCGCCTACGTCGGTTCTGCGTTCCTCGCGACCGACGAGGCCAACGTCGTCGACGGTTACAAGGACATGGTGGTCGACTCGCGGGCCGACGACATCATCTACAGCAGCACCTTCACCGGCGTGCACGGCAACTATCTGCGCAAGAGCATCGAGGTGCACGGCCTCGACCCGGCGAACCTCCCGAAGCCCACGTCCGGCCCCAACCCGCTGAGCGGCGGGCTCGGTGAGGTCAAGGCGTGGCGCGACGTCTGGGGTTCCGGTCAGGGCATCGGCTCGGTCGCCTCACGCGGCACGGTCGCCGAGACCGTCGACCGCCTCGCCGCCGAGTACCACGCAGCACGCGAGGGCCTGCTCGAGCGGGTCGGCGCCTTAGTCCGTACTTCGTGACCAGTATGTGGTCACGAAGTACGGACTAAAGTCGTCGACCCCGAACCGGCCATCACTCCTCCGCGAAGCCCGGGTTGCAGCGGGTAGAGATCATCTCGTCGGGGCTCACCACGGGGCGGTCGGGTTCGAGGTTCCACGTCGGCTTGTCGGGCTGCACCAGGCGGGCGAAGGTCCAGTGGCACTGGAACTGTTCCTTCATCCCCGGGGCGTCAGCGGACGGGTCGAGTTTCAGGACCTCGGTCCAGGCCTCGTCGCCCGCGGTGGGCGACGAGACGTTGCGACCGTTGCGGGTCGGCGCGATCTGCAGGCTCGGCCCCACCTCCGTCTGAACCCACGTCGCCGACGCGATGTACGGCGGCGGGAGGACCGGGGTCGACGACGCCGCCGTCGTCTCCGTCGACGCTGCGGATGACGTGGTGGACGGCGCCGTCGTCGACGTCGCCGTCGTCGAACTCGGCGCCGGGACGTAGTCGGTGATGCCGGACGACTCGCCGTCGCCGGAACAGCCGACCAGGGTGAGTACGGCCGCACAGCAGGCGGCCGCAGCCATCACCCGTCGCGTCACCCGGTCACCTCGCGGTGGACGCGCTCCCAGGCCGCGCGGCGCTCACCGTCCGGATCGCGCTCCACGCGCGGCGGATCGTCGAGGATCATCACGCGACGGTCGTCGACCGTGTACTCGGGCCAGTCGGGCGACGGCGTGCCGGTGCGCGCGAACCAGCTCCAGCGCGACTGCATGGTCGCGGTGATGCGCTTGGTGGCGCCCCAACTGCCTGCGGCGGCCAGTCCGGCGCCGATCGGGTCGCGATAGATGCCGAACACCGCGAACAGCTCGGTCGCATGCGTGGCACCGATTCCACTGGCCTCCAACACCTTCGGCGCATAGTCGTACCGGTAGACGTAGGTCGGCGCGTGCGCGCCGTGGTACGCCGCGAACAGGGTCGTCGGCGCCTGGAAGGTCGCGTCGGCGGCGAGTCGCACATGATCGCGCTTCCCCGGATACAGCCGCTCCAGCTGTTCGAACACCTCCGGGTCGTCGACGCCGATCAGCGCCTGCGTGGAATCCGGCAGGATGTCCCAGAACCGCGCGAAGAGCTCGCCCTCGTCCTTGTTGTTGCCGATGATCAGCGGCACCGGCAGCGTCTGTCCCGCACGCGCGGCGTCGACGGGGCGCAGCGGTAGAAAATCCCCGTCGACGACCGGCGCGAACGGGATGGGATCGCTCAGCTTCGCAGCGCGCGTGAAACCCAGCAGCTTGTTGCCGGTCGCGAGCAGTTCCGCCGCCGTCGCATCGCCGACCACGCGCGCCACCTCGGCCGGATCGAGCGGCGGCTCGTCGCGCTCAGCGCCTTTACGCCGCGTCGGATCTTTGAGCAGCCGCACGAACTCGTCGGCGAAGATCTGCGCATTCTCCTTGGTCACGACCAGATCCGGGGCGGGGCTCTGCGAGATGGCGCGCGCGAACAGTCCTTCCGCCGCAGGCGTCGACAGGAGCGTCAGGATCGCCGCGCCGCCGGCACTCTCGCCGAAGATCGTCACGCGATCGCGGTCGCCGCCGAACTCGGCGATGTTGCGCTGCACCCACTCCAGACCCGCGATCATGTCGCGCAGGGCGAGGTTGCTGTCGAACTGCCGCTCGGGCGTCGAATAGTCGCTGAAGTCCAGGAAGCCGAGCGGCCCGACGCGGTAGTTGACCGTCACCACGATCACGTCGCGCGAGCGCGCGAGGTACGAGCCGTCGTAGATCGGCGTCGACGTGCCGCCGAGAATGTAGGCGCCGCCGTAGAAGTACACCATCACCGGTCGCGGGGTCACCGACGTGGTCGAGGGCGCGAAGACGTTCAACGTCAGGCAGTCCTCGCTGCGCGGCTGAAACGTGCCGGCGCCGCGCGCGGTGAACAGCTTCTCCTGGATGGGCGCGTTGCCGTAGTCGAAGCACTCCCGGACGCCCGGCCACGGGATCACCGGCCGCGGTGCGCGCCACCGGTACTGCCGCACCGGTGGCTCCGCGAACGGGATGCCGAGCCAGGCGACGGTGCCGCGGCGACCGAGCCGCCCGCGTTTGCCTTCGACGGCGCCGTCGTGCGTCTGGATCACAGTTTCCATTCCTGCCATGGACTCGAGCGTATCGGGAAACGGTCATTACCATGAACGACGTGGCCCCCACTTCCCGTTCCATCGATCTCAACGCCGATCTCGGTGAAGGCGTCGGCGACGACGCCGCCATGCTCACCCTGGTGACGAGCGCCAACATCGCGTGCGGATTCCACGCGGGCACCCCGAGCGTCCTCCTCCGGACTTGCCGGGACGCTGTCGCCGCGGGCGTGCGGATCGGCGCGCAGGTCTCGTACCCGGATCTGGAGGGCTTCGGTCGACGCTTCATGGACATCGCGCACGACGACCTCGTCGCCGATGTGCTGTACCAGATCGGCGCGCTGCGATCGCTCGCCGAATCCGTCGGCGGCACCGTCGACTTCGTGAAGCCGCACGGGGCGCTGTACAACACGGTGGTCCATCACCGGGAGCAGGCGCGCGCGGTGGTCGACGCCGCCCGGACTGCGGCGCTGCCGCTCATGTGCCTTCCCGGATCGGAGGCGCAGCGGCAGGCCGGCGCCGCGGGAATATCGGTCATCACCGAGGCCTTCGCCGACCGCGGCTACACCCCCGAGGGGACGCTGGTGCCGCGCACCGAACCGGGTGCGGTGCTGATCGACCCCGAGCACGTGGCTCAGCGGGTGGTCCGGTTTGTGCAGACCGGTCAGATCGTCGCCGTCGACGGCACGGTGCTCGACGTCGCCGCCGACTCGGTGTGCCTGCACGGGGACACGCCCGGAGCAGTGGAGCATGCCCGCCGCGTCCGCGCGGCGCTGGCCGCCGCGTCCGTCGACGTGCGCGCTCGATGACGGCAGGCACGACGGCGAAGGTTCCCTCGGAGAACGCCCGCGGAATCGCCGCAGGTTTCGGCGCCTACGCCCTGTGGGGGCTGTTCCCGATCTTCTTCGACGCGCTGCGCCCGTCGGGACCGTGGGAGATCCTCGCCCACCGGATCCTGTGGACCCTGCTGCTCTGCGCGATCGTCCTCGCAGTGCTGCGCGACTGGCGGTGGATCCTGCCGCTGCGGCAGCAGCCACGACTGCTGGCGGGCGTGACCGCGGCCGCCGTGTTCATCGCGATCAACTGGGTGGTCTACGTGGCCGCGGTGACCTCGGGGCACACCAGCGACGCGGCGCTCGGCTACTTTCTCAATCCCCTCACGACCGTCGCCCTCGGTGTGCTGGTGCTGCGCGAACGGCTCCGCCCGCTGCAGTGGGCGGCGGTCACCGTCGGCGTGGTCGCCGGTGCCTACCTCGCATTCGCCGCGGGGACCTTTCCGACGACGGCACTGATCCTGGCGTTCTCGTTCGCGCTGTACGGCTTGGTGAAGAAGAAGGTGGGCGACACGCTGCCCGCGCTGCACAGCCTCTCGCTCGAGACCGCGATCCTCGGCCCCGCCGCGGCGATCATCCTGGTGATCGTCGCATTCAGCACCGCGGGCGCCACGTTCGGCAACGGCGTGACCCACAGCGGACTGCTGGTGCTCTCCGGGGTCGCGACGGCGATTCCGCTGCTGCTCTTCGCAGCCGCAGCGCGGCGCATCCCGCTCGTCACCGTGGGACTGATCCAGTTCATCACGCCGATCATGCAGTTGCTGTGCGCGGTGCTGGTCCTCGACGAGCATCTGCCGCGCGAACGCTGGATCGGCTTCGGCATCGTGTGGATCGCCCTGCTCCTCCTGGCCACCGACAGCGTGCTCAAGGCTTGGTCGACTCGGTCTTCTTCCATTCGCGGCTGATCGACGCCGCCGTCTGCATCAGCCAGGTGCGCACCGTCTGCGCCGCATCCACCACCTGTTTCTGCAGCGCGCCGGCCTCGGGCGTCGGATGCTCGACGACGCCCTCGGCGCCCGGATGCAACTCGATCGTCAGGAACGCCGCCGCCACCATCAGGACCGCCGTGATCAGCAAGAACCCACCGACCACACCGCTCGTCGCCATCTCGACGGCCAGATAGCGCGTCGAGACCAGGATCCCGGTGAACGTCACCGCACCGACGGCGATCACACCGGCACGATGCCGGGTCCACCCCAGTTCCGGACGCGTCAGCGCGGCTTCGAGGGTGAGGGTGAAGATCGCGCCCGCGAGGACGTCGATCGCATAGTGGAAACCGAAGCCCAGCGTGGCCCCGGTGGTCCCGATCAGCCAGGCCGTGCCGAAGATCTTCGACGGCAGCGGTCCGCGCCAGCCGTGCAGGAAGATGCACATCGCCCACGCCGTGTGCAGGCTCGGCATGCAGTTGCGGGCAATGCTCTCGTCGTAGAACAGTGCCGTGGGCTCGCCGATGATCGGCAGGTGCAGCGGCCAGACGTCCTGCCACCCGGCATTCGCGAGTTCGTGCCCGAACGCATAGGTGGGGCCCACCACCGGAAACAGAAAGTAGACCACCGGGCCGATAATGCCGATCAGCAGGAACGTCCGGACGATGTGGTGTCGAGGAAAGCCGTCGCGCGCGCTGTGGCGAAGTTGGAAGAAGGCGATCACCGCGGCGGCGACCGGCAGGTAAACGTACACCTTGCTGAGCACTTCGGTGAGCCACTGCGTCTGTGAGACAAGCGAACCGACCATCCACGACGGACTGCCGAGGGCGCGGTCGGCCAGCTCGACGTACTCGTCGAAGACAGTCGGATTGGCGCGGCTGGACAGCACCAGCCACACGTCGCCGACACGGCCCATCACGATGAGCAGCAGTCCGAGTCCGGCAGCCTTCACTGCGGCGGCACGCTCGGCTCCCCGCAGCCGCCACGCGGCGAAACCGAGGACTCCCGCCAGGACCAGCAGGATCCCGTTGCCGACGGTCACCTCGTGCCCGACCGCCAGGCGCTGCAGATTCCATACCGTCTCCACCGCCACCGCGACGCCGAGCACCGGCAATCGCAAACGCGAGGGCAGACAGACCAGCGCCAGCAGCAGGCCGGCGACCTTGATCTCACCGATCTCCGGACGGCCCACAAGGTCCGTCGCGAGCAGACTCAGCGGACCCCGGATGTGGTTGACCCGGGCGACGATCTCGATGGCGAGGGCAAAGGTGACGAGCACGCCGACCACCAGTGCCCACAGGGCGCCGGAGACCTCGACGCGCCGACCCGAGCGCAGCTGCGCCGACACCGACCGCACGGAATCCCCAGTGAACATTCAGTACACGTTAATGAACAACTACTGAACAGCAAGCACTGGGTGATGCAATCGTCATTCATTTGCTCGACGATCAGCAACCTACATGCGATAGTTTGCCGGATTGGCGAAATTTCACCCGTCCGGTACCGGACAACAGGGTCCCGCCGCAGGTCAGCCGATCCGACGCTGCCGAGCGAATTCGGCGAGCACCACGCCAGCAGCGACCGACGCGTTGAGGCTCTCAACACTGCTGGCGATCGGAATCGACAGGATCGAGTCGCAGTTCTCGCGCACCAGTCGCGAGAGCCCCTTGCCCTCGGACCCGACGACGATCACCACGGGACCGGTGCCGTCGTACTCGTCGAGCGAGACGTCGCCGCCGGCATCCAGACCGACGATCTGCGCACCCGTCTTGGCCCAGTCGACGAGCGTGCGGTTGAGGTTCGGTGCGGTGGCGACCGGAAGTCGTGCCGCGGCGCCCGCGCTGGTGCGCCACGCGACCGCCGTCATTCCAGCGCTGCGTCGCTGCGGGATCACCACGCCGTGTCCACCGAACGCCGCGACGGAGCGAATCACGGCGCCGAGGTTGCGGGGATCGGTGATGTTGTCGAGGGCCACCAGCAGCGGAGCCTGGGCACTGGCCCGCGCGTCGGCCATCAGGTCGTCGGGGTGCGCGTACTGGTATTCGGGCACCTGCAGGGCCAGTCCCTGGTGGAGTCCGTTGGGCGACATCCGGTCCAGTTCGGCGCGGCTCACCTCCAGAATGGAGATGCCACGATCACCGGCGGTCTGCACAGCTTCCTTGACGCGCTCGTCGGCGTCGATGGTGCCCATCACGTAGAGCGCGGTCGCGGGCACCTCGGCGCGCAGGCACTCCACGACGGGGTTGCGGCCGACGACGTGCTCGGGGCCGCCGTCCTCCGACTTGCGGTGGGTACGACGACCGGCGACCTTGGCCGCAGCCTTGGCCTTCTTGTGGGCCGGGTGGTACTCCCGGTCGACGGCCTTCGGTGTGGCGCCGCGACCTTCCAGACCGCGACGACGCTGACCGCCGGACCCGACCGTCTGGCCCTTCTTGCTGCCGGTCTTGCGTGTTGCGCCGCGGCGCTGCGAGTTCCCCGCCATCAGTCTTCCTTCGAGTTGAGCGCCCAAGTGGCGCCGTCGGGAGTGTCGGTGACTTCGATGCCTGCGCGTGCCAGGCGATCGCGGACTTCGTCGGCCACCGCCCAGTCCTTTGCGGCCCGCGCCTGTGCCCTCCGGTCCAATTCTGCCTTGATCAAGACATCGAGCGCAGCATGAGCGTCGTCGTCGGCTCCGGAGGTGCTCGACCACTGCGGATCCAGCGGATCGGTGCCGAGCACCGCGGTCATCGCGCGGATCTGCCCGGCGATCGCTCGGGCACGCTCTCCGTCACCGGCTTCCAGCGCGGTGTTGCCCTCGCGGACGGCGTTGTGGACGGCGGCGAGCGCAGCGGGCACGCCGAGGTCATCGTCGAGTGCGGCGGCGAACTCGTCGGTCACCTCACCGACCGGTACGTCACCGGCCCGGTCGACGACGCGGTGCACGAACGATTCGATCCGCCGGTATCCGGCCGCGGCCTCATGCAGTGCCTTATCCGAGTACTCGAGCATCGAACGGTAATGCGCGCTCCCGAGGTAATAACGCAGTTCGACCGGTCGCACCTGCTGCAGCATCACCGGAATCGAAACGACGTTGCCGAGCGATTTGCTCATCTTCTCGCCGCTCATCGTCACCCAGCCGTTGTGCAGCCAGTACTGAGCGAAACCGTCGCCCGCACCGTGGCTCTGGGCGATCTCGTTCTCGTGGTGCGGGAAGATCAGGTCCATGCCTCCGCAGTGGATGTCGAACTCGGCGCCAAGCAGCGAGGTGGCCATCGCCGAGCACTCCAGATGCCAGCCGGGACGTCCGACGCCCCACGGAGTGGGCCACGACGGCTCACCCGGCTTGGCGGCCTTCCAGAGCGTGAAGTCGAGCGGGTCGCGCTTCCCGGTGCCCGCACTCTCGCCCTGGTGGACGTCCTCGAGCTTGTGCCCGGACAGTGAGCCGTACTCGGGAAGACTGCGGACGTCGAAGTAGACGTTGCCGTCCGCGGCATACGCGTGACCACGGTCGATGAGTCGCTCCATGTAGGTCACCATCTGGGTGATGAACCCGGTGGCGCGCGGCTCGGCGGAGGGCGGCAGCACCCCGAGGGCGTCGTAGGCCTGGGTGAACTCACGCTCGTGGGTCGCGGCCCACTCCCACCACGGCCGGTCCGCGTCGGCGGCCTTGCGCAGGATCTTGTCGTCGATGTCGGTCACGTTGCGCACGAAGAGGACGTCGAGACCGCGGTAGGCGAGCCACCGACGGAGCACGTCGAAGGCGATGCCGCTGCGGACGTGGCCGATGTGGGGAACTCCCTGCACCGTCGCACCACACAGGTACACCGAAGCCGTTCCGGGTCGAAGGGGAACGAAGTCGCGTACCTCGCGGGTGGCCGAGTCAAACAGGCGTAGAGTCACGGCCTGCCATTCTACTTCAGGGTGAGCAGCGCTGTGGCCACCGCCGCGATCCCCTCACCGCGACCGGTCAGCCCCAGTCCGTCGCTGGTGGTCCCGGACACCGACACCGGCGCCCCGAGAAGCTCCGACAGCCGCTGCTGCGCCTCGGCGCGACGCGGCCCGATCTTGGGTCGGTTGCCGACGATCTGCACCGCGGCGTTGACCGGCGCGAAGCCTTCGGCGTCGAGTAGTTCCCGCACGTGCGTGAGCATCGCGGCGCCGGTGACCCCATCCCATTCGGGACGGCCGACGCCGAAGACCGCGCCGACGTCGCCGAGCCCCGCCGCTGACAACAGTGCGTCGCACAGCGCGTGCGCGCCCACGTCGCCGTCCGAGTGCCCGGAGCAGCCGTCGGCGTCGTCGAAGAGCAGGCCGACCATCCAGCAGTCACGGCCCGGTTCGATCGGGTGCACGTCGGTGCCGATACCCACTCGCATGTCCACGTCGGGTCAGCGCTCCTGTTCTCTGGTCTGGTCTTCGCGGGTCTGCATCCGGATCATTCTGGCCAAGGCGAGATCGAACTGCGTGGTCACCTTGAACGCCATCGCATCGCCCGGCACCACCTGAACGCCGATCCCGAGCGCTTCCACCAGCCCGGCGTCGTCGGTCGCGTCGCCCCCGCCATCGTGGGCCTGCCGCAGCACCGCGGCGGTGAAGCCCTGCGGGGTCTGCACCGCACGGAGCGGGCTCCGGTCCGGAGTGTCGAGGACCCGCCCGTCGGCGTCGACCCGTTTGAGAGTGTCGGTCACCGGCACCCCGGGAACGACGGCGCGCGCCCCGCCCGCCAGCGTCTGCACCACGGAGGTGAAGAGCGCGGGCGGCGTGAGCGCGCGGGCGGCGTCGTGAACGAGAAAATAATCGGCGTCGGGCGCTGCCGCGAGACCTGCCCGAACCGAGTCGCTGCGCTCGGCGCCTCCCGCGACGACGACGGCGTCGGGAACGAGTGCAGCCGCTTGGCCGAGGAGCTCGGCGGGTGCGGCGACCACGATCCGATCCACCGATCCCGAGTGGCGGACGGCGTCCGCGCTGAGTTCGAGCAACGTGGCACCGCCGACATCGACGAAGGCCTTCGGGACGGCCTCGCCGAGACGAGTGCCCATCCCCGCTGCAAGAATCAACGCGGCCACCCGGCCGCGACGGTTGTCTGTCAGGACGCTTCGGCCAGGATCTCGTCGAGCATGCTGTCAGCCTTCTCGTCATCGGTGTGCTGAGCCAGCGAGAGCTCGTCCACCAGGACGCGACGGGCACGGGTCAGCATTCGCTTCTCGCCCGCCGAGAGCCCGCGATCCTGCTCGCGACGCCACAGGTCGCGAACGATCTCGGCGACCTTGATGATGTCGCCCGAGATGAGCTTCTCCTGGTTGGCCTTGAAACGGCGGGCCCAGTTGGTCGGCTCTTCGGTATGCGGGGCTCGGAGAACCTGAAAGACCTGGTCCAGACCTTCCTCACCGACGACGTCGCGGACGCCGACGTACTCGAGCTTGCTCGACGGAATCTGAACCGTCATGTCACCGTCGGCAACCTTCAGAACGAGGTACTCGACCTCTTCTCCCTTGATGGTCCGGACGACGATGTCTTCGACGTGAGCCGCACCGTGATGGGGATAAACAACCGTGTCGCCAACTTTGAAATTCAATGTCCACTGCCCCTTTCGAATGTAATCAGTCTAACACGCATCGACCGGGGACCTTGACCAACGGTGCAGGTCAACCTATACGCAAGCAGGTGAAGGGTGGTATAGGCGCCTGGTTCGGTCGGCACTGGACCTGCGATTGCCGCCGGATCCGAGCGGTCGCGGCGCTACGATCATCGAGACGTTTCGGCGACCCGGAAGAACTTTTCCGACGCCTCCCCACTACGCTGCGTAGTGAAGTCCCCCGCATCGGTGGACAACCGCGACGATCACCCGGAGGAAATGGTGTCAGTGCTCAATCGGTCCACCCGACGTCTGGCCTCGACAGTTGCTGTCGGCGCATTCGGCATCGCCATCGCTCTCGGCACCACGGCCTGCGGCGCGGGCAAGATCTCGCAGACCGCGAATCAGGCCCCCGCAGTCCCCGGTGCCGCAGGAACCATCAGCCTCGGTACCAGTGATGTGAACGGCGACGAGATCGAGAACGGCTCGATCGCGATCCGCAACGTTCACATCCTGTACCCGGACGAGAGGGCCGATCAGATCTTCGGCGACGGCGGCCCCTTCAAGGTCGCGTTCCTCGCCGCGAACGACTCGCCGAGTCGGATCGTCCGGCTCGACAGCATCACCGCCAAGACCGGCTCGGTGAAGATCACGCCGCCGTCGACCTCGACGGTCGACGATCCCGCCAAGCTGCAGCCGACCGCCGCGGTGCAGGCAGGCGAGCCCGCCGGAGCGATCACCGGTGCCGACGACAAGACCGAGGTGCCGCGCCTGGACGTCGAGTTGAGCAACACCGGCACCACCGTCGCCGCCGGTGTGACGACCCCGCTGACCTTCAACTTCTCGGTCTACGACCTCTCGGGCAAGCAGCTCGACAAGGTCTCGACCACCATCGACACCCCGGTCGACGGCGGCACGCTGCCCGATCGCCAGGACGTGGTCCGCGACGCCCAGGGCGAGTGACGCCGCACCCTGCTGAGCTTCACCTGCTGCACCCCGGTCCCATTGGGATCGGGGTGCTGTCGTAGGCGTCGCCTACAGTGACTCCCGTGGCGAAGGCGAAATCGATCTTCCGGTGTTCCGGGTGCGGCCATCAGGTGGCGAAGTGGTTCGGGCGATGCCCCGAGTGCGGCGAGTGGGGAACCATCTCCGAGTCCGCGCCGGCGGCGGTGGCGGCACGCACTGGAACCGCCTCGGTCGCGCCGTCGAGCCCCGCCGTTCGCATCACCACGGTGCGGTCGGACGCCGCGACGGCGACGCCGACCGGCATCGCCGAATTCGACCGCGTCCTCGGACGCGGCGTCGTCCCCGGATCGGTGATCCTGCTGGCGGGCGAGCCCGGCGTCGGCAAGTCCACGCTCCTGCTGGAGACGGTGAAACATTGGGCGACGCAGGGTAAGACGGCCCTCTATGTGACCGGGGAGGAGTCGGCCGGGCAGGTCCGACTGCGCGCCGAGCGCACCGACGCGGTGCACGAGAACATCTTCCTGGCGTCCGAGACCGATCTCGCGACCGTCCTCGGGCACGTCGAGGAGGTCTCCCCCACGCTGATGATCGTCGACTCGGTGCAGACCATGGTCGCGACCGGCACCGACGGCGTGACCGGCGGCGTCACCCAGATCCGCGCGGTCACCACCGCGCTCGTCTCGCTGGCCAAGACCAGCGGCATCGCGATCATTCTCGTCGGACACGTCACCAAGGACGGCAATGTCGCGGGCCCGCGGTCGCTGGAGCACTTGGTCGACGTGGTCTTGGCGTTCGAGGGCGACCGGCATTCGTCGTTGCGCATGGTCCGCGGCATCAAGAACCGTTTCGGACCGTCCGACGAGGTCGGTTGCTTCGAACAGCGGGCCGACGGCATCCACCAGGTCACCGACCCGTCGGGAATCTTCGTCCACCATCATCAGTCCGACGTCCCCGGCAGCGCCGCGCTGGTCGCGATGGACGGACGCAGGGCCATGGTCGGTCAGATCCAGGCGCTGCTGAACGACACCCAGATGACCTCGCCACGCCGCGCGGTGTCGGGTCTGGACTCCGCGCGCGTGGCGATGATGCTGGCGGTGGCGGAGAAGCACGCAGGCATCGGCGCCAGCAAGAAGGAGGTCTACGCGTCGACGGTCGGTGGGATGAAGGTCACCGAACCCGCCGCCGATCTGGCGATCTTCCTGGCGCTGTACTCGTCGCACAAAGACGTACCGATCCCGTCATCGACGGTCGCGATCGGCGAGGTGGGACTGGCGGGCGAGATCCGTCGGGTGTCGTCGATCGCCCGACGCGTCGCCGAGGCCAAGCGACTCGGTTTCGACCATGCGATCGTGCCTGCGGGCAGCGACGAGGAGCTTCCTCGCGGCATTCGGGTCAGCCGCGCCACCAACCTGCTCGAGGCGTGGGAGGCGGCCGCGTCGTCGACGCGTGAATTGGCCGACGCCCCGTTCTGAGTCAGCTCGGGTGCACGGCCTTGTCGCGGTAGTCGGCGAAGTGCTGCTCCAGGTCGATCACGATGAACAACGCGTGTGCGCCCGCGACCGGCGCGTCCGGGTCACCGAGGTGCGCGTACGAACGCGTGTAGATCTTGCGGCCGATGCCGCCGATGATCTCGCAGCCGAAGTGAACGGTGCTGCCGAGCGGGATCGGCTTCGCGTAGTCGATCGCCAGGTGGCCGGTGACGACCGGTCTGCGCAGCAACAGCGGCACAGTGCCCATCACCTCGTCGAACGCACCCGACAACACACCGCCGTGAATGACGCCCGGACCGCCCTGCATCCAGTTCTCCACCTGCATCGTCGCAGTGGCCGTGAGACCCTCGCCTGCGGTGACAGCGATGCGGAGCCCCACCTCCGCGTCGGCCCCGCAGCCGTAGCACATGCTGTGGTGCAGATCGATCTTCTGCCCGGGACGGGTGGCGTTCGGGTGACGCGTCAGCGGCTCGATGCCCGTGGGCAGCACGAATGATGTCTTCACGTACCGCTACGCTAGTCCAGGTGAACGATTCCGTGATGCCCGAGCCCCGTCTGGGCGAGCAGCTTCGGTCTGCGCTGCGCCGCGTGGCCCCCGGCACCGGTCTCCGCGACGGCCTCGAGCGGATCCTCCGCGGCGGCACCGGCGCACTCATCGTCCTCGGGTACGACGACGACACCGAGCGCATCTGCGACGGCGGCTTCCACCTCGACATCGAGTTCGCGCCCACCCGACTGCGTGAGCTGTCGAAGATGGACGGCGCCGTCGTGCTGTCCGACGACGGCAAGCGCATCGTCCGCGCCAACGTTCAGCTGATGCCCGATCCGAGCATTCCGACCGAGGAGTCTGGGACGCGGCACCGTGCGGCCGAACGGACGGCGGTCCAGACGGGCGTGCCGGTGATCTCCGTCAGCGCATCGATGTCGATCGTCAGCGTCTACGTGTCCGGCCAGCGTCGCGTCGTCGAGAGCCCCGACGCGATCCTGTCGCGCGCCAATGTGGCCCTCGCGACGCTCGAACGCTACAAGTCCCGACTCGACGAGGTGAGCAGTCAGCTCTCGCGGGCCGAGATCGAGGACTACGTGCTCCTGCGCGACGCGATGAGCGCCGCGCAGCGGATGGAGATGGTGCGCCGCGTCTCCGTGGAAATCGAGGAGTACGTGCTGGAACTCGGCGTCAACGGCCGCCAAGTCGCGTTGCAGCTCGAAGAACTCATCAGCGACAACGACACGATGCGGGAGCTGCTGGTCCGCGACTACCACGCGAGTCCGGAGCCGGCGAGCACCGAACAGGTGCGGCAGATCCTGGAGGCGGTCGAATCGCTGACCGATGCCGATCTGTTGGATCTCACCATGGTCGCAGGCGCATTCGGTTACCCGACGTCACTGGAGGCTCAGGACACGGCGATGAGTCCGCGTGGCTACCGGCTGCTGGCTCGGATCTCGCGCCTGCAGTTCGGCCACATCGACCGGCTGGTCCGCCACTTCTCCACGCTGCAGGCGCTCCTCGCGAGCAGTGCCGCCGATCTGCAGGGAGTGGAGGGCATCGGCAGCATCTGGGCCCGACACATCCGCGAGGGGCTGTCCCGTCTCGCCGAGAGCAGCCTGGAGCGGTTCGACTGACCCGCTGTCTCGAGCGGCGTTCGCGCGAACAGCGTTACGCGCCCGGCGCCTTCGCCGGCTCGACGACGTTGAACGTGATCGGCGCCGACTCGCGTTCGCCGATCTTCGCGATGGCCTGGTAGCCGCCGGCAGCGATCTGCACACGCTTCTTGGTGCAGCCGGGGCTGCTGGTGGTGCCGGACCAGGTGGTGTCGTCGCGGACCTGCTGGCCCGGCTGGAGCACCTGGATGTTCACGGACTTGTCGGGGGCGCAGTCCTGCGCCGACCACAGCGTGCGGGCGCCGTCCAGGGTGCGGACGGTGACGTTCTGCGCGGCCTTGCCGACGTCGCGCGAGCAGGGCGCCAGGCCCCCGTTGGTGGTGACGATGGTGAAGACCGGTTGGTCGCCGACGCTGTAAGTCGGCTTGTCGGTGTAAAGGACCACGGAGAGACCCTGGTCCGAGCATGCTGCGACGCCGGTCTGCTTGGCCGGATCCTCGGCAGGCGTGGTCGCCGGAGTACTGGGTTCGGCGCTCGGGTCGCCGCCCTGACCGTGGTCGCCGCCGCCGCTGGGGGCCTCACTGGTGGCCGGAGTGCTCGCCGCAGTGCTCCGCGGGGCCGGCGCCGCGGTACTGGCTGCCGACTTCGCCGCAGCGTTCTTCGAATCGGGTGCACTGTCGTCCGAACCGCCGCTGAGCGCGATGATCAACAGGATGACCGCAATGACCGCAACCACGATGCCTGCACCGGCGACGACACGTCGACGCCAGTAAACCTCGGGTGGCAATGGTCCTTGTGGTTCGATCACGGCCTCAACGGTAGCGTCGTTGCTCCGGGATCTGGGCCGCCGACCTCGGCGTGTCGTGGAATTGGACGGTCGTCACTCGCCGACGTCGCCGATGGCGTTCACGAACTCCACCTTGCCGTCCTCGAGGTGGTAGGTGAGCCCGACGATCGCGAGTCGTCCGTCCTCGATGCGGTCGGCGATGATCCGGCTGCGCTCGACGAGCAGTTCCACGGTCTCCTGGACGTGCCTGCCGACGAACTCGTAGTAGCCCGTCAGGCCTTCCGCGCGTCCGGCGAGCACGCTCGGCGCCACCTTCTCAACGATCGTGCGGACGTATCCGTTCGGAATGGTGTTGTTGTCGAGCGCCTCGAGGGTGGCTCCGACCGCACCGCAGTTGCTGTGGCCGAGCACGACGATCAGCGGAATCTCGAGTTCGTCCGGTCCGAACTCGATGGTGCCCAGAACCGCTTCGTCGAGGACGTGCCCGGCAGTGCGGACGACGAACATGTCGCCAAGGCCTTGATCGAAGATGATCTCGGCGGCCAGCCGGGAGTCGCCGCAACCGAAGAGGACGACGTGCGGCGTCTGCCCACCGGCGAGCGCTGCCCGTTGCTCACTACTCTGGTTGGGATGGATCACTTGCCCCTGGACAAACCGTTCGTTGCCCTCTTTGATGACCTGCCAGGCCTGTGCCGGGGTTAAATTCTCCATGTCGAAAAGTATGCCACCGCACCTCATCCTCGATTGGTTCGCCCGGTCACAGCGCGACCTTCCGTGGCGCGCACCCGACATCTCGGGCTGGCACGTCCTCATCAGCGAGATCATGCTTCAACAGACCCCCGTCTCCCGCGTGCTCGGCCCCTGGCGCGAATGGGTCGAGCGCTGGCCGACGCCGTCCGCGATGGCCCGTGAGAGCAGCGGCGAAGTAGTGCGCGCGTGGGGCAAGTTGGGGTATCCACGGCGTGCGATGCGCCTGCACGAGTGCGCCGGAATCATCGCCGAGCAGTACGACGACGTGGTCCCCGACGACGTCGACACCCTCCTGTCGCTGCCGGGCATCGGCGATTACACTGCGCGCGCCGTCGCCTGCTTCGCCTACGGGCAGAGCGTTCCGGTGGTCGACACGAACGTGCGGCGGGTCATCGCCCGCGCCGTCGACGGCCGCGAGCAGCCCGGTTCGCCGGCCAAGCGCGACCTCGCCGCCGCCGAACGACTCCTCCCCCGCGACCCCGCCGGCGGCTACGCCGACACCGCTCCGATGTTCTCTGCCGCGCTCATGGAACTCGGCGCGCTGGTCTGCACCGCACGCGAGGCGCGGTGCGACGTCTGCCCGCTGGAGTCCTCGTGCGAGTGGGTCCGCCGCGGCCGTCCCTCACACGACGGCCCTGTCCGCAAGACCCAGAGGTACGAGGGCACCGACCGGCAGGCGCGTGGTCGACTGCTCGACGTCCTGCGCAACACCACCGGCCCCGTCGAACAGTCCGCGCTCGATCTTGCGTGGGAGCGGGATCCTGGCCAGCGGGCCCGCGCCCTCGACTCCCTGCTCGTCGACGGACTGGTGGAGGTCACCGACGACGGCCTGTTCTGTTTGGCGGGCGAGGGCTAGGCGGGCAGTCCGGACAGGAAAGCCTCCACCGCGCCCCGATAGACGTCGGGCTGGTCGTCGTGCACCAGGTGGCCTGCGCCCGCCACTCTCGCGTACCGGGACTGCGGGCCGCGCCGGGACATCTGCTCCATCTGCCCGGCCGGTGTCACCGAGTGCTCGGCCTCGATGAGCAGCGCGGGCGCCTGCACGGCGTCCCACTGGGTCCAGAAGTCACGGGTTCCCCACTCCTCGGCGATCGCGGCCCAGACCGGGATGCTGCCGTGCAGTCGGCCGTCGTCGAACGCCTCGTAGAAATAGCGTCCGGCGACGTCGCCGAACAGTGCAGTGGCCTCGGACAGATCCGCGAATCGCTCGGGCCACGAATTGAACCAGGGAGCCCAGTCACCGGTGGTGCGGCCCTGGAAATCGGGGGCCATGTCCTCCACCACGATCGCGGAGACCAGCTCCGGGAACTCCGCGGCTGCGCACCACGCGTGCAGACCGCCCATCGAGTGGCCGACGAGCACCGCGGGCCCGCGGTCGATCCAGGTGATCACCTCGGCGACGTCGGCGACGAATCGTTCGGTCGCGATCTCCTCCGGCGTCGGCATCGCGTCCGATCCGGACGCACCCTGATGAAAGGCGGCGTCGAAGGTGAACACCTGCCCGTAGCGACGCAGCCACGGAATCTGTCGACTCCAGGTCCGGCCGCGTCCCATCAAGCCGTGCAACAGGATGATCGTGCCGTGCCCGGGCACATCGCCGTTACTGTCGTCGCTGCCGAGTCCGCCGTAGTCGAGGAGACCAATCACACCTTCCGACCCTAATTGGATCCCGTGGCGCGTCAGTAGGCTGGGCGGCATGGCTGTTGTGAAAATCAATGCGATCCAGGTCCCCGAGGGCGCAGGCCCCGAACTCGAGAAGCGCTTCGGCGCCCGCGCGGGCGTCGTCGACGAGGCCGAGGGCTTCCTCGGCTTCCAGCTCCTCCGCCCGGTCAAGGGCGACGACCGCTACTTCGTCGTGACGCAGTGGCGCGACGACGAGAGCTACGAGGCGTGGGCGAACGGTGATGCGCGGGCCGCGCACAAGAGCGATCGCAAGCCGGTCGCCAGCGGTGCCGATCTCCTGGAGTTCGAGGTGGTCCTGGACGTCGCGCCGAAGGCCTGACCGACATTCTCGAGGGTTCATACCCTGGCGGCGTTTTAGAACGTGTTCTAGTATCGGGGCAAACGGTTTCCCGATACTAGGAGCACGCATGACCGAGCCCATCGAAACCACCAAGCTGTACATCGGCGGATCCTGGGTGCAGCCGCACTCCACCGAGGTGCTCGAGGTGTTCTCGCCCGCCACCGGAGAGAAGGTGGGTTCGGTCCCGGCCGGCGACGCCCAGGACGTCGACACCGCGGTCCGTGCCGCCCGTGCATCGTTCGACTCGGGAGTCTGGCGAAACACGCCGCCGGCCGATCGAGCTGCGGTTATCCGCCGCGCAGCCGAGTTGATCAACGAGCGCGGCACCGAGATCGGCGCGTTGGTCTCGGCCGAGATGGGAGCCACTCCCGGGGACGTCGCCACCCTTCAGCAACTCGCCGGGACGGGCTGCCTGAACGCCTACGCGGACGCTGCCGACGAGTACTCCTGGGAGGAGAAGCGGACCGGCCTGTTCGGCGAGACCCTCGTGGTCCGGGAGCCGGTCGGCGTGGTCGGTGCGATCATCGCCTGGAACGTCCCCCTGTTCCTTTTCTGCAACAAGTTCGGGCCCGCTTTGGCGGCCGGTTGCTCAATTGTGCTCAAGCCCGCGCCGGAGACTCCGCTCAACGCCAACCTGCTCGCGGAGATCTTCACCGACGCCGGCGTCCCCGAAGGGGTCATCTCGATCGTGCCCGGCGGAGTGGAGACCGGCCAGGCACTCGTGAACCACCCCGACGTCGACAAGATCACCTTCACCGGATCCACCCAGGCCGGTCGTGCGATCGCCGCAGCGTGCGGCGACCAGCTGAAGCGGTGTTCACTGGAGCTCGGCGGCAAGTCCGCGGCAATCGTCCTGGACGACGCCGACGTCGCCGCCAGCGCACCGATGCTCGTCTTCTCCGGCATCCTCAACTCCGGGCAGGCGTGCGTCGCGCAGACCCGAGTGCTGGTGCCGCGCGCCATGCACGACGAGGTCGTGGATGCGATGGTCGCCGTCGCCTCCACCTTCACGCCCGGACTCCCCGACGACCCGGAGACCAAGGTCGGCCCCATCATCAACAGCCGTCAGCACGAGAAGGTGACCGGCTACATCGCCAAGGGCAAGGAAGAGGGCGCGACCGCAGTTCTGGAGGTTCCCGCTCCCGAGGTGGGTACCGGCAACTTCGTCGGACCGACCATCTTCACCGGCGTCACCAACGACATGACGATCGCCCGCGAGGAGATCTTCGGCCCCGTCATCAGCGTCATCGCCTACGACGATCTCGACGAGGCCATCGCGATCGCCAACGACTCGGATTACGGGCTGGCTGGCTCGGTCTGGACCGCCGACATCGCGAAGGGAGTCGAGATCGCCAAGCAGATCCGCACCGGAACGATGGGCATCAACTGGTACGCGATCGATCCGTCGTCGCCCTTCGGCGGCTACAAGAAGTCCGGCATCGGCCGCGAGAACGGCCGCGAAGGCCTGGAGGGCTACCTGGAACACAAGGCGATCCTGATGCCGATGGGCTACACGTCGTAACCCACCCGGAGACGGCGCCCGCCCCGAATCACCCCGGGGCGGGCGCTATTTTCCGGCGAAACCGACTAACCCAAACGCTACCTTCGCACCCCACCCTGCAAAGATCTGCCCGCACAGCAGCCGCCGAGGGCAATCTGCCCTCGGCGACCGCTGTGCGGGCAGATTTTTGCGTCAGTCTCCAGCAGGTGCGGATCGACGATGCCGAGTCGATTCCAACGCTCGAGGGGTCCTTGCGAGCCCCGTTACAGCGATGAAAGCTCTTGCGTTCCAGCGAAACTCACGAAGGTCTCGATACACCGCCGGCTCGCTCCGCTCGCTGGCGGCACTCGACCAGCGTGGGGGTGGCAGCGTGAGCGCGGGGCGGCAGCGTGGGGGTGTCGATCAGCCGGCGGGCGGCGCTGCTGAGGTGCTCGGCGGGCCGGGGATCGGGACGGCGTTCGACGGCGGGGTGCCGTCGCCGGTCTCGACGTTCTGATCCAGACTGTCGTCTTCGAGGATCTCGATCTCGTTGATCTTCCAGGTGTCGCCCTGCTTCTCCATGGAGAAGATGACGCGGCTGGCCGCGAGTTGGACCTCGGCCGCCTGGTTCCGCGTCGACGACTGGTTGATGAACAGCAGCACCCGTGCGGTGTCGCGCGTGTTCTCGATGACTCCGGAGCCCTGGATGGTCAGCTGGGTCGAGACGCCCTGCTTCTTGACGTTCTCGGCGACCTTCTCCTTGACGATGTTCTTCTGATACTCCGTCTTCGCGGCGCCGATCAGGCGGCCCATCGTCGCGTTCACGTTCGCGTCGATGGTCTTCGGGTTCCAACTGAACATGTCGACCACGTAGCTGCGCGCCGAGTCCAGCGCGGAATCGCGGGCACGTTCCTCGGCTGCGGCATTCGCGTACATCACGCCGAGCGTGACCGTCACCGCGACCACCGTCACGACGATCACGCCGAGGACGGGAAGCAGCCACCGCTGCGCCCGGGTCATCAGGCGACCCAATCGAGGTAGGTCATCTTGAGCGCACCGTTGAGACGGGTCATGTCGACGCGCAGCCGGAACGACGCCGACTGCGCAGACTTCTTGTCCTTGCTCGGGTAGCCTTCCCAATCGAGGACCACCAGCACCGAGCCCTCGTCGGCGGACGCCTTCGAGACGGCGTCGGCGAGGACCGTGGTCTTGGTGACCATGTCGCCTTCGCGGATCATCTTCGCGGTGTTCTTCATGTTGTCTTTGAACATCTGCCGGGCACGACCGCTCGTGTTGTCCATGACGTTCTTGTACATCTGGTCGGCGTTGTCCGGGTTGAGGGTGAACATCGAGACCACCATCTGCCGTGCGAACGACGAGTACTCGGCGCGGAGCTCACGGTCTTTTCGGATCTGGTAGTACTGCACGCCGAAGACCGCCGACAACACGATGCCCGCGACGACGAGCAGCGACGTCAGCGCGAGCGCGACGAGGGTCAACGATGAGCGGTCGCCCGCCTTGCGCCCGGTCGCCGTCCGCCGCACCACTGCACGGTTGCGGCGTCGTTCGCGGTACGCGGCGTTCCTTGCCACCTCATCGGCATCGGGTTCCACACCGGCGGATTCATCCGCATCGGAGTCGTCGGCACCGGGCTGAGCGATCTCGGGCTCGTCGGCGTCGGCCTCGCTCGCGCCGGCCTCGTCGATCCCAGTCTCGTCGATCCCAGTCTCGCCGACTGCAGTCTCGTCCGCGGAACTCGTCGCGGCATCGGCGTCGACCGCAGGCTTCGACTTCTTCCGTCGACCCAGCGGGCTGGATCGACGCACCGCCTGCGGCTGCGGCGTGTCCGGCTTCTCGTCCGGGGAGTTCACTCCACCGTCTTCGTGATCAGGTCGTACCATTTCGTCTTCTGGCCGTTCGCCTTCGGCTTCTGGGCGGCATCGGTCGTGTACGTCTTGCCGTCCGGGCCGATGAACTTGCCGGTCTCGGGGTTGTAGGTGGTCGCGTAGACCGCCGGGGAGGGGTCGTAGTCGCTCGGCGTACCCGGAACGACGTACCCGGCGGGCTGCTTGGGCAGGTTGGTCCCGGGGAAACCGTTCGGCAGCGCCACGTTGTCACGCGCAGACGGCTTGAAACCGGTCTTGCACTCCGCCGGTGTCGGGGCACGGCGGCCAGGGTACTCCACACAGGGGAAGTTGCGAGCGCCGCGAACCGACGTCTGCGCATCCTGCGGGAGGCGGCACAGCATCCCCTCGGGAAGATCCTGTGCGTCCTGCACCGACGGGAACCGCCAGTCCTCCGGCGGCAGGAAGCCGACCGTGCAGGTGGGCGGGTCCTGGAAGCCGAGCGTGAAGTTCACGTTGGGCCCGTGCCGGTTGGAGCCGGAGTTGATGGCCGTGATCAGCGCCGACAGCACGCGGGGATACAGCACGATGGTCTGCCGCAGGTTCGGCAGGTACACGGCCATCGTGTGCGCGGCCACCGACAGATTCGAGATCGCGAGCGGGAACGAGGTGTTCATGTCCTTGAACAACTGCTGGCTCTGCGACGCGACGCCCGGCCCCTTCTCGAGGATGTCGGTGATGTCCGGCCTACTCGCCCGCAGCTGATCGGTGACCCGCGTGAGGTCCTTGGTCCACGAGCGGATCTCGTCCGCGGTTCGGTTCTGGGTCGCCAGGATCGGTCCGGCCTGGTCCACCAGGTCGATCACACTGCCGACGTTCTTGTCGAGTTCGCCGACGAACAGCGTCATCGAGTCCATCAGCCGCTGCAGGTCCTGCCCGGTGCCGTTGAACGCGAGGAAGGCCTCATCCATCACCGAGCGAAGCTTGGTGTCGCTGACCTCGTTGAGAAGGTTGTCGGCTTGGTCGAGCATCGCCGAGATCTCGACGGGCAGGTCGTCGGAGGTGATCGTGTCGCCGTCGCGCAGGTTGGCGTCCGACGGGTGATCGTGCGGCGGTGTGAACTCGACGAACTGCTCACCGACCGCCGAGACGCTCCGCACCGAGGCCTTCGAGTTCGCCGGGATCTCGGTCCCCGAGTCGATGCGCAGGTCGGCGGCCACACCGTTCGGCGTCAGCCGGACACCGGACACCTTGCCGACGTTCTCGCCGCGGAAGCTGACGTTGGCGTTCTGATACAGTCCGCCGGTCGACTTCAGGTCCAGCGTCACCGAATAGCTGCCGATACCGAACATCTTCGGAATCTGGATGTAGAAGACCGCCATCGCGACCATCGCGATCACTGTGACGATGCTGAAGATGATCAGCTGCATGCGAACAAAGCCCGTGATCTTCATCAGTTGCCACCTTGGTTCTTCGGCAGCAGATCGGACGGCAGCACATCAGACAGGGACGGGTTGCCCGGGTTCTTCTGCTTCTTCTCGGTGACGCCCTTCTGCGTCGCCTGGTACGGGTTGGCCCCGCCGCGCGCCGCACCCGCGGGCTTGCCCGACACCACCTCGGGACCGACGACCGTCGTCACCGACGCGAGCATGGTCTTGTTCAGCCGGCTCCACGTCAGATCCAGCACCAGATCGGAATTGACGTAATCGCCCTTCACCACCGTGGGAATCTGTTCCTCCAGGAACGGGAACGTCAGCAGGATGCGCAACGAGTTCGACAGCGCAGGCCCGGTCATCGAGAGCTGCTCCATGAGCTCGCGCAGATTCGGCACGATCACCTTGATGTCGTCGCTGTTCTTCTTCAGCACCTGGTTGGCCGTCGCGGACAGTTTGCCGACGCTGTCGAGCGCGTTGACCAGGTTCTTACGCTGGTCGACGAGCAGTTGCAGGATGCGCGGCCCGCTCTCGAGTGCACGCTGCACCGTCGGCGTCTGCGCGTTGATGGTCGCCGACAGCCGGTCGAGCCCGTCCATCGCGCCGATGATGTTGGTCGTCTGCTTGTTCAGATCGGTGACCAGCGTGTTCAGCCGCGGAATCAGCTTCGACAGGGTCTTCTCGTTGCCGCCGAACACATCGCCCAACTCGTTGACGACGTCACCCATCTGGGAGAGCCCGCCACCGTTCAGCACCACCGACAGCGAGCTCAGCACTTGCTCGGTGGTCGGGTACATGCATGGATCGATGTGCTGCGCCGAGGTGACGTCCGGGATCTTCTCCGGGCCGGTCTGCGGCAGGTTGGGCTGCTCGGGACAGTTCGGCAGCGCCAGCGACCCGCCCTCGGAGAGGTACGTGCTGCTCGGCTTGTCCGGCGGCACGATCGCGATGTGCGACGACCCCAGGACGCTCGTCATGCCGATCATCGCGTGCGAGCCGACGGGCACCTTGACGTCGCCGTTCAGTCGGAGGGTCACCTTGGCACGCCAGTCGTCGATGACGATGTCGCCGATGCTGCCGACGGTCGCGTCGCGCATCATCACCGGTGCGTTGCGGACCAGACCGGCGGCCGACGGGATCAGCGCGGTGATCTCGTAGGCGTCCGCGCCGGTGCCCGGTGCGCCGATCGCCGACAGCGTCGAGATGCTGTCGCTGCTGCAACCGGCCGTGACCGGAACGAGGACCAGAGCCGCGGCCACCACGGCCGCCGCCGCCTTCGCCGCCCGCATCAGCCCTCACCTCCGAACGGCACCAGGAGTTTGGTCAGCGGATCGGGCATCGCGGCGCGACTGGCCGCGTCGCGTTCGCGGACCCCGGCCTTGGCCCGAGCCTTCACATCAGAGTTCTGATAGGTGATCTGGTTCGGCTTCGCCGTCCGACCGACCACCGGATTGGCCATGAACGGCGGGTAGTTCACGACGATGTCCTTCAGCACCGGCGCCAGCAGATCGACGCACTGTTCGATGTCCGCCTCGCTGTCGCCGGGACGGTTGGTCGACGCCATGGTTCCGCACAGCAGGGAGATCAGGTTGTTCCCCATGCCCAGACCGAAGACGCCGTCGAGCGAGCCCGTCAGCGGGTTGTAGATGTTGAAGAAGTTCGCGAGCTGGTTGGGCGCCGAGTGCAGCAGTCCGCGCAGTTGTTCGTCCTTGCGCTTCAGCGTCCCGGTCAGTTGGGCGAGTTTGCTCATCGTCGAAGCGACGGTGCCGCTGTTGCGGCCGAGGAAGCCCTCGAGTTCGCCGATCGCCTGGTTGAGGTTGCTCATGGCGTCGCCGAGTTCGTCGCTGCTGTCGGACAGCACACTGCTGATGCTGGCCATCCGACCGTTGAACTGCACCAGCTGCTCATGGCTCTTGGAGAGCTCGTCGGTGAGCTGCTGCAGGCTCTTGATGGTCGCGAACACGTCGCCGCGATTGTCGGCGAGGGTGCCCATGACCCGCGACATCTCCTTGATGGAGGTCGCGATCGACGAGCCGTTGCCCGCGAGGTTCTGGTCCATCACGTCGATGGCGTCGGCGGCGGTGCCCCGGTCGGCTCCGTGCGGTCCCACCGCCTGGGACAGCTCATCGAGCTGCTTCTTGACGTCGTCCCACTCCATCGGAATGACGGTCCGCTCCATGGGGATGCTGTCGCCGTCCTGCAACTGGGGGCCCTTGGTGTACACGGGATTCAGCTGAATGAAGCGGCCCGAGACCAGCGACTGCGCAACGATGACGGCCTTCGCGGTGGCGGGGATCGGTGTATCGTCGTCGATCCGCATGGTCACCTTGACGTCGCCGCGGCGCGGCTCGATGGACGTCACTGAGCCGATCTTCACGCCGATGACCCGCACCGCGTCGCCGCTGTACAACCCGGTCACCGACGGGAAGTACGCGGTGATGGTACGCGTCGTCGCCTTCTGGACACCGACGAAGACGACCGCTGCGATCACGATCAGCACGACGACGGCGGCCACCGCCGCCCAGACACGTTTCGAGAGTGCCATGTCAGTCTCCCGTCCCGTGTCGTTGGCCCGGCTTGAGGTCGTTGTTGTTCTGCGGCGCCTGCGGCATCGGCGTCGGATTCTGGCGCTTCGGCGTCGGCCTGCTCACGTCGGGTGCTCCGGCAGGCGGTGCGGGCGACCAGTTCTTCGGGAACAGCGGGTTGCCGGAGAACTCGTAGAAGTAGCGCGCTGCCTCGGGGTACTTGCGCTGCAGCACCTTCAAGAAGGTGCCGAAGTAGTCGCCGAAGGTGGGGATGCCGACGAGGGACGAGAAGTACGGTCCCGAGCTGACGGCCTCACCCAGGATGTTGGCGTACGGGCCGAGGCGGTCGATGGCCTTGCTGAAGTTGTCCTCGTTGTCGTTGAGGATGTCGAGGACGCCGTTGAACTTGTCCAGCACCGGCTTCAGCTGGTCGTTGTTGTCAGTGACGAATCGCGTGATCTCCGCGGTCACATCGCGCGTGCCGGTGATGATCTGACGCAGTGCCTCACGGCGGAGGTTCAGCTCGCCGAGGAGTGCGTTCGCGTCGATCAGCATCTGGCGGACCTGTCCGCTGCGTTGTCCGACGACCTCGGTGACCCCGCGCGCCCGCTTCAGCAGATCGTTGAGCGCGTTGTCGCGGTCGGCGATCGCCTTCGACAGCCTGCTCACGCCTTCGACGGCGCCGCCGACGTTGGCGGGCGTCTTGGAGAAGGTCTCCGTCAGTGTCTCGAGCGCCTTGTTGAGCTGGTCTGTGTCGGTTTCGTCGAGGGTGTTCGTCGCATCGTCGAGCGCGTCGGTCAGCGAGTACGGCGACACCGTCGATTCGACGGGGATCTCGCCGCCGGGGCGGATGCGTCCGGTGCCGATCGGCGTGATCGTCAGATTGCGCCGTCCCAGGACGGTCTCGGTCTTGATCGACGCGCGGGTGCGCTCGCCCATCACGACGGTGTCGTTGAGGCGGAATCGCACCTTGGCCTTCATCCCCTGATCAGTGTCGGCGAGCGTGATCCCCTCGACCGTGCCGACGTTCACGCCGGCGACCAGGACGATGTCGCCGTTCACCAGCCCGCCGGCGTCGTCGAAGTAGACGTCATAGGTGCTGACCTGCGCCAGATACGGCAGGCGGTCCATCTGCATGGCCATGATCACGATCATCGCGGTGATGAGGACGCCGATGATGCCGACCTGGTACTTGGGTCGGCCCGCCCGCGCAAACGGTTTGGCGGGCCGATCCTGCGACGCCTGTTCCGCCGCGGGATCGGTGTTGTCCGGGTTCTCGCTCACGTCGCGCACCTCCCGCCTGCCTTGGTCGAATCCCCCATCACGTCGATGGCGGTGAAGTAGTACTGGGTGTTCCCCGGCCCCGGGAGCAGCAGGCGGATGCGGCAGAAGTAGATCTGCAGCCAGGCGCCGTAGCTGCCGAGGTTGGAGAGCATCTTGAAATCACCCGGCAGCCGGCCGAGGAGATCGCGGATGAAGTCCTCACTCTTGAGCGCTTGCTCGCTGGTCTTGCCGAGTGCGCTGACCGTCTTAGTGACGTCGGGCTCGATCACGTTCATCAGGCTCGCCAGGCCGGTGGTGGCCCGGCTGGTCTGGGTGATCGACTCCCCGATCACCGAACGGTCGCCTGCCAGCCCGCTGATCAGTTGCTGCATGCGGTCGACGCTCTGGTCGAGTCCCCGGTGATCGTCCTCGAGGGTGCCGAGAGTCTGGTTCAGGTTGTCGATGACGCTGCCGATGAGCGCGTCACGGTCGGCGATCTGGTCGGTGAACTCCGCGGTGTTGGCCAGCAGGTTGTTCAGTCCGGCGCCCTGGCCTTGGAAGACCGCGATCAACGACGACGACAGTTTGTTGACCTGCTGCGGGTCGAGTGTCCGGAACAGCGGTTTGAATCCGCCGAGAAGCTTGTCCAGGTCCAACGCGGGTTCGGTCTGGCTGACCGGGATCTCGTCGCCCGCCGCCAGTGTCTTGGTGACGTCGCCGGTGCCGGGCTGCAGTTCCAGGTAGCGGTCGCCGGTGAGGTTCTGGTAGCGGATCAGCGCCTGCACGGAGGTGGGGAGCCGGTAGTCGTGGTTGACGCTGAAGTGCACGCGCGCCTGATTGTTCCGCGTGAGCGCGACGTCGCTGACGCTGCCGACGTCGACGCCCGCGATCTTGACCACGCTGCCGTTCTTCAACGATGAAGCACTGGTGAAGACGGCGGTGTACTTGTCGCTGCTGCCCCCCTGATAGCGGCTGAAGACCAGCACCAGACCGACGAGAACCAGAATCATCGTGACGGCGAAGGCACCGAGTTTGATGACCGTCGCACGAAAAGCGCGTGCGCGACTATCCACGAGGAGTACCTCCGAACAACAACTGGAAGAGCTTGCGCGACTCCACTTTCGGAGTGGTGCGGGGCTGGTAGGGCTGCGGCGCGTTGTCGACCACGTAGAACGGGACGTGCTCTTTGGACTGGATGTCGGTCAGGCCGGCCTGGCACGTGGGCGGACCGTCGCCACGTACCTCGGGGAGGTCGTTCGGGTACTTGTACGGGTCCTGGCCGGGAATCAGCCCCGCGTCGAGCAGCAGCATCCCGTTGCGACCGCCGAGCAGCGGCGTCGCGATGTCGGCGGCGTCGGACGCCGCGGTGATGAAGCAGCGCAGCCCGGGCGCCTGCCTGCCGAGCAGGCGGGAGACCGGATTCAGATCGGTCAGCGTCGACATGAGGTCCTTCTTGGAACGCGACAGCACGCCGTTGATCGTGTTGCCCATCCCGGTGACGTTGATCAGCAACGCATCCAGATTGGCGGAGTTGTCGACGAACGTATTGCCGAGCACAGTGGCGTTGTCCACGATGCGCATCAGATTCGGCATCGCATCGGCGTACACATTCGTAGCCCCGGACGCTTCCCGCAGGAGCCGGTTCAACTCCGGCAGGTGCGGATTGGTCTTACCGAGGATGTCGGTGAGCTGGACCAGCGAGTCGCCGATCTGCTTGCCGCGACCGGACAGGGCCTCGTCGACGGCGCCGATCGTGACGTTCAGCTTGTCGGGCTGCAATTGTGCGAGGACGTCGACCAACTGCTGGTAGACGGTGTTCAGTTCGACGACGACGTGATCGGCCGTGATGACCGAGCCCGCGCCCAGCGTGCCTTGGCCACCGGACTCCGGGATCTCCAGGTTCACGGCTTTGGCACCGAAGATGGTGTTGGAGCTGATGTCCGCCCGCACGTTGGCCGGAATGTACTTGAGCTGACTGGTCTGCATGTTCAGATCGATGCGCGCGCGATCGCCGTCGGTGGACACCGACTTCACCCGCCCCACCTCGACGCCGCGCAGCCGCACTCGGGCATCCGGATTCATCACCAGCCCGGCACGGTCCGCGTACAACGTCACGTGCGCGGTGCTGGCGAACCAGCCGAGGAACTGGGCCGACGCCACCGTGACGATGCCTGCCAACACGCCGACCATGACGACGGCGGCGATCTTGCGGGTCGCATTGCTGTACCCGTGGTTGCCTCTGCTCGCCATCGGTGTCAGCCCGCCAGGTTGAAGTTGCCGTCGGCGCCGTAGATCGCGAGCGACGTGAGGAGAGTGATGACGACGACCACGACCAGGGAGGCCCGGACCGCATTGCCCACGGCCACACCGACGCCGACCGGTCCACCGGACGCGTTGAAGCCGTAGTAGGTGTGGATGAGCATGACCGCGACGGCCATGCAGATGGCCTGGACGAATGACCACAGGATGTCCGACGGGATCAGGAACGTCGAGAAGTAGTGGTCGTACACTCCGGACGACTGTCCGTACAGGAAGACGGTCGCGAACCGGCTCGCCAGGAACGACGCCAGGGCCGCGAGCGAGTACAGCGGGATGATCGCGACGAGGCCGCCGACGATGCGTGTGCTCACCAGGTACGGCACCGACGAGATCGCCATGACCTCGAGTGCGTCGATCTCCTCCGAGACGCGCATGGCGCCCAACTGTGCCGTCGCGCCGGCGCCGATGGTGGCCGCGAGCGCGATGCCCGCGATCACCGGGACGGCGATGCGCACGTTGATGAAGGCCGAGAAGAAGCCGGTCAGCGCTTCCACGCCGATGTTGGCGAGCGAGTTGTAGCCCTGGACGGCGATGGTGCCGCCGGTGAACAACGTCAAGAATCCGACGACGACCACGGTGCCGCCGATCATGGCCAGGGCGCCGGTGCCCATCGAGATCTCAGCGATCAGCCGCAACGTCTCCTTCTTGTAGAGACGCAGGGCGCGCGGGATCGAGATGATGGCGTCCCAGTAGAACAGGGCTTGATCGCCGATCTTGTTCCAGTCCTCGCCGAAGCGCTTGAGCGCGACGCGGGCAGTGAGAAGTCGAGTCGTACCAGGAAGGACCATCAGTTAACCCATCGTCGCCTTGAGACCGACCGCAGTGACGACCACGTTCACGACGAACAACGCCATGAACGAATAGACGACGGTCTCGTTGACGGCGTCACCGACGCCCTTGGCTCCGCCCTTGACATTGAGGCCGCGGTAGCAGCCGACGAGCCCGGCGAACAGACCGAACAACGCGGCCTTGATCATCGAGATGATCAACTCACCGAGGCCGGTCAGCAGGGTGAGGTTGGCGATGAACGCACCGGGGTTCACGTCTTGCAGGTAGACCGAGAAGACGAAACCACCCGCGATGCCGATGGTGCAGACCAGGCTGTTGAGCAGCAGTGCGACGCCGGTGGAGGCGATCACCCGCGGAACCACCAGCCGGTGAACCGGGTTGATGCCCAGCACTTTCAAGGCGTCGATCTCCTCGCGGATGGTGCGTGCGCCGAGGTCGGCACAGATGGCGGTGGCACCGGCGCCCGCGACGATCAACACCGTGACGATCGGTCCGATCTGCGTGATGGTGCCGAGGGCCGCGCCGGCGCCGGACAGATCCTGCGCACCGATCTCGCGAAGAAGGATGTTCAGCGTGAAGCTGACCAGCACGGTGAACGGGATGGCGACGAGCAGCGTCGGCACCAGCGAGACACGAGCGATGGCCCACGACTGCTCAATGGTCTCGCGCCACTGAAAGGGACGACGAAACAGTTCACGAGCGGCTTCTACTCCCAGGGAGACGAACTCCCCCACTCCGTTCATCGGGGCTGCGAGTTTACTCGACAAAACCCCTCCTCCCGCTCCAATGCTTGGCAACCTACCATGTGCGCGAAACTGTGCCCGGCGTTACAACCCAAGCCGCAACACTCTAGATAGATGCGTGCTAGGCCATCAAATCCGACGCTGAGAATGTGCCGACGCCCTCGGCCGCGAAGTATTCGGTCATCACGTCGCCGAGCCCCTCCGGCGACCACTGGTCACCGTCGGCTGCGAAGACCTCTTGCACGGTCGGCGCCGCCATCAGGCTGACCTTGGGTCCGTAGACGACGAAGACCTGTCCGGAGACGTTCTGCGCGGCCGGACTGGCGAGGTACCGCACCAGGGTCACCACATGGTCGGGCGACAGCGGGTCGACGGCGCCCTCGGGGGCGGCGCCGAACACGTCGGCGGTCATCGCGGTGCGCGCACGGGGGCAGATCGCATTGGCTGTGGCGCCGTAGCGGGCGAGGGCCCGGCTCGCCGAGACGGTCAGCATCGCGATGCCTGCCTTCGCCGCCGAGTAGTTGGCCTGGCCTGCGCCGCCGAGCAGCGCAGCCTCCGACGAGGTGTTGATGAGGCGACCGAAGACGGGCGCTCCGGCGGCCTTCGACGCGCTCCGCCAGTGGGCTGCGGCGTTTCGGTTCAGCAGGAAGTGCCCGCGCAGATGGACGCGCTGGACCAGATCCCACTGCTCGTCGGTCATGTTGAACAGCATGGCGTCGCGAGTGATGCCCGCATTGCTCATCACCACGTGCAGTCCGCCGAGGTCCTCGACCGCCACGCGCATGATCTCGGTCGCAGTGGCGGAATCGGCGATGTCGCCTGCGACGGGGACCGCGCGCCCGCCCAACGCTGCGATCTCGTCGACGACGTCGCTGGCGTCGAGGGCCTGCTGCAAGTCGTTCACGATGACGGTGGCGCCGTCGCGCGCCAATCCGATCGCCTCGGCACGCCCGAGGCCCGCACCGGCACCCGTGACGACCGCGACCCGGCCGTCCAACGATTCACTCACCGTGATTCCCTTCGATCCACCAAAACTAGAACATGTTCTAACACAGTTGGCCCCGAGTGGCTAACCGATTGGGAATGACGACGTGTCAGTCATCGACGATGGACAAGGCCGAGCGCGGACAGCTCGCAACCACCTGGCGCATCTCCTCGCGACGCTCCTCGGCGACGTCATCCTGGAGAATCACCAGGTAATCGTTGTCATCGAGTTCAAAGACGTCCGGAGCCATGCCGACGCAGACGGCGTTCGACTCGCATAGATCGAAGTCGCATTTGATGTGCATCTGTTTCTCCTCCAGTCGGAGTCCGGGACAGTTGACGGACTCGGCATATACACGTTAGAACGTGTTTCAATAATAGGAAACCATCTGCGGAGCCGAGTTGACGGCCGGATGCAGAATCGACAGCGGCGGGAGAGCCATGCAGATCGCCTACACGCAGGCACAGGAGGAGCTCCGGGCCGAGCTCCGCACGTATTTCTCGGACTTGATGACGCCGGAGCGCCGCGCGGCCTTGACCGGCGGCGACGGCGAACTCGGCGAAGGCGACGCCTACCGCGACGTGGTCCGTCAGATGGGTCGGGACGGATGGCTCGCGCTGGGCTGGCCCAGCGAGTTCGGCGGCGCCGATCGGTCGATGATGGATCAGTTGATCTTCACCGACGAGGCGGCGATCGCAGGCGCACCCGTTCCCTTCTTGACCATCAATTCCGTGGCGCCGACGATCATGCACTACGGCACGGAAGAGCAGAAGAAGTTCTTCCTCCCCAAGATCGCGGCGGGCGAACTGCACTTCTCCATCGGCTACTCCGAGCCCGGCGCGGGCACCGATCTGGCGGCACTGCGAACCAGTGCGGTGCGCGAAGGCGACGAGTACGTGATCAACGGCCAGAAGATGTGGACGTCGCTGATCCCTTACGCGGACTACGTGTGGCTCGCATGCCGCACCGATTCACACGGGGCGAGCGAAGCGACGGGAAGTCGACACGGGGCGAGCGAAGCGACGGGAGATCAACGCCGGTCCAAGCACAAGGGCATCTCGATGGTGATCGTGCCGACCACCGCCGAAGGCTTCTCGTACACCCCGGTGCACACCATGGCCGGCGTCGACACCAGCGCCACCTACTACCAGGACGTGCGCGTCCCGATCTCGAACCTCGTCGGCGAAGAAGGCAGCGGCTGGGGGCTGGTGACCAACCAGCTCAACCACGAGCGGGTGGCCCTGTGCAGCGCGGCACCCATCCAGACGGCGCTCCGCGACACTCTCGCGTTCGCAACCACCGAGGTCGACGGCCGTCGCCCGGCCGACCAGCCGTGGGTGCGAGCCAATCTCGCCCGCGTGCACGCCAAGGTGGAGTTCCTCAAGCTGGTGAACTGGAAGATCGCGTCGATCGCCGCATCCGGCGGTTCGCCCTCACCGGCCGACGCCTCCGCCACCAAGGTCTTCGGCACCGAGTTCGCGACCGAGGCGTACCGACTGCTGATGGAGATCGTGGGGCCGGCCGCAACGCTGCGCGCGGGCAGTCCGGGCGCCCATCTGCTGGGCCGACTGGAGCGCTTCGCACGCACGTCGTTGATTCTCACGTTCGGCGGCGGCACCAACGAGGTCCAGCGCGACATCATCGGCATGCTCGCCCTCAAACTTCCCCCCGCCCGCCGCTGACCCGCCGCTGCAGACAAGGACGACTCTCATGGACTTCACTCCCACCGAAGCGGCGACCGATCTCGCGGCACTGACCTCCGACATCGTCGGCCGGATCAGCCCGGCCGAGCGCGTCGCCGAACTCGAGGCCGCCCGCGCCGCGATCGACGAACGGCTCTGGGCGGAGCTCGCCGCCGCCGGACTGCTGGGGCTCGCCGCCCCCGAATCGGTCGACGGCGCCGGTCTGACCACCCTCGAGACGGTCGCCGTCGCCACCGAACTCGGTCGCGGACTGAGCCGTGTCCCGTATGGACCGCACGCCATCACGGGCGTCCCGATCGTGGCCGAGCACGCCAGCGACGCACTGGCCGCGAGGCTCTTGCGCACCCTGGTCGACGGCAGCGCGGTGATGACGGCCGCCGTCGAAGAGGACGGTGGCTACCACGTGCTGGCACCGCGCACCCGGCTGTCCGGGTCGACGCTGACCGGGACCAAGGTCAACGTCCCCTACGCGGGCGCTGCCGGCGTGCTGCTGGTCTCGGCAGACGTCGGCGACGGCTCCGCGCTGGTCGCGGTGCCCGCCGACCGAGACGGGATCGGCATCGTCGAGACCGCAGTCACCGGGCTCACGCCGGTGTACACGGTGGAGTTCGACGGCGTCGTCGTCGACGAGGCCGAGGTGCTCGGCGGCGGGAGCGGCACCGTGGCGCAGGCCGTCGACCTGCTGCGGCTGGCCGTCGCCGCCGATCAGGCGGGCACCGTCGACGCGGCGCTGACCGCGACGGCCGAATACGCGCGCGAGCGCGAGCAGTTCTCGCGGCCGATCGGATCGTTCCAGGCGGTCGCGCAGCGCCTGGCCGACGGCTATATCGACGTGCAGGCGTTGCAGTTGAGCGTGACGCAGGCGGCGTGGCTGCTGTCTGGGCTGGCCGACGCCGACCCGGGCGAACCGACCGCAGCCATCGACACCGCCAAGTTCTGGGCTGCGGAAGCCGGTCACCGGGTGGCGCACACCGCGGTGCACGTACACGGCGGCGTGGGGCTGGACACGAGCCACACCGCGCATCGGTACTTCCTGCGCGCCAAGCAGAACGAGTTCACGCTGGGCAGCGCACCGGTGGTGCTCGACGAGCTCGGCGATCTCCTCACTGCGAACCCGTGACGGCACAGCCGACGGCGGTCACCGACGCCCGCACCCTTGCCGACCTGCTCACCGCACTCGGCGAGGTGGACGATCGGGGCCTGTACTTCGAGGATCGCTTCCTCTCCTGGCGTGAGCACCTGGTCGCCAGCACTCGATGGTCGGCGGTGTTGCGCGGGCGTCTCGACCCGAGTCGTCCGCCGCACGTCGGCGTCCTGCTGCCCAACGTCCCCGAGTTCAGCATCCTGTTCGGTGCCGCGGCCCTGGGCGGAATGGTCCTCGTCGGGCTCAACGGCACTCGGCGCGGGCAGGCGATCGTCGACGATGTGCGGCGAGCGGACTGCCAGGTGGTGATCGTGTCCGACGAGACGGCTGCGTGCCTGCCCCGCCTCGAGGACGTCACGACGATCAACATCGACGACCCAGAATGGGCGCAGTCGGCCGCTTCCGGCGTCGCAGCCGCCGAGGTCACCGCACATCCGGACGATCTGCTGATGCTGATCTTCACGTCCGGGACCACCGGCGCGCCTAAGGCCGTGCGGTGCAGCCAGCGGAAGTTCGCCGGCCCCGGAGTCATGCTGGCCGAACGCTTCGGCCTGGGCCCAACCGACGTCGCCTACCTCTCGATGCCGATGTTCCATTCCAACGCGTTGATCGCCGGTTGGTCGGTGGCCGTCGCCGCCGGGGCGTCGATCGTGCTGCGTCGGAGGTTCTCCGCCAGCGGTTTCGGCGACGACCTTCGACGCTACGGCGTCACATACGCCAACTACGTCGGCAAGCCGCTGCAATATGTGCTCGCGACCCCGGAACGTCCAGACGACGCCGATGTCGCCCTGCGGATCATGTACGGCAACGAGGCGAGTGCCGCCGACCGCGCCGCGTTCCAACGACGGTTCGGCGTGCGCGTGGTCGACGGCTTCGGCTCCACCGAGGGCGGCGTCTCCATCACCCGCACCCCGGACACCCCCGACACCGCGCTGGGACCGCTGCGTCCGCCCAACGCGATCGTCGATCCGGAGACCGACGCCCCGTCGCCGGTCGGCCGGATCGGCGAGATCGTCAACGCCGCGGGCGCCGGTCTCTTCGACGGCTACTACGGCGACGACGTCGCCACCGCCGAGCGACTCCGCGGCGGCATGTACCGCACCGGCGACCTCGGGTGGGTCGACGCGGACGGCTACGTCTATTTCGCCGGCCGCCTCGGCGACTGGCTCCGGGTGGACGGCGAGAATCTCGGGACCCGGCCGATCGAGCAGATCCTGTTGCGGCACCCGCTGATTCGCGAGGCGGCCGTCCTCGGCGTGCCCGCCGAGATCGGCGAGTCGGTGGGCGCCGTGCTCGTCGCCCCCGGGCTCACGCATGCGTCGCTGGACGAGTTCCTGCGCGCCCAGACCGATCTCGGCCCAAAGCAGTGGCCGACGACGGTCTGGCTCGCTGACGCGATCCCGGAGACCGCGACCTTCAAGACCGCGCGGGCGGCGTTGACGGCATCACTGGGCGAGCCGACCTGGGTGACTGATTCGAGTGCCCGTGGCGGTCGCTGCAGTCGGTGCCACGAGAGTGGGTGAACCGGACCGCCGAGAGTCGCAGGACACTAGTGCTGGTGCGCTGCAGGAATCGCCCACGGCGGAAGCGGATCGGGGTACCCGCGCCACGCTGCCGGCCCCTCACCCAGTTCGTCGTCCGTCAGAAGCGCGCCCGACAGGAGTCCGGTCAGCGCGTCCCGATCGATCCGCACCCCGATGAGCACCAATTCCTGACCGGGGCCGGCGGCGGGGTCGTCGTCGGGCGCCGTCCAGTACTGCGCGGGCTCGAGCGTCAGGTTCGGGCCCGCCTGCGACCACACCGCGACGATGTCGGGTCGACTGGCGATCCAACAGAATCCCTTGCTGCGCACTACTCCTCGCAGTCCGTCGAGGGCGAGCGCCAGGCGGTCTGGATGGAACGGCCGATCGGAGCGGAAGGCCATCGAGGAGATGCCGTACTCCTCCGTCTCGGGCACGTGATTGAACATCACCTCGTCGTCCCATCCGGCGATCGACGACGCCGCCTCGTGGTCGAACAAGCCGGTCCCGACCACCTGGGTGATGTCCACGCGACCGTGATCGGTGACGATCACCCTGGCCCGCGGATTCATTCGCGTCACGGTCGCCTCGACGGTCCCGCGGACGGTCGGCGACACGAGGTCGGTCTTGTTGAGGACGATCACGTCGGCGAACTCGACCTGGTCCACCAACAGGTCCGAGATGGATCGCTCGTCCCCGTCGGCCGCCTGGAGGTTCCGCGCTTCGAGCTGGTCGCCGCGGGCGATCTCGGTCAGGAACGTCGCGCAGTCGACCACCGTCACCATGGTGTCCAGGGCTGCCAGCTCCGACAGCGAGCTGCCGTCGTCGAAGACCCAGTCGAAGGTGGCGGCGACCGGCATCGGCTCGGAGATCCCGGTGGATTCGATGACCAGGTGGTCGAAGCGGCCCGTCTTCGCGAGGTCGCCGACCGCGTCGATCAGGTCTTCGCGGAGCGTGCAGCAGATGCACCCGTTGGTCAGCTCCACCATCCGCTCCTCGGTGCGGTCGAAGCCGCCGAGTTCGACCAGCGAGGCGTCGATGTTGACCTCGCTCATGTCGTTCACGATCACCGCGATCCGCAGGCCGTCTCGGTTCGCCAGCAGTTGATTGAGCAGCGTCGTCTTGCCGGATCCGAGGAATCCGGACAGCACTGTCACCGGTAGCACGGCGGTCATCCCGAGTACGGCAGCAACGCCATTTCACGGGCGTTGCGGACCGCGAGCGCCAGACGACGTTGCTGCTGCATCGATAGCCCGGTCACCTCCCGCTTCCGGATCCGCCCGCGGTCGGTGAGGAATCGGCGCAGGGTCGCGGTGTCCTTGTAGTCGAAGGTCAGGTTCGGTTCCGCATTGCGCTTCTTCACCGGACGCTTCTTGCCGGGCTTCTTCATCACCAGCTCGCTTTCTGAATGCCGGGCAGTTCGCCGCGGTGGGCCATCTCGCGGAATCGGACGCGGGACAGTCCCGCCTTGCGGAGGTAGCCGCGCGGCCGGCCGTCGACAGCGTCGCGGTTGCGCAGCCGGGTGGCGCTGGCGTTCCGCGGCTGCTTCGCGAGCTCCACCTGCGCAGCGCGCCGAGACGCGGCGTCCTGTGTGGGGTCGGCAATGATCTTCTTGAGCTCAGCACGACGCTGGGCGTACCGCGCCACCACGGCACGACGTTGCGCATCGCGCGCGATCTTCGATTTCTTCGCCATCAGCGGTCCTCCTTGAACTCCACGTGGCGGCGGACCACCGGGTCGTATTTGCGCAAGACCAGCCGGTCGGGGTCGTTGCGACGGTTCTTGGTGGTCACGTACGTGTAACCGGTGCCCGCGGTGGACCGCAGTTTGATCACCGGTCGGATGTCGGTGCTCTTCGCCATCAGATCCGCTCCCCCTGCTTCTGCAGGCGGGCGATCACGGCGTCGATTCCGTCACGGTCGATCACCTTGATGCCTTTCGCGCTCACCCGCAGGGTCACGTTCCGTCCCAACGACGGCGCCCAGTAGGTCTTGCGGAAAAGATTGGGGCGCCACTGCCGTGACGTGCGCCGATGCGAGTGCGAGACCCGCTTTCCGAATCCGGGCTCGCGCCCGGTCACTTGACATCTCGCCGACATCACCACTCCTTATCGGTAACGATTCGCATTAACAACACCGCAGACGGTACAGTGAAACTCGTTGGAAATGAAAATCACTACCATTAAGGAGTGAGTCTGTGGAACCGACCGACTCCACGGCCCGCACCCCGTTGACGCTGGTCACCGGACTCGACCGCACCGCATCCGCGCGAATCACGCTCGCCATGCACGCCCCCGGAACCGCCACGGTGAGCACCGACCTGCGCAACCTCGACAGCGGAACCGTCGTCCAAGTGGTGCACCGGATCGACGCCGACGGAGTGGACCACCTGAGCGTGGACGACGTGCACCTGGAACACGGCTGCGTCTCCTGCACCCTGCGGTTGAGCCTGATCCCCCTACTCCAGGAACTGCACCGGGATCCGTCGATCACGCAGATCGTGCTCGCGCTCGACCCCGCCTTGGAACCGGAGAAGATCGCCCAGGAGATCCGTTCGCGAGCGGGCGACGATCTCGCGATCGTCGACACCGTCTGCGGTGTCGACGCGGGCAGTTGGCTGACGGCGGCGACCGGCGAGATCACGCTCGCCGAGGCCGGCCTCTCGATCGGGGAGGACGAGCGGACGCTCGCCCAGATCGCCGTCGCTCAGATCCGGTTCGCCGACGCCATCGTGATCGAGGGCGCCGACAGTGCGGGCGGGGCCTGGGAACTCGCGCGGCTGCACTCGGTCCTGATCCGTCTCGCACCGGCCGCGGGCATGCGCACGCTGAACAGTCAGCAGACGCTCGACGCCGCCCTCCTCGCGGGGCTGCGCGCGTCGGAGACCGCGGCGTCGCCGCACGGTCGGCCGCGCCGTCCGTTCGATCCGCTCCTCGCGGGTCAACCCGCACTCGAAGAGGACTGCGGCGTCGCGCTGATGACGTTCGAGGCCAGTCGGCCGTTCCATCCCGAGCGTCTGCACGAAGCCCTCGACGTCCTGCTCGACGGCGTCGTCGCCTCACAGGGCCGACTGTGGATCGCGTCGAATCCGGACGACATCCTCTGGCTCGAATCTGCAGGTGAGGCACTCGGCATCCACCACGTCGGGCACTGGCTCGCCGCTCGACCGGACGGCGACGCCGACCCGGAGCACCGCCTGGCCGCCGCGCTGTACTGGGACCAGACCCACGGCGACCGCCACTCCAGCATCTCGGTGCTGTGCCACCGCAGCACCCCCGAGGCGGTGCACGCGGCCCTGACCGCAGCGCTCGTCACCGACGCCGAGTTCAGCCGTGGACCGGACTTCCTGGCCGACCTGCCGTCACCGTTCGGCACCGGCCATCAGGATCCGTGCGACGACTTCCCCGTCACCGACCGCGACGACCGCACCTACTCAACCGACAACTCCGAAGGAGAAACCCGATGAAACCCGGAATCCACCCCGACTATCGCCACGTCGTCTTCCGCGACGCGACCACCGGCACGCAGTTCTTGACGCGCTCGACCACCACGTCAGACGTCACCGTCGACTGGCACGACGGCAACACCTATCCGCTCGTCACCGTCGACGTGACCAGCGACTCTCATCCGTTCTGGACCGGGACCACGCGCCTGGTCGACACCGAGGGACGCGTGGAGCGGTTCAAGCGGCGTTACGGCCTGTAGGGGGCTACTCAGTCCAGCGTCGCGTTCATCCGTGCGACGGCGTCGGCGTACTCCGCCACCAGCCCGTCGACCAGCTCCTGCACGGGGGTGATCGCATTGCACCGGCCGACGATCTGTCCGGCGGGCATCGCCACCACCTTGGGGTCGTCGGACGCGGAGATCCGGGCGTGCGCTTCGCCGACCAGAAGGTTCTGCAGCGGCATCGGCAGCGGATCGGGGGCGCCGGGTGCATCCCAGGCGTCGGTCCACGCGGTCTTGAGCAGACGTGCGGGCTTGCCGGAGTAGATGCGACGGCGAACGGTGTCGCGGGAGGTGGCTGCCAGCAGCGCCTGCTGTACGGTCGACGGCTCACCTTCGGTGTGCGCGCCGAGGTTGTACTCGGCGGCCGTCAGCCAGTAGGTGCCCATCCACACGCCCTGCGCGCCGAGCGCGATCGCCGCGGCGATCTGCCGTCCACTGCCGACCCCTCCCGCGGCGAGGACCGGATGGTCTCCGACGGCGTCGACGAGTTCCGGCCACAGGATCATCGAGGTGACCTCACCGGTGTGGCCGCCACCCTCGTAACCCTGCGCGATGACGATGTCGACGCCCGCATCCACGTGGTGCAGCGCGTGCTCCTTGGCGCCCGCGAGCGCGGCGACCGCCACGCCGTTCTGATGCGCGAGGTCGATGACGTCCGCAGGCGGCGAGCCGAGCGCGTTCGCGATCAACTTGATCTGCCCGTACTTGCGAGTGTGCTCCATCGCGACGTCGACGTGCGAGCGCGCCACCGAGTGCAGCCAGCCGAGCACGCCGGTGTTGACGCGGTCGCCGCCGTCGGGCAACGGCGGGACGCCGAGGTCGTCGAGGGTGCGCTCCACGAAAGCGCGATGCTCGGGCGGGATCATCGTGTCGAGATCGACCTTCGATCCCTCGGTCGGGATCTTGGCCGGCATCACCACGTCCACGCCGAACGGCTTGCCGTCGGTGTTCTCATGCATCCATTCCAGGACCGCGTCCAGCTCTTCGGTCTCGTTGAAGCGCACGCAGCCGAGCACGCCGAGGCCGCCGGCCCGACTGATCGCGGCGGCGACTTCCTCGCTGGGCGTGAAGCCGAAGATCGGATACTCGATCCCGAACTTGTCACACAGTGGGGTTTTCATCAATGTCCTTGTCGTTGAAGGGAAGTGTCAGCGCGCTTCGTCGGCGTCGCGTTGTTCGGTGACCTCGCGCGCCCAGCGGTAGTCGGGCTTGCCTGCGGGCGAGCGCTTCATCTGATCGACGAACCACACGCTGCGCGGACACTTGTAGCCGGCGAGTTCGGTGCGGACCACCTCGCCGAGTGAGTCCAGCGTTGGTGCGGCCGCGCCGTCGCGCACCTGCACGACGGCGGCGACGCGCTGCCCGAAACGCTCGTCCGGCGTGCCGACGACCACCGCGTCGAAGACGTCCGGGTGCGCCTTGAGCGCGGCCTCCACCTCCTCGGGGAAGACCTTCTCGCCGCCGGTGTTGATCGACACCGAGCCGCGGCCGAGCATCGTGATGGTGCCGTCGGCTTCGATCGTGGCGAAGTCGCCGGGCATCGAGTACCGGACCCCGTCGTAGAACACGAAGGTCTCGGCCGACTTCTCCGGCGCATTGTGGTAGCGCAGCGGGATGTGGCCCGAGCGCGCCAGGCGTCCCACCTCGCCGGTTCCCGGTTGCAGCAGGCGACCGTCGTCAGCCAGGACGTGGGTGTTCGGGTCGGCTTTCACCGTGGGCGCACCGACGCGGCTCTGCCCCTTGACCGCCATACCCATGCCCCCGAAACCGGTCTCGGACGAGCCGATCGCGTCGACGATGACCGCGTTCGGGAATCGGTCGAGGTACCGGTCCTTGATCGATGCCGAGAACAGCGCCGCCGACGAGGCGACCGACACCACCGTCGACGTGTCGTAGTCGCCGGCCTCCAGCGCATCGATCATCGGGCGGCCCATGGCGTCGCCGGTGATGAAGATGACGTGCACCCCGTGGCGTTGCACCGCCGCCCAGATGGCGTCCGGTTCGAACTCCGGGTACACGACGGCTTTGCCACCGGCGAAGAGCGATTGGAAGACGGCCCACTGGCTGCCGCCGTGAATGAAGGGCGGGATCGCGAAGCGGACCAGTTGCCCACCCTCCGCACCGGTCCGGGCGAGCTCCCATTCGTCGTCGATCGGCCGCCCGGTGTACCAGTCGATTCCGCCGCCGAGGACTCGCCACACGTCTTCCTGCCGCCAGATGACACCTTTGGGCTTTCCGGTGGTGCCCCCGGTGTAGAGCATGTAGAGGTCGTCGTTCGTGCGCTGCTCGAAGTCGCGGTCGGTGGACGACGACGCGATCGCGTCCTCGAAGGCAGTGACGGCGGCGTCGCCCTCGGTGCACTCGATCGGGACGTCGGAGCCGTCGTCGACGACGATGCGGTGAGTGACGTCGGTCGCCGATTTCGATAACACGTTACAGACGCGGGGGGTGTACTGCCGCTCGTGGATCAGGACGGCCATCTGCGAGTCGACGAAGATGTGCTCGAGCTCGTTCTCCACGTACCGGTAATTGACGTTCACCATGACGGCGCGCGCCTTGAAGATCGCGAGCATCGCCTCGACGGCTTCGATGGTGTTTCTGCTGTACAGACCCACTGCGTCGCCGGGCTTGACGCCCAACTCCCGCAGCGTGTGGGCGAGCGCATTAGCGCGCTGATCGAGTTCTGAATACGTCCGAGAACGCTCACCGGATTCCAGTGCGATTCGGTCGGGCATGAGGTCGACGGCGTGTTCGACGAGGTCCGCCACAGTGAAGGCCATGCCTCAAAACTAGAACGTGTTATCGTTCGCGGCAAGGTATTCGTTGCACCAGGAGGAAAAATGACTGTCGAGAGCACCACCGACGCTCCGGAATGTCTCGTCGAGAAGCGCGGGCACGTCCTGATCGTGACGATGAACCGACCTCACGCGCGCAACGCGCTCTCCGGACCGATGATGCGGATCATGGAGGAGGCCTGGGATCAGGTCGACGCCGACCCCGATGTTCGGGTGGCGATTCTGACCGGCGCGGGCGGCTACTTCTGCGCGGGCGCCGACCTCAAGGCCATGAATCAGTCCGCCCCCGGCGACTCCTTCGCCAAGGGCGGCTGGGACCTCACCCGACTTCCCGCCCTCCTCAAGGGGCGCCGTCTGACCAAGCCGCTGATCGCCGCCGTCGAAGGCCCCGCGATCGCCGGCGGCACCGAGATCCTCCAGGGCACCGACATCCGCGTCGCCGCCGAGAGCGCCAAGTTCGGCGTGTCCGAAGCCCGGTGGGGACTGTTCCCGCTCGGCGGCAGCGCCGTCCGCCTGGTCCGACAGATTCCATACACGATCGCCGCCGACATCCTCCTCACCGGCCGTCACATCACCGCCGCCGAGGCCAAGGAGTACGGCCTCGTCGGTCATGTGGTGCCCGACGGCTCCGCCCTCGACAAGGCGCTCGAGATCGCCGACCAGATCGCCGCGAACGGACCACTCGCGGTCCAGGCCATCCTCAAGACCATCCGCGACAGCGAAGGACTGCACGAGGAAGAGGCGTTCAAGATCGACGCCGAGCTGGGCGCGAAAGTGTTCCAGTCCAAGGACGCCAAGATCGGGCCGCGCGCCTTCGCGAACAAGGAGAAGCCGGAGTTCGCCGGGGAGTAGGGGATGCTGCGCGGTGCAGCCGTTGCCCAACACCCCAACAAGCCACTACCAGTGATCTGTAACACTATCGGCCATTCAGACGACATCCCGACTAGAACCAGCACCACTTCGAGCGGAGCCACGATGTCCACCCGATCAAGCCGTCCGACGACCCTCACCCGCCTCGCCGCCACGGCGGCGGCTGCCGGCGTGCTCGCCGCCGCCTTCGCCGTCCCCGGCACCGCGCAGGCCGCCGACGCCAAGGAGTACCCGCTCCACGACTGCATCAACATCAGCCCGAACATCGTCGACATGCCGTACATGCCGCATCGGGTGATCGTCTCGAAGTACGAGTCCAACACCTACCTGCAGATCGACTACACCAGTTACTGGATCGGCGTCGGCTACGACTCGTCGGTGCGGCTGGACTGGAAGAACTTGAAGACCGGCCAGAAGGGCACCACCTTCCAGCGCAATCACATCTCGCCGCCATACCAGGGCACACACAACTTCACGATCCCGACCGCGAAGCTGGGCCCGGGCAAGGTGAAGCTGACGATGAGCACGGTGAACAGCAACGCGCTGTGGGCCGTCCCCGCCCGCAGTTGCAGCGGCACGATCGTCACCCCGTGACCGCAGTCGTCATTCGGACATCGGACAACCGTCCCCCGAACATCCGATAGCCGGAGTATGAAGGAAGTACCCCATGACTTCCTTCGGCGACGCGGCGACGGTATCGGATCCCCGATGCCGTCGTCGCTAAACGTTGCGGCTACACCAGCGCGCCCAACTGCCGCACCGTCTCGACATCCTTCGCGGTGACCATGAGCGTGGTGACACCTGCGGCTTCCCACTCGGTGATCTGCTCGCGGACGTCGTCGGCCGTTCCGACGAGCATCGTCTCGCGAACCATCTCGTCGGGCACGGCCGCGAGCGCCTCGTCTCTGCGGCCGGCGCGGAAGAGGCGACCGATGTCGTCGACCGCCTCGCCGTAACCCATGCGGCGGTACAGGTCGGCGTGGAAGTTCTTCTCCGCGGCGCCCATGCCACCGACGTACAGGGCCGTTGACGGCCGGTAGCGATCGATCGCCGCGGCGACGTCGTCGGTGATGACGCACTGGACGGTCGCGGCGATCTCGAAGTCGGCCCGCGAGCGGAGTGCGCCGGGCCGAGCGAAGCCCTCGTCGAGCCACTCGTCGTACATGCCGCACAGCCGCGGCGTGTAGAAGATGGCCAGCCAGCCGTCGGCGATCTCAGCAGTCTGCGCAACGTTTTTCGGACCCTCCGCGCCGAGCCAGATCGGAATGTCGGCCCGGAGCGGATGCACGATCGGCTTCAACGGCTTGCCGAGTCCGGTCGCACCGACGCCGTCGGGCAGCGGCAGCGGATAGTGCGGGCCGGCGCTAGTGACCACACCCTCGCGTGCCAGGACGTCGCGCACGATGCGCACGTACTCGCGGGTCCGGGCCAGCGGCTTCGCGAACGGCTGGCCGTACCACCCCTCGACGACCTGTGGCCCGGACACGCCGAGCCCGATGATGTGCCGACCGCCGGAGAGATGATCGAGCGTCAGCGCCGCCATGGCGAGCGACGTCGGCGGTCGTGCCGACAGCTGCGAGACCGCGGTGCCGAGGCGCAGCCGGCTCGTCGCGGCTCCCCACCAGGCCAGCGGCGTGTACGTGTCCGAACCCCACGATTCTGCGGTGAACACCGAGTCGAACCCGGAATCCTCTGCCGCGCGCAACAATTCGGCCACATTCGTCGGCGGTTGCGCGCCCCAATATCCCAGTTGCAGACCAAGTTTCACTTCGGAACCCTTTCACCATCCCTTGCGGAACAATACTAGAACGTGTTCTACTTTGGCTGTGTCCAATAGTGCAACCCACCCGACTCCCGAGGTGCAGGTACCCGCACCCGAGTCACACATTCTGTCCGCAGAGCTGACCAACAGCTTCGCTTACACCCGCTCGCTCGGGCCGGTCCTGTCGCAGTTCGCGCTCGCTCTCCGCGACGGCCGGATCGTCGGCAGCCGCGGCGCCGACGGTCGCGTCACGACGCCGCCCACCGAGTTCGACCCGACCACCGGAACCCCGACCACCGACCTCGTCGAGGTCGCCGCGGTCGGTACCGTCCAGAGCTGGTCGTGGCAGCCCGATCCCTACGACGGGCATCCCCTCGACCGCCCGTTCGCATTCGCGCTCATCAAGCTCGACGGTTCCGACACGTCGCTGCTGCACGCCGTCGACGCCGACGCGCCGTCGCAGTTGAGCGTCGGAGCGCGGGTGCACGCCGTGTGGCGTCCGGTGCGGACCGGCGCGATCACCGACATCGCACACTTCAGCCTCGGCGACTCCCCGACCGCGGCCCCCGACCCGACCGGCGAGATGACCGTCGACGACGCGGGCAACGTCGTCATCAGCACCCCGATCACGACGACGATCACCCATGCCGCCGCCGAATCCGAGAGCTGGTACCTGGAGGGGCTGAAGCACGGCAAGCTGATCGGCGGCCGCGTCCAGACCGGCGAGGTGTACTTCCCGCCGCGCTACGTGAGCCCGGCCGACGGCAGCCCCACCGTCGAGCGCGTCGAGGTCGCCGACACCGGCACCATCACCACGTTCTGCATCGTCAACGTGCCGTTCCTGGGTCAGCAGATCACGCCGCCGTACGTGGCCGCCTACGTGCTGCTCGACGGTTCGGACATCCCGTTCCTGCACCTGATCCTCGACGTGCCCGCCGAGCAGGTCCGCATGGGCATGCGGGTGAAGGCCGTCTGGCGCCCGGAAGCCGAGTGGGACCACACCATGCGCAACATCAGCCACTTCGCCCCGAACGGCGAGCCGGACGCCGACTTCGAGTCGTACCGGCACCACCTGTAGAGCGGGAAGGAAAACATATGAGTTCATCGAATCTCCCCGCGTCGAGTCTGCCGAGCATCGCCGTCGTGGGCTTCGCCCACAGCACCAACGACCCCGCATCCACCGGCACCACCAACGGTGTCGAGATGCTGGTCCCCTGTTTCCAGCAGTTGTACGCCGACCTGGGCATCAGCCGCACCGACATCGACTTCTGGTGCAGCGGCTCGTCGGATTACCTTGCGGGCCGAGCGTTCTCGTTCATCTCGGCGATCGACGCCATCGGCGCCGTGCCCCCGATCAACGAGTCGCACGTGGAGATGGACGGCGCCTGGGCGCTCTATGAGGCGTGGATCAAGATCGCGACCGGTGAGGTCGACGTCGCGCTCGCCTACGGTTTCGGCAAGGCGTCGGCGGGCCACTCCGACCGCACGCTCGCCCTGCAGACCGATCCGTACACGGTCCTGCCGCTGTTCCCCGACGCCCGCTCGCTCGCCGGGCTGCAAGCCCGCGCCGGTCTGGAGTCGGGCGCGTGGACCGAGGCCGACATGGCGGCCGTCGCCGCCCGCACCACGGGCGCGTCGGTCGACGAGCTGTTGGCCGCCGACTACGTCGCCGATCCGCTGCGCGCCCACGACATCGCGCCGTATACCGACGCCGGCGCCGCCGTCATCCTCGCCTCCGCAGACCGTGCGCGAGAACTCGTCGAGAATCCGGCATGGATCACCGGCTGGGACCACCGCCTCGACACCCCGAACTTCGGCGCGCGCGACCTCACTCGCTCACCGTCGACGGCATTGGCCGCCGACCGCGCGTTCGACGGGCGCTCGCGCGATGTGGACGTCGCCGAGATCTATGCGCCGTACACGCATCAGGAACTGATCGTGAAGCGCGAGCTGGGCCTCGGCGAGCGCACGCGGATCAACCCGTCGGGCGGCGCGCTGACCGGGCACTCTCTGTTCTCCGCAGGTCTGCAGCGCATCGGTTACGCCGCGCACGAGATCCTGACCGGCGCGGCCGACACCGCCGTCGCCCACGCCACCAGCGGCCCGCTGCTGCAGCAGAACATGGTCGTCACGCTCGCGAGCCAGAAGGCACTCGCAGGAGGAGAGAACTGATGGGCCGCAATCGCGTCGCCGTCCTCGGAACCGGTCAGACCAAGTACGTCGCCAAACGGCTCGACGTCACCATGGCGGGCCTGGTCCGCGAGGCCATCGACCGCGCGCTCGCCGACGCCCACCTGACGATGGACGACATCGACGCCATCGCCATCGGCAAGGCGCCCGACCTGTTCGAGGGGTCGATGATGCCCGAACTCGCCATGGCCGAGGCCATCGGCGCGGTCGGCAAACCCCTGCTGCGGGTGCACACCGCGGGTTCGGTCGGCGCGTCGACCGCGATCGTCGGATCGTCGATGGTCGGCAGCGGCATCCACCGCCGCGTGCTGGCGGTCTCGTGGGAGAAGCAGTCGGAGTCCAACGCCATGTGGGCACTGTCGATCCCGGTGCCGTTCACCATGCCGGTGGGTGCGGGGGCGGGCGGCTTCTTCGCTCCCCACGTGCGGTCGTACATCCACAACTCCGGCGCCCCCGCTCACATCGGCGCGATGGTCGCCGCCAAGGACCGCCGGAACGGCGCCAAGAATCCCCTCGCCCACCTGCATCAGCCCGACATCACCGTCGAGAAGGTGATGGCCTCGCAGATGCTGTGGGACCCGATCCGCTTCGACGAGACCTGCCCGTCGTCCGACGGCGCGTGCGCGGTGGTGCTGGGCGACGAGGCGACGGCCGACGACGCGATCGCCGAGGGCCGCACCGTCGCCTGGGTCCACGCCACCGCCATGCGCACCGAACCGCTCGCCTACTCGCACCGCAACGTGGTGAGCCCGCAGGCCGGTCGCGACGCCTCGGCCGCCCTGTGGAAGGACGCGGGGATCACCAATCCGCTCGACGAGGTCGACGCCGCCGAGATCTATGTGCCGTTCTCCTGGTTCGAGCCCATGTGGCTGGAGAACCTCGGGTTCATGCCGGAGTACGAGGGCTGGAAGCTCACCGAGGCCGGCGAGACCGAGATCGGCGGCAAGCTGCCGGTCAACGCCTCTGGCGGCGTGCTGTCGTCGAACCCGATCGGCGCCTCGGGCATGATCCGCTGCGCCGAGGCTGCCATCCAGGTGATGGGCAAGGGCGGCGACCACCAGGTCCCCGATGTCCGCAAGGCGTTCGGCCACGCGTACGGCGGCGGATCGCAGTACTTCTCGATGTGGCTGCTGGGGGCGGACAAGCCGTAAGTCCCGCTTCAGCGAGAACAAATGGTGACATACCCGGGTCCTGAACCCGGGTATGTCACCATCTGTATCCGTTGCGCGTTCTTGACCCGGCAGAATCTCCGGGTTCGGCCCGCTACCTGGTGCTGCGCCCAGAACACCTACGCCACTTGCTCGGGCATGTTGTCCTGAACCGCATCGACGAGGGCTCGGACGGCGTTCGCCACGGCTTCGCCCGCCGGAGTCAGCGCGTACTCGGGGTGCGCGGGCTTCTCGTCCGACATCGCCCGGGCCACCAGACCGTCGCCGGCCAGCACCTTCAACGTCTGCGTCAGCATGCGATCGCTGATGCCTTCCACTTCCTTACGCAATTCCCAGAATCGCTGAGGAGTGGTGCTCAACTTGCCCAGCACGAGAGCGCCCCAACGCCCGGTGACGTGCGAAAACACGGCACGCGAGGGGCACTGTTTCGCAAAGACGTCGAACGCCACCATGCCTTCAATGCTAGCTCGCTCGGGTTGAACTTACGAAAAGTAAGTGCTTGAATCTTGACGTCGCCCCACCACCTGCGGGGCATCGACCCCTCAACAAGGAGCCCCGCTGTGAACAACATCAAGCTCGGCCAGTCGCTGGCCGTCACCGTCGGCCGCGTCATCCTCGGCATCATCTTCGTCATGCACGGCGGACAGAAGTTCTTCGTCTACGGCATGGACAACGTGCCCGCCAGCTTCGAGGCGATGGGTGCCCCCGCCCCCACCCTGTCCGCCTGGCTCGCGGCCATCGCCGAGCTCGTCGGCGGCAGCCTGCTGATCATCGGCCTGGCCACCCCGATCGTCGCACTCATCCTGATCCTCGACATGATCGGCGCCCTCTTCATCACCCACATCAGCAACGGCTTCTGGATCGGCGACGGCGGTTACGAGCTCGTGCTCGCCCTGATCGGCGGACTCCTCGCCGTCGGCTTCGTCCGCCAGGGTCCCCTGGCCGTCGACACCTACCTGCTCAAGGCTGCAGGCAAGGACTCCGCCGTCACCGGCGCGGCGATCAAGCAGTCCGTCGACGCATAGTCCACATCGCATGGCTCGAGCCCCGTCCATTCAGTGAATGGACGGGGCTCGAATCGTGTCCGGGCCGACTCGTCAGGCCTTCCGCGTCGAAGCGATGGTCGCCTCGACCTCCCAGTAGGCGCGTAGCGCCTGCATCTTGCCGTCGGCGTCAGCCCGGTACGTGAACACCCCCTCTGCCTCGGAGACGTGTCCGGCGATATGGGTGACGATCTTGCCGATGTAGGCCACCTCGTCACCGCAGATGATCTCCTTCTCGAACTGGAAGTCGATCTTCTCCGTCGGCGCGATCGCCTTGTCCCAAAACGCCGACAGCCCCTCGGCGCCCCGGTGCCCCTTGGCTTCTTCGTCGAACATCGACGGCCCCACCGGGTCTTCCACAGACCCAGTGGCCGAGAAGTTGTCGAGCCACGCCTGCTTGTCACGGACTTCGACGGCGTCGCGAGAACGTCGACCGGCGAGCACCGCCGGATGATTCTCGCGATCGATGTTCAGATAGGCGGGCGTCTTGTCAGTCACGGGTCCCTCACTCGGTTCCGTAATCGACCTGGAGTTCCTTGATGCCGTTGATCCACCCGTGCCGCAGACGACGCGGGGCGTCGAGCTTGGTGATGTCGGGCACGAGGTCGGCCAGGGCGTTGAACATCAGGTTGATCTCCATGCGGGCCAGGTTGGCGCCGATGCAGAAGTGCGTTCCGTTGCCACCGAAGCCGACGTGCGGGTTCGGGTCGCGGAGGATGTCGAACGTGTACGGATCGTCGAAGACGTCCTCGTCGTAGTTCGCCGAGCCGTAGAAGAGACCGACGCGCTGCCCCTTCTTGATCTCCACCCCGCCGACGGTGGTATCGACCTTGGCGGTGCGCTGGAAGCAGTTCACCGGCGTCGCCCAGCGGACGATCTCGTCGACGGCCGTCGCCGGACGCTCCTTCTTGAACAGTTCCCACTGGTCGGGGTGGTCCATGAAGGCGTTGATGCCGTGCGTGATCGCGTTGCGGGTGGTCTCGTTGCCCGCGACGGTCAGCAGGATGAAGAAGAATCCGAACTCGGCTTCGGTGAGCCCGTGTCCGTCGATGTCGGCTTCGACCAACTGGGTGACGATGTCGTCGGCCGGGCACTTGCGGCGCTCCTCGGCCATGTTGTACCCGTAGCCGAGGATCTCCATGTTCGCGGTCAGCGGATCGATCTCGAAGTCGGGGTCGTCGCCGTTCATCATGGCGTTGGACCAGTCGAACAGCTTGGTGCGATCCTCTTCGGGTACGCCGAGGAGATCGGCGATGGCCAGCAGCGGCAGGTCGACGGCGACCTGTTCGACGAAGTCGCCCTTACCGGCCTCCGCAGCCTTGGTCACGATGCGGCGCGCGGCCTCGTCGAGCTTCTCCTCGAGGGCGTGGACGGCCTTCGGCGTGAAGGCCCGCGAGACGATCTTGCGCAGACGTGTGTGCTCCGGCGGATCGTGGTTGATCAGCAGCGACTTGGTAACCTCGAGCTGCTCGGGGGGCATCTCATCGTCGAACCGCATGATGACGCCGTTCTCGTTCGCCGACCAGTCGTCGGCGTTCTTCGAGATCTCCCGAATGTCGTCGAGCTTGGACACCACCCAGTAGCCGCCGTCATGGAACCCACCGCCCTTGCCCGGCAGTTGCGCATTCCACCAGACGGGCGCAGTCCTGCGGAGTTCGGCGAACTCCTTGACCGGGAGCCCCTGCTGCAACAGGTCGGGATTGGTGAAGTCCCACCCTTCCTGATGCATGAACGGACATGTGCCGGACGCGCTGTCGCTCTGCGTCTGGGTCACGTCATCACCTCAATTCTTGAGCGTATGCGGATTCCCCCGACATAACGAGAACCCGTTACAATTTTGGTAGCTCTCACTCTGCCACACTGGATAGACGCGAACAAGAACTTGTTCTAGTTTTGACGCAGATGCTTTCAGGAGAGAAGGAGTTGCCATGGGTGTGCCGGTGATTGTCGAAGCAGCTCGGACGCCGATCGGAAAACGGAACGGTTGGCTGTCGGGCCTGCATGCGGCCGAGATCCTGGGCGCCGCCCAGCGGGGTGTCATCGAGCGTGCGGGTATCGACCCCGCCCTCGTGGAGCAGGTGGTCGGGGGCGCCGTGATGCAGGTCGGCGAACAGGGAAACAACGTGACACGCACCGCCTGGCTGCACGCCGGACTGCCGTGGCAGACCGGCGCCACCACCATCGACTGCCAGTGCGGCTCCGCACAGCAGGCCAACCACATGATCGCCGGGCTCATCGCGACCGGCACCATCGACGTCGGCATGGCCTGCGGCGTCGAATGTATGTCGCACGTCCCCCTGGGCGCCAACGTCGGCGAGAACGCGGGACCGCGGCGCCCGGAGTCGTGGAACATCGACATGCCCAATCAATTCGAGGCCGCCGAACGGATCGCGAAGCGCCGCGGGATCACCCGGGCCGACGTCGACGCCTTGGGCGTCCGCTCGCAGGCCAACGCCAAACGTGCGTGGGACGAGGGCCGCTTCGATCGCGAGATCCTGACGGTCAAGGCCCCCGAGCGCACCAGAGAAGGCGAGCTCACCGGACAGGTCCTCGAGGTGAACCGCGATCAGGGACTGCGCGAGACCACACTCGAATCCCTCGGCGGCCTGAAGCCGGTCATGGAGGGCGGCATTCACACCGCGGGCAACTCGTCACAGATCTCCGACGGCGCCGCCGCGGTCCTGCTGATGGACTCCGAGCGCGCGACGGAACTGGGGCTGCGTCCGCGCGCCCGTCTGGTGAGTCAGGCGCTGGTAGGCGCCGAACCCTACTACCACCTCGACGGCCCCGTGCAGGCCACCGAACGCGTCCTGTCGCGATCGGGCATGAGCATGAGCGACATCGATCTGTTCGAGATCAACGAGGCCTTCGCTTCCGTGGTCCTGAGCTGGGCCCAGGTCCACGGCGCCGACATGGACAAGGTGAACGTCAACGGCGGCGCCATCGCCCTGGGCCATCCCGTCGGCAGCACCGGATCCCGACTGCTGACGACCGCGCTGCACGAGCTCGAGCGCACCGACAAGCAGACCGCGCTGGTCACGATGTGCGCCGGCGGCGCCCTATCGACGGCCACCATTCTCGAGCGCATCTGACCGGCAGGCAGGGACAGTGGATCCGAATGCGCGTCCGGCACAGCTCGATTCACCCGTGGTCGCGCGGATCATCAAGGCGGGTTCGCGGCTCAACACGCGGATGTACCGACTGACCCGTGGCAAGCTCGGCGGCACCTGGCGGGTCGGCGCCGCACTGCGCAAGCCCACCCCTGTCTGCCTGCTCACCACCATCGGCCGCAAGTCAGGCCAGGAGCGGACGGTGCCGCTCCTCTACCTGCGCGACGGCGACGCGATCGTCGTCGTCGCGTCGCAGGGCGGACTCCCGAAGAATCCTGCGTGGTATCACAACGTGCGCGCCGAGCCGAACGTCCGTATTCAGACGGGCGGTGTCGACCGCCCGTTCCGCGCCCGCATCGCCGACGCCGCCGAGCGCGCCGACCTGTGGCCTCGCCTCGTGGAGCTGTACGCCGACTTCGACACCTACGCCGCGTGGACCGATCGTGAGATCCCGGTCGTGATCTGCGAACCGGCGGGGCGGTCTCCCGGGTGACGCAGCGACGCCCTCGCCTGCGAGCGCCGGACGCGCATCGAGATCACCGTGCGTCAGGGGAGGTCGACCGGCTTCCCGTCGGCGAGGAGCGTCAGCGCTGACTTCGGGCAGCGGGTCACCGCGGCGATGACCCGGCCCTCGGCCTCCTCGGTCACGTTCTCGTCGGTCACGACGACGAAGCCGTCGTCGTCGAGTTCGAAGTGGTCCGGCGCCGCTTTCACGCATTCGCCGTAACCGTCGCACAGGTCCAGATCGGCGACGACGGTCAGCGTCGGCGAATCATCGATCGCACTCATCCGACCGCACGACCCGCACCGTCCCAGAACTGCGCCCGGAGGGCCTTCTTATCCGGTTTGCCGAGCGCGGTCAGCGGCAGCGCGTCGACGAAGACCACCTGCTTCGGCGACTGCACGGCGCCCTTGCGCTCCTTCACCGCCGCCTGGATGTCCTGCACCACAGCGGCTTTCGCCCCCTCGCCGGCGTCGGCGTCCGGACGCAGCACCACCACCGCCGTCACCGCCTCGCCCCACTTCTCGTCGGGCACGCCGATCACTCCCACCTGCGCGACCGCCGGATGCTCGGCCACCACATCCTCCACCTCGCGCGGGAACACGTTGAAGCCGCCGGAGACGATCATGTCCTTGGTGCGGTCGACGATGAACCAGAAGCCGTCGTCGTCTTCGCGCGCCACATCGCCGGTGTGCAGCCAGCCGTCGACGAAGGTCTCGGCCGTCTGCTTCGGAAGTCCCAGATAGCCGCCCGCCAGCAAGGGACCGGACACGCAGATCTCACCGGGCTCGCCGCGCGGCACCCGGTTGCCCTCGGGATCGAGCAACGCGGTCCGCAGGAACGCCGAGGGGCGACCGCAGCTGCCGAGCCGTGCCTGATCATGCTCGTCCTTGCGGAGGTAGCTGATGACCATCGGCGCCTCGGACTGCCCGTAGTACTGCGCGAAAATGGGCCCGAATCGTTCGATCGCCTCGGCCAATCGCACCGGGTTCATCGGCGAGGCGCCGTAGTAGACGGTCTCCAGCGACGAGAGGTCGCGGGTGCGAGAGTCGGGGTGGTCCATCAGCGCGTACAGCATCGACGGCACCAGCATGGTGGCGGTGATCCGTTCGCGTTCAATGGTTTCCAGCACCTCAGCGGGATTGAAACCGCCGAGGACCAACATGGTGCCGCCCTTGATGAGGGTCGGGACGAAGAATGCGGCGCCCGCATGAGAGAGGGGCGTGCACATGAGGAACTTGGGACGCTCGGGCCATTCCCATTCGGCCATCTGGATCTGCGTCATGGTGAGCATCGCGCGTGCGGTGCCGATGACACCCTTCGGTTTGCCGGTGGTGCCGCCGGTGTAGGTGATGGAGACGATGTGCTCGGGATCCAGGACGGCGGCCGTCAATTCCTGCGCAGCGAAGGCGTCGGCGGCGGCGACGATGTCGACGCCGACATCGGCCAACTCGGCAGGCACCGGCCCCAGCGTCAGCACCTGCGTGAGGCTCTCGACCCGCTTGACCAGCTCGACGGCGCGCTCGACGAAGGTCGGATTCGGGTCGATCACCAGGGTCGAGACCGCAGCGTCAGCGAGGACGTACGCGTGGTCGTCGAGCGACCCGAGCGGGTGCAGTGCAGTCCGACGCCACCCCTGTGTCTGGCCGGCCCCGATGACGAAGAGGACCTCGGGCCGATTCAGCGCGAGCAGGCCCACCGCGGTGCCGGTTCCCGCCCCCGCGGCCTCGAACGCCTGAATGTAGCGGCTCACCTGCTCTGCCATCTGCGCACCGGTCAGCTCGGTCTCACCGAGCCGCAGGACGGGAGCGTCTCGATGTCTACTGAGTGCGGCGACCATCAGATCGCCGAGATGTACCGGGTTGCGCAGCACGTCGACGGTGTTCGGTTCAGATCCCATAGCCGAATACTAGAACGTGTTCTAACTTTTCGGAAGGTGGTGACCGAAAACCGTTGCCACACACTTTCACACGATCTCGGCGGGTCGCACCGACTCGCCGACGACATTTCGACCCGCACGAGAAAGAACAAGCAGACAGCTCCGATCACACTTACTATCGAGCTATGACTGATCTGGACCAGGCAGCAACCCGACGAGACATCACCGACGCGCTGTTGACGGCGATGGAACGACGACACGAGGTCCTCGACGTGATCGTCGAGGCCGAGGATCGCGACGCCGCCGCGACCGCCATCGCCGACCTGCTCGGCAAGTCGAAGCTGGGCGCCGAGGCCATCCTGAACATGTCGTTCTACCAGCTCACCAAGACCGAGCGTCGTAACAACCAGGCCGAACTCGACAACCTCAACGAGGCCGTCACGTTCACCCTCGCCGAACGCCCCGCCAGCTCCGGCGACAGCCTCGACCTCCGTCCGTTCTCCGCCGACGAGGACGCCGACCTCTTCGCCGAGCGCACCGCCGAGCAGGGCGTGGCGGGCGACGGCTCCGGCGCCCCCGCGGGCGACGTGGGCGACGAGATCGCCAAGGGCGTCGGCCGCGTCGACGCCGAGGACGCCGTCTGGCTCGTCGCCGTCGAGGGCGACGCCAAGATCGGCATCGTCTTCGGTGAGCTCAGCGGAGGCGAGGTGGACGTCCGCATCTGGATCCGCCCGTCCGCTCGCAAGCACGGCTACGGCACCGCAGCGCTCCGCAAATCGCGCGCGGAGATGGCCGCACTGTTCCCCGGCGTTCCCATGGTGGTCCGAGCGCCCAGCGCCTGACGGTCTCGATCACGAGGGCAGGCCCGATCCGCACCGGACCGGGCCTGCCGTCGTTCTATGCGTCGGGCACCGGTGGCGCGTCCGCGCCCATCGTGTGCTCGAGCAGCGCCCGAAAGCCCGCCCGCAGCGCGGGCAGCGACGGAGCGGTGCTCATCTGGTAACCGATCATCAGGTACATCGCGACCTGCGCGAACGCGTCGGCTTCGTCCTCGTCCGCAATCACTTCGGCAGTCGTGGCCGCGATCACCTGCGCCCGCTCGCGGTCGACCTCTTGCAGATGTCGTCGCACCTCGTCGTCGTGCGTCGCCCAGACCCGGATCGCCGACTCCGACGCCCGGTCGAGCGTCAGGCCGATGTCGGTGAGCACGGCGACGCGCTCGCGCGGATCCGCGACGGCCAGCGCGGCGTCGATCAACCGTCGGCTCTGCTCGTGCCGCCAGTACGCGATGAGCGCAGTCTTGAAATCCGCCCAGTTCCCGAACGCGTGGTAAAAGCTCCCGGTGGTCGCGCCCGCCGCCCTGCAGACCTGCGCCAACTTCAGCCCCGCATGACCGCCCTCGCCGAGCACCGTCAGGCCGGCGTCGAGGAAGCGCCGCCGGGCGTGTTCGGACGGAACCGACTTCTTCGCCATGCGAACCAGCTTTCCACATCGAGAGAAGGCCGCCGGGGCGGCGACCAACCGCATGCCGGAGAGTGATCGGACGGCGAAGCGCCGGGATCTCCACAAGTGACCCCTTGCACAAAACTATAAGTTGACTTACAGTTTTGCCACGACCCGGCAAGGAGCTCCGAACATGACACTCAGCACGCTGACCTCGAAGGCATTGGCCCCGAAAACGTGGAAGAACACCACGTCGCTCACCGCAGGAATGGATCCGGAGGCGCAGTACCACGAGATCTACCGCGTCCTCGCCACGTACGAGTTTCCGTGGGACATCATGCAGTCGTTGAGCTTCGCACTCTTCCGCACGTACGCCGTCCCCAGTGTCGGCGAGCTGCTGGACGAGACCCGTGAGTTCCGCGATCGCGCGCAGAAGCGGTACGACGACACCGCGATCCTTCTCGAGATCCCCATGATCAACGGCTTCGACAGCCGCGACGGCAAGAGCGCGATCCGGCGCATCAACCAGATGCACAAGATGTACGACATCCCGAACGAGGACATGCTCTATGTGCTCGCGACCTTCGTCGTGGTCCCGGTTCGCTGGATCGCCGATTACGGGTGGCGGCAGCTCACCGCCGACGAGATCCGCGCGATGACGCTGTACTACCGGGCGCTCGGCCGCCACATGGCCATCAAGAACGTGCCGGAGACGTACGACGAGTTCGCCACGCTGATGGACTCCTACGAGGCCGAGCACTACGTCTCGGGTGGCACCCCGGGCGTGCGACGCACCGGCGACGCGACGATGGACCTCTTCGCATCCTTCTACCTGAAACCCGTTCGGCCGCTGATCAATCCGTTCAGCCGCGCGGTGATGGACGATCCCCTGCTCGACGCGTTCGGCTACCGTGCTCCGCACCGGTTGTTCCGCGCAGCGTCCATCGCCGGGCTCAAGCTCCGCGGCAAGGCGGTCGCGTACCTGCCGAAGCGACGCCGTCCACAGCTCATCCAGGACATGGCACGCGTGAAGTCGTACCCCGACGGCTTCCAGATCGACGCGCTGGGCACCTTCGCGAAGTCCGGTTGCCCGGTCAAGCACTGACCGTCGTTCTGCGGCTACTTCCCCTGCCAGTTCGGTTCGCGCTTCTGCGCGAAGGCGAGCGGACCCTCCATCGCATCGGCGGACGTGAAGACCGTGACAGCGAGATCGCTGTTGACCGCCCAGGGCTCCTCGGTGCCCCACTGCCCGTTCCAGTCCGACAATCCCTGCTGCGTCCGGTGCATCATCTGCTTGGTGTACTGCACCGACAGCGGAGCATTCGCCGCGATCTTCCGCGCGAGCTCCAACGCGGTGTCGAGCACGGCGCCGGCGGGGACCACGCGATTGACCAGGCCCCACTCGCGCGCGACCTCGGCCTCGACGCCGTCACCGGTCAGGGCGAGCTCGAGTGCGCGCTTGAGCGGGAGCTGACGCTGCAACCGGATCACGCCGCCCGCCGCGGCGATCAGGCCGCGCTTCACCTCCGGTAGACCGAAGACCGCGGTGTCGGCGGCGACCACCAGATCGCAGGCCAGCGCGAGTTCCGTGCCACCACCCATCGCGAAGCCGTTGACCGCGGCGATCACCGGCTTCGCCGTCCAATACTGTACGAAGCCCGCGAAGCCCCACTCCGGATGCCCCTCCGGCGCAATCGATTCGCCGCGCGAGATGGCCTTGAGATCCGCCCCCGCGCAGAACGCCCGACCCGCTCCGGTCAGCACCACCGCGCGGACCGCCGGATCGGTCGACGCAGCTTCCAGCGCCTCTCCGACCGCCGTCGCGAGCGCCGAGTTGACGGAGTTCATGGCTTCCGGCCGGTTGAGGGTGAGGACGGCGATGCCGTCGGTGACCTCATAGCGGACGGGATCAGAAGACGTGTCCGACACAGCGGATTCCTTTCGTTCGGGTGGTCAGGCCTTGCGGCGCGGAACCGAGAAGGACGCGACGATCGAGGAGATCTCCCCGGCGTCGGTCACCACGAACGACTCCACCACGCGCGCGGCCAGCCCGAGCGGTTTCGGATGAACATGCACGTAGTACGTGGTGTCGACGGTGTCGCCGTCGACGGTCGCCGTGAATTCGCTGATCCGGTGGATCAGTTTGAACTGCGGTCCGCTGTTCAGACTGCGTCGGATGTGATCCCCGTTGCGGCCGGTCTTGACTCCCAACTCCACTCGGGTACAGCCCGGGGTCAGCGGGACGTTCGACGCGTCGTGGCTGACCAAGGCGTCGACGTAGGCACGAGCCGCGGCGATCCGGTCGGCGTCAGCGAGCGCCATATGCCTTCACCTGCTGGGGCGATGCGGCGACGAGTTCGGTGACCACCGATGTCAGCTCGGCGGGCTCCCAGCGGGCGCCCTTGTCGCGCGAGGCCGCGCGCTGCCAGCCGTCGAGCACGGTGACGGCGCCGCCCTCCACCTCGAAGAGTCGGCCGGTCACCGCAGCGGACTCGGGCGAACCGAGCCAGACCACCAGCGGCGAGATGTTGGCGGGGTCCATGGCGTCGAACGAGCCGTCGGCCGGGGCCGCCATCTGCGCGGCCATCGCCTCGCCCGCGCCCATCGTCATCTGAGTTCGTGCCGCGGGGGCGATTCCGTTCACGGTGACACCGTAACCGCCGAGCTCCGCGGCGGCCTGGATGGTGAGCTCGGCGATTGCCGCCTTGGCCGCAGCATAGTTGCCCTGACCGACGGAACCGAAGATGCCCGCACCCGAACTGGTGTTGATGATGCGAGCTTGAACGTTCTCGCCCGCCTTGGCCTGCGCCCGCCAGTGCGCGCCGGCGTGGCGCAGCATCACGAAATGCCCCTTGAGGTGCACGCGGGTCACCGAGTCCCATTCCTCTTCGCTCAGCGAGAGCAGCATGCGGTCACGCAGGAAGCCCGCGTTGTTGACCAGCACGTCGAGACGGCCGAAGGAGTCGATCGCGGTCGCCACGATCGCCGCGCCGGTGTCCCAGTCGGCGACGTCGCCCGCGGCGACCACCGCGTCGCCGCCCGCAGCCGTGATCTCACCGGCGACGGTCGCTGCCGAATCGGCGGCGTAGTCGTTGACCACCACCTTGGCGCCGTCGGCCGCGAAGGCGTGCGCGTGGGCGCGGCCGATGCCCTGGCCCGCGCCGGTGACGATGACGACGCGGCCGTCGTTGAGTGTGTTGCTCACTGGTTCTCGCTTTCTCTTGTTACGACTCGTTGCCAGCGTTGGCGGCCGCGAGGAAGGCCGGCTTCTCGCCGCCGCCGTGGACGGTGACGGTGGAGCCGGTGATGTACTGGGCCAGCGGCGACAGGAAGAATGCCGTCGCGTTGCCGATGTCGGCGGGGCTCGCCAGACGGCCCATCGGGATGGTCGCCCCGACCGCCGCAACCCCCGCGTCGTCGCCGTAGTGCAGGTGCGCGAGTTCGGTCTCGACGGGTCCGCAGACGACGGAGTTCATCCGGACGGCAGGCGCCCACTCGACGGCGAGGGATTCGGTGAGGTTGTCCAGTCCGGCCTTGGCGGCGCCGTACGCGGAGGTGCCGGGCGACGGCCGGTGACCGCTGACGCTGGAGATGTTGACGATGGCCCCGCCGCCCTCCTGGCCCGCCATCACCGCGTGGGCGGCCCGCGCGACGACGAGGGGCGCCACCAGATTCAACTCGATGATCTTGCGCGCGAAGTTGTCCGAGGCGTCGGCGGCCAGCGCGAACGGCGAGCCGCCCGCGTTGTTGACGACGCCGTCGAGCCTGCCGTGCTTGGCGACGATCGCGCCGATCATCTCGGTCACCGCGTCTGCGTCGCGGACGTCGCACGAGTAGAACTCGCGGCCGTCGTCGACGGGACGTCGGGCGCAGACGATCGGAATGGCGCCGAGGCCCTCGAGGACGCGGGCGATCCCCGCCCCCACGCCGCGTGCGCCGCCGGTGATCAGGACGGTTCGGCCACTCAAGCCCAGGTTCACCGGGCTGTGCGCTGGTTCGGTCATGGTGCTACTGTAGCAAACAACCAAGCATTTGCTTGGGTGCTCTCACGCCTCCCAAGAGCCCCACTCCGCACTAAACAAAGGAGACGGTGTGCCGATCACCACCGCCCGAGCCGAATCCGGCATCGTCACCGTGACGGTCGACTTCCCGCCGGTCAACGCGCTCCCCAGCGCCGCCTGGTTCGAACTCGCCGACGCGATCCTCGCCGCAGGCGCCGACCCGGAGACCACCGTGGTGATCCTGCGGGCCGAAGGCCGCGGCTTCAACGCGGGCGTCGACATCAAGGAGATGCAGAGCACCAGCGGCTTCGACGCCCTCATCGGCGCCAACAAGGGTTGCGCCGCCGCCTTCTCAGCGGTGTACGACTGCGCGGTCCCGGTGATCGTCGCCGTCAACGGGTTCTGCGTCGGCGGCGGCATCGGGCTGGTCGGCAACGCCGACGTCATCGTCGCGTCCGACGACGCCGTGTTCGGATTGCCCGAGGTGGACCGCGGCGCACTCGGCGCCGCCACCCATCTGGCACGACTGGTCCCGCAGCACCTGATGCGGACGTTGTACTACACCGCGCAGAACGTGACCGCGCAGCAGTTGGTGCACTTCGGCTCCTGCTACAAGGCTGTCCCCCGCGACGACCTCCTCGAGACCGCGCTGGAGGTCGCGCGACTGATCGACGCCAAGGACACCCGCGTCATCCGCGCCGCGAAGGCCGCGATCAACGGCATCGATCCCGTCGACGTCAAGACCAGCTACCTGCTCGAGCAGCGCTACACCTACGAACTGAATCTGGCCGGCGTCGCCGACGAGCACCGCGACGCGTACGTGGCGCAGAGCAGACCCACCACCGCTGACTGAGCGAGCGCAGCGAGTCGACACCCTGTGACATGAAGGAGAACTGAAGTGCCCACCGATAAGACGAGCACGCTCGACGACGTGGTCGCCGAACTGCACGACGGCATGACGATCGGCGTCGGCGGCTGGGGTTCCCGGCGCAAGCCGATGGCGCTGATCCGCGCGATCGCACGGTCGGACGTCAAGGATCTGACCGTGGTGACCTACGGCGGCGCCGATCTCGGTCTGCTGTGCGCGGCGGGCAAGGTGAAGCGCGCGTACTACGGCTTCGTCTCTCTCGACGCCGCGCCGTTCTACGATCCGTGGTTCGCGAAAGCGCGCACGTCCGGTGCGATCGAGTCCCGCGAGATGGACGAGGGCATGGTCAAGTGCGGACTCGAAGCCGCTGCGGCACGACTCCCGTTCCTGCCGATCCGCGCGGGTCTCGGCTCGGCGGTCCGCGAGTTCTGGGGCGACGAGCTCAAGACCGTCGAATCGCCGTACCCGGACGCCGACGGTCGCACGCAGACCCTGGTCGCGATGCCGGCACTCAAACTCGACGCCGCGGTGGTGCACCTGGACGTGGCCGACGCGCACGGCAATGCCGCCTACACCGGCGTCGACCCGTACTTCGACGATCTGTACCTGGCCGCCGCCGATCGTCGTTACGTGGAGACCGACGCCATCGTCAGCACCGAGGAGCTGGTCTCGTCGGTGGAGCGCGAACGGCTCATCGTGAACCGCATGAACGTCGACCGCGTGGTGCACACCCCGAACGGTGCGCACTTCACGTTCGCCGGCGGATACGGGCGTGACAACGCGTTCCTGAAGCATTACGCGACGGCGGCCGCCGACGACGAGAACTGGGCGGCGTTCCGCACTCGCTTCCTCGACGTCGACGAGGCCACCTATCAGAACGAAGTCACCGCGTGGCAGGCCGAGCAGGAGGACACCAAGTGAGCGTCACCGAAACCACCACAGCCATCACGCGCGCCGAGTACTGCGTCGTGGCGTGCGCGGACATCTTCACCGGCGCCGGCGAGATCATGGCGTCGCCGATGGCCACCAACCCGCTGATCGGCGCGCGCCTCGCACGGCTCACCACCGAGCCGGATCTGCTGATCACCGACGGTGAGGCGCTGATTCTCGCCGACACCCCGGCCGTCGGGCAGTCGGGCGCCGTGGAGGGGTGGATGCCGTTCCGCAAGGTCTTCGACGTCGTCGCGTCGGGGCGTCGACACGTGGTGATGGGCGCCAACCAGATCGATCGCTACGGCAATCAGAACCTCTCGGCGTTCGGTCCGCTGCAGCAGCCGACCCGACAGATGTTCGGCGTCCGCGGTGCACCCGGCAACACCATCAACCACCCCACCAGCTACTTCGTCGGCAATCACTCCACGCGAGTGTTCGCCGAGCAGGTCGACGTCGTCTCGGGCGTCGGCTTCGACAAGGTGGACGAGCGCAACCCCGCGTTCGATGCGCTGAACATCCACCGCGTCGTCACCAACTTCGGCGTATTCGATTTCGGCGGCCCCGGGCACACCATGCGGGCGCTGTCGCTGCACCCGGGAGTGACCGCCGAGCAGGTGGCCGAGAACACCGGATTCCCGATCGCCGACCTCGAGAACGCTCCGGTCACCGTCGCACCGACCGCCGAGCAGTTGCGTCTGATTCGCGAGGTGCTCGACCCGAAGGGCTTGCGCGACCGCGAGGTCCGCTCGTGACCGCACCCGCACCGCTGCCCACTCGGTTCACCGAGATGGTCGGGATCGAGTACCCGATCGTGCAGACCGGCATGGGGTGGGTCTCGGGTCCGTCGCTGACCGCGGCGACCGCCAACGCGGGCGGACTCGGAATCCTCGCGTCGGCGACGATGACGTTCGACGAGCTCGAGTTCGCGATCAAGAAGACCAAATCGCTGACCGCCAAGCCGTTCGGCGTCAACCTGCGGGCCGACGCCACCGACGCCGCCGAGCGCGTCGACCTGATGATCCGCGAGGGTGTCAAGGTCGCGTCGTTCGCCCTGGCGCCGAAGCAGGAGCTGATCGCCAAGCTGAAGGACAACGGCCTGGTGGTGGTGCCGTCGATCGGTGCGGCCAAGCATGCGGTGAAGGTCGCGTCGTGGGGCGCGGACGCGGTGATCGTGCAGGGCGGCGAGGGCGGCGGCCACACCGGTCCGGTCGCCACCACGCTGCTGTTGCCGTCGGTCATCGACGCACTCGGCGGCGGCGACGGTCCCACCTCCATCCCGGTGATCGCGGCGGGCGGATTCTTCGACGGCCGCGGTCTCGTCGCCGCGCTCGCCTACGGCGCCGACGGCGTCGCGATGGGCACCCGTTTCCTGCTCACCTCGGACTCCGCTGTTCCCGACAGCGTGAAACAGGAGTACCTGCAGCGGGGTTTGAACGACACGGTGGTCTCGCTCAAGGTGGACGGCATGCCGCACCGGGTGCTGCGCACCGATCTGGTGAACGCACTCGAGAGCGGGTCGCGCGTCAAGGCGCTCGTCGCCGCGGCGCGGAACGCGAGCGAGTTCAAGCAGCTGACCGGCATGCGCTGGACCAGCATGCTGCGCGACGGCGCTGCGATGAAGAAGTCGGGCGAGCGCACCTGGCAGCAGATCATCATGGCGGGCAACACCCCGATGCTCCTGAAGGCCGGTCTGGTCGACGGCAACACCGACGCAGGCGTGCTGGCGTCCGGTCAGGTGGTCGGGATGATCGACGACCTGCCGTCGTGCCAGGAGCTGATCGATTCGATCATGACGCAGGCGCACGCCCGGCTGGCGGCGTTGGGTCAGATCGCCGGCTGACGTCCACCCGAACGCGGCGCCGCTCACCTCATCCTCCGCAGATAGGGAACAATGGGAACTATGGCGTCAACAGAATTCCGAATGGATGGATCCCTCGCACGTGCGGCCCGACACCTCAGCCAAGTCTCGCCGCGCACGATCGCTCGACACGCAGGCATCAAGCCCGAGGCGTTGCGACAGTACGAGAAGGGCGGCAGTTCGCTCAGCGATGCGGAGGTGCAGCGCGTCACCGAGGCGCTGGTCCACTACGGCGCGCACTTCATCCCCGAGGACGAGTTCGGCGGCGTCGGCGTCCGACGCAAGTTCACCCAGACCAGCGTCCAGCTGATCGAGACGTGGGAGAGCGAAGGCGGGCCCGTCGGCGACGACGACGTCTGACCAGCCTCAGCGTCCCTTCCACGACAGGGTGTCGGGCAGGCCGGCGAGCGTGAAGAGTTCGGTCTCGAAGAACGCGCCGACGTGGGCGATCTCGCCGTCGACGATGGTGAGCACGTCGAGCTGAAAGCGTCGCCAGACGTCGCCGTCGCGCATGTACATGCCCGCGGCGGGAAGCCCGTTGCAGGTGGTCTTGACCATCCGGATGTCCCCTGCCTGCTTGGCCGGGCACTGGGTGCTGTTGAGGATTCCGATCGACTCGCGGCCGCGGTACCAACCGGGGAACGGCGGCATCTCCCACACCGCGTCGGCGGCCAGGACGCCGACGACGCCGGGAATGTCGTGCCGCTCGAACGCTGAGCAGAACTCGTCCCATACCTGCTTCTCGTGCTCGGACAGTTCAACAGCACGTCGCCCCTCCTGCCGTGCGCCGTCGCCGATCGTGGCACGAGCGCGCGCCAAGGCGCTGTTGGCCGCCGCGACCGACATGCTCAGCGTCGTCGCGGTCTCCGCCGCGCTGAACGCGAGGACGTCGCGCAAGATGAGCACGGCGCGTTGCCGGGCGGGCAACTCCTGCATGGCGGCGACCATCGCCAGTCCCACGCTCTCGCGCGCGGTCACCTGCGACGCCGGGTCGCCGAGCGCGCCGTCGGGCAGCGGTTGCAGCCACCGGATCTCGTTGTTCGCGATCACCGGTTCACGCGGGTCGGCCGCGTCGGTCCCGAGACCGGTCGGGAGCGGCCGCCGGGCTCGGCCCTCCAACGCGGTCAGGCAGGTGTTGGTCGCGATCTTGTACATCCAGGTCCGGACCGACGACCGTCCCTCGAAACGATGAAACGCCTTCCACGCACGCAGGTACACCTCCTGCAGGACGTCTTCGGCGTCGGTCGCCGAGCCGAGCAGGTGATAGCAGTGCACGAGCAGTTCGGCGCGCAGTGCGCGGGTCGCCTCGTCGAAGGCGCGGTCGCCGGTCATGGTCTGGTCAGTGTCCGTTCTGCGCGGCGGCGTAGTTCTCCGGCCCCGCCTCCACCGCGGCGGGATCCATCCACATGATCTCCCAGCCGTGGCCGTCGAGGTCGTAGAACGAGCTGCCGTACATGAATCCGTGGTCTTCGGTGTTGCCGAACGTCGCGCCCGCGGCGAGCGCCTTGCCGACGATCTCGTCGACCACCTCGCGGCTGTCGGCGTCGAGGCACAGGATGGCTCCGCTGGTGGTCGTGGCGTCGATGACTTCCCGGCCGGGCACGAAGGTCTGGTAGAAGTCGCGCCGCAGGAGCATGGCGACCTGAGTCTCGCCGAGCACCAGCGCGGCGGCGTTCTCGTCGGAGAACCGCTCGTCGAATCGGTAGCCGATCGCCCCGAAGAACGCCTTGGAGGCGTCCAGATCGGCGACGGGCAGGTTCACGAAGATCATCTTGTGCATGGCGGGTTCCTCTCGTCTGCGGTTCCCCGGTGGGATGCCGTCATAGAGATAGACCGCGGTGGTGACCGAAACTGATCGGTGTCGCCGAAGAAACTTTCAGCGCGGTGAGACCTCGCGGATGGTCGGGCCGTCGTCGGGGACGCTGACCACCGTGATCTCGTCACCGGCTTCGACGCTGCCGCGCTCCACCACCCGCAGGTATGGCCCCACCCGGCCCTCGTGCGCGAAACGCTTCACCCAGCCCGGACCGTCGTCGCCCATCCAGCGGGCGAACGTCTGGCACGGGATGCGCGGTGAGGTCACCTCGACGATCACCGTCGCGCCGATCCGCCACCGCTCGCCGATCCGGGCGCCGTTCACGTCGATGCCGACGGTCCGCAGATTCTCGCCGAAGAAGCCGAGCGGGATCTCGCGTCCGAGTTCGGTCGCCCAGAAGTCGGCGTCCTCCTGCGCGTACGCGTACAGCGCCTTGTCCGGACCGCCATGGTGTTTCCGATCGGCCTGCACATCCCCGTAGACGCCGTATTCGCCGATCCGTACCGGGCCGTCGACCGGGCGCTTGTCGATCGCCGTGGTGCCGACCGCGCCGGAGTCCGGATGAAGCCGTGCCACGACGCAGATCGCCGTCACCTCTGCCATGCGGGCCAGGGTACCGACCGGCGGCTGTCGTTTCGCGTCTCAGCGACGAGTCGTGAGGAAGGCTCCCGCCGACAGCAGCGTGCACACCAGCACCACCGTCGCCATCGGCACTGCACTGGTCGATCCGCCGAGCCCCGCGAGCGGCGGCACGATCGCCCCGACGACGAACTGCAGCGTGCCGAGCACCGCCGACCCCGACCCCGCGTTGTCGCGCACTTCGCCGAGTGCGAGCGCCGTCGCATTGCCCGCGGTGAGTCCGAACGACGACGTCAGGCAGAACATGAGCACCAGCAGCAACCAGTGCACGCCGGGTGCGAACACCGTCGTCAGCATCATCGCGATGCCGACCGTCACGAACATGCCGACGCCGACGGCGAGCAGCCGCTGCGGCCGGACCCGGCCGACGAGTCGGGTGTTCACGGTGCCCGCGATGCCGATGCCGATGGCGTTCACCGCGAAGAGGATCGAGAACACGCCGGGCGAGAAGCCCATCAGATCCTGGATCACGAACGGCGACGCCGAGATGTAGGCGAACATCGCGCCGAAGCCGATCGAGAACGTCAGCGTGTAACCGAGGTAGCGGCGGTTCCGCAGCACCACGCCCATGTTGTGGGCGATGGAACCCGCCTCGAACGGATGCCGCCGCTCCACGGGAAGGGTCTCCGGCACACAGGTGAGAACCGCGAGCAGCATCACGAGGGCTAGGCCGGTGAGGACGTAGAAGATGCCGCGCCAGCCGATCGGCCCGATCAGCGCCCCACCGAGCAGCGGCGCGACCACCGGCGCCGCACTGGTGATGATCATCATGATGCTGAAGAGCTTGGCCGAGCGGTCGCCGGAGGTGCGGTCTGCGATCACGGCGCGAGCGACGACGACGCCGATGCCGCCGGTCAGCCCCTGCATGAAGCGGAACGCGATCAGAACCCCGATCGACGGAGCGAGAGCACACCCGATTCCGGCCACGATCAACAGTGCGGTGCCGAGGATCAGCGGGCGTCGTCGTCCCAGGCTGTCGGAGAGCGGGCCCATGAGCAACTGCCCGGCCGCCAGCCCCAGCATGAACGTGGTGAGCGTGAGCTGGGCCGCCGCCGGCGAGGTGTGCAGGTCGTCGCCCAGTGCCGGGAGCCCCGGCAGGTACATGTCGATGGCCAGGGGCGCGATGGCCGACAGCAGCGCCAGCGTCGCAAGCATCGGGACGGGGATCGACGGTTTACCCGCCGTCGCCGCGGTAGCAGACATGCGATGACGGTACCGCCGTCGCGCAGAGATTCCCGAATCGTCCGCCGTCACCGGTAATCTCCCGATCGTGGACTTCTCCCTGCTGCAGCGCGCCCCGGACGTCGACGGTCCCGACCTCGCCGCGTTCGACGCCGCCGACCGGCTGATCCTGGACCAGGCCACCGATCTGATCGCGGGCAGCGCGCCCGGCACGGTGACGGTGATCGACGACGCGTACGGCGCTCTCACGCTCGGCGCCCTCGCGGCCGGAGCCGTCGACGTCCGCAGTCACCAGGACGCCCTCACCGGTCAGCGCGCGCTCGCCCGCAACGCGGAGCGGCTCGGCGCCGCCGTGACGCAGGCCCCGTTCGACGCCTCCGCGGTCGCCGGCGCCCGAGTGGTGCTGATGCGCCTCCCACGCAGCCTGGATCGACTGGCCGAGGTCGCCGCGCTCCTCGCCGCGCACGCCGAGCCCGACGTCGTCGTCGTGGCGGGCGGACGCATCAAGCACATGTCGGTGGCGATGAACGAGGTGCTCGGTGAGTTGTTCGAGCGCATCGACGTCAGTCATGCCCGCCAGAAGTCGCGGGTGCTCTTCGCCCGTGGTCCGCGCGCCGACCACGGCGCCGAACTGCTCGCGACCTGGCCGCGCACGCAGCGGCACGACGACCTCGCGCTCACCGTGGCCGCGCACGGCGGCGTCTTCGCGGGCACCCGCGTCGACATCGGCACGCGCTTGCTCCTCGGCGAACTCGATGCGGCGCTGCCCGACGCCTCGACCGCCGTCGATCTGGCCTGCGGCAGCGGCGTCGTCGCGAGTGCGCTGGCGCTGGCCCGTCCGCACGCGGCCGTGATCGCCACCGATCGTTCCGCCGCAGCCGCGGCGTCGGCCCGCGCCACCGCGGCCGCCAACGGCGTCGCCGACCGGGTGACGGTGGTGCAGGCCGACGGTCTGGAGACGGTCGGCGACGCGTCACAGGAACTGGTGGTGCTGAATCCGCCGTTCCATGCCGATGCCGCGCTCTCCACCGGTATCGCCCGTCACCTCTTCTCCGATGCGGCCCGCACGCTGGCGCCCGGCGGCGAGCTGTGGTGCGTGTGGAACTCGCACCTGCGCTATCGCCCCGCGTTGGAGAAGATCGTCGGACCCACGCGGCAGATCGCGCGGAATTCGAAATTCACGGTGACGGCATCGGTCGCGCGCTGACGATCACGGGCAACAGACCGTGCATTCCCCGTCTCGCGGTGACGCACCACTTCTCGTTCCCGCACTCCGTCGCGCCCCAGTGCGGAACTGACGACGGTCTCGATAAACTGCGTGCTCGCTCCGCTCGCAGGCAGCACTCGACCAGCGTGGGGAGGCATCCCCATTGAGAGCATCGGTGCCGGGCCACTGCCGAGCACTCGACCACCGTGCGGACGGCCATCAGCGGGAATCAGCTAGCGCGGAAGAATTCCGTCGAGCACGATCGACAGATACTGATCGGCGATCTGCTCGACGGTCATCGAACCGCCCGGCCGGTACCACCGCACGGCCACCCAGACGGTGTCGCGCATGAAGCGGTAGACCAGGTCGATGTCGAGATCGGCGCGAAAATCGCCTTCGTCGACGCCGCGGCGCAGCACCGACTCCCACAGCCCGCGGAATTCGACATTGCGTTCGCCGATGTAGCCGAAGCGCTCCTGGCTGCTCAGCTGGCGAGACTCGTTCTGGTAGATCGCCACGGCCGTGTGCTTGGTATCGATCGCCTCGAAGGAAGCGATCACCAGCTGCCGCAACGTCTGGGTCGCAGGCAGTTCGGCGCCGACGATCTCGCGATAGCGCGCGAACAGGGCGTCGAGGAATTCGCGCAGGAGCTCGTCGACCATCGACTCCTTGGAGTCGAAGTGATGGTAGAGACTGCCCGACAGGATGCCTGCCGCGTCGGCGATGTCGCGTACGGTGGTTGAGCGCAGACCACGATCGGCGAACAACTGCCCTGCGATGCCGAGGAGTTCGTCCCGCCGACTGGGTCCGCTGGTCGTAGTCTTCGACGCCACGATGCCTCCTCGCATTCCACTCCACACCGACCCTAGCAAACGCTTGGTTGGCTACTGTGTCAGGGTGCCGAAACACCACCGCGGACTCGTTTCCGAGTCCGCGGCGGCAGGATGAGACAGACGCTGATCAGCGCTTCTTCGCAGCCTTCTTGACGGCACGACCGTTCAGGAACCGCCACAGCTTCAACTGCATGTCGGTCAGACGCTTGTCACGCTTGGTGAACGGCGCGGTCATGATCTCCGCGAACGAGATCGGCATGGTCGAGACGGTCACCGCGCGCGCATGGCTGAAGGTGTTGAACCCGAACTCACCGTGGTAGTTGCCCATGCCCGACCGGCCGACGCCGCCGAACGGCAGCCCCTGCGAGAGCAGGTGCAGCGCGAAGTCGTTGCCCGAGATGGATCCGCTGCGGGTGTTGTCCGCGACGGTCTTGAGGTTCTCGTTGTCGTCGCCGACCCAGTACAGCGTCAGCGGGTGACCCGCGGAGTTGATCTTGTCGATCGCCTCCGACAGTTCGCGGTACGGGTACACCGTCAGCACCGGACCGAAGACCTCGTCGTCCTCGATCTTCATGCCCGGGGTGACGCCGGTCAGCAGCGTGGGCGGGATCTTCCGCGCAGCGTCGTTCGGCAACTGCTCCCCTGCGGGCACCACCTGACGCTTGGCGGCGCCCAGCTCCACGGCGTCGTCGATCAGGCCGACGATGCGGGTGTAGTTCTTCTCGTTGATCGTCGACGTGTAGTCGGCGTTCTCGACGATGCTCGGGAAGTTCTTGGTCCAGCGCGCCATCACCTTCTCGGTGAACTCGCCGACCTTGGCCTCCGGCACGAAGACGTAGTCGGGGCACAGGCACACCTGGCCGCCGTTGATCATCCGGGCGTCGGCCAGGAAGTTCGCCGCCTTGGTGATGTCGGTGGTCGCGTCGACGATCGCCGGGTTCTTGCCGCCCAACTCCAGCGTGACCGGTACCAGGTTCTTCGCCGCCTCCTGCGCGACCGAGGAGCCGACCTCGGGCGAGCCGGTGAAGAACATGTGGTCGACCTTGAGCTTCGCGAAGTCCGAGCCACCGCCGTGCTTGCTGGTGATGACTGCGAACTCCTCGACCGAGAAGTAGTCCGGCGCCACGCGCGCGATCAGCTCCGTGGTCTTGGCGGTGATCGACGACGGCCGCATCAGCACGCGGTTGCCCGCCGCCAGGGCCGACGCCGCCGGAACGAACGTCAACTGGAGCGGGAAGTTCCACGGCCCCATGATCCCGACGACACCCAGCGGGTCGCGGCGCAGCCGCTGCTTGTAGCCGATGAGTCCCTGCAGTTTGGCGACGTTGGTCTCGCGCATCCACTTCTCGGCGCTGTGCCGCTGGTGCGCGATGTCGATCATGCAGCCGGCCACGTCGGCGGCGATCGAGAGATCGCGCGGCCGCGTACCGAAGTCGGCGTTCAGCGCTTCGGTGATGGCGTCGGCGTGATCGAGCAGCAGCTGCCCCAGCCGGTTGATCCGATCGATGCGCGTGGCCGCGTCCGGGATGCCGTCACGCAGGAACGCGACCTTCTGGATCTCGAGGAGTTCGTCCAGCGTGTGCGCCTCGGACGACACCTTGTCCCCCGCACGGACGGTCACATCAGCAGGCTTGGTCATTCCACACTCCACTCAGATTTGATTGAGACAGATTTGCCTTCTCATCCCAAGTGTAGCCGTCGCGTGGTCTCAATCACAGGGGCCGTCAGCCCAGCCGCTCGATGATCGTCACGTTCGCGGTGCCGCCGCCCTCGCACATGGTCTGCAGTCCGTAGCGTCCACCCGTGCGCTCCAGCTCGTTGAGCATGGTTGCGAACAGTTTGGCGCCGGTGGCACCCAGCGGGTGGCCGAGTGCGATGCCGCCGCCGTTCGGGTTCACCCGGGCCGGATCGGCGCCGGTCTCCTTCAGCCAGGCCAGTACGACCGGCGCGAACGCCTCGTTGATCTCGACGACGTCGATGTCGTCGATGCTCATCCCCGTCTTCTTCAGGGCCCACGCAGTGGCCGGGATGGGGGCGGACAGCATCATCACCGGGTCGTCGCCGCGGACCGTCATGTGGTGGATGCGCGCCCGCGGGGTGAGCCCGTACTGCTTGAGCGCGCGCTCCGAGACGACGAGCGTCGCCGACGCCCCGTCGCAGATCTGGGAGGCGACGGCCGCGGTCAAGTCGGAGCCCTCGGCGAGGACGTTCAACGATGCCATCTTCTCCAGCGTGGTCTCGCGCGGGCACTCATCGACCACGCAGTCGCCCAGCGGGACGTACTCGTTGTCGAAGTGCCCGGCAGCGATCGCGGCCTTGGCCCGCTGGTGGCTGGCGAGCGCGAACTCCTCCATGTCGAGCCGACTGATGTCCCACTTCTTCGCGATCATGTCGGCGCCGACGAACTGACTCACCTCGGCGTCGCCGAACCGTTTCTGCCACCCCGCCGACTCGGCGAACGGCGTGGTGAAGCCCAGCGCCTGGCCGGCGATCATCGCCTGACTGATCGGGACGGCGCTCATGTTCTGAACGCCGCCGGCCAGGACCACGTCCTGCGTGCCGCTCATGACGCCCTGCGCCGCGAAGTGGATCGCCTGCTGGCTGGATCCGCACTGGCGGTCGACGGTGGTTCCGGGAACGCCGAGCGGCATGCCTGCGGCCAGCCATGCGGTGCGGGCGATGTTGCCTGCCTGTGGTCCGACGGTGTCGACGCAGCCGAGGACGACGTCGTCGACCACCTCGGGGTCGATGCCGGTGCGCTCGATGATCGCGGTGATCACGTGCGCGGCGAGGTCTGCCGAGTGCACGGCGGCGAGCGATCCGCCGCGTTTGCCGACGGGGGTGCGGACGGCGTCGACGATGTAGGCCTGCGGAGTTGTCATGCTGGTGCTTCTTTCGAGAGGGTCAGGCGCGCTGACTGGAGACGGCGACGACCTCGCCGGTCATGTACGTGCTGTAGTCGCTGGCGAGCATGGCGACCACCGAGGCGATCTCCCACACTTCGGCGGCACGACCGTAGGCCTCGCGGGAGGCCAGTTCGTCGAGCAGATCGTCGGACGTGACCTTCGCCAGGAAGGGATGCTTGGCGATGGACGGGGAGACGGCGTTGATGCGGACTCCGTCATCGGCGGCCTCGACGGCCGAACAGCGCGTCAGCGCCATCACGCCCGCCTTGGCCGCGGCGTAGTGCGCCTGCCCGCGCTGGGCGCGCCAGCCGAGGACGGAGGCGTTGTTGATGATGGAGCCGCCGTGGTCGGCGTCGCGGAAGTACCGCAGGGCGGCGCGGGTGGCGCGGAAGGTGCTGGTGAGGGTGATGTCGAGGACGCGATCCCACTGCTCGTCGGTCATGTCGGCGACCGGCGTCTCGCCGCCGAGGCCCGCGTTGTTGACCAGGACGTCGATCCGCCCCAGCTGGGCCGCAGCGCTGCTGATGAGGGCGTCGACCTGTTCGGTGCTGGAGACGTCGCAGATGAATGAGCACACCTGGCGGTCGCCGAACTCGGCCTGCAGCTTCTCGACGGTCTCGCCGAGACGGCGCTCGTGGAAGTCGGAGACCAGCACGTCGGCGCCTTCCATGAGGACGCGTCGGGCGGTGGCGAAGCCGATGCCGGTGCCTGCGGCCGCGGTGACGACGACCTTCTTGCCGGTCAGGAGTCCGTGGCCGGGCGTCTCTTCTGGCGGGGTGGCGAGGGGTGATGCGGGTCGGGTCATGCGGGTCGTGCCTCTCGGGGAAGGCCGAGAACGCGCTCGGCGATGATGTTGCGCTGCACTTCGTTCGAGCCGCCGTAGATGGTGTCGGCACGGGTGAAGAGCAGCAGGCGTTGCCACTCGTCCAGTTCCACGTGCTCGGGGTCTCGGAGGTCGTTGACCCGGCCCTCCGTGGTGGCGGGCGGGCCGATGAGCGTCGGTGCGCCGACGACGGCGGCGGACAGCTCGCCGAGGTCGCGGTGCCAGTTGGCCCACAGCAGCTTGGTGACCGAGGCGGCCCCGGTCGCGGAGACGATGTCCCCAGACAGGGTTCTGCGCGCGTTGGCCTCCATGACGGTGAGTCCGACCTTGGCTCGACGCAGACGGCCGAGGATCTCCGGGTCGTCGATCGCACCGTTGCGGCGGGCGACGGCGATGAGGTCGTCGAGTTCGCGGCGGAAGCCGACCTGCTGACCGAGGGTCGAGACGCCGCGCTCGAACTGGAGCAGCCCCATCGCGACCTTCCAGCCGTCGCCGGGCTCGCCGACGATCAGGTCGGCGTTGGTGCGGGCGTCGTCGAAGAAGACCTCGTTGAACTCGGAGGTGCCGGTGATCTGCTGGATGGGCCGGATGGTGACGCCCGGTTGATCGAGCGGGACCAACAGGAAGCTCAGACCTTTGTGACGGCTCGACTGCTTCTCAGTCCGGGCGATGACGAAGCACCACTGCGACAGGTGGGCGAGAGACGTCCAGATCTTCTGCCCGTTCACGATCCACGCGCCGTCGTCGAGCACCGCGGAGGTGGCCACGGCGGCGAGGTCGCTGCCCGCGCCGGGTTCGGAGTACCCCTGCGCCCAGAGTTCGGTGACGTTCACGATGCCGGGCAGGAAGCGCTCCTGCTGCGCGGGGGTTCCGTATTCGATGAGGGTCGGGCCGAGGAGCTCCTCGCCGAGGTGATTCACCCGCGCCGGGGCGTCGGCTCGCGCATACTCCTGGTGGAAGATGATGCGCTGCTCGATCGTCGCACCTCGGCCGCCGTGTTCACTCGGCCAGCCGAGGCAGGTCCAGCCGGACGCTGCGAGGTGGCGATCCCACTCGAGACGTTCGGCGAAGAACTCGTGCTCGCTGCCCGGTCCACCGCGGCCGCGGAGTTCGGCGAACTCACCGACCAGATTCTCGTCGAGCCAGCTGCGGACGGCTTCGGCGAACACGGTCGCCGCGTTCGGCGTCGCCGCTGCCCATTCGCCCAGATCGACGCTGCGATCGGCGAGATTGATCGTCGTCATGACCGCTAGCTTAACCTACCAAGCATTTGCTAGGTTTTGACCATGCTCCCGAACCCGCTGACCACCCCCGCAGCCCTGCATCGTGCCGAGAATCAGTGGCCCGACGGCGTCGCCGTCGTCGACGACCAGTGGGGTGCGCGCGTCAGCCTCACCTGGCCCGAGTTGGCCGACGAGGTCCGACGATTCGCGGCAGGTCTCATCGGACTCGGGGTCCGGCACGGCGATCGCGTGGCCGTCTGGGCGCCGAACAGCCACCACTGGCCGATCGCTGCGCTCGGCGTCCAATACGCCGGCGCGGTCCTGATCACCTTGAACACCCGATACACGGTGAGCGAGGCATCCGACATCATCGAGCGCTCCGGTGCGCAGGTGGTCGTGGTGTCCGGAGCGTTCGGCGGCATCGACCGCCTCGCCGAAGTGGTGGGATCGACGATTCCCACCGGCCGCAGCGTCGTCTCGATTCCCCTCGACGACGCCGCCGCGGGCCCCGACGTCATCGCGTGGAGCACGCTCCTGGCATCGGCGACCGACGAGTTGCTGCAGCAGGCACGGGACCGGGCCGACGCGGTGCGCGCGGACGATCTGTCCGACATCCTCTTCACCTCCGGCACCACCGGCGCGCCGAAGGGCGTGATGGCCGAGCACCGGCACACCGTCCACGGCGCCCACGCGTGGGGCGCGAACGGTCGGCTGTCGGAAACCGACCGTTATCTGATGGTGAATCCGTTCTTCCACACCTTCGGCTACAAGGCCGGGATCCTGCCCTCGATCCTGTTCGGCGCCACCATGGTCCCCCTCGCCGTCTACTCGCCGTCGGCGTCGATGGACGTGGTCTCGCGGGAGAAGATCACCGTCTTCCCCGGCGCACCGACCATCTTCCAGACCATTCTGGACGCCCCCGACCGCGATCAGCACGACCTCTCCAGCCTGCGCCTGATCGTCACCGGCGCCACCATCGTGCCCGTGGTGCTGATCGAACGTCTCCAGTCCGATCTCGGCGTCGAGACCGTCGTCACCGCCTACGGGCAGACCGAGACCAGCGGATTCATCACCACGTGTCGACCGGACGACGACGCCGTCACCGTCGCCACCACCTGCGGTCGAGCGTTCGACGGCATGGAGGTGACGCTGTCGGAGCAGGGCGAGGTCCTCACGCGCGGACGGATGGTGATGCGCGGCTACCTCGACGATCCGCGGGCCACCGCCGAGACCATCGACGCCGACGGCTGGCTGCACACCGGCGACATCGGCGCCCTCGACGACCGCGGCAACCTCACGATCACCGATCGCCTCAAGGACATGTACATCTGCGGCGGCTTCAACGTCTATCCCGCCGAGGTGGAACAGGTGCTGTCCCGCTTCCCCGACGTCACCGAGGCCGCCGTCATCGGCGTTCCCGACGCTCGTCTGGGCGAGGTCGGCAAAGCCTTCCTCACCGTGCAGCCCGGCGCGACCGTCTCCCCCGACGCGGTCGTCGCCTTCGCCAAGGAGCACCTCGCCAACTTCAAGGTCCCGCGCGTCGTGGAGATCATCGAAGCCCTCCCGCGCAATGCGTCGGGCAAGATCCTCAAGCGCGAGATGCGTTGACGTCCTCGTCAAGGAATCCCCGATTCGACCCGAAATGCGGCCCGCTGAACAGTAACCAGCCGCTCCGGGGATTCATTTACGAGCGCCGCAGAATGAACCGCTGAATCTTGCCGCTCGGCGTCTTCGGCAACGAGTCCACGAAGTGCACCACCCGCGGGTAGGCGTGCTTGGAGTACTGATCGCGGACCAGGTTCTTCAGTTCGGTCTCGAGCGTCTCGGTGCCGTCGACGCCGGCGCGCAGGACCACGAAGGCCTCGACCACCTCGCCGCGGATCCCCTCCGGATCGGGACGGCCGACCACCGCGACCTCACTGACCGCGGCGTGTCCGGCCAGAACGCTCTCCACGTCGAACGGTCCGATGCGGTAGCCGGCGGCGAGGATCACGTCGTCGTCGCGCGAGGTGAAGGAGAAGTACCCCTCGTCGTCCACCTTGCCGGTGTCGGCGGTCAAGTACCAGCCGCCGTCGTCGGTGAAGCGTTCGGCCGTCTTGTCGGGCGCGCCGTCGTACTCGGTGAACCACAGCAGCGGGCTGCCCTCGACGTCGATCGCGATCTGCCCGTCGACGATGCCGCAGGTGTAGCCGGGCATGGCCTGGCCCATCGAGCCGACTTTCAGCGGCTGGGCGAGTTCGGGGTGCCAGTGGTTGCCGATGACCATGCCGAGCTCGGTCTGACCGTAGTGGTCGCGCACCTCGCAGCCCAGGTTCTCCACACCCCACGAGACGATGTCCGGGGTCAACGGCTCACCGGCCGACGACGCGCGGCGCAGGCTGATGCGACTCAGGTCGGCGCCCGCGCGCAACGCGCGGTAGATGGTGGGTGCGGCGGCGAAGTTGGTGACGCCGAACTTCTCGATGACCGCGACGGTCGAGTCCGGGGTGAAGCCCTGGTTCAGCAGCAGGCTGGTGCGGCCGGCGACCATCGGCGCCAACAGTGCGTAGTACAGGCCGTACGCCCAGCCCGGGTCGGCCGCGTTCCAGAAGACGTCGTCCGCACTGACGTCGAGCGAGTAGTGCAGGTAGGTCTGGAACGACGCCAGGCAGTAGAGCGGGACCGGGACGCCCTTCGGTTTGCCGGTGGTTCCCGACGTGTAGAGCTGGATCAGTGTGCCGTCGCCGCCGATCGCGACGGACTCGGCCAGCGGCTGCGCGTCCGCCGATGCCGCGACCAACTCGTCGACGTCGAGCACCGTGACCGCCGAGATCGGATCCACCTTCTCGCGCTGCCCGGCGTCGGTGACGACGAACCGGGCGCCCGACCCTTCGGTCCGGAGTTCCACGGCGCCGGTCGCGAAGGCCGTGAACAGCGGAACGTGGACCGCGCCGAGCCGCCACAGTGCCACCAGCGTCACCACCAGCGCTCGACGCTTCCCCAGCAGGACCGGCACGCATTCACCACGCTCGATCCCCTTGCTCGCCAACACCGTCGCCATGCGGCGCGATTCGTCGGCGAGCTCGCCCCAGGTCAGCGACACCGACGTCAGGTCCGGCTCGACGAGGGTGAAGGCGACGGCGGCGGGATCGTGGCGGTCGCAGAGAAGGTTGGCGGCACTGGCCTCCGGGCTCCGGTAGGTCTCCAACCACGCCTGCGTCTGCTGGTCCGCGTTCATTCCACTCTCCACTCGTCTCGAGGACACGATCTGAGACAATGATCGTTGTGACCCGCGACACCGGCAACCCTCCGAAGAGGGGTACGCCTTCTGACGAGCTCGGTCGGCACCTGCGCCGGCCACTGGAGCGACTCCGCAGGCACACCGGCGCCAGCCTCGCCTTCGCCGGTCGGGTGATCCCCGGTCGCGACACCGACGATGCGATCGAGTTGAGCTACTTCGACGGCGACCTCGTCGGCCCGCTGCGCGGCATCCGTCTCGATTCCGGCCACGGACTCGGCGGCCGCGTCCTCACCAGCCGTCGCGCCACCGCCCTGCGCGACTACTTCGAGTCACCGCTGATCACCCACACCTACGACGCGGTGATCCGCGCAGAGCAGCTGTATTCCATCGTCGCCGCGCCGATCATCGTGGGCCGCAAGCAGATCGGCGTCCTCTACGCGGCACGACGCAGCAGGCACGACCAGATCGACGCCGCCCTCGACGCCGCCGCCGACGAAGCCCGCGCCGTCGAACAGCAGTTGACGGTCTCGGAGGTCCTCGGCATGCGGACCGAGGACGAGGAGATGGAGTTGGCCGCCTGGCGCAGTCGCGTCCAGGACTCGTACACCAAGCTGCGCGGTCTGGCCGATTCGGTCGACGACCCGTCCGTGCGGGCGCAGATGCTGGAGATCGCAGCCGAGTTGGCGGGTCAGGCGCCCGACGACCAGGTCGCCGTCCACCTCACCGGTCGCGAGCAGGACGTCCTCGACCTGCTCGGCGCGGGCCTCACCAATCCCGCGATCGCCGACCGACTGGGGATCGGACTGCACACGGTCAAGGGCCACGTGAAGTCCCTGCTGGTGAAACTCGATGCGTCATCCCGCTTCGAGGCGGTCGTGAACGCGCGTCGGGTGCGGTTGATCCCGTAGCGTCCTGCGTCATTCGGTCGATCGACCTCCTGTCACGCCGCCCGACCGGGTTCCGACAGTCCCGGTAAGCGGTCTCCACCCACACACGCAGGCGCATTCCGCGGTCGGACCGCTGCCGCTCCCTGCGGGAGGAAGTGATGATCATGCGCAAGCGCATCCGCACGACGACTCGCATCGCCGCAACCACCCTGGCCGCCATCGGCATCGCTGCCGGGACTGGAGCCGTCGGCGTCGGAACCGCCTCGGCCGACGGACTTCCCGGCGGACCGTATTGCAACGGCCCGGCCAAGATCCTGGCGGAGTCGAACTGGTCGCGAGTCGCCATCTGCCCGGTGCAGGGTCCGACCGGCTGGGCGTACAAGGGCGTCGCGAAGACCACCGGCGACAGCATCGCGTTGTGGGGCGCCACCTGGGACGAGAACGGGTACCACGCCTACAACAACGGCTACACCTACCACGTGCACCCGGATCGCCTGTTGATCACCGCACCCAACGGAGCGGTGATCGCCAACGAACCGTGGATCAGCTACCAGCGACGCTGACCGGCACAGCGTTCGTTGGATCTGCGCCCGTGGAGGGCGCAGATCCAACGAACACATCTCAGTTCTGGATCGGCTTCACCAGCGGGAACAGCACCGTCTCGCGGATGCCGAGACCGGTGATGGCCATCAGCAGGCGGTCGATGCCCATGCCGGTGCCCGCGGTCGGCGGCATGCCGTGCTCCATGGCGGCGAGGAACTCCTCGTCGAGGACCATGGCCTCGTCGTCGCCTGCCGCGGCCAGTCGCGCCTGATCCACGAAGCGCTCGCGCTGGATCACCGGGTCGACGAGCTCGGAGTAGCCGGTCGCGAGCTCGAAGCCGCGCACATACAGGTCCCACTTCTCGACCACGCCGGGAATGGTGCGGTGCGACCGCACCAGCGGCGAGGTCTCGACCGGGAAGTCGCGGACGAAGACCGGCTCGTCGAGCTTGCTGCCGACGAGGTGCTCCCACAGCTCTTCGACCAGCTTGCCGTGGCCGTACCCCTTGTCCTTGGGGATGTCGAGGCCGACGCGGGCGGCGATGGCCAGGAGTTCCTCGACGCTCGTCTCGACCGGTACGATCTCCTCGCCGAGCGCCTCGGACAGGGACGGGTACATCGACAGCGAGGTCCACTCACCGGAGAGGTCGTAGGTGCTGCCGTCGGGCATGGTCGGCGTCAGGGTGCCGACGGCGCCCAGCGAGACGGCCTGAACCAGTTCGCGGATCAGGACGGCGGCGTCGTCGTAGGTGCCGTACGCCTGGTAGGTCTCGAGCATCGCGAACTCGGGCGAGTGCGTGGAGTCGGCGCCCTCGTTGCGGAAGTTGCGGTTCACCTCGAAGACGCGCTCGATGCCACCGACCACGCAGCGCTTCAGGAACAGTTCCGGCGCGATGCGCAGGTAGAGGTCCATGTCGAAGGCGTTGGAGTGGGTGACGAACGGGCGGGCCGCGGCGCCGCCGTGCAGCGTCTGCAGCATCGGCGTCTCGACTTCGAGGAAGTCGCGGTCGGTCATGAACTTGCGGAGCTGCGCCATCGCCTCGACGCGCGTGCGGGCGACGGCACGCGCCTCGGGCCGGACGATGAGGTCGACGTAGCGCTGGCGGACGCGTGACTCCTCATTCATCTCCTTGTGCGCGACGGGCAGCGGTCGCAGCGACTTGGACGCCATCTCCCAGGCGTCGGCCATCACCGACAGTTCGCCGGTGCGCGAGCTGATCACCTCTCCGTGGACGAAGACGATGTCGCCGAGGTCGGTGTCGGCCTTCCACCGGGCGAGGGACTCCTCGCCGACCCCGTTGAAGCTGACCATCGCCTGCAGCTGAGTGCCGTCGCCCTCCTGCAGGGTGGCGAAGCAGAGCTTGCCCTTGTTGCGGAGGAAGATGATGCGGCCTGCAACGCCGACCTGAACTCCGGTCTCGGTGCCCGCCTCGAGGTCCGGGTACTCCTCACGGATCTGTTTGAGGCTGTGGGTCCGTTCCACTGCGACCGGATACGCCTGACGCCCCTCATCGAGGATCCGCGTCCGCTTCTCCTGGCGCACCCGAACCTGCTCGGGGGTCTGATCTGCAGTCTGGTCGCCTGATACCTGGTCACTCACGCACCCCAGGTTATGCGGCCCACCTGCGTCAAGACCAATCGAGCTGGGGTGGTGTGTCAGTGCACACCGAACATGACGAGGAACTCGTCGCCGACGCTCCCGTTGATGTGCGCCGAGCGCAGTGCGGCGTGCCCGCCGACCACGAAACGTGCACCGGACACCCCGCGCGCCTGCAGATGCCAGGCCAGCATCTCGGCGTCGTAGCCGTCATCGGAGATCAACACCCAACGGGCGTCGATCGACGCCGACCGCAATCGGTTCGGCGAATCGGGGGCCAGGAGGTCGAGCGCTTCGGCGGCGTCGACGGCGATGGCACCGACGAGCGCGCCCTCCGCCGTGCGAGTCGGCAGGTCGCGGAGATCGACGGCGACGGCGCCGTCGGACAGCGCGGCACGGTACTGGCGGGCCTGCAGCGACAGCGGCGCGGCGGTGTACGAGGTGGTGACAGGGCGGGCGAAGGCGAGCGTCATGGCGAGGGAGTCCTCTGGTGATCGAACGAGCGGGGGTTGGCGAAAGTGGCCGACCGCGGAAGGCGGCGTCAGCCTCGACAACACTCCTGACAACTCTTGATCACGAGAAAGAGTCTGCCACAGTCACGAACCGGTGACCAGGCTTTCCGCTCAGTCCGATTTTTATTGCCCACAGCCCTTATGCCGTATTTCGTGACCCGATGCCGGTCACGAAATACGGCGCAACTCATTCCAGGTCACATTCGGGCGAGCATTTCCTGACGCGGCCCGGCCAACCTCGGCGGTTCAGCGCCTTCCCGACCTTTCCTGCGGTCCGGCACGCCCGGTCGACGGTTTGTCCCCACCCGAGTCGGAGGCTTGCCTTGTCCGCGAAGGCGAACGCATCGAGGTCGCGCTCCAGATCCGCGTCGCGCGCAAGTGCGTCGTCGTGGTGGGCACGACCGTCCAGTTCTATGATCAGCCCCCACTCCGGGTATTCGACGTCGCGAAAACCTCGACGTCCGACACCGGTCTTCGACTGCCGGACCGACCGCGGCAGCCCGTGTGCGCGCTCCACATCGTGCAGGTACCGGTGCTCGAGCACCGAGCAGGCTCCGTCGCGCACATCTTCGAGGACGCCTTCGACGAATGCCCGACGAGGCATCCGCCGCCGGGCGCGTACCGCGGCGAGCAGTCGGTCCGGTGTCGTCAGACGCGACTGCACTGCCCCGGACAAACAGGCGACAACGGCGAACTCCGACGACGCTGTGGCCGCGACGTCGAGGACCGCGTGCTCAACTCGCACCCTCGGCGGATGGGTATGCATCACGACTCGCTCGTCCATGTGTCGGCTGTAGTGGATCACCATTCCCGGCTGTTTGGTAACCCGTCGATGCGCGTCGACAACGACGTGAATGGGCCCCGCGGACCGCTCACTGCGTACCGCCGACGACACGACCCGGATCGCCGATCCATGGCTCAACGCTGCGGGCCACGCATACAGAACCGCCGCCCATTCACGTTGACGCTGAGTGAGCGCGCCGGTATGACTCACGTACACCCCGGGAAACGCCGGCTTGGTATCCCCCGCAGTCCCCATCGCACAAGCGTGCGCGCCATCCGATCCCACTTCCAGCCGATCCGGCCGATTGTGGATAGATCCGCCGAATTCCACAATTCCGCCTTTCCTGACTCAATGCCGGTGACGCGCTACAACGCAACAAATGAACGTCATCTGGCCCGGAGGTGAACATGCGGGGTGTGCCGCGCATTACAGTTGCTGCCATGTCGAATCCCCTCTCACGTCGTCAGTTCCTGCGCGCGAGCGCCGCCACGGCCGGAGTCGTCGCCGCGGGCAGCGTGTTCGCCGGCCACGTGCACGCGAATCCGGCCGCGACGGCGAACACGTCGGGAACCACGTTGGCGCGGGTGGCGACACCCGGACGGGCCCGCAAGGGCGGCTACCGACCGCTGGTCGCAGGCCGGGGCTGGCCGCTGTTCATCCGGCAGGAACTCGCGACGGCGAAGTCGGGACGCGAGACCAAGCGCACGGCGCTGGCGTCGTTCGTGCAGCTCACGGACATGCACATCACCGACGTTCAGAGCCCGGCGCGCTTCGAGTACGTACACCCGATCCAGGGACCGGCGTTCCGGCCGCAGGAGGCGCTGGGCACGCAGGGCGCCGTCGCACTGATCAACCGCATCAACGACGTCGCCCGCGGGCCGTTCACCGGCCGCGCCTTCGACTGCGTGGTCTCGACCGGAGACAACACCGACAATCACGAGTCCATCGAGCTCGACTGGTTCCAGCACCTCCTCTCCGGCGGGACCGTGACGCCGAACACCGGTGCCAAGAATCGCTTCGAGGGCCTGCAGGCACTCGGCTCGTCGCTCTACTACCGGCCGGAACTGGACTCGTGGGACATCTACAAGGACCGCGGCTTCATTCAGATCCCCGGCCTGTTGCGCGCGGCCATCCGGTCCCACCGCAGCCCCGGCCTCAACACCCCCTGGTATGCGGTCTTCGGCAACCACGACGACCAGTTGCTCGGCACCGTTCCCAACAACATCGTGGACTGGCTGTACTACTCCGGCGTCAAGTACGACCTCCCCGACACCGACCCCACCGCCGTCGCGATCGGCCGCGCTCTGGGCAGCGACCCGACGGCGGTCGGCGCGCTGCTCGCGAAACTGCGCGTGACCGGCCCGGTGATCCCGGTGACCGCGGACGCACGTCGTCGTCCCGTGTCCCCGCGCGAGTTCGTTCGACGACACTTCGACCCGGGGATCACCGGCGCCGGCCCTGTCGGCCACGGCTTCAGCGACCCCGACGGCCCCACCTGGTATCGGTTCCGGATCGCCGACGGCGTGCTCGGCATCGCGCTGAACACCACCAACAGCATGGGGATCGCCGACGGTTCCATCAGCCGGCGTCAACTGGATTGGATGACGCGGACCATCGCCGCCAACCGCGACCAACACGTGATCGTGTTCAGCCACCACACCTCGTCGACGATGGGTGCCGCGTTGCCCAACCCGGAGACACCCGGCGAGCAACAGTACGACGGCGCCCACCTCGTCGCGCAACTGCACCGGCATCCGAACGTGATCGCGTGGGTCAACGGCCACACGCACAAGAACGAGATGATCGCGCATCGCGGCGTCACTGGCAAGCACAGCTTCTGGGAGATCAACACCGCCAGCCACATCGACTTTCCGCAGCTCGCCCGCATCTTGGAGGTGACCGACAACGGCGACGGCACCCTCAGCATCTTCACTCCGCTGATCGAGGCCGACAGTCCCTACACCGCCGACCCGTCGGACCTCTCCCAGCTCGGCCTGGCGAGCCTGTACCGCGAGCTCTCGTACAACGACATCCACCAGAACGACGACCTGCTCGGCAAGCCGAGCGACCGCAACTGCGAGTTGCTGCTGGCGAATCCGCTGCACTGAGATCGCTCCGTCCGGAGCCATGCCGTACTTTCGGTCCGGCATGGGTCACCAGCGCGGTCGCTGTACAAACGCATGGGAAATAGTTCACCCGTATAGTCGCGTTTGTATACTCGTCCCCGGGAAGAGGTGACGAGATGAGCGATCCACGGGCCGCCGACGGCGACTTGACCGCCAAGGCGAAGATCCGCAACGCGGCACTCGACATGTACGCCGCGCACGGCGAGGACCGGGTGTCGATGCGCGCGGTCGCCGCCGCGGCCGGAGTGACGGTCGGCCTCGTCCAACACCACTTCAAGACCAAAGACGGGCTGCGACGCGCCGTCGAAGAGCTGGTCGTCGACTATCACCGCACCGCGATCGCGAGCGTCCCCACCGGCGGCAGCCCCGCCCAGGTCGCGTCGGCTCGCGACGCCGCGGTGCGCGCGATGCTGACGGCCAATCCCGCCGTCATCGGCTATCTGCGGCGAGTCCTCCTGGACCCGAGCGTGGAGCAGACCCTCCTGAAGCAGCTCACCGAGCTGGCGCGCGACGAGGTCCGCAAGATGCGCGCGGCCGGGCTGGCGTCCACCCGACGCAGCGTCGCCGATCAGACCGTCGACATGATGGTTCGCAATCTGGGGCAGCTGTTTCTGCAACCGATGGTCGACGCGATGTGGGCGCAGCTGCGCAGCGAACCGGACGAGGCGGACGACGAGCCGAGGCCGTCTGCGGATACGCCGACCTGAGGCCTCGCTCAGTCGGCGCGAAGGGGCGGCGCCGCGTGCACGTACGAGGCCATGTGGACGCTCATGACCGGCTTGCCGTCCACCGTCAGCTCGCCGTCCACCTCGACGAGGGCGCGGTTGCGGTCGTCGAAGGCGACGTCGGTCACCGTCAGGCTGCCGGTGAGGGTGTCGCCGGGCCGGACCGGGCGCAGGAAGGCGACGTCGCGCATCGACTTGCCCGCGATGACCGCCCAGTGGTCGTAGACGTCGAGCACCGACAGCCGCTGCAGAATCGCGAACGTCTGCACGCCGCTGGCGATCAGACCGCCGTACACACCGGCGTCGGCGACGTCCTCATCGACGTGAAATCCCTGCGGATCCCAGCGCTCGGCGAAGGCGACGAGCTCCTCTTTGGTCAGCGTGAACTCGCTGAGCCCGAACACCTGCCCGGGCTCGATGTCGCGACCGTAGACGATCGGCCTCTGCTGGATCTCGGTGCTCACTGCCGTCCCTTTCCGACGCGGCGGCTGCGCTCGTACACGCGGCGGAGGCCGTCGAGCGCCAGATACTTGTGGTGCACCGTGACGGTGCGACATTCGTCGACCATCAACGGGGCCAGAAAACCGGTCGCGACCACGGAGACGTCGTCGCCGCCGAATCCGGGGACGTCGGCGCGAATGCGGTCGACGAGGCCGTCGACCTGACCCGCGAAGCCGTAGATGATCCCCGACTGCAGCGCTTCGACGGTGTTCTTCCCGATGACGCTGCGCGGCGGCATCAACTCCACTTTGCGGACCGTCACGGTGTGCTCGCTCAGCGCCTCGACCGCCAGGTTCACGCCGGGTGCGATCACGCCGCCGAGGAACTCCCCCTTCGCCGAGACCGCGTCGATGACGGTCGCCGTGCCGAACGCGACGACGATGCACGGCCCATCCGGATAGTTCTCATGCGCGGCCAGACAGTGCGCGACGCGGTCGGTGCCGACTTCCTTCGGATTGTCGACGAGCAGCGGCACACCGGTCCGGACGCCGGGTTCCAGCAGCACGTGCGGTCCGGGACCGAAGTAGCGGGGCGCCATCTCGCGCATCTCTCGCAGCAGCGACGGCACCGTCGACAGGCCCGCGACGGCCGTCACCTGCTCGATGTCGGGACCCAGCAGTCCGCGCAGTTGCAGCGCGAACTCGTCGGCCGTCATGTGCGGCTGAGTGTGGATGCGCCAGTCACGCACCAGGCGTGCGTGATCGCCAGAGCCCGCGAACACTCCGACGTGAATGTTCGTATTGCCGACGGTGACGGTGAGGAGCACGTCGTGGCAGCGATCAGACCGACGCGGTCGCCAGACCGCGGGGATCCTTGAGCCCGGAGCCCTCGGGGACGTCGGCGGGGTCGTCGCCGAGCGTCACCGGACGGTTGTCGGCGTCGACGAAGACGACGTGCGGCGAGTACTCGGCCAGCTCGGCCTCGTTCATGACGCCGTAGGCGATGATGATCACCAGGTCACCGGGGTGCACCAGATGCGCTGCCGCACCGTTGATGCCGATGACGCCGGTACCGCGCTCGCCGGCGATGGCGTAGGTCTCGAGCCGGTTGCCGTTGTTGATGTCGACGATGCAGACCTGCTCGCCCTCCATCAGGTCGGCGGCGTCGAGCAGGTCGGCGTCGATGGTCACCGATCCCACGTAGTGCAGATCGGCCTGCGTCACCGTCGCGCGATGAATCTTCGACTTCATCATGGTTCGGAACATTGTCGGTCACTCCTCTTCCGGAAGGGCTGCGTCGCCGGCAGTCGTCGAGTTGAAAGCGTTGTCGGTCAACTCCGCGACCGCGTCGGGGTCGCGGAGGTCGACGCCGATCAGGACGCCGACGTTGTCGATCAGTCGGGCCGGGCCGACGCGGGCGGCCACCAGCAGACGGCCGTCGCCGTGTTCGGGCGCCTCCTGCAATCCGCGTCCGCGAAGCTCGAGGTAGTCCACCTCGATCTGCGGCGCGGTGTCGAGCACTGCGCGGGCAGCGGCGATGATCGCGTCGCGGCCGCCCGCCGCGGCGTGTGTGCCCGCCAGCAGTGCAGCGGACAGGATGGTCGCAAGCTGCCGTTCATCGTCGGAGAGGTACCGATTGCGCGACGACAGCGCCAGCCCGTCGGCTTCACGCACGGTGGGGACGCCGATGATCTCGACGTCCATGTCGAGGTCGTGGACCATCTGGTTGATGAGGACCAGCTGCTGATAGTCCTTCTCGCCGAAGTACGCGGCGTGCGGCGCGACGATGTTCAGCAGTTTGTTGACGACGGTCAGCATCCCGGCGAAATGCGTGGGGCGGGCCGCGCCTTCGAGGATCGCGCCGGTCTCTCCCGGCGCAATCGTGGTGCGCGGTCCCGACGGGTACATGCCCGCTGCAGTGGGCGCGAAGACCAGTTCGACGCCGAGCGGTTCGAGCAGCGCGCAGTCGGCGTCGAAGGTGCGCGGGTACGCGTCGAGGTCTTCGCCCGCGCCGAACTGCAGCGGATTGACGAAGATCGAGACGATCACGACGTCGCACCGCAGCTTGGCGGTCCGCACCAACTGCAGATGCCCCTCGTGCAGGGCGCCCATGGTCGGCACCAGGCCGACACGCTTGCCCGCACTCCGCAGCGCCTTGGTGACGCGATGCAGGTCGGCGGGGTCGCGGTGCACGGTCAGTGCGCCGGGAGCATAGAGGGCAGATCCGGTCACGAGGAGGCCTCCAACAGTTCTCGTAGTTCTCTCCCGGCGCCGCTCTGCTCGGCGGCGCGCGCCGACAGCGCCCGGTACCCGCTGACCAGAGTGTGGTCGGGCAATGCGGACAGGGCCGCGAGATGACGGCGGACGGTCGCGGCGTCGTCGCGCGCCACCGGCCCGGTGAGAGCCTCCGGGCCCATCGCCAGGACGTTCTCCAGGGAGGCGCGCACCAGCGGCCCGAGGATGCGGGCGGCCACACCGGCATCGGGGCCGTCCACGGTGGCGGTCTCTCGACCCGTCCCGTCCGGTCCAGCGATCGCGGCGTCGAGCGCGGCGACGGCGTCGGTGATCAGTGCGATCAGATTGTTGGCTCCATGCGCGAGAGCGGCGTGGTACAGCGTGCGGTCGGTCTCGGCGATCCGCACCGGAGTGCCGCCCATCTCCAGAACGAGCGAGGCGGCGATGGCGTCACCGATCTCGTCGGAGGAAGTGATGCCGAAGCACGACGCCGCCAGCCGGGCGGTGTCGTCGGACGTGCCGACGAAGGTCATGGCCGGATGCATGGCGACGGTCACCAGCCCCAGACGAGCGAGCGGTTCGAGGATCGCGACGCCATGCGCGCCCGCGGTGTGGGCGACGATGGTCCCGGGCCGCGGGCGGGCGGCAGCAACCTGGTCGATGACGGTCGGAAGTGCGGTGTCGGGGACGGCCAACAGCAGCAGCTGGGATTCGGCGACGACGCCGGGAAGTTCGAGGATGCGCGCCTGCGGCAGACGGGACGCTGCGCGGCCGACGGAGTGCGGGGAGCGTGCGCCGGCGGCGACGATGTGGTGACCGGCGGAAGCGAGTGCTTCGCCGAGTGCGGTGCCGACACGACCGGCCGAGATGATGCCGACGCGCAGACGCGCCGGCGCGATCGGTGAATTCACCGCCGTTCCTCCAATTCCGTTCCAGTCCCGTTGCTGGTGTCCTGGAGGACACCCGGGTACCAGACGTTCCTTCGCAAGGGTAGGCGCGCCCGTGTACTCGGGGCTACGCGGTGTGACAACTTTCACCGCCGAACACAGCACCACCGCCCGAATCCGACGTGGTGGATCAGGGCGGTGGTCTGGGGTCGGAGTGACCGGCCGTCATCAGTCGCGGCGGCGACGTCCGGACCGACCGGCGCCGTTGCCGGAGGCGGCGCGCAGTTGGCTCAGCAGTTCGCTCGCAGGCAGACCGGCCGAGTGGGCGCCGTCGTCGCCCTCCGGCGCGCCGCGGCGACCGCGCTCGGACGGCTCCGGCTCGGGCTGAGCCGGGAACGGACCGCTCTGCGGCGGTACCGGTGGCGGCTCGTAGGCCTGCGCGCCGTAGGCGGCGCGCTCGAACGAGCCGGTGTCGGGACCGCGCTGCGGCTCCACGTACTCGTGAGTGGGCTCGTCCTCGTGTTCGGCGACCGGCACCGCGCCGTCGTCCTCGGTCTCCGCAAGACCTTGGAGCGCCTGCGTCGCATAGTCGGCGGGGTCGTCGGTGACGACGGGGATGATCTCGGTGAGCTCGCTGGGGTCCACCTCTTCGGCGTCCTGCGGCTCGTCGGGCACATGGCGCCCGGGGTCGACCGGCGGCGCGGTGGTGGCGAAGTCACGCTCGGCGACCACCCGATCGTCGTCCACCGCCTGCGCATAGCCTGCACCGCTCAGACCCGAGCTCAGCTCGCGCGGACGGTCCAGACCGATGGCCGCACGCACATCGGGCAGCGGCTTGCCGAGCAGGTGCTCCAGGCTCGCGCGCAGCGCCAGCACCTGGGCCTTGAGCTCTTCCAGTTCAACGTTCGACTCGGCCGCGATCTCGTGACGGATCGCCGACTCGACGTCCGACTCGTACTGGCGGCGGGCCGCGATCTCCCGCTCCAACTGCAATTCGTACACCAGTCGGAGGTCGCGGCTGCGCGCCTCAGCGACGTCGGCCTGCCGCCGGTACTTGGTCACCAGGACCGCGCCGATCACCGCCGCCCACAGCGCGGCGATCACCGCGAGGGTCGCCTGAATGGAGAAGTCGTTGCCGAAGATCATCAGCAGACTCGCGACCAGTGCGAGCACTACCAACGATCCGATGAGCCATTGTCCGACCGAGGACGGTCGTTTGGTCGAGGCCTCTTCGGATCGTTCCTTAGTGGTCATGCAGGCAAACTTACCGCCCACGACGGCGCGTCCGGCGTCACCCCGTCACCGTGTCGGGATTCGACGTCTCACGCGGCGGACGGCGAACCGTCGGCCGCCGCATCCGGATTGTCCGGTGTGGGGTCATCGGGCGTTCGGCAGCAGTGCTCCAACCAGAGCGCCGCAGCGGCCAGCAGCAGGCCTCCGACGATCCCGATGATCGCGCCGGGACGATCGGCCCGAGCGACGTCGAGGATGCCGTTCTGCAGCAGGAAGATCAGGATTCCGGTCCACCCGCCCGCCGCGATCGCACCGAGGATCGCCGACGCCTTCGCCAGTGCCACCAGGCGCGCCGCGTTGATCGGGTGGAGTTTGCCCCCGGCGCCGACCTCGCGGTCGGCGATGCGTTTGCGGACGATGACGCCGATCCCGACTTCGAGCGCGGCGACGACGTAGAGCGAGACGCCCGCGAGCCACGGCAGGCTCGGGAAGGCACCGTAGTTGTAGCGGATGAGGATCCACAGGGCCAGCGCCGCCACTGCGGCGACGGCGATCAGGTCGCGGACACGGGTGGGGCCTAGTTTGTGCTCGTCGTCCGGAGTGGGCGAGCCGTTGGGGTGGGGTGCAGTCACGTCAGGGCCCCCGCGCGGCGCACGCCCGCCACATCGGCGGGCGCGAGATCGGCGATCAGGTCGGCGACCGGCCGCACCCCGTCCGGCGTCCACAGTCGCGCGTCGGGATCCACCTGCAGCCACGGGACCAGGACGAAGGCCCGCAGACGCGCCCGCGGATGCGGAAGCAGCAGCGTCTCGTCATCGGAGAGCACCGGCGTGCCGTCGATCTCGGCGGAGACGACGTCGACGTCGAGCGTCCGCGGTCCCCACCGCACCTCGCGCACCCGGTCGGCGGCGCGCTCGCACTCCCAGCACCACTCCAGCCACTCCCGCGGCGTCCGATCGCCGTCGGCGATCAGGGTGATGTTGGCGAAATCGTCCTGCTCCACCCCGCCCCACGGCGGCGTGGTGTAGACGTCCGACACGGCGCGGAGGTCGTCACCGAGGGCATCGACCACGGTCTGCAGATGTGCCCGCGTGTCCCCGATGTTCGAGCCGGCCGACAGCACCACCCGGCTGGTCACCGCGGCTGGTCCTGCCTCGCGGCCGCGATCGACGGCGTTTTGACCGACCGTCGGGTCACGACGGCGACGTCGTCGAAGGTCAGCGGAATCGGCGCGGACGGCTTGTGCACCGTCACCTCGACGGCGGAGATCCGTTCGTCGGTCATGACCGCGTCGGCGATCTCCGCGCCGACCGTCTCGATGAGATTGCGCGGCGCGCCTGCGACGATGTCGTGCGCCGTCTGCGCGAGGGCGCCGTAGTCGACGGTGTCGGCGAGGTCGTCGCTGGCGGCCGCCTGCTGCAGGTCGATCCACAGCGTGATGTCGATGAGAAAGTCCTGGCCGTCGCGCCGCTCGTGGTCGAAGACCCCGTGATTGCCGCGGACCCGCAATCCGCGCAGTTCGATTCGGTCAGCCATCGTCTCTGCCTCTCCGGCCTCCGCCGCGCCAGGCGGTGGCCACGTCGATCGCATCGCGGCTGGTCGCGACGTCGTGCACGCGGACGCCCCAGGCGCCGCCCGCCGCGGACAGCGCGGAGATCGCCGCAGTCGCCACTTCGCGGCCGGCCGGCGGGCGGTCGGTTCCCTCCGCCGCCAGCAGCGTACCGAGGAATCGTTTCCGTGACGCGCCGATCAACACCGGGAAGCCGAGCCCGACGAGGGTCGGCAGCGCGTGCAGCAACGCCCAGTTGTGGTCCGCCGTCTTCGCGAATCCCAACCCGGGGTCCAGCACGATCTGGTCGGGGTCGACGCCGGCGGCGACCGCGGCGTCCACCTGCCCCAGGAGTTCGCCCGAGACCTCGGCGACCACGTCGCGGTACCCGCCCGCGTCGTCGACCCGATGAGTGAAGTGCCGATCGTCGGTGGGACCGCTGCCCGCAGGCCGCCAGTGCATCAGAATCCACGGCACACCTGCGTCGGCGAGCACCCGCGCCATGTCGGCGTCGGCACGACCGCCGGAGACGTCGTTGATCAGCGCCGCCCCCTCGGCGAGAGCATCGGCGGCCACCGCCGCCCGCATCGTGTCGACTGAGACCCGGGCGCCCGCGGCCACGAGTTCGCGGATCACCGGGACCACTCGCGCCGACTCGGTGACGGGATCGACGCGGACCGCCCCGGGTCGGGTGGACTCGCCGCCGACGTCGATGATGTCGGCGCCCGCGGCCAGGAGCCGCAGACCGTGCTCGACGGCCTTGTCGGTCTGCAGGTAGCGGCCGCCGTCGGAGAACGAGTCGGCGGTCACGTTCAGCACGCCCATGACCAAGGTGCGCTCCTGACCGTCCCCGTGGGCCGTCACCGGGCGATCCGCGATCACCGGGTGATCAGGTCCAGCGCTTCGCCGCGGGAGACCGCACTGGTCTTGAACAACCCGCGCACCGCGGACGTGGTGGTCCGGGCGCCGGGTTTACGGATGCCGCGCATGGCCATGCACAGGTGCTCGGCCTCGATCACCACGATCACGCCGCGCGGATTCAGCTTCCGGACCAGCGCGTCGGCGATCTGACTGGTGAGCCGCTCCTGCACCTGCGGCCGCTTCGCATACAGGTCGACGACACGCGCCAGCTTCGACAGCCCGGTCACCTGACCGGTGGGGCCGGGGATGTAACCGACGTGCGCGACACCGTGGAACGAGACCAGATGGTGCTCGCAGGTCGAGTACATCGGAATGTCCTTGACCAGCACCAGCTCTTCGTGGTCCTCGTCGAAGACGGTCGCGAGCACCTCGTCGGGATCGCAGTACAGTCCCGCGAACATCTCCTCGTACGCTTTGGCGACCCGATGCGGCGTGCGCTGCAGGCCGGGGCGATCGGGGTCCTCGCCGACCGCGAGAAGCAGTTCGCGCACAGCGGCCTCGGCACGCGCTTGGTCGAACACCTTCGCCTCACCCGTGTTCGACACCATGAGGGCGTCGACTGCGTGATCCGTCGTCATGTCTCTGGTCTCCTTCACTGACCGTCGCGCGGCTCGTCCGCGGGCGGCCAGCCGGGGGCCGACCAGTCGCGCGGAGCGCCGTAGTCGGGACGGGTTCCATGGGTGGGCCCGCCCGTCGGCGCGCCACCATTGCGCTCCCCGGGTGTTCCCGGTTCGGGCTGCCCGTACTGGGGTTGGCCGTACTGGGGTTGACCGTAGTTCGGCTGACCCGGCTGCGGCTGACCGTAGGCAGGCTGCCCGTAGGGCTGACCATACTGGGGCTGGCCAGGCTGCGGCTGTCCGTACTGGGGTTGTCCAGGCTGGGGCTGTCCGGGCTGGGGCTGCGGGTGTTGGGGCTGCGGGTGGCCGTACTGCTGCGGCTGGTACTGTCCCGGACCGGTCTGCGGCGGCTGGCCGTAGGGCTGCGCGCTGTAATCAGCGACCGGGGCCGCAGGCACCGGCACCGGCTCTTCGACCGGAGGCCACGGCTCGCCGCGCTCCTTCGCGAGCTCGCCCGGCGTCTTGATCGGCGGCTTGTCGCTGGGAATGCGGTCGCCGAAGACATCGAACTGGGTGATGCGCGGCCGCTTGACCACCTCGTCGAGGATGGCCTCCAGATCCTTGCGGACCAGCGTCTCCTTCTCCAGGAGCTGGCCGGCGAGCACGTCCAGGACGTCGCGGTACTGATTGAGAATGGCCCACGCCTCGGTGTGCGCGGCCTCGATCAGGTTCCGGACCTCGTCGTCGATCTCTGCGGCGACGCCCGTCGAGTACTCCGGCGTGGAGCCCATGCCGCGGCCCAGGAACGGATCGCCCTGCTCCTGGCCGTAGCGCACGGCGCCCAGCTTGGCGCTCATGCCGTACTCGGTGACCATCGCGCGAGCGATCTTGGTCGCCTGATCGATGTCGGAGCTCGCACCGGTGGTCGGCTCGTGGAACACCAGTTCCTCGGCGGCACGACCGCCCATCGCCATCACCAGTCGCGCGATCATCTCCGACCGCGTCATCAGGTCCTTGTCCTGCTCCGGGACGGCGAGCGCGTGTCCGCCGGTCCGACCGCGGGCCAGGATGGTGACCTTGTAGATCGGATCCAGGTCGGGCATCGCCCAGGCGGCGAGCGTGTGCCCGCTCTCGTGGTACGCGACGACCTTCTTCTCGTGCTCGCTGATGACCCGCGACTTGCGGCGCGGACCGCCGACGACGCGGTCGACCGCTTCTTCGAGCGCTTCGCCGCTGATCACGGTCTTGTGCTCGCGAGCGGTGAGCAGCGCGGCCTCGTTGATCACGTTCGCGAGGTCGGCGCCGGACATGCCGGGGGTGCGCTTGGCCAGGCCGTCGAGGTCGGCGTCGGGCGCGATCGGCTTGCCCTTGGAGTGCACGTTGAGGATCGCCTTGCGGCCAGCGATGTCGGGGTTGGTGACCGGGATCTGGCGGTCGAAGCGGCCCGGACGCAGCAGCGCCGGATCCAGGATGTCGGGACGGTTGGTCGCCGCCATCACAATCACGCCGGAGCGGTCGCCGAAGCCGTCCATCTCCACCAGCAGCTGATTCAGGGTCTGCTCGCGCTCGTCGTGACCACCGCCCATGCCTGCGCCGCGCTGGCGGCCGACGGCGTCGATCTCGTCGACGAAGATGATGCACGGGCTGTTCTGCTTGGCCTGCTCGAACAGGTCACGCACTCGCGAGGCGCCCACGCCGACGAACATCTCGACGAAGTCTGAGCCGGAGATGGTGAAGAACGGAACGCCGGCCTCGCCTGCCACGGCTCGCGCGAGCAGCGTCTTACCGGTGCCGGGCGGGCCGTACAGCAGCACGCCCTTCGGGATCTTGGCGCCGAGCGCCTGATAGCGCGACGGGTTCTGGAGGAAGTCGCGGATCTCGTCGAGCTCCTCGACGGCCTCGTCGGCGCCCGCGACGTCGGCGAACGTCGTCTTGGGCATGTCCTTGGTGAGCTGCTTGGCCTTCGACTTGCCGAAGCCCATCACCCCGCCGCGACCGCCCTGCATCCGGCTCATCACGAACAGGAACAGACCGAACAGGATCACCATCGGGAGGATGAAGACCAGGATGGACTGCCAGATGCCGGAGTCTTTGGTGACGTTGGTCTGGTACTCGGCGCCGGTCTTGGTGACCGCGTCGAAGATCCGACTGGACACCTGCGCCGGATACTGCGTCTGGATCTTGGTGGCGTCCGAGCCGTCCACCTTGACCGGCGTCTTGAGCTCCACCCGGAGTCGCTGCTCCCGGTCGTCGATCTGAACCGACTTCACGTTCTTCGTGTTCAGCTGGGTCATGGCCACCGACGTGTCGACGTCGGTGTACTCGCGATCGGAACTCCGCAGCATCGAGAAACCCCAGATGGCGAACAGAATGACGGCCACGATGGCCAGATTCCGAATCAGTGTCTTGCGATTCATGCGTGCACGCGAGGGTGCGGGTCGGTGTGCTGGTGTTCCATCACACTTCCGCTCCCGTTGTCCTTCCCGTCGGCTCGGAATACGAGGCTACCTGTAGTGGGCCGCCGAACCGCCGTCGCCGCCTGTCCTCGCCCGGTGCCCGTCGACGACAGTCGTCGACTGACGGATCAACGTCGCGAGAGTCCGATTGGTTCCGCGGTGACTCCCAGTGGGACTCCCAGGGGATTCTCAGTGGGAATAGACCGACGGGTGGAGGCGCCCGACGTAGGGCAGATCGCGGTAGCGCTCGGCGAAGTCGAGGCCGTAGCCGACGACGAACTCGTTGGGGATGTCGAAGCCGACGTCCGAGACGTCCAGGGTCGCGCGGACCGCCTCCGGCTTGCGCAACAGGGTCACCACCTCCAGCGACCGCGGCGAGCGCGTCGCGAGGTTCTTGATGAGCCACGAGAGCGTGAGCCCGGAGTCGATGATGTCCTCGACGATCAACACATCGCGGTCGGTGATGTCGCGGTCCAGGTCTTTGAGGATGCGCACCACACCGGACGACGAGGTGGCCGAGCCGTAGCTGGAGACCGCCATGAACTCCAGCTGCGAGGGGATCTCCAGCGCCCGGGCGAAGTCGGTCATGAACATGACCGCGCCTTTGAGGACGCCGATCAGGACCAGGTCGTCGGGTGCGTTCCGGTACCGCTCGCTGACCGCGCGGGCCATCTCGACCGTGCGCGCCTGGATCTGGTCTTCGGTGATCAGGACTTCTTCGATGTCATCGCCATAGCAATCGCGCTCCACCCGTCTAGCTTCGCACGTCGCCCGTTCATCGCAAGCGCGGGTGCCGCCGCCTGGCGCTCCCGATCCTCCGAACAGTCCAATTTGTGCCGACATTTCTCTCGTGAACCCCATTCCGGCGAATAATTCGCATCACATGACTCGCGAGTAAGTCATTTATCTGAGATCTTTGATGGCGATTTGGTGTCGAGCCGATCACGTCTTGCTGATTTTTGAGAGGAACTTCATGTCTTTCCGCCACCTCATCCGCGGTGTGTTCATCACGCTGCTCGCGGTGCTGACGGCCCTGCCCTTCCTGGCGGCGCCGGTGAACGCGGCACCTGCGAAGGGCGCCCAGACGACCGCCGACGTCCAGCGCGGCGACGACAACGACGTCACGGTGAAGATCCACAACGGCAGCCTCGCCGTGAAGGACGGCGTTCTCGAGCTCCGCAACAACGCGGGCAAGGCCCTCGAGACCGTGCCGCTGACCTACACCGGTAAGGATGCGCGCACCTACCCGATCGACGCCACCGTGAAGAACAATGTCGCCACCCTGGTGCCGTCGACGGACGTGAAGCGCTCGGTCGACACTCCGAAGAGCGTGCTCGAGGCGGGTAAGACGACCGTCGCCAAGCAGAAGAAGCAGAAGGTGATCTGCGGCCCGCAGACCAAGAAGCAGCGCGACAAGGAAGCCCTGCAGACCCTGCAGGCCGAACTCGCTACCGCCGCCACCATCGGTGGCGTGGCCGGCGCAGTGATCGGGTTCATTCTCGGCCTCGGTCCCCTGTCACCCGTCGCAGGCCTCGCAGGTGCCGCAATCGGTGCCCTCGGCGGACTTGCCGGCGCAGCCATCAACGGAGCTTTCGCCCGTTACTTCGGCACCATCAACCAGAAGAAGTTCAAGCCGAAGACCTGCTACATCTAGGTCAGCGCGCCTCGCGCTTGATGTGAAGTTCCCGAGCCCGCCTCGTCACGACGAGGCGGGCTCGCTGGTCTCCGCCGACGGCGATGGGGCCCTGGCCGTGCCAGTCGGTGACCAGCGCGTCGACGGCCGAGACCACCCGGTACGACGGCTCCGCAGCACCGATCGAGAGCAGCCACGCGCGCAGCACCCGGGTCCGCAGGGCGGCGGGGGCATCATCGAGCGGCTCCAGGTCTAGCGTCCGGCCGTAGGCGCACTCCGCCAGCAGTTCCTCGGCAGGCGCGTCGAGCGCGTCGAGATCGTCCTGCAATTGGGTCGCGGTCCGCGCGAGGGCTTCGGCCACACCCCCGCCGAGGACGTCGTCGAGCAGCGGCAACACCTCGGAACGGACGCGGACCCGCGTGAAGCGCGGATCGTCGTTGTGCGGATCGTCCCAGACCGGCAGCTCCCACCCCGCGCAGGCCGCGCGGGTCTGCGCCCGCCTGATCCCGAGCAGCGGCCGTCCCCACGGGCGCGACCACGGTCGCATCCCGGCCAGCGATCGCGCCCCCGAGCCGCGACCAAGTCCCAGCAGCACGGTCTCCGCTTGATCGTCCAGGGTGTGGCCGAGCAGGACCGGACGCGCTGACCGCGCCTCGTCGAGTGCGGCGTACCGGGCCCGGCGGGCGGCGGCTTCGGTCCCGCCGGCACCGGTGACGGTCACGGCCCGGACCTCGGCGGTCGCCCCCAGCGAGCGCGCGGTCGCCGCGGCCCGATCGGCGACGCCGCCCGAGCCGTCCTGCAGCCGGTGGTCCACCACCACCGCATGCACCTCGAGCCCCGCACGGACCGCAGCCGCCGTGAGTGCGAGCGAGTCGGCGCCACCGGAGAGCGCCACGCAGACGCGGTCGGCGGGCGCATACTGCGCGGCGAAGGCGCGGACGGCGCCGATGATCGCGCGCTGCGCCTCGGCGCTCGCGTCCGAGGTCAGAGAACGCGCTCGATCCATGCGTCGGGAGTCCCGATCTCCGACATCAGCGGCATGGTCTCGGGCGAGGTCCAGACGGTGTTGAAGCGCTCCATGCCCACTGTGTCGACCACATGGTCCACAAAAGCCTTGCCGCGCACGTACTGCGCCATCTTGGCGTCCATGCCGATCAACGCGCGGATGAGCCGCTGGAGCGGATTCTTGGGGCCGTTACGACGCCGGTCGAAGGCGGCGCGAATCGATTCGACGCTCGGCACGTGTGCGGGGCCCACCGCGTCCATCACGTGGTCGGCGTGCCCTTCCAAGAGGGTGCCGAGCGCCAGGACGCGCTCGAAGGCCTCGAACTGCTCGGGCGACTGCAGCAGCTGCATCAGCCCGATGACGCCCTTCTCACGCGGCTTCCCGCTCCGCAGCCCCTCGGTGATGCGGCTGACGATCTCGGCGACGGAGTCGTCCTCGTCGCCGGTCAGCGCGCCCACGTTGGACCGCATGTACTCCGCCAGCCACGGGTTGGCGGAGAACTGGACGCGGTGGGTCACCTCGTGGAGGCACACCCACAGGCGGAAGTCCGACGGGTCGGCCCGGAGCGCACGCTCCACCGCGATGATGTTCGGCGACACCAGCATCAGGACACCGTCCTGACCGGTCTCCGGGTCCACCGAGAACGGGTCGTACTGGCCGAGGATCGCGCTCGACAGGAACGCGAGGAGACCGCCTGCCTGCACGCCGGCCACCTTGCCGGTGAAGCCGGTGCCGGTCCGGCGTGCATCGGCGCCCGCAGCGCCGTCGTCGACGCCGTCATCGCCGGATTCCGTCGGCGCCGGACCGAGCATGGCGGGCATCGACCGGGTCGCGGCATCGATCCACCCCGACCGGTCCAGAATCTGCGCGGTCGGGACGGCGAGGCCGTCGGCCAGGCCGGTCACCTCCCGCACGGGCCCCTCCGCCCGGACGGCGGCGTCGAGCAGTTCGGCGCGGGCGCGGTCGGCGGTGTAGCGGGTCACCCGCGGTCCGGGTCGCGCGATGCGCTTGCCGACCGAGGCGGCCAGTCCCCAATCGATGTTCTCGACGGGCGTGGAGTCCACGTCAGCGACGGTATCCAAATCGTTCATCCTTCCGAGTCGGTCAGTCGCGGCAGCCGCAGTCGCGTAGCGCGCCGACCACTGCGTCGACGGCGGGTCGTGCGTCTTCGGGCGAGGTGCCGCCGGAGATCATGGCGAACGCCAGCACCCGGCCGTCGACGGTCTGCACCACTCCGGTCAACGAACTGACGCCGGTGAGTGTTCCGGTCTTGCCGCGCACCCACCCGGCGCCGGGTGTCCGGTCGGGGTCGAAGCGATCGGCGAGCGTGCCGGTTCCCGCCGCGACCGGCAGCGAATCGAGCAGCGACCGCAGCTTAGGATGGCCGTCGTCTGCGGCAGCCGTCATCAGCGCGTCCAGCAGCGATGCCGGGACGCGATCCGAGTACGAGATGCCCGACGAGTCCACCAGGGTCGCCGCATCGGCGTCGAAGCCGTTCTTCCGCAGCGTCGTCAGGACGGCCTCGGCTCCGCCGGCAATGCTCGCCTCACCGCCGGTGGCGCGGGCGAGTTCGATCGCGAGGGATTCGGCGAGCACGTTGTCGCTGAACCGCATCATGTCGCCGACCCGCACCGTGAGCGGTGCCGACGAGACCTGGGCGATCGTCGGCGCCCCGGATGGCGCCGGCGCGTTCTCCACCTCGCTGTTGACCCCGAGCTCGCTCGCCAGGGCCCGGCCGGCGTCGAGGGCGGGCTCGGTGGTGCGCGGCGAATACTCCTCGGCGGGCTTGAGCCGACCGCCGTCGACCATCAGCGACTCGATGGGGGCGATGTCGCCGCCCTCGATGTCGCCGCGGTCCCAACTCTTCGCCATGGTCGGGCCGGTGAACAGCGAGGTGTCCACCGCCACCGACGTGACCGTCTTCCCCGACTTCTTGATCTGGTCGACGAGGTCGTCGATCCGGGCGGGGTCGGAGTAGAACGAGCGCTCCCCGTCCGGGATGGAGGTGAGGGTCGGGTCGCCCGCGCCGACGAGGATCGCGCGGCCGCTCGGCTCCAGAACCACCTTGGTGGTCAGGCGATCGTTGTGCGGGAGCGCCAGCAGGACGGCCGACGCGGTGAGGATCTTGGCGTTCGATGCGGGTACCCGAGGCTGATCGGCCCCCCTCGACCACAGGACCTTCCCGGTCAGCGGATCGGTGACCTGCCCGGTCAGCTTGCCGAGCGCGGGATCCTTCAACGGCGCGGCGAGCGCCTTCGCCACCCCCGCGGCCGTCGGCGCCGGAGCGTCTTTCCGCACGGCGACGATGCTGGGATCCACCGAGGTCAACGCGGGCTGCGCGGGCGTGCCCGCGGGGATCGGATCTGCGCGATTCTGGTAGAGCCACCACCCCACACCCGCACCGGCAGCCAGCAGGACCACCAGCACGACGATCAGGAACCACCGCAGGACTCTGCGCGTCCGACTGACTGCTGGACGTGTCGGCTGGGCCACATGTACTCCGGTCTGGGGGCGGCGAGGGACGACCTTAACAGTATCCTTGACAGCCGACGAAGCAATTCTTGACAAGTCATCGCAGCTAGCAGGAGGCAGCATGGAGTTTGAGGTCACCATCGAGATTCCCAAGGGTGGTCGTAACAAGTACGAGATCGACCACGAGAACGGGAAGATCTACCTGGATCGCTACCTGTACACGCCGATGGGGTACCCGGCCGACTACGGCTACATCGACCACACCCTCGGCGAGGACGGCGATCCGTTGGACGCGATGGTGCTGCTCCCCGAGTCGGTGTTCCCCGGCGTCATCGTGAAGGCTCGCATCGTCGGCATGTTCACCATGACCGATGAGGCAGGCGGCGACGACAAACTGCTCGCCGTTCCGGCAGGCGACCCCCGCTGGGACCACGTCCAGGACATCACCGATGTGAGCGACTTCGAACTCAAGGCCATCGCGCACTTCTTCGAGCACTACAAGGATCTGGAGCCCGGCAAGGAAGTCACCGCGGGCGGCTGGGTCGGCAAGGACGAGGCCGCCAAGGTCGCGCAGGCCGCCGTCGACCGCTACCAGGGCTGACGTCCGCAGCGGGTCGTACCGACACCTCGCGAAGCCTCCACCGCTGTTCTGCGGTGGAGGCTTCTGCTGTCTCGGTCGCAGTTTCATTCACCCGATCGAGGATGTCTGCTCGGTACGGTCTAATGGGTACAGACGAACAAATACGAACAGACGAAGCGATCGGGCCATGACACGGTCCGACGGTGACAACGCAGGAGTGCATATGGGAATCATGGCCAAGATGCGCGGCGAGCTCGTCGACATCATCGAGTGGATCGACGATTCGCGGTCCACCCTCGCCTGGCGCTTTCCGCGATACAACAACGAGATCAAGAACGGCGCCGAACTGATCGTCCGTGAAGGACAGCAGGCCGTCTTCGTCTATCGCGGGCAGTTGGCCGACCAGTTCGGTCCCGGCCACTACCAGCTGACCACCGAGGCGCTGCCGATCATGAGCACGCTGCAGGGCTGGAAGCACGGCTTCAACAGCCCGTTCCGCAGCGAGGTGTACTTCGTCAACCGCCGCCCGGTCACCGACCTGCGGTGGGGGACGCCGAACCCGATCACGCTCCGCGATCCCGATTTCGGCATGGTGCAGGTCCGCGCCAACGGCCTGTGCGTCATCCGCATCGCCGACCCGGAGATCTTCCTGCGCGAGGTGATCGGCACCGACAGCCAGGTCGATTCCGACGAGATCGCCGAACTGCTGCGCCGGGTGATCGCCACCGCGTTCTCAGACATGATCCTGGAGACCGGTGTCGGCGCCATCGATCTGCAGGGCAAGCAGGGCGAGCTGAGCCAGAAGTTGCGCGAGTACGTCCAGACGCGGGTCGACGACGAATTCGGCCTCTCGGTCGAATCGATCGAGATGACCATCTCACTGCCGGACGAGATCACGGCCGCCATGACCCGCGGCGTCGCCCGCGGTGTGGAAGAGCGCGGCTTCACCCAGAACGTCGGCGACATGCAGCGTTTTCAGCAGGGACGCGCCGCCGATGCGATGCTCGCCGCCGCGCAGAACCCCGGCGGTTCCGCAATGGGCGATCTGATGGGCGCAGGCATGGGCATGGCGATGGCGAACCAGATGGCCGGTCAGTTCGGTCAGGCGGGCAATGCCCCCGCGCAGACGCCGCCCCCGGTTCCGGCGGCACCGGTGTTCCACATCGCGCAGAACGGCGGCGCAGCGGGACCGTACCCGGTGGAGCAGTTGCGCGGCGTGATCACCGCGACCACCCTGGTCTGGGCGCCGTCGCTGCCCGCATGGACCCCGGCAGGCGAGGTGCCCGCACTGGCCTCGCTGTTCGCTCCGACCCCACCGCCCCTGCCGCCGCAGACGCCGCCCGCACCGCCTGCTCCGCCTGCCGACTAGCGCACCCCCGTCCCCTCGTATCGCGGAGTACTTCGATGACGCAGCCGCCCGGCGATCCCCATCCCCCGGTCCCACCTCCCCTGCCCGACACCGCTGGGCCCACCGCGCCACGATCAGCGGCACCGCCGCCGCTGCCGTCGCAGGCTGCGCCGCCGCCGGTTCCGCAGTCGTCCCCGGTTCCGCAGCCGCCGATCTCGCAGTCGTCGACGCCGGACATCGAGGCAGTACCCCGGGCGCCGCGCGCGTCGGACCGTGCCATGCTGCATGTCACCGAGCAGACGCGGACCTATCCGTGCGGGTCGTGCGGGGCGGCGCTGGCGTTCAATCCGGATCAGCAGAACCTGGCCTGCGGGTCGTGCGGGACCACCTACCCGATCATCATCGATCCGCAGGCGACCCTGTCCCGCCACGACCTCCAGAGCACGGTGCAGGAGATCCGCGCGCTCATCCCGACGGGGCAGGAGGGCAATGAGCACGAGGTGATCTGCCAGTCGTGCGGCGGGCGGACCATTTTCAACGGCACCCTCACCGCCACGCGGTGCCCATACTGCGCCACCCCGATCCAGCGCACCGACATCCAGGACTCTCCCGAGCGGTTGGCCGTCGACGGCATCCTGCCGCTGCGCGTGTCGGAGGACCATGCCCGCACCGAGATCAGCAACTGGATCAACAGCCGCTGGTTCGCCCCGAGCGAGTTCAAGAAGTATCGAACACTCGGCTCGTTCACCAGCGTGTACATGTCGTACTTCACCTACGACGCCGACACGGTGACGCAGTACCGCGGCCGACGGGGCGACAACTACACGGTGGTCGTCGGATCCGGCGAAGACCGGCGCACCGAGACCCGCATCCGCTGGCGATCGGTGCGCGGCACCGTCGCCAACCGCATCCGCGATCTTCCGGAGAACGCGAACACCGGCTTCGACGCCAAACGGGTCCGCGAACTGGAGCCGTGGCCGATGGAGCAGGTGACGCCGTACAAGCCGGAGTTCGTCGCCGGGCACCTGTCACGAACCTACGACAACGATCCGATGCAGGTCTTCACTGCCGCCGCGCGACCGCGGATCGACAGCATGATCGAGTCGACCATCCGCGCCGACATCGGCGGCGACCACCAGCAGATCACCAGCAAGCAGACCAATTTCTCGCTGCTGCAATTCATGTACGTGCTGCTGCCGCTGTGGCTGCTGACGGTGAGCTTCGAAAGCCGTCCGTTCCAGGTGTTCGTGAACGGTCTCACCGGCGAAGTTCAGGGGCAACGGCCGTGGAGCAAGGTCAAGATCATCGCTGCGAGCGTGGCGGTACTGATCGTCGTCGCCGTCATCGCCTACTTCGTCTGGAGAAGTTGACATGGGTCTGATCATCATCATCGTGCTTCTGATCGGACTGTTGGTCGTGGCAGGCGTGGGGATCGGCGCCCTAGCGCTGGCCCGCTCGTCGAGCAAGGCAGCGAAGCAGAACGCCGCGATTCCGGGCGTCGACGTCGCAGTGCCCCAGGAGTGGGCGCTGGGCCACGATCCCGAGGCCCGTCTGCATCGCCGCATCGCGACGGCCGTCGCCTCGCTCGACAACACCATCGGTCAGGCGGGCGTGGCGGACCTCGAGACCCGTGCCGGTCTGCTGAACGACGCGGCCGACCTCGATCGGAAACTCGTCGCGATCTGGTCGTTGCCGCGGCAGGCCAAGCCCGCCGCGCTCGCCGAGGTGGAGCCCCGCATCGCCGCGTTGGAGTCGGCGTCGACCGCCCAGGTGCTGAATCCGGATGCCGGATCGAGCACTCCCCGGCTTCCCGAGATGCCGCCGATCCCCCCGCTGCCGCCGATCGCGGCCGAGCCGCCTGCCGCGGCGCCCCGGCAGGAGCCCGAACAGCCCGCGTGACGCCCGCGGGCGCAGGCTGAAGAACGTTCGTTGGATCTGGGCCCTGTGGGGGCTCAGATCCAACGAACGTTCAGCGACCGTTGCCGCCCAGTGCCGCGAGGAGACGATCGACGTCGTCGGCCGAGGTCCCCAGACCGGTGCTGACGCGGACCGCACCGCACGGGTCGCCGAACGGGTGTGCCACGGCCTGGCAGACGCCGACGCCGTGCCGAACCGACAGTGCGTCGACCACCGCGCTCGCAGGTTGCCCGTCCACCGCGAACGCATACGCGCCCGCGATGTCCAGATGATCGTCGAAGGTCCGGACCGGACGGACTCCGGGCAGTCGCGCGATGCCGACGTCGAGCCGGTGACGTATCGCCTGCTCACGGTAGCCGAGTTCGTCGAACCCGAGGGAGAGCAGCGCTTCCGCCGAGGCGGCGACGGCCGCGGTCGCGATGGCTCCGGGTGCTGGGGTGCCGCGTCGTGGGGTCAGCGGCGACGGGGCGAGGCGATCGGAACGCCCGACCAGGACGTGGAAGGCGAACAGGCTGTCGAGCTCGTGGCTCGCGAACACCAGATAGTCGATTCCCCACGAGGAGATCGAGACGGCACGGTGCGCGACCAGCCGGTCGGCGACGACCAGGATCCGCGCGCCGTTTCGGTGGGCGACCGCCGCGAATCGGCCGAGCGGAAGCACTTCGCCGGTGACGCTCGAGACGGCGGTGACGACGACGAGTTCCGCGGGCCGAGCGGCCAGGTCCGCGTCGAGCCGAGCGAGGGTGTCGTCAAGCGAGCGGGTGGGCGCGATGATGCGCGCTCCCGGTCGATCACCGTCGGCGGTGAGCTCGACGACCGCCTCCGGCGCGTCCGGGGACACCAGCGCGATGAGCTCGTCGGCGTCGCGCGATACGACGACGGCGTCGTCTCGGCGTCCACCGACAAAGCGGCGCAGCCGATCCGATGCGCTGTCGCGTCCCATCGCGGGCACGGCGGGACTGGCTGCGGCCCGGCTCGGGGCCCGGTCAAGAAGGAGGCTCATGCCGAGAAGACTCCCCGACCGCGTCATTCGCGGGAAGGATTCCACGCACGGCGAGTTCAACGCCGACCCGAAACCGGGTTAGCGTGGAGATCGACGACCAGCAAAGAGAGGCACCCCGTGGTACATCCGTCCGATCCGAACCACCCGCAGGGCGGTGCTGAGCAGTTCGGCGAGACGCAGATCGGTGTCCCGAATCTCCCGCCCGGGTACGGCGCACCCGCACCGCAGTATCCGCCGCCCACACAGACACCGCCGTACTCGCAGCCCGCAGCGCCACCCCCGTACCAGCAGCAGTTCGCCCCAAGTCAGTACACACAGAATCAGTACCCCCAGAATCAGTACACACAGGCGCCCTACCAGCAGCCGTTCTCACCGGCCGGGTACCCGCCGCCGTACGGACCCGGTCAGTTTTCGTACGGGCAGCCGACGCCAGCGAAGAAGAGCCGCACGCCGCTGGTGCTGAGCCTGATCGGTGTGGTCGCCGTCGCCGCCGCTGTCCTGGCCGTGGTGATCGTCGCACCGTGGAAGTCGTCGGAACCGGACGAGGTCACCGAGACGTTCAGCCTCAGCGACGGTGTCACGGTGGAGGTCCGGCTTCCGGCGGGCTGGGACGCCGCCCCGGACACCGATGACGGCAAGACGTTGATTCGCATCCACCAGAACGACGACGACCGCCTGCTGTCGCAGTTGAGCGACAACCTGAAGTCGCTGAGCGATTCGGGTTCCGGCTCGGAGATGCACACGGTGGTGCTGTTCGCCGACGACTGCGCGTCGTCGGTGCCCGCGACCGACTGGACCACCAAGAATCGGGACGACTCGTCCACTCGGCACGCCGAACGGTGGATGTACGCGTCGTCGCGGATCGATGACCGCCGCTGTGTGAATCTGTCGGGCGTCGACGGCGCCACCGATCCGGTGACGGCGGGCTCGCAGGCGCGCGATCTGGTCAAGAAGCTGATCGACGAGGATCGCGTCACCGCCGCCAAGGCCGTCTGACCGTCGACGGCGACCACCGTCTGATCGACGAGGGACGCATCACTCTGCCACGGTGGGGCGCTGATTCGCGGGTACCCTGACCTGGTGTCTTCTGGTCTCTCGTTCGGGTACTCGAACACCGAGTTCAACGCGCGTGCCTTCGGTGTCCGCGCCGCCTACGGTTCGGTGACCGACGCCGACGCCGCGCTGCGCTCCGGCGCCGCGGAGTTCGTCGGCGGAGCGATCGGTTTCGACGCCACGACGACGGCGTCGTTGATCGCCCCCGAACACGTCGACTTCTCCGCGGCTTCCCCTGAGACTCCACCGAGCACGGACTCGGTGACCCGGACCCTGTCGGTGACGCCCGACGCCGTCCACCGCGCCCGCGTCCAGTCCGCGATCGACGCCATCGACGCCGGTCGCGTCGAGAAGGTGGTCGTGGCGCGCAGTCTGCAGGCAGAGTTGTCCGAGGCGGTGACCCCGGAGCAGATGGTGGATCGATTCCGGGCGACGGCCGGAGATGCGACCGTGTTCGCCGCCGACCTGAGCGGGAGTCCCGACCACCGGGGTCGCTGGTTGATCGGGGCGAGCCCGGAACTGCTTCTCCGCAAGCGCGGCGCGACGGTCCACTGCGTGCCGTACGCGGGTTCGGCGCCGATCCACGACGCCGACGGGCTGCCGGTGGCCGACGCCGCCGACAGTCTTGCCCGGTCCGACAAAGACCTGCGCGAGCACGCCTATGTGGTCGACTACCTGCGCGAAATCCTGTCCCCGCTGTGCACCGAGATCGATGTGCCCGCCCGACCGACGACCATCGCCACCCGCCACGTCTGGCATCTCGCGACCCCGATCGTCGGACGCCTGGCGGACCCGACGATCTCCGCGCTCCACCTCGCCGCGCTCCTGTCGCCCACCCCCGCGGTCTGCGGCACGCCGACGGCCGCGGCCGCCGCGTTGATCGGCGAGATCGAGGGACGTCGCGACTTCTACGCGGGTGCCGTCGGCTGGTGCGACGCCGCGGGCGACGGCGAGTGGGTGGTCTCCATCCGCTGTCTGGAACTCGACACCGCGTCGTCGCGCATCACCGCGTGGGCAGGCGGTGGCATCGTCGCCGGATCCGACCCTGACGCAGAGGTCGCGGAGACGACGGCGAAGTTCCAGACCGTGCTGTCGGCGCTGGGCCCCGTCGCCGAACCGGCGAGGACAGGAAACTAAGCGTCAGCCGAGCGCGCCGTCCACATCGCGCAGGAGGTCGTCGGCGCTCTCCAGCCCGATCGACAGCCGAACCATCGAGTCCGTCAGACCGATGGCGGCCCGACCGTCCGGTCCCATCGCCCGGTGGGTGGTGGTCGCGGGGTGCGTGATCAGGCTCTTGGCGTCGCCGAGGTTGTTCGAGATGTCGATCACCTGGAGGCCGTTGAGCATCTCGAAGGCGCTCTCCTTGCCGCTCTTCCCCGGCCGCTGAGCGAGTTCGAAGGTGATCACCGTTCCGCCGCCCGACATCTGCGATCGCGCCAGCTCGTACTGGGGGTGCGACGTCAGGAACGGGTAGATGGCCTTCGCGACCCTGGCATCGCCGTCCAAGAACTCGGCGACGCGCTGGGCGGTGGCGACCGACTGGTCGAGGCGGAGCTTCATGGTCTCGAGCCCCTTGAGCATCACCCAGGCATTGAACGGGCTCAGCGCCGGTCCGGTGTGGCGCATCATGGTGCGAACCGGGCCGTCGATGTACTCCTGGGTGCCGAGCACAGCACCGCCCATCACACGTCCCTGACCGTCGATGTGCTTGGTACCCGAGTAGACGATCACGTCGGCGCCCATGTCGAGGCCGCGTTGCAGCAGCGGGGTCGCGAAGACGTTGTCGAGCACGACGGTCGCGCCGGCGGCATGCGCCATGTCCGACACCTTCCGGACGTCGACCAGCGTCTGCATCGGGTTGGACGGCGTCTCGAAGAACACGGCGGCGGTCGGCTTGGAGAGCGCACGCTCCCACTGCTCCAGATCCTCACCGTCGACGAACTCCGTCTCGACTCCCCAGGCGGGCAGGATCTCGTTGCAGATCACGAAGCAGGAGCCGAACAGACTGCGCGCCGCGACCAGACGATCGCCCTTCTTGAGGAGCGCGGCCAGCGAGACGAAGACTGCGGCCATACCGCTCGCAGTGGCGAAACACGCCTCGGTACCCTCGATCTGACGCAGACGTTCCTGGAACATCGCGACCGTCGGATTGCCGTACCGGGTGTAGACGAACCGCGGTTCCTCACCGGTGAAGGCGCGCTCGGCCGCCTCGGCCGACTCGTAGACGTATCCGCTGTTCAGGTACAGCGCCTCGGAGGTCTCGAAGAACCCCGACCGCAGGATTCCGCCCCGAACGGCGACAGTCTCGGGCGAGACCCAATCAGGTAGTTCTCGGCTCACGGTTCCGTTCTCCTCATGATTGTTGCCACGGCAGCGACGCTGCGCGCCAGCCCGCTCCACCGCGGTGCCCTTCGGCATCGATCGGGCCTTCGAACCCGTCCAAAACGTTGTACGCCTGCTCGAAGCCCGCCGCGAGCGCGGCCTCCGCTGCACCGAGCGACCGGTGCCCCGATCGACACAGGAACAACACCTCGTCGCCCTGCTGCACGCCCGCGGCGCGCAGCTGATCGGTGAACGCGGGATTCAACTCACCGTCGGGGTAGCCGAGCCATTCGACGAAGACGGTCCGCTTGCCCAACGATGAGATGTCGGGGACGCCGACGAAGTTCCATTCGGCCTGCGTTCGGCAGTCCACCAAGACCGCCCGCGGATTCTCCGACAGCCGTTCCCAGGCTTGTTCGCACGTCACGTTTCCGGTGATCATCTTTGGCAGACCTTCCATTCGCCGCTCTCGTTGACGAGCGTGAAAACCGTCTTCTGCTTAGCGTTCTCGTTGTTCTCGCGGTGCCAATGCGCGGTCACCGTCGCGCGGTCACCGGTCACCTCGACGTCCATGTCGGGCACCACGACCCGCCCCTTGGCGTCGTTCTCGGCACGGTTGGTGTCGGCGAACGCCACGGACGTCGGGAACTCCGGCTTGGCGAGGTCGGCCGCGCAGAACGACGCCCGGTAGCGCTCGTAGTTCAACGTGCCCATCGCGCTGTACATCTGGTTCACGGTGCGCTGCACCTGCGCCGAATCCGAGATCCGCTCTTCGGAGGGATTGACCAGCGCCGAGATCCCGATCCACGCGAGGATCACCAGGACCAGACCACCCGCGATCATCATCGGAAGTGCGGCCTTCATCGAACGCGGCTGATCGTCGTCGCCGTCCACGGCAGGCTCGTCTACGTTCATGACAGCCGAGTGTATCGGCCCCGCACCTGCGACTTCGCGGCCGGAGCACCGTTGCCCAGGGATGGTCATGAGACCGTTTTCGTCAATAGTTTTCGCCAGCCGTCATCGAACTGAGGTAGACCTCACACAGAAATTTTGGCAGTGGCCCAACAAGACTTAACGTAGAAGGCAATCCTGTCCAACCAGCTGAGGAAGCACCAGTTCATGAGTGACAACAGCCGCCCCTTGCGGGTCGCGATCGTCGGCGCCGGACCTGCCGGCATCTACTGCGCTGATGCGCTGATGAAGTCGGAGACGGCTTCCGAGCGCGGCGTGAGCATCGACCTGTACGAGCGCATGCCCGCACCGTTCGGCCTGATCCGGTACGGCGTCGCACCGGACCACCCGCGCATCAAGGGCATCATCACCGCGCTGCACAAGGTGCTCGACAAGCCGCAGGTGCGTCTGCTGGGCAACATCGACTACGGCACCGACATCACGCTGACCGATCTGCGCAAGCACTACGACGCGATCGTCTTCTCCACCGGAGCCACCGACGACCGCGGTCTCACGATCCCCGGTGTGGACCTCGAGCGCAGCTACGGCGCCGCCGAGTTCGTCGCCTGGTACGACGGCCACCCCGACTTCTCCCGCGAATGGCCGCTGGAGCAGGAGAAGGTCGCCGTCATCGGCGTCGGCAATGTGGCGCTCGACGTGGCGCGCGTGCTGGCCAAGACCGGCGACGAGTTGCTGCCGACCGAGATCCCGGACAACGTGTACCAGGGACTCAAGTCCAACAAGGCCGTCGAGGTGCACGTCTTCGGTCGCCGCGGCCCCGCGCAGGCCAAGTTCACCCCGCTCGAGCTCAAGGAGCTCGACCACTCGCCGAACATCGAGGTGATCGTCGACCCCGAGGACATCGATTACGACGAGGGTTCGGCCGTCGCACGTCGGTCCAGCAAGATCACCGACCAGGTCGCGACGATCATCGAGAACTACGCGATCCGCGAGCCCAAGCAGGGCGCCATCCACAAGCTCTTCCTGCACTTCTTCGAGAACCCCGTCGAGATCCTCGGCGAGGACGGCCAGGTGGTCGGGCTGCGCACCGAGCGCAACCAGCTCGACGGCACTGGCAACGTCAAGGGCACCGGCAAGACCCGCGACTGGGACGTGACCGCCGTGTACCGCGCCGTCGGCTACCTCTCGGACAACGTTCCGGACGTGCCGTTCGACGACCAGGCGGGCGTGATCCCGAATGAGGCCGGACGCGTCTTCGACGACGGCAAGCACCTCACCGGTCTCTACACCACCGGCTGGATCAAGCGCGGCCCCGTCGGCCTGATCGGCCACACCAAGGGCGACGCGTCGGAGACCGTCGAGTGCATCGTCGACGACATGCAGAACGATCGGTTGAACAACACCGAGTCGCCGTCGGAGGAGTCGGTGATCGACCTGCTGAACGAGCGGAACATTCCGTTCACCACGTGGGACGGCTGGTACCGCCTCGACGAGCACGAGCGGAAGCTGGGCGAGGCCCAGGGCCGCGAGCGCGTGAAGGTGGTCGAGCGCGAAGACATGCTCGCCGCCTCGGAGCCGCACAAGGTGCAGAAGTAGCAGCGGGCTCCCCGACCAACGACAAGACCCGCCCCGATGCGTTCGGGGCGGGTCTTGTCGTCACGGGTGAAGCGCTCAGCTGGTGGGCTTCTCCTCGATCTTGCCGTTCTCGCCGTTCTTCGGCTGCGCGCGTCGGACGTTCTGCCAGAAACCGACGTTGTTGACCGGGTTCTCGACCTGCTGGCCAATGGTGTAGCCGGAGATGGACGACGGCCAGCAGCCCTTCCACTTGGTGGAGAACAGGACGGAGGTCTGGCCGGGCTTCAGCTGACCGACCTTGGTCTTCTTGTCCTTGTTCGCGGGCACCCACCTGGTGGGGCCGCCGAATTCGGTGACGGTGACGCTTGTCATCGTGGAACCGCCGATGTTCGTCACACCCATCCAGCGGTGCATCTGCCACTGCGGGCCGTCGGCCCAGTTGGGACCCCACGGCTTGAAGGTGCAGCTGACTCCGCCGATGATCGCGAGATCTCCCGGTCCGGCCGCGTGGGCCTGCGGGGCGGCGACGAGTGTGCCGGCGCCGATCGCGCCCGCCGCGACGGCGGCTGTCGCCATCCGCGTCAATGACTTCTTCATATCGAGTGCCTTTCTTGTCATCGGTCGGTTGGCGGGTCCAGCCCAACCCTCACCCCATGTATCGCCTGCGTCACAGCCTCCCGTTACCGATTGGTCAGCAGACTCTCGGGTAACTGGGATTCTCACGGTCTCGACACCGCCCGGTCAAGACCCCCAGCACCAGGTTAGGTAAGGTAATCCTTTGTGAAAAAGGGGTTCGGAATCGTCGTCCTGGTGGTCGCCATCGCGATCGCCTGTGTGGCATCCGTGGCGTTCGGCACCCGCGTGGTGCCCTGGGGCGAGACGGTCGAGGCATTGCGACACGGCCTCGCCGGCGACGGGTTACCCCAGCTCTACGACAACAGGCTCACCCGCACCGTCCTCGGGCTCATCGTCGGACTGGCCATCGGTGCGGCGGGCGCGCTCACCCAGGGCCACACCCGTAATCCGCTCGCCGACCCCGGCCTGCTCGGCATCAACGCGGGCGCCGCCTGCGCGGTCGTGACCGGCGCCTTCGTCTTCGGCGCGCCCGGCGCCCTGGTCAACACGATCCTCGCACTGATCGGCGCACTCGTCGCCGCGGCCGCGGTCTTCGGCCTCTCGAGCGTCACCGGCTCGTCGCCGCTGACCCTCGTCCTCGCGGGCGCAGGCCTCACCGCCGCGCTGACCGCAGTCTCCTCCGCGCTGATCCTGATCGACGGTGCCAGCCTCGACACCTGGCGCTTCTGGAACGTGGGCGCCATCCGCGACAATCCCGACGTGCTCTGGACGGCGCTGCCGTTCATCGTCGCCGGACTGGGCCTGGCCGCCGTCGGCGGCTGGTTTCTGAACCTGCTGAGCCTCGGCGACGACATGGCCACCGCGCTGGGTGGTCGGGTCGGCATGATGCGCGCCACCGGGGTCCTCGGCATCGCGCTGCTGACCGGCGCCGCGACCGCCGCGTGCGGCCCCATCGTCTTCCTCGGCCTCGTGGTGCCCCACATCGCGCGGGCCTTCACCGGCCCCGACTACCGGTGGATCGTGCCGTACTCGGCGCTCACCGGCGCCCTGCTGGTCCTGGTCTGCGACGTCATCGGGCGCGTCGTAGCGCGGCCCGGCGAAGCGCAGGTCAGCGTGGTGCTGGCGTTGATCGGCGGTCCGGCGCTGATGCTCATGGTCCGACGCAGAAAGCTCCCGACGATATGACAGTGTCAGGCGATACGACTGGGTCAGGCGACAGGCAGGCGACGTCCGACGCCACGACGGCACCCCGGCCCGAGGTGACCGCGACAACGCTGGACATCGGCCCCACCTCGTGGGTGATCCGCCCGCGGCTGGCGATCTGCAGCGGCATCGGCGTGGGCGCGATCCTCATCCTGATGCTGGTGGGGCTCTCGGTCGGATTCACCACGCCGATCGACACCGCCCGGATCCTGCTCGGCGGCGGTCGGGTCGCTGAGAACATCGTCGTCTTCGACGATCTGATGCCCCGCATGCTGATCGGCGCCTTCGCCGGATTCAGCCTCGCGCTGGCCGGATCGCTGACCCAGATCATCACGCGCAATCCGCTCGCCACCCCCGACCTGCTCGGCATCACCTCGGGCGCGAGCGTCGGGGTCGTGCTGGCGATCACCTCGACGAGCACCGGGTTCGGAACTGTGTTCGCCACCCTCGGCGTACCCGTCTCCGCACTGGTCGGCGGCCTGTCGACCGCGGTGGCGATGTACCTTCTCGCGTGGAGTCGCGGCCAGGTCGTCACCAGCACCCTGCGACTGATCCTGATCGGCGTCGGCATGACGTGGACCATGCAGTCGGTCGTCGGATTCCTGATGTCCCGGGCCGACATACACGATTCCAGCACCGCCCAGCGGTGGATCGTCGGATCCCTCTCCGGAACCGGGTGGAGCCTGGTGGCGCCGGTCGCCGCCGCGACGGTGTTCGGCCTGATCTGGGCCGCGATCATCGCGCGGTCGTTGACCGTCAGCGGGCTGGGCCCCGACATCGCCCGCGGCTTGGGCGTGCGCCTCGGCGTCGTCACCTACGGCACGTTGATCGTCGCGGTGGTCATGGCGTCGCTCGCGGTGTCCGCGGCCGGCCCCATCGCCTTCGTCGGCCTGGTGGCGCCCCAGGTCGCCCTGCGCCTGGCGCGCACCGCGCAGCCCACGCCGGTGTTCTCCGGCATCGTCGGCGCGTGCATGGTGCTGCTCGCCGACATCGTGTGCCGCGGCATCCTGCCGGGCGGACTGCCGGTCGGCGTGGTCACCTCGGCCGTCGGCGGACCGTTCCTGATCTTCCTGATCGTGCAGACCGCGCGACGCTCGTCGGTCTGACCGACACCTACAACTGCGCGAACGCCGACCGGAGGGCGTCGATGCCCGCCCGCACCGTCGGCCGGTCGTTGTCCCGTCGGACCAGGGCCGAGATCTCGCGGGACAGCGTCGGCTCGGTGCGCACCAGCACCACGCCCGCCGGGACCGACACCTTCGCCAGTTGCGGAATCAGCGTCATCGCCAGCCCCAGACCGACGAACTCCAGATGGGTGGCGTAATCGGCCACCTGGAAGTCGATCCGCGGGTCGACGCCTTGGGTGCGGAGCGACTGCACCAGCCAGTCGTGGAACTGGGTGCCCTCGCTCCACGACGCCCAGCCGAGTCCGCTCAGTTCTGCCAGCCGCACCACCTCGCGACCGGCCAGCGCATGCTCGGCGGGCAGAGCCAACTCCGCGACGTCGCTGTACAGCGGTGTCAGTTCCATGTCCGCCGGGATCTCGAGCGGATGCGTGGACCAACTGTCCACGACCGCGACGTCCAACTGTCGCCGCCGCACACGCGGAAGCAGTTCTTCGGCTTCGCCCTCCCACAGTGTGACGTCCAGATGCGGATGATCGTCGCGCAACGCCGCCACGGTCTGCGGCAGCACCGACCGACTGGCCGACACGAACGATCCGAATCGCAGTTGGCCCACCACCTCGCCGTGCAGCGAGGCCACCTCCGACTCCGCCCGTTCGAGTTGCGAGACGATGCCTGCGCCACGCCGCGCCAGCAGCATGCCCGCGTCGGTCAACCGCACACCCCGCCCCTCGCGTTCGACGACGGCGACGCCGAGCTCTGCTTCCAGTCGCGCCAGTTGCTGCGAGACTCCGGACGGGGTGATGCGGAGTTCGGCCGCCGCATCGGCGAGCGATCCGAGTTCCGCGACCAGGCACAGCGTCCGCAATCGGTCCATGTTGAGCATGGTTCGCACTCCTCCTCGACGGATCGTTACAAGCCCCGTCAAACATGACAGATTCTAATGTAATTCTTCAATATCAGATAACTTGTCCTAAAGTTTCTTGTTCGCGACAATCGATGCCGTGACTGCCTCCGCCCCGAGCACGCCCACTCGAATCACCGCTCCCCTCCGTACCCGAATCACCACTGAGACAGTCGATTCATCGTCGCTGGCCCGCAATGCCATCGATGGCCGGTGGATCGCTGCAGCCGGCGCGACCGCCATCTCGCTGACCGCCGTGTTCACCCGACTCGCCGACGTGAACGTCGCGACGACCCTGTTCTATCGCTGCCTCATCGCCGCCGTCCCGCTCGCACTGCTGGCCTGGTTCGAGATCCGGCGTCACGGTGTGCCGACCCGTCGAACCTTCGGCCTGCACCTACTGGCGGGCGTGCTGCTGGGCATCGATTTCGCCACCTGGACGCAGTCGATCTTCCTGGTCGGCGCCGGAGTCGCGACAATCCTCAACAACGTGCAGGCGATCGTCGTCCCGTTGCTGGCCTGGGCGTTGTTCCGCGATCGCGTGTCACTGCGATTCGTCCTCGCGATGCCCGTGATGCTCGTCTCCCTCACCCTGGCCGGCGGGCTCCTGGGCAGCGACAGCGCGAGTGCGCCCGATCCGTTCCTCGGAACGGTACTCGGACTGGTGTCCGGCGTGGCGTATGCCGGGTTCATCCTGATCATCGCGCGCACCGGCGACCCCCGGGGCGGACCGAACACGCAGGTTCTGACGACCACGATCGTCTCCGGCATCGTCGGCGCCGGGATCGCGGCGTTCTGGGGCGGTATCGATCTGACTCCCGGATGGGCTCCCCTGGGCTGGCTCGCCGCCTTGGCGCTCGGCGGCCACGTGCTCGGCTGGGTGCTGATCTCCACCGCGCTGCCGAGGCTGCCCGTGCAGATCGGCGCGTCGATGCTGCTCCTCCAGCCCGCCCTCGCCGTGGTGTTCGCGATGGTGATCCTCGCCGAGCGCCCTACCGCGATGCAGTTGCTCGGGTGTGCCGGCGTGGTCGCGATGGTCGCCGTCGTCTCGATGTCGCGGCGCGAACCCGCCGTCGAGGACGTCGACACCCGGGCGCCGGCCGACCGTGGCGACGCCGCCGTTGCACGTCGTCGCTCCGTCGATTGCTAGGCTGACCATGCCAGTCGACCTTCCGCCAGAACGGTTGGTCAGGGAATCCGGTGAGAGTCCGGAACTGACGCGCAGCGGTGTGGGTGACGGGCGAAGCACGGCGCGAGAGCCTCTCGCGCGGCCACTGGGGCAACCGCTCCGGGAAGGCGCTTCGTCCCGGACGATCCCGAGTCCGAAGACCTGCTGGCCCTTGCGACGGATGTCGCGAGGTCACTGCTTTGGGGCGACGCGCACAGCCCCCGACCTCGAGGATGGAAGTGTCGAACTCGACGCGGTCGCGCCCGGACCGCTGCCCCGGCGTCCTACGCCCCTGGGCCGCTGACGACGGCGCGTTGACGCGTATCCGAGTGCCCGGCGGTCAAGTGGGGACCGCAGCCCTCCTCGGTGTGACCGAGGTCGCCGACCGCTTCGGCGACGGCCGCATCCACGTGACCGGCCGCGCCAACCTGCAACTGCGTGCACTCCCGCTGGTCGACGGCGACCTGCCCGCGCCCGTCGTCGCCGCGATCGAATCGACGGGCCTGCTCCCGTCCCGCTCTCACGACCTCGTCCGCAATGTGCTGGCGTCCCCTCAGACCGGGCTGGCCGGCGGTCGTGCCGACCTGCGCCCGGTCCTGTCTCGGCTCGACCACCGACTCCTCGCCGATCCGCGCCTGGCCGCGCTGCCCGGCCGTTTCCTGTTCACCCTCGACGACGGCCGCGGCGACCTGCACGACCGTCACCGCGACCTCGGGCTGGTGGCCCTCGACGCCACCACCTGCCAGCTGCGCATAGGCGCCGCCTTCGGCCCGGTGATCCCGCTCGACGACGCGGTCGCTGCCCTCACCGACCTCGCCGCGGCGTTCCTCGACCGCCGCGGCACCGGCCCCACCGCCGCATGGCATGTGGCCGAACTCGCCGCGCCGCTGACCGTCGCGTGCACCCCCGCACCGCAGTCCGTCGTGCGCAGCGAGCCGCTGCCGTACGGCCCTGTTGCCGGCGGCTGCCACGTTGACGCCCGCGACGGCCTCACCCGTGACCAGCTGACTCGCTGGGCCACGACCACCGACCATGTCGTGCTGACCCCGTGGCACGGCGTCTTGATTCCGGAGCCCACCGCATGAGCCTGACCGCCCCGCCCCGCGCCTACGACTACCTGACGTCCGGCGCCGCGATCTACGACCGGTCGTTCGCGACCATCCGCGCCGAGTCGGACCTGACCCGGGTGCCTGCCGACGCCGAGAAGCTCGCGGTCCGGATGATTCACGCCAGTGGGCAGACCGACCTGGTGGACGATCTGGTGGTCCATCCGCAGCTGCTGTCCGCGGGGCGCGCCGCGCTCACCGCGGGTCGTCCGATCCTCGCCGACGTGCAGATGGTGGCGCGCGGGGTCACCGCGGGCCGTCTCCCCGCGGACAACGAGGTGCACTGCCTGCTCGGCGACCCCCGCGTCGCCGACCTCGCCGCAGCCTGGGACACCACCCGCACCGCCGCCGCCGTCTCCCTGTGGGAGCCGCTGCTCGACGGCGCCGTCGTCGCGATCGGCAACGCGCCGACCGCACTGTTCCACCTGCTGGAGATGCTCATCGCCGGCGCCCCGCGACCGGCCGCGATCGTCGGCTGCCCGGTCGGCTTCATCGGCGCCGCCGAATCGAAGGAGGCTCTCGCCGCCTTCGCCGACGACCACGGGATCGACATCCCGTTCGTGACCGTGCGCGGTCGACGCGGCGGCTCGGCCGTCACCTCGGCGGCGATCAACGCGCTGGCGCAGGAGGCGGAGTGAGCGGCACCTTCACCATCGTCGGGCTGGGTCCCGGCGATCCCGAACTCATCACCCGCAAGGCCGCACGCCTGATCGGCGAGGCCGACGTCGTCGCCTATCACGCGGGCGTGCGGAAGTCGTCGCACGCGCGGCGCATCGCGGCCGATCTCATTCCCGACACCGCGATCGAAGAGGAACTGCGCTACCCGGTGACGACCGGCAGCACCGATCATCCCGGCGGATACGTGGGCGCCCTCGCCGACTTCTACGAAGCGTCCGCGGACCGCATGACGGCACACCTCGACGCCGACCGCACCGTGGTGCTGCTCGCCGAGGGCGATCCGCTGTTTTACGGGTCGGCCATGTACCTGCACGACCGCCTCTCCCCCGACTACGCGACGACCGTCGTGCCCGGCGTCCCCGCCTACGCGGCCGCGACGGCCGCACTCGGCACCCCGCTGGTCCGGCAGGACGACGTCCTCACCGTCCTCGCAGGCACCCTTCCGGAGCCCGAACTCGCTCGCCGCCTGGCCGACACCGACGGCGCCGTGATCATGAAACTGGGCCGGACCTTTCCCGCGGTCCGCCGCGCCCTGCACGCGGCCGGGCGGCTCGACGGCGCCTGGTACGTGGAGCGCGCATCGATGCCGGAGGCGCAGTGGCGTCGCGTCGCCGACGTCGATCCGAGCACGGTCCCCTACTTCTCGCTGATCGTCGTGCCGGGCGACGCCGTGCACCACGACGACCCGCGCCGGATGCGGAACGGGATCGACGCCGCCGCAGCCGCTCCCCAACCGCGGCAGGCGCGCGAACTGCTGGTGGTGGGCCTGGGCCCCGGCCCCGCCGACTGGGTGACGCCCGAGGTGTCCGCGGCGCTCGCCGAGGTGGACCATCTCATCGGCTACGCCCCGTACGTGAACCGGGTGCCGCAGCGTCCCGGCCTGCAGCGGCACGCGTCGGGCAACACCGTCGAGGTGGATCGCGCACGCCACGCACTGACTCTGGCCCGCGACGGCGAACGGGTGGCCGTGGTGTCGGGCGGCGACGCCGGTGTGTTCGGGATGGCCGCCGCGGTCTTCGAGGCCGCCGAGGACCCCGAGTTCGCCGACGTCCCGGTCCGCGTGCTGCCCGGCGTCAGCGCCATCCAGGCCGTCGCCGCGCGCGCCGGCGCTCCGATCGGCGCGGACTTCGCGGTGATGAGCCTGTCCGACCGGTTGAAGCCGTGGACCGTGATCGCCGACCGCCTGCGGGCCGTCGCCGAAGCCGATCTGGTGCTCGGCATCTACAACCCCGCGTCCCGCTCACGGCGCGAGCAGATCGTCGCCGCGCGCGACGTGCTGCTGGCGCACCGTCGCGCCGACACCGTCGTCATCGTCGGCCGCGACGTCGGCCGCGACGAGGAGACGCTGACGGTCACCACCCTCGGCGCCCTCGATCCGGCGACCATCGACATGAAGTGCCTGCTGATCATCGGCGCCTCGTCGACGCGCGTCACCGCCAACGGTCGGGTCTGGAGCCCGCGGTCGGTGACCGCGCAGCCGGTGGCGCCGTGAGCGCACCGCAGCCGCACGTCACCGTCATCGGCATCGGCGCCGACGGCTGGGCCGGTGTGCCCGCCTCGGTCCGTGCGCAGATCATCGCCGCCGACGTCGTGCTCGGAGGCGACCGCCACCTGGAACTGATCCCGCCGGTCCACGATCAGGTGCGACGCCCCTGGCCACGGCCGCTCAGCGGGCTCGACACCCTGCTCACCGAGTTCGGCGACGCCCACGTGGTGGCCCTCGCGTCCGGCGACCCGTTCGTGTCCGGGATCGGCACCACGCTCGCCGAGCTGCTGGGCGACGGTCTCGATGCGATTCCGGCGGTCTCGTCGGTGGCGCTCGCCCGGTCGCGGATGCGCTGGTCGGCCGAGTCGTCGACGGTCGTCACTCTGGTGGGCCGCGACCCGAACGCCGTGCGGCGCGAACTCTCTCCCGGCGCCCGACTGCTGGTGCTCTCGTCCGACGAGTCGACGCCGGGCGCGGTCGCGGCGATCCTCACCGAGCACGGTCTCGGTGCGTCGACGATGACCGTGCTCGGGAATCTCGGCGCCGAGGACGAGACCCGGACCGAGTTCGTCGCCGATCGGTTCGGGGACACGGTCGCCGCCGCAGTGATCCCGCGCCTGCACGTCCTCGCGATCGAGGTCGCCGGGACCGCGGATCTCGACGCGAGTTGGGCGCCGGGCCTGCCCGACGACGCCTTCGAGCACGACGGTCAGCTGACCAAGCGCGACCAGCGGGCGAGCGCCCTGGCGCGGTTGGCGCCGCGACCGGGTGCGCTGCTATGGGATGTCGGCGCGGGTGCCGGCTCGGTCGGGATCGAATGGCTGCGGGCTCATCCGACCACCGCGGCGATCGCGGTGGAGCACCATGCGGACCGGGCGGCACGCATCGTCCGCAATGCCGCGCGGTTGGGCGTTCCGCGCCTGCAACTCGTCTCCGGTCGCGCCCCCGACGCCCTGGCCGAGTTGCCGACGCCGGACGCGATCTTCATCGGCGGCGGCGCCACGGCGCCCGGCCTCCTCGACCGCTGCCGGGCCGCGCTGGCGCCGGGTGGACGACTGGTGGTCCACGGGGTCACCTTCGCGACCGAGGAACTGCTCCTCGCCGCCTTCCGCGACCACGGCGGAGAACTGACCCGCCTCTCGGTGGAGCACGCCGCGCCCCTGGGCGGCCGCTTCCACGGCTGGCAGCCGACCCGCGCCATCACCCAGTGGGCCTGGACCCGATCGGAGCAGTCATGACCGTTCACTTCGTGGGCGCCGGACCGGGCGCCGCCGACCTCATCACGCTGCGCGCCGCCCGCCTGCTCGGCGACGCCGGCACCGTCCTGTACCCGGGCACCTATCTGGACGCCGAGGTGCTCAGTCACTGCCGCGCCGACGCGCACCTCGTCGACACCGCCCGGCTGGACCTCGACCAGATCACCGCGACAATGGTCGACGCCGATGCCGCCGGACACGATGTGGTGCGTCTGACCTCGGGCGATCCGTCTCTCTATTCCGCGGTTCACGAGCAGACCCGCAGGCTCGACGTCGCCGGAGTGCCGTGGGATGTGACGCCAGGCGTGCCCGCGTACGCCGCTGCCGCCGCCCGCGTCGGCCAGGAGTTGACGGTCCCGCTCGTCGCCCAGTCGGTGGTCCTGACCCGGACTCAGGCGCGGTCGACCGCGATGCCGGACCGCGAGCGCCTCGACGCCTTCTCTGCGACCGGCGCGACCCTGGTGCTGCACCTGGCGATCACCCACACCCGCGAATTGATGGCCCAGATCGAACCGCACTACGGCGCGGACTGCCCGGTGGTCGTCGTCTATCGCGCGTCCCAGCCCGACGAGGTGCTCCTGCGCGGCACCGTGGGCGGCGCGCAACCGATCGCCGACGCCGTCGACGCCGCCGGGCTGCGCCAGGCTGCGGTGATCCTGGTGGGTCCCGCTTTGGCGGCGCGCACCACCGGCGGCGAATCGTACCTGTACTCACCGCACCGCAGTCGACAGTAAGGAGCCGAACATGAGTCCTGTTCCGCACTATCCGTTCACCGCCGTCGTCGGCGCCGACAGCCTCGATGACCCGCAGCCAATGGCACTCGCGCTGCTGCTCACCGCCATCTCGCCCGCCGTCGGCGGCGTCCTGGTGCGCGGCGAGAAGGGCACCGCGAAGTCCACCATCGTGCGCGCCCTCGCCGCCGTGTTGCCGCCGCTCGACGACGCTCCCGTGCCGCTGGTCGAACTCCCGGTCGGCGCCACCGAGGACCGCGTCGTCGGCTCCATCGATCTGGAGAGCGCGCTCGGCGAGGGCAAGGCCCAGTATCAACCGGGCCTGCTCGCGAAGGCGCACCGCGGGATCCTGTACGTCGACGAGGTCAACCTGCTGCACGATCATCTCGTCGACCTGCTGCTCGACGCCGCCGCCATGGGCCGCGCGACCGTCGAACGCGACGGCATCTCGATGACGCACGACGCCCGTTTCGTCCTCGTCGGCACCATGAACCCCGAGGAGGGTGAGCTCCGGCCACAGTTGCTCGACCGCTTCGGGCTGACCGTCGAGGTGGCCGCGCCCCGGGAGGCGCCGTTGCGCGCCGAGGTGGTGCGTCGCCGGATGTCGTACGACGCCGATCCCGCGGCCTTCGCGGCACGCTACGCGAACTCCGAAGGCGCGTTACGTACGCGGATCGTCGCCGCACAGGCGATGCTGCCGCAAGTGGTGCTCTCGAACGCCGCGCTGCTGAAGATCGCCGAAGTGGGGGCCGCATTCGACGTCGACGGTCTCCGGGCCGACATCGTCACCGCGCGGACCGCCGTCGCGCACGCCGCCTGGTGCGGTCGTGCCGAGGTGAGGCTCGACGACATCCGCGTGGCCGCCCGCCTCGCGCTGCCGCACCGCCGTCGCCGCAACCCGTTCGACGCTCCCGGCCTCGACGAGGACCTGCTCGACCACATCCTCGGCGACGACGAACTGCCGCCCGACCCGCCCGACGGTCCCGGCAGCGACGACGCCGCCGAGGACGAGGCCGAGTCGCCGGCGAACGACACCGCCGACGACGTGACCGCTGGCGCTGGCGCAGACTCGGAGGCGAGCGACGCCGACGCTCCTGCCTCGGCGTCCGCCGACGACTCGCCGCACGTCGACGGCTCCAACGATTCCCACGAATTCGAGGCGTCCGGCGAGGAGGGCGCCGAGACGCCCGCACCCGTCGGCCACTCCCCTGCCGAAGCCACGCCCGTCCCCGCAGGCGCGCCCTACCGGACCCGCCTCTTCACCGTCCCCGGCAGCGGTGCCGGCGCCGCGGGCCGCCGCAGCCGCGCCAAGACGTCGTCGGGTCGTCGTATCGGCGCCGACCCCGCCGCGACCACCGGCGCGCCGCACCTCGTGGAGACCATCCGGGCCGCGATCCCGCATCAGCAGCGTCGCGGTCGGGTCGACGGGCGACTGCTCATCGAATCGTCCGATCTGCGTCGCGCGGAGTACGAGGGTCGAGAATCGAACCTGGTGCTGTTCTGCGTCGACGCGTCCGGCTCGATGGCGGCCCGCCGCCGGATGGAGCAGGTCAAGACGGCGGTGCTGAGCCTGCTGTTGGACGCCTATCAGCGGCGCGACAAGGTCGGGTTGGTGACCTTTCGCGGGCGTGACGCCGTGCTCGCCCTGCCGCCGACCAGTTCGGTCGACGCCGCCGCGGCCCGCCTGGAGGATCTGCCCGCGGGCGGTCGTACGCCGCTGGCCGAGGGTCTGGTCAAGGCCTCCGAGGTTCTCGCGGTGGAGCGGATCCGCGATGCGCGTCGTCGACCGCTGCTGGTGATCGTGACCGACGGCCGGGCCACCGCGGGCGCGGACGCGGTCGCACGCTCCCGGTCGGCCGCCGATCACCTGGCGCACCAGAGCGTGGCCTGCGTCGTCATCGACTGCGAGGCCGGCCCGCTGCGACTCGGGCTCGCCGCCCAGCTCGCCCGGCATCTGGGCGCCGAATACGTGGAGGTCGGCGACGTGAACGCCGGCGACCTCGTCACCGTCACCCGCACCGCGACCCAGGGAGCAGCCTGATGCCCAAAGGACAGCCGACCACCATTCCCGATGACGGACTCACCACGCGACAGCGCCGGAACCGACCGCTGATCATCGTTCACACCGGTCCGGGCAAGGGGAAGTCGACGGCTGCGTTCGGCCTCGCCCTGCGCAGTTGGAACTCCGGCTTCGACATCGGCGTCTTCCAGTTCGTCAAGTCGGCCAAGTGGCGGATCGGCGAGCAGACCGTCCTCGAACGCCTCGGCCAGTTGCACGAGGAGACAGGTGAGGGCGGGGCCGTCACCTGGCACAAGATGGGCTCGGGGTGGTCGTGGAGTCGCAAGGACGGCACCGAGGACGACCACGCCGCGGCCGCCGCCGAGGGCTGGGAGGAGATCAAGCGTCGCCTCGCCGCCGAGCAGCACGATCTGTACGTGCTCGACGAGTTCACCTACCCGATGAAGTGGGGCTGGGTCGACGTCGACGACGTCGTCGAGACCCTGCAGAGCCGTCCCGGTCGCCAGCACGTCATCATCACCGGCCGCGACGCCGACCCCCGCCTGATGGACGCCGCCGACCTCGTCACCGAGATGACCAAGATCAAGCACCCGATGGACGCCGGCCAGAAGGGCCAGCGGGGCATCGAGTGGTGATGCCCGACGCTGGTCGAGTTCGACGCTGCACCAGCCCTACGCTGGTCGAGTTCGACGCTGCGAGCTTGCGAGCAACGACGAGTATCGAGACCACCACACCACACGCCCCAGCGCACCCCGGTCTCGATACACCGCGCACTCGCTACGCTCCCACGCGGCACTCGACCAACGTGGGGAAGACTCATCCCCTCTACGCCCTCTACGCTGGTCGAGTTCGACGCTGCGAGCCTGCGAGCAACGACGAGTATCGAGACCGCCACACCCCACGACCCAGCACACCCCGGTCTCGATACACC
>NZ_BCWU01000004.1 GCF_001592365.1 Gordonia hydrophobica NBRC 16057
TGTGGCACAAGAAATCCAAAACACACTATCGAGTTCTCAAAGAACACACACCCACCAGCACCAACCAGACAACAACCCGGCCGAACTCCAGCAGACATCTGCAATTACTTTTGTCGATCCCCCCGTCTCCGAGGCGACCTTTCCAGCCTAGCAGACCGGAATCATCCCTGCAAAACACCCGAATCCAACCATCCGAAGAAGATCTGAACTCTGCCAGGCGCAGGACCGCTACTCTACCCACACCACCGCAGCGAGTGCAACCCGCCGACGATCAAGTGAATTTCGCGCTTCAGCGGCGACCCGCTGACCTGGAATAAGTTACGCACGAGCATCGAGAAGGTCAAATCGCCTGGTCGCGGTGCCCGAATCGACGAGGTGGCCGACGTCCTGACGCCCTTGCTCACCTGTCCGTTCGGGCAGTCGAAAGGCCTGTTCGGCCAGTTACCGGGGGCCTGGCGCACCCATACCGTCGAGGGATGAGCACTACGTTGGCAGGACCTCCCATCACGGTGACCTCTCGACACGGGTTCACCGAGTCGCTCCTCGGGTACCGACAGTCGGGCCGACTGTGGTGGCGCCGCGACGACAGCGGAGTTCACCTGGTCCATCCCTACTCCCCCGCCGACATCTGCGACTCCGTGGTGGTGAACGAACTCCGTCAGTTGGTGCAGGACGATGTGATCGCCGGCCAGACGGAGTTCGAGGATGCGGCAGTCTCCTTGATCACCAGCGTCCACCCGGACGTGCACACGGCGTGGCGCGCCTTCTACGCGAACTCCGTGGCGGAACTGCAGGGTGGCACCGCCGAGTTCAGCCCGGTGCATCGTCGTGCACGTTCGCTCCTGGCCGGGGATTCGGTCCTGGAGGTCGGTTGCTGCTTCGGATTCTTCGCGCTCCAGTGCGCGGCCGATGGTCGAACGGTGACGGCGACCGACATCTGCGGCGGCGCGCTCGACCTTCTCGACGACGCGTCGGAACATCTCAACCTTCCGGTCACGACTCAACGCGGAGACGTCCGGGCCCTCCCGTTTGCCGATCAGAGTTTCGACACTGTGACGGTTCTCCATCTGCTGGAGCACCTGGATCCGCACGACGTGGACGGTGCGATCGCGGAGTCGTGTCGGGTCGCTCGGCGACGAGTCGTGATCGCGGTGCCCTACGAGTTGGAGGCCAGCCCGCATTTCGGACACCTCACGACCATCTCGGCGAAGGACGTCAAGCGGTGGGCGAAAGTTGCTCCGGGCCGGCGGAAAGAGATCTTCTCCGATCATGGCGGCTGGCTCGTCATCGACTTGTAGCCGCACCTCGGTCGGCGTCGTCGAGGACGCGGTCCAGCCTTAGATCAATCCCCGCTTACTGGCCACATACACTGCGTCGGTCCGCTTGGTGACGTCGAGTTTCCGAATCACATTGCGGATGTGAAACTTCACTGTCGACTCGGAGATGAACAGCGTCTGACCGATCTGCGCATTCGACTTGCCGTCGGCCATCAGTTTCAACACCTGCCTCTCACGGTCGGTCAGGTCGGCCGCAGGATCGTGCTCGCCCGAGACTGTCCTGAGGACGATGGCCGCGCTCCGCGGATCGAAGGCGCTACCCCCCGTCGAGACCGTCCGGATGGCGCGAACCAGTTCGGTGGTGTCGACGTCCTTGACGACATAGCCCCGGGCACCGGCCCGAACAGCACGGACCACCAGGTCGTCGTCGAGGAACGTCGTGAGCACCAGCGAGGCGACCGACGGATACCGACTGTTGATCTCGCGGATGAGGCGTAGCCCCTCGTACTCGGTGCCTGCCGTGAGCTTGAGGTCCACGACGACGACGTCGGGCGTGCAGTGCGCCACCTCGGCGAGTGCGACGTCGTACGATCCCGCCTCGCCCACGACGACGACCTCGTCGTCACGATCGAGCAGGGAGCGCAGGCCCTCCCGCAGAAGTGCGTGATCGTCGACCAGGACGGTGCGGATCGGCCTGATTCCAGCCGGCTGCGGCGCCGGTGCACGACGGTCCATCACGTCTCCTTCTCTACAGCGGTCCCGAGCGCACCCTCGGCCTCGGCATACGGCAGGTCCACGGCGATCCGCACCCCTCCCAGTCGTGACCGGCGGATACGCAGACTGCCACCCAACTCCTGTGCCCGCGACGACATGTTCGCCAACCCGCGGTGACGACTGGCGGCGGGATCCCCGGCTTGCGCGGCCCGCAGTGTCGCTCGGAGCCGATTCGGATCACCGTCGCCGTCATCGTCGACGCACAGCGTCACCACCTGCCTGCCGTAACTGAAGGTGACGACCACCGCTGACGCCCCCGAGTGAACTGCGGCATTGAACAGCGACTCTCCCGCGATCCGGAGCACCGCGTGCTGGACGTCACTCGGCAATTCGCGGGGCCGTCCCCGTACGGAGACCGAGGCGGTGGTCTCCGCAGGCATGTGGAGAGCGCAGAGTTCGTCGAGGGTTTCAGCGATGCTGGTGGACGGCGTGCGTGCGTCCGACAGCGTGTCGATGGCGTTCCGCAACTGCCCCATCGCATCCCGCGTCAACCGCACGGCCTTGTCCAGATGTTCGGCACCCGACCCGCTCACGTCACCGCGGCACAACTCCATCTGGAGACCGGCGGAGAACACCGACTGCCCCACCGAGTCGTGCAGTTCCCGCGCGATCCTCGACCGCTCGGTGTTGAGCAGCGCGGTGCGTTGCACCGCAGACAGTTCGCGCTGGGTACGAACCAGTTCGTCGTTGCGTTCGGCCAACTCGGCCGCCCGCCGATTGGCCTCGGCGAACAGAGTCGCGTTCACCATGGCGACGGTGGCCTGGCCTGCGAGAATCCGCAGAACCATGAGGTCGGCGGGATCGATGTCACGGTTGTCCGCCGTCCACGCCGACAACCCGCCGACGATCCGACCGTCGAGCTCCACCGGGACATGGATGTGATGGTCGTGCACCAGCGGTCCACGGAGCCGCTCGTCATCCCCGCGAAGGACGTCGTTGAGTCGATTGAGCACTTGATCGGGCAGGTCCGTCGGTTGATCAGCCGCCTGCGCACCCTCGAACGCCATGATGCGACCGTCGCCGGACGCGATGAGGTGGCGCGGTCCGGTCTGTCCCAGCTGACCATCGGCCAACGCGAAGAGCACCCAGTCGGCGTCGAGGTGATCGCGGACGGTCTCCACCACGGCCACCACGAGCGCTTCGGGACCGGATGCGGTCTGCACCAAGGCTTTCGAGATGCCTTCGAGGGCGGTCATCACTCGACTCAGTCGGGCTGCCGTACCCCGGAACTCCGCATAGTGACCGCGTTTGACGGTCCGCAGCCCGACGAGGCTGGCGAGGTCCGGCTTCGGCGCGCCCACGGCTACAGCGCCTGTCGATAGAGATCGAGGATCCCGGATTCCTCGGGACGACGCGGATTGGTGACCATGCACGAATCCGCGAGCGCGTGCCGGGTCAACAGGCTCAGATCCTCGGCGCGAACGCCGAGCGGTGTCAGGGTGTCGGGCATGCCGACCCGAGTGGCGAGTCCTGCGATGGCGTCGGCGAGGCGATCGGCGACCACCTGCGGATCACCCGACGTGTCCAGGCCGACGGCGTCGGCCAGATTGACGAAGTCGTCGGCGCAGACGAACGCGTTGTATCGGATGACGTGCGGCAGCAGCACCGAATTGATGGTGCCGTGGGGCGCATCGCAATGACCGCCGACGGGATGACTCATCGCGTGCGCAGCGCCGAGAATCGCGTTGGTGAACGCCATCCCCGCTCGCAGCGAGGCCATCGCCATCTCTTCCCCCGCGAGCCGATCGGCGGGGTCGTCGACCAGCCGCTCGAGATTGCCCCACACACCGGTGAGCGATTCGAGAACGAGCGAGTCCGTCAACCGGCCGTGCGCGAGGGAGACGTAGGCCTCGACGCAGTGGGTGAGAGTGTCCATGCCTGCCTGCGCGGTGACCTCGGACGGCGCGGTCGTCAGGAGGGTGGGATCGATGACGGTGACGTTGGGGACCAGGGTGCGACCGATGATCGTGACCTTGGTCCGGCGCTCCGGATCGTTGATGATGCAGAACTGTGAGACGTCGGCGCCGGAGCCGGCGGTCGTCGGGATTGCGACGACCGGAGGCAGCGGCCGACGCACCCGGTCGATGCCCTCGTACTCGAGGATCACACCCCCGTTGGACGCCAGCACCGCGACGCCTTTCGCCGTGTCGATCACCGAGCCGCCGCCGAGCGCGATGAGGCCGTCCGCGCCGTGCGCACGGTAGGCGGTGAAACCGTCGGCGACCTCTCCGGCCCGCGGATTCGGGGTCACGTCGAGATAGGACGCAGGGGTCAGGCCTTGCGCACGCAGGCCGTCGAGCAGTTGTGCGTACCACGGCGTCGTCTCGAGATGACGGTCGGAGACCACGAGCGGCCGCTGCACGCCTAGGCCTGCCACCACGGCGCCCGTCTCGGGGAACGATCCGGGGCCGACGACGATCTCCGGCGTGTGGAATTTCGCGACACGGTTCGGCGCAGGGCGCGGGCCACCGATTCTGCTCACTGACCGACCACCTCCTTCACTGCCTGCGACGGTACCGCTCTCACCGAAGCGCCGCCCCCAGTTCGTCGCACCGCGACAGGATCTCAGCACCATCGCGGGCGCTGATCACGCCGTCGCAGTGTTCGGCGTAATCGTCCAGCGCACAACCTGTTTGGCTCCAGTATCGGGACGGCTCCGGCGTCAACCAGGCGACCCGATGGGCACGACGGGCGACGTCGGCGAACAGGTCCACGCGGGGGTCGAAGGCGTTGCTGCGCGCGTCGCCGACGATCAGGACGCTGGTGCGCCGGGAGATGAGGTCACCGAACCCGCCCAGCGTCTCCGCCCACAGGCGGCCGTAGTCACTGGTCGCCGCCAGATCCAGATCGTCGGCCGACAGCACCGCGGCCAAGGCGTCATCGGCGGACGCTGCGCGCAGGGCGGGGGTGACCAGGACCGGTCGGTCCACGAAGGCGATCACCTCGCAGCGATCACCGAACCGGTGCAGGGTCTGCGCCAACCGCAGAATGAAGCCCGCGACCGGTCGTACCGACAACGAGACGTCCACCATGACGAGCATGCGGACCGGCCCCGGCACGGCGCGACGCCGCCACAGGTTGACCGGGACGCCGTCGGTCGCGACCGCTGCCCGCATCGTCGCCCGCAGGTCCAGCCGCCCGGTGTCGGTCAGTCGCGGCACGCGGCGCGGTGCGCCGCGCATCCGCTGCACGAGGCGGTGGCAGGCACGGTCGACGTCTGCCTGGTCGCGGTGGGTTCGACTGCTGCTCCCCGATCCGTCGACGACATCCGCGACCGCCGCGGCCGTCTCCAAGCGATTGGCGAGCGCATCGACGAACCGTGTGAGCGCGTCCTGCAGGGCTTGGCGCTGCGAGTGGTCGAGCGACGCCGTGTCGTCGACGCCTTCGGCTTCGTAGGCCTGCCTCCCATCGGTGGCGCCCAACGCGCGCAGCAGGCCTGCGGCGTCGGCGAGGGACAGCGAGCCGCTCTCCACTCGTGCCCCCGAGCCGACCAGTTCTCCCACTTCGGCAGCGGCTGCATGATCGACGTCGATGGTGTAGGTGGCTCCGCTGCTGACCGTCGACGTGTCGGTGGCGACTTGCAGTTCCTCGGCTCCCGACGACACTGAGAAGTCGTCGTCCTCGCGGTGTGAGCTCTCGCCTCCCCGCTCGGACGCATCGGGGTCGTCGATCATCAGGTCGCCGATCTCGGCGGTGTGTTCATCGGCGCCGATCATCCGGCCCGCGCCGGTGAAGTCGTCGTCCCAGTCGACGTCGTCGGGCAGGTCGTTGACGACGGTGCGGACGGAAGCCGAACCCGACTCCTCGTCGACGTGCTCGGCGAGTCCGAAATAGACATCGAAGGCGAGGTCGAACATCGTTTGTTCATGCGCGTACTTGACGCTCACGCAGCGCAGCGCACAGCGCAGACGATCGAGATCGGCGGCGCCGACGAACGCCAGCACCCGCCGAATCTCGATCACCTCTGCGGGTGAGGCGGGGATGCCGAACGCGCGCAGGGCCCGCCCGAAGGCGACGGCCAAGCCGTCCAGCACGCCCGACCCGTCGCCGACGGTCCTCGCCGCCTCACCGACCACCGTCATCGCCGGGCTCCGACTCCCACCCGAGACCGCGCGGCGCCGAAGGCCGCCACCGTCGACGACCCCGTCGCAGCCGACTCGGTGCTCCGGCTCTTCGCGGAACCATCCGCGTCGAGGCTGCGCCGGACCTGCTCGAGGTCGGTACCGAACTTGACCAGCAGCGACATCAACGCGCCGTCCGCCGAGACGTCGATGGCGTCGTCCCCCTGCTTCAGCAGGGCTGCCGCGCGTGCCGCATCGATCACCTCGGCGATCGACGGACTCTTCCGCAGCGGCAGTTCGCGGAGCCTGCGGGCGAGGTCGACGACGTCGGCCACCACGTCGGCGGCGACCTCCGGGGCGCGGACCGCGACGATCTGCTGCTCGCGCTCGGCGGTCGGATACGCCACCTGGAAGTGCAGGCACCGACGCTTGAGCGCGGGCGACAGCTCACGCGTGTCGTTGGAGGTCAGAATCACCCACGGTGAGGACCGCGCGGTGAACGTGCCGAGCTCAGGCACCGTCACCTGGCGTTCGGCCAGCACCTCGAGCATGACCGCCTCCATCGCCTCGTCAGTCCGATCGATCTCGTCGACCAGCAGGACGGTCGGCATCGTCGAGACGATCGCCGAGAGCAGCGGACGCGGCACCAGGAAGTCCTCGGTGTACACGCCGACATCGGTGCGGGCGAGCGCCGTCGACGCCGCAGACAGGGTCTCGTGCGAGGCCAGTTCATCGCTGATGCGGTCGCGCAGCATCTGCACGTGCAGCAGCTGCCGGGCGTAGTCCCACTCGTACAGGGCACGCGCGTCGTCGAGACCCTCGTAACACTGGAGTCGGATCAGCTCGCGGCCGGACGCCGCAGCCAACGACTTGGCGAGCTCAGTCTTGCCGACGCCCGCAGGCCCCTCCAGCAGCAGCGGCCTGTCGAGCAGCGTCGCCAGATGAAGCACCACCGCGAGGTCGGGAGCAATCAGATAGCCCTCGCCCGCCAGCGCGTCGGTGAGGTCGTCGACGGTGTCGAACTCGACGACGTCGGAGCGGATGGAGGAGCCTGCGTGTGCGTCGGACATGGTTATCAGTAACTTCCGGTCATGGCGTGGCGGATCATCGGCAGCTGCGATTCGACGGTGCACTCACGGGGGTTGGCCGGCGTGCACCAGTCAGCCATCATGTGCTCGGAGATGGTCTGAACCATCTTGTCCGAGGTGTCGATGCTGTCGCCGCGGTTCTCGTACTTGCCGGTGCCCATCCGGTTCTTCTGGTAGGTGTTCGGGCGCACCTGGCCGAAGTTGTCCGGAATGCCGAGGTCCTTCGACAGTCGGATCGCGGCGTCGACGGCGGCGTCGGCGGCCTGCACGGTCGTCATGTTGCGGGTGTCGACGCCCATCAGCGGAGCCATCTCAGCGAACCGCTCGTACCGTGCGGGCAGGTTGTACTCCCACACGCGCGGCAGTGCGATGGCGTTGTTGAGACCGTGATGCAGGTCGAAGTACGCGCTGATGGCGTGCGACATCGAGTGGATCTGGCCGAGGCCACCGGAGTTGAACGCCTGCGCGGCGATGTACTGCGCGTGCATCATGCCGGTGCGGGCTTCGAGGTTGTGCGGATCGTAGACCGCGGTCGGCAGGTGCTTGGCGATCAGCTCGATCGAGTACTTGGCGTTGCCGAGCGACGGAGCGAAGTCCAGTCGCGACACCCACGGCTCGCTGGCGTGCGCCAGGACGTCGAAACCACAGTACGCGGTGAACTCCTGGGGGCACGAGTAGTACAGCAGCGGGTCGTCCATCGCGAGGTCGACGAGGCAGGAGTCGTCGAAGGCCACCCACTTGTGCGGGTTGTCCATGTCGGAGGTATCGGTGATGACGTAGGCCCACGAGGTCTCCGAGCCGGTGCCCGCCGTCGTCGAGACGGCGATGTGCTTCGGGTTCTCCTTGTTCGTCGCCTTCGAGAAGCCTTCGAACTCGTTGATGTTGCGCCCGTCGTGCGAGATCACCATGCGGGCGCCCTTGGCGGCGTCGTGGCTCGAACCGCCGCCGACCGAGATGATGCCGTCGCACTTCTCCGACTGATACCGCGCAGCGGCATCCATCGCGTTCGTGTCCTTGGGGTTCGACTGCACCTCGTCGAACAGGACGACGTCGACGCCCTGGTACTCGATCTTGCCGACGAGCTCCTCGATGATCCCCGATCCGCGCAGACCGGTGGTCATGAGCAGCACGCGCGTCATGCCGAGTTCCTTGGCTTCGACGCCGAGCATGTCATGGGCGCCGACGCCGAGCTTGGCCTTCGGGAAGGGGTGGAACTCCTTGATCGGGAAGTCCCAGATCTGATTCAACTCGATTGCCATGGGGCGAACTCCTTCGTGAGATGCGCGGCGCGCTCGGCGTCGCTGGGCTGTCTCAACTAGCGTGTTCCCCGTCACAGCCCCGCGACAAGACTCCCTGACCCTGCGCCGGATGGTTGGGCCCGACAGTCCAGGCCGGGTACCTGTCCGTTCGGACAGGTACCCGCCGGTTCTGCACCGAAGGGCGTGAACCGAGGGCGTGTTCAGCCTCGCTCGGCACGACGACCGGACAGAGGCAACAGCACGGCCAGCGAGAGCCAACTCAACTGCGCCACGGCGGGATCCACCCAGAACGCCAACGGGATCGACAGCAGGAAGATCGCAGGCGTCAGCGCGTAGTCGAGCATCGCCGCGCGCAGCCGGGCGGCGTCGAGCGGTTGGCGCAACAGCCCCCGTGTGGCGGCGACGACGAACACCGCCGAATGCGCGAGCGCGGCCAGCGCGACGTTGACGGCATAGACCGCGGTGGGCAGCGGCAGATCAGCACTCGCCGGATCGCTGATCCCCTGCGTGGTGAACGGAATCAACACGATGAGGGCCGTCGCCACCAGGCTGATCGCGGTGGTCGGACCGTCGAGCCCGGTCATCGCCCGCAGACAGCGCACGCTGACGCGCCAGAACAGCGCGATGACGGCGAAGCTGAGGAAGAAGCCGACCAACTGCCCGAGGACGTCCGAACTCAGCAACGCGTGCAGATCGCGCCACGCCTCGGGCGGCACCGAATCGACATTGGCGATCAGCAGAGTCGCCGCGAAGCCGTAGACGGCGTCGAAGTACGACACGCCTCGACCGAACTCCGGGGAGTCGGTCGGAGAGAAGTCGGTCCGCTCGCGGTCGTCGGAGACCATGACGCGAGTTTAATATCGCAATTGTCCGACTGCAGTGGGGTCTCGAGAATCTGTACCCGGGTTCGACGACTATGCGGACTCGGAGGTGTCGCCGACTCGTTCGATGTGCCCGCCGAGCGCCGTCAGCTGCTGTTCGAAGTTCGGGTAGCCGCGGTCGATGTGTTCCACGTCGTGGACCTCGGTGACGCCGTCGGCCACCAGACCCGCGAGCACCAGTCCGACGCCCGCGCGGATGTCCGACGACCAGACCGGAGCACTCGAGAGCGTCTCGACTCCACGGATCACCGCGTGATGTCCGTCGGTCCGGGCGTCGGCGCCGAGCCGGACCATCTCTTCGACGAACCGGAACCGCGCCTCGAAGACGTTCTCGGTGATCATCGACATGCCTTCCGAGATGGTCGCTAGGCCGATCGCCATCGGCTGCATGTCCGTCGGATAACCGGGGTACGGCAGCGTCGCGGTGTTGACCGCGACCGGACGATCCTGCTGCACCACGCGGAATCCGTCGCCGAAGCGCTCGACGGTCGCACCTGCGTCTTCGAGCTTCTTCAGCACCAGTCGCAGGTGGTCGGGGTCGACGCCGCGGACGCGGATGTCGCCGCGGGTCATCGCCGCCGCGACGCCCCAGGTACCCGCGACGATCCGATCGCCGACCACGTGATGCCGGGTCGGAACGAGTGTGGAGACCCCGTCGATGGTCAGGGTCGGCGAACCGACCCCGTCGATGCGAGCTCCCATCTCGATCAGCATCTCGCAGAGGTCGATGATCTCCGGTTCGCGCGCCGCGTTGTCGATAGTCGTGACGCCGTCGGCGAGGACTGCAGCCATCAGGATGTTCTCCGTGGCCCCGACCGACGGGAACTCCAGCGCCACGGCCGCGCCGGTCAGCTTCTCGGCCTCGGCGACCACACACCCGTGTTCGATGGCGCTCTGCGCACCCAGTGCGCGCAGACCCGCCTGATGCATGTCGAGGGGGCGAGAACCGATGGCGTCGCCGCCCGGCAGCGCGACCACAGCGCGATGTCGTCGAGCCATGAGCGGGCCGAGCACGCACACCGAGGCGCGGAACTGCTTCACCGCGTCGAAGTCGGCGTGGTACTCGGGTTCGTTCGGAACATCGATCGTCACGACGTCGCCGTCGATCTCGACCGTCGCGCCCAACCCGCGGAGGACGTCGGCCATCAGCGGAACGTCGGCGATCTGCGGCGCATTGGTCAACACGGTCCGCCCTTCGGCGAGCAGTGCGGCGGCCATCAATTTCAGAACGCTGTTCTTGGCGCCATCGACGAAGACCTCGCCGACCAGTCGCGCCCCACCCGTAACCAAGTAGCGATCACTCACGCCCATCACCTTATCCGTGTCGAGTACGTTAGGCAGATATGGCAGTCCATATCACTCGCGTCTACACCCGCACCGGCGACGACGGCAGCACGGGTCTCTCCGACTTCTCCCGCGTCCCCAAGACCGACTCTCGGGTCGTCGCCTACGCCGACTGCGACGAGGCTAACGCGGCCATTGGACTGGCGCTGACGCTCGGCGGCGACGTTCCGGCCGACATCGCTGTCGTCCTGACCACCGTGCAGAACGATCTCTTTGACGCCGGCGCCGACCTGTCGACGCCGGTCGTCGAGGACCCGAAATACCCCCCGCTGCGGATTCAGTCCGACTACATCGACGCGCTCGAGGGGTGGTGCGACGCGTTCGGCGAGGAGCTCACTCCGCTGGACTCGTTCATCCTGCCGGGCGGCACCGCGCTGTCCGCACTGCTCCACCAGGCTCGCACCGTCGTCCGACGAGCCGAGCGCAGTGCGTGGGCCGCGATCGCCGAGAACCCGGACAACACCGAGGTCCTGCCCGCCAAATATCTCAACCGGCTCTCGGACCTATTGTTCATCCTGTCGCGAGTCGCGAATGTCCGCGCGGGCGTCGGCGACGTGAAGTGGGTGCCGGGCGGCGACCGCACGCGCCCCGACAAGAACTGCTGACTTCCGACCGTCACGTGGTGCTAAGAACTGCTCGCTCAGCACCCTCCGGCGGCAATCTTCCGTCGGAAGCGCCTGAGCGCGCAGTTCTCAGCTGGGATCGGTCGGACGAGGCCTGGCCGAGGTCTCGATGAACTGCGTGCTCGCTCCGCTCGCAGGCAGCACTCGACCAACGTGGGGAAGACCATCACCGGGAATCAATGATCTAGGCTGCGGGCCGCCTGCGCGCTCGACGCGGCTGCCGGGACTCGATCCACGACAGGAACGCGGTGTGGACCTCCGGGCTCATCCCGAGCTCGTACCGGGCCGCCTTGTCTGTCCGGCCGATGGCCAGCTCGACGATCGAGTCGCGCGGATCCATGATCTCCAGTTCCGTGCCGACCGGAGAGCGGCGGCCGACGATCTCGATGCGACGCCGCGACATGCTGACGGTGGGACCGGGACGGAGCGAGCTCAACCGGTAGTAGGCCAGTGCTTCCTCGCCGTAGTGGACCGAACCGTGGCGCCAACCGTGGTCGGCCTCCGCGGGAAGTGACCGCAGCAGAACCGGTGTGCCCGCCCGGCGCACCTCGACGAGTCGGTACATGACGCCGGCAGAGATCAACAGCCCGGCGATCACGACCGCGACGATCAACCACACCCACATCGCCAATCCGATCAACCTCCTCACAAGCAGGTATACACCACCGAACCGAACCGGCCCCGGACACGGTCACTCGAAAGTGACGAAGCCGACGACGACGAGAGCCGCCCTGCTCAGCAGGACGGCTCTCGTCGTCTTCATCAGATCTCTGCGCCGATCACTCGCAGTGCCTGCGTCAGCTCACCGCTTCGACGGCGCGGACGCGGGACTTCGCTTGCAGGTATGCCGCGCTGCCGGGTTCGGCCGAGGAGAGGATCTCGCGCTCAGCGGCGACATCGATCTCCGAGACGAACTGTGCGGATTCTGCGAGCACCGTGATCGACTCACCGGTAACGGACAGGAATCCACCCTGCACCGCGAACGCCGTCTGCTTGCCGGACGCCTCCGTCATCTTCACGCAGCCGCCGGGAGCGAGCTCGGCAAGCATCGGAGCGTGGCTCGCGAGGATGCCGAGTTCACCCACCGTCGTCTGGGCGACGAGGAAGGTCGCGTCTCCGGAGTACAGCTCCGCGTCGGGCGAGACGACCTCGAGTCGGAAAGTCTTGTCAGCCATGCGCAGCGACTACTTTCCGGCGATCTTCTTGGCTGCAGCCTCGACGTCGTCGAGTCCACCGCAGCTGTTGAATGCCTGCTCGGGCAGGTGATCGAACTCGCCCTTGCAGACGCGGTCGAAGGCGTCGATGGTGTCCGCCAGCGGAACCACCGAACCGACCTGGCCGGTGAACTTCTCGGCGACGAGGAAGTTCTGGCCGAGGAACTTCTGCAGACGACGGGCCCGGTTGACCGTGACCTTGTCCTCTTCGGAGAGCTCGTCCATACCGAGGATCGCGATGATGTCCTGCAGCTCCTTGTACTTCTGCAGGATGCGCTTGACCTCGTTGGCGACGCGGAAGTGCTCGTCGCCCACGATCGATGCCTCCAGGATGCGCGAGGTCGAGGTCAGCGGATCCACGGCCGGGTAGATACCCAGCTGCGAGATCGGACGCGAGAGCTCGGTGGTCGCATCGAGGTGGGCGAACGTGGTCGCAGGCGCCGGGTCGGTGTAGTCGTCGGCGGGGACGTAGATCGCCTGCAGCGAGGTGATCGAGCGGCCCTTGGTCGACGTGATGCGCTCCTGGAGCTCACCCATCTCGTCGGCCAGCGTCGGCTGGTAACCGACGGCCGAAGGCATACGACCGAGCAGGGTCGAGACCTCGGAGCCCGCCTGCGTGAAGCGGAAGATGTTGTCGATGAAGAGCAGCACGTCCTGGTGCTGAACGTCGCGGAAGTACTCGGCCATGGTGAGGGCCGAGAGAGCGACGCGCATACGCGTGCCCGGCGGCTCGTCCATCTGACCGAACACCAGGGCGGTGTCCTGGAGAACGCCCATCTCCTCCATCTCGAGGTGGAGGTCGGTTCCCTCACGGGTACGCTCACCGACGCCCGCGAACACCGAGGTGCCCGAGAACTCGCGAGCGATACGCGTGATCATCTCCTGGATCAGAACGGTCTTGCCGACACCGGCACCACCGAACAGACCGATCTTGCCGCCCTTGACGTACGGGGTCAGCAGGTCGATGACCTTGATGCCGGTCTCGAGGATCTCGGTCTTGCCCTCGAGCTGGTCGAAGGCCGGCGGCTTGCGGTGGATGCCCCACTGCTCGCCGTCGCGACCGGTGCCCGGTGCGTCCAGGCAGTCGCCGAGTGCGTTGAAGACGTGGCCCTTGACGACGTCGCCGACCGGCACCGAGATCGGCTTGCCGGAGTCGACGACCGCCGCGCCGCGGACCAGGCCGTCGGTCGGCTGCATCGAGACGGTGCGGACCACGTTGTCGCCGAGGTGCTGCGCGACCTCGAGGGTCAGCGTCTTGGCGACCGACGGAAGGGTGACCTCCGCGTGGAGTGCGTTGAACAGGGCGGGGATGGCGCCGCGGGGGAACTCGACATCGACGACGGGGCCGATCACCCGGGCGACACGACCGGCGGTCGCCGAGGAGGCACCCGCTGTCGTATCAGTGACTGCTGCAGTCATTGGTTACTTCACTTTCCTTCAGGTGTTCTTGAGTCGCGATCAGTTCGCCAGCGCCTCGACGCCGCCGACGATCTCGCTGATTTCCTGGGTGATCTGCGCCTGACGGGCCGCGTTGGCCTGTCGAGACAGCGTGCGTTCGAGCTCGGTGGCGTTGTCGGTGGCCGCCTTCATGGCGGTACGACGTGCCGCATGCTCCGATGCCGACGACTCCAACAGCGCAGCGAAGATGCGCGAGGCGACGTACTTGGGCAGCAGGGCGTCGAGCAGCTCCTTGGCCTCCGGCTCGAACTCGACCTCGGCAGCGACTTCCGCCGACGTCGAATCCTCGAGGATGTTGTCCCCCATGTTCAGCTGCTCGACCTCGAACTCGATGTCGATCGGCGCCATGCGGCGGACCACCGGCTTCTGCGTCAGCATCGACACGAAGCGGGTGTAGACGACGTGAAGTTCGTCGACCCCTTCGATCTCGCCTGCCTCATCGCCGGGAAGGGCCACGCGCTCGCCCGAACCGGCGAGGAACGACTCCACCAGGTGGTGGACGGCCTCCGCGCTGTCGGAGAAGGTCGGCTGCTGTGAGAAGCCCGACCAGCTCGCTGCGACCGGACGCTCGCGGAAGGTGTAGTAACCGAAGCCCTTGCGGCCCATCACGTACACCACCGGCTCCTTGCCCTCGCTGCGCAGCAGCGAAAGCAGTTCCTCGGTCTCCTTGAGGACGTTCGAGTTGTAGCCACCGCACTGGCCGCTGTCGCTCGTGACGACCAGGACCGCGGCGCGACGACGGTTCTCGCGCTCGACCAGCAGGGGGCTGTCGAGCGACGTCGAGGCTCCCGCCAACGTCGTGACGACCCGGGTGATCTCCTTGGCGTAGGGGCGGGCCGCGGCCACACGTCCCTGTGCCTTAGTGATCCGCGAGGTCGCGATCAGCTCTTGCGCCTTCGTGATCTTCTTCGTCGACTGAATCGACTTGATCCGTGAGCGCAGCTCCCGAATGGTTGCCATGCTACTTCTGCTTCTTCGTCACTCGGAGGGTCTCCGGCTCGACGTCGTCAGCTGCCAACGGGTCGGCGTCGACCTCGACGACACGGCTGCCGTCGGAGGCGATGAAGCCGGCCTTGAAGTTGTTGGTCGCGGTCGCGAGTGCGCCCTTGTCGTCCGCCGTCAGCTTCTTGCCGCCCGCGATGTTCTCGTAGACGCCCTTGGCGGTGTGGTGCAGGTCTCCGAGCAGCTCGGCCTCGAATCGACGGATGTCGTCGACGGGCACCGAGTCGAAGAAGCCCTCACCGCAGAGGTGCAGCGACACGATCTGGTCTTCGACGGCGACCGGGCTGTACTGGTCCTGCTTGAGCAGCTCCACCCACCGGGCGCCGCGCTCGAGCTGAGCCTTCGACGCGGCGTCGAGGTCCGAGGCGAAGGCCGAGAAGGCCTCCAGCTCGCGGAACTGAGCCAGTTCCAGACGCAGCGAACCCGAGACGTCCTTGAGACCCTTGGTCTGCGCAGCGCCACCGACACGCGACACCGAGATGCCGACGTTGATCGCGGGGCGGACGCCCTTGTTGAACAGGTCCGATTCCAGGAACACCTGGCCGTCGGTGATCGAGATGACGTTGGTCGGAATGAACGCCGAGACGTCGTTGGCCTTGGTCTCGATGATCGGCAATGCGGTCATCGAACCGCCGCCGAGCTCATCGGACAGCTTCGCCGAACGCTCCAGCAGACGCGAGTGGAGGTAGAAGACGTCACCGGGGTAGGCTTCGCGGCCCGGCGGGCGACGCAGCAGCAGCGAGATGGCGCGGTAGGCCTCAGCCTGCTTCGACAGATCGTCGAACACGATGAGGACGTGCTTGCCCTGGTACATCCAGTGCTGGCCGAGTGCCGAGCCGGTGTACGGAGCGAGCCACTTGAAGCCGGCCGAGTCGGAAGCCGGAGCGGCGACGATGGTGGTGTACTCCATCGCGCCGGCCTCTTCCAGAGCCGACTTGACGCCGGCGATGGTCGAGCCCTTCTGGCCGACGGCTACGTAGATGCAGCGGACCTGCTTCTCCGGGTCGCCGGTGGCCCAGTTGGCCTTCTGGTTCAGGATGGCGTCGATGCAGAGCGCGGTCTTGCCGGTCTTGCGGTCGCCGATGATGAGCTGGCGCTGTCCGCGACCGATGGCGGTCATGGCGTCGACGGCCTTGATGCCGGTGGCCAGCGACTCCTCGACGGGCTGACGCTCGAGAACGGAGGCTGCCTGGAGCTCGAGGACGCGGTCGCCCTCGGCCTCGATGGCGCCGAGACCGTCGATCGGGGCGCCCAACGGATCGATGACGCGGCCGAGGAACTTGTCGCCGACCGGGACCGACAACACGTTGCCGGTGCGCTTGACTTCCTGGCCCTCTTCGATGTTCTCCGAGTCGCCGAGGACGACGGCACCGACCTCGTCCAGGTCGAGGTTCAGCGCAACACCGCGGATGCCGCCGGGGAATTCCAGCAGCTCGTTGGCCATTGCACCGGGCAGGCCGGCGACGTGCGCGATGCCGTCACCGGTGTCGGTGACGGTGCCGATCTCTTCGCGCGCGGCCTGGCTGCCCACGTCTTGGGTGTAACTTGCGATCGCGCTCCGAATTTCATCGGAGGAGATGGTCAACTCCGCCATGTTCCTGCTCTTCCTGGCTTTCTGGTTCTTCGGTCTGTGGGAATCACTCCGGCCGTCCGGCGGCCAGATACTTCTGTACTGCTGAGGAGGGTGGTGGCTACCGCAGGCCGCGACGCAGGGTCGCGATCTTGCCCGAAACGCTTCCGTCGATGCGCTCGTCGCCGACACGGACCACAACGCCGCCGAGGAGTTCGGGGTCGATGTCGACGTGCAGGGTGACGGGTGCCGCGTAGATCTCGGCGAGCTGGGCGGCGAGTTTGCCGCGCTGGTCGCTGGACAGTTCGCCCGCGCTGGTCACGTAGGCGACCTTGCGGCCGTTGCTGGCCGCAGCCAGCTGCGAGAGGTCGTCGATCGCGTCGCCGGGGAGCTCATCGGTAGTCGCGACCGCGTTCACGGCCAGACGCTCAGTGATGGGATCCACCTTGCCGTCGATCAGCGTACGCAGGAGCGCGGAGCGATCGGCGATGGGGCGGGTGCGGTCCGACAGTGCCTGCTCCAGTGCGGTGTCGCCCTTGATGACGCGGGCGAGACGGAACAGTTCGTCTTCGACGGTGTCTGCCTTGTCTCCGGCCTTGGCCGCCTGCAGCAGGGCTTCGCGGCCCAGCTGACGAAGACCACCGACCAGCTCGACGTCGCTCGACCACGACCGTGCGGCCGTCGACGAGACCACCGAGCGGGTGGCGTCAGAGACCTTGCCCTGCAGCACCTTGTCGGCGAAGGCGGCGCGATGATCGGCTGAGGTCGCCGAGTCGGCCAGCGTGATGCGCAACGTGCGATCTGCGCTGACCGTGTCGGCCACGGCCAGCAGTTCGGTGCCGACGGTCACCGCATCAGTCTGTGCGGCGGCTCCACGAAGGACGGTTTCCAGCTCGACGCGGGCCCCGTCGAGGGCTTCACGGCTTGACGCTGCGTACATCTAGCTAACTTCCTTGTCGTGGCGAGATCAGCTGTGTGCGCTCGCCTGAGTGTCGGCCGGCCTCGGATGTGGCGGAGCGAGGGACAAGAGAGATTCCTGCCCCTACGCTGATCCGCACCATCCTCGCGTCCATCGGGTTACTTGGCGGTCTCGTTCGACACGCCGTCGAGCTCTGCGAGGAACCGATCGACGGTTCCGGCCTGCTTGACGTCGTCCGACAGGGACGCACCGACCAGCTTCTCAGCCAGGTCGACCGACAGCTTGCCGAGATCGCCGCGCAACGCGGAGACGACCTGCTGACGCTGGGCGTCGAGCTGGGCGTTGCCGTTGGCGATGATCCGGTCGCTCTCGGAGGTGGCCTGCGCCTTCATGTCCGAGACGATCTGCGCACCCTGGGTGCGGGCCTCGTCGCGGATGGCTGCTGCTTCCTCACGTGCGCCGGCCAGCTGCTCGCGGTACGCGGCCAGCTGCTGTGCCGCCTCGGCCTGTGCGGCCTCGGCTCGGGCGATGCCACCCTCGATCGTGTCGCGACGCTCGTCGAGCACCTTGCGGTACATCGGGATGACGAACTTCCAGAAGACGAAGAGGACGACGCCGAAGGAGACCAGCGACCAGGTGATGTCGTACCACTCGGGGATGAGCGGGTTCTTGTCCTCGGCCTCTGCGGCCAGGATCAGACTGGTGTTGATCATGTCGTGGTCTCTTATCAGAAGATGAAGCCGGCGACGATACCGATCAGCGCCAGAGCCTCAGAGAGTGCGATGCCGAGGAACATCGTGGTACGGATCTGACCGGCCAGCTCGGGCTGACGGGCGATGCCCTCGATGGCCTTGCCGGCCACGATGCCGACGCCGATGCCGGGGCCGATGGCTGCGAGGCCGTAACCGATGGCGCCGAAGCCGGAGCCTTCGATGGTGTTATCGGCAGCGAGGGTCTGGGCGATGAAGCTCATCTTGCGATTCCCTTTCTTGGTGGCTCCTCGCCCGGTCGGGCGAGTGAGTCAGTATCAGTCGGTCCGAGCGTGGTGCCCGAGCCGGAAACTTCTGTTCAGTTGGTGCGATGCGCCGCGTCAGTGCGAATCAGCGTGCAGCGACTGCTCGATGTAGACCGCGGTCAGCAGGGCGAAGATGTATGCCTGCAGCGCGATGACCAGCAGTTCAAAGAAGGTGAAGCCGACCGCGGCGAACAGCGAACCAACACCGGCGAGGGTCCAGATGCCGCTCTGATCGATGATGAAGTACTGAGTGGCCGCGAAGAACAGTGCGAGCATGATGTGGCCGGAGAGCATGTTGGCCATGAGTCGGACCGTCAGTGTGAACGGCCGGAGAATGAAGGTCGAGACGAACTCGATCGGCACCAGCAGGAAGTGCACCGGCAGCGGGACGCCCGGAAGAACGATCGACGAGCGAATGAATCCGAAGAAGCCGAACTTGGCGATGCCGACCCAGCAGTAGGTGATGTAGGCGACCAGTGCCATCACGAGCGGGAAGCCGACGCGGGCGTTGGTGGAGATGTTCAGGAACGGAACGATCGAGGTGAGGTTCAGCATGATCGTCGCGAAGAAGATCGAGGCGATCAGCGGCAGGAACTTGCGGCCGGCCTCTTTTCCGAGGATCTCCTCGGAGATGTTGATGCGCACCCAGTCGATGAAGCTCTCACCGATGTTCTGCAACTTGCCGGGGACGACCTTCGGGTTGCGCAATGCGAGCGCAAAGAACGCCGCGACGAGCACCGCCACGACGACTCGGATCAGCATGAGCCGGTCCATACCCCACCAGGTGCCCTCCCCGAACAGCATCTCCGGGTAAAAGTCCTTCAGGGACGGTGCGTGGAACTCGGCTGCGAGGGTGGCGCTCAGCGTTCTCTCCCGTTCTCGGTCCCGCCCAGCCTCTCGGCTTGCGGATTCCATCGGTCATTCCGCGAGGTGCGTGACCACAGTTGAACTGCATGTCGTCGCATCGACCCGCGGGAGCAGACTAGCAAGTAAGGAGGGCCTCCGACTAATCAGGGCCGGTAAGTTTCCTGATGATTCACAGTCTGCCTCGTCTACTATCGCATGTAGTAGCAGGTCAGGAGACCCTGCGTGATCCTACTCACATCAGTCGAGATCGTTCGACTCTGGCGCAACGTACACCTGGCGGGTGGTCAGGACACCCCAGAGTTCGCTGCCGAGAACAGCCACGATGGCACCGACCAGCATGCTGACCAGCGCACCCTTGTGATAGAAGGTCATGTCTTTGAGGATCGCCGTCACCGCGATCACGATGATCACCTTGACCAGATATCCACCCATCAGCGCGCCCATCACGACGGTCGGCGGCGCCTTCGCGGTCAACAGGATGGTGATGACGGTGATCAGGATGAAGCCGCCACCGATCGCAGCACCGACCAGAACTCCCCAGAGGCCGGGCACTCCCTTCCACGGCCACCAGATCAGGAGCCCCGCGACGAGAAGGATCCCCAGGCCGTAGACGCCGTATCGCAGGCCGGCGCGCAGCGGAGCCGCTGGATCAGTCGCTTCGTCGAGCGCTGCGGCGTCGATCTCGTCGGCGGCCGGATTCACTTCGTTCTCGTCATAGGTCGACACGAGATATCAGGTTAGCGAGCGAGGCCGCTATCGGGCCAACCGACGACGGATCCGCGGAGCGAAGGTCGCGACCAGGGCGATCAGCAGGCCGACGCCGAAGATCGGCATCACGACGCGCATCGGGACCAGGGTGCCGAGTGCCACCGAGAACGCCAACACCCCCACCCACAGATAGATGAGCAGCGCCACGCGGCGCTGCGAGTGGCCGAGTTCGAGCAGCCGGTGGTGCAGGTGCATCTTGTCCGGGGTGTAGAAGCCCACTCCCGCGCGCGTGCGGCGAATGACGGCCATGATCATGTCCAGCATCGGAATGAACATCACGGCGGCGACCAGGATCAGCGGTGAGAGCAGGGTGAACATGTCGGCCGGACCGTACGCACTGCGAGCCACGCGCCCGGAGGCGCTGGTCGACGCGGCGGCCAGCATGAGTCCGATGAGCATGGCGCCGGAATCGCCCATGAAGATGCGGGCAGGCGAGAAGTTGTGCGGCAGGAATCCCGCGCAGGCGCCCGCCAACGCCGCGGTGATCAATGCGGGCGGGTAATAGCTGACGTCGCCGCCCTGATCGTGCAGGAGTCCCAGCGAGAACAGGCAGATCGCTACGGCGGCGATCAATCCCAGCCCTGCGGCCAGTCCGTCGAGGCCGTCGACGAAGTTGATCGCGTTGATCGTGGTGACGGTGATCGCCACCGTGAGCAGGCCCGCCTGCAGCGGATCGAGCACCACGGTGCCGATGTCCGCGAAGGGGACGTACAGCAGGTACCAACTGACGCCCATGATCACCAGCACGCCGGCCGCAGTCAGTTGCCCGACGAACTTAGTGAGTGCGTCCAGCCCCCACCGATCGTCGATGATCCCGACGAGGACGATCACGAGTCCCGCCGTGATCACGGCGAGCATGTCGTGCGTGTACGAGAACCCGCGGTTCAACGCGGGCAGTTGAGCCGCGAGTCCGATGGCGCAGACGAAGCCGAAATACATCCCGACGCCGCCGAGTCGGGGCGTCGGGATCACGTGCACGTCGCGCTGTCGGGGCACGGCGACCGCGCCCAGCCGGACCGCACTGATCCGCACCAGTGCGGTGATGAAGTACGTGATTCCTGCGGCAGTCAGCCCTACCAGCGCCAACTCGCGCAGCGGTACGCCGGCTCCGCCGCTGGTGGACTCCAGCGCGTACCCCAGCACCGCTACCTCTCCCCCGTCGGCCCGTCGCCGCCGATCGCGGCCACGTCGCGAGCGAGGTGTGCATGGCGCATCGGGTCGTCGGTGCGCATCGCCTGCACCATGAGGTCGGCGATGGCCGCCATGGAGTCCGGACGCAGTCCGTCCGATGCGAGCACGGCACTGCCGAATCGGATCGCCGAACCCTCGGCGATCGGCGCTTCGTCGTACGGGGTCACCGCTTTGTCGACCACGATCCGGGCGGCGGCGAGGCGTCTGGCCGCCTCACGACCGCTGATGCCGAGCGAGCTCACCTCGACGACGCCGATGTGGGTGTCGGTGCCGCCGGACACGGTACGCAGTCCGCGGGCATCGAGCTCTGCCGCCAGGCCGGCAGCGTTGTCGGCGACGGCCCGCGCGTACTCGGCGTACGCGGGGAGTCGGCATTCGGCGAACGCGACGGCCTTGGCCGCGATCGCATGCATCGCCGGTGCGCCTTGGAGGAACGGGTACACCGCGCGGCCGAGCGCACCCGCATGTTCGGCCCGGGCGAGCAGCAGTCCGCCGCGCGGTCCGCGCATCACCTTGTTGGTGGCGACGGTGACGACGTCGGCGTACGGCACCGGAGACTCGAGGACGCCGCCGACCACGAGGCCGGCCAGGTGGGCGGCATCGACCCACAGGATGCAATCGGCCTCATCGGCGATGGTGCGCATGGCGGCGAAATCCCACGATCGCGAGTACGACGTGCCGCCCGCGACCAGTATCCGCGGCCGATGCAGCAGCGCGAGTTCGCGGATCTGGTTGTAGTCGATCCGCTCGGTGTCGTGCCGGACGCCGTAGTTGACGACCGAGAACCACCGCCCGGAGAGGTTGGCGCGCGAGCCGTGCGACTGATGGCCGCCGTGTTTGAGGCTCAGCGACAATACTTGGTCGCCGGGCTGGGAGAAGGCCGCGTAGACGGCGAAGTTGGCCAGCGCCCACGACAGCGGCTGCACGTTGACGTAGTCGGCGCCGAACAGCGTGCGCGCACGATCGATCGCGAGCTGTTCCACCTCGTCGACCACCTCGACGCCACCGTGATAGCGATGTCCGGGATACCCCTCGGCGTATTTGTCGGCGAAGATCGAGCCGACGGCGGCCCGTACGGCAGCGGAGGCCGCCGACTCGGCGGCGACCATCTGGAGGCTGCCGCGTCGTCGTGTCTGTTCGCGGTCGAGGAGTGCGGTGATCTCGGCGTCGCCGGCCAGCGGATCCACCGGCTGTGCGGTCACGGGGTCCTCCGCAGGTCCGCGGCGTCCACGTCGAGCACCTCGGCGATGTCATCGGCGGTGATCGCACCTTCGCGGAGGATGATCGGCGACTCGCCGGTCAAGTCGACGATGGTCGAGGCGACCGCATGGTCGGCCGGGCCGCCGTCGAGGTAGACGGCGACCTTGTCCCGCAACTGGTCGCGGGCCTCCCCGACCACGGTCGCGGGCGACTGTCCGGAGACGTTGGCGCTGGAGACCGCCATCGGGCCCACTTCGCGGAGGAGTTCGATGGCCACCGGGTGCAACGGCATCCGGATCATGACACTGCCCGAGGTGTCGCCGAGATCCCAGGCCAGGGACGGCGCCTGCTCCACCACCAGGCTCAGCCCACCGGGCCAGAACGCCTGGACCAGCTCTCGCGCCTGCGGCGAAACGGAGCGGACCAGGCCGTCGACCGTGTGCCACGAGCCGACCAGCACGGGCACCGGCATGTCGCGGCCGCGACCCTTCGCCTCGAGCAGCGCCGCCACCGCCTCGCTGTCGAACGCGTCGCAGCCCAGCCCGTACACGGTGTCGGTCGGCATCACCACCAGGCGGCCGCCGCGCGCCGCACCCACGGCTGCGCGAATACCCGCTTCTCGCTCGTCAGGATCACTGCAATCGAATACCGCGCTCACCCGTCCCATCCTTCCACGCAGTCGTCCGGCGACGCCGCAGACCCACGGCCCGGGCGTCGAACAGCGCTGACGAATCGGGGGCGTCCCGCCAGATCGCGGTGCGACTGCACCTGCTCGAAGCCTCCGGTCCGCATCAGTGCGTCGCAGACCCGCGGGGCGGTGGTGTCGTCGTGCTCGATGGCGACGGGCACGCCGGGGCGCAGATGCGTGGCGAGGACGGGGGCGAGTGCGTCGATCAGGTCCATCCCGGTGTCACCGGAGAACACCGCGGTGGGCGGGTCGTGCACGACCTCCGGCGAGACCTCGGCGGACGCAGGAACGTAGGGCGGATTGCTCACCACCACATCGGCGTTCGCCAGCAACGGTCCGACGACATCGGGATCCGTGGCGTCGGCGTGCAGCAGGCGCACCCGGTTCGCCAGCCCCAATCGGTCGATGTTGCCCTGCAGGTACTCCCCCGCCGTCGCCGACACCTCGACGGCGACCGCCGTCGTCGACGGTGCCGACGTCGCGATCGCGAGGGCCAACGCTCCACTGCCCGAGCACAAGTCGACGACCGACACCCGGTCACGACCGGATCGGCGGATCTCGGCGATCCGGGACACCGCCCACTCCACGAGCAGTTCGGTCTCCGGCCGCGGGATGAAGACACCCGGGCCGACAGTCAATTCCAGGCCGGCGAAATAGGCGAGTCCGGTGATGTGCTGCAACGGAACCCGCCGCACGCGACGAGCGGTGGCCTCCTCGACGCGGGCTCGGTCGGCCGCGGACACCTCGTCGATGAGGAGAAGCCGGCCCGGTTCCACTCCGAGGACGTGCGCGACGATGTCGGCTGCGTCGACACCCGGCGACGCGACTCCCGCGTCGGACAGTCGTCGGAGAACGCTCCGCCGCAGGTCGTCGGCCCCTCCTGGCTGCTGCCGCGTCACTGCTGCAGACGGGCCTGCTTGTCGGCCTCCACGAGCGCGTCGAGGAGCCCGTCCATCTCACCGCCAAGCACGGAGTCGAGATTGTTGGCCTTGTAGCCGATGCGATGGTCGGTGATCCGGTTCTCCGGGAAGTTGTAGGTGCGGATCCGCTCGGACCGGTCGACGGTGCGGATCTGCGCGTGGCGTCCCGCTGCGGCCTCGGCGTCGGCCTCCTCCTCGGCGGCGGCTTTGAGCCGCGCGGCGAGGACCTGCATGGCGCGGGCCTTGTTCTGCAGCTGAGAGCGCTCGTTCTGGCAGGTGACGACGATATTGGTCGGCAGGTGGGTGATACGGACTGCGGAGTCCGTGGTGTTGACGCCCTGGCCGCCCTTGCCCGAGCTGCGGTACACGTCGATGCGCAGGTCGGACTCGTCGATGTGGATCTCCTCCACCTCGTCGGGCTCCGGGTAGATCAGCACTCCCGCTGCGGAGGTGTGGATCCGGCCCTGCGACTCGGTGACCGGCACCCGCTGCACGCGGTGCACGCCGCCCTCGAACTTCAGCCGCGACCACACGCCGTCCCGGACGGTCTCCCGCGACTTGATCGAGAGCGTCGCGTCCTTGTAGCCGCCGAGGTCGGATTCGGTGACGCCGAGAATCGTCGCCTTCCACCCGTGCTTCTCGCAGTACTTGAGGTACATGCGGACGAGGTCGGAGGCGAACAGCGCCGATTCCTCGCCGCCTGCACCGGACTTGACCTCCACCACCACGTCGTCCGAGTCGTGCGGGTCACGCGGGGCGAGCAGGTCGGTGAGCACGGCGTCGAGCTCAGCGACGGACTCCTCGAGCGCCGGGATCTCCTCGGCGAACGCGGAGTCGACCTCGGCGAGCTCGCGCGCCGCCTCGAGGTCGTCGCGCGCGGCGGTGAGTTTGGTGTACGTGGTCATCACCGGGGCGAGTTCGGCGAACCGTTTGCCGACGCGGCGGGCGTTGGCCGGGTCGTCGTGCAGCGACGGATCGGACAGTTGGTCCTGAAGTCCGGCGTGTTCGGCGAGGATGTCGTCGATGGCGGACGGTTCCTGCGTGCTCACCTGATGATTCACTTTCGTATCGGAGTCGGGTGCTTGAAGCTGCGGCGAAACGACAGACGCCCGACGCGAAACCAGCAGTGGTCTCGTGTCGGGCGCCTGGTGCGAGCTACTTGACGCGCTTGCCGTACCGCTTCTCGAAGCGTGCGACGCGACCGCCGGTATCCAGAATCTTCTGCTTGCCGGTGTAGAACGGGTGGCAGTTGGAGCAGACTTCCACGGTGATGTGGCCGCCCTTGGCGGTGCTGCGGGTGGTGAACTCGTTGCCGCAACCGCAGTTGACGGTGGTCACCTCGTAGTCGGGATGGATTCCCTGCTTCATGTGATGTCCCTTCATCATGGCCGCCGGGTCACCACTGACGTTTTTCAGTGGTGTGAACCGGAACCGGACTGACCGACGAATTATTCCACAGTCGACGCCTCCGCGACCAATCGGCGTGCGATCAGCGCCCGTCGACGGGAGTGAGACGAGTCTCTTTTCGTCGAACGCCCCTCCTGAACTGCCATGACACCGGCTTACGCTGGACTGATGACGACAGCGAATCCGCCTCAAGAACGCACAGCACCACGCGCTTCGAAGCGACCCCGCTGGTCCCGCCGCAACCCGTACCCCGCCACCGTGATCCGCAACGATCTGCTGACGGCGCCGGAGAGCGACAAGGAGGTCCGGCACCTCGTCCTCGACATCGAGGGATCGGGCCTCGACTACGAACCCGGCGACGCCGTGAACGTCACCCCGGCCAACGAACCCGCCCTGGTCGCCGCGATCATCGATCGTCTCGGGGTCCCGAGCGACACGATCATCGCCGACCGCAAGGGCGAACGCACACTCGCCAACGCGCTGACGCACGGCTTCGAGATCACCTCGACGTCGCCGTATCTGCTCGATCATCTCGCCCACGCCCGCGGTGTCACCGAGCTCGCCGAGCTGCTCGACGGCGACCGCGCGCCGCTGGAGGCCTGGTCGCGCGGACGTGACGTGCTCGATCTGCTGAATCTCGACCCCACCTGGTTCCCCACGCCCGAGGCCCTGCTGTCCGAGCTCCGTCCGCTGGCGGCACGGACGTACTCCATCTCGTCGTCACGGTCGGTCCACCCGGGCACCCTGCACCTGACCCCCGCCACCGTGCGCCATCTGGCCACCGACAGCTGGGGCGACGGCCGCGATCGCGGTGGCGCCGCCTCCACGTATCTCGCCGAGCGCGTGGACGAGGGCGACACCGTCGGCATCTACGTGACGCCCAACAAGGCGTTCCACCTGCCCGAGCCGGACACCGACATCATCATGGTGGGTCCGGGCACCGGCATCGCGCCCTTCCGCGCGTTCATTCAGGAGCGCTCGCACGACGACGGCAACGGTCGGAACTGGCTGTTCCACGGCGCCCGCCACCGCGACCAGGACTTCCTCTACCGGGACGAGATGTGGGCGATGGAGGCCGACGGCAATCTCCGCCTGGATGTCGCGTTCTCGCGCGAACAGGATGAGAAGATTTACGTCTCCCACCTGATGGGCGGGCAGGGCGAGGAGCTGTACAGCTGGATCCGCGACGGAGCCATCCTGTACGTCTGCGGCGACGCCACCCAGATGGCCCGCGACGTCGACGAGACGCTGACCGCGATCATCCGCGAGTACGGCGACTTCGACGAGGACGGAGCGCGCGCCGAAGTGCAGCGCCTCCGCGAAGCAGGCCAATACCGCCGAGACGTGTACTGACGCGGAGCGGCAGGTCGAGCCGATTCACGAGGCGTTAGCCGAGAACTCGGTCGAGACCACGTGACAAAGCGCTGGTAGAAGGATCCGACCAGCCCTCTTTTCACACACCCACACTCGCTATCCACAGGACCCGCAGGGTGGGGAGTGGTGGTCGGGGCCGCACTGGCAGACAATAACGGGCAGACCTGCCCCCGGTGACCCGCCGCCGTTAGTGGCGGTTTCCTGGGACTCAGTCGCCTCGCGATTGAGAAAGGGCTGGTAGGAGGATCCTCCTACCAGCCCTTTGTCGCTAGGGTCTCGACCGATTCTCGGCCTTCGGCCTCGTGAATCGGCTCGACCTGCCGCTCCGCGTCACTCCTGCTCAGTCGCCCACGACGCCTGGGGCGTTCTTGCTGACCTGCATCAGGAACTCGACGTTGCTGCGCGTCTTCTTGAGCTGCGCGATCAGGAGGTCGATCGCGGCCTGCGAGTCCAGGCCGGCGAGGAGGCGACGCAGCTTGTGCACGATCGCGAACTCGTCGGGCGAGAGCAGCAGTTCGTCCTTGCGGGTGCTCGAGAGGTTGACGTCGACTGCGGGGAACACGCGCCGCTCGGCGATCTTGCGATCGAGCTTGAGCTCGGCGTTGCCGGTTCCCTTGAACTCTTCGAAGATGACGGTGTCACCGGTCGAACCGGTCTCGACGAGTGCCGAAGCGATGATCGTCAGCGAGCCGCCGTTCTCGATGTTGCGGGCGGCACCGAGGAAACGCTTCGGCGGATACAGCGCCTGCGAGTCGACACCACCGGACAGAATGCGGCCGGACGCCGGCGACGCGTTGTTGTAGGCGCGGCCGAGTCGAGTGATCGAGTCCAGCAGCACCACCACGTCCATACCGCTCTCCACCAATCGCTTGGCGCGCTCGATGGCCAGTTCGGCGACGCTGGTGTGATCTGACGGCGGGCGGTCGAAGGTGGAGGCGATGACCTCGCCCTTCACGCTCCGCTGCATGTCGGTGACCTCTTCGGGACGCTCATCCACCAGCACCACCATCAGGTGGCATTCCGGGTTGTTGGTGGTGATCGCGTTGGCGATGTCCTGAAGGATCGTGGTCTTACCGGCTTTCGGCGGCGACACGATCAGCGCGCGCTGTCCCTTGCCGATCGGCATGATCAAGTCGATCACGCGCGTCGACAGTCGCTCTGCGCTGGTCTCCAGACGCAGCCGCTGGTTGGGGTACAGCGGCGTCAGCTTGGTGAAGTCAGGGCGCTTGCGCGCCGCGTCGACGTCAGTGCCGTTCACGGTGTCCAGGCGCACCAGCGGATTGAATTTCTGGCGCTGGTTGTTCTGGTTCTCGCCGTCCCGCGGCACCTTGACCGCACCGGTGATCGCGTCACCGCGACGCAGTCCGTTACGGCGGACCATGTTCATCGACACGTAGACGTCGTTGGGGCCTGCGAGGTAGCCGGACGTCCGAACGAACGCGTAGTTGTCGAGCACGTCCAGAATGCCTGCGACCGGGGCGAGGACGTCGCCCTCGTTGACCTGCGGATCGCCCTGGCTGCCGCCGCCTTCGCGGTCACGTCCGCGACGACGTTCGCGGAACCGCCGACCGCGGCGACGACCGCTGCCGTCTCCGTCGTCGTCGCGATTGCTGTTGTCGCGGTTCTGGTTGCCCTGACCCTGATTTCCCTGGTTCTGGTTTCCCTGGCCCTGGTTGCCCTGAGCCTGGTTTCCCTGTCCCTGGCCCTGATTGCCCTGAGCCTGATTACCCTGGCCCTGAGCCTGGTTGCCCTGGTTATTGTCGCCGTGGGACTGGTTCTTCTGGCCGGCCTTGTCGCCGGAATCCTGGTTCTTCTCGCCCTGGCTCCGGTTGCCGTTGTCGCGGTTCCGCTGGCGGTTGCGACGGTTGTCGCCGTCACCGCGCTGCTGTTGGTCACCGCCACGCTGCTGCTGATCACGCTGCTGACCTGCAGTGCTGTCGGCATCACCGCCGGCGGCCTGGGCAGACCGGCCCTGCGTCGACCGCTCGTCGGTTCGGTTCTGGGCGGGTGCCTCGGCCGACTTCTCGGCGGGGTTCTTCTCCGGCGCCGTCGCTGTCGGGGCCTCGGACGGTGTCGCCCGAATCTTCGGAGCGTCAGCCTTCGGAGCCTCAGCCTTTGGGGCTTCAGTCTTCGGAGCCTCGGTCTTCGGCGTCTCAGTCTTCGGGGCCGCCGCCTTCGGGGCGGTCGTCTTCGCCGCAGCCTTCGGAGCGGCGGCCTTGGCCCCTCCCCCGTGCTGATGAGCACGAATGACGTCGATCAAGTCCCCCTTGCGCATGCCCGAGGTGCCCTTGATGCCGAGTTCTCCGGCCAGAGCACGGAGTTCCGGCAGAAGCATGGCGGAAAGTCCGGTACGGGCCCGCTTCGGTGCCTGCACATCCGTTTCGGTCACGGAATTCCTTTCGTTCCCCGGAATTCAGATACCGGGGTCTCTGCCCAGATGGGCGGAGAAGCAAAAATTGTTGGTTCGCCAGACAATCGGGTGGAGATCAGACACGCCCTGTGTTCCGGCGGGGCACACTCAGCGTACCACCGGGTAAATACGAACTCAGGAAATGACCTCGACGCCGCCCGCCACGTCGACCGGAATCGCAGTGAATCCCAGTTCGGCAGCAAGTGCGACCTCGGGCGCTCCAAGCGGGGCAGTTCCCAGAACCAGCACCGAAGGTCCAGCACCCGATACGGTAGCGGCGCAACCGGCGTCGCGCAATGCTTTCACCAGGCGAGTCGTGTCCGGAAGTGCCTCGGCACGGTAATCCTGATGGAGCCGATCCTGTGTCGCATCGAACAGACAGTCCGGATCAGCGGTCAACGCCACCACGCCCAGCGCCGCACGACTGACGTTGAACACTGCGTCTTTCCGGGGCACGGAGTCCGGAAGGACGCCGCGGGTGGCTTCGGTGGACGACTCGAACTGGGGAACGCAGGCCGTCACCACGATCGACGGGTGCACCGACAGACGGCGCGCGTAATACGCGTCGTGACCGTGCGACCAGGTGACGACCGCCGAACCGAGCACCGACGCCGCGGCGTTGTCCGGATGTCCCTCGAATTCACTGGACAGCTGCACCAGCGTCTCGGCGTCGAGCGCCGCTCGACGACCGTCCGCGGCGACCAGCGCCGATGCCGCGGCCAACCCTCCGACGACGGCCGCCGCCGATGAGCCGAGGCCCCGCGAATGCGGAATCGCATTGCGGGTCTCGAGATGGAATCCGGGCACCGCGACCCCCGCGGCCTCGAATCCGCGCACGACTGCGCGAGCCACCAGGTGACGTTCGTCGAGCGGCACCTGGTCGGCGGCCTCGCCCGCGACCGCGACGGTGATCCCCCCGTCGGTGACCGTGACGGCGACCTCGTCGTAGATCGAGAGCGCCAGGCCGAGGCAGTCGAAACCCGGCCCCAGGTTGGCACTCGACCCGGGCACTCGAACACGGACCGAGAGCCCCTGCGCAAGAATGCATTTCGCGTCGGGCGCGCCGATCGTCGTCCGTGTCGTCATCGTCGTTTCCAACTCGTCAGTTCACACCCAGAGCCTGCGCCACGGCCACCGGATCGACGCCGATCGCGTCGACCTTCGGCATGCCGAGCAGTGCGGTGTCGGGATCCTTGAGCCCGTTGCCGGTGACGGTGCAGACCACCGTCTCGCCTGCCTTGACCCAGCCTTCTTCGCGGCTGGCCAGCAGACCTGCGACGCTGGCTGCCGAGGCCGGTTCCACGAACACGCCCTCCTGCCCGGCGACGAGCTTGTAGGCCTCGAGGATCTTCTCGTCGGTCGCGGCACGGAACATGCCGCCCGAGGCGTCCTTGGCGTCGACCGCCTGATTCCAGCTGGCGGGCGAGCCGATGCGGATGGCCGTGGCGATGGTCTCCGGTTCGCTGACCGGAGCGCCGTTGACCAGCGGTGCGGCACCAGCGGCCTGGACGCCGAGCATGCGCGGAAGCGAGTCGATGATGCCGTCGGCGTGGTACTCGCGGTAGCCCTTCCAGTAGGCCGTGATGTTGCCTGCGTTGCCGACGGGCAGCGCGTGCACGTCGGGGGCCTTGCCGAGGACGTCGACGATCTCGAACGACGCCGTCTTCTGCCCCTCGATGCGAGCCGGGTTGACGGAGTTGACGAGTTCGATCTCCGGGTAGTCGGAGGTCACCTTGCGCGCCAGCTCCAGACAGTCGTCGAAGTTGCCCTTGACCTGGATCACCTTAGCGCCGTGCATGACGGCCTGGGCCAGCTTGCCCATGGCGATCTTGCCCTCGGGGATCAGCACCGCGCAGGTGATGCCCGCGCGGGTGGCGTACGCGGCGGCGGACGCCGACGTGTTGCCCGTGGACGCGCAGAGGACGGCCTTCTTGCCGTGGTTGACGGCGTTGGTGACGGCCATCGTCATGCCGCGGTCCTTGAACGAACCGGTCGGGTTGAGCCCCTCCACCTTGAGGTAGACCTCGCACCCGGTGATCTCCGAGAGCACCGGTGCTGCGACGAGCGGGGTCGCCCCCTCGAGCAGGGTGACGATCTTCCAATCGTCCTGGACCGGCATCCGGTCACGGTAGGCCTCGATCAGGCCGGGCCATCCACGGTGAACGGGCTGGTAGTCGGTGTCAGTCATCGGTTCCCTCCAAACGGAGCACGCTGGACACCTTGAGTACGGAGTCCATCTTTTCGAGTGCGGCAACGGTGTCCGACTGTGCGCGGTCGGATGCACGGTGAGTCACGACGATGAGGCGGGCGTCGTCGCCTGCACCCTCCTGGCGCACGGCGGCGATGCTGATGCCGCGCTGGGCGAACTCACCGGAGACCTGATGCAGGACTCCCGCGACGTCCGCCACCTTCATCGAGACGTAGTAGCGGGTCGGGACCTCGTCGATCGACGCGACCGGCAGCCCGGCGTAGGTCGACTCCAGCGGTCCGCGGCCGTCGAAGACGCGGTTACGAGCGGCCATCACCAGGTCGCCCAGCACCGCCGATGCGGTCGGCGCGCCGCCGGCGCCCTGACCGTAGAACATCAGCCGGCCGGCGTTCTCCGCCTCCACCGCGACCGCGTTGAACGCACCGTTGACGGTCGCGAGCGGATGATCCAGCGGTACCAGCGCCGGGTAGACCCGCGCAGAGATCTTCTGCTCGCCGTCGACGTCGATGCGCTCGCAGATCGCGAGGAGCTTGATGGTGCAGTCGAACTTCTTCGCCGCGTCGAAGTCCTTCGCGGAGATCCCGGTGATCCCTTCCCGGTGGACCTCGGAGGCGGTGACGCGCGAGTGGAAGGCGATCGACGCGAGGATCGCGGCCTTGGACGCCGCGTCGTAGCCCTCGACATCGGCCGTCGGGTCGGCTTCGGCGTAGCCGAGGCGTCCGGCTTCGGCGAGCACCTTGCCGTACCCGGCGCCGCTCTCCCCCATCTCCGACAGGATGAAGTTGGTGGTGCCGTTGACGATGCCGGCCACCCGAGTCACCGAGTCGCCCGCGAGCGACTGCGTCAGCGGCCGGATGACCGGAATCGCACCGGCGACCGAGGCCTCGAAATACAGGTCGACGCGGCGGTCTTCTGCGGCCTTCGACAACTCGCCCGCATGCTCGGCCATCAGCGCCTTGTTGGCAGTGACGACCGACTTGCCGCCTTCGAGCGCGGTCAGGATCAATTTGCGCGCAGGCTTGATGCCGCCGATCAGCTCGACGACCAGGTCCACGTCGTCGCGCTGCACCAGTGCCATCGGGTCGTCGGTCAGCAGTGCGGGGTCGACGCCGTCACGCGTCCGCGTGGTGTCGCGCACCGCGACACCGCGGAGCTCCAGCGGTGCACCGACGCGGGCCTGCAGGTCAGCGGCTTTGTCGGTGAGAATCCGAACGACCTCGGTACCGACATTGCCCATGCCCAAAACGGCGACGCCGATCGGACGGGACGATTCACTCATTCGGAATCCACCTCCAAGCTCAAGAAGTCTTCGACCGTCTCCCGTCTCAGCATGACCCGGGAGCGGCCCTCACCAACGGTGACCACGGCCGCACGTGGCGCCATGTTGTAGCGACTCGACATCGAGTAGCAGTAGGCGCCGGTGGCGCCGACCATCAGGATGTCGCCCGGCGCCAGATCCTCCGGCAGCCAGCAGTCCCGGATAACGATATCGCCGCTCTCACAGTGCTTGCCCACCACCCGGCACACGACGGCATTCGCCGTCGACACGCGCGATGCGAGCCGGACGTCGTACTCGGCGTCGTAGAGAACGGTACGGATGTTGTCGCTCATGCCGCCATCGACCGAGACGTAGCGGCGGACGGTGTCGCCGTCGAGCGCCACGTCTTTGATGGTGCCGACGCGGTACAGCGTGACACCGGCCGGGCCCGCGATGCCGCGCCCGGGTTCCACGGCGATGGTCGGCATCGGCAGATCCAGCGCCTTCGTCTCGCGGCGCACGATCTCCACGAGGGCTTCGGCGAGCACGCTCACCGGCGGCGGGTTCTCACTCTCGAGGTACGAGATGCCCAGTCCGCCACCGAGATCCAGGACCTCGATCTGCTTGGTCTTGTCGACTCCGAACTCGGCGACGATGTCGGCGAGCAGACCGATCACGCGGCGCGCGGCGAGCTCGAACCCGTCGATCTCGAAGATCTGCGACCCGATGTGGCTGTGCAGGCCCACCAGACGCAGGTTCTGGGTGGCGAAGACGGCGCGGACACCGTCCATCGCCTTGCCGCCCGCGAGCGCGAATCCGAACTTCTGGTCCTCGTGGGCGGTGGAGATGAACTCGTGGGTGTGGGCCTCGACGCCCGGTGTGACGCGGAGAAGGACGTCGGCCACCACGCCCCGCTCCCCGGCGATGCGGTCGAGTCGCTCGATCTCGATCATCGAGTCCAGGACGATGTCGCCGACGCCCGCATCGATCGCGGCCGCCAACTCCACCTCCGACTTGTTGTTGCCGTGCAGTGCGATGCGCTCGGCCGGAAAGCCCGCGTGCAGGGCGATCGCGAGCTCGCCTCCGGAGCACACGTCCAGCGACAGGCCCTCCGACTCGATCCACTTGGCGACCTGCGTCGACAGAAACGCCTTCGACGCATAGTGAACGCGGCCGTACGGGCCGAAGGCGCCCAGCATGTCGGCGCACCGTGAACGGAAGTCGGCCTCGTCGTACACGAACAGCGGGGTGTCGTAGTCGGCGGCCAACTGCTCGACGGACACGCCGCCGAGTTCAACGACGCCGTCGTCGTTCCGGGTGGTGCCGCGCGGGTACACGTTCTCCGGAATCCGCGAGAGTTCTTCCGGGCGGTTGGGGCGCTCCGCGAGATGCGGGGCGGCGAGGATCTCGGCGTGGCGGGGGCCTGCGGGATGGGCCATCAGATGTGCTCCTGCATCGGGGGTGGGTCGTCACATTCTTTCGGGGGCGCTCACGCCGACCATGGCGAGGCCGTTCGCCAGCACCTGGCGGGTCGCCGCGCAGAGAGCGAGGCGTGCGGCGTGGACCTCGCTCGCGTCTTCGTCGCCCTGCGGCAGCACCCGACACCGCGCGTAGAAGCGGTGGTAGGCGCCGGCGAGGGATTCCAGGTAGCGGCACACGCGATGCGGCTCGCGCAGTGTCGCTGCGGTGGTGACCACCTCGGCGAAGTCGCCGAGCGTGCGGATGAGGTCGCCTTCGGCGGGGTCCTCGAGCAGATCCAGGTGCTCGACGCTGCGCGTGAGGCCCAGTTCGTCGGCATGCCGGGCCAATGCCGACAGCCGAGCATGCGCGTACTGCACGTAGTACACCGGGTTGTCCGACGACTGCTTGCGCAGCAGGTCCAGGTCGATGTCGATGTTCACGTCGATGGACGAGCGGATCAACGCGTACCGGGCGGCGTCGACACCGACGGCTTCGACGAGGTCGTCGAGGGTGATGACGGTGCCCGCACGCTTGGACATGCGGACCGGCTGGCCGTCCTTGACCAGGTTCACCATCTGACCGATGAGCACCTCGACCGCGGAGGGGTCGTAGCCGAGCGCGGCCGCTGCTGCCTTGAGCCGGACCACGTAACCGTGGTGATCGGCGCCGAGCATGTAGATGAGGTGGTTGGCGCCGCGCTGGTGCTTGTCGCGCAGATACGCGATGTCGCCTGCGATGTAGGCGTGGTTGCCGTCGCTCTTGATGACGACCCGGTCCTTGTCGTCGCCGTAGTTGGTGGAGCGCAGCCACCAGGCGCCGTCGGCGTCGTACAGATTCCCGCTGGCCTTGAGCTCGGCGATCGCCTCGTCGACCAGGCCGCGGTCGAACATGGAGTTCTCGTGCGTGTAGACGTCGAAGTCGGTGCCGAAGTCGTGGAGCGTGGTCTTGATGTGGGTGAACATCAGCTCGACGCCCTCGGCGCGGAACGCCTCCCGCGCGTCGTCGACCGGGAGTTCGAGGATGCCGGGCACCTTCTCGACGACCGTCGCGGCGATCTCGTCGATGTACTCGCCCGCATACCCATCGTCCGGCGTCGGCTCGCCCTTCGCCGCAGCCATCAGTGAGTTCGCGAAGCGGTTGATCTGCTCACCGTGATCGTTGAAGTAGTACTCGCGGGTCACCTGGGCGCCCCGGGCGCTGAGCACGCGGCCGAGGGCGTCGCCCACGGCGGCCCAGCGGGTGCCGCCGAGGTGGATGGGGCCGGTCGGGTTGGCCGATACGAACTCGAGGTTCACGTTCATCGCCGCGAGCTCGTCGCCGCGACCGTAGTCCTCGGCCTGCTCCAACACCGTCGCGACCGTCTGGTTCTGCGCCGCCGCGGCCAGCCGGAGGTTCACGAATCCCGGTCCGGCGATCTCTGCGGAGTCGATGCCCGCGTCGGCCGCGAGCTCCTCGGTGAGCCAGGTCGCGAGTTCACGAGGATTCACACCGGCGCGCTTACCCAACTGCAACGCGATGTTGGTCGCGTAATCACCGTGCTCGGGGCTGCGCGGTCGCTCCACGACCACCGTCTCGGGAATGAGCGAGGTGTCGAGGTCATGCGCGTCAAATACCTTCTGCGTCGCAGCGCGAAGCAGAGCAGCGAGTTCGGTGGGAGTCACAGATGCACATCTTATTGTCACCGGTGCCCTTCGCGACAATCGGAGGTCCCACGCGTCTGCAGCGCCGTGGTCCGCTCCCGGTGTCAGGCCAGGTTCAGCTGCCAGGAGACTCCGAAGCGGTCGTTGACCCAGGCGAATGCACTCGAGAAGCCGTACTCCCCTAGCGGCATCAGCGTTGCGCCGCCCTCGCCCAGGATCTCGACGAGGCGTTCGAGTTCGTCGCGGCCCTCGACATCGACGAACAGCGAGGTGGACGGGGTGAAGTCGAAGGCGTGGTCGACGGCGCTGTCGCTGACCAGGATCCGTTGCCCGGCGAGATCGAGTTCGGCGAGCATGACGCCCTTCGACGCGTCGGGCTGCGGCGTCGACGAGACGACGCGCGCGTCGGGGAAGGCAGTGCGGTACAGCTCGATCGCCTGAGCGGCAACGGCGCCTTGAAACATGAGGAACGGACGGATCTGCGTCATGCCGCGAGAGTACCGACCGACACCGACAGTCATTCGGCGATCAGCAATCGCTGCCCTACCGTTGGGTTCATGGCATCGGTGGTCGTGGTCGGCAGCATCAATCTCGACATCGTGACCGCGTGTCCGCGGTTCCCCCGGCCCGGCGAGACCGTGACCGGATCCACCATCGCCTACGGCCAGGGAGGCAAGGGCGCCAACCAGGCCCGTGCGGCGGCCCGCGCAGGCGCTCCCGTGGTGTTCATCGGCGCGGTCGGCGACGACCCGGCCGCCGCAACGGTTCTGGAACCGCTGGCCGCCGTCGGCGTCGAGCTGCGCGTCGACTCCGTGACCGGCCCCACCGGGGTGGCTGCGATCACGGTCGATTCGACCGGAGAGAACACGATCGTAGTGGTGCCCGGCGCCAACGACGCCCTGACACTCACCGCCGACGACCGTCGGGTGATCGCGGCATCGGATGTGCTTCTGCTCCAACTGGAGGTGCCCGACGCGGTGCTGCTCGACGCCGCGCGGTCCGCGCGTTCGAGCAGAACCGTCGTCCTGCTGAACCCGTCGCCGGTCCGCGACCTGCCGCCCGAACTCTGGTCGCTCGTCGACGCCGCGGTCGTCAACGAGAATGAATCCCGTGTGCTGGCACGGGAGTTGACCGGGGTGCGTCTCGTCGTGACGACGTTCGGCGGCGACGGCGCCGAACTCCGCTCCTCGGCGGGAGTGGTGCGCGCATCGCCGATCGCCGTCGACGTCGTCGACACGACCGGCGCCGGCGACGCCTTCACCGGTGCCCTGGCCGCCGCGTGGGACCTGCCGGAACCCGAGCGACTGGCGCGCGCCAATGCCGCGGGCGCCTTGGCCGCCACCGTGGCCGGTGCCGCGTCGGCTCCCACTGCGACCGAGGTCGACGAACTCCTCGGTCGGCGTCCGCCCGCTCGTTAGTGCGCCGCTGTGACCACCGGTGGTCTCAGCGGCGCGAGTACTCTGATGCCTCGCGCACCTGCTCAGGCGTCGGCGTGACTCCCGTGTAGAGCGCGAACTGTGCCGCGGCCTGCCCCGCGATCACCGCGTCGCCGCTGATCACGTCCGCATCGCGGGCTCGCAGCGCGCGCACCAGCGGTGTCTGAGATGGCATAGCCACCACGTCGAGACACCCGGTCGCAGCCTCGACCACGTCGCCGGGGAAGGGCAGACCGTCCGCGTCCGGTCCTCCGGCCATACCGATCGGTGTCGCGTTGACCAGCGTGACCGGCCGCGCATCGCCGACCTCCGTCGCATGCCGGAATCCATACTTCTCGGCGAGCGCCGAACCCGTCGCGGCGTTGCGGGCGATCACCGTGACGTCGGTGAAGCCCGAGTCCCGCATGGCAGCGACGACCGCCTTCGCCATGCCGCCACTGCCCGCCACCACCGCCGACGCCTGACGGTCGAACGACGACGCCGCCAGCAGATCGGCGACCGCCTGATAGTCGGTGTTGTAGGCGTGCAGCACGCCGTCCTTGTTGACGATGGTGTTGACCGAGTCGATCGCCGCCGCCGACGGCTCCATCACGTCGACCAGCTCGATGACCGCCTCTTTGTACGGCATCGACACCGCCGCCCCACGGATCGGCAGACCGCGGATGCCCGCGACCGCCGCAGCGATGTCCGCGGGCGCGAACGCCTTGTACACGTAGTTCAGGCCGAGCTGGTTGTACAGGTAGTTGTGGAATCGGGTCCCGATGTTCGACGGTCGCGCCGCCAGTGAGACGCAGAGGACGGTGTCGCGATCGAGGGTGCGGGCGTGCGGTGCGGTCGTCATGCACTCAGGATAATCGCGTGAGCCTCGCACCCTTGACAGAGTCCGAACGTAAGCGGATACTTACCGTTCGTGAAGACTAACGGAGATAATGAGTCGGCGTGGACCGTCCTCGGAGACGGATCCCGCCGCGAGATCCTGGAACTCCTCACCCGTGATCGGATGGCGGTCGGAGAACTGGCCGACCGCCTCCCCATCAGTCGACCCGCGGTGTCCCAACACCTGAAGGTGCTGAAGGACGCCGGGGTCGTGACCGACGAACAGCACGGCACTCGTCGCGTGTACTCCGTGAACGCGGTCGCCTTGTCCGCGCTCCGCGATCAGCTCGACGCGTTCTGGAGCCGTGCCCTGAGTGGTTTCACCGATGCCGCACAACGATCCACCCCCACAGAACAGGACGAATCCCATGAGTGACGAGACGTCGACCATCCACCGCGCGGTCACCGTGCCGCTCCCCGCCGCTGAAGCGTTCGAGCTCTTCACAGCTCGATTCGGCGACTTCAAACCCCGCGAACACAACCTCCTCGGAGCGCCGATCACCGACACCGTCTTCGAGCCCCGTGTCGGCGGCTCCATCTTCGACCGGGCGGAGGACGGATCGGAGTGCCGCTGGGCGCGAATCCTCACCTTCGAACCGCCGACGCGGGTGGTCTTCAGCTGGGACATCGGCCCCACTTGGCAGATCGAGGCCGACCATGCGAAGTGCAGCGAAGTCGAGGTCCGCTTCACTGCCGATGGCGACCGATCGACGGTGGTCGCCGTCGAACACCGGCATCTCGACCGACACGGACCGGGATGGGAGTCGGTCCGGACGGGTGTCGCCGGCGACGCGGGCTGGCCGCTGTACCTGACTCGGTTCGGCGAGTTGGTCGCCGCGCCATGACCGGCCCGACACCCCCGACCGTCACCGTCGATGACCGTTACGAGTTCTTCGACGACCGCGACCGCCTCGACTACGACGCGATCGTCGAATTCCTCACCCACCACGTCTATTGGGGGACGTGGCGCAGCCCCACCGACATTCGCGCCGCGATCGCCGGATCGTGGCGCGTGGTCGGCGCCGTCGACACGACGACCGGCGAGCTGGTGGCGTTCGCTCGCGCCATCTCGGACGGCGTGACGGTGGCGTACCTCGCGGACGTCTTCGTTGTACCGTCGGCGCGCGGCCATGCACTCGGCAAGAAGCTCGTGGATCAGATGATCGAACGCGGCCCCGGCGCACACTTCCGCTGGCTGCTGCACACCGCCGACGCACACGGGCTCTACAAACAGTTCGGCTTCGTGGAGCCCGACGAGACGGTCCTGGAGCGGCGCCGCATCCGGCCCATTCCGCCACGACCGTGAACACACCCCGAAATGCACGACTGCAGGTCGGAGACTTCTCCGACCTGCAGTGGTGTCTCTGTGCCCCCCGTAGGATTCGAACCTACGACCTTCTGCTCCGGAGGCAGACGCTCTATCCCCTGAGCTAGGGGGGCTCGATGGGCGAGAGCAACATTAGCGCACAGCCGCACCACACCCAAACACGGGGCGCGTGTTGCGCGCCTCGAAACCGGTCACACCGCGATCAGCTTCGCACCCGCAACCTCGTTGTATCGGTCCGGAGTGCAGGTCAGGACGATGATCTGCGCGTCGCCGCCCGCGGACCCGAGGACCTGCGCCATCGACGCCAGTCGGCCTGGATCGGTGTAACCGAGAGCATCGTCGAGGATCAACGGCACGCCGTCGGCACTGTCGACGAGCGTGGCGCACGCCAGCCGCGCCAGCAGCCCCAATTGCTCCTTGGCGCCCGCCGACAGCGCGTCGACGTCGACGGTGACGCCGTCGAGGGTGCGGGTGGCGATGACGAAGTCGTCGGTCACGTGGAAGCTGACGTCGTCGCCGAAGACGGGCGCGGCCAGCGTTTCGAGTCTGCGGGTGAAGGGGTCGACGTAGCGGGCACGACTCTCGTTCCGCTTGCGCTGCAATGTTTCGTGCAGGGCGCGAGCGCCTGCGGCGCGCGCCGACACCCGGGTCAGCCGCGCCTGTGCGGCGTCGTTGGTCGCCATCGCGTCCGAGAGTTCGTCGAGGCGACCGTCGTTGCGACAGACCTCGAGTCGCGTCAGGAACTCCGTGCGCAGACGCTTCTGCTCCGACAGCTGCTTACGAGTCCGCTCCAGAACCGACTCCGCATGCGCGAGCCTCGCCTGCAACCCGCCGATGTCGAGTTGCTCCAGACGCAGTGACCGCGCCGCGAGCACGGAGTTCGCCTTCTCGAGCGCTGCAGCGGCGTCGGCGACCCGCACTGCCAGGGCGTCGTCGTCGACCCGCTCCGCGGCGTCGGTCAACTCTGCGTCCAGGGCGGCGATCTCGGCCGCGATCCGAGTACCGGACTCCTCCAGCGCATCGGCGCGGCCGATGTGCTCGCGCGCCGTCGACAGTCGCGCGTCCCGTGTCCGCTCGGCGCGCGCAACGAGATCGGCTTGTTCCCGTTCGGCGGACCGCAGCACGGCAGGGTCCTCGACGACCGTGACGGGTCCATCCGTGATCCGGTCGACGAGGTGGTGCCGCTGACGTTCGAGGTCTTCTCGACTCGATCCGCCGAGTTCGCGCTGCAGGTCACGGTCGATCTCGGTGACGCGGCGCACTGCCTCGGTTCGACGGTTCGCCGCCGGAGCGACGTCGGCGAGGCTCGGCACTTCGCATCGGTCGAGCAGTTCGGTCTCGCGACGACGCAGCTCGGCCAGTTCCCTGGCGACGACGGCGGTGTCGGCACCGGGACGGACCTCGATCCGGGCGACGCCGGGGATCTCGACGACGGTCTCATCGGCGGCACCGACCGTGACGTCGCCGTCGATCGCGGCGCCGTCGACGTGCACCTCGGCAGACCCGAGTCGGGTGACGGCGACCGCGGCCGCTGCGGCGTCGAGTCGCGCGGTCAGCGCCGTGAGCTCGCGGTCGATCGACGTGGCCGCACGGACGTCCGCGGCGGTCACGCTGATCTGATCGGCCGCCACGCGCGCCCTCGCGAGTTCGCTCTGCAGCCGCACGACCTCGGCGAGCGCCGCCTCCACCCGCGTCAGCCGAGCGCGATCCGCGGCGACGAGTGCGGCCGCTTCTGCCGCCGCCAGGCGGGTTCGGAGACGCTCGAGCTCGGCCGTCGCGGCCGTATTCTCGACCGTCAGGGCTGCGGACTCTTCGGTCGCGGCCGCAGCCAACCCGCGGAACTCAGCGATCCGCGCGGAGTTCTGTTCCTTCGCGTCGACGAGCTCGGCGCGCCGCGCGCGGCGTCGGTCGCGCTGGTGGACCGCGTCGACCGCGACGCGATGCGCCAACTGCTCGGCCTGGACCACCGCCTCGGCGGCACGGACCTGCTCTCGGGCGCCCTCCGCCTCGGCGACGGCGGCCGTCATCGTCGCAACCTCGACGTTCTCGTCCTGTTCCGCGGCGAGCAGTTGCTTGATCGCGTCGGCGACGTGAGGCAGCCTGTTGGTCGCGTCCTGGACGCGGGCCAGGATGGCTTCACGCTCGGCGACGTCCGCTTCCGCCGAGCGTGCCGCCTCGCGGGCATCGGCCAACTCGCCGGTCGGTCGGCCTTGCGCCACCGTGAAGTACTTCGCGTACTCGGCGGTCACCGCAGCCACGAGGTCCTGGGTCGCAGCCGACTCGCCACCGTCCGACTCCGCCTCGCCCGCGGCGCGGTCGAGCGCCTGCGACAGTGCGGCACTGTTCGCGAGATCGCCGAGCGCCGGATCAGTGGACTGCAGCAGGCGGAGTGCGCTGAACAGCGTTCGGTCGAGCGACTCCGACAGCATCTTCTCGACGCGTTCGTGCGCCTCACGCCCGGCTAACTGCTCACGAATCGGTTCGACGATCGTCAGTGTGGTCTCCGGCTGGCGATTGAAGCGCTTCGCGTACTCGAACCGCCACGGCCCGCACGAGATGTCTGCCCACACCTCGGTCCCGACGTCGCGTCCGGCCGGTTGGATCGCACGGACCTGCTTGGCTTTGCTGCTGGCCTGTGCGGCGAGCAGGAGGTCGAAAGCCTCCATCATCGACGACTTGCCCGCCTCGTTGTCGCCCTCGATGACGGTGACGCCGGTGTCGGCGAACTCGATCTCCCGCGACTGCACGCCGCGGAAGTGCTCGACCCGGAGGCGGTGCAGCCTCATCGCCCGACTCCTGAGAGCCGGTACAGCAGTCCCAGGGCGGTCCGCGCAGCATCGGCATCGGCGACGTCGACGGTCGCGGCTGCACGATCGGCGAGTTCGACCGCCGCAGCCGCCGCATACCCCTGCAGTTCGAGTGCGTCGACGTCCGACGGATCCGACACGACGGTCAGATCGTGGTGTCGTTCCCAGACGGTGAGGGCCGCGAATCGATCTCCGAACTCCTCGAGCAGCTCGTCCAACACCACCTCGTCCGCGACGCTGATGGTCCCAGTCAAGGCCAGCTGGACCACGGTCCGCGGCTTGTCGGACATCGCGGCCAGGGCGGCCCGGAGCCGATCGATGTCGGCGACGCTGTTCACGTCCTCGCGAAGCGTGTGGAACGCCCACTGCCCCACCCGATGCGGCGTCACATCGGCGGACGACTGCGCCCCGCGCGTCAGGGTGACCTCCAGAACGTGACCGGGTGCGGTCTCGACATGGTCGAAGGCGGTGACTTCGGGTGCGCCCGAGTACCAGATGCGGCCGGAGTCGCCGACCGAGGTGACCGAGTGCCGATCGCCGAGGGCCACATAATCGACAAGCCGATCGGCGACCGCGACATCGAGCGTCGCCGCGCCGACGATCGACGGATCGGTGTTGGGGCTGAGGGTGTCGACTCCGCCGTGACCGACGACGATCCGGATGTCATCGGACGGCGCCAGTGTCACCAGTTGGTCATTCACGAGATCGGTCAACGGGCGCTTGGTGGTCCACGGCGCGGCGACGATGCTGACGCCGTCACGAACCCGAACCACGCCCGCGGTATCGAGGACGACGACGTTCGCCGGGCACGCCTGCGTGAACTCGCGCGAGCGATACACGCTGGTCGCGTCGAGCGGGTCGTGATTGCCGGGCAGCAGGTACACCGGCACCGGATAGTCGCCCAAGGCGTCGAGCGTGCGCCGGATGATCCGGGTGGAGACACGCGGGTCGTCGAAGACATCGCCGCAGACGACGACGAACTCGGCGCCGGTCTCAGCCGCGAGCGCCCCGATCCGAACCACGGCGTCCTCGCGAGCGGCGTTATAGGTGTGCTGCGCCTCGCCCGCGAGGAAATGGCGCGTCATCCCCAGTTGCCAGTCTGCAGTGTGCAGGAAGGTGACCGTCGGGGCGGTATCGGTGTCGGTGGGCGGCTCCGGATCCGACATCGGCGTCGGCACCGCGAACAACGCCAACGGTTCAAGGTCGAACAGCGGCTCCGTGACGCACGTGTTGGCGTCGAGCGCAGAGTCGTCGTATACCGGCCGAGACATGCCCGCTCCTTTCACCGTGAGGCTGACCCGTCGAGACGATGGTACGAGCAGCCTCCGACAAAATCGGTCAGACGTCGCTGCGGAGTGTCTCGGGAACCGTGTCCGACCCGGCGCCGCCGCCACCGGTCGAACCGGTGCGGACCAGGAACAACGTCGTCGCAGCGCCGATCAGCAGGACGCCGCCGCCGAGATAGATCGATTGGCCCATCGCTCGCGCGAAGCCCTCACGCAGCACTTCTGGCAGCTGCTGCACGGCTCCGGTGTGATTCGTGGCGTCGACCCCCGGCAGGTTGGCCGCGAGCCGCGACATCATCAGTGCGCCGATGCCCGCGGACCCGATCACCGACCCGATGACGCGGGTGGTGTTGTAGACCCCGGCGCCCGCGCCGGCCTGGTGCCACGGAAGGTTGCGAGTCGCGGTCGCGGCCAACGGCGCCCACACCGCAGCACTGGCCAGACCCATCAGCAGCGTCGGCGACACCAACAGCCAGACCGGGGTCTCCGGACGGAAGACCCAGCCCGCCCAGAACGAGGCGACGGCATACCCGAGCAGACCGAGCGCGATCACGTTGCGCGGATGCACGCGGTCGAGCACTCGGCCGACGATCGGCGCGAACACACCGGTCAACACCGCCATCGGCACCATGACCAGTGCGGACCGCAGCGGCGACATCCCGCCAACCAGCTGCAGGAAGAACATGATCGGGATCATCGAGCCGGACACGGCGAAGCCCATGGTGGCGATCCCGACGTTCGAGACGCTGAAATTGCGGTCGCGGAACAGCGCCAGCGGCACCAGCGGCTCGCCCCGCATGCGGTGCTCCCACACGACGAACACGACCATCACGACGACGCCGAAGCCCACCAACGCCCAGATCCAGCCCGCCCAGGAGTACGACTCTCCCTCCTGAATGCCGAACACGAGCGCCGACAGCCCGACGGCCGACAACCCGACCCCCACCCAGTCGAATCGGTGATCGTGCGTCGGGACCGCGGGCACCAGCGCTTGCGCCAAGACCAGGCCGACCAGTCCGACCGGCAGATTGACGAAGAAGATCCACTCCCACCCGAACGAGTCGGTCAAGAGCCCGCCGAGCAGCGGGCCGACGAGCGTCGCGACCCCGGCAACAGTCCCCCACACGCCCATGGCGGCGCCGCGCCGCTCAGGCGGGAAGATTCGCGTGATCAGGGCCATCGTCTGCGGGGTGATCAAGGCGGCGCCGAGTCCCTGGACCGCGCGCGCCGCGATCAGCTCGCCGATGTCGGTCGAGAATCCGCACCACACACTCGCGGCGGTGAAGAGCAGCAGACCCGCTTGATAGACCCGCTTGGGGCCGACCTTGTCTCCGAGTCGGCCCGCGATCAGCAGCGGCACGGCGTACGTCAGCAGGTAGGCACTGGTGACCCAGACGATGCCGTTGACGTCGGCATCGAGGGCCTGCATGATCTGGGGTTGCGCCACCGCGACGATCGTCATGTCGACGAGGATCATGAAGAATCCGACACAGAGCGCCATCAACGCGGCCCAAGGCCGATCAGTGACGGACTGGAATGTCGACGCCTGCGGAGTCGAGGTCACCGGCGTCCCCTTTCGAAGTGAATGCGGGAAAGGTTAACACCGCCCTCCGACGTCGGCCGACATCCGTTCGGCGGACCTGGAGCAGCAAAACCCGATGTGACGCGCGCGACGTCCAGACGGGAACATACCGGCGCCGCGCACGGTTGCAGAAAGGTGGTTCACCGCGTCCGCGCGGGGCTCGAGCCACCGACGTCACCGCGTTCGCCGCCACCTGCCGTCAGGGGTCGCGCCTATCCTGGTGACATCGCTTGACGACTGCGCCTCGCACCCGCGAGTCGGAGCGAACGAGGGAGGACCGAGATGCGTAAATCGAAGCGCACTGCTGTGCAGACCACCGACGCCGCAAGCGCACTGCCCGCCGCAGCGCACCACGACGCGCCTGCGCAGAACCCGCAGAAGGCAGGCAAGTCCACACTCGCCGTGGTCGGCGCCCTGGTCGACAAGGCACAGCGCCTGCAGCAGCCCGCCGTCGCCAAGTACGTCGCACGAGTGCGGGCGAATCACCCCGATGAGGGGCCCGAACAGGTGATCCGCCGACTGGAGAAGAACTACCTCCGCACCGTCACCGCATCGGGCGGAGCCGTCGGCGCCGCGGCAGCCGTGCCCGGAGTCGGCACAGTCACCGCACTCAGCGCCATCACTGCCGAGAGCGTCCTCTTCATCGAGGCGTCCGCATTGTTGGCCCTCGCGATCGCGGAGGTGCACGGCATCTCCCCCGCCGACACCGAACGACGCAAGACGCTGGTGCTGGCGGTGGCCCTGGGCGACGAAGGCACCACAGTGGTGGGCAAGGCGGTGGGCGCGAAGGGGCGCGACGCCATGGCCAAGCTCGACGTCCCCGGGCTGCCCGCCGTGAACTTGAAGGCCATCAACCGGACGCTCGGCAATCGATTCGTCCGGAAGTTCACGCTGGGCAAGGCGCCGGTCGTGATGGGCAAGCTCATTCCCGGAGGGATCGGCGCCGTGATCGGCGGCGTCGGGAACCGAGCCCTCGGGTCAGTGGTGCTGCGGAACGCGCGCGAGGCGTTCGGCCCGCCGCCGCGGTTCTGGGACGTCGACGGCGAGGTCCTCGCCTTCCGACGCACCATCGAGGCAGGTTGACCGACCACTCCCCGATCCCTGCGACTGACGGCTGGATCCGCAGACTCGTAGCCGAATGCTGGCGGCACCGTCGCCTGGCGATCGTGCTGATCATCGCGACGCTGGGTGCGGTGGCCGTCGACATCGTCGCGCCGTTGATCACCAAGGCGGCGATCGACTCGGCGACCGGTCACCAGACGACGCGCTACTCGCTGTCGGTGTTGATCGGCGCCCTGCTGGTCGGAGCGGTGATCCGATACGCGGGACAGTTCGGTCGGCGAATGACGGCCGGCCGCATGGCCATCACCGTGCAGGACACCCTTCGGCGGCGACTGCTCGACACTCTCCACCACGTCGACGGCCCTTCCCGTGACACCATCCGGACCGGTCAGGTGGTCTCCCGCTCGATCTCCGATCTGCAGGTGGTGCAATCACTGCTCGCCATGGCTCCGCTCTCGCTCGGCGGCAGCGTGCAGGTGGTGCTCTCGCTGGTCGTGATGGCGTGGCTGTCGCCGCTGCTGACCCTCGTCGCGATCGCGGTGGTCCCGTTGATCGCCGTCATCGTCTACCGCAGTCGCCGTCGGCTCTTCGCGGCGACCTGGGCTGCTCAGCAGTCCGCCGCCGAGGTCGCGGGCCACGTCGAAGAGACCGTCACCGGGGTGCGCGTGGTGAAGGGCTTCGGTCAGGAGCGACGTGCCACCGACGAGCTCGCCGACCTCGGCGACACCCTGTACCGGTTCAAGCTGCGGGCCGCGAAGATCAGCTCGCGGTTCCTGCCGACGATGGGTGCGGTCCCCCAACTCGGCATGGTCGCGGTGATCGGCCTCGGCGGCTATCTGGTGTATCTGGGCGACATCACGCCCGGCACCTTCCTCGCCTTCTCCACCTATCTCGCGACGATGTCGGGTCTGGCTCGCATCCTCACCAATCTGGTGGTCAACGCCCAACTGGCCGCGTCAGCGGTCACCCGCGTCTACGAGGTGGTCGACCACCCGCGCGACGATGCCTTCACGAACACCGGAACCGCGCCGTCGGGCCCGCTCGGTCTGTCCTTCGACGACGTCCGGGTCCAGTACGGCGACCGCGAGGTGCTGTCGGGGCTCGACCTGAGCATTCGTCCGGGTGAGTGCATCGCCGTCGTCGGCGGGCCGGGCTCGGGCAAGTCGACACTCGCCGAGCTGGTTACCGGCGCCTACCGACCGGATGCCGGCAGCGTCGCCCTCATCGGCGCCGACGGGACGCGCGCCGACGTCGACGCCCTCTCGACCGACAGCCTGTACGACGCCGTCGCATTCGTCTTCGATGAGTCGTTCCTCTATTCGACCAGCATCGCGGCGAACATCGCGCTCGGCGACGACGAAACGCCCGCGCACGTCGACGATGCGGTGATCGCGGCGGCGCGGGCGGCGGCCGCCGACTTCGCCACCGATCTGCCGGACGGCTATCTCTCCCAGGTGGGCGAACGCGGCCTCACCCTGTCCGGCGGTCAGCGTCAGCGCGTGGCACTCGCCCGCGCCCTCCATCGGGGCAGCCGTGTCCTGGTCCTCGACGACGCCACCTCCGCCGTCGACGCCGCGACCGAGGCCCGAATCTTCGCGCACTTCCGGTCGCTGGGCACCACAATGCTCGTGCTGGCCCACCGCGACTCCACGCTGACGATCGCCGACCGCGTCGCGGTCCTCGACGACGGCGTCGTCGTCGACATCGGGACGGTCGCCGAGCTCACCGCGCGCAGTCCCCGCTTCCGCCAGTTGATGTCCGCCACCGACACCGCCGAGCAACGCACCGCTGCGACGGCGAGCGTCGAGACGCAGCGGTCGATCACCGTCGACGACCTGTGGCCGGGCAACCGGGAGGCCGCGCCGCCGAAGGCCCGCGTCCAGGCCGCTCCCACCGTCCCCATGCACGGCGGCCGTTCGGGTGTGCTGGGCTCCATGCCCGCGACGGACGAGATCCGCGCCGCCGTCGACGCGTTGCCGCCCGCCGACGAACCTCCGCGCGTCGACGTCGCCGCGGCCCGCCGGGAACGATCGTCGTTCAGCCTGGCGCAGATCCTCCGCCCGGTCCGCGGGTTGCTCGCGCTGGTGGTGCTGACGATCGCGGTCGACACGGTGATCGGCCTCGTTTTTCCGACGCTGGCCCGCACCGTGCTCGACGCCGCCGCGAGCGGCGACGCCACCGTGATCGGCCTGGCGACCGTGGTGGGCGCGGTCCTGGTCGCCGTGACCTGGCTGGCCGGGGCCATGAACGTCGTCGCCGCGGCACGGGCCGGAGAACGCGTGCTGTATGCGCTCCGCATCCGCAGTTACGCCCACCTACAGCGACTCGGTCTCGACTACTACGAGCGCGAGCTGTCGGGCCGGATCATGACGCGGATGACCACCGACGTCGATGCGCTGTCCGGTTTCGTCCAGAACGGCCTGTCGACGGCCATCATCGCCGTCCTCACCATGGTCGGGGTCTCGGGCGCATTGCTCGCCACCGACTGGGAGCTCGGGCTGGTGATCGCGCCGGTGATACCGATCCTGCTGATCACCACGGTCGTCTTCCGCCGCTACTCCTCGCGCGCCTACACCCGCACCCGCGAGCTGGTGTCCGCGGTGAACGCCGACTTCCAGGAGAACATCGCAGGCCTGGCGACCACCCGCGTGTACGACAACATCGCGGCGGCACAGGCTGCGTTCGGCCGACGCAGCGATGCCTGGGTGGACGCACGGATGGACTCCCAGCGCGCCGTGTCGCTGTACTTCCCGTTCATCACCTTCTGTTCGGAGTCCGCGACCGCCGTCGTCCTCGGGGTCGGCGCGCACCAGGTCACGTCGGGCTCACTGTCCTCGGGCACGCTGATCGCCTTCGTGCTGTACCTCGCGATGCTGTTCGGGCCCGTGCAGCAGCTCACCACCGTGTTCGACGCCTATCAGCAGGCGGCGGTGGGCCTGCGCCGCATCCGCGACCTCCTGTTGACGCCCAGTTCGCTGGTCGACGCACCGCACGTCGACTCCGCACCGTCGGCGCAGGCACTCGCTGCGCCCGCCTTCCGCGGCGACGTCCGGCTCGACGAGGTCGGCTTCCGGTACGCGGGCGCCGAGCGCTCGGCGCTCTCCGACGTGAACCTGACGGTCCCCACGGGCACCTCGATCGCCCTGGTCGGCACGACCGGCGCGGGGAAGTCGACGATCGTGAAGCTGCTGGCGCGGTTCTACGACCCCACGGCGGGTTCGGTGCGCATGGACGGCGCCGACCTGCGCGATCTGGACCTCCAGCGCTATCGCAGTCGTCTGGGCGTGGTGCCGCAGGAACCGCATCTGTTCGCCGGGACGGTGGCCGGGAACATCGCGTACGGACGTCCGGACGCGTCGCGCGACCTCATCGCCGACGCCGCACGCCGGGTCGGCGCCGCGAGCATGATCGCGGCGTTGCCGGGCGGCATGGAGTTCGGCATCGCCGAACGCGGCCGGGGGCTCTCGTCCGGTCAACGACAGCTCATCGCACTCGCGCGCGCCGAACTCGTCGAGCCCGATCTGATCCTGCTCGACGAGGCCACCGCGACGCTCGACCAAGCGACCGAGGCACGGGTGCTGGCGGCTGGCGAAGCACTGTCGCGTCGTCGAACGAGCGTGATCGTCGCGCACCGACTCGCGACGGCCGCTCGCGCGGACATGATCGCGGTGGTGGACGACGGCCGGATCGTCGAACAAGGAACGCACGAGGAACTGTTCGCAGCGCACGGACCGTATCGGCGGCTCTGGGATGCCGGCGTGTCGCCGGACGACTGCGAGCCGCTGGGAGACGCTCGCGCGCTCGCACCGTGACTGCCGACGACCGATTGATAGCCGATCCCACTCAATCCGTCGACAGCGCCTATCAGCCCAGAGCTGAATTGACTCCCAAATCCGACAAACACGACCGATTGTGGACTGCCTCTCGCGTGATTTTGGCCACTCGTCACCGACTGTGCAGGTCGGTGTCGCACAGTTCGCACGAGGCGCGACGCTGCCGCGTACCATCGACTGATGGCAGGTCGGCACGGGTTCACGAGACCACGCGCCCGCCCGCCGAGCGATCGAAATACACCTGGGTGAATTGAGGCGAGACAACGCTGTGAGCAGTTCGATATCCGAATCAGACTTCGGACAAAACGAATGGCTGGTGGACGAAATGTACCAGCGATTCCAGACCAACCCTGAATCAGTCGATCCGAGCTGGCACGAGCTTCTCAAGAACTACCGTCCCGGCACGGCGCCTGCGCCCACCAACGGCGCAGCTCCGGCTGCTTCCCCCACCACCCCGTCGGCGCCCGCGGCCCCCGCCGCTCCGGCCCCCGCAGCTCCGGCTCAGGCAGCTCCCGCTCAAGCTGCCCGTGTCGCTCCGAAGCAGGCCGTGACGCTGGACACCGAACCGACGAAGAAGGCGCCCGCTCCGACGCGGACGCCCGCCCCCGCGCGCGAGTCCGCCGCCACCAAGGCCGCATCGGGCACGTCGATGACCGCCGCGACCGCCAAGCCCGCCACCGACGCAGGCGCCGACTCGAACCGCGTCCTGCGCGGACCGGCAGCCGCGATCGTCCGCAACATGGCGGCGTCGCTCGAGGTGCCGACAGCGACCAGCGTGCGCGCCATCCCAGCCAAACTGATGATCGACAACCGCGTCGTCATCAACAACCACCTCGCCCGCACCCGCGGCGGCAAGGTGAGCTTCACCCACATCCTCGGTTACGCCATCGTCCAGGCGCTCAAGGCCTTCCCGTCGATGAACAACCACTTCGCTGTCATCGACGGCAAGCCGAACGTCGTCACCCCGGCGCACACCAACCTCGGTCTGGCGATCGACCTCCCGGGTAAGAACGGCAATCGCACACTCGTCGTCGCCGCGATCAAGGGCTGCGAGACGATGGACTTCTCGCAGTTCGTCGCCGCCTACGAGGACATCGTCCGCCGCGCCCGCGACGGCAAGCTCGGCGCCGACGACTTCGCAGGCGTCACCATCTCGCTGACCAACCCGGGCACCATCGGCACCGTTCACTCGGTCCCGCGCCTGATGCAGGGCCAGGGCACGATCATCGGCGCCGGCGCCATGGAGTACCCGGCCGAGTTCCAGGGTGCGAGCGAAGAGCAGATCGCCGCGATGGGCGTCGGCAAACTGATGACGCTGACCTCCACCTACGATCACCGCATCATCCAGGGCGCGGAGTCCGGCGACTTCCTCCGGACCGTTCACAACCTGCTGATCAGCGACGACCTGTGGGACGAGTTGTTCACGTCGCTGCGGATCCCGTACGAGCCGGTGCGCTGGCGTCGCGACATCCCCGCGGGCCTCGTCGACAAGAACACGCGCGTGCTGGAAATGATCGCCGCGTACCGCAGCCGCGGCCACCTGATGGCCGACACCGACCCGCTGATGATGGACGCCGCCGCGAAGGTGGCGCACCCCGACCTCGACGTGCTGACCTACGGGCTGACCCTCTGGGACCTGGACCGTTCGTTCAACGTCGGCGGCTTCCACGGCCAGCGCGATATGAAACTGCGCGACGTCCTGTCGATCCTGCGCGACGCCTACTGCCGTCACGTCGGCGTCGAGTACACCCACATCCTGGATCCGGAGCAGCAGCGCTGGCTTCAGGAGCGCGTGGAGATCAAGCACGTCAAGCCGCCGGTGGGCGAACAGAAGTACATTCTGAGCAAACTCAATGCCGCCGAGGCCTTCGAGACCTTCCTCGCCACCAAGTACGTCGGCCAGAAGCGCTTCTCGCTGGAAGGCGCTGAAGCCGTCATCCCGATGATGGACGCCGTTCTGGACCAGAGCGCCGAGCACGAGCTCGACGAGGTCGTCATCGGCATGCCGCACCGCGGACGCCTCAACGTCCTTACCAACATCGTGGGCAAGCCCTATTCGAAGGTGTTCAGCGAGTTCGAGGGCAACCTCGGCCCCGCCGAATCGCACGGTTCCGGCGATGTGAAGTACCACCTCGGCGCCGAGGGCAAGTACTACCAGATGTTCGGTGACAACGAGATCACCGTCTCGTTGACCGCCAACCCGAGCCACCTCGAGGCCGTCGACCCGGTGCTGGAGGGCATCGTTCGCGCCAAGCAGGACGGGATGGCCGAGGACCGGAAGTTCGCCGTCCTCCCGCTGATGCTGCACGGCGACGCCGCGTTCATGGGCCAGGGCGTGGTCGCCGAGGTGCTCAACATGTCGATGCTGCCCGGCTACCGCACCGGCGGCACCATTCACATCGTGGTGAACAACCAGATCGGCTTCACCACGGCACCCGAGCACTCGCGGTCGACGCAGTACTGCACCGACATCGCCAAGATGATCAGCGCACCGGTCCTGCACGTCAACGGCGACGACCCAGAGGCCTGCGTGTGGGCCGCCAAGCTGGCCGTCGACTACCGCGAGGCGTTCAACCGCGACGTCGTCATCGATCTCGTCTGCTACCGCCGCCTCGGACACAACGAAGGCGACGACCCGTCGATGACGCAGCCCGCGATGTACGACGTCATCAACAACATCCGCAGCGTCCGCAAGAGCTACACCGAAGCGCTCATCGGTCGTGGCGACATCTCGACCAAGGAGGCCGAAGACGCTCTGCGCGACTACCAGGGGCAGCTGGAGCGGGTCTTCGTCGAGGTCAAGGAACTCGAGCGGCACACCCCCGAGGCCTCGCCGTCGGTCGAGGGCGACCAGACGCTGCGCACCAAGCTGGTGACGGCCGTCGACCAGGCTCGCCTGCAGCAGATCGGCGACGCGTTCGGCAATCTGCCCGAGGGCTTCACCGCTCACCCGCGCGTCAAGCCGGTCATCAAACGCCGCCACGACATGCCGACCAACGGCAACGTCGACTGGGCGTTCGCGGAGATGATGGCGTTCGGAACGCTGGTCCAAGAAGGACGCACCGTTCGGCTGTCCGGCCAGGACGCTCGCCGCGGCACCTTCACGCAGCGTCACTCGGTCCTCATCGACCGGGAGAACGGCGCCGAGTACACGCCGCTGAACCACCTGCCCGACGCCACGGGCCGATTCCTCGTGTACGACTCCCCGCTCTCGGAGTACGGCGTCCTCGGATTCGAGTACGGCTACGCCGTCGCGGATCCCGACGCGCTGGTGATGTGGGAAGCGCAGTTCGGCGACTTCGTCAACGGCGCCCAGTCGGTCATCGACGAGTTCATCAGTTCCGGTGAGGCGAAGTGGGGACAGCGCAGCGACGTCGTCCTGCTGCTGCCGCACGGTCATGAGGGCCAGGGTCCGGACCACACTTCGGGACGCATCGAGCGGTTCCTGCAGCTGTGTGCGGAGGGCTCGATGACAGTCGCGCTGCCGTCGACGCCTGCCAGCTACTTCCACCTGCTGCGTCGTCACGTGCACGACGGCATCAGCCGCCCGCTCGTCGTCTTCACCCCGAAGTCGATGCTCCGCAACAAGGCCGCCGTCTCGCCCGTCGAGGAGTTCACCGAGGGCAAGTTCCTCTCGGTCATCGACGACCCGGCCTTCACCTCCGCGGGCGCCGCGGACCGCTCCAAGGTCGAGCGCGTCCTGCTCGTCAGCGGAAAGCTCTACTACGAGCTCGCAGCCCGCAAGGAGAAGGACGGTCGCGACGACGTCGCCATCGTGCGCGTGGAGCAGCTGTACCCGGTCCCCTACCGTCGACTGGCTCGCACCCTCGAGGCGTACCCGAACGCGAAGGACTTCGCCTGGGTCCAGGAGGAGCCTGCGAACCAGGGACCGTGGCCGTTCCTCGGCCTCTGGCTGCCGGAGATGCTGCCCGAGCTGCTGACCGACCTGCGCCGGATCTCACGCCGCCCGATGTCGGCGCCGTCGTCCGGCTCCAGCAAGGTTCACGCCGTGGAGCAGCAGGAGATCGTCGACGAGGCGTTCAACTGACCCGCTGTCCGGCACTCGATACCGCCCCCGACCGAGCAATTCGGTCGGGGGCGGTTCCGTCGGTCCCGGCCGCTCACTCCTCGGCGACGATGCTCGTGGTCAGACCTGCGAGGATCGGCAAGGCGCCGACCAGGACGGCGACCAGCTCTTCGCGGGTGATGACCGGCTCGTCGATCCAGCGGACGAGCGACTCCTCGACGAAGGCGATCCACCCGGCCACCGCCAACTCGATCGCGGGCGTGCGCTCGATCCCGATCGCGGGTGCATGCGCGAAGATGCGGTCGGTCATCGCCGCACGCGTGCGATCCGCGACGGCGCGCAACGCGTCGTCGGCACTGGCCGCTCCGCGGATCACGCCGACGAACCCCTTCCCGTTGTCGGCGACGTAGTCGACATAGGCCGACATCGAGGCCTGCAGCATCGCGATCGGATCACCGAGGTCCTCGCGCGGCTCGGTGCGCTCGAGCATGGCCTGCGCCTGCTCGGAGACGACGCAGAGATGGAAGTCGGCCTTGGACTCGAAATAGTGAAAGATCAGGCCTTTCGACACCCCGGCCGCCTCGGCGACGGCTTCCATCGTCACCGAGTCCAGGGACATGGTCCGCGCCATGTCGACCCCGAGATCGATGAACTGTCGACGTCGTGCAGCCGGACTCATGCGGGTTCTCGCGGTGGTCATAGGACTACCGTAAGCGCTTATTGACTCAGATTCAATTGGCTATTGACTCTGGGTCAACAGAGTTTTATCGTAGTCACCATGACAACGCATGATGTAGAGATCGCGATCATCGGAGCCGGCTTCTCCGGACTCGGCGCAGCCATCAAGCTCACCCAGGAGGGCGTCGAGGACTACGTGCTGCTCGACCGCGGACACGACTTCGGCGGCACGTGGCGCGACAACGTGTACCCGGGCGCGGCGTGCGACGTCCCCTCGCACCTGTACTCCTACTCGTTCGCCCTGAACCCCGAGTGGTCGCGCTCGTACTCGCACCAGCCGGAGATCCACCAGTACATCAACTCCGTCGCGAACGAGCACAGCATCGGCGAGAAGGCGTTGTTCGGCTCCGAGGTCACCCACGCCGAGTGGAACGAGGACCTGCGGCACTGGCGGATCGACTACACGCGCGACGGCAAGTCCGAAAGCCTCACCGCACGCACGCTGATCGGCGGCGTCGGGCCACTCTGTGAGCCCAATCTTCCCGACATCGAGGGCATCGAATCGTTCGGCGGCACGGTGGTTCATTCCGCCCGGTGGGACGAGGACTACGACTTCGCAGGCAAGCGCGTCGCGGTCATCGGCACCGGCGCCTCCGCCATCCAGATCGTCCCCCAGCTGGGCAAGGTCGTCGGGCACATGGACGTCTACCAGCGCACCGCCCCGTGGATCATCCCCCGCAACGAGCGCCCGTACTTCAGCGTCGAGAACTGGGCGTTCAAGAACGTCCCCGGACTCCAGTCCGCGATCCGCGGCGGCATCTACTCGTTCAACGAGCTCGTCGCGGCGGGCATGACCTGGGCGCCGAAGGCGCTCAAGCCCGTCGAACTGATCTCCCGCGCCAACATTCTCCGCGGCATCCGCGACCCGCAACTGCGCGAGGCGGTCACCCCGAAGTTCGCCGTCGGCTGCAAGCGCATCCTGAAGTCCAACGAGTGGTATCCGACCCTGGACCAGGACAACGTCGAGCTGGTGACCGACGGCATCGCCCGCGTCACCAAGACCGGCATCGTCACCAACGACGGAACGGCCCGCGACGTCGACGTCATCGTCGTCGCGACCGGCTTCCACGTCACCGACTCCCCTGTGTTCGACACGATCTTCGGCGCCGAGGGCAAGAGTCTCGCCGAAGTGTGGAGCGTCGGGGGCATGCAGGCGTACAAGGGGTCGTTCGTCCACGGCTTCCCGAACCTGATGTTGCTCATCGGACCGTCCACCGGCCTCGGTCACACCTCCATGGTGTACATGATCGAGTCGCAGCTGAACTACCTCGTCGACTACGTCCGCAAGACCCGCGCTCGCGGCATCGTGCGCGTCGACGTCACTCAAGAGGCCCAGGACGCCTTCAACAAGGGCATCCAGGACGCCCTCACCAGTAGTGTGTGGGTCAACGGCGGGTGCGCCTCCTGGTACAAGGACGAGCACGGCAACATCACCGTCCTCTGGCCGGGCTTCACCTTCAGTTTCCGCCAGCAGACGCGCTCGTTCGACATCGCCGCCTACGACGTCACGACCGCGGACGAGACGGCAGCCGCCGGCGAGACCGCCTCCCCCGTCACCGTCAACGCCTGATTCGCCGCCCTGATCTAAGGAGAGAACATGAAGGACTTCACCAACAAGGTCATCGTCATCACCGGTGCGGGCTCGGGCATGGGCCGCGACCTCGCGATCAAACTCGGCAAGCGCGGCGCCAAGATCGCCATCTCCGACGTGAATCCCGACGGGCTGGCCGAGACCGAGCGTCTCGTCGCCGCGACCGGCGCGCAGGTGCACAGCCAGCTGCTGAACGTCGCCGAACGCGAAGCCGTCCTCGCCTACGCGGACGCCGTCGCCGAGCATTTCGGCACCGTGAACGCCATCTTCAACAACGCAGGCATCGCTCACCACGGCGAGGTCGAGTCGATGGAGTTCAAGGACATCGAGCGGGTCATGGACATCGACTACTGGGGTGTCGTCAACGGCACCAAGGCGTTCCTCCCGTACCTCATCGCCTCGGGCGACGGCCACGTCGTCAACACGTCGTCGCTGTTCGGGCTGCTGGCCGAGCCCGGCCAGGCCGCGTACAACTCGGCGAAGTTCGCCGTGCGCGGTTTCACCGAGGCACTCAACCAGGAGATGATCATCGCGAAGCACCCGGTCAAGGTGACCTGTGTGCACCCCGGCGGTATCAAGACCGCCATCGCACGCAATGCGACCACCTCGGGTGATCATGACCAGGCCAAGACCGCCGAGCTGTTCGACAAGTACCTCGCGAACACCAGCTCGGAGAAGGCTGCCGACATCATCATCAAGGCTGTCGAGCGGGACCGCGCCCGCGTCCTGGTCGGCGCCGATGCGAAGGTCTTGGACCTGGGCATCCGCCTCGTCGCATCCGGCTACCAGGGCATCAGCGCCCGCCTCACCGGCTGGGCCCTCAGCAAGGCCAAGTAGCTGACCGCGAGCGAGTGGTCCTCGTCTGGACTGCTCGCTCGTCGGCGTCGACAGCACTTTTTCTCGGCTCCCGAACCGCCCTGAACGGCGGTTTCGGGAGCCGAGAATTCTGCATCACACGCCGCTCGAGCTGAGCCACTCGTTCGCGACCGCCGTCGGGTCGGCACCGTCCTGGACCTTGCGCCCCAGTTCGGCGAGGTCGACGGTCGTGAGCTCGCCCGCAACGCGGCTGAGAGCCTTCATCTGCGATTTCCCGACCCGCCCGGAGCGATACACCGGCACCAGGCTCTGCGCCCGTGGGCCCGACGACTCCGACCGCAGGCTGGTCACATCCTCCCGTCCGGCCAGGACCGTCGCCGCCTCGAGGCCGGTCAGCGCTCCGAGCTGCGTCCCGGCCTCCACCCGCGCGACGACCTGGGCGGGTGTCAGGTTCTCCTCGATCGGCCCCACCCGGCACAGGCTGAACGCGGCGCGTTCGTCATCGCTCAACGTCCCGGTCGTCGCCAACGGCAGCCCCGACGGGAGCTCACCGCAGTCCGCCAAGTCGGTGAGGCGGTGCGCGTCGACCAGCCGCTGCGCCAACACCACCTGCCTGCGATCGCTGACGGCCGCCGGATCACCGATGGTGACACCCTGCGGGAGCGCGCGGTTGACCGCGGTCTCGACGTCGTCGGCCGACGTCGCGTCAGGCTTCGGAGTCAGCGCCACGAGGAGGTCGCCGGTGAAGGCCGGGAAGAGGTCCTTCTCGCCCCGTGCGGTCGCGTCGAGGAGGTCGCGGTCGCCGTCGACGGTCGGCGCGATCTCCACACGGACGCCGGTCCGAGCGAGGGCTCCGGCGTAGATCGCCGCCGCGACGCGCATCGCCGGACTCTGGTCGCTGCCGACCCGGAAGGGTTCGTCATCGTCCGGTCCGCACGCGGTCAGCAGCGCGATCAGGACGCCTGCGATCGCGGCGAGCGCTGCGGACTGCCGGGCAGAACGGGGGCGAGGTGTGCGGGGTCGGGGAAGCATCGAGGTCAACGGTAGCCGAGCAGTCATGCGGTGGCCGCGAACCCGATCACCGAGGTGGCGATCAACTGGACGGCGATCGCCGCCAACAGCAGACCGGCGATCTTCGCCAGCAGCGTGATCCCCGAGATCTTGAGCACGTTGATGATGTTGGTGGAGAACAGCAGCGCCAGCGTCACCACGATGTGCGCCACCAGGATTCCGGCGGCGACGGCGAGGTATCCGCCGAGCTCCCCGTGCACTTGGCTCACCGCGACGATCACCGCCGCGATGGCTCCCGGTCCGGCGAGCAGCGGCGTGCCCAGCGGCACCAGCGCCACATTGACGTCCTCGTCGGCCCGCTGCTTGGCGCCCGGCGAACCGAGCAGGAGTTGCAACGCGACCAAGAGCAGCAGCAGCCCGCCCGCACCCTGGAGCGCCGGAATCCCGATGTGCAGATAGGCCAGGATCGCCCGACCGCCGACGGCGAACACGCTGATCACGAACAACGACACCAGCGGCGCCTGCCAGGCCGCCTTGCGCCGATACTCGGATGAGTGCTTGCCGACGAGCGACAGGAAGACCGGGATCTGGCCCGGTGGATCCATGATGACGATCAGCGTGACGGCTGTCGTCGTGAAGACTGCGACGTCGAAAACCACGGACTGAGTGTAGGGCGTGCTCGCAGCGTAGGCACTCCGCGGCCGCTAAGGTCGACCTGTGCCGTCCATGCCGAGAATGCTGCAGCCGGGGAACCGCGGCCCGGGAAAGAATGCGCCCGTCAACGCGCCGCCGGTGCCTGCCGCGCGCGCTGTCGTGGACTGCGGCGTCTATGTCGACGGCATTCGCCAACCCACCGGGACCGACTTCCGCCGAGCCCTGGCCTTTGTGCGCGCCACCGGCAGCGGCTTCGTCTGGCTGGGACTCCACGAGCCCGACGAACGACAGATGAGCGATGTCGCGGAAGCGTTCGGTCTCCATCCGCTGATGGTCGAGGACGCCGTCCACGCGCACCAGCGGCCGAAGCTCGAACTCTACGACGACACGCTGTTCCTCGTCCTGCGGACCGTGAAGTACATCGACCACAACGACGATGAGGTGGCCAACGACATCGTCGAGACCGGCGAGATCATGGTGCTCGCCGGCCGCGATTTCGTCATCACCGTCCGGCACGGCGCGCACACGCATCTCGCGGGCGTCCGACACCGGCTCGAGGCGAAGCCCGACCACTTGAAGCTCGGACCCGCCACCGTCGTGCACGCCGTCGCCGACCGCGTCGTCGACTCGTATGTCGCCGTGGTCGCGGAGATGGAGTCCGACGTCGACGAGGTGGAGGAACGCGTCTTCGCGGCGTCGTCGCGCGACGTCGACATCGACGTCGTCTACCTCTTCAAACGCGAAGTGCTGCAGTTGCGGCGCGCGGTCTCCCCACTCGGCTCGCCGCTCAACCTGTTGTCGGAGAACAAGGGCATGCTCGAATCGACCTCGCTGACGCCCAACAGCAAGGAGATCCGCCGCCATTTCCGCGACGTCGCCGACCACCTCACGCTGGTGAACGAGAGGGTCAGCGAGTACGACGAACGTTTGACGGCGCTTCTGAACGCCGCCGCGACCAAGGTGAGCACGCAGATGAACACCGACATGCGGAAGATCTCCGCGTGGGCGGGCATCGCCGCGATCCCGACGGCGGCCGCGGGCATCTACGGCATGAACTTCGACTACATGCCCGAGCTGCACTGGAAGCTCAGCTACCCGATCCTGCTGATCGCTCTCTTCTCCGTCTGCTTCTCCCTCTGGCGGATCTTCCACAAGCACCACTGGCTGTAGCTCGCGCTTAGCATGTAGTTCGTGAACCGGAGCGGGTAACGAACTACATGTGGACGGCTCGCGGCCTTCGTCCGACAGCGCCTGCAATCTGGTCTGTGGGTACGCCAGTACCCAGGCGTCTACATCACGCACACCGGCGAACTGACGTGGCTGCAGCGCGCGTGGTGTGCGGCGCTTGACGCGGCACCCGCAGTCCTGAGTCACGGCTCGGCCCTGCGCGCCGCCGAACGCCGGGACTGCACCGGTCACGACGACGAACCGATCCACATCATCGTCGCAGCCGGGCGACGAGTGTCGCGTCGGCCGGGCGTCGTCGTGCATCACCGGGCGCTGTCACCGGACAAGACCCACGACAACATGCGGCCTCCCCGAATCCGTCTCGAAGAGGCACTGCTCGACGTCGCCGCCGACATGGCCACCGACCTGCGCGCCATCGCCTGCCTCGCCGACGCGGTGCAGGCGCGGCTCACCACCGCGGACCGACTGCTCGGCGCGATGGCGAACCGGGTGCGAATGAGGCGTCGAGGCTTCCTCACGACAGTGTTGATCGACATCCGCGACGGCGCCTGCTCAGCGCTCGAGCACACGTACCTCACGCGCGTCGAACGGGCGCACGGGCTCCCCCGTGGCGTCCGCCAAGCACCGACCGACGTCGGTCGCCGCGGCTTCCGCGACGTGAAGTACCAGGAGTTCGGAGTCGTCGTCGAATTGGACGGTCTCAGCTTCGTTACCTCCTCCGGGTAACGAACTACACAGTTGGGCCCTACCCCGGCGTGACGGCCGCGCGGGTCGGGTCCGCGACGTCGACGCCGGCTTCGGCCCAAGCCGCACGCAGCTCGTCGGCGCCCTTGAGGCGCACCCACGCCGCCTCGTTCGCGGTGATCGGGATGGCGCGGAGGAAGCGGACCGGCTCAGCCGGGTGGTCGAGGGGCAGGTCCGGCACGCGGTCGTCCGCGGTCAGGAGGAATGCCGAGCAGATGGCACCCGCCCACAGGGGCTGCTGCAGGTCGACCAGCGAGTCGACGTCCAGGATCAACCCTTCGACGGCCGGGGCTGCGGCCAGCATGGCGAGTGATTTGTGCAGTCCCTGCATGGCGGTGACGGCCCGCATCGACATCGTCACCTCGGCGCGCGGCCCCGTCACCGGGTCGGCGACGATGTCGGTCGGATCGTGCATCGGGTGCCGCGAGCACCCGACGGTCGCGAACACCACGTCGTCGCCGTCGACGAAACGCAGAACGTCGATCGGCTGCACGCCGACGAACGTCACCGACGCTCGCTGCGGCTCCGAGCCGACGATCCCGGACACATGCGCGACAACTCGATCGGCGACCGATCCCGAAGACGAACTCACCCCACCAGTGAATCACGGGCGGGGTGAGTGTCGACCAGGTGCGGTCAGCGCAGGTTGACGCCGCTCGCCGTGTCGAAGACATGCAGTCGATCCGGGTTCAGCGCCAGCGTGAGACTGTCGCCGCGACGTGCCTGCGTGTACGGCGACAGGCGTGCCACCTTCTGACCGCCGGCGGTCGTCGACCCCAGGTCCTCGGCCAACTGCGTCAGCACCTTGCTCGCGGTGTCCGATGCGCTCCAGCCGAAGTAGACGTACTTGTCCGAGCCCATCGACTCCACCAGGTCGACGGTGATGGGGAACGTCCGGAACCGTGCCAGTTCGGCCTCGTGTGTCAGGGCCGCGTCGACGAGATGCTCCGGGCGGATGCCGAGCAGCACCTCCCCGTTGGAACCGGCCTGGCGCGCTCGTTCGGTGATCTGCTGGTGATCCGGGAACTCGAGATGCCCGATCGGTGTGTCCGCACCGGTCGCCGTGAGCTGTGCGGGCAGGAAGTTCATCGCGGGCGAGCCGATGAAGCCTGCGACGAACAGGTTGGCCGGGCGCTCGTAGAGCTCCTGCGGGGCACCGACCTGCTGGATGTAACCCGCCCGCATCACCACGACGCGGTCGCCCAGCGTCATCGCTTCGGTCTGGTCGTGCGTGACGTAGACCGTGGTGGTGCCGAGACGGGCTTGCAGCGCGGCGATCTCGGTGCGCATCTGGACGCGGAGCTTGGCGTCGAGGTTCGACAGCGGCTCGTCCATCAGGAACGCGTTCGGCGTGCGGACGATGGCACGCCCCATCGCGACGCGCTGCCGCTGGCCGCCCGACAGGTTGGCGGGCTTGCGGTCCAGGTATTCGGTGAGGTCGAGCATCGTGGCCGCGTCGTTGACGCGGCGATCGATCTCACTCTTGTCGACCTTCGCCAGCGAGAGCGGGAACGCGATGTTCTGCCGCACCGACATGTGCGGATACAGCGCGTAACTCTGGAACACCATCGCGATGTCGCGGTCTTTGGGCGCGGTCTCGTTCATTCGCGCGCCGCCGATGCGGAGCTCGCCCGACGTGATGTCCTCGAGTCCGGCGATCATGTTGAGGGTCGTCGACTTGCCGCAGCCCGACGGACCCACCAGGATCACGAACTCGCCCTCGGCGATGGTGAGGTTGACCTCGTGCACGGCCGTCGAGCCGTCCGGGTACTGCTTGGAAACGTTCTCCAGAACGATGTCGGCCATGGGTTATCCCTTCACCGCGCCGGACGTCAGACCGGCAACGATACGACGTTGGAAGAAGAGTACGAAGATGATGATCGGAATCGTGATCACGACGGCTGCTGCCGCAATGGCTCCGGTGGGTTCTTCGAACTGAGAACTACCGGTGAACTGCGAGATCGCCACCGGCGCGGTGACCGCGTTCTCGGTCGAGGTCAGTGACAAGGCCAGCAGCAGATCGTTCCAGGCGAAGATGAACACCAGGATCGACGCCGTCACCACACCGGGTGCCGCGAGCGGAACGATGACCCGTCGGAACGCTTGGGCGGGGGTCGCGCCGTCCATCTGCGCGGCCTTCTCCAGGTCCCACGGGATCTCGCGGAAGAACGCCGACAGCGTGTAGATCGCCAGCGGCAGCGCGAAGGCGATGTACGGCAGGATCAGTCCGAGCCAGGTGTCGAACAGCCCGAGTCGACGCTCGATGTTGAACAGCGGCGTCACCAGCGAGATCTGCGGGAACATCGCGATCAACAGTGCGGCGCCGATGAGGAGTTTCTTGCCTCGGAACTCCAGGCGGGCGATGGCGTAGGCCGCCATGGTGCCGAGGACGACCGCGATCAGCGTGGTGATCAGCCCGATGCCGATCGAGTTGATGAGCGCAGAGGTGAAGGCACTGGTGTCGAAGATGCCCTTGTAGTTCTCCAACGTCCATTGCTTCGGGATGAAATTGCCGTCGGTGACGCTGCCGGTCGGTTTGAACGACAGGCTGATGATCCACCAGAGCGGAATCACCGCGTACAGGACCACCAGGACATTGGCGACGGCCCAGCCGACCTTACGTCGAACATTCGCATCCATCGGTGGCTACCTCCCCTCGTCGTCGGAACCGGGGGCGGCGGTGCCGAACCCCTTGATGAACACGAAGGCGATGATCGCCACACACAGGAAGATCAAGATGCTGATCGCCGATCCGACGCCCAGGTTGAACGCCTTGAACAGGTTGTTGTAGCCGAGCATCGACACCGAGCCGGTGCCGTTGGAGCCCGCCGTCAACACGTAGATGTTGTCGAAGATGCGGAACGCGTCGAGCGTGCGGAACAGCAGCGCCACGAGAATCGCGGGCTTCATCAGCGGCAGGATGATCCGGAACAGTCGTGTCCATGCGCCCGCCCCGTCGAGTTGGGCCGCCTTGAGCAGCTCATCGGGAACCAGGGCCAGGCCCGCCAACAGCAGCAGGGCCATGAACGGCGTCGTCTTCCAGACCTCGGCCAGGATGATGATGAACAACGACGGCCACTGCTCGGTGAGCGGCGCCGACCCCTCGGGCAGTAGGTTCGCGAGGTAGCCGGTGCCCGGTGTCCAGGCGTAGTACCAGGAGAAGGCCGCCGCAACGGTGACGATGCCGTACGGGATCAGCACCACGGTGCGGATGGTGCCGCGGCCGAACAGTGTTCGGTGCATCACCAACGCCACCGCCATGCCGAGCACCAACTCGATCGCGACCGACACCAGGGTAATGAACACCGTGACGCCGAACGCCGACCACCAGTAGCCGTCGGACAGGACGGTCGCGTAGTTCCCGAAGCCGATGAACTCTTGTTCGTCGGGGGCGGTCAACGTCGCCTTGTTCAGCGACAACCAGAATGCGTAGACGATCGGATAGCCGGTGACCAGCGCCATCACGATCGCGGCCGGAGCGATCAGCCAGTAGGCCAACTTGCGCTCGGACGACTTGCGGCCGGTCGTCTTCAGCTTCGGCGCATTGGCCATCGCCGGAGTGGGACCGGTGTCGAGGATCTCGGACATCGAACCTCCATTCGTGCCGGGGCCGACCGGCGACGGACTGACCGCGGCCGGCGCCGGTTCCGGAGCGACCGGCGAGTGCGGCCGCGGTGCCGGCTGGGGTGTCGGCTGCGGTGGGAGCGGCGCAGCCGGCCGCGGGTGAGCGGACTGCGGCGGTGGTGTCTGCTGCGGCCGGCCGGGTTCCGGCGCCGTCGCCGACGGCGGCGCCACCCACACGTCCGAGTGCACGGACGGTGCGTCGTCGGAGACGGGTGGCTCCGCAGCGGTCGGCCCCTCGACGTCTTCAGGTCGAGAGTGCTTGCCGGGCGCACTGTCGGGGACCGGCCCGTTGGGGTTCAGACCGTACCGACCAGGCGAGGTGCCGGGCGTGTCGTCATCGCGTTCGTCGGTCACGGGATGATCCCCTCACCGTCGATCGCCCGCTGCACCTGCTCGGCGAGCTTGTCGACCATGGTCTCGGGATCCCACGAGTCGACCGGCGCCAGCGTGGCCGTGACGAGCGTCGAGATCGCCTGGTACTGCGGCGATGCCGGACGCGTGGCTCCGGCGTCGTCGAGCGCCTTCCGGATCTCGTCGCCCATCGGATACGCGAGCTTGAACGCCTTGTCGTTGTAGATGGACGCGATCGTCGGTGGCGTACCGCCAGAGACCGCGTACATCGTCTGCGCTTCCTCGCTGGTCAGGCACTTGCCCGCTTCGAAAGCCAGTTCCTGCTGCCGCGACGTCGACGCGACCGCGAGGTTCAATCCGCCGATCGCCGACCGGGCGGGCTTGTCCGGGTACACGCCCGGGTACGGCGCGAAGTTGAAGTACTTCTGCATCGTCTTGTTGATCGGCGCCAGCTGCGCGTCGGTCGGCGGATTGTCCTCGTTGGTCAACAGCTCCGCATACGGCGCGAGCGGGTCTTTCAGGAAGGCGACGTCGCCAGTGGCTCCATTGGTCCGGGCCGACGCCCAGACGAACGGCCAATTCAACTCGAATGCCGCGACGCCGGTCTCCATGCCCAGACGCGCGGTGCCCTCGTCGGACTGCGTGATCGACGGGTCGCGGCCGGGTGCGGTCGCGACCGCCCGCATCACCTGCAGCGCCTTCAATGTCGCCGCTCGATGCTCGGGGGTGTCGTTGAGCGTCACCTTCGACGGATCGTCGGGATCGAGGACGGTGCCGCCTGCACTGGTCAGCAGGGAGTTGAACCACACCATCAAGCCCTCGTACTGCTTGGCCTGCACCATGATCTGGCTCGGTCCGCCCGCCTCTCTGATGGCCTGGGTGTCGGCGAGCAGCTCGTCCCACGTCTTGGGAGCCTTGCTGCTGCCAAGCTTGTCCTTCATCAGATCCGGTCGGTACCAGAGCAACTGCGTATTGGTCCACATCGGCACCGCATACAGTCGCTTCTCCGAATCGTTCGGCCCCTTCCACATCGCGGTCTCGACCGGTCCCTCGAGGTTGTCCTTCTCCACCTCGGCAGCGAGATCGTCCGGCACCGGAACCATCCAGCCCGCGTTGGCGAATTCGGCGGTCCAGACCACGTCCATCGCCATCAGGTCCATCGTGTGATCGTTGCCCGCGAGCCGTCGCGCCAACTGCAGGCGCTGGTCGTCGGCGCTCTTCGGCAGCACGTTGGCCTGAATCCGATACCTGCCGCCGGACTCGTCGGTGCAGGTCTGGGCCTGCTGCTTCACGAAATCGAACCCGTCAGCGGCGGCGTAGACGTTGATGACGCCTGCGTCGTAACCGCTGGAGCAACCCACGAGCAGCGGGGCAGCCGCTGCCGCGGCCACTCCCGCCGCGGCGAACCGGGTCACCAACCTCCGTCGTCTGCGGCCGGGTGATGCGCCTGAATGTCCTTCCGGCCCTGAATGACCTTCCGGCACGGAATAGCCCTTGCTCATCTCGCTGCCAGCCTCCTACCTTCGGCCCTCGTCTAAGAATCAGCTGTGAAAGCTGATGTGGGCCATACGTTATCCCACAGGTAGGTGACACAGCGCACACGATCGCCAGACTGGCGTCATCGTGTCCGATCGGTGACTTTCCCGACAGGTCGAACGAGTCAGGTCGCAGCGGTTGCCGAGCGCGGGGATCCCGGCTAGATGGCGAGGCGCGCCAGCATGTCCCGGGCCTTCTCCGCAGCGCGCGGATCACACAGGACGTCGTAGCGGCCGGCCACCAGTTGCATGGTGGACGTGAAATCCCGTTGACCGCGTGTCGCCGCATAGGGAATAGCGGTGCTGATCAGGCCGAACACCATGCCCGCGATCAGGCCGAAGACGATCGGCGTCCACGAGAACCCCACGATGAGCGTCATCAGCAGACCGAAAAAGCCGCCGAGCCAGGCGCCGGAGCCCAGTCCGCCGACGATCACCTTGCTCCACGTGAGCCTGCCGAGGACGCGTTCCACCTGCATCAGATCCACGCCGACGATCGTGAGATTCTCGACCGCGAACTCGTTGTCGGACAAGTAGTCCACGGCCCGTTGCGCCTGCGCGTAGGTGTCGTAGGAGCCCACCGGCCAACCTTTGGGCGGCGTCGGCAGGCCCGGTGTCTGTCGCATCGGATTCGTCATTTCGGCTCCCGGGTTCGGATGACTTTAGGCTTGACGTATGACGCCAGCCCTCAAGGTCTTTGTCGCCAGACTAGTCGGCCTCGCCGTCCTTGGTCCCGACGGCGAGTCGATCGGCCGTGTCCGCGACGTGGTCGTCTCGATGCACATGCCGGGCAAACAGCCGCGCGTGCTCGGCCTGGCGGTCGAACTGACCACCCGACGACGCATTTTCGTCCCGATGCTCCGCGTCACCAGCATCGAGCCTGACGCGGTCACCCTCAGTACCGGCCACGTCAATCTCCGCCGGTTGCAGCTGCGGCCGAATGAGGCGCTGGCTGTCGGACAGATCCTCGACACCCGCGCACGGATCGACGACCCCGACTACCCGGAATTGAAGGATGAGGAACTGACGGTGGTCGATCTCGCGATCGAGCAGACCCGCACCCGCGACTGGGTGGTGAACCGCGTCGCGCTGCGCACGGTGCGAAAGGGACTGCGTCGGCGCGGCGAGACGATCGTGGTGCAGTGGCGGCACGTCCACGGCATGACGCGCTTGGAACTGTCGCGGCCCGGTCAGGGCGTCGAGATGGCGCTCGCCCAGTTCGAGAACATGCGCGCGGCCGACGTCGCCAACGCTCTCCGCGAACTGCCGACCAAGCGCCGCAACGAGATCGCATCGGCCCTCCACAACGAGCGGCTCGCCGACGTTCTGCAGGAGATGCCGACCGACGATCAGAGCGACATCCTCGGCAGCATCGAACCCGATCGCGCCGCCGACGTCCTGGAGGCGATGGACCCCGACGACGTCGCCGACCTGATGGGCGAACTCCCGCAGGCGGAGGCCGAAGCATTTCTCGCCCGCATGGACCCGGAGGACTCTGAATCGGTTCGTCGTCTGCTGCTCCACTCCCCCGACACCGCGGGTGGCGTCATGACACCGGAACCGCTGATCGTGACCGCCAACGCAACCGTGTCCGAAGCCTTGGCGCGAGTGCGCAACCCCGACGTCAATTCCGCGGCGGCGAGCATGGTGTTCGTCGTCCGACCGCCGACCAACACGCCGACCGGCAAGTTCCTCGGCGCCGTCCACACGCAGGCGCTCCTGCGTGAACCCCCGGCGAACCTCGTCGGCGGAATCCTCGACACCGAGATGCCACGGCTGCTGCCCGGCGATTCGCTCGATACGATGACCCGGTTCTTCGCCACCTACAACCTGGTGTCCGCACCGGTCATCGACGACGACGGCCATCTGCTCGGCGCCGTGGTGGTCGACGACCTGCTCGACGCCCTGCTCCCGCGCGATTGGCGTGAGACCGACATGGAAGGCACCGATCGATGAGCCCAGTCGGCCGCCACCTCGACACGCCGAGCACGCGCCGCACCAGGATCAACGTCAACCTCGACTCCGACCTCATCGGCGTCTACAGCGAACGGGTGGCGCGCTTCCTGGGCACCGGACGCTATCTGGCGATCCAGACCGTCGTGGTGATCGTCTGGATCACGTTGAACATCGGCGTCTTCGCGTTCGAGTGGGATCCGTACCCGTTCATCCTGTTGAATCTGGCGTTCTCCACCCAGGCCGCGTACGCGGCGCCCCTGATCCTGCTCGCGCAGAATCGGCAGGAGAACCGCGACCGCGTCTCGCTCGAAGAGGACCGATCGCGCGCCGCGCAGACGAAGGACGACACCGAGTTCCTTGCCCGTGAGCTGGCTGCGGTGCGGTTGGCCGTGGGCGACACCGTCTCTCGTGACTACCTTCGGCACGAGCTCGACGACCTGGTCGATGAGCTCGTCGATCGGATCGCCGAGCGGATGGCTGAGAAGCCAGACGCCGATCCGACATGACCGAAGAAACCATCGCATGTATGCTTGCTCACAGTCGAACCGGGGGGATGATTGCAGACTCGTCCTTGATTCGGCGTCAGCGACACGCGGGCAATCGCGGTCGAGGACACATGAACCAGAGAAGGCTGTATGGGGATGACTTTGTGGCGTAACCGCCCGAACCGCGTTCATCTGTCGCGTCGCGGGCTCGCCGTCGGAACAACCGCCGTGGCGCTCGGAGCAATGGTCCTCAGTGGCACCGTGTCTAGCGTCGCTGCCCCCGACTCCACGTCATTGTCCCTGCCGGCGTCGGTGTCGGACGTCAGTCTCGCGAACGAGCGCGCGGCCCTGGCCGCCAGCAAGACGCCGATGACCGTGCCCTCCGCAGGCACTACGCTCGTCGGTTTCGCGCCACCCGCCGAGCCCGACGTCCTCGACGGGCCCGCGCAGTTCCGGATCGCCGCCAATCTCCCCTCTGGCCCCCTCGGGATCCCCGGCATCGTCCTCAAGGCCTACAAGCTCGCCGCGACCCGCGTCGCCGCGGAGACGCCTCAGTGCAAGCTCCCCTGGTTCCTGCTCGCAGGCATCGGACGCATCGAGTCCGGCCACGCGGGCAATGGCAACGTCGACGCGTACGGCAACACCCGCAGCGCGATCCGCGGACCGGTGCTCGACGGCAGCCTGGCAGGCAATGAGGTCATCAAGCACGGCAACGGATACGCCCGCGCCATGGGCCCGATGCAGTTCATCCCCAGCACCTGGGCGGCGTGGGGGTCCGATGCGAACGGCGACGGAAAGTCCGATCCGGACAACATCTTCGACGCCACGTACTCCGCAGGTCGCTACCTGTGTGCGGGTGTCACCGACTTCATGGCCAAGCCCAACCAGGTCAATAATGTGCTGCGCTACAACCGCTCAGTGCCCTACGCCAACAACGTCCTCGCGTGGGCGGCCGCCTACGCCGTCGGTGTGATGCCGACGACACCGATCCCGGAGATGTCCGAAGCGCCGTCCGAGAAGGACAAGAAGTCTGCGAAGGACGACAAGGACAAGAAGAAGGATAAGAAGTCCGACGAGTCGACCACACCGTCGACGCCGAAGTCCAGCAAACCATCCACGTCGAAGCCGAAGCCGCCGCCGACGTGTCTCGGCACCATCTGCCTGCCGCCCGGCCTCATCCCCGGACAGCCCGCACCCAAGCCGAAGTCGAAATCGACCACGCCCGCCAAACCGTCGGCGTCGAAGGCAGTGCCGAAGCGGTAGGAGTCGGAACGGTAGGGCCGAGCGGTAGTGCCTGCGGGACCGTCTGAGCCGCTTCGCGCGAGTAGGAACTACACTCGGCCCTGTGACCACCTCCGCCAGCCCCACTGAATCCACCATCCGGTCCGCACTCAGCAAGGTGATGGACCCGGAGATCGGCCGTCCGATCACCGATCTCGGGATGGTCAAATCCGTCGCGGTCGCCGACGACGGCACCGTCGACGTCGGGATCTTCCTGACCACCGCCGGTTGTCCGCTGAAGACGAAGATCTCCGAGAACGTCGAGACCGCCGTGTCCGACGTACCGGGCGTCGGCACGGTGCGCGTCGAACTCGACGTCATGAACGACGAGCAGCGCACCGAGCTCCGCAAGAAGTTGCGCGGCGACCGACCGGAGCCGGAGATTCCGTTCTCGAAACCGGGCAACTTGACGCGCGTCTACGCCATCGCGTCGGGCAAGGGCGGCGTCGGCAAGTCCAGCGTCACCGTCAATCTCGCCGCAGCGCTCGCCGACCGCGGACTGACCGTCGGCGTGCTCGATGCCGACATCTACGGACACAGCGTGCCGCGCATGCTCGGCAGCGATCAGAAGCCGACTCAGGTCGAGTCGATGATCATGCCGCCCCAGAGCCACGGCGTCCGGTTCATCTCGATCGGCCAGTTCACGGACGGCAACACCCCTGTCACCTGGCGCGGTCCCATGTTGCACCGCGCTCTGCAGCAGTTCCTCGCGGACGTGTTCTGGGGCGACCTGGACATCCTCCTCCTGGACCTTCCGCCCGGCACCGGCGACGTCGCGATCTCGATCGCCCAGTTGATCCCCGGTGCGGAGATCCTGGTCGTCACGACACCGCAGCAGGCCGCCGCCGAGGTCGCGGAGCGGGCAGGCGCCATCGCGTTGCAGACGCGCCAGCGCATCCTCGGCGTCGTCGAGAACATGTCGTGGATGGACCTGCCCGACGGCTCACGCATCGAACCGTTCGGTTCGGGCGGCGGCGCCAGGGTGGCCGAACGCCTCACCCGCGCGGTCGGCTCCACCGTCGAACTCCTCGGTCAGGTGCCGTTGGAGCAGAAACTGCGCGAAGGCGGCGACGCGGGCACCCCGGTCGTGCTGTCCGCACCCGAGTCGGCATCCGGTTCCGCACTGCGCGCGATCGCCGACAAGCTCGCGGTCCGACGCCGCGGACTGGCGGGCATGAGCCTCAACCTGGACACCACGCGGCACTAGACGCTTGATTCCCGGTGGCCGTCACCGCTCAGGCGGGTCGGGTTCCACCTGCGAGCGCAGCAAGCACGTGGTCTTATCGAGATCCACGTCCCCGTCAGCACCCACCGAGGAAAAGAACAAGCTGGCGCAGCGTCGAGCGAGGCCTGCGTTCGATCTGATATCGGCGCTCCGCGTGCGGCCTACTGTCCCATGGTGCTGAGATCTGCTTCCTCAGAACCTTCCGGCGGCAATGTTCCGTCGGAAGCTCCTGAGCGGGCAGTTCTCAGGCAGCGCACAGCCCCCTGATACCAGCTGAACTCACGACGGTCTCGATAACCTGCGTGCAGCACTCGACCAACGTGGGGACGACCATCGTCGAGCTACGTCGCGTCCCAATCGGTCACGTCGGCCTTGCGCGGCGCCTGCGGCTCGGGGGCAGCAGGCTTGCGCATGTCGACCTGCGGGGCCGACTGACGCGGCTGGACTCGACTGATGTCGAGCGAATCGCGGACCGACGTGCTCAAGTCGTCGATCGTCGACGAATCGCCGTCGAAGAGATGCTTGGTGACGATGCTCTTCGGGCTCATCTGGCGGAGCTCGTTGAGCTGACTCAGCGGCTTGCGGATGTCCTCGAAATCAGTACCCAACTCGTCCTGCAACTGCGAGCTGGCACCGGTCGCGTAATCGCGGACCTTTCGGATCGAACCCATCGCCCAGGAGACCGCGCCGGGAAGGCGCTCCGGCCCCAGAATGATCAGGGCGGCTGCCAAGAGTATGAGGATCTCACCCCATCCGACACTGCTGAACATCGTCTTCTACGCCGCTCTCTCCACGCCGAACATGCTGCGGTCCGCTAATCGCTGACCGGGGTGATCTCACCGTCGAAATACCGGCCGTCGCGCCAGTAGGTGAACTTCACCGCGTCACCGATCTTCGACGTGCGCACCGCAACCGTCAACTCGTCGGCGCCTTCGATCGCGTGTCCGTTGAATCTGGTCACGACGTCGCCCTCGCGGACGCCGGCTCGGGATGCCGGGCTGCCGTCGGCCACGTCGCGTACCTGTGCGCCGTAGATCCGGTCGTTGCGCACCGTGGCCGCGGTGATACCGATCGACGGATGGTTCACCTTCCCCGACTTGATCAGCGCGTTCGCGATCGGCATCACTTCGTTGATCGGGATCGCGAAGCCGAGGCCGATGGAACCGCCCCCGGTCATCGCACCCGCGGTGTTGACGCCGATGACCTGCGCGTCGTCGTTCAGCAGCGGACCGCCGGAGTTACCCGGGTTGATCGCCGCATCGGTCTGAATCGCGTTGATGACGGCGTCGGTGTCCGACTCGGCATCCGGCCGGAGCGGCACGGCTCGGCCGGTGGCGCTGACGATGCCGCTGGTGACAGTCTTGTCGAAGCCGAGCGGTGAGCCGAACGCGATGACCTCTTGCCCGATCTGCAGCTTGTCGGAGTCTCCGAGCTTCGACACGGTCAGATCGGCGACGTCGTCGACTTTCAGGACGGCGAGGTCGGTCTTGATGTCGCGGCCGACGATCCGGGCGGGCACCCGCTGGCGGTCGAAGAAGACCACCTCGAGCTTGGCCTTGGAATCGTTGGCCGCCTTGGAGATCACGTGATTGTTGGTGACGATGTAGCCGGATTTGTCGACGATGAAGCCCGAGCCGGACGCGCCTTCGACGGCAGTCCTGACTTCGATCGTCACCACAGACTTCTGCGCCGCCTGCACCACGCGGGCGACGTTGCTCGAAGCGTCGGTGTCGGGCGCCGAACCGTCGAGCTGCACCGAGTTCGAGTGCAACGGCGTCGCGACCTCGGCCGTCCAGCGCCCGATGAGTCCGCCGAACACGCCGACCAGCAGCGCGAGGATGCCCAGCGTCGCCAACGCCCACCACTGCACGCGACCGCCGAAGAGGAGTTCACGAATGCCGAGTTTCGGTCCGCGGTCCGTCGGACCGGTCGGCATCGGCACCGGGACGGCGGGCCGGGACATGCTGGCCGTGCTGTCGGGATCACGCCAGGGGTCGGGTTCCGGCGTCTCCTCCGGCTCCGGCACCGCATAGGGATCGCGCTGCAGCGTGTCGGTCACGCCCGCGGGCTTGCTGAACGCCTCGGCCAACACGGCGTCGGGTGGTGCGACCCGCGGTTCCGGACGGTCGGCCGGGACGTGCTCACCGGCGAACGACCCCTGAACCCCGTCCGGTCGCCCGAAGACCGCCGCGACGTCGGCAGCAGGCGGCTCACTCCGGGGCGCGGATACGGGCAGCGTCGAATCGGTCGACCGACCAGCAGACGAGGAGGGCGTGTCGGTCACGAGTCAGCGGCCCCAGCGATTGGGTCGACGGGTGCCGCGCAGGTCGATCTCCTGCGTCGGGATCTGACTCAATTGCGCACGCAGCGAATCGGGAACACTGAACTCGTTGCGGCAGGTCTGCAGCATCGACCGCGCGCGGGCCTGTGCCGCGACCTCGCCCGCGCAGTCGCGGCAGAGTCGCAGATGCTCGTCGGCGCGCGCGGCCGCCTGCCGGGACAGCTCGTTGTCGACATACGCGACAACGGCTTCCGGATTCAGATGTTCGGTCGAGGCGAAACCCACGCTTTGACCGTAGCCGGGGTTCGGCGTGAGCGGCGACGATCCGGCGGATCGACGGCTTCCGCGGAAGCGCCCCATCTGGCCTGGGTTCATCGGTGTCACCCCTCTCATCGCACGCACCTGCTGGTCTCGCCTTCCGACTGACCAGGGTAGCGGAAGACGCGACGGCGAGCCGCCGGGGTCACTCGGCCGCTGCTACGGAGCGGCTGTCGGTGTACCCCCGCGCGGCCAGGAATTCGCGGATGCCCTGGCGACCGCGGTGAATGCGGCTGCGGACGGTTCCCATCTTGACACCGAGGGTGGCGCCGACCTCCTCGTACGACAGTCCTTCGATGTCGCACAGAACGACGGCGGCGCGGAACTCCGGAGCCAATGAATCCAGTGCGGCCTGCAGATCGGGATCGAGGTTCGCGTCGGCGTACGCCTGCTGCGGGTCCGGCGTGTCGGCGGGAGTGCGGTCGTACTCGGTCTCCAACGCTTCCATGCGAATCTTGCCGCGACGACGCACCATGTCCAGGAACAGGTTGGTCGTGATGCGGTGCAGCCACCCCTCGAACGTGCCCGCCTTGTACTTGGTCAAGGACCGGAAGACGCGGATGAAGGTCTCCTGCGTCAGATCCTCGGCGTCGTGCTGGTTGCCCGACAGGCGGTACGCGAGCCGGTAGACGCGATCGGCGTGCTCAGCGACGAGCTCGTCCCACGAGGGCATCAGATTACGATCGCCGGTGGCGTCGAATCCTGCGGTGCCCTGGAAGGCTCCGACGGTGTCGTCGGCTGAGGCCTTGCTCTTCATCGGGACGGTCATCGTGCTGGTGCCAGTTCCTCTCTTCGCGTCCGGCGCGGACGGGGTCTCCCCGGTAACAACGCTTTCGGAACGATCGATATTTCCCAGGCTGTCGGGTTCTACCCTCTCGTACCCGAATGTGGTGTCCCTGGCACTGACCTGAAGGTTTACTGAGGATGAGAACCGGCACGACCGGCGTGCCCGCAACCGCAGGTCAACGCGGTATGGCACCCTCGATGACATGAGTGACACCGCGGCCGCCGCCGCTTCCATGAGTGAGTACGCCGAAGCAGCCATCGTCGAGGACGAGGCGCTCGCCGAGGCTCGGCTGCGCGCCGAGGAACTCGGTGCGTCGGCGGTCTCGCCCGCGACCGGCGCGCTGCTGTCACTGCTGGCCCGCGTCGCCGGTTCCAAGCACGTGGTGGAGATCGGCACCGGCGTCGGCGTCAGCGGTCTGTGGCTGCTGGCGGGGATGCCGGAGAACGGTGTCCTCACCACCATCGATCCCGAGTCCGAGCATCATCGCGCGGCGCGCGAGACCTTCGCCGACGCCCATATCGCGCCGGGGCGCACGCGCCTGATCAACGGTGCGCCGACCGATGTCCTCACCCGCCTCGCCGATGAGACCTACGACCTCGTGTTCGTCGACGGCGCGCCGTTGAGTTACCCGCTGTTCGTCACCGAGGCGATCCGCATTCTGCGTCCGGGCGGACTGGTCGTGGTCAACAATGCCTCGGCCGACGGCACCATCGCCGACCGCGATGCGGACGATCCGCGGACGCTCGCCGCCCGCGAGGCCGCGTCGATCATCGCCGACGACGACCGGCTGCTGCCCGCGGTGATCCCGGTCGGCACCGGATTGCTGGCGGCGGCGAAGGCGTGACGACCGTCTGACCGCCGCGGCGGTCAGACGTCCGTGGAGAAGCGGATCCCGCTGTCGGGGATCTCGACGCCCGGCCACACGCGGGCCCCGCGCAGCAGTTCACAGCGGGCGCCGACGTTGGCGCCGTCGCCGATGACGGTGTCGCGCACCAGCGCGTGGGCGCCCACGACGGCGTCGAAGCCGACGATGCTGCGTTCCACGACGGCGCCGTTCGCCACCGTCGCGCCGTCGAAGATGACCGCGCCGTCGAGGCGCGCACCGGCCCCGATGTGGGCGCCACGACCGACGACGGTGCCGCCGATCAGGACCGCGCCGCGCGCGACGTCGGCGCCGTCGAGCACCAGCGACTCCCCGCACGGCTTGGCGACGGCGGCCGACGGCGCGATCCCGCGAACGAGGTCGGCCGAGCCGCGCACGAAGTCTTCGGGCGTCCCCATGTCGCGCCAGTAGGCGTCGTCGACGTGACCGTGGATGTGCCTGCCCTGCGCGAGGATCGCGGGGAACACCTCGCGTTCCACCGAGACCGGACGACCGGCGGGGATCTCGCCGATCACCGACCGATTGAAGACGTACGTGCCGGCGTTGATCTGGTTGGTCGGCGGGTCCTGCGTCTTCTCGAGGAACGCGGTCACACGACCGTCGGCGTCGGTCGGCACGCAGCCGAACGCCCGCGGATCACCCACGCGCACCAGATGCAGGGTCACCTCCGCGCCCGACGACTGATGCGTGGTGAGGACGTCGCGGATGTCGGTGCCGCCCAGGACGTCGCCGTTGAACACCAGGACGGTGTCGGCGGTCAGCGCGTCGTAGACGTTGCGAATGCCGCCGCCGGTGCCGAGCGGGGTGTCCTCGGTGATGTACGTCAGGTTCAGCCCGAGTGCCGAGCCGTCACCGTAATGGTCGGCGAAGACGTGCGCCTGGTACGACGTGCCGAGCACGACGTCGGTGATCCCGGCCTCGCGGATCCGAGACAGCAGATGCGTCAGGAACGGCGTGCCGGCCGTCGGCAGCATCGGCTTCGGCGCCGACAGCGTCAGCGGGCGCAACCGGGTGCCTTTGCCTCCGACGAGGACCAGTGCCTGAACCGGTGAAGTCACAGGGTTTCCTTCCTTGTCCACGATGTCGTGGTCGAGCTCATGCGTGATCGCCGGATCTGCGCTGTTCGCGCAGGGCGGCTGCGACGGCGATCTTCGATCGGATCGCCAGGCCCGCCCGGAGCGCCACCCGCAGTGGCGCCCGCAACGGCCCGGGGTTCCGATCGGCGTTGAAACGGTAGGCGCTCTCGTGGTGCGCCGGAATCATCTTCTCGGGATGTCTGCTGACCGAATGACTCTTCGCGTGCATCACCGACGCGGTCGGCACGAATACGTTGAGCCATCCGGACCGGCCGAGGCGGTCGCCGAGGTCGACGTCCTCCATGAACATGAAGTACCGCGAATCGAAGCCGCCGACGTTGTCGAAGGCGACGCGGCGCAGCAGCAGGCACGACCCCGACAGCCAGCCCACGGGGCGTTCGGTGCGTTCGGCGTCGTCGTTCCGGTAGGCAGCGGTCCACGGGTTCGACTTCCAGATCGCCCCCAGAATCGCATGCCCGCTGCCGGAGACGAGGTCCGGGACCCGACGCGCCGACGGGTAGACGCCGCCGTCGGGCTCGGTGATCAGCGGCCCGAGGCTCGCGGCGCGCGGCCAGCGCGTCGCGGCCGCGAGCAGCTCGTCGATCGCGCCCGGTGACCACTCCACATCGGGGTTGGCGACGAGGACGAACTCGACTTCCGGGTCGATCTCGGCGACCCCGCGGTTCACCGCCCCGCCGTAGCCGATGTTGCCGCCGGTGTGCACCAGCGTGACGTTGTCGTGGTCGGCGACGGCCTGCTCCGGCGCCCCGTCGGTGGATCCGTTGTCGGCGATGACCACCTGCGGTGTCTGCGTCGACGCCGACGGCAGCGTGCGGAGGAAGTTGTGGAGGTAGTCGCCCGAGGAGAAAGTCACGGTCACGACGGCGAAGCTGGCAGTCACCGGCTCAGACTAACGGAGGACATCGTCGTCAGCTGACCGCGCGGTCAGTGCGGCGTGCAGTGCGTCACGCCAGGTCCGCAGCGGTGTGAGCCCGGCCTCAGCCCAGCTTCGGGTCGAGAGCACCGAGTATGCGGGGCGCGGGGCGGGCCGCGGAAACTCCTGCGTGGTGCACGGCTCGACGCGGTGCGGGTCGGCCCCGATCTCCGTGAACACCGCCTGCGCGAGGCGGTGCCAGGTGGCGTCACCGGCGTTGACGGCGTGCACGATCGCGCCCGCGCGGAACGCGTCACGCTCGAGCGCGTCGGCGAGTTCCCACAGACCGACGGCGAGGTCGCGAGCGTAGGTCGGCGATCCGGTCTGATCGGCGACCACGCGCAGCGTGTCGCGGTTCCGCTCGAGCCCGATCATGGTCGACACGAAGTCCTCGGTGTCGCGCCCACCGGTGAACACCCAGGCGGTGCGGACCACCACGGTCGTCGGGTCGGCGGCGATCGCAGCGCGCTCCCCCGCCAGTTTTCCGGCGCCGTAGACGGTGGCAGGCGATCCGGTCGGGTCGTCCGGCTCGAACGGGCGCCAGGCGCCGTCAGGGCCGAGCATCGGCCGCTCGTAGACGTAGTCGGTCGACACGTGGATCAGTCGCGCGCCGGCTGCCCGAACCACCTCGGCCAGGTGCCGCGGGCCGTCGGCGTTCACCGCGAAGGCCGCGGCGGCATCGGACTCGGCGGCGTCGACCGCGGTGTACGCCGACGCATTGACGACCACGTCGCCGGTCGACAGCGCGGCGAGCGCGCGACGCACCGAACCGATGTCGCTGACATCGATGTCGGCCGACGTCAGCGGGGTCACGGTGCGTGGTCCCGCCGTCGCGAGGAGGTGGCCGCCGAGTTGACCGCCTGCACCGACCACATAGAACCGCTGACTGCTCATGAAGACTCATCCTTGCCCATCGTCAGCGTCGTCGCGGCTCGACGGGCCGGACGCGTGCCGGAGATCACCGCGACCGGTTCCGGCTGCGCCTCCCCGGGTTACGGGCGTCGAATCAGTAGTCTGGCGAAGGTCGGCGGTGGAATCGAGCGAAGGGACAGCGCGACAGGTGGAGTCACGAGGCGAACGCTCGCACGAGCCGGGAAAGGCGGACCGCCCGAAGAAGTCGGGTGCCGGTTCCGCCGAATCCGCGCGTCGGTCCAGCGGTTCACAGCGCCGTCGCTCCGCCCCGACCGGCACCGCAGCCGGGCCTCGGACACGCCGTGACTCGGCGGAGATCCACACCGGAGCCACGACCCGTCCGCCGCGTCCGCACACATCCGCGCGGCGCCAGTCGGCGACGCCACCGGGCAGCTTCCGCGCCGCTCTGAAGCTCTGGGCCACCCGGCCGATCGCGGGAATCGCACCCAAGAACATCGGCCGCACGCTCATCGCGCTGCTCGCCGTCATGGTCCTGGTCGTCACCGGCCTCGGCTGGGTCAAGGTCCGGAGCCTCAACGGGTCGGTGACCCTCCTCTCCGATCTCGGCTTGGGCGGCGGTGACGACGGCGCCGTCGACGTCCTTCTGGTCGGCACCGACTCCCGCGTCGACGCCAAGGGCCATCCGCTGTCCGACGAGGAGCTCAAGTGGCTGCGCGTCGGCGGCGACGTCAGCACGAGCACCGACACCATCGTCCTCGTCCGCATCCCGAACGACGGATCCAAGGCCACCGCCATCTCCATCCCCCGCGACACCTACGTGGATGTGCCGGGTCTGGGCATGAGCAAGATCAACGCCGCATACGGCACCACCCGCGAAGGCGTGCGGCGCAGCGAAGTGGAGAAGGGCGTCGACGAGGCGCAGGCCGAGAAGGACGGCACCAAGGCCGGTCGGCTGGCCCTCATCGAGAGCGTCGCGAACCTCACCGGCATCACCGTCGACCATTACGCCGAGGTGGGCCTGCTCGGTTTCGCGCTCCTCACCGACGCCGTCGGAGGCGTGGAGGTCTGCCTCAAGAACGCGGTCAACGAGCCGTTCTCCGGCGCCCGGTTCCGCGCGGGCAAGCAGAAGTTGATGGGTCCGACGGCGCTCAGCTTCGTCCGCCAGCGACACGGGCTCCCCCGCGGCGACCTCGACCGGATCACCCGTCAGCAGGTGTACATGGCGTCGCTGGCGCAGAAGATCCTGTCGACGCAGACACTGACCAACACCTCCAAGCTGCAGGATCTCCAGGATGCCGTGTCGCGGTCGGTGGTGCTCGACGACGGGTGGGACATCCTCACCTTCGCCGAGAGTCTCAAGGATCTCACCGGCGGCAACGTGAAGTTCACGACCATTCCGATCGCCGACGATCAGGCCTGGAGCGAGGACGGCACCCAGAGCGTTCTCGCCGTCGACACGCAGGCCGTGCACACCTTCATCAACGAGCAGCTCGGAACCGGCAAGACCGCGGCCAACGACAATCCGCGCGCCGACTACAAGGTCGACGTGGTCAACGCAGGCACCACCGAGGGGCTCGCGGGCAACGTGATGCGGCTGCTCGCCAAACGCGGGTATCAGAAGGGCGAGACGTCCACGAAGCCCATGAACGAGTTCGACTCGCTGATCTTCGCCAAGTCGACGGACAGCGAGGGCGCGAAGCAACTGCGCAACGATCTGAAGGCCGGTTCCATCGAGATCCGCGAGGACTCGTCGCTGCCGGACAACACGCTCCGGCTGGTGCTGACGAACACCTACAACTACGGTCTCGGCGCCATCTCGAACACCACCGAAGCCGGTGACGACGGCAGTTCGTCGGCATCGTCGACCGCGAACAAACCGGCCCCGGTGATCAAGGCCGACACCGACGGTCCGGTGTGCGTCAACTGACGCCCGAACACCTGGCGGCCGACCGAGGGAGGCCCCCTCACCTGTGGAAGAGGAACCGATGAGCGACACCACCGTGACCGGTGCGATCCTGGCGGCCGCCGCCGATCAGGCGCGCCCGATGCTGACCTACTACAACGACTCGACGGGCGAGCGCACGGAGCTGTCCGGTGCGACGCTCGGCAACTGGGCCGCGAAGATCGGCAACTATCTGCGCGACGAGATCGGCGTGCTCCCCGGCGACCCGGTGCGCGTCGATCTTCCCGAGCACTGGCAGACCGCCGCGATCCTGCTCGGCTCGTGGTGGGCCGGAGCCCAGGTGCTGATCGCCGACGACGGTGACGGGCGAGTGGTGTTCACCAGCCGCGATCGGATCGACTCCCACGATGAGGACGAGATCGTCGTCGTGCCGCTCGATCCGTTCGCGATGGGCGTGCGAGACCTTCCGGTGGGGATCAGCGACTTCGGCGAATCGATCCGCGCTCACGGCGATCACTTCGTCCCGTCCGGAGCGGGCCGCCTCGCCGTCGATTCGGTGACCGTGCAGCAGGTGCTCACCGCGGCCCCGGACGGGCTCGGCGCCGACGACCGGGTGCTCTCGGTTCGACCGTGGCACACCGTCGCCGACCTGGTCGCGAACTTCGCCGCGCCGTTGGCGGCCGGCGCCTCGCTGGTCTACGTGGACGGTTCGGCCGACGAGGCCGCCTTGGCGAAGACCGCGTCGACGGAGAAGGCGACCGTCACTTGGCGGTGACCGCCGGGCGACGACGAGAGGACCACGACGAGACGCGGCGTTCCCCGTCACCATCGTGGTGACGGGGAACGCTGTGTCTGCGGAACGAGCTCAGCCGCGGAGCAGTGCGCGGCTCATGACCACGCGCTGAATCTGGTTGGTGCCCTCGTAGATCTGGGTGATCTTGGCGTCGCGCATCATGCGCTCGACTGGGAAGTCGGTGGTGTAGCCGGCGCCGCCGAACAGCTGGACGGCATCGGTGGTCACCTCCATCGCGACGTCGGAGGCCAAGCACTTCGACGCCGAGCTGATGAAGCCGAGGTTGCCCTCGCCGCGCTCGGCACGAGCGGCCGCGGTGTAGACCATGAGGCGCGCGGCCTCCACCTTCATCGCCATGTCGGCGATCATGAACTCGACGCCCTGGAACTGGCTGAGGGTCTTGCCGAACTGCTTGCGGTCCTTGACGTACTCGATCGCGGCGTCGAGGGCGCCCTGGGCGACGCCGACGGCCTGCGCGCCGATGGTCGGACGGGTGTGGTCGAGAGTGGCCAGCGCGGTCTTGAAACCGGTGCCCTCCGCGCCGATGATGCGATCGGCGGGGATGGTGCAGTTCTCGAAGTACAGCTCCGCCGTGGGGCTGCCCTTGATGCCGAGCTTGTGCTCCAGCGGGCCGACGGTGAAGCCCGGATCGTCCTTGTGGACCATGAACGCCGAGATGCCGTTGGCGCCCTTCTCCGGATCGGTGACCGCCATGACGGTGTACCAGGTGGACTTGCCGCCGTTGGTGATCCAGCACTTGGAACCGTTGAGCACCCAGCTGTCGCCGTCCTTGCGGGCGCGGGTCTTCATCGACGCGGCGTCGGAGCCGGCCTCACGTTCGGACAGCGCGTACGAGGCCATCGCCTCGCCCGACGCGATCGACGGCAGCACCTGCGCCTTGAGCTCATCGGACCCCGACAGGATCAGTCCCATGGTGCCGAGCTTGTTGACGGCGGGGATCAGCGACGCCGAGACGTCGACGCGTGCCACCTCTTCGATGACGATGCAGGCGGCGACCGAGTCCGCGCCCTGTCCCTCGAACTGCTCGGGGACGTGGACCGCGTTGAATCCGTTGGCGACGAGTGCGGCGCGAGCCTCCTCCGGGAAGCGCGCGTTCTCGTCGACGTCCTTGGCGTGCGGCGCGATCTCCTTCTCGGCCAGCGCACGGATGGCGTCACGCAGTGCCTGATGCTCCTCCGGAAGCTGGAAGAGGTCGAAATCGGGGTTTCCGAACTTGCCCATCATCTCTCCTTCGCTGACACGCAGCTTTCGTGACGCCCCAGCCTGTCACTGAGTGCCGTCCATCGGTTATCTCTCACTTCATCACGGCACTGAGTGCCGAGTCAATCCCGCACGGACCGCCTCGGCGATCTCGTCCGGCGTGCTGCCGCTGGGAAAAGTCACCACCGCGACCTGCTGCGGTGCGTCGCGTCGGCGCTCATCGTCGACGAATCCGTCCGCCGAGGCGCGGATCGCGCGCAGTTCACGTCGCAGATCCGCCGCGGTGGCACCGTCGTCGCCACGCACCATCGACCGCAGCAGATAGTTGTGCGCGCCGGTCACCGCCGCGGCGAAGGCGATGATCCGCACCCGTGGCACCGCGGGCCGCGCGCGCCGCAGGAAGTCCTCGAAGACACGTTGGTAGCGATACGTCGTGACGAGTTCTCGGTCGCGCAGTGCGGGCACCTGGGAGACCACGCGGTATCGCCGCACAGCGACGTCGCGAATCGTCGCATAATGCGCGAAGACCAGCTCGGCAGCCTCGCACACCGCCCACCACGGGTCGGCGTCACTGCGTACGGGGTCGTCCAGATGCTCGGCCACCAATTCCAGCAAGGTCTCGTGATCGGCGAAGATCAGATCTTCCTTCGAGCGGAACTGCCGAAACAGCGTTCTGCGCGAAACTCCTGCGGCCGCGGCGATCTCGTCGACGGGCGTCGACTCGTAGCCCTTGGCCGAGAACAGTCTGATGGCCTCGGTGACCACGTGCATGCGGAATTCCGCGGGCTCGGTGTGCACCTGATCGGTCGTGGCCATGGCGACAGTATCGCTCAGTTGTGCACTCGCCGCCCACAACCCGGCCCGGTCGGCCTCGCCGAGTGCGGTTCCATACGGCAAGCTGGAAGTATGAAGGTTCCCCGCATCGTCGCCCGCGCCAACAAGTACGTGACCAACCCGATCCAGGGACTCTGGGCGGGGCGCATCGCACCGTGGGCGGTCGTCCAGCACGTGGGCCGAACGTCCAAACGCCCGTACCAGACCCCGGTCCTGGCGTTCGTCGACGACGGCCGTGTGAGCATCGCCCTCAACTACGGCGCCGAATCGGACTGGGTCAAGAACGTTCTCGAGGCAGGCGAGTTCACGCTGGTGCGCGGTGGGAAGCAGGTGTCGGTGGCGGGCGTTCGCGTCCTGCCCGCAGACTCCCCCGACGTGGTGAAGTCCGCTCGCATCCCGGCGCTCCTCGCCGACTCGGTCCTCTACGGCCGGATCGTGGAGAAGGCGTGAGCGCACACGCGGACACACTGGCGGACTTCGAGCGCGGTGAGTTCACCGATGCCGGAGTGACCCATCGCTTCTACCGCCGCGGCAGTGGACCGGCGGTGGTGGTGATCCCCGAGATCCCCGGACTCACCCCGAAGGTCGCGGATTTCGCGCGTCGTGTCAGCGATGCGGGCTGCACCGTCTTCGTGCCGTCGTTCTTCGGCGTCGACGGCGCCGACCCGAAGCCGAGCGGTCTCGGCGATCTGCCACGGGTCGGCGGGCTGATGGCGCGCTCCCTCGGGAAGATCTGTGTGAGTCGCGAGTTCACGGTGTTCGCGACGGGCAAGTCCTCACCGGTGGTGGTCTGGCTGCGCGCACTGGCTCGTCATGCCCACGCCGAATGCGGCGGTCCGGGGGTCGGGGCCATCGGCATGTGCGTGTCGGGCGGGTTCGCGCTCGCCATGGCCGTCGACGACACGCTGCTGGCGCCGGTGCTGTCGCAACCGTCGTTGCCGGTGGGCATCACGCCCGGGCGTCGACGGAACATCGACATCTCGCCCGACGATCTCGCCACCGTGAAAGCCCGGTGCGCCCGGGGCCTGGAGGTGATGGGCGCCCGGTTCGAGGGCGATGCGCTGGTCCCCGGCAGCCGGTTCGAGTTTCTCCGCGAGCAGCTCGGCGACGCCTTCATCGGCGTCGAGCTGCCCGACACCGCTGCCTCACCGGACGCCCTGATCCCACCGCACTCGGTGGTGACGGAACATCTGATCGACGAGCCCGGACAGCCCACGCGCGACACGCTCGACGACATCATCGACTTCTTCCAGCGGAAGCTCGCATGACCGGCGTCGTCGATCTGAGCCCGCTCGACGATCCGTTCACCGGTGCACTGCGCGGGCGGCAGGCCCAGTTCGCCCGCGTCCGCGGTCGCATTGCGGCCTTTCACCCCGACGTGTCGGTGTTCTACGGACATCCGCGCGAGATGACCACCGACGACTGGGCCGACATGGCCGCGCTCGCAGGCCCGGGAAACACGGTGGGACTGCGCGACTGCCGCACGCCGACACCGGCGGGATGGCACCACCTCGAGACCTTCGGTCTGGTCCAGTACTCGGGCGAGGGCGTCGAACCCCGCGCCGATCCGGAGGTCGTCGTGCTCGGCCCGAGCGATGTGGCCGAGATGACCGCACTCGTCGAACTCACCGAACCCGGACCGTTTCTGCCCCGCACCATCGAGATGGGCCGCTATCTGGGGATTCGGGACGACGCCGGGCGGCTGGTCGCCATGGCCGGGCAGCGTCTCCGACTCCCCGGCTGGGTCGAGATCAGTGCGGTCTGCACGCATCCCGACGCCCGCGGCCGCGGTCTGGCACGACGGCTCGTCGCCGCCGTCGCGCACGAGACCGTCACCGGCGGCGACACCCCGTTCCTGCACACCACCGCCGACAACCCGGCGCGTCGCCTCTACGAGTCGATGGGCTTCGTCCTGCGCAGCATCGTCGACCTGGAGATCGTCCGGGTTCCGAAAGGAGCATGACCATGTTCAGTTTCGATCACCTGTCCGTCCCGATCGCCGGAGCCCCGATGGCGGGCGGCACCTCGACCCCGGAACTGACCGCGGCCGTCTCGAACGCAGGCGGGCTGGGGTTCTACGGCGCCGCCTACCTCTCCCCCGACCAGTTGCGTGACACCATCGCGACCATCCGCTCCCTCACCGACCGGCCGTTCGGCGTCAATCTGTTCGTGCCCGAAGAGATTCCGTTCGACGCGGCTGCCTTCGCCGCCTATCGGGCACGCCTGGAGCCCTTGGCCGCCCGACTCGGCGCGGATCTGCCCGACGATGTGCCGTACACGGACGACTCGTTCGACGGCAAGGTGCAGGTGCTGATCGAGGAGCGGGTTCCGGTCGCGTCGTTCACCTTCGGCTGCCCCGACCGCGAGACCATCGCGCGGCTGCAGGCCGCCGGCGTCCTGGTCGCGGGAACCGTGACCAACGTCGCCGAAGCCGTCATCGCTCGTGACGCGGGCGTCGACGCCGTCTGCGCGCAGGGCGTGTCCGCGGGCGGACACCGCGCCACCTACGGGATCCTCGACACCGACCCCGAGATCGACACGCTCCCCCTGACCGGCGCCGTCGTCGAGGCGACCGGCCTGCCCGTCGTCGCGGCGGGCGGCGTCACATCCGTCGCCGATGTGCGCGCGCTCATCGACGCGGGCGCGGTCGCCGTGCAGGTCGGCACGCTCCTGCTGCGATGCCCCGAAGCCGGGACCAGACAGGCGCACCGCGATGCCCTCGTCGACCCGCGGTTCACCGAGACGGTGACCACCCGTGCCTACTCCGGACGCCTCGCGCGCGGTCTGGTCAACGATTTCATCGCCGCGCACGACGCCGACGCACCGCCGGTCTACCCGCAGGTCAACACCCTGACCGGGCCCATCCGTCGAGCAGGTGCAGCCGACCCCGACGTGATCAACCTGTGGGCCGGCCGCGGTTTCCGCGCCGCCCAGGCGATCCCCGCGGCCGACGTGGTGGCGAGCCTGCAGCCCTAGGAACTACACCTAGACGTCAGTCCTCGAAGATGCTGCGACGCAGTTTCTCGTCCTTCGCCAGGACCATCTCCTCCAGGCTCGCCTGGAACTCGGCCATCGCCGAGGCGATCGCCGGATCCGAGGCGCCGAGGATGCGGACGGCCAGCAGACCGGCGTTCCGGGCGCCGCCGATGGAGACGGTGGCGACCGGGACACCCGCGGGCATCTGCACGATCGAGAGCAACGAGTCCATGCCGTCGAGGTACTTGAGCGGCACCGGGACACCGATCACCGGCAGCGGGGTCGCGGAGGCGACCATGCCCGGTAGGTGCGCCGCACCACCCGCCCCGGCAATGATCACCTGAATGCCTCGGCCCGCGGCCGCCTTCGCGTAGTCGAGCATGCGCTGCGGGGTGCGGTGGGCGGAGACGACGCCGACCTCGAACGGGATGCCGAACTCGGCGAGTGCTTCCGCAGCGGCCTTCATCGTCGGCCAGTCGGAGTCACTGCCCATGATCAGGCCGACGCGCGGGGTCGGCGGGGTGGGCTCAGTGGTCATCGGATCTCCCTGTCGTGTGGGTGTTCGGGATCGTGTCGGGGTGCGGGGTGCAGTGGTGTGCGGGATCGAGCGGCGGAGCCTACTGGTGCGGATCCCAGCCGTCGGTCCACGTGGCTGTGCTCATCCAGTGAGCGGCGCGCTCGGCGCGTTCGCGGACCTCGTCGACGCCGTGACCGGGCAGCCCGACGATGTTCACGTGACCGATCTTGCGATCGGGGCGTTCGTCCTTGCCGTACAGGTGCACCTTCGCGTCGGGCATCCTCGCGAACAGGTGATGCAGACGCTCGTCCATCGACATGTCCGGCGACTGGTCGGCACCGAGGATGTTCGCCATCACGACCACGTCCGCGCGCGGCGAGGTGTCGCCGAGCGGGTAATCGAGGACCGCGCGGAGATGCTGCTCGAACTGCGAGGTGACCGCACCGTCCATCGTCCAGTGCCCGCTGTTGTGCGGCCGCATGGCGAGCTCGTTGACGATCAGGTCGCCGTCGACGGTCTCGAAGAGTTCCATCGCCATGTCGCCGATCACCCCCAGTTCGTCGGCCAGCCGCAACGACATCTGCTGGGCGCGCTGCGCGGACTCCTCGCTCAGGCCGGGAGCAGGCGCCAGCACGACGGCGCACTGTCCCTTCCGCTGAACGGTCTCCACCACCGGCCATGCGGCGCCCTGTCCGTACGGCGACCGCGCAACCATCGCCGAGAGTTCGCGCGCCATCGCGACCTTCTGCTCGGCCATCAGCACCGCGTCGCCCCCGGCGTTGGCGTCGAAGGCCGCGAGCGCGTCGTCGCGGTTGTCGGTGATCCAGACCCCGCGGCCGTCGTACCCCCCGCTGACGGCCTTGAGCACCACCTGCCACTCGTGCGCCGCACCGAACGCGATCAGCGCCTCCCGTGCCGCGGGGACGCTGCCGGACAGGTCGACGAAGTCCGGGACCGGGAGCCCCAGTTCCGACAGCCGTCGACGCATGGCGAGCTTGTCCTGCGCAAAGTGCAGGGCCGCGGACGGCGGGCGGACCTGCACGCCGTCGGCCTCCAACGCCTGCAGATGCGCCAGCGGGACGCCCTCGTGGTCGAAGGTCAGCGCCACCGATCCCTCCGCGGCAGCGCGCAGCGCCTCGAGATCGTTGTGGGAGCCGATCACCACGTTCGCGCTGACCTGAGCGGCGGGTTCGGTCGCGCCGCCCGCGAGAACACGCAGGCACTGGCCGAGCGCGACGGCCGACTGGTGCGTCATGCGCGCGAGCTGACCGCCACCGATCATGGTCACGGTGGGCATGCCGGTAGAACGTCGATCTGGGCTAGAAGTCACGGTGCAATGGTGTCATGTCCGTGACTTTCGTCGTGCAGGGCCGCCGGTCGATGCCGGCGTTCGTGCCCCGGTTACGTACACTCGAACCTTGTGCCGACCATTGACGGGGTAGTGAACAGCCTCCCGCACCCCCTGCGACGACTCGTCGTGAAGCACAGCGAATTCATCAAGTTCGCCATCGTCGGCGGCACCACGTTCGTCGTCGACACCGTGGTCTACTTCATCCTCGCGTTCACGATTCTGGAGCCCAAGCCGACCATCGCCCGCGTGATCTCGGGCGGCGTCGCGGTGGTCCTGAGCTACGTGCTCAACCGGGAGTGGGCGTTCAAGAACCGCGGCGGCCGCGAGCGGTCGCACGAGGCGGCGCTGTTCTTCATCATCAGCGGCATCGGTGTGCTCCTGGCGGCCGGTCCGCTGTGGCTGGGCAACAACGTCTTCAACATGCGCGAGAACATCCACGGCCTGGAACTGGCGATCGTGGACTTCATGCTCGGCATGATCATCGGCAATCTGATCGGCATGGGCTTCCGCTTCTGGGCACTGCGCCGCTTCGCCTTTCCCGACGAGCAGCCGCGCGGCGGCGAGGGCGGATCCACCGACGTCCACCCGAACTCAGACGAGCTCAGCGATGAGGAACTCGGACACGCCTGATCTCGCCGTCGTCGGCTGAGCCGTCGACCGCTTCCACGGCGACCGCGTGCATCGGGGTTACCACCCCGAACACCGCCGGACGTCGCTGCACCAGGTCCAAACGACCGCCGTCCGCCTCGACCAGAGCTCGCGCCAACGACAGTCCGTATCCGCTACGACCACCGCTGGACACGCCGCGGCGGAAGATGACGGGCACCAGATCGTCCGCGACTCCGCGCCCGGAGTCGGCGACGGTGATGCGGACCATCTCCGAACTCGACACGGTCCCGACGCGGATCACGCAGGCTCCGGCGCCGTGCACGCTCGCATTGTCGACCAGCACGCTGAGGGCCTCGCGCAGTCGGCCCGGCCGCCCGTACACGTACGGCGCCGGGTCGTCGATCTCCATGCGGATCGCCCGGCCGTCGGAGGCGAACGTCGGCGAGAAGTCCTGCACCAGCCGCTCGACGACGGCGGCGACGTCGATGGCCACGCGCGCTTTCGAATCGGCGCGCGACGCCGCGATCATCTCGTCGAGCTCGTTCGCCAGTCGCTCCACCTGTTCCATGCCGGCCTCGGCCTCGCTGACGACGGCGGGGTCGTCGTGCAGGGTCAGTTCATCGAGTCGCAGATGGATGGCGGTGAGCCTGCTGCGCAGCTGATGGGAGACGTCGCCGACGATCTCGCCCTCCCGCTCCAGCCGGAGCGCGATCTCCTGGTTCGCATCGGCGAGCGCGGTCGACACCCGATCGAGTTCATCGATGCCGTAGGTCGGCCAGTCCGACGAGAAGTCGCCCCGCGCCATGTCCGCGGCACGGCGCGCCACGTCGGACAGCGGCTCCGACAGCCGTCGCGCCGTCACGACCGCGACGACGGCGCCGCCGAGGACCGCGACGGCGATCGCCAACAGCAGGGTCAGCACGGCGAGGAGCTGGGTGGGACGGACGTCCCGCAGCGGGATCGCGAGGGTGAGGTCGGCGTTGGGACCGATGTTGATCGATTCGGCGACCGCTTGACCGGTGAAGGCGAATCCGGTCTGTCTCGTGCCGAGGCGATAGCCGTCCGGAGCGCTGGGGTCCGGGGTGCGATAGGTGAGGGTGAGGCGGCCGTTGGCGGGCACCAGGAGACGGAACTCCTCCAGGTCCAGGTCGCGTGGCTCGACCGCTCGCCCGGCGGCCTCTTCGGCCAGCACGTGCTCGCTCATCCGCGTCAGGCGTTGCGTGAGGTCCTGGTGGGTGGAGGTGGAGAACCAGTCCCAGGTGATGATGGTCATCGGCGCTCCGAACATCACGCCCATCGCCAGGAGGGACGCGATCATCATCTTCAGTATTCGGCGACGCATCGGAGGCTCTCGACGCCGTTACGGATCGAAGCGGAAGCCGACACCGCGGACGGTGACGATGTGCTTGCGCTTCTTCGGGTGGTCGTCGCCGATCTTCCGCCGCACCCACGAGATGTGCATGTCGAGGGTCTTCGACGACCGCAGGTCTGTCGACCCCCACACCGCGTTGAGGATGTCGTCGCGCGAGGTCACCTCGCCGGGGCGCTCCATCAGGAACCGCAGGAGTTCGAACTCTCGGTTCGCCAGCGTCAGTTCTTCGCCGTCGACGACGACGCGCCGCGCCTTCGGATCCAACTGGATATCGCCGCTGTCGAGCGTCTCCAGTGTCTCGACCTCGTCGGCGGCGGCCACCGTGCGTCGCATCAGCGCCCGGACCCGGGCGAGGAGTTCGGCGAGCCGGAACGGTTTGCCGACGTAGTCGTCGGCGCCGGCGTCGAGCCCGACCACGAAGTCCACCTCGTCGGTGCGGGCCGTGAGCATGAGGACCGGCAACGTCGGCAGTTCCGCCCGGACCCGGCGACAGACCTCGAGACCGTCCATCCCGGGCAGGCCGAGGTCCAGAATGAGCAGGCCGTAATCGCCGGCCAGGACCTTCTCCAGTGCCTCCGGCCCGGTGGCGGCGATGTCGCACTCATTGCCCTCGCGGGTCAGCGCCCGCGCGAGCGGTTCGGCGATGGCCGCGTCGTCTTCCGCGAGCAGCACCGAGCGTGCCCCGGTCATCGACGCCGCTCATCGCGGTGATCGCGGCCGCCTGCATCGCGGTCATCACGACGCGGGTCGTCGCGCCGCGGGTCGCGAAACTGCCCGCTGCGGGTGTCGCCGTACGCTTCGTCCTCCTCGAGGAGCTCCTGGTACAGCTGTGCGTGCACCGCCTCCACCTGCGGGATGTCGCGGAACGAGAGCGGATCGTCCGACGCGGACTCGATGACCAACGTGCCGGTACGCAGGATCCGGTCCACCAGTCCGTGCCGGAATTCGACGGTGTTGATGCGGCGGATCGGAATGTCGATGCCTGACCGGGTGATGATCCCGTTGCGGTAGATGACGCGACGGTCCGTGACGACGAAGTGGGTCGTCTTCCACGACAGCAGCGGCCGCACCAGGAACCATCCGGCGGCCGCCAGCCACACCACCGCGAGAATGATCGTGAGCACCGACCGGCTGCCCTCGAACGTCGTCGACGTGCGGACGTAACCCAGTGCGACGCCGGCGACGGCCGTCACCAGCCAGAAGATCAACACCGGCAGCACCAGGCTCTTCCAGTGCGGGTGACGGTGAATGATCACGACTTCACCGGGCGCCAGATTCTCGCGTGGGTAACCCATGAGAGTTCACCTTAGTGCGGGATCGTTAAGAGCAACCTGATTCGGCGTTACACTGGCGGTTCGAGCCGAGCCCGCCCGGCAGCGACGACCGTCAGCGACCACACAGGCAAGGACCATGACGTACAACGATCCCCGCGACCCCTACAACAAGCAGCAGCCGCCCCCGACTCGCGCCTACAGCAGGCAGGACGACTACCTGAATCAGGACCCGCGCACCGCAGGGTACGACCGGGGATACTCGCAGGGGTACCCGGCGCAGGGCTACGACCCGAACCCGGCACCGCGACGGGCTCCGCGACGCGGCCCCGACGTCGACCCGGTGAAGTTCTGCGGCGGCGTCCTGATGACCGGCGTCGTCACCGGACTCGCCGCGTGGTTGGCCGCCTGGATCATCCGAGCCGTCACGCAGAAGGTCAACGAGAGCGGTCGGCTCGGGATCTGGAATCCGCTCGCTCAGGACGAACTGTGGTTCGCCGTCACCGGCTTCGTCGTCGCGATCCTCGGCGGTGCGCTCTGGTATCTGCTGCAGATCGGCACACCGGCCCCTGACCAGTTCTACAGCTGGATCGTCGGACTGCTCGTCGCCGCCGCCGTGATCCTTCCGCTGTTCCTGTCCGCGGAGATCTCGTCGGGCATCGGAACCGCGATCCTGCACTTCATCATCGGCATGCCGGTACTGACCTTGATTCCGACGATGAGTCGCGCCAGCGCCAACTCCCGCCGATAGCCCCGGCGTCGCGCGCCGTGCGCCCGACCGGCCGGAGCGAACCGATCAGGTCGCGGGACGCAGATGCGTGACGTCGCCGGCCGACGCCGTGATCCGACCGTCGGGTCCGTCGACGATGATCCGGCCCTCGTCGTCGATGTCGACGGCGTCGCCGATCACCTCCGTGTCACCGGGCAGGATCAGTCGCACTCGCGAACCGAGAGTCGCGCTGACCTCGCGGTAGCTCGCCGCGAGCTCCCCGATCCGATCCGGCCATGCCGCCAGCCGCTCCGACAGCGCCCGGAGGTAGGCGGCGGCGACCGCGGTCTGATCCACCTCCCCGGCGACCAGCGAACTGATCGACGCAGCGGTGTCGGGCGCCGACCCCGCAGGCAGATCCAGATTCAATCCCGTGCCGATCACCGCGATGCCCGCGGTCGACGGCTCGCCGCCCGAGGTCAGCCGGAACTCCGAGAGAATTCCCGACAGCTTGCCGCGGCCGGGCGCCAACACGTCGTTGGGCCACTTCAGCTCCAGCGCTGCACCGGCGAGTTCGCTGACCGCGTCGTGCACCGCCAGCCCCGTCAGGAGCGACAGCCACCCCAGATGCACGACGGCGTCGGAGGGGACCCGCAGCGCCGCTGAGATCGCGAGCTGCCCGGGCGGGGTCTCCCAGACGCGCGCATGCCTGCCACGCCCGGACGTCTGCCGGGCCGAGATCAATGCTGTGCCGTCGACGTCCTCGCCGGCATCGATTCGCGCGAGCAGATCGGCGTTGGTCGATCCGGTCTCCGCGACCACCTCGATTCGCGTCCACCGCGTGCCCGTCAGGCCCGCGACGATCCTGCGCTGATCCGGCACGTCGATTCCCATGAGAGAGCACTGTACGACCGATTCGGTGAATGTACTCACATCGATGAGCAGGAGTGAGGCCGAATGTGAGGATATTCTCACATTCTCACGGCACTTGACCGAGCGGGCGCTCGGGAAGTTAGCATCGTTGTCCATGACCACTGCTTCGCGCGATGACGGCGCCGCACCTGACATTCATACGACGGCCGGCAAACTCGCCGACCTTCGCAACAGGCTCGCCGAGGCCGAGTTCCCGGTGGGCGAGGGCGCCGCAGAGAAAGTGCACGCCAAGGGCAAGCTGACCGCTCGCGAGCGGATCACCCACCTGCTCGACGAGGGTTCGTTCGTCGAACTCGACGCCCTGGCACGGCACCGCTCCACCAATTTCGGACTCGCCGAGCGTCGGCCGATGGGCGACGGCGTCGTCACCGGCTACGGCACCGTCGACGGGCGCGAGGTCTGCGTCTTCAGTCAGAACGCTGCCGTGTTCGGCGGCAGCCTCGGCGAGGTCTACGGCGAGAAGATCGTCAAGGTCATGGACCTCGCACTCAAGACCGGTCGCCCGCTGATCGGCATCAACGAGGGCGCGGGCGCACGCATCCAGGAGGGTGTCGTCTCGCTCGCCCTGTACGGCGAGATCTTCGGACGCAACGTCCGCGCCTCCGGCGTGATCCCGCAGATCTCGCTGATCATGGGACCGAACGCAGGTGGTCACGTCTACTCCCCCGCGCTGACCGACTTCGTGGTGATGGTCGATCAGACCAGCCAGATGTTCGTCACCGGCCCGGACGTCATCAAGACGGTCACCGGCGAGGACGTCACCCAGGAGGACCTCGGCGGCGCACACACGCACATGTCCAAGTCGGGCGTGGCCCACTACGTCGGTCAGGACGAAGAGGACGCACTCGACTACGTCAAGGAACTCCTCTCCTACCTCCCCAGCAACTGCCGCGCGGAGGCCCCGCGCCTGCCGGCACCGGAGCGCGTCGGCTCCATCGAGGAGAACCTCACCCCCGAAGACCTCGAGCTCGACACGATCATTCCGGACTCCCCGAACCAGCCGTACGACATGCACGCCGTCATCCGGAACATCCTCGACGACGAGGAGTTCCTGGAGGTTCAGGCCGAGCGGGCGATGAACGTCGTCGTCGGCTTCGGTCGCGTCGACGGCCGCAGCGTCGGCATCGTCGCGAACCAGCCGACCCAGTTCGCCGGCTGCTTGGACATCGACGCCTCCGAGAAGGCCGCTCGCTTCGTCCGCACGTGCGACGCCTTCAACGTCCCGATCGTCACCCTGGTCGACGTGCCCGGATTCCTGCCCGGCACCGAACAGGAGTACAACGGCATCATCCGCCGCGGCGCCAAGCTGCTGTACGCCTACGGCGAGGCGACCGTCGGCAAGATCACCGTCATCACCCGCAAGGCGTACGGCGGCGCATACGACGTCATGGGCTCCAAGCACATGGGCGCCGATGTGAACCTGGCCTGGCCGACCGCCCAGATCGCCGTCATGGGCGCCTCCGGCGCCGTCGGTTTCGTGTACCGCGGCAAGATCAAGGAGGCGGAGGCCAACGGCGCCGACGTCGACGCGCTGCGCCTGGAACTGCAGCAGGAGTACGAGGACACCCTGGTGAACCCGTACGTCGCTGCCGAGCGCGGGTACGTGGACGCGGTGATCCCGCCGAGCCACACGCGCGGGCAGATCGCGAACGCGCTCAAGCTGCTTGAGCGGAAGCTGGTTCAGGTGCCGCCGAAGAAGCACGGCAACATCCCCCTGTGACCGTTCCGTCCGCGACCCGAGAAAGGCGACATGCATGAGTGCAGACGTCCCCGCCGTCGACGCGACCAGCGACGACAAGCCCGTCCGCCCCTTCCTGACCGTCGTCGACGGCAATCCCACCGATGAGGAGATCGCCGCCCTGGTCGGCGTCTTCGCGACCGTCGGCGGGGGTTCGGCCGATTCCGGTCCCCAGGATCGCAACGAGTGGGGCCGCCCCGTCGATCTGTTCCGTCAGACCTGGGGTCAGCCGGGCAGCTTCACCAACCGCGGCGGTTGGTGACCATCGGTCCCGAGCACCACACCGCGACGACCGTCGTCCTCGGATCGGCCTCGCCGGCACGCCTGCGCGTGCTGACGGGCGCCGGTCTGTGGCCGACGGTCGTCGTGTCGGATGTGGACGAGGACGCGCTGCTCGAGAGGTTGGCCGACGCACCGCACGAACAGATCGTCACCCGTCTCGCGGAGGCGAAGGCCGACGCCGTCACCGGCGCCGTCCTCGCCGCGGGCGGATCGACGGCGGCCGACGCCGTCGTCCTCACCTGTGATTCGATGCTGCTGATCGGCGGCGAGCTCGCAGGCAAGCCGCACACGGTCGACGTCGCCGTGGCCCGCTGGAAGCAGATGCGCGGCGGCACCGGCCACCTGATCACCGGTCATTGTGTGCGCCGTGTGGTCGGCGGCGCGGTCGTCGCGTCGACCAGCCGCAGTGAATCGACCGCGATCCGTTTCTCCGACGCTCCCGACCACGTCATCGACGCCTACGCGGCGACTGGCGAACCGCTGGAGGTGGCGGGCGCCTTCACCCTCGACGGTCTCGGCGGCTGGCTGATCGACGGCGTCGACGGCGACCCGTCGTCGGTGCTGGGCATCAGCCTGCCGCTTGTCCGCCGACTCCTAGCCGAAGTGGGCGTAGACGTCACAGAGCTGTGGCGCGGAGCGCCAGGTTGAGCCGACTTCCGAGGCGTAAGCCGAGGCGTCGGTCGAAACCACGTGAGGTGCGCTGGGACGAGACGATTGATTCCCGGGCCTGTCCCCCTACGACCCCGCCAACACGCGCGGCCAGTACTGCTTCAAACAGTCCACCGGCTGCCCCTGTCGCTTCAAGTTGTCACTGAAGCCCCGCCACAGCGCCAGGGCGCGCTGGACGGACGTTCCGTGGCCCTGTCCTTCCTTCGCGTCGCCGATGCTGATCATCAGCGCGGCCGCCTGCAGCATCTCCTTGAACGAGAGATCTTTGCGCTCGAACACGGTGGCGGCCCAGTTGCCTGCGAAGCAGTCGGCGATGAGTTCGCTGTTGTCGCCTGCGGGCCCGGTGTCGAGGCCGTATGCCTTCGCGAGTCGATAGACCACGTTGTGTCCGTACTCGTGGGCGACGATCGTCGCCGCGCTGAAGTCGCCGAGCAGGAATCCGTCCGAGCCCATGAGCTTGCCGTTCCAGATGTCGGCGAAGGTGTCGACGGGGAGGATCACCGACCCCTGGCGGTCGGCGCCCGCACCGTCCTGCTGGTTGTCGCGCGGGCAGAAGAAGGCGTTCGGGAAGTCGCTCGGAATCCCGTTCGGCAGTTCCTCGCGTAGACAGTCGCTGACGAACGAGTTCCCCGACCGGATCAGGACGCGGCCCGCCGTGGCCTCCTCGATGTTGAGTGCCGCGAACCAGTCCTGCCATACCGCGTCGAGGTCGTCGAGCACGTCGCCGAGGTACTGCGGGACAGCCGTCGAGGCGTTGGCGTCGGTGACCCCCGACTCCGCGAGTCGTTTCGAGGAGAACACCGGCAGTTCGGGACAGTCGGCGATCGAGCAGTGCAGCGGCTCCTTCGGCATCTCACGCGTCGGTGTGCCGTCGACTCCGCATCCGGCGAGCAGGAGCACTCCGACGACGACTACCGACACCATCCCCGCGATCCCACGCGGACTGGCCCATCCCCGACTCAGCATGATCGGAACGCTAACACTGAAGTCGTCGGAAAGGGCCGTTGATGTCATTCGTCCGACTCCATCGAATGCCGAGGACTGATCGGATTCCGGTGCGCGACACGGTCGAGCAGGTCCGACGAGCAGTCGAGCGGCCCACGTCCGTATGCTGAATGTGGCGCCAGCTACGGCGTAGGGAGAATCAGCAGAGGCGGGAGACCCTCAGTGACTGTGGAATTTGATCCGAACCCGGCATTCGCCAACTTCGCACATCCGGAACGGTTGGTGACGACCGAATGGTTGTCGGCGCACCTCGGGGCGCCGGGACTCAAGATCATCGAGTCGGACGAGGACGTGCTCCTCTACGACATCGGACACATTCCGACGTCGCAGAAGGTCGACTGGCATCTGCATCTGAACGACCCGGTGACGCGCGACTACATCAACGGCGAGCAGTTCGCCGCCCTGATGCGGGACAAGGGAATCAACCGCGACGACACCGTCGTCATCTACGGGGACAAGAGCAACTGGTGGGCGGCGTACGCCCTGTGGGTGTTCACGCTCTTCGGTCACGAGGACGTCCGTCTCCTCGACGGCGGCCGTGACGCGTGGATGGACGAGCAGCGCGAGACCTCGTTCGAGGTTCCCGTGTACCCGCCGTCGGACTACCCGGTGGTCGAGCGCGACGACACCAAGATCCGCGCCTACGCCGATGCCGTGATCGCAGAGCTCGGCACCACACCGCTGATCGACGTGCGCTCCCCGCAGGAGTACACCGGCGAACGCACCCACATGCCGGACTACCCGCAGGAGGGCACTCTGCGCGGCGGCCACATCCCGACTGCCGTCTCGATCCCGTGGGCCAAGGCTGCGGCGCCCGATCACCGGTTCCGCAAGCTGGAGGAGCTGAAGGAGGTCTACGCGGATCTGGATCCGAAGACCCCGACGATCGCGTACTGCCGCATCGGCGAGCGCTCCAGCCACACCTGGTTCGTCCTGACGTACCTGCTCGGCTTCGAGAACGTGCGCAACTACGACGGTTCGTGGACCGAGTGGGGCAATCGTGTGCGCGTCCCCATCGCCGTCGGCGAAGAGCCCGGCGCCGTCGCCGACTGATCCACCGGTAACGGTGTCCACCGACCAGGTCCGTACAGAGAAGGTTTCCATGTCGCTGCCCGATGCACTCGCCGAGATCGTCGCCGACTTCGCCGAGCTCGCCGATCCCGACAAGGTGACGCTGTTGCTCGAGTTCGCCGGCGACCTTCCGGACCTGCCGGACTCGCTCCAGGTGGAGGCGATGGAGCCGGTTCCCGAGTGCCAGTCGCCGATCTTCCTGTCGGTCGACGCGTCGGACCCCTCGGCGGTGCGCTTGTATTTCAGCGCACCGCCCGAGGCGCCGACCACGCGCGGCTTCGCGTCGATCCTGCATGAGGGACTCGACGGTGCAACGGCCGCGGAGATCACCGCGGTGCCGAGCGACTTCTTTCACGATCTCGGCCTGGCGTCGGTGATCAGCCCGCTCCGCTTGAACGGTATGGCCGGCATGATCACCCGGATCAAGCGTCAGGTCACAGAGCAGACCGCAGCCTGAACTCGCTTCCCGCGCAATGGATTTCCTTCAGATTCTCGATGCACCGATCGAGCCGGGCGGACTCGTCGAATGGATCCCGGCTGTGCCGGGCGGCCTCGGCAGTTGGCGTCGCGATGCACGCGAGACCTCCCACAATCACGAGGAGCATCTGCGTTCGGCCTTCGAGTATCGCGCACGAACACATCGCGAGGGTGGCCGCGAATCGTGGTTGGGCATCGCGATCGAGTTCGACGAGCCGCTCTCGATCCCCTCGGTGCGGGCGGCGATGGTCGCGTACATCAACCGGCACGAGGTGCTTCGCACGCACGTGGTGCTGAAGGCCGATCATGAGGCTCACTATCGGACCGAGCGTTACTCGACCGAGCGCGACACCGTGCACCTGAAGATGTCGCGGATCGGCTGGTACACCGAGACCCCGCTCCTGCTGGAGCAGGTCGCCGGATCGTTCGACCGCGCCACGGCGCCTCTGCACTGGCCGGCCTACCGGTTCGCGACCGTCGCCCGGCCGCGCAGCTTCACCCTCCTCTTCGCCGCTGATCACTCCCTGGTCGACGGCTACTCGCTGGTCACCGCCCAGTACGAACTCGCGGAGCTGTATCGGGCCGCCCGTGTCCGACGCCCACCGGTCCTGGAACCGACGGGCAGCTATCTGGATTTCAGTGACGCGCAGCGACGTGAGGCCGATCAGGCGGACGCCGACCACCTCGCCGCCCAGGTCTGGTCCGCGTTCCTCGCGCCCCACGGCGGCCGATTTCCCCGCAACCCGCTCCTGGACGACTCGGCGACCGCCCACGCCTTGACACCGGCGCCCGTTCGGACGGTCGTCGATCACCGCCCCGCAGGCGGCACCGCCGAGGCCGCACCGCCGCAGCCCTGCCAGCCGTCGCGGACGTGCCTGCTGCTCGACGACGCCCAGTCGCGCCGTTTCGAAGACTTCTGCGCAACATCGGACGCGTCCGTCATCGGCGGGCTGCTCGGCGTTCTGTCGGTCGCCTTCCGCGAGACGACCGTTGCTGACGAGTTCGTGGTGATCATGCCCAAGCACACCCGCACCGATCGCTGGTGGCTCCATTCGCTCGGCTGGTTCGTCGGTCTGACTCCCCTGTCGATCGACATCCACGACTCCCCCGAGGTCGCCGAAGCCGCACGCCGCGGCACCGACGCATGCGCCCGATCCAAGTACGGCGCGGCACTCCCTTTCCTTCGTGTGGCCGATCTCATAGGCGCCGTCGGGAGCCCGAGCATGGTGGTGTCGTACATGGACACCCGGGCGACGCCGCGAGCCGACCTCGCCGACGCCGGCCTGGCCCGCGTCCTACGCAGCCATTCTTACGCCGACGACGAGGTTTACGTGTGGGTCAACCGCACACCGGGCGGTCTGCGCATGCATGCCCGGTACCCCGCGGAGGGAGCCGACCGGGTCCCGGCGTTCCTCGACGCGTTTGCGCGATTACTCGCGAGTATCACGGGAGCGGGGTAAACCATTTGCAGACTTCGTGACATCCCCGGCACCGAACAATCGCTCGGTGCGTTAATCTGAGTCGCGGAAATCACGTCGTCCGCCCCTCGCGGACAACGTGTGAGACGCCACGAGCGGGAAGCCCCCGCACGAGACGCAGCCCGTCGACCCTGGATGGTGAACACCGTCCCCGACAACGGCCCGCCGCCCGGCGGCCACAGGAGTGCCAGTGACCAGTTCCGCTGAGATCAGCCAGACGACCATCAAGAAGGTCCTCATCGCCAACCGCGGTGAGATCGCCGTGCGCGTGATCCGCGCCGCCAAGGACGCGGGCATCGCCAGCGTCGCGGTGTACGCCGAGCCGGATGCCGACGCGCTGTTCGTGCAGCTGGCCGATGAGGCGTTCGCACTGGGCGGCCAGACTTCGGCCGAGTCGTACCTCGTGTTCGACAAGATCCTCGACGCCGCGGCCAAGTCCGGCGCCGACGCCATCCACCCCGGCTACGGCTTCCTCTCAGAGAATGCCGACTTCGCGCAGGCTGTCATCGACGCGAACCTCACCTGGATCGGCCCGTCGCCCGCGTCGATCCGCGATCTGGGCGACAAGGTGACCGCGCGTCACATCGCCGAACGCGCCAAGGCGCCGATGGCAGCAGGCACCAAGGACCCGGTGAAGGACGCCGACGAGGTGGTCGCCTTCGCCAAGGAGTACGGCGTTCCGGTCGCGATCAAGGCAGCGTTCGGTGGCGGCGGCCGCGGCATGAAGGTCGCCCACACCATCGAGGAGATCCCGGAGCTGTTCGAGTCGGCCACCCGCGAGGCCGTCGCCGCCTTCGGTCGCGGCGAGTGCTTCGTCGAGCAGTACCTGGACAAGGCCCGCCACGTCGAGGCACAGGTCGTCGCCGACCAGCACGGCAACATCATCGTCGCGGGCACCCGCGACTGCTCGTTGCAGCGTCGTTTCCAGAAGCTCGTCGAGGAGGCCCCGGCGCCGTTCCTCACCGACGATCAGCGCGATCGCATCCATAGCTCTGCCAAGGCCATCTGCCTCGAGGCCGGCTACTACGGCGCAGGCACCGTCGAATACCTCGTTCAGGGCGACACCGTCTCGTTCCTGGAGGTCAACACCCGCCTGCAGGTGGAGCACCCGATCACCGAGGAGACCGCGGGGATCGACCTGGTCCGCCAGCAGTTCCTGATCGCCGAGGGCAAGGAGCTCCAGATCAAGGAGGATCCGGCTCCGCGCGGCCACGCGTTCGAGTTCCGCATCAACGGTGAGGACGCCGGCCGCGGCTTCCTCCCGGCCCCGGGCCCGATCAAGGTCTACCGCGAGCCCACCGGCCCCGGCGTCCGCGTCGACTCCGGCGTCCGCGAGGGCGACGTCATCGGCGGCCAGTTCGACTCGATGCTCGCCAAGCTCATCGTCACCGGCAACGACCGCACCCAGGCGTTGGAGCGCGCCCGCCGCGCCCTGGCCGAGTTCGAGGTCGAAGGCCTCGCCACGGTCATTCCGTTCGACCGTCACATCGTCTCCAACCCCGCCTTCATCGGCCACACCGATGAGAACGGCGTCGAGACGTTCGATATCTACACCAAGTGGATCGAGAACGAGTGGGACAACACCATCGAGCCGTACACCGGCGGTGAGCCGATCGACGACGAGGACGAGTCACCGCGCCAGAAGGTCGTGGTCGAGGTCGGCGGTCGTCGCGTCGAGGTCTCGCTCCCGGGTGACCTCGCGCTCGGCGGCGGTTCCAACGGAGCCGTCCGCAAGAAGCCGAAGGCACGCACCCGCAAGAAGGGCGGCGGCGCCGCGGTCTCCGGCGATGCCGTGACCGCGCCGATGCAGGGCACCGTCGTCAAGGTCTCGGTGGCCGAGGGCGACACCGTCGAAGAGGGCGATCTGGTCGTGGTCCTGGAGGCCATGAAGATGGAGAACCCCGTGACCGCACACAAGGCGGGCACCGTCACCGGGCTGTCCGCCGAGGCCGGCGCAGCCGTCACACAGGGCACCGTCCTGCTCGAGATCAAGTGATTCGAGCGGTCCAACCGCGAATCTGACCTTCTGCCGTACTCCGTGCCCTGATTCGGGCCATGGAGTACGGCAGAAAGCGTTTGTGGACGAAGGAGTACTCCTGTGGAAGCTGTCGAAGTGAATGCAGGCGCCTGGTATCTGCGCGCCCTGCGCAACGACGACCGTCTGTCCGACGTGCCCGCCCTGACCCTGTTGGGCGTCGGCGATCCGGCCGGATACGTCGCCGACGCCGATGCCGCCTGGGACGACGAGTCCCGCCTGATCTGGGCGGTGTGCGTGCCCACCACGGGCGAACTCGCTGCGTTGATCGGCGTCGACGCGGACGGCGTCACGACCGGCATCGCCCGAGACGGATTCGACGACGCGCTCGCCGCGGCCGTCGATCCGGCCACGCGCTGCGCTGCCGCACTCCTCGACGTGGAACCCGCTCCCCTGCGCACGGCACTGCCGGGTCGCTGATACTCGCCTCTGCTCTACTGCGCCCCGTCGACGGCTCTCCCGCGCACCACGAACGCGTAATAGGCCGCGGTCAGGACCAGCAACCACCCGGCGCCCACCGCGAAGGCGACGCGCGTGTCGGCATCCCAGGCCACCAACAGGGCGACGACGCCGAGGAAGCTGATCGCGAGGAGCTGACCGTACGGCCAGAACGGCACGCCGAAAGCCAGGTCACGCTGCTCCTGCTCGGTCATGGCGCGGCGTGAGCGATACTGCGACAGCAGGATCATTGCCCAGACGAAGATGGTCGCGAACGTGGCGATCGAGGCGATGATCAGAAAGACCGACTCCGGGATCACCGCGTTGAGGACGACGGCGATCAGCAAGGCGACCACCATGATCGCCACGGTGAACCACGGGACCCCGTTGCGCGACACCCTCGTCAAGATCGTCGGCGCCTGTCCGCGCAACGCCAGGCCGTACATCATGCGGCCCGCACCGAAGACGTCGCTGTTGATCGCCGAGAGCGCCGCCGTGATCACCACGACGTTGAGCACGGTCGCTGCCGGGCCGACGCCGAGCGCGGAGAAGATCTGCACGAACGGGCTGCGGTCGGACGTGATCTGGTTCCACGGGATGATGGCCATGATCACCAGCAGCGAGCACACGTAGAACAACAGGATGCGGACCGGAACCGTGTTCACCGCCTGAGGGATCGTCCTGCTCGGATCCTCCGCCTCGCCCGCGGTGATGCCGATGATCTCGCTGCCGCCGAAGGCGAACATCACGACGGCGAAGCTGGCGAGAAACCCGCCGACGCCGTTCGGCATGAACCCGCCGTCGACCCACAGGTTCGACAGCCCGCTGTCGGTGTCGTGAACGCCGAAGCCCCAGATCAGAATGGCGGCACCGCCCGCGATCATCGCCACGATCGCGGCGACCTTCACCAGGGTGAACCAGAACTCCAACTCACCGAAGACCTTGACGCTGAACAGGTTCACGGCGCCGATGACGAAGACGATCGCCAACACCCACACCCACCGGGGCACCTCCGGGAACCAGAAGCCCATGTACACGCCGAATGCCGTGACGTCCGCGAGACAGACCACGATCATCTCGAAGATGAAGGTCCACCCGGTCAGAAACCCGGCGAGCGGCCCGATGTGCTCAGTCGCGAAATCGCCGAACGATCCGGCCACGGGCCTGCGCACCGACAGTTCCCCGAGCGCGCGCAGCACCAGGTAGATGATCGCGCCGCCGATCAGATAGGCGAGCAGGACCGACGGCCCGGCCTTCTGAATGGCGGCCGCTGACCCGTAGAACAGCCCCGTGCCGATCGCTGAGCCGAGTGCGATGAACCTGATGTGCCGTGCACTGAGTCCGCGCTTCAGTTCCCGCGCTGCGCCGTTCACGAACTGCTCCCCTGTCACGTGTCGAACCCTGTCGCGTGTCGAATCCCCGAACCCGGACGGTCGGCGCCGATCGAACTCTGGGAAGGCTGCTACTGCCGGTGACGGCACGACCGTCCACGGCAAACAAGGAATTCTAACAACGCAGGATGCGCCTACAGCGGCGAGTCGACCGGGTTCCCGAGGTCGGTGCAGTCCACGAGGACCACGTCGTCCCGGTTCTCGATCAAGTAGTGCACGGCCGACAGGCCCGCGCCCAGCCGACTGATCACGTGCCGAATCCGTTCCGCGCCGAGATAGATCGGCTGCGCGGGCTTTCCGCCGTAGGAGGCTCGGCAGATCGTGTTCGGGCAGTCGTCGGACGCCTCGATGACGCGTTCGACGGCCACCTCGCCGACGTCCGGACTGTCCAGCGTCTGCACCACGGCCCCGGACAGCGTGGGGTGCTCATCGACGAAGTTCAAGGCCGCCGTCGAGCAGGCGTCCAGACTGTCGTACCACTCGGGCAGATAGAGGGTGGTCGACGACGAGTCGGGGGCTCGAACCACGCGCGATCCCAACGCGATGTAGATCTCGTCGCATCCGCCCGCACCCAGACTTGACACGCGCGACATCAGTCGTGCGGCAGCCGGAACATCATTCTCACCTGCAGGAACACGCTCATCTCCGCGGGCAACGAGGACGATTCCTGCGATTGGGCGCTTGTGCACAGCGGAGTTTAAATCACCACCGGTAGCCATGATGACCAATCGTACTCGCTCGTCTAACATCGATTCTGCAACTGGTTCGCCCGGTCGAGATAACTATGGAGCCCCTGCTTCTCGTCTCCGGGCGTCGACGCGAGAACACCGCCGATGCGGTGTCCGCCCGCGAAGAGGGAATCCGGTGAGAACCCGGAGCTGACCCGCAGCGGTATGTCGGAACGACCGCCGTCACACGCACCAGGCCGCCGCCGCCCCGGCATCGGCCCTGGCAAGCGACGGCCAGTAGAAGTGGGCTCTGTCTTTCCTCAGGCTCACGCGCCGACGAGCCCGAAGACCTGCCTGATGCATCGGATGCGCCGCATCCGATGATTGTTCGCCCCGCGGCCACGGGCGACAGTCGTGACGAACTCATGCAGGAGAGAAGAATCAGTCATGTCTGACGACAAGACACGCACCAACACCACCTTCCACGCAACCGTCCCCGGCGTCGCCCGGATCGGTGCGAACCGCGAACTCAAGCGCGCCGTCGAGGCGTACTGGGCCGGTCGGATCGACGCCGCTGCGCTGACCCAGACCGCAGACGGCATCCGCCGCGACAGCTGGAATCAGCTGGTACAGGCGGGATTCGATTCGGTCCCGGTCAACACGTTCTCGTACTACGACCAGATGCTCGACACCGCGGTGCTGCTCGGCGCCTTGCCGCCGCGCGTCGCGGGAATCGCCCATCCGCTCGACCGCTACTTCGCGGCCGCCCGCGGCACCGACGAGGTGGCCCCGCTGGAGATGACCAAGTGGTTTGACACGAACTATCACTACCTGGTGCCGGAGATCGGTCCGGACACGTCGTTCGCCGTCGACGCGACCGCCGTCCTGAACGAGCTCGCGCAGGCGCGCGCCCTCGGCGTTCCGGCACGGCCCGTGGTGATTGGCCCGATCACCTTCCTCGCACTGTCGAAGGCAGTGGGCGGCGCGCAGGCGCCGCTGTCGCGGATCGACGACCTGCTCCCCCTGTACGTGGAGCTGCTCGCACAGCTGGCCGAGGGCGGGGCGCAGTGGGTCCAGTTCGACGAGCCGACCCTGGTCACCGACCAGGCCGAGGGACTGGCCGAGCTCGCCGAGCGCGTCTACACGGAGCTGTCGGCGGCATCGGCACGACCGCGCCTGCTGGTGCAGACCTACTTCGGCGAGGCGGGCGACCGGCTCGCAGCACTCGGCCGCACCGCCGTCGACGCGGTGGGGGTCGACCTCGTCGCAGGAACCGCGGACTCCGTGGTCGCGGCGGACCTGGCGGACAAGCTCGTCGTCGCGGGCGTCGTCGATGGTCGCAACGTCTGGCGCACCGACCTCGACCGCGCGCTCGACGCCCTGACGGCGCTGCGCCCGCACGTCGGCTCGCTGGCCGTCTCCACCTCGTGCTCCACCCTGCACGTGCCGTACACGCTGCGCGGTGAATCTCAGCTCGACGCCGCGCTCGCCGGGTGGCTGGCCTTCGCCGACGAGAAGTTCGCCGAGGTCGCAACGCTGTCGCGTGCACTGGTGCACGGACGCGACGACCAGGCCGGCCAGTTCGAGGCCGCGCGACTCGCCCTCGCGACACGGGCCACCGATCCGCGGCTCCACGTCGCCGCAGTCCACGATCGGCTCGACGCGCTGGAACCCGCGGATTGGACGCGGACCACCGCGAGCGCACGTCGACCGCTGCAGGACGCCGCCTTGAATCTGCCCGTCCTGCCGACCACGACCATCGGCTCGTACCCGCAGACGTCCGCGATCCGTCAGGCCCGCCACGCCCTGCGCACCGGCAGCATCGACGCCTGCAAGTACCGGAATCGGATCCAACGCGAGATCGCCGACGTGATCGAGCTGCAGGAGAAGGCCGGGCTCGACGTTCTCGTCCACGGCGAGCCGGAACGCAACGACATGGTGCAGTACTTCGCCGAGCAGCTCGACGGATTCTTCGCCACCGCGAACGGCTGGGTGCAGTCGTACGGTTCGCGGTGCGTGCGCCCGCCGATCCTGTTCGGCGACGTCGCGCGCCCGACGCCGATGACGGTCGGCTGGACCACCTATGCGCAGTCGCTGACCAGTCGACCGGTGAAGGGCATGCTGACCGGTCCGGTGACCATCCTCGCGTGGTCGTTCGTGCGCGACGATCAGCCTGCGGCGGTGACCGCGCGCCAGGTCGCCTTGGCGATCCGCGACGAGACCGTCGATCTGGAACGCGCCGGCGTCCCCATCATCCAGGTGGACGAGCCTGCGCTGCGCGAGCTGCTGCCCCTGCGGGCCGCCGACCGTGACGCCTATCTCGACTGGGCGATCACGTCGTTCCGCATCGCGACCGGTGGTGTCGCCGACGCCACGCAGGTGCACACGCATCTGTGCTACTCGGAGTTCGGCGAGGTGATCGGTGCGATCGCGGCGCTCGACGCTGACGTCACCTCCATCGAGGCCGCGCGCTCGCACATGGAGATCCTCGACGATCTGAACGAGGCCGGCTTCGCGAACCAGGTGGGCCCGGGCGTGTACGACATCCACTCACCGCGTGTTCCGAGCACCGATGAGATCGCCGACTCACTCCGCGAAGCACTGCAGGCGGTGTCGGCCGAACGGCTGTGGATCAATCCCGACTGCGGTCTCAAGACCCGCCGGACAGACGAGGTGACGGCGGCGTTGCGACGCATGGTCGCGGCGGCGGTCCTCGTTCGGGAGGAGGCCGCGGCCCTCGCCGGATGACTGCGGTGCGCGGCGTCGCGGGCATAGGGTGAGGCCGTATGTCCGACACGGCTGAGTCCGCCACGACGCGCAGCACTCAGCGACGACAGTGAGGAGATCATCATGCTTCGGTGGCTATCGGTCATAGGGGTCTGGATCGTCTCCGCACTGTCGTTGCTGCTGGTCTTCATGGTGTCGCCCTGGTGGCTGTTCCTCACGGTGCCGGTGGCCTTCCTCGGCGCGGTCGGCGTGTACGACCTCGTGCAGGCGCGCCACAGCATTCTGCGGAACTACCCGGTCCTCGGGCACCTCCGGTTTCTGCTGGAGTCGATTCGACCGGAGATCCAGCAGTACTTCGTCGAGCGCGACACCGACGGCACACCGTACGACAGGGAGACGCGCACGACGCTGTACGAGCGCGCCAAGAACATCAAGGACGTCGACCCGTTCGGGACGCAGCGCGACGTGACCGCCGTCGGTTACGAATACGTCCGGCATTCGATCGCCGCCCAGCCTGCACCGGAAGGCGTGCCCCGGGCACGGATCGGCGGTCCGGACTGCACCCAGCCGTACGACATCGCGATGTACAACGTGTCGGCGATGAGCTTCGGCTCACTGTCGGCGAACGCCGTTCTCGCGCTCAACGGCGGTGCGGCGCGCGGCGGATTCGCGCACGACACCGGCGAGGGCGGACTGTCCCCCTACCACCTCCGACCGGGCGGTGATCTGATCTGGGAGATCGGCACCGGCTATTTCGGTTGCCGTACCGCCGACGGCCACTTCGACCCCGACGCGTTCCGCGAGAAGGCCGCCCACGCCCAGGTCAAGTGCATCTCGATCAAACTGTCTCAAGGTGCCAAGCCCGGACTGGGCGGGGTGATGCCGGGTGCGAAGGTGACCGCCGAGATCGCCCGGATGCGCGGCGTGCCCGTCGGCGAGACCGTGGTCTCGCCACCGTCGCACAGCGCGTTCCACACACCCATCGGATTGTGCGAGTTCGTCGCACAACTGCGCGAGCTGTCCGGCGGCAAGCCGGTCGGCTTCAAGTTGTGCCTCGGTTCGCGCAGCGAGTTCCTCGGCATCTGTAAAGCCATCCGCAGCACCGGGATCGCGCCTGACTTCATCATCGTCGACGGCGCCGAGGGCGGAACCGGTGCGGCGCCCATCGAATTCGCGGACAACGTCGGCATGCCGCTGACCCAGGGGCTGATGACCGTGCACAACGCCCTCGTCGGAACCGGGCTGCGCGATCAGATCCGGGTCGGGGCGTCGGGCAAGATCACCAACGGCATCGACATCGTCAAACGGGTGATCCAGGGCGCCGATTTCACGCTCGCCGCCCGAGCCATGATGATGGCGGTGGGGTGCATTCAGGCGCAGGTCTGCCACACCAACAAGTGCCCGGTCGGCGTCGCGACCCAGGATCCGCGCCGCGCGCGGGCGTTGAACGTTCCGGACAAGACCGAACGGGTCTACAACTTCCAACGACACGTGGTGGAGAACGCGAAGCAACTCGTGGCGTCGATGGGGTTGGACGACTTCGACGATCTGCATCCGTCAATGCTGATGCGGACGATGAGCCCCAACGAGTCGCAGTCGTATGCGGACATCTACGAGTGGCTCACGCCGGGGCAATTGCTCGACGACCCGCCGGACTCGTGGCTCCGCGACTGGGAGTGCTCACGCGCCGAGACGTTCGTGCTGACCGCCGAGCACATCCCCGACCCGTCTCGCCGAGTCCCGACTCACGAGGGCCTCGCACCGCGCCTGGCGGTGTGAACCCGCACTGTGCGGTCGGGCGCCTCACTTCCAGGCGAAGACCGGCTGCTCCAGATCGTGGACGCGCGTCGCCCGACCGGCGAGAACGGCTTCGGCGAACTGGTAGATCACGGCGGCGGTCGGTGCGTGCACCACGGTTCCCGCGATGTTGAGCGCGACCAGCGTCCTCGGCGACTCCGGGATGGAACTGAAGATCGGTGGACGGCGCAGTTCGTCGAAGGTCACGAAGAAGAGCTGGTGCACCTCGTCCGGGCTCGGCGTCACCGCCGGGTCGTCGTCCACCCAGCACACCACCGGGGTCATCAGGTAGCCCGATCGCGTCTCATAGTCGTCCAGCAGTCCGAGCACGGCGTCGTCGCCCAGGTCGATGCCGATCTCCTCATGGAGCTCTCGAAGCGCTGCCTGCGTCGTGGTCTCCCCTGGATCCAGTCGACCGCCGGGAAGCGCGAACTGGTACGAGTGGTTCCGCAGCGTGGCCGGTCGTCGCGCGATGTAGATGCCGTGAGTGTCGCCGCGGCGCACCACCGTGATGGCGACCGCCGACCGACGCAGCCGACCTTCGGGATCGACGATCACCCTCCGGTCCCAGTGCTCGACTCGCTCCTGCGCCACCTGCCGCGTGATGTCCATGCTTCATCTCTACCCTGCGCGTCCCCGGCCGCTGCCACCACATCGCGTTCCGGCCGGGTCGCCCGGAGCCGTCAGAGAATCCCCTGTCCAGTCTCGGGAGCGGAGGCGAGGACGTCAGCGATAACGCGGACGTTGAGTGCCTCCAGCCCGCCGGCCGGAATCCCGGCGAGGCCGGTCACGGCAGCAGTGAACCGCTCCTGCTCGGCCGGATCGACGACGCCGTCGGCCATGCGGGCGAACTTCGCCAGATACTGCTCACGGGCGAACGGCCGGGCCCCCAGCGGATGCGCGTCGGCGACGGCGAGCTCGTCTTCGATGACCTCACCGCCTGCCAGCGTGATGACCGCGCGCGCACCGAAGGCCTTCTCGCGAGGATCGCTCGAGTGATAGCGGCGAGTCCACTCAGGATCCTCGACCGTCGAGATCTTCTTCCACAGCTCCACCGTGTCCGGGCGAGCGGCGCGTTCGGGCGCGTACGAACGCTCGTGATCCCATTCACCGTCCTGCAGCGCAACGGCGAAGATGTACATCACCGAGTGATCGAGCGTCTCACGGCTCGCCGTCGGATCGAACTTCTGCGGATCGTTCGATCCGGTGCCGATCACGTAATGGGTGTGATGGCTGGTGTGCAGCACGATCGACTCGATCCGGCCCAGGTCACCGATCCGATCGCGCAGGCGGCGAGCGAGATCGATCGGCGCCTGGCTCTGATACTCGGCCGAGTGTTCCTTGGTGTACGAGTCGAGGATGGCGCGCTTCGGCTCGCCGGCGTCGGGCAGCGGAATGGTGTAGCGAGCCTCGGGTCCGCCCAGCAGCCAGGCGATGACGCCGTCCTCGCCCTCCCAGATCGGGGACGGTGCACCCTCGCCGCGCATGGCACGGTCGACGGCCTCAACGGCGATCTTGCCTGCGTGCGCCGGCGCGTACGCCTTCCAGCTGGAGATCAGCCCCTTGCGTGACTGACGGGTTGCGGTCGTCAAGTGCAAGGCCTGTCCCACCGCCTGGTAGACGGTGTCGACGTCGAGCCCCAACATGGTTCCCAGGCCGGCGGCGACCGACGGACCGAGGTGCGCCACGTGGTCGATCTTGTGCTCGTGCAAGCACATGCCGCGCACCAGGTCGATCTGGATCTCGTAGGCCGTCGCGAGACCGCGGATCAGATCGGCGCCGCTCGCACCGACCCGCTGTCCCACGGCCACCAGAGCCGGAATGTTGTCGCCGGGGTGTGAGTACTCGGCAGCCAGGAACGTGTCGTGGAAGTCGAGTTCACGAACGGCGACGCCGTTCGCCCAGGTCGCCCACTCCGGCGCATATGAACCGTCGATGCCGAAGACCGTCGAACCGCCGTCGAGCGGTCTGGTCTGGGCCTGCCTGCGCGCGCTGGTGACCGGGCGACGAGCTACGGACGCGGCGCTGACCGCCGCGTTGTCGATGATGCGGTTCACGATCATGGCGGCGGTGTCGTCGGGGACGGCGACCGGGTCGACGGCCACCTGAGCGATCTTGTACGCCAGGTGGTCGGTGATCGGAAACTCTTCCGCGCTGCGGCGGGTACGGACTTCGTGGTTTCTCACATTTGCACCGTATGCAGCAGACCAATGGCAATGAAAGACCTGAATCAATTCGAGAGGAATCGGTGTCCGATCACCGCGCCCCTGCTGCTGGCGATCACCGCGACTTCGATCTGCCCGCCGACTTCTTCGCAGGTCCGGGCGACGCGGCCGCACGCGAACTCTGCTTGGCTCGCACCGTCGGCGGCCGATCCGCCGGATACCTGTCGACGCCTTCGGACTTCTCCATCGGTCTCGGGTGCGATCTCGCGCACGCCGACGAACTCGTCTACGCGACTGCGCGCAGCGCGCCTTCCCCATGCTGGGCCACGGCATCGCGATCGACGAGCGGATCAGCGACTCGGTGCCCTACCGCCCGGCGCGCTGACGCGAATGCGGAATGGCGAGGAATAGGGGGCCTGCGCTCGCTGAGTTGACCGAGAAGCTCACCCGACCCGACAATTTCCCGATCCACCATCGACAGTGGCCGCGGATCGCCCGACCGGCGATGTTCCTCAATCGGCTCAATCAGGTACCTCACCAATCCGGTGCGAGGAGCGCTACCGTCAGAACGCCCCTCGATTCCCGAGGGTGCGTAGGCAAATCCTCGGGGCGGACGGTTCGATGTGTACCGGGGTGCGATGTCGTCAGGGGCCAGTGCTGATGCCGTCGCTGCCGCCGCCACCGAAGGGTCCGCCTTCGCCCCCGGCTCCGCCGGTCACTCCGTAGCCGCCGTTGCCGCCGGACCCATCCATTCCACCCCCAGCGCCTGTGCCACCGTTGCCGCCGTCGCCCCCGGTGCCGGAAGGAGCGTTGCCACCGTTGCCACCGTTGCCTCCGTTGCCGGCTTGGTCGAAGGAGCTGACGTCACCGCCGTCGCCACCAGCCCCGCCCATACCGTCCTGGGCCGATGCATCGCCTCCCCTGCCTCCGTTGCCTCCGTTGCCTCCGTTGCCTTGGAGGTCTCCGACGCTGTTCGCGCCGTCACCGCCCTTGCCTCCCTGAACCACGCCGATTCCGCCGGCTCCGCCGTCTCCACCGTCTCCACCGGCCACATTTCCCTCGCCCACTAACGTGCCGCCGTCTCCGCCGTCTCCGCCGTGGTAGCCGGCACCCCCGGCCCCTCCGTTCGCGGAGCCACCTCCTCCGTATCCGCGAACGCCGCCGTTGCCGCCATTGCCTCCGTCGCCGACGAGTCCGCTCTGGCCGGTTGTCCCACCGGTCCCTCCAAGGAGGCCACCACGGCCGGACGTACCGCCCGTGCCGCCTTGGCCGCCGTCGCCGCCGTCGCCGCCAGTGGCGTCGACGAGAGAGGCTCCGCCGTTGCCTCCGTTACCCCCGTTACCTCCATTGCCTCCGTTACCGCCGTTGCCACCCGTTCCAAAGAGCCAACCGCCGTTGCCTCCGTTGCCTCCGTTGCCTCCGTTGGTACCGTCCCCACCCATCCCGCCGGGACCAAAGTCATTGTCGACACCGTCCGTGCCCACGGTTCCGGCGGTTCCGTTGTAGCCGTTGCCGCCGTTGCCCCACAAGAGGCCTGCGTTTTGGCCGTTGGGGGATTCCGCGGTGCCGTCAGCACCGTCGCCGACCAGGAGGACGCCGAGGACGGAGAGTTGGAGGCCGCCGGTGCCGGGGCTGGCAGTGGGGTTGTAGCCGATGGTGAAGATGATGAAGTTGAGGGTGAACCCGTCGCTGTCGGTGACGGTGACGAGGGTGGAGCGCACTGGTTGTGCCGCCGCCGCGGTGGGTGCTGTGGGTGTGGCGAGTGGGGTGGTGATCGGGTTGCTGAACAGCAGTGGTGGAACAACGTTCGCAGTGTGAGGCCTCGGGTTGCTCAAGGTCGCTGCGGTCGCGGCGAGGCTGTTGCCGGTGAGGTTGCGCAGGGTGGTGTCGACTCGCTGCGCGAGGTTCTTGATGCCGGCGCTTGCCGCGGGGTTCGTTCCGGCGGCGTGGAGTTGTCGCAGCGTGGTGCCGGTGTTCTGGTTGTGCACTGCGCCGAGCGAGCTTCCCACCGACGGTGCGGGAGCGAGATTCCTCGCCAACTCGACGAGTGTGCGCGCGGGTTCGATGTTTTCAGCATTGCTGGTGGCGGCGGAGACCGGTGCTGCGAGGGCTCCGCCGAGGACGAGGGTGGAAGCGAGCGCAATGCTGCGGACGCCCGCGGTGCGGATGGAGGGATGCGAGGGATGTGCTTGGTGTCGACCTGACATGGTGGCGCCTTCCGGTGAGAAACCGGCCGGTGCGTCGACGGAGTCGTCGCGGATCAATCCGTGGCCACGACCGTTGGCGGATGGTCGGCATCGGGATCGGTGCTAACACCGTAGGCAGTGCGCCGGGCAATATTGGCCGTATTGACCGGTTATCACCTGTTCGGTGGAACAGCGGCGGTGGCGGTAGGCGAAGCTCGCCAGGAACCAATCCGCTAATCCCGGCGCGTCGAACGGGCACGAATCGCCAACCCGATCTCGGTGAGCAGTCGGTCGTCGGCGTCGTCGAACCGCAACTCGGAGAGTTGCTGAGCGCGGTCGATCCGGTAGCGCAGGGTGTTGGCGTGGACACCGAGCGTCCGGGCGGCGTTCCGCACGTTGCCGTGCGCGGCGAGGTAGGCGGCGACGGAAGGGACGAGGTCGCCGTCGTGTTCGACGTCGTAGTCGACGAGTGTCGTCAGACGCGGGTCGGTCAGGTCGTCGCGCTGAGACAGGACCGCCAGAATCTCCCCGAGCAGGACCGCGGTCCGCGACTCGGCGAGAGTCGTCACGCGAGCGGATTCGGTGTCCGACGCCGTCGCCGACAGCACCCGATCCACTTCGACGCGCCCGGTCGAGACCTCAGCGAGTCCCGCAAGCGGCATGACGACCGCGGCCCGCAGGACGGCGCCCGCAAGGATCGGATCGCCGTCGAACCGGGTCACCAGTCCCCGGGTCCACCGGATGAGCGCTGTCGATCGGACCGCGGGCAGCAGCAGGTACGCGCGACCGTCGAGCACCGTGGTCAACGCTGTTGTCGCGAACGCGCTGGCGTGCAATCGCAGGGCCCCGCCCACAGCCGTCATCACCTCGCCCTGCCTGCTCTCATCGCCGCCGACCGGAGCGATCCCGATGACGGCGACCGGGTCGTCGACGGGCCACCGCAGATAGGCGCCGGCCGACGACGCGTCGATCCCGCCGTGCGCGCCGAACAGACGCTGCACCAGTTGCCCCTCCGTCGACGGCGCCTGCATCTCACGCGTCAGGATCCGCGCGGCGATCGCGGCCGCACCGCGCAGGACGTCGGAGGCGTCGTCGGTCAGCGGTCCCGCGCCCTCCTGTACCCAGATGGACCCCAGATGCCGGCCAGAACCCGAGTGCACGCCGACCACCAGTCGGCGTCGCATGGCCTGCTCGGGATGTTCGGGAACGTCCACGACCTCGCCGCCGCGCCGGATCGCGTCGAAGACACCCCACTGGCGCAGGAGGTCGAGGTAGCCGGGTGGCCCCGCCCGACCGAGGATCGTCTGGACGCGGAGGTCGTCGGCCTCTCCCCTCGACGGCGAGTAGGCGAGGACGCGCGCACTGGTCGCGTCCTCGATCGACACCAGCCCACCCGTGCCGTGCGCGACCAGACCCACCAGACCGATCAGGTCGACGTCCACACCGGGTGCGAGTTCCGCGGACGCGTCGTCGTCGACGCCCCGGTCCAGCACTCCCTGGACGGTGGCGAGGACCCGATCCCACCGGGCCCGATCGTCGACGATCACCACCGCGACGCTCGCCGCCGCAGCGGCGACGCCGAACCGCGGATCCGCAGCCTTGGTGAGAATCAGGACCGGACGGTGCGCCGCGTGTCCGGGATCGGCGAGTCCACGCAGCCAGTCCACCACCTCGTCGCCGCTGACGCCGACCAGCAGAACGGCATCGGTCACCGGCTGGGCCGCGACGGCGAGATCGTCGCTATCGATGATCGACACCGCTCGAATCCACTGCGCACCATCGGGGGCTGCGGCCACCTCGGCGACCGCGGTGTCGAGCGCCGCGATCACATCGATCGCCGCGACGGACGGCTCCCTCACCATGTCTGCAGAGTGTGCCACTTAGACCGGACATCAGCACAATGATCAGACCTTGGCTTCGTACGATCGAACAATGACACGGCGTAGCCGTGCGTCGTCTACTGACACCATGACCGCTGCGCACGCCCTCGATCCCGCCACGACCACCGCTGAACTCCACCGGCTGGCCCGCGAATCGGAGACACTCGTGACCCGCTGGCTCCGAGACAGCGAGGCCGCGCACGTGCGGCCCCACGCGTCGGCACGACGACTCGCCGCCGTCCTGTCCGATCCGCACGGGCTCGACTTCACCGTCGGGTTCGTCGACCGCGTGATCGGCACCGAGGACACCGCCGCGGCGGCACAGGCACTGGCCGAACTCGCCGACGACGTCCCCGCGACGTTGGACCGGCTCGATCGCCTGCAGATCAGCGTGGGCGGCACCGTGGCGCCCACGCTCGGGAAGATCGTCGTCCCGGCTGCGCGCGCCCGGATGCGCGCCATGGTCGGTCACATGATCGTCGACGCCCGCGACCGCCGGTTCACCAAGGCCGTCGCTGCGCTCCGCGCCGGTGGACACCGACTCAACATCAATCCACTCGGCGAGGCGGTCCTCGGCGACACCGAGGCCGACAACCACCTCGCCGACGCTCAGGCCCTCCTGCGCCGCCGCGACGTCGACTACATCTCGATCAAGGTCTCGTCGGTCGCCTCGCAGATCTCCATGTGGGCGTTCGACGAGACGGTCGAGTACGTCGTCCGCCGACTGACCCCGTTGTATCTCGAGGCCGCCAACGCGCCCGCGGGCACCAAGTTCATCAACCTGGACATGGAGGAGTATCGAGACCTGGAACTCACCATCGCGGTGTTCACCCGGCTGCTGAGTCTGCCCGAACTTCAGCACGTCGAGGCGGGCATCGTGCTGCAGGCGTATCTGCCCGACGCCCTCGGCGCCATGCAGCGCCTCGCGGAGTTCGCGACCCGTCGAGTCGCCGAGGGCGGCGCGGGCATCAAGGTCCGACTGGTCAAGGGCGCCAACCTGGCGATGGAGACCGTCCACGCCGAACTCGCCGGCTGGCCGCAGGTCACCTGTCCATCGAAGACCGCCACCGACGCGAACTACAAACTGGTCCTGCACTGGCTGCTGCGGCCGGAGAACATGCGCGGCCTGCGGGTCGGCGTGGCGGGCCACAACCTCTTCGACATCGCCTTCGCGCATCTGCTGGCCGACAGCCGCGGTGTCTCGCGTCGCGTCGAGTTCGAGATGCTGCAGGGCATGGCTGCCGAGCAGGCCGAGGTGCTCTCGCAGGACGTCGGTCGACTGCTGCTGTACGTGCCGACGGTGAAGCCGGCGGAGTTCGACGTCGCGATCTCGTATCTGGTCCGCCGCCTCGAGGAGAACGCCTCGTCGCAGAACTTCATGTCCGGAATCTTCGCGTTGACGCCGGGCAGCGCCATGTACCGGCGCGAGGCCGGGCGGTTCACCGACGCCGTCGCCGAGGTGGCACGACACTTGTCGGCCACCGGGTACGACGCCCCGAGTCCTCGCCACACGCAGGATCGTCGCGTCGACCAGACTCCCCCGTTCGACGCCGCACTCGGGCTCCCCGCATTCGCGAACGAACCCGACACCAACGCCGCGCTGCCCGCCAACCAGGAGTGGGCACGCGACGCGATCGCCGTCGCGACTCCCGCGTGGCTCGCCGCACAGCCCGTGCCTGCACGTGTCACGGCCGACGAGGTCGACGCCGTGGTGTCGCGTGCCCGCACCGCCGCTGCCCAGTGGGCGACGCGGCCCGCCGCGCAGCGGGCGGCCATCCTCTATCGCGCCGCCGACATTCTCGGACGTCGACGCGGCCATCTGGTCTCCTTGGCTGCCGCGGAGGCCGGAAAGGCCGTCGCGCAGACGGATCCGGAGATCTCCGAGGCCATCGACTTCGCCCGCTACTACGCCCATCGAGCGCTCGAACTCGACGACCTCCCGGCGGCCTTCAGCCCCGACCGCGTGATCGTCGTGACCCCACCGTGGAACTTCCCGATCGCGATCCCGGCCGGCGGTACGTTCGCCGCACTGGCCGCGGGCGCCGCCGTGATTCACAAACCGTCGAAGCCGACCCCGCACTGCTCGATGGCGATCCTGGAGGCCCTGTGGGACGCGGGTGTCCCCCGCGACGCATGTCAAGGCGTCTTCCCCGACGAAGGGCCCGCCGGTCGAGCACTGATCAGCCACCCCGACGTCGATCGGGTCATCCTGACCGGCGCGTCGGAGACCGCGAGCCTGTTCGCCTCTTGGCGGGCGGACCTGCGGATCAATGCTGAGACGTCCGGCAAGAACTCACTCATCGTGACGCCGTCCGCCGACCGCGATCTCGCCGTCTCCGACCTCGTCCACAGCGCGTTCGGCCACGCCGGGCAGAAGTGCTCGGCGGCGTCGCTCGGCATCCTGGTCGGCAGCACGTACCGCTCCGAGCGCTTCCGCCGACAGTTGGTGGACGCCGCGACCTCGGCCGTCGTCGACTGGCCGCGGAATCTCGCGGCCACCATCGGCCCGCTGACCGAGGAGCCCAGAGACAAACTCCTGCGCGCACTCACCACACTCGAGCCCGGCGAGAGCTGGCTGTTGCGCCCCCGCCGTCTCGACGAATCAGGGCGCCTGTGGTCACCCGGCATCAAGAACGGCGTGGCCCCCGGGTCGTTCTTCCACCTCACCGAGTGCTTCGGTCCGGTCCTCGGACTGATGCGTGCGGAGAGCCTGGACGAGGCGATCGCTCTGCAGAACGCCACCGACTTCGGCCTCACCGCCGGCCTGCACTCACGCGAGCCGCGTGACGTGCGCACCTGGCTCGAGCGCGTCGAGGCGGGCAACCTGTACGTGAACCGCGGTATCACCGGCGCCATCGTCCGACGGCAGCCGTTCGGCGGCTGGAAGCGATCGTCGGTGGGGCTGGGGTCCAAGGCGGGCGGCCCCAATTATCTGATGCTGTTCGGGTCCTGGGCCGACCGCGAAGCCGAGATCGGTGCGCCGACCGCCGCACCACGACTGCCCGACCTCGCCGCGTTCGCGACCGGTGTCGCCGGCATCGTCGACGGCGTCGACACGACCTGGTTGCGCACCGCACTGGCCGACGACGACCGCGCCTGGGACGCCGAGTTCAGCACCGCGCGCGACGAGACGGCACTGATCGGCGAAGCGAACATCTTCCGCTACCGCCCGACGGCCGTCGCTCTGCGCGTCACCGCGGCCTCCGTTCCCGTGCGTATTGCTCGGCTGATCGCCGCGGCCCGTCGCACGGGGTCACCGATCACCGTGGTGCCCGAACCCGGGCTGGACGCCGCGACGGCAGCGGTGCTCGATGCGGCCCGTCGCCTCGGCGTGGTGGTGACCGCGCCCGCCGGCGACCGAGAACTCGTCGCTGCGGTGACCGGTCGCGGCATCTCGCGCATCCGCCTGGCCGAACCGGCGAGCCCCGCACTTCGGGACCTGCTGTCGGGTCGGCCCGAGATCGCACTCCTCGACGACGCGGTGACGGCGGCAGGCCGAGTGGAGTTGCGGTACTGGTTGCACGAGCAGTCCGTCTCCATGACGCTGCATCGCTTCGGTAACACTGATCGGGCATTCATCGAACTGGCCGCAGAGTTGACGCGACCGTGACTATCGTTGCCATCGCTCGTCCGCGCCCCGTCGGCCCGCCCGGCACCACCTCGAGGAGATGAATGCATGGCCGTTGATCCCGACGACAAGGTCATCGCCCTGGTCGCTGTGGGGCTGTACTTCGCTGCGATGCTCGGCATCGGTTGGTACGCCTACCGCCGCACCCGCAACGACTTGGACGGCTACATGTTGGCCGGCCGCGGACTGAAGCCGTGGATCGCCGCCCTCAGCGCAGGCGCGTCGGACATGTCCGGCTGGCTGCTGATGGGCCTGCCCGGCGCCATGTACGTCTCGGGCCTGTCCGCGTCATGGATCATGATCGGACTGCTGATCGGTGCGTGGACCAATTGGAAGATCGTCGCACCGCGACTGCGCGCCTACACCGAGGTGGCACGCGATTCCATCACCATCCCCAGCTTCCTCGAATCGCGACTGCACGACGACTCGCGCATGCTCCGCATCGTGTGCGGCGTGATCATCCTGGTGTTCTTCACGTTCTACGTCTCCAGCGGCATGGTGGCGTCCGGCAAGTTCTTCGACAGCTCGTTCGGCGTCGACTACACGATCGGCATGCTGATCGTCGCCGGCGTCACCATGCTCTACACCCTGTTCGGAGGCTTCCTCGGTGCGTCGCTGACCGACGTCGCACAGGGTCTGCTGCTGGTGGTGGCGCTGTTGGCGGTGCCGATCATCGGCGTCATCGACCTCGGCGGCGTCGGCGCCACCCTCGACGGTGTCCGGGCCGTCGATCCCGGCCGTCTGAGCTTCATCACCGGCAGCTCCGTCATCAGCATCATCTCCGCCGCCGCGTGGGGCCTCGGCTACTTCGGTCAGCCGCACATCATCGTCCGATTCATGGCCTTGCGCGTGCCCTCCGAAGCCGGTGTGGCGCGCCGTATCGGGATCGGCTGGATGTTCCTGTGCGCCCTCGGCGCGGTGGGCACGGCACTCGTCGGGATCGCCTACTTCGCCAAGAACACCGCCGATGCCCCCGCCGACAGCGAGACCATCTTCCTGGTCCTGTCCGAGCTGCTGTTCCACCCGTTCATCGCGGGTCTGGTGCTGGCCGCCGTGCTCGCCGCGATCATGTCGACGATCTCGTCGCAGCTCGTCGTCTGCTCATCGGCACTGGTCGAGGACCTGTACAAGCTGGTCGCGCAGAAGTCCGGCCGACCGGAGCTCTCCGACAAGACCTACGTGATCCTCGGCCGCTGCGGCGTCCTCGCGATCGCGGTCATCGCCGCCGTCCTCGCCATCTCGCCGTCCAACAGCATTCTGGACCTCGTCGCCTTCGCGTGGGCCGGTTTCGGCTCCGCCTTCGGCCCGATCATCATCGTGAGCCTGTACTGGCGTCGGGTCAGCACCGCGGGCGCCCTGTCCGGCATCGTCGTCGGGGCCGCGGTCTCGTACGCATGGGGACAGTCGTGGCTCAGCGAACAGATGTACGAGATCGTGCCCGGCTTCTTCGCGAGCCTGCTCGTCATCATCGTCGTCAGCGCCCTGACACACCGCCGCGACCCGGAGATCGACGAGGAGTTCACGCGCGCGGTCGAGTTGAGCCGGTCCAAGGAACCGTACGTCGAACCGCCGAACGAGCCGTCTCTCACCGACGCCTGACACCCGTCGTCGAGGCGGTGATCGTCGGCGCTGATCTCCCGCAGCCGATCGGCGATCACGCCCGCCAGCGGAGTACTTCCAGTGCTGCGGCGACCGCCACCGCGTGCTTCTCCAGCGGTTTCGGCAGCAGTTCTTCGGCGCGTGCGATGTGCCGCACGACGGTGTTCCGGTGCGTGTACAGCTTCCCTGCCGCGGCGCTCGCGTTGCAGCCGGATGCGAACCACACCCGCACGGACTCGTGGAGCGCAGCGTCGGCCGTCGCGAAGTCGCCGAGAGTGTGGGCGACGAAGTCGTCCAGCCGAGTCAGATCATCGGTCATCGCCGACACCAGCGTCACGTCGTCGTAGCGGACGACGCGCGCTGACGAGCCGAGACGAGTCACCAACCGGCGGGCCTCGAGTGCTTGGAAATGGCTGCGCCGGAAGCCTTCCCGCCCCAGTCCGGAGCCGCCGGCAGCAACCCTCACGTGCGGATGCGCGGCGAGTGCGGGCTCCACGACCACCGTCGCGACAGGCAGCCACACCCACAGTTCTGCGGTGCCCGCCACCACGGTGAGCCGTCGCTCGGCGTGCGAATCGCTCATGATCGACTCACAGGCCTCCTCCACGTCGTCGGTGCCCAATCCGGCATCGGCGGACACGATCAAGGCCGTCTGCGGACCCTCGATCGAGTACCGCAGTTGCAGTTCGGCCCGGGCGGGGGCGATCGGCGCTCCCTCGAGGAGCAGGGCGACGGCGGCACGTCGTTGAGCGTGCGTGTCACCGGCGAGTTCGGCTCGCGCGACGTCGATCTGGCGCGCGAGTTCGGCCACTGTGTCGTCGATGAAGGTTGCGATGGACGTCGAGGTGATCTCCAGCAGTTCGCGGAGCAGCGGCGGATCCTGCGTCAACGAGAAGCAGACCTGCATCCAGATCTGCCATGCGGCGTTCTGTGCGGTCCGGAACGAATCGAGTGCGCCCGAGTCGAACCCCCGACGCACCAGGTCGCGGATGAAGAACGCCGTCTCCTCGGTCATGTTCACCGAGACGCGTGCTCCGGGCTCGGTCAGATTGCTCTGCGCCCAGTGCCGCAAGTTGCCCTCATTGATGCGGAGTGCGATCTCTCGCAAATCCGCGTCGACGACCACACCCTCCATCCCAGCCGGGTGCATGGCCGCGTCGTTCATCTCCGCGAGCCATTGCGGTGCGGCGTCGAGCACGGCCTCCACGCCGGACCGGATCAACGCCGCTACGGCATCCGTGGGGGTGCGTAACGGGACATGCCGTGAAGCCATGTGGTTGATTATGCACCCAAATTACCAGTCTTCTGGTTTGATTTACACTTGCAATTCGCCAACGATGACAACGATCATTGGTAGTGAAGCACCAGCCCTTCGGACGAACGGAAACTCCATGAACCCCGAACCGACCGCCACCGCACTGATCCAGGACAGTCAGCCGCTCGACGTCGTCATCCTCGGCGCAGGCATCTCCGGCATCGGCGCCGCGCACTACCTGACGGTCGAGCACCCCGGGCGTCGGTTCGCGATCCTCGAGTCGCGCGCCGACCTCGGCGGCACCTGGGATCTGTTCCGCTACCCCGGCATCCGCTCCGACTCCGATCTGCACACCTTCGGCTACGAGTTCAAGCCGTGGATGGATCCGCAGGCGATCGCCGACGCCCCACGCATCCTCGACTACCTGCGCGAAGCCGTGGCCGACGACGCGCTCGAATCGAAGATCGCCTTCAACCGTCGCGCGGTGGCCGCAGACTGGTCCGACGAGCAACAGCTGTGGACGCTGACGGTGCGACACACCGACACCGGTGAAACCTCGCAGGTCACCGCGCGCTGGGTGTTCGCGGGTACCGGCTACTACAACTACGACGAGGGCTTCACCCCCGAGTTCGCCGGCCGAGACGACTTCACCGGACAGATCATCCACCCCCAGCACTGGCCCGAAGACCTCGACTACCGGGGCAAGAAGGTCATCGTCATCGGCTCCGGCGCCACCGCGGTCACGCTGGTCCCGTCGATGGCCGGCGACGCCGAACACGTCACGATGCTGCAGCGCACGCCCACCTATGTGATCCCGTTGCCGCGCGAGGACGCGATCGCCAACGCCATGAAGAAGGTGCTCGGCGCCGAACGCGGTTTCGCGCTGAGTCGGCAGAAGAACATCTGGCAGCAGCGCTTCTTCTACAACTTCTGCCAGCGTTACCCGAAGCTCGCCCGCACGGTCATCCGTCGGACCAACGCCGCACTGCTCCCCCGCGACTTCGACCTCGACACCCACTTCAACCCGCCGTACAACCCGTGGGATCAGCGACTGTGCGTGGTCCCGGACGGTGACCTGTTCAAGGCATTGAAGAAGGGAACTGCATCGATCGAGACCGGTCGGATCAAGCGGTTTGTGGCGAACGGCGTCGAACTCGAGGACGGCACCGTGCTGAACGCCGACATCGTCGTCACCGCGACAGGCCTGAACCTGCAACTGTTCGGCGGTCTGGAACTGCATCGCAACGGGGTCGCCATCGACCTCGCCGACACCGTCGCCTACCGCGGCGCGATGCTCTCCGGCGTGCCGAACTGGACGCTGGCGATCGGGTACACGAACTCCTCGTGGACCCTCAAGATCGGCATGCTCTGCGAGTACCTGTGCCGCATGCTGACGCACATGGACGAGCACGGCTACGCCTCGGTCGAAGCCGTCCCGACCCCGGGGATGCCGACCCGTCCGCTGCTCGACTTCGGCGCCGGGTATGTCAAGCGCGCACTCGACCGGCTGCCGAAGCAGGGCACCGAGGCGCCGTGGACCATGACCATGGCCGTCGCCGCCGACGTGAAGCAGCTGCGCAACGGCGCGGTCGACGACCAGTTCCTCACCTACCGCACTGCCGACGTCTCATCCGCGGCATCGAACGGATCCGAGGAGCCGGAGTCCGTCGGCGCCTGATCGACGACTGACGACGCCACCCCACGTTGGTGCCCGGTGGTTGGCGCCTCACGTTGGTCGAGTGCTGCCTGCGAGCGGAGCGAGCACGCAGTCATCGAGACCGTCGCACGCTGGAATCGCGGGCGATCCGCGGCCATCGGGGGGGGTGATCCCGGCACTGTCGCCGACGACCGCCCTTGCCCTCCGAGGGCGTGTCTTGTCTCCTACTGCGCCAGCAGTCCCTTCGCCACGTGGGTCACCTGGATCTCGTTCGAGCCCGCGTAGATCATGAGGGACTTCGCATCGCGCGCCAACTGCTCCACTCGGTACTCGGCCATGTAGCCGTTGCCGCCGAAGAGTTGAACCGCCTCCATCGCGACTTCCGTCGCGGCTCGCGACGAGTAGAGCTTCATCGCCGACGCCTGCGCCAGCGTCGGCGGCTTGCCCGCCTTCGACGCCTCCATCGCGACGAACAACATGTTCTGCACGTTCAGTCGGGCGATCTCCATTTCGGCCAGTTTCAGTTGAATCAGCTGGAACTTGGCGATCTCCTGCCCCCACAGGGTGCGCGTCTTCGCGTACTCGATCGACAGCCGCTGGCACTCGTTGATGATGCCGAGCGACAGCGCGGCAATGCCTATGCGCTCGGCGGTGAAGCCCGCCTTCGCACTGTCACCGCCACGCTTGTCCGAGCCGGTGTCCTCGGACTCGCCGAGGAGTCGATCCCTGCTCACCCGGACGTTGTCGAAGAAGAGTTCTCCCGTCGGCGAACTCATCATGCCCATCTTCTTGAACGGCTTGCCCTGCGTGAGCCCCTCCATGCCCTTGTCGAGGACGAAGGTCAGGACCTTGCGGTCGCGGATCGGGGTACCGTCACCCTCATCGAGCTTGGCGAAGACCACCATCGTGTCGGCGTAAGGACCGTTGGTGATGAACGTCTTGTTGCCCTTGAGGATGTAGTCGTCGCCGTCGCGCCGCACCGTGGTCTTCATGCCGCCCAGCGCGTCAGAACCGCTGTCGGGTTCCGTGATCGCCCAGGCACCGACCTTCTCCATCGTCACCAATTCCGGAAGCCAGCGCTTCTTCTGTGCGAGCGTGCCGCGACTGCGAATCGTCGAGACGGTCAAGCCCATCGAGACGCCCATCGACGCGATGAGACCGAGGCTGACTCCGGCCATCTCCATGTTCAGGATCAGGAACATCGAGTTGGCGAGGCTGTTGGAACCGCCGCCCTTGGCGCGCTCGGCTCCGGACTCCTCCGCCGCGATCTCCTTCTGAAGACTCTCCGAGTTCATCGAGTCCATGCCGAAGGACTTCAGCATCTTTCGGAGGATGTCGTACGGCGGCAGCTCACCGGATTCGAGTGCATCGACGTTCGGCCGGACCTCCTTGTCGATGAAGCCGCGCACGGCGTCGCGGACCATCACATCTTCTTCAGACCACTCGAACATCAAGCCTCCAAACTAGAACACGTTCCACTTGTGGTCTGACGCTACCCTGAGCAGTCGCACGCCGCGACACCCGCGTCACAACGGGAGGCCGTCACGTCGCGGCGACGCCGCCGCACAACGGATGTTCCACTCGCGATTGAGCCACATCTCAATCAGTTCCGCGGGAACCGCCGCCTCCTGCGCCCAACCGTGGATCAGCGCGTTGTATCGGATGTAGGTGCGCACCGAGTACTGCGAGACCGACGCGGACACCAGCCACCCGTGCCACGTGAGGCTGCCCGCGGAGTCGTTGTCGAGCAGTTGCGGACGGTCGCCGCGGCCGCCGTGAATCGCCCAGCAGTACATCGACATCAGGGCGTGGCCGACGCCGGGTGCGGTCGGCCACCCGGACCAGTCGCGGTACGCGGCGGCGTCGAACAGGCCAGGCGGGCTCTGGCACGCGATCAACGCCTGTTCGATCGCAGCAAACCGACAATCGTCCAGCCCAGGCTCGGAGATGTCGACGAATCGGCGCGGCACACTGCGCAGACGATGGCCCGTCAACCACGCCGCGCAGTGGTAGAGCCGACTGAATTCGGGCTCTTCTCTCAGTTCGACGCCGTCGACCTCACACTCCAGGTCGCCGCGACGAATGAAGGCCTTGCCGGTCCACACCTGGGCTCCGTCCGCGCTCCGACCCGACACCTGGGCTGGAATCCGGTGCCGGGCCAGGCGGGTGTTCCACCAGTCCAGATCGACCCCCACCACATCGTCGAGAACCATCTCCGAGTACGGCTGACTGCGGCACCACTCCACGCAGTCGGGCGGCACTCCCAGGTCAGCGTCTCGATCGTCCATGCACGCATGGTGGCACGAAGGTACGACATCCATCGGTCGTCGGTCACCGCCCTTGTCGTCGTCGACAATTTGTCAGACCCCATCACTAGAATCGAACGTGAGTTCTAGATCAGGGTTGTGTTGGTTTCGTTGACTGGGGAGGGTGTCATGGCTGTGGCGACGATGGGTCCGGCAGGTCGGACGGGTGTGGTGGGTGCGTCGGTACAGGTCACCGACGAGGCGATCGTGATGCGTGTGCCGCGGCCGGAGACGGTCGGCAAGCCGCAGTCCGACGACGCTGCGGCGTTGGTGTTCGCCGCGCACGCGGAGTCGGTCGGCGGACTCCTGCGGTGGTACCGGTATCAGGCCGTGTACGGGCTGCTCCGGACGCGGATGGCGCAGGCCGACGCCACCGGCGCCACCGACGTGTACACGCGGGTGTACGACCCCCTGTGTCAGGTCGCCGCGTCGTATGCCACGGTCGCCGGGGTCCGGCAGTGCACCGCCGAACGGTTTGTCGAAGCCGCACAAGCCTGCTTCGAGCGCATCCCGACGGTCGGGCGGCTGCTGCGGGACGGGGTGATCACGGCGGCGTGGTTTCAGCGGGTGGTGGAGCAGACCGCCCTGGTCGACGACCCCGATCTGTTGGCATTCATCGATGCCGAGATCGCACACCGGTTGACCACGATGGGTGGGTTGTCGGCGCGGCGCGTCGAGGACGCGGTGGCCGCGATCGTCGCCGAACACGACCGGGATGCGGTGACCGTGACCCGCGAGCAGGCCAAAGCCGCCAAGAAGATGGTGATCAACCCGCTCAACGACACCGCCTCGGAGGTCATCGTCACCACCACGCCCGAGGATGCACTCCTGTGCAAAGACGCCGTCGACGCGGTCATCGCCGGGGTCTGCCGTCACGATCCGCGCACGCGTGGCCAGTTGCGTGCGGATGCGGCCGTCGCTCGGATGACTGGTGTGCCGTTCACCTGCGAATGTCAGCGTGATGATTGTGCGGCGGAGTTGTCGGAAGCGCAGGTGGCGGCGCGGTGCGCGAGGATCGTGGTGCACGTGGTGACCCGGCAGGAAACTCTGGACGGGGTGTCGGCGGTGCCGGCGGTGATGGACGGGCACGGCCCGATCTCGGCGGCCCATGTTCGGGATCTCGCGGCCCGCCCGGATGCGGTGTGCCGCCCGCTGAATGTGGCTGACCTGGCTGATCGGATGTGCCAGCCCGGGAACCCGTACCGGCCGACGGCCGCGTTGGACACGGCGGTCCGCGGACTGTTCGGCACCTGCTCCTGGGCCGGATGCGATCGCCCGGCGTGGCGGTGCGAACCCGATCATGTCACCGAGTTCGACCACACCGCCCCCGCCGCGGGCGGTCCGACCTGCCTGTGCAACCTGAATCCGAAATGCACGTTCCATCACGGTTTGAAAACCCACGCCGACGGCTGGCTCGACGATCAGATCGTCGACGCCAACGGTGTGGTCTGGACCGAGGTCACCACCCCGGAGGGCGTGACCGTCCGCCAGCAGGCGGCCAACACATGGCTGCTCCCCGAACTCGGACTCATTCCGTGCTCACACCCCGACACTGAGGCGGGTACGACACGCCCGGGGATCGGACACGCCGAGCACGCACCAGAACGATCTTCATCGCGGGTGCAGGCCAAGCACCGCTACCGCATGCAGCGGCGGGCCGCGAACCGCCGCGCCCGCGAAGCGCAGGCCGCGGCGATGGCGATTGCGGACGGGCAACCCCCGTTCTGATTGCCGGTCGGCGCTCCGCCACGCCTCGCGGCGGGTGCGCTCAGTTCTTTCCCGACCCCACTGCACCCTCGGCGACACGCCCGGGAATCGGACACGCCGACCAGGCACCAGAACGATCTTCATCGCGGGTGCAGGCCAAGCACCGCTACCGCATGCAGCGGCGGGCCGCGAACCGCCGCGCCCGCGAAGCACAGGAAGCGGCCATGGCGGCTGCCGACGGCCAACCCCGTTCTGAATCCTTCGGTTGCCCATCCCCTCTGTCGGGCCCCGCCGCGTGTCACAACCCGACGTCGTACACCGTCGCCGGGCGAACGTCGACCGCGAAGAATCCCGCGGCGTCGACGCACAGCAATGCCTGCGCCACTGGTTTCGCGACCACGAGGTTCATCGGGTTCAGCGACTCCGTCGCGCGTCGGATCCGTTCCACAAACGACGCGACGGATTCACCTCCGTGCCCGATCCAGTCCGGATCGGCAAGCCATGCACCCACCTGCGCGGCTGGCAGGTCTTGCGGAGTGACGCCCCGCCATCGCCCGACGTCGAGTGAGCACAGTTCGTGATTCACCGACACATCCGTCGTGACGGCGCGGGCCGTCTGGACCACGGACAGTTCGGGTCCGGAGATGAGTGGTCCGTCCACCGTCGCTCCGAGCGCCGTCGCATCGCGCAGCCCTCGCTCGTCGAGCGGATCGTGTTCGCCGCCGAACCGCACCGTTCTGTTGGGTGCGGTCCGAGCGGCGACCACCACGCGCAGTCGGGTCAGGACTGAGCCCCGACCGACTCCAGTTCGCGCGATGCCTCACGACGCGCCATTCTGCCGAGCAGCGCGACGAACACCGCCGTCAACACGGTCCACAGCAGCACCTGGTTGGCGATCGCGTAGACGCGGAAGTCAGCGACCACCTGGCCCGGGAAGCCGGCGCCGACGATCCGATCGCCGTCCATCACCGGCCCGGGGATCTCGGCGAACGAGGGAAGCAAGGCGGACGTGATCGTGACGCCGACGAGGTACACGACCGCTGCGGCGAGCCCGGACTGCAGGCCGCCGATCCGGTCCGCCAGCCAGAAGTACAGCGCTGCGGCAGCGACCATCAGCGCGACCGAGACCAGCGTCAGCGTGAGGTACGCGCCGGACCGGGCGCCGATGGTGTCCTCGTCACCGACTGCGGGCGGGTTCGGCGGGTACACGAAGTACGGCACTCCGATCACCGCGACGAAGGCCGCCGCGGCCAGGCCGATCGCCGCGAAGCGCGGATCGGTCGACGGCCGGTGGCGACCGAGGTACGACCAGAGGACCACGAAGGCGACGGCGAAGAAGGCGCCCATCGCGACGGCGAAGATCACGGTGCCGATTCCGGCGCCGATGTTCTCCTGCACGCTCCGAGTGAACAGCTCGTGCTCGTGTCCGTGCTCTCCGGTGATCATCGACTCGGCGTGCGATCGCTCGTCCTCGTAGTCGATGGCGCGAGCGACCTGCGGCTCGATGAAGATCCGGGCGTACACGAAGGCGACGACGCCGGCGATCAGTCCGGCGAGCACGCCGATGCCGGTGATTTTGCGTTCCATATTCGGTTGTCCTCCCGACTCAGTGGCAGGGGAAGCCGAGGAAGTGCCGTGCATCGTGCACGAACTCGTGCACGTGCGTATCGCTCCCGAAGACCGACACCGCGCCCTGGTCGTAGCCGAGGAAGTAGTAGGCCAGCGCGGCCAGCAGCACCGTGGCGGTGAGCCAGAGCGCTGCGCTCGCGGTCGACGCGGCGGGAAGTGCCAGCGCGCGGGTCGGCTTGACGGCTGCAAGTGAAGCAGACATGAGAGTTCGTCCTGTTCTCCGGATTTCGCGTCCGGTTCGGCGTGGTACCGACGCGACTGTCTGGCTCACAGTCCCGGAAACAGGACCGCTCACAGTGGCGCGACCGCCCCGGATTCACACCGGGTTAATCTCGTCGATCCGCTGAGTGTACCGCTCCGGCGAGCAGCGCCTGCCGGACTGCGGCGGAAGGTTGCTGCCCAGTCCGCTGCGCCCGACGCAGACGGGATGTCACAGGGATGCGCTTGAATGGATCCGTGGCCCGGGGAACGTCGATTCTGCAGAGCATGCATCCGGCTACGCAACGGTGGTTCACCGAGGCGTTCGGCACGCCGACGCGAGCCCAGTCCGGTGCGTGGTCGGCGATCGCTCGCGGAGAGCACACGCTCGTCGTCGCGCCGACCGGGTCCGGTAAAACTCTGGCGGCATTCCTGTGGGCGATCGACTCGTTGCACCGCGAGCGGCTCTCCGGTCCGCAACCGGAGCAGACCGGCGTCCGCATCCTGTACGTGTCGCCGTTGAAAGCCCTGGCGGTCGACGTGCAACGCAATCTGTCGGCGCCGCTCGTCGGCATCGCCAACGCCGCCGCACGAATGGACGTCGAGGCGCCGTCAATCAGCGTCGGTATCCGTTCCGGCGACACACCGCCCGCCGACCGCCGCCGCCTGCAGACCCACCCGCCCGACATCCTGATCACCACGCCCGAGTCGCTGTACCTGATGCTGACCTCCGCCGTTCGGGAGACGTTGAGCACGGTCACCACGGTCATCGTCGACGAAGTGCACGCGGTCGCGGCCACGAAGCGCGGCACCCATCTGGCGCTGTCGCTGGAGCGGCTGGACACCCTGCTCGCCCACCCCGCCCAGCGAATCGGTCTGTCCGCGACAGTCCGCCCGGAGTCGCTGGTCGGCGAATTCCTTGCCGGCGACGCCGCGTGCACGGTCGTGAAACCGCCCGCCGCCAAGACCTTCGACCTCACCGTCGACGTCCCGGTGGAGGACATGGCGAACATTCCGCCGCCGGAGACCGGAGACGAAGGGCTCGACGACGCCTTCTCCCCGACCGCCGGATCGCTGTGGCCGCATGTCGAGGCCGCGATCGTGGACCGCATCGAGGCCAATCGGGCGACGATCGTCTTCGCGAACTCGCGCCGACTGGCCGAACGGCTCACCGCGCGCCTCAACGAGATCGCGGCGGCGCGCGCCGGACTCGACGTCGACCCGCAGCGGCCGAATCCCGAGGTGCCCGGCGGCATGCCGTCGTACGTCTCCGGCAGCGGTACCGCGGGCGGCGCCGCACCGGTGCTCGCTCGCGCACACCACGGATCGGTCAGCAAGGAGCAGCGCGCGCAGATCGAGGACGACCTCAAGTCCGGGCGACTCCGGTGCGTCGTCGCCACCAGTTCATTGGAGCTGGGCATCGACATGGGCGCGGTCGACCTGGTGATTCAGGTGGAGGCGCCGCCGTCGGTGGCGGCCGGACTGCAGCGCATCGGTCGGGCGGGGCATCAAGTCGGCGAGGTGAGTCAGGGAGTCCTGTTCCCTAAACATCGCACCGATCTGATCCACTGCACGGTCGTCACGCAGCTCATGCGGAGCGGGCGCATCGAGGCGTTGTCCGTGCCGTCGAATCCCCTCGACATCCTGGCCCAGCAGACCATCGCCGCCACGGCCGTGGCCGATCTCGACGTGGACGGCTGGTACGTCACGGTACGGCGCGCGATGCCGTATCGGACGCTGACCCGCGACGTGTACGACGCCGTCCTCGACCTGATCTCCGGCCGCTATCCGTCCGATGAGTTCGCCGAACTGCGGCCGCGCGTCGACTACGACCGGACGGCGGGAACGCTGGTCGCCCGCCGCGGAACGCTGCGGCTGGCCGTCACCTCCGGCGGCACGATTCCCGATCGCGGACTGTTCGGCGTCTTCTTGGCGGGCTCCGGCGACGACCGGAGTGGGCAGCCTCGGCGGGTCGGCGAGCTCGATGAGGAGATGGTGTACGAGTCGCGCGTCGGCGACGTGTTCGCACTCGGTGCGTCGAGTTGGCGGATCGAGGAGATCACGCACGACCGCGTGCTGGTCTCACCCGCGTTCGGCGTGCCGGGGCGGCTGCCGTTCTGGATCGGCGACGCGGTGGGCCGTCCGGCCGAACTGGGTGCGGCGATCGGCAAGTTCGTCGGTGTCGCGGGCGATGACGCCAAGCTCGCACGCCTGGCCGACGAGTTGGGGTTGAGCACCTACGCGCGGCAGAATCTGGCCGCGCTGATCGCCGAGCAGAAGGAGGCGACCGGTGTCCTCCCGACCGATCGCACGCTCGTCGTCGAACGGTTCCGCGACGAGCTCGGCGACTGGCGGCTGGTGCTGCACTCTCCGTACGGCCTGCGGGTGCATGCGCCGTGGGCGAGCGCGATCGCCGCACACTTGTCGGCGCGCCTCGGACTCGACGGCGCGACGACCGCGACGGACGACGGCATCATCGTCCGTCTCCCCGACACCGATGACGATCCGCCGGGCGCCGATGTCTTCGTCCTGGACCCCGATCACATCGACGACGACGTGACGCGGGCGCTCGCCGACTCGTCGCTGTTCGCCTCCCGATTCCGCGAATGCGCGGGCCGAGCGCTCCTGTTGCCGCGCCGCGATCCCGGTAAGCGTGCGCCGCTGTGGCAGCAGCGGCAACGCAGCGCGCAACTGCTGTCGGTGGCGTCGCGATTCCCCGACTTCCCGATCATTCTGGAGACCGTCCGCGAATGCCTCGCCGACGTCTACGACCTCCCCGCGCTGACCGAGGTCCTCACCCGAATCGCACGGCGCAAGATCCGCGTCACCGAGGTCCAGACGTCCGCGCCCTCGCCGTTCGCCGCGTCGATGCTCCTCGGTTACGTCGGATCGTTCATCTACGACGACGACGCGCCGCTCGCCGAACGTCGCGCCACCGCACTGTCACTGGACACCGCCTTGTTGGCGCAGTTGCTCGGGCGCGTGGACCTGCGCGAACTGCTGGACCCGAACGTCATCGAGACCGTCGTCGCACGACTGCAGCGCACCGCGCCCGAACGCCGAGCACGCGACCGCGAAGACGTCGTCGACCTGCTGCGCTGGCTGGGCCCGTGCTCACGTGCCGACCTCGCCGACCGCTACCGCGGCGATGACGATCTCGGACTCCTGCTCGACGCGCTGATCGCCGACGGCGCGATCTGTGAGATCAGCCTGCGCGGGACCCCGCATCTGGCCGCCGTCGACGATGCCGCCCGCCTGCGCGACGGGCTCGGCATCCCCCTCCCCCTCGGTGTTCCGGCCGCCTATCTGGAGCCGGTCGCCGATCCGGTGGCCGATCTGGTGCATCGATTCGCGCGCACGCACGGCCCGTTCACCGTCGCCGACGTGGTCGCCGCACTGGGCATGGCTCCCGCGGTCGTGACCCGGACGTTGGCCGAGCTCGCCGGTCGACGCACGGTGATCGAAGGCGAGTTCACTGTGCTGCCCGACGCCGAGCAGACGCCGCAGTGGTGTCACGCCGACGTGCTGACCCAACTGCGTCGCGGGTCCCTCGCCGCCGGCCGGGCCGAGGTGGAACCGGTGTCCGGCGACGCGTACGCCCGTTTTCTGCTCGGCTGGCAGCGGATCACCGACTCCACTCGCCCGCGCGGCGTCGCCGGGGTGGCCGCGGCCGTCGAACAGCTTGCCGGGCAACCGATTCCCGCATCCGCCTGGGAGACGTTGGTCCTTCCGGCACGCGTCGACGATTATCGTCCGGGAATGCTCGACGAGCTCACCGCGTCCGGCGAGGTGATCTGGTCGGGCCACGGCGGGATCGGCGGCGCGGACGGGTGGGTGGCACTGCATCTCGCGGACGCCGCGCCGCTGACCCTGCGACCACCGCAGACGGACGAGTTGGAGGCGGCGCAGCGGACGGTCCTCGATGCGCTCGACCGACTCGGCGCGGTCCGGTTCCGCGAACTGTCGGCCGCGCTGACCGAATCGGGCGCCCCCGTCGACGACGGCGAACTCTCCGACCTGCTGTGGGACCTGGTCTGGGCCGGTCACCTCACCAACGACTCGTTCTCGGTGGTCCGTGCGGCGCTCGACCCGCCTCGGACGTCACGATCGGCGGCGACGTCCGCGCACCGCACGCGCGGCCGTGCGCCGCGGCTGCGGAGCGCCCGGCTGTCGTCGCACTATCTGGCCGGAGCCGCGGCGGCGCCGGCCACTCCGCCGCAGGTGGGCGGTCGCTGGTCGGTGGTCCGCAGGCCGCTCGTCGACCCGACGGCGGCTGCGGCGGCGACCTGCGAGATCCTCCTCGACCGCTACGGCGTGGTGACGAAGGGGTCGGTGGCCGCGGAGTCGACGGAAGGCGGATTCGCACGGATCTACAAGGCGCTCGGCGTTTTCGAGGACAACGGGCAGGTGCGCCGCGGCTATTACATCGATGGTCTGGGTGGCGCGCAGTTCGCGTCCGGGCACACCGTCGACCTGCTCCGCGAGTCGGTGGTCCCGAACCGTGAGCAGCGGTCCGACGCCGTCGTCCTGGCATCCACCGATCCCGCCAATCCGTTCGGCGCCGCACTCGACTGGCCCGAACGACCGGTGGAGTCCGGACATCGACCGGGGCGCAAACCCGGCGCGGTGGTCGTCCTGGTGGGCGGCCGCGCCGTGCTGTTCGTGGAACGCGGTGGCAAGACGGTCCTGACCTTCACCGACGACGCCCCCGCGCTCGAGGCAGCGGCGCTCGCCCTGGTTCGAGCCGTGGCCGGCGGCCGGATCCCGCGCATCCACATCGATCAGGTCGACGGTGAGCCGGTCCGCCGCACCGCGATCGGCGAACACCTGGTCGCGGCGGGATTCTCGACGACGCCGCGCGGCCTGCGGATGAACTACGACCCGCGGCACCGCTGAGCGACACCCGTCTACGTGATCTCCCGCTCCGGGTCGGAACCGAAGATGAAGCGTCGCCCGGTGATCTGCGTGACGTCGAGTTCCACGTTGATGGTCTTCTTCGGCCAGACCCAGGTCCGCAGCGGGCTGTTCTCGGCGGCGTCGATCTCCGCCGGGTCGACGAGGATGCGAGCGCGTCCCTTCGCGACCACGCTCCACCCGATCCGACTGGTGAACGAGTCCGCTTCGATGACGGCGTTGTTGTTGGCCGCGAGGTCGGCGAGCTTGGTGCCTTCCGTGGTGCGGAACAGCACCTTCCCGTTCGCCGCATAGATGTTCACCGGAAAGACATCGGGCATGCCGTCGGCGGACACGGCCAGACGGCCAAGAACGCTGCCTTCCAACAACTCCCACGACTGCTCTGGACTCAGGATCTCGACTGCGTCTGCACTCATGCCAACAGTGTGCCGCGCCGCGGTGCATCCGGCCAGTGATTCCGGCGGCATCGAGCCGCCCCGGGCCGTCGGGGCCGCACGTTCGGCCGTTGCGCTCGCCACAAAGTGGGGACGACGTCGGGACGCGGCACGCATACTGTGGCCGTGACCGACGACGATGACACCGACGAGCTTCCCACCCGCGAGATCTCCGCCGAGCTCTCGCGCGGCCTCGAAGACCTACTGCTGGGCCAGGCGCCGACCCTCACCCGGTCCGATGTGATCGAGCAGTCCGGGGTCGACGACGCCGTCGCGGTCGCGCTGTGGCATCTGCTCGGCTTCCCGAACGTCGCCGACGACGCCGTCGCCTTCACCCCGATGGACGTCGAGGCGCTGCGGCAGAGCGACGAGCTCATCCGACTGGGTGTGGTCAGTGCGGAGTCGCAGGCGGCCCTGGTGCGCACCCTCGCGCGCAGCTTCGCCCGACTGGCCGAGTGGCAGACCCGACTGCTGGCCGAGATCCGCGTCCGGAACGACGCCACCGACGCCGAGCATCTGGCACTGGTCGCCGCCGCGCTCCCGAACATCGAGGCGTTCCAGAACTACGTGTGGCGCCGTCACTTGGCCAGCGCGGCCGCGAGCCTGATGACCAGCGAAGCCTCGGCGGCCGAGGGTGACCGGACGGCGATCGGGTTCGTCGACATCGTCGGGTACACCTCGCAGAGCAAGAAGCTCGATCAGCGCGAGCTCATCGACTGGATCGAGAGTTTTGAAGCGGCGGTGACGGGCGTCGTCGTCGACCACGGCGGACAAGTCATCAAGACCATCGGGGACGAGGCTCTGTTCGTCACCGCCGAGGCCCGGGACGCCGCCGAGATCGCGCTGCTTCTCACTGCTCGCGGGCAGGACCCGGACGACGATTTTCCCGCCGTCCGCGCCGGGATCGCCTACGGGAACGTGGTGCCTCGTCTCGGCGACGTCTTCGGCCCCACCGTCAACATCGCGTCCCGGCTCACGTCGGTCGCCCGCCCGGGGACGGTGGTCGCCGACCGCGGGGTGCACGATCTCCTCTGCCGCGATCACGCCCCCGAGGGCGTCCGCGCCGACGACCTCACCCTGCGCCGCATCCCGCACGTCAGCGTGAAGGGATACGGAAAGTTCGACTGCTGGGTGGTTCGCCGCGCGAAGTCGTAGCCGACCGACGCGACGGTCAGGCTCGCTGCGAACTCAGACCGAAGGCGAACCGTCGGCCGGTGATCGCGTCGACGTCGATGCGCACGTAGGTGGTCTTGTCCGTGGGCACCCAGGTGTCGAGCGGACTCTGCTCGGCGGCCGCGATCTCGGCAGGGTCGACGAGGACGTGCGCGCGCCCCTTGGCGACCACGCTCCACCCGGTCCGGCTGGTGAACGCGTCGGTCTCGAAGACGGCGCGAACGTTGACGAGGAGCTCGCGCAGTTTGGTGCCGACGCGACGGCCCGGCACCGGGGTCGGAGACCCTGATTCGGGGTGGGCCTCTCGGTCCACCGCGCGAGCGGCCGAGTCGGGCCTACTCGGGAACGGGCACCGGTTCCAGGATCTCGCGCCGCGCCTCCGGTGCCGCTGCGCGCAGGGCGTCTGCGGACGCGTCGTCGGGCTGGCGTTGCGAGGCCTTCTCGGCCTGCACCCGCGCGGTGTAGTTCGCGACCTCGTCGGCCGTGGTCTCCGCGTCCCAGCCCAGGATGGGCGCCATCAGATCGGCGACCTCCTGTGCGCAGTCGACACCGCGGTGGCTGTACTCGATCGCGATGCGGGTGCGTCGCGCCAGCACGTCCTCCAAGTGCAGTGCGCCCTCGGCCCAGACCGCGTACACCACCTCGGCTCGCAGGTACTGCGGGGCCGCTGCCAGCGGTTTGAGCAACTCGGGGTCGGCGTCCGCGTAGTACAGGACGTCGTCGAGCAGCGAGCCGTACCGGTTCAGCAGGCGACGAATCCGATACGGGTGCAGCCCGAACCGCTCCCCGAGGTGCTCGCACTGATTGATGAGCGCGAAGTAGCCGTCAGCGCCGACCAGCGGCACCCGCTCGGTGATCGACGGGGCCACCCGGGTGGGGATGTAATCGTTGCAGGCCTCGACGGCGTCGGCGCCCATGACACGGTAGGTGGTGTACTTGCCGCCCGCGATGGACACCAGGCCGGGCGCCACGACGGCGACCGCATGCTCGCGCGAGAGCTTCGAGGTCTGATCGTCCTCACCGGCCAGCAGCGGCCGCAGCCCGGCGTAGACGCCCTCGATGTCGTCGTGCGTCAACGGCGTGACCAGTTCCTGGTTCACGCGATCGAGGATGTAGTCGATGTCTTTCTGGGTGGCGGCCGGATGCGCGAGGTCCAGGTTCCAGTCGGTGTCGGTGGTGCCGATGATCCAGTGCGTCTCCCACGGGATGACGAACAGGACCGAGCTCGCGGTGCGCAGGATGATGGCCGTCTCCGAGACGATCCGGTCCCGCGGCACCACGATGTGCACGCCCTTCGACGCCCGGACCTTGAAGTGGCCGCGGCGCTTCGACAGCGCCTGCACCTCATCGGTCCACACACCGGCGGCGTTGATGACGCAGTGCCCGCGGACTTCGGTCACCTCGCCGGTCTCGCTGTCACGCACCGTGACCCCCATCACCCGATCGGACTCGGTCAGGAAGCCGATGGCCTGCGTCGAGGTGCGGATCACCGCGCCGTACTGGGAGGCGGTGCGCGCCAGCGTCAGGCTGTGGCGGGCATCGTCGACAACGGTGTCGTAGTAACGGATTCCGCCGATGAGCGACTCGCGCTTCAGACTCGGCGCCACGCGGAGAGCGCCCGCACGCGTCACGTGACGCTGGCCGGGAACCGACTTCGCGCCGCCCATGCGGTCGTAGAGGAACAGGCCGGCGGCCATGTAGGGCCGTTCCCAGCCGCGTCGGGTGAGCGGAGCGAGGAAGGGCAGCGGTCGTACCAGGTGCGGCGCCAGCAGTCGCAGCGAGAGCTCGCGCTCGCGCAGCGCTTCGCGGACCAGACCGAACTCGAACTGTTCCAGGTAGCGCAAGCCGCCGTGAAACATCTTCGACGAGCGGCTCGACGTCCCCGAGGCGATGTCGCGGGCCTCCACCAGCGCCACCCGCAGACCGCGCGTCGCGGCGTCGAGTGCAGCGCCGACGCCGACCACGCCGCCGCCGACGACGACGATGTCGAACTGTTCGGTCCCCAAGCGACGCCAGGCTTCGTCGCGATAGGCCGGACTCAGGTCCGCAGGACGATCGGGATTGAACTCGCTCTCCATATTTCTGAAGACTACCCGAGGGTAATCGCGTTGACGTGCCAGACTGTGACCCGTGAATCCGGAAGCCGAATACGTCGCTGCGATCGATCAGGGAACCACGTCCACGAGGGCGATGATCTTCGACCGCAACGGTTCTGTGGTGTACAGCGAGCAACTCGAGCACGAGCAGATCTTCCCGCGTGCGGGTTGGGTGGAGCACGATCCGATGGAGATCTGGCGCAACACCCGGCGGATCGCCGCCGCAGCTCTCGCAGGCGCCCAACTGCAGCCGGGCGAGATCGCCGCATGCGGAATCACCAACCAACGGGAGACCACCGTGGTGTGGGACCGCCACACCGGACAGCCGGTCTACAACGCGATCGTCTGGCAGGACACCCGAACCGACGACCTGTGCCGGGAACTCGCAGGCGACGTCGGCGTCGACCGGTACCGCGAGCGCACGGGACTACCGCTCTCGACCTACTTCGCCGGCCCCAAGATCCGCTGGATCCTCGACAATGTGGCCGGCGTCCGTGAACGGGCCGAGGCCGGAGACCTGCTGTTCGGCACCATGGACTCGTGGCTCGCCTGGAACATGACCGGCGGCGTCGACGGCGGGTTGCACATCACCGACGTGACCAATGCCTCGCGCACCATGCTGATGGACCTGCACACGCTGCAGTGGGACGAGGAGATCTGCGCCGACTTCCAGATCCCGACGTCCATGCTGCCGACCATTCACTCCAGTTCCGCGGTCCTCGGCAGCCTGCGGACCGTCGGCTCCCTGCCGAACGTCCCGCTCGGCGGCATCCTCGGCGACCAGCAGGCCGCCATGTTCGGGCAAGCCTGCCTGGAGCCCGGCGAAGCGAAGAACACCTACGGCACCGGCAACTTCCTGCTGTTGAACACCGGCACCGAAGCAGTCCTGAGCAAGCACGGACTGCTCACCACGGTCTGCTATCGGCTCGGCGACGAACCGGCCCGCTATGCGCTCGAGGGCTCGATCGCGGTCACCGGCTCACTGGTCCAGTGGTTGCGCGACAACCTCGGCATCATCTCCTCGGCGGCCCAGGTCGAGGAATTGGCTCGCCGCGCCGAGGACAACGGCGGCGTCTACTTCGTCCCCGCCTTCTCCGGTCTGTTCGCACCGCGCTGGCGTCCCGACGCGCGCGGCGTGATCGTCGGCCTCACCCGGTTCGCCGACCGGACGCACATCGCCCGCGCCGTCCTGGAGGCCAGCGCCTACCAGACGCGCGAGGTCATCGAGGCGATGGAGGCCGATTCCGGCGTCCCGCTCAACACCCTGAAGGTCGACGGCGGCATGGTCGTCAACGATCTGCTGATGCAGTTCCAGTCCGACATCCTCGGAGTCCCCGTCGTCCGACCGGTCGTCAACGAGACCACCGCCCTCGGCGCCGCGTATGCCGCGGGCCTCGCCGTCGGCTTCTGGAAGAGCGTCGACGAGATCCGTGACAACTGGGCGCACGGCGGCCAGTGGGAGCCGACGATGGCCGACGACGAGCGCAGTCGACTCTTCGCCGGTTGGAATCGCGCGGTCACGCACAGCTTCGACCTGGCCTGACACGACCGGATGCCACTCCAGTCTCCTACCACCCCTTGACATACAACCGATTAGTTGTACGTTAGAAGCATGACCGACAGCGACGAGGACCGGGCCGACGCCCTGTTCCACGCGCTCTCCGACCGCACCCGCCGCGACATCCTGCGACGAGTCCTGGGCGGCGAACACTCGGTCAGTGCATTGGCGGAGAAGTACGACATGAGCTTCGCCGCGGTACAGAAGCACGTCGCCGTTCTGGAACGAGCAGGGCTGCTCGTCAAACGACGCGACGGCCGCCAACAGATGGCGTCCGGCGACGTGAACGCTGTGCGTTCGGTGTCCTCGATGCTCGCCGACATCGAACAGATCTGGCGCGGCCGCATCGCTCGCGTCGATGAGTTGCTCACCGCCGAGCCGCCCGTCGCGCCACCGCCCGTCGACTCCGCCTGATCAGCAATCCCCGCTCGTCAACCCCCGCTCGTCCACTACAGCCTTCCCGGAAGGGGCCGTCATGCCTGTCACCGATGTCCAGACCGACACCGAGAACCGCACCCTCACCATCACCGCCGATTTCGCCGCCCCCGTCGAACGGGTCTGGCAGATCTACGCCGACCCCCGGCAACTCGAACGCATCTGGGGACCGCCGGAGTACCCCGCGACCTTCGTCGCGCACGATTTCACTCCCGGCGGCCGGTCCAGCTACTACATGACCAGCCCCGACGGCGAACGGTTCGGCGGCTGGTGGCAGTTCACCACCATCGATCCGACCTCGTCGTTCACCTTCGACGACGGATTCGCCGACGCCGACCTCAACCCCGCGGAGAACATGCCGGTCTCGACCAACCGCTACTCCTTCTCGGCGACGGCCGGCGGCACCCGCGCGGTGTATTCGACGACGTTCGCGACCGCCGACGATCTGCAGAAGGTCCTCGACATGGGCGTCATCGAGGGCTCGACCGGCGCGATCAATCAGATCGACGCCTTGATCAGCGGCTGAGTCACCGGGACGCAGTGCTCGCGCGCCACCGGTCGTCCACGGCGAACTCCCGCAGCGCCACGCCGACCCCGCAGAACGCGAGCACTGCGAACCCGTAGCTGAGCATCGTGGCGGAGTCGATGACGTCCGGTCCGCCGAGCGCGACCAGGAGCCCGGCGAACGCCGAACCGCACGCATTGGCGATCAACTGGGTGGTGTTGAGGCCCGCCGACACCTGCGGTGCCTGCACCTCGTCGTCGGTCACGCGCAGCCCGGCGGTGAACCAGTGCGCCATCGCCATGCCGATGCCGCACCCACCGGCGAACAGCACGGCGAACCACCCGACGATCACGGTGATCGACGGGTCGGACACCTGCAGGCCGCCGTACGCGATCAGGCCGGCCCCCAGCAGCAGCGGCCCGCCCAGCCGCACCGCCCGGCGGCCGCGCTCGGATTCGACACCGCTCGATCCGATCGACGCGACCGTCCACCCCCACGAGATCGCCGCGCCGAGGAAACCCGCCGCCAGCGGCCCGAGTCCGCCGATGCGCTGCCCGAACAGCGGGAGGAAGGTCTCGACGGTCGAGACGGCGGCGAGGACCAGGATCGCCGCGTAGATCCACCGCAGCGGCGAGCGGCCGTGATAGGTCATCTCAGGCAGCACACGCGTCGACGCGCGGCGCTCCCACCCGATGAAGGCCAGGCCGACGACGCCCGACGCCGCCAGGAGAACCCAGGTGGCGGCGCCGTCGACCAGGGACGCCACACTGACCGCGCCGACCGCGACGGTGAGCAGCGCCAGGGACGCCCAGGGCACCGGCCCCGGTTCCTGGACTGCGGCGCCGCGCACGGGCAGCGCCCGCACCGTCAGTCCGATCAGCCCCAGCGCGAACAGCGCGAGCAGGGCGAACGCGCCGCGCCAGAGGTTGATCTGGGCGAAGAACCCGCCGACCACCGGTCCCACGAAGTTTCCGACGCCCCACATGGCCGACATCAGTGCGATCGAGCGCTGCCACAGATGCGGCGGCAGCACCAGCCGGACCACCGAGAAGCCGAGCCCGCCGAGCAGGCCCGCACCGAACCCCTGCAGGGCGCGGCCGATCAGCATCACGGTCATCGTCGGCGACGCGCCCGCCACGATGGTGCCCGCGGTGAACAGCGCGAAGGAGAACACATACGACCGCCGCGCGCCGAACTTCGCGAGCCAGCGGGCCACCAGCATCGACGAGACCACCGAGACGATGAGGAAGACCGTCATCGTCCAGGCGTACAGTTCCTCGCCGCCGATGTCGGCGACGGCACTGGGCAGCAGCGACGTCGTCAAGTACACGTTGACGGCGAACAGCGCGATGCCGCCCGCCATCACGGTCATCGGCGCGCGATGCTCGCGGCCGAGCAGTTCACGCCAGGTGCTCAGAGCAGCTCAGCTCAATCCAGGTCGTCGTGACGGATCAGCTGACGCGCCGCCTCGGTGACCGACCCCGACAGCGACGGGTACACCGAGAAGGTGTGCGCGATCTCCGACACCTGGAGCTTGTTCTCCACGGCGATGGCGATCGGCAGGATCAACTCCGACGCGTTCGGTGCGACCACCACGCCGCCGATCACCACGCCGGTGGCCGGTCGGCAGAAGATCTTGACGAAGCCGCGTCGCAGACTGCTCATCTTGGCGCGCGGATTCGTCGACAGCGGCAGCATCACCGTGCGCGCCGGGTACTCGCCGGCGTCGATCGACTTCTGCGAGACGCCGACGTTCGCGATCTCCGGCCGCGTGAAGATGGCCGAGGCGACGGTCTTGAGACGGATCGGGCTCACGCCCTCACCGAGCGCGTGATACATCGCGATGCGCCCCTGCATCGCGGCGACGGACGCGAGCGGCAGGACGCCGGTGCAGTCGCCCGCCGCGTACACGCCCGGCATCGAGGTGCGCGAGACGCGGTCGACGGTGATGTAGCCGCCACGGTCGGTGACGATGCCCGCGCCGTCCAAGTTCAGCGAATCCGTGTTCGGAACCGACCCGACGGTCATCAGCACATGGGTGCCGGTGACTTCCTTGCCGTCGGCGAGGTGCACGGTCGCCGACGTCTCGTCCCGGCTCACCCGATCGGCGCGCGCGTATTTGATCAGCGTGACGCCGCGCTCGGAGAAGGCCTCCTCCAGCACCCGGGCCGCGTCCTCGTCCTCGTGCGGAAGCACGCGGTCGCGGCTGGACACCAGCGTCACCTGCACACCGAGTTCGGTGTAGGCGTGCGCGAACTCGGCACCGGTGACACCCGAGCCGACGATCACCAGGTGCTCGGGCAACTCGGTGAGGTCGTACAGCTGACGCCAGTTCAGAATCCGCTCGCCGTCCGGCACCGCCGTCGGCAGGATGCGCGGCGACGCGCCCGTGGCGACCAGGACGATGTCGCCCTGAAAGGTCTCGGTGGCGCCGTCGGCGAGCGTCGCGATCACCTCGTGCGCACCGATCCCCGGCTGCATCTCCCCGAGCCGCGCGGTGCCGGGCACGATCTTCACACCCTCGGAGACCAACCGGGACCGGATGTCGGCGGACTGCGCGAACGCCAGATCCTTCACGCGCTGGTGGACCTGCGGCAACGACACCGAGGTCTGGTCGGCGGAGATGTCGACGCCGAGATCGGATGCGCGACGCACCTCGGTGCGGATACCGGTGGAGGCGATGAACGTCTTCGACGGCACACAGTCCCACAGCACGCAGGCACCGCCGATGCCGTCCGAGTCGATGATCGTGATGTCGGCGCCGTAGGCCGCCGCGGTCAGCGCCGCCTCATATCCGGCGGGGCCGCCACCGATGATCACGATCTTCGCCACTTGCACACACTCCTTCGACACGCTCATCAAGTCCGTTAACAACCTATCCCCTCGCCGGACGCCATGCCCGCCGACCGACCGGTGTTCCGTCACAGCGTCGGACCCCATAGTCTGGCTAGGTGCCGATCTATGCCGCCTACGCGTCGAACATGGACCCCGCCCAGATGCTGGAGCGGGCCCCTCACTCCCCGATGTGGTCGACCGGGTGGTTGCACGGCTGGCGCCTGACCTTCGCCGGCGACGACATCGGCTGGGAGGGATCCCTCGCCACCGTCACCGAGGACCGCGTCGACGACACCGCCAAGGTGTTCGTGGTGCTCTACGACGTCACCACCGAGGACGAGAAGAACCTCGACAGCTGGGAGGGCACCGAACTCGGCGTCCATCGGAAGATCCGGGCGCGCGTCACCACCGCCGACGGCCCGGTCCTCGCGTGGCTGTACGTGATCGACGGCTACGAGGGCGGTCTTCCGTCCGCGCGATACCTCGGAGTCATGGCCGACGCCGCCGAGATCGCCGGCGCGCCCGCCGACTACGTGGAACGCTTGCGGCTGCACGAGGCCCGCAACGTGGGCCCCGGCCCCGAGGCGCCGCTCGACGACACTCCGGACGAGCCGCCGACCGACTAAGGCGCAGGCCGCATTGTCGCACCACGTCGCGTACTGAGATCGCTACAGCTCGCCGCCGAGGACCACGCCTGCCAGCGTCGCGATGCCGATGCCCAGAGCGCGCTCGTCGACGTCGAAGTTCGGCTGGTGCAGGTCGCACTGCGGGCCGACGCCGCTCCACACGCCGAGGCGCGCCATCGCGCCCGGCACTGACTCCAGGTACCAGGCGAAGTCCTCGCCGCCGGGCGACTGCGGTGTGTCGACCGCGACGCCGGACCCGATCGCGTCCACGCTCCGGCGGAGCATGGCGACGCTGTCGGCGTCGTTGACCACCGGCGGCACCCCGCGCACATAGGTGAGGTCGTAGTTGACGCCCAGCGGCGCCACCAGTTCGCCGACGATGGTGCGCACGAGTGGCTCCAGGTCCTGCCACACGTCGCGGTCGCCGGTCCGGACGGTGCCTCGCAGCCGCCCCTCCTGCGGGATCGCGTTCGGTGCGTCGCCGGAGTGCGCTGCGCCGAAGACCATCACGGTCCCCGACCGCGGATCCACCCGACGTGACAAGAAGCCCGGCAGCCCGGTGATGACGGTGCCCATCGCGTACACCAGATCGGCCGTGAGGTGCGGGCGCGAGGTGTGTCCGCCCGGCCCGCGGAGATGAACCTCCACGCGGTCCGCCGCCGACGTCAGCGCGCCTGCTCGCAGTCCGACGGTGCCCGCGGCCAGGTGCGGGTCGCAGTGCAGGGCGAACATCCGCGTCAGGCCGTCGGTGACGCCGGCGTCGATCGCGTCGAGCGCACCGCCCGGCATCACTTCCTCCGCGGCCTGGAACAGCAGTCGCACGCCGAACGGCAGGGTGTTCCCCGAGTCCAGCTGGTCGGCCAGCAGCAGCGCGGTGCCGAGCAGGATCGCCACATGCGCGTCGTGCCCGCACGAATGGGAGACGTTCTCCACCTTGGAGGTGAACGGCAGTCCGGTCTGCTCCGGGATGGGAAGACCATCGAGGTCGGCGCGCAGACCGATGCGGGGCTTGTCGTCCGGACCGAGGTCGCAGACGACGCCGGTGCCTTTCGGCAGGACCTTGGGCGCCAACCCGGCCTCGGTGAGGATCCGGACTACCTTGGCGGTGGTCGCGAACTCCGCCATCGACAGTTCCGGCTCGGCGTGGATCTCCCGCCGCCAGCCCACCACCCGACCGAGGTTCGCGGCCAGCCACGCATCGATCACTGGAGAACTCACAGGAGTGTGGCCGGCGTCGGCGCGTTGAGATCCGCCAGGAGCGGCAGCCGCAGCGCCCGCTTCACCGCGCCCAGGTTGTCGCCCGCGAACGACGCCCGTTCCCGCGCGACCTCGCGGGCACGGTCCAGCAGGCGGTCGGCGTCGACGGCCTCCTCGATGATGCCGCCCGCGACGGCGTCGGCGGCACCGTAGCGACGCGAGGTCAACATGGCCTCGGTGAGCGTCGCGTCCGGGATCCGGGTGCGCAGCAGGCCCGCCATCCCGCGCGGGAACGGCATGTTCAACGCCGCTTCCGGCAGCGACCAGAACCCGCGGTCGGAGCGCATGATCCGGTAGTCGGCACACAGTGCCAGCATGGCGCCCGCACCGAAGGCGTGGCCGTTGACGGCGGCGATGGTCGGCGTCGCCGCCGTCAGCACCGTGGCGTACAGGGCGTGGACGGCGTCGAGATAGCTCGGCAGCGGCTCGGCGCCGGAGAAGATGTAATCGGTGTCGAGACCGTTGGTGAAGAATTTGCCCGTCGCACTGATGATGAGCGGCTTCTTGGCTGCGACGGCTTCGTCGGTCAGATCGACGACCTTGGCGATCCAGTCACGGCCGAACCGGTTCTCCGGGTTCTTCTCGTCGAGCTCGACGCCCTCGGTACCCAGGTAGAGCTCGGCGGCGTCATCGGTGACAGTCAAGTACGGCATGGCAGAAACCTTATCGCCGTGCACCGCTGGAGGAGCACGCACGGGGCAACACCCCTATGGTTGTGCCATGGATCCGACCGTCGACCACGCCGCTGCCGCGGCCGCAGCAGCCGCCGCCATCGCCGACCGAACCGAGTGCGACCGCCACGACGTCGCGGTGATCCTCGGATCCGGATGGGCGCCCGCCGCAGCGGCTCTGGGCGACCCGACAGCCCAGATGCCCATGGCCGACCTGCCGGGCTTCGGCACGCCGTCGGCCCAGGGACACGCGGGTGCGGTGCAGTCGGTCCGGATCGGCAACACCCGCGTACTGGTCCTGCTCGGACGCCTCCATGCCTACGAGGGCCATCCGCTCGCTCGCGTGGTGCACCCGGTGCGCACGGCGGCCGCGACCGGCGCGTCGACGGTCGTGCTCACCAACGCCGCCGGAGGCATCCGGCCCGGAATGCAGGTGGGTCAGCCGGTGTTGATCTCCGACCAACTGAACCTCACCGGGCGCTCCCCGCTCGACGGCGCGCAGTTCGTCAACATGGTCGATGCGTACCGCCCGGCACTGCGCGACGCCGCGCGACGGGTGGATCCCACCCTGGCCGAGGGCGTCTACGCGGGCCTGCCCGGACCCCAGTACGAGACGCCCGCGGAGATCCGCATGCTCGGCGTGCTCGGCGCCGATCTGGTCGGCATGTCGACGGTGCACGAGACCATCGCCGCACGCGCCTGCGGTCTCGACGTCCTCGGCCTGTCGTTGGTGACGAACCTGGCCGCGGGCATCACCGGCGAACCGCTCGATCACGCTGAGGTCCTCGCCGTCGGCCGCACGTCCGCCGAACGCATGGGAGTGCTGCTCCGCAGCCTCATCACGGAACTCGGCGCGCGGTGACAGCGTGCTGACCTTCGGCACCGCAGGTCTGCGCGGGCCCGTCCAGGACGGGCCCGACGGGATGAACGTCGACACCGTCACCCGCGCGACCGCCGGGCTCGCCGACTGGCTGCAGGCGCGGGGCCGAGCGGGGGCGAGCGTGGTGGTCGGCCGCGACGCCCGGCACGGCTCGGAGGACTTCGCGGCCGCCGCCCGCGAGGTGCTCGCCGCGGCGGGGTTCGACGTGATCGCACTCCCCGAGCCGGGACCGACTCCGCTGGTCGCGTTCGCCACACGGCATTTCGCGGCCGCGGCGGGCGTGATGGTGACCGCGTCCCACAATCCCCCGCGCGACAACGGATACAAGGTCTACCTCGACGGCGGCAGTCAACTGATCTCCCCGGCCGATCGGGAGATCGAGGCCGCGATCGCGGCCACGGGGCCCGCCGCGGGCATCGCCCGCGTCGCCACGGCTCCGGACCTCCGTGCCCGCGGGGTGGTCGAGGCGTATCTGGACGGCGTGCAGGCCCGGTTCGCCGATGCGGCGGCGGCCCTCTCCCCTGCCGACCTCTCCCCTGCCACACCGACGAGGCCGCTCCGAATCGCACTGACACCGATGCACGGCGTCGGCGGCGCGGTGGCCGTCGAGGCGTTGCGGCGCACCGGGTTCCACGACGTGCATCCGGTGCCCGAACAGTTCGCGCCGGATCCGGACTTCCCCACCGTCGCCTTCCCGAATCCCGAGGAGCCCGGTGCCACCGATCTGCTGCTGGCGCTGGCCGACGAGGTCTCCGCGGACCTCGCGATCGCGCTCGACCCGGACGCCGACCGCTGCGCCGTCGGCGCCCGCGACCGCGACGGTTGGCGGATGTTGACGGGCGACGAGACCGGCGCCCTGCTCGGCACCTGGGTCCTGGACCACCGTCCGGCCGGCGCACCGACACCCGTCGTCGCCAGTTCCATCGTGTCCGGCACCCTGTTCGACGCCGCGGCGCAGCGCCGCGGAGCCACCGTCCGCCGCACCCTCACCGGGTTCAAATGGCTGGTCCGGGCCGGCGAGCCCCTCGCCTACGCGTACGAGGAGGCGCTGGGACACTGCGTGGATCCGGACACCGTTCGCGACAAGGACGGCATCAGCGCGGCGGTGGCGTGCGCGCACCTGGCGGCGTCATGGGCCGAACGCGGAGGTCTCATCGCCGCGCTCGACGACCTCTATCGCGAGAACGGCGTGCATGTGACGGCGGGACGGTCGTTGCGGATGGCCGAGCCGACCGAGATCGCGGCACTGATGTCGGCGCTGCGCACCGCACCGCCGCGTCGACTCGCCGGAATCGACGTCCGCGTCACCGACTACGCCGATCGCGCCGACGCGCTCCGGACCGACGGGATCGAGCTGTCGGGAACCCGCGGCGACGGCGTCGGCGTGCGCGTCTTCGCCCGGCCCAGCGGCACCGAACCGAAGCTGAAGTACTACGGCCAGGTGAGCGCGCCGCCGTCGCCGGGTAGCGTCGTCGACACCACACGAGCAGAGCTGTCGCTGGTGTTGAAGCAGGTCCTGTCGGAGCTTCCGGCGCGGCCGTGACGGGGAGGAACGCCATGTCGTACCCGCAGTACCCGGACCCCGGTGGGCCGCCCCGCCGGTCGCCGTGGTCGTCGACACCGGTCGTCGTCGCGATCATCGCGGGCGTGGTCCTGCTGGTCGGCGGCGTCGTCGCCGCGCTCGTGTACACCAACCACCGGTCCACCTCGACCGTCTCGGCCGGCTCGTCGACCGAGTCGGGCCCGACGACCGTCACCCACACCGCGACCGCGCCGCCCACCGACACCGGAACCGCGCAGCCGACCGAGCAACCGACGCCGACGGTGCCGACCACCGCGACCGTTCCCGGTACGGAGCCGATCACCGTCCCCGGCGCCGACCGTCAGGGATTCCTGTCCGGACCGCGCTGCAACGCCGCGGGCGACGACGCGGTGTTCATCGGCGTCACCGACCGGTCACGAGTGGTGATCTGCCAGGTCGGCTCGCAGACCGGCCGCTATTACTACAAGGGACTGGCCGGCGGGAACGCGATCGAGATCGACTATCCCAGCCGCGCGGGCGACACCTTCGTGGCGACCAACAAGGACGTCGAATACGTGGTGACGACCGGCTCACTGGTCATCCGCCAGAACGGCGAGGTCCTCACCGCCGAGCCGATGCAGGCCAGCTGGGTGAACTAGACGATTGATTCCCGGTGACGGTCAGTCCCCACGTTGGTCGAGTGGTGCCTGCGAGCGGAGCGAGCACGCAGTTGATCGAGACCGTCGTGAGTTCCACTGGCATCAAGGGTTTTTCCGCCGCCAACAGGCGGTGATCTCGGCACTGCTCCGACGGATCGTGAGCCGCCGCCTCCATGGCGGGAAGCGATGGTCGTCGGAGAGGCCTCGTCCGACCAATCCCTGCTAAGAACTGCCCGCTCAGGCGCTTCCGACGGAACATTGCCGCCGGAGGGTGCTGAGCAAGCAGTTCTCAGCACCAAGTGTCAGTAGGCGGCGCGCGGCGGCGACATCAGATCGAACGCAGGCCTCGCGCGAGACTGCGTCAGTTCGTTTCAGTTGCCTACGCTCTCGTGACCGCGAACCTGGTCGCGGTCACTCCCGGATTGGCCTGAGCGTGGTGTGGTTCGCAGCGCGTTCTCGCCGACAACCACCGCGTCCCGCCATGGAGGCGGCTCCGGCTCAACCCGTCGGAGCAGTGCCGACATCACCACACGATGGCAGCGGAAGGCCCGCGATCCCAGCGCACGACGGTCTCGATAACTTCGTGCTCGCTCCGCTCGCAGGCACCACTCGACCAGCGTGGGGACGACCGTCACCGGGAACCAATCGACCCGGCCCAGCGCGATCACGCGGGCGCGAACTGCGTCCGGTACAGCTCGGCATAACGACCGTCTCGCGCCAGCAGCGCGTCGTGATCGCCGCGTTCCACCACGCGACCGGCTTCGAGGACCACGATCTCGTCGGCGGCGCGGACGGTCGAGAGCCGGTGGGCGATCACCAGGGAGGTGCGACCTTCCAGCGCCTCGGCGAGCGCCGCGGACACCGCGGCCTCCGACGTCGAGTCCAGGTGCGCCGTCGCTTCGTCGAGGATCACCACCGACGGCTTCGCCAGGAGCAGGCGCGCGATGGTCAGCCGCTGGCGTTCGCCGCCGGACAGTCGGTAGCCGCGCTCGCCGACCACCGTGTCCAGCCCGTTCGGGAGGGATCGCACCAGATCGGCCAGTCGCGCACGACTCAGCGCCTCCCACAGCTCGTCGTCCGACGCGTCGGGGTGCGCCAGTCGCAGATTGGCGCCGACGGTGTCGTGGAACAGGTGACCGTCCTGCGTCACCAGCCCCACCGTGCGGTGCACCGAGGTGGCCGTCAGGTCGCGCAGGTCCACGCCGTTGAGCGAGATGCTGCCGTCGTCGACGTCGTACAACCGGGTGGCCAGGGAGGCGATGGTCGATTTCCCCGCACCGGAGCTCCCGACCAGGGCCACCATCGACCCGGCGCGCACGTCCAGGTCGACGTGATGCAGCACGGTGCTGCCTCCGCGGGAGTCCAGTTGCGCCACTTCTTCGAGCGATGCCAGCGAGACCTTGTCGGCCGCCGGATACGCGAACGAGACGTCGTCGAAGCGCACCGTCACGCCGTGCTCGGCGTCGGGCACCGCGCGGGCGTCGGGCCGGTCGACGATGAGCGGTGCGAGGTCGAGCACCTCGAAGACGCGCTCGAAGCTGACCAGCGCGCTCATCACCTCCACGCGGGCGTTCGCCAGTGCGGTCAGCGGCGCGTACATCCGCGTCAGCAGTAGCGCCAGGGAGACGACGGCGCCCGCCGACAGGTGCTGGTGCACTGCCAGCCATCCGCCGAGCCCGTAGACCAGCGCCAACGCCAGTGCCGAGACCAGCATCAACGCGGTGAAGAAGTAGTTCTGGAGCATCGCCTGCCGGACACCGATGTCACGGACGGCGTCGGCGCGGTCGGCGAACTCCTTCGACTCGGTCTGCGGACGACCGAAGAGCTTGACGAGGGTGGCGCCGGGCGCGGAGAACCGTTCCGTCATCTGGGTCGACATCCGTGCGTTGTGGTCAGCGCTCTCCCTGGCCAGACCGGCCATGCGCCGGCCCATCCGGCGCGCGGGGATCACGAAGACCGGCAGCAGGATCAGGGTCAGGAGGGTGATCTGCCAGCTCAGCGCCGTCATCACGCCCAGGGTGAGGATCAGTGTGACCAGGTTCGAGACCACCCCGGAGAGGGTGTCGCTGAACGCTCGTTGCGCCCCGATCACGTCGTTGTTGAGTCGACTCACCAACGCGCCGGTGCGGGTGCGGGTGAAGAAGGCGACCGGCATCTTCTGAACATGGTCGAAGACCGCGCGCCGGAGGTCGTAGATCAGCCCCTCACCGATGTTCGACGACAGCCATCGCGTGCCGATCGAGGTGGCCGCCTCCGCGACGGCGATCGCCGCGATGAGCAGCGCGAGCAGGACGATCTCGCGGCCCGCCGACGCACTGTTGGAGTTGATCAGGTTGACCACGCGTCCGGCCAACAGCGGGGTGACGACGGTCAGGACGGCGGTGACCACAGAGAGCACCAGGAAGGTGACGATGCGACGCCGGTGGGGTCGGGCGAAGCCGCCGATCCGGCGGATCGTCGCGCGTCGGTCGGCGCGCGCCGCGTGCGGATCGGACGCGTGCATCGACTTGTACATGACGTCCCACGCCACTGATTCCATACTCACCGGCGATCACTCCACTCGCGGTTGGCGGCCTCGACTCGATTCATGCCTCGAGTTCACTTCATCAAGTCGACTTGATGTCAAGTCACCGCGGACCGAACTGCCGGTCGCCCGCGTCGCCGAGGCCCGGGACGATGAACTTCGACTCGTTGAGGCACTCGTCGACGGCGCCGATCACCAACTTCAGCGGTTTGCCCCAGGTCCGTAGTGCGGCAACGCCTTCCGGCGCTCCCACGACGGACACCGCAGTCACGTCCGTGGCACCGCGCGCCAGGATCAGGTCCAGGGTGTGCACCAACGAGCCGCCGGTGGCCAGCATCGGATCGAGCACACACACCGACCGGCCGCGCAGATCCTGCGGCAGCGACGCCAGGTATTCGACCGGGACCGCAGTGGCCTCGTCCCGCGCCACTCCGACGAAGCCGATGCCCGCATCGGGCACCGCGGCGAGGGCGGCGTCGAGCATTCCGAGCCCGGCGCGCAGCACCGGGACGAACAACGGCGGTGAGACCAGTCGGGTGCAGGGCGCCGTCCCGACCGGGGTGGTCACCGCCACCGGCTCCTCGGGGGCGTCGGAGAACGCCTCGTAGACGAGCATGGTCGCGATGCGTGCGAGGGCGTTGCGGAAGGCCGGATTGGGCGTCGACTCATCGCGCAGCACCGCGAGCCAGGCCCGGGTCAGCGGATGGTCGACGATCGTGATCTGGAGGCCGGAGGGAGCAGGCTCAGTCATGGGCTCATCGTAATGGCCGGTGCGTCCCGGGCTCTGCGCGATGAGACACGCCGAGCGGTCGATGCGGGAACCGATCCGGCTCCGGCTGCGTCCAACTAGGTATGAACGGTCAAACAGGTACTTCAGTCACGGTCGATCCGGCGGCCACGGGCGCCGTCGCCTCCACCCAGGCGGACGCCGCCCAACGCGTCGCGGGATGCGCCACCGCCGAACGCGTCGACACGGCATCGCTCGTCCCCACGTTCGGCCTGATCGGATCGTCGTTTCTGGCGGCGCTGACCCGCGTCGGCGCGGCGCGCACGGCGTCCTTCGACGCGCTCGCCTCCCGGCACACCGCGACGGCGACGCGCGCGACGGCGGCGGCGACCGCCTACGACTGCTGCGACGGTGACAGCGCGGGCGCGCTGACCGGGGTGCCGGCGTGAGCGCCGCGCTGCTGATCGCCCCGCTCAAAGCGCTCGTCGCGACCCTCGGAACGGGCGTGCTCCCACCCGGTGCGGTCGACGGATACGCCCGGACACGCAGTGTGCTCGACACTTCGGGCGCCCTGTCTACGAAGGGCGCTGATGTCGCGGAGGCGGGGTGGCTCGGCGCAGGCGGCGACGGCGCAGCGGCCGCGACGCGCACGCTGGCCGTGGTCGACGGCGACGTCGGTGCCGCCGGAACCGACATCGCCGCCGTCGTCGAGACGGCGGCGGGCCACGTCAAGGCCGCCAACAGCGAACTCAACGCGTTGGTGGAGTCGTTCGTCACCGCTGCGGCCACCGTTCCCGCCATCACCACCCCCGCGGGGCTGGCCGCGCTCGTGCCGCTGGCGCTGAGTCACCTCGCCCGCGGTGCGGCGGTGGTACAGCGGGCTCAAGCCGAACTCGCCGACGATGCCGCGCGTCTGGGCAGACACCAGACACCGGCGATCACCGGGGTCTCCGGCGAGCCTGCGCCCGCCTCGACCGCCGCGGGCCGGATCCCGATCCGTCTCCCCGACGGCTCGGTCGCCTACGCCCCCAACGAACGCGCCGCGACCGCCGTCCGCGCCGCACTGAGTCGCCGCGGCACCCCGTATGTCTGGGGTGGAACCACCACCGACGGGTTCGACTGCAGCGGGTTCACCCAGTGGGCCTACCGGCAAGCCGGTCTCGAGTTACCGCGCCTGGCACAGGATCAGGACACCGCGGGCTTCCAGGTGTCGCAGGCCGATCTGCAGCCCGGCGACCTCGCCGTCTGGTCCGGCCACGTCGCGATGTACATCGGCAACGGACAGTTGGTGGAGACCGGCGGCGACCCGGTCGGCGTCACTCCGCTGCGGACCACCAACGCCGGACAGACCTTCGAGGGCTTCTACCGACCGCGATGAGGAGGCGAGAATTCCGGTCCCGTCGGCACGGGTCGGACCGCAGTCGACGCCGCTTCGTCCATCCCCGTGCAGCACGCACCGACGATCTTGATTAGGCTCAATGACCATGGCCGGAGACATCGTTCCCATCGAACTCGGACTGACCGAAGGAAACCTCTTCACCCTGTGGGCGCCACGGTGGCGCGAGGGTGATGACGAGTGGGAGGCGTTCCTGGGTCTGGAAGACGATCTGTACGCCCTGAACAGCGTCGCCGACCTGGTCGCCTTCGTGCGCACCGACGACGACAACGACCTCGTCGACCACCCCGCGTGGGAGACCATCAAGCAGGTCCAAGCGGCCGAGCTCTCCCCGGACGACAAGCACAGCTACGACCTCATCGGGGTGCCCGAACTGGCCGCCGAGGACCCGCGGCCCGAGGTGCTGGCCGAGCTCGAGGACGCCCTGGAGATCGTGCGCATCATCGGCGAGGTCTGCGAGCTGACTCCGGTCACGAAGTTCTTCAACGGCAACCCGATCCTGGGCGCCGTGACCGTCGGGACCAACAACTTCAACGGCCGCGAAGGCGTCGACCTGTGGGTGCGCATCGGCCGGTTGATCGCCAAGCACTGGGACGATGTCATCGACGCCCTCGACGACGTGATCACCGTCCCGAAGGTCGACGCCGACGCCGCCGCGACCGCGGAGGACGAGCTCGCGGCAGCGGCCTCCGCCGAGGACGAGGACGAGCCGGAGTTCGACGCCGTCGATCCGCTGCACGAGTCGGACGACGACACCGACGACGATGACCAGGACGACGATGACGACGAGATCGACGAGGACGACTTCTGGGCCGGCGTCGGCATCGACCCGATCCGCATCTACACCGACGGTGGCGAATTCCTCACCCTGCGCTGCTATCTCGGCGACGATCCGGTGTTCCTGGGCCGCAAGGGCACCATCTACGGTTTCGGCTCCGAACGGGCGCTGACGCGTTTCCTGGCCGACAACGACGACCACGACCTCGTGAAGCTGTCGACCTTCGACGAGGTGCGGGCCGCCGCCGACACCAACGAGTTGGAGTACGACGTCCTCGCCGACAACGTCTACGCGCTGCAGGGGCTGAACGAGGACATTCTGGACGGTCCGCGCCGGATCGACAGTCGTCAGTTGGATCTGGCCGTCGAACTGCTCACCGACGCCGCCGACTTCGCGGGCATCGACTCGGTGAACGAGGCCCTCGCCACCACCACCCCGCTGGGCTGGTTCGTCGACTACGCCATCAACCCGGATCCCAAGCGCCTCGCCCCCTCCGGCCCGTTCGACAACGAGGCCGAAGTCTGGCGGGCCCTGGTCCACGACTTCGAAGACCGCCTGGTGAAGCGGGGGTAGGCGCCGCGCGGCACCCACCCCCGACCTCGGGTCAGAACCAGGCGGGGTTCATCTCCGCCGACGTCGAGTCCATCGACGCGAGCAGGTCGATCCACGGGCCGACCTGCGGGAGTTCGTGCCGGAAGAAGTAGCGGGCGGCCATGCGCTTGCCGTCGTAGAAATCGCCCTGCGCATCACCCACCGCGAGGAACTGCTCCAGCCACAACCACGCGACGACGAGGTGCCCGAACGACTCCAGATAGACCGACGAGTTCGCGAGCGCGACAGCGGGATCGCGGTCGGCCCACAGCGCACCCGTCAGGTCGACGAGCCGAGTCCACGCCACGTCGAGCCGGTCCGCGTAGTCGGCCGCCGCTCCCCCGGCCGCGCGTGCGGCGGCGACGGTCGCGGCGATGCGCGCGGTCAGCAGCCCGAGCCCCTTGCCGCCCTGCATGATCACCTTGCGACCCAGCAGGTCCATGCCCTGAATGCCATGGGTGCCTTCGTGAATGGGGTTCAGCCGATTGTCGCGGTAGTGCTGCTCCACGTCGTAGTCGCGCGTGTAGCCGTAGCCGCCGTGCACCTGGATCGCGAGATCGTTGGCCTTCAAGCACCACTGCGACGGCCAGCTCTTGGCGATCGGCGTCAGCACGTCGAGGAGGAGCCCGATCTCGGCGGCCTCGTCGGCGTCCGCGGCGGTGATCTGATCGTCGACCAGCTTCGAGCAGTACAGCCCGAGTGCGAGACCGCCTTCCACGTACGCCTTCTGCGCCAGCAGCATGCGCCGCACATCGGTGTGCTCGATGATCGGCACCTGCGGCGACTCGGGATCCTTGGCGCCGAGCGGACGCCCCTGAGCGCGGCCGGCGGCGTACTCGACGGCCTTGAGGTACCCGACGTAGCCGAGGGCGGTGGCGAGGAAGCCGACCCCGATGCGCGCCTCGTTCATCATGTGGAACATGTACGACAGCCCGCGGTGCTCCTCGCCGACCAGGTAGCCGACCGCGCCCGCACGGCCGCCGGGCCGGTGGGTGCCGTCGCCGATCGCGAGCGCGGTGTTCGTGGTGCCGCGGTTGCCCATCTTGTGGTTCAGCCCGGTGAGCGTGATGTCGTTCCGCTCACCCCGACCGCCATCCGCCGCGGGGAGGTACTTCGGCACGATGATCAGCGAGATGCTGTGCACGCCGGGTCGGCCGCCAGGGGTCTTGGCGAGCACCAGGTGAACGATGTTCTCCGAGAGCTCGTGGTCGCCGCCGGAGATCCACATCTTGGAGCCGGTGACCCGGTAGGTGCCGTCGTCCTGCTTCTCGGCGCGGGTGGTGATGTCGGCGAGGGACGAGCCCGCCTGCGGCTCCGACAGGCACATGGTGCCGAACCAGCGGCCTTCGAGCATCGGCTTGACGAACGTCTCGATCTGGTCGTCGGTGCCGTACTCGGCCAGGAGTGCGGCGTTGGCGGTGGTCAACAGCGCGTACGACGCGGTGCTCGCATTGGCCGCCTGCAACCAGGCCATCGATGCGCGGGCGACGACGGTCGGCAGCTGCATGCCGCCTACCGACTCGTCGAACGTGCCCGTGATGAGGCCTGACTCGCCGTAGGCGTCCATCGCCGCCTTGACCTCGGGGATCATCTCGACGGTGCCGTCGGGCCGCATGCGCGGTTCGTTGGCGTCGGCCACCCGGTTGTGCGGAGCGAAGTGCTTCTCACCGATGTCCGCGGTGAGGTCGAGGACGGCGTCGAAGGTCTCGCGCGAGTGCTCGGCATAGCGTTCGCGCCGAGTGAGCGCCTCGACGTCGAGCCATTCGTAGAGGAGGAAGTCGAGGTCGCGCCGGGAGAGTGCGTGGGACATGATCGTCTTTCGATTCGGTGGCGGCTCGGTCAGCTGAGGCGTTCGAGGACCATGGCCATGCCCTGCCCGCCGCCGACGCACATGGTCTCGACGCCGAACTGCTTGTCGTGCGTCTGGAGGTTGTTCAGCAGCGTAGCGGTGATGCGGGCGCCGGTCATGCCGAACGGGTGGCCGAGCGCAATGGCGCCGCCGGACACGTTCAGCGCGTCCTCGTCGATGCCGATCTCCCGGGCCGAGCCGATCACCTGGACGGCGAAGGCCTCGTTGATCTCGAACAGGTCGATGTCGGAGACCGACATGCCCGCGATCTCCAGTGCGCGCCGGGTCGCCTCGATCGGTCCCAGACCCATGATCTCGGGCGAGAGCCCGGAGACGCCGGTCGACACGATCCGTGCGAGCGGGGTCAGGCCCAACTCCTTGGCGCGGACGTCGGACATGATGACGAGCGCGGCGGCGCCGTCGTTGAGCGGGCAGGCGTTACCGGCGGTCACGGTGCCGTCGGGGCGGAAGACCGGCTTCAGCCCGCTGACGGCTTCGTACGTGGTGCCGGGTCGAGGGCCGTCGTCAGCAGCGACCACCGTGCCGTCGGGCAGCGTGACCGGCGTGATCTCGCGCGCGAAGAAGCCCGACGCGATCGCCTCTTCGGCGCGGTTCTGTGACCGCACCGCCCACCGGTCCTGCTCCTCGCGGCTGATTCCGGTCTGCTGCGCGACGTTCTCGGCGGTCTGCCCCATGGAGATGTAGACGTCGGGGAGCTCACCGCCGTCTCGGGGATCGCTCCACTGCTTGCCGCCTGCGGCGAGTTCGGCGGTCCGCGCCTGTGCCGCGGCGAAGCGCGGGTTCTCGGTGTCGGGCAGACCGTCCGAGGTGCCCTTTCCGAACCGCGAGACGGTCTCGACGCCCGCGGAGATGAAGGTGTGGCCCTCCCCCGCCTTGATCGCATGCATCGCCATCCGAGTGGTCTGCAGCGACGACGAGCAGTAGCGCGTCACGGTGGTGCCGGGCATGAAGTCATAGCCTGCGCTGACCGCCACCGCGCGTCCCAGGTTGTGACCCTGCTCCCCGCCGGGCAGTCCGCACCCGAGGATCAGGTCGTTGACATCGCGCGGGTCGAGCGCAGGCACCTTCGCCAGCGCCGCCTGGACCATCTGGGTGGCGAGGTCGTCGGGACGCATGTCCTTGAGCGATCCCTTTCCTGCACGACCGATGGGCGAGCGGGCGATCGAGACGATGACGGCTTCGGGCATGACTTCTCCTGATCTTGACGCGAGAACTATGCAGGTACATAGTTTCTATGCAATTGCATAGTTGTGGATGTCGTCATCGATGTCAAGAGCCGGGGAGGCATGATCGAAGCATGAGCACGCGCGTTTCAGGGCTGGAGTACGACCTCGGCGCGTCGAAGGCGGCAGCACGAATCCGCGCTGCGGCGTCCGAGATCTTCGCGGCCAAGGGGTACGGATCCACGACGACGCGAGAGATCGCCGCCAGCCTCGACCTGAGCCCCGGGGCGGTGTACCCGCACTACAAGACCAAGGAGTCCCTGCTCTTCGCGATCTCCATCGAAGGCCACCGCACGCTGCTCGATCACATCACCCGGGTACGGGACGCCCACTCCGGTCCGACGGACCGACTCCGCGCCACGACCGCCGCGTTCGTCGCCTGGCACGCCGAGCACCGTGCGATCGCCGGGGTGATCCAGCACGAGCTGCGGTCGCTGAGCCCCGAGCACTACGACCTCGTCGCCGACGTCCGGCGCGCCACCACGAAGGTCTTCGACGACATCCTGAGCGCGGGCATCGTCGCCGGGGAGTTCCAGGTGGCTGACCCGTCGATCGTGACCCTCGCCCTCACCTCGCTCGGCATCGACGTCAGCCGCTGGTTCCCCACCCGAGCGCATCAGGACGCCGACGACCTCGCACGCAGGTACGCGGAGATCGTCGTGCAACTGGCCGGCGTGGGCTGACGCCGACCCTCACCCCATGAGCACGGCGAATCCCGGCTTGATCACGTCGTCGATCAGTCGGAGTCGTTCCGGGAACGGGATGAACGCGGACTTCATCGCGTTGACGGTGAAGCGTTCGAAATCGGCCCAGCCGTACCCGAACTGCTGGTGCAGCACGGTGAATTCCCGACTCATCGTGGTGTTGCTCATCAGCCGGTTGTCGGTGTTGACGGTGACGCGGAAGCGAAGCTTGGCGAGAATGTTGAACGGATGGTCGGCCAACGACGCGACCGCCCCCGTCTGGACGTTGCTGCTGGGACACAGCTCCAACGGAATCCGCTTGTCGCGCACGTAGTTCGCGATCTCACCGAGCTCGGCGCCGGGGAACGACGCGTCGGCGGGCGTGGCACCCGGCGGCAGCTCGATGTCGTCGATGACCCGAACGCCGTGGCCGAGGCGGTCGGTGCCGCAGAAGGCCACGGCCTCGTGGATCGACGGCAGCCCGAACGCCTCGCCTGCGTGAATGGTGAAGTGCGCGCACTGCCCGCGCATGTACTCGAACGCGTCCAAGTGCCTGCTGGGCGGATTCCCCGCCTCCGCACCCGCGATGTCGAACCCGACGACGCCGCGATCCCGGAAGGCGACCGCCAGTTCGGCGATCTCCCGCGAGCGCGCCGCGTGGCGCATGGCCGTCACCAGGCACCGGACGACGATGGGGCGGCCCTGCTCGCGCGCCTGCGCCTCACCGGCGGCGAAGCCGCGCAGCACGGACTCGACGACCGCCTCCAGCGTCAGCCCCTTCTCGAGATGGAGCTCGGGCGCAAAGCGGACCTCCGCGTAGACGACGCCGTCGTTCGAGAGATCCTCGACGCACTCGCGCGCCACGCGTTCCAGCGCCGCCTCGGTCTGCATCACCGCGACGGTGTGCGCGAACGTCTCCAGGTAGGTCTCCAGGGAACCGCTGTCGGCCGCGGTCGCGAACCACTGTGCGAGGTCGTCGGCCGTCTCGGCGGGCAGCCGGTCGTAACCGGTCTCGCGAGCCAGGTCGAGGACCGTCGCCGGTCGCAGTCCACCGTCGAGGTGGTCGTGGAGGAGGACCTTCGGCGCCAGTCGGCACTGCTCGATGCTGATCATGCCCCGAAGGTAACGCGGCGTCGGGCCCCGCGCTGAACGACGACTCGCACATCCACTGTTTCCATCGTGCTCACGGCGACGTCGTCGGCCGGACATCCAGCCGCCCTACCGTCCGCGACATGACGAATCGACTCTCCCGCCTGCTGCTGTCCGTCACCGCCGGCGCCGTCGCGATCGGCGCCGTCGTCACCGGAGGTGTGACGGCACCGGCCCAGGCCGCGCCGACCGCGGACAAGGCCGCCATCGACCTGCAGTCCCATCGCGGCGGCCGCGGGGAGCACACCGAGGAGTCGCTGTACGGCTTCGCGAAGTCCATCGAACTGGGCGTCACGACGCTCGAACTGGATGTGGTCCTGACGCGTGACGGTGTGCCGCTGGTGTGGCACGACCCGGAGATCATGCCCGAGAAGTGCCGCGACACGGTGCCCGCGTCGCTCGGCGACCGGCAGTTCCCGTACGTCGGCAAGGACGTCCACGACCTCACCTACCGGCAGATCCAGACCCTCGTGTGCGACCTTCCGCTCAAGGACTACCCCGCCGCCACGCCGGTGCTCGGTAACCGCATCGCGACGCTCCCCCAACTGTTCGGACTCGCCGCCCAGTATCGCGGCAACCGGGTTCGCTTCAACATCGAGACCAAGATCGAAGCCGAGAAGCGCTCACGCAGCGCGACGCCGCAACAGTTCGTCGACACGATTCTGCGGGAGGTCCGACGCGCGGGTCTGCAGAAGCGGGTCGAGATCCAGAGCTTCGACTGGCGGAGTCTACCCCTGGTCCGAGCCAAGGCCCCGAGCATTCCGCTGGTCGCACTGTACGACGAGACCACCTGGACCCCGTCGTCGCGGTGGCTCGGCCCGGTCACGTACCAGCAGTTCGGCGGCGACGTGGTCGCGGCCGCCGCGCACGCGGGCTTCGACATCCTCTCGCCCGCGTTCGCATTGTCCGACGCGTCGCTGGTGTCCCGAGCCCATTCCGCAGGCCTGCGCGTGGTGCCGTGGACGGTGAATGAGAAGGCCGACATGCGCGCTCAGCTTCGGGCGGGCGTCGACGGCATCATCACCGACTACCCGACGCGGCTGCGCGAGGTCCTCGCAGCCGACGGCCGTCCCCTGCCGAAGGCCTACCGTCGCAAGTAAAGCGCGCGGTCGTGCCGGTGGTGCGGCATGATACTCACATGACCGATTCAGATGACTGGCGTTCGCGCCCGCCCTCAGACGGCCCGCAACCCGGCGACGGCACCCCACCGTCGTCCGGAGGCCCTTACCCCGGCGGCGATCCCAACTACGGCCAGACTCCCCAGTACGGGTCGAACCCCCAGTACGGCCAGGCACCGCAATACGGGTCGAATCCCCAGTACGGTGCACCCCAGTACGGAACACCCCAGTACGGGGCGCCCCAGCAGCAGCCTGGAACTCCCCAGTCCGGTGAGACCCCGAACTATGGCGAGACCCCGCAGTACGGTGCGCCGCAGTACGGTGCACCCCAGTACGGTGCGCCCCAACCCCAATACGGAACTCCCCAGTACGGGGCGGGCGCGGCCTACGGATCAACGCCGCCTCCCGGCGGTTTCGGCGCCCCGGGCTCCGCGCCGATGACCGTTCTGCCGAAGCCCCCCTCACTCGGCGACGGCTTCCAGTGGGCGTGGAACCGCTACACCAAGAACGTCGGCCCCATCATCGGTGCGGCCGCGGTCTGGGGCGTCATCCTCGTCGTTCTCACGCTGGTGCTCAGCTTCATCGTCGGCGCGCTGATCTTCGCCATCGCCGGCGTCGACAGGGGGCTCTCCGGCTCGATCACCGTCGGCGCCAGCGTCGCGGTGAGCGCCGTGATGACGATCTTCCTGGTCGTGGCCGGAGCGGTCGCCATGTCGTGCTGGTTGAACGGCATCATCACGATCGCCGACGGTCGCCCGGTCGAGTTCAGCGACTTCTTCCGGCCGCGCGCGCTCGGCACGATCCTCGTGATCAGCATCATCCTGGGCCTCATCTCGGCGCTCGCCGAGGTCGCGTTCGGTTACGGACTCGGGTTGTCGTGGATCTCCTCGCTGGTGTCCATCGCGATCGGCCTGCTGACGATGTGGATGGTCTACATCGCCGCCGACCAGCTGACCGACGTCAGTACCGCGATGTCGGGCGGTCTCGCACTGAGCACGGAGAACTTCGGGCCGACCATCGTCGTTTACCTGATCTCGGTGGTGCTCGCGATCGTGGGAATGCTCCTGCTCGTGGTCGGGCTGCTCCTCACCCTCCCGATATCGAGTCTGCTCATGGTCTATTACCTGCGGTCCCTGACGCAGCGGCCGATCGTGGCGGAGGCCGCACCCGCGTACTGACCTGTTCGCCTACCGGCCGTCCACCCGACCGAGCACCCGCGACGACGCCGTCGCGGGTGCTCTGCCGTTGATGCCCACCGCACTCTCAAGGGCGGCGAGCGCCGTCGCGATCCGCGCTTCGTCGTCGGTGTGCAGGGTCAACAACGGCCGACCGCGCACCACCGGATCGCCGACCGACGCGTGCCATTCCACTCCTGCGGTGGCCGACACCGCCTCACCCGGCCGCGTGCGTCCCGCACCCAGCAGCCAGGCGGCTTGGCCGACCGCCAACGCGTCGAGCGAGGTCAGGACCCCGTCCGCGTCGGCTACCACGTCGTGCGTGTGCTTCGGCGACGGCAGCGCGGCGTCCACGTCGCCGCCCTGCGCGGCGATCATTGCGCGCCACGAATCCATGGCCAGCCCGTTGCTCAGATGCTCGGCCGGATCCGCATCCGGCCGACCTGCGGCGTCGAGCATCTCGCGGGCCAACGCCAGCGTCAGTTCGACCACATCGCGCGGGCCGCCGCCTGCGAGCACCTCGAGCGACTCCGCGACCTCGATCGCGTTGCCTGCGGTCCGTCCGAGCGGGGTCGACATGTCGGTGAGCAGTGCCGTGGTCCGCACGCCGGCATCGGTGCCGAGCGCGACCATGGTCTCGGCGAGATCGCGCGCATCGTCGACGGTCTTCATGAAGGCGCCGGAGCCCGCCTTGACATCGAGAACCAACGACTCCGTGCCCTCGGCGATCTTCTTGCTCATGATGCTGGAGGCGATCAAGGGCACCGACGCCACGGTGCCGGTCACGTCGCGGAGCGCGTACAGCTTCCGGTCGGCCGGCGCGAGGTCGGCGGTCGCCGCGCAGATCACGGCGCCGACCTGTGCCAGTTGTCGGTGCATTTGTGCGCCCGACAGATCGGCCCGCCATCCTGGAATCGATTCGAGTTTGTCGAGTGTGCCTCCGGTATGACCGAGCCCGCGGCCGGACAGTTGCGGAACGGCGACGCCGAACGACGCGACCAGCGGCGTGAGCGGCAGGGTGATCTTGTCGCCGACGCCCCCGGTCGAGTGTTTGTCCGCGGTCCGGAGTCTGCGCCCGTGGCGGGTGAGATCGGCGAAGTCCATGCGGATTCCGGAGTCGATCATCGCCGCCGTCCACGTCGCGACCTCCCGACGCGTCATCCCGCGCACCACGATGGCCATCAGCAACGACGACATCTGTTCCGGCGCAACCTCGCCCGCGGTGAACCCGGCCACCATGCCCCGGATCTGCTCGTCCGACAGCTCGCCGCCGTCCTTCTTCACCAGAATCGGGGCGACCGGATCAAGGAAGTCGGTCATCGCGCGTCCTCCGTGCGGACGGCGGCGAGATGATCGGGGCCGAAGGCGTCGGGCAGCAGAGCGCCGAGAGTGCGCGGTCCCTGCGCGGAGTCGACCAGGAGGCCGTCGCCGCCGAACTCGCGGAGCACTTGGCGGCATCGGCCGCACGGTGTCAAGACCGCCCCGTCCGCGTCGCACACGCTGACCGCGATGATCGCGGGCTCACCCGCCGCGACGGCGGCGCTCAGAAGTCCTTGGGAAAAGCCCGAACAGACCATCGAGACCTCGGCACAAACACCCAACCCATATGAGACGTTCTCCACATTGCCTCCGGTGATCACGTCGCCATTGGATGTGACGGCGGCCGCACCGACCGCAAAGGCGGAATACGGTGCATACGACCTGGTCATAGCACTTCTGGCCGCGATTCGTAAGGAATCGAAGTCGATTGCATCACTCATATGATCTCCATTCTCCAGCAAAGCCAAAGGTAAGGCACACCTAATTAAATAGATGGAGCTTGGTCACATTGTTCGGGCAGATTACGACAGGACTCAGCTTAGGTTTAAAGTCAGGTGCATCAGGTCTTGCAGCGACCTTCGCGTTCGCCTGCGAGCCGATCCCCAAGTCGACGACAACGGAGGCGTAGTTTCGCGATGAGCACCCCCACTGAGGTTGCACCGGCACCGGTGCGCAAGCGGTCTCTTTACAGAGGTGACCCCGGCATGTGGTCGTGGGTGTTGCACCGCATCACCGGCGTCGCCATTTTCTTCTTCCTGTTCGTGCACGTGCTCGACACCGCGGTCATCCGCGTCAATCCCGACACGTACACCGAAATCATCGAGACGTACAAGACCCCGCTGATCGGCCTGATGGAGATCGGTCTCGTCTTCTGCGTTCTGTACCACGCCCTCAACGGTGTCCGAATCATCCTGGTCGACTTCTGGGGCAAGGGCCCCAAGTACCAGCGCCAGATGCTGTGGGCAATCCTCACCATCTTCGCCATCGTGTTCATCGCAGCTGCCGTTCGCATGCTGCAGATCCTGATCACGCACGCGTTCTAAGGGAGCTGAGAAGAAATGACTGAACAGGTAAAAACCCTCGGCACCGAGTACGACCGTCCCGCCAGCCTGGACGCACCCAACGCGCCGCGCCCCCGCAACCGCGGAAACTTCGAGAAGAACGCGTGGCTGTTCATGCGCTTCTCGGGTCTGGCGCTCATCGTCCTGACCTTCGGCCACATGTTCATCATGCTCATGTGGGACAGCGGCGTTCACCGCATCGACGCCTCCTTCGTCGCCGATCGCTGGAAGTCGCCGTTCTGGCAGGTCTGGGACCTCACCATGCTCTGGCTCGCGCAGCTGCACGGCGGTAACGGCGTCCGCACGGTCATCGCCGACTACTCGCGCAAGGACTCCACCCGCTTCTGGCTGAACACCTTGCTCGCCCTGTCGATGATCCTCATCCTCGTGCTGGGCACCTACGCGATCCTCACCTTCGGCAGCGCCAGCTAAGGAGAATTAGAAACCAATGCAGGAACACCGCTATGACGTGGTCATCGTCGGCGCCGGCGGCGCCGGGATGCGCGCTGCCATCGAAGCCGCGCCGCGGGCCCGTACCGCAGTCCTGACCAAGCTGTACCCGACGCGCTCCCACACCGGTGCGGCGCAGGGCGGCATGTGCGCCGCGCTCGCCAACGTCGAAGAGGACAACTGGGAGTGGCACACCTACGACACCGTCAAGGGTGGTGACTACATCGTCGACCAGGACGCTGCCGAGCTGATGGCCAAGGAGGCCATCGACGCGGTGTTGGACCTGGAGAAGATGGGTCTCCCGTTCAACCGCACGCCTGAAGGTCGTATCGACCAGCGTCGTTTCGGTGGCCACACCCGCGACCACGGCAAGGCGCCGGTCCGCCGTGCGTGCTACGCCGCCGACCGCACCGGCCACATGATCCTCCAGACGCTGTACCAGAACTGCGTCAAGCACAACGTCGAGTTCTACAACGAGTTCTACGCGCTCGACATCAATATGACGACCGACGAGAACGGCGAGCCCGTCGCCAACGGCGTCGTCGCGTACGAGCTGGCCACCGGCGAGATCCACGTCTTCCACGCGAAGTCGATCATCTTCGCCACCGGCGGCAGCGGTCGCATGTACAAGGTGACCTCGAACGCTCACACCCTGACCGGCGACGGCATGGGCATCATCTTCCGCAAGGGACTCCCCCTGGAAGACATGGAGTTCCACCAGTTCCACCCGACCGGCCTCGCGGGCCTCGGCATCCTCATCACCGAGGGCGTCCGCGGTGAGGGCGGCATCCTCCGCAACGCCGACGGCGAACGCTTCATGGAGCGCTACGCCCCCACCATCAAGGACCTCGCGCCGCGTGACATCGTCGCCCGCTCCATGGTCCTCGAGGTGCTCGAAGGCCGCGGTGCAGGACCGAACAAGGACTACGTCCACCTCGACGTCCGGCACATCCCGGAAGAGACCCTGATGGCCAAGCTGCCGGACATCATGGAGTTCGCGCGCACCTACCTCGGTGTGGACCCGGTGAAGGAACTGGTTCCGGTCTACCCGACCTGTCACTACGTGATGGGCGGCATCCCGACCAACGTTCAGGGCCAGGTCCTCGCCAACAACGACCAGGTGGTCCACGGCCTGTTCGCCGCGGGCGAGTGCGCCTGCGTCTCGGTGCACGGCGCCAACCGACTCGGCACCAACTCGCTGCTCGACATCAACGTCTTCGGCCGTCGCGCGGGCATCGCCGCCGCCGAGTACGCGAATGCCAGCGAGTTCGTCGAGCTCGAAGAGAATCCCGACGAGATGGTGCAGGGCTGGGTCGCCCAGATGCTGAGCGATCACGGCCACGAGAACGTCATGGCCATCCGCACCGAGTTGCAGCAGACGATGAACGACAACGCTGCCGTGTTCCGCACCGAAGAGACGCTGAGCAAGGCGCTCGCCGACGTGCGCGCCCTCAAGGAGCGCTACGACCACGTCACGGTGACCGACAAGGGCAAGCGGTTCAACTCCGACCTGCTCGAGGCCATCGAACTGGGCTTCCTGCTGGAACTGGCCGAGGTCACCGTCGTCGGCGCCCTCAACCGCAAGGAGACCCGCGGCGGTCACGCACGCGAGGACTACCCGAAGCGCGATGACGAGAACTTCCTCGTCCACACCATGGCGTACAAGAAGGGCAAGGGCCTGATCTCGGACATCGAGCTGGACTACAAGCCCGTCGTGCTGACTCGCTACGAGCCGAAGGAGCGTAAGTACTGATGACTGCCACCATCGAAAGCAATGCCACCGGTGCTCCCCCGGTTCCGCCGGAAGCGACCATGGTCACGCTGAAGATCTACCGGTTCAACCCGGAGAACCCGGACGCGCAGGGCTTCGAGAGCTTCCGCGTCCCGGCCCTTCCCTCCGACCGTCTGCTGACGCTCCTGCTCTACACGAAGGGCTACCTGGACGGCACGCTCACGTTCCGACGCAGCTGCGCCCACGGCGTGTGCGGTTCGGACGCGGTGCGGGTCAACGGCGTCAACCGACTGGCTTGCAAGCTCCTGATGAAGGACCTGCTGCCGAAGGATTCGTCCAAGGAGATCACCATCACCATCGAGCCCATCAAGGGTCTCCCGGTGGAGAAGGATCTCGTGGTCGACATGGAACCGTTCTTCGACGCGTACCGGGCCATCAAGCCGTTCCTGATCACCGGCGCCAACCACGAGCCGAGCCGCGAGAACCTGCAGTCGCAGGCCGACCGCGCTCGCTTCGACGACACCACCAAGTGCATCCTGTGCGCTTGCTGCACCACCAGTTGCCCGGTGTTCTGGAACGAGGGTTCGTACTTCGGTCCGGCCGCGATCGTGAACGCGCACCGCTTCATCTTCGACAGCCGTGACGAGGGCGCCTCGGAGCGTCTGGACATCCTCAACGACGTCGACGGCGTGTGGCGCTGCCGGACCACCTTCAACTGCACCGACGCGTGCCCCCGCGGCATCCAGGTGACCCAGGCGATCCAGGAAGTCAAGCGCGCCTTGATGTTCGCTCGCTGACGCAGACCTTTCTCTGCAGCCCCGACGCGGCCCCGGAACCTCGGTTCCGGGGCCGCGTCGTCTCCTGCGCTGCGATCATCGACTGCGGCCGTTACAGTCTGGGTGTGACCTCACCGGCTTTCGACTGGGATGCGCTCACCGCCGCCCTCGTCGACGACATCCGCTCCGCCGTCCATGCCTTTCACGACGAGTACGACGACGAGATCTACGGGATCGCCCTCTACGCGTTCTATGCCGACGGCGAGAGCATCGCCTGGCCGATGGTCGGCGTCAGCGGTTCCACATCGGACGTCGCCGAGGAGGACGACCTCCGGTGGTCGCCGTACGACTGGGACTTCGCCTGCGATCCGTCCGATGCCGGCGACGCGTGGAGCACGAGGTTGTCGGGCTTCGCCAAACGCGATCGGGCACGGCATTGGGATGAGGTCGAGGACCGCTTCTACGCCGCCGTCATCGCCGCCTGCGCGACCGCGCGCGCAGAGTTGACAGCGAACAGTCTGATCCCTGACTCCGCACTCGTGGTCGCCGCCGACGAGGGCGAGGAGCTGATCGCGCGCTGCGTCAGCGCCGCCGAACTGGCCGAGCACTTCCCGCATCTTCATGCAGAAGCGGCGGAGAAGGAGCGCATCGCGACCTTGCCCGTGGCCGAGCGAATCACCGCTCTGCTCGATGCGATCGAGCACGACGACCGACCGCTGAACTGGGAGTCGGCTCCCCCACTGCTCTACGAGGTCGCCCGCACCGATCCGGACCCGGTCCTGGACGCCCTCGTTCAGCGCCTCCTGTCGCCCGGAGAGCGCCGGTACCGCTGGGCCGACGCCATCAGCACCATCGGCATCGCGCGTCCGGATGTGATCGCAGCGCTCACCACCGTGGTCGACGACGAGGCAGGTCCCGACAACGTCCGGGGTTGGGCCGGCAGCGCACTCTGTCGACTCGGGCGCACCGACGTCGTGGCGGACCGCTACGACCTGCTGCCCGACGGCTGGCTGCACGTGTTCGGAACGCCCTACAGCGATCCCCGCACCGGCCATCGCGCCGACTTCGCACCGCTCGAAGCCGTCCTCGACGATCATCCGGACCTCGACGCCGAGCTCGAGATGCGGATCAACCATCGGGTCGCCGAGATCGACGTCGACCCCTACTTCGCAGCGCTGGAGTCGACGTGGCCGTCGATTCGGAGTCATGCGGCGTGGTCGCTGGTGCACACCAGCCTGGATGACGCCGATCGTGCACGGTTCGCAGCCGCCCTCGACTCCTTCGTCGACGATCCCGCACTCGCCGAACACGTCGACGTCCTCCGCGACGTCTTCGACCGTTCGGCGTAGTCCCCCGCGGTCTGGGGCCGCACAGTCTCCGCTCGACTCGAGATCTTCGCGATCCGGATTTTCGGTACGCGATAGCACTCGCGGTAGGGTGACCCCGACATGTCCAGATCACTCTTGGTGCGCACCGTGGCGCTGCTCTCGGCTCTCGCCCTGATCGCCGCGCTCGCCGCCCCCGCCGCCGCCTACCCCGGCGACCCCGGTGTCGCATCCACGACCGCTCCGCTGCCGACACCGAACACCGACGCCTGCCCGCACCGGACGGGGACACCGCCTGCGGTCGACGCCTCGGAAGTCGTCGCTCCAGGCGAGACGACGCCCACGTCGCTCCCGGTACCGACGCCGCCCGTCGGAGGCGAGCGTCTCGGCGAGTGCGGTGTGGTCCACCGGCCCGACGCCGGCCCGCTGCCCGACCGACTCAACTCCGCGGGCTGGCTGATCGCCGACATGGACAGCGGGCGGATCATCGCCGCCAAGGACCCGCACGGCCGGTACCGCCCGGCATCGACCATCAAGGTGCTCTTGGCGATCGTCGCCCTCGACGAACTCGATCTGACCGATCCCGTGGAAGCCACGCCGAACGACTGGTCCATGGAGGGCGACTCGTGCGGCATGGGTCCGGGCGGGAAGTACACCGTCCGCGATCTGCTGTCCGGGCTGCTCGTCGTGTCCGGCAACGACTGCGCCAACGCCCTCGCACGATTGCTCGGCGGTTACGACGAGACGCTGGCGAAGATGAACCACAAGGCCGCCGAGATCGGTGCGACAGACACGCGCGCGGCCTCGCCGTCCGGCCTCGACGCTCCCGGCATGTCCACGTCGCCGTACGATCTGGCGGCCATCTTTCGCACCGCCATGCAGAATCAGACCTTCCGCGAGATGATCGCGATGAAGACCTACACGTTCCCCGGTTACCCGAAGCGCACGGACGTTCCCGGCGACGAGGACCATCCCGCCTGGACGATGGGGACGTCCAACTCCCTGTTGCGTGACGACTGGCCCGGTTCGCTCGGTGGTAAGACCGGCTATACCGACGACGCCCTCAAGACCTTCGTCGGCGCCACCGAACGCGACGGTCGCACCATCGTCATCGTCCAGATGTACGGCCTCAACGAAGCCGACAACCTGTACTTCGCACAGGCCGAGAGAATGTTCGAGTACGGCTTCGCGGCACCGGAATCGGTGGCCGTGGGCAGCTTGGAGCCGACCGACCGCGTCGACCCGGAGACCGGCGAGATCCACCGCGCCCAGACGCATTCCGACGACGCCTCCGCGTGGTCGGTGTGGACCGTCAGTCTGCTCGGCTTCGCCGCGGCGTGCCTGCTCGTCGCCGCTGTGCTGTGGCGGCGCCGACGACGGTCTCGGTGAGCTCCGAGCCGTCCGTCAGCGGTCGCCGCGGCCCAGCCAGCCGGCCAACCCGGCCGCGGCGGCGCCGACGCCTGCGGCGGCGATCAGCCTGCGCGCCTGCTTGTCCGGCTCCGCCTCGTAGACGGGCGCCAGCAGCACCGTCTTGGGCTCCGGCTCGGTCTGTTCCTCGAGTTCGTCGACGATCAGGTACGCCTCGTTCTTCGGTGCCGACGCACTCCACGCCGCCGCGTACAGCACGATCCGTGAGGCCAGGTAGGCGAAGACGAGCAGACCGATGATCGGGCCGAAGGCTGCGCCGGCCGGACTGCCCATCACCGACTTGAGGTAGATGCCGCCGACGGACTTGAGCACCTGGAAGATCACCGCGGTCCCCAACGCCGCCCAGACCACCGCGCGGATCGGAATCGTGCATCGCGGCAGCACCGAGAGCACCACGATGAACAGGCCCCAGGTGGCCACGAGACTGATCACGATGGTCGCGACCTGCAGGAACGCGAGCGTCATCCCGTTCTCGGGGATCGCGAGAAGCTCCATGACGCGTGGTCCGATCGCACTGGACGTCAGCACCGACAGCGCGATCGTCGCGGCGAAGACCAGCCCCATGGCGACGAAGATCCCGAGGTCGTAGACCTTCGCCAGAATCGCATTGTTCTTGACGCGGCCACCCCACATCTCGGTGAGTCCGTTGCGCATCAAACCCATCCAGCCGATGCCCGCCAGCGCCGCCGACACCAGGCCGATGACGCCGACGGTGCGGCGCGATTGGATCGCCGAATCGATGACCGAGTTCAACTGCTCCCCCAGCGAGCCCGGGATGTTCTCCACGACGGCATCGGTGATCTCGGTCAGCAGATTGGGATTCCACACCAGGACGAACGCGGCGATCGCGAACGACACCATGAGGATCGGAACCAACGACAGGAATCCGATGAAACTGATGGCCGCCGCGTAGGCGTTGCCGCGGCGCTGGTTGTACCACTCCATCATCGCCAGCACATGCCTGAGCAGCGCCGACCGCTCGAGCATCTGCTCCCACAGGGCCTTCAGCCGCCCGACGATCTCCTTGATGCGATCCATTGTTCCCCTCCGATGTTCGCGTCGAGGCCGGGCGGGTCAGGACCGGGGCAGCAGGAACCCGACCTTGTCGTAGACGTCGGCGACGGTCACCGACGCCACCTCGCGCGCTCGTGCGGCACCGTCTGCGAGGATCCCGTCGAGATAGGCCGGGTCCGACAGGATGTCGTCGACCTTCCCCCGCAGCGGCGTGACGAACTCGGCAAGGATGTCCGCCGTCTCGACTTTCAGATCACCGTAACCCTTGCCCTCGTACGACTGGACGATTTCCTCCATCTCGCGACCAGTCAGTGCGGCCTGGATGGTGAGGAGGTTCGATACGCCGGGTTTGTTCTCCCGATCGAACGCGATCACGCGGTCGTTGTCGGTGACGGCCGACCGAATCTTCTTCGCCGACCGCTTCGGCTCGTCGAGCAGGTTGATGAGGCCGGATTCGGTGTCGGCCGACTTGCTCATCTTGGCCGTCGGATTCTGGAGGTCGTAGATCTTGGCGAACTCCTCGACGATGTACGCCTTCGGGACGGTCAACGCCTTTCCGTAGCGCTTGTTGAAGCGCTGCGCGAGGTCGCGGGTCAGTTCCAGGTGCTGACGCTGATCTTCGCCGACCGGCACCTGATCCACCTGGAACGCCAGGATGTCGGCGGCCATCAGGATCGGGTACGTGAACAGTCCGACGCCTGCCGCGTCGGTCCCGGCCTTCGCCGACTTGTCCTTGAACTGGGTCATCCGGCTGGCTTCGCCGAAGCCGGTCACGCACGTCAGCACCCAGGTGAGTTGTGCGATCTCAGGCACGTGCGACTGGACGTAGATGGTCGCGCGCTCCGGGTCGACGCCGACGGCGAGCAGTTGTGCGACGCTGCGGCGCGTGCGCTCGCGCAGCACCGTCGGATCTTGCGGAACAGTGATCGCGTGCATGTCCGGAATGAAGTAGAAGGCATCGAACTCGTCCTGCAGCTGCACCCACTGGCGGACCGCGCCGAGATAGTTCCCGAGATGAAAGGAGTCGCTGGTCGGCTGGATTCCGGACAGGACGCGGCGGCGCGGTTCAGGGCTGGTCATACCCGTAATTGTTTCAGACGACGGCAACCGGGTTTCGCCACACCCGCCCCTCGCGTCGGTCCGGCAAACCCGTGCCCGCGCCGGAACCAATTGGCTATATGCCGATTAAAAAGGTACAAGAACTAAGGTATTAATCACTGAAAGTGAAGGAGCGATGCGTTGAAGGCCGCCAGTTGTGCTGGGCTGTTCCAACTGACAACGGGGGAACGCGTCACCGTTCTCGCCGACGTGGAGCCACCCGACAACTAGCTGAATTTCTCTGACCTCAACAGCGGACGTCGACCGATGTCCACTTCTAGGAAAGTGAATTCACCGCAATGGAACTTCAACAACTATCGAGTCCGATAGTCGTTCTTCTCTTCCTCGCCTTCTTCGGCACCAGCCTCTTCATCGCGCTGCGAATCAGCAAGAAGACCGAGAACGCCGACAGCTACATGACCGCAGGCGGGAAGATCGGTTTCGGAATATCGTCCGCTTCGATGACCGCGACGTGGATCTGGGCGGCGTCGATGTACGCCTCGGCGACGTCAGGCTTCACCTACGGTCTGTCCGGCCCCATCCACTACGGCCTGTGGGGCGCCCTGATGATCCTCCTGATCTATCCGTTCGGGCGGCGCATCCGCAAGGTCGCGCCCCGCGCGCACACGATCGCCGAAGTGATGTTCGCTCGACACGGCCGCTCCAGCCAACTGCTGCTCGCGGGCTCGAACATCCTCGGCAGCGTCATCAGCCTCACCGCCAACCTGATCGCGGGCGGCGCGCTGATCGACATGCTGTCCCCGTTCAGCTTCACCCAGGGCATCATCGCCATCGCCGGCGGCATCCTGCTGTACACCCTGTGGTCGGGATTCCGCGCCTCCGTGCTGACCGACTTCGTCCAGGTGGTGTTCATGCTGGGCGCGGTCGTCATCATCATTCCGGTGGTGTTCTTCGCCGCAGGCGGTCCCGAGTTGTTCACCGCGGGCGCCGATAATCTTACCGGCGAACAGAAGAACTTCTTCTCGTCCGACGCCTTCTTCAATCAGGGCGCGCCGTACATCGCGGCCGTACTCGCCTATGCGATCGGTAATCAGACCATCGCGCAACGACTTTTCGCAGTTCGCGAAGACTTGATCAAGAAGACATTCGTCACCGCGACCGTCGGCTACGGTTCGACGATCATCGGGATCGGCATGCTGGGCGTGATCGCGCTGTATGCGGGCATCTCCCCGCTGGACGGCGACGTCAATAATCTGATTCCGCAGATGGCGGCGAGCTATCTGAGTCCGGCGCTGTTGGCGCTGTTCTTCATCATGATCATCGGCTCGCTGTCGTCGACGGCCGACGCCGACCTGACGGCCCTGGCGTCGATCATGATGGCCGACGTGTACGGCCAGCAAGTGGGTCGACGCAAGGCCGATCCCGCGAAGATGGTGCTGATCGGCCGCATCACGATGATCATCGCGATCTCCGCCGCCCTCTACTTCGCGGGCTCGGATCTCAACATCCTCGACATGCTGGTGTTCGTCGGCGCACTGTGGGGCGCCCTCGTCTTTCCGGTCATCGCGAGCTTCTACTGGGACCGCGTCACCAACGTCGCGTTCAGCGTCGCGGTCGTGTCGGCACTGGCCGTATTCATCCCCGTGCGGTTCTCCTGGATCGACATGTCCGGCGCCGTCGCCATCGGCTTCGACATCCTCTCGACGATCGGCATCGGCGTCGTCTTCGGTCTGATGACCTTCGGATTCCTCGGCAAACGCCCGGCTCTCACCGTCGGCGTCGTCACCGCAGTGGGCTCGGCGCCGTGGACCATCGGCATGCTGCACGAGTACGCGGTGCTGTCGGGCAGTCTGGTCTCGTACGCGGTCAGCACCATCGTGTGCGTCGCGTTGACGATGCTGAACCGCGGTCCGCGATTCGACTTCGCGCGCGTCGCCGAGACGACCGGCGACTTCGACGATCGTGACCTGTCCGGTCCCGCATCGAGAGAGATCCCCATCGCACTGAACGACGACGAACCGGTCTCTGCGACGTCGCGCCGCACCACGACCAACCACCTCGAGGAGGACAACCGATGACGACCTTCTGGCTGACCGTGTACGTCTTGATCTGGCCGGTGATCACCGCAGGCACCCTCGGACTGATCGTGCGCGCCTTCTACCGCGAATGGAAGCAGTCGCGCGACGAGGGCCGCGAGATGATCTAGCCAGGCGAATCATCCACTGACGCCGTCGGCCCGCGCTCTGATCGAGTGCGGGCCGACGGCGTCGGATCGGATCAGCCGAACTGAGCCGTCACCGGCGCGTGGTCGGACCAGCGCAGGTTGTAGGCGTCAGCGCGGTCGACCCAGGTCCGCTGTACGCGGCGAGCCAGCGACGGGGTCGTGAGGTGGTAGTCGATGCGCCAGCCGGCGTCGTTGTCGAACGCCTTGCCGCGCCACGACCACCAGGCGTACGGACCGGCGACGTCTCCGTGGTGTTCGCGTGCGACGTCGACCCAGCCGGCGCTGAGCAGCTCGGCGACCCACTCGCGCTCGTGCGGCAGGAACCCGGCGTTCTTGAGGTTGCCCTTCCAGTTCTTGATGTCCCGCTCGTCGGGGGCGATGTTCCAGTCGCCTGCGACCACCGCCAGCCCATCGTTCGCGAGCAGTTTGTCCAGGTACGGACGGAAGGCCTCGAGGAACCGGAGCTTCTCGTGATACTTCTCCACGTCCTTCTCGTTCTCGGTGAGCGCGGCGCCGGTCGGCAGGTACAGACTGGCGACCGTGATCAGGTCACCCGCGTTCTCGAAGTCGGCCTCGATGTAGCGCCCGGCGGCGTCGAACTCGGCGCTCCCGAAGCCCACGCGGACGGCACTCGGCTCACGTCGCGACAGGATGCCGACGCCTGCCCGACCCTTGACGTCGGACTCGGCGTGCGCCAGGTGCCAGCCCGCGTCGAGCGCAGGCTGCAGTGCCTTCCGCGCGATGGCGTCGGTCGCTCGAACCTCCTGCATCAGGACGACGTCCGGCATCGTCGCCTCCAACCACGGCAGCATGCCGAGGTTCTCCTCGGAGCGGTGCTTGACCGCGGCACGGATGCCGTTGACGTTGACGGAGGTGACAGCGAAGGAGGAGCCGGTGGCGGAGTCTGAGGTGGTCACGAGAGCTCACTGTATCGGTCGGTTCCGACAGCGACCGCTTCCTCCCGTTCGGCGGGCGCGACGCCCGACCTGCGCGCGGCGAGCACGGCGATCACCAGGACCACGACACCGCCCACGGCGAGCCCGGCGCCGGCGATCGACGGCGCCCGGTATCCCAGGCCTTGCGCGATCACGATGCCGCCGAGCCAGGCGCCGAGTGCGTTGGCCACGTTGAGCGCGGAGTGATTCAGCGCCGCCGCGATGGTCTGTGCGTCGTGCGCGACGTCCATCAGGCGGGTCTGCAGTCCGGGGATCGCCGTCGATCCGGAGCATCCGACGAAGAAGGTGACGATCACGGCGGGCCAGCCGGTCGAGACGAGCAGCGCGAACAGCAGAAGTGTCGCTGCGGCGGCCGCCATGCCGATCCCGATCGCTCGATCACCCAGCGAGTCGGCCATCCGTCCGCCGACGTAGTTGCCGGTCACCATGCCCGCGCCGAACAGCATCAAGGCGATCGGCACGGCGCTCTCGGACAATCCGCCGAGTGAGGTGAGCGCGGTGTTCAAGTAGGTGTAGAACGCGAAGAACCCGCCGAAGCCCACCGTGCCGACCAGCAGCGTCAGCCAGATCTGGCCGCGGCGCAGACCGCCGAGTTCTGCCTCCGGCGACGACGTCGGCATGCTCTGCAGGTCCGGGAGGACCCGCCACAGCGATGCCACGGTCAGCACGCCGATCACCACGACCAGCGCCAGCGCCGACCGCCAGCCCAGGGCCTGCCCCAGCCAGGTGGCCGCCGGAACGCCTGCGACGTTGGCGACCGACAGGCCCATCATCACCTTGCCGACGGCGCTCGCCCGCTTTCCCGGTCCCGCGAGGTGGGCGGCGACCAGCGCCGCGACGCCGAAGTAGGCTCCGTGCGGCAGCCCTGCGACGAACCGTGCCGCCATCAGCGTCCCGTAGCTCTGTGCGGCGATGCTCAACGCGTTGCCGACGGTGAACGCCACCATCAGGCCGATCAACAGCGCGCGCCGCGAGACGCGTGCGGCCAGCACGGCGATCACCGGGGCTCCCACGACCACGCCGAGGGCGTAGGCGGAGATCAGGTGCCCGGCGACCGGCTCGGTGATCCCCAGGTCGGCGGCGATGTTCGGCAGCAGGCCCATCGCGACGAACTCAGTGGTGCCGATCCCGAAACCACCGAGAGCGAGCGCCAGAATCACCCAGCCGACGCGGGTCGTCGATCGGCGGGCGGATGCGGTGGTTTCGACATCGGTACTCACCCGAGGCGCAACGGCCGCCGTCGCCGGAACATTCCCACCGCGAATGGTGACGTCAGCCACGCCGCGCGGGCGGCAGCTGATCAGCGTCCGATCCACATGCTTTTACCACAGAACCGATCTATAAAACAGAGTTAAACGCACTGTCAGTAAAGCCATTTCGGTCCCCGATTCGTGTTGATATATCCTCAGCAACAGGTCATGAGTGTCAGTGACAGCCCCGGCTTGCTGACCGGCAACCCTCCACCGCGGTGGGGTGCTCCGGGTGATGACCTGGCTGGGACATACTCGTCACAGCAAGCGCGGGTCCGATGGTCGGACCCTGACCGAGGTCCGCAAGGGCCGCCGACCGAAGAAAGTGACTGACGTTCATGTCTGATGCCGCAAATTGGAGCTTCGAGACCATCCAGGTCCATGCCGGCCAGGTGGTCGACGAGACGACCAAGGCCCGTGCCCTGCCGATCTACCAGACCACCTCGTTCGTCTTCGACGACACCGACCACGCTGCGAACCTGTTCGCGTTGGCTGAGCCCGGCAACATCTACACGCGCATCATGAACCCGACCGAAGACGCGGTGGAGCAGCGTCTGGCCGCCCTCGGCGGCGGCGTGGCGGCCCTGCTGGTCGCCTCGGGCATGGCCGCGACCACCTACTCGATCCAGAACATCGTCGAGCACGGCGGCCACGTGGTGGCGAGCCCGCGCCTCTACGGCGGCACGTTCAACCTCTTCCAGTACACGCTGCCGAAGTTCGGCATCACCGTGACCTTCGTCGACGACCCGGACGACCTCGACTCCTGGCGCGCCGCCATTCAGCCGAACACCCGCGCGATCTTCGCCGAGACCATCGCGAACCCGCACAACCAGATTCTCGACATCGCGGGTGTCGCCGAGGTCGCGCACAGCAACAACCTCCCGCTGATCGTCGACAACACGGTCGCCACCCCGTACCTGCTGAACCCGATCGAGCACGGTGCCGACGTCGTCGTGCACTCGGCCACCAAATACATCGGCGGCCACGGCACCGCGATCGGCGGCGTCATCATCGACAGCGGCAAGTTCGACTGGCGCGTGCAGCGCGACGGTCAGGACCTGTTCCCCGGCTTCACCACCCCGGACCCGAGCTACAACGGCGTCGTCTACGCCGACCTGGGCGCACCGGCGTACGCGCTCAAGGCACGCGTCCAACTGCTGCGCGACACCGGTTCGGCCATCTCGCCGTTCAACTCCTTCCTGCTGGCTCAGGGCATCGAGACCCTGAGCCTGCGCGTGGAGCGCCACGTGCAGAACGCGCAGAAGATCGCCGAGTTCTTGGAGGCGCACGACCAGGTCACGTCGGTCTCGTACGCGGGTCTGCCGTCGTCGCCGTACTACGAGCGCGCACAGAAGCTGCTGCCCAAGGGCGCAGGCGCGATCGTCTCGTTCGAGATCGAAGGCGGTGTCGAGGCGGGCAAGGCGTTCGTGAACGGTCTGGAGCTGCACAGCCACGTCGCCAACATCGGCGACGTCCGTTCGCTGGTGATCCACCCGGCGTCGACCACCCACAGCCAGCTGTCCGCACAGGACCAGCTCGCCGCCGGCGTCACCCCGGGCCTGGTTCGCCTGGCCGTCGGCATCGAGGGCCTCGACGACATCATCGCCGACCTGAACAAGGGTTTCGCGGCGGCCGCAGGCGCCAAGTAAGCGAAGCTCCATCATGCGTCCACGGAAGGGAGTCGCCGGGTGTCGGTGAACATCGACCCGGCCTCGACGGTGAGTGACCCGCACTGGGCCACCCGCCCGGACGGGACGCAGACCGCGGTCTCGATCGGCGACCTGGCACTCGATTCGGGTGCCAGGCTCGCCGACGTCACCGTCACCTTCCAGAAGTGGGGCGTCCCGAATGCCGCCGGAGACAACGTGGTCGTCGCGTTGCACGCACTCACCGGCAACTCACACGTCACCGGGCCGAGTGATGACCGCTTCCCGATGACCGGCTGGTGGGACGGGCTGATCGGCCCCGGACTGGCCGTCGACACCGATGAGTGGTGCGTCATCTCGCCGAACGCGATCGGCGGCTGCTTCGGTTCCACGGGGCCGGGTTCCACGGCGCCCGACGGCAAACCATGGGGATCACGGTTCCCCCGACTGACCGTGCGCGACCTCGTCCGCGCCGAAGCCGGCGCCTTCGACGCCCTCGGCATCGGGCGGCTCGCGGCCGTCGCAGGCGGATCCATGGGCGGCGCCCGCGCTCTCGAGTGGGCCGCCACCTACCCCGACCGGGTCGGCGCCGCGCTGGTTCTCGCCGTCGGCGCGCGAGCGAGCGCCGATCAGATCGGCACCCAGACCACCCAGATCGAAGCCATCAAAACCGATCCCGCCTGGCAAGGCGGGGACTACTACGGCACCGGCCGCTCCCCCGCCGCCGGCATGGGCGTCGCGCGTCGTATCGCTCACCTGTCGTACCGCTCCGACCGCGAACTCGACGACCGCTTCGAGAACCGGCCGCAGGGCGAGGAGAATCCGCTCGTCGACGGCCGCTACGCCGTCGCCAGCTACCTGGAGCATCAGGCGGAGAAGCTCAAGGCTCGCTTCGATCCGGGCAGCTACGTCGTCCTGTCCGACGTCCTCAACAACCACGATGTCGGACGCGGCCGCGGCGGTGTCGCCGCCGCTCTGCGCGCATGCACCGTCCCGACCATCGTCGGCGGCATCGACTCGGACCGCCTGTACCCGCTGTATCAGCAGGAAGAGCTCGCGCGCGAGCTCGGCAACGCCATCGGCGGTCTGCACGTGGTGCACTCCGACTCGGGACACGACGGCTTCCTCACCGAATTCGAGCCGGTCCGCGAACTCCTCGCCGAGACCATGCAACTCGCCCGCACGGCGCTGAGTCGCTGACAGTCCGCGGCATCGCCGACCACACCACACGCGCCGAGCGTTGGACGTCGGGTCTGATCCGTCGCTGATCCCCCGATCGCTGTGCCACTGGCATGAGCTGTCGGCATCGTGCGAGTCCTTTTGCGCAATTGGCTCAAGATTCAGCCGTTGTGTTGCCTCGATCACCCATCCAGCGCCTAGTGTCTTGGACTACTGGTCAACGCATCGCGAACTCCGACGACGTTGACCGCCGCGACTCGCAGCCCGAGTTCGCGGCGACCGGTACTCGCCTCATGGAAGAAATCAGGGGAGAAGATGTCTGACACACTGCTGTTCACAAACTTGGCGGTGGCCATCGCTGCCATCGTCGTCATGATCGTCGTCCTCCGCATCGAGGCGGTGATCGCACTCCTCGTCGGCAGCCTGTACTTCGGCCTCGTCACCGGGCTCGGGACCACCGGCACCCTCGACGCCATCGCCACCGGGTTCGGCGACGTGCTCGGCGAGGTCGGCCTGCTGATCGCTTTCGGCGTCCTCATCGGACGTCTGCTGGCGACGATGGGCGTCCTCGAACGCCTTGCGGACGGACTGTTGCGCATCGTCGGACCCAAACACGCGGCGTACACGTTCGGGGCAACACTCAACATCGGATTCAGCGCGATCGTTCCCGACGTGCTGCTCGTCATCGTCGCCCCGTTGGGCCGATCGCTGAGCCGGACCATCGGACGGAACGGCACGCCGATGGTCAGCGCCGCACTGACGGCCGCCATGTACGTCAGCGTCGGCATGATGGTGCCGGGCGTCGGGGCTCTCGCGCTCGCGGGTGTGCTTCAGATTCCGCTCGCGACCATGTTCCTGTACGGCTATCTCATCGGTGTGCCGACGGTGGCGCTCACCTTCTTCGCCATGAACCGACTCCTCGCGATTCCCGGATTCTGGAACGCCGAGAAGGACGAGGAGAGTGATGCGCCCGTCGACGAGGCAGCGAGCCATCCCGCCGAGAGCACTGCGGCGGGCGGCACCGTCGCGGTGGTCACCGCCAAGCGGGTGCCGGTCCTCGTCGCAGTCAGTCCCGTCCTGCTCGCACTCGCCCTCATCTTCGCAGCGTCGCTCGCCGACGCCTTCGACGCTGAGATCGCAGGTCTCGCTTTCCTCGGCAACCCGCTGATCGCACTCTTCATCGCGCTGGTGCTGACCTCGATCCTGAAATCAGTGAGCAGTTCCCGCGACGAGACCGCCTCCGTGACGAAGTCCGCTCTGCAGCAGACCGGCCAGATCCTGGTCCTGACCGGCATCGGCGGCTCACTGGCGGAGGTGATCAACCAGAGCGGGATGAAGGATGCGCTCGGCCACATGTTCAGCAGCAGCGTGGTGTCTCCGCTCGTCGCACTGATGCTCGCCTGGTTCGTCGCGGCGGTCCTCCACCTGTCGATCGGCTCGGTCCTCGTCTCGGGCCTGACGGCAGCGGGCATCCTGGCGCCGGTGATGGGACTGATCGACGTCGACCCAGTACTCATCGCGCTGGCCGCCGGCGCGGGCTCCATCTTCTGCGCGCACGTCAGCAGCAACGTCTTCTGGATGTTCCGGTCCCTCTTGGGACTGTCGGTCCGCGGCACGTTCAAAGCGCACACGCTGGTGATGTCGTTGGCATCGGTGATCGCCCTCGGCCTGATCATGGCACTCAGCCTCGTGTCGTGACCTCACATGTCCGACCGGACCTTCTCGATCAGCGGAATCACCCTCGGCCAGATCCGACGGTTCAACACGATCTCCGACCGCACCCGCTGAACACCTTCCAACTGCTGCACCTTCTGCAGCACCTCTTCGAAGTGAGAGTTGTTGTGCGCCACCAACCGACAAAGCAGGTCTCCGTCACCCGAGACCGTGTTCGCCTCGATCAGTTCCGGGATGCGCGCCAACCGGCCGAGGGTCGCTTCCAGTTGCGACTGCGCGATCCACACGTGCACGAAGGAGGTGACCTCGTAGCCGAGCGGCGCGAGATCCATCTGCGGCCGCCAGCCGACGATCACGCCGAGCTGTTCGAGTTTCGCGATACGCGACGTCGCGGTGTTCCGGGCGATGTTGAGTCGTCGCGCATACTCTCGCACCCCGGCTCGCGGTTCCTCCGCGATCAGCCGAAGCAGATCGACGTCCAGTTTATCCAGTTCTGCCATTGGCTCACTCCCTCTGTCCGCTCATCCACACCACGTGCCGACAGCACTCGTCCACCGTCGCCGCATTGAGCACTTGGTTCTATATTGTCGCCATTAGTATAACTACTGGCTTCCTGGAACTACTCTTGAAGACATCGATCGATCATGACTGTCGACGCCGACCACTGGCGTCGACCGAAGAACAGGAGGCCGCCATGGGCGCCACCCTCGCTGACAAGATCTGGCGTCACCACATCGTCGCGTCGGCCGACGACGGTCCCGATCTCGTCTACATCGACATGCAGTTGATCCACGAAGTGAACACACCCGTCGCGTTCTCGAACCTTCGCGACGCCGGACGCACGGCCCGACGGCCAGAGCTCACCTTGGCGACGATCGATCACCAGAATCCGACGGACGACGACCGCCGCAGGCCGCGCGGCGCGGCGGGCGCGCTCCAGATCGAACGGATGAAGGAGAACTGCGCCGACTTCGGCATCGAGTTGTACGCCCCCGGCGATGACCGACGCGGGATCGCCCACGTCATCGCACCCGAGCTCGGACTCGCACAACCGGGCATGACACTCGTGTGCTGCGACTCGCACACCAGCACCAACGGCGCGTTCGGTGTGCTGGCCTTCGGCATCGGCACCAGCCAGGTGGAGCACGTTCTGGCGACGCAGACTCTGTGGATGCAGAAGATGCGCAACATGCGCGTCGTCGTCGACGGCACCCTTGCACCGGGTGTCAGCGCCAAAGACCTCATCCTCGAGGTGATCTCCCGGATCGGCACCGCGGGAGGCCAGGGTCATGTGATCGAGTACCAGGGCGAGGCCATCAGAGCCCTGTCGATGGAAGGCCGGATGACCATCTGCAACATGACGATCGAAGCGGGCGCGAGAGCCGGACTCGTGGCCCCTGATCAGACGACGATCGACTACCTTCGAGGGCGGCCGAACGTCCCGACCGGCGCCGCGTTCGACGACGAAGTAGCGTACTGGAAGACCTTCTACTCCGACGCCGACGCAGTCTTCGACAAGGAGATCCGCATCGACGCATCCGGGATCTCACCGCGAGTCTCATGGGGCACCACACCCGCACAGATCGTGGCCGTGGACGGCGTCGTCCCTGATCCCGAGGACTTCGTCGACGACGCCGAACGCGCCGCAGCCGAACGCGCCTTGGCGTACATGGATCTGACGCCTGGAACTCCGATGACGGACATCGAGATCGACACCGTCTTCATCGGGTCGTGCACCAACGGCCGCATCGAAGACCTGCGGGCCGCCGCCGCAGTGTTCGCCGGGCGGCGGGTGGCCGAGGGGGTGGATGTGGTCCTGGTTCCTGGTTCGGAACAGGTGAGGCAGGCCGCCATCGACGAGGGGCTCGACGCCGTGTTCGAGTCCGCCGGTGTGAGCCTGCGACATTCGGGCTGCTCGCTGTGCGTCGGTCTGAACGAGGACAAGTACGCGCCGCGTCGCCGCACCGCGTCGACCAACAACCGAAACTTCGAGGGACGTCAGGGCCCAGGCATCAAGACCCACCTCGTCTCACCCGCGGTCGCTGCCGCCTGTGCCGTCACCGGTCGACTCGCCTCGCCCGCACTTCTGGAGGACTAGGACCATGCAGAGTTTCACCGAGTACACCGGTCTGGCCGCCCCGATGAAAGTCGCGGACGTGGACACCGACCAGATCATCCCGGTCCGATTCTGTTCCGGCATCGACAAGTCGGGACTGGACGCGGCCCTGTTCTGCGACTGGCGTGAAAGCCAGGACTTCGTGCTCAATCAGGACTCGTTCACCGCAGCGACCGTCCTGGTCGCCGGCGAGAACTTCGGGTGCGGGTCGTCGCGGGAATGGGCGGTCTGGGCCCTGCAGGCCTACGGGTTCCGCGCAGTTCTGGCACCGCGTTTCGGCGACATCTTCGCGGGCAACTCCGTCAAGAACGGACTCCTTCTCGTCGAGTTGGAGCAGTCGGTCATCGACCAGATCTGGAAGGAGATCGACGCCTGCCCCGGTATCGAGGTCAGCATCGACCTTGTTGCGCAGACCGTTCGGGTCGGCGTCCTGACCTTCGGATTCGACATCGATCCTACGCAACGACAGCGACTGCTGGACGGCGCCGACGACGTCGATCTGACCCTGCGATACCTCAGCGACATCGAGGCGTACGAGCGCGACCGACGCCGATCGCTGCCCACGGCGGGCAGTGAACGGGGGTGAGACTGCGATGTCAGATCCGCGCCGGAGGCTGACCGGACGGCTACCCGAGACCTTGATCTCCGCGCTGTCGATTCCGCGGCACGCCACGGACTACGCGAGCCGACTCCGTCGCCTTGCCGACGCATCGTGCGCCGTCGCCGACGCACTCGACGAACTCGGCGTCGGCGGGTGCGTTGACGCGTCCGTCGCGTCACCGTTGGTGCCGACCGCGACGATAGCCGGCCCTGCGGTCACTCTCCGTTACCGGCGGCTCGACGGCGACGTGACCAGTAATCGCGTCATCGGGCGTGGGAACGTCTTCGGCGACCGTGACCTGTACGGCCTCGGGGAACCGGGCGACATCGCAGTGTTCGACTGCCCCGACGACAGTCCGGGCGCCGTCATGGGCGCGCTCTCGGCGAAGTGGGCGGGCAAGGCGCAGATCGCCGGTTGCGTGGTCAGCGGATCGATTCGCGACACCGCGTCGATCGTCGCGGCCGGGATTCCCGTCTGGAGTCGAGGCGTGCGTCCCGAGGCAGCGCGCTATCGGCTCGACGTCGCCGAGCTCAACGGCCCCGTCAGCGTCGGCGGCGTTCCTGTGGCACCCGGCGACTACGTGGTCGCCGACCGCAACGGGGTCGCCGTGATTCCGTTCGCGGTGGTGCCTGATGTGGTCGATCGGTGCGAGGCGGCCGAGGTCGCCGAAGCCCGTCTACTCAGGGTGATCGACGCTGCCGCCGACCTCGCCGACTTGGTCGCCCGCACCTCAGGCGGCGGCACGCCCACGTGACGACGGAGCCTCACATCTCACTCGAGGCCACCCAGTATTCGGTGAATCGTCCGTCGCGGACCGTGAGGATGTCGTTGCCGGAGAAGTAGACGGTCTGACCATCGGACGTCGCGCCCTGGCCCGCCCACCGGCCGGCGACGAAGCCCTCGTCGGCGAAGGGGCCGACTTCGATCTCGAAGACCAGGTCCCGGTACGACGATCTCGTCGCGTCGATCAAGGCTGCGAGCTTGCCCGGACCCGCGACCTCCACGCTCGGCCAGTGCCCGAGGAAGTCCTCGCTGACCAGACTCTCGGCGACGGCCTTGAGCTTCGCGAGGTCGTTCGGCCCGTTCCACAGCTCATCGATCCAGCGACGATACAGCTCTCGGGCGTCCACGGTGGATTCGCTCATGCACCCCACCGTGGCACATCCGCGGACCGGAGTGGTCGATTACCCCGTGCCCAGCGAGTAGATCGACGTCGACAGCCACAGCATGACGCCGCCCATCGTCGCCATCGCTGCGATGTCGAAGGGGCGGCTGCGCACTTGCAGCAGTCCCACCCGATTAGCCGGGAGGAAGGCCCGGAACACCGCGCCGAGCAGCATCGCGGACCCGAAGACGAAGGTGCCGCGACGCCAGCGATCCATCACCACCAGCACCGCGCCGAACGCGATCACGGTCAGGACGATGTAGTACGGGATGCTGACGATGAAGCCGTGCATCTTGCGGGCGCGGCGGACCGACTCCACACGGCCGTCGACGTCGTCGGACATCATCAGCCCTCGCGGTCGGCCAACTGCGCTTCGGCGCGCTCGACGACGTTGGCGAGCAAGAAGGCGCGCGTCAGCGGGCCCACACCGCCGGGGTTCGGCGACACCGCGCCTGCGACCTCCCACACGTCGGGGTGCACGTCGCCGGTCAGGCCCGCGTCCGTGCGGCTGACGCCCACGTCGACGACGGCGGCGCCGGGCTTCACCATGTCCGGAGTGATCAGATGCGGGACGCCTGCTGCGGCGACGACGATGTCGGCGCGCTTCACTTCGGCCGCGAGGTCGCGAGTTCCGGTGTGGCACAGGGTGACCGTGGCGTTCTCGCTGCGACGCGTCAGCAGCAGCCCGATCGGCCGACCGATCGTGACGCCACGCCCGACGACGGTGACATGCGCGCCATTCAGTTCGATGTCGTAGCGCCGCAACAGGTGGATGACACCGCGCGGAGTGCACGGGAGCGTCGAGTCCTTGCCGAGGACCAGGCGGCCGAGGTTGATCGGATGCAGACCGTCCGCGTCCTTCTCGGGCAGGATGCGCTCGAGCGCCGCGTTCTCGTCGAGGTGCTTCGGCAGCGGCAACTGCACGATGTACCCGGTGCACGCCGGATCGGCGTTCAGGTCGTCGATCGCGGTGTTCAGTTGCTCGGCGGTCGCGTCGGCCGGGAGGTCCTTGCGGATCGAGGCGATCCCGACCTTGGCGCAGTCGGAGTGCTTGCCCTTCACGTACGACTGCGAACCGGGGTCGTCGCCGACCAGCACGGTGCCCAGGCCGGGCGTGATGCCCGCTTCCCTGAGCCGCGCCACTCGGGCGTGCAGATCGGTGAAGATCTCGTCGCGGGTGAGTTTGCCGTCCAGTCGAATCGCCGTCACGGGTCTCCATTCTTCCACTGAATCGCCAACATCCTGCAGTCGGACTCGAAAACCGACCGGAACACCAGATCCTCGATCGAAACTGGATCGTCGTCGCTCAGACCCCCGCCCCGGGAAGTCCGGTCGGCGAGGGCGACGCAGTGCTCTCTGCGGTCAAGATCGGCGAGCCGAATCCCTGCTGATCAGGCGGCTGCCGCTGCGACCTGCGAGCGCGCGACGGCGAGGAACTCCTCGACGGTCACGTAGAAGCCGGTGGCGTCGTCGATCTGGAACCAGACAGTCTGCTTCGGGTCCAGGTCAGTGACGGCGCTCTCCGCGGTACTGATGTTCGGGGTGGTGATGTTGTTTCGCATGTGATGCCTCCTTGGCATGTCTGTGTGGCAGCGGCACGCAGCCGCTGCGGAATGTCGTGGGTCTCGGGCGCCGTTGTCGGCCCGGGGACGGGTACTGCAAGAGGTTCTCGCGGCTCGCTGACGCCGATCGGCGCGCGAGCCCAGACCCTGAGGTCCTCATGAGTTACGCAGGCGGTGTGGGCGGATCGTGAGAGGATCAACGCGATTTGCTGCGGACAAACCATCATCGCACGACCGTTCGACATCAGTCAAGGCGTATCCTGAGCGATCGTGTTCCGCATCATGTATTTCAGCCCTCGAATCCCTCCGAACACCGGGAACGCGATTCGCATTGCTGCGAACACCGGGTGCGAACTGCATTTGATCGAGCCGCTGGGATTCACCATGACCGACAAGCAGGTCAAGCGCGCCGGTCTGGACTATCACGAGATGGCGCACGTGCGCGTGCACCCCGACCTGCCGTCGGCGTGGGAGAGCCTCCAGCCCACCCGCGTGTTCGCCTTCACGGCGCAGGCCACCCGTTTCTACACCGACGTCGACTACCAGCCCGACGACGTCCTCCTGTTCGGCCCGGAACCGACAGGCCTGCCCGACGAGGTCCTGAACGATCCGCACATCACCAACCAACTCCGGATACCGATGCTGGCGGACCGTCGATCCATGAACCTCGCCAACGCGACGTCGGTGGCGCTGTACGAAGCGTGGCGTCAGCACGGATTCGACGGCGCGGTCTGACGGCCGACGCGACTCAGGCGCCCGCCAACGCACTGCACGCCGCGATCATCGCCGACTCGAACGACCGCAGCGGGCGACCGCTCTCTATCGACGACACGGCCAACTCCCGTATTCCACCCCACACGATGACCGCCACCTCGCGCGGCATCGGCGAGATCCCCGCGTCGCGGAACTGCTCGGTGCTGGTCAGTCGGGCCATCAACACGATGAACGCCTCCAGCGAGGCCGACTGCACCTCGCGCGCCGACGCGCCGAGAGCCGGGAGTTCGCGAACCCAGCTGCAGGTGGTCCCCGGATTCGTGTCGCACACGTCGAGGTAGGCGCGCACCGCCTGCTCCACCTGATCCCGCCACGGAACAGTCGGATCGACGGCGTGCTCGATCGCCGCGAGCATGCGGACGTTCACCGCAGCCATCAGCTCCAGGTAGCACTGCTCCTTATCGGAGAACTCGTCGTAGAACGATCTTTTCGACGTCCGCGCCACCCGAACGACGTCGGCGATCGTCGTCGCCCGATAACCGCGTTCGGACAGACATTCCGCCATGGCATCGAGGAGCCGTGCACGCACGGTCTGACGGTCTTCAGCGAGCGTCAACGCGTGTTCCCTTCCGTCTTCCGACAAGAAAATGACGCCACCCCTTGGCAAGGCTGGTACTTCATCGTACCGTTGGTACTGAGCGGTACCAGCCTGCTGGCGGACTCGATCCCGCGTCCGCTTCGACGAAAGGACACGGTGGTGACTCAAACATCGACCATCTCGGCACGCATGCGGCACGCAGACCCCGAGCTGCCGCCAGGTCCCCGGATTCCCACCGCGCTGCAGGGCGCCGGGTTCGTGGTGAACCGCCGTCGCGTCCTCCATCAGCTCTCGGCCCGCTACGGTCCGGTCTTCTCGATGTCGCTGCCGACGTTCGGCGATACCGTCTTCGTCAGCGATCCCGCGCTCGCGAAACAGGTGTACCTGGCGAAATCGGATGTCGTGGTGAACATGCGCCCGAATCTGGGGCGCACCCTCGGCCCCGGTTCGATCTTCGCCGTCGAAGGCGACGACCACCGCCGTCAGCGGCGCCTCCTCACTCCCCCGCTTCATGGCAAGCGGATCACCGAATACGAGGCCATCGTCGCCGAGGAGTTCGCATCGGAGGCGGCGAACTGGCCGATCGGTCGACCGTTCCCAACCATGGAACCGATGATGCGCATCACGCTCAACGTCATCCTCCGCGCCGTCTTCGGCGCGAACGGCGCGCACTTCGACGAGTTGCGGCGGCTGATGCCGTCGCTGGTCGCGGCCGGGTCGAGGCTCTCGACACTGCCCGCCCTGCCGACCGTCGGCGGGCGGTTGAACCCGCAGACTCGATTCCTCGCCCAACGTGCCGAGTACAACACCGTCGTCACCTCGCTGATCCGCGAGGCGCGCGCCGATCCCGCACTGGCCGACCGCCGCGACATCCTGGCGCTGATGCTGCAGAGCACTTATGACGACGGTGCGGCCATGACCGACGCCGAGATCTCCGACGAGTTGCTCACCCTCCTCGCCGCAGGTCACGAGACCACCGCCACCACGCTCGCCTGGGCCGTCGAACGACTGACCCGCCATCCGCAGATCCTCGCGGACCTGGCGGCGGAAGCGGAGACCGACGAGAAGGCACTGCGCACGGCGACGATTCATGAGGTGCAGCGCAGCCGTCCGGTCATCGATCTGTTCGGCCGCCACGTGGTCGCCGACTCGTTGGCCCTCGGCGACTATCGCATCCCGCGGGGCACCAACGTCCTCGTGGCGATCTCACTCCTGCACGACGACAGTCGCCAGTTCAAGGATCCGGAACGGTTCGACCCAGGTCGGTTCATCGACGTCAAGCCGCCGCAGGCGTGGCTGCCGTTCGGCGGGGGCACGCGCCGCTGCATCGGCGCGGCGTTCGCGCACATGGAGATGGACGTGGTGCTGCGTGAGATGCTGCGGACCTTCACACCGGCGACGACCACCGCCGCCGACGAGCGGTGGCATTCGCGCGGTGTCGCGTACGCACCGGCGCGAGGAGGCCGGATGGCGGTGACACGACGACGCTGAGGGACGGAGGATTGTGGTGCACGGAGAAATAGTGTCGTCGGATCGGTCGTGGCGACCGATGCGACGACACTTTTCTGTCATCGGGCGCGCGCGTCGACTGCTGCGGGGCGCGCGAAGGGACTCTCGTCCGCCCGTGAGCGTCGGGCTGCTCGCGCTCCTCCTCGCGACCACGATGGTGGTCGGCTGCACGAGCGACCCCGACGGGTCACCTCCCGGGCAGGTGAGCCCATCTGACGGGTCCGCCGCGCCCGGTGACGGCTCCGCGACCGTCGATGTCACGACCGTCGACGTCACGACCGTCGCCTCCCGGTGGTCCGCGCCGTGGTCGATCGCGTTCGAGGGCACCACCGCCTTGATCAGCGAGCGGGACTCCGCCCAGATCTTCGAACTCTCCGCCACCGGCAGGCGACGCGTGGTCGGCACGGTCGAGCGCGCAACGCCGACCGGCGAGGGCGGCCTGCTCGGCATCGCCGCCGATGCGGGTTTTCTCTACGCCTACTTCACCGCCGGGGACGAGAACCGCGTAGAACGGTTCGAATTGACCGGCAGGCCCGGCTCGCTCGGGCTGGGAACTCCGACCACGATCCTCGACGGGATCGCCGCGGCCGGATATCACAACGGCGGTCGGATCGCCTTCGGGCCCGATGGCATGCTGTACGTCACCGTCGGCGACGCGGGCGATCCCGCAGCCGCACAAGATCACAGATCGTTGTCCGGGAAGATCCTCCGGCTGACCCCGGACGGGGACGTGCCGAACGACAATCCGTTCGACGGTTCGCCGGTCTACAGCGTCGGGCACCGCAACCCGCAGGGCCTGGCCTGGGACGATGACGGCACCCTGTACGCCTCCGAGTTCGGCCAGAACACGTGGGACGAGCTCAACGTGATCGAGCCCGGTCGCAACTACGGCTGGCCGACCGTCGAGGGCATCGCCCACGACGACCGCTTCACCGACCCCGTCCAACAGTGGGAGCCCTCCAACGCCAGTCCCAGTGGAATGACCATCGCCGCCGGGTCGATCTGGATCGCGAACCTCCGCGGTGAGCGGCTCCGCGAGATTCCGCTGACTGACCTGACCGCGTCACGCGGGCATCTGGTCGGCCAGTACGGTCGGCTCCGCGACGTGGTCCTCGCCCCGGACGGATCCCTGTGGGTGCTGACCAACAACACCGACGGTCGCGGCGACCCCCGCCCGAACGACGACCGGATCCTGCGGCTGGTGCCCTGACACCCGGGCCGGCCAGACGATGTCCGCGCGGTCGCGACGCCGCTATCCGGTGCGGCTTCCGCGCCACCGCAGGGGCGTCTCGCCGTATTCCTCCACCGCATGAGCGGCCATTCCGACGGTGCGGCCGTACTGAAACAGCACCTCGCCTGCGCGCGGCGGAAGATCCAGCTCCCAGGCGACGACCGCGGTCGCGAGATCGACATTGATCGGAATCGCGACGTTCTGTGCCATGGCTTCCGCGGCCGCGAGCGCACGCGACTCCGGGAGGTCCACCCGGACGCGGTCGAGGACGATCGCGGCCCGCGGGTCGACGCCGCGGTAGACCAGATGGCCGAATCCCGGCACCGTGCCGTCACTGACCGCGGCGGCGATCGCTCGCGGCATGTCGGCGCCGTCGATGATCGCATCGAGCAGGGCGCGGGCCGTCGCCGGTGCACCACCGTGCAGCGGACCGGCGAGCGCGGCATAGCCGGCGAGCAGTGCGTCGAAGACGCCGGCCCGTGCGGAGGCGGCCACTCGCGCCGCTGTGGTGCATGCAGCGAGGCCGTTGTCGATCAGAACGGTCGCCAGCAGGTCCACCCAGGGATGCGCGAAGTCGATCTCCGGAACCGCGGCGGCCAACGTCGGCAGCAGACCGAGCACGCGGCCGCCGACGTCGCCGAGAGCTGACCGATGCGGGTCCGCGGCCGCGACGAGCGCCACCGCCAGCGGGATGCGCCGTTCCAGCGGCGCCTGTCGGACCACAGCGAGATCGATCTCCGGCGGCGGAACCGGCTCACCGGCATCGAGCACCAGTCGCGCAGTCTCCCGGAAGTCGGCCTCAGCAACCAGTTCGTCGAGGTCACGGTCACGCAGGAGGAGGCGATCGCCGTCGATGGTCGAGACGCGACTGGCGACGGCGCGGAACTTCAGAAGGCGATCACCGCTGCGTCGGCCCTCGTTCTTGACTGCGGCGAGCGAGTCGATCGATGTGCGGTCGAACAAGGATTCCGCCTGCCCGGGCATCCGCTTGGACGACAGCACGCCCCGGCTCACATACGAGTACAGCGTCCCGCGCTTCACACCGAGTCGGGCAGCCGCCTCCGACGTCGTGATCCACTGCTCCACGCATTGATTCAATCAACATTGCAGATGTCGATCAACGGGCGCAGACTCAGCGGCATGACAGATGTGAACGGCTTGATCACCGTCCCGCGTGGACTCAAGAACGTGATCGTCACCGACACCACGATCGGCGACGTCCGCGGCAACGAGGGCTTCTACCACTACCGCGAGTACGACGCGACCGCGTTGGCGCGCACCGCGAGCTTCGAAGACGTCTGGCATCTGATGTATCGCGGACATCTGCCCGACGCCGCCGAGTCGGCCGCATTCGCCAAGCGCATCGGTGAACTCCGCGTGCTCGACGGCACGACCGTCGATCTCCTGCGCCAGACCGTCACGCCCGAGGTGGAGCCGCTCGCCGCCCTCCGACTCGCACTCGCCTCGGCAGGCATTCTGGAACGGCCGCTTTTCGATCTCGCGGAGGAGGAACGGACCGCCGCCGCACTGAAATACACCGCGATCGCACCGACGGTCGTCGCCGCGGCGTATCGGCTCGCCCGCGGACTCGATGTGGTCGAGGCCGACCCGAGTGCCGGCCACACAGCCGACTACCTGCGGATGTCGACCGGCGTCACCGAGCAGGCCGCAGTCGACGCGCTGCAGACGTACCTGATCACCACCATCGATCACGGTTTCAACGCGTCGACCTTCGCCGGTCGCGTGGTGGCGTCGTCCGGTTCGGACATGACCTCGTCGATCCTCGGGGCGCTCGGCGCGTTCCTCGGTCCGCTGCACGGCGGAGCACCGGGCCGCGCCCTGGCCGCGCTCGAGGAGATCGGCGATCCGGCGAACACCCGCGAGTGGGTGCGCAGCAAGATCACCGGCGGCGAGATCATCATGGGCTTCGGCCACGCCGTGTACCGCACCCACGACCCGCGCGCCGAACTGCTCAAGGAGGTCGTCACACAGCGGTACAGTTCGCCGCTCGTTCAGCAGGCGATCGCCGTCGAAGCCGAGATCGAGGCGGCGATCAATGAACTGAAGCCGGGCCGCAAGCTGTACGCGAACGTCGAGTACTACGCCGGCGTGTTGATGAGCGAGGTTGGCCTGCCACCGGAGATGTTCACGCCGACGTTCGGCGTCGCCCGCATCGTCGGATGGACCGCGAACATCCTGGAACAGGCCGCCGAGCGGAAGATCATCCGCCCGGTCGCACGTTACGTGGGTCCGGAGCCGCACCGGGCCTGAGCTGCGGCACGGACTCCGTCAGGGTTTGTTCGCGTAGACGTATCGGTAGTAGTCGGCGTCCTTGAGCCTGCTCGCCGCCGCGGGGTCGACGACGATCGTCGCGTTCGGATGCCACTGCAGGATCGACGCCGGGCACGCCGCGGACAGCGGGCCCTCCACCGCCGCGGCGATCGCGTCGGCCTTGCCGACTCCGGTCGCCACCAGTGCGAGCCGCCGAGCGTCGCAGATGGTGCCGAGCCCCTGCGTGATGACGTGCATCGGCACCTGGTCGAGGTCGTCGTCGAAGAAGCGGGCGTTGTCCTCACGCGTCTTCCGCGTGAGGGTCTTGATCCGGGTGCGTGAGGTGAGCGACGACGACGGCTCGTTGAAGCCGATGTGGCCGTTGCTGCCGATGCCGAGGATCTGCACGTCCACCGGGCCGACCTGCCCGATGAGGTGGTCGTAGGCCTGCGCTGCGACCCTGCTGTCGGCGGCCATCCCGTCCGGGGAGTGGACGTCGCCGATGTCGATGTGATCGGTGAAGTTGTCGCGGATGAAGCGTGCGTACGACTCCGGGTGCGTAGTCGGCAGGCCCACGTACTCGTCGAGGAGCACCGCGTTCACCGCCGCGAACGAGAGCCCCTCTTCGGTGTGCCGCCGAATCAGTTCGGTGTAGGTGGCGAGCGGCGACGAGCCGGTCGCCAGGCCCAGGGTCGACGCACCTTCTCTCACTGCGTCCGCGATGATGTCCGCCATCACCTGCTCCGGGTGATCAACGATCACGACCTCCATGGCGGGCTCCTCCTGATGTGCCGGTGCTGCGTGAGATGAGTCGACGTGATGCTAGCGCGGCCGCGGCGGCCTCGTTCGCCGAACTTCCGTGCGCACCGCTCGCCGGCGGCAGCGGTCACGTGTCAGCACCAGTCTCGTGATCGGGTGCCGACCTTCAGGTCGAGCTTCTGCAGTCGGTCGGCGACCACGGTGACCGCGCCTTCCGCGTTCTGCACCTTGCCGCGGATGAGCAACGCCGACGCGGTCTGCGCCAGCTTCCGGTACCGCGCCCAGAGCCCGACCGAGCAGACGACGTTCACCATGCCGGTCTCGTCCTCGAGGTTGACGAAGGTGACACCCGAGGCTGTCGCCGGTCGTTGCCGGTGCGTCACCGCGCCTCCGACCAACACCCGGCTGCCGTCGGCCACCGACAGCAGCCGGTTCGCCGGGACCACCCCCATCGCGTCCAGCCGAGGTCGCAGGTACTCGGTCGGGTACGACCGCGGCGAGATCCCCGTCGACAGGGCGTCGACGATCGTCAACTCCACATCGGACATGCCCGGCAGTGTCGGCGCGGCGCGCGGCGAGGTGATGTCCAGGTGCTCGTCGCGGCGGCCCGCGGCGATCCCCGTCTCCCACAGGGCGGCTCGGCGATCCAGGCCAAGGCTCTCGAACGCACCGGCAGTCGCGAGCGATTCGAGGTGGGCGGTGGTCGCGTCGACGCGACGCGACAGGTCGGCCACCGAGGTGAAGGGGCCACCGGCCACACGCGCCGCCACGATCTTCTCGGCGGTGTCCGACGAGAGTCCGCGGACCGCGCCGAGCCCGATCCGCACGTCGAGGCGTCCCGAGTCGTTGCGTTCGAGTCCCGCGTACGAGAGGGAGCGGTTCACGTCGGGCCGCTGCACCTGCACCCCGTGGCGGCGGGCGTCGGCGACGAGCGACTGCGGCGAGTAAAACCCCATCGGCTGGGCCCGCAGCAGACCGGCACAGAACGCGGCCGGATGATGCAGCTTGAACCAGGCCGAGTAGAACACCAACGACGCGAAGCTCTGCGAATGGCTCTCCGGGAAGCCGAAGTTGGCGAACGCGGCCATCTTCTCGTAGATGCGGTCGGCCAGCGGACCGGTGATGCCGTTGGTCTCGCGCATCCCGTCGTAGAACCGCTTCTTGAGGCGCTCCATCTTCTCCGGCGACCGCTTCGATCCCATCGCACGACGCAGCTGGTCGGCCTCGCCGCCGTCGAACCCCGCGACATCGCGCGCCAGATGCATCAACTGCTCCTGGAACAGCGGGATGCCCAGCGTGCGCCCCAACGCGGACTCCATCGACGGGTGCTCGCACGCAGGCGATTCGAGTCCATTGCGTCGTCGGATGTACGGGTGCACCGAACCGCCCTGGATCGGCCCGGGTCGAATCAGCGCGACTTCGACGACGAGGTCGTAGAAGTTGCGCGGCTTCAGTCGTGGCAGCGTCGCCATCTGTGCGCGCGACTCCACCTGGAAGACGCCGACCGAGTCGGCGCGGCAGAGCATGTCGTACACCGCGGTCTCGGTGAGGTCGAGGGCCGCGAGGTCCACATGCAGGTCGTCGTGCTCGGCGACGAGGTCGATCATGTAATGCAGCGCCGACAGCATTCCGAGGCCGAGGAGGTCGAATTTCACCAGGCCGACGGCGGCGCAGTCGTCCTTGTCCCACTGCAGGACGCTGCGGCCGGGCATCCGCGCCCACTCCGTCGGGCAGACGTCGGCGATGGGACGGTCGCAGATCACCATGCCGCCCGAATGGATGCCCAGATGTCGTGGCAGGGAGGAGATCTCGGCGGCGAGTTCGCGGACGTCATCGGGCGCGGAGTCGGGTACCTTGCTCCAGGCGTCCTGTTGGCCCGGGGCGTAGCCGAGTGCGCGCGCCATGTCGCGCACCGCCGAGCGGCCGCGGTAGGTGATCACGTTGGCCACCTGCGCACTGTGGGTGCGGCCGTGCTTGGCGTAGACGTGCTGGATGGCCTCTTCTCTGCGGTCGGACTCGATGTCGACGTCGATGTCCGGCGGGCCGTCGCGTTCGGGCGAGAGGAAGCGCTCGAAGAGCAGGTGGTTGGCAACGGGGTCGACGTTGGTGATCCCGAGTGCATAACAGACCGCCGAGTTCGCGGCACTGCCTCGCCCCTGGCACAGGATGCGGTTGTCCTTGCAGAACGTGACGATGTCGTGGACCACGAGGAAGTAACCGGGGAAGGTCAGCGTCTCGATGATCGCCAGCTCGTGGTCGATCTGCCGGTACGCGTCCGGTCGCTGGTCGCGGGTGCCGTAACGGCCGCGCGCTCCTCGTTCGGTGAGTTCCCGCAGCCAGGAGGCCTCGGTGTGGCCGTCGGGTACGTCGAAGGGCGGTAGGTTCGGTGCGATCAGGCCCAGTGAGAACGCGCATTCCTGCGCGAAGGCGACGGCATTGTCGATGGCGTCGCGATGCGCGGGCATCAACCGCAGCATCTCGTCGCCGGTGCGCAGATGGGCTCCGCCGACGCCGGGCAGCCACCCGTCGATGGTCGTCACATCGGTGCGGGCTCGCACCGCGGCCATGGCGGTTGCGAGCCGTCCGTTCTCAGGCGCGGCGAAGTGCGCTCCGGTGGTGGCGACCGTCGGGATGCGGTGCGACGCCGCCAATCCGGCCAGGATGGCATTGCGTTCGTCGTCGTCCGATCCGGCGCCCGGACTCAGTTCGACGGCGACGTTGCCCGCCCCGAATCGGTCGATCATCTCCCCGAGCGCCGCGTCGGCCGCCCGCCGGCCGCCGCGGTCGAGGGCTCGTCGTACCGCTCCCTTGCGGCAGCCGGTGAGAATGAGCCAGTGTCCGGCGGACGCGTGTTCGGTGATGGCCTCGGCGTCGTACTGCAGCAACCCCTTCTCGCCGCCGCTCATGTGGGCGTCGGCGATGACACGGGAGAGCCTGCGGTACCCCTCGTCGCGGCGGGCCAGGACCAGCAGGTGCTCCCCCGGCGGATCGACCGCACCTGCGCGGGCGGCGTCGCGCTGCAGGGACAGTTCCGCGCCGAACACCGTCGGCAGACCGAACTCGCGTGCGGCCTCGGCGAAGCGCACCACCCCGTAGAAGCCGTCGTGGTCGGTGAGTGCCAGCCCGCGCAGCCCCAGCCGCTGCGCCTCCTCGACCATGGCCTCGGGCATCGACGCGCCGTCGAGAAAGCTGTAGGCGCTGTGGGCATGCAGTTCCGCGTACGGGATCGTCGAGGTCCCGAACTCGATATCGGCGGCCTCGTACGCGCCCCGTTTGCGCGACCACGCCGGAGAATCTCCCCCGTCGCCGACCTGCGCCCCGTTGAAGGTGGGCGGGAATGTCTCACCGGGTCGGTCGCCCCGGGCCGGCGCGCGCCCCGACAGCACCCGCTCCATCTCCGACCACGTCGGAGGCCCGTTGTTCCAGCCCATTCGACGAGTATAGAACATACGTTCGATCTATGACAGGGTCGGCGAGAGTCGAGGCGGAATCACGCCGCGAACAGGACAAAACGCGTACCTTTCGTCGATCAGAGACCCGAAACCGGCGCCAAATCATTCAGGTCTGTCTGTATCTGTGCGATTCTGACTCGGTGACGTGCTACTTCGTGACCGGCGGAAGCGGCTTCATCGGCCGTCGAGTCGTGGAGCGACTCTTGGCCCGCGACGATTCTTCGCGGGTCCATGTCCTCGTGCGCCCCGGCACGCTGCCGCGATTCGCGAGTCTGATGGAGCAGGTCAGCGGTCACGATCGCATCATCACCGTGGTCGGCGACATCACCCAGGACGGCCTCGGACTGCGGGGCAGCGAACTCGGCCCCATCGACCACGTCATCCACTTGGCCGCCCTTCATGACGTGAGCGCCGACGACGCCGAGCAGCGGGAGGTGAACGTCGAGGGCACTCGACGCGTCGCCGAATTCGCGGTCGACCACGGCGCGATGCTGCATCACCTGTCGTCACTGGCCGTTGCCGGCGATCACGACGGCGACTTCACCGAGAACGATTTCGACCTGGGTCAGGGCTTCCCGACGGGCTGTCATCGGACCAAGTTCGACGCCGAGCGCGTCGTCCGCGAGACAGCGGGCCTGCGGTGGCGCATCTACCGGCCCGGCGCCGTCGTCGGCGACTCGGTCACCGGAGCCACGTCGAAGGCGGACGGCCCGTACTTGTTCTTCGGGCACCTCACGCAGTTGGGTCAGTTGCCGTCGTTCCTGCCGTTGCCGATGCCCGACTTCGGCCGGCTCAATCTGGTGCCCGTCGATTTCGCAGCGGAGGCCATCGTCGCCCTCGCCGAGTCGCAGCCCGGGCGGAGCGGACTGGTCTTCCATCTGGCCGACCCCGACGCCTGCACCAGCATCGACCTCTTCAACGCGATCTCTCCCGCCTTCGACGGCCCGCGCGGCTTCCCCGCCGTCCCGTCGACTCTCGTGCGCCCGGCGCTGGTCCTCAGCGGACGCAGCCCGTTTCGCTCGGGGCGCGATCTCGTCGCCGAACAGGCGGGGATTCCGCCGGCCGCACTCGATGCCGCCGCCACTCCCGTCATCGTGCGCAGCACAGACACCATCGCTCAGCTCGACGCCCTCGGCATCCGACTGCCGCAGCTCGACGACTACGCGCCCCGGCTGTGGCGTTACTGGTTCGAGCACCTCGATCCCGCGCGCCACCGCCGCGATGATCCCCGCGGCCCCCTGGTCGGCAAGCACATCCTGATCACCGGGGCATCGTCCGGAATCGGCCGTGCGACGGCCCGCATGTGCGTCCGACGCGGCGCCACCGTCTTCCTCGTCGCGCGCGACGCGGACCGCCTCGTCGAGACTGCCGCCGAGCTCGAGGCCGAGGTCCCCAAGCCCGGGCTTCCGTTGGGACGCGCCTATGCCTACCCGGCAGATATCAGCGACGAGTCCGCCGTCCAGACGCTGGTGAAATCGGTGCTCTCCGAACACGATCACGTCGACATCCTGGTGAACAACGCCGGCCGGTCGATCCGGCGCGCGACCGCCAACGCCGTCGACCGCTCGCACGACTACCACCGGACCATGGCGGTCAACTACTTCGGAGCCGTCTACCTGACCCTCGCCCTGCTGCCCCACATGACGGCACGACAGTCCGGTCACATCGTCAACGTCTCCTCGATCGAGGTCCTCAGCCGTGCACCGCGGTTCGGCGCGTACGCCGCGTCGAAGGCCGCGCTCGAGGCGTTCAGCGATGCGACCAGCGCCGAGACCCTGTCCGACCATGTCACGTTCAGCAATGTGCGCATCCCGCTGACGCGCACCCGAATGATCGTGCCGACCAACGCCTACGACACCGTCCGCGGCATCTGGAGCGTCGACAAGGCGTCGACTCGCGTACTGCACGCGATGATCGAGCGGCCTCAGCGCGTTACCACACTGCTCGGCGATCTGATCGACTTCGGGCATCACGCCGCACCTCGACTCACCAACCGCCTGCTGCATCAGGACTTCCTGATGCACGCGGAATCGGACGCCGCCCTCGGTCGAGGCGACTAGCCACCATCACCGCATGCCCGATACTCCGTACCTGTTCGTCGACGTCGACCGACTCGAGCGGAACCTGCAGTCCCTGGCGCGGTGGGCCGCTGAGCACGACGTCGTGCTCCGTCCGCACGCCAAGACGCACAAGTGCGCGCAGATCGCGCAGCGACAACTCGCCGTCGGAGCGGTCGGACTGACCGTGGCGACGATCGGCGAGGCGGAGGCGTTCGCCGACGCCGGGGTGACCGATCTGTTCATCGCCTACCCACTGTGGTTGTCCGGGGGCAAGGCTCACCGACTTCGCGACCTCGCCGATCGGGTCACGATGTCCGTGGGCGTCGACTCCATCGGCGGTGCCCGACGACTCGCCGAAGGATTGGCCGGGGCACCGGTTCAGGTCCTGGCGGAGGTCGATTCGGGCATGCACCGCAGCGGGGTCGACGCCGATCACGTCGCCGAGATCGCGATCGCCGCGCGCGACGCCGGACTCGACGTCGCGGGAGTGTTCACCTTCCCCGGTCACGGCTACGGCCCCGGAACAGCTCGCGACGCCGCCGCACAGGAGGCCGCCGCACTGTCCGCGGCGTCGAAGGCGCTGCGCGATCACGGTTTCGACGCTCCGGTCGTCAGCGGCGGTTCCACGCCGACGGTCCGCCTCGCCGATCCCGGCGTCGTCACCGAACTCCGTCCCGGCGTTTATGCGTTCTACGACGCACAGCAGGTGGAGCTCGGCAGCGCGAGCGTCGAGGACGTCGCCCTGACCGCCGTCGCCACCGTCGTCAGCGTCTCCGGCGAACGGATCGTGCTCGACGCGGGAAGCAAGATCCTTGGAGCCGATCGTCCCGCCTGGACCACCGGTTTCGGACGACTGGCCGACCATCTCGACGCGCGAATCGTCTCCTTGTCCGAGCATCACGCGGTCGTCGACTTTCTCGCCGGCAGCCGGACCCCGGAGTTGGGCGATGTGGTCCGCGTGATCCCCAATCACGTGTGCTCGGCGGTGAATCTCGTCGACGAACTGTATGCGGGAACCACGCCGGGCGACGATACGGAACCGTGGCCGGTGATCGCCCGCGGTGCGAACGCCTGACGACCACCGAGCATCCCGGTCTCACTCGTAGATCCCTTCAACGATCCACGTCTCCTCCCGGAGGCAGAGCAACAGGGCTCGCGCATCCTCGGTCAGCACCTGCGCGCGAGCCGCCTCCGCTCCGAAAAGCCACGGTCCTGCCCACCACTGCACGCGGTATCGTCGCGCGCCCACCCGCACTGCGGCCGGCGGCGCACTGAACGCACCCCGCACACTCACCGTGACCGGCGCACCCTCCGCATCGGTCACCTCGACCTCGGTCCGCGTCAACAACGACGGCGACGGCCTCGCCAGTCGGTCCGGCCAGGCGGCCGCCGGATCGCGCGGTGGCTGCGGTGCATCGCCGAACGCCACCAGCGCCACCTGTTCGGCGGGCCCGCGACCCCCGCTGCGCACCGGCACCCGCACCGACTCGCCGCCCAGCAGACCCTGGACTCGCACCAGCGCACGCCGCGCCCCGTCTCCGAGTCCGCCTGCGACGTCGTCGGGCAGTCCGGGACCGGAGAGCACATGCTGCAACGCACCGGGGTTCACCACCTCCACCGGTTCCAGCATCAGTCGCACGACCGGCGAGTCCGGTGCCTCGCCCCCGGCGGCGCTTCCGGTCAGCCACCCTTCCAGTTGCCATCGGATGCGGTCGGCCGTCGCCTCCGGCGTCAGCGGTTCCGCGCACCGCCAGGTGCGCGAGTGCCGCTGCCCGCGCTCGGTGAACGCGTGGACGGTCAGCCGGGTGCAGGCCAGCGCGGCCGACGACAGTCGCTCGTGCAGTTCCTGCGCCATCCGTCGCCCCAGGAACGCGGCGGCGTCGATCCTCTCGATCGGTGGATCGCAGACGTGTTCCACGTGCAGGTCCGTCGGGATCGGGGCTCGACTCGGACGTCGCCCCGGCAACCCCCGCGCCAGTCGGTGCGCAGTGATGCCGTCGCTGGAGAACCGTGAAGCGACGTCCGCGGGGTCCAGTGCGGCGAAATCTCCCAGAGTCCGGATCCCCAATCGCCACAGCAGATCCACCAACCCCTCCCGTCCCGGGCCGCTCAACGCCGATTCCACGATCAGATCGGACACCGGACGGCCCGCGAGATACGCGGCGTCCGACCCCGCAGGCACCGTCTGCCCCGACCGCGCCGCGAGTACGGCGGTGTACAACTCGTCGGCCACTCCTGCGCACACCGTCACCCCGCCCACCTGGGCGACGACGTCGGTCAGGCGTTCGGCCAGGTGCCCTTCGCCGCCGAAGAAGCGCGCCGCGCGGTCGGCTGCCACCACCAGCAGTCCCGGGCGCAGCACCTCGGTCATCGGAACCACACCGGTCACCGCGGTGACGACCGGCTCGAACAACCTGCCGTCGCGCACCGGGTCGTCATCATGCACTGACAATCCCGGACACAGCGACTGCGCCTGCCGCTTCTTCATCCCCCGCCGCACACCGTCGGCCCGCGCCGAGTGCGAGCACGCCTGGATCCGTCCCGCCCGCAGCACTGCCACCGGGTCGCTCGGCGACAGTCCCGCCGCCGTTGCCGCCGCCGTCGTCGGCCAGTCCGGGCACCACAGCGCCAGTACCCGTCGCCGCTCGCCCTGCCGCTCGTCGATCGGCGCGGTCAATTCGCCACCGCCAAGGAGGGACGGGCCGAGGCAGTGTCCACGCCGCCGGCCCCGACCTCTTCCGCCCGGACCAAATGCATCACTCCGTCCTCACCCAACCCCGGCACCACGAGGTCGAACTCCTCACTCACCGGCCGCGCTCCCGGCGCCGACACCTGGACGTCGACCCGGAATCCGCCGATCCGGCCGTACCCGCTGCGCCGCAACGGCAGATGCCGGTACTCCCGGACTTCGCCGCGCACCCGCGTGGCGGTTCCCGGCCAATCACCGAGCACCATCAACGTCGACGACTGCTTCCGCGCACGACCACCCAGCACGCGTGCCCGCGCCGGTGTCACCGACGCGCCTGTCGGCCCCAGGCGGTCTTCGAATCCCAACACCACCAGGTCGATACCGTCGAGCAGCACCGCCGCCACCTCCAGACGATCGACGCCCGGTTCGGTCACCACCGCGATCCGGCTCAGGTCTGCCCCCATCTCCACGGCAGCCGCCAGGTTGAGCCGCGGCAACCCCACCAGCGCCACCGTCGCCCCTGCACGGCTGGCTTCGGCGATGATCGACATCGGGATCACCGACGCACCCACGACAGCGGTCACCGTGCCACGCGGCAGTCCCCGCTTCGAGAACAGCGGCGCCAGCACCTCCGGCACCGTCACCACTCCGGCCGACAGCACTCCCGACGCCGTGCCCGCGAGCGCACCCGTCTCACCCGACAGTCGGCTCAGCCGTCGGCGTAGATCTTCGAGTTCGCCGGACTTCTCCGCTGCACCCATGACGCTTCCCCTCGTCGTGTCGGACTCGTGGTCCAACGCCCTGCTGACTCGCTCGCCACGGCCGGGAAGAAGCCGCTCAATCGAACTTGAGTTCGATGGTAGAACCACCCTCTGACAACAGTCAACGGACCAGGAAACCCCCACCTCAGGGGTGCTTCTGCGCCTCCGCAGTCACATCCTCACCACAGTCGACCGAGACCCATGCACTACCATTCGGCCCATGCATTCCCGTGCGCTTCCCTTCGCGGTGATCGCGGCCGCGGTCACCGCGATCGCCGTCACCGCACTCCCCTGGTTCAACCTGAAGAAGATCGGCCTCGACATCTCCTGGAACGGTCTCGGCATCGCCAGCGATCCCTACCTCGACCTGGCTCCGCACGGGCGCGGATGGTTGATCGTCGCCGCCTGCGTCCTCGCCGGACTCACCGGACTGGTGGCCCTGATGCCCGCACCCGCAGCCAAGCCCCTGGCGCGGATGATGGCCGGAGCCTCCGCGATCGGCGCGGGCCTCGCCGCCCTCGTCCCCATCGCGATCTGGATCTGGCCGTCCTGGTACTTCGGCACCGTCCACGACCACCTCAAACTCCCTGACGACAGCCCGATCGGGGTCAGCAAACTGATCCTCAGCACGCTGATCGTCATCCTGCTGCTCCTCGCGGGCCTCTGCGCCGGACTGTATGTGGAGCGCAGCGAGAACCTCCCGCTGCGGACGTCCAGCCAAGGCCGGTCGAGTGCGTCGCGCACCCCACGCCGATCGAATTCGTCGCCGCGAACCAAGTGAGCACTCGACCCACCTGAGCGCACGCACTAATCGACTGGCAGCGGTTTGGTCGTGACCGGCGACATCACATGCGCGATCACGATGGAGCAGACCGCGCCGGCCGCCAGGATCGCGCCGAGCACGATGATCTGGAATCGTCCGGCCTCCAGTGGCGAGAGTCCGCCGAAAATCGCACCGACGAAGGCGCCCGGCAAGGTCACCACTCCGGTCGTCTTGGCCTGATCGGTGGCCGGAATCATCGCATGGTGAACGGCCTGCCGCGCCATCGACGCCGTCGCCTGCCGCGGCGTGGCGCCGAGCGCGAGCCAGCCCTCCACCTCGCTCCATCGATCGACGATGGCCTCGGTGAGGCGTCGGCCGGTCAGCGCCGACGTCGTCATCGCGTTGCCGATCACGATTCCAGCCAGCGCCAGCGCGTAGCGCGCCGTCAGTTCCAGTGCACCGGTGCCGAACACGATCAGCAGTACGGCACCGACACCCGCGCCCATACCGAGCGCGACCGTGCCGATCGCAGGCAGCAGCCGACGTCCGCTCGCCGTCAACCGTCTGGCCGCCGTGACCACCGCGACACCGAACATCGCCCCGATACCCAGCGATACCAGCCACCCATGCGTGATCACACCGCTGAGCACCACGCTCAAGACCGACAGTTGAAACAGCCCTCGCGCAACGGCCCACACCGGCGCCCACCGCTGCGGCACTCCGTAGACCCACAGCACCGTGGTCGTCAGAGCGGCCAGAAGAATGATGCATGCGAGCGTGTTGAACGGTGCATGCAGTGACGACATGCCCCTTATGAAAGCACTTCAGAACAACGTCAGCTCCGGCACCGCCGCGTCGGCCCGCACGGCGGGCGGCACCACCGCCTGTTCTTCGCGATCCACACCGTCGACACCGGTGGCGCTCCCCAATCCGTGACGTTCCACCAGCGGCGCCATCCGGCCACGCAGGGACATCGCGTAGTCGGCGGACACGAAGCCCCGGCGGCCGTACAGCGACCGGTAGCGCCGCACCAACGCCGGATGCTCATCGGCCAGCCACTCGAGGAAATCGGCACCGGCATCGTCGTCGAGTTGCAACGGCGACACCGAGACCCGCGCCGCACCGGCGTCAGCCAGCGCCGCGAGCAACTCCTCCAGCTGCGCTGTGCCGTCGGCGAGCAGCGGCGGCAACGGTGCGATCCGGATGTGCGGCGCCAGCCCGGCGCCCGCCAGTTCCTCGACCATCCCGAGTCTGACGGCAGGCGACGCCGCTGCCGGATCGACGCGCGCCGCAAGAACGGCGTCCAACGTCGCCAACGGAATCGACACCGTCACCGGCACCGTTCTCCCGATCAGCCGCAACAGCGAGAGATCACGTAAGACCAAGGGCGACGCGGTGTACAGCGCGATCGGCGTCTGCGACTCCGACAGCACCGACAGCACCTGCGGCATCAGCCGATAGTGCTCCTCGACGGGATGGTAGGGGTCGTCGTCGACGCCCAGCGCCACGGTGTCGCATCGCCACGACCGTCGCCGCACCTCGCGCCGCAGGACCGCCGCCCCATTCAGCTTGACCCGCAGCACCTCGCCCGACCGCTCGACGGGAGAAACCGCGAAGGAGTGTCGGTGCTTTCGATCGCTGGTCACCGATTCGAGCATGCTTCGCGCCAGCATCTCCTGCACCCGAACACCCGGCGCCTCCGGAAGGATCGTCGACCTCACGAGGTCGCCGCACACCAGTTCGGGTAACGCCGTCATGCACACTATCCGAACACACGTGCGATCGCTCCGTCAAGGGGGCGCGGGACTGTCCTGGCCGACCGATATCATCGGGGCCATGACTTCACCCTCCCCGGCGCCTGGACCGTCGTACCTGGTCGCCGGACGCTATCGACTGCTCCGCAAGATCGGTCACGGCGGGATGGGCGCGGTCTGGTTGGCGCACGATCAACTGCTCGATCGGGAAGTCGCGGTCAAGCAGGTCCTCAGCACCAGCGGCATGGACGATTCGGCCGCCGAGACCTCCCGCGCCCGTGCCCTGCGAGAAGGGCGACTCGCCGCACGACTGTCGCATCGCAATGCGATCTCGATGCACGACGTCGCACTCGACCGCGACGAACCGTGGCTGGTGATGGAGTATCTGCCGAGCAACAGCGTGGCCGATGTCCTGCGCGACAACGGCACCATCAGTCCCGTCGAGGCCGCCCAGATCTGCGCTCAGGTGGCCGATGCGATCGCCGAGGCGCACGCCGCGGGGATCATCCACCGCGACATCAAGCCCGCCAACATCCTGATCGCCAACACCGGACGCACTGCCGGCCTGGTCAAGATCACCGACTTCGGGATCTCCCGCGCCAAGGGCGACGCCACCATCACCCAGACCGGCGTCGTCACCGGCACACCCGCGTACTTCTCGCCGGAGGTGGCCCGCGGCGAGGACCCCGGTGAGGCGTCCGACGTCTACTCGCTGGGCTCGACGCTCTACACGATGGTCGAGGGCGCACCGCCGTTCGGCCAGGAGGACAACTACATCGCGACGCTGCATCGTGCGGCGAACGGACAGATCAATCCGATCACTCGGGCGGGCGCGCTCACCGGAATCCTGCTGCAACTGTTGGAGCCGAATCCCGCGAATCGCCCGACGATGGCCCATGCCCGCGACCTGCTCGCCGAGTTCGCGGCGAACACGCTCGGCAGCACCGACACCGTGCTGACCGGGTTGGTCTCGACCGCTCCCCTGTCGGCACAACGAGCCAAGGACACGCTGCCGCCGCAGGCGGGCATGTATCCGCAGAGCAGCCCCGGCACCGTACCCGGTGCCACCTCCCTGCCGTCGACGCCGGGACCGGTGTCGCACCCGCCGACGCAGGTCGCCTCGGGCGCGTACTACCCGCCGTCCGGGCCGTCGTTCGTCTCGTCGCAGCCCGGGCAGTACACCCCGCCGCCGACCCCCTACCAGATGCAACAGCAGCAGCGGTCCGGCGGCAACGCCGCGCTGGCCGCTGCGGTGTTCGCCGTCTTCGTCCTGCTCACCGCCGTCGCCGTGGGGATCATCGTCCTCGCGATGTAGCGCGGCAGCGTCATCCGATCTGTCGGTTGACCGCCCACCTCGTCAACGCGTTCCGGTTGGACTGCTGCGTTTTACGCAGCACGTTCGAGGCATGGGTCTCGACGGTCTTCACCGAGATGAACAGCTCCTCGGCGATCTCGCGGTACGTGTACCCGCGCGCCAGCAGCCGCAGGACCTCCATCTCGCGGCGGGTCAGCGAATCGAGCTCCGGGTCCAGCTGCGGTTCGGGGGTCGGCGACCGTCCGGTGAACGAGTCGAGAACGAAGCCGGCCAAGCGCGGACTGAAGACGGCGTCGCCCTCCGCGACCCGGCGGACCGCATCGGCCAGTTCCGCGCCGTCGATGGTCTTGGTGACATACCCGCGGGCGCCGGCACGGATGGTGGCGATGACGTCCGTCGCCGCGTCGGATACCGACAGTGCCAGGAACACCGGCGCGTCGGATCCGAGCGCATCGGTGACTCCGCGCAGCACTGCGACGCCGCCGCCCCCGGGCATGTGCACGTCGAGCAGCACCACGTCCGGACGCAGTTCGACGATGCCCGCGATCGACTCCGCTACGGTTCCCGCGTCGCCGACCACGTCGAGCCCGTCTTCGCCTGCGAGTTCGGCGCGGACCCCGGAGCGGAACACTCCGTGATCGTCGACGAGGAACACGCGGTAGGTCATTTCTGCTCCAATTTCGATTGCCGGTCGGACTCCAGTATCGACGATGAGCCGTCCCGATGGGGGCGTGGCAGGGTCAGCGCGACGTTGGTGCCGCGGCCGGGCGCCGACGTGATCCTGGCCGACCCGCCGACCCGCTCCATCCTCGCCCGAATGGACTTCGCGATGCCCTGCCGGTCGGCGTCGACCGCATCCGGATCGAAGCCGACGCCACGGTCGCGGACGAAGACCTCGATCTGTTCCTCATCCACCTCGCAATACACGTCGACCTTCTCCGCCCCGGAGTGTTTGGCGGCGTTGACGACGGCTTCGCGCGCCGACGCGACCAGCGACTGCAGGCCGTGCGCGACCTTCTCATCGCGCAGTTCGTCGGGGGTCACGTCGCCGACGGTCACCGTCTCGATCTCGAGTCCGTATGCGTCCTCCACTTCCGCGGAGACGGCGGCGACGGCCGCGGCGAGCGACTGGCTGCGGCGCGCCTGATCGCCGAACAGCCACTGCCGCAACTCGCGTTCCTGCCGCCTCGCCAACTGCGCCACGACCTCCGGTTGCGCCGACCGCTTCTGGATCAGTGCGAGGGTCTGCAGCACGGAGTCGTGCAGATGCGAGGCGATCTCCTCGCGCTCCTGGTTGCGGATCCGTGCTGCGCGTTCGGCGTTCAGTGAACGCCACATCCGCATCCACAGCGGAATCGTCAAGAGCACCACACCGACCAACGTGCCGAGCACGGCCAGCAGGGTCGGGTTCATTCCCGCCAAGGCGGCGTCCGGCGCAGCGACCAGCACGATCAGCCCACCGACCACCAGAAAGGCTCCGGCGGCCAGCCGCAGCCAGGTGACCACGCCGCTGCGGGTCGGTGCCCCGGTGAGATCCACCTCCCGCCACACCAGTGCGGCGCCGCCGAGGATCACGATCAGCGCCAGCAGTGTCGACGCCGGCGCACTGGAGGCGACGATGCCGTTGGCGAGCAGCACGATCACGCCGAGGACGATGAGTCCGTGCGCCTGCCTGCGTTCACGCGGCGTCGCGCGTTCGACGTCGTCGCCCGTCGAGCAGAAGAACCACAGCAGGCCGTACATGGCGACGCCCGCGCCGGCGAGCGCCGCCAACACGACGAACACCACGCGCACGCGGAACACGTCGACGCCGAGGTGGTCGGCGATGCCGCCGCACACGCCGGCGACGATCTTGCCGCCGCTGCGTCGGTGCATGCGGGCGACAGGTGGAGTGTCAGTCGCGTGTGTCATTGATTCGATAGTGGCACGAACCCGGCGTCCCGCACATCAGGGAGCATCTCAGGGTTGTACCCGATTTGCTCGTGGCCGTCGGACGACAAGATTGGTGCCATGGACACGACAACGCTGCTCGACCTCTGGAACACCAGGCCGGTCCGCCGTCGCCACGGTAAATCCGTCGGCGGCGTGTGCACCGGCATCGGCATGCGGTACCGCATCGACCCGACGCTCGTGAAGGTGGCGTTCGTCGTCGCCGCGCTCTTCGGCGGCAGCGGCATCGTCCTCTACATCGCCTGCCTGGTGCTCCTCCCCGCCGAGGACGAGACGGCTCCGCGGCAGCTGAAACCGCACACTCAACGTCACTTCAAGGGTCTGCACGAGATCCCCTGGTACTGGGTCGTTCTCACGGTCATCGCAGTGGTGGTCCTGGGCAGCATGGGGTCGTCGTCGCCGTTCTGGGGCAGCAGCGGCCTCCTCGGTCTGGTGCTGATGCTCGGCGGTTGGTGGCTCCTGTACATGCGTACTCCGCAGGCGCCCGCCGGAACCAGCGCCGACCAGCTGCGGCCCGCAGGCACCCCGCCCGGCGTCGCCCTCGGGGCCGCCGTGCCCGCGCCCGTCAACGAGTATCCGCCGATCACCGTCCCGACGCCGACCACCGTGGTGCCGCCGACGACACCGCTCGGTCCCACACCCCCGCTCGGTCCGATACCGCCGAGTGCTCCCACGACGCCGCCCGTCTCCCACCGCGACGACGACGCGCCGCCCGCCTGGGACCCGCTGGGTGCGGCCCCGTTCGCCTGGGATCTGCCGGAACCGACGCCGCCGCCGAAGCCGCCCGCACCGAAGCCGCAGCGGTCGCCGTTGACGTCCATCTTCGCCGGGCTCGCGCTCATCGTCGCCTCCGTCGCGACGGCAGCCCGCGTCGTCGGGGGCGTCGAGTGGTTCACCGTCGGCCGGATCGCCGCCCTGGCGCTGGTGGTCCTCGGCATCGGGATGCTCGTCGACTCGCTGCAGCGGCGCCGCCCCAATTCCCGCGCGAGCGGTCTGGTCCCCCTGGCCGTGATCGTCGGTGTGGTGGCGGTCCTTGCGACCCTGTTCGCCGCCGGCCGTCCCGCGCTCCCGAGCGGTGGGATCGGGGAGCGAAACTGGCACCCCCAGGGCGTCGAGCAGCTGAGCTCCGAATACGCGCTGTCGATCGGCACGAGCGTGTTGGATCTGAGCGACGTCGGACCGCTCGACCGGGACCGTACCGTCACCGTCCGGCAGGGCATCGGCGACATCACCGTGATCCTTCCGAACGACGTCCGGGTCAAGACGACGTGCACCACCACTATCGGCGACCAGACATGTCCAGACGGCGTCCTCAACGCCGACGCCAAGACGCCGATCCTGACCGTCGACGCCACCCTGTCCATCGGAACCGTGGAGATGAAGCAATGACCGACGACTACTCCGATCAGAACCAGACCGCAGTGACCGCGCCCGAACGCCACCGGTCGGTCATGATGGCGATCTCCGCGTTGCTCACCCTCCTCGTCGCGGCGTGGTGTCTGGCCGACGGCCCGTTCCTGTTCAGCGGGGCCGGACTGCCGTGGGCGCTGCTCGCGGGCGGCATCGTCGTCGGCATCGGCCTCATCGCGAGCGGATTCCGACGCAAGTAGCCCGGCCGCGAAAAGCACGGCGCCGGTGAGGACAGGTTCTCACCGGCGCCGCGCTGTCGCGTCGTGGGATCACTCCCACTCGATGGTGCCCGGCGGCTTGCTCGTCACATCCAGGACGACGCGGTTCACGTCCGGGACCTCGTTGGTGATGCGCGTCGAGATGATCTCGAGGACCTCGTACGGCAGACGCGTCCAGTCCGCGGTCATCGCGTCCTCGCTGGAGACCGGACGCAGCACGATCGGGTGCCCGTACGTGCGGCCGTCGCCCTGGACGCCGACGCTGCGGACATCAGCCAGCAGGACCACCGGGCACTGCCAGATCTGGCCGTCGAGACCCGCTGAGGTCAACTCTTCGCGCGCGATCAGGTCGGCCTTGCGCAGCAGTTCCAGGCGGTCCTTGGTGACTTCGCCGACGATGCGGATGGCGAGGCCCGGTCCCGGGAACGGCTGGCGGGAGACGATCTCCTCCGGCAGGCCGAGCTCACGGCCGACGGCGCGGACCTCGTCCTTGAACAGGAGTCGGAGCGGTTCGACGAGCTTGAACTCGAGGTCTTCGGGGAGGCCGCCGACGTTGTGGTGGCTCTTGATGTTCGCGGTGCCGCTGCCGCCGCCCGACTCGACGACATCGGGGTACAGGGTGCCCTGCACCAGGAAGTCGACCTGCTGCGCGCCTGCGGACTGATCACTGCCGCCCTGAGCGCCGCCGGCGACGACCTCGCCGACCGCGCCCTCGAACGACCGGATGAACTCGCGACCGATGATCTTGCGCTTCTCCTCCGGGTCCGAGACCCCCGCCAGGTGGCCGAGGAAGATGTCTTCGGCGTCGACCGTCACCAGCCGGGCGCCGGTCGCGGCGACGAAGTCGGTCTGCACCTGCTCGCGCTCACCGGCACGGAGCAGACCGTGGTCGACGAAGACGCAGGTCAGTCGGTCGCCGATCGCGCGCTGCACCAGCGCACCCGCCACGGCGGAGTCGACGCCACCGGACAGTCCGCAGATCGCCAGACCGTCCTCGCCCACCTGGGCGCGGATGTCGGCGATGAGCGACTCGGCGATGTTCGCCGCTGTCCACGTCGGCTTCAGACCCGCGACGTCGTAGAGGAAGCGAGTCAGCACTTCCTGACCGTGCGGGCTGTGCAGCACCTCGGGGTGGTACTGGACGCCTGCCATCTGCTTCGCGACGCATTCGAATGCGGCGACCGGTGCACCGGGGGTCGACGCGGTGACGGTGAAGCCCTCGGGCGCCGCCTTCACCGAATCGTTGTGGCTCATCCAGACCGGCTGCGTCTCGGGCAGATCGCGGTGCAGTCGACCGCCGTCGCCGCCGACGGTCAGCGTGGTGCGGCCGAACTCACTGGTTCCGGTGTTCTCCACGGTGCCGCCCAGCGCAGCGGTCATCTTCTGGAAGCCGTAGCAGATGCCGAAGACCGGAATCCCCAGCGCAAAGAGTGCGTCGTCGATGCTCGGAGCATCGTCGGCGTACACCGAGGCCGGTCCGCCCGACAGAATCAGTGCGGCCGGGTTCTTGGCTTTGATCTCGTCGAGTGTCGCGTCGTGCGCAATCACTTCCGAATAGATCCGGGCCTCGCGGACGCGGCGAGCGATGAGCTGCGCGTACTGGGCACCGAAGTCGACGACGAGGACTGGGCGCGGGTGGTCGGGGGATGTTTCCGTCACGGGGAGCAGTGTATCTGCCCCACGCGGGCAATCACGGCCTGCCCGGCGCCACGCCGACGGCGTTCTCCACAGGGCGTGGTGCGAGGTCGCGGTAGGACAGGTCCGAGCGTGCATCTTCAAAAGGGATTGCTGAGTTGTGCCGCACTGAGCGGCATAACTCAGCAATCGCTCCAGGTAGAGCGACCGGCACGGGTTTCACGCCTACCGATCGGCATTATTTCCCAATATCATTGCTCAATGAGAACACTGAGCAGAGCCGAGGCGCTACGTCATTTCGATGCCCTGCTCACCGAGGTCCAGTCGACGCGACAATCGGTGATGATCACCAGCGGCGGTCGACCGGTGGCGGTCATTGCTCCGGCAGACCCGCACGGCCGTCAGTTCGGGACTCTCCCCGGCCTGCACGTGCCCGACGACTTCGACGCGCCCCTCACCGACGAAGCACTCTGGGTCTAAGGCCCCTCACCGAACGACCCCTCCTTCACCACCGTCGCGGGATCGAGCGGCCGGGTCATCGACCAGGTCTCGGTGAACGAGCATCGGGACATCTTCCACTGCCCGTCCTCTAGAACGTATTCGTCGTCGTACTCACCGGTCGACGACGTCTCCGTCTTCGCGATCAGGTTCACCTGCCGGAACCTGAGGGTCCAGCGACCGACTGCGGTGCCCGCTCCGGTGATCGTGATCTCCGGGTGCACGCCGTGATGCATGTCGAAGACGACGTGTCGGCCGTCGACGGTGTGGAGCGCGACCTTCTCGAAGATCTGCGCCATCGGCTCCACGTCATCGAACGAGCCGAGGGCGCCGTAGTCAATCCGCGCGCCGGAGGTGATGAAACAGTCCCGGAACCCCTGGGGATCCTTCGCATCGCAGGCGCGCCAGTACCGGTATTTCATCGCCTTGATGGCCTCGATCTGCTCGAGTGCGTCGACTCGCTGTTCGATGTTCATCGGTCCTGGCCTCCTGCTGCCGAGTGGTCTGGTCCACAGACCCCGCTTCGACGATAGGTCGGCGGGCGACCTCTCGGCCACACCTGCGTTCGCGGGCCGCAGGGGCACCCGTGTCGACGGGCCGCATCGTCGAATCGGATGGTGCCGGACGCAGTGACACAGCCGCTGAATATCCTGTTCACGTGACGAACTCCTCCCCCGCCACCGCACGCGCTCCGCGCTGGTGGTCGCTGTCCATGGTCGACCTCGCGCAGGCCGCGGTCTTCGCCGCGCTGATCGCCGTCCTCGGTCTGCCCGGAACCATCAACCTCTCGGCCGGTGTGCCGATCACTCTGCAGAGCCTGGCCGTGATGCTGGCCGGCGCGGTGCTCGGCCCCAAGAAGGGCACGCTCGCCGTCGGCATCTTCATGGTGCTCGCGATCGCGGGCCTGCCGATTCTCGCCGGCGGACGGACCGGGTGGGTGTCCCTCAACTCCCCGACGGGCGGCTACTTCATCGGGTTCCTCCCCGGAGTTCTCCTCATCGGTCTCCTGACCGCGTGGATGATGCCCCGGTACAACATCATCCTGGGCATCATCATCAACCTCATCGGCGGTGCGCTGGTCGTCTACATCTTCGGCATCGCCTACCAGATGATCCGCACCGACCTCGGCCTGTGGTTCCTGATCAAAGCCAATGCCCCGTTCCTGATCGGCGACACGATCAAGGCGGTGGTGGCAGCGCTGGTGGCGGCACCGGTTCACCGCGGCCGCCCAGGCCTCATCACCCCTTTGCGGTCGACGAGTGCCTGACACGGACGGATCCATCGTCTTCGAGGGCGTCGAGCACGCCTTCGGCGACCGCGTCGTCCTGCGCGGCGTGAGCCTCGACATCCGTGAGCACCGAGTCGGGATCATCGGAGCCAACGGCAGCGGCAAGTCGACGCTCGCCCGGATGATCAACGCACTGGTCCTGCCTCAGCGGGGCACGGTCACCGTCAACGGGCTCGACGTCCGCAAGAACAAGCGGAAGGTGCGCCGCGACGTCGGCTTCATCTTCTCCGACCCCGACCGGCAGATCATCATGCCGACCGTCGCCGAAGACATCGAACTGTCGCTGTCGCGCATCATCTCCGACAAGGCAGCGCGCAAGACCCGCGCCCGCGAAGTCCTGGCCGACTTCGGCCTCGACGGTCACGCCGACCAACCGTCGCACCAGCTCTCCGGCGGCCAGAAACAGCTCCTCGCACTGGCCGCGGTGATGGTCGTCGGACCGAGCATCCTCGTCGCCGACGAACCGACCACGATGCTCGACCTGCGGAACTCCCTGATGCTCCGCCACACCTTCGCCGACCTGTCCGAGCAACTAGTGGTGCTGACGCACGATCTACCGATGCTCGACGACTTCGACCGCGTCATCGTCCTCGACGACGGCCTGGTGGTCGCCGACGACGAGCCCGCCCCCGCGATCGCCTTCTATCGGAGCCTGATGGGTCGATGATCGGCGTCTACGTTCCGGGGAACTCGCTCCTGCATCGGCTGCCCGCAGGCCTCAAGATCATCGCGTTGATGGTCTCGATCGTGACGGTCGCGGTGGTCGTCCGCAGCCCGATGGCCGCCGGGATCGCGCTCGGCGCCACGGTCGCGACCTTCGTCGTCGCCTGGATTTCGCCGCGCAACGCGTGGGCGCAGGTCCGCGGCGTGGTGTGGCTGCTCGTGGTGCTCTTCGCCTTCCAATGGATCATCACCGACGCCGCCCGCGCCTTCGTCGTCAGTGCGATCCTCCTGACGTCCGTCGGATTGGCGGCGATCGTCACGCTCACCACCCGGACCGCCGACATGCTCGACGCCATGATCGGCACGCTGCGTCCGCTGGAACGCTTCGGCGTCCGCACCGACCTCATCGCGATGACCTTCGCGCTCACCATCCGCAGCATCCCGCTGATCGCCGAGGTCCTGTCTCAGGTCGATCAGGCCCGCCGCGCGCGGGGTCTCCGAGCCGGTCCCCGCGTCCTGTTGGCGCCGACGGTGCTCGCGGCACTGCAGACCGCGGACGGCTTCGCCGAGACCCTCGCCGCCCGCGGCATGGACTGAGCCCGCTCAGGAATATTCGTCACCGCGGTTCTGTTAGCCTTCATGACAGGCGTTGAGACGACTTCAAGGAGGCTGCGTGGAACTCTTCCCGCACCTGTCGCGCGCCCTTTTCGCCCACTCGGTGTACTTCCTCACCGATCACTGTCAGTAAGCCCGACGGACGTCGTCGCTGCCGCAATCCGGCAGGGATTCCCCGACGTCCGACCATCACGTAACCCTGCAACGGGTCTGATCGTGACCCCGAGCATCTGATACCGAAGGAACCCCATGTCGCCCACCATTTTCGACGACGCCACTGCCTTGATGGGCCGAACTCCGCTGGTCCGCCTGAACCGGATCACCGACGGCGCCGAGGCCACCGTCCTCGCCAAACTCGAGTACTACAACCCGACCAACTCGGTGAAGGACCGCATCGGTGTCGCCATCGTCGACGCCGCCGAAGCCTCGGGCGACCTCCCCGCCGGCGGCACCATCATCGAAGCCACCAGCGGCAACACCGGCATCGCGTTGGCGATGGTCGGCGCAGCGCGCGGCTACAACGTCGTGCTGACGATGCCCGAGTCGATGTCGAAGGAGCGTCGTGCCCTGCTCCGGGCCTTCGGCGCCGAGCTGGTGCTGACCCCGGCAGCCGAGGGGATGTCGGGCGCGGTCAACGCCGCCGAGAAGATCGCTGCGGAACGACGCGGCGCCGTCCTGGCCCGCCAGTTCGCCAACGAGGCGAACGCCGAGATTCACCGCCGCACCACGGCCGAAGAGATCTGGACCGACACCGACGGCGGCGTCGACGCAGTGGTCGCCGGCATCGGTACCGGTGGCACCATCACCGGCATCGGCCAGGTCCTGAAGGAGCGCAAGCCCGAGGTCAAGATCTTCGCGGTGGAGCCCGAGGAGTCGGCCATCCTCAACGGCGGTGCACCCGGCCCGCACAAGATCCAGGGACTGGGCGCCAACTTCGTTCCCGAGGTCCTCGACACCACGGTGTACGACGAGGTCGTGGACATCAACGCCGAGACCGCCGTCGCGTGGGCCCGTCGTGCCGCGACCGAGGAGGGCCTGCTGGTCGGCATCTCCTCCGGCGCCGCGCTCGCTGCCGCCGTCGCGATCGCCAAGCGCCCCGAGTTCGCAGGCAAGACCGTCGTCGTCGTGCTCCCCGACTTCGGCGAGCGCTACCTCTCGACGCCGCTCTTCGAAGGTCTGGTGGACTGATGTCCGTGGCGAGGGCGGCGAACTCCGCGCCGGAGTCGGAGTCGCTGCTGCGCACCTTGCGTGAGGACGTGCGCACGGCGCAGAGGCGCGATCCGGCCGCCCGCTCGGCGATCGAGGTCGCCCTCGCCTACCCCGGCGTCCACGCGCTCTGGTTCCATCGCGTCGCGCATCGGATGTGGCAGATCGGCGGCGCGGCACGACTGCCCGCGCGGCTGCTGTCACAGTTCGCGCGCTTCGTCACCGGCATCGAGATCCACCCCGGAGCAGTGATCGGTCGACGGATGTTCATCGACCACGGCATGGGCGTCGTGATCGGCGAGACCACCGAGATCGGCGAAGACGTCGTGATGTTCCACGGTTCCACGCTCGGCGGCGTCAGCATGTCCAAGGGCAAACGCCATCCCACCGTCGGCGACCGCGTTCTGATCGGCGCAGGTGCCAAAGTCCTGGGCCCCATCACGCTCGGCGACGACGCCAAGGTCGGCGCCAACGCGGTGGTGGTGCACGACGTCCCCGCAGGCTTCGTGGCCGTCGGCACCGCCGCCGCACCGCGCCCGTCGCGTGCCCCCGAGTTCGATCCCTACGCCGATCCGGCGCTGTACATCTGAGCCGACACGCCTCCGCCGTTGATCGGGCCCCGCTCCGGGGTCCGATCAACGGCGGAAGTCTGTGCGGACGTCGTTACGACGACACGTCGGTGCTCGAGTTCACCGGTGTGATCGACAAGCGGAGTGCGCCGGGTGCGTCGGCCGGCACGACGGGGGCGTTCGGCGCCACCGGACTCAGTCGCGCGTACGCCTCCCCCTGCGCGGGCCGGGTGTCGGCCTCGCCCTTGTTGGGCCACAGCGAGATGGCGCGCTCTGCCTGCGCAGAGATCGACAGCGACGGATTGACGCCGAGGTTCGCGGTGATCGCGGCGCCGTCAGTGATGTGCAGCGTCGGGTAGTTCCACACCCGGTGGTACGGATCGATGACGCCGTTCGCGGGATCATCGGAGATCACGCAACCACCCAGGTAGTGGGCGGTCAACGGCATGTTGGCGATGTCGCCCCAGGTGCCGCCCGACATGCCGCTCGGCAGCTTCGCTGCGATCCGGCGCGTCGCCTCGTTGCCCTCGGGAATCCACGTCGGATTCGGCTCACCGATGCCCTGCTTGCTGGTGACGTATCGGAACGGACCCCGCTTGCGGACGAACGTGGTGAGCGAGTTGTTGTTGTTCTGCATCACCAGCGCGATCACCGTCCGCTGACTCCACTTGCGCACCAGCAGCAGTCGCACCAGCATCAGCGGGTTCTGTGCCACCTGCTTCAGGAACTGACCGATGCGATTGGGGACGCTGCCGCCGTCGGTGAGCAGGGTCTGCAGGTACGCCATCGCATTGCTGCCCTTGCCGTACCGGACGGGCTCGATGTGCGTGTTCGGCGTCGGATGGAACGACGACGTGATGGCCACGCCTTCGGAGAAGTCCCGATCCGCGTCGTACCGCCGCGCCTGCGCTCCCAGAATCGACTCGGAGTTGGTGCGGGTCAGGACGCCCATCGCGTCCGACACCGCAGGCAATGTGGTGCCCTTGGCGCGGTGCATGATCTTCTGCGTGTTGAACGTGCCCGCGGCCACGATCACCTGATCGGCGGTGAACTGCCGTCGTCGGGCGCCGAACGGTCCCCACGACGACGAGCCGTGCGTCGACACGATCCATGATCCGTCGGACTGCTGCTCCAGCCGGTCGACGGTGGTGCGATCGATGATCTGGGCGCCGTTGCGCTCGGCGAGACCGAGGTAGTTCTTCAGCAGCGTGTTCTTGGCGCCGACGCGGCAGCCGGTCATGCAGGCGCCACACTCGGTGCAGGCGGTGCGCTCCGGTCCGGCGCCGCCGAAGTACGGGTCGGCCACTCGTTGGCCCGGCGCGCCCTCGCCGCCGGTCTTGGCGCCGAAGAAGACACCGACCGGCGTGGCGGTGAAGGTGTCGCCCGCACCCATCTCGTCGGCGACCTCCTTCATGATGCGATCGGAGTGGGTGACGGTGGGGTTGGTGACGACTCCGAGCATGCGGCGCGCCTGCTCGTAGTGCGGTGTCAGTTCCGCCTCCCAGTCGGTGATGTGGTTCCACTGCGGATCGGTGAAGAACGGCGTCGGCGGCTTGTACAGCGTGTTCGCGTAGTTGAGCGACCCGCCGCCAACACCGGCGCCCGCCAGCACCATCACGTCTTTGAGCATGTGGACGCGCTGGATGCCCATGAGCCCGAGCTTGGGCGCCCACACGAACTTGTGCAGTCGCCAGCTGGTCTTGGCGAACTGGTCGTCCTCGAAGCGACGACCGGCCTCGATCACTCCGACCCGGTATCCCTTCTCGACGAGGCGAAGGGCACTCACGCTTCCGCCGAAGCCGGAGCCGATGATCAGAACGTCGAAATCAGACTGCGCCATAACGAACCATACTAATGACCATTGTCTCAATCCCGATAGTAAGTCGACCCTTAGCGAGTGTCGGCGAGGCCGCGTCGTCCCACCACGACCGGCGCGACGAATCGCGCGATCGTCGCACGCTCCTGGGCGGGCGTTCCGCCGGGCACGGCGAGCAGCGAGACGATCACCCGAACCACCCAGCGCGCGGCGTCCAACCGGTCGCCGTCCGCCGGCGCCGAGGACTCGTCGCCGAGCAAGGCCACCGCAGCGCGCTCGATCAGCTCCGACGACAACGCGAGTTCCGACGCCACTCCCGCCCCGCGCGGGACGAACCACGCGGCCAGCGCGGGCTCGGCCCGAACGTGCTCGAGAGCGGTCAGCACCGACTCGGTGAACCGCTCCCCCGGATCCTCGACCACGACGTCCGCGGCCACCGCGGCACTGATCCGACGCGCGACCCGATCGACGTACGCCACCTGCAATCGCCTGCGCCCGTCGAAGTAGCGGTAGAGCGTCGCACGGGAACAACCGACGGCCGCAGCGATCTGCGACATCGACGCGTCGGGCCCGCGGTCGCCGAAGACGGCGCCAGCGATCTCGAGAATCCGGTCCTGCACCGCGGATCGGCGCGTCCCCCGCATCCAGTCCGCTCCCGCGGTCGCCGACTCGCTCATGCCGCGAACGGTACCGACACCGGTCGGCGCACGTAGTTGCCCGCGGCCCATTCGATGCCGTCGACGTCGACCGAGAAGTCCGGGCACCGGGTCAGCAATTCCTGCAACGCCACGCGCGCCTGCATCCGCGCCGCCGCCGCACCCAGGCAGTGATGCGATCCGTGGCTGAACGTGAGGATGTTCGGCGGATCGCGCCGAACGTCGAGGTGCGCAGCGTCGGGACCGTACCGCCGCTCGTCACGATTGGCCGAGCCGTAGCAGAGCAGCACCTTCCGTCCGGCGGGCACGCGGACGCCCTCGATCTCCACCTCACGCGTGGTGGTCCGGCAGAGCCCCTGCACGGGCGAGGTGAGCCGGAGCAACTCATTCACTGCGGTCGGCAGCAACGCGGGCTCACGCTGCAGGATCCGACGCTGGTCGCGGTTCTCGGTGAGCAGCGCCACTGAGCCGCCGAGCATGCCGGTGGTCGTATCGTTGCCGCCCGCGACCATGGTGAAGGCGAACGCCAGCACCGACAGCAGTCCGGCGGGGTCGGCCTGCGGATCGTCGGCTACCCCGGCAGCCACGAGGTGCGAGACGGTGTCGTCGCCGGGATGAACGCGTCGATGCTCGATGAGGTCGGTGAAGTAGGCCATCAGACCGAGGACCGCATCCGAGGCCGAGCGCGCCGCCGACGCCATGTCTGCGCCCGGGTTGGCGGCGACGATCGCGTCGGTCCAGGCGTCGAACTGCCCGCGGTCAGACTCGGGCACCCCGAGGTAATGCGCGACCACCATGCTCGGCAACGGTTTGAACAGCTCTGCAGCGATGTCGCCGCCGCCGCACGCACGCAGCCGCTCGACGCGCTCGACGACGAATGCGCGTACCAGCGGTTCCAGCGTCGTCACCTGCCGCGGCGTGAATCCGCGCGCCACCAGACGACGGAAGTCGGTGTGCTCCGGCGGATCCTGCATCACTAGCGGCGGATTGGCCTGGAGCCCGATCGCCTCCAGCTCTCCGTACGTCACGGTCAGTCCGGCCGCCGAGGAGAACGTCTCCCAGTCGTCGGCCGCAGCCTTCACGTCCGCGTGTCTGGTCAACACGTAGAAATCGGCGTTCGGATGGCTCTCGGGGATCACATGGTGGACCGGGTCGCCGTCGCGCAACCGGGCGTACATCCCGAAGGGATCACGCCAGGACGCTCCGGAGCGAAGGGTGAAGGCAGGAGACATGGTCTCAGTCATGTTCCGACTATGAGACAGTTTTGCGATGTTGTCAACGGTGCAGGCACGAAAACAGCGGAGCGAGCCGAGAGTGCTCGACTCGCACCGCTGTCGTGGTCTGCGGAAGCCGCTCGGTCAGGCGCGGACCGAGAGTCCCACCTTCTGGAACTCCTTGAGTGCGCTGTAGCCGGCCTTCGCCATGGAACGACGGAGACCGCCGACCAGGTTCAGCAGACCGTCCGGGTCGTCGGACGGGCCGTTGAGAACGGTGTCGAGCGACGGGCGTCCCTCGTCGATGGCGACCTGCAACAGTGCCCCGCGCGGGGTGTCCGGGTGGGCCGCGGCCGAGGGCCAGAACCAGCCGTGGCCGGGCGCGGTGTCCGCGGCGGCCAGCGGGGTGCCGAGGACGGCGGCGTCGGCGCCGCAGGCGATGGCCTTGGCGAGATCGCCCGAGGTGTGGATGTCGCCGTCGGCGATCACGTGCACGTAGCGTCCACCGGTCTCGTCCAGGTACTCGCGCCGCGCCGCCGCAGCGTCGGCGATCGCGGTCGCCATCGGGACGCCGATGCCCAGCACCTCACCGGTGGTGGTGGAGCCCGCGGTGGACCCGTAGCCGACGATGACGCCTGCCGCGCCGGTGCGCATCAGGTGCAACGCGGTGCGGTGGTCGTGGACGCCGCCCGCGATCACCGGGATGTCGAGGTCGGAGATGAACGTCTTCAGGTTCAGCGGCTCCTCGGCCAAGCCGTCGTCGGCGCCGCGATCCACCAGGACCACATGCTCGGCGGAGATGATGGTGCCGTGCACCACCAGGAGTTCCGCGCCCGCCTTGATCAGCGCCGGTGTCAGCTCGGGTGCGTGCTGCGGGCTCACTCGAACGGCGGTGGTGACTCCGGCCTCGCGGATGTGCGCGACGGCCTGCCCCAGCAGATCGATGTTGATCGGCGCCCGGTGCAGCTCCTGCAGGCGGCGGATGGCCGCCGACGGGTCCGGATTGTTCTCGGCGATCTCCGCCAACTCGGCGAGTTTGTCCTCCACGTGCTCGTGGCGCGCCCACAGGCCCTCGCCGTTGAGCACTCCCAGTGCCCCCGCTTTGCCGAGCGCGATCACCGAGTCCGGAGATCCCAGCGCATCGGTCGGGTGGTTCAGGATCGGCGACTCGAACCGGTAGGCATCGATCTGCCAGGCGGTCGAGACATTCTTCGATGACCGCGTCCGACGGGACGGGATGATCGAGATGTCTTCCAGCTCGTACGTCCGACGGGCTGTCCTGCCCATGCCGAACTCGACGTGGTCACGCACCATTGCGCCTTTCTAGTGAACTCTCGGATGAGTCGGGAGCACGGCGCAGTGGCCGCAGGTCCGCTCAGCGAGCATAGTAGTTGGGTGCCTCGGCGGTGAGCGTGATGTCGTGCGGGTGCGACTCCTTGAGGCCCGCAGCCGTGATCTGAACGAACTGTGCGTTCTGCAGTTCCGCGATGCTGCGCGAGCCGGTGTAGCCCATGGCCGCGCGGAGACCGCCGGTGAGCTGATGGATGACCTGCGACAGCGGACCGCGGAAGGGCACCCGGCCTTCAATGCCCTCCGGAACCAGCTTGTCCTCGGCCAGGACGTCGTCCTGGAAGTAGCGATCCTTGGAGTACGACTTGCCCTGTCCGCGGCCCTGCATGGCGCCGAGCGATCCCATGCCGCGGTAGCTCTTGAACTGCTTGCCGTTCACCAGGATCAGCTCGCCCGGCGATTCTGCGGTACCGGCCAGCAGCGAGCCGAGCATGGCGGTCGATGCGCCGGCCGCCAGGGCCTTGGCGACGTCGCCCGAGTACTGCAGACCGCCGTCGGCGACCACCGGCACACCCGCCGCGTTCGCGACGGCGACGGCCTCGAGGATGGCGGTGATCTGGGGTGCGCCGACACCCGCGACGACGCGCGTGGTGCAGATGGACCCGGGACCGACGCCGACCTTCACCGCGTCGACGCCGGCGTCGATGAGCGCCTGCGCGCCCTCGCGCGTCGCGACGTTGCCGCCGATCAGCTGCACTCGGCTGCCGATCTCGGCCTTCAGCTTGCCGATCATCTCCAGAACGCCGCGGGAGTGGCCGTGCGCACTGTCGACGACGAGGACGTCGACGCCCGCGTCGGCGAGGGTGATCGATCGGGTCCAGGCTTCGTCGCCCGCACCGACCGCGGCGCCCACCAGCAGGCGGCCGTCGGCGTCCTTGGTGGCGTCCGGGAACTGTTCGGTCTTAACGAAGTCCTTGACCGTGATGAGTCCGGTGAGTTTGCCGTTGCCGTCGACGATCGGCAGCTTCTCGATCTTGTGGCGACGCAGCAGGCCGAGCGCAGCCTCGGCGGACACGCCCTCCGACGCGGTGATCAGGGGTGCAGGCGTCATCACTTCGGCGACCGGCCGCGACTCGTCGGCCTCGAACCGCATGTCGCGATTGGTGATGATGCCGACGAGGTCGCCCTTCTCGTCGACGACGGGCAGACCCGAGATCCGGTAACGCGCGCACATCGCGTCCACCTCGGCGAGCGTGTTGCTCGGCAGACACGTGACCGGGTTGGTGACCATGCCCGCCTCGGACCGCTTGACGGTCTCGACTGCCGAGGCCTGCGCCTCGATGGACAGATTGCGATGAAGCACGCCCATGCCGCCTGCGCGGGCCATGGCGATCGCCATGCGCGCCTCGGTGACCGTGTCCATCGCGGAACTGACGAGCGGAACCCGCAGGGTGATGTCCCGAGTCAACTTGGACGAGGTGTCCACGGCATTCGGGACGACGTCTGAAGCCGCGGGAAGCAACAGAACGTCATCGAAGGTGAGGCCGAGCATTGCGACCTTGTTTGGATCATCTCCACCAGTGCGAACCTGCGTCATCCATCCATCGTATCGACTGAGGAACGAGTGGGCCGTCGAGGCGGGTTATCGGCTACGGTGGAAGGCGTGCATGACCCTTTCGCAGGACTCCCGCCGGACCCGTTCGCCGACGACCCGAACGACCCCGCGTCAGCACTGGACGCGATCGACCCGGGAATCCCTCTTGACGAGGGAGAACGGACCGCCGTGGAGGAAGATCTCGCCGACCTCGACGTGTACGAACGACTCCTCTCACCGCGCGGCGTCCGTGGCCTCGTGGTGATGTGCGAGGACTGTCACGAAGATCACTTCCATGACTGGGACATGCTGAGGTCGAATCTGCGCCAGCTGCTCGTCGACGGCACGGTCCGCCCGCACGAGCCCGCGGTCGATCCGCAACCGGACGACTACGTGACGTGGGATTACTGCCGCGGCTACGCGGATGCGTCACTTCGGTATCACGAGCGCTACTGACCCGCGAGCCGATCCCGCCGCAGACACCTCCAGAACGCCATGAGAGAGGCCGCGACCCGATGGGTCGCGGCCTCTCTCGTCGATTCAGGTCAGTTCACAGCAGACGTGGACGGCGGCACCGCGGTCGATGATCCCGATGCGGTCGGCGACGGGCTGGTGCTCGACGGCTTCGGCGTCTCTGACGACGTCTTCGACTCGCTGGAACTCGGGCTCGACGACGACGGCTTGCTGGGCTTGCTGGTCGACGGCGTCGGCGACTGCATCATGACCGTCGGATCCGGCGTCTCCTCGGTCGGCAGGACGGTCGTCGGGATGCTGGGCAACGACGACAGCGTCGGAATCAGCTTGCCGGGGTTCTGCTCGCGGATGCTTTCGATCAGCTCACGCAGATCGGCGGCCTCGGCCTTGTCTTGAATCGGGCCGATGTCCTTCTCGGCCTGGTTGATCAGATCGTTCGCCTTGACGACATCGCCCGTGGCCAGCGCCTCCTTGGCGGCTTCGATGTTGGACTCCACGTCCACCCGCGCCTGTGTCTGCTTCGCTTGGTCGGCGAAGACCACCTGCTTCACGCTCCACAGGGGGTCGCCCGGCTGCGAGCCCTCGCTCACCACCAGCAGGCCCGCGCCCACGACGGCCAGAATCGCGGCCGCACCCGAGACGATGCGTAGTCGGCGCGAGAGTCCCCCGCGGCGTTCCCGCTGATTCGCTCGGGTGATGGCCGCTTCGATGTCGGCGACCGTCGGCGTGGTGGGAATCGGACTCGAGATGGAGTCCGCACGCCACTGCGCGATCATGCCTGCGAGTTCGTACTCGGCGCTGTCGGCGACCTGCGCGGCACGCCCGGCCGCGAGATCGTCGAGAAATGCGTCGTCGCGGCGTACCGCGCCAACGTCGATGGGGCCGGACGTCACACCGTCATCACTCATCGACGTTCACCTCCTGCTTTCACTGTCTTCTTAAGCTTGGTCAGCGCGCGGTGCTGCGCGACGCGGACTGCTCCCGGGCTGCTGCCGACGATGTCGGCCGTCTCCTCTGCGGATAGGCCCACCACGAGCCGCAGCACGAGGATCTCGCGCTGCTTCTCCGGCAGGATGGCGAGGAGATCGCGCATCTGTCGCGAGGCGTCAGATTCCAGCGCGGCCTGCTCGGGACCATTCGCGAAGTCCACCGAGTCGGGAACGTCGTCCACCGGGTCGGATTTGACCCGAGCGGCCGAACGCATGGCGTCGGCGACCTTGTGCGAAGCGATGCCGTAGACGAAAGCCATGAAGGGCCGACCCTGGTCCTCATACCGGGGCAAAGCCGTCATCACCGCCATCAACACCTCCTGCGCCACGTCGTCAGCGGAGAACAGATGCCGTTCTCCTGCACCGATTCGTCCTCGGCAGTAGCGCAGGACGGGCTCCCTGACACTTTCGAGAACTGAGCTCAGCGCAGCGCGGTCACCATCGGACGCCGCACGGACCGCCTGGCCCAACGCATCACCTGTAAGTTTCATCGCTGCTTCAGTGCCCAAGTGTTACTCAATCGAGAAAAAACTGACTGCGGAACGACGCTCGGCTCCCGTGGTTCAGTCATTGATCAAGCGTACCGATCCGTAGCGGTCGTTCCCGGCAGGGGCTCGAAGGCCATGCCGAGCGTCACCATGTCCCCGCGCAGCCGATCTGCGACCGAGCTCGCGGTCGGACCAGGTCGCAGCCCCGCGAGCATGGTGTGCGCCGCCCATTCCAGCGGCAGCAGCCCTGCGGCCCGACATGCATCGCTCAGGCGTTCCGCCTCGGTCGCCGCATGCGCGACGTCGCCGGCGGCGGCGCTCGCCGCAGCGGCGATCAGGTCGGTCTTGATGCGATGCCGCGACGACGGGGCCGCGGCGGCCAGTTCCATCGCCTCGGCCGCACAGCGATCGGCACCGGGAGCACCGGAATACAGGGCGAGTTCGGTCCGCACCCACGCCAAGCGGAGACGGGGGCGCCCGACGCAGAGCCAGTCCTGAGCGATGGCCGCGGGGGCGTCCGCCATCTCGGCGGCCGCACGGTCCAGCAGTGTCGCGGACGCGGAGAAGGCGCCGATGCCGAGACCGTCGGCGGCGAGGCCGATCAGCGCATCGAGCCGCGCGGCGACGCCCCAGCGCCCGTGCAGGCCCGTCGCAGCGCGCACACCGGCACCGTCGTCGGCGCGCGCGAGAGCGTGCCCACCCGCCTGTCTGGTCAACGACGCCCGCGTCGCGCACGCCAGCGCTCGGATCTCGTCGGGCACGCGCGGGTCGCGCAGGAGATCGGCGACGATCGCCCGCGCCGCCGCCGCCCGACCGCGCGCACCGAGGTCCACGGCGCGCGCCCAGCGGTCGGCGCCGACGGGTGCTGGTTCGGCCGGCTCCACCCCGAATGCCGCCTGCCATACGCTCATCTGTCGGTCATCCCACTTTCTTTCGTCTTCTGTGCTCACGGTGAACATTTCATTTCGACTAACAAACGATGATCAATGCAAGGCCGAATTGCCCGTCACGACAGCTGTTGTTAGCCCATCAGTAACCTTTGTGTGCGTGCCGCTCACCACCCCCGGTCCGCACCGGCTCCGCGGGAGGCCGTGGCCGACTCTCACCGCCGCCATATTCACGCAGGTCAACCCGCCCGGCTGTGCCACCAGAATGCATTACCGCAGGCAGCGGGTGGTCTTGATCACGAAATCTGTTGTTCATGTCCGCCGTGTGAATGACCGCGAAAGGCGCTCAAATCCTGGTTTGACTCGCTTTTCTCGACCCACATACCGTGAGCGATGTCAGGTACAAACGCCTCACACCCAGGAGCTAGATTGACCACGACAATCGACCGACTGCCCGGCCCGAACTCCGATTTCTGGAACTGGCAGATGCAAGGCAAATGCCGCGGCCTTGAATCTTCGGTCTTCTTCCACCCCGAGGGGGAACGCGGCCGCGCACGGATGCAGCGCGAGCGTCAGGCCAAGCAGGTCTGCGCCGACTGCCCCGTGCTGATGCAGTGCCGTTCACATGCGCTGAGCGTCGACGAACCGTACGGCATCTGGGGCGGACTCACCGAGTCCGAGCGGAACCTGATGCGCCGCCGCAACCCGCGGCGACTGGCCGGCTGACTTACAGCGCGGCCCGACCCGAGCATATGAATCAGCCCCGGTTGAGAGACTCAACCGGGGCTGATTCGTGTCTGGGGCTGGTCTCAGCCGACCACTGCGAGGATGTCGCGAGCCGACAGGATCAGGTATTCCTGGCCTGCGTACTTGACCTCGGTGCCACCGTACTTGCTGTAGATGACGACGTCGCCTTCCTTGACGTCGACCGGGATACGGGTGCCCTGATCGGTGACGCGGCCTTCGCCCACGGCGATGACCTTGCCCTCCTGCGGCTTCTCCTTGGCCGTGTCGGGGATGACCAGGCCGGAAGCGGTGGTGGTCTCAGCCTCGACGGCCTGAACGAGGATCTTGTCCTCAAGCGGCTTGATGTTCACGCTCGCCACGATGTCAGTCCTTTTCCTTCATGTCACTGATTGAAAGTTCGCGGCACCGGATCGCGTTGCCACGTCGTCGCGGGTGCCGCGGCGCTGCATTCGGAGCCAACTAGCACTCTACCCACGAGAGTGCCAGCACTCAAGGGATGGGTCTGATAATCGCTCAGAGCTTACTGATCTGCACGCTCATCCCGGGGTCGGTCGCCACGGTGAGGGGCGACGGCGGCGCTCCACCGGCGATCACGTGCGCACCGAGCGCCGCGACCATCACTCCGTTGTCGGTGCACAGACGGGGCTTCGGCACGCGTAGATCGATGCCTGCGGCAGCGGTGCGCTCGACGGCCAGCGCGCGGATCCGCGAGTTCGCCGTGGCGCCGCCACCCAGAACCAGAGTGTCGACGTCACGCTCGGCGCACGCGCGCAAGGCCTTGGCGGTCAGCACGTCGGCCACCGCCTCTTGGAACGACGCGGCCACGTCCGGTACCGACACCGGCTGCCCCGCGCGGACACGCTGCTCCACGTAGCGGGCGACGGCGGTCTTGAGTCCGCTGAACGAGAAGTCGAACGGCGCATCGCGCGGGCCGGTCATCCCGCGCGGAAACGCGATCGCCTCGGGATCGCCGTCTCGCGCTGCGGCATCCAGTGCGGGCCCGCCGGGATAGCCGAGGTCCAGCAGCCGAGCCACCTTGTCGAAGGCCTCCCCCGCCGCGTCGTCGACCGTCGTCCCCATCTCGACCATGGGCTGCGACAAGTCCTGGACGCCCAGCAGGTGGGTGTGGCCGCCCGAGACCAGCAGCGCGACGGCCGGCGGCATCGGTCCGTGCTCCAGCGTGTCGGCGGCGATGTGTCCGCCCAGGTGATTCACCGCGTACAGCGGCACATCCCAGGCCAGCGCATACGCCTTGGCCGCGGCGACGCCGACCAGCAGCGCGCCGGCCAGGCCCGGTCCGATCGTGACCGCGATCGCGTCGGGTCGGTCGATGCCCGCGGCCTCGCGGGCACGGGTCATCGTGGGCACGACGGCCTGCAGATGTGCGCGCGAGGCGACCTCGGGGACCACGCCGCCGTAGCGGGCGTGCTCGTCGACGCTCGACGCCACCTCGTCGGCGAGCAGCGTGGTCTGACCGCCGTCCCATTCGACGACGCCGACGCCGGTCTCGTCGCAGGAGCTCTCGATGCCCATCACGATCATGGTTGAGCGTGCCCTTCCGGCTCGGCGGTCCGCGCGGCGCGCACCATGGTGTACGCGTCCGCGCCGGACGGTTGATAGTAGTTGCGACGGGTTCCGACGACCTCGAAGCCGTTGCGCTGATAGAGCGCGATGGCCGCATCGTTGTCGGTGCGCACCTCCAGGAATACCGGTGCGTGCACCTGATCGGCAACGTCGAGCAGCGCGTCGAGCAGCGCTCGACCATAGCCCTCGCCCTGATGCCCGGGTTCGACGGCGATGGTGTGGACCTCGCACTCGTGGTCGCCCGGACGGCCGAGGACGCTGACGCCCGCGTATCCGATGACCGGTCCGCCCGCGCGCACACGTGCCGCGACGTAGGTGTTGTGGTCGGCGCGCAGCTCGGCGACGAAGCCGCTGAGCGGCCACGGCGAGTCGGCAGCGAAGAGTTCGGCCTCGATCTCGGTGCAGCGCACCAGGTCGTCCGGCGTCAGTGCATCGATCACCGGACGCTGCGCCCGACATCATCAGACGCGGCGGGCAGCAGTGACTTCCGCTTCTGGTCCTTGAGCTCCACCGCGTCCGGCCGACGCAGATAGAGAGGAGACAAGGGCTCGGCGGGCGCACCGTCGCGGACCTGCTCGGCGGCGACCGCGGCCAGCGCTGCGGCCGTGGGCGTGACGAGCTCGGCGCCGGTGAATCCGAACCGTTCGGTGAAGCGACTCTCCCCCAGCACGGCGATCAGCGCGGTGTCGGCCAATGTCGCCACCAGCGTGTCCGGTGCGTCGACGCCGGGTCCGGCGATCCGTCGACCACCGTCGTACAGCGCCCAGTACACCTCGCGGCGGCGGGCGTCGGTGAGGACGAGTCGAGCGCCGGGTCCGGCGACGGGAGCCGCACCGTCGATCGCGTCGAGCGTGCACACCCCGTAGGCGGGGATCCCGAGCGCATCCGCATACGCCGAGCCGGTCGCCATGCCGACCCGGAGTCCGGTGAACGGTCCCGGGCCGCAGCCGACGACCACCGCGTCGAGGTCGGCGCCGGTGACGCCGGCGTCGGCGAGCACGTCACGCATCAAACTGGTGAGGATCTCGGCGTGCCTCCGCTGATCGGCGACGATCCGCTCGGCGAGTGCGGTGGCGTCGCCGTCCGACGACATCTCGACCACGCCGGTGACGACCGCCGACGTGGCGGTGTCGATCACCAACACCCGCTGCGGGCGGCCGGTGTCTCCAGCCCCAGTTCGGTCCTGCCCGGTCACCGATTCACCCACTCCCACGTCGCGTGACGCGTCTCGCTGTCGTCGTCGCGTCGTAGGCGGACGATCAAGTACTCGTCGACGAGTCGCTCGACGACGCCTTCTCCCCATTCCACCACGACCACGCTGTCGTCCAGGTCGGTGTCGAGGTCCAGGGCGTCCAGATCGTCCAATCCGCCGAGGCGGTACGCGTCCACGTGCACCAGGCCCGGGCCGCCGTCGGGGCCGGCCGAATGCTGGCGGGCGATGATGAAGGTGGGCGACGACACCCGTCCGCGGACGCCGAGCCCCGCAGCGATCCCGCGCGTCAAGGCGGTCTTCCCCGCACCGAGCGGGCCGTCGAGGATCACCAGGTCGCCCGGCCGGAGCATGGTCGCGAACTCGTGGCCGAGTGCTTCGGTGTCCGCGACGTCGGGAAGGTCGCGCGAGCCTGCGGTCCGGTCAGCCACGAGCGGCCGCCTTGCTGCGTCGACCGCGCCAGGGCATCATCGGTCGGCCGAGCGCCAGCCGCGACCGCGTGACGAGGTCGTCGACGGCGTCGTTGACCGCCTCCGGGTCCTCCATCGGCAGCATGTGTCCACAGCCCTCGGCGATCACCAGGCGGGCGTCGTCACCCAACTGCGCGTACATGTTCAACGAGTTGTGAATCGGGGTGAGGCGATCCTCGTCGCCGCACAGGACCACCGACGGCACCTGGGCGAGCACCGGCAGCGCCGTCGCCTCGTCGTGGCTGGAGAGCACGCGCAGAAAGTTGACCATGGTGGCGATCGGCGTGTTCTGGATCATCTTCTCGACGGCTCGGCCTACGGCCGGGCTGTGAAAGTCCTTGCCGAAGCTCGCCGCGATGAGAACCGGTTCGACGGCGCGGCGGGTGATGCCGCGACCGGCCTGGACGGCCTTCGGGACGTACTTCACCGAGATCTGCAGCGCGCTGACGATCGGATTGTTGAGGCCCTCGCCGAGACCCGCCTCGGTGATGCCCCGGGCGGCAGTCGAGACCAGGGCGACGCCGGCGATGCGGCCGCTGTGCGAGAACAACCGAGAATGCCTGCGCGCCAACGACATGACCGACATGCCGCCCATCGAGTGGCCGACGAGGACAACGGGACCGGTGGGCGCCATGGTGCGAATCACCGCAGCGAGGTCGTCGCCGAGCTGCGCCATGGTGCAACTCTCGTCGGGCGCCGCGTCGCTGGCGCCGTGGCCGCGCTGGTCGTAGAAGACCAGCTTGATGTTGCGATCGGCCCAGCGTTCGGCGAGGCCGAACCGCTGAAAATGCCACGACGCCATGCGCAGCGTGAAACCGTGGACGAAGATCACCGTGAGCTCGGGGGTCGCGGTCCGTCCCCACTTGGCCTCGTCGCCGTTCGCCTTCGTACCACCGGTCAGGACTGTCCGGACGGCGAGTGAGACGCCGTCGTCCGCCGTCACCGTCGCGACCTCGCCCGCGTAGATCGCGGTGAAGTCGACGCCGGCGTTCGGGTCCGGTCGCCCCCGCGTCTTCCGATGCGTCCGGCGACCGGCCGCTGCCGCGCCCAGCGCACCCACCTCGGTGAGGCCGGAACGCCACCGCGGCACCGGCTTCGGCGCCGGGCCCGGTTTCGCCGCCGGTACCGATTTCACCGGTACCGAATGCATCGTTGCCGACTGTTTTCGGCTCTTCCTAGCCATGCGTCTCCCCCAGCGGATCGTTCACGTAGCGACGGACGGCTCGAGAGCCGATGCGCGAGATGATCTCGTAGTCGATGGTTCCGCAGCCGTCGGCCCAGTCCTTGGCGGACGGGACCGGCGCCCGATCCGCCGCCGGCGAGCCGAACAGGACGGCGCGATCGCCTTCGGAGACGCCTCCGCCGTCCGGGCCGAGGTCGACCACCAGCTGGTCCATGCAGATCCGGCCGACGTTCGGAAACAGGCGGCCGTTGATCAGCACCTCGAGACGACCGGACAGGGCCCGCGGCACCCCGTCGGCGTAGCCGGCGGGCACCACCCCGAGCACGGTGCTGTGCGGTGCGATCCACGTGTGGTTGTAGGAGACGCCTTGGCCCGCGGAGACCTTCTTGGTCAACGAGATGCTGGTCTCCAATGTCATCGCCGGGATCAGTCCGAAGTCGCCGAGGTCGGGCACCGGCGAATAGCCGTAGACCGACAAGCCCGGTCGGACGGCGTCATGGGCCAGATCGGGCCGGGTCAGCGCGGCGGGCGAGTTCGCGATGTGCACGAGTTCGGGAGTCAGGCCCTTGCGTGCCAGGTCGGCGACGGCCGCGTCCACCCGCGCGGACTGCACCGAGTTCATCGGGTGGTCGGGCTCGTCACCGAAGGCCAGGTGGCACATGACACCGGACAGCCGCACGGCTCCCTCGGCGACGGCGGCGGCCAGCAGGTCGGCGGTGGCCTCCCACTCGTCGGGACTGACGCCGCTGCGGGCGAGCCCGGTGTCGAGCTTCACCGAGACGGTCGCGGTGCGCCCGGTGCTGCGTGCGGCGTCGATCACGCGCTGCAGTTGTCGCGGGGAGGAGACGGCGATGTCGACGTCGTCAGCGATGCCTCCCGCGAAATCGGTCTCCTCGGTGTGCAACCAGGCGATCAGGTGACTGTCGACGCCACCGGCGCGCAGCTGCCTTGCCTCGCAGAGCTGTGCGACGCCGAGAGCGACGGCGCCCGCCGCCAGTGCGGTTCGGCCCACCGGGACGGCGCCGTGTGCGTAGCCGTCTGCCTTGACGACGGCGATCACATCACTGCGTGACCGGTCGCGCAAGACGCCGACGTTATGGGCGACGGCCCCGAGGTCGACTGTGGCGTAGAGGTTGGCGTGCGATTCCATCGCTCCTATTGTCGCAAACGCAGAAGCTCGCGCAGCGCAGGAGCGACCGCGTCGCGCAACCGCGACGCCCCGATCGGGGCTCCGCCGCTGGCCGATTCGGCCGCGCGGGCGTGAACGCGGGCGGCGGCGACCCCCGCGAATCGGGCGGGCAGGCCCGCCGCGAGGAGCGCGCCCGCGATGCCCGTGAGCACATCGCCCGCACCGGCGGTGGCCGCCCACGACGACTCCGCGTCGTTGCCGCTGACCTGACCGTCGGGATCGGCGACCAGCGTGATCCGCCCCTTGAGCAGCACCGTCGCTCCCAAGTCCGCGGCCAGTGCACGGACTGCCGACAGCCGGTCGGCGTCGGGTCTGCGGCCGGCGAGACGTTCGAATTCACCGGCGTGCGGTGTCAGGAGGGTCGGCGCGGTCCGCCCGTCGAGGAGCTCGCGATGCCGAGCCAGAACCGTGATGCCGTCTGCGTCTATCACCGTCGGCAGATCGGCCGAGAGCACAGTGGCCAGGATGGCGTGGGCCTTGTCACCCGTGCCGAATCCGGGCCCGACGGCCCAGGCCTGCACGCGTCCGGAGGTGCCGACGGTCGGTGAGGCGACCACCTCGGGACAGGCCGCGAGCACCTCGGCGGTGGCCGGTCCGGCATACCGGGTCAGGCCGGACGTGGCGGTCACCGCCGCCGATGTCGCGAGGACCGCCGCCCCCGGATAGTGGCGCGATCCCGCGACGATGCCGACCACGCCCTGGCTGTACTTGTCGTCGTGCGGGCCGGGAAGCGGCCACGCGTGCGCGACGTCGGCGTCGCTCGGCGTGGTCAGCGACGGTTCGGGCAGGTCGAGACCGATGTCGGCGACCACCAGGTCCCCGCAGCGCGGCGCGGCCAGGAGGTGAGCGATCCGCGGCGCGCCGAAGGTGACGCTGACGTCGGCCCGTACGGACGGCTCGTTGACCACACCGGTGTCGGGGTCGATCCCGGACGGCAGGTCCACCGACACGACGGTCGCGCGGCGCGCGGCGACGTCGTCGAAGATCTGCGCGGCCGCCGGGCGCAGTGGCCCGCGGCCGCCCAGTCCCACGACGGCGTCGACGGCGACATCGACCGTGGATGGCACCGCGCTCACGATCTGCCCGCCCGCTCGGCGCAGCGCGGCGAGCTCGTCGCGGTGCGTGCGGTCGGGGTTCAGCAGGATCGCGGCGACGGCGACGCCGCGTCGAGCCAGGTGCGCGCCCGCGTACAGCGCGTCACCACCGTTGTTGCCCGCGCCCACCACCAGCAGCACCCGCCTGCCGTAGACCCCGCCGGTGTCGGTGCGGAGTCGGCTCAGGACGGCGCCGGCGAGGGCGTTCGCCGCCCGCGCCATCAGCACGCCGCTCGTCAACAGCGCACCGGTCGCCTCCTCGGCGGCCCGGATCTGCGCCGCGGTGTAGTAGCCGATCACGGTGCCTCCGGCTGCTATTCGACGGTGACGGACTTGGCGAGGTTACGCGGCTTGTCGACGTCGTAGCCGCGCGACTGGGCGACGGTCGCCGCGAACACCTGCAGCGGCACGGTCGAGACCAGCGGCTGCAGCAGCGTCGGGGTGGCCGGAATCGGGATCAGGTGATCGGCGACCGCGGCGGCGGCCTCGTCGTCCGGTTCGGCGATCACGATCGTGGTGGCGCCGCGCGCCTGGATCTCTCGGATGTTGCTGACCATCTTGGAGTGCAGCAGGGCCCGACCGACCGGCGAGGGCATCACGATGATGACGGGCAGGCCGTCTTCGATGAGCGCGATGGGCCCGTGCTTGAGTTCTCCTGCCGCGAAGCCCTCCGCGTGGATGTAGGCGAGTTCCTTGAGTTTGAGCGCGCCCTCGAGGGCGACCGGGTAGCCGACGTGGCGTCCCAGGAACAGGACGGTGTCCGACGACGCGAACGACCGGGCCAGGTCGCGGACCGGTTCCATCTGCTCCAGGACCGTCTCGACGGCCTGCGGGATCTGTTCGAGGGCCTCGAACTCGCGGACCACCTCGTCCTGATACTTGGTGCCGACGGCCTGGGCCAACGCGAGGCCGACCATGTAGGCGGCGGCGATCTGCGCGAGGAAGCACTTGGTGGAGGCGACACCGATCTCCGGTCCGGCGTGGGTGTACAGCACCGCGTCGGACTCCCGCGGGATCTGTGCCCCGTTGGTGTTGCAGATCGCCAGGACGCGCGCCTTCTGGTCCTTGGCGTGGCGGACCGCCTCGAGGGTGTCCGCGGTCTCGCCGGACTGGCTGATCGCGACCACCAGCGTCGAGCGGTCCAGGACCGGGTCCCGGTACCGGAACTCGCTGGCCAACTCCACCTCGACGGGCAGGCGGGTCCAGTGCTCGATCGCGTACTTGGCGATCATGCCCGCGTGATACGCGGTGCCGCACGCGACGACGAAGACCTTGTCGACGTCGCGCAGGTCCTGGTCGGACAGGCGCTGCTCGTCGAGCACGATGCGTCCGTCCTGCAGGTGCCCGAGGAGGGTGTCGGAGAGCGCGGCCGGCTGTTCGGCGATCTCCTTGAGCATGAAGTAGTCGTAGCCGCCCTTCTCGGCGGCCGCCAGGTCCCAGTCGATGTGGAACGGTTTGCCGCCGGTCGGGTTCTGGTCGAAGTCGGTGACGGTGTAGCTGTCGGCGGTGATCACCACGACCTCGTCCTGACCGAGTTCCACGGCGTCACGGGTGTGCTCGATGAAGGCGGTGACGTCCGACGCGACGAACATCTCGCCGTCGCCGACGCCGACCACGAGTGGGGTCGACCGACGTGCCGCGACGATGGTGTCCGGGTGATCGGCGTGGGTGAACACCAGCGTGAACGCACCCTCCAGGCGGCGCAGCGTGGCGTAGGCGGAGGCGACGAAGTCGCCGGCGTGCTCACCGGAGGCGTACTCGCGCTCCATGAGGTGCACGGCGGTCTCGGTGTCGGTGTCCGACGAGAACTCGATGCCCGAGTGCTCCAGTTCGGCGCGCAGCGGCGCATAGTTCTCGATGATGCCGTTGTGCACCACCGCGGTCTTCTGATCGGAGCTGACGTGCGGGTGGGCGTTCCGGTCGGTCGGCTGACCGTGCGTCGCCCACCGCGTGTGCCCCATGCCGGTGGTGCCGGTCAGGCTGTCCGCACCGACTTCCGCGATCTGCTTGTCGAGGTTCTCCAGCCGCCCGGCCTTCTTCTCGACGGCCAGCGAGCCCCGCCCGTCGAGGATCGCCACACCCGCGGAGTCGTAGCCGCGGTATTCCATTCGGCGCAGGGCGTCGACGACGATGTCGAGCGCATCGCGCTTGCCCACATATCCCACGATTCCACACATGGGTACCAAGAATAGCGTCAGGCGGAGCGTGGTTTAGAGCCGAGCAACTGCGACACGGTGTCCAATTCCGGTCTCGTCTCGTTCGGCACGTCGATGGCGGCCGACTCGCCCATCGTGACCTCGGGGTCGGAGAACGCCGCGTACTTCTCGTCGCCGGTCAGTCGATGCAGGAAGAAGCCGGTCAGCTGAGCGCGGACGGCCTTGTGCACGGCCTTGTCGGCCCCGTTGACGCCGATCAGTGAACGGATCGACGGCGTCTCGAGCAGATCGCTCGCCTCGGCGTCGGCGAGTGTGCGCAACGCTACGTCGCCCGCCAGGTTCTCGGCCAGGTCGAGCGCATTGCCGGTCATCGACGCCAGGTGCGCCGATCCCGCCAGGACCAGCGACCCGACCGTGACGGTCGACGCCGCCGCGTTCAGATCGGCGGTGGTGGGCGCCGGAAACACACTCGCGAGGGCCTTCACCCGGATCGGCGGCCGTCCGAGCAGGATCGCGTCCGACGCTGCGCGGACTGCGGCCGCGGCGCCGAAACCGTGACCGGCCAGCCCGATCCGGGCGGGGTCGACGGTGATGGCGCCGGTTCCGAGTCGCACGCTGCCGACGACGGTCGCGGCGGCGCGCAGGTCGGTGCCGAGGTCGATGTCGGACGGGAACAGGCCGCGGCTGCCGTCGGGCGCCGCGACCACGATGCCCCACGACGCGAGATGAAAGAGGAGGTCACGGTACCGAGCACTGCCGACGAGCCAGCCGTGGCCGAAGGCGACGGCGGGGAGGTCGCGGCCGGTCCGCGGCGCGAACAACTGACCGGACATGCCGACGATCCCGAGGTCGCCGCGATCGACCTTGTTGGGCCCGCGACGTGCGAGTTCTTTCATCAGCTTGTCGGGCGGCGGCGCCACGACCTTCTTTTTCCCGAACACGAGTCCACCCTATGGCATTGCCCCGCCCGCCACGCCGCCACACGCTCCCCCGCTGGTCGAGTAAGCGACGAAGGAGCGCCCCCACGCCGGTCGAGTAAGCGACGAAGGAGCGCCGCCCACGCTGGTCGAGTAAGCGACGAAGGAGCGCATCGAGACCGCCGCGGGCTGGGTCACCGCCGCACACCCGGTCGCGCGGCGTCCAGTCCCGCGGGCAGAAGCAGCTGCGGAACGACCACCTCCGCCGCCTCGACGTCGGCAACGAGCCGTGCGCGGAGCCGTCGCACCTCGCTCCGCTCCGGCCTCAGCGGCGCACGAACCGCCGATATCCGGTCCCGATACCGGCGGGCGGCGTCGTCGAAACCGAGGTCGGCCCGCTCCGCGATCTCGTCGAGTCGCTGCATTGCCGCCGTCATCGCAGGTCCGCCAACGCCAGTTCTCCTTCGGAGACCACCTGGGCGGACCATGCGGCCGCGACCTGAGCGACGGCGTCGACGATCGCTCGACCGGCCAGCTCCCCTGCCGATTGCGCGTAGTCCAGCCGCGCCTGGACCTCGCCGCGCAGCGCGTGCGGACTCACCGCGCCCGAGTTCAGCGCTGCGGGAAGGGCTTCCAGATCGAAGCCGCTCAGTTGCGGGCGGCTCACCGTGTCCAGCACGGCGCGGTGTCGGTGCAGCACCTCGCCGATCACCAGATCGGCCTGAGCCGTCGCCGCAGCGCCGTCGTCCAGGCGAACGAACAGGTCGGCGAGTTCGGCACCGACGACCCGCAGCGCGCCGCCCGCCGAACGCCCGGACCGTCCGGTCCAGTCCGCGACCGGCGACGCCGCCGGCCGGTCCACGACGGCGACGCCGACCAGATTGCGCACCAGCCCGGCGAGACGCTGCGCATCCTGCGAGAACTCGGTGTGCCGGAACTCGTCGATCCGGGCGTGTGGCTGTCGGACGGTCTGATCGTCGACTCCGGTCAGACTCAGTTCGCGGCACACCGTGATCAGCGCGACGAAGCCGTCCGCGCACGAGGTCACCGCGTCCATGCGGTCACCGCCCTCGTCGCGGCCTCTTCGGCGTCGGACAGGGCGTACCCGGCCCGTGCGAGGTCGTCGGCGACGGCGTCGACCGCGATGCCGCAGCTGCGGAATCGGCTCGCGAGATCCCGTAAGTGCTCGGCGGTCCGATCCGCGGATCGGCGGATCGGACCGTCGTCGGCCCATCGACACAGATCGTCGGACGTCAGCGCGGCAGCACAGTCGCCGACCACCGTGGCGATCTGCTGCTGTGCACGCGTGGTCTCGGCGACCGCTTCGAGGTCGACGCAGATTCCGGCATCATCGTCCGTGCTCATGATGATTGGACGCAGCAGCGTCCACTTCGGTTCCGCGACACGCCGAGGAACGGTGGATTCCGTCCGGAGACCACCGTTCGTCGGCGATCAGACGCCTGCGACGACCGCCGCGACGCGCTCGGCGATGCCGCGCGCGGACTCGTGCGTCTGTGCTTCCACCATCACGCGGACCAGTTGCTCGGTTCCCGAGGGACGCAGCAGGATGCGACCCTGACCGTCGAGTTCGGTCTCGGCTTCGGCGACGGCGGCGAGCACCGTCGACGCCGCGGACACCGCATGCTTGTCGGTCACCGGCACATTGATCAGTTCCTGGGGCAGCACGGTCATGACGCCTGCGAGATCGGCCAACCGCTTGCCCGTGGCCGCGATCCGGGAGGCCAACAGCAGTCCGGTCAGGACTCCGTCGCCGGTGGTGCCGACGGCCGGGACCACGATATGGCCCGACTGCTCACCGCCGAGCGCATAGCCGCCCGCGCGGAGCTCCTCGAGAACATAGCGGTCGCCGACGCCGGTCACCTTGAGCTTGATGCCCGCGGCCTTCATCGCCAAATGCAGCCCGAGGTTGCTCATCACGGTCGCGACCAGCACACCGTCGGTGAGGTCGCCCGCCTCGTGCATGGCCAGCGCGAGCACCGCCATGATCATGTCGCCGTCCACCACCGCGCCGGTGGAGTCCACCGCCAGGCAGCGGTCGGCGTCGCCGTCGTGGGCCAGACCCAGGTCGGCGCCGTGCTCGAGGACGGCGGCCTGCAGCTTGCCCATGTGAGTGGAACCGCAGTCGTCGTTGATGTTGAGTCCGTCGGGATCGGCGTGGATCGCGATGACCTTGGCGCCTGCGGCCTCGTACGCCCGCGGTCCCACCACCGACGCCGCCCCGTGGGCGCAGTCGACGACCACGGTCAGACCGTCGAGCGCCGTGGGGACGGCAGACGCGAGATGCGCCAGGTAGCGGTCGACAGCATCGGGCGCGTCGACGATCCGACCGACGGCGGCGCCGATCGGACGCACCTGTTCAGTCTCCATCGCGGCCTCGATCGCGTCTTCGACGTCGTCGGGCAGCTTGTGTCCGCCCGCCGCGAAGAACTTGATGCCGTTGTCGGGCATCGGGTTGTGCGACGCGGAGATCATCACGCCGAAGTCCGCCTGGTAATCGGCGGTCAAGAACGCCACCGCGGGCGTCGGGACCACCCCGACACGAATGGCGTCGGCCCCCGCAGCGGCCAGGCCGGCGCACAGCGCGGCTTCCAGGAATTCACCGGAAGCACGCGGATCGCGGCCGACGACGACGCGGGGACGGGTGTGCGCATGTGCACCGAGAACGGAAACGGCGGCCGAGGCCAGAGCCAACGCCAACTCTGCAGTGAGTTGGTCGTTGGCCCGGCCTCGGACGCCGTCGGTGCCGAAAAGGCGAGCCACAGTATCCGAAGCGATCAGCGCTTGCTGTACTGCGAAGCCTTGCGGGCCTTCTTCAGGCCGTACTTCTTGCGCTCCACCGCGCGCGCGTCGCGGGTCAGGAAGCCTGCCTTCTTCAGTGCCGGACGATCCTCGGGGCTGACCTCGATGAGACCGCGGGCGATGGCCAGACGCAGGGCGCCTGCCTGGCCGGAGGGGCCGCCGCCGGAGAGGCGTGCGTGGATGTCGAACGCGTCGATGCGCTCGACGGTCTCCAGCGGAGCCTTGATGAGCTGCTGGTGAACCTTGTTCGGGAAGTAGTTCTCGAGAGTGCGGCCGTTGAGGGTGAACTCACCGGTGCCCGGCACCAGGCGCACACGAACGATGGCTTCCTTGCGGCGACCCACGGTCTGGACCGGCGCGTCGAGGACGACCGGTCCGCGCGAGCTGGTCTCGGCCGGGGCGGCCTCGACCGACTCGGTGGTGTAGCTGCCGTCTTCGCTCAACGTCTCGTCTTCGATGACCTCGACGTCGACGTCGTTCAGGTTGTTGTCGCTCACTGGGCCACCTGCTTGATCTCGTAGTTGACCGGCTTCTGCGCGGCGTGCGGGTGGTCGGCGCCCGCGTAGACCTTGAGCTTGCCTGCGATGGCGTTGCCCAGCTTGTTCTTCGGGAGCATGCCCTTGACGGCGCTCTCGATGACACGCTCGGGCTTGCTCGCCAGGAGCTCGCCGACAGACTGGGACTTCAGGCCACCCGGGTGACCCGAATGACGGTAGAGACGCTTGTCGGTCAGCTTGTTGCCGCTGACGGCGACCTTCTCCGCGTTGATGATGACGACGTAGTCGCCGCCGTCGACGTGCGGGGCGTAGGTGGGCTTGCCCTTGCCGCGGAGCAGGTTCGCGCTCGCAACGGCGAGGCGGCCGAGCACCACGTCGGTGGCGTCGATGACGTACCACTCGCGGGTCACGTCACCGGCCTTCGGGGTGTAGGTAGGCACAGGAGTCCTCACTTGTTCGTTTGCTGCTGGTCGGGTGCACACGCAGAGTTGGCCTCCCGGCGACCAGTGGGGACCCGGGAGCTCGGAGAACGCGAGCGCACCAGCGATCCAGATTACGCGGACGGGTGGTGCTCGGTCAAAACGCGACGACGTCGCCCGGTCTGCGCCGCCGGGAGCCGACCGCACCGGTCCGTATGGTTGACACCATGAGCAGACAGGTGGAACTCGGCCCCGACGACGGCACCCTCACGCTCCGCACCGGCGTCACCGGCAGAGCCGCCCGTACCGGACACCGTCTCACGATCGGATTCGAGCGGTGGCGCGCGGTCGTCGTGATCGACGACGCCCCCGCGTCCGTCACCCTGACCGTCGACGTCGAGTCACTGCAGGTGCTCTCCGGCGAGGGCGGCCTGACACCGATGACCGCGCCGGAGCGACTCGTCGCCCGCACCAACGCGCTCAAGTCGTTGGGCTCGTCGCGCCACCCCGAGATCGTCTTCACCGCCGATCAAGTCACTCCACTCGACGACGGATACCGCCTAGTGGGCGAGCTGGCCATCGGCGGTACCACCCGCAAGCACACCGTCGACGTGGACTCCGACGACGCCGTCGTCCGCGGCGAGTCTCCCGTCGTGCAGACCGATTTCGGCGTGAAACCGTACTCGCTGATGATGGGCGCGTTGAAGGTCGCCGACGAGGTGGTCGTCGCGTTGGAGGCGACGCTCCCCCGGTGACGCGTCAGTCGGCGCGGGCCCGTGCCGACCCCACCGCCTGCCGACAGGCGGCGTCGATCGACGCCTCCCCGGTGCCCTGCTGACAGCCGATGCTGATCTGCGCGGTGCCGTCGACCGTCACATACCAGGCGACGGACGCACCGGATGCGGGATTCTCGCGATAGCCGATCACGCGGCGACCCGCGTAATCGAGGTCGGCGGAGAACTCGGCGACCGCGTCGTCACCCCGCTGCGCGATCCGGTTGCGCAGGCTCTCCGCGACCGACGACGGTGTGGAACCCGATCGCAGTCGGGACACCACGACGATCAACCGGCGACCATCGTCCGGGGAGGCGAACACCGCGCGGTCGGTGCCGCGCCCCTCCGTCGCCTGATCGGTCCGCAACCACGCTCCGGGGACGGCGAATTGCGCCGCTCCCACCTGCACGGTCTGTCGGTCGGGCACGGTGGCGCGCGGCCAGTGAGTCCAGGCGGCGGCCCCGATCGCGGCGACCGTCAACAGCGCCGAGACACCGGCCAGGGCGCGGCCGCTGCGGCGTCGTCTCGGGGTCGGCGGCAGCGGCAGACCGGCGAGGAGGTCGGCACCGGTCGCGAGCCGGACCCGACCGCCGAAAGCAGTGAGCCGACTTCGATCGACGACCGCCGCCCGCACGCCGAACGTGTCGTGGAGCAGGCGGACGGCACGGCCGTTGACGTCCGGATCGGGACCGTCGACGACGACGCCGCGGGTCTGCTGCAGCATCTGCCTCCAGTCGGGATCGCCGCGAATCTGATGCGGCGACGTCACCGCGCCCCGTCCCAACACCCAACGGCCGTCCTCGCGCGTCACCGTGTGTGCACTCCAATGCTCGCCCGTCGTCGGCACGAGGCCGGTCTCGACGACGACGATCCGGGTTGCGGAATCGGCGTGCGACGCAGCGATCGCCACGGCACGGGGAATCGTCGGGCAGTGAAGGCCCACGGCGCGCAGTTCGCTCGTCATCGCTTCGGTACGGACGGGTCCCCATACGGTGGGCACCAGCACCGCCGTCCGCACGCCTGCCCGTCGGACGAGGTCCGCGAGCGTCGATCGCGCGCGGGCGCGGCGCGGCGCGGAGTCGATGTCCTCGAGTATCGGCGTCACGTCGAGGACGTGGTCGGTCACCTCGACGCGGCCGTAGGCGAGGTCGAGCACCGGCCCGGTCACGACGGGTCCCCGATCGCGACCTGCACGATCTCGGGCGGATGGTTGCGGGAGATGAGCTCGCCGCGCCCCGCGGGCAGACGCTGCATCCGGTGCCGCCCGACCACGTACCCCTCGTCGGGGTCGCCGTTCATCAGCAGGACGTCGCACGAGAGGTCCCGCAGCGAGGCGATCACCGGGTCGAACAGCGCACGTCCGAGACCGCCGGAGCGACGCGTCAGGATCACGCGGAAACCGATGTCACGACCGTGGCCGAGGAGTTCGACCAGCGGAAGCAGGGCGTTCCCGGACGAGGTGGACACCAGGTCGTAGTCGTCGACGACCAGGTAGACGGTCGGGCCCGACCACCACGACCGTGCGCGCAGCTGCTCGGCGGTCACGTCGTCGCCCGGCAGTCGTGCCTCGAAGAACTCGGCGAGCTCGGCCATCATCGGGCGCGCCGTGCGATCCGAGCTGGCGTAACCGCCGAGGTAGTCCTCCGGCACCGCACCCAGCAGACCGCGACGGTAGTCGACGAGGACCACCTTCACCTCATCCGGCGCACCGCTGCCGACGATGCCCCGCACCACGGTTCGCAGCATCTCCGTCTTGCCCGACTCCACGTCGGCGAACACGAGCAGGTGCGGTTCGGCGTCGAAATCGAGCAGACACGGCCCCAGGTCCGTCTCCGACAGTCCCAGCGGAATCCGCCCCTGCGACGGAGAGACGGTCAGCTCGTCGAAACCGACGGTGCGCGCCAGGGTCCGCACCCGCGGCGCCGCTCGCCCGCCGAATCGCTCGGCGACGTCCGCGACCAGGCTCGCGGTGCCAGTGGACACCGTCGTGGCGTCCGGGACACCGTCGATCCGCGGCAGCGCCACCAGCAGGTGTTTCTCCTCCGCGGTGAGTCCGCGGCCGGGACGCCCGACGGGAACGCCCGCGGCCGCCCGTCGACTCATCTCGGAATCGAGCGCATCGCCGAGCCGCAGTTCGATCCGCCCGGTCATGAGATCCTTCATCGCCGGACGGATCTCGCCCCAGCGGGACGCCGCGACGATCACGTGGATCCCGTACGCCAGTCCGCCGGACACCAAGGCGTTGACCTTGTCCTCCAGGATCTCGAAGTCGGCGCGCAGCACACCGATGCCGTCGATGACGAGGAAGACGTCGCCGAACGGGTCGTCGGCGAATCTCCCTTCCGCCCGCGCCGCCCGGTACTCGCGCATGCTTTCGATGCCGTGGTCGGCGAAGATCTGCTCCCGCCGAGCCACGACACCGTCGATCTCGGCGAGCGTCCGCCGGATGGTGTCGAGCTGGGTCTTGGTCGCCACTGCTCCGACGTGCGGAAGCCCGGCCAGCGCACTCAGCGTGCCGCCGCCGAAATCGAGACAGTAGAACTGAGTCTGCTCCGGGGTGTGCGTCAGCGCGGCGCCGCAGATCAGCGTCCGCAGCGTGGTGGACTTGCCCGACTGCGGTCCGCCGACCACGGCCACGTGACCGCCCGCACCGGAGACGTCGAGCCAGGCGACGTCGCGCCGCTGCTCGTACGGCCGGTCGATGACGCCGTACGGGATGGCCAGCCCGCCGGAGTCGGCGACCGGCGTCAGGGCGTCGAGCGTGGTCGCGGCCTCCAGCGGTGGGAGCCACACCTGATGCGGCGCACGACCGTGGCCCGCGATCGCCTCGATCAGCGTCGCCAGCACCGTAGCGCCGCTGGAGTCGTCGGCGCGCTCGTCGTCGACGACGTCTCGCTCGGGGATCGGAACGTCGGCGGTGGTGAATGGGATCGGCGCAGTGCCGGCCGCTGCGCTCCCCGCGCCCCGGCCGTCGACGGTCGCGGGCGGGTGGTACCGACCGGACACGAAGCAGGTGTTGAAGCGTGTCGGGGTCGCCGAGTCGCACTTCAGGTACGCCGCGCCCGGCGAGTTCGGTAGGTGATAGGCGTCCGGGACGCCGAGCACCGTGCGGGACTCGTTGGCCGAGAAGGTCTTCAGACCGATCCGGTACGACAGATGGCTGTCCAGGCCGCGCAGCCTGCTCTCCTCCAATCGCTGGGAGGCGAGGAGCAGGTGGATGTGCAGTGACCGCCCCAGTCGGCCGATCGCGACGAACAGGTCGGCGAACTCGGGTTTCTGGGCGAGCAGTTCGGAGAACTCGTCGACGACGATGAACAGGGCGGGCAGCGGGTCCAGCGGCGCACCCGCCGCGCGCGCATCCTCGTAGTCGGTGACGTTCGCGAAGTTGCCCGCCGCGCGCAGCAGTTCCTGACGACGGTTCAGTTCCCCGGACAGTGCGTCGGCCATGCGGTCGACCATCGCCAACTCCTGTTCCAGGTTGGTGATGACAGCGGCTACATGCATTGACTGCTCTAATCCGAGAAACGTGGCCCCACCTTTGAAGTCCACGAGCACCAGATTCAGCTCGTCCGGCGAATGGGTGGCGATGAGCGCCAGCACCAGCGTTCTGAGCAGTTCCGATTTACCCGAACCCGTGGCACCGATGCACAGACCGTGCGGCCCCATGCCGCCGTGCGCGCTCTCTTTCAGATCGAGGTGAACGGGAGCACCGTCGGGCGTGTAACCGATCGGGACGCGGAGCCGATCGCGTCCGCTCCGCCCGCGCCAGCCCGCCTGCGGCGTGAACCCTCCGGCGTCCGGGATCCCCAGCAGCGCAGGCAGTCCGGGGTCGGCGGCGACGAGCGGAGTGTCGAGATCGAGCATCGCGTCGAACGACGCGAGGCGGTAGCGCGCGAGCCGCCGTGCCACCGCCTCCGCGTCCGCCGCAACCAACCGGTCGACGACGGCGAAGTCCTCGAGGCCGGCGGCCGTGCGGGCCGCGATCCGCTCGCCGAGCACCACCAGCTGCAGCCCGCGCTGTGCGGCGAGCGGGCTGGGCGCGTCGCCGAGACCGATCACCGTGACGCCGTCCAGACCTGCGCCGCCGATCAACTCGTCCTCGACGTCAACGGCGTCGGTGTCCACCACCACCAGCAGATGGGTCGACGCCTGCGAGTCTGCCGTTCGGCTGAATCCGACCCGCGCCGACAGGTCGTCGTCCAGGTCCGCAGCGAGGGCGGCGAGGGTGGGATACACCATTCGGGCCGCGCCGAGGGCGTCGCGGCGGACCGGATGCCCGACGTGCGGCAACCACTTGATCCAGTCCCAGGCGCTGTCGAGCGGATCATCGGCGACCACCGCGATCCGCAAGTGATCGGGTCCGTGGAAGACGGCCAGCTGGCAGAGCATCGCGCGCAGCAGCCCGTATGCCTCGTCGTGCGGACCGCCGATGCTCACCGCCGGAAAGCTGCGGAGCGCGACGGCGGTCGGCAGGTCGTCCACGGCCGCATGCGCCGCGGCGAATCGGCGGAGCGCCAGCGCCGACACCGGCTCCAGGTCGTCGCTCGGCGGCGTCTCGGGCGGCACCAATGCCGTCGCCAACCGGTGGCTGCCCAGCCCCACTCGGACCTGGCCGAAGTCGTCGTCGGACAGGCGCCGCTCCCACATCCGCCGGGCGCCGACGAAGCCCAGCAGCGCGCTGGGCTCGGGGTGCAGCCACCAGGCCGCCTCACGTTGCTGAGCGGCGGTGTCGGCGACCGTTTCGCGCAGTTGTCCGAGGTGACGGAGGTAGTCCTTCCGGGTCTCGTTGAGCTCCGCCGCGCGTTGGGGTCCGCCGCGACCGCCGGAGGCGAACATGCCGACCATCGACATGACCATCATCAGCGGAAACATCATGAACAGCGGATTGCTGAGCGCACCCGCCCCGCCGGTCACGAACATCATCCCGACCATCCCGACGACGGCCACGACCATCACGACGGGCAGCAACCGGATCAGCATGCTGGGCGGTACGCCGCGCGAGAGTTCCGGCGGCCCGGTGAGCTCGAGTTCGCCCTCCGCTGCCTCCGGCACAGCCACCCGCGGTCGACGTGCGAATCCGATTGTTGCACTGCTCATCTGAGCCCCCAGCGTCTTGACCGCCCGATCCGAGATCGGGCGATTTCCCCCATTTGTCGCACTGACGGCTTCCCGTCGTGATTAGGTCGACGGCATCCTCGCCGCAGCGCGATGGATGATTTTTTACCAGGAACCTTGGGGGAAGGTGACGAAATGACCGTTTCGACAGAACCGGAGCTGGTCCGGATCTCGATTCTCGGCGGGACCACGCAACTCGATTCCGGGTTGCCCGCACACGTCCCGCTCGCAGCGCTGATACCCGACCTGCTCGGCGCGCTCCGCGTCAGTCACGACGGCACGCCCGCCGCCTGGACACTGGGCCGGATCGACGGATCACGCCTCGCACCGGCGGAGACGCTGGCCCAGGCCGGTGTTCTCGACGGCGATCTGCTGATCGTCCGCGCTGATCGCGCTGACGCCCGATCGCCGCTGGTCGACGACGTCGCCGACGGTGTCGCCGCCGCGCTCCGGCACGATCGCCCGGGCTGGACGGCGGCGTCGTCACGCCGAATCGGCTACGCACTGTTCATCGTCGGCCTATTGGCCGCAGTCCCCGCGGGGCGGGTGGCCGCCACCGACGACCGTCCGGCCGTGCTCGCGACCGCGGCGATCGGCGCGACCGTCCTGCTGACCGTGGCACTAACCGCTCGGCGCCTCGGGACCGATCCTCGGACCGGGACGGCAGCGACGATCGGCGCCGCCGTGTTGGGTGCGCTGACCGCCTCGATCCTGGTTCCCACGGTCGGCGCCGGTGCGCAGGTGGCGCTGGCTGCGGCCGCCGCCGGAACGATCGCGACCGTCGGGCATCGCGTCGTCGGTCATGCCCCCGCCGTGCACGTCGCCATCGCGACCGGAGCGGTCCTCGCCACCGCTGCGGGCGGTCTCGCCGCCCTGTGGCCGCGGCCCGCCGGGGACATCGCCGCCGTGGTCGCGGTGCTCGCCGTTGTAGTGGTCCTGCTGGCGCCCCGCGCCGCGATCGCGCTGGGCCGACTCCCCCTGCCCACCGTGCCGACCCTGCCGCCGGATCCGGCGGCACAGGACGAGCCGTCGCAGGTCGACGGGGTGGATGCGTTGCGCTTGGCCGATCGCGATCCGATCGGTGCCATCGCCGAACTCGCCCTCGGCGATCTGCGGACGGTGGCCGACCGTGCTGCGACGACGGCAGCGATCCTCACCGGGATCCTGGCCGGGGCGACGGTCGTGTGCGCACTGGCGACCGTCGTCGTCGCGGCCTCCGCCGACGGCTCGACGGTGGCGCTCGTGTTCAGCGCGTGCACGGTGGCCGCGGTGGCCGGACGCGGACGCACCCACGCGGATCGACTCCACTCGGCCATCGTGGTCGTCGGCGCGGGCGTCACCGCCGTCCTCGCACCCCTCGCGGTCCTCGTCGCCGGGACCGGGCCCAGTGCGTTCACCGTGTTCGCCGCGGTGGTGGCCGTCGCGGTCGGCGCGCTGCTGCTCGGCACCGTCGCGGCGGGCGGCGACTACTCGCCGCCGGCCGTCCGCGCCGCGGAGATCGTCGAGTACGCGGTGCTGGTGTCCCTGGTCCCGCTGCTGCTGTGGGTGCTCGGCGTGTACCAGACCATCCGTCACCTGTGATGCGCACACTAATCACCACTGCCACCGCGATCGCCGTGTTGTGGTCCGCGTGCGGGATCGGCGTCGCAGCGGCCGCGCCACCCGAACCCACCGAACAGCGTGCGAAGTGCGCGGTCGCGACCACCGCGACCACCACCGACGCGCCGGCCGGGCATCGATTGCTCGGTCTCGAGGCCGCGCATCGGTTCAGTACGGGCGCGGGCGTCAAGGTCGCCGTCATCGACACCGGTGTGGACCCGCACCCACGGCTGCCGCGGGTGATCGCGGGCGGCGACTTCGTCAGCGACGGCGACGGGCTGTCCGACTGCGATGCCCACGGCACCCTTGTCGCCGGCGTGATCGCGGGCCGGCCCTCCGCGGCCGACGACTTCGTCGGCGTCGCACCGGACGCGACGATCATCTCGATCCGGCAGTCGAGCGGCGCGTTCAGCGCCAAGCGGCCCGACCGCGGGGCGGCCGTGGTCGGCGCAGGCTACGGCCCGATCGAGACGCTGGCGGCCGCCGTCGATCGTGCGGTCGAGCTGGGCGCACAGGTCGTCAACATCTCCGAGGTCGCGTGCACCGCGCCCGGCGACACCTCCGGCGACCGAGTTCTGACCGCCGCGCTGACACGGGCGCGCACCAAGGATGTGGTCGTGGTCGTGGCGGCGGGCAACCTCACCGACACCACCGCCTGTCGCGAACAGAATCCGGCCGGCGCGGCATCGTCCGCGACTGCGCGTGCGCAGGTCCGCACGTCGGTGACCCCGGCACGGCTGTCGCCGCTGGTGTTGGCGGTGGGCGCCGTCGAACCGACCGGGACGCCTGCGCCGTTCAGCCTCCGAGGGCCGTGGGTCGGGGTGGCCGCGCCCGGCACCGACGTGGTGAGCGTGGCCCCCGGACCGGGCGGGGCACGGTTGGTCGACGGCCTGCGCACCGCTGAGGGTACGGCGCCGCTCGCAGGCACCAGTTACGCCGCACCGTACGTCAGCGGGCTCGCCGCGCTGATCCGCTCGCGTCATCCGCGGGCCTCCGCCACCGAGGTAGTCGCGCAGATCGTGCGGACCGCGCACGGCGGCGGCCACGACGCCGCGGTCGGCAGCGGAGTCATCGATCCGGTCGCCGCGGTCGCGACGCCGCCGATCCCGGTCGCCGATCCGGTCGTCGCCACGCCGCGACGGTTCGCACCACCGACGCCGGTACCGAACACCGACTCGGGACTGTCGCTGGTTGTCGGCGGTGTCGCGCTCTCGGCCGCCTGCCTGGCCGGTCTTTGGCTGGTTAAGCGCAGGCGTCCGTCATGACAAATTTCTCGGCTCCCGAACCCGACGATCAGGTCGGTTCGGGAGCCGAGAAAATTACGTGCGTCTGACGTGGGTCAGCGCGTGGTACGTGCCGGGCGCAACTCCCGCGGCAACGCGAAGGTCAGGGTCTCCTCCGCCGTCGTGACGGTCTCGACGTCCTGGTAGCCGTGCTCGGCCAGCAGGTCGAGCACCCCGCGCACCAGGACCTCGGGCACCGACGCGCCCGAGGTGATGCCGACGGTGTTCACGCCCTCGAGCCAGGACAGATCGATGTCTCGGGCGTAGTCGACCAGGTACGAGGCCTGCGCACCGTTCTGCAGCGCCACCTCCACCAACCGCTGCGAGTTCGACGAGTTCTGCGAGCCGACGACGATCACCAGGTCGCACTTCGGTGCCATCGCCTTCACCGCGACCTGACGGTTCTGGGTGGCGTAGCAGATGTCGTCCGACGGCGGATCGTTCAACAGCGGGAACTTCTCCCGCAGCCGCTTGACCGTCTCCATCGTCTCGTCCACCGACAGCGTGGTCTGTGAGAGCCAGATGACGCGCTCCTCGTCCCGCACCGTCACCGAGTCGACGGCGTCCGGCCCGTCCACCACCTGGATGTGCTGGGGCGCCTCCCCCGCGGTGCCTTCCACCTCTTCGTGACCCTCGTGCCCGATCAGGACGATGTCGTAGTCGTCGCGCGCGAACCGCTTGGCCTCCTGGTGCACCTTGGTGACCAGCGGGCAGGTGGCGTCGATGGTGCGCAGCTGCCGCTCCGCGGCGTTCTTGTGCACTTCCGGCGAGACACCGTGCGCGGAGAACACCACGGTGGCGCCTTCGGGCACCTCATCGGTCTCGTCGACGAAGATCGCCCCGCGCTCCTGCAGGGTCTCGACCACATGACGGTTGTGAACGATCTCCTTGCGGACGTAAACCGGCGCGCCGTGCTTGTCGAGGGTCCGCTCGACTGTTTCCACGGCCCGGTCGACGCCTGCACAATAACCACGGGGCGACGCGAGAAGGACGCGCTTACTATCAGCCATGAGCCCCAGCGTACGTCTGTGAGACAGTATTTACATGAGCCGTCCTCCGTACCCTGCCCGCGTGGTCGCCGGTCTGGTCGCCACGACCATCGAGGAAACCCGTAAACTGCCCACCCGCGTCATCACGCTGCCGATGACCGCGGTGAGCCGTGGCCTGCAGGCCGGTATGCGCTTTCAGCAGAACATCGCCGAGCTCGCAATCAAGGGCGACGAGCTCCTGGCACCGCTGTGCGACAAGGCCGACGAGCAGCCGGAATGGGCTCGTTTCGACGAGGACGACGACACCGCCGAGACCTCCACGCCGCTCCTCGCCGACGCCCCGTCCACCCTGCCGACCGCCTCCGAGGACGCCGCCGTCGATGACGCTCCGACGACGCCGTCGAGCCCGGTGAACACCGCCGCGACAGCGGCTCCGGACGGCACGGAACAGGCCGCCGCGGATGAGAGCAACGGCACAGCCGCCAACGGTGCCGCGCCCGCCGCCACCGGCCGCTTCGCGCTGTACAGCTCCGCGCCTGTCGACGTCGAAGCTGCCGGGTCGACCTCCGACGACCCTGCCGACGGCCCGCTGCCGGAGACGGTCGCCGCCATCGACTACCCGCACCTGACGCTCGCGCAGCTGCGCGCCAAGGTCCGCGGGCTCGGCGCGGACGAGCTCAGCGAACTCCTCGCCTTCGAGAAGGCCGGCCGGAATCGGACGCCCTTCGTCACGATGATCGACAATCGCATCGCCAGCCAGCAGAAGAAGTCTGAATCCACGCAATGACCTCGCCCGAGCAGGCGAACACCGCGGAGAATCCGTGGCCGGTCCGAACCATCAGCTTCAAGATCGCCGACTGGATTCACCGCCTCGGCGCCGTCTGGGTGGAGGGACAGCTCACTCAGATCAACGTCCGCCGCGGCACCCGGACCGCCTTCCTCACCCTGCGTGATCCAGCAGCGGACATGTCGCTGTCGGTGACATGCGATCCGATGCTGCTGCAGCGCAGCGCCGTCCCCCTGACCGAGGGCGCCCGGGTCGTCGTCTACGGTCGCCCAAACTTCTACGCCGGGCGCGGCACGTTGTCGTTGCGCATCACCGACATCCGACCGGTCGGCATCGGCGAACTCCTGGCGCGCATCGAGCGCGTCAAGGCACTGCTCGCCGCCGAAGGCCTGTTCGATCCCCGTCGCAAGCGCCCGCTGCCGTTCCTGCCGCACACCGTTGGCCTCATCTCCGGTCGAGCGAGCGCCGCGCAGCGCGACGTCCTCGCCGTCGCGGCCGCCCGGTGGGAGTCCGTCCGATTCGACGTCCGCGACACGCCCGTCCAAGGTCCGACGGCGGTCCCTGCCATCATCGAACAGCTCGCCCTGCTCGACGACGATCCCCACGTTCAGGTCATCATCATCGCCCGCGGCGGCGGCAGCGTGGAAGACCTGCTCCCCTTCTCCGACGAGACGCTGCTGCGCGCGGTCGCCGACTGTCGTACACCGGTGGTCAGTGCCATCGGACACGAGCCGGACACCCCGCTGCTCGACCTGGTCGCCGACGTCCGCGCGGCCACGCCCACCGACGCCGCGAAACGGGTGGTGCCCGATGTGACGGCCGAGTTGCGCGCCATCGCCGAACTCCGCCGCCGCAGCGCGGGTGCGCTCCGCAATTGGGTGCACCGCGAGGAGCGCGTCGTCGAGGGACTGCGCTCCCGGCCGGTCCTCGCGAATCCCCTGCGCATGATCGACGACCGCCAGGACCGCGTCGACGCCGCCGTCCGCGACATCCGCCGCAGCACCAGGCATCTGGTGACTGTCGAAGAGCATCGGACCGAGCGCCTCGCGGCTCAACTCGCGACGTTGGGACCTGCGCAGACCCTGGCCCGCGGATACGCGGTGGTCCAGCGCACCGACATCGACCAGCCACGCGCCGTCCGCTCGATCGCGGAGTTGCCCGACGGCGGGGAGGTGCGGATCCGGGTCGCCGACGGCTCCGCCGCCGCGGTGATCACCCGTTCCGACGCCGCTCGCCCCCAGCACCCATCGACCCAGGAGGATCCGCAGTGACCGAACCCGGTGCCGACCACCGCGTACCCGTCGCCGAGCTCGACTACGAGCAGGCCCGCGACGAGCTGACCGAGGTGGTCGCAACGCTCGAACGCGGGGGCCTCGGCCTCGACGAGTCGCTGGCGTTGTGGGAGCGCGGCGAGGCGCTGGCGCAGCGCTGCACCGCCCACTTGGAAGGCGCTCGGGGGCGGATCGAAGCCGCCCTCAACTCCGACGGCGACGACGACAACGACGAAGACGAAGACGAAGACTAGTTCGCTACGGTCGCTGCTTGACCGCGAGCGGCTCCGCCCGCGTCACGGCCTTCGCCATCACGGACATCGCCGCCTCGTCGCGGCTCACGACGGCGATCCGCACATCGCCGAAGTCGGCGACCCACGCCAGCTTGTCCTCGTCACCGGCGTACTTCACCCATTTCTGACCGTCGACGTCGACGGCGCCCTCACCGACCGCCTTGTCCGAGAGCAGTTTGTAGACGAGCGAGTCCTCGACGGCCGCCGTCTGCGTCAGCTGGACGTAGACGCCGTCCGGGGTGATCCAGCCGACGTTGCTGGACACCGAGTTCCCGACGTCCTGCGTGGTCCCGGAGTTCGACTTCCAGTCGGCGGGCAGCGCCGGCTCCCGGATCGGGAAGGGCATCGTGTCGGCGTCGGCCTGCAGGCCCGCCTTGGCGTCGAAGCTGGGAATGGTGTGCTGGGTGGCCGAGTTCCCGAAGCCGAACGAACAACTGCCGCTGATGCCCGCCACCAGAAGCGCGATCAGCGCGAGCGGAATGAGCGACCAGATGAGATCTTTGCTGTCGTGAAGGATCCGGGGTTTGTCGGCCATGCTGTCGAGTATCGCAGTCGGCGACTGCCCGCAGCCAATCGCCGGTCCCCGGCATGAAAGAATTGAGGCCTAGACCTCATCTAGGTTCGCAACGAAAGTGGAGTTCGAATGACGAAGCAAGCCCCCGATCGCAACCTGGCCATGGAGCTGGTCCGAGTCACCGAGGCCGCCGCCCTCGCTGCCGGCCGGTGGGTCGGCCGAGGAAACAAGAATGCAGGCGACGGCGCGGCGGTGGACGCCATGCGCGAGCTCCTCTCGACGGTCTCCATGCGCGGCACCGTCGTGATCGGTGAGGGCGAGAAGGACGAAGCCCCGATGCTGTACAACGGTGAGGTCGTGGGCAACGGCGAGGGTCCCGAGGTCGACGTCGCCGTGGATCCGATCGACGGCACCACGCTGATGGCCGAGGGCCGCCCGAACTCCATCGCGGTCATCGCGGTGTCCGAGCGCGGCACCATGTACGACCCGTCCGCCGTGTTCTACATGAACAAGATCGCCGTCGGACCCGCCGCCAAGGGCGCCATCGACATCGACCAGTCGGTGGAGTGGAACATCAACTCCGTCGCCGCCGCCAAGGGCATCGACATCGCTGACCTGACGGTGGTCGTGCTCGACCGCCCCCGCCACGCGGACCTGATCCACGAGATCCGCGAGGCAGGCGCCAAGATCCGCCTCATCTCGGACGGCGACGTCGCCGGCGCGATCGCGGCTGCGGGCGAGTACAGCACCGTCGACATGCTGATGGGTGTCGGCGGCACTCCCGAGGGCATCATCAGCGCCGTGGCGATGAAGTGCATGGGCGGCGAGATCCAGGGCAAGCTGGCGCCGAAGGACGACGCCGAGCGGCAGAAGGCGATCGCCGCAGGCCTGGACCTCGATCAGGTCCTCACCAACGACATCCTGGTCAAGGGCGAGAACTCCTTCTTCTGCGCCACCGGCGTCACCAACGGCGACATGCTGCGCGGCGTCACCTACCGCCCCAACGGCGCCACCACACGGTCGCTGGTCATGCGGTCCCGGTCGGGCACCATCCGCACCATCGAGGCCGTTCACCAGACCTCGAAGCTCCGCGAGTACGCACGTCTCGATCTCTGATCGCTCCCTGATCGATTTCTCGCGCACGCGAGATGTTCTCGGCTCCCGAACTGGCCCGTGAGGTCGGTTCGGGAGCCGAGATCTTTCACACGTGAGGGGCTGCGGCCGACACTGTTCGGCCGAGCGACGATCGAGGGCTGCCGACGACGCGCTCGGCAGGAGCGCTATCGCTGGATGTCGGGGACGATAGCGCGGAAGAAGACCGCGGGCTCACTCGACATCGCCCGAACCGTCACGTCCGGATCGCTGTCGGCGAGCCAGACGGCGTCGCCCGGACTCGCCTTCAGTGCGCCGACCTCGGCGCCCTCCACAGCGATCCGCCCGGACAGGACGGCGAGGACCTGCGGGCCCGCCATGTCGAAGCTGATCGACTGCGCCGCGTGCAGCCCGGTCGCGTCCAACTCCACCCGCGAGAGGCGGAACTCCGCCGCGGGCGTCACGTAGATCCGTTCGGCGCCGAGGCTGTGCATCTGCGGCATGAGTTCGGGCAGGGTCACCGGGTGGAAGTCGAGGACCCGCAACAGCTCCGGGACGTCGATGTGCTTGGGCGTGAGTCCCCCGCGCAGCACGTTGTCGGAGTTCGCCATCAGTTCCACGGCCATCCCGTGCAGGTACGCGTGCAGATTGCCTGCCGACAGGTACATCGCTTCGCCCGGCTGCAGTCGGACTCGGTTCAACAGCAGCGACGCCAGCACACCGGGGTCGCTCGGGTAGGCCTCGCCGAGTTCCAGCAACGAGCGCAACTCCAGGACGAACCGGTCGCCGCCGTCGCCGAGCACCCGCACCGCTCCCTCCAGCACGTCCGGCACCAGGGCGCCGATGACCGATTCGGGCAGGGTGAGCCAAGTGGTGAACACTGCGCGCAGGCCCGTCTCGTCCGGCTGTTCCGCCAGCATGCCGAGGTAGGGGTCGAGTGCCGGGACGGCCAGCAGCGTCAGGAGCTCCACTGTCTGCCGGGGGTCGCGGAATCCGGCCAGTGCGTCGAACTCGGTGACCGCGACCACGAGCTCCGGCTTATGCGACGGGTCGCGATAATTGCGGTCGGCGGCATCCATCGCCAGGCCTGCGGCGTTCTCCCGCTCAAAGCCGCTGATCGCCTGCTCGAGACTCGGATGGGCCTGCAACGACAGCGGCTCCTGGGCCGCCAGGATCTTCAGCAGATACGGCAGCCGCGGACCGAAGGCCTCGGTCGTCGCCGTGCCCAGTTCGCCGTCGGGGTCGGCGTCGATCGCGCTCAACAGATCGCTCGGCCCGTCCAGGGCGCCGACGATCTGTGCGGGCGACGCCGGGTGCGCGCCGAACCACAGCTCGGCTTCGGGATGCGCAGAAGGACTCGGTGTGCCGCGCAACTCGGCGAGTGCGGTACGCGATCCCCATGCGTACGGTCGCACTACTCCAGCCAGCAGCTTCATCAGGCCGCTTCTCCCATCAATCGAACGAACACCGCCGCCAATTCGGCGCGCAGTGCCAACACCAGATACGCCGCCAGATCGGCAGGCGTGTCCGCAGGCGGCTCTCCCGCGCCGAGCTCGACCTGAGTCGTCGGCTCGGCGCCGGTCGCCTGTTCGGCGACGACGTCGACGTCGGAGAAGGCGGCCAGTCGACGCTCGGCGTGCCATGCGCGAGCCGTCGTCGTGAAGACGATCCCCCGGAATGCGCCCGCCCGCGGCGGGTCGAAGTCGGGGTCGTAGAAGAGCTGATCGGTCGCGGCGGCCGCGGGTCCGCTCGCGCGCAGATGCGCTGCGACCACCGGCTCCGTCGCCGCCTGCGAGACACTGCCCGCCACCGCGAAGGTCACCGCCGCCGCATGTGCGGCCAGGGCGGCCGCTCCCGCGGTATCACCGGCCCAGGCCACCGACCGGTCGGCCACCCGCAGGGCGAGCAATTTGGCCTGGTTGTGGAAGCTCTCCTGCGCCGGATGATCGGCGGCGGCCTCGTCATCGAGCCGATCGGCGACCTCGGCCAGCGCCGGCGGCGCGGGCGCCAGGCGGACGGCGGCGAGCGCCGTGCACACGGCGACGAGCGCGGCGACGAACCGACAGAAGCTGAATCGCGCGTCGACCGCCAGTCGCGGTGACAGGTCGACGATCGGCTGCGTGCCGACGGCATCGGTCAGCGGACCCTCGATCGGGACCGCCACCACCAGTTCGGCGCGTCGGCGCAGCGCACGCATCGCGGCGTCGCCCAACGCCGGATCGCCCGCGTCGTCGCCGATGATCACCACCACGTCGAGCGGACCGATCCAGCCGGGCAGGAGCGGTGAGACCGCGATCGGGACATCGATGCGCGGGGCGACGGTCGCGACGACGAGATCGGCCGCGCGACGAGCCACGGCGTCGTTCCCGGTGACGACGACCAGCGCGCGCGGACGCAGGTCCGCGAGCCGCTCCAGCACGCCTTCGGCCTGCGCCTGCGACACCGCACGCACGCCGGCGCCCGCCATCGCGGCAGCCCGGAGCAGCCCGTCGCGATCGGCGACGAGCAACGCGTCGACGTCGTCGAGGTCAGTGGTGAGCGCGGACATGCATCACAGCCTAGTGTTCGCTCGCTCCGAAAGAGGCACGAGCGGAATCCCGGGTCGTCAGCGTCAGTCGACCGGGTCCGGGAGCACGCGCAGGTGCCCACGACGTCCGGGACGCGGTGTGACGGTCGGAGCCGATCCCGGATGCGGCTGGGCACGGTGACGACCACGCGCCACCTCGTCGAGATCGGCGTTGGCCAGGAACCCGGCACGCGGCGCGTTGGTCCCGACCGCGGCCTCGCGGACCGCCTCGGCGATGGCGGTGAGCTCGTGATCCTCGGCGGGCTGCTGAAAACGGCTCTCGCTGCGCAGCATCTCCCAGCCGACCGGAACGGTGATGCGGTCCGCGTGCTGCGAACACAGGTCCCACGAGTGGGGTTCGTCGGCTGCCGACAGCGGACCGATCACGGCGGTCGATTCGGCGTAGACGAACGTCAGAGTCGCCACGGCGATACGAGAACAGCCGGGCCTGCAGCACTGACGAGGGACATTCACGCGGCCAGCCTATCGTCTCTGCGGCCGGACCGGACAATCGACACGCTCGGTGTGGCGCGTCTGCGGACACTGCACGACCCAGGCACGCCCTATGCTGAAGGCATGGCCTATCGACTCGTTCCGATGCGGCCCGGACGCGAACTCCTGGGCCCGCCGCCGCGCCGGCTCCGCAGCGACCGGCGCGGCCGCGGATTACGCGGCCCGCTGATGCCCGCCGCCCTCCCCGGCCACAAGACCCGGTCGGATCTGTTCGACGCCGCAGCGGTGGAGGCGTTCACCGAGATCGATGCACGCTGGCACGACCACCTCACCGGACTCGACGTGGCCGTCGACGACATCCCGCGGATGCTGCCCCGCAGCGATGAACCGGTGCAGTGGCCCGACGACGTGACGGCGGACGGACAGGTGCCGTTGGCCCGCCTGATCCCCGCCGGCGTCGACGTCTCCGGTCGTCCGACGCGCGCCCAGATCATCCTGTTCCGCCGACCGCTCGAGTTGCGCGCGCATGACGCCGAGGACCTGCCGGAGATCTTGCGGGAGGTGCTGATCGAGCAGGTGGCGACGTATCTCGGCGTCGATGAGGAGACCGTGGAAGACGGTCCCGACGAGGACTAGCAGGCCGACTGACGAAAACGACTCGACCCCTCATCCGACCGGCGGGAGGTAGCCGATCCGAGAGGGGTCGAAAAGTCGTGGACTGCCCGTGGGCAGCTCAGATGATGCCTCGCTTCAGGCGGCGGCGTTCACGCTCGGAGAGTCCACCCCAGATCCCGAAACGCTCATCGTTGTGCAGCGCGTACTCCAGGCATTCGGCCTTGACTTCGCAGCCCTGGCAGATGCGCTTGGCCTCGCGCGTGGAACCGCCCTTCTCCGGGAAGAACGCTTCCGGGTCGGTCTGAGCACACAGTGCGCGATCCTGCCACTGCTCCTCGACCGCGTCGAACAACTCCTCGAAGTCGTTCGGGACCACCGTCAGGTGGCGATTCATCGGCGTGTAGCTGACCGGGCCAGCCCCCTCGCCCGCTTCCAAAGTCATCCTGGCACCTCCCTGCTAGCAGACTTGACTTACATCCCCGCAATCAGAACGGCCCTCTGATTGGTGGTCATCGATCGGTGAAACCGTGAATGACACAGTTGTGATTAGACACGGTCGCCACCATCGCGGTCAAGCGGAAGCAGAAGATTCCTTCCTACCACCGGCCTCCGACGAATCCGTGCCACCGAGACAAATCGCGCAGTCGATCGGCGTGTCGCGCACCCGCCCACGCCGGCTCACGGTGCCGTCGAACGGACGTGGAGCGCGCGGTCACAGGGGGCGTGCCTAAAGTGGGTTGCTGTGAAGGTGACGGTACTCGTGGGCGGCGTCGGCGGCGCCCGATTTCTGCAGGGCGCACGCGAACTCTTCGGACGCACGCCCTTTCCTCAACTCGCAGACGATCCCGACCCGGCGACCACGGTGACCGCGGTCGTCAACGTCGGCGACGACGCGTACATGCACGGGGTGCGCATCTGTCCCGATCTCGACACCTGCATGTACACGCTGGGCGGCGGGATCGATCCGGAGCGCGGCTGGGGTCACCGCAACGAGACGTGGAACGCCAAGGAGGAGCTCGCCGCCTACGGTGCCGACCCCGACTGGTTCGGCCTCGGCGACCGTGATCTGGCCACGCACCTGATCCGCACGCAGATGCTGGAGGCGGGTTATCCGCTCTCGGACGTCACCGCCGCGCTGAGCCGACGATGGCAGCCCGGCGTCCGACTGCTGCCTGCGAGCGATCAACGGCACGAGACCCACGTGGTGATCGACAAGCCCGACGGCGACGACGGCGAACGCGTCGCCATCCACTTCCAGGAGTGGTGGGTCCGGTACCGCGCCGACGTCCCGACGCACGGGTTCGCCCAGGTGGGGCGCGACGAAGTGAAGCCCGGGCCCGGTGTGCTGCAAGCGATCTCCGACGCCGACATCGTGCTGCTGGCCCCCAGCAACCCGGTCGTCAGCATCGGTGCCATCACCTCGGTCGCCGGGATCCGCGGTGCGCTGCGCCAGACGTCGGCGCCGGTCGTCGGCATCAGCCCGGTGATCGCCGACAAACCGCTGCGCGGCATGGCCGACGCCTGCCTGTCGGTGATCGGCGTCGAGAGCTCGGCCCAGGGCATCGCCGAGCACTACGGCGCGCGCAGCGGCAACGGCATCCTCGACGGCTGGTTGATCGCCGAGGGCGACGACGCCGCGGTCGACGGCATCGCCATCGCCTCCGCGCCCCTGTTGATGACCGACCCGTCCGCCACCGCGGAGATGATTCGGGCGGCCTGCCGGCTGGTCGGGGTGAGCGTCCCGTGACCGATCACCGGGCCCCCGAGGGACTGCAGATCCTGCCGATCACCGGCCTCGGCGAGTTCGACGCCGACAGCGATCTCGCCGCTGAGATCGTCGCCGCCGCGCCCTGGATCGTCGACGGCGACGTGCTGGTGGTGACGAGCAAGGTGTTCTCCAAGACCGAGGGCCGCATGGTCGCCGCACCGACGGATCCGGACGAGCGGGACGCCTTCCGCCGCAAGCTGATCGACGATGAGACCGTCCGCGTCGTCGCACGCCGCAACCGCACGCTCATCACGGCCAACCGCAACGGGTTGGTGCAGGCCGCCGCCGGCGTCGACGGTTCCAACGTCCGCACCGATCAGATCGCCCTCCTCCCGCTCGACCCGGACGCCAGCGCCGCGCGCCTGCGCACCCGGCTCGCCGAGGAGCACGGACTCGCCGTGGCCGTCATCGTCACCGACACCATGGGACGGGCTTGGCGGACCGGACAGACCGATGTCGCGATCGGGGCCGCAGGCATCGCCGTCAGCCACGGTTACGACGGCATCGACGACGGGTACGGCAACACGCTGCTCGTCACCGACATCGCCGTCGCCGACGAGCTCGCCGCGGCGGGCGACCTAGTGAAGGGCAAGCTCGACGGCGTGCCCGTCGCCGTGGTCCGCGGCATGCCGTACGTCGACGACGGCACCGCGGCGCGCGACCTGGTGCGCGATCTCGACGACGACATGTTCCGTCTCGGCGTCGAGGAGGCGCTCGCGCAGGGACATCGCGAAGCACTGCTGACCCGTCGATCGGTACGACACTTCGCCGACGACGCCGTCGACCCGGCGACGATGCACGCCGCATTCGCGGACGCGCTGACCGCTCCCGCACCCCACCACACCCATCCGATCCGCTTCCTCTGGATCCGCGACGCCGATCGCCGCCGCCGCCTGCTGGACGCGATGGCGCACGCCTGGCGGACCGACCTGTCCGCCGACCAGAAGACGCCCGAGTCCATCGCCAAGCGGGTCCAACGCGGCCAGATCCTGTACGACGCACCGGAACTGGTGATCCCGGTCCTGACCGGCGACGGCATGCACGACTACCCGGATGAGCGCCGAAACGGCTGCGAGAACACCATGTTCCTGGTGGCGGGCGGCGCCGCCGTCGCCGGGCTGCTGGTGGCGCTGTCTGCGCGGGAGATCGGCAGCTGCTGGGTGGGATCGACGATCTTCGCGGCCGACGTGGTCCGCGAGCAACTCGAGCTGCCGCAGCATTGGCAGCCGCTGGGCGCCGTCGCGATCGGCCATCCGGCGCAGCCCGCAGGACTCCGCGCCCCCGCGGCCACCGACGGACTGGTGGTGGAGCTGTGACCACACTGCACGCGAAGGCGATGAGCGCCCTGGCCGACTGGGCGGCGCCGAACCCGCACCAGGACTCGATCCGGCACGCCTACCTGGCGTTCCTCTCCGCCGCAAAGAACGGGTGCGAACGCGCCTGCGAGGCAGGCCATCTGACCGCTTCGGTGATCGTCTTCAATGCGGAGCTGACCCATGTGCTGCTGACGCTGCATCCGCGAGTCGGCAAGTGGCTGCAGCTCGGCGGGCACTGCGAGCCCGAAGACGACAGCCTCTCCGCCGCCGCTCTGCGCGAAGGGCTCGAGGAGTCCGGACTCGGGTCACTGACGCTGTCGAGCGATCCCGTCCAGCTGCACACGCACCCGATCACCTGTTCTCTCGGCGTGCCGACCCGGCACCTCGACGTCCGGTACGCCGCTGTCGCCGCGGCGACGGCCGACGGCTCGCTGCCGGATATCGTCATCAGCGACGAATCCACCGATCTGGCCTGGTGGCCGGTGGACGCGCTTCCCGAGCAGATCGACGCCGAATCGGTGCCGACACTGATCGAGGTCGGTCGAGACGCCCTGCGCGCGTGAACCGTCGTCGGATCTGAGCCCGTCCAGGGCGCAGATCCAACGGGCGTTCGTCAGCGCGCCGGACTGACGGCGATGACTCCGTGGGCGCCGCGCTCGGCGTCGACCATCGCATGCGTCACGAACGGATAGTGACCGGCCTCGGGAAAGGTGAGCTCCACGAAACCGCCCTGGGCCGGCGCGAGGTCGAGGACCTGACTGCCGCCCGACCGCGGACCGTCGGGCCGCAGGAGATACGCGCCCTCCTTCCAGACCGTGTCGAACTGGCCGCCGACCACATGGAACGCCGTCCCGCGGTTCGGGCCGGCGGCAAGCACCCAGATCCGAACTCGCTGACCGACTCTCGCCGTCAGCGGCCGGTGGTCGTACTGGTTCGCGTAGCCGTTGAAGACCACCAGGTCGGGCTTCTCGGCGGCGATCTTGTCGGGGTCCGCGGTGCCGTCGGGGCCGCCGAGGAAGACCTCCGACTGCACGAGCACGTACTCCTGATCGACGTCCGGCAGATTCGGCGGGTCGATGATCACTGCGCCGAACATGCCGTTGGCGATGTGCGTCGCCATCGGCATCGTCGAGCAGTGGTACAGCCAGACGCCGCTGCGGGTCGCGGTGAACGTGTAGTTCAGCGATTCGCCCGGCTGGATGGTCCGCATCGGCCGATCGGGCGCCAGCGAACCCGCGTGAAAATCGATCGAATGCCCCATCGACGCCGAATTGACGAGGGTGACCTCGAAGCGATCGCCGACGCGTCCGCGCAGCGTGGGCCCGGGTGCGCCGCCGCGATACCGGCCATCGGCGTCGACGGTGCCGTACGGCCACTGCGTGACGGTGACCCCGGGCGCCACCTGCCGCTCCACGTCACGGACGTCGAGGGTGATGCGATGGACGCGGCCGGCGGGCAGCGGCGGCATCCGCGGATCGTGGGCGACGAAGTCCGGTCCGGGGTCGGCGGCCAGGTCGGCGGTCTCACCGTGCCGATCGGGCGTGGTGCTGGACGGCGTGTTCTGGGCGGGCGCCTCCGGGACGACGACGTCGAGCACCATGCCCATCTGGCGATGGCCGGGGAGGGAGCACCACCCCTGCATCGACGTCCCGACGATCCCGGCGTCGAGGGCGGCGTGATCCCCCGGGGCGAGGCGGGGCGTCCGAGCGCCGGTCGGCATCACCAGGTCGTGCGTCTGATCGCCGGTGTTGGTCAGTTCGATCACGAGTCGGTCGCCGCGGGGCACCACGATCCGGCCGGGGGTGAAACGCATCCCGGCGATGCCGATCTGCACCGTTGTCGTGTGGCCGGTCGCGACAACCCCGCTCTGGTTGCCGCCGGTCAGACCCACCGATGCGGGGTCGATCGCGACGCCGACGGCGCCCGCCACCACGACGGCGGCCACACCCGCCGCGAGGGCGCCGAGGACCACCCCGCCGGGACGCTGCGTTGGTCGGGGTCTGGGACCGTCGGTCTCGGTCGGACGGAGCGCCTTGACCGCCGACCACACCGCCAGCGGGATGAAGCTCGCCAGCGCCGCGACGGCGACGGCAGCGGCCAGCCGATGCGGCCAGCCCTCGCCCGGCAGCGCCCACACCGCCAGGCCTGCGTTGGCGGCGCCGACGCGGAGCGGCCCGCCGAGGTCGAGCACCCGCATCGACTGCTGCGTGGCGGACGGCTTGCGGCCGAGCACCACCGGAATCAAGTAGCTGAGCGCGCCGAGCAGCACCTGGGCCAGGAAGCCGCCCAGGAGCGCGGTGGTGAGGACGTTCAGCCGCTCGTACGCCGTGACCCAGTCCGGCGCCGTCGCGTAGGCGACGGCGAGCACGACCAGTCCGCCGAGCAGCCACAGCACACCGGCCAGCACCGACAGGCTCGCGAAACCGGTCGGCTTCTTGCGGCGCACTTCGTCGGCGTGCGACCACGCGATGTATCCGACCGCCGCCGCGTAGGCCGCCACGCCGACCGCAGCGACGGTCAGCACCCCGATGAGTGCTCCCACGACCAGCAGCGTCACCGCGCCGCACAGGACCGGCAACGCCCGGGCTGCGGCCCGCTCCACCCCGTCGGCCATCCGGGTGCGCAGAATGGTCGGCCACAGCGTCACCAGCGTGCCGACCACCGTGATGCCGACCCAGCCGAAGATGTTGAGTCCCGCGTGCGCCACCGCCGAGCGTTCAGGCCAGTCGCCCGGAAGATCGCCACGCGTCATCGTCGCGCCGAACCCGACGCCGACCAACAGGAAGACGGCCGAGGCGACGTAGTAGCGGACCATGCCGCCGAATCGCGACGGTAACGCCGACCGGATCCGTCGCACCAGGTCGACCCCGTGCCAGGCGATCGCGGCGCCGGCCGTCAGTGCGCCCGCGAGGATCGCCCACCACGTGCCGCCGCGGACGCCGCCGTCGGCGGCGCCGACCACGCCGTAGCCGATCACCACCGTCACCGCACCCGCGTTGAACAGCAGCAGCCGCGCGGCCTGCGACCTGCGGCTCTCCGTGTGCGAGAGCCGCAGCACCGCCTCGGTGAAGTACCAGCTCCAGATGAGGATCGCGTTGCTCGCCGCGCCCAGCCCCAACAGGTGGATCATCAGCCAGTGCGACGCCGGGACCGCATCGCCCGCGATCGTCACGCCGACCAGCGCCACCAGCCAGGTCAGGACGACCAGACCGGTACGCACGTTCCAGGATCGAAGGGTCATGCGGTCGCCGCCCGAGTGACCGGCGCCGGGCGCTTGGGAGCCCCGACGATCACCGATGCCACCGCGATCACCGCGAACCCGAGGACGGCGACCGCATTGAGCACGCCGCCCGCCTGCACGGCCCAGACGAGGTCGGCGCCGTCGCCGACGACGATCCGCAGCAGCAGCGACGCGTGCAGCAGCACGGCGGGTGCGTACATGATCGGGCGGTACGGCAACGGCCGGCGCAGCACGGCGGGCAGGATGATCGGTGCGTGCGCCATGATCATCGAGATCACGAAACCGAGGAAGATCGCATGCGCCGACGCGTCGTACGCCGGGCCGGATCGCACCGGTCCGGCGACGATCCACACCCCGCCCGCCACCAGCAGCCACGCATACCCGGACAGCAGGCAGACGGCGCTGAAGCGCGGCAGCCCGCTGCCGCGCACCGTCTTGCCCGCCACGTCATGACGCAGCAGCCAGCCGGTCACACCCACCAGTGCGACGCCCAGCAGGCGATAGCCTGCGTCGGGCCACAGCAACGACGCCGGGACGGCGAGGAAGACTGCCGCCGTCGCCGCCAGCGCGATCGCCTCGACGGCAGGCGCGACGAAGGCGACCCGCGCCAGCTCCAGCCGTTCGCCCCCGATCGTGAGGATCAGGAAACCCCCGAGCCACGGCAGGATCCACGGCACCGGGACCCCGGCCGCGTACATCAGCGCCCCGCCGAACGCCAGGACTGCGCCGCAGCCCTGAACCAGGACAGCCGTCGCCGCATTGCGCCGCCACAGCGGCACGTAGAGGGCGACCAGCACCGCGGAACCGGCAGCGATGACCGCACCCCCGACCGCGTGGTGCGGCGCCAGCACCAGGGCGACGCCGCCGAGCCCGAGCCCCGCGGGCGCGGCGTAGCCCCACAGCTTCCCGAGTGCCACGGATCGCTCCAACGCGACCACCGTGCCGACGAATCCGTACACCATGAGGACGCCGTGCACGTCGGCCCACCGACTCATCGTGACTGGCGCCCCGACGCCGAGGAGCAGCAGCGCCGCGTCCACCCCGACGAGGAGCGCGAAGCCCCCGGGAATCAGCAACAGCAGACGCAGGCGCGCCGAGTCGGCGACGGCTCGCGGACTCATGGCCGGTGCGCCGACGGCAGTCGCAGAAGGCACGAGTCGCGTCGTGCGAAGGGCAGCAGGACCGGATTCACGGCCCGCTCGTCGTCGCCGAGGATGCCGCGGACCAGCCCGAGGTGGAGTTGGCAGGTGATCTCGGGGTAGCGCCGTGCGGCGTCCAGGAGCGGGCACCGAGTGAGCGACAGGGAGCCGTCCGCCTGCGCGACGGGCGCGAAGCCGACGCGGCTCAGATCGGCGACCACGCGGGCCCGGGCATCCGATTCGACGTCGGAGGCCAGTTCGCGGCCCCACTCGCGCCCCAGGGCTCGGGCGGCCGACTGAGGGTCGGCCGATGACTGCGCCAGATGCCCGGCGAGGACGATCGCCATGGAACGGTACGCCGCGAAGCGGTGGTCGGTGGCAGGCTCCGCCGCGCAGTAGGTCCAGGCCGGGCGTCCGCGGCCGCCGTCGTGCACCCGGCTCCGGACGGCCAGGCCCCTGTCGACCAGCGCATCGAGGTGTTCACGGGCCGTGTTGGGATGGAGGTCGAGGGCATCGGCCACATCGGCCACACGCACGCCGTCGTCGTCGTCGGATTCGGCGTGCGTGCGCAGGATCTGGAGCACCTCGCCCTGGCGACCGGTGACGGTCGCAGGCGCCTGGCCGACGGCAGGCGACGGACCCCATTTCTTTTTCACGCCTTCAACCGTATTTAATTTTCCGACGAAGCGGTAGGGCGGCGATCACCCTGTCGTCTCGAGTGCGCCGCGCCAGCGGTCGGTGCGGGGACTCCCTACTCGACGACCTGGTTCTTCCCGACGGTCACGATGCCGCCGGGCGAGACGACGAAACGCTCACGATCGCGTTCGATGTCCACGCCCAACTGGCCGTCGTCGACGATGCGGACGTTCTTGTCGAGGATCGCGTTGCGGACCACGGCGTTCTTTCCGATGCGCACGCCCGGCATCAGGACGCTGCCCTGCACCACCGCGCCCTCGTCGACGAAGACGTTGTTCGACAGGACCGATCCGTGCACCATCGCTCCGGCGACAATGGTCCCGGCGCCGACCACCGAATCGTTGGCGGTGCCGCCACGGACGAACTTCGCAGGCGGCAGGTGGCTGGTCTCACCGCGGATGGGCCAGCGCTTGTTGTACAGGTTGAACACCGGGTTCTCCGACACCAAATCCATGTGCGCCTCGTAGAACGAGTCCAGCGTGCCGACGTCGCGCCAGTAGCCCTTGTCGCGGTCGGTCTGGCCGGGGACGATGTTGTCGTCGAAGTCGTAGACGTAGGCCTCGCCTCGCTCGACGAAGGCGGGGATGATGTCACCGCCCATGTCATGGTCGGAGTCCGCTTCCGCCGCATCGGCCTTGAGCATGTCGACCAGCGCGTCGGCGGTGAACACGTAGTTGCCCATCGACGCGAACGTGACGTCGGGATCGTCGACCGTGCCGGGCGGATCGGCGGGCTTCTCCAGGAACTCGGTGATCTTCCCGGTGTCGTCGGCGTCGATGCAGCCGAACGCGAACGCCTCGCTGCGCGGCACCCGGATGCCCGCGACGGTCACCGCGGCACCCGACGCGATGTGCGCCTCGACCATCTGCGACGGGTCCATCCGGTACACGTGATCGGCGCCGAAGACCACGATGTACTCGGGTTCCTCGTCGTAGATCAGGTTCATCGACTGGTAGATCGCATCGGCGCTGCCGGTGTACCAGCGCGGCCCCAACCGCTGCTGCGCGGGCACCGGGGTGATGAATTCGCCGTGGAATCCCGACGACCACCAGGTCTGCGAGATGTGCTTGTCGAGCGAGTGCGACTTGTACTGCGTCAAGACGCAGATCTGCTCGTAGCCGCCGTTCACCAGATTCGACAGCACGAAGTCGATGAGGCGGTACGACCCGCCGAACGGCACGGCGGGTTTCGCGCGGTCCATCGTCAGCGGGTAGAGCCGCTTTCCCTCACCGCCGGCGAGGACGATTCCGAGAACATGCGGTTGTGATCTCACAAGATCAACATATCGGGCTCACCGGCGCTGCGCGACCGAGATGGTCACGTCGAGCGTCGCCGACACCGGACCGCCGGCCGCCAGTGCGGCCGCCGACGCGGCCAGTTGGTCCCGCGTGCGGTGGAATGCGGCGGGTCCCATCGCGGCGACGTCGACCAGTTCCGACTCAGCGACGTCGATGGACTCGGTGACGCGGGACGCAGTGGCATCGGTGAAGTCGACGGCGAGCTCGTGCGCCAACCGCTCGCCTTTGCCCTCCCCGACCGACAGCATGTGCATCGACTCCACCACCTCGGCGAGATGCCCGGGTTCGGGCGTGACGATGATCCAGCGGCCGCCCGGCGCCAAGACCCGCGCGACCTCGGAGGCGTTGCGCGGCGCGAAGATCGAGAGAACGGCGTCGGCGACGCCGTCCTGGATCGGGATGCCCTGCCAGAGGTCGGCGACGACGGAGAATCCGCGCGGATGACGTCTGGCCGCACTGCGGGCGCAGTACCGCGAGAGGTCGAGGCCCACGCCGAGCGCGGTGTCCTCGGCTGCGTCGAGCGCGGCCGCCAGGTATTGGCCGGGTCCGCCGCCGGCGTCGAGGATCATCGTCGCGCCGACACAGGCCGCGGACACCGCGGACACGATCGGCGCGTAGAGACCTGCCTCGAAGACGCGGTTGCGTGCCGCGACCATGTCAGCGGTGTCGGACCGATGGTTGGTTCCCCTACCGGTCAGCAGCGACACATAGCCCTGCCGAGCGATGTCGAAGGAGTGTCCGGCGGCGCACCGCAGTGATGCGCCGACCGGAGCGAGCACGTCCGAACAGATCGGGCACGCGAGAAGGTCGGCCGCGGCAGTCCACCGCGATCCTGCCGCGTCGATCAGTCGGTGACCTCGCGCAGCGCCTCGCCCAGAGCCGAAGCCTCCTCGTCATTCAGTTCGACGACCAGCCGACCGCCGCCGTCGATCGGAATCCGAACGACGATTCCACGTCCTTCCTTGACCGCCTCGAGCGGACCGTCCCCCATACGTGGCTTCATCGCCGCCATCTGTCGTGCTCCCTTCATGTGGATCTCACGATGTTCGGCTCAATGATACTTCGCGAACACGTGTGCACTACGGGCAGTACGACTGACGTTGGCCCGATGACGCCGATATGGAACGGATTCGAGTCACTTCTGGGGAGGCAGCGGCGGCATGGGTCCGGTGTCGGCGGCGGCCGCATCCAACTCGTCGCGCGCCTGCAGATCGTGGACGACGGCGCGCAGCTCGTCGATCTCGCGCGCCAGCTTCTCGAGGGTCCAGTCCACCTCGGACGCCTTGTACCCGCGAAAGGCCTGCTGGAAGACCACCACCCGCACGTCGTCGCCGGTGATGCCCGCACGCGGCAGCCGGGTCAACGTGGTGCCCTTCTGAATCGGGGGCAGTTCTTCTCCGCGCCCGAAGACGAACCACACGAGAAAGAAGATGAGCGCGACCATGAGGGCCACGCCGATCACATAGAGTCCGATCGTCACCACGGTGTTCAGGGTAGCGAGTGTCGGAGCTCGTTGATCGGCGGCCGCTCGCCGCGGAGGAGTTCGGTGCGGTACGGGGTGAAGCCGCCGTCGGCGTCGGGGACGAACTGCGTGAGCCCGACACCGGAGTCGTCGATCCCGCAGCGGTCCAGCAGGGTCGCGACGATCTGCCTGCTCATCAACGACAGCTCGTGCAGTGGACGGTTGCGGTGACTGCGCACGCCGAGGTTCACCTGGCCGATGCCTGCGAGTCCGTAGCGGTCGTAGGTGTCGATGAGCAGGCCGATCTCGACACCGTAGCCGGGCGCGAACCGCACCGAGGCCAGGAGTTCACGCGTCCCCGCGTACTCTCCGCCGAGCGGCTGGCCCACTTCGCCGAGCTCGGGCTTGAGTGCAGTCAGCAAGGGGCGGGCGAGGAGTTCGGTGACGCGTCCCCCGCCGCCCGGCTCCTGCGTGTCTCCGGTCCGCAGCGGTCGACGGTAGTAGCCCTTGACCAGGTGGATGTCCGGGTCGGCGAGAAGCGGGCCGACCATCTTCGGGACGAACATGGGATCGGGATCGATGAGGTCGGAGTCGACGAAGGCGATCACGTCACCGGTGGTCGCCGCGATGGACCGCCACAGCGCCTCGCCCTTCCCGGGAACCGGCGGCAGTCCCGGAATCGCGTCCTCGCGGGTCACGACGCGGGCCCCCGCGGCGCGAGCGCGCTCGGCGGTGCGATCGGTGCTGCCCGAGTCCAGGACGATGAGTTCGTCCACCAGGGTGCCGAGCAACGGGGCGATGGTCGCGATCACGCCGGCGACCGTCGCCTCCTCGTTGAGCGCGGGCAGCACCACCGACACGGTGCGGCCGTTCTTGGCGGCGACGAGATCCTCGACGCTCCACTCGGGATGGTCCCAGGTGTGGGTGTGCGACCAGGGCGCTTCGCCGTGCTCGGCCCAGACCACGCCTTCGTGCCCGGGGTTCATGCGAGCCCCCGCACCGTGCGCGACGGCGGGCGGGTGCCGATGATCGACGCCACCATGTCGACGACCTTGCGCGTGTCGGCGACTTCATGGACGCGGAACATGCGCGCGCCCTGCGCTGCGGCGAGCGCGGTCGCGGCCAGCGTTCCGGCGACACGATCGCCAAGGTCGGCGTTCAGCGTCTCACCGATGAAGTCCTTGTTGCTGAGCGCCATCAGCACCGGCCAACCGGTGTCGACGAGGCGGTCGAGATGCCGCAGCAGCGCCAGTCCGTGATGGGTGTTCTTGCCGAAATCGTGGGTCGGGTCGATCAAGATGCCGTCGGCCCGGACGCCCGCCGCGCGGGCTCGCTCCGCGGCGGTGGTGACCTCGGCGACCACGTCGGCCACGACGTCCTCGTAGGCCACGCGGTGCGGCCGGGTGCGGACACGCGCGCCGCCGGTGTGCGAGCACACCAGCCCGGCTCGGGCCTCGACCGCGACCGACAGCAGGTCAGGGTCCACGCCGGCCCAGGTGTCGTTGATCAGGTCGGCGCCCGCCTCGCAGGCCTGTGCGGCCACCTCGGCGCGCCAGGTGTCGACGCTGATGAGGATGTCGGGGTGTGCGCGGCGGATCCAGGCGATCATCGGGACCACGCGCTGTGCTTCGGTGGCGGCGTCGACGTCGGCGCCCGGTCCCGCCTTCACGCCGCCCACATCGATCATGTCGGCGCCCTGCGCCACCACCTCGTCGATCCGGGCTTTGGCGGCGTCGTCGGCGAAGGTCGCGCCGGCGTCGTAGAACGAGTCGGGGGTGCGATTGACGATCGCCATGACCAGGGCGCGGTCGGCGGCGACGGGCCGACCGCAGAGGGTCGCGGCCGGACAGGCGTTGCTCACCCACTCACCCTACGATGCTCCCGGAATGCGTCAGCGCGGGGCCTTCGCCGCCGCGACGTCGGCCGGGTAGTCGTCGTAGTACGGCACGTACCCGTCCGTCCGACCGGACAGCACCCACACGGTGTCGTCGCCGATCTCGGCGTAGCCCTCCTTGCGGAGTTCCACCTTGCGGTTCTTGAACGTCGACGTGGTCTCGATCTCGGGGACGAATCGCACGAACAACGGGACCGCATACGCGGGCAGGGTGCGGTACAGGCGGTCGGCGAGCTCCTTCGGCTCCACCGACTCCCCGTCGCGCAGCTGCACGGCCACCATGCCTGCGCGACCGTCGCAGCCGGGCACCTCGACGCCGTAGGCGACGGCCTGTTCGACGGCGTCGATGCTGTCGAACGATCCCTCGACCTCGGTGGTCGCGACGTTCTCGCCCTTCCACCGGAAGGTGTCGCCGAGTCGGTCGACGAAGGCGATGTGCGAGAACCCGAGTTCGCGAACCAGGTCACCGGAGTTGAAGTACGAATCGCCCTCCTTGAAGGCGTCGCGAATGATCTTCTTCTCGGTGTCGCTGTCGTCGGTGTAGCCGTCGACCGGGACCCGGTCGCTGATCTGCGCGATCAGCAGACCGGGTTCGCCCTTGCGCACCTTGCGCAGTCGTCCGCGCGCATCGCGCTTGGCGGTGCCGTCTTCGTTGTACTCCACCACGCGGAAGGGCAACGGGCAGAACCCCGCGGTTCGCTTGACGTCGAAGGCGTTGACGAACGCGATGTTGAGTTCGCTGGCGCTGTAGAACTCCATGACGCGGTCGACGCCGAAACGCTCGGTGAACTCGTCCCAGATCTCCGGACGCAGGCCGTTGCCGACCATGAGGCGCACCGAGTGAGTGCGGTCGGTGGGCTTGACCGGCTGCGCCAGCAGATAGCGGCAGAGTTCGCCGATGTAGCAGAAGGCGGTGGCGCGGTTGAGGATGATCTCGTCCCAGAAACGCGACGCCGAGAACTGCTTGCTGATCGCGATGCAGGCGCCTGCGGCCAGGACCGCGCCGAGGGACACCGACAGCGCATTGTTGTGGTACAGCGGCAGCGGCACATACATCGTGTCCGACGCACGCAGTCGTACGGCCAGGCCACCGATGCCGTCGTAGTTCGCGAGCCAGCGGTTATGACTCATCACGCTGGCCTTGGGCAGCCCGGTGGTGCCGGAGGTGAAGATGTAGAACGCGGTCGTCGACGCGGGGAGGTGTTTGGTGACGGCCGGGTCGATCTCGGGCTTGCCGGCGGCGGCCTCGTCGAGGGCGGCGAAGTCGAGGACGTGCGCGGGAAGTCGGTCCGCGCTGATCGACTCGTACGCCTCGGCGCAGTCGGGGTCGTAGACCAGCACTTTGCCGCCGAGCAGCGTCATGCTGTGGTCGATGACCTCGCCGCGCTGGTTGTAGTTCAGCATTCCGGCGACGGCGCCGAGCTTGAGCGCCGCGAGGATCACCATGAGGTCGGTGGGACTGTTCTTTGCGAGGATGCCGACGACGTCGCCGGTCCCGACACCGCGATCGGCGAGAACCGCCGCGTAGCGGTTCACCTGACGGTTCACCTCACCGTAGGTCATGGATTCGCCGTTCCAGCGGATGAACGGGCGGTCCGGATGGTCGGCGGCGCGCTTGGCGAAGATCTGGCCGATCGTCCGCTTGGCCGCAGGCGGACGCACGATCATGCCCGGTGCGTGAGTCGCCATGCGCGGGAGGTCGGGCACCATCTTGACGACGCCGCGGACGATGTCTGTGAGTCCGACTCGGTTCGGAACGTTCGTGCTCATCGAATGCCTCGCTTCATCGTTGTCCGGGTGAACGCCGTCACCTTACCCGTTAGTCAGGTACGTGATGCTCTCACCCACGGTGTCACATACCTTCAGCCTGTCCAGCGCCCACGACGAGACGAACCCGCGCGTCTGCAGATCGTCGAGCCAGCTGAGCATCGGCTGGTAGAAACCGCCGTGGTTCAACAGGACCACGGGCTTGTCGTGCTCACCGAGGTAACCGCCGGTCCACGTCTCGAAGAACTCCTCGAAGGTGCCGATGCCGCCGGGCAACGTCAGGAAGCCGTCGGCCATCTCCTCCATCAGCCGTTTCCGCTCGCGCATGGTGTCGGTGACGATGAGTTCGGTGGAGTCGAGATCGGCCACCTCCTTCTTCATCAGATGCTCGGGGATGATCCCGATCGTCCGCCCGCCGGCCTCGCGTGCGGCCCGGGCCACGCTGCCCATCATCGACACGTTGCCACCCCCGGAGACCAGGGTGAGGCCGGCCTTCGCGATGGCCTCGCCGGTCCGCTCCGCCAAGGTCAGGTAGTCGGCGTCGACGGGTCCCGACGCGCAGTACACGCAGACGGCGCTCACGAACGCGCCGCCTTCACCACGATCGCGACCGCCTCGGCCGGCGTCTCGACGACATGAACGAGGTCGATGTCGCCGGGCGAGATCATGCCCTCGGCCTCCAGCGTGTTCCGCAGCCAGTCCACGAGCGGTCCCCAGAACTCGGTGCCGATCAGCACGATCGGGAACTGCAGCACCTTCTTGGTCTGCACCAGCGTGAGCGCCTCGAAGAGTTCGTCGAGCGTCCCGAAGCCGCCCGGAAGGCAGACGAACGCCTGCGCGTACTTGACGAACATGGTCTTGCGGACGAAGAAGTACCGGAAGTTCATGCTCATCGTGACCCATGGGTTCGAGTGCTGCTCGAACGGGAGCTCGATGTTCAGCCCGATCGACTCGGCGCCCGCCTCGTACGCCCCCCGGTTCGTCGCCTCCATGACGCCGGGGCCGCCGCCGGTGATGACCGCGAAGCCCTCGTGCGCCAGGCGACGCCCGAGATCGCGCGCCGTCTCGTACTCGGGACTGCGCTCCTTGATCCGGGCCGACCCGAAGACGGTGACCGCCTCGGCCACGTTCTCCAGTGCGTCGAATCCCGACACGAACTCCGACTGAATGCGCAGCACCCGCCAGGAGTCCTTGATCATCCGCTGCGCGGCACGCTGCGGATCACGCGGATCCACCCACTCCAGGAGTCGTCGATCCGACGGAACCACCTCGGCCCCGTCCTCGAGGCGAACCTGCATCGGCCCCAGGTTGCGCAGCGTCGAATCCTCCGGCGACGGCACCCCCGATCGCCAGGTGGTCGCGGGCACGTCCCCGCCGGTGGAGTCGGTCGGCGATCCATCGTTCATGCGGCGACAGTAGCAACCCGCATCGACGCGCGTCGTTCGACGCCGACGATCACCGCCGCCGAACAGCGCTCACGCGGTGGCGATCTCGAAGACCGGGAATCTCGCTGCCGCCGCGTGGAAGTCGGCGTCGGATGAGTCTGCGGTGAGCCCGTTGACGAAAGCCGACACCTGCCATCCCCACCGCCGCAGATACTCTCGCAGCAAGTCCGGCTTGGCGTCGTCGGCGAGTTCGACGAGGCGCACCGTCTCGCTGTGTCGACCGTGACGGAGCGTCACCGCTCCCCCGGCTCGCACGTTCTGGACCCACTGCGTTGTTCCGCGGGGCGACATGACGAACCGCCGACCATCGCTGTCGAGAACGTTGACGGGGCGTGCGGCGACGCGACCCGACACCCGCCCGGGAACCGTCAGTTCGTGGCAGGCGCGCGGTGCCGCCCCGAGCCGGGCGAGGCCGCCGACAGCGGCGTTCGACAGCGTGAGCAGGCGTCCGCCGCGGGACTGATCAGGATGGGACATCGAAACCTCCATAGTTGCTGTACGGCGGCAGGATCGCCGCGATGTTCACGACGAGGCAGACGACCGCGAACGCGATCGCGAGGTCGGTGCGACTGTGCACCAGCCACAGCACCAGCGCGGCGGCGGCGAACAGGACGATCTTGACGACGGCCTTGAGTGGAGCGGCGTCGACGATCGGCGACGGTGACGCGAACAGCGCCCACACCGCAGCGACGGCCACGACGGTTCCGACCGCCCCGACCCAGCCGAGTGCGCCGCGCCCGGCCACCTGCCAGACGCCCGCCGCGAGCACCCCCAGCATCAGCAGTTCGACGATGAACAGCACGGTCGCGAGAGTCCAGAAGTAGACCGCGGTCATCACTTCTCCTTCAAATAGAGAACAGTGTTCTTGTTTCACTCACGACGATAGGCGCAGCGCGACGAGAAATCAAGAACACTGTTCTCTATTTCTGGATTTCTGAATCGGCGCGTGCGACGATGGCCGCAATGAGTGATTCCATCGACGCCGGGCCGCGAGCGCGCAACCGCGCCGCCGTCGAGCACCGTCTGCGCACCGTCGGCCGACGCCATCTGGCCGAGCACGGCGCAGCGGCGCTGTCGTTGCGGGCGGTGGCGCGCGATATGGAGATCGCGCCGTCGGCGCTGTACCGCTACGTGCGCAGTCGCGACGACCTGCTCACCGTTCTGATCGTGGACGCGTACGACGATCTCGCCGACGGACTCGATGCGGCGGTGGCGCAGCATCGGACGCCGCGCACCCGGTTCACCGCGTTCGCCACCGCCCTCCGCGCGTGGGCGGTCGCGCATCCCAGCGAGTATGCGCTGGTCTACGGGTCACCGGTGCCGGGCTACCAGGCTCCGCAGGAGCAGACCAATCCCGCAGGTGAGCGTCCCCTGACCGCCCTGGCCGGCATCGTCGCCGCGTCGGACCCGCCAGCGGTCGCCGGGACCGACGCGAGCGTCCAAGACGCGGCAGAGCGTGCCCTCTCGGTGCTGCAGCACGACCCCGCACTGCCACCCGGATCGCAGCCCGCGGCGCTGGCGCGCGCCATCGCCGTCTGGAACCTGCTCCTGGGCTCCATCTCCAGCGAACTCTTCGAGCAGCTCGGCCCGATCACCGACGATCCCGCCGCCGTCTACGCGGGCGTCGTCGACCTGGGCGCCGCACTGCTGTTCGCGTGAGCGTCAGCCCACGAGGAGGTAGTCGCGAAGAATTCGGGCGACCTCGGTGATCTGCTCCACCGGAACGCGTTCGTCGACGCGATGCGCAAGACTCGGATCCCCCGGCCCCAGGTTCACCGCGGGAATGCCGAGAGCGGCGAAGCGCGAGACATCGGTCCAGCCGTACTTGGCTCGGAACCGACCGTTCGCGGCGGCGACGAGCTTCGCGGCAGCCGGGTTCGCCAGTCCGGGCAGGGCGCCGGCCGCGGAGTCGGTGATGACAGCGGTCAGCGTGCCGTCGGCGAGATCGGCTGCAAACACCTCGCGAACGTGCTCGAACGCCTGCTCAGGCGACCGATCCGGCGCGAAGCGGAAGTTCACGTCCACGTACGCCTCGTCGGGGATCACGTTGCCTGCGACACCGCCGTGCACGCCGACCGCAGACAGACCCTCGCGGTACTCGCACCCGTCGATGTCGACGCGCCGCGGCTGATAGGCGTCGAGGGTGGTGAGCAGGCGCCCGAGCTTGTGAATCGCATTGTCGCCCATCCATGCGCGCGCCGAATGCGCTCGCGTGCCCGCAGCGCTGAATCGGACGCGCAGGGTGCCCTGGCAGCCGGCTTCGATCTGGCCCGCGGTCGGCTCGCCGAGGATCGCGACGTCTCCCACCAGCCAGTCGGGCAGGTCGCGTTCGATGGCGCCGAGGCCGTTGAACTCGGCGGCGATCTCCTCGCAGTCGTAGAAGATCAGCGTGAGGTCGTGCGCGGGGGCGTCGAGTGTCGCCGCCAGGTGCAGGAAGACCGCGTCGCCGGACTTCATGTCGACGGTGCCGCAGCCGTGCAGGACGTCGCCGTCGGCGTCGGTGACGGTGCGCCGGGAGGGCACGTTGTCGACGATCGGAACGGTGTCGAGATGCCCCGCCAGAATCACGCGTGTCGGCAGCCCGCCATTGGTCCGCGCGAGGACGCAGTTGCCGTGCCGCCGGATCTCGAATCCGGTCGTCTGCGTCCGCAGTGCGGCTTCGACGGCGTCGGCGATCATCGCCTCGTCGTGACTGACGCTCGGAATGTCGACCAGCGCAGCCGTCAGGTCGATGGGGTCTGCGGTCAGATTCAACGCGGGGAGGCTCACAAGAATTCATCGTAGGCGGATCCGCGCTGCGCGTTTAAAATCGTCCGGTGACTACTCAAGGCGCTGTTGCCATTGGAATCGCCACCGTCCGGGAGAACGACGGTCAGACCGTCGTCCTCGACACCTGGTTCCCCGATCCGGGACTCGCAGACACTGCGGACACCGGCACCACCGAACTCACCGGAGACGACGTCCCCGCCGACCTGCGTGCGCTGGTCGGCACCGATGAGGCGCGCGGTGTGCGGACGATCGCGGTCCGGACCGCCATCGCCGACCTCTCCGTCGCGCCCGTCGATGCACACGACGTCTACCTGCGCCTTCACCTCCTCTCCCATTGCTTGATCGCACCGCACGGCGCCAATCTCGACGGACAGTTCGGCCTGCTGAGCAATGTGGTGTGGACCAACTTCGGCCCCTGCGCCGTCGACGGCTTCGAGACGACCCGCGCGCGACTGCGCGCCCGCGGTCACGTGACCGTGTACTCGATCGACAAGTTCCCGCGCATGGTCGACTACGTGACCCCGCAGGGAGTGCGGATCGGCGACGCCGATCGCGTCCGCCTCGGTGCGCATCTCTCCCCCGGCACCACGGTGATGCACGAGGGCTTCGTGAATTTCAATGCCGGCACGCTCGGCACGTCGATGGTCGAGGGACGCATCTCGGCGGGCGTCGTCGTCGACGACGGCTCCGACATCGGCGGCGGTGCGTCGACCATGGGCACGCTGTCCGGCGGCGGCAAGGAGATCATCCGCATCGGCAAGCGCTGCCTGCTCGGCGCCAACGCCGGCTGCGGGATCCCGCTCGGCGACGACTGTGTCATCGAAGCGGGCCTGTACATCACCGCGGGCACCAAGGTCGTCGGCCCCGACGGTTCCGTCGTCAAGGCCCGTGACCTGGCCGGGCAGTCGAACCTGCTCTTCCGGCGCAACAGCACCACCGGTGCCGTCGAAGTGACCGCCAAGGAAGGCGACGGCATCGCGCTCAACGAAGCGCTGCACGCCCACAACTGATCAGTGCCCCGCACTGTACTGCGTGCGTGACCAGGCCCCCGACGTTTGTGCGTCGGGGGCTTCGGCGCCGCCGCTCGTAAACTGATCCCCGATTCGCGTCAGAATGGCGAATTATGAGAAGTTCCGGCGGTATAGGGGATTCAAATGCGAAGATCGCCGTCATGGACTCGGGGGTGTTCAAACGGGGGAAGCTGCTGGAATCGATGCCGCGTGCGGCGATCGACGGCGCGATCAGAGACGGCCGGCTCCGCGCGCTGCGGCACGGCTGGCTCGCGACACCGACGGCCGATCCCGACGTGGTCCGCGCTGTCAGCATCGGCGGTGTGCTGAGTTGCGCGTCGGCGTTGACACTGCACGGCGTGTGGGTTCCGCCAACGTCGAAGCTGCACGTCCGCGGTTCCACTGCGTCGGTTCGCAATCACCCGACATGGTGCAGACAGCACGGCAGGCCACCGACGGTGACCGATGCCGTCGATGATCTGCCGACCGCGCTCCGCCACGCGGCCCGATGCCTGCCCACCGAAGACTTCGTGGTGGTCTGCGATTCAATCCTCAATCGAGGACTGCTGACGCCCTCCGCCCTGGCGGCCGAACTGGGCGGCACGCCGCAATCCGTGCAGCACGCGCTGTCGCTGGTCGACGGACGCTCGGAGTCCGGGACCGAGACCATGGTCCGACTTCGGCTCCGCCGGCCGAACCTGCAGATCCGCACCCAGGTCCCGATTCCCTGCGTCGGCCGGGTCGACCTCGTGATCGGCACCTCGCTGATCATCGAGGTGGACGGCTACGAGTACCACGCCGATCCGGACCAGTTCGAGAAGGATCGACTACGCGACCTCCAAGCGTGGGCTCTCGGCTACCACCCGATCCGACTCACCTACCGACAGGTCGTCTACCAGTGGAACCTCGTCGGCCCGCTCATCGACGAAGCCATCAAACGTGGACTGCACCGCAAGCCGTTGGTCGCCGCAGGGTTTGCGTAAATGAATCCCCGATTCGCCGATCCTTAGCTGATTTCCTCCAGTAGTCGGCACCACGGGGATTTATTTACGAACCGAGGCGTTCGACGGCGGCGTCGATCCGTTCGTCCGTGCCCGTCAACGCCACGCGGACATGCTGCGCCCCGGCCGGACCGTAGAAGTCGCCGGGCGCGACCAGAATGCCGCGGTCGGCCAGCCAGCGCTGCGTGACACGCGAGTCCTCGCCGCGCGTGGCCCACAGGTACAGGCCGGCCTCGGAGTGATCGATGGTGAAGCCTGCATCCAGGAGGGCGGTCCGCAGCTTGTCGCGACGCACCCGGTAGCGCTCGCGCTGCGCGTCGACGTGCACGTCGTCGTTGAGCGCGGCCACCGTCGCGCCCTGAATCGGGAACGGCACGATCATGCCCGCGTGCTTGCGAACAGCGAGGAGTTCGGCGATCAGGTCGCGGTCGCCGGCGAGGAAGCCCGCCCGGTACGACGCGAGGTTGGAGACCTTCGAGAGCGAATGCACCGCGATGAGCCCGGTGTGGTCGCCGCCGCAGACCTCGGGGTGCAGCACCGAGTACGCCTGCCCCTCCCAGGTCAGTCCCAGGTAGCACTCGTCCGACACGACGACGGCGCCGCGCGCCCGCGCCCAGTCGACGATCTCCTTGAGCTGTGCCACGCTCTGCACCCGCCCGGTCGGGTTGGACGGGCTGTTGAGATACACCAGCACCGGATCGCCGTCACCGATGGCCGGAACCGTGTCGGCACGGAGCACGTCGGCACCGGCGAGCAGCGCGCCGACCTCGTAGGTGGGATACGCGACCTCGGGGATGACCACGAGATCACCGCGACGGACACCGATCTGTGCGGGCAGCCCGGCGATGATCTCCTTGGTGCCGACGACCGGCAGGATCGACGCCTGGTCGAGGCCGGTGATGTCGAACCGCCGAGCGAGCGCTCCGATCGCCGCTTCGCGCAAGTCCAGTGTGCCGACGGTGGCCGGATAGCCCGGGAACTCCGACGACGCGGCGAGCGCCTCGCGAATCACCGGGTCCACCGGATCGACCGGGGTGCCGACCGAGAGGTCGACGATCCCGTCGGGGTGTGCGAGCGCCGCGGCCTTCGCATCGGCGATGGTGTCCCAGGGGAAGTCCGGCAGTCCGGCACTCACCGGCTTCAGTCGGCGGGTCGTCGATCGGCGCGCAGCGGTCACTGAGGTCTCAGTCCTCTTCGCCCATCGGCGGCAGCGCCTTGATGAACGGCGGGTCGACGTCGGTCTTGCCGACCTTGCTGGCGCCGCCGGGCGAACCGAGCTCGTTGAAGAAGTCGACGTTCGCGCTGACGTAGGGCTCCCACTCGTCCGGCACGTCGTCCTCGTAGAAGATCGCCTCGACCGGGCAGACGGGCTCACACGCACCGCAGTCGACGCACTCGTCGGGCTGGATGTACAGCATCCGGCCGCCCTCGTAGATGCAGTCGACCGGGCACTCTTCAACGCACGCCCGGTCGAGCACGTCGACACAGGGCTCAGCGATGATGTAGGTCACTTCGCTTCTCCTTCACTGCACGATTCCCACTCCGCGCTCAGGGCTGATGAGCGCAGAGGAATCCTGTCGCCCTAAAGAGTATCCATTGCGGCCTGCGATCCCCGACCGCGACCCCGCCGCTCACTCATCCCATCCGCACGACCTGCGGATAGTTTTGCTCAGCCTGACGAAAACCGGCGACCTGCGCACGCATGGCGCCGTCACCCCACTCCTCCGTGGCCGATCACACACCCACGCTGATACCCCGGGCGGCCGGGATTCGGGCCGCGAACCTGTCGGGCGGACTGCTGACGCTCCGCGCTCACACCGCGATTCACCAGTTCCAGACCGTCTGATCATTCCCGAGGCAATGAACCTTACAAGGCCACGTCCAACGCCGTCACCGGCGACTCCACTCGCCCGTACTCGGTCGTCCGCTGCCGCGGGGTGCGGCCGATGCCGGTGACGATGTCGTGGAGTTCGGCGACGGTCTTCGCCGAGCCGTGCTGGCTGCCCGCCATACGCGAGATGGTCTCCTCCATCAGTGTGCCGCCCAGATCGTCGGCGCCGCCGCGCAGCATCACGCGGGTGCCGTCGACGCCGAGCTTGACCCAGCTGGTCTGCACGTGGTCGATCCGGCCGTGCAGCATCAGTCGGGCGAGCGCGTGCACCGCACGGTTCTCGCGCCGCGTGGGGCCCGGGCGCGACGCCCCGGCCAGGTACAGCGGTGACGACTGGTGGACGAACGGCAGCGGGACGAACTCGGTGAATCCGCCGGTCCGGTCCTGAATCCCGCGCAGGATGTTCAGGTGCCCCACCCAGTGGTGCGGCGAGTCGACGTGCCCGTACATCATGGTCGAGCTCGACGGAATGCCCAGTTCGTGGGCGGTGGTGATGACGTCGATCCAGGCCGAGGTGGGGAGTTTGCCCTTGGTCAGCACCCAGCGGACCTCGTCGTCGAGGATCTCCGCGGCGGTGCCCGGAATGGAGCCGAGGCCTGCCTCCTTCAAGGCCGAGAGCCAGTCGCGGATCGATTCGCCGCCCCGCGACGCACCGTTGACGATCTCCATCGGGCTGAACGCGTGCACGTGCATCGACGGCACGCGTTCCTTGATGGCGCGCACCAGATCGGCGTACCCGCTGACCGGCAGTTCCGGGTCGATGCCGCCCTGCATGCAGATCTCGGTGGCGCCGTCGACATGCGCCTCCCACGCGCGGTCGGCGACCTCGGCCGTCGACAGGGTGAAGGCGTCGGCGTCGCCCTTGCGCTGGGCGAACGCGCAGAACCGGCAGCCGGTGTAGCAGACGTTGGTGAAGTTGATGTTCCGGTTCACCACGTAGCTGACGTCGTCGCCGACCACGTCGGCCCGGATCGAGTCGGCGAGCGCCGCCAGGGCGTCGAGCCCGGGACCGTCGGCTTCGGCGAGCGCCAGATAGTCCTCGTCGGACAGGCCCGCGGGATCGATCTCCGCCCGACGCAGTGCCGCCGCGACCTCGGACTCCAGATGGGCGGGCGCCGAACTGCCGAGTTGCAGCACCTGCTCGCGGATGGTGTCCCAATCGCCGAAGGCGTTGTCGATGTCGCTGCGGGTGTCGGTGTTCCGACCGTCGACGTCGATCTCCGAGTTCAGATCGATCCGCCCCGACGACGACCAGTCCTCGTCGGGTTCCTGCCACGGCAGTCCGGTCGGGGTCACGTCGGCGGCGAGACCGGATTCCGGGTCGGCGAGCGCCGCCACGTGGTGCGAGATCCGTGGATCGATCCACGGGTTGCCCGCCTTGACGTACTTGGGCTGAGCGGCGACCCGCTCGACGAGCGTGTATCCGGTCGACGCGGTGATGTCGGCGAGCGTGTCGAGGTTCGGCCACGGCCGTTCCGGATTCACATGGTCGGGGGTCAGCGGCGACACGCCGCCCCAGTCGTCGACCCCCGCGGCGATCAGCGAACGGCACTCCTGCGCGGACACCAGATTCGGCGGGGCCTGGATTCGCATGGCCGGGCCAAGCACCAGGCGGGCGACGGCGATCGCGGCGAGGTACTCGGCGATCTCGGCGTCGGGGGTCTCCCGCATCGCGGTGTCCGGCTTGGCCCGGAAGTTCTGCACGATCACTTCTTGGATGTGCCCGAAGGCCTTCTGCGATTTACGGATGGCGAAGATCGACTCGGCGCGCTCGTGCAGGTTCTCCCCGATCCCGACCAGGATGCCGGTGGTGAACGGCACCGACAGGCGGCCGGCGTCGGTCAGCACGCGGAGCCGAACCTCCGGGTCCTTGTCGGGACTGCCGTAGTGGCACTCCCCCTTGTCGGTGAACAGGCGTCGAGCGGTGGTCTCGAGCATCATGCCCATCGACGGCGCCACCGGCTTGAGTCGGTTGATCTCCTCCCAGCTCATCACGCCGGGATTCAGGTGCGGGAGCAGCCCGGTCTCTTCGAGCACTCGGATCGCCGCGGCCCGCACGTAGTCGAGGGTGGAGTCGTAGCCGCGCTCATCGAGCCAGGCGGCCGCCTCGGGCCACCGGTCCTCGGGCCGATCGCCGAGCGTGAAGAGCGCTTCCTTGCAACCCAGTTCGGCTCCCCGCCGCGCGACGTCGACGATCTCGTCGATCTCCATGTACATGCCCTTGCCCTCGCGGGCGAGCTTGCCCGGCACGGTCACGAACGTGCAGTAGTGGCAGCGGTCGCGGCACAGGTGAGTGATCGGGATGAAGACCTTGCGCGAGTAGCTGATCTGCCGGGCACGACCCTCCGCTTCCAGTCCGGCGTCCCGGACGCGGCCCGCGGCCTCGCAGAGTGCGCCGAGGTCATCGCCGCGAGCAGCCAGCAGCACGGCCGCTTCGTCGACGTTCAGGACCGAGCCGTCGCGTGCTCGGCGCAGCGCGCGACGCATGGCGGATGCGGACGGCGCCGGGAACGAACCCGGCTCCGACTGCGGGGCACTGTCAGTGGAGGTGGTCACTCGTCCGATGGTAACCACGTCGGGCTCACGCGGGATTCAGGGTCGGTCGGAGGCTCCCGATGTGATGGCCTTCAGGCGGCGGGTGGACGCGTAGTACGCGGGAATGCCCAAACCGCACGCCAACAGCAGCAGCAGTCGCCAGTCACCGATGAGCGACCCGTTGCCGAACAACGGCAGCATCGCGAGCACGGTGACCAGCGTCCATGCGCCGAGCGGCGCGAACTGCCAGGCCGACGCCGTCAACGACGCGGCGAGCACGTACAGCACCACGTTCACCGCTCCGGCGATGACAGCGGTGACGGGCAGCGGCACACCGCCGACGTAGATCCCCAGAAATGCGGCGGTCATGATGCCGAGGATCAGACCGCTGACGGCCAGCACGACGAGTTCGATGCGCTCGCCGGCGGTCACGGTCGCACTCCGGCGAACAGGTCGGTCTCCACGACGCCGTCGACGCGGTCGGCGTCGGTCCGAATGAAGTGTTCGGTCGGCATCACCGGTTGGACGATGTTGTTGCTCAAGGCGTACTCGGTTCTCGACGGGGCGACCGTGACCTGGGTGGCGTGGGCCGCGAGCGCGCGGACCTTGCGGTCCAGGACCCGACTGACGTCGATCGCTGCGGTGATCGCCTCATCCGGATAGCTGGGCAACTCGCCGTCGTGGGGCATCCGCCATCCGTCGGGGATCTCCCGGACGGCGGCGAGTCCTCGCGTCAGCTCGGACGTCTGCGTCACCGACTCGTACACCTTGAACCCGCGCCCGAGCCGCTCGCGGGCCACGGGGATCGCCGCCTGCGAGATCTCGTGGACTCGTTTGTGGTCGGGGTGCCCGTACGTGCCCGCTTCGTCGTACGTGACGATCACCTGGGGCGCGAAGGCCACGAGTTCGTCGGCGAGAGCCGCGGTGAGTTCGGCGGGTGTCGCCTGGAACAGTGCCCGGGGGTGCTGAGCTGAGGGGGTCCCCGCCATTCCGGAGTCGCGCCACCGGCCTGCGCCGCCGAGGAAGCGGGGTCGCGGACCGAGGACGCCCGGTGGTGTCAGTGCCGCCAGAGCGGCGTCGAGTTCGCCGATGCGGAAGCCACCGAGCTGATCCGCGCCGCCGTCGGCCACGAGCTGTGCCCACCGGTCGCCGATCACCTCGCCCTCCTCACCGAGGGTGAAGGTCAGCACTCGGACGTCCACACCCCGCGCCAGGTACTCGGCGATGACGCCGCCGGTCATGATCGTCTCGTCGTCCGGGTGCGCGTGCAGCAGGAGCATGCGCGCGGACTCGGCGCCCCTCACTGCAGCGGACTCGGCGCCCGTCACTGCAGCATCCATCGGTCGGCTCCGCCGAAGACGCCGAGTTGCATGGGACCGTCGAGCGACACGCCTGCGATCCGGTCGGTGACGGCCGTGAACATGGTGTCCTGATAGATCGGCAGGTAGACGGCTTGCTGCGCGAGCAGCGGTTCGGCTTCGCGGAGCGCTTCGACGGGGTCCTCACTCTGCATCGCCGTGTCGGCGAGGGTCATCAGGGCGGGGTCGCACAGTCCGGAGATGTTGCCGGTGTAGCTCTCATCGGCGGGTACCGAGCGTTCCGGGGTGCTGGTCTTGCCGGGAACCGGCGAGCCCGTCGTGGTCGGCAGCACCGTGCTGTCCGGGGTCTGCTCACTCTGCGGTTCCACGGTGTGTGCGCCCGCCTCGGTGCCCTTCGGCGGCGCCTGACACGCCACTTGCGAGGCGAACTGCACGGCAGGGCTGCCGCCGACGCCGGTCCATCCGACGACCAGGTCGACGCGGCCGGTGGTGAGTGCTTCACCGTACAGTTCGGTGTTCGACATGCCGACGACGCTGGCGCGGACCCCGCGCGACCGCAGTTGGTCGGCCATCGTCTCCGCCGCCGACATGGTGGCGTCGTCGGTGTTCGTCGCTCCGATGCGGACCGTGAGGTCCTTGCCGTCGTTCTGGAGCGGAGCGATGCCGTAGGGCAGTCCCGGAATGTCGGCGGGCGCGGGTGCGGCGGGTGTCGCGGACGACGGCGCCGACGAGGTGGCACTCGGATCGACCGGCGCCGGGCGCTGCGCCGGGGTGCCGGGCACGTACCCGGCCGAGGCCAGGAGCGCGAGGACGTCGGCGCCCGAGGGGCGCGCCCGGTCGACGGGGGTGTAGCCGGGGTCGGACGGTGCGAACACGGTGTTGGCGAACTGGGTCACGACGGTGTCGCCCGCCGCAGCAGCGGTGATCAGTCGGCCGTCGAGCATGCCGAGGACCGCGGCGCGGACGTTCCGTGAACGCATGGTCTCCGACCGCGCGTTCACGTTGACCGCCAGCGCCCGGGTGGTCGGCAATCGGCTGTCGACGACGCCGGGGATGGCGCCCAGCTCGGCGGCCGACGCCGCCCCCGCGGGCAGCGCGGCGAGGGTCGAGTCGCCGTTGCGGATGGTCTGCGCCATCTGCTGCGGGGTGCCTGCGCGACGCAGCACCACCTGGTCGATCTCCGGGGGCTTACGCCAGTAGCGATCGTTGCGGATCAAGCGAACCTCGTCGCGCGAGCGGTCGATCGAATAGATCTGGAAGGGCCCCGCGGTGATCGGCTTGCCCTTGTCCATGCCGGTCTGGAAGCCGGTGGGGTCCGAGCGCAGCGTGTGACTGGGCAGCAGGTAGTTGAAGAGCTGCCGCCACGCCGGGTAGGCGTCGGCGAACGTGACGGTGACGACCTTGCCGCCGCCGGAGGTCTGCACGTCCGACACGGCGCGGTACCCCGCGGCGCCGAGGACGTTCGGCTGCCGCGACATCTGCTCCCACAGATAGTGGAAGTCGTCTCCGGTCACGGGGAGTCCGTCGGACCACTGGGCGTCGTCGACGATCTTGTAGCGGACCGAGAACGGCTCGTACGACACCACCTCGGCCGAGTTCAGCAGGGAGTCGTTCATCCGCCACTCCACGCCGTCCGGCGTGTCGACCGGGACGAACGGGCTGGGGAGGGTCATGGCCGCGATGGCCGTGGTGACCGTTCCCTGATCCGAACCGAGGTGCGGGTTGAACCCCGCACCGATGGTGTCGGTGGCGATGCTGACCGTGCGCTCGTCCGGATACTCGTTCGGCGTGTGCGTCGGCAGCGTCTCGCGGACCGGCGGCGGCGGGTCTGCCATGCACGCAGTCGCTGACACTCCGATCAGTCCGGCCACTGCGATCGCGGAGATACGTGCCCGGACGGTTCTCATCCGCATTCCCCTATCGTGGTCGTCTCGACGCCGCCCGGTCATCCGTCGGTGACGGGCTGACGGCGGCGTCCGGCTCATGGTAGCCAAAACACACGAGTGTCCCTCCCGCGTGTGCGAGAGGGACACTCGGTGTCGTCAGGCGTTGGCGTCGCGGCTCTTCGCGCGCGAACGCTCGCGAGCGCGGGTGCTCGCGTCCAGGTTGACCTTACGCACGCGGCAGACCTCGGGCGTCACCTCGACGCACTCGTCGCCCGCACAGAACTCCATGGCCGCTTCCAGGTCGAGCTCCATCGGCTTCGCGAGCGTCTCCATCACGTCGGCGGACGATTGCCGCATGTTGGTGAGCTTCTTCTCACGCGTTACGTTGATGTCGAGGTCCTCGGCGCGCGGGTTGATGCCCACGACGTGTCCCTCGTAGCTGTCGTCGCCCGGGTTGACGAAGAACGTGCCGCGGTCGGCCAGCTGGATCATCGCGAACGGCGTGACCGATCCGGCGCGGTCGGAGACCAGCGAGCCGGTGTGGCGGGCGCGGATCTCGCCCGCCCACGGTCCGTACTCGTGGAAGACGGCGTTGGCGATGCCGGTGCCGCGAGTCTCGGTCATGAAGTCGGTGCGGAAGCCGATGAGTCCGCGCGACGGGACCTCGAACTCCATGCGGACCCAGCCGGAGCCGTGGTTGTTCATCTGGTCCATGCGCCCCTTGCGGGCGGCGAGGAGCTGGGTGACGGCGCCGAGGTACTCCTCGGGGACGTCGATGGTGAGGTGCTCGAAGGGCTCGTGGACCTTGCCGTTGACCTGGCGAGTCACCACCTGCGGCTTGCCGACGGTGAGCTCGAAGCCCTCTCGACGCATCTGCTCGACGAGGATGGCCAGTGCCAGCTCACCACGCCCCTGGACCTCCCAGGCGTCCGGGCGACCGATGTCCTGCACGCGCAGCGAGACGTTGCCGATCAGCTCGCTGTCGAGGCGGTCCTTGACCATGCGCGCGGTGAGCTTGTGGCCCTTGACGCGGCCGGCGAGCGGGGAGGTGTTGGTGCCGATCACCGCGGAGATGGCCGGCTCGTCGACCTGGATGCGAGGCAGCGCGACGGGGTTGTCGGGATCGGCGAGGGTGTCGCCGATCATGATCTCCGACATGCCTGCGACGGCGACGATGTCGCCCGCGACGGCTTCCTCGGCCGGTGCGCGGTCGACGCCGAGCGTGACGAGCAGTTCGGTGATCTTGGCGCGCTCGACGACCTGCTCACCGTTCACCTCACGCATCCACGCGACCTGCTGACCCTTGCGCAGTTTGCCGTTGTGGATGCGGACCAGGCCGAGGCGGCCGAGGAACGGCGACGCGTCGAGGTTGGTGACGTGTGCCTGCAGCGGCGCGTCCGCATCGCCCTTCGGCGCCGGAACGCTGTCGATGAGGACGTCGAACAACGCGTCGAGATTCTCACCGTTAGGAACGGTGCCGTTCTCCGGCTGCTCGGTGCTCGCGACGCCTGCACGGCCCGACGCGAACAGGACGGGGAGCTCGAGCGCCAGCTCGGCGGCCTCCGCCGCTTCGTCGTCGAGGTCGGACGCGAGGTCGAGCAGCAGGTCCTGCGACTCGGTCACGATGTCGGCGATGCGGGCGTCGGGGCGGTCGGTCTTGTTGACGACCAGGATCACCGGCAGCGATGCGGCCAGTGCTTTGCGCAGCACGAAGCGGGTCTGCGGCAGCGGGCCCTCGGACGAGTCGACCAGGAGGACGACGCCGTCGACCATCGACAGCGCGCGCTCCACCTCGCCGCCGAAGTCGGCGTGGCCGGGCGTGTCGATGACGTTGATGACGTAGTCGGTGCCGTCGGGCTGGCGGCGGTGCACGGCCGTGTTCTTCGCGAGAATGGTGATGCCCTTCTCACGCTCCAGGTCGCCGGAGTCCATCACGCGGTCGACCAGTTCGGCGCGCTCGCCGAACACGCCGGACTGACGCAGCATCGCGTCGACCAGTGTGGTCTTGCCGTGGTCGACGTGCGCCACGATCGCGACGTTGCGGAAGTTGATACCAGCGCTCACTAAGGTCTCTTTCGAATCGGTTCCATGTTCGTCACGGCCGGAAGAGTTCCGGCCGCCAAACCGCGACCGGGCATGCGCGGGCAGCCGGTCGGCGATCAACCCGTTAAGGGTACGGCAACGGTCCCACTCGGCGCGACGGGAGACTTGCATGACTACGGTTAGGCTGCGCTAAAGTTTTGACATGGGAAAGACCAGTCCGGCCAAGGTCGCGCAGCTGACGCCGAAGAAGAAGTGCTGCAAGAAGTCGACGCGCTGCCTGCGGTGTCCCGTCGTCATCCATCGGATGAAGAAGGTCGACTGCGACCACCTCTCGAAGAAGGACGCGAACAAGGCCCTCAAGAAGGCTCGGGCCGCCTGACCTGCAGTTCTGCGATCATCTCGTGCGCCCAGCCGAGGTCGTTCGGCACCAGTGCGCCGTCGCGGACCAGGTGCGCCAACTCGGTCCCATCGACCCATCGCAGTGCACGATGCTCCACCGCGCGCGGGGTCCCCGACACGATTTCAGCCCGCATCGCGACCAGGGTGAGCGAATCGGTGGGACTCACCACGTCACGCAGCGCGGCGCCAACCGAGACCTCAACGTCTAGTTCCTCACACAATTCCCTGACGAGGGCCTGATCGGGTGACTCGCCCGATTCCACCTTCCCGCCCGGCAGTTCCCACAGGCCTGCGACGGCTTCCGGATAGTCCCGCTGCGCCAACAGCATCCGGTGCCCGTCGAGCACCGCGCCCGCCACCACCAGCACCGGTTCGGTCATCCGATCACCGCCACACCGCCGGCCTCCAGGCGCAGCCGCACTCGGGCTCCCGGACGGACCGGCTTCGAGCTGACGCCTTCGTAGACGGCGTCGGCGATGCGGAGGCGGACCCGCCACGAGGCGACGAGTGCAGCGGCGTGCTCCACGACGGCCGGCCCCTCCGGATCGGGCGTCGCGACCACCGCCTCCGGGCGCAGGGCCACGCGGCACGGACCGTCGGGCGGCGTTCCGAAACTCGACTCGTCGGTGAGCCGCACCTGTCCGACGGCGGTGTCCAGCACACCGTCGCCCACGATTCCGTCGACGATGCTGCGGGCGCCGAGGAACTCCGCGGTGTCCTCGTCCACCGGTCGGTGCCACAGCCGTGACGCCGCATCGGTCTGCACGATGGTCCCCGCACGCATCACCGACACGGTGTCGGCCATCAACGCCGCCTCGCGGTGGTCGTGGGTCACCAGGACGGTGGGCGTCCCGGCCGCGCGCACGATCTCGCCGATGCTCTCGGCGAGTGCTTCGCGCAGTTGTGAGTCGACGGCCGCGAGCGGCTCGTCGAGCAGCAGCAGCCGCGGCCGCGGAGCCAACGCCCGCGCCAGCGCGACGCGCTGAGCCTGCCCGCCGGACAACGCGTCGGGCGATCGACCCCCGTAGTCGTGCAGTCGTACCAACTCCAGCATCTCGTCGACGCGAGCGCGTGCGGCCGCACCGCGGATGCCGCGACGGGCCAGTCCGTACGCGACGTTCTGCCGGACGGTCCGCCCGGGAAACAGTTGGCCGTCCTGGAACACCACGCCGAAGTCGCGGCGGTGCGGTGCGACGTCGTCGATCGACTGTCCGTCCCAGGCGATCGATCCTGCGGCGACCGGCTCCAGTCCGGCGACCGCGCGCAACAGCGTGGACTTGCCGCACCCCGACGGCCCGAGCAGCGCGGTGACGGTGGCCTGACCGGTCCCGACGGACCAGTCGACGCCTCGGAGCGCCTCGAACCGGCCGTAGCGAACGGTCACGCGGTGCAGGGTCAACATCTAGACTCTCTCCTGGTCGTGCGGCCTGTCGTCGTGCGGCCGGGCCGACGCCGACGTCCCACCGACGCCGACGATCTCGATCGCGGCGATGACGGCGGCGCTCACCACGATCAGCACCATCGACGCCGCCATCGCCGTCGCGACGTTGTCCAGGCCGGGGCGAGACATCAGGGTACCGATCATCACCGGCAGGGTGGTCGTGTCCGCCCGAGCGAGAAAGGTGGTGGCACCGAACTCACCGATCGCCATGACGAAGGCGAATCCCGCTGCCGCGCACAACGACCGCACCGTCAGTCGGAGATCGACTGAGATCAGCACCCACAGTGGTCGAGCGCCGAGGACCCGGGCGGCGTCGCGCAGCCCGGTCGGAACCTGATTGAGCGCCGGGATCATGATCCCCGCGACCACGGGGACCGCGAGCAGCGCCTGCACCGCGGGGATGACGAGCGGCGACGCCGACACCTGTCGCGGCAGCGACGCCACCACCAGCAGATACCCGAAGCCGAGGGTGACGGCGCTGACACCGAGCGGGAGCACCGCGAACAGCGCGGTGACCTGGGCCGCCCATCCCCCGCCTCGGGTCACCGAGACGGCGACCAGGAATCCGACGATCACCGCCAGCACCATGGCGGCGAGCGCGCTCGTCACCGAATAGCGCAGTGCCATGAGCGGCGAGTCGCCGAACGTCGTGTCGACGAGGGCCCGGTAGCCCGCGAACGTCCACGACCGCCCGTCCGGACGCACCGACCGGACCGCGAGCGAGGCCACCGGCAGCACCAACCACAGTCCTGCCCACACCAGCGTCCCGATCACCGGGATCCACCGGAGGCCGCCGACCGGGCTACGGTGTTCGCGGCCGACGACGGAGACGCCGCTGACCGTGCCGCGACCGCCCAGCAGTCGGGCGAGCACGAGCGCGCACGCGACCACCGCGATCTGCAGCATCGACAAGGCGACCGCCTCGGGGACCCGGAACTCGGCGATCGCCTGCTGGTAGATCTCGGTCTCCAGGGTCCGGGCGGTGCCGTTGCCGAGGATCACGATCACGCCGAAACTGGTGGAGCAGAACAGCAGGACCAGCGCCGCTGCGGCAGCGACCGCGGGCGCGATGCGCGGCGCCACCACGTCCCAGAAGGCCCGCCACGGTGTGGCGCCCAGTGTGCGGGCCGCCTCCACCGTCCGCGGATCCACCTGCAGCCAGGCCGCCGTCACCACCCGGACCACGACGGCCACGTTGAGGAAGACATGCGCCATCAGGATCGCGATCCACCCGCCGTCGACGCCGAGGAAGTCCAACGGTCCGGTCAGCAGGGCCCGGAAGGCGACGCCGACGACGACAGTCGGCAGCACGAACGGCACGGTGACCAGGATTCGCAGGATCGCCGCGCCGCGGAGTCGCACCGTCGCGAGCAACCAGACGATCGGGGCGGCAACCAGCAACGACAGCAGCGACGACGCCACCGCCTGTGCCAGCGTGAGCGCCAGCAGGTGCCAGCCGTCGGCGGCCTCGAGGAGTTGTCCGATCCCCTGCCCGGCGTCGTGCGACTCGACGGCGCGGCGGACCAGTGCCACCAGCGGCCAGCCGAACAGCACCGCGACGAACACCGCAGGCACCAGCGTCGCGACGCGCAGCGCGGGTGAGATGCGCGGACGTCGCGGCATTGCGGAACGGGCGGCCGCGTGGTCAGCGGGCGGCGTCGGCGCGGCGGATGTCTTCGTCACTTCTTGACGACGTCGCGCCATTCCTTCAGCCACTGTTCACGATTGGCCTTGATGTAGGCGGGGTCCATGGTCACCGTCCACGCCGGGACCGGGGCGCTCTGGCGCCAGCTGTCGGGGAGTCGAACGCCCTTCTGCACCGGGTAGACGTACATCGACGTCGGCAGGGCCGCCTGTACCTCGGGGGTCAGCATGAAGTCGACGAGCTTCTTCGCGCCCTCGGGGTTGGCCGCACCGCGCAGCACACCGATGTACTCCACCTGCGCGAAGCAACTGTCGAGCAGCGCACTGGTACCGGGGGTCGCGGCCGGGCTCGACGCGTATGAGACGACGATCGGTCGGTCACCGTGTCCGGCGCCCGCGCTGAAGATCTGATCGTAGGCAACGGTCCATCCCGACACGATCTGCGCGCCATTGTCGACCATGCCGCGCCAGTAGTCGGCGGCGCGCTCGCCGAACTTGCCGATCGTCGCCAGCAGGAAGCCCATGCCCGGCGACGACGTCGACGGATCCAACAGGACCGTCAGGTCCCGATACTTCGGGTCGGTGAGTTGATCGAACTTCGTCGGCGCGGGAATCTCCTGCTTGTCGAACCAGGCGTCGTCGATGTTGATGCAGACGTCACCGCGGTCGACGGCGGTGAGCAGGTCCGTCGAGCCCTTGACCGCATACTCGTCGGCGCCGTCTTTCGCTGCGGGCGGCGCGTACGGCGCGAGTGCATTCGCCTCGATCGGCCGGGCGGCGAAGGTGTTGTCGATGCCGAACACGGCGTCGCCCTTCGGCGAGCCCGGCGTCAGCGAGACCACGGCCGAGAGCTGGCCCGCGTCGCCGGAGTCGACGACCTTGAGTTCCATGCCGGTCTGGTCGTGGAACGAGTCGATCAGCTTCTGCGGGAGTTGGAACGAGCTGTGCGTCAGGAGCACCACCTCTTGCGCGCTGTCGGAATCCGACGCGCAGGCCGCCGTGGTCGCCAGCAAGCTGACCGCCACCACCGTGGTGATCACCGTGCGACTACGTCGCGCCAGCGTGGAGACTGCCTCCGAGAATGCCATCGTCGTCTCGATCCTTTCGATCGCGGTGACCCGATTCTGTCGTGGACGGGTCGATCGCCCCTGATGCCTGCTCAGCTAACCAGTTGAGCAGGGATCTCCGCACGTCGAGGCACTGACCGGTGAACCGACCCGCTGTCACTTGAGTAACAATTGTCACTTCAGTCTCAGTAAAATCACGGAATTGCCGCTACACTCGCCGTGAATCATTGCCCGAGAAGATTGAAGAGGACTACCGCTGTGCGACTCGCTCGCTCTCGCCGCACCGCCGCCGCCATTGCTGCGGCTGCAGTGATCACCCCAGCCCTGCTCGTCCCCTCCAACGCTGCCGCTGCTCCGGCGACGCCTGCGCCGACCGCAGACACCTCCGAAGCCCAGGGCCTGCCGATTCCCGACGTGGACCACGCTCCCGACGTGCAGCCCGAAGTCCTCGAATCCCTCGGCGCGCTCACCCCCGCCCTCATCGGCTCGGTGGCGACACGCGACTCCGACGGCAAGGTCAACACCGCCCTTCTGGCGCAGGTGCGCAGACTGGCCGACAATCCGGCCGTGCCCGCCGAAGCGCAAGAGGTCTGGAAGTCGCTGATCGATTTCATCGGTGAGCCGGGCGCAAAGGAAGCGGCCAAGACCTTCGAACTGGAGGCCTCGCCCGCCGCCAAGAAGGACGACGCCCCCAACATCCCGACCGGCCCGAACAAGCCGAAGATCCAGCAGTTCCTGTACCCGACCATCGGCGTGGGCTGCATGCCCGGCGGCAACTCGGTCGGCATGGCACTGGCCACCGCGGGTCCGCAGCCCGCACCGGCGCCCGGCCCCAAGCGCGGTCAGGCCGGATTCGTCTACACCAGCCTCGGCACCGGTCCCGCACTGAACTCGGCGCGGAAACTGACCGTCGCCTGGCTCAACATCGACAACGGTCGCACCGGCCAGCAGACGCTGAAGCCGAACCCGAAGATCAATGCGACCAAGGGCCCCGGAACCTTCACTGCGGTCGTGAACACCGGCCGCGGCCGCGTGGTCTCGACGATCTACGGCACCGTGACCACCAAGACCAAGGGCAAGCGCGTGTCGTGCACCATCGCACCGACGATCGGCACCGCGATCATCTGATCACCTTCGCCTGTGAAGCCCCGAACCGCCAGGTTCGGGGCTTCATTCATTGTTCAAGCATCTCCCGATGATCGCGGCCCGGTAACGACTCGGCCTCACTCCTTGTCATTTCGCAGCCGAACTTCCCATCATTAACTTGAGAAACAATTGTCACACCAGTCACGTCTGTAACAGCTGCCGAGGACTGATGCGCGCTCTGGAAGGAAGTCTGTGGCCTACCGCAAGAATCGCTCGCTCCGCGTCGGCGTCGCCGGATTGGCCGTCGCCGCAACCGCCGTCTTGACGATGCCCGCCGTCGCCACCGCCGACCCGACGACCCCGGATACCACCACACCGGACACCACCACGCCCGGCACAGCGACTCCCGACACCGCCGAGCCCAGCGCACCGAGCACTTCCACGCCCACCACCCCTGCGCCCGACGGTGCGTCGCCCAGCACCACGTTGCCCGAGATCCCCGGCGACGCCGAACTCGCCGACCTGTTGCGCACGCTGAAGAGCACCGGCGGCACCGAGAAGGCGGTCGAGGCGCTCACGGCGATCCTCTCGTCCGATGGTCAACTCGACCCGTCGAAGTACCTCGGCAGCACTGGACTCCTGGACAGCATCGGCCTGGACCAGCTGGGACTCGACAAGCTCGGCATCCTCTCCCCCGACGAGCCCGGCAGCACGACGCCCACCGCGCCCGACGCTCCCGCAGTCCCGTCCGCCGCAACTCCGTCGCCCGCGGCTGCTCCGGTCGCCACCTCGGCGGCGGACGTCCTCGACGTGCTGAAGAAGGCGACCGGGGCCACGCTGTTGAGCCCCGCGGTGTCGCCGCTCTGCACCGATCCGACCGCCGACAACCCGCTCGGGCTCTCGACTGCGCCCGCCGTCGCCGTGCCCGGTCCGTGGCCCCGCGTCGCCTCCCAGCAGTCGGGCGCGCTCGCCGCATTGAGCGAACTGTTGCCCGACGACAAGAACCTGCTCACCGCGATCGCTGCGGACGAAACGGCGTTCGCTCTGGTGCCGCCGGGCGAACCCGGTGCCGACAACTTCCGCGTCGCGTGGTTCAACACGTCGACGCTCGACGGCGGGATGGCCGACCTCAAGCCGCTGTCGGAGGCCTCGAAGTCCGGTCCGCTGAAGCAACTGCTCGCCGACACCGAACTCTTCCACGGGTTGCGCCTGGCGCAGGTGAAGACCGGCCGAGGCACCATCCTGACCGCGGTCTTCGGCACCACGACCAAGGCCGGTCGCACCTGCTTCTTCCTGCCGGCGCTCGGCACCGTGAAGAACTGACGCCCGTTCGCCCCTTCCCCGCATCGCCCCGCCGCCCACTCGGGCGACCGCCACAAAGGACCGATACATGATCTCCGCCAGGACGCGGCTCGTCCGCACTCTTGTCGCCACGTCGGCTGCGGCGGTCGTCACCATCGGTACCGTCGTCGGCGCTCAGGCACTCGCCGAGCCCGCCCCCGAGTCCCCGGACGCCCCGGGCGGTCAGACCGCCGGCTCGGTCTACGCCAACCGCCTCGTCGATCCGTCGACGCTGATCTCCGGGGCCGCCAGCGGCCAGCAGTACAGCTACTGGTCGCAGGGATCGGACGAACAGCTGCACCTGTCGACCGCGACCCTGCTGGAGCCCCGCGGCTCCCGGCCCGCAGCCGGTTGGCCCGTCGTGGTGTGGGCGCACGGGTCCGACGGCTGGAGCGCGTCGTGTGCGCCGTCGCGGAATCGCGACTCCGGCGACCGCACGGCCATCAGCAGGCTGCTCGGCGACGGCTACGCGGTGATCGCACCCGACTACGCCGCCGTCGGCGCTCCCGGGGCACCGCAGTACTCCGATGTGAATGCGACCGCCCACAACCTCGTGGACGCCGTGCGTGCGGCCGCGGACATCGGGCAGACCGACCTCTCGCCGAAGTGGGCGGTCGTCGGGCAGTCGCAGGGGGCAGCTGCAGCGGTCTCCCTGGCCCGCAACGCGACCCGTTGGCAGGCCGGTCGACTCGACTTCCGCGGCGCGACTGCGACCAGCATCCCCGCGGGCTACGCCGATCTGGTCGCCGGACTGAGTCCGTCGTCCACCGCCGTGCCGACGCCCGTCGTCGCCGACGTCCTGTACACCCTTGCTTCCCAGGACAGCACCGATCTGGAGCCCATCCTGACCGAGCGCGGTTCCGACCTGGTCCAGAAGGCGCAGACCCTGTGCACCGAGGACCTCGTCAAGCAGGTGGGCGGCACCCAGCTCGCCGACCTCGTCCGCAAACCCCTGGCGTCGAATGCGAAACTCGCCGCGTCACTGCGCAAATCCCTCGCACTCCCGACGATCGGCTTCAATCGCCCGATTCTTATGAGCCAGCGACTGGTCGACGAATCCGTCGTGGTCCCGAGCTCGCTGCGGTATCTCGCAGAAGCACAACTGGCCAGCAACAAGGTCACGATGAGCACGTATCTCACCGTCGACCAGTCCGACGGTGAGCGCCAGGAACGCGCCGCCGTCAAGGCCTTCCTCAAGCGGCTCTACTGAGCCGGCGGCCGTTCGACCAGGCGATGCGGGCCTGACAGCGTCCGCTACCCCATCTCCTCCAGCTCCATGCCCTTGGTCTCCGGCACCCGACTCCGGACGTAGACGAACGAGATCGCGGCACAGAGCGCGAAGAAGCCGTAGACCACCGCGGGTCCCACCGCCCCCATCGCCGCGGGGAAGAGCAGCGAGATGATGAAGTTCGAGATCCAGTTGACGGCGGTGCACAGGCCGAGGGCGACGGCGCGGAACCGATTGGGGAACATCTCGCCGAGCATCACCCACATCACCGGGCCCCAGCTGGCCGCGAACGCGATGACGAAGAGGTTCGCGCCGATCAGTGCGAGCACACCCCACGACGACGGCAGCCGCGAGACGGTCTCGCCGTCGGCGTCGATCGCGTCGTAGACCTGGGTGAAGGCGATCGCCGCCAACAGCAGACCGACGAACATGCCGACCGAGCCGATGAGCAGCAGGAGGCGGCGGCCGATGCGATCGACGAACCCGATCGCGACGAATGTCATCACCACGTTGATGACCGCGGTGATCACCGACGTCACGAACGACGCCGATTCGGAGAAGCCCACCGACTGCCACAGAGTCGTCGAGTAGTAGAAGATCGCGTTGATGCCGACGAACTGCTGGAACACCGCCAGCCAGATGCCGACCCAGAGCAGCGGATGCAATCCGAAGCTGGGGCCGGTGATGTCGCGCAACGACGTTCTGGCCTCCCGATTGACGGTGGCGCGGATCTGCGCGACGCGGCCGTCAGGGTCGTGCTCGCCGGAGATGTGCGCCAGGATGTGCGACGCCTCGGCGTCCCGACCGCGCGCCACCAGATAGCGCGGCGACTCCGGGATCGTCAGCGCCAGCACGCCGTAGACGACGGCGGGCACCACGCCGACGAGGAACATCCACCGCCACGCCTCCATGCCGATCCACAACGTGTTCGACGCCGATCCCGCACTGTCGGCGAGCACGGCGTCGGACAGGAGCGCGGCGAAGATGCCGAGAGTGATCGCCAACTGCTGCATGGAGCCGAGGGCACCGCGGAACTTCGCGGGCGCGATCTCCGCGATGTAGGCGGGCGCGATGACCGACGCGATGCCGATGCCGATGCCGCCCAGCACCCGCCAGAGCATCAGGTCCCAGACGGTCTGGGTGAGGCCTGCGCCGATCGAGGACACGATGAACAGCACCGAACCCAGGAGCATCACCCGTTTCCGGCCCCACCGGTCCGCGAGTCGTCCCGCGAACCAGGCACCCACCGCGCAGCCGAGCAACGCGATCGCGACGGCGAATCCGGTGACCAGGTCGGACAGGATGAACTCGCCCTGGATCGCATCCACCGCGCCGTTGACGACCGAGCTGTCGAAGCCGAACAGGAAGCCGCCGACGGCCGCCGCGGTGGAGACGCCGAGGACGCGGACGAGAGGGACGTCGGAGCGGTCGGCGACGTCCCTCACAGCGTCACCGAACCGCGGCAGGACGAGTACTGCGGATTCACCATGGGGACAAACGCGAGCGCACCGATCTTCTGGTGGATGGTGAAGGCAACCCTCCCGCGCCCGGGATGCAGCACCGCGTCCCAGCTCGCGCTATGCGCCCGGGTCGGAACACGGACCACGCCCGATCGCCCGCTGGTGCGATTGGTCCAGCGGACGGTGGTGAGCGTCGTGACTTCCAGGATCGGGCCGGTGCCGCCGCGATTCATGGCACTCAGCGAGATGGCCGGGCCAACCAATCCGTCGGAGGGGAACGGCGCCCCGGTGTACACGTCGACGCGGATGCGCAGCGGCGCGCCCGGCCACGGATTGGGGCTGTCGCACCGCAGCGTCGTGACGTATTCCGCCCCGTACGGCGCCGCGCTCGCCGGCGCCGCCGTCACGACACCGCCGGTGAGGGCGGCGGCCGCCGCAATCAGTCCCCCGACAACACGCCGTCGCGCCCGCCCCCGCGCCCGCTCTCCTGACCCCGCTGGCATCTTCGGACTTTCCATGGCACCGAGTGTGCCAGCACTACCATGGGATTCATGGGAAAACTCCAGATAGCCCAGGACCCAGTCGCCGACGACCTCCTGTCCACCGACGCCTTCGCCCTCACTGCTGGAATGCTGCTCGACCAACAGTTTCCGATGGAACGTGCGTTCGCCGGTCCCGCGAAGATCCTCGAACGCTTCGGCACCCTCGATCCGGCGGCCATCGCGGACGCCGATCCCGAGTCCTTCGCCGACCTCTGCGCCACCCCGCCGGCTGTGCACCGGTACGGCAGGTCGATGGCCGGACGCATCCAGCAACTCGCCCGGATGGTCGTCGACGAGTACGACGGCGACACCGAACGCATCTGGACCACGGCTCGGACCGGCGAGGAACTGTTCACCCGAGTCCGCGCGCTCCCCGGTTTCGGCGAGCAGAAGGCGAAGATCTTCGTCGCCCTGCTCGCCAAGCAGCTCGATGTGAAACCGCGCGGCTGGACCAAGGTGACCGGAGACTACGGACGCAAAGGGTACCGATCGGTGGCCGACGTCACCGATCCCGACTCTCTCCAGCGCGTTCGCGACTTCAAGAAGGCCGCGAAGGCGGCGGCCAAGAAGTAGATGCCGCTATAATCTGCACCCATGAATAATGGCGTGAACGAAGTGCGGACAGCGGTCAAGCTTCCGCTGCGGATCGGCTTCGCGGCAGCCGGCATCGCGCTGACAACCGTCGAGTCGGTCATCAACGTGGCCCGGCTGACCACCGAGAGTGTCGAGAGCGAAGTCAATTCGATGCTCGGCATCCGCGACGGCAGCGAAGTCGCCGCCGTCCGAGCTCCGCTCACCATCCTCAGCCAGGTGGCAGATCTCCTGAGTCCGGACCGGCCGTTCGGTCGCATCCTGGCCAGCAACGGACCCCTCGACCGACTGATCCAGCCGGGCGGTGTCATCGACCGTCTCACCGCCCCGGACGGACTGCTCGAGAAGCTCACCGAGCGGGGCGGTCTCCTCGACCAGATGACCGATGAGAAGGGCATTCTGATGCGGCTCGCCGCCAAAGACGGCCCGCTCGATCGGCTCACGCGCGAGGGAGGCGTCGTCGATCAGTTCACGGAGAACGAGGGGATCCTGGAGCGCATCACCTCCGAGGGCGGCATCGTCGACAAGCTCACCGCGCCCGACGGTGTGTTGGAGAAGCTGTCGCAGCCCGGCGGCGTCCTCGATCGCGCAGCAAGCGACGACGGGCTCCTCGACCAGCTGCTCGGCGCGGACGGGGCGCTCGAGAAGCTGATCGCCGACGGCGGCCCCCTCGACAAGTTCACCGAGCTGTCGGAGACCCTCGCCTCCCTGCCCCCGAATCTCGCCGCGATGCAGGAGACCGTCGATCACCTCAACGAGGTCGTCGAACTGCTCAACGCATCGGTGGCCCCGATCGGCGGACTGGCCGACCGCCTGCCGAAACGGCTCACGCGCGCCGGGAACGGCTACGGTGCTGCCGCCACGGCGCCCCGCCCGCAGCTGCCCGGCGAATCGACCGACGCCGCCAGCCGGTATCCAGGCAAGGAGTAGCGGCGGCGCAGACGTGTCGGTCGCGCCGAGCGCTCTCAGCCGACCACACTGGGCTCGGCCAGCATGCCGTCGAGCATGGACAGCGCCTCGTCCGCCTCGGCCAGCGCACGGGCGTCGTGCGTAACAAGGAGCGCCGCGATGTCTCGCTCGCGGACGAGTCCGGTGAGCAGGTCCATGGTCTCGGCAGCACGGTGCGAGTCGAGCGCCGACGTCGGCTCGTCGGCCAGCAGCACCGCGGGCTGGTTGATGAGCGCGCGGGCGATGTTGACCCGCTGCCGCATGCCGCCCGACAGTTGGTGCGGTCGACGGTCCATGGCGCGTCCCAGGCCCACGTCGGCGAGCAGGTCGCGGGCCCGGCCGACCGCGTCTCGCGGTCGGCCGCCCGCGAGATGCACCGGCAGCAGCACCTGTTCCAGCGCGGTGAGGCTCGGCAGCAGGTTGTCGTGCTGGAACACGAACCCGATCCGAGTCCGCCGGATCGTCGCACGCTGCTCCTCCGAGAGTGCGGAGACAGCGATCCCGTCCACCACCACCTGCCCGCTGTCCGGTGCGATGAGCGTCCCGGCGACCGACAGCACGCTCGACTTGCCGCATCCGGACGGGCCCGTCAACCCGACGATCACGCCGCGCGGCACGGTGAACGAGACGCCGCCGACGGCCGTGATGCGGGCGCCGTCGCCGTCCGGATAGGTGAGAACGACATCGGTCAGTGTCAACGACATGGTGTTTCCTAACGGTTGAGAGCGATGAGCGGATCGACGCGGACGAGTGGTCGCAGAGCCAGTGCGGCGCCGACCAGTCCCAGCACCCCGATCCCGGCGAGCAGGGTCGCCGTCGCGGCGGGGTCCACCGCGATGGGGACGACCGACGACGCGGCCCACGCGGCGACCCCGCCGACAGCAAGGCCCACGACGAGTCCGGTCGCGAGGACGAGCAGTGCCTGACCGAGACCGTCGCGCAGCAGGTAGCGGCGGCTCGCGCCCATGGCCCGGACCACGGCGAGCGCACGCACGCGCTGCCCGGTCCAGACCGCGAAAAAGCCGCCGACGACGACCGCGGAGATCACGACGAGCAACGCTTGGATCAGCAGGAATGAGGAGTGCTCGGACTGGTAGCCCGGAACCAGGGACGGCAGGTCCGCGTGCGCGGTCATGACCGTCCCCGGTACTGCGCGATCGGTGAGCAGAGCGGATGCTCCGTCGCGGCCGGTGGCCTGCTGCCACACCGTCAGCGGCATCTGCACCACCGACGTGTGCGCATACTTGCCGACGTCGGCGACGGCGTCGATGCGCACGGTCGCCGCCCCGATGGTCGCCGTCGAGCCCGCGTGCAGGCCCAGGCTCGCCGCGGTCTCGGGATCGACGGTCACCGCCGAGACGTCCGACCGCCCGAATGCCGACACCGCCGCGGCATGATCGCCGTTCGCGATCCGGGTGGTCGCCACACCGAGTGCGGGCACGCCGGGTTCTTGTTGCACGCGACTGTCGGTCAACGACGTCGCCGATCCGTCGGCGGACTCCTGCGTCCGCAGATCGCCGGGGAGGCTCCGTACCGCCGACGTCGATTCCGCGTCGAGCCCGGCGGCGAGCGCCGACAGCATCACGACCATCAGGGTCAGGAGCGCGACCACTCCGGTGATCAGCGCGAAGCGCCCTTTGGCGTCGCGGATCTCGCGCCATCCGATGTACACCCGTGTCTCCTTTGTTCGAGGTACCTCCAGCGTTCCGCTCCACACCCCGAGTCGGCATCGCCCGCACGGATCGTCTTTGCATCCATCAAAAGGTGCACTCGACAGCCTGCGCCGGAGGTGGCGGTGATACTGGACGGGTGACCGATGACCGAACGACCGACCGCTACGCCGAGTGGGGCGGCCATGTCTTGTTCGCGATCCTGCTCGCGGTCGGCGTCGCGAAGTCATGGGTACAGACGCCGTCGGTGCCGACTCTCGTCGGTGCCGCAGCGCTCGCCGCGTGGTACGTCGTCGGTGCCGTCTCGTCGGCGCGCGGCCACCGCGATCGCGCCGGCTGGTGGGTCGTGGTTCTCCTGGTCGGCTGGATCGGGCTGGTGGCGCTCTCCGACGACTTCGTTTGGCTCGCCTTCGTCCTGGCGATTCTGTGCTGGCGGTTCCTCCCGCGGATTCCGGCCGCGGCGTGCGCTGTGGTGATCACCGTGGTCTCGGTCGTCGGGGTGTGGGCGGACTCCGGGTTCACCGTCGGCGGCGTGATCGGTCCGACGATCGGCATCGCGACGGCCGTCGCCGTCACCGAAGCGTTCCACCGGATCACCGGAATGGTCGCCGAACGCGACCGACTCGTCGACGAACTGGTCTCGACGCGCGACGAGCTCGCGGCCCAGCAGCGTGAGGCAGGCGTCCTCGCCGAACGGGACCGCCTCGGCGGCGAGATCCACGACGGCGTCGGACAGTATCTGACCAGCATCATCATGCTCCTGCGCGCCGATCAGCCCGCGGCCGCCCTGGACGCCGCGCAGGCCGCGCTCACCGAGTCGCGCCGGTTTCTCGACGGTATCGACGCTCCGGCGCCCGCGGGCGGTCTGTCGCAGTCGCTCGCCCAGCAGACGGCCGCTCTCACCGCGGACGGACTGCCGACGGTGTTCGCCGAGCACGGCGACCGGGTGGACCTGTCCGCCGAAGTACAGCTCGCCCTGTGGCGTACCGCGCAGGAGGCGCTGCTCAACGTGCAGCGCCATGCCTCGGCGTCGTCGGCGACCGTGACGTTGACGCGGCTGCCCGGCGAGGTGCACTTGGACGTCATCGACGACGGCGTCGGCATCGACGCCGCACGGATCGGCGCCGGGTTCGGATTGCGCGCCATGCGGGCGCGTCTGCACCAGTGCCGCGGCGAACTGGTGCTGGACTCGACACCCGGCGGAGGAACCACCGTCCACGCCCGGATTCCCCTGGAGGACGCCCGATGATCCGGGTCTTGATCGTCGACGACCACCCGGTGGTCCGAGCGGGGCTCCGGGCGGTGTTGGGCACCGCCGAGGACATCGAAGTCGTGGCCGAGGCCGGGTCGGCGGCCGACGCCGTCGACACCGCGACCGGTCTGGCGTTGGACGTAGTGCTGATGGACCTGCGGCTGCACGGCGCGGACCCGACGGCCGACGGCATCTACGCGACGCAGGCGATCCGGGAGCTCGCTGATCCGCCGAACATCCTCATCCTCACCACCTATCAGTCGGACGTGGACATCGTGCGCGCGGTGGACGCGGGCGCCGTCGGCTACCTGTTGAAAGACACGGCACCCGACGTGCTGATCGCCGCGATCCGCTCCGCCGCCGGCGGCGAGACGGTGCTGGGTCCGGCGATCGCCGCCCGGCTGATGTCGCGCGTGGCCTCCCCGAACACCGCGCTCACCGGTCGCGAACTCGAGATCGTCGAGCAGCTCGCGGACGGGGGCACCAATCGCGAGATCGCCCGCAGGCTCGTGATCTCGGAGGCGACCGTGAAGTCGCACCTGGTGCACATCTTCGACAAGCTCGGTGTCAACAGTCGCACCAAGGTGATCGCCGCCGCTCGCGAGCGCGGACTGATCGGCTGACCAGGCGTCGACCGACCTCGGCCGGAGCCTGCGTCACCCGAGCGCGGTGGCCACCGCGTCCACATAGGCGTCCAGCCTGCGGGCCGCATGTCCTTGAGCCGCCAGGGAGATCGTCACGCGGTCGCCGATCCCGTGCACACCGTGGGTCAGTCCGTGGATCGGGGACAACGCGGGAAAGCCTGCGGTGAACAGGACCGCGCCGCCGCCCAGCGTCAGGTCGGCCGGGCCGCGGCTCACCGACGAGACGACTGTCGCACCGGCGACCTGTATCGGGAGCGGTGCCCGGTCCGCCAGTCGCACCGCGAGAGATTCGAGGACCGCGGGGGTGAGCGCTGCGGCACGACGGGCCGTCCGCCGAGCGGCGTGATCGTCACGGCGACGGGCGGCGTCCAGTTGGTCCGCGATCGCTCGGGCCCGGTCGGCGGGACCGAGATCGGCGCGCAGGTCCACTCCGACGGTGTGGAAGTTGTTGCGCTGTCCGGCGGTCGGCGCGCGCGCCACCGTCACTTCTGCGACCACCCGCCCGTCGGCGGTGGCGCCGTCGAACCGGCCGAGCACATCAGCCAATCCCGCCAGCACCGCCACGGTGACCGACGGCGCGCGACGACGCAGACCGTCGCGGTCCACCGTGACGGTGCGGAGCGTCGCCGGTCCGTCGTCCGGCAGGTTGAGTGCGGTCGGCTCGATGGCGGGCACACCGGACGACGGTTCCTCCACGCGCCACGCGGCGAGTCCGACAGCCGTCGCCGCAACCAGTCGAGGAACGGTGAGCGCTGCGCCGAGTCCTGCCACGACGCCCGACGGGACCGGCCGCGGCCGCGGCAGCACATCGGGGGCACCGTCGGCCAGCAGCCTCCGGGCGATGGCCGAGACCCGGCGGCCGTCACCCAGCGCATGCGAGATCTGCAGCACCACGACCCTCGCCGCGCCCGCGGCGCCGGGCACCCCGGTCAGCGGGCCGAACAGGTGGACCCGCCACAGGGACTCGGGGTCGCGAGCCCCCGGCGCCATCAACTCCGAGACCGTCGCCAGAACGTCGTCCCAGTGGTCGACGTCGTGCTGCCGCCATTGGTCGTCGACGATCGGGGCGTGCATCCACCGCGGGTACGCGAGGTCGCCGACGGTCCGCTCGATGCCGAGGTGCAGGTCGACGATGTGCGCGGCACGCGCGCGGAGCTCGGTCATCGGATCACCCGCATGTCCGGCCGAGCATGCGAATGCGTACAGCAGGAACTGGTCGTTGGGCGCGTGCAGCGATCGCCAATACATCCCCGCGTCGGGTCCGCTCAGGGCGCCGCCCCCGGTCCTCGATCCCGCCACGCCCGTCATGGTAGGACGATCACGACGGGCATCACTGCTCAGCCGAAGATCGCGCGCGAGCCCCGGTAGTACTCCAGCGGGACGGTCTTGGTGTTTCCGACGGCCGCGGAGAACGGGACGCGGACGATGTCGGTGCCGCGCAGCGCCACCATCTGCCCCCAGTCCCGGTCAGCGACCAGATCGCTGACCGCCTGCCCGAAGCGGGTGCCGAGGACCCGGTCCCACGCACTCGGGACGCCGCCGCGCTGAATGTGGCCGAGCACCGTCGCACGGGTCTCGATGCCGGTGTGCTCCTCGATGAGCGGTGCCAGCAGCTCCGCGATGCCGCCGAGTCGCGGACGGTTGAAACCGTCCATCCCCTTGTGCGAGTGCGCCTGGTCCATGTCGGGGAACCGGAAGCCCTCCGCCACGACGACCATCGGTGAACGACCGCGATCGCGGACGCTGGTGACCCACTCGCAGATCTGATCCAGCGACTCGGGCTGTTCGGGGATCAGGATGGCGTGGGCGCCCGCCGCGACGCCGGCGTACATCGCGATCCATCCCGCATGCCGCCCCATCACCTCCAGAACCATGCAGCGTTTGTGTGAGTTGCCGGTGGTGCGCAGCCGGTCGACGGCCTCGGTCGCGATCTCGACCGCGGTGTTGAAACCGAAGGTGTAATCGGTGGCCTCGAGATCGTTGTCGATGGTCTTCGGGACGCCGACGACCGGGATGCCGTCGCCCAGCAGTCGGTTGGCCGCGGCCATGGTCCCGTCGCCGCCGATCGCGATGACGCCGTCGACGCCGAGTCGCTCCAGCGACGCCCGCATGGCGGCAGCGCCGCCGTCGGGCTCGACGTACGGGCCGAACCGGCTGGTGCCGAGGATCGTGCCGCCCTGCTGCGAGATGCCGCGCACCACACTGCGATCGAGGTCCATCGCATCGCCGTACACCAGCCCTCGGAAGCCGTCGCGGAAGCCGACGTACTCGTGGTCGTAGACGCCGGTGCCCTGCAGGACTGTCCCGCGGATCACCGCGTTGAGTCCCGGACAGTCTCCGCCGGACGTCAGAATGCCGAAACGCGCCATGAGGGATCCGGACCTTTCGCCAGGTGTGCATGTACCCGATCAATCACAACACGAACCGTGCGCATCGGCATCGTTCCAACGCATCTCACACTGCGGGCGGCCGTGACGGTCGGCCCCGCACAGCCGCTCAGCGCCTACTTCAGTCCGTTCTCGTAGGCGAAGACGACCGCCTGGGCGCGATCGCGCAGCCCGAGCTTGGTCAGCATGTTGCTCACGTGCGTCTTGACCGTCTGCTCCGAGACGAACAACTCCTTCGCGATCTCCGCGTTCGACTTCCCGTCGGCGACGGTGGAGAGCACCTCCAGCTCGCGGGGAGTCAGCACCGACGCGGCCGACGTGGCCGGGCGTGCCGCCCGCGCCGTCACCTGCTCGATGAGCCGCTTGGTCACCGATGGCGCCAGCAGTGCGTCACCGGCGGCGACCACGCGCACCGCCCGGACCAGCTCGTCGGCCGGCGCGTCTTTCAGCAAGAAGCCCGACGCCCCGATCCGCAGCGCGGAGTACACGTAGTCGTCGATGTCGAACGTGGTGAGCATCAGCACCCTGGTGGGCAGGCCCGCGGAGATGATCTGCTCGGCGGCCCACAGCCCGTCGCGCCGCGGCATCCGCACATCCATCAGCACGACGTCGGGCTGCAGCCGCTTGCACTGATCCACGGCGACGATGCCGTCTTCCGCGTCGCCGAGAACCGAGATCCCGTCGGCCGCCCCGAGCAGCGCAGCGAAGCCGGCCCGAACCATGGCTTGGTCGTCGGCGATCAGCACAGTTGTCGACACGCAGTTCAGCCTAGCGTCATGGGCAGTTCGGCTCGGACCGCGAAACCGCCGTCGGCGCGGGGATCGGCGATGACCGCTCCGCCGACCGCGTTCGCGCGCTCGGTCATCCCGACGATGCCGTGACCGCCACCGCGGTGGTCGCCGACGATCTCGGTGGCGGCGTCGTTGTCGATGCACAGTCGCAGGGTCTGCGGCGGGTCGTCGACCGCCATGAGTCGCACCGTCACCGTCGAACCGGGCGCGTGCCGGGTGGCATTGGTGACCGACTCCTGCACGATGCGGTAGGCCACGGCGCCGACCGTCGGCGCGACGGCGTCGTGATCGACGGTGTCGTCGAGCGTCACCCGCACGCCGACGGCGCGGACGCCCGCGATCAGTTCGGCGATGTCGGCGAGCCCCTGCACCGGCCGCAGTGGGGCGGGCTCGCCGTCGTGCGGACGGAGAACGCCGAGGAGTTGCCGGACCTCGTCGAGCGATTCCCGCGCGGCGTCGGCGATGCCGTCGAACTCGTTCTTCGCGCCCGGGCCGACCGTCTCTGCGACGTCGGCTGCGGCGAGACGGTAGGGGGCGGTCTGCGCCATGACGACGATCATCGACATGCGGTGGGCGACGATGTCGTGCAGATCGCGGGCGATCCGTGACCGTTCGGCGAGCACGGCCTCCCGCGCCCGGAGCACCTCGGTCTGCTCGGTCTGCTCGGCGATCTCACGGCGCGAGCTGGAACGGTAGCGCAGAAAGGCGACGCTGATCGTCACCACGGCCAGGGCGAACGTCCAGCCGATGAGGGCGTCGAACTCGATTCCGACGACGAAGGCTCCGGCCGTCGCGATCGCCACCACCGGCAGCCGGTTCAGCGGCTGCGTGAGCAAAGCCGCTGCCGTCATCGCCAACAGCGCCAGGAACAGGGGAATCGGCATCCGCCACGGACCGTCGTTCGGGATCAAGGAGGCGACGGCCGCGGTGATGACGGTCAGTCCCCACCCCGCGCGGACCGGCCCCTCACCGAAGAAGACCACGGCGATGCCGCCGCAACCGAGCAGCGCGAACGCAGGCAGCAGGTACGCGGGGATCGACGTCGTGTCGCCCAGGACCGGCCAGCACACGGCGATCATCGTGATGGCGGCGACGGCCGCCAACCAGTTGCGCTGGTGCGACAGGTACCGGTGCAGCGTCGGATCCGGGATCCGAGCGATCCAGGCGCGGTACGGCACTCTTGCCAGTTGTCGGAACTTCACATGTCGACCCTAGGATCTCGGTCCCGGGCTGCGCCTCCCCCACAGGGACCAGATCGGCCTCGTCCAAGCGAGGGAGCCACGGCGTTCGGCTGGTCCCGCAGGTCCGGTACCAGTCGGTCAGTTCGGCCGATCCGGAGCGGCACTCGCCGCTCCTAGCGTTCTCTGCATGCCCACGAAAACGCCTCTCACCAGTTGGTTCATCCGTCTCGGCATCGGTCTCACCCTGGCTGTCGGGGTCCTCGGACTGCTGCCGATCAGCGCTGCGCTCGCGGTCGGCTCGACCGCCGCAGTGCCTGCGCGACCGGCCACGTCGGCCGAGCTCGCCATCGCGGCCTTGGTGAGCGATCACCCGGTCGACGCCCTCGCCGCGCTCCCCGACGACTTCGCCGTTCGGCTCGGCTACGTTCCGACCGTCGTGGACGGCCGACCGCTGAATCCCCGCGGCGACTGCTCCTCGCCGATCCCGCTCCCGAGCCGGTTCACCGACGCGTGCCGAGCGCACGACCTCGGGTACGACCTCCTGCGCTACGCGGACGCCACCGGCCGTCCCGCCGGCAGTTGGGCCCGACCTGCGCTCGACGCGAAGTTGATCGACGACATGCACGCCACCTGCGACGACGCCGCGTGCGACGCGGCCGCTCAGACCGCGCGAATCGGGTTGGCGATGAACACGTGGCGGCAGCGGTCGGGCCCGCCCGTACCGGAGTCGGATGCGCGGATCGTCACCACGTACTTGACCCGCACCCTCGAAGCCGTGAGTCTGCGATGACCGCCGCAGCCGTCTTCCGGATTCGTCCCGCCGTCGCGATCGGCGCCCTGGTCGGCCGACTGCTCGCGTTGGCGCCGGGTGCGATGCCGCGCTCGATGCTCGTCGCGACCGCCGCCGGAGTGTTGCTGACGCTCGTCGGCATGGGTGTCGGCGCACTCGTCGGCGCCGTCCTCGACTCTCGACGAGATCGCGTGCGTCGGCACCGGGCGCAGCCGGTCTCCGGGACGGTGCTCGCCGCAGGCCTGCTGGCGGTCGGGGTCGCTCTCGGCATCGCGGTCCGCCACGAAGTGGAGATTCGTGCAGCGACCGGAGCCGCTCCCATCGGTGTCGGCTGGGTGGTGACCGTGACGGCGGTCCCCCTGCTCGCCGCCGTCGCCGCGGTGATCGTCCGCCCGCGGACCTGGGCGGCGCTCGGGCTCGCCGGTGTGATCGCGGTGACCGCACTGCAGGTGCCCGGCCCCGCTGCCGCCGCGCCGCCGGACGTCCCCGCCGGCCCCGCCATGCTGTACAGCCCGCTCACCGAACCGGGCTCGGTGGCCTCTCGCGCCGACCGGCTCGTGCAGCGGTGGGTCGACGACGGCGGGCTGGATCAGCGTGCCGTCGTGATCGCGGTCCCGACGGGGTCGGGCTGGGTGGATGCGGGCGCCGTCGAAGGCGTGCAGCGTCACTTCGCGGACTCGGTGCGCGTACTCGGCCTGCAGTACGACGACGTCGCGTCGTGGAAGGCGTTCGTCTCCTCGCCGGACGCGGCGGGCAACAGCGCCAGTGCGCTCCTGGGCGCTGTCGACCGGCGGCTCGCCGCCGTGCCGCCCCAACAGCGGCCGCACGTGTATCTGATCGGACAGAGTCTGGGCGCGGTCGGCGCCGACGCCGCGCGCCGGTGGGCCGCAGAGAACGGCGTTCACCTCGACGGCACGGTGCTGGCGGGTCCGCCGGCGAGCAGCATCGAACCACTCCCCGCCTGCGCGCCGCGGGTGGTTCTCGCCAATCGCGACGACCCGGTGACCGCGTTCAGCACCGCCCTGCTGTGGCGTCCCAACGACGACCGGCAGCGGGCGGGGACTCCGCCCTGGCTGCCGGTCGTGTCGTTGATCGGGACCGCACTCGACCTGCCCGGTGCGTTGGACGTGCCGACGGGCCACGGTCACCGCTACGGGGTGGAGCAGGGGCTGGCGATCGGCCGCCTGCCCGGCGGATGTCCCACCGCTGGTTGACCGCTCGCTGTCAGCCGATCGGCCCGCGCGCCGCCTCGTAGGCGGCGCCGATCCGGTACAGGCGGTCGTCGCCGAACGCCGGTGCCATGAGTTGCAGCCCGACCGGAAGACCGTCGTCGGACGAGAGACCGGACGGAACCGACATCGCGGCGGTGCCCGCCAGATTGACCGGCAGGGTGCACAGGTCGAACAGGTACATCGACAGCGGGTCGTCGACCTTCTCGCCCAGCTTGAACGGCGTGGTCGGGGTGGTCGGCGAGATCAGGACGTCGACGTCGGCGTAGGCCTTGGCGAAATCCCGTGCGATCAGCGTGCGGACCTTCTGCGCCTGGCCGTAGAACGCGTCGTACGCGCCCGAGCTGAGTGCGTAGGTACCGATCATGATGCGACGCTTGACCTCCGGACCGAACCCGGCCTCGCGGGTGAGTGCCATCACCTCGTCGGCGCTGTGCGTGCCGTCGTCGCCGACGCGCAGGCCGTAGCGCATGGCGTCGAAGCGGGCCAGGTTGCTGGACACCTCCGATGGCAGGATCAGGTAGTAGGCGCCGAGCGCGTACGAGAAGTGCGGGCAGTCCACCTCGACGATGGTCGCGCCGAGGTCGGTGAGCTGCCGGCACGCCGCCTGGAACGAGGCGAGGACGCCGGGCTGATAGCCCTCTCCCTGCAACTGCTTGACGACACCGATGCGGACGCCGGACAGATCGCCGTTCGCACCGGTGCGTGCTGCGCCGACGACGTCGGGGATCGCCTGGTTGATGGACGTGGAGTCGCGGGCGTCGTGCCCGGCGATCACCTCGTGAAGCAGTGCCGTGTCGAGGACGGTACGACCGCACGGACCACCCTGATCCAGCGACGACGCGCAGGCGACGAGGCCGTAGCGCGAGACGGTGCCGTAGGTGGGCTTCACTCCGACGGTCGCGGTGACCGACGCGGGCTGGCGGATGGAGCCACCGGTGTCGGTGCCGATCGCGAGCGGAGCCTGATACGACGCGAGTGCCGCCGCGCTGCCGCCGCCGGAGCCACCGGGGATGCGGGTGACGTCCCACGGGTTGCGGGTCACCTGGTAGGCGGAGTTCTCAGTGGAGGACCCCATCGCGAACTCGTCCATGTTGGTCTTCCCGAGGATCGGGATGCCCGCCGCACGCAGTCGGGCGGTGACCGTCGCGTCGTACGGCGACATCCAGCCTTCGAGGATCTTGGAGCCGCACGTGGTGGGAGCGTCGACGGTGGTGAAGACATCCTTCAACGCGATCGGCACACCGGTGAGCGCCGACGGGGCCTCGCCCGCGGCGATGGCGGCGTCCGCGGCGGTCGCGGCGGCGAGGGACTCGTCGGCCCCGACGTGGAGGAACGCGCCGAGCTCACCGTCGATCTCGGCGATGCGGTCCAGGTGGGCCTGCGTCACCTCCACCGACGAGAGTTCCCGCGCGGCGATCTTGCGTGCGAGGTCGGCAGCGGACAGTCCGGTGATGTCACCGGCGGTACGGGTGTTGCTCATGCTCACTCCTCCCCCAGGATCTGCGGAACGGCGAACCGCTCCTGCTCCACGCGCGGCGCGCCGGACAGTGCTTGTTCGGCGGTCAGCGACGGCCGGACGACGTCCTCGCGCAGAACGTCGCGCAGGTCGGCGGGGTGCGCGGTCGGCGGCACGTCGTCGGCGGCCACCTCGGAGATCTGCGCGACGTGGCTCAAGATCGCGTCGAGCTGCGACGCGTAACGGTCGAGCTCGGCGTCGTCGAGTGCCAGTCGGGACAGCCGCGCCAGGTGCGCGACCTCGTCCCGGCTGATCGCCGGCTGGGAATCGGTGGACATCGTCGACCTCTCGCTCGCGGACTCGGCGCGGCAGGACCGCGCGAGTTCTCTTCGACAGTTGGGTTCGAGTACAGGATATGTGCTTGCTCCCGGCACAGTCCGGGCAGGGAGGGCGGCGAACCGGACCGCGGTCTCCGGTGGCCCGGACAGAGCGGAGGACGTAGTTTGGACGCATGATCATCGTCACCACCAACGAGCTGCCCGGTTACCAGATCGAGCACACATTCGGCGAGGTCTTCGGCCTCACCGTGCGCTCGCGTCACATCGGGTCGAACATCGGGGCCAGCTTCAAGGCGATGGCCGGTGGCGAGTTGCGCGGGATCACCGAACTGCTGCACGAGGCTCGGAACGAGGCGTTGAGCAGGCTCGCCGCCGAGGCGCAGGGTAAGGGAGCCAACGCCGTGGTCGCCTTCCGCTTCGAGACCAACGAGTACGCGGGTACCGGCGGTGTCGAGGTGTGCGCGTACGGCACGGCCGTCGGCGTCCGCCCGCTCCAGCCGCAGTCGCACTGACCCGCGGTGTCGTACCTTCTGCGGGTGCTGCTGAGTGACCGCCCCGGCAGCCTCGGCATGCTCGCCGTGCAACTGGGCGCGATCGGCGCCGACATCCGTTCCCTGGAGGTCGTCGAACGCGCCGAGGGCCAGGTGGTCGACGACATCGTCGTCGACCTCCCCAGCGGTGCGCTCCCGGACACCCTGATCACTGCCGCCGAGAAGGTGGCAGGCATCCGCGTCGATTCGCTGCGTCCGTTCGCGGGGGTCCTCGACACCCATCAGGAGCTGGAGCTCATCGACCTGGTCGCCGCCGGCGGCAAGGATCGGCTGCAGGTGCTGGCCGACAACGCTCCGCGCGTGCTGCGGGTGTCGTGGGCGTCGGTGATCTCGAAGCCGGGCGGCGACGTCCTGCGTCTGTTTGCCAGTTCCGGCGCGCCGGAGACACCGCTGGTCGACGCCGACTGGTTGCCGTTGGAGAAGGCACAGTCGCTCGATCCGGAGGCGGCGTGGGTGCCCCAGTCCTGGAAGGACATGGACACCCGGCTCGCCGCCGCACCGCTGGCCAACGGCAAGGCGCTGCTCCTCGGCCGCATCGGCGGCCCCGACTTCCGTCCCGCCGAGATCGCCCGCCTGGGGTACCTGGCAGGCATCATCTCGACGATGGCGAAGAAGACGACGACGACGAAAAAGAAGAAGTCGTAGGGCGTCCGATCAGCGACGGCTAGTCGTCCGACTCGGCATCGTCGTCGGCGGCGTCGCCGACCACGCCGTTCGCGAGCAGTTCCTTGAATCCGTCCTCGTCCAGGATCGGCACGCCCAACTCCTCCGCCTTGGCGGCCTTGCTGCCGGGTGAGTCGCCGATGACGACGTAGTCGGTCTTCTTCGAGACCGAGCCCGACGCTTTGCCGCCGCGCACGATGATCGCCTCTTTGGCGCCGTCCCGAGAGAAGTCGACGAGGGAGCCGGTGACCACCACCGTCTTGCCTTCGAGGGTCCGCTCGATGGAATCGTCGCGCTCGTCAGACATCGAGACCCCCGCGGCACGCCATTTGGCCACGATGTCGCGGTGCCAGTCGACCGAGAACCAGTCGTGCACGCTGGCGGCACGGGTGGGCCCGAGCCCGTCGACGTCGGCGAGTTCCTCGACGGAGGCGTTCTGAATGGTGTCGAGGTCGCCGAACGCGGTGGCGAGGGCTCGCGCCGGCGTGGGTCCGACGTGGCGGATCGAGAGGGCGACCAGCACCCGCCACAGCGGGACGTCCTTCGCTTTGTCGAGGTTCTGCAGGAAGCGTTTGCCGTTGGCCGACAGCGCGCCCGCCTTGGTGGTGTAGAGGTCGGTCTTGACGAGGTCGTCGGGAGTCAGCGAGAAGAGGTCCCCCTCGTCGGTGAGCACGCCGCTCGTCAGAAGCGCTTGTGCGCCTTCGTATCCGAGCGCTTCGATGTCGAAGGCTCCACGTCCGGCAAGGTAGAATAGCCGCTCGCGGAGTTGACCGGGGCACGACTGCTGGTTGGGGCAGCGGATGTCCTTGTCGCCCTCTTTCGCTGGCGCGAGTTCGGTCCCGCATTCGGGGCAGGTCGTGGGCATCACGAATTCTCGCTCGCTGCCGTCGCGCAGTTCGACGACGGGGCCGAGGACCTCGGGGATCACATCGCCGGCCTTGCGGATGGTGATGGTGTCTCCGATGAGGACGCCCTTGCGCTTCACCTCGAACCCGTTGTGAAGGGTGGCTCGCGCGACCGTCGAGCCGGCGACGAGGACCGGTTCCATCAGCGCCCACGGAGTCACCCGGCCGGTGCGCCCGACGCCGACCAGGATGTCGAGCAGCTTCGTGGTCACCTCCTCGGGCGGGTACTTGTAGGCGATGGCCCAGCGCGGTGCACGCGAGGTGGCGCCGAGGCGCCGCTCCAGCGTGACGTCGTCGACTTTCACCACCAAGCCGTCGATCTCATGCTCCACCGAGTGCCGGTTCTCGCCCCAGTAGTCGATCGTCGTCAGGATCTCGTCGGCGCCCTGAACCCGCTTGGTGTGCGTCGAGACCGGCAGCCCCCACTCCCCGAGCGCGACGTATGCGTCGTGCAACGACTCGGGCTTCCACCCGTCGATCTTGCCGATGCCGTGGCAGATCATCCGCAGGTGTCGTTGGGCGGTGATCTGCGGGTTCTTCTGTCGCAATGATCCGGCCGCGGAGTTGCGCGGGTTCGCGAACGGCGCCTTGCCGTCCTCGACCAGGGAGGCGTTGAGGTTCTTGAAGTCGTCGACGCGGAAGAAGACCTCACCGCGAACTTCGAGCAGCGCCGGAACGGGCCGCACTGAGTCGTCGAGCACATGCGGAACGTCGGTGATGGTCCGGGCGTTGAGGGTGACGTCCTCGCCGGTCCGACCGTCGCCGCGCGTCACGCCGCGCACCAGCTTGCCGTTCTCATACACCAGGGCCAGCGCGACGCCGTCGATCTTGAGTTCGCACAGGAACTCCGTGGACGCCCCGACCTCCTCGACCGTTCGGGAGACCCAGGAGCGCATCTCGTCGTGGTCGAAGACGTTGTCAAGCGACATCATCCGCTCGAGATGATCGACCGAGGCGAAGTCTGTCGAGAACCCACCGCCGACGAGTTTGGTCGGCGAGTCGGCGACAGCCAGTTCGGGGTGCGCGTCTTCCAGCGCCTGCAGATCACGGAGCAGCGTGTCGAACTCACCGTCGCTGATGACCGGTGCGTCTTGCACGTAGTAGCGGAACTGGTGTCCGCGCACCTCTTCGGCGAGTGCCGCCCAGTCGCGCGCTGGATCCGTGCTCTGCTCCCCCATGGCCGCCCCCGTGTTCTGTCCCTCAGCCTCACTCACCAGTTCAGATTAGCGGAGACATCCGACGTTCCGTGACGCGGAAAGCGCGCCTCCCACTACGCTTGACGGGCATGCCGCACCCGATCATGTTCTCCGACGACGACCCGATCCTCGCCCGGGTCCGGACCATCGCACTCGCGCTCCCGGAGGCGACCGAGAAGGTCGCGCACGGGCGTCCGACGTTCCGTTGCGGCAAGATGTTCGCGATGTACGGCGGCGGCGAGAAGGGCTCCAAGGTCCGCCGCGACACCGCCCTCCTCTTCATCCCCGACCCGGGCGAGCGGGAAGCGCTCGTCCAGGATCAGCGCTTCTTCGTCCCCGCCTACGTCGGGGCCTACGGGTGGCTCGGCATCGATCTCGCCGCCGACTCGGAGTGGGACGAGGTGGCCGAACTCCTCGACGCGAGTTTCCGACAGGTGGCGCCCAAGCGTGCGATCGCGGCGTTGGAGGAGAAATGACGCTTCTGCCGTTGATCAGGCCCCGCTCCGGGGCCTAATCAACGGCGGAGGCGAAGTCCGGGTCCGCGGCCAGACCCGACGCGACCTGCGACGACAGGGCAAGCGCGCGCGTCGCCCAGTCGGGGGTCGCTCCGGCGAGCCCGCAGGTCGGGGTGACGAGCAGATTGTCGCGCAGAGCGGCGCGCGGGAGCCCGATGCGGTCGATCAGTGCGGCAAGCTCGCGCGCGACGGGTTCCGCGTGGAGTGGCGCCGCGGGCTCGGAGGACGGGACCAGGCCCGCAGCGACCACGCCACCGCCGTCCAGGAACGTGCCGAGCGGGTCGTAGTCGACGGCAGGTCGCAGGTCGGTGACGTCCAACGAGAGAGCGATGCCGGACAACCGACTCGTCAGATCCCAGCGCGGTCGGTGGCACGAGTGGAGAAGCACCGGCACATCGAGCGCATCGATCATCGACTGCAGCAGTTCAGCGGCCTCCGGCGCCGGAATCGGCCGGATCGGATCGAGGCGGGTCAGCGGGGTGACCGTCCCGTCGATCACCCGGCCGGCGTCGGGCTCGTCGAGCTGGACGACGACGTCGGCGCCGAGCCGACGCCGCACGTCGGCCACATGCTCCCGCAGCCCCTCGGTGAGCGAGGCCGTCACGTCGCGCACCGCACCGCGATCTTTGACGATCTTGTGGCCGCCGCGCAGTTCGATGTGTGCGGAGAGGGTCAGCGGCCCGCAGGCCTGCACCTTCACCACACCGCCGCGGCGGTCGCTCGTCTCCCAGTGTTCTTCGATGGCGTCCAGGTCCCAGCGCAACCAGTCACGCGAGCGTCGGGTGGTCGAGTTCGGGTGGTCCACCAGCCGGTAGGTGCGGTGCACCATGTCGACGGGCAGATCCACCAACAGTGTGCCGGTGCGGCCGATCAGGTCCGCACCGACGCCACGCGCAGGCAGTTCGGGGAGGAACGGGAGGTCCACTTCGCCCGCAGCGATCCGCACCGCCTCACGCGGGTCGGTGCCCGGCATGGAACCGATGCCCGTGCCGACACCGGTCGGCAGACGGCGCAAGTCCTCGCTCACGCGTGCGACGCAGTGATGCGGCCGCATCCGATCACCCGGTCGCCGTTGGCCGCGTCAGGCGCATACAGCACCGCGGCCTGGCCGCGGGCCACGCCGCGCAGCGGTTCGCGCAGATCGATGCGCATGGTGCCGTCGGCGAGCGGCGACGCCACGGCCTGTGCCAGTCCGCCGTGCGCACGGACCTGTACCACGCATTCGACGGGGCTGTCGGGCGTCTCGCCCGAGGTCCACACCACCCGGTTCGCGCTGATGCTGCGGATGTCCAGGTCGTCGGCCGGCCCCACGGTCACGGTGCCGGACTCGGCGTCGATCCCGGTCACGTACCGAGGCTGCCCGTCTGCCGCGGGCGCCTCGATCCCGAGGCCCTTGCGCTGGCCGATGGTGAATCCGTGAACGCCTTCGTGCTCGGCAAGGGTGTCACCAGTCGTCGCGTCCACGACGGCGCCGGGCCGGATGCCGATCCGCGCGCCGAGGAAGGCGCGGGTATCGCCGGACGGGATGAAGCAGATGTCGTGCGAGTCGGGCTTGTTCGCCACCGCCAGGCCACGGCGCTCCGCCTCTTCACGGATCTGCGGTTTGGGTGTGTCACCGATCGGGAACATCGCGCGCGAGAGCTGTTCGTGATCGAGGACGGCGAGCACGTACGACTGGTCCTTGTCCTCATCCACCGCACGGCGCAGTTCACCGTCGTGCAGGCGTGCGTAATGGCCGGTCGCGAGGGCATCGAAGCCGAGTGCGACGGCGCGCTCGGCCAACGCGGAGAACTTGATCTTCTCGTTGCACGAGAGGCAGGGGTTCGGCGTCTCGCCCGCGGCGTACGCGGCGACGAACTCGTCGATCACGTCTTCCTTGAAGCGGTCGGCGAAGTCCCAGACGTAGAACGGGATCCCCAGCATGTCGGCGGCGCGGCGCGCATCATCGGCGTCCTCGCGGGAACAGCACCCGCGCGAGCCGGTGCGCAGCGCTCCCGGAGCCGTCGACAGTGCAAGGTGCACTCCGACGACGTCGTGCCCGGCTTCCACGGCGCGGGCGGCCGCGACCGCCGAGTCGACGCCGCCGCTCATCGCAGCAAGAACTCGCATCAGGACTCTCCTCCCGTTCGTGCTCGCGCCGCGGAGAGCAGGCCCGCGGCCCGGGCTCGGTCGACGACCTCGCCGATCACACCGGCGACGACGTCGACGTCATCGGCTGTGTTGTCGGGTCCGAGCGAGAACCGCAGCGATCCGCGTGCGGTCGCCGTGTCCAACCCCATGGCGAGTAGAACGTGGCTGGCGGCCGCGACACCCGCATTGCACGCCGATCCGGTGGAACATTCGACGCCCTTCGCGTCGAGCAGCATGAGCAGCGAATCACCCTCGCAGTTGTCGACCGACACATGCACGACGCCGGCGAGCGCTCGCGCCGGGTCCACCGCGTAGGCGCCGTTCAGGCTCACACCCGGAATCGAGGTGAGGACCCCCGCGAGGCGGTCGCGCAAAGCGCCGACGCGCGCGGTCACCTCGTCGAGTTCGGCGACGGCGGTGTGCAGCGCCGCCGCCATGCCTGCCGCCGATGCCACGGCCTGGGTCCCCGACCGGGTGTCGCGTTCGTGTCCGCCGCCGTGCAGGAGCGGCACGCAGGTCACGTCGCGGCCCAAGAACAGCGCGCCCATGCCCTGCGGACCGCCGAACTTGTGGGCGGCGATCGTCATCGCCGACAGCCCGCTCGCCGCATAGTCGACCGGCAGGTGCGCGGCCGCAGCGACGGCGTCCGAATGGACCGGGACCCCGTACTCGGCGCCGATCCTGGCGATCTCCGTGATGGGCTGCAGCGTCCCGACCTCGTTGTTGGCCCACATCACCGAGATCAACGCCACCTCGTCGGCGCGCTCGGCGAGCAGGGCGCGCACCGATTCGGGATCGACGGAACCGACGGCGTCGACCGGGAGCACCACCAGTTCGGCGTCGTGCTCGTCGGCCAGCCACTGGGCGGGGTCGAGGACCGCGTGATGCTCGACAGCGGAGGTCACGATGACGCGACGGCGACTGTCCTCACGGCGTCGCGCCAGGTAGATCCCCTTGATCGCGAGATTGTCGGCCTCGGTGCCACCGCCGGTGAAGATCACCTCGGACGGCCGGGCGCCCAGATCGCGGGCGATGGATTCCCGTGCCTCCTCGAGCATGCGGCGCGCCGCACGGCCGGTGCCATGCAACGACGACGGATTGCCCGGTTGCGTCCATGCTGCGGTCATCGCCGCGGCGGCTGCGGGAGCCAGCGCGGTGGAAGCGGCGTTGTCGAGGTAGACCGGCTGGCGCTGCCGGTTCGAAGGCACAGAAGACATGACTCAACCAGGATAGACACGCGACCGAACTTCTCCCACTCGAGCCGGTCGGGCAGCGTCTGATCAGGCGACGACGCGCTCGAGGCTCGCCGCCGGGAACTGCCCGGACAGGTCGACCGCCAGTTCCTGCAGAGCCGTCACCGGCTCGATCGGAGCGATCAGGTCTTGGGCGAGCGCAGCGAGGTGTCCGCGATCGCCCGCGGGCATCTGCAACTCGAACACCGTGACGGTGATCGTCAGGTCTCGGGAGCGGACGATCCGGTACAGCGTGGTGCCGATGGTGTCCTCGCCGAGAAAGCCCGGCATCGTCGTCCGGTGTCCGCGGTCTGTGTACGACAGCCGCACCGGAAGCACCGGCACGCCCGCGTCGATCGCGGCCTGGAAGAAGGCAGGCTTGAACCGCCCCGACGCGGTGCCGCACCACGTGGTCCCTTCCGGGAAGACGGCGACCGGGCGTCCGCGATCCAGAATGCCGCTCACCTGGTCGATCATCGGGCGGAGCCGACGGAGGTCGCCCCGCCGGTGCGGGAGGACGCCGAACAGTTTCGCGATGGGGCCGAAGCCACCCATCTGCAGGACCTCACGCTTGGCGACGAAGCGGGCGGGTGTGACGCAGCAGAGCGCGATGATGTCGAGGAAGGAGATGTGATTGGCGACCACGAGTGCGCCGCGGAGTCGGCGAGTGTCTCTGGGGCGGTGGTCGTCGATGTCGAGGACGACGCCCATCGTGCGGAGCGCCACTTTCGCACTGCCGCGCCAATACCCGTGCCGCGCCGGGCGTGGGAGCAGGATCGTCAGGACGCCCACGGCCAGCAGACCGAGGCCGACAGTGCCCAGGGCCGCGATCCGGACCGACGCCCGCAGCCGCGACACCGGCTCCACCCCGGTGTGCACGCAGTGCGGGCCGCACGGGCTCGCCGGAACCCAGATGCCCGCGTTCACGCTCGCCTCTCCCATGTCCGATCCTATTCGCCGGTGCCGAGTCGGGTCATCGCGCCGCGCAGACGGTCGACGTAGCGCTGGTCACCGTTGTACCGGTCGAGGACAGTGAGGAAGTCGCCGACGTCGAAGATCTCGTCGAAGGCGGGTTCACCGCACACCCGCGCGCCGAGTCGGACGTAGCCGCGCAGCAGCGCCGGAAGGCGGTTGGTCGCGGGCGGCTCCAACTCGTCGAGGGTCAGTCCGTCGACCAGGACCTCGTGGTACGGGTAGGCCCGCCACTGCGCGCGGTGCTGATCGCGGGTGAGGTCCCGGATGCCGCGGAGATCGCGGCCGCGGCCGATCGGCGACTCCAGCGGAACGGACACGCACCCCATCAGGTAGCGGTAGCTGTTCTCCTCCAGGTACCCGAGGATCGCAGCCCACAGCATCGCGGTGACCGAGCCGCTGCGGTGCTCGGCGTCGACGACGGCGCGACCCATCTCGACGGTCTCGCCGCGGATCTCGCCGAGGTCGGTGAGGTCGAACTCGTCTGCCGAGTACCAGCCGCCCGCAGCGATGGCGCGGGGCGGCGGAAGCACGCGGGCACAGCCGACGAGGTCGCCGGTCGGCAGATGACGCACCAGCATGTGCTCGCAGAACTCGTCGAACTCGTCGGCGTCGCGGCCGGTCGTCGCGTCGCCGATGGAGTCGGAGTAGCCGGGCTCGGTGTTGAAGACGTTGAAACGAAGACGCTGGGCGGCATCGATGTGGTCGGCGTGCTCGGAGACCGAGACCTCGTAGTCGCCGCCGGACAGGAGCACTCGGCGGGTCGTTGCTTTGGCGTTGCCGAAATCCATAACTGTCATGACTCGCAGTCAAGGCGGGCCATGCGACGACCCCGTCAATGCGACGTGTCGTGTCCGGGCACTCCGGGTTAATATCTTCGCCCGTCCGGTGCCCTCGTAAATGAATCCCCTCTGGCGCTCTAACTGGGCGTTAACGACGTGTTCTCGACGTATCGGGGATTCAAATACGGGAACGCCCCGCCGCGGGGAGCGGCGGGGCGTTTGGGGAGTGGGTGGTGCGGGGGCCGTTGGAGAGATTTCTACGAACCCCTCCTGATCTCGACCGACGCCTCGGCCTTCGGCCTCGGAGGTCGGCTCGATCTGTCGCTCCGCTCCATCCGCGTCACTTCCGCTTGTTGATCTCCTCGGTCAGCTGCGGGGCGACGTTGAAGAGGTCGCCGACCACACCGAAGTCGCTGATCTCGAAGATCGGGGCTTCCTCGTCCTTGTTGACGGCCACGATGGTCTTCGAGGTCTGCATGCCCGCGCGGTGCTGGATGGCGCCCGAGATGCCCAGGGCGATGTACAGCTGCGGCGAGACGGTCTTGCCCGTCTGACCGACCTGGAACTGGCCGGGGTAGTAACCGGAGTCGACCGCGGCACGCGATGCGCCGACAGCGGCACCGAGCGAGTCCGCGAGGGCCTCGACGACCGAGAAGCTGTCGGCCGAGCCGACGCCACGGCCACCGGAGACGACGATCGAAGCCTCGGTGAGCTCCGGACGGTCGCCGCCGACGTTCGGCGCGAAGCCGGTGATCTTCACACCGCCTTCCTGGGCCGGGACCTCAACGTTGACGACCTCGCCCGCACCGGCGGCCGGAGCGGCCTCGACGCCACCCGGACGGACCGAGATGACCGGGGTGTCGCCGCCGGCCTGAGCGTCGACGGTGAACGCGCCACCGAAGATCGAGTGAACGCCTGCGCCGCCTTCCTTGACGTCGATGACGTCGGTCAGCAGGCCCGAGCCCAGACGCACGGCCAGGCGGCCGGCGATCTCCTTGCCGTCAGCGGTCGCCGCGACGAGGACGCCCGCGGCGCCGTTCGCCTCAGCCAGCTGCGACAGCACGTCGACGGTGGGGGTGACGAGGTAGTTCGCCACGTCGTCCGACTCGGCGACGTAGATCTTCTCGGCGCCGGCCGCGGTGAGATCGGCGGTGATGCCTGCAGCGGAGCCGGGCTTGCCGACGACGACTGCCGACGGGGCGCCCAGGGCGCGAGCGGCGGTGATGAGCTCGGAGGTGACCTTCTTCAGCCCACCGTCGGCATCCTGCTCAACGAGCACGAGTACTTCAGCCATGATTGTTCTCCTGAATGTCTTTGGGTTCGCCAGTGGAAGTGGGCGCGATCAGATGATCTTCGCTGCGGCCAGGTACTCGGCGACCTTGGTGCCGCCGTCGCCCTCGTCGGTGACGCGCTCGCCGGCGGTCTTCTCCGCCTTCGGGGTCACACCGGTGACCGTGCTGCCCGCGTTGGCGAGGCCGACAGTGTCGGCGTCGACACCGATCTCGGCCAGGGTCAGCACAGCGACTTCCTTCTTCTTTGCGGCCATGATGCCCTTGAAGGACGGGAAGCGCGGCTCGTTGATCTTCTCGTTGACCGAGACGATCGCGGGCAGCGATGCCTCGATGTTGAAGATGCCCTCGTCGGTCTCACGCTCACCGCGCAGGGTCTCACCGTCGATCTCCAGCTTGCGCAGGTGAGTCAGGTGCGGCAGTTCCAGGTACTCGGCGATCATGGCCGGCACGGCACCGCTGCGGCCGTCGGTGGCCTCATTGCCTGCGATGACCATTTCAACGCCCTCGACGGTGCCCAGGGCGGAAGCCAGAACGTAGGCGGTCTGAACCGCGTCGCTGCCGTGCATCAGGTCGTCCTTAATGTGGATCGCCTTGTCGGCGCCCATCGACAGCGCCTTGCGGATGGCATCGGTGGCGCGCTCGGGACCCACGCAGAGGAGGGTCACCTCGCCCCCGTTGGCTTCCTTGATCTGCAGCGCCTCTTCCACAGCACGCTCGTTGATCTCATCGAGCACTGCGTCAGCGGCTTCCCGGTCGAGCGTGAAGTCGCCATCGGCGAGCTTGCGCTCGGACCACGTGTCGGGAACCTGCTTGATCAGAACGACAATATTCGTCATGGGTCTTCGTCGACCTCCTGCATCGGGTTCGGCAACTTACCGGCCGGTAAGGCCATGGGTCATTCCCCACTTTAGCGGCTGGCGTCTACGGCGAGAACATGGCACCGATCACTTGCCGCATGGCAGCGAGCGTCGACGTATGCCTTACAGTCAGCACGATGACCGATAACCAGCCGACGCAACCGGAATCCGATGCGCACACCGACCAGCTCGTGCTGACCGGTGAACGAACCGTACCCGGAATCGACGCCGAGAACTACTGGTTCCGCCGACACGAGGTGGCCTACGAGCACATCCTCGACCGCTGCGCGGGCGTCGACGTCCTCGAAGCCGGATCCGGCGAGGGTTACGGGGCGTCCATGCTCGCAACGCGCGCGAAGTCTGTGACCTGCGTCGACTACGACGAGCAGGCCGTCGCGCACACGCGGCACCGCTACCCGGAACTGATCGTCCACCAGGGCAATCTGATCGACCTGCCGCTGGCCGATGGATCGGTCGACGTCGTCGTCAACTTCCAGGTGATCGAGCATCTGTGGGATCAGAGCGCCTTCGTCGCCGAATGCCATCGGGTGCTGCGTCCCGGCGGCGTGCTGCTGATGAGCACCCCCAACCGCATCACCTTCTCCCCCGGTCGCGACACCCCGTTGAACCCCTTCCATACACGTGAATTGAACGCACGGGAGATGACCGAGCTGCTGACCGGGCCGGACGAATCATCGGGCTTCCACGTCCCTCAGATGCTGGGCGTCTTCCACGGCGCGGCCCTGCGTTCCCTGGACGAGAAGTGGGGCGGGTCGATCATCGACGCGCAGATCGAGCGCGCGCTCGCAGGCGAACCGTGGCCCGACGACCTGACCGCCGACGTCGCCGCCGTCACGACCGCCGACTTCGACATCGTGTCGTCCGACGACGCCGACATCGACGCCAGCCTCGATTTGTTCGCGGTGGCCGTCCGACGCTGATGGCTGTCGAGAAGATTCCCGGCCAGTTCACCCTGGTACTGCATTCCCACCTGCCGTGGCTGGCCAATCACGGTCGCTGGCCGGTCGGCGAGGAATGGCTGTACCAGTCGTGGGCGCACTGCTACCAGCCGGTGTTCGCCGCGCTGCGCCGCCTGGCCGACGACGGGTTCACCGATGTGCTCTCGCTGGGCATCACGCCGGTCCTGTCCGCCCAGCTCGACGACCCGCACTGCGGCACATCCATGTACGAGTGGCTCGCCGACTGGCAGCTGCGCGCGATGGAGGCGGCGACGTCGACCGATCCCGATCGACGCCGCATGGGCCATCGCGAGTTCCGGTCGGCGGCGACGGCTCTGCATGACTTCGAGACCCAGTGGCGGCACGGCGGCAGCCCGCAGATCCGACCGCTCATCTCCTCCGGGGTCATCGAACTGCTCGGCGGCCCCCTCGCCCACCCCTTCCAGCCGCTGCTCGACGAGCGGCTGCGTCGCCTCTCCCTCAGTGAGGGGCTCGCCGACGCGACGCTGCGCTGGGGCACCCGGCCCACCGGCATCTGGGCCCCCGAATGCGCCTACACCCCCGGCATGGAACGCGAGTATCAGGAGGCCGGCGTCGGCCACTTCATGGTCGACGGGCCCACCCTCCACGGCGACACCGCGTTGGGTCGTCCGGTCGGCGACACCGACGTCGTCGCCTTCGGTCGCGACCTGACCGTCAGTTACCGCGTGTGGTCGCCGAAGTCCGGCTATCCCGGGCACGCGAACTACCGCGACTTTCACACCTACGACCACCAGACCGGCTTCAAACCTGTGCGCGTCACCGGCAAAAACGTGCCGAGTGAGAATAAGAAGCCCTACGACCCGTCGCTCGTCGACCCGGTCATCGACAAGCACGTCGACGACTTCATCGGGTGCATCCGGGACCGCTTGGTCTCCGAGTCGGAGCGGATCGGTCGGCCCGCGCACGTCGTCGCCGCGTTCGACACCGAGTTGTACGGCCACTGGTGGTACGAGGGTCCCATCTGGCTGGAACGACTGATGCGACGACTGCCCGAGGCGGGCATCACCGTCGGATCCCTCGCGACCGCCCGCGCCGAGGGCTACGTCGGCCAGCCGGTCGAGCTGCAGGACTCGTCGTGGGGTTCCGGCAAGGACTGGCGAGTGTGGGAGGGCCCGCAGGTGCAGCACCTGGTTCAGTTGAATCGCGAGGTCACCGGCACTGCGCTCGACTCGCTCGACAAGCGGCTCGCCGGGAGCAGTGGACGCGACGCGGTGGCCGACCAGATCCTGCGCGAGACGCTGATGACCGTGCAGTCCGACTGGCCGTTCATGATCTCGAAGGACACCGCGGCCGGGTACGCGCAGGACCGTGCCTACAAACACGCCCACGCCACACGCGAGATCTGCGCGGCGTCGGATGCGGGGAAAGACGGTCGGACGGCGCAGTTGGCCGCCGGATGGCGACGCGCCGACAATCTGTTCGGCGCCCTGGACGCTCGACGGCTCCCGGGCCGGGAAGGCGGATTCTGATGCGCGTGCTGGTGGTCTCGTGGGAGTACCCGCCCGTCGTGGTCGGCGGACTCGGGCGCCACGTGCACCATCTGGCCGAGGCCGTCGCCGCCGAAGGGCACGAGGTGATCGTGCTGACCCGCCATCCGTCCGGCACCGACGCACTGACCCATCCCACCACCGACACCGTTGTCAACGGTGTTCGGGTCATCGCGGTCGCCGAGGATCCGCCCGCATTCGACTTCGGCGCCGACATGATGGCGTGGACCCTCGCGATGGGCCACGGCTTCGTCCGCGCCGGGCTCCGCATCCTGCGCGACGAGCCCGCCCCCGACGTCGTGCACGCGCACGACTGGTTGGTGGCGCACCCCGCGATCGCCCTGGCCGAGTACTTCGACGCTCCCCTCGTCTCCACGCTGCACGCCACCGAGGCAGGTCGACACAGCGGTTGGGTGGCCGGGCACATCAACCGGCAGGTGCACTCGGTGGAGTGGTGGCTCGCCAACGCCTCCGACGCGCTCATCACCTGCTCGGCGTCGATGCACGACGAGGTCGTGACGCTCTTCGGCCCCGATCTGCCGCCGATCTCCGTCATCCACAACGGCATCGACGTCGGGACTTGGAACTTCGTCGACCGCGCCGTCCGCATCGAACCGCCGCACCTGCTGTTCGCAGGCCGACTCGAGTACGAGAAGGGCATGCAGGATCTCCTCGAAGCTCTTCCCGCCATTCGCCGTGCTCACCCCGGCACCCACTTGACCGTCGCAGGCGACGGCACGCAGACGGCGTGGCTGCACGAGTTGGCGCACGAGCACGAGGTGACCGCGGCCGTCGACTTCGTCGGCAAGAAGGACCGCGAGGGGCTGATGGACCTGATGCATCGGTGCGATGCGATCGTCCTCCCGAGCCGGTACGAGCCGTTCGGCATCGTCGCTCTCGAAGCGGCGGCGACCGGGATCCCACTCATCACGTCGACGGCGGGTGGGCTCGGCGAAGCGGTCGCCGACGGTGAGACCGGTTGGACGTTCGAGCCATTCGACCCGGCCGGAATCGCCATCGCCGTCTGCGCCGCGCTCGACGACCCTGCCGCAGCCCAGGTCCGCGCCCGGTGCGGTCGGACCCGCTTGGGCGTGGAATTCACCTGGCAGGCCATCGCGGCCCGCACCGCCGAGGTGTACCAGGCGGCTCAACGCCGCCCCGATCGCCCGCTGGGCCGCCCGACGATCTCGATGCGCCCGATGCCCGAGCGAGACCCGTCGAAGGACGTGTAGCAACACCACCGGCGCCTCCCTCGCCACGGCTGGCATGTGTCCAGCGATCGTAGGAACGACGATATCCGTCGACTCTGACAGTACCGTGTTCTATCACGTGAATCGAACACTTGTTTTCTTTAGATGTGGTCTATATCATAGTAGGTACAGCTTCATCGGGATGACTGGAAGGTCGTCTCGTGTTGTTTGAGAATTTCATAGCCGTCGCGCACAGGCGACACGGACTGCTTCCGTAGCAAGGGGCTTTAAGGGGTGGTCGGTGGGTGCGCACGGAAGCAGGACCGCCGTCGGTTCGAGTGTTCGGCCGGCAGGGGTTATGCGGATCGACGCCGAATCGCCGTGAGTCGGCCCCTTGGGTTGGAGTCACTTCTCGGGTCGGCCCCTGGGGTAGTGGGCCGCGTCCCGGATCGGCTCCTTGGGTTGGAGTCGCGTCTCGAGTTGGCCCCTTGGGTTGGGGCCGGGCGATGCGGGTGATCCAGTGCCGGGCCTTCGGGCCGGCGGCCTGTCCTGCGACGTCGCCAGACCACCCGGTCCCTCTGGGTTTCGGGTGTGTCTGGCGGCGGGGTGACTGCTTGCGTCGGGTTCGGTGTCGTGCGTGTTGTCCACCGTCTGCGGTGCGTCTGTTCTCCTGCTCGGTGATCCCGGGCCGGAGGCGATGCTCCGCTACACATTTCAGGGTGCGTTCCCCATCGGGGCGTGCTCAGCCAGGATTGCGGCCCGTATCGGGTCGTGTTCGCTAAGGAAGGCAAGGGGGATTGCCGTGGCTATTGTCGACGTCATCACTGAATTCGCTGATGCGCTCATCGAAGCGCTCAGCCCACCCACTCTCGCTGCACCCGGGGGAGAACTCGCATCCTTGTGTGCGTCTCCTTCGACGGTCGGTTTCGATGACGCTGTCATCGGGCAGACGATGGTGCAGTTGACTCGGGTGGTCAATCTCGCTGGGACGGCGATGTCGGGGTTGACCGACGCCGCCGGACGGGCCGGACTGCCGGCTCGGAAACGAGTCAAAACCAGCACCGACCTGCTCAAGCAGTTGGGGATCACGCCGGCAGCCGCCCATCGATACGCGCGGACCGGGCACGCAGCTCACACGATGCCGGGCGTGATGGTTCACGCACGAACCGGCGGCGTTCCGATCGAACAGCTCGATGCCATCGGGAAAGGCATCTCCTTCGTCGGCAAGCGGGTTCCGCTGGATGAGGATCGGCGCGCGGATCTGGCTCGGCGACTCTCCTGCCAGGTCACGCCGGCGGATGTGTCCCAGCGGGCTCGGGAACTCGCCCTGGAATGGGCACCCGAGATCGACGAGACCGATCCCGATGCGGTACCGATCGCCGAAAACTCCGATCTCAATGAGATGACGTTGGTGACCGGGGACGACGGCCGCACGACCGGGACGTTCGATCTGGATGCGCTGACCGGCGAAGAGCTCAATCAGGCGCTCGATCCATTGTGTAAGCCGATTCCGCAGCCGGACGGCTCACGCGATCCACGCAACGCTCAGCAACGTCGCGCTGATGCGCTCGCGCACGTCATCCGCACCTACCTGAACGGGAAGGAGCGGCCGACCGTGTCGGGAGGGGTTATTCCGCACGTCACGATGATCGTTCCGACGCAGTGCGGTGACGGCACGAGCGCACCGGGTTCGGTGCCCGAGGGTTCGTCGCAGGTCGCCTCGCTCGGTTTCACCGGCCCGGTCTCCCCGGCGACTGTCGGACTGGTCCTCTGCGAGGCAGCGATGCGCCGCGTGATCCTCGACCAGAATTCCGCACCGCTGGACGTCGGCCGCGAGCATCGTCTGGTGACCGCGGGCCTCCGGCGGGCGCTGGAAGCCCGCGACCGAGGTTGCGCGTTCCCGGGCTGCGGACGCCCGATCTCCTGGACTGACGCCCACCACTGCACCCCCTGGTCAGAGGGCGGCGACACCGCGATCGACAACTGCGTCCTGCTCTGCCGCATGCACCACACCCTGATCCATCAAACCGGCTGGGAAGTGTTCATCGGCCACGATCGGCACCCGTGGTTCCGCCCGCCTCTCGACCCGCAACACCCGGACCGCCGCCGCGAACCGATTCGCTCCAACGCGAGAAGGACGATGACCTCAGCGCCAACGGCGGCAGCGTAACCACAGCGGAAGCCGTACGACGCAGGAAGCAGCGCGGGGAGGGGCGGAGTGGTCACGACCGCCGAGCCCTCCGCAGGGACGAGGCGCTAGCCGAGGAGCGAGGACTGCCGAGGTGGCGTGACCACTCCGCCCCTCCCCGCGCGGGCACAACCCTTCACGCCGCTCCCCACGCGGGCGGGAACCACCCGCACGAGACGAAAGACCGCCGACAACGCAGGTCCGCGCTCGGCCCACTGCAAGCGGGGCCCGACGTACTACCCCGTCTCGCCGGTCTTCTTCTCCGCCGCAGCCTTTTTGCGTTCGATGTCGGCGAGAGCGCGCTCGTACTCGGCGCGCTGCTCGGCACCCGCCTCCCAGGCCGCTTTGCGATCCTTGACCACGCGGGCGGGAGCACCGACCGCGATCGAGTAGTCCGGGATGACACCGCGGACCACCGCATGCGCGCCCAGCACGCAGCCGCGCCCGACAGTCGTGTTGCGCAGGACCGTCACTTTGGCGGCGACCCACGTGTCGGGACCGATGCGAACCGGTCCCTTCGCGATGCCCTGGTCTTTGATCGGCAGTTCCAGGCTGTCAGTGACGTGATCGAAATCGCAGATGTAGCACCAGTCCGCGACCAGCGTCGAGCCGCCGATCTCCATGTCCAGGTACGCGTTCACGACGTTGTTGGCGCCGAAGACGGCCTTGTCTCCGATTCGGAGACTGCCTTCGTGGCAGCGGATCGAGTTGCCGTCGCCGATGTGGACCCAGCGACCGATCTCCATCCGCGCCAGCTCCGGGGTCGCGTGGATCTCCACGTTCCGACCGAGAAAGAGCATGCCGCGGAGCACGATGTGCGGGTTCGCCAGGCGGAAGCGAGCGAGGCGGTAGTAACGGACCAGGTACCACGGTGTCCACGCTCGATTCCGCTTCACCCACCGCAGCGAGTCCAGGGTGAGAAACCGGACTTGCTGCGGGTCGCGGCGTCGTCCGGCGCGCCAACGAGAGCGATACGACGCGTTCCACATGGTGGTCATGAAGACAAACACTAAACGACCACTCGGCGCCGTCGGCCTGCAGCAGGCGAAAGCCGTGGCACTCAGACCAGATAGAGTCGTGCGCGGACGCGACAGCCGTCGCGGACGACGACCGGATCGGAGCACGATGACCCAGGCAGCACGACGCCGCATGCGCGCATTCCTCCGCGCCGCCGTCCTCGGAGCGCTCACTGCCCTGGTCGTCACCTCCTGTTCCGACGGTCACCTCGATGTGCGGTCGGTGCCTGCTGCGGGCTGGTCGTCGTACGGCGGCAACAGCGCCAACACCAATCTCACCTACGCGCAGCCGTCCGCGGATCTGACGCTGTCGTGGTCTCGGTCGATGGGCGGCCCGATCACTGCCCCGATCACGATGAACGGCGGCGGCGACGTCATCGTGAACTCCCGCACCGCACGCGGCTGCAACATGACGGTCCTCGACAATCGCGCAGGGCGCAAGAACTTCTGCCAGCGACTGACCGACGGGTTCTGGGGCAACGCGGCTCTGGTGGACCAGTTCAGCCAGCCGTACATCGGCGAGCCGGGGCTGTTCCTGGCGCTGACCGGCGGCGGAGCCACTCGGTGGCGGCACCAGGTCCCCGGCACCGCCACGTCGGCGAAGTTCGCCGGTCCCGGCCGGGTGCTCGTCACCACCACGCAGGGGCGGGTGATGATCCTGGACTCGCAGAACGGCGACCTCGCCATGCCGGAGCTGAACCTGTGGCGCACCACCGCCGAGGATCCGTCCGCGGGCCTGAACGAGTGCGTGACCGGCGGTCCCGGGTGCGCCATCTCCGCGCCGCCCGCCGTTGACTGGGGCCACGAGCGCATCATCCTCAACTTCTTCCCGCAGGGCGCTGAGACGGCGCAGCTGAAAGCTCTGACGTACGGCTTCGACGGCGAGCACCGCGCGCTCACCGAGCAGTGGACCGCCGACCTGCCGCAGGGTGTGGTGGGCCCACCGGTCGTCTCGAGCGACGGCGCGACCGTGTACGCCTTCGCCCGCGACCACAAGCTCTACGCACTCGACGCCGCGACCGGGAAGACCCGGTGGAGCCACGACGTCGGGGACGCGGGCTTCGCGACCATGAGCGTCTCCCCCGACGGCGTGATCATCCCGGCGGGCAAACTGGGCGCTCCGCTGACCATCCTCAAGGACGAGGGCGACAAGGTCGCCGAGATCGCCCGCCGCGACGATCTGCAGACCGCAGGCCTGTCGACGATGACCACCTCGGGCACCGCGTGGACCGTGGTGCGCAGCGGTACCGATCAACATCTGGAACTGCTTGAGATAGACACTGCGTCCGGCACGACCAAGCGGACGCTGCCGATGCCCGACGCGAAGGGTTTCGTCACGGGCATCGCCGTGTCACCGAGCGGACAGATCGGCGTCGCGACCTACGCGGGCACCGTCTACTACTACGCGGCGAAGCGCTAGCTTTATGCACGCACGCCGGGCTCGCAGAGGAACGCGGTCCCGGTGCGCCCGATCCGCGTCATGATCAGGGCCAGCGGTCTGGAACCCTTGAGCTTCAGTCGCTTTCGGAGCCGGTCGGGATCCACGTCGAGCCCCCGGACGAGGATCTCGAGGCTGCCGCAGTCATGCGCCGCCAGTGCACTGCGGAGAATCCGCTCCGAGACGCCGAGTCGGTCGATCACGCGGAACCCGCGTTTTCCCACGGGGACTCGATCACCGGTGAGGTACGCGATCTGCGGATCCAGCTGTCGGAGCGAGTGCCGGTGGGCGTAGTGCCGCACCAGCCCGGCACGCACCACCGCACCGTCCGGGTCGACGATCCACTCCCCGACCTCGGGCCCGTCGATCTCATCGGGATCGTCGCTCGTGATCTCGTAATCGTCGCCGTCGGACCGCAGGACGGTCGCACGGCGCGACGGCCGCGTCACTTCGCTCCACAGGCAGGCTTCACGCACACCGCCGTCGAGGGAGACCACCTGAACCTGCCCTTCGAAGCCGAAGCGGTCGCGCAGCAGACGGTAGTCCAGTCCGGGCGCGCACTTCACCACCAGCTCGCGGCCCGCGTACACCGACAGCAATTCCAGCAGCGGCGGATCCAGTTCGTCGAGCTTGAACGTACGACCGCGCGCATTCCGCCGGGCCGGGTCGGCGATCACCACGTCGGCCGTCGACATCGGAGCGAGCGCGTCGGCCCGCGCCAGCAACCACGGTGCCGCCGTGTCGGTGAAGTGCAGGTTGTGATCGGCCATCGCCAACCGCACCGGATCGATGTCGCTGCCGATCACTCCGCCGATTCCCGGCGTGGAAGCCAAGGCCATGAGCTCGGAGCCGATGGAGCAGGTGACGTCGTGCACGACGGCACCCGGCAGGCGAGCTGCGATGTCGGCGGCGCGGTGTGCCGCCACCACGGACGCGGTGGCCTGCTGAAGTGCCATGTCGCTGGCCAGCAGCCGATCCGGGTCGGCGAGCTTGCCGACCGCCTTGCGGCGCGTACGGACCGTCTCGACGAGCGCTGCGGCGCGGTCCCCGTACCGGGCCCGCAGATCTGGCATCTCCTTGAGCAACGCGTCCGGGGTCAGCGCGAAGTCGCTGACCACCTGGAGCGCCTTGGCGCCGTAACGCGAGCGGAGGAAGTCGACGTCGTCGGCACTGAACTCATATCCCACTGAACTGTTGTCCCACTCGCGGCCGACTCCTGATCTGACGTCCACCCACGGAACGCGATCTCACCCTATCGAAGGTCCGGCGCGGGTTCGCGTTGACGGGTCTGCGCGACCGAATAGAATTCCCCGCTCAGCGGCGGCATCGACGGTACGACGACTGCCTGCGCTGAGCGGGGAACTTCATCCGGGTATCGGCGTCTACTTCTCCGGTTTCACACCAGTGATCAGCACGTTGTAGAAGAACTTCGGCGGCACGATCTTGCGCAGCACGTTCTCGTCGAGCCAGGTCATGCGCTTCCAGCCGCCGAACGCGAAGCCCGCCCAGCCCCAGCCGAGCTTCTCCGCGGGCACCGCGGCCTCGAAGGTGCGGACCGGCCAGCCCAGCATCGCGGCGGCGAGCTCCTCGGCGGCCGACTCCACCTGCACCGCACCGGCGCTGGTGGCCAGACGCTCCAGATCCTCCGGCGAGAAGGTGTGGATGTCGACGACGGCCTCGAGCGCAGCGGCGCGCGAACTCTCGTCGAGTTCTTCCTGCGGACGGCGCCAGCCCTTCAGCGGGCCCAGTTTGGTGATGTTGGTGGTGGCCCACCAGGTGGCGCGGCTGAGCCAGCGGGCATAGAAGTCGCCGTGGGTCGACGGCTCACCGGCGAACACGAACCGGCCACCCGGCTTCAAGACGCGCAGCACTTCGCGCAACGACTTCTCGACGTCCGGAATGTGGTGCAGCACAGCGTGTCCGACTACGAGATCGAACGTGTTGTCCTCGTACGGGATCGACTCGGCGTCGGCGACGCGACCGTCGACGTCCAGGCCGAGGTTCTCCGCATTGCGCAGCGCGACCTTCACCATGCCCGGCGAGAGGTCGGTGACCGACCCCTTCTCCGCGACACCCGACTGCATCAGGTTGAGCAGGAAGAAGCCGGTGCCGCAGCCCAGTTCCATGGCGCGACCGTACGGCAGCGGGGCGTCGGGCAGAATCTTGTCGAGACGACCGCGCGCGTAGTCGATGCAGCGCTCGTCGAAGGAGATCGACCACTTCTCGTCGTAGGTCTCGGCCTCCCAGTCGTGGTAGAGCACCTGCGCGAGCTTGGTGTCCTTCAGCGCCGCCTCGACCTGCTCCTGCGTGGCATGCGGGTTCGGCGCCGGGTCGACCGGATCGTTGGTGGTCGCGCCCGAGTCGGGGGTGTTCTGATCGTCGATGGCGGTCATGTGTTCGCGTCCTACTTTCCGGTGAACTCGGCCTTGCCGGGGCCGTTGGCGACGAACGACTCCATGCCGATCGTTCGGTCTTGGGTGGCGAACAGGCCGGCGAACACCTGCTCCTCGATCTTCAGGCCGGTCGCGAGATCGACCTCCAGGCCGGAGTCGATCGCGGTCTTGGCTGCCGCGAGTGCCGCCGAGGCCGCACCCGCGAACTGTCCCGCCCACTTGAGCGCCTCGTTGTAGACGTCGTCGGGCGCGACCACCTGGTCGACGAGGCCGATCCTCAGTGCTTCCTCGGCGCCGACGAAGCGGCCGGTGAAGACCAGATCCTTGGCGCGGGACGGGCCGATCAACCGGGCCAGGCGCTGCGTTCCGCCGCCACCGGGGATCACGCCCAGCAGCACCTCGGGGACGCCGAGCTTGGCATTGTCGCCCGCGATACGACGATCGGCGCCGAGCGCCACCTCGAGGCCGCCGCCGAGCGCGTACCCGGTGATCGCGGCGACGGTCGGCTTCGGGATCTCTGAGATGGCGCCGATCGCCCGCTGCAGACGGCTGGCGATCTTGCGGATGTCGGCATGCGACATGTCGAGCATCTCTTTGATGTCGGCGCCTGCGGCGAGCACCTTGGGTCCGCCGTAGACGACGACGGCCTTGATGTCGTCGCGCAGGCTCGCCTCGTCGGCAGCCGCCGCGAGCTCGTTCTGAACCTGGCGGTTCAATGCGTTCATCGGCGGGCGATTGAGCAGAATGGTTCCGACGCCGGGGTGTTCCTCCGACGTCTCCAGCGTGACAAACTCAGCCATGAGGGCAGGCTACCGGTAAGTCAGGTCTGCAAACCAACCGGGCAGCACGCAACTGACACGTGCATACGCCCGGTGGCACGTAGGGTGACAGCATGGCTGACGACGCCGTCGTACTGCATGTTCCCGGTCCCGACGGGGCGATGCGCGACGTGCGCATCAGCAGCCCCGATCGCATCTACTTCGCCGATGCCGGTCTGACCAAGCTCGACATCGCACACTATTACCTCGCGGTCTCCGCAGGCATCACCCGCGCCCTCGCCGAGCGTCCCTGCATGCTGCACCGTTTCCCGAAGGGCACGGCCGAGAAGAAGGTGCACCAGAAGAAGCTGCCCGCGGGCGCCCCCGACTGGATTCAGACCGTCGACATCTTCTTTCCCCGCTACTCCCGCACCGTGCAGGAACTCTGTGTCACCGAGCCCGCGGCCGTCGTGTGGGCGGTGCAGATGGCGACCGTCGAGTTCCACCCCTGGAACTCCCGCCGCGGCCGCGTGGAACAGCCGGACGAATGGCGTATCGACCTCGACCCGATGCCCCAGGCCGACTTCGCCCGGGTGCGGCGCGTCGCACACGCGGTGCACGAGATCCTCGACGAGCTGGGAATCGTCGGTTATCCGAAGACCTCCGGCGGTCACGGATTGCACATCTACGTCCGGATTCGACCCGAGTGGGAGTTCGGCGACGTGCGGCGCGCCGCACTCGCATTCGGCACAGAAGTGGTGCGGCGCCTCCCCGACGACGCGACGGTCACCTGGTGGCGTAAGGATCGCGATCCCTCCGCCGTCTTCATCGACTTCAATCAGAATGCGCGCGACCACACGATGGCCGCCGCCTACTCGATCCGGGCCAACGCTCGCGCGACGGTGTCGGCGCCGCTGCGGTGGGACGAGATCGACGATGCCGAGCCCGACGATTTCACCGTCGCCACGATGCCCACGCGCTACGCCGATCTGGGCGACCTGCACGCCGACATCGACAGCGAGGCGTTCGGACTCGACGCGCTGCTGGAGTGGGCCGAGCGGGACGAGAAGAGTTGACCGGTAGAGGAGTCGACGTGGGGCTGACTACGCGTTCGTGTTTTTGAGTTGATCCATTCGACCGTCGCCGAGTGAGGCGAGGTACTCGTCGGAGTCGGCGAAGCGCAGTCCCTCGATCCCAGACCGATCGGCGATCGACGGCTCGATCGGCGTGATCTGGTGGTCGGCGGCCATCAGGTCGGCGACAGTCGAATATCCGGCGATCACCCGCAGTTGCGACCAGGTCGGCGGAAGCAGAAAGTGGTTGCCGTTGTTCCAGGCGGCGAGCGCCCCCGTCGCGGTGAGCCACACGGTCTCCGACGCCTCGGACGTCTCGCCGTCGGCCGACTGCCCGGCGGGCAACTCGGCGAGGAAGAACCGGGTGTCGTAGCGGCGAGTCTCGTTCTTCGGGGTGATCCAGTGCGAGAGCGGCGCCAACAGGTCGGTCCGCAGCACCAGATCGTGCTCATTCAGGAACTGCGCGAACGAAATATCCTTGTTCACCAGGCGCTCCCGCTCCCCGGAGAGTGCAGACGGGTTCGGGTGCACGTCGTCGGCGGAACCAGCGAGCAGCACTCCGCACTCCTCGAACGTCTCGCGGACTGCGGCGCACACGAGCGCCCGCGCGGTCTCGACGTCGGTGCCGTACTGCTGCGCCCACCAGCCCACGTCGGGGCCGACCCAGCTGATCTTTGCGTCGCGGTCGCGGTCGTCCACGCCGCCGCCGGGGAACACCGTCATGCCGCCCGCGAACGCCATCTGCTTGACGCGCCGCTGCAGAAACACTTCGATCCCCTGGTCCGCGTCGCGGACAAGGACCACCGTGGACGCGTCGCGCAGCGGGACCGGCGCCGATTTGCCGTCTGTGAACATGTGCACCCTCATTCTGATCGAGATCAACCGAGCTTGCGTTCGGTCGGTCTTTCCTCATACTCGCACACGCGAGAATCGCGCTCAGCGCCTCCCGACGTCAGCGGGCGCACATCCTCACTCCGCGCGCCGGTGCCCGCCCGCAGTACGACCGCGTCGCGCGAAGTATCGGCCGTCGTCCTCGGACAACACGATGTTCTGGCGGAACGCCGCCGTGAGGTTCTCCTCGGTGAGCGTCTCCTCGAGCGAACCCTGCGCCACGACGCCGCCCTCCGACAGGATCAGGACGTTGGTGAAGCCCGGCGGGATCTCCTCCACGTGGTGCGTGATGAGCACCATCGCAGGCGAATCCGGATCGGCGGCGAGGACGCTCAATCGGTTGACGAGTTCCTCCCGGCCGCCCAGGTCCAGTCCGGCGGCGGGCTCGTCGAGCAGGAGGAGTTCGGGATCGGTCATCAGACCGCGAGCGATCAGCACGCGTTTGCGCTCCCCCTCCGACAGGGTGCCGTACGTGCGATCCGCCAGATGCTCGGCGCCCATCGACTCCAAGATGTCCGCAGCCTGCGCGCGATCCATCTCGTCGTACTGCTCCCGCCACCGTCCGAGCACCGAGTAGCCGGCGGAGATCACCAGGTCGGACACCAGCTCGCCGGCAGGCACCCGCGCCGCCATCGCCGAACTGACCATGCCGATCCGGGTGGAGAGCTCGCGGACCTCGACGCGACCCAGTTGCTCACCGACCACGAACGCGTCGCCGCGGCTCGGGAAGTCCATCGCCGCAGCCATGCGCAGCAACGACGTCTTGCCCGCCCCGTTGGGGCCGATGATCACCCACCGCTCGTCGAGTTCCACCTGCCAGTCCACCGGTCCCACGAGTGTCTTGCCGTCGCGGATGAGCGAGACTCCGCGGAAGTCGATGAGCAGGTCGGGGTCAGCAATCAATTCGGTCACGCCTCCATGGTGCCGGATGCCGATCCGCTTTCGGGCATGGGAACGCAAATGTGGGGAATACCCCGGTGCGGAATACAAACGGGGCGCACACCGCTGCACTAGGCGTGACCGATTCTTCCCCTGATCTCGTCGTGCCCGATTCCGGGACCACTCCGCGCGTCCCCTTCTCGCTTCTCGACCTCGCACAGGTCGGGTCGGGCGAAACCGTCCGCGACGCCCTCACCCACTCCCGCCGGATGGCAGAGTTCGCCGACACCACCGGCTATGAGCGCATCTGGTACGCCGAACACCACAACATGCCGACCATCGCCTCCGCGGCGCCCGCCGTCCTGGTGGCGCACATGGCCGCGCACACCTCCCGGATCCGCCTCGGCGCCGGCGGCGTGATGCTCCCCAATCACTCGCCGCTGGCGATCGCCGAACAGTACGGCACTCTGGCCGAGTTGTACCCCGACCGCATCGACCTCGGTCTGGGCCGAGCTCCGGGCGGTGACCCCGCCACCTTCAGCGCGCTGCGTCGCACACCGGCCGCCTCCGAGCACTTCCCGGCCGACGTCGTCGAACTGCAGCGCTACTTCGCAGGCACCACGGTGCACGGTGTCCGCGCCGTGCCCGGCGCCGGAACGCACGTGCCGCTGTACATCCTCGGCTCCTCACTGTTCGGCGCGCAGTTGGCCGCCGCACTGGGGTTGCCCTATGCGTTCGCCTCCCACTTCGCGCCGCAGGCCCTGGACCAGGCCACCTCGCTGTACCTGCGGGAGTTCCGCCCCGCAGCGCTCCCGGACGGCGGCGAGTCCGAACCGTATCTGATGGTCGCTGCGACGGTGATCGCCGACGACGACGCCGAGCGCGCCTACGAGCAACTGCGGGTCGCCAAGATCCAGCGGATCAAGTTCCTGTTCAACCGCGGCCGCAACCTCACCACCGCGGAGGCGGAGATGCTGCTCGACGGCCCCCAGGGCGCCCAGGTGGACGAGATGCTGCGCTGCGCCGCCGTCGGCGCCCCCGATCAGGTGCTCGCGCAGCTCGACGACTTCGCCCAGCGCACCCGCGCCGACGAACTCATCCTGGCTCCGCTCGCGAACGACCGGGAGGTCTGGTTCGGGACGGTGGAGAAGCTGGCGCCCGCCCCGGTTCGCTGATCGCGAGTCGCGGGCCGGGCGGCTGTCGTCCCGACCCGCGGTCCCGGCACTACTCGACCGACGTCAGCGCGGGAAGCGCGTCGCGATGACCGTCACCGAGCCCGGCGCGATCTCGGTGAAGCCGGCGTCGCGCACCGCTGCGGCGGTCCCGGCGTCGGCCGCGGCGGTCAGCTGCGACCAGCGCTCCACGTCGGCCTGACCGACGTCGAGCGGGCAGCCCGCCGCCGCCCAGACACGTGCTTCGTCGAGCGAGAAGAGCGCCGCGCCGAGCATCGACGCATGGCCGACCTGCGCCGCGGTCTTCCCCAGCGACATGTCCAACGTCGGATTGAGCCACAGGCCCAGTCCGTCGCGGCCGTCAGGCGCCGCGGGGATCGGCTCGCCGTCGACGTCGGTCCCGCCGATCTGCAGTTTGGTGATCCGCCGGTCCACGTCGCCGACGCGGCTCGGCACGAAAGCCCGCGCCTGTGCCCCCTCGTGATCCACCGTCACGCCCCACAGCCCCTGGACGTCGTCCCACTGTTTTCCGCGGGCTCGGCGGGCGATCTTCCGAATGCGCGCATCGCACCAGGCGTCGAGGCGAGGCGCCCACGGGCCGTCGTTCTCGGCGCGCTCGTCCAAGCAGACCAAGACGGCCGCCTGCGCGGCCGCGATCAGCAGTGCGCGACGATCCGGCGGATCGGCCTTTTCGATGCGCAGCACCATCTGCATGGCGAGAACATCGTCACGGTCGACGGGATCCTCGCCGCCGCCGACGTAACCGACGAGTCGTCGGTACACGTCGTCGAACACGTCAGGAGTCCAGCGGCACGCGACGCAGGCTGCCGTCCTCGATGTCCGCCGCCTCGATCTCGTCGCGCGTCACGCCGAGCATGAACAGGACCGCATCCAGGAACGGATGATCCAACGTGGTGTCGGCCACCTCGCGGAGCGCGGGCTTGGCGTTGAACGCGATCCCCATCCCCGCGGCGGCCAGCATGTCGATGTCGTTGGCGCCGTCGCCCACCGCGACGGTGTGCTCCATCGGGACCCCGACCTCGGCGGCGAACGACCGGAGCGCCTCCGCCTTCCCCGGCCGGTCGATCACGGCGTCGATGACCTTGCCGGTGAGCACGCCGTCGACCACCTCGAGGGTGTTGGCGCGGACGAACTTGATGTCGAGTTCACGCGCCAGCGGCTCGATGACCTGAAGGAAGCCGCCGGACACCAGACCGCAGTGGTAGCCGAGCCGGTTCAACGTCCGAATGGTGGTGCGTGCGCCCGGCGTCAGTTGGATCGTCTGCGCGACGCGGTCGATCACCGATGACTCGAGGCCTGCGAGCGCTTTCACCCGCTCGTGCAGCGACTCGGCGAAGTCCAGTTCGCCGCGCATGGCCGCCTCGGTCACCGCCGCCACCTCGGCTTCGCGACCGGCCTCGGCGGCGAGCATCTCGATCACTTCCCCCTGGATGAGGGTGGAGTCGACGTCGAAGACGATGACGCGCTTGGCACGACGGCCCAGTCCGCCGCGTTCCACGGCGATGTCGATCGGGAATCGGGAGGCCACGGTGACCAGGCCGGCCCGCAAGGCGTTGTCGGCGGCCTCGGTGTCGTCGACGGTCACCATCAGTTCCAGCCCGGTGAGCGGGTAGTCCGCCACACCGCGAATGGTGTCGATGTTGCCGCCGCAGCCCGCGACCTCCGCTGCGACGGCCTGGAACGACGCCGCCGACACCGGCGACCCCAGGATCACGATCGCGTGAGTCGACAGCGTGCGACCGTTGCCGACCGCGTCGACGACCAGTTCCACCGCCATCCCGCGCGACCGCATCGGCATATCGACGGCGTCGAGGACCGCGGCAGCCGAACCGGTCGTCGAGACCAGGACACCCAGCGTGAGGTGGTTGTGAATGACGACTTGTTCGACGTCGAGCAGATCGACGTCGGCGGCCGCGAGTGCGCCCATCAGCGACGAGGTGACGCCGGGCCGGTCCGAGCCGCTGACCGTGATCAGAATGGTGCGTTTCTCCACACCTGAATTATGGTCTACGTCGAATCCCGCCGCCCGGTCGGGCTGCGGCCCCATCTGGCAGTACGAAAGATCAGGCCCGCCCGAGGAAGAACCTCGGGCGGGCCTGATCAACAGAGGGGGACGACTACACGTCGGCAGTCTCGTGGTGCTTTTCGCTGCCCCAGCCGACATGGGCTTCCGAACGCATGCGTTCCACCATGTGCGGGTAGTGCAACTCGAACGCCGGGCGCTCCGAGCGGATGCGCGGCAGCTCGGTGAAGTTGTGGCGCGGCGGCGGGCAACTGGTGGCCCACTCGAGTGCGTTGCCGAAGCCCCACGGATCGTCCACGGTCACCACCTCGCCGTAGCGGTAGCTCTTGAAGACGTTCCAGGTGAACGGCAGGAGCGAGAGGCCGAGGGTGAAGGCGCCGATGGTCGAGATCACGTTCAGTTCCGTGAAGCCGTCCGACGGGAGGTAGTCGGCGTAGCGACGCGGCATGCCCTCGTTACCCAGCCAGTGCTGAACCAGGAAGGTCAAGTGGAAACCGATGAACGTGAGCCAGAAGTGCCACTTGCCGAGGGTCTCGTCGAGCATGCGGCCGGTCATCTTCGGGAACCAGAAGTAGATGCCCGAGAAGGTCGCGAACACGATGGTGCCGAACAGGACGTAGTGGAAGTGTGCCACGACGAAGTAGGTGTCCGACACGTGGAAGTCGAGCGGCGGGCTGGCGAGCAGAACACCGGTCAGACCACCGAACAGGAAGGTCACGATGAAGCCGATGGCGAACAGCATCGGGGTCTCGAACGTTATTCGGCCCTTCCACATGGTGCCGATCCAGTTGAAGAACTTCACGCCGGTCGGAACGGCGATGAGGAACGTCATGAACGAGAAGAACGGCAGCAGGACCGAACCGGTGACGTACATGTGGTGCGCCCACACGGCCACCGACAGAGCGGCGATGGCGAGGGTGGCGTACACCAGGCCCGAGTAACCGAATGTGGGCTTCCGCGAGAAGACCGGGAAGACCTCGGACACGATGCCGAAGAACGGGATGGCGATGACGTAGACCTCGGGGTGGCCGAAGAACCAGAACAGGTGCTGCCACAGGATCACGCCGCCGTTGGCGGGGTCGTACAGGTGCGCGCCGAACTGGCGGTCCACCTCCAGGCCCATCAGCGCCGCGGTCAGCAGCGGGAAGATCAGCAGGATCAGGATGCTGGTGACCAGGATGTTCCAGGTGAAGATCGGCATGCGGAACATGGTCATACCGGGTGCGCGCAGGCACACGACGGTCGTGATCATGTTGACCGCGCCCAAGATGGTGCCCAGACCGGCGACGCCCAGGCCCATGATCCAGAGGTCGGCGCCGACGCCCGGCGCGTGCACGGCGTCGGTGAGCGGCGTGTAGGCGGTCCAGCCGAAGTCAGCAGCGCCACCCGGGGTGAGGAAGCCACCCAGGACGACGAGGTTGCCGAACAGGAACAGCCAGTAGCCCAGTGCGTTCAGGCGAGGGAAGGCGACGTCCGGCGAGCCGATCTGCAGCGGCAGGACGAAGTTGGCGAAACCGATGACGATCGGCGTCGCGTACATCAGCAGCATCACCGTGCCGTGCATGGTGAACAGCTGGTTGAACTGCTCGTTCGACAAGAACTGCAGTCCCGGCATGGTGAGCTCGGCACGCATGAGCAGCGCCATCAGACCGCCGACCATGAAGAAGGCGATACACGTGGCGATGTACATCTGACCGATCAGCTTGTGATCGGTGGTCGTGATGAGCTTGTAGAAGAACGACCCCTTGGGCTGGACGCGAGCCGGATACGGCCGCTCAGCCTCCACTCTGGTCGTCGGTTGGTCTACCGCGGTCACAGATTCCTCCTCCTCGGCGCCGCTGGTGGGCACCAGGCCTCACGGCCCAAACTCTGCTGCCCTAGTCACCTATGGCGCTTGCGCTACGTACTGATCGTAAACCAGAGCGACGTGCAGTTCCGACCGGGTCCTACGATCTGTCGTAATTACAAGATAGCCCTGTCTGATCGCCGCAGGTAGTCCCCTTCTGCAGCAGTCTTTCACCGGGCGCGTCGATGCTAGCGTGGGCGAGTGTTCTTCAAGCTCCCCACTTCTGCGCTACGCCGCACCGGCGCGCTCGCCGCGACCGCCGCACTGTCCGTCGGCCTCGGCGCGTGCGCGAGCGACGACGGGATTCTCCGCACGCCGGACGGATCGGTCATCAGCACCACCGTCACACGGATCGCCGAGGTCAACATCGTGAACGCCGGCCGCGATTACGCGAAGACGTGCTTGGCACCGACCGCACCCGATCCGGGCGCCACTGACGTCACCCGGATCGTCGTGACCGACCCGGCACTGCTCGATGCACTCTGTGCACTCGGCATGGGCGGCCAGGTCAAGGGAATCGTCGCACCCGCCGGATCGGTTCCCGAGTTTCTGGGTCCGCAGCTGACCGGGATCCCCGCGCTCGGCGACACGCCCGACGCCGCGGCGGTCACGAACGCCGCCCCGGACGTCATCCTCTCCTCCCCCGCTACCGCGAACCGGCTCGCCGCCCTGCGCGACACCGGTGCCGTCGGCGCCGTCCGCGTCGTGACCGTCGATCCGACGACCGAGTGGCAGACGTCGTTCCGCGCAGTCGCGGCCGCCGTCCACCGGTCGGCGGCCGCGCAGACCCGCCTGACCGAGTTCGCCGCCGAAGCCACCCGCGTCGGCCGCGTCATGGATGCGGCGCAGACACAGGTATCACTGGTCCGCTTCACGCCCGACGCCGAGCTGATCGAGGGCACGTCGTCGTTCGGTGCGCAAGTGATGGCGCAGGTCGGCGTCGGCAGGCCGGCGACACAGCGCGCCCCGAAAGCAGTGCCGGTCACCGATGCGAACTACACCGACGCCGACGCCGACCTCATCTATGTCGCCTTCCAGGGCCCGCAGGGCACCGAGCGCGGTAAGGAGGTCCTGCTCAGCGATCGGTGGCTCGACATGGGCGCCCCGACCTGGAAGCGCGTCCTCAACGTCGACGACACCGTCTGGTTCTCCGGTTCCGGGTTGGCTGCCGCCTGGCTGGTACTCAACGACGTGAAGAGCTCGCTCAACAGCAGTTCGTCGGGGTGATCGCACCGCTGCGTGTCCGGTGGGTGTCGGGGCTGGGCCTGGCCGTCTGGCCCGACGCTCCCGCCGAGGCCGGAGAGGTGTTCGGCGCCGTCGTTGAGGTGCCCGCCTCACTGGCCGATCTCCTCGCGGAGCGCCGACTTCGGCATGCCGTCGACCTCGGAGGCGACGGAACCCGGCAGTATCGGCCGGCGACGGGTCTGGGAGTGCCGAGTGCCGTCGAACTGCTCGACCGGTGCGAGCACCTGCCCGTCGGCGGCGACATCGCCTTCTACCGCTATCTACTGGCCGGCGTCCGCGCATACATCTCCTCGGGTGCGGTGGCCCCGAGCACGTGCCTGGCGGGTGGGGAGTACGAAGTCCGCTGGGTCGCCGTCCCGACGCCTGCGTGGCGTAGTTGGCTGGCGGTCGCGCACGCCTCGGCGCCACCGCTGATCGCGGCCGACGCCGCCGCGGTGACCGACTTCGTCGACCAGGCACTCGACCACGAGTGTCGGCGTCGGCTGGCTGCGGCACGCCGGTCGTCGAGCGTGCCGGTGATCGCCGGGCTCGCCGACCGCGCGCCGACGCTGCTCTCCGCCGATGCCGGGCCCCGCAGCCTGCAGTCGTGGCAGGACTGGGTCGGTACCGCAGGGCCGGGTACCGCCGCGGTGGTGCTCCGACTGCACACTCCCGACGACGACCCGGATGAGCCGCCGCTCTCTCCCGCGCAGGTGCGGTGGCGACTCGAGGTCTGCAGGCAGACCCCGACCGGAGAGCTGGCCCCGGCCGTCCCGCATCGGCTCGATCCGCACGAGCTCGACGCCGTCACCACCGAGCTCGCGCGGGCGACGGTCGCCTTCGGTGAGTTGAGCCGCGCCGAAGCCGACCCGCACAGCCTCGATTTCCTGCTGACGACCGGCGTCGTCGACGAACTGTTGGGCGGCGGCGTCGCCGATCTGCAGGCCGCCGGGATCACTGTGCTGCTGCCGTCGTCCATCGCCGCGGTGACCCCGACGCTGTCGATCCGGTCCGAGCAGGTGCCCGGCGGCGGGTCGCGCCCCGGTTTCGTCGGCCTCGACGAGATCTCCGACTTCGAGTGGCGGCTTGCGCTGGGCGACGTCGCCGGCGGGCACGACCTCACTCAATCCGACATCGACGAACTGGCCCAGCAGAGCGGCGACCTGGTGCGACTCCGCGGCAAGTGGCTGCGCGCCGAGGGCGCGGCGCTGCATCGGGCGGCCTCGTTCATCGCGGCGCAGCGCGCGCTCGCGTCCGCGGATGCGCGGCCGACGATGGCCGAGCTGCTGGCGCTCGTCACCGATCGCGATGGCGCGCTGCCCGTTCCGCTCTCGGCCGTGTCCGGCCTCGGGTGGCTCGACGACATCGCGGACGGCGGCGTCTTCGCTCCGCCGCAGCTCCCTGCGCCGTCTCGCCTCCGGGCGCAGCTGCGGCCCTACCAGCAACGCGGCCTGGAGTGGCTGGCCGCGCTCGGCGGCATCGGCGCTGGCGGCGTCCTCGCCGACGACATGGGTCTCGGCAAGACAGTGCAGGTCATCGCGTTGCTGACGGCGAATCGTGAGGGATCGGCGGATTCTCCGCCTGCACTCGTGGTCTGCCCGATGTCGGTCATCGGCAACTGGAGTCGCGAACTGGCGACCTTCGCACCGCATCTGCGGGTGCTGGTCCATCACGGGTCCGGCCGGTCCGCGGACCGCATCGCCGTCGACCGACCGGACGTGGTCCTCACGACCTTCGCGACGCTCTCCCGGGACCGTGTCGCGCTGGCCGCGTCGGCGTGGGCAGAACTGGTGGTCGACGAGGCCCAGCATGTGAAGAACGTCCACACGGCCGCGGCGAAAGCTCTGCGCGCCATCGGCGCCGCGCAGCGAATCGCGCTGACCGGCACCCCGGTGGAGAACCGCCTCGAGGATCTGCGCGCGGTGATCGATCTGGTGAATCCGGGCATGCTCGGGACCGCCTCGTCGTTCCGCGCACGATTCGCCGAACCGATTGAACGCGACCGTGATCCGCGTGCCGTCGCTCGACTCTCCGCGGTGACGCGGCCGTTCATTCTGCGGAGGGAGAAGACCGATCCGGCGATCGCCCCCGACCTGCCCGCCAAGACCGAGTTGCTGGTGCGGACCAACCTCTCCAGTGAACAGGCCGGTCTGTATCAGGCGGTGCTGAACGAGCTGAACGAGGCGCTTGCCGACACCAGGCAGAGCGGGCCGCGTCGGCGCACCGTCCTCGCCGCACTGACCCGCCTCAAACAGATCTGCAATCATCCCGCCCACTACCTGGACGACGGTTCCGCGATGCTGCGCCGCGGCAGGCACCGCTCGGGCAAGGTGGAGTTGCTCGTCGACATCCTGACGACGGTGATCGCCGACGGGGAACGAGCCCTGGTGTTCACCCAGTTCGCCGCCTTCGCCGAGCTGCTCTCGCAGTGGCTGGCACCGGTCCTCGGCACCGACGTTCCACTGCTGCACGGCGGCAGTTCCCGCGAGCAACGCGACGCGATGGTGTCTCGATTCGCCGAATCGGACGGCCCTCCCGTTCTTCTCGCGACGCTCAAAGCAGGTGGCACCGGGCTGAACCTGGTGGCCGCCAATCACGTGATCCATGCCGATCGCTGGTGGAATCCGGCGGTGGAAGATCAGGCGACCGATCGCGCCTACCGCATCGGTCAACAGCGCAACGTACAGGTCCGGAAGTTCGTCTGCGTCGGAACTCTCGAGGAGCGCATCGACGAGATGATCACCGCCAAGCGGGAACTCTCCGCACTGACGGTCAGCACCGGGGAGTCCTGGCTCACCGAACTCGACGACGACACCCTGCTCGACCTGCTCGCCTTGCGCGACGAGGCGGTGGGCGAATGAGTCCCGGACGGTCTCGTCGCACCAAACCCGCGGTCCGCGGCTACGGCATCACCGGCTGGTCGCGCGCATTCGTGAGCGTGATGGAGGCAGGAGCCGATCATCGTCGGATCACCGGTGCGCGCCGATACTTTCGCGATCGGCACGTCGACGGACTGCAGATTGCGCACGGATGGGTCACCGCGTCGGTCCGCGGCAGTCAGCTCGACCCGTTCGACGTGCAGCTGGAGACGCGAACGGTCGACCCGGCGACCGTGATCGACCTGCTCCGCCGCACCGGAGACGCCGATGCGCTCCTCGAGTTGGCACGGGGTGAGCAACCGCCCGCACTCGGCGATCTGATCGCGCCGACCGAGCCCGCCGACGTCGTCTCCGACTGCACCTGCCCCGACGACGCACCGCGGTGCACCCATGTCCTGGCGGTTGCATTCGAGGTGGCCGCCGAGATCGACCGGCGACCGACCACGCTCCTGACGGTGATGGGCACCGATCTCCCCGAGCTCCTCGCGGCGGCCCACGACGGCGATGCGCAGCCCGCGGACGTGGAGTCGGCGCCGCTGACCGTCGACGATCCGTTCGGCGATCACCGACTGCCGCCGCCGGCGCCATCGTTCCCCACTCTCGACGCCCTCACCGAACTGGATCCGGCGATGCTGCGTCAGGCCCTGCGTGCCACCGGCGTTGCGATGACCGAGGTCGCGGAGGCGCTCGACGATCTGGCGATCTACTACGACGTGCTGACGCGACGTCAGTGAGCTGGGGTCGAATCCGATTGCGACGGCAATGCGGACGCCCGTTCCAGCAGCTCCGGAGCCATCTCCGTCGACGCGACCATCTTGATGATCACCTGCAGATACTTGGCCGCGACCGCCTCGGGGGTGTCCGGACCGCTGGCGCGGAACCATCGCGGCGTGCCCTGCATCATGGCGAATGCGCCGCGGGCCACGAAATGACTGTCCGCTACGTCGAACAGGCCCGCCTCCTGCCCCTGTTCGATCAACTCGATGAACTGGTCGCCCACCGCGTTACGCCGCGCCACGTACACCGCGAACGCCTCCGCACCCAGAAACCGCGACTCGGGATGCAGCTTCGCCAGGTCTCTCCTCCGCGACTCGTGCAGACTCACGGCAGTGACGAAATGGCAGAACTGAGTGAACAGATCGTCGCCGGCGTCGGCGAGCGCTCCCTGCAGATGCATCTGCAGGTCGTCCATCCCGACCTCGAGGAGGGCGCTCAGGATCCCTTCTTTGCTTCCGTAGTGGTAGTACAGCGACGGCATCGAGACGCCGACCCGACGAGCGATGTCACGGATCGACGCCCCGTGGTACCCGTTGGACTCGAACGCCTCCAACGATGCCGTCAAGATCGGCGTGAGCGGAAGATCGTCGTAGTGACGCCAGTCGATCGACGACTCGGTTACCGCACCACTCGACATCCCGCACCTCCCTGCTGATCTCTGACCACTCTATCGACCGATCGCCGTCTGGTCGGCACACTGTCACCGCCTTTCGGCGTCGGAGCGAAGGTCGAGCACGATCTTCCCCGTCGACGTCCGGCTCTCCAGCAGCCGGAGCGCATCCGCCGCTCGGTCCATCGACAGGACAGTGGGCTCTGGAATGCCGAGGTCGCCCGATTCGAGTAGCGGATGCAGAGCGGCCCACTGCCGGGAGGGGTAGCCCGGATCGACGCGGATGTACTCGCCCCAGCCCGCACCGACGACCGATCCGTTGTTCATGAGCAGGCGATTCACCTTCACCGTCGGAATGGAGCCGCCGGTGAACCCGAGGACGACTGCCCGGCCACCGATGGCGAGGCTGCGAAGGCTGTCGGTGAAGCGGTCGCCGCCGACGGGGTCGATGACGATGTCGACTCCTCGGCCGACGGTGATCTCCTTCACCGCGTCTTTGAATCCGTCGACACGAACCACGTGGTCGGCGCCGTTGTCCTCGGCCACCGCAGCCTTGGCGTCGTTGCTCACCACCGCGATGGTGGTCAGTCCGAGCGCCGACGCGACCCGAAGTGCGGCGACGCCGATTCCGCCGGCCGCACCGTGGACCAGGACCACCTCGCCGGCCCGACACCGCGCTCGTTCATCGAGAGCGAAGTGGACGGTCAGGTAGTTCATGACGATCCCTGCCGCGGCTGCCAGAGACACCCCGTCCGGCAGCGGGAAGACGGCGGTCGGATCCAGCGTCACCGTCTGCTGCCAGGCGCCGTCGAGGGCGAGGACGGCGACCCGATCCCCCTCACGGACTCCGCTTCCCGGCGGCGCCGACCGCACCACGCCCGCGCCTTCGACGCCCAGGACGCACGGCAGGTCGGCGACCATCTGGTAGCTCCCCATCGTTCTCAGGAGATCCGGAAAGGACACCCCCGCCGCAGCGAGATCGACGACCACCCGGCCATCGGCCGCGTGAGGTTCATCGACCTCGACGAGGCGCAGACCGTCCGGACCCACGGCTTCCACCAATTGAACTGCGTGCATCACTACTCCGTCACTTCCGGATTCGACTGGATCGCCGGGCCACGTCCCGGTGCGATCGCGGACGACGCGACCCTGCGAGATCGTGTCGGCCCACGTCAACGACTACCACCTTCGTATAACGAGCGCTAGATAAAGACAATGGTTGACGCACGCCACAGTGACGGGTATCTCTATAACGAGCGCTAGATAGTCTGCTGCGAACCGAAAGGAAATTCGTGTCCATAGACGAATCGATCTCGATTCCCCTCACCCATCCGGAGGCGACGGTGCCGCGCCACGCCGCCCAGGTCGTCGGCGACGCACTGATCGCCCGGACCAGCTGCCGCGCCTTCACGCACGAATCGGTGCCGGACGAGACCATCCGCGCCATCCTCACGATGGCGCAGCGCACGGCGTCGTGGTGCAACAGTCAGTCCTGGCAGGTCGCCGTGACGCGCCGCGACGGGACCGAACGCCTCCGGAACGCGCTCTACGCCCATGCGGCTGAGCATGAGCCGACCTCGACCGACTTCCCGTTTCCCGCGGAATACCGGGGCGTTCATCGTGACCGTCGTCGCGAGAGCGGTTTTCAGCTGTACAACGCGGTGGCGATCGAGCGCGGAGAGAAGGAGCGCCAGCGCGCACAGATGTTGGAGAACTACCGGTTCTTCGGTGCGCCGCACGTCGCGGTCCTCCACGTCGACGAACAACTCGGCCCCTATGGCGCCGTCGACTGCGGCGCCTACGTGAGCACCTTTCTCCTCGCGGCCACGACGCACGGCGTCGCCACCATCGCGCAAGCTGCGCTGGCCGCGTACCCCGACGTGCTCCGGACCGAACTGGGCCTGAGCGACGACCGGAAGATCGTCTGCGGCATCTCGTTCGGCTACGCCGACTCGCTGCACCCGGTGAACGGATACCGCACTTCGCGCGCGGACATCGACGACGTCGTCGACTGGATCGATCGATGACGACGACTGATCTCTCGACCGCGCGCGTCCATACCTGCCGACTCGAGCACGTCCTGCTGATCCGGATGGATCGTCCGGCGAAGAAGAACGCGGTCGATGCGTCGATGACGACCGAACTCGACGCCGCGCTGAATCTTCTGGAGGACGATCCCGACCTGCGCTGCGGCGTCTTGAGCGGCGGTCCGGACCACTTCAGCGCGGGCACCGATCTGGCCTCCGGTCCCGGGCAGCCCACCGCACGCGGCGGCGGCTACGGAGTCGTCGGACGGCGTCGGCGCAAGCCTCTCATCGCGGCCGTCGAAGGCTTCGCTCTCGGCGGCGGGTTCGAGATGGCTTTGGCGTGCGACCTGATCGTGAGCGGTCGCACGGCTCAGTTCGGGCTGCCCGAGGTGACGCACGGTGTCGTCGCCAACTGCGGCGCACTCTTTCGCGCTCATCGCGGCGTACCGCTCAACATCGCTCGGCAGCTGTTGCTGACCGGACAATCCATCTCTGCCGACCGCGCGCTCCAGTACGGACTGGTCAACGAGACGGTCGACGACGGCGACGCCGAACGCGCGGCACTGGCGATGGCCGACTGCATCGCAGGCAATGCGCCGCTCGCCGTCCAAGCCTCCCTGCAGGCGTGCGACGCCTATGTTCACCGGTCCGACGCGCTCGGCTGGGAGCTGACGGCCGTCGCCGACGCCGAAGTGCGCGCCTCCCGCGATCTCCAGGAGGGCGTCCGCGCGTTCTTGGAGAAGCGGCGACCGCGCTGGTTCGGGCAGTAGCCGAACCCTCCCCCGACATTCAACTCCCATCCCGATCATCACAGTCGCTACGATCTTCGCAGCCAGGACCAGAAGGACGATTCCATGGTTTCCCCTCCGACACTCGAAACACCGGCCTCGACCAGCGACGAGCGAACCGCGCGGAAAGCAGGCATCGCGGCCGCACTCGCCACCTCACTCGAGTGGTACGACTTCTACATCTACGGCACCGCCGCAGCGCTCGTGTTCAACGAGACGTACTTCGCCACCGACAGCGAAGTCGTCGCCGCGGTCAGTTCCTTCGCCACCGTCGCGGTCGGGTTCATCGCCCGTCCGATCGGCGGCGTGGTGGCCGGTCATTTCGGCGACAAGGTGGGCCGCAAGCCCGTGCTCGTCGCATCGACCCTCCTCATGGGGCTGGCGACGGTGCTCATCGGCTTCGTTCCGGAGACCTCGACCGTGTGGCTCGCGCCGACGCTGCTCGTGATCCTCCGCATCACCCAGGGCCTCGCCGTGGGCGGGCAATGGGGCGGCGCCGTCCTGCTGGCGACCGAGTACGCGCCGCCTCACCGACGCGGGTTCTACGGGAGTTTCCCCCAACTCGGCATCCCCATCGGCCTGATCCTCGGCAACGGCATCTTCCTGGTGCTCACGTGGCTCACGTCGCCCGACGCGTTCATGGCGTGGGGCTGGCGCATCCCGTTCTGGATCAGCGCCGTCATCGTCCTGGTGGCGATGGGCATTCATCGGTATCTCGAGGAGACTCCGGAGTTCCAACGCGTCGAGGCCAAGATGGCGGTGAACACGCCGCGTCGATCCCCGGTCATCCAGGTGCTCCGCCACAACTTCAGCACGGTGGCGCTCGCCGCAGGCACGTACCTGATCGGCATCGCGATGTTCTACCTGACGATCACCGGTTCGATCCAGGTTGCGACGACCAATCTCGGGATGAGTCGTTCCGACACCCTCTGGATCGTCTTGGTCAGCGCGGCCGTGTTGATTCCGCTCGGCCCGCTGTCAGCGCACCTGTCTGATAAGTACGGTCGCAAACTGATCTACGGAATCGGCATCGCCCTGATGGGCGTGTGGGCGATCCCGATGTGGCTGCTCATCGCGCACGCCGGCCCGGGGACCACCTGGCCGTTGGCCGTCGCCCTCATCATGTCGTGCGTCGCCATGGCGTTCCAGACCGGTCCTCAGCCCGCGTTGTTCGCGGAGATCTTCCCCGCTGAACTCCGCTACTCGGGCGCGACTCTCGGTTATCAGTTCGCGGCCATCGTCGGCGGCATGTCGCCCATGGTCATGGTCGCGGTGATCAACGGGCAGGTGGACAACATCTGGCGCATCGGCCCCGTCCTGACGCTGCTCGCGGTCATCGCTCTGGCCTCGCTGTACGCCCTGCATCTCCGTCAGGCCCGGACACCGTCCGCCGCGTGAGTCCATCGATCGTCACCGCCGTCTTTAAGGAGCACTCAATGACTCTTCCCTTCCCGGACACTTACGCGCAGGCGACACCGGACAAGCCCGCCTACGTCATGGCGGGTTCGGGCGTCGCCGTCACCTACCGCGAGCTGGTCGACGCGTCTCGCCGGATCGCGCGCCTGCTGTGGTCCCGCGGTCTGCGCCACGGTGACTGCGTCGCGATCCTCATCGAGAACCATCTCGCGCTGCCCAAGGTGGCGTGGGCCGCGCAGCGAAGCGGCCTGCGCTATGTGGCGGTGTCGACCAAGCTGCTTCCGGACGAGGTGAGGTACATCCTCGCCGATTCCGGCGCCCGGATGCTGTTCACCAGCGCTCGTATGGCCGACGTGGTGAGGCAGGCGAGCGTGGGTCTGGATTCGGTCGAGTCCGTGTTCGTCGTCGACGACGTGGACGATCCGGACTTCGAGAGTCTGTCGTCCGCGCTCGCGTCGACGCCCGCCGGAGTGGAGCCGGACGAGCGAGAGGGCGTCGACCTGCTCTACTCGTCCGGAACGACCGGCCGACCGAAGGGCGTGGCCGCATCGCTGACACTCCCGCCGCTCGGGACCGCTCCCGGAGTCTCCGATCTGCTGCATCAGCGTTGGGGACTCGACAATGACAGCATCTACCTGTCGCCGGCGCCGATGTACCACGCGGCACCGCTCCGCTTCATCATGACGGTCCACCGTCACGGCGGAACGGCGGTGATCATGGAGCGGTTCGATGCCGTCGCCGCGCTGGAACTGATCGAGCGGTACCGCGTCACGCATACGCAGATGGTCCCGACGATGTTCATTCGGATGCTCAAGCTCCCCGACGCACAACGGCAGGCGTTCGAGGTGTCGTCGCTGACGACCGTCATCCATTCGGCCGCGCCCTGTCCGGCGGACACCAAGCGCGCGATGATCGAGTGGCTCGGGCCGATCATCGACGAGTTCTACTCGTCCACGGAGAACTATCTGTTCACCACCCTCGACTCCCACGAGTGGCTCGATCGTCCCGGCTCCGTCGGTCGGGCGCAGTTGGGCACGCCCCACGTCCTCGACGAGACCGGACAACCACTGCCTCCCGGCGAGATCGGCACCCTCTGGTCGGAGGGCGGCATGGACTTCGCCTACCTGAACGACCCCGAGAAGACCGCGTCGACCAGGAACGCACAGGGCTGGTCGACGGTCGGCGACCTGGGCTACGTGGATGAGGACGGCTACGTGTACCTGTCGGATCGACGTGCCGATCTGATCCTGTCCGGAGGCGTCAACGTCTACCCGCGCGAATCCGAGGACATCCTGGCGATGCACCCGAAGGTCGCCGATGTCGCGGTCTTCGGAATCCCCGATCCAGAGCTCGGGCAGGTGGTGCACGCGGTGGTCGCCCCCGCCCCCGGCGAGGTCGGCGACGACGCGTTGGCCGCAGAGCTGCTCGACTATCTCCGCGACCGGCTCGCCAAGTTCAAGTGTCCTCGACGGATCGACTTCGAGGACGAGTTGCCGAGACACGCCACCGGCAAGCTGTACAAGCGTCTGCTCCGCGACCGATACAGCGAGGGCTCGAGCGTGCCCACGTCATAACTCGAAGCCCACGACCTGATCGATCCCTGGACGGCCCACGTCCGGGGATCGATCATTTCACTCCGCGACCCGTCGATTATCTTTACATCACTCATTGTCTCAGTATTCACTGATACAGTGACTGTAGTCACCTCATCGGCCGCATCAAGGAGGATCGTCATGACCACCGCCGCCCACGACAATCGCGCTCTGGACGCGAACGCCCGGCGCGAAGAACGCGACGCCCGAGCCACCACCGCTCGCCGCCTGCTCAAGAGTTCGGCGAACCGCTCGTACGATCCCGTCATCGACATCGACTTCGACGCCCCGCTCGCCGAGGGCAAGTACTTTCTGCCACCGCAGGTGGTCTCGCTCTACGGCACCGACGTCTGGGAGTCGATGACCCAGGAGCAGCGGATCGAACTGTCCCGTCAGGAGATGGCGAACATCCTCTCGGTCGGCATCTGGTTCGAGAACCTTCTCAACCGAGCCCTGCTGAATCGCCTGATGCGCACGGACCCGGCCGCGGCGACGACGCACTACTCGCTCACCGAAATGGGCGACGAATGCCGCCACATGACCATGTTCGGCAAGACCATCGAGCGATCCGGAGCCCGCGCCTACACCATGCGCCGCTGGCAACGCGCCGTCATGCACGCGTTGCCACTGGTGATGCGCGGAACCCTGATGTGGGTGATCACGCTGGTCGGTGAAGAACTCTTCGACGCGCTGCAGCGGGAGATCCGGAACGATCCCGAACTGCAGCCCATGGTGGCGCGCGTCATGACCGTCCACGTCACTGAAGAAGCACGTCACATCGGCTTCGCACGCGACGCCATCGTCCGCCGCGGACCGATCCGGTCCCGGTTCGAGACCGTCGCCTCGGCCAACCTCCACGGGCTGGCGGCACCGATCTTCCGGCTCCTGTTCACCAATCCCGAGATGTATCGGCGCGCCGGCTTCGACGATCCGGCCCGCATGGCGATGATCGCCCGCAGCAATCCGAACTTCCACGAATCCCAGATCATGTCGTTCGAGCCGCTCGCCACCTTCCTCACCAAGAACGGCCTGATGGGCCCGTTCGCCGAACGGATGTGGCGGCGATCGGGGTTCCTGCAATGACGACGATCGCACTGGTCGGCACGTCGTCGACCATCGAGCGGGTACGCCGCCTGCTCGACGACTCCCCGCTGCCGTTCCGGCTGGTCGACGACGCCGGTCTCGCGGATCTGGTGGTGACCGACGAGGCCGCACCGGTTCCGAATCACCTCGGCGTCGCCGCCGCCGATGCGCCGAACCGATTCTTCTGCAACGACGCGACTGTCGATTACATCGTCGCCGCGCTGACCGAGGCGCACCTGGCCGATGCGCGCGGGGTCCGGGTGCGCCGGACGGTGCAGGACGATCCCGAGGCGCCGGTCCTCGGCCTGGAGTCCTCGTGGCAGCGTCTCGCACGGCGAATGCTGCGACGCGGCACGCGGTTCGATCCCGTCGACTACGACTGGCTCACCGACGAGTCGATCGACGTCGAGTCCTTCGACGACGACGTGACCGTCTCCGCAGGTGACGAGGCATTCACCGCGCGGTTGCGGGCACGGGGCGTCGTCGACGGCAACGACGGTCGCTTCCACTGGGTCGGCATGCTGTACAGCGACCGCGCCGCAGAACGAAAGCACGGCGGCACGACGTCGGTGACCGTCACCGTCGCCGACGGTGATCCCGTGCCCGCGAAGTTCGCCGAGGTGACCCCGTGGGGAACCGTGCGAATGACCGGGGTGGGCGCCCCACCCTGGTGACGCTGGTCGAACGCAGCTTTTCTACGCTGATCGAGTGCCACCTGCGAGCGGAGCGAGCAAGTGGTGTATCGAGATCGCCCGTCGACTCAGATCCCCCGTCGACTCAGAAGTCCCAGTCGTCGTCTTCGGTGTTGACGGCCTTGCCGATGACGTACGAGCTGCCCGACCCCGAGAAGAAGTCGTGGTTCTCATCGGCGTTCGGCGACAGGGCCGACAGGATGGCCGGGTTGACGTCGGTCTCGTCCTTCGGGAACAGCGCTTCGTAGCCCAGGTTCATCAACGCCTTGTTGGCGTTGTACCGCAGGAACTTCTTGACGTCCTCGGTCAGACCGACCTCGTCGTAGAGGGCCTCGGTGTAGTCGGACTCGTTGTCGTAGAGCTCGTACAGCAGGTCGAAGGTGTAGTCCTTGAGCTCCTGGCGCCGCTCTGCGGTCTCGACTTCCAGCCCACGCTGGTACTTGTAGCCGATGTAGTAGCCGTGGACGGCCTCGTCGCGGATGATCAATCGGATCATGTCGGCGGTGTTGGTGAGCTTGGCTCGCGAACTCCAGTACATCGGCAGGTAGAAGCCGGAGTAGAAGAGGAACGATTCGAGGATCGTCGACGCGACCTTGCGCTTGAGCGGGTCGTCACCACGGTAGTAGTCCATGATGATGCGCGCCTTGCGCTGGAGGTATTCGTTCTCCTCCGACCACCGGAAGGCCTCGTCGATCTCCTTGCTGGAGCACAGCGTCGAGAAGATCTGGCTATAGCTCTTGGCGTGGACCGACTCCATGAACGCGATGTTGGTGTACACCGCCTCTTCGTGCGGGGTGATCGCGTCGGGGATCAGGGAGATGGCGCCCACGGTGCCCTGAATCGTGTCGAGCAGGGTGAGGCCCGTGAAGACCCGCATCGTCAGCGTCTTCTCGTACTCGGTCAGGGTCCCCCACGACTGGATGTCGTTGGACACCGGGACCTTCTCGGGCAGCCAGAAGTTACCGGTCAGCCGGTCCCAGACTTCGGCGTCCTTATCGTCCTGGAGGCGGTTCCAGTTGATGGCCGAGACCCGATTGATCAGCTTGACCGGCGAACCGTCGGCAGGACTGTGAGCGAACTCAGACATGACACCCCACGTGAGAAGAGATTGAACTTGAAGCAACGGCTACAACCCTACCGCTTGGGCCCGACCCCCTGAGCGAGCACTACATCGTGTGTCTGCCCGCCTCCGGCGTGTCCGACTCGGCGTGTCGCACGAGGCGCCCAGTAGCGCGGGCGCCCGGCTCCCTCAGGCTCCGGTCATCACCTCGAACACCGACGTTCCGCCGACGTCTCCGGTGAAGCCCGTGGCGATCCCGTCGGGCCCGAAGAACCTGCTGTAGCGCTTCACGGTCCGCACCGCATAGTCGATCCGTTCCACCTCCAGATCGGGGACAGCGTTCTGGAGGGTGGCGAGGATCCGGTCGCCCTCACCCACCGTCTTGATCCAGAAGTGCAGGAGGAACGGCGCCGAGCCACTGGTGCCGGCCACCAGTCGCGCTCCGGAGATCCGTGTCGCCACGTCGATCAACGCGCGCCATTTCGGCGTCCACCGAACTGAGAGGAGGATGCCCGCCTGCATGCCGAGCGCCTCGCGACTGACATCGCAGCGGGAGTTGAGGAGTCCGCCGTCGAACATCTGCGGCAGTCGGCGGCGCACCGTCCGCTCGGAGACACCCGCCGCCGCGGCCAGGTCGACGTAGGTGACGCGACCGTCGCGCATCAGGGCGTCGAACATGCGCAGGTCCTGTGGCGTCGGATGAGCGATCGACTCCGGCAACTCGGCGCGCCACACGGGCGCATGCGGCCCAGCGGTCCCGGCGAGTCGCGGGAACCACAGGGAGCCGTCATGGAGCACCGACCGACTGGTCTGCAGGACTGTGTCGGTGACGCCGGGCATCGCGGCGATCTCACCGACGAACTGCGTCAGCCTGCGCAACGACGACGCCCCGAGGCCCACGAAGAAGGCCCGATCGCCGTCGAGCTCCTCGATCCAGAACGTCGCGGGGTGTGCTGCGAGCCGGACGGTGACATCGCGGCGGGCGGCAGGCGACACCGACACCCAGCAGTATCCGGTGGTCGCGACGAGACGGGCGGGATAGACGGTCACCCACGCCAGACCGTCCGCCCGCAATTTCTCGAAGCGTCGCGCGACGGTGCTGGCGCTGGAGTTGACCGCGCGAGCGATGTCCTGCCACGACGCACGCGGTCGCTCCTGGATCGCGCCGATCAACAGTTGGTCCTCGTCGGACAGGACTTCCTGACCGGAAATCGTCGAGTTCACTTCAGAATTGCCGAAAATGAGCGATCTGACGATCTCCAGGTCCGGGATCTCTACAGTTCCGTCCATCCCCCGAGTATGACAGCGGTCACGTTCACGGGGATCCCTGATCCACCTCACCCATGGAGCCGCCATGCGCCCCACCACTCGCACCACCGTGATCCTGCTGTTCGCGGCATGGTGCATCGACTTCATCGATCGGACCGTGATCGGTGTGGCTCTCCCGGCGATCGGCGACGATCTCGGGCTCGGCCACGGCCAGTTGGGGCTCGTCGTCTCGGTATTCTTCCTCGCCTACGCCTTGGCACAGCTGCCGGGCGGACTGCTCGCCGACCGATTCGGCGCGGTCCGCGTGGCCGTCGCCGGCTTGATCGCGTGGTCGGTGTTCACCGGACTCACCGCGGCGGCGATGTCGTTCGGCGCACTCATTCTCATTCGAATCCTGTTCGGTCTGGCACAGGGTCTGTTTCCGAGCGCGGCGATGAAGTTGCTCACCGAACGGTCGACGCCGGAGGAACGGATGACGGCGAACGGTTGGGTCAACAGTTCCAACGCGGTCGGCATCGTTCTCGCGATGGTGATCGCCGCAGCCTTGATCCCCCTCCTCGGGTGGCGCGGCATGTTCATCGCGATCTCGGTCCTCGGGCTTGCGATCACGGTCACCTTCGCCCGTCGGATGCCTGCGCCCCTGTATCCGGCCGACCCGACGCCACCCAGCCGGACCACGAAGGCGCTCCTCCGGTCGCCGACCATGTGGCTGTTCTCGATCGCGTTCTTCGGCTACGACATCATCGTCTGGGGCGCCAACGCATGGGCACCGTCGTATCTGCAGGAGGAGCTCGGCGTCTCCGCGTCGGCCTCGGCGCTCCTTCTTCTGCCCGCCGGACTGTGCGCCGCGGCGTCGATCATCATCGCCGGCCGCTACTCCGACCGGATCGGCGGACGCCCGCGTCCGCTGATCGTGCCCGGGATGTCCATCGCCACCATCGGCGTCCTGGTGCTCCCGCATGTGCCGGGCGTGGCCGGATTCGTGATCGTCGCAACGATCACCGTCACCGCGGCGGCCACGGCGTACATCGGCGCCTTCAGTGTGCCCCTCAAAGCGCTCGCCCCGACGTTCTCCGGCGTCGGCGCCGCGATGATCCTGATGGGCGGCATGGTCGCCGGGGTCGTGGCCCCCACCTTGTTCGGAGCCATCGTCGACAGCTCCGGTTGGAGCGCCGCCTGGGCCGCTCTCGCCGTCGGCGGTGTCATCTCGATCGTCACGACGCTGTTCCTCCCCCGCGACATCGAAGGCTTCCGCCGCCGAGTCGCACCCGAACTCCTCTTCACCGAACCCACCGCGGTCACCGCGGGGAAAGCCTGAGAACCATGTCCTTCGATCCGCTGTACGCATCCGCCCACGAACTCCTGGACCTGTACCGACGCCGTGAGGTCTCGCCCGTCGAGGTCGTCCGCGCGCAGTTGAGCCGCGCCGACGCCGTCGACGACAAGATCGGCGCCTTCATCGAGCGAATGGACGGCGCCGCGCTCGCCGCAGCGGCCGAATCCGAACGCCGTTACCGCGACGGCGACGCCCTTCCCCTCGACGGCATCACCGTCGCCGCGAAGGAGAAGCACGCCATCGCCGGGCACCGCATCACCGAGGGCTCACTGGCCTGGGACGGCTGGGTGCCCACCGAGAACCACCCGATCATCGATCGGCTTCTCGCCGCCGGCGCCGTGATCCACGCGCGGACCGCGACCCCCGAGTTCTCCATCGCCACCTATACCCACACCCGCAAGTGGGGAATCACCCGCAACCCGTGGCACCTCGACTCGTCGCCGGGCGGCTCGTCGGGCGGCGCGGGCGCCGCGCTCGCCGCGGGGCTGACCACCTTGGCCACCGCCTCCGACATCGGCGGATCCACCCGCGGCCCGGCGGCCTTCACCGGCACCGTCGGCTACAAGGCGCCGTACGGCCGCATCCCCGGTCAAGGCGCGACCAGCCTCGACTACTACCGCGGCGACGGCCCCCTCGCTCGCACCGTCGACGACGCACTGCTGATGACCAACGTGATCTCCGGTCAGCATCGCTGCGATCAAGCGTCCCTGCCGAAGGTCACGGTCCACGCGGGCCGGCCGGTGAAGGGCATGCGGATCGCGTTCTCGCCCGATCTGGACGCGTTCGCCGTCGATCCTGAGGTGGCCGCCAACACGCGCCGGGTGATCGATGATCTCGCGGCCGCGGGCGCCGACGTGCAGGAGGTCCGGATCGGTTGGGACATCGATGAACTCCGTGCCGGAATCATCGCGCACTTCGCGCAGATGATGGCTGCGTCGGTGGCGCACGCGGTCGGCGATCGCATCGATCTCATGTCCGACTACGCCCAGGAGTACGTCCGCATGACGACCGTCGGCCGACAGCATCTGTCGATGTTCGACGCCGTGCGCAACGAATACGCGATCCAGCAGGCGCTGGGTGCGACGATGGTCGGCTTCGACGCCCTGGTGTGCCCCACCACGGCCGCCGTCGGCTTTCCGGCGGGCGACACAATGATCGATGGCATTACCATCGACGACAAGATCGTCAACTGGAGCGAAGGTCTCCTGACGCTGCCCTTCAACGTCAACAATCGGTGCCCGGTGCTGGCCGTCCCCAGCGGGTTCGCCGCCAACGGCATGCCGACGGGCGTCCAGTTGGTGGGCCACCCGTACGACGACGACACCGTCTTCTCACTCGGCGCCGAATTGGAGCGTCGACGCGGTGCGCTGTTCTCCGAGGCCGTGCCCGCCTTGTGAACCCGTCGTGAACAGGTGATGGATCAGCGCTCGGTGAGGGCGCTGATCCATCACCCGTTTCGCCCGCCCCGGTCCAGATAGACTCGCACCACATCGTCGACGGGGAGGGACAACGCCATGCGCACAGTGCCCAGTCCGTCGTTCGAGGGCGCCCGTCTGGTCCAGTCGCGCGTCCGCAACTACTACACGCTGATCGCGCTCATCGCGGTGATGTTCGCCGCCGAGGCGACGATGCACTTCACCCATTTCACGTGGTCCCGCTGGATCGTCACGATCACGGCCGCCGTCGCGACGATCCTCGCCTTCGGCGCCGGCCTGAAACCCGCCGACTTCGGCCTCGGCCCGAGTACGTACGCCCGCGGAATCCGGTGGGCGACAACGATCATCGTCGTGGTGGTGGCCGCGATCGCCGTCGCCCTCGCGATCCCGCGACTGCGCGACCTGTTTCACAACGACGCCTACCGCACCCTGCCGTGGGCCCTGACCTCAGCGTTCGTCCTGATCCCCCTGCAGACGGTGATCCCCGAGGAACTGCTGTTCCGCGGCATCATTCTGGGCTCGCTCCTGCGGCGTCGGTCGACGGTCGTCGCCGTCGCGATCCAAGCCGTGCTGTTCGGACTGTGGCACGTGGTGTCGTCGCTCGGACTCACCGCGAGCAACGAGGGTTTCAGCGGTGCCGTCGGCACAGGCACCGTCGGTACGATTCTCGGCATCCTGGGTGCCGTCGCGTTCACCGGACTGTCGGGCATCGTCTTCGGCTGGCTCCGGGTGAAGACCGGCAGCCTGCTCCCCTGCCTGGCACTGCACTGGGCGGCCAACGGCGCCGGCGCGGTGGCTGCGGCGTTCGCATGGCAGTTGGGATGAGCCGACGTCGTCGCCTCGCCGGCATCTTTTAGAGCAACGCTCTGTTATTCTTCGACGGGTATACGAAACGGCGCGCACGGATCGCGCCCGGGCACGACTTGAGGAGTTCATCATGGTGGCAATCTCGCGGGACGGATCGATCTGGACCCTCGACCTCGGAGCCGATGAGAATCGTTTCTCACCCGACTGGCTCGGCGCCGTCGAATCCGCGCTCGACGAGTTGGAGGCGTCGACCGAGCCGGCCGTCCTCATCACGACCGGCGACGGCAAGTTCTATTCGAACGGGCTCGACCTGGAGTGGCTCGGCGCACACCCGGAACAGCATCAGGCCTACGTCGACCGTGTGCAGGCGCTGTTCGCCCGCGTCCTGACGTTGCCGGTGCCGACCGTCGCCGCCGTGAACGGGCACGCGTTCGGCGCCGGCGCGATGCTGGCCATGGCGCACGACTACCGGGTCATGCGCGCCGACCGCGGATTCTTCTGCTTCCCGGAGGTCGACATCAACATCCCGTTCACGCCGGGGATGTCGGCGTTGATCACGGCCAAACTCGCTCCCCGCGCGGCACAGCAGTCGATGACCAGCGGACGCCGGTACTCCGGCGTCGACGCGGAGACCATCGGCATCGTCGACGCGTCGGCGCCGCTCGACCGACTTCTCGAGACCGCGACCGAGTTCGTTCGCGACTTGGCGGGTAAGGACCGGACGACGCTCGGCACCATCAAGTCGCGCCTGTTCGGCGACGCCGTCGACGCGCTGACCGGCGACAGCACCGGCGGCACGAAGTAGGCCGCGTGGGACGACCCCGCCGGTACGACGTCGACGATCTTCTCGACCACGCCCGGACGCTGTGGCTCACCGGCGGCGTCGCCGCCGTCACGATCCGCGCCCTGAGCACGGCGTCCGGCGCCTCGAACGGCGCCGTCTACCATGCTTTCGGCTCGCGAGCCGGGGTTCTCGCCCGCGTCTGGGCGCGAGACGCCCACGAATTCCTCGTCTTTCAGCAGGAGCACGTGACCGCGGCGATGGCGGAGGACGGTCCGGTGGCGGCCTTCGTCGCAGCAGCCCTCGCGCCGGCGACCTACGCAGAGAACGACGTCGACGGCGCCCGCGTCCTGCTCGCCGCCGATCGGGACGAGCTGCTTACCCCCGAACTCGACGAGTCCTCCCGCACCATGCTGGACCGTCTCCGCAGCGAACTCGGGCAGTTGTCCGTCCAACTGTCGGCTGCCCTGTGGGACCGCACGGATCGCCCCGCCGTGACCGCGATCAGGCACGGCGTCGTGGATCTGCCCGGAGCGTTGCTGTTGAGAGGCGAGGGCGTCGCCGACCCGGTGGCGCGACATGTGCTCGAGCAGGCGGTCCGCGGAATCGCCGCCGCCCCGCCGCCGCGGCCCGCGACGTGATCGCGCGACCGCAACGACGCCGTGGCCCATGCCGTCGTCCACGACCGCTCAGCCGGTGGCACCCGGCGATGTCGACTACCGTCATCAGCATTCGAGGGAACCCGAGCGAACTGGGAATCTGATGGTGGAGCAGCCCGCGCTGCAGCGACGGTTAGGGCTCGGGGACGCGGTCGTCGTCGGCCTGGGATCGATGATCGGCGCGGGGATCTTCGCTGCGCTGGCACCGGCAGCCGCCGCGGCGGGATCCGGATTGCTGATCGGGTTGGCGGTGGCCGCTGTCATCGCGTACTGCAACGCGGTGTCCTCGGCCCGGCTCGCAGCCAGGTATCCGCAGTCCGGTGGCGCCTACGTCTATGGGCGTGAGCGGCTGGGCCCGTTCTGGGGCCATCTGGCAGGGTGGGCGTTCGTGGTCGGGAAGACCGCGTCCTGTGCGGCGATGGCGCTGACAGTCGGCGCGTATGCGTGGCCGGACCATGCACGGGCGGTCGGGGTCGCCGCGGTCGTGGCCCTGACCGCACTGAACTACCGCGGCATCCAGAAGTCAGCGCTGGCGACCCGGGCGATCGTCGCCGCTGTGCTCGCGGTGCTGGCCGCGGTGGTGATCTGCGCAGCAGGCACCGGGGCGCTGCACGCAGATCGGCTCATGCCCTCCGCCGACGTCTCCGCGTACGGGGTCTTGCAGGCCGCGGGCCTGCTGTTCTTCGCATTCGCGGGCTACGCCCGGATCGCGACCCTTGGAGAAGAGGTCCGCGATCCGCAGCGCACCATCCCCCGGGCCATCTCCCTCGCGCTGGCGGTGACCTTGGTCGTCTACGGAGTCGTCGCCGTGACCGCGCTCGCGGTGCTGGGCCCGCAGCAGATGGCTGCGTCGACCGCGCCGCTGACCGATGTCGCCAGGGTCGGCGGAGTCCCTGGCATCGTGGTGATCGTCGGATTCGGCGGTGCCATCGCAGCCCTGGGCTCGCTGCTGTCGCTGATCCTCGGAGTCTCCCGCACCAGCCTGGCGATGGCCCGAGACCGCCACCTGCCACCGCTGCTCGCGTCGGTGCACCCGGTCTATCGAGTTCCGCATCGCGCCGAGTTGGCCGTCGGCGTGATCGTCGCCGTCCTGGCCGCCACCGTCGATGTCCGCGGGGCGATCGGCTTCTCCTCGTTCGGTGTGCTCGCGTATTACTGCATCGCCAACGCCTCCGCGTGGACCCTGTCGGAGTCCGAAGGTCGTCCCGCACGCGTGATTCCGGTCCTCGGAGCCGTCGGCTGCGTCGTTCTCGCCGTCACTCTGCCGTGGGCGTCCGTCGCAGCAGGCGCGGCGGCGATCGCGGTCGGCGCCGTGCTCTTCCTCATTCGCACGCACCTCGCCAATCGATGAGCCGGCGGCATCGTCCAACTGTCTCGCTCCCGGAGACAAAACGCTGGCCAGAGGATATCTCCCCTGGCCAGCGAGTGTAGCGACGGTACCGCTAGAGCATGCAGCTGACGCAGTTCTCCAGCTCGGTGCCCTCAAGCGCCATCTGACGCAGGCGGATGTAGTAGAGCGTCTTGATGCCCTTGCGCCACGCGTAGATCTGGGCCTTGTTGACATCGCGTGTCGAGGCGGTGTCCTTGAAGAACAGGGTCAGGCTCAGTCCCTGGTCGACGTGCTGGGTCGCGGCCGCGTACGTGTCGATGACCTTCTCGTAACCGATCTCGTACGCGTCCTGGAAGTACTCCAGGTTGTCGTTGGTGAGGTACGGCGCCGGGTAGTAGACGCGGCCGATCTTGCCTTCCTTGCGGATCTCGATCCGCGATGCGATCGGGTGGATCGAGCTGGTCGAGTGGTTGATGTAGCTGATCGAGCCGGTCGGCGGGACGGCTTGCAGGTTCTGGTTGTAGATGCCGTGCTCCTGGACCGAGGCCTTCAGCGCACGCCAGTCGTCCTGCGTCGGGATCGCGATGCCCGCGTCGTCGAAGAGGGTCCGCACCTTCTCGGTGGCGGGCTCCCAGACCTGGTCGGTGTACTTGTCGAAGTACTCGCCGGACGCGTACTTGCTGTTCTCGAAGCCTGCGAATGCCGTGCCGCGCTCCTTCGCGATGACGTTCGACGCACGGATCGCGTGGTACACGACCGTGTAGAAGTACATGTTCGTGAAGTCGATGCCCTCGTCGCTGCCGTAGAAGATCCGCTCGCGCGCCAGGTAGCCGTGCAGGTTCATCTGACCGAGACCGATCGCGTGGCCCTCGTCGTTCGCGCGCTTGATCGACGGCACCGACTCGATGGAGGTCTGATCGGCGACGGCGGTGAGGCCGCGGATGGCGGTCTCGATGCTGAGGCTGAAATCGGGCGAGTCCATCGTCTTCGCGATGTTCATCGAGCCGAGGTTGCACGAGATGTCGCGGCCGACCTTCGCGTAGCTCAAGTCCTCGTTGAACTCCGACGGCGTCGAGACCTGCAGGATCTCCGAGCACAGGTTGGAGTGCGTCACCTTGCCCTCGATCGGGTTCGCGCGGTTCACCGTGTCCTCGAACATGATGTACGGGTATCCCGACTCGAACTGCAGCTCGGCGAGCGTCTGGAAGAACTCACGCGCCTTGATCTTGGTCTTGCGGATCCGCTTGTCGCCGACCATCTCGTCGTACTTGTCGGTGACGTTGATGTCCGCGAACGGCACCCCGTAGACGCGTTCGACGTCGTACGGGCTGAACAGGTACATGTCGTCGTTGTTCTTCGCCAGCTGGAACGTGATGTCCGGGATCACGACGCCGAGCGAGAGCGTCTTGATGCGGATCTTCTCGTCGGCGTTCTCACGCTTGGTGTCCAGGAACCGGTAGATGTCCGGGTGGTGCGCGTGCAGGTAGACCGCGCCCGCGCCCTGACGTGCGCCGAGCTGGTTGGCGTAGCTGAACGAGTCCTCGAGCAGCTTCATGATCGGAATGACGCCCGAGCTCTGGTTCTCGATGCGCTTGATCGGGGCGCCGTGCTCCCGGACGTTCGAGAGGAGCAGTGCGACGCCGCCGCCACGCTTCGACAGCTGCAGCGCAGAGTTGATGGAGCGGCCGATCGACTCCATGTTGTCTTCGATCCGCAGCAGGAAGCACGAGACCGGCTCGCCGCGCTGCTTCTTGCCCGAGTTCAGGAAGGTCGGCGTGGCCGGCTGGAAGCGACCCTCGATGATCTCGTCGACCAGGTGACGAGCCAGCGCCGTGTCGCCCGCGGCCAGCGTCAGCGCCACCATGCAAACGCGGTCCTCGAAACGCTCGAGGTAACGCTTGCCGTCGAACGTCTTGAGCGTGTAGCTGGTGTAGTACTTGAACGCGCCCAGGAACGTCGGGAAGCGGAACTTCTTGCCGTAGGCGTGGCTGAACAGCAGTTTCACGAACTCACGGTCGTACGGCTCGAGAACCTCGGGCTCGTAGTAGTTCTCCTTGATCAGGTACTCGAGCTTCTCGTCCAGATCGTGGAAGAAGACGGTGTTCTGATTGACGTGCTGCAGGAAGTACTGGCGCGCAGCTTCCTTGTCCTTGTCGAACTGGATCTTGCCGTCGGCGTCGTACAGGTTCAGCATCGCGTTGAGCGCGTGGAAATCGAGGTCACCCGGCTCATGCCCCGCGGGCCCGGCGTGCACCCCCGACTTGCTGGCCGAGACGTCGGAGTCATTGACAGAAACTGCGGTGGGCGACACTGCTTCTCCCTGGGTAAAACGTGATGTGAATGAATCGATCGGAACGAATCCGATCGTGGTGGTTGGTCGGGCGACCTCAGGCCGCTCGACCGGTGAACGCGGAACTCTGGGCGAAGCTCGCCAGCCCCTCGCGCACCCTGTCGACGTCGTCGGTGGTGCCCATCAGTTCGAATCGGAACAGATAGGGCACCTGGCATTTGTGCGAGACGATGTCCCCGGCCAACGCGAACTCCGCTCCGAAGTTCGTGTTGCCCCCGGCGATCACGCCCCGGATCAGTGCCCGGTTGTGCTCGATGTTGAGGAATTTGATGACTTGCTTGGGCACGTACCCGCCACCTGCGTGCGCCATGACCGAACCCGTGTCGCTGATCTTGCCACCCCCGTACGTCGGGGTGATCAAGACGTAGGGCTCGTCCACGCGGAACGACGCGGTGCGATCGATGAGCGGTATCCGGACCGACCGGAGTCCCAACTTCTGCACAAAGCGGTGGGTGTACTCCGAGACCGACGAGAAGTAGACGATCAAGGGGAGATCGCCGGTTCCGTACGACGACTCCGACGTCGAGATCCGAGTGTCAGTGTCAGCGGCCATCGGCGCGCCCCCGATCAGGCTGCAGAAGCGGCGAGAGACTTGATGCGCTCCGGGCGGAAGCCCGACCAGTGGTCGTCGCCGACGACCACGACGGGCGCCTGCAGGTAGCCGAGAGCCATCACGTAGTCGCGGGCCTCGTCGTCCTGACTGATGTCCACGACGTCGTACTCCAGCCCGGCCTTGTCGAGCGCCTTGTAGGTCATGTTGCACTGGACGCATGCGGGCTTGGTGTAAACGGTGATGGCCATCGATGAGCTCCCTTGAAGACGAATTCTCTGCCGCGACTCGCGCCGCTGCACTTCTCTGACCCGGTACCTGCTCTCGCAGTGAACGACATCCGCGTAATTCCGTCGGTCGCCGTCCGCCCCCCGGACTCTTCAAACACTACACCTTGTGGCTGACCTTTTGCCAGACCACAAGAACTTGTGAATAACATTCATGAAACTCGCAGGTCGCGCGCTCCTTGTCCACAACCGAATCGGCGTGTCTCGGCGTGTCCGGGCGTGTCGTTCACAGGCGTCCACAGCACCACTCACAGGGCAGTCCACAGCATCTGTGGACGACGTCGATCGGCGCCGTGCGAGCCCTCTCCCTGAGACGACTGTGGCCGCGACCAATCGGTCGCGGCCACACGTTCGCAGGGCGTGGATCAGACGGCGACGGCGACCTCGTCGGCGAGGCTGCGCACGGCGGCGACGACGCTCTCCACGATCTCGGCGGTGGCGAGACCCTCGTCGCCCAGGTCGCCGGTGCCGATGCCGATCTCGACCTTCTCGACGACCTTGGCGCCTGCGATGCCGACCGACTTCCGAGCGTCCTCACGCGACCAGGTGCCCGCATAGCGACCCAGGGCCGCACCGATGACGCCCGCGGGCTTGCCCGCCAGGGCGCCGGCGCCGTAGGGACGCGACAACCAGTCGATGGCGTTCTTCAGGACGGCCGGGATGGTGCCGTTGTACTCCGGAGTGACGAACAGGAATGCGTCCACCTCGGCGACGGACCCGCGGAGCGCCGCGATGGAGGCGGGCAGCGCCTCGGCGGTGTCGAGGTCCTCGTTGTAGAAGGGCAGTTCCCCCAGACCGTCGACGATGCTGAGCGAGATGCCCTCGGGTGCGTTGGCGACGGCGAGCTCGGCGAGTGCGCGGTTGTGCGAACCGGCACGGAGGCTGCCGACGAGGATGGCGATGGTGAGATTGCTGTCCGACATGGTCGATCTCCCTGAAGTGATGTCTGCGTACGGCGCCGAAGCTACCGCGGGTTACCCGAGGGACAACATGCCTTGACCCGCCATGATTCCAAATCCGAGCCGTGACACCCGACACATCCGGACCGCGGTCCGGAATTCTGCGACGCCGCCATTGGGACGACTACGACATCGCCGACATGAACTATGGTCGGAGCATGCCACTCGACGGCCCCGGACCACTCGAACTGCACGTGACGAACTCCCCCGCTCCCCTGCCGGAGCGGGCCGACGCCGCGCGCAATCGTCGTCTGCTGCTGGCCGCCGCGCAGTCGCTGATCGACAGCCAGGGCGCCGCCGCGGTGACGATGGAGGCCGTCGCGCGCGCCGCCGGCGTCGGCAAGGGGACCGTGTTTCGCCGCTTCGGGAACCGCACCGGCCTGATGCTGGCGCTGCTCGACCACTCCGAGTCGGATCTGCAGCAGGGCTTCTTGTCCGGTCCCGAACCGCTCGGTCCCGGCGCACCGCCGCTCGAGCGGCTGATCGCCTATGGACGCGCGCGACTGAAGATGACCACCGACCACCTCGACATCCTCCTCGAAGCGGGTGCCGACCAGCCCGATCATCTGTCGCATCCGGTGTGGACGATGTCCACGCACCATGTCCGCATGCTGTTGGGCGAACTCGGTTTCAGCGGTCGCATCGAGGTGACCGCCCAGGCGATTCAGGCGCCGCTGATGGCGCAGACCGTGCGCCACCTGGTCGACGTGATCGGCATGACGCGCGCCGAGATCGCCGACGACTGGGAGGCCATGATCCGGCGCCTGGTGGCGGGGCACTGACCTCGCTGCCGCACGCCGCGCTCAGCCGGTTCCGTCGCGGGTGACCGCGGCGGCCTCGCGACTCAATTCCGGGCCGCTCGGCAGCAGCGACACCATCGGCCACGGAGCGAGAAGTGGGTCGTCGAGCCCGAGCATCGTCGCCGTCTCGGCACCCGCCAGTTGGTAGCGCACCCCGGCATCGCTGATGTAAAGCGGTGTCGACGCGCGTCGCGAGTCCGTCTCGACGCCGGTCAGCAGCACATGCTCGCCGGACCCTGGTGCGAGGTAGACCAGATCGAGCGCCGGTCCCACCCCGTCCGCCGACGCCAGCGCCACCGGCCGCCCGCCATCAGGAACCGGCAGGCGACGGGCGGTGAGAAGTTGAGTGCTCGCGCGGGAATCGTCGCGCCCACGGCTCCAGCGATGACACAGGACCGGCTGCTCGTCGTCCGAGATCACCGGCACTGTCCGCGGAAAATGCGTCAGCGACACCTGCTCCCGGACCGGCAACGTCGCCACCTCGGCAGGCGCCACCCGCCGCACCGTCTGTCCCGCGGCGGGATCGGCGAGCCGCATCACCTCGGCCGCCGCCGCGGACAGCGGCTGCACCGCATCGCGCAGGATCAAGTGGTAGCGCACGGTCCCGTCCGCTCCCGCCGTCGCCACCACCGAGCCGACCGGCATGCCGAGCACGCCGACGCCGCCGCGACCGGGCACATCGGGCACCCGCAGTGCCGGGCGAACTGGAAACGAGCCGAGGAACCCCGCGGCGACCGGTCGCGGCGTCGCCGATTCCAGTCCAAGACCGCGCAGCAGTTCCACGCTGCCTCGGTCGACGCTGGCGCGCACCGGTGTCGCGGTCCCGCCGGTCTCCGGGGCGGAATAGAGCAGCCAGACGACGCCGTCGCTCTCCACCAGAGCGGTCGCGGTCGGCGACGCGGGAGCCGTGGCGCCGACGATCACCGCGTCGATCCCGGCGGACTCGCACAGGGTCCAGGTGGAGCGATCGGCGTCGGCGGCTCCCGCGAGGGCCGACGGTGCGCCGACGATGCCCACTTGCGCGCCGCGCGGGTACGTCGCGAGCGCGCTCTCGCTGACATGACGCACGGGCGCGGCCTGCCCGAGGATCAGCCGCGCCGAGGCCACATTCGTCGCCGGATGCATCACCTCGTCCAGCAGGACGAAGACCGCGCCGGCGTCGTCGGTGACGATCTGGGCGTCCTTCACCGCGGGTTGCGGCCGGATGAATCCGTAGATCCCCGCGCCGGCGACGATCACCACCGCCAGGATGGCGCCTGCGATCAGCGAACGGGTCTGTGCGCGCATCGGATCATGCATCATCCGCACGTCTCGCCGAACCAGCGCGTGCTCGGCTCGTGCCAGGCCGAACCGGTATCCACTGACCTGAGCACGCGTGGTGAGGTGTCGTGACATCCATTCCCCCGATCGATTTCCCCGCATGGAGACTAACCGCGCGATAGCCTCACTCCACGACGATTCGGACAAATCGTTGTCAGGGGGAACTCAACATTGCAGACACGACTGTTGTCTCGCCGCGACTCCGCATGGCACCCCACGGCGCCGTTCGACGTCCCGGCGGGCGAGGAGTACATCGGCCTCCAGCGGGACGGCGACACTCTCATCGGCGTCCTCGCCGTGACGCCGACGGCACCGGCGCCGATCGTCGTCGGCGCGGCCGCCTCCGGCGATGCACAGCTGCTGAACGCGGTCGCCGCGGCTCTCACGCATCACGACGCGGCCCCGGTCGCGATCGACGTCGTCAGCCACACGATGGGCTGCTGGGGCGCCACCCCCGCGGCGCGCAGCTATCGCGGCCTTCTCGGCGGGCTGCACATCGCGTCGCACCGCAGCGTCCACCTCGTGGTCCGACTCCGACCAGCCGCCTTCCCCGCTGCTGTCAACGCACGCGGAGGGCCGGGCGCGGGAACCCTGCGGACCGCCCTCTGGTGCCTACGCCGCGTCCGCTCCCGACTGTCTGATGCCGCGGTGGGCACCCGCCCGCTGACCGCCGCGGAGATCACCGAACTGACCGCGCGACTGACCGAGGGCATCGACGTCCGGAGCCTGCAGACGCCCGGATCGTCGCTGGTCAGCTACGCGTTGCCCGCTCCGACGCCAGAGTCGTTGGCCGCGCTACTGGCCGCGCCAATCTCCGCCGACGCACTCTCCACGACGGTCACGGTCAGCATCGCGGCCGGACCGTCGATGCGCGTGACCGTCCGCGACAACGGCGGTCGTGCCGTCGACCGGACCGGCGAGCTCGGGCTCATGCGGCTCGAGGCTCCGCCTGCTGCGGCGATCGGCCTTCCCGTCGGGCTGCCGCCGCTCCGGCGCCGCAGTCCGCGAATCGACGCGATGGTCCCTCGTGTGGGGCCTGCCGAAACACTGCCTCTCCTCACGCTGCCGATCCCGATCGCAGGCGACGGTCAGCTCGTCGGCGCCGATCGGTCCGGACGACCGGTCACCCTCCGACTCGCCGGTCGCGACATTCCGCGCTGCAACGTCCTCGGCGATCGAGCCGTCGCACAGCAGGTCGTCGTCCGCCTCGCCGCGCTCGGTTTCGCCGTCGACGTCGCGTCCGACGACGCGCAGCCATGGCAGCGGCTCGCCGACTCGGTCGGCGTTGGCCTCGGGTCGGGCGGTGCTCCACAGCGTCCGGTACAGGTGGTCGTCGACGACTCCGACGCCGGCGGGGTGACCGCACCGCCCGGCGCCACCCTGATCAGAATCCATCGCATCGACGATCCGCCGTCCGACACCGGTCCGGCCCTTCGACGCGGCCCGGACGAGACGATCCTCGCCGAGGGCGCGGGCCGGACGGTCTCGATCCGACCGGTCTCGACCGATGCCGAACGCGCACTGATCGAGACGTGAGATCTCGCCTCCCGAGCACCGCTCGTCCAACATCGTTCACCCGGGCCACTCCCCCGGTAGCGTGACCACCATGACTCCTGCGACATTCCCCACCGACTGGTCCACCGCACTCGTCCTGGTCGCGCACCCGGACGACCCCGAGTACGGAATGGCCGCCGCCGTCGCGCGGTGGACGTCCGAAGGCAAGCACGTCGTCTACGGCCTGGCGACCAGCGGCGAGGTCGGCATCGAGGGCATGGACGCCGCCGAAGCCGGGCCGCTGCGCGAGGCCGAACAGATCGCGTCGGCCGCGGTGGTCGGCGTCGACGACGTGGAGTTCTGGGGATTCCCGGACAGCCAGGTCTTCAACTCCCCCGAACTGCGCGCCAAGATCCGAGAGGTCATCCAACGCGTCGACCCCGACGTCATCGCCTGCACCTACGGCGGCCCCAGTTGGGGCGAGGGCAAGCCGCCGAATCAGCGCGACCACATCGAGTTCGCCGCAGCAGTGATCGACGCGTATGACGAACTGCCCGACGCACGGTCCACCGTGTTCTGGAACGGGCCCAATCCGACTCACGCGGTCGACGTCACCGGCTTCACCGAGAAGGCCGTCGAGTCGTTGACCTGCCACCAGGTCTACCTCGAGGTGCTCGATCCAGCCACCCCGGTCCAGGCCCAGGCACGTCAGCAAGTGGAGTGGTCCACCCAGCCGATCGACGGCTTCGACGCCGCCCGGGCATCGGGCTTCGAGCAGATTCGCCCGACGGAGTAGCCCCGACACAGCACCGGGGCCGCACGCTCGTTCGCGTACGGCCCCGGGATCACCGGTATGGCTTTCGTGGCTACCTCAGGATGCTGAACCCGCCAGCACGGAAGGAATCAGGTCGGCGAGGTTCCCGACGACTCCGCCGATCACGTCCGCACCCGGCAACGACTGCTGCTGCGCACTGGGTGCATCCTTCGGCGCATCGACGTTGACACCGATCGTGATCTGCGGGTTCTTGGCGGGATCAAGCCACTGCAGCACCTTCACCATCTCGTCGCGGGCGATGGCGACACAGCCCTGAGTCGGCTTGCCGTCGGTCACGTGCAGGAAGATCGCCGATGCGTCGCCGGGTGTGCGCGTCGGGTTGTGGTTGATGTTGACCGCGTAGTCGTACACCGGTCCCGAGTTGTACAGGTTCTCACTGTCGCCGCCCGGGCTGGTGTCGGAGACGACGTGGGTGTTGTAGGTGGGAGACTTCTCGTTCGAGTCCCACCAATCGCGCGTGGTGGTCTTGAAGTACTCCATCTTGGTTCCCTCGGGCTTGTCCTGCCGACCGAACGCGATGTTCATCGGGAAGGTGCCCTGCGGGGTGCGGTAGACATTGTCCTGCGCCTTCCCCATGCCCTTCTCGCCGAGGTACGCCTTGGTGGGACCGAGGACCGGTTTCCACGTCCCGGTCGCGTCCTTCTCGAACCCGGTGAGTGTCGCCGTCTGGGACGACGCCACCGGCGCGGTCACCACGATCATCTGTGAAGTCTCCGCGGCACCGGGCACGGCGGGTGCGCCCGGAGTGGTCAGCCCCTTGAGCAGATTGTCGATCAGCGTGGTGATGCTGCCGGACCCGGTCTGCGGCGCCGTCTGCGGAACCGCTGCGGCCTGTCCAGCACCCACGACAAGTGCTCCGAGGAGCGCCGTCAGCGCAAACCCCAGTTGTAACATTCGCCTCATCAGTAACTTCAGCACCACCTCAGTGTGCCAGCCGAGACGACGTGATCGCCACCCGCGGAGATCATCGTCACCTTTCCGCAACTGTTCTGTGAGCAGCACAAACGGTCAGATCCCGACAAGAACGACGTAGCGCGAATCCGACTACGGTGGAGACCATGACTCCTGCTCCCCGATGGATCACCGACACCGAACCCGGCCACAGCGAGTGGTACATCCAGCGCTTTCGTGAGATGGCCGCCGACGGCGCCGACCTGTTCGGCGAGGCGCGCTTCGTCGACGCGATGGTCGGCCGCGGCTCCCGTCTGCTCGACGCCGGGTGCGGTCCCGGCCGCGTCGGCGGATATCTGCACACGGTGGGTCACCGCGTCACCGGCGTCGACGTCGATCCCACGCTGATCGAAGCCGCCGAGGCCGACTACCCGGGACCGGACTGGCGGGTCGGCGATCTCGCCGAGCTCGACCTCCGAGAGCCCGATGGCAGTCGAACCCGATTCGACGCCATCGTCTGCGCGGGCAACGTCCTCGCCTTCGTCGCCCCAGACACCGAGGCGCAGGTGCTGCGCCGGCTCGGCGAGCACCTCGCCCCGACCGGCCGCCTCGCGGTCGGCTTCCACGTCGCGAAACTCGCACTGGCCGATTTCGACGCCGCGCTGGCCGAGACCGACCTCGTCCTGGATCTGCGTCTGGCGACGTGGGACCTCCGCCCCTGGCACGACGACGCCGACTTCGCCGTCTCGATCCTGCGACACTGAGGACTCGGGCACCGAGAACGCGGGCGACTGCGTAAGTGGGCACAGCAGAGAAGATCTGCGTCCCCGTGACACCGAGGCGAGGGCGGATGCCCTCGGCAAGGGTGCTACGGGGACGCAGATGTCAGTAGCTGCGGCTATGCACCCGCGCCGGGCGCGAACTCCTCCAGCATCTCAGTGACCAGCGCGGCGATCGGCGACCGCTCGCTGCGCGAGAGTGTGATGTGGGCGAACAGCGGATGCCCCTTCAACTTCTCGATGACCGCGGCCACGCCGTCGTGCCGTCCAACGCGCAGGTTGTCACGCTGCGCGACGTCGTGCGTCAGCACCACGCGCGATCCGGAGCCGAGTCGGGACAGCACGGTCAGCAGCACGTTGCGCTCCAGCGACTGCGCCTCGTCGACGATCACGAACGAGTCGTGCAACGACCGCCCGCGGATATGGGTCAGCGGCAGCACCTCCAGCATGCCGCGATCGAGGACCTCGTCGATGACCTCCGTCGACACCAGTCCTTCCAGGGTGTCGAACACCGCCTGAGCCCAGGGCCCCATCTTCTCGGCCTCGCTGCCGGGCAGGTAGCCGAGCTGTTGGCCGCCGACCGCGTACAGCGGCCGGAAGACGACCACCTTGCGGTGCGTCCGTCGCTCCAGCACGGCTTCCAGACCGGCGCACAGGGCGAGTGCCGACTTGCCCGTGCCCGCCTTGCCGCCGAGCGAGACGATCCCCACCGACTCGTCGAGCAGCAGATCCAGCGCAACCCGCTGCTCCGCCGAGCGACCGCGCAGCCCGAAGGCCTCCCGGTCGCCTCGCACCAGCCGCACCTGCTTGGTGTCGGTGACCCGACCGAGCGCGCTCTGCCCGTTGCCCAGCAGCCGCAGTCCGGTGTGGCACGGCAGGTCGCGGGCCTCGTCGAGATCGATGACGCCGTCGGCGAACAGCGCGTCGATCGCGGTGTCGGCGACGTCGACCTCGTCCATGCCGGTCCATCCGGAGACCACCACGTCCTGCGCGTGGTACTCGTCGGCCGCGAGTCCCACCGCTCCGGCCTTCACCCGCAGCGGCGTGTCCTTCGAGACCAGCGTGACGTCACGACCCTCGGCGCGCAGATTCAGCGCGCACGCGAGGATCCGCGAATCGTTGGTGTCGTTGCGGAAGCCCGCCGGAAGCACCGAGGGATCGGTGTGATTCAGCTCGACTTGCACGGTGCCGCCGTCGTCCCCGATGGGGATGGCGATGTCGAGGCGCTCGTGCTTGATGCGCAGGTCGTCGAGCAGTCGCAGAGCCTGGCGGGCGAACCAGCCCAGCTCGCTGTGGTGGCGTTTGCCCTCGAGTTCTGAGATGACGACCAGTGGGAGGACGACGTGGTGCTCGGCGAAGCGAGTCACCGCCCACGGGTCGGACAGCAGAACGGAGGTATCGAGGACGTAGGTGCGAACGGTCACGTCGGACTCCTAGGCGTCCGTGCGGCCCCGCACGGAACCATGTTGTCTTGAGCAGCCGGTCGGCTCGTGCCTTGCCCGTTCACCGTCTGATGACGGTCAGCGGACCTCGGCGAGAGCCGGGGCCGGCTCTCTCGTGACACCTGCGTCGTTCACGAATCGAACCTCCCGAACGAACCGCTTCCCCGCGGCCCGTTAGGGCTCAACGTACGCGGGGTCACACCGCCTATTGGCGACCACGTGTCGGCGCGTCGGTTAAGTTCGCGTGACCGAAAGGTCGCCGTCAGAGCACTCCCGCCTCCGGTTTCACAGGCACACCATCAGCCCCACCGCACGATCACTTGCCAATCCGGAAACCGATGCCTACGCTTTCCATCATGGAAAGCGATCAGCCCGACGACCTCCGCGCTCTCCTCCGCATCGCCGAACGGGCGGCGGCGGCGCCGTTCATCGACTATCCGCCGACGCCCGCGTGGTATGCGCCCGCGGTCGGCGCGTGGGCGGCGACGCTCGCCGGGGTGGTCGCCTACCGTCCCGAACCGCTCATCGCGATCGTCATCTTCGTGTTCTTGCTCGGTCTGCTCGGCGGCTTCGTCGGCTGGTACGGCCGGCTGCGCGGAACCCAGCCGACGATCACCGACGCGCCCCCGGAGTTCCGGCGCATCTTCCGGCACTACCTGATGGGGGTCATCGTCCTCGGGGTGATCGTGATCCCGCTGATCCTGTTCGCGCCGCCGCTCGCGGCCATCGCGACGACGTTCGTCCTCGTCACCGGCGGGATCGCGCTGTACGAGCGCGCGTACGCCCGCGCCGCCGCCGCGACTCGCCTGCGCCTGGCATGAACAGCCCGCTCGACGGCATCGATCCGGTCCTGCAACAGCCGAAACGCCTGGCCGCAATGGCCGTCCTGGCGCATTCGACGGCGACCGACTTCCCGTTCCTAAAGGACCATCTGCAGATCGGCGACTCGGACCTGTCGAAGCAGATGGCCGCGCTGATCGCCGCGGAGTACGTGACCTCCACACGCTCGCGCGGCCGCGGCAGCGTCACCACCTATCGCATCACGAAAGCCGGACGCCGGGCGTTCGCCGCACACGTGACCGCGCTCGAGAAGCTGGTCTCGTTCGGTTGATCAGGCGCCGGGCTCCGCGGCGAGGGCCAGGATCCGCTGCCGGGCGGCCTCGGCCTCGTCGCTGAGTTCCTGGACGCTGTCGAGCTTGAGCTCGTCGGCGAGCTTCTTCGCGATCGCGGCGTCGGTCGACGCGTCTTCGAAGTCGGCGATGAAGTCCCGACGATCATCGAAGTCGGCGATGTCGGCACCGATGTGCTCGATGCCTGCGAGGGCCTTGTCGACGGCGATGATCGTCGCCTCCTGGTCGGCGACCATGCCCGCCGCCAGGAAGGCCTGGAAGGTCGCCGCCTGCACGGCATCGTCCGTGCGGATCTTGGAGACGATCTGTCGCAGCACGTCGTCGTCGGCGTAGGCCAGGAGCTTGTCGGCGAACGTCACGCTCTGGTTCTCATGCACGGCGAGCAGTGCGAGAGCGTCCATCGGACCGACGTTCTCGACGGTCTCCGGGGTCTGCCGCCAGCCCGCGACGATGTGGATGCGGCGACGCGTCTCGGCTTCGGCCGGATCCACCGCGCGCGTGACGACGAGGTAGTCGCGCAGCACGATCGAGTGCCGATTGTCCTCCGCGGTCCACACGCCGACCAGTTGGCGCCAGTCCGAGAACGCCGGGAAGTGCATGGCGAGCACCCGGTGGAACGACGGCAGGTTGTCCTTCGTCAACAGCAGCGCCAACAGGCCCGCCGCGGCGGTGTCGGAGAGCTTCGAGTCCTCGGGGACGTAGTCCTCGCCGCCGAGGAAGGCGAAGTTCCGGCCGAGATCCCACGGCACCCAGTCGGACGGGGTCCACGAGAGGGCGGCTTCGGCGTGCTCCTCCGCGATTTCCGGAAGCGCCTTCTCCAGCGCGTTGATCAGGTCTTCATTGCTCAGTACGGCCACGGCACCCACCCTAAACGAGATGTGCGGAAGTTGGTTATTCCGCCGACCCCGTCGAGCTCATCAGACCCCAGCCCTCCAGGCCGTCGTACAGCGGGATGTCGAGAGCGAGTTTGCTGACCCGTGCGCGGAGTGCGGAGACGTCGGCCGACTTGCCCGCGGCGAGCGCGGTGCCGATGATGTCGGCGACCTCGGTGAACTCGGCGTCGCCGAACCCGCGGGTCGCGAGCGCCGGGGTGCCGATGCGCAGTCCGGAGGTGACCATCGGCGGGCGCGGATCGAACGGCACGGCGTTGCGGTTCACGGTGATCCCGACCTCGTGGAGCAGGTCTTCGGCCTGCTGGCCGTCGAGATCGGAGTTGCGCAGGTCCACCAGGACCAGGTGGACGTCCGTGCCGCCGGTCAGCACCGAGACGCCGGCCTTGGCGACATCGTCGCCGGTGAGTCGGTCGGCCAGGATCTTGGCGCCGGACAGGGTGCGACGCTGACGCTCGGCGAACTCCTCCGTGGCGGCGATCTTGAGCGCGACGGCCTTCGCGGCGACGACGTGCATCAGCGGCCCGCCCTGCTGGCCCGGGAAGACGGCCGAGTTGAGCTTCTTGGCCCAGTCCTTCTTGGCCAGGATCAGACCCGAGCGCGGTCCGCCGAGGGTCTTGTGGACGGTGGTCGAGACGACGTCGGCGTGCGGCACCGGGCTGGGATGCAGACCGGCGGCGACGAGCCCGGCGAAGTGCGCCATGTCGACCCAGAGGTGAGCGCCGACCTCGTCCGCGATCTCACGGAACGCCGCGAAGTCGAGGGTCCGCGGGTAGGCCGACCAGCCTGCGACGATCACCTTCGGCTTGGTGTCGAGGGCGATCTTGCGCACCTCGTCCATGTCGATCCGGAAGTCTTCCTTGCTGACGCCGTAGAAGGCGTTCTCGTAGAGCTTACCCGAGAAGTTGAGCCGCATGCCGTGGGTGAGGTGACCGCCGTGTGCCAGATCGAGTCCGAGCAGGGTCTCGCCCGGCTCCATCAGTGCCTGCAGGACCGCCGCGTTGGCCTGCGCACCGGCGTGCGGCTGCACGTTGGCGAACTCGGCGCCGAACAGTTCCTTGGCCCGGTTCCGCGCGATGTCCTCGACGACGTCGACGTGCTCGCAGCCGCCGTAGTACCGACGGCCGGGGTAGCCCTCGGCGTACTTGTTGGTCAGCACGCTGCCCTGCGCCTGCAGCACGGCACGGGGAACGAAGTTCTCCGATGCGATCATCTCGAGCGTGTCGCGCTGACGCGACAGCTCTCCGTTCATGGCTGCGGCGACGTCGGGGTCCAGGTCGGCAAGGGACTGGGAAAACAGGCTCATGGCCACCAAGTCTAGAACCCGAGTTCGCTGCGCAGCACCCCCGGGGTGAGCGGTTCGTCGAGCAGCCGACCGAAGCGCGCGAGCCGCGCCGGACCTGCGGGGCCCGCCTCGTCGAGCCACGCCCCCAGCAGCGCGTATCCCTCCACGTACGTCGAGATGTAGGCGCGCCAGAGCGGCGAAGTCAGAAAGCGGAGCATCTGGCGGGCCCGATCGGGCGCCACCAGCAGCCAGCGCTGCAGAAACAACGCGACGTCGTCGATGTTCTCGCCCCGGTCGTGCAGGGCCAGCGCTGCGTCCTGCCGCACGCGGAGCAGTCCCGCCGCCGCAGTTCCGACCGCACGCGCTCGCTCGGCGTCGAAGCGAAGACCGAAGTCGGCGTAGATCTCGGCCGCCCATTCGTGCCACGACGTGCCCATGGCCGCGGCGAGCGCATGGTCGGCCAACCCCTCCGCCATCAGACACTGCGGCGTGTTGACCAGGAAGATGGTGTGCTCGAGCTGTCCGGTCCCGACCAGCCGTTGCTCCTTCCGGCAGTGCTCGGTGTGGTGCCCCGGATACGCCTCGTGGGCGATCAGGCCGGGCAGCGCCGACATGTGTTGCGGCAGATCGGTGTTGACGGCCACCGTGGAGTGGAAGTCGCCGAGGTAGTAGTTGAAGCCCGACCACGGCTTGTCGCTGACCACCTCGAAATCGACCACTTCCGAGTCGGGGAGCGGAAACTCGCGGCGGACGGTCTCGCGCAGGCTTCCCGCGAACTCGTGGATCAGCGGGGAGACGAGGTCGGCGGGGATCTCGTCGGCCCGGCGATAGGCGGCGTAGGCCTCGCGCAGTCGATCGCCGGTGGCGCCGGGCACGCCCAGCGCGTCGGCCATTCGCGCGTGCGCCTGGCGGTAGACGTCCTCGTCACCGGGTTCGATCCGGACGTCGAAGTACGCCTGCACCTCGTCGATGAAACCGACCCGCTCCCCCGCGAACTTGCGTGCGGAGACCTCCAGCGCCCGCAGGTGGGTGCCGACGAACTCGGCGCGGTCGGCGGGCAGCCCGGCGGGGAGTTCCTCGTGCAGCGCCCTGGCGCGCCTGGCCAACTCCGCGGGATCGGGCGTCGGCCCGTTCTCCGATTCGGCCCGCAGTGCCCGGTCGCCGGTGTACGCGTCGACGAACCCCTCCTCGATCCGGTCGAACGCCAACCCGAGTCGCAGGTACTCGATGACAGGATCCGCGGCAGCACTCATGTGACCAAAGCTACCGGGGGTCGGCCAACGCGTCGCACGTCCTAGTAACCTATCGGTCCATGGCGCGTCATTCGCACGACCGCGATCCCGGCCTGTACCTCGAGCTCGACCGAACGCAGTGGCGTGCACTGCGCAAATCGATGCCGATGGTGCTGAACGAGTCGGAGCTGGAGAAGCTCGTCGGCCTGGGTGAGCAGATCGACCTCAACGAGGTCGCCGAGGTGTACCTGCCGCTGTCTCGTCTCATCCACCTGCAGGTGGAGGCCAGACAGCGACTCTTCGCTGCCACGTCGACCTTCCTCGGGCAACGCCAGCGAAATCGCCAGGTGCCGTTCGTGATCGGCATCGCCGGGTCGGTGGCGGTCGGCAAGTCGACCACCGCCCGCGTGCTGGCGACGCTCCTGTCCCGCTGGGAGACCCACCCCAAGGTCGATCTGATCACCACCGACGGCTTCCTGCTTCCCACCAAGGAGTTGGAACGCCGGGGCATCATGCACCGCAAGGGCTTTCCCGAATCGTACGACCGCCGCGCACTGCTGCGCTTCGTCACCGAGGTCAAGTCCGGAAACCCGGAGGTCACCGCACCGGTCTACGACCACGTCAGCTACGACATCGTGCCGGACGTCGTCCATTCGGTGAAACAGCCGGACATCCTCATCGTCGAAGGCCTCAATGTGCTGCAGACCGGGCCCACGCTGACAGTCTCGGATCTGTTCGACTTCTCGATCTACGTCGACGCCAAGACCTCCGACATCGAGAAGTGGTACATCTCCCGCTTCCTCCAGATGCGGACCGGATCGTTCGCCGACCCGGAATCGCACTTCCACTACTACTCGTCGTTGACCGACGATCAGGCGACGATCGCCGCCCGCGACATCTGGACGTCGATCAATCGTCCCAACCTGATCGAGAACATCCTGCCGACCCGGCCGCGCGCGACGCTGGTCCTGCGCAAGGACGGTAACCACGCCATCAACCGGGTGCGCCTGCGGAAGTTGTGATCGCCGATTCGGCGCGTCAGGCCGTGATCTCGGCGACCACCGCGCCGGTCACGGCCACCAGGTCCGACGGCGCCAACTGGATCTCGAGGCCGCGGCGACCACCGCTGCACAGGACCGAGTCCCACTGCAGCGCGGAGGCGTCCACGACGGTCGGCAGTGCCGTCTTCTGCCCCAGCGGCGACACCCCGCCGAGCACGTATCCGGTGGACCGGGTGACCTTCGCCGCCTGCGCCATCTCCCCTTTCGCTGCGCCGAGCGCTTTCGCCGCCGCTTTGAGCGAGAGCTTCTCCGGCACCGGGATCACCGCGACGCCGAGGGTGCCGCCGAGGTCGATAACGAGAGTCTTGAAGATCTGCGCGGCCTGCACCCCGAGCGTCGACGCGGTGACGGCGACGGCCTCGTCGCCGTAGTCGGCGCGGTGACGGTCGTGTTTGTACTTGTGCACGTCGAACGGCACGGCGGCCCGCTCCAGCGCCGCGATGGCGGGCGTCGCAGCGGCCATCAGCGCGCGGCCAGCCACTGCTCGAAGGTCGTGGACGTCGTCACGTCGGGGTGCTCAGGCACCAGCCCGCCGGACCGGATCGCGGATCCGCCGACGTTCACACCGAACACCTTCTTCGGTGAGCCGTTCTTGGCCGCAACGGCTTTCGCGATGTCGACCAGGTTCATCGTCGCCGGTCCGGCGACGATGATGTCCGACGGCCGGGACGGATCCAGGACCACGTCGGCCATCGCCTCGGCCACGTCCTCGACCGCCGCAGGTCTGCTCAGCATGCGCGGCGCGACGGCGACCGGACCGAACGTCATCGCGGCGAGGAACTTCTCCGGCAGCGAATACCACTGCGTTGATCGGAACGCGGTCGCGGCGTCGCCCAGCATCTCGGTGTATACGGCCTCCTGCTGCGCCTTGCCGCGGTAGTGCCCCATCTTCTTGTTCACGGCAGAGTCGGAGGCGCCGTAGATCGTCAGGTACACCACGGCGGCGTCGGCGTCGTCGGCGGCGATCGCGATGTTCTGTGCGACCGCGGAGAAGAACCGCTCGGAGTCGGCGGCGCTGCGCGACATCAGGCTGGTGGCGTCGACGATGACATCGGCGCCGGCGCAGGCCGCCGAGAGGCCCGTGCCGGTGACCGCGTCGACGCCGGTCTTCCGATGTGCGGGGATCACTTGGGCGCCCCGTTTGAGGAGGATCTCGCAGAGGATCGAACCGAACTCTCCGCTCGCGCCGACGACCGTCACCCGCATGTCTTGTCAGTCCCTTCCAGATCTCATCAGTTGCTGGGTCTCATTTGCCGAATCTGCGATTGCGTGCGGTGAAATCGCGCAGCGCACGGAGAAAATCGACGCGGCGGAACTCCGGCCAGTACGCATCGGTGAACCAGATCTCCGAGTACGCCGACTGCCACAGCAGAAACCCGCTGAGCCGCTGCTCCCCCGAGGTGCGGATCACCAGGTCGGGGTCGGGGGTGCCGCTGGTGTAGAGGTGTGAGTCGATCCCGTCGACGGAGACCGCGTCCACCAGTTCAGCGCCCGAGGCGCCCTTCTCGATGGCTTCGGTCAGCAGCGTCTGCACGGCGTCCACGATCTCCTGGCGACCGCCGTAGCCGACGGCCACGTTGACCGTCATGTCGGCGGCGCCTTCGGTTCGGTTCGACGCCTCGCGGAGCCGTCGTGCCACCGCGTCGGGCAGCTGGTCCAGGTTGCCGACGATCCGGACCCGCCAGTCGGCGTCGACGTCGCTGATCTCGTCGACGATGTCCGGCACGATCTCCATCAGCGCGTCGAGCTCGTCGGACTCCCGCGAGAGGTTCTCGGTCGAGAGGAGGTAGATCGTCACCGCCTCGATCCCCAGTTCCGAGCACCAGCCCAGCATGTCGGCGATGCGTCGCGCACCGACACGGTGTCCGTGGCTGACGTCCTCGAATCCCGCTTCGCGCGCCCACCGCCGGTTGCCGTCGCAGATGATCGCCACATGGCGGGGTATGCGGGTGCCGTCCATCAGTTGCACGAGACGGTGTTCGTACACGCGCAGCATGCCGCCGCGCACCCGGTCCGGGAGCAATTTCACAGCCGCGATCTTACTCTCACGGTAGGTTACCGGCGCGGAACTTACGGTACCGTAGGTTCATGCAGCAGTCCCCTCTCCCGACCTCGGCGCCCACTAATATCGACGGTGTGACCGGTCCGGAGACCAAGCCGACGCTGCGCGGTGTGATCCACAAGTACTCCTCGTTCATCGCTGCCGCGGTCGGCATCGTCTTGATCGTCGGCACGGCGATGCACCGCAGTGCCGTCTCGGTGGTCGCCGTGGTGATCTATGTGGTCACCATCTGCGCGCTGTTCGGCGTCAGCACCGTGTATCACCGAGTCAATTGGACGTCACCGCGCGCCCGTATCGCGATGAAACGCGCCGATCATTCGATGATCTTCGTGTTCATCGCGGGCAGCTACACCCCGTTCTGCGTCATGGGACTCGATTCCCCCACTCGCTGGTGGGTGCTCGGCATCGTCTGGGTGGGCGCCGCTCTCGGTGTCACCCTGAAGATGCTCTGGCCCGGGTCCCCGCGCTGGCTGGGCGTGGTCCTCTACATCGTGCTCGGCTGGGTGATCATCGCGGTGGCCCCGATGCTGATCCACAACACCGGGGTCGCCGTTATCGTGCTGCTCGCCACCGGCGGCGTCTTCTACAGTCTCGGCGGCGTGCTGTTCGCGCTTCGCTGGCCCGATCCGTGGCCGGGGGTGTTCGGTCACCACGAGGTGTTCCACGCGTGCACCGCGATCGCCGCGCTCCTGCACTACATCGCCGTATGGCTGGTGGTCATCGGCTGAGTGGCCTCGGCTACAGTCAGCGGATGACCCCGACGACACTCTCGCGCCTGCGCGGCGCCGTCGTCGGCGGAGCCTCCGCGCTGACCGGCATCGGAGCGCACGCGGCGGCACAGGGCATGCTGCCCGAGACCGCGTCGTTGCTGATGGTCGCGACGACCGCCATCGCGCTCGGCGTCGCCGTCGCGGCGCTTCCCGCCGCGCGTGTGCTTCCCGCACTCATCGGCGGTCAAGCGATGGTGCACGTCCTGCTGGTCCTGTCGTCCGGCCATCACCACGATCTGCTCACCGCGCCGATGGCGGCGATGCACACCGTCGGCACCCTGGCCGCGCTGCTTCTGTTGTGCGGTGTCGAACTCCTGGTCCACGCGGCGTCGGCGCTCGCCCTGCGCGCGATGCGCCTGCACGTGCGGCTACGGCCGCTCACCACGGTCACCGTTCCGGCGTATCCCGCCGTCGCCGCGCCTGCGGCACTGGTCTACCTCGGCGGCATCGGCCGCCGCGGCCCGCCCCCGGTTCAGTAGCACCCCGTTCTCACTCATCGCGCGCCGACGTCGGCGCGCGATCCCTGCTGCTTGACCGAAAGGCACCTCGTGTCCATCTCTGTCTCTTCGGCGACCCCGAAGACACCCTCCGCACCGCCGCGTTCCGCGCCGGTGAGCACCGTTCTTCACCGGCTCGTCCGACGCCTCCACTTCTACGCAGGCGTCCTGGTGGCCCCGTTCCTCCTCGTCGCTGCGGTGACCGGCGCGCTGTACTCGGTCTCCCCGACCGTCGAGAATCTCGTCTACCGAGCGCAACTCCACACCGACTCCACCGGGTCGGCGGCCTCTCTCGCGGCGCAGGTCCGCGCCGCGCAAGCCGTTCGACCCGACCTCCATCTCTCTGGCGTCTGGCCGGCCACCAACCCTGGCGACACCACGCGCGTGCTGTTCGACGACCCGTCGCTGGGCGCCTCCGAGCGCCTCGCGGTGTTCATCGACCCCGTCACCACGCAGTCTCGCGGGCAGCTCGTGAGCTATGGCTCCTCCGGTGCGCTTCCGCTTCGGACCTGGATCGACCGCTTGCATCGCGACCTTCACCTCGGCGACCCCGGCCGCCTCTACTCCGAGCTCGCGGCGTCGTGGCTGTGGTTGGTCGCTCTCGGCGGCCTCACCCTCTGGGTGATGCAGATTCGCAAACGGCGCCGCGCGACCGGACGCGGGTCCCTGCTGCGTGGGTCGCCGGGTGCTCGCGGTCGTGCCGCGACGGTCAACCGGCACGGCGTCATCGGCGCCTGGATCGTCGTGGCACTGCTCTTCCTCTCGGCGACGGGCCTCACCTGGTCCACCTACGCGGGGCAGCACGTCACCGATCTGCGGTCCACGCTGGGCTGGACCACCCCGACGGCTGACGCCTCGCTGACCGGCGGGCAGGCGCCCACCGGCGGCGAGCACGCCGAGCACGGCGGTCACGACATGGGCGGCCACTCCGACGCCACGGTCGACGCCGTGGCCGGGATCGACGGTGCCGTCGGCATCGCCCGCGCGAACGGGGTGGACGGCGCGGTGGAGGTCACCGTCCCGACCGACGACGCGACGGCGTTCACCGTCGCTCAGCGCCGAGTCCCGTGGCGCGCATCGACCAGCTCCATCACGGTGGATCCCTCGCGCGACGCCGTCGTCGACCTCAATCGATTCGCCGACTGGCCGCTCGCCGCGAAGCTCTCCACCTGGGGCATCACCCTGCACATGGGGCTGCTGTTCGGTCTGCCGAACCAGGTGCTGCTGTTGACGGTCATGCTCGCGTTGATCACGCTGATCGTGCTCGGCTACCGGTCGTGGTGGCAGCGCCGGGCCCGCGACGCCCGCGCGGGCACCGCACCCGCGCGCGGGGCTCTCCGGGATCTTCCGCTGCCCCTCGCTGCGGGAATCCTGGTCGTCGCGGCCGCGGTCGGGTGGCTTCTTCCGCTGCTCGGCTGGCCCCTGCTCGCCTTCCTGGTGATCGACACGGTGCTGCCGCGGGTGCGGGAGGCAGCACTACCGAAGTCCTGACCCGTCCGACAGCGATGGCTGCTTTTCCGGGTCTGGGCCCCGGAAAAGCAGCCATCGGTCTAGGGCAGTCGCCGCTTTCTCAGCGAGCGGCGCGCGCGAGGGCGTCGAGCACCGACGCCGACGCCTCCCAGCCCATGCACTTGTCGGTGACGCTCTGGCCGTAGACCAGCTCGCCGCCCAGCGACTGCGCGCCGGCCACCAGGAAGCTCTCGAGCATGACGCCCGACAGCACCGGACCGTTGCCCTCGCGACGGTTCGCAGCGAACGCCTCGGCCACCTCGACGGCCACCTCGGCCTGTCGCTCGTGGTCCTTACCGGAGTTCGCGTGCGAGCAGTCCACCATCACCTTCGGCGACAGTCCGGCCTTCTCGAGCTTGGCCGCGGTGTCGGCGACCGACTGAGCATCGTAGTTGGGGCCGGGGGTGCCGCCGCGCAAGATCACGTGGCACTCGTCGTTGCCCGCCGTGTGGACCACCGCGCCGCGACCGAAGTCGTCGACACCGAAGAAGACGTGCTCGGAGGCTGCGGCCTTGACGCCGTCGATCGCCACCTGGATGTTGCCGTCGGTGCCGTTCTTGAAACCGACCGGCATCGACAGACCGGAGACCAGCTGGCGGTGGACCTGCGACTCGGTGGTCCGGGCGCCGATGGCTCCCCACGAGACGGTGTCGGCGATGTACTGCGGGCTGGTGGGCTCCAGGAACTCGCAGCCGACCGGAAGGCCGAGGTCGATCACATCGAGCAACAGCGAACGCGCCGTACGCAGGCCGCGCTCCACGTCGAACGAGCCGTCCATTCCCGGATCGTTGATGAGGCCCTTCCAACCGACCGTGGTGCGCGGCTTCTCGAAGTACACCCGCATCACGATCTTCAGCGAATCCGCGTACTCCTTCGCGAGCGGCGCGAGGCGTCGCGCGTAGTCGAGTGCGGCGACCGGATCGTGCACCGAGCAGGGGCCGACGACGACGATCATCCGGTCGTCCTGGCCGGCGAGGATCGCGGCGATCTCTTCCCGGTCGCGCTGCACCATCTCGGCGCGCCGAGCGGTCAGCGGAAGCTCGGTGCGCAGTGCCTCCGGCGACGGGATCGGCGAGAACGCCGTGACCCTCCGGTCGGAGGTGGACTGCGTGGTGGAACCGGTCGTGATGGTCACGATGTGCCTTTCGATGCTGTCGGCAGGAGTGGTGTGGTCTCGTGTCCCGGAACGCCCTGCTCGACAAGAATCATCCCGGAACGTGAAAAGCAGTGACCGAATGGTCACTGCTTGGGCTCCGGGATGTGCGACGCGCGTTATCGATGCTGGATCGCAGGCTCTCCCGGAGCCTGGATAAAGCGCCAATATGCGGTGGTCGACATGCCGTCGAAGCTAACACGCACCGCGGACCCGTCGCAACACGAGACGCTACTGATGCTGTGACATCTGCGACTGCAGATGGCTGTTGATCTGCTGCAATCCGGCCACCGACACGCCCGGAAGCTGTCCGGTGATACTGCGCACCACGGCGCTGTCGTCGATCACCTTCTCGCTCGACTGCACCAGGACGGTGCCCGCCCCCGTGAAATCGAACTGCTGCTCCTCACCCGAACGGACGCCCACGCGCGAGGCCGCCGCCTGCAGCAGGCCCGTGACCCACGTCTGGTCGTAGTGGTGGCTGGGCGACGGGCAGTCGGCCCAGCCGACCATCGCTTCGGGATCCACCCGCACGGGAGGCTCGACGAACATCACCGGACCGTTCGACGACGCCAGAAAGCGACCGGTGCCGATGAGGGTGAGGAAGCCGGGAACGATCGACTGCTTCAGCGCCAGCGTGGTTCGAAGGCGAGAAGATTGGCCGCCCGGATCGTCAGGTTGCCGTCGTCTTCGAGGTTGTAGGAGTTGATCTCGTAGCCGCGGTCGCCGATCACCACCTTGCCGTGGCCTTCCGCCACCACGTAGTCGCCGAGATACAGCGGCGCCGAGAAGGTCTGCGCGACCATGTGCAGCATGCCTGCCTGCAGTCCGTGCTCCAACGACGTAAAGGTCACCTGGCCGTAGTACGCGATCATCGCACCCTTCGACAGGAACCACGGTTTCCCGAGGTCGATCGTGTAGGCGTACTTGTTGTCCGGGACGTTGTCGTCGGCAGGCAGGGTGTGCGGGTTCCACACCGTGTTCACCTGGGTCATAGCCGCTGCTCCGATGCTTGAACGTAGACCACACCGTGCCCGGTGCAGTCGAGTTGGAAGGCCTCGCCGCCGGTGCGGCCCATGTTCCGGAAGCTGACCGTCGACCGCAGGCGGGTCTCGACCTGCCCGATCGACGCCGCGAAGGCCTGCGGGTCGACTGTCACCGGGCGATCCGGAGCCACCTGCAGTCGGATGAAGCCGCCGTGTCCCAGAATGACCGCGGAACCGGCGCCGACCAGCCGCGTCGTGTACATGCCCTGGCCGGTCGCCACGCCGCCCGCCGCCGATCGGAGCGCGCCGCGCAGTCCGCCTCCCCCGCCGCCGGATTGCGCGGAGATGGAGACGATCGACGACTGGAGGCCCTGGGTGTGTCCGAGGAGTCGAGACGCCTCCACTCGGAGCTCGCCGCCCCCGTTCACGTCGACGATCTCGACCTCGAGTCCGCGGAAGCCGTAGTGGACGGTGCCGTCGCCCTGCGCGACCATCGTCGACTCGTGCTCGCCCTGCATCATGCGTCCGGCGACCCCGACCATGCCGCTCAGCGCGCCCGTGCCGCCGCTGCCGGGGATCTGATGCGGCTGGAAGAACACGTTTCCGGTGTAGAACAGCATCGCGCCGCGGCGGGCGACGATGGGCCCGCTGCGCGCGAGATCGACCGAGACGACCTTGTTGTTGACCTTCGTGAACACGTCGCTCTCCTATCGCTCGGCCGGTTGGATGGAGACGACGCCGGAACCGTCCCAGCGGAGCGAGAACGCTTCGCCGCTCCCTTGGCCGACCACGGTGCGCCACGACACGTCGGTCACGAAGGACTGCGACAGGGCGCCGCGCGCGCAGACGAAGGCATCCGGATCCACCACCAGCGGAAACTCCGGCGAGACCTCCAGGTGAACCAGCGGGCCGCCCTGCGACAGCAGGGCCACCTGGCCGTGACCGGTGACCGTGGTCGTGAACAGTCCCTGCCCCGACACGCCGCCGCGAACGCCCGCGAAGGTCACGTTGGTGGTCAGATTCGCCGTCAGCGCCAGCAACTGCTCCGCCTCCACCTGCAGAGTCTCGCCGGTCAGGTCGACGACGGTGACGTTCGCCGCGTCCTGGGCCAGGTAGACGATCCCGGTTCCGGTGCACTCCATCAGCGACAGGCCCTCGCCGGTCGCCTTCTTCTTGATCCCGGCGACGATCCCCTCGCCGCCGCCGAAGCCGGCGGACTTGAAGGCCACCTGGCCCTCGAAGGCGATCATCGATCCGCTGAGAGCGCGGATCGAACTGTTCTCCAGGTGTGCTTCGACCACCCGTTTCGTCGTCGAGACGAGCTGCATGGTTGTGCCGTCCTTCGCATGTGGCCTGAGGAAGCACAGAATAGCGTCCGAGGTGGCCGCTGTCGCCCGGACGACGGACTCGGGTGTCCCTGTCAGCGCAGGCGCAGCAGTGCGACGGCCGCCTCCGTCACCGGCAAGTCGCAGACCTTGCCGTGGCAGACGTAGGCGGCGTCGGCGCCGTCGACCGGTCCACGATCGGCCAGCAGCGGGAGCGAGTCCTTCTCCCCCGCCACGATCACCGTCCCGCCGGGGGCACCGCGTCGAATCGCGGTCGCCATCGCGCCATCGCCCGCGACGGTCTGCGCGACGGCCACCTGGAGGGGCCCGGCCGTGCGCGCCAGCACGGTCGAGAGCCAGTGGCCCGCCGATCGCGGCGCCTTCGCGAGGATCAGTCCCGACCGCCCGATGGTGGCGTCGAGCAGTTCCTCGTACCGTGCGGCGGCATCCAGGTCGGGCGTCAGCAGCGACGCCAACAGCAGTGCTTCGGCGGCGAGCGACGCGCCGGCCGGGGTGGCGCCGTCGACCGGATCGCGGGGGCGCAGCAGCAGGTCGACGTCGTCGTGCGCGTCGTACCAGGCGCCCTCGGCCTCCGGGTCGACGAAGACCGCGATCATCCGCTCGACGATCTCCAACGCGGCGGTCCGCCACTCCACCTCGCCGGTCACCTGGTGCAGGGTCAGCAGCGCGGTCACGAATGCGGCGTAGTCGTCGAGTCCGCCGAGCGGGACCGCAGCACGACCGTCGAGCGAGGAGCGTCGGACATCGCCGTCCACCCGGTGCAGCGTGAGCAGTCCGCGCGCGCACTCGGCGGCGCGTTCCACCCACGACGAACGCCCCAGTGCCGCACCGCCTTCGGCCAACGCGGTGACCGCCATCGCGTTCCACGCGGTGACGACCTTGTCGTCGCGGTCGGGCTGGGGACGCTCGTCGCGCGCGGCGCGCAGCCGGGTCCGCACCGAGGCGAAGCGGAGCAGATCGTCGGGGTCGCGCAACAGCTGCAGCGTGGACGAGCCGTGCTCGAAGGTGCCTGTCTCGGTGACGGTGAACACCTCGGCGGCCCAGGCGCCGTCGTCGGGCCCGAGGACGGCGACGAGCTCGTCGGGACGCCACACATAGGTCAGTCCTTCGACGCCCTCGGTGTCCGCGTCGAGCGACGACGCATATCCCGTTCCCGTCCACAGATCCTCGTCCAGGAACGCGACGGTCTCCTCGGCGATGCGCAGTGCGAGCGCGTCGCCGCGACGCGCGAGGTGTACGTAGGCGCGCAGCAGGAGCGCATTGTCGTAGAGCATCTTCTCGAAGTGCGGGACCACCCACTCCGCGTCGACGGCGTAGCGCGCGAAACCGCCTGCGAGCTGGTCGTAGATGCCGCCGCGGGCCATCGCATGAGCGGTGCGCGTCGCCGCGTCGGCGGCGTCGGCGTGACCGGCGAGCTCGTCGGCGCGCAGCAGGGATTCCAGCAGTGCCGTCGGCGGGAACTTCGGTGCGCCGCCGAATCCCGACGACCGCGGGTCCTCGTCGGCCAGGATCGCGCGCACCGCGTCAGCCAACAGTTGCGCATCCGGTAGCGGTCCGGACGGCAGCGACTCCGAGTTGGCGCGCAGGTGTTCGGCGATCTTGGTTCCCGCGACCAGCACCTCGTCGCGCCGCTGCGTCCACGTCCGCGTGATCGCGTCCATCACCTCGGTGAACCCGGGCATCCCGTTGCGGGCGTGCGGCGGATAGTAGGTGCCGCAGTAGAAGGGGTCGCCGTCGGGGGTCAGGAAGCAGGTCATCGGCCAGCCGCCCTGCCCGGTCATCGCGACGGTCGCGGCCATGTAGATCGAGTCGATGTCGGGGCGTTCCTCGCGGTCCACCTTGATGCACACGAAGTCGCGGTTCATCTGCTCGGCGAGGTGCTCGTCCTCGAACGTCTCGTGCGCCATCACGTGACACCAGTGGCACGCGGCGTAGCCGACAGACAGGAGGACCGGCACGTCGCGCTCACGCGCCTGGGCGAACGCGTCGTCGCCCCACTCCTGCCAGTCCACCGGGTTGCCCGCGTGCTGCTTCAGGTACGGGCTCGAGGACTGCGCGAGACGGTTCATGGCTCCATGGTGCCTCACCGCCGACCTGCGTCGGGCCTCACCGGTCCAGGGGCACCTCGTCCGACGCCCGAGTGTCGTCCGCGCCGTACTCGCTGGCCGCCCAGGAGGCGAGCAACTGGATCCGCTCGGCCGACGGCGAGCCCGGCTCCGCGGCGTAGACCGTCAGGGTGAGCCCCGGCTCGGACTCCATCTCCATCCCCTCGTAGGCCACCGTCACCTCGCCGACGACGTCGTGGTGGAACGTCTTGATCCCGGTGCCGTGATGCCGGACGTCGTGCGAACCCCACCGCGCGCGGAAGTCGTTGCTGCGGGTGCAGAGTTCCCCGATCAGATCGTGCAGGTCTTTGTTGTGCGGATCGCGACCGGCCTCCGTGCGCAGGATGGCGACGGTGACGTCGGCGAATCGATCCCAGTCCGGATAGAACTGCTGCGCCCGATCGTCCAGGAAGGTGTAGCGCGCCATGTTCGGCGGCTGGCCCGGCATGTCGAAGACGTCTTTGTAGAACGCGCGCCCCAGCGGGTTCGCGGCCAGGATGTCGAGACGACCGTTGCGTACGAACGCGGGACCGGCGGTGATGGCGTCGAGCACCCACTGCAAGCTCTCGTGCGGCCGCCACGACTTCGGGTTCCGACGGCGGGGCGGACGGGCGACGGGGCTCGCGGCGTGCGCCAGGTCGAACAGGTGGGCGCGTTCGGCGTCGTCGAGTCGCAGCGCTCGAGCGAGGGCGTCCAGGATCTCCGGTGACGCTCCGCTGATGGCCCCGCGCTCGATCTTCGTGTAGTACTCCACACTCACGCCGGCGAGCGTGGCCACCTCGGTGCGACGCAGCCCGGCCACCCGACGGTTGGTGCCTGCGGGCAATCCCACCTGGTCGGGGGTCACCCGAGCACGCCGCGACGTCAGGAATTCCCGCACTTGTGCTCGATTGTCCATGTGTCAACGGTAAGCCGAGGCGGCAGTCGCTGGGAGGCTCTCGCAGTACCCCTCTCGAGCGGGACTCCCGCGAGGAGAGGTGACAGAGGAACGTGGATCTCGGCAGCGGATCCGCGCTGTCTCGACTCACGAAAGACCACCGCATGCCACCCATCGCCTCCCGACGCACTGTCGGGAACGCGCTCGCCACGCTGCTCATGGTGTTGACCGTGTTCGGTCCCATCTCCATGGACCTGTATCTGCCGGTGCTGCCCGCGCTGACCGACGACCTCGACGCGACGACGTCGGCCGCACAGCTCACGCTCACCGCGTGCCTCATCGGACTCGCCGTCGGCCAGGTGATCGCCGGACCTCTCTCCGACCGGTTCGGCCGCCGAACACCGCTGATCATCGGGATCGTCGCCTACATCGCCGCGTCGGCGCTGTGCGCGGTGAGCCCCACCATCGTCACCCTGGTCGTCGCCCGCCTCGTGCAGGGGCTGGCCGGTGCGGTCGGCATCGTCATCGCGCAAGCCGCCGGGCGCGATGTGTACGAGGGCGGTGCGCTGATCCGCTACTACGCACGACTGACGGTGCTCGGCGGTCTCGCTGCGATCATCGGCCCGGTGATCGGCGGCCAACTCGCGCAGGTCACCGATTGGCGCGGCACGTTCACGTTCCTGGCCGTGATCGGGGTGGTGCTGTTGCTCGCCACGCTCGTCGTCTTCCGAGAGACGCTGCCGGTGGAGCGACGGATCGCGGGCGGCCGCGCACACACCTCACGCGCTTTCCGGCGACTGTTGCGCGACCACCACTTCGTCGGAGCGGTGCTCGTCTGCGGCCTCACTTATGCAGCCCTCTTCGCGTACCTGTCCGGTGCCACCTACATTCTCCAAGGCGGTTACGGGCTGTCGCCGCAGGCGTACTCGATCGCGTTCGGCGCCAACTCTGCGGGCTTCATGGCCTGCGGTTGGCTCGCCGGACGAGCCTCCGAGCGCTGGTCGCGACGCGGCACGCTGGTGGTCGGCGTCGTGATCAGCGGGATCGCGGCCCTCGGTCTGCTCGCCGCCGGACTGTGGCACCTGCCGCTGGCTGTGGTGCTGATCTCCCTGTTCACGCTCGCGTCGGGCGTCGCGGTCGGTTCGCCGGCGGCGACCGCCCTCGCGCTGGCCGACTATCCAGACCTGGCCGGAACCGCGTCGTCGATCTTCGGCTGCGCCCGGTTCGGCTTGGGCGGGCTGGCGGCGCCGCTGGTCGGAATCGGCGGCGGGCAGAGCGCGCTGCCGCTCGGCGTCGTGACCGTGGTGTCGGTCGGCCTCGCCGGCGTCGCCTATGCCGTCCTCCTCCGCCGTCGTTCGCCGACGCCGTCACCGACCGTCACCGCATCGACACCCGATCCGGTGCCTGCACCCTCCCACTGAAACCCTCAACCAAGGAGTCATCATGACCGATCACTTCGATCAGCTCTTCCCGCTCGGTGAGCCGAACACCGCCTACGCCCAGTACTTCATCGGCCAGAGTTACCTCGCACCGGTCGCCGACGGGCCGGTGCCGGTCAGCAACGTGTCGTTCGAACCCGGATGCCGCAATAACTGGCACATTCATCACGGCGCTGCGGGAGGCGGCGACCAGATCCTCCTGTGCACGGCAGGCAGCGGCTGGTACCAGGCGGAGGGCCGGGCCCCCGTCAGCATGAAGCCCGGCGACGTGATCCGGGTGCCCGCAGGTACCAAGCACTGGCACGGCGCCAAGGCCGACGCGTGGTTCTCGCACCTCGCGTTCATCACACCGGGCGACGACGTCCGCAACGAATGGCTCGAACCCGTCACCGACGAGGTGTACGGACAGCTTCCGACGAACGGAGACGATGCATGACCGCACTGACCCAGACCTACACCCTCGCCAACGACGTCCAGATTCCCGCGCTGGGGCTCGGGACCTGGTTCATCGACGACGCGGCGGCCGCCGACGCGGTCCGTGCCGCCATCGACCTCGGGTATCGCAACATCGACACCGCGCAGGCGTACGGCAACGAGCGCGGCGTCGGCGAAGGCATACGGACCGCGAGCGTCCCCCGCGATCGTCTCTTCGTCTCCACCAAGCTGGCCGCCGAGATCAAGGACTACGACGACGCCGTCGCCGCCATCGACGGCTCGCTGGAGACGCTCGGGCTCGACTACGTCGACCTCATGCTGATCCACTCCCCGCAACCGTGGAACGATTTTCGTGGCGGCGACTACGCCGACGGCAACCTGGCCGCCTGGACGGCGCTCGAAGCCGCCTATCAGGCCGGACGCGTCCGCGCCATCGGGGTGTCGAACTTCGTGGAGGCGGATCTGGAGAACATCCGCACGCGCGGTGTCGTCGCACCCCACGTGAATCAGATCCTCGTGCACGCCGGGAACACGCCGTCCGCCCTGATCGACTACTGCCGACGCAACGACATCCTCGTCCAGGCGTACTCGCCGATCGCTCACGGGGAGATCCTCGACAACCCGCAGGTCGTCGCGATCGCCGACAAGTACGGTGTGAGCGTGCCCCAACTGTGCATCCGGTACACCCTGCAGTTGGGCACCGTGTCGCTGCCCAAGACCGCGAATCCGGACCATATGCGCGCCAACGCCGACGTCGACTTCACGATCTCCGACGACGACATGACCGCGCTGCGGGATCTCAACGACCGCGATTACGGCGAGTCGAGCGTGTTTCCCGTGTACAGCGGAAAGTAGCGAGCACTCGGGCGAAACCCCGTAGCAGGCGTCCTACACCGGCTACGGGGTTCTGTGCTCCTCATCGGATCCCTTGGCCTCGTCGGACGTTCCCGTGTTCTCGTCGGCGGCGGGCGGCTGCGTCGGGTCGGCGTCGACGCGGTCGGTCCCGTCGTCGAACGCCTGATCGGCTTCGGGATTCTCCGTGTCGAAACTCTCCGGCAGTTTCTTGAGCTGCTTGTTCATCGACCGGATCAACAGGAAGACGGCGACCAGCAGCAACAGGATGATCAGCAGTCCGACCGGCGACGCTTTACCGAACTCCGGGCCCTTCGCGGGCTCTTCGGCCAGGAACATCGCGGCGTGAGTCGGGAGGGACAGGACGTTCATTACTGCTCGATTCCGGTGAAGAGATCGTTCTCGGGAAGATCGGTGTGCACCCGAGTCTGCGCCAACTCGAACTCCTCGGTCGGCCACAGCCGCTGCTGCCATTCCATCGGCACAGCGAAGAAGAACCCGTTCGGGTCGATCTGCGTCGCATGCGCACGCAGTGCGGCATCACGCTGGGGGAAGTACTCGGCGCACTCGACCTGGGTGGTCACGCGGGCCATCATGTCGCCCTGATTGCGGCGCCACTTGTTCAGCCACTCGGTGAACGGGCTCTCCTGACCGGCCTTCTCGAACTCCTCGGAGAAGGCCAGGATCCGGTCGCGGATGAAGCCGTGCGTGTAGTACAGCTTCAGCGGTGTCCACGGCTCGCCGGCGTCCGGGTACTTGTCGGGGTCGCCCGCCGACTCCCACGCCGCCATCGAGACCTCGTGGCACTTGATGTGGTCGGGGTGCGGGTAGCCGCCGTTCTCGTCGTACGTGATGATCACGTGCGGTCGGAACTCGCGGATCACCGCCGTCAGCCGCTCGTCGGCCTCCTCCACGGGAACCAACGCGAAGCAGCCCTCGGGCAGCGGAGGCAGCGGATCGCCTTCCGGCAGACCCGAATCGACGAATCCCAGCCAACGCTGTTCCACGCCGAGCGCCGCGGCCGCGGCGGCCATCTCCTCGCGTCGGACCTCGGGCAGGTTCTCCAGCACCCCCGGTCGATCCATCGCCGGATTCAGGATGTCGCCGCGTTCGCCGCCGGTCAGCGTGACAACCATCACCTCAGCGCCCTGCGCGGCGTATCGTGCCAGGGTGGCGGCCGCTTTGCTCGACTCGTCGTCGGGATGGGCGTGGACTGCCATGAGTCGTAGCCCGTTCGCGCGTTCGGTCACGCTTCCTCACCTTCGCTCGCTCTTACTGAACATGGTAGGTATTGACACGTGAGCACATCAGACGGGGGCCATGACCAGCAGACTCCGCGCAGCGGCCCTCGAGCGACGTACCCCACAGAACGCACTCCGAGTGCCAAGCGTCGCTGGTTCTACACGCTCGGCGTCGCGGTGATCATCGCAGGCGTCGGCCTGGCGGTCATCGGCTACCAGCGATTCGGCGACCCCGACATCTCCGGTCAGGCCACCGCCTACGAGCTCCTCTCGTCCGATCGGGTGGCCGTGCAGTACACGGTCAATCGCGCGAATCCCGACGACGCCGTCGTGTGCATCGTCCGTGCCCGCGCCAAGGACGGTTCCGAAGTCGGCCGTCGTGAGATCTTGATTCCGCCCGGCGATCAAACGCAGGTCGGCGCACGAACCGAGGTCTCGACGTCCGAACCGGGCGTGATCGGCGAACTGTTCGGCTGCGGAACGGACGTCCCGCCCTACCTCCGCCCGAACGCATGACCCGGTCGGGCAAGGCGGTCTTCGCCAGAATCGCCACCCCGTACTTCGCGGTTCTCACCGCGGTGTTCGTCGGCGTGATGCTCATCAGCAACATCGCCGCCACCAAAGCCGTCGTGCTGTTCGACTGGCTCCAGTTCGATCTCGGACCGCTGCACGTCAACGGCCTCGTGACCGACGGCGCGTTCTTCCTGTTCCCGCTCAGCTATGTGATCGGCGACGTCATCAGCGAGGTATACGGCTTCCGTGCGATGCGTCGTACCATCGCCTCGGGCTTCGGTGTGATCGTCCTTGCCTCCCTGTGCTTCTGGGTCGCGATCGAGCTCCCCGCCGCCGACTTCTACGACGGCCAGGCCGGCTTCGAAGCCGTGCTCGGCACCGTCCCGAGAATCGTCGCCGCCGGTCTCGCCGGATACGTCGTCGGCGAGCTCTTGAACTCGTTCGTTCTCGTGAAGATGAAGGAGCGCGCCGGCGAACAGCATCTGTGGGCTCGGCTCATCGGCTCGACCGTCGTCGGGGAGTTCTTCGACACCCTGGTCTTCTGCTCCATCGCCGCGACGGCGATCGGCATCAGCACCTGGTCCGATTTCATCAACTACGTGGTGATCGGATTCGTGTGGAAGACGTTGGTGGAGATCGTGATCATGCCGGTCACCTACACCGTCGTCCGGTACCTCAAACGCGCCGAACCCACGTATCGCGAAGCACTCGAAACTGTTACGCAGGTCACCCGAAATGTGCCATAGGCCACAGGCGCTGGTACGCTAGACGGTGCACGGCTCCGCAAGGGGCCGTGTTGCTGCATTTAGAGCAGTCCACTAGCGGACAGCAAAGGAGACCACAATGACCGATGCGGGTGTGACCTGGTTGACGCCGGAGTCGTTCGAGCGCTTGAAGGGTGAGCTCGATTCGCTCATCGCGAATCGGCCGGTCATTGCCGCCGAGATCAACGAGCGTCGCGAAGAGGGCGACCTCAAGGAGAACGGCGGCTACCACGCAGCGCGTGAGGAGCAGGGCCAGCAGGAAGCGCGTATTCGCCAGCTGCAGGATCTGCTGAACAAGGCCCAGGTCGGCGAGGCCCCGAAGCAGTCGGGCGTGGCGCTCCCCGGATCGGTCGTGACCGTCTACTACGACGGCGACGAGTCCGACAAGGAGACCTTCCTGATCGCGACGCGCGAGGAAGGCTCCGGCGACATCGAGATCTACTCGCCGAGCTCGCCGCTCGGCGCTGCCCTGATCGACGCGAAGGTCGGCGAGACCCGCACGTACACCGTGCCCAGCGGCGCCGAGATCAGCGTGACGCTGGTCAGCGCCGAGCCGTACCAGCCGTAAGACTGTCGATAAGGCCGGTCCGCACAGCGGACCGGCCTTATCGCATGCGCGACATGCGTCTCCCGACGATCTCCGGCACTTGCGTCTCCCACCGACCGTTGCGTCGTCCCGGACGACGCAACGGTTCACGGGAGACGCGGACTCAGCCGCGGTCGATGATCCAATCAGTCTCGCGCGACGCCGATTCCACGTCAGGCCGTTCACCGTTGATGAGATCGCGGAGCTGCCGCTCCAGATCGGAGAGCAATTCGTTGCTCTCCTGCTCCGCCGCGCGGTCCAGGATCCGAGTATTCGCGCCGGGAATCAAATAGACCGGAGGGACTTCCAGAGCCCGCGCCAATCGATAGACGGTCGACAATTCCGGATTCGCCAAACCCGATTTACTGTTGCTGACCGCACGCTCGAGATTCGACACCGCATTCCGATGCAATCCCGACCGTTCTGCCACTTCCTCCTGCGACAGTCCCCGCGCCTTCCGCAACGTCACCAGGCGATGACCGAAGGCAAACGCATAGGTATCCCACTCGAGGGATCCAAAGTCTGCAGTCGGCACACAACCAATGTGTCGAGCACACACCAGAATGTCCGCACACAGTAGTGTGCATAATCTCCGACCTGCACTTATAGCATGAAATCTCTTGTCACAGAGGCATCTTCGCGATCGTCGCCCGCGTGAACTCGAGCGCCCGGTCGCAGATCTGAGAGGGCGGCGGGTGCGGTTGTCCTAGGGCAGTGACCATCGTGTCGACCGCAGCAGCGCCTGATTGCACATACGTCGCACAATAGAAGCCGCTCGTGGTGTAGTGCACCCCGACAGTCCTGCTTCCGACGAGGT
>NZ_BCWU01000005.1 GCF_001592365.1 Gordonia hydrophobica NBRC 16057
CCTCGATGGTGGCGAGTCTTCCGCCGGTGACTGCATCGACGATCGCGGCGGTATGGGTATGGACATGGGTATCGACGCCGACTGCGACCTCGACGCCTAAGTGAAGATCAGTCACACTAGACACTGCGTTTCCTCCTCTGGAAGCGAACCATTGTTGGTTCCGGTCCAGGCAGGCAGTCACGGCAGGACTGTGATGGGACACGTTCAGTGCGCGCAACTCTGAACGGTCAAGCTCCTGATCAGGCCAGTTACTTCCGCCTGGGCCGGGCCGACGGCCCCGAGATGGACACGTCCCATTGAAGGCACTCACGGCCAGTCTCGATAAGAGTCACACCTCGGGGCTATCACCGACAGCCCATCATCACCGGGCTGTCACGTCCAGCATCACAGTCTCGATACTCGTCGTCGCTCACTGCGTTCGCGTCGGCGAACTCGACCAGCGTGGAGGTGTGGGGCATCCCCTACGCTGATCGAGTAGCTGCCTGGGAGCGTAGCGAGCACGCAGCGTATCGAGATCCACGTGGCGATCGGCTGGGTGTGTGTTCGAGTCGGTGCTTGCGGCGGTCTCGATACTCGTCGTCGCTCACTGCGTTCGCGTCGGCGAACTCGACCAGCGTGGAGGTGTGGGGCATCCCCTACGTTGATCGAGTAGCTGCCTGGGAGCGTAGCGAGCACGCAGCGTATCGAGATCCACGTGGTGATCGGCTGGGTGCGTGTGTGCTCGAGTCGGTGCTTGTGGCGGTCTCGATACTCGTCGTCGCTCACTGCGTTCGCGGCGGCGAACTCGACCAGCGTGGAGGTGTGGGGCGGCGAACTCGACCAGCGTGGAGGTGCGGCGGCGAACTCGACCAGCGTGGGGGCGTCGGCGAACTCGACCAGCGTGGGGGTGCGGCGGCGAACTCGACCGGCGTGGAGGGGTGCGTCGGCGAACTCGCCTAACTGACTTCCTGCAACTCCTCGGGAGTCTTGCCGGTGGCCTGGAAGACGACGCGGCGGCCGATGAGCACGGCGTGGTCGGCGAAACGCTCGTAGTAGCGGCCCAGCAGTGTCACGTCGACGGCGGCGGCGACACCGTGCTCCCATTCGCGGTCCATCATGACCGTGAACAGGTGGCGGTGGAGGTCGTCCATCGCGTCGTCGTCGTCCATCAGGGTCAGGGCGTCGTGGTAGTCCTGGTCCTGCAGGACGCGGCGCGCATCGTGCGCGAGCTCGACGGCCAGGCGGCCCATCTCTTCGAAGTATCCGGCGACCTCTTCGGGCAGCACCTTCGCCGGATGACGGCGTCGTGCGACTTTCGCAACGTGAAGGGCGAGGGCACCCATGCGGTCGATCTCCGAGACGAGTTGAAAGCCGCTCACGATCGAGCGGAGGTCGCCGGCCACCGGCGCCTGGAGGGCGAGGAGTTGAAACGCCTGATCCTCGGCCTCCGCAGACTTCTCGGTCAGCGAATCATGGTCGGAGATCACCTTTTCGGCAAGTTCGAGATCGGCCTGAAGCAGAGCCTGAGTGGCTTGAGCCATCGCTGCTCCGACCTCGGAGACCATATCGCCCAGGGCCTGATTCAAGGCAGCCATCTGCTCCTGATACACGTCACGCATGGATTACACCTTACGTACACCGGCCCGCACCCGCTGGTCGCGGGCGATGAAGACATCGTGAACTCTTGGCGCACCCGGGTGTATCGCAGGTGATCGAGCGGGGTGTGAGCGGCCAAAAAGGCCCTATGAGCAGGTGGTATCGCCCGCGTTGGTGACCGAGAGATCGTTGGGCAGGTCGCTGTTGTTCACATTGGCGGGGAGCTGGCCGACGGTCAGCACCGACCCGGCCTCGGGTGCGGTGGTGATGGTCTCCACTCCGCCGAAATCGCTGCCGAGAATCACGGCGACGCCCACCTTGACCGTGCTGTCCTCCTGGATCTTGGCTCCGGGGAACATCGACGCCACGGTCGCGGCCGAATCCTGCTGACCGGGACCGTAACGGACGACGGTGTCGGTCCGCTTCTCCGAGGAGTCGGCGACACCGGAGACGTCGATGCCCTGACGCGCCAACTCCTCCATCACCGAGGTGGCCAGACCGCTCTGGGCGGTGCCGTTCAACACCCGGACGCTGGTGTTGGACAGGTACTGGGCCGTCAGGTCCTTCTTGGCCGGTTTCGGTGCCGGAGAGGCCTTCGTCGTCGTTGCCGACGACGACTTCCGCTTCTCCTTCTTCTCGCCGGGGAGCGGTTTGTCGTCGATGATCGCGTTGAAGATGGCATCGATGTCGTCGGTTCGCGGGATCTCGTTGTTCTCACCGTCGGTGGTGGTTCCCGCGGTCGGGACCGTGAGGAAGGTGACCCGGCCGGCATCCATACCCTGCATCGACTCGGCGAGTTGGATCAGCGATGCCGTATCGACGTTGTCGACCTGGCTGTACTTGATGAACGTGCTGGTCATCTTGTTCAGCTTCGACGGATTGGACAGTACGTCGCCCGACAGGGTGGCGCGCAGCAGTGACGACATGAACAGCTGTTGGCGTTTGATGCGACCGTAGTCGCCGTTGCCCTCCACCGAGATGTGGCGAGCGCGGACGTAGTTGAGCGCCTGACGACCGGTCAGTTTCCTGGTTCCCGCCTTGCGGAGAATGGTGCCGAGCTCGTAGTCGTACAGCGGAACCGTTGAGCACACTTGGACGCCGCCGACGGCGCGCACCACGTGTTCGAAGCCCGAGAAGTCCATGGCGATGAAGTGGTTGATGTTCAGGCCGCTCATCTGCGTCAGCGTCTTGACCAGGCAGTTCGGTCCACCGTCGGCGTAGACGCTGTTCAGTTTGACGCCGTTCGCTGCGGGGAGATCGCCGGTGTACGCGCGGTCGTTGTCGTTCCAGTCCTGGCATTCGGGACGGTCGACGGCGAGGTCGCGCGGCCACGACACGGCGACCACGCGACTGCGGTCGGCGGGGATGTTGACCAGCAGAACGGTGTCGGACCGGGTGCCCTCGACGGAGTCGGCCTCGCCGGCCCCGACCTTCGCGTTCTTGCCGGAGCGGGTGTCGGTGCCGACGATCAGGTAGGTCTCGTCGTTCTCCTGGCCTCCGCGGTTGCGGATGTTGGAGTTCTCGGGGTCGAGTGCGTGGACGGTGTTCCAGGCGCCGTCGACGGTGCGCATCCAGTTCCAGGCATAACCGGTGCCGACCAGCGACAGCAGGCAGGCCAGGCCGAGCAGGACCCGCCCGGTGTTGGTGGCGATGGTGCGCGTGCGATACCGATCGGTGGCACTGCGCCGGTTGTCGCGGATCTGGTTGAGCGCCGCGGTCAGATCGGGTGTCTGCTGCAGACGGCCTCGCCGGCTCCGCGGAGCTTCGGCGGCCGGAATCTCGGTGACGGGCGCCTTCGGCGCGGGCTCGGTCTCCGGTGGCTTGGTGCGACTCGCCGACTCGGCCGCCATCGCGGCGGGACTGCGGGTGACTCGAGTCTCGGCCGCGGTGCGTTCGGAGGTGTCCGGTGCGGGCCGCTGACTGCGGGACTCTTCGGACAGGCGGGCAGTGGTCGCGGTGTCGGAGAGGTCGACGGACGGCTGATCGGTGACCGCGGGGATGGCGGTCGTCACCTCGTTGGAAGCGGGAATCTGCGGCGACGGCGGAGCGGGCGGTCGGGCCTCGGTGGGCCGCGGCTGCGGACGACGGGGCGGCAACTGCTGCCGCTGCGCACGCTGCGGCGCACCGGTCTCGTCGACGCCCATCTGCTCCATGAGCTGGCGGACGGTCAGGCGTCCCCGCGGCCGGACGTAGGCGTCGCGGGAAGCGGGTTCGCGCAGACCGTCGGCATGCGGAGTGGGCGGTGCGTTCTGTGCTGGGCCGCCGGTCTCGCCGAACCTGGTCCGGAAGTCGTAGGCCCCGGACCGGCCTGCGCGCCGCGATCGCCGAGCAGACGTGTCGTCGTCGGGCTCGGAGGAGCCGGGGCGGTCAGAACTCACAGTGCTACTTTCTCACGGTGTCAGGGCGGTCGCGGCGTCGAGGGAGGGTCGACTTGCATGCCGCGTGCTTGGCACATCCTAATGGGAACACCTGAGAGGTCCCTGCGGCGTGGCGGTCGGGAGACTCGTCAGCCGCCGGAATGCATGATCTCGGCGCCCTCCGGGACGGTGTCGTCTTCGGGATCGTCGAGCCACCCTTCGGGCAGCGCGACCGATGCGGGCGATCCCTGTCGTCCACGCGGGCCGTGGGCGTCGTCCGGGAAAGGAGTGTCGGCGGGCAGCGTCGAGATCAGTTCTCGCAGGTCGTCGAGCGTCTTCACCAGCGACAGCGACGACCGCAGATCCGAACCGGCCGGGAATCCGCGCAGATACCAGGCGACGTGCTTGCGGATCTCGCGCATGCCCTTCATCTCGCCGTGATGCGCGGCGAGCAGTTCGCCGTGGCGAATCATGATCTCGCCCACTTCTCCGAGATTCGGCGGCGTGGGAGCTTCCACACCGCGCAGTCGGGCCGAGAGTTCGGCGAACAACCACGGACGTCCCAGGCAACCGCGACCGACGACGACGCCGTCGCACCCGGTCTGTGCCATCATGCGGACGGCGTCGTCGGCCTCGAAAATGTCTCCGTTGCCGAGGACCGGGACACTCGTCACGTGCTCTTTGAGGCGAGCGATCTCGTCCCAGACCGCTGTGCCGGAGTAGCGCTGCGACGCGGTGCGGGCATGGAGGGCGACAGCCTGCGCACCCTCGTCGGCGGCGATTCGGCCGGCGTCCAGATGCGTGTGGTGGTCGTCGTCGATGCCGATCCGGAACTTCACCGTGACCGGGATATCGGTGCCTTCGGTGGCGCGCACCGCGGCGGCGACGACATTGCGGAACAGTCGCCGCTTGTAGGGGATGGCCGAGCCGCCGCCCTTGCGGGTGACCTTCGGGACCGGGCAGCCGAAGTTCATGTCGATGTGGTCGGCGAGGTTCTCGTCGACAATCATCTTCGCCGCCTGGTACGTGTACTCGGGATCGACGGTGTACAGCTGCATCGACCGCGGCGTCTCGCTCGGATCGAAGGCGGTCATGTGCATCGTCACCGGATGCCGCTCCACCAGGGCGCGGGCAGTCACCATCTCGCACACGTACAGGCCGGAGACGGTACCGGTGCGAGCCATCTCGAGCTCACGGCACAGGACGCGGAACGCGACGTTGGTGACGCCGGCCATCGGCGCGAGTACCACGGGGCTGTTCAGTCCGATGGATCCGATCCGCAGAGCGGGTTCGGGAACGAGCGAAGCACCGGCCTCCTCGGGGATTCCCGAAGACGCCGGTGCGGACAGAGTGTTCGTGCTCAGGACGCTTGCTTCTCCCGCTTGGCCGCTTCACGAGCGAGGGAGCGATCACGCATCTCTTCGAAGCGGGCGGCGTCCTTCTCGAGCTGGTCGAGGAACGTGGCGAGCTCGTCGCGCGTCTTCTCGCCCTGGGGGCCGAAGTCGGTGCGCTCGAAGACCTTCCACTTGCGCAGGACCGGCGCGATGACCTCTTCCAGGTGCTGACGGAGGTCGTAGATGCCGTGCTTGGCCATCAGGACGCCGTGGCGGCGGAAGTTCGGCATGCCTGCGCCCGGCATCTGGAAGTTGGTGACGATGTCGGTCACCGCGCGCAGCGTCTGGTCCGGCGCGAGGTCCATGCCCGCACCGCAGATGTTGCGGTAGAAGATCATGTGCAGGTTCTCGTCGGCGGCGATGCGCTGCAGCATGCGGTCGGCGATCGGGTCGTTGCACGCCTTGCCGGTGTTGCGGTGGCTGACGCGGGTCGCCAGCTCCTGGAACGTCACGTAGGCGACCGAGTGGAGGAGACCGATCTCCTCGCCCATCTCCGCCATCTCTTCGGCGCGGTCCGCCGCGGCCAGGAGCGGGTCGTATCCGTTGGTCATGTGGATCATGCGCGCCTGCTCGAGGGCCACCGGGTCGACGCCGCGGGTCACGACCAGGTAGTCGCGCATCGCGATGCCGTGGCGGTCCTCCTCGGCGGTCCACCGGCCGACCCAGTGTCCCCACGCGGAGTCCATCGAGAAGTTCTCGGCGATCACGCGGTGGTACGAGGGCAGATTGTCCTCGGTGAGCAGGTTCGTGATCATCGCGGCCTTGGCGACCTCGTCGAGTTGCGAATCCTCGGGGTCGTAGTCCGTGCCGCCGAGCGCGGCGAAATTCTTGCCTTCGTCCCACGGGACGTAGTCGTGCGGGTTCCAGTCGCGGGCCGTCTTGAGGTGGCGATTGACGTTGGCCTCGGCGGTCGGCTCCAGCTCCCGCAGGAGCTCGAGTTGTGTGAGTTGACGTGCCATCGGTGTTCCTCTGGTCGGTTACGGGTCGTCTCGGGTGGCGGCCGGGTTTGCGTCCTGGACACGCCCGACATGCGTAATCGCTCTCCAGGCTACGTCACGCGCAGGTCTGTCCCAAGTCTGTTCAGATGCGGTGCGTGCACGAAGAATGGAGTGCACCACAGTCGATACATCGCTCGCCTGGGCGGTCGGTGTTAACGACTCCGTGGAGTGGGTTACGTCACCGTAGGTTACTCCGTGGTCGGCACGGCAGGCCAGTGCTCACCTCGTCCCTATCTCTTCCCGAACATCGCGCCCGTCGTCTCCATCCATGCCCGAGCCGATTCGTCGAGGGTTCCCAGTTCGGCGGCGCGGTCGCACCAGCGGCGTGCCATGAGGCCGAACTCCATCGGGTTGTACACGTCCTCTTCGCACTTCCACAGGCCGTCGCCCGCGTACGTGAGGATGGTGATGTTGGTGGCGGTGAAGACCGAACCGTCGCCGGGATCACGCATCGGGTTGTCGATCTCGCAGATCACTCGACCGGTGGCGGGATCGGCGACATGCCACAGCGACGGGTACTCGGCCATATGACTTCCGGGGAACGACCGCATGGTCTTGGTGACCCATGCGCGAATCGCTTCGCGTCCGGAGAACGTGCCGTAGGCGTGCTCGATGTAGTCGGCGTCGACGGTGAACTGGTCGGCCCAGCGGTCCCAATCGTCGCTGACGGCCACCTCGGCGACCGTCTGCTGGAACTGTGCGAAGGCGTCGTTGAGTTCGTGGGCAGAGAACGTGGGGGTCATGGGGCCCGATCGTAGGTTCGGCGACGGCGCGCGGCGAGGATTCGAGGGAGGACGGCGCAGACTCGACGTCATTCGGCAGGGATAGGTGTCCGCGGTCATCGGCGCGACCGGCCGGTAGCATTCGGCGCGAAGAGCAGCGACCAGGTGAAACGGCAGGGGAATGTTCCAGATCGGGGACGAGATCGCGGGCTACCGCGTCGAGGAAGTGCTCGGGGCCGGCGGCATGGGTGAAGTCTACAAGGCAGCGCATCCGCGACTGCCGCGGAGCGACGCGATCAAAGTGCTGCGGTCTGCCCACGGCGGAGATCCGGTGGTGCGGCAGCGGTTTGAACGTGAAGCCGACCTGATGGCGCCGCTGGCCCATCCGAATCTGGTGCGCGTGTACGACCGCGGCGGGTTCGGCGACGTGCTGTGGATCGCCATGGAGATGGTTCCGGGCACCGATGCCGCGAAGCTCTCGAAGGCATCGCCTGCCGGCATGGATCCGCGGTTGGTGGTCAACATCGTCAACGGCGTCGCCGCAGGGCTGGACACCGCCCATCGGCACGGCGTGCTGCACCGCGATGTGAAGCCGGCGAACATCTTGATCATGCCGGGCGCGGATCCGGTGATGCCGGAAGCAGTCAAGGTCACCGACTTCGGCATCGCGCAGGCGTTGGGGGAGGCGGGGGCCGGGCTCACCAGCACCGGCACCACCGTCGGCACCATGAAGTACTGCTCGCCGGAACAGATCGACGGTCGCGGCGTGGACGGTCGCAGCGACGTGTACTCGCTCGCCGCCACCACCTTCGAGCTCCTCACCGGCAACGCACCGTACGACTCGGACAGTCTGCAGGGGCTGATGACGGCGCATCTGTTCGCCGAGCCGCCGCGTGCCACCGACCGCGTGCGGTCGTTGCCGCCCGCCGTCGACGCCGTTCTCGCCTCGGGCCTCGCCAAGGATCCGGCGGCCAGGCCCGCCACCGCGACGGCGTTCGCGCACGCCCTGTATTCCGCCTTCACCGGCGGCGTCGTGACCCTTCCGCGCAGTGGTCCGGCGTTCGCCAACACCCCGGGTGCGCCCGTCGCGACGCCGCAGCACGCGCTGGGTCCGATCGGGTCGTTGCCGGCACGACCGCCCGCGCGGCCGTCGCGCTGGTACCAGAAGGTGCCGGTGGTCGCGTCGATCGCGATCGTCGCGGCGCTGGTCCTCGGCGTCGGCGGAGCGTTCGCCTGGAACAGTGCCGGGAGTCTGGCGACTCCCGACCGGCCGGACGCGACCGTGACCGCCGCCGGCGTCGAACTGTCGTGGAACGCCGTCTCCGGGGCCGATCAATACCTGGTCAGGGAGGACGGCGACGTCATCGCGACCGTCGGCGATCCCTCCTTCGTCCGCACCTCGCCGCTCCCCGGACAGCACACCTACTCGGTGGCGGCACGATCGACGTCGACCGGCGGATCGGACTTCTCGTCGGCCGCCGACCTCACCGTCACGGTGACCTGGGGCGATTTCCACGACATCGCCAAGCTCTACCCCGAACTGATTCCGGCCACACCCGCGAGCACCAGCGGATACGACTCGCTGTGGTGCCGTGGCCTGGGGTTGTACCCGGTCGACGAACCGAAGAAGACATCGCGCCTGATCATGTGCGACAAGGTCGACGACGCCGCGAACAAGCGGGCGTACTCGGTCGCCGTCTACGCCTATGGGAACGCCGACGATGCGCGGCTCGCCTCCTTCGGCGAGTTCCTGACCGACGATGAGAGCGCTTCGGGGTTCACGACCGCGCAGGGCACGCCGGGCTCGATGCGGTACGGCATGCTGGACGGTTCCGCGACCGCGGTGTTCTCCTACCCGTCGACCGACGACTCTCCGGAGGCCACGACCTTCGTCGAGGTCGTCGTCCCCGGTTCGAAGGACCCCCGAGCCGCGCGAACGATCATGGAGAGGCTGCCCTTCTGATGTCCAGTCCGATGACGCCCACCGGTCGGACCACGATCCCGGCCAAGACGCTCGCCATCATCGCGGCGATCGCGGTCCTCGTGCTGATCGCCTCGCTATTCGTGGTCCGCGCCGTGACCGGCAGCGCTGCGCCCGACACACCCACCGGCCTGAGTCTCTCGTACGACAAGGGCACGGTGAAGGCGGCCTGGAATCGAGTGTCCGGGGCGGATGAGTACGTGCTGATCCGGGACGACGGCGTCGTCGTCTACTCCGGCGGCGACTCCACTGCCGAGGATCCGACTGCTCCGACCGGCGAGCACAGGTATCGGGTCCGGGCGTCGGATTCCGGCCGCTGGTCGGGGGAGAGCCCGGAGACGACGGTGACGGTCACGTCGGGGTGGGGACAGAGTGCTCCGTTCATGGCAGAATTCCCGCAGCTGCTGCCGCAGACGCCGCAGGCGTCTGGCTGGGAAGGGCTGACGTGCCGCTCCATGGTGCGCGCTCTCAAGGCGGAGCGAGGCCCGTCGGACGCCGGCGCGGGCGAGCCGATGGTCAAGCTCCGCATGCACTGTTTCAACTCTGAGATCGTCGTCCAGCCGGGCTGGATGACGTCGAAGAACGCGGTCGACCGGGTGCTCTCCGATCTCACCAAGACCGCGAAGGCCGAGTCGATCAGCTGGCGCTACGGAACCGGATACGTGGTCGAGGACGAGCACACCGCCTACCTGCGATTCAGCGACCGCGACGACCTGATGTTCGTCGTGACCGTCGACAAGGCGGACGAGAAGGGAATCCTCGACGTCGTGAACGCGATGCCGCTGGACAAGTAGCGTCACTGATCGGTGACGTGAGGAGCAGACATGACCGGGTACCAGCCGTCGCAGGAGGCTTGGCGGCAATTGGACGTTCGGGGCGGCCCGCGGTCGGCGTTGCGCCTCGTCGGTCCCGGTGAGGACCCGCGGGTGGTGTCCACCGATCCCGACCACTTCTTCCGGCGGCCGCACGACACGGTGATGCGCGCAGCGCTGGTCGCGCTCATCGTCGGCACCGCGGTGCTCGGGTATGCGACGGTGGCCTGGTTTCCGCCGCCCGGGGCGCCGACCGCTCTTCCCGTGGCGTACGCCGTCACGGCGGGAGTGCTGATCGCGCCGGTGTGGGTCTGGTGGTTCTGGCAGCGACGACGCGACGCCGCGGTCACGGCGGCTCGAGCCGTGTGCGCGTCGGCCGACCCCGGAGTAGAGGTACAACGGTCGCGGTCAGCGTATGTGAGGTTCGCCGAGCACCCGCGCGGCCTTCACCGGCTGGAGGTCGACGTGGTGGCCGACCTCGGTTCCAGCGAGGCGGTGTTCGCCGGTGCGCGCTACGACCGTTCGCACCGATCGGAGATGCTCTTCGGCTTCCGCGATCCGATCTGGGTCTGGCGGAGCGGCGACTGGATGTTCGGGCAGGTGGCGCCGCACGGCGTCGACCCGACCTACGATCCGGTGGCCGACGAACCGCGCATTCCCACATTCGAGGAACTTCACGGCGGACGCAGTCCCGCGTCGATCCGCGCTGAACTGATGGATCTGGCCGCTCGGTTTCGAGCGGGGACGGTGACGCGCGCCGAGTACGACGCGGCCGTGCGCAAGTTCACCTCACCGTGACAACTCGAGATCGAGTCTCGGACCGCGCGTCGAGGGTCGTTCGTTCGAATGCCCCGAATCCCGCGAGTGTCGCCGTCGCGTGAGAAGGTGTTCTTCACAGAACACTGCGTGGTCGGCCGGGGAGAGGTGTGTCGTGCGGAAGAGTGTGATCGCTGCAGCAGTTGCCGCGTTGGTCCTGGCGGTGGTGTTGGTCCTGTCCCTCACCGGAGCGGTGGTGCCCTCGGTACAGGGTGTCGCGCAACCGAACGAGCCGACCCGGGTCCTCAACGACCTGAACACAGCGGGAACGTCGCTCGCCGACGCGCCCGGTGCCAAGTACACCGGCGTCGTCACGCTCACCGGCAGCAGCGGAACGCTGAAGATCAAGGTCACCGACCTGACGGTGACGGCCGCGGGCGACGTGCGGGGAAAGATCCAGCAGGGCAGCAACCCGACGGCCGAATGGCTGCAGATCGGCGCCAAGACGTTCGTCAAGGGCAGTGAGGCCTTCTGGAAGAACGAGGACGCCAAGAAACAGCCGGCCGGAGTGAAGCTCGACACTCCGTCGGCCGACAAGTGGGTCTCGGTGCCGGAGGCGTTCCTCGGCATCGATCTGCGAGCGGCGCTGCGTCCGGCACGACTCGGCGCCAACCTGAGCCAGCAGGACACCCAGTTGGGCACCACCGAGATCCAGGGCACTCCGGTCGGTCTGATCGGTGAGACCCCTGACAAGCGCGTCGATCCCCGCAGCGATCCGATCGGTGTCTCCGAACTCGAGGTGGACGAGAACGACGGCGGCATCGACGGCGCCCGACGCTTCCAGGCGGGCGCGCTGACCGTCGGCGTGAACGACGGAGGCGACGTCGTCGCAGTCCGCGGTCCCATCGGCAAGGGATTCGGCGGCGACACGGTGAAGGTCGAAGGGGACCTGACCGTCGAGAAGCTGGACATGGACGCGGTGCGCAGCACCTACTCGGGCATCTCGAGCGAGGTGAAGGGCGCCAAGGTCGGTGCCACGGACATCACCATCGGCCAGCCCACCGGTGACCTGAACTGCACCAACGGCGGCGACTGCGTGATCGGGTACGACGTCGGCAACTCGACCGCGGATCTTGACGGCGGCACCGTCACGATCCGGATGGAGACCTCGTTCAAGAAGGCGGGCAAGGAGTTCAACAAGTGCACCACCACGACCACCGTGCCGGTCAACGGTCGTGGCAATGTGACCTGCCGGGTGCCGTTCGGAGCGCCCGCCGATGTCAACTCGCTCAGCCGCTTCACGGTGACCGTCGACGGCAGCGTCGACGAAGCCGCGCTGACGACGTCGATCGAGCAGGGCCGCACGGTTGCGGAGACCGCGGCCGGCTGGGCGCCCGCGGCGCCGAAGGCGCTCGACGCCGCCCGCGACTACAACCGCCAGGTGGCCATCGCGCCGTCGAACTACGTCTACAAGATCGGCGAGTTCGGATTCGACGGCCGGGAGCGCGACGGTACGCTACTGCTGGTCCACGGACCGGGGTACGACTCCCACGTCCTCGCGGACGGTGCCATGGATCCGGCGTGGAAGGGGACCGAGCAACTGCTGATTCAGGCCAAGGACGGCCGGTCTGCGGCAGGCGACAAGCCGGTGCGGATGGTCTTCTCCGAGTCCCGGACCGCCGACGCCGTGCGGGCCTTGCTGATCGCCAACCACATCGAGCGCGTCGAAGTGGTCGCCGCGACCATCTAGTGTGGCGTAATCGGTGGTGTGGTTCGGGAAGTTTGTGGTGACTCTCCCGTTCCCTCGTGTTGCGACGACCTTCGGTTGTGGCTTACGGTGCGGTAGATCACAGCAACCGACAAGCCCCGGGAGGCGCTGGCCCGTGCCGGATTTAACTCAAGTCCAATTGCTCACCGAACTGGAGCCTGCGGCGGAAGCCGAGCTCAATCGGCACCTGTCCCTCGCCAGGGAGTGGCACCCGCACGACTACGTGCCGTGGGACGAGGGCCGCAACTTCGCTGCGATGGGGGGCGAGGATTGGGATCCTGAACAGTCCCGCCTGGACCCCGTCGCGAAGGCCGCGATGACGCTGAACCTCCTCACCGAGGACAACCTGCCGTCGTACCACCGCGAGATCACCGAGTACTTCTCGCCGGACGGCGCGTGGGGTACCTGGGTCGGCCGCTGGACCGCCGAGGAGAATCGCCACGCGATCGTGATGCGCGACTACCTCGTCGTCACCCGCGGCGTGGACCCCGTCGCGCTCGAGAACGACCGCATGACCAACATGACCAAGGGTGCGCACTCCGACGATCTGTCGGGCCTGTTGCGCGGTGTCGCCTACGTGGCCGTGCAGGAACTCGGCACGCGCGTCAGCCACCGCAACACCGGTAAGGCGTGCAACGACCCGGTCGCGGACAAGATGCTGCAGCGCATCGCCGCCGACGAGAACCTGCACATGATCTTCTACCGCAACATCTGTGCCGCGGCGCTCGACCTGGCGCCCGACCAGGCGATGGAGGCCATCACCAGCGTCGTCACGAACTTCGACATGCCGGGCATCGGCATGCCGAACTTCCGCAAGATGAGTCTGCTGATGGCCAAGCACGGCATCTACGACGCCCGCCAGCACCTGGACGACGTCCTCTGGCCCATCATGCGCAAGTGGAAGATCTTCGAGCGCACCGACTTCACCGGCCGCGGTGAGGCTGCTCGCGACGAGCTCGCCGCCTTCCTGGAGAAGTCCGAGGTGGACGCCAAGCGGTTCGAGGAGCAGCGCGATCGCTTCCTCGCTCGCGAGGCCGCTCGCAAGGAGAAGGCCAGCGCCTGACGCTGTCGATCACTCGTCGATGAGCCCCTGCCCACCAGGCGGGGGCTCATTGACGTCGCTGCTCCGACGCGGACGCGTGATCGGTGATTCATCGTCAGTGGCCGATCGCGGACGGGTAGTTTTCCTAACAAGACGTTGGGTGGGCTCAGGAGGTCAGCATGGAATTCGACGACGTGATCCGGACGACGTTCGCCGCCCGCGAGTTCACCTCCGATCCTGTTCCCGACGAGGTCCTGTGGCAGATCCTCGACACCGCCCGCTTTGCGCCCAGCGGAGGCAACCGGCAGGGCGCACATGTGATCGTGGTGCGCGACGACGCCGTCAAAGCGCGGATCGCCGAGCTCAGCAAGCCCGCCGCTCGTCGCTACCTGGCGCAGCGCCGGGCCGGCGAGAACCCATGGAACACCGTGCACGACACCGCGATCACCGAGGCCGACCTCGCTGACGTGCGCGGGGTGGACGAGTTCGTCGCGCCCCTCTCCGCCGCCCCGCTCCTGTTGGTGGTGACCGTCGATCTGGCGGTCGTCGCCGCGATGGACTCTGAACTCGACCGCGTCGGCATCGTCGGCGGCGCGTCCATCTACCCGCTGGTGTGGAACATCCTGACGGCGGCACGGGCCTACGGGTTCGGCGGCACCATCACAACGATGGCCTCGGCGCAGGAACCCGGGATGCAAGAACTGCTCGGCGTACCCGACCCCAACGCGATCGCGGCGGTGCTCCCGATCGGCAGACCGGTCAAGCAGTTGACCAGACTGCGACGCGAATCGGTGTCGGACTTCGTCACGATCGGCCGGTTCGACGGCGAGCCGCTCGGCGGTGCGCCGGGCGACGAATCGGGGGAGTGAGCGAGACCCAGCCCGGGGTGGATCTCGATGCGCAAGCTCGCTCCGCTCGCTCTGCCCCTTGCTGATCGAGTAAGCCTCCGAGCGAAGCGAGGAAGCGCATCGAGATCGCCGTACGCTGGGCCTACTCCGGGTGCAGCTCCCGGAGCCACGCCGACGACGAGGCGTCGGACGGGGAACGCCAGTCGCCCCGCGGTGAGAGGGACGCCGAGCCGATCTTCGGTCCGTTGGGCATCGCGGTGCGTTTGAACTGCTGGGACATGAAGCGCTTCAGGAAGACGGTGAGCCACTTGTCGATGGTCGCGTCGTCGTACTCGTGACGTTCGGCGTCGCTCATCATGTCCGACCACGCACCCCGGGTCCGATCGCCCCACGCCTGCTGCGCCAAGTACGCGATCTTGCTGGGGCGGTGACCGAAGCGGGTCAGGTAGTACAGGAAGAAGTCGTGCAGCTCGTACGGGCCGACGGTGTCCTCGGTGCTCTGGATGTTGCCGTCGGCGTCGGCGGGCACCAGCTCGGGGGAGATGACGTCGTCGAGGATCTCCCGCAGCGTCGCACTGGTCTCCGGCGGGTAGTGCGCGGTGGTGATCTTCCAGCGGATCAGATGCTGGATCAGCGATTTCGGGACGCTGCCGTTCACGTTGTAGTGCGACATCTGGTCGCCGACCCCGTACGTGCACCAGCCGAGCGCCAACTCGGAGAGGTCGCCGGTGCCGAGCACGATCCCGCCCAGGTGGTTCGCGAGGCGGAACAGGTGCGACGTCCGCTCGCCGGCCTGCACGTTCTCGAAGGTCACGTCGTAGACGGGCTCGCCGTCGGCGAACGGATGTCCCAGGTCGGCGAGCATCTGCAGGCACGACGGCCGGATGTCGAGCTCGTTGCCGGTGACGCCGAGCGAGTCCATCAGAACGTGGCTGCGGGCGAGGGTGGCGTCACCGGTCGCGAAACCGGGCATCGTGTACGCGTGAATGTTGGTGCGGGGCAGCCCTATCGCGTCGAACGCCTGAACCGCGACGAGCAGCGCGAGGGTGGAGTCGAGGCCGCCGGAGACGCCGAGGACGATCTTGTCGATGCCGGTGGACCGCAGTCGCTGCGCCAGACCCTGCACCTGGATGTCGAGGACCTCGCGGCACCGGTCGTCTCGGTCGGCGGCGTCGGTGGGGACGAACGGGAAGCGGGCCACCGAGCGTCGCAATCCGTCGGTCTCTTCCGGCACACCCAGCGTGAACGACACGCGGCGCAGGGCGCGGGCTCGGTCGGCGAAGTCGCCGACCTGGTCGCGGAGACTGATCATGCGTGCGCGTTCCTGCCGGAGACGGTCGAGGTCGACCTCGCTCACGATGAGTTGCGGCTCCATCGAGAAACCCTCGGTCCGTGCGAGCAGGGTGCCGTTCTCGGCGATCAGGGCGTCGCCGTCCCACGCCAGGTCGGTTGTCGACTCCCCGAAACCCGCCGACACGTACAACTGTGCGGCGATGCAGCGTGCCGAATGACCGGTCACCAGCGATCGGCGGTACGCCTGTTTGCCGACGGTCACCGGGCTGCCGGACAGGTTCAGCAACACGGTGGCCCCGGCGAACGACGCCCAGGTGCTCGGCGGGATCGCGACCCAGCCGTCCTCACAGACTTCCGCGTGAATGCGCAGGCCGGGCAGGTCGTCGGCCTCGAAGATCAGATCCGCGCCGAACGGCACCCGTTGGCCGGCGACGACGACGGTGTCGCGGACGGCGTCACGGGCGGCGGCGAAGTAGCGCTGCTCGTAGAACTCGCGGTAGTTCGGCACGTACGATTTCGGCGCCACCCCGAGGACCCGCCCGCCGTGAATGAGGATCGCGCAGTTGAACAGCGCATCGTCGATCCGCAACGGCGCACCGACGGCGACGACCGGCGTCAGCTCGGCGGTCGCCGCGACGACGGACCTGAGCGCGGCGTCGACCTCGTCGAGCAGGGCGTCCTGCTGGATCAGGTCGTCGACGCTGTAACCGCACAGGCCCAGTTCCGGAAAAGCGACGACGGCGACCGCGTCGCGATCCGCGCGCCGAATCAATTCGATGGTGCGCGACGCGTTCTGCCGAGGATCGGCGAGGGCGACCTGCGGGACGGCGGCTGCGAGACGGGCGAAGCCGTGTGAGTAGAGCGACACCACATCAGGTTAATGGTTGGGTCCATGCCACGATGGAGGAGAGTCGGCGCGGTGCCGACCGTCGCCCATTGTGCATCGTCAAAGGTCAGGGGTTCTGAGCATGTCCAGGTACGTCGTCCGATCCTCATTGGTTGCCGCAGTCGTCGCCGTCGTCGCGCTGATGGCTGGGCTGTTCACGGGAACGGCGTCGGCGCATTCGGCGCTCATCGGTTCGAGTCCCGAACAGGGCGCGAAGATCGCGACCGCCCCGGACAAGGTCACGCTCACCTTCAACGAGGACCTGAAGTCCGCGTACGCGACGCTGAAGGTGGTCGGACCGGACGGGAACTTCTGGCAGGTCGGCGAACCGACGGTCTCCGGCACGGAGATCTCGGTGCCGCTCGACGGACTGGGGCCGGTCGGCCAGTACGTCGCCAACTACCGCGTCACCTCGGCTGACGGCCACCCGGTGCAGGGCCAGGTGAGCTTCGAACTGACCCAGGCGGGCGACGGCCGGCCCGGTGCGGCAGCCGATGACTCGACGCAGTCCGAGTCGGACGATCACGGCGTCAAGGCCTGGCAGTTCATCGTCGGTGGCGTGGTCGTGGTCCTGCTGATCGCCGGCGTCTTGGCGTTGACCATCGCCCGACGCCGCAACTGACCTCCTCGCATGGCCGGTCCGTCCGACGTCGCGCGCCTGCGTGTCCGGCTGCTGTGCGCCGCCGCACTGCTCGCCGCGGTCGGCGTCGGCGTGGGCGAATTCCTCGCCCGGCCGGAGCCGTCGTCGTGGGCGGGCGTCGCGGTCCTGGTCGCCCTCTGCTTATTGCTGGGACTCGGCGCGTTGCCGTTGATCGGCACCGTGCCGGCGGCGGGGTGGATCGCGGTCGCCGCAGGTGTGTGGGGTGCGGCCAGCCTTGTCGGGGTGTGGTTGCAGGTCGCCGAGCGCAGCGGGCAATCGGTCCTCGAGGTGGGCCTCGGCGATCTGGTCGACGGAATCGAGACGGGACTCCCGGTCGTCGTCGGGGTGCTGGGATCGCTGGCAGTCCTCGCGTGGTGTTTCGCCGCGATGCGCGGTGATCCGCCGGTGCTGATCGTCGCGGTCGTGGCGGCGCTCGGGGTGCTGGCGGTGTCGGTGACCGGGCATGGGACCGAATCGGTCTGGATTCCTGTGGTCCTCGGCGTGCATGCGCTGTGTGCGGCGTGGTGGGCGGGCACGATCGGTGCACTGATCGTGACCGTGCGCGGCAAACGTGGTTGGGCGGCGACGCTGCCGGAGTTCTCGCGCCGGGCTCTGCCCGCGGTGGCGGCGTTGACCGTGACGGGGGTCGTGGCAGCCGTCGCGCAGATCGGGGTCGGGCCCCAACTGTGGGAGACCGGCTACGGCAGACTCCTTCTCGCGAAGGCGGTGTTGCTGGCTGTGCTGCTGGGACTCGCCGCGCGGCACCGGCGGTCGTGGGTGCCGCGTGCGGCACGCCACGGAGCCTCCGAGCGCGAGTCGATCCTGCGTGCGGGCACCGAACTGCTGGTGTTGACCGTGGTGCTGGGGCTCGCCGCCGGATTGGCGACGACCGGGACGGTCTGACCGCGAACGATGGCGCAGTTGTGCCGATCACAGCGGCTCAACTCAGCCTTTTCTCGGCGTGTCGTGGAACCGAACTCGGTGCCGCTGCGTCCAATTCACGTGAGAAGCATCAGAACGGGCGTTGATCGCCCCGAATTGGCCATCGCACAGCATCTGGCAGATCACAACGGGGTGATCGCGCGGGCAACCGCACTTGAGTTGGGCTTGTCGCGTCATCAGATTCAAGGTCGCATCGCTTCGGGTCTGTGGACCTCCGAGGCCCGGAGCACCTACTTGTCGGCGGAGCACCGCCTCACCGAAGCGGCACGGGTCCGGATCGCGGTGCAGGGGTTCGGCGGGATCGCAGATCGTTCGACCGCGGCCTGGTGGCACGGGCTGATCGAGGAACTGCCGAGCCCGGTGACAGTCTCCGTGCCGCGCTCGGCTGGGACCCGCCTAGACTGCGGATTCGCCGTCGAGGCCAAGCGTCGGACTTTCCCGGCAGAGGACCTGACAGTCGTCCGGGGATTGCCGGTGACCGATCTGCCGCTCACCGTCCTGTCGGCGGCATCGGAGCTTGAGGACGGGATCGCGATCATGGACCGCGCTCTGCAACAGCGCCGGGTTCACCTGACAGATCTGCGGCGCTGCCTGGATCGGAATGCTGGTTCGTTCGGGATGCGGCGGGCGCGGATGCTGCTTGAGGCCGCGGAGGATCCGTCGGAGTCGGTCGCAGAACGCAAGTTCGTGACGCTGTTGCGTGACCACCGGATCGACGGTTGGACGCAGCAGGTGCCGTTCTGCGGATATCGCTTGGACTTCGCATGGATCGAGGAACGGATCGGGGTGGAGATCCACGGCTGGAAGTTCCACAAGAACCACGATCGGTGGGACGGTGATCAGCGTAAGGCCAACCAGCTGGCGTTGATGGGGTGGCTTCCGCTCGCGTTCAGCTTCGCACGCCTCACCGACGAGCCCGATGCCTGCATCCATGAGCTGGCCGAGGCGATTGAACTACGCCGGCGATGTGACCGGAGAACACAAGGCTATTCCCAGGCGGCGAGGAGGACGTCCAGCATCTCGACGCTGTGTCCGAGGCCGCTGATGTGGCTCTGGCCGGGCATGGCGTGGAGTTCTGCGTGGGGCAGGAGCTTCACCATGTGCTCGCCGTGCGCGAACGGGATGATGTTATCGGCATCGCCATGCCACCAGTGCACGACGGCGTTCACATCGCCGATGCGGAAGCCCCAGTCGCGGACGAACAACTGCAGGTCGGCGAACGGCGCTTCCATTCGTCTGCTGCCGCCGTGGAGAAGGTCGTCGAGGAACATCGCCCGGAATTCGGGGCGCGAGAGCAACTCGCGATCGGCCTCGGGCGAGAGCCTGCCGTAGATGCTGATGGCCGGGTCGGCGATGGGGCGCGCGAACCCGAGCGCGGTGCTGAGCGCCGAACCGATTGGATGCCCGGCCACGTTGAGAAGCGGCACCGCGAACCGTGCGATGTCGACGAGACCGCCGCGGATCGCATCGGGCCCGTTGACCGGCGCCACTCCACCGACGATGCCGGTCGAGACGATCCGGTCGGGCAGGAAGTGCGAGACCGCGAGAGAGTAGGGTCCACCGCCCGACAGACCGATCACGGAGAACCGGTCGACGCCGAGCGTGTTGAGAACCGTCTGAAAATCGATCGTGAAGTCGGCGATCGACTCGTACTTGTGCGCGGTCGACGAACCGACTCCGGGGCGATCGAGGCCGATCAGCCGGAATCCGCGGGTCTCGGCGTACTCGCGGGCCTCGGGCGGGATCTGTCTGCGCGCGCCGGGCGTGCCGTGCAGCCAGATGACGACGGGGCCTCCGGGGGTGCCGAACTCGGAGAATCCGATGCGTCGGCGTCGTTTGTCGCCGACCGCGATGGAGCCTTCGAGCTTGGGACGATCAATCGGAATCACGTGGCGGAGTATGTCAGATCGGGACGTCGATGACGAGATGAAACATCGGATCTGTCTAAGAGAAGTCTGTGAGCAGGCGCTTCCACATCTATCCCGATGTATTTTGGTGGAGTGTCAGCCTTGAGTTCTCGTTTCGCGACCCTGCGCCGCGGCATCGGTCATGCCGTGCGCCCCTACCCGGTGGCTGGGCTCCCGACCGGCTGCCGTCTGGATCTGCCAGGACGAGGACAGACGTTCATCACCGACTCGGGAAAGGCCGACGGTCCGGTCGTCTTCCTTCTCCACTCGGTCAGCACCACGGGCTTGTTGTGCTGGTATCCGGTGATCCCGTTGCTCGAACGGGACTTCCGGGTCATCACGATGGATCACCGTCTGCATGGTCGCGGCATCACCTCCGACACCTTCACGCTTGACGAGTGCGCCGACGACGTCGTCGCGGTGGCCGACGCGCTGGGGATCGACTCGTTCATCGCTGCGGGGTTCTCGATGGGCGGCGGTATCGCGCAGCTGGCGTGGCAGCGGCACGCCGACCGCGTGTCCGGACTGGTCCTGTGTTCCACCGGGCCGTACTTCTCGAGCATCGAACCGGACCGCCTGCTGTTGGAGCAGCGGATCGCCCGAGCGCTGACCGTCGTCGACAAGGTGTTGCCGTCGCCGTCGGACCGTGTTCTCGACAATTCGTCGTCGCACCCCGTGAAGTGGGGACTGGCGCAGATGGCGTCGACCCCGCTCGGCCTGCAGGGAGTGTTCGCCGAGGCGATGGCGAACTTCGACTCTCGGGACTGGCTCGGCGACATCACCGCGCCGACCGCCGTCGTGGTGTCGACGCACGACAAGATCGTTCAGCCCGAGCGGCAGCAACTCCTGGTCGACGGTATTCCGGGAGCGGAGCGCTTCGACGTCGCCGGCGGGCACGCGTGCTGTGTGGTCGGCGCGGAGAAGTTCATTCCTGAATTCACCGCCGCCGTTCGTTCAGTGAGCCGCACTGCGCTTGCGATCTGACGATCAGGCAGCTCTGGCCGGCCACCACATCCGGTCGCCGAGCACGGTGATCGTCGCCGGGACGAGCACCGACCGGACGACGAGGACGTCCACCAGCAATCCGAGTCCGATCGTGAAACCGATCTGCACCAGATTGAACGTGGTGCCCGCCATGAGCGCGAACATCGTGATCGCGAAGACCATCCCCGCGGTGGTGATGACGCCGCCGGTGCTTCCGAATCCCCGGATCACGCCGGACGCGAGGCCGCGGCCCGCGGACTCCTCTCGAATGCGGGATGCGAACAGCATGCTGTAGTCGGCGCCGACGGCGATCAGCGCCATGCCCGCGACCGGGGCGACGGACCAGTCGAGCGGGATGCCGATCAGGTGCTGCCAGACCAGGGTGCTGATGCCGAGAACCGCGGCGAACGACAGCAAGACGGTTCCGACCAGGACGAGCGGTGCGACGATGCTGCGCAGCAGGACCATCAGCACCACCGAGACGGCGATGATCGCCGCCAGGCCGAACAGCACCAGATCCCGGAGCAGTTGGTCGTTCATGTCGGCGGACAGCGACGCCAGACCGGTGTTGGAGACCTGCGCATCTGCGAGACCGGTGCCGACGAGGGCAGCCTGTGCGGCGGGTGCGAGCTCACGGCTGGCGGCCAGTGCCTCGGCGCTGTACGGGTTGATCTTCCACGTCACCATCATTCGCGCCGTGTGTCCGTTCGGCGAGATGAGCAGCTTGCCGCCCTCCACCATGCGTGGATTGCTCATCGCCTCGGGCGGCAGATAGAAGCCGCGGCCGGGGCCGGCGGAGGTGGCTGCGCTCATGTCGCCGAGGTAGTCGGTCGCCTGCTTGAGCCCGGCGTGCAGCCGATCGGTGAGGTCGGTGATCTGGGCCGTGCCGTCCTTGACCTGGTGTAGGCCGTCCGCGAGCTGGTCGATGCCGGTTGCGAGTTGATCGACGCCGCCCCGCAGCCGGTGCAGATCGCTGCGGATCTGATCGGTGGTGCGGCCGTCGAGTTGGGACAGCAGTCCCTGGAGCTCCTCGAGCAGTCCGCGGAGGGCGACGGTGGATCGGGTCGCACGATCGGCGGCCTCGCCGGGGATCGCCGCCGCGGTCCGCAGGCGTGTCAGGGTGCGCCGGGCGTCGCCGCCGGTGGCCCGATCGAGGTGATCGAACGCGGCGCGTGCCGCGGCACATCGTGGGTCTGCAGTGCACTCGGCGGAGTCGCGGCGAGTCAACAGTGGGCCGAACGTGCGGTCGAAGGCGTCGATCGCCGGCTGCACGGCGGATGCCGCGGAACGGAGATCCGCGGCGATCGGTCCGACGGTGTCGAGACTGCGACGCAGCGCGTTCGTCGCCTGTGCCAGATCGGTACGACCGCCGGTCGCTGCGTCGACGAACCGCTGCGCGGCGTCCAGTGAGTCCAGGACGCCGGTCGCCATGGTCACCACCTGGTCGGTGCCGGCGACGAGTTCGGGCATGCGGGCGGCGGCGTGGTCGGCGCCGTCGGAGAGCTGCTCGACGCCGGTCGCGAGCCGCACCAGATCCGGTCGAGCGGTGCGCACCTGTTCGGCGGCTCCGTCGAGTTCGTGGCCGACCCGACCGGGCACGTATCCGGCTGCGGACTCGGCCAGCGGCGTTCCATCGGGCCGGGTGATGGACCGGACCGTGGCGACGTCGTCGATCCGTGCGACGGCGTCGGCGGCGAGTTCCAGAGCCGCCAGATCCGCCGTGTTCCGCAAGTCGTGGTCGGCACGGACGATCAGGTATTCGGTGGCGATGGCGTTGACGCCGTAGTGGTCGTAGACCTCGTCGTAGCCGCGGGTGGATTCGTTGGCGTACACGAACATCGATGATTCGTCCCAGTTCGTCTGATGGCCGAGCAACAGGCCGGCGCAGCCGATGAGGAAGACCAGCGAAGCCGTGGCGTACACGCCGGCGCGGCGCATGATGGTGGCCCCGCGACGGCGCCAGCGCCGCTCGGTCGACGGACCGGGCTCGGCGAGGCGGTGGCGACCCATGATCGACAACAGCGCGGGCGGCAGGGTCAGAGCGAGCAGCAGGACCACCAGGACAGCGATGGCGGTCGGCGGGCCTGCAGTGCGGAACATGCCGATTTTGGTGAAGATCATCGAGCCCGACGCGACGGCGATCGTCAGCGCCGAAGCGATCAGAATCGGAGCGGTACGACCGCTCGCGGCCGCGACCGCGTCGCCGACGGGCAGGTTCCGCCTGCGGCCCTCGTGGTACGACGCGAGAGTGAAGATTGCATAGTCGGTGACGGCACCGAGGACCAGGGCGGTCATGATCGCGATGGTGAAGTTGGAGATCGAGATCCACCCGTGTTGGCCCAGAAACGACACGATGGGCCGCACCACCGCGAGACCGAGAGCGAGGGTGACGAGGGGGACGGCCGCTGTCGAGATCTTGCGATAGACGGCGAAGACGATGATCGAGATCAGCAGGATCGAGACACCGGTGATGATGAGCAGGGAGAAGTCGATGGCGGAGAACAGGTCGGCGAGGGTGGCGGTGGGACCGGTGTAGAACGTCTGCAGGCCGCTCGGCGGGTCGGCGGCGTCGATCTGAGTGCGAATTCCCTGCGCGGCGTGGTGGGCGCGCGTGGATCCGACCGACCCCTCGGCGGCAACGAGCAGGTGAACCGCTTTGCCGTCCGGGCTGACGGCGGACTCCCGAGTGACCGGTTTGCCATAGAAGTCGATGAGGTACGCGACGTCGTCGCTCGTGGTGAGCCGGTCGACGAGTCGGCCGTAGTAGGCCTCGTCCTGCGCATCGAATCCGTTCTCGTCGACCAGTACAACGCTGCTGACGGCGTTCGACGGCGGCACTCCGAAGTCGTCGGCCATCTGCTCCAAGTGCTGGTTGGCGGCGAGGGACGACGGGAGGAAGTCTGCGGAGGTCTTCGAGACGGTGACCTCGAGCTGGGGGATTGCGATGTTCAGTCCCGCGGCGAGGACGATCCAGAAGCCGAGAATCCACCATGCGTGCTGATGGGCGCAGCGTCCGACCCCGATGAATGCCCGGCTGGTTCCGTGAGCCATGCGGTCCTCCTGTCGCGCCGCGGAAGCTCCGCAGACAAGTGACTGTAACCATAAGTCACATGTAAAGATCGACCTATGGTGACGGTCGTCACGATGTGCTGCGACGGGTTTTGCGGAGGCTGTGCAGCGCGGCCGATGCGGTTCGGTAGACTCACCTGACGTCGCATCGCGCGGCGTATGCCCCTATAGCTCAGTTGGTAGAGCTACGGACTTTTAATCCGCAGGTCGCAGGTTCGAGCCCTGCTGGGGGCACAGTGAAAGGCCAGGCCGGAATCGCTTTCGGACTGGCGTTCTCATCATCTGCTATTCGGGCAGCAACTCCGACTGTTTCTCGGCGATCATCTCGCGGATGGCCTGCATCACGACCTGGGTCGCGGGGCGGCGGAGTCGGCGCGGGGCCAGGCTTGCGGTGAACTCGGGCGTGGTGGCGACCTCCGACCACAGCACGCGGCGCAGGGTCGGCTCGGGGTCCGCGAGGAAGGCGGGCAGCAGGCCGATGCCGCCGCCGGCGAGCGTTGCCGTGAGTTGGGCCTGCACGCTGGTGGAGCCGATCTGGATGCGATGGTCCAGTCGGGTCAGGATGACGTCCAGATCTTCCACGCGCAGAAGCGATTCCACGTAGTAGATGAGGGAGTGATCGGCGAGATCGTCGATGGTCTTCGGCTCGCCGTGGAACTCCAGATAGTCCTGCGTGGCATACAACCCCATGCGGTAGTTGCTCAACTTCTCGGCGCCGGGACGGCTGACGACCGGTTCGCCGACGCCGATCTCGATGTCCCAGCCCGCGCTGTAGGCCGTCAGCCGGGTGCTGGTCACCAGCTCCACTGTCAGGTTGCGATTCATGCTGTGCAGCTCTGCAAGCAAGGGCGCAATGTACTGACTGCCGAACGCATGCGTCGACGAGACCCGCACCAGACCGGACAGCGCCTGCGCCGAGTCGGGGGATCGACTGATCTCGTTGACGCGCCGCATCGCCGATTCGATCTGCTCGCACGACTCGAGGAGGCTCGTGCCCAACTCGGTGAGTTCGCAGCCCTGAACACGTCGGACGATGACGGAGCCGTGCAGTTCGGCCTCGAGGGCCGAGATTCGCCGCGAGACCGTCGCGTGGTTGATGTCCAAGGCGGACGCCGCGCCGGTGAGGGATCCGCAACGGGCGATCTCCAGCAGAATCACCAGATCGTCTGCCCGCATGCCGGTATCCCTGTCTACGTAGTGAACTCGTCGAACGGTGCGATTATGCACAATGACCTTACCGAACTGAGTGTTTTTTCCATGAGGAAAGTCATCCAAAGTAGTGGGAACGCCGAACGCCACAGCGAACGGCAGTCGAAGTACAGGAGGATGACATGAGAGTCGGCTGGATCGGGCTCGGCGCAATGGGTGCGCCGATGGCCAGAAACGTCGCGGCGGCAGGATTCGACCTGGTGGCCTACGACCTCGCAGACGCTGCGCGCGCTGCCGCCGGCGTCCCGGTCGCGGACTCGGCCGCCGACGCCGCCGCCGACGTCGACGTCCTGATCACGATGCTGCCCAAGGGCGAGCACGTGATCACGGCGCTCACCGAGAGCGGCGCGCTGGCCGCCACGGCGCCGACGGCCCTCGTCATCGACGCCTCGACGATCGCCGTCGACGACGCGCAGCGCGCCGCCGAACTGGTGCAGGCCGTCGGCCGTCGATTCATCGACGCCCCGGTCTCGGGCGGCGTAACGGGTGCGCAGAACGGCACCCTGACCTTCATGACCGGCGGCGCTGCCGGCGACCTGGAGACCGCGCAGCCGCTGCTGAACGCAATGGGTTCGCGCACCTTCCACGTGGGCCCGATCGGCGCGGGGCAGGCTGCCAAACTGCTGAACAACCTCATGCTCGCCGTCAACATGGCGGGCACGTGCGAGGCCGCGGTGCTGGCAGGCAAGCTCGGCGTGGACCCCGAGACTCTCATTGACATCGCTCGCGTGTCGACCGGCGACAGCTGGACACTGCGGAACTACTACCCGGTGGCCGACGTGGTGTCGACCGCACCGTCGAACAGCGACTTCCGGAACGGATTCGCCGCATCGCTGATGCGGAAGGACCTCGGGCTGGCGCTCGACGCCGCCGAGCGCGCGGGCGTGCAGCTCCCGGCCGTCGCGCAGGTGGCCGGCGGGCTCGACCGGATCATCGAGGCCGGCGACGGCGCCCTGGACTTCTCCGCCATGGTCCGTCTGCTCGACGAGCCCGCCACCGTCACCGCAGGCGGTGCCCGATGAGCGCCACGACGATCGGCTCGTCCGACATGAACACCCCGCAGCCGGAAGCGCCGAAGGGACTGCCCGCCGGGTTTCGCCGCGTGGTCGCCGCGTCGATGGCGGGCACCGTCGCCGAATGGTACGAGTTCTTCCTCTACGGCATCGCCGCCGCGCTGGTGTTCGGCGACGTGTTCTTCCACAGCTCCGGAAACAAGCTCGACGGCGTCCTGGCCGCCCTGCTGACCTACGCGATCGGCTTCGTCGCGCGTCCGGTCGGCGGCATCATCTTCGGTCACTACGGTGACAAGTTCGGCCGGAAGCGTCTCCTGCAGATCTCGCTGCTGATGATCGGCGGGTCGACGTTCCTCATCGGCGCGATCCCGAGCTATGCGGCCATCGGCATGGCCGCACCGATCCTCCTGGTCCTGATGCGCTTTATTCAGGGCGTCGCGATCGGCGGCGAATGGGGCGGAGCAGTGCTCCTGGTGGCCGAGCAGAGCCCGGACAACCGACGCGGATTCTGGGCGAGCTTCCCGCAGTTCGGCGCGCCCGTCGGCAACATCCTGGCCACCGTCGTCCTGTTGGTGCTGTCCGCCACCATGCCTGAGTCGTCGTTCCTCTCCTGGGGCTGGCGCATCGGCTTCTTCCTGTCCGCCGTCATCGTGTTGATCGGCTGGTTCATCCGGACCCGGGTGGAGGAGTCGCCCATCTATCGCGACGCGGTCAAGGAGACCCCGCAGGCGGAGAACGTCTGGTCGGCCGTCGTGCGGGTCTGCAAGGCTCGGCCGCGCGAGGTGATCACCGCGATGGGCCTGCGCGTCATCGAGAACATCCACTACTACATGATCGCCACGTTCTTCCTGACTTACTTGAGCGTGCAACTCGACATCGACACCGCGCACATCCTGCTCTACATGCTGGCGGCGCACGCGGTTCACGCCGTGACCATCCTGTTCTTCGGCTGGCTCTCCGACGTCGTCGGCCGCAAGGCGGTCTACTTCGCCGGTGTGTTGATGGCGACGGTGTACGGGTTCATCGCGTTCCCGCTCCTGGACACCCGCAGCGACGCGCTGATCCTCACCGCGATCACCATCGGATTCATCGTCCACGCCGTGATGTACGCACCGCAGCCGGCCATCATGTCCGAGATGTTCCCGACCCACATGCGCTACATCGGCGTCTCGATGGGCGCCCAGGTGACGGCGATCTTCGCCGGGTCGCTCGCTCCCGTCATCGCGACGTGGCTGCTGCGCAAGTACGACAGCTGGATGCCGATCGCCGTCTACATCGCCGCCGCGGGCGTCATCTCGCTCGTCGCCACCTACTTCATGCGGGAGACGCGGGGCACAGCGCTCTCGGATGTGGACGCCGAGCATCGAGCCCTCGACCGCACCAACCACTGACTCTCACGATCTTGCGGCCCCGCCGCACCCCGGAAATCGAAAGGACGCATCATGCGCACCATCACCCATTGGATCAACGGCGCCGCCGTTGCCGGCGACCAGTCGATCGACGTCGTCAACCCGGCGACCGACCGTGCCGTCGCCACCGTGTCGATGGCCGACACCGCGACCGTCGAGACGGCGATCGCCTCCGGTCTGAAGGCGTTCGACGCCTGGGCGGCCACGCCGCAGTCGCGTCGGGCCCACGTGCTCTTCCGCGCCCGTCAGCTCCTGCTCGACAACCGCGATGAGCTCGCAGCCATGATCTCGGAGGAACACGGCAAGACGCTCGACGACGCCGCAGGCGAGATCACGCGCGCCGTCGACTCCATCGAGTTGGCGTGCGGTGGGCCGGCATTGGCTGCGGGGTCCACGTCGCTGCAGAGCGGACCGAACATCGACACCAAGTCGGTGCTGCACCCGCTCGGCGTCTGTGTCGGCATCACGCCGTTCAACTTCCCCGCGATGATGGGCCTGATGATGCTGTCGGTCGCCCTGTCGGCGGGCAACAGCTTCGTGTGGAAGCCCAGCGAGCAGGACCCCGGCGTGAGCGTCCGCATCGCCGAGCTGTTCCGCGAGGCCGGACTGCCGGACGGCGTGCTGAACGTCGTTCACGGCGGCGTCGAGGTCTCGCAGCAGCTGATCGATTCGCCGGACACCGAGGCCGTCTCGTTCGTCGGTTCCAGTGATGTGGCGCAGGCCATCTACTCGCGCGCCGCTGATGCGGGCAAGCGAGTCCAGGCTTTCGGTGGCGCCAAGAACCACATGATCGTCATGCCCGACGCCGATCTCGACGTCACCGCCGATCAGCTGACCGCCGCGGCGTTCGGCGCTGCCGGGCAGCGGTGCATGGCGATCTCCGTCGCCGTGGTCGTTGGACCGTCCGCCGAGCCGCTCCTGGAGAAGCTCACCGGCCGCGCCGAGGCCGTCGTCCTCGGATCAGGTCAGACCGCGGGTGTCGAAGTGGGTCCCGTCGTGAGCCGTCGCTCGCAGGAGCGCGTCCAGCAGGTGATCCGCGACTCGATCGCCGCCGGCGCCCGCGCCGTCGTCGACCGGTCGGCCGAGACGGTCGCCGGATTCGAGGAGGGCTACTTCGTCGGCCCGACCATCCTCGCCGACGTCGACGCGACCTCGCCCGCCTACACCGAAGAACTGTTCGCCCCGGTGCTCGTGGTCCTGCGGGTCGACACCCTCGACGAAGCACTGGAACTGATTCGCACCCACCGGTACGGCAACGGCGCGTCGATCTTCACCCAGAACGGTGCCGCCGCCAACGAGTTCGAGCGCCGCGTCTCCGCGGGCATGGTCGGCGTCAACGTCGCGATCCCGGTTCCGGTCGCCGCCTATGCGGTCCAGGGCTGGAAGGCGTCGGCGTTCGGCGACACCGGTCTGAACAACGCGTCGTGGAGTTTCTACACCCGGCCCAAGTACGTCACCTCCCGGTGGGAGAGTGTCGGCGGCCAGGACTTCGGCTTCAACCCGAACTGATCCGCACATCACCTGGAGCGCGCCCGGAGTCATCCGGGTGCGCTCCAAGTGCGTATCCGGCGCGTGTCGTACATCCTTTCTATAGTGGTCCAAACAGACGACGAGGCGGGGGTACGTGTCGCCGGAAGGGAGATCGCGATGATCTGCCCGCACTGCAATCAGATGATTCTTCGCCGTGAACGCGTGGACTCGAAGTGCGCGAAATGCGGTCGGGTGTTCGCGCTCGAACCCAAAGAACTGCCGATCGCACTGCACGACGTCCGGGTGCGCAAACTCGCGGAGAAGCTCCGCGGTCCCGAAGGGTACGTGTACACCTACACCCAGATGCGGTATGCGGCCGTCCGGAACCGGATCGAGACCAGCCTCGAATCCGATTGGCGGATCACGTTCATCGTCACCGCCGGCGTCATCGTGTTCATCACCTTCGTCCCGACGCTGCCGTTGACGATCGGCCTGGGCGGGGCCTTCGGATTGTCCGCCGGCTCCGCGGTCGCCTGGGTGCTCGGCACCGGGTTCACCCTCGCCGTGCTGAGCATGATCGTCAACTGGTTGCGGAAGCCGGGCATGGTCAGAAACCATCGCATCGTCGTCGGGATGTCCGACGAGGAGTTCGCCGCACGCATCGGCGCTCGTTGGCGGGCCGTCTACAGAGCGGACCTTCCCGGCGGTGTGAACGAGCGAACCGCCGCGCTCGTGCAGTCTCCGACGCCCAGAGCGGCCGTGCTGTGCGCTGACCGCAGCGTCTTGGTGTGCCTGTCGTGGAACGCGATCGCGCAGAGCCGCGAGTTGATGTTCGCGGCGCAGCCACAGGAGATTCCGCCGCAGATCCCGGTGCTGGTGATCCACGATGCGAGCCCGCTCGGGCTGCGGCAGTGGGACGAAGCGCGCCGCGTGTTCGGCGCACGGGCCGTGGACGTCGGGCTGAGCGCACGCACCGCGCTCGACGGCGAGCGGTTCATCTGGTTGCGCGAACCGCAGCTGTCGGACGAGGCGGAAGCCGCCCTGCCGTCGTACCTCACCGACGACGAGCGACGCTGGCTCGCGACGGGCTGGTGGTCGCCGGTCGCGGCGATCCCACCCGGCCGACTGATCACCACGGTCGACCGGGCGATCGGCGACCTGGACCCGGTGACGGCTGCCGCGCGCCGGACCGGCTTCCTCACCTGGCCTGCGGCATGATCGGCGCGCTGCTGCGGCGAGCGGCCGCCCGAGCGAGCGCGCCGACCGACCTCGCCTTCACCCGGCGTCAGCTCTATTACGAGACCTGTCGTCTGCTCCTCCCCGTCCATCTGCTGCCGCGTCCGCTGGCGTTCACCGTCCCGCCGGTGCTGCCGTACCGGTGGTTCACGGCGGCGCTGCGTCGCGCAGGCGACCTCGACCGGATGCTGCCGGAGCCCGATCAGGCCGCGACGGCTCCCGGTGCGATGACCGCAGAACCGGACCTGTTCGATTACGCGCTGCCACGACTGCTGATCTGTCAGTCGCCCGCCGTCGCGGCCATGCTGCGCGCCAACGGGACTCCGATGGAGTCGGCGTGCCCGGTGCTGAGTCTGCACGACCTTCCGCTGCATGATGGACTGGTACGGATGCTTGCCCAGACTGCCGTCGACGGCGCCGAGGGCGCGACGATTTACGTGCTGCACGACGATTCGCCCGAAGGATGGGCACTCCCGGGCCGACTCGAATCGCTCACCGATCTGCCCGACACGGTGACGGTGACGCCAATCGGGCTGCGGCGCAGCCAGACGGCCCCGCTGCACCTTCCTCGTCGCGGACCTCGGCGGAGCGCCCCGGTCGACGTGGAAGCAGTTCCGCCGGCCATGCTTTTGCGTAGCGTCCACCGACTGGTCCGCGGCGTGCATCGCCGCCCCGAGCCGATCATCGATCTGCGTGCCGCGCGATCGGCTGGATTCCTCACCTGGCCGCACCCGAGAACCGCTGCCGAACGGCCGCCCGCCACTGCCAGGAGCACCCGATGAACCCCACGCCCCGCGAAGTGACCTACACCGACGAACTGCTCGCCGACGGCACCGTCTACCGGCGGTACGCGGACGGTCGCCAGGAATGGCGGACCCGTACCGCGGACGGACGGGTGGAGTGGCGGGACGAACACGGTCGTCACGGCGTCGACGAGCCGCTCGGCCCCAAACTGGTCAAACGGACCGACGACGAGGGCTACTTCTTCTACGGCCGGGAGAACGGTTTCGGCCGCACGCTCTGGAGCGACGGACGGCTCACCGTCAACCGATCGAAGATCGGTGGCCGCCTGGGGATGGCCGTCGCGGGGCTCGCGGGCGCAGCCATCCTCGGTCCGTTGATCGTGCCGCCCGACGCGATGTCGTTCGCCGACGAGGAGGCGCTGCGGGCCATGGGCACCGGGAACAGCGGTGGTGACGGCGGCGGTGGTGACGGTGGCTACTCGCCCTGGGACGACGGCGACGGCGGCTTCGACGGCGGCGACTTCGGCTGATCGGGACACGAGAATGACGAGATTCCTGGTCTCTCAGGGCGAGCCGACGCTGGTCGACGGGCCGGGCGTGGCGACCGGCCCGGTCCGGGCAGGGCGACTGCGCGCGATCGGCGAGGCGACGGTGTTCAACGGGGATGCACTGCGCCGCACCCTCCGCACCGCCGTCGACCCGCCGTCGACCGACCTCGACCTTGTGCTGCGCCTCTACGCCGACCGCGGGCTCCGCGGCATCGCCGACATCGAAGGCATGTTCGCGGTCGCGATTGTCGACGGGGACGATCTGGTGGTGCTCCGCGACCACGTCGGCTCGCGGACGCTGTTCTACACGCGGACCGCGGACGGCTGGGCGGCGTCGTCGTCGCTGCGAGCGCTGACCCGACTCACCGGCTGCGACACTGGGCTGAACCTGCGGGCCGTGCAGTCGTTCCTGACGTTCGCCTACCTCCCCGGCGCGGAGACGTTCTTCCGGGGGATCGCCGAAGCCCTGCCGGGGCGATCGCTCCGCCTGCACGCGGACGGCCGGACCTCGCCGGAGAGCTTCTGGGAACCGGTCGAGGTCGACGACCCCGGCGAGCCGCGGCATCACGCTGCGCAACTCCGCGAGCGTCTGGAACAGGCCGTCGTCCGCCGTCTGCCTGCGAGCGAACCCGTCGGTGTCCTGCTGTCCGGCGGCGTCGACTCCAGCCTCGTCGCCGCGCTCGCCACCAAACTGCACGACCATCCGGTCACGTCGTACTCCATCGCCTTCGACACCGACACCCCCAACGAACTGGGCTACTCCGGGATGGTGGCGGCGCACTGCCACATCGACCAGCAGGTCCTCACCGTGACCGGCACCGCGATCGCCGACCGCATGGCGGAGACCGTGGCACTGTTGGACTGCCCGGTCGGTGATCCGCTCACCGTGCCGAACCTGATGCTCGCCGAAGCCGCCGCGGCGCAGGGACACTCGGTGATCCTCAACGGCGAGGGCGGCGACCCGGTGTTCGGCGGACCCAAGAACCTGCCGATGCTGATCTTCGAACTCTTCCGGACCGACCCGTCCCCGCAGGCCCGTGCCACCGCGTACCTGGACAGCTACCGGAAGTGTCTCGACGACCTCCCGACCCTGCTGACCGCGGACGCGCTCGCCGGCCTCGAGACGACGACCCCGACCATCGACGTGCTGCTCCCGTACCTGCAGCAGGGGCAGATGCGGAGTCTGCTGAACCAACTCCTGCATGTGAATCTGCGCACCAAGGGGGCGCACCACATCCTGACCAAGGTGGAGCGCCTCACGGCCGCCAGCGGCGTAGAAGGTCGTGCCCCGCTCTTCGACCGCGACGTCGTCGACTACGCCTTCCGGATCCCACCGCAACAGAAGTTCCGCGGCACCAGCGAGAAGTGGATCCTCAAAGAGGCGGTCCGCGACCTGCTGCCGGCGACCATCGTCGACCGACCGAAGAGTGGCATGCGGGTACCCGTCCAGCAGTGGCTCGACGGTCCGCTCAGCGAGCTCACGAACGACGTCCTCGGTAGCCGTGCCGCCGTCGACCGCGCTCTGCTGCGGCCCGAGACCGTGCGCGCCTGGCTGCGCAAGGACGGCGCACTGCTGCCGCGTCACGGCGGAAAGCTGTGGCTGGTCCTGACATTGGAGTTGTGGTTGCAATCGTTCGAGGTAGGCAGATGAGAGCAGGGGAGTACACGTCGGTGGAGCAGACGGCGGCGGAGCAACATGCGGCGATGAAGGTGAACGCCGACGACCAGAACGAGGTCGTCGACCTCGAGGGGTTCGTCGACGCGGGCCGCAACGTGGTGACGCCGGTCCTGCAGCTGGAACCCGACGTCGCGCTCGCCGTCGTCACGGCGTTCGCGGCGATCGTCACACGCGGAAAGCAGAGCGCGGCGGCGACGGCACCGGATCGGGACGGCATCACCCGGTCGCAGGTGTTCGAAGAAGGCGACGTCTACATGATCGAGCGCCCCTTCGACGGCTTCTTCGCCGACCGCTACCTGATGGACTTCTACGACGTCACCGACCGCGACCTGTGCTCGCGCATGCATCTGCACACCGGACTGCGGATGGTCCGGATGATGACCGGGCCCGACACCCGCATCCGCGTCAGCAGTCTGGCGCCCATCGACGTGGTCGAGGTCCCCGGCGTCACCGACTTCGGTCTCGACTCCTTCGTCGACGACCTGCCTGATGTCCCCGACGGAGGCCGACGCGATCGCTTCAACGTGATCGTCCCGCCGTGCTCGTTCGTCGACTTGCAGGTGCCGCGCGGCGTGAGTCATCAGTTCAACGCGATCGGACCGCATGCCGTCATCGACTCCGTTCACCCTGAGGAATCCATCGAAGTCTTCCGCGAGCAGATGTCCGGTTACGCGATGATGGCGCAGACGGTGTTTCTGGCTGACGAGCAGAGCACGGCGCAGTCCTGCGAGATCGTGGACCAGATGCCGGAAAATATGCGATGACCTGCCGATTTGTGTTCTTGTGCGCTGGTGACATAGAGTTTGTCTCGCTCCCAACGAGGAACACCGGCCCCCTTCGTCTAGCGGCCTAGGACGCCGCCCTTTCAAGGCGGTAGCGCGGGTTCGAATCCCGTAGGGGGTACGCAATGAGGATCTGCTAAGGTTCCTCACGGCACAAAATAGAATATGGCCCTGTGGCGCAGTTGGTTAGCGCGCCGCCCTGTCACGGCGGAGGTCGCGGGTTCGAGTCCCGTCAGGGTCGCTTTGGTTTCGGTGTTGTACCGGTACCTTCGGCCAGGTAGCTCAGTTGGTACGAGCGTCCGCCTGAAAAGCGGAAGGTCGCCGGTTCGATCCCGGCCCTGGCCACCGAGAGAAACCCCCAGGAAACTGGGGGTTTTCTGGTCTTTGGGGTCGGTGCTGGTCAACCCGTGATGGCGGGGAGACCCTCCCTACTCGAGATCCATCCAGGTGTCGCGAAGCAGGTAGTAGTCGAGGTTGGCGAGGATGAGCTCCATCGGAGCGTCGGGTCGCTGGCCGCGGGTGTTGTGGATCGTGTCGACCGCGTCGGAGGCGTGGCAGAACGTCACGAGGCCTTCCGCAACGACGTACGGCGGCATGATCTCGACCAGCTTCTCGAGGTCGACGTCGACTGGGCCGTCGAGCACACAGATCGGATCGTCGACGGCTCGCGCATTTTCGGCGGCAGTGAAGACGGTGTACGCCTCGTCCTCGATGCGTCCGGTCGACAGGATCGTGAGCAGGCGGCTCAGGGGCATCGGACTGTGACCCGCTTCGTCCTCGGCGGGCTGTGGGGCGTTCGCGGGCATCGCTGTCCCTGCTTTCTTTCGGCCGTGTCCGTTAGACACTGGGACGGGTGAGGTCGGTCGCCGACAACGCGTACCGACGGCCGAGATCGGTGTTCTGCGGCGCCGGCTTCGCAGCGGCCGGGGTCAGGACGAGTTCGAAAGCGGGTTCCGGGCCGTCGTCCCGTGCCAGCCAGCCGGCGAGCACATCGACGCGATACCAGCCGTTCTCGATGGCGATCCGCGGTCGCTCGGACTGGCGGTACCGCTCGAGCAGAGCGCCGACGGTGCTCTCGGTGAACTCCCCGAGGATGTGCCAGGTGAACAATTCGAGCGACCCGTGTTCGACGTGCAGTGCATAGGCGTCGCCGCGATGCACCAGGTGCGACGTCGGTGCCAGGAGTTCCGGCTCGTCCGGCGCAGTCACGAACGCGACGGTGTACGGGAGGTTCTCGACGCCGGGGATCGGTAGGAGTGCGCCCGCCTCGACGGCCCGATCAGCCGACTCCGTCATGGTGAACTCGGTGGCGAGGTCCGCCGGGAGGCCTTTTTGTACGGAGAAGTCCAGGAGCGCTCGGATGTCGGCGAGCAAGAAGTAGTCGATCAGATCGTTCAAGACCTCGGTGAACTCGTGACGCATGCGCTGCGTACTCCTCTGCATTCGACAGTGCCCGTCGGCTGGCCTGCCCGGATGCTATCGAGCGGATGGTGGTGCCGGGCGCGGGCGGAGCGAACAGGGCGTGACGTCTTCGTGAACGGTGACGGGACTGCGGCGTCCGGCGTCGACCATCCTCGGCGCGCCCGGCTACCGTCGAGAGATGCCGAAGGCCCTGACGATCGCCGCCGTGGTCTGGTGCGTCCTCGGGGCATGGCTGGCCGTCTGGGTATGGGAACAGCTCGTGCGCACGGATCAACGGCACGGCGTCCTGCTCCCGGTTGACGGCGGCGGGCAGGTCGCACCGCTGTTCATCGCCATCGCGTGGGGATTGGCAGGCGGGGTGTTCGGGGTGCTCTCCCGCACGCGGAGACACGCTGCGGCACTGGATCTCTCGTCGGCGCTGACTGCGAGCGGGAGAGCGATGGAGATTCGCCGGACGGGAGTCTCACAGTGGGTCACCGACGACGAGTCCGTCCCGCTCGAGTACGTCCTCGTGCGCGTCGACGCTGCCGACGGTGAACCGTTCGTCGGCGCACTCGTCGTCCGCGAGGGCGCCGTCGGCGTGGGTGACAGAGTCTCGGTGCGCTACCTTTCCGACGACCCGGACCTGCTGTACGCCGCGGGCGGGCCGCGCTGCGATGATCGGCGCGATTGCGGACACGACCATCTGGCTGCTCGACGTGCCGGTCGACAACGGCCCTGTCTTCCTCGTCCTCGCCGTCGTCGGCGGGCTCGGGACGGCGGCGATCCATTCGGCCACCCGCCGGGTGCGTACCCGTCGACTGCCCGGATCCATCATCACGAACACGACCCTGGTGGACGGGGCACGACCACTGTTGGAGTCCGCGCGCGCCCGCGAGCAGTTGCCCCGCGCCACGCCGCCGGCCCCGCGGCGCCTCAACCTGCCTCGGATGCTCACCGGCGCCATGCTCGTCGTGCTGGTGTTCGCAGGCGTTCTGGGGATCCTCGGTACTGCCCGCGTCCCCGTCACCGACGCGTACATCCGCGCGCACGGTGCGCAAGCCTCGGCGAGCGTCGACGACGGGTGGGTCACATTCACCGCCGCGAACGGACGCGCGTACACACTGCGACTCTCCGCGGGCTCCACCGACCTCGCGCTGGACGCGGGCGCCGTCGCGGTTCGGTACCTGGCCAGGCACCCGCAGGCGTACGTCATCACCGGCGAGGCCCCGTAACCCGTCGGACCGGACATCAAACGGCTGGGGCTGTTGGTTGGCGTGAGGCGGTTGGTTCGGCCGCGTAACCTAAGAGTTCAGTTAGATGTTCTCGCCGCACTATGCAAGGGTTTTCGGTGAGGATGTTGCAGGACGAGGAGGGCCGATGGCCGACGACGGGACGACGCAGGAAAACGAACCGGCGCTGAACGTTGTGGACAACGTCGTCGATCGTGATTACACGGTCGAGCGGCTGGTGGAGAATCCGGTCGAGACGGTGATCGACAAGCCGGTGACGCTGGAGCGCATCGTCGAGAGACTGGTGGTCAACACCGTCGACACCATCATCGATAAGCCGGCCACGGTGTCGCGACTGGTCGAGAAGCCGGTTGTCACGGTGGTCGACGACATCGTCGACAAACCGGTGAGCGTGAAGCGCACCGTGGAGCGTCCCGTGGTGAGCATCGACGACGAGATCGCCGACAAACCCGTCAACATCCGCCGCCGCGTCGAGAAGCCCGTCGTCACCGTGGTCGACGACATCGTCGAGCGAACGGTCGACGTGCCGCGCATGGTCGAGGACGTCGCCGTCACCTTCATCGACGACTTCGTGGAGAAGCCGGTCGAGTTGCCGCGGATCGTGGAGAAGCCGGTCGTCACGGTGGTCGACGAGATCGTGGAGAAGCCGGTCGAGTTGACGCGCCGGGTGGAGGCGCCGATCGTCACGGTGACCGACCGGATCGTGGAGAAACCGGTCGACATCTCGCGCCTGGTGGAGAAGCCGTCGGTGACGGTGGTGGACGAGACGGTCGACAAGCCTGTCGAGATCAGCCGGGTGGTGGAGAAGCCGTCGGTGACGGTCGTCGACGAGATCGTCGAGAAGCCCGTCGAGGTGCCGCGGGTGGTGGAGAAGCCGATCGTCACCGTCCACGACGAGATCGTCGACAAAGAGATCGAGATCCAGCGGCTCGTCGAGAAGCCCGTCGTCACCATCCTCGACGAGATCGTCGACAAGCCCATCGAGATCCAGCGACTGGTCGAGAAACTGCTCGTCACCGTGGTCGACGAGATCGTCGAACGGCCGACCGAAGTCGCCCGCATGGTCGAGAAACTGCTCGTCGAGATCACCGACGACGTGGTGGAGAAACCGGTCAGCATCGAACGCATGGTGGAGAAGCCCATTGTCACGATCGTCGACAAGGTGGTGGAGATCCCCGTCGAATCGGTCGTCGAGAAGGTGGTGGAGAAGCCGGTCGAGAAGATCGTCGAGGTGATCCGCGAAGTTCCCGTCGAGAAGATCGTCGAGAAACAGGTCGAGGTCCCCGTCGAGAAGATCGTCTACCGCCCTGTCGAGAAGGTGGTCGAGAAGGTTGTCGACGCCGACGAGGACTCGGCGGTCGAGAGCGTCGTCGAGAAACAGATCGAGGTCCCGGTCGAGAAGATCGTCTACAAGACGGTCGAGAAGGTCGTGGAGAAGGAGGTCGAACTCGTCGTCGAGAAGGCCACCATCAAGGAGGTCCCGGTCGAGCGCGAGGTGGTGGTCGAGCAGATCGTCGACAAGCCCATCGAGAAGCCGGTCGACCACGTCATCGAGCGCGTCGTCGAAGTCCCCAACGTCGTCGAGAAGGTGATCGAGAAGCCTGTCGACCGCGAGGTGGAACGTGTCGTCGAGATCCCCGACATCACCGAGAAGCTCGTCGAGAAGAACGCCGAGCACGTCGTCGAACGCGTCGTCGAGAAGCCGAACGTCGTCGAGAAGATCGTCGAGAACCCGGTCGAGCACGTCGTCGAACGCGTTGTCGAGAAGCCGGAGTTGATCGAGGAGATCGTCGAGACGCCGGTCGAGCACACCGTTCAGCGGGTGGTCGAGGTGCCGAACGTCGTCGAAGAGGTTGTTGAGAAGAGCGTCGACCACGTCGTCGAGAAGCTCGTCGAGGTGCCGAACGTGATCGAGCAGGTGGTGGAGAAGGCCGTCGATCGCGTGGTGGAGAAGGTCGTCGAGGTGCCGAACGTGATCGAGCAGGTGGTGGAGACGACCGTCGACCACACCGTGCAGCGCCTCGTCGAGAAGCCGAACGTGATCGAGGAGATCGTCGAGACGCCGGTCGATCGTGTCGTCGAGAAGATGCTCGAGGTGCCGAACGTCATCGAGAAGGTGGTCGAGAAGTCGGTCGACCGCGAGGTGGAGCGCACCGTCGAGGTGCCGAACATCGTCGACAAGGTGGTCGAGAAGCCGGTCGACCGGATCGTCGAGCGGGTCATCGAACGCCCGAACGTGGTCGAGAAGGTCATCGAACAGCCCGTCGACCGGATCGTGGAGCGCATCGTCGAGGTGCCGAACGTGATCGAGAAGGTCGTCGACCAGCCGGTCGAGCATGTCGTCGACAAGATCGTCGAACGTCCCGAGATCATCGAGAACGTGGTGGAACAAGAGGTCCGCCGCGAGTTCGACAAGAACGTGCAGACGCCCGTCCTCGTCGAGAACGTCATCGAGAAGCGCGTCGACCACGTGGTGGAGCGGATCGTCGAGAAGCCGATCGAGCACATCATCGAGAAGGTGGTCGAGAGGCCGGTCTACGTCGAGGTCGAGAAGATCGTCGAGAAGCCGATCGAGCAGATCGTCGTCGTCGAGAAACCGGTGATCGTGCGCCGCGTGGTCGAGAAGGAAGTCGAGCGGTACATCGACGAGGAGCCCGCGCAGCGGCGCGAGGTGACTCACGAGCAGCCTGTGGTGGAGCCGTCGGCCGAGAGTCGGCCGCAGTTCGTGCCGGTCGACGACGCCGACACCGGGCGCCACTCGTGGGTTGACAAGCTCACCGGCGAGCATCCGAGCGATGGTTTCGCCGGGGCCGACTCCGAGGAGACGCGGGCACGCCCGCGCGTGGATCCGACGTATCAGGTGCGCCGGGCGCGCCACCGCAGTGAGGACTGACATCGCTCTCCTGACTTCTGAGTAGGGTTCAGCTCCCAAGGCAGGACCGTCCCCTACAGTGGACCCATGAAAGCTGTGGTGTGTCACGAAGGTTCGCTCGACGTCGAGGAAATGGCCGTTCCCGAGCCCGGACCGGGTCATGTACTGCTCAAAGTCCTGCGTGCGGGGATCTGCGGGTCGGACCTGCACGCGCGGGTGCACGGCGACGTCGCCGCCGACATCGGAGAGCAGGTCGGGTACGACAACTTCATGCGGCCGTCGCAGCGCGTGGTGATGGGCCACGAGTTCGTCGGTGAAGTGGTCTCGTACGGCCCCAAGTGCCGCAAGCGGTGGAAGCCGGGGCAGGCGATCGTCGCGCTGCCGCTCATCCGGCACGACGGCGAGGTGGAGATGGTCGGTCTCTCCGCGCACGCTCCGGGCGCGTACGCTGAGTACCTGCTGGTGCAGGAAGACCTCGCCATGCCGGTGCCCGACGGCGTCTCTCCCGACCTCGCGGCGCTCACCGAACCGCTGGCCGTCGCCCACCACGCCGTTCGACGCAGCGACGTCGGCAAGCGCGACGTCGCGGTGGTCGTCGGCTGCGGGCCGATCGGCCTCGCGGTGATCCTGATGCTGAAGGCCATCGGAGTGAAGACCGTGGTGGCCAGTGATCTGTCGGAGATGCGGCGGAACCTCGCGCGCGAGTGCGGCGCCGACATCGTCGTCGATCCGTCCGCCGACAGTCCTTGGGACGTCGCGCCCGCGCAGAAGAAGTACTTCACCCGCGTCGGAGATCTGTTCTCCGTCGCGTTCGACTCGATGCACACACTCCAGTTCGTGCCCGGAGTGCCGTGGTGGTCGCTGATGGGCGTCGCCGACAAACTGTCGCTGACTCCGACGGGCCCGGTGGTCTTCGAATGCGTCGGTGTTCCGGGCATCATCGACGACCTCGTGACCGGCGCGCCCTTCCGGTCGCGCGTGGTGGTGGTCGGTGTCTGCATGGAGCCCGACACCTTCGCGCCCGCGATGGCGAGCAACAAGGAGATCGACCTTCGGTTCGTGTTCGGCTACGACCCTGCAGAATTCCGCAACACCCTGCACATGATCGCGCGTGGGAAGGTTCGTCCCGAACCGCTGCTCACCGGGACCGTCGGGCTCGGTGGAACCGCGGCGGCGTTCGAGGCGCTCGGATCGGCGCAGCACCACGCGAAGGTCCTCATCGACCCGCAGAGCGACGTCGTCGACGTGTAGTCTCCGGCGTCGACGAGCACCGGGAGTCGATCACCGACGGTGTCGATGGGGCCGGTCGGCGGACGGCGGAGCTCGAGATCGACTGTGAATCGAATCACATCGGGAAGCAAACGGACCGCGGTCCGGTTATTCTTCCTGTGTGGCGCTGAACGCGCCGACGAACTCCACAAGCGCACTACCGACCGACCCCACAAGGAGATCATCATGACTGCAGCAACCCTCGTCCCCACCGACCTGACCGCGGGCACCTGGACCATCGACTCGGCACACTCGACCGTCGGCTTCTCGGTCCGCCACCTGATGGTCTCGAAGGTCCGCGGCTCGTTCGACGCCTTCTCGGGCACCGTCACGATCGCCGAGGACGGCACCCCGTCCGTGCAGGCCGAGATCGACGTGACCTCGATCAACACCCGCAACGAGCAGCGTGACGGCCACATCAAGTCGGCCGACTTCTTCGACGCGGAGAAGTTCCCGACCGCCACCTTCGTCTCCACCGGCGTCGTCGCCAAGGGCGGCGACTACGAGCTCGTCGGCGACTTCACCCTCAAGGGCGTCACCAAGCCGGTCACCCTGAAGCTGGAGTACAACGGCGTGAACCCGGGCATGGGCCATGGCGCCGTCGCGGGCTTCGAGGCCAGCACCGTCATCAACCGCAAGGACTTCGGCATCGACATCGAGATGCCGCTGGAGACCGGCGGCAGCGTCGTCGGCGACAAGATCACCATCACCCTGGAGATCGAAGCCCTTCAGGCTGCCTGATACGCGAACGTATAACCACAATCACCTCCCGGTCGTTGGGTAATCTCAGTGAGATTGCATTCGGCCGGGAGGTGACTTGTTTTGCGTGACAATGCGCGCGTGGAACTGCACCGATTCGCCGATTGGGTGGACCGGCGGCTGAAGGTCGCCTACTTCGGCGGCCGATTGGTCGACGGCGGCAGCGAACGGCTGGCCACCGAGTGGCAGGCGATGGACGTGCCCACCCGGCGCGGCATCGTCGCCCGCGCACTGCTGTTGGGTGGGACCATCGTCGGCGGCGCGAAGGTCCTCATCAGCGTCGAGACCTTCATTGCGGTGCTGCTGGCCTTCAGTGGTGGCGACCTCACGCTCCATGCGGGCGACGGCGACCCCGGCATGCTGGCGATCATCGTGTCGACGGCCATCGGCCTGGTGGTCAGCATTGCGATCTCCCTGCTGTTCTTGCGGCCACAGGTGGATTGGTTCGTCAGCGGCGGCGTCGCCGACGACGAACGGCGCCGCAAGATCCAAGTGATCCCGATGCGGGTGTCGCAGGCCGACCTGGTCGGCTGGCTCGCCGCGTACGTGGTCTACGTGATTCTCTCCGGTGCGCCGCAGACCTTCCTGATCGCCATGCTGGTGGCGTTCTGCTTCGCCGCGATCACGTCGGCGTGCCTGAACTACATGTTCATCGAGAGCGCGGTCCGGCCGCTGGTGGTTCTCGCGCTCGGCGGACGCGCCATGAAGTACGTGATGCACGGTGTCCGTGAGCGCATGCTCGTGATCTGGGTGGTCTCGTCCGCGGTACCGATGATCGGGATGTTGTCGATCGTGAGTGGGCGCGCCCTGGGGATGGTCCCGTTGGTCGGCGAACGGTTCGACTGGGCCATCGCCTTCCTCGCCGCCATCGCATTGGCGTCCGGCGGTCGCGTGATCGGGTTGGTCGCCCGGGTGATCCGTGACCCGCTCATCGAGATGACCGACGTCGTCAAGACCGCATCCGAGGGCGACCTGACCGGTCGAGTCGCCGTGTACGACTCCTCGGAGATCGGCGTCCTCCAGGCCGGGGTGAACAGTATGCTCGACGGCCTCGAAGAACGCGAGCGGATGCGCGAGATCTTCTCACGCCACGTCGGCGTGGGAGTCGCCGATCTGGCCTTGGAACACGGAGGCGAGCGGATCGGCGCCAACAGCGACGTCGCCGTCATCTTCGTCGACATCACCGGTTCCACGTCGTTCGCCGCCAGCCGTGACCCGCGGGAGACCGCGGTCGTCCTGAACGCCTTCTTCTCGATCGTTGCCGACGTGGTCGAGGACCACGGCGGCTTCATCAATAAGTTCGAGGGTGATGCGGCGCTGATGATCTTCGGTGCCCCCGAACCGCTGGAGAACGCTCCGCAGGCGGCGCTCGCCGCCGCGCGGGCGCTCGGTGAAGCGCTGGGCGAGTCGTTGCCGTTGGAATGGGGCATGGGCGTCTCGTACGGCCGGGTCTTCGCGGGCAACATCGGCGCGCAGACACGCTACGAGTACACGGTCATCGGGGACCCGGTCAATGAGAGCGCGCGGCTGTCGGATCGGGCGAAGGAGGGGCACTCGCCGATTCTGGCGAGCGGCCGCATCATTGAGGCGGCGGGTACCGAGGAGGCCGCCCGATGGCGTCGCATCGACCGCACCACGCTGCGCGGGCGTCCGGACTCGACCGAGATCTTTGCGCCACGCGAACTCCTCGTCCCCGCGGAACCGCCGTCGCTCGGTAGTGTGCTCTCTGACCTGGTGAAGTTCGGCAGGCCACGAGAGCGGACACATCGGTCCGAACCGAAGGAGCAATGACGATGCACGGATGGTCGACCGATGCAATCCCCGACCAGAGCGGGCGCCGGTACGTGATCACCGGCGCCAACGGCGGACTCGGAGCCGAGATGGCGACCGCGCTGGCACGCCGGGGTGCGTCGGTAACGCTCGCCTGTCGGAACCTCGACAAGGCCGCGATCGTCGCCGATCGCATCGGTTCCGCGGCGACCGTCGCGCATCTGGACCTGGCCGACCTCTCGTCGGTGCGGGAGTTCGCGGACACCGTCGACGCGGTCGACGTCCTCATCGATAACGCCGGTGTGATGGCGCTGCCGCTGCGACGCACGGCTGACGGGTTCGAGATGCAGATGGGCACCAATCATCTCGGCCACTTCGCTCTCACCGGGCTGCTGTTGCCGAAGCTCACCGATCGGGTGGTGACGTTGTCGTCGCTCGCCCACCTGGGTGGGAGCATTCGCGCCGACGATCTCAACTGGGAGCGGCGTCGCTACAACCGGTGGGTGGCCTATGGTGATTCGAAGCTCGCGAACCTGGTCTTCGCGCAGGAGTTGGCGCGTCGGTTCACCGCGGCGGGCTCCGGTCTGCGGTCGGTGGTGGCGCACCCCGGCTACGCGGCGACCGGCCTGATGGGGCAGTCCGAGACGGCGATGGACTACCTGATGAAGGCGGGCGAGTTGCTGCGCGTGGGGCAACCGGCTGACCAAGGGGCGCTGCCCGCGCTGTACGCCGCGACGCAGGACGTTGCGAACGGCAGTTACTGGGGACCGCGGCTGGTCTTGCGCGGAGGTCCGTCACGGGCGCGCTATCGGTCGATCGTCGACGATCAGTCCGTTCGCGACAAACTCTGGGCGGCATCGGAGAAACTCACCGGGGTGACCGTCCAAGCCGTGGAGTGACGGTACGTCATCGCACGCCGTGGGGACGGAACTGGATGCTGATCCGCGGGCCCGCGCCCGGCGATTTCGGCACCGCGTGATCCCAGGTCCGTTGGCAACTGCCGCCCATCACCAGGAGATCGCCTGAGCCGAGGACGAACTTGCGCGACCGGCCGCCGCCGCGCGGCCTGAGCAGCAGCGTGCGGGGCGACCCCAGGGAGACGATGGCGACCAGCGTGTCGTGGTCACGTCCCCGGCCGATCCGGTCGCCGTGCCATGCGACGCTGTCCGTGCCGTCGCGGTAGAGCGCCAGTCCGGAGGTCGCGAACCCGTCGGGGAGGTCGCGGCGATAGTGCCGGCTCAGCGCGTCGCGCGCCCGGCCGATCATCGGGTGGGGGAGCGGTGCCTGCTCGTCGTAGAAGGAGAGCAGTCGCGGGACGTCGAGCATGCGCTCGTACATCTGCCTGCGCTCGGCCTGCCACGGCACGTCGCTGCACAGGGAGTCGAAGAGCGACAGCGAGCCGGTGATCCAGCCGGGGCGGACATCGACCCACGCACCGTCGGTCAATTCGTGTCGCAGCCCGCCGACCTCGAGCGGGGCCAGCCGGACGACGGCCGTGCGCTCGTCGGAGTCGTCGAACAGTGAGGCCTGCACTCCGGTGCTCATGTGTTGAGTCTAACGCGGCATCGAACATATGTTCTTGTCGTGCCGTCGTGCCGTCGTGCCGTCGTGCTGGCCTTTTGTCGACGGTCAGAGTCCGGGGTTGACCTTCGAGTTGGTCGAGGCCTCACTATGTTCGGGTGATGGATCCTGAGTTGATGTCGATCGGCCCGTTCGCCAAGCGCGTCGGACTGACGGCGAGCGCGTTGCGGTTCTATGACGATGCGGGTCTCCTTCGTCCCGAACAGATCGACCCACGGACCAACTACCGTTTCTACAGCGAGTCTCAGGTGGCGCGCGCCTCGCAGTTGCGGGGGTTACGCGAGATCGGGATGCCGCTGTCGATGATCGGTGACTTCTTCGACGCCACCCCGACAGAGGCTGGGGAGCTCATCGACGAGCAGGTGGCCAAGGTCGCCGCAGACGCCGGTGCGGTCCAGCACGCCGCGGCAATGCTCAAGGCGTCGCTGGTGGACGAGGTCGGTCTTCGCCTCGGTGTTCTGCCGGGCCCGGTCCTTGCGGCTGCTGTCGACCAGGTCTTGGCGACCACCGTCGACGAACCAGAGTTCCCGGTGCTGGCAGGGGTCCGGTTGGAATCAGATCCTGACGCGATCACGCTCACCGCCACCGACCGCTACCGCCTCGCGACCCGGACGTTGGTACCGACCCGGGCGTCGGCTGTTTCGTGGGCCGGGACGGTGGCCGGGGACGACCTCGTCGCCACGATGTCGCGCCTTCGGAGGAGTCCTACCGTGACGATGACGGCAGCTGAGCACGCCGTGGCCTTTGGCTTGGCCGACGGCACCACCGTCCACTGCCGACTCCTGACCGCGGCATTTCCGGACTACAAGTCGCTGATCGCCTCGCTTGCGGAGGTGACCCACCGAGTGACGATCCCGGCGCAACAGTTCCTCAAGGCGCTCGAGCAAGCACCCTCAAGGATCGGACTGCGGATCTCGGACGGCCAACCGAGCCTCGTATTGCCCGAGGCCGTCGTGGCCCTCGACGGTGCCTCGGCGGGGGCCGACCTCACCGTGTGGTTCGAGCTGACCACGTTGTATCCCGCGGTGAGCCATGCCCTCGGTGTCGAGGTGATGCTCGATCTGCGTGGTCCTGATCAGCCGGCCACCGTCCGCTCGGCCGACGACGGCGACCTGACCGCGCTCGTCATGCCGTGCCGAGCCGATCCGTCCTGACGAAGGGACCTGAAACGCCTGATCCGCCGCAGCATCGACGACCTCGTTCGCATACCTGACACGGCAAGGATTGCACCGAACTCATGACCGAAACTTGCGCGACACCTGACCCGACCATGGAAGCGATCGGCGACGCCGTACTCCGGGGACGCGGAGGAGATCCCGAACCTGCTCGGCGCGACCTGCTGGCGCTCTGGCGCCAGATCGGAATCACCGGCGATCCGTTCCACCGCTGCACGCTCGCTCACTACCTGGCTGATCTCTACGAGGAACCGGCAGAGGCCCTCATCTGGGACGTGCGCGCACTCGATGCTGCTGCCGCCCTCACCGACCAACGCGCCCGGCACCACCACGCCGGCCTCACGGTGGCCGGCTTCTATCCGAGCCTCTATCTCAACATCGCCGACAACCTCCGCCGGTTGGGCGCGTTCGACGCTGCCATCGAGCACCTCGACAATGCCCAGGAGCACATCTCGGCGTTGTCCGACGACGCCTACGGCATCATGATCCGTACGGCGATCGACGAGGTTCGCGAGGCCGTCGACGACCGCGACAGGTCCCGCCGGAAGTCCGCTCCCGGTACGACCGGTGGCTGAGCCGCCGGCGGCGAACCTCCAGCGACACCACGACGGTCTCGATGAGCTGCGTGCTCGCTCCGCTCGCAGGCAGCACTCGACCAACGCGGGGCGGGGTCACCCCTCGGTGAGCGTCCGCAGGCGCGCCGCCGCCTCGGCGATCACCTCGTCGCGCTTGCAGAATGCGAATCGGACGAGATGCTGCCAGGTGGCGGTGTCGTCGACGAAGGCGCTGACGGGGACGGCGGCGACGCCGATGGTGGCGGGGAGCTCGCGGCAGAACGCCGCGCCGTCGGTGAAGCCGAGCGGACGCGGATCGGCGCAGACGAAGTAGCCTGCCTCGCTGCGATGCACCCCGAAACCCGCCGACCGCAGGGCGTCGGACAGGACGGTGCGCTTGCGTTCCAGATCGCGGGCATTGTCGCGGGCCCACGCCATCTCGGTGCGGAGAGCGTGCGCGACGGCGGGCTGGAACGGACCGCTGCCGACATACGAGAGGAACTGTTTGGCCGCGCGCGCGGCGGCGACGAGCTCGGCGGGACCGGTCACCCAGCCGACCTTCCAGCCGGTGCAGTTGAACGTCTTGGCCGCGCTGGAGATCCGGAGCGTACGCTCGGCCATTCCCGGAAGCGTCGCGATCGGCTGCTGGGTGCGACCGTCGAACAAAAGGTGCTCGTACACTTCGTCAGTGATCACCACGACGTCGTGCTCGGTGGCCAGTCGCGCGATCTCGACGAGGTCGTCGTCGCCGAGCACCGTCCCGGTCGGATTGTGCGGCGAGTTCACCAGCACCGCAGCGGTGTTCGGGCCGAACGCGGCGGACAACGCGTCGCGGTCGAGGACGAAGCCGTCGCCGTCGGACACCAGCGGCACCGTCTTGCGGACGCCTCCCGCGAGTGCGACGCACGCGGCGTACGAGTCGTAGTACGGCTCGATCATCACCACTTCGCGCCCGGGTTCGACCAAGCCGAGCAGCGCGCCGGAGATGGCCTCGGTGGCGCCGACGGTCACCAGGACCTGGGAGTCGGGATCGAGGTCGATTCCGTATTGTTCGCGCTCGTGGTCGGCGATCGCGTGCCGCAGGGCGGGAACGCCGATCCCGGGCGGGTACTGATTGTCGCCGCCGTTGATGGCGCCGACCGCCGCCTGAAGCATCGACGCCGGTCCGTCGGTGTCCGGGAAGCCCTGACCGAGGTTGATCGCGTCGTGCTGCACCGCGAGTGCCGACATCTCCGCGAAGATGGTGGACGTGAACGGGCGCATGCGAGCGACGAGGGGCATGCCTTCAGCGTGACACAGTGGGCGACGTCGGATCGCCACTCCCCGCGCTGCTCGTCGCGGTAGTGTCGTCTCAACGGACTACAGCTCTCGCCGCCGGAGGGGTGCGGCCAGCGCCGCGTAGGACGTCAGGGCAGTTCCGGTCCCACGATGTCGTCAGCGTCGACGATGCGGTAGGCGTAGCCCTGCTCGGCGAGGAAGCGCTGGCGATGCGCGGCGTAGTCGGCGTCGAGACTGTCGCGGGAGACCACCGAGTAGAAGTGCGCCTGACCGCCGTCGGCCTTCGGACGCAGCAGTCGGCCCAGGCGCTGGGCCTCCTCCTGCCGTGAGCCGAACGTGCCCGAGACCTGCACGGCCACGGAGGCTTCGGGCAGATCGATGGAGAAGTTGGCGACCTTGGACACCACGAGCGTCTGCAACTCGCCGCGTCGGAACGCGTCGAACAGCTTCTCGCGCTCAGCGTTGCGCGTGGATCCCTGAATGACCGGCGCATCGAGCTCGCGACCGAGCTCCTCGAGCTGGTCGATGTACGCGCCGATGATGAGGGTCTGCGAGTCCTGGTGGCGGTCCAGAATCGAGCGGACCACGCGCACCTTGGAATGCGCCGTCGCGCACAGTTTGTACTTCAGTTCGGCTTCGGCGACCGCGTACTGCAGTCGTTCCTCGTCGGTCATCGTCACGCGGACCTCGATGCACTCGGCGGGAGCGATCCAGCCCTGCGCCTCGATGTCCTTCCACGGGGCGTCGTACCGTTTGGGGCCGATGAGGCTGAAGACGTCGCCCTCGCGGCCGTCCTCGCGCACCAGCGTCGCGGTGAGGCCGAGACGACGCCGCGACTGCAGATCTGCCGTCATCCGGAAGACCGGCGCGGGCAGCAGGTGCACCTCGTCGTAGATGATCAGGCCCCAGTCGCGAGAATCGAACAGGTCCAGGTTCTTGTACTCGCCCTTCGATTTACGCGTCATCACCTGGTAGGTCGCGATGGTGACCGGACGGATCTCTTTGCGTTCGCCCGAGTACTCGCCGATCTCGTCCTCGGTCAGCGAGGTGCGGGCGATCAACTCCCGCTTCCACTGCCTGCCCGCGACGGTATTGGTGACCAGGATCAGCGTCGTCGCCGCGGCCTTCGCCATCGCCGCAGCACCGACCATCGTCTTGCCTGCGCCGCACGGCAGGACGACGACGCCGGAGCCTCCCGCCCAGAACGAGTCGGCCGCGAGCTCCTGGTAGTCGCGCAACTGCCAGTCGTCCTGCTCCAGGGCGATCGGATGGGCTTCGCCGTCCACATACCCGGCCAGATCCTCGGCGGGCCACCCGACCTTCAGCAGAATCTGCTTGAGGCGGCCGCGTTCGGACGGATGCACGACCACCGTGTCGTCGTCGATGCGCGTACCCAGCATCGGCGCGACCTTCTTGTTCCGCAGGATCTCTTCGAGCACGGCGCGATCCAGGCTCACCAGGGTCAGCCCGTGCGCGGGATTCTTGGTCAACTGGAGCCGACCGAAGCGGCCCATGGTGTCGACGACGTCTACCAGCAACGGCTGCGGCACCGGGAAGCGGGAGTGGGTGACGAGGGCGTCGACCACCTGTTCGGCGTCGTGGCCCGCGGCGCGCGCGTTCCAGAGGGCGAGCGGCGTCACGCGGTAGGTGTGCACGTGCTCGGGCGCGCGTTCGAGTTCGGCGAACGGCGCGATGGCCGCGCGGGCGGCGGCCGCCCCCGGGTGGTCCACCTCCAACAGCAGTGTCTTGTCCGATTGCACGATGAGCGGTCCGTCAGTCACCCATCCATTGTCCAGGTCGGACGCGTCGTGGGCCAGTCACCCCGGCCCGGTCACAGCACTTCGACGCGGGTGACGCGATGCAACGGGAAGTGCAGATCGGTCTCGCCGCCGTCTTCGTCCGCCACCAGTTGCCCGGCCGTGAGCGATCGCGCGTGCACGACGTGCCTGCTGGCCGCACCCTGGGCGTCCACGTACCCGATGCGCAGGCGTCGACCGGTTCGGAGCGCCAATTGGATGAGTGCAGACACGGTTTCGCCCGCGGCGCCCGACGCCGTCGCGGACACCGGGCCCGCCGCGCGATCGGCGGTCCGCATGCGCGAGACCACCGCGTGTGCCTGGCCGGGGCCGATGCCGCCGCGCCGCGGGCCGGCTGTGGTCGAGTGCGACCGCGCGGCGACGCGGACGCCGCGGCTGCGCAAGTCGATCAACGCGCCGGTGGAGTCTTCGCCCGCCGGCGCGAAGCCTGCGTCCTGCAGCCGCTCCACCACCTCGCGGAACGGCGCCGCCGAGACCGCGACCGTCGGCGCCAGGGCTCGCAGCGCCAACTCGGCCGCCGCATCGCTGCGCAGCACTTCGGCCAGCGTCGCGGTGTCGTCGCAGCGGATGAACGATGCGGCCATGCCGATCCGGAGCCGCCCGTGGCGGCGGGCCACGTCGTCGATCAGGTAGGTCAGCGACTGCGGCACCGGGGTGCGGGAGTGCTCGGCCAGGAACGCGCCGATCTCGGTGCTGCTGCGGCCGGTGTCGAGGGCTCGTCGAATGCTGTCGTCGGTGATCCGGTACATCGATGCGGCGCCCCCGGACTCGAGGTCGGCCAACAGTCGCAGATGATCGGCGGTGTCGGACTGCAGGGGACCGGGAACCATCACGGTGAGGTCGGCCTGCACGAGGAAGTAGTCGATGAGCTCGGGGAGCGAGGACTCCATCGCCTCCAGAACACCCGCGGGCGTCTCGTCGTCGAGGGGCGCTGACAGCAGGGCGCGGCCCGCCGTGGTCAACGAACCGTGCGCGACGAGGCCCAGCTCGGTCGCCTCGCGCAGCGTCTGGGTCACGACGTGCCGGGTCATCCTGCGCAGTTGTCGCGGGTGTCGCCAGCCGAGGTCGGCGACCAGCGCGTCGACGCTGACCGGGTGCGCGGGCTCGGCGTCGAGCAGCGGTGTCAGGACGGCGCGACGCCCGGTGGCCGCCGTCGCGTCGTAGAGCTCGGACGACAGTGCGGCGAGCGTGTTGCCGTCGCGATCGGTGTCGCCGATCTGCCAGGGTCGGCGCGGCAGATGCAACCAGGCGTGCGCCATGCCCAGCCAACGGCGTTCGGTGGGGTGATGCGCCCAGGCGTCCACCGCCGTGGTGGGCGCGAAGACCTCGTCGGCGGTGTAATCCAGATCGGCGAGGTCGGGGACGCCGCCGTCGACCAGTCGTTGCCGGGCCAGCAGTTCCACCAGCAGACCGACGCGGGTGACGGACAATGCGGTGGTCTTCGCGAGCCGACGCAACTCTCGGATGCCGAGGCCGCCGGAGCGGAGCAGCGCGGCGGGCGCAGTCCCGAGCGCCTCGATGAGATCGCCGGCATGACGGAGCAGCTCGAGTGCCTCGCCGGCACCTGCGGCGTCGACGGTGGCGGCGTCGAAGCGCCCGGGTCCCTCCGCGTCGGTCAGCGACGGCACGCGCAGCGAGGCGGTCTGCAGCGGCGGCTGCTCGCGGAGGAGCTGGGCCACCTGCGGCGGCAGTTCGACGGTCTGCTCGTCGACGCGTGCCAGCAGACCGAGCGCGATGAGCGACGGCACCGGCGCCGACGGATCGGCGTCCGGTGCGGCGTCGCGGCTGCGACCGAGGGCGGGCCCCTGCGCGAGCGTGGCGAGGAGCTCGCGAGGACGATCGCCCGCGTCGGCGATCCGTGCGGCGATCTGGTCGGGGGTCAGCTGCGCCACGGGGCCGAGCAGGTGGTGTGCGCGCCAGGGCAGTGCGGAGGGCAGGTGGGCGCCTCCGAGCCAATGCGTGTGCTTGCCGCGCTTGAGCGGTCCGGTGCCCCACAGCAGACCGGCCTCGACCAGTGCGTCGAGGCGGGCGTCGACGTCGGACCGAAGCGCCCGCTTGCCGAGCCGAGCGACCACGTCGTCGCGGCTGACGGGACCGAGGAGCTCCTTGCGCTCACCGATCTCGGCGGCCGCGTCGAGGAAGGCCTCGAGGACGGCGACAGACAGGAGGTCGAGCTTCTCGCCCGCCAGCGAGAGGGATGCCGCCGACAGCGCCCGGCCGGCAAGGACTCCGGTGCCGCGAGGGGGAGGAGACGCGAGGTCGGGCCGGGTGATCAGCAGGTCCGCGAGGGCGTCGTCAGACCGCGTGCTCAAGTCGTCGGCCAGCCCGCGCAGCGGCAGGTCTGGGCTCATTCGGCCAACTTTACCGCTGGCGAACCGGACATGGCACAATGAGGCCGTGGCTAAGAAGACTGGATATGTGGACAACGGTTGGCCGACGGAACTCGGCGATGAGCATGCGGTGACCGAGCTCGTGGCTCACCTCGCTGGGGCGCTTTCGCCGTTCGGCGACACGCAGCTCCCCAAGCCGGCAGACGAGCTGCCGTTCATCCAGTCGAACACCGTCGTCAACCGCTGATCTCAGCGAGTAAAGACCGGCCGAACCCACGGGTTCGGCCGGTCTTCGTGTCGTGGAGCGGTCACCCGCGCTTGCGCCGTTGATCAGGCCCCGGAGCGGGGCGCTATCAACGGCAGATGGAGCGACCTACTGTGCGCTGTCAACGGAGGAATGCCAGGGTCGTCGTTCACGACAGCAGAAGGCCCCCGCCGTGGCGGGGGCCTTCTCGTCAGATCAGAGTGCTCAGAGCAGGTTGAGCAGGTTCTTGTTCTGGTTGTAGACCTTGAGCTGGTCAGCGTTCAGGTCGAAGCCGGAGTTCTTCGCGGCCTTCCAGGCGTTGCGGACCTCGGGGCTGACGTTCTTCTCGTTGAGCGCGTCGTCGACCTGCTTCTTGGCCTCATCGGAGGACTTGGCGTCCGACGACTTGGTGGTCGGCGCGTCCTTCTTCGGAGCCAGCGGGTTGGACGGGGTGGTCTTCGGGGCGGTGCGCTGGGTGGGGCCCGACAGCGGACCACCGCAGGTGGGCCATGCGCCCTTGCCCTGGTTGGCCAGGACGCGCTCGCCGATGGCGATCTGCTGCTCGCGGGTGGCCTGGTCGGCGCTCGGAGCGTACTGGGTGCCGCCGTGGGCCGCCCAGGTGCTCGGGCTGAACTGCAGGCCGCCCTGGTAGCCGTTGCCGGTGTTGATGGCCCAGTTGCCGCCCGACTCGCACTGTGCGACCTGGTTCCACTCAGCGTCCGTCGCAGCGGATGCGTGGCCGGTGCCCAGCAGGGTGGCGCCTGCGCCGCCGCCGATGATGCCTGCGGTGACGGCGATCTTGGCGAAAGTCTTGGTGTTGGTCGTCTGCTTCGCGTGACGTCCGGACATGGTGTTCTTTCCTCTCTCCACGCGCCTACGAGGTGAGCTGTCGGGTTCGGGCGAGAGGTGCCCGGCCCCCGCGTGCATCACTGGATGTGACGACCGCTGGGACTTAACCCCAAGGCTGTTCGCCGAGGCGATCAGCCGTCCCGGAGGGATGTTGGGTCCCCCGTCCTCGCTCCTGAAACTGCATTTGTGGTTGCTCCACCGGCGGAAGCGAGGCTGGGCGCGACCGGTCGAACGTGGTGTGCGGGTGGTCGCCGTGCCGACGACCGTCCTGAACCCTACGTCGTCCGATCGGATAGGTCACCCGCGAGTTCATAGGACGTTTACGTGCGGGTAGGGCCGGTTCCCGAGGCTGCGGGCCGTCGGCCCAGTTCAGGCCGGTGACCCCCATCCCGTGTCCGGTTTGTTATCAACCCGTTATGTGAGAAAGCTCACAGAGCAACTGAGACGATCGCCACTCAATCGTTCGCGCGACGCGTCTCCAGCGCACGAAAACTGCTCGCGTGGAAGACGAGTGGCTCGACGGCCGGATCGCAGCGCAGCGACTCGATCTGCAGCAGGACGACGACGTGGTCGCCCGCGGGGACCTCGGCGAAGACGGTGCACGCGAGGTGGGCGGTGGCGCCCGGAATGAAGACGGCGCCGGACTCGTCGAAGATCGGGTGCACGCCGGTGAACCGGTCCTCGGTGGGGCCGGCCAGACGTCGGCAGGCCTCGCCCTGATGCGCGGCGAAGACGCTGACGCCGAGGGTTCCGCTGCCCGCGAGACTCGGCCACGTGGCCGAGCCGTTGCGGACGCACACCGAGACCAGCGGTGGCTCCAGTGACACCGTGGTGAATGCGCTGGCCGACATCCCGATGGGCGTTCCGTCGTCGGTGCTGCGGCACACGGCGACCACGCCGGACGGAAAGCAGCTGAACGCGCGTTTGAGCGCGGACTCGTCGGTGGCCGGACTCAGTGGCCGGTCGGAGCTCATCGAGGTCGTCATCGACTGCGCCGACCGGACAGGAGCGCGAAGACGATCCCGAGCAGCAGGCCGACCGGCGCGCCCAGCGCGAGTATGTAAAGCACCGAGACCGGTGCGGTTCCGGTGTGTCGGACGGCGGGAATGAGCAACGCGATCGCCGCGACCATGCCGATGCCGAACATGACGACGGCGACGCCGAGCAAGCGGGAGGGCTTCTGGGTCTGCATGGCATCCACGGTAGTCGTGGCGGTAGAATCGTCCGTAGCGCGCCTCTGCTCGGACTGCCATCGGGCCAGGCGCTTTTGTATGTGGCAGACAAGATCAGTTGAAGGTGATCGCGGTGCCGAGCGGCCGGGTGAAATGGTACGACTCCGAGAAGGGCTTCGGGTTTCTGTCGCAGTCCGACGGTGAGGACGTGTACGTGCGTGCCAACGTGCTGCCGGACGGTGTCTCCGAGCTGAAGGTGGGCCAGAAGGTCGAGTTCGACATGGCCGCCGGTCGACGCGGACCGCAGGCGCTGCGCGTCACGGTGTTGGAGCCGGCGCCCAGCGTGGCCCGCAACTCGCGCGAGAGCGCCCGCCGCGAGCGCGACAGCAAGCGGCCGTCGCCCGATGAGCTGCACGGCATGGTCGCGGACCTCATCACTCTGCTGGAGAGCAAGGTGCAGCCGGGGCTGCGGAACGGTCGCTACCCCGACCGCAAGACCGCGCAGTTGATCTCCGAGGTGGTCCGCGGCGTCACGCGCGAACTCGATCGCTGACGCCCGGAGACCTCAGTTCCCGCGCTCGCCTGCCAGCGGCGTCTGATTCCGCACCTCGAAGCCGATCGGCAGGGTGCGAATCGAGTAGACGCCGCGCAGCAGGAGATCGCCGCCCTCGGCGTTCGCGGGCTGCCCGGGGATCGGGACCTGCACCGCGGAGATCACCGACACCTCGGCGCCGATCAGGACGCGGTTCGGGGTGCTCTTCAGCACCTGCGTGTACTTCGTGTCGGGCAGGTGGACCCACTGCACGCGTAACAGCCCGCGAGGCGTGGCGTACTCCGCGAGCAGCGTCCACGGACTGCCGGAGACCTCGGCGGGCACGCTGAGCATCGCGGTGCTGCCCACCGGCACCGGGTGGTCCACCACCCGGACATTGCCGGTGTTGCTCACGACGCCCGTGCACTCGTCCATCTTCGCCGAGCACCAGAACGACGGCTCCACCCGCGACAGGTGGTCTCCGGCTTGGAACGAGAGCGCCGGGACCGGCTTCTCGTGTCCGCGGACCAACAGTGCGGTGGCGCCCGCGATGATCACGAGGGCCGCGACCACCACCGCCCCGATGATGGTCAGTGCCTTCTTGTCTCCCGGTTGCAACACGTGTGAACTCGTCTTTCCGTCGGTGGGGCTTGCGTGGCTGGTGGCCGACTACCGCATCCGCTGATGCGTCGTGGGCACGGCGATGGGCATGGTGGGTGCGGCGTGGTCGGGACGACGGCCGCCGAAGCCGGGCACCAGCGTCGCGCCGCGGCTGGTCAGCACGGTCTGGGCCAGGCCGATTCCGAGCAGGACGGTGATGACCGTGAACCCGATCCACAGTTCCGTCGGGAGCAGGACGCCGAGGGCGGCGCCGAGCACCCAGCACAGCTGCAACACGGTCTCCGAGATGCCGAACGCGGACGCCCGGGACTCGTCGGGGAGGTCGTCCTGGATGCTCGAGTCCATGCAGACCTTCGCGATCGCGCTCGTGGCCGAGCCGATGCCCGCGGCGATCACCATGAACAACAGCTCGCCGAACAGTGCGGCGAGCAGCGCGCCGACGAACGTCGCCGCCGTCGCGAACACCACGATCCGGGTCGGATGCTTCAACTCGATCCGCGTGCCCACGCCGTTGCCGAGCGCATTGCCGATGCCTGCGGCCGCACCGACGGCGCCCAGGAGCAGCAGCTGTGCCCACCCCGAACTGCTGTCGGTCTGCTGCGCCTTCGCGTAGAACGCGGCGTACAGGGTCATGAACCCGGTGAGGATGCGAATGGTTCCGTTGCCCCAGAGTCCGGTGACCACGGACTTGCCGAGCGGCTGTCGCATCTTGGCGGCCAGCCGTTTAGGCAGGCTCTGCCCGGCGCTGTGCGGGGCCTCCGCGGGGGATCCGGCGCGGTAGGTGATCGTGGTCGGGACCTCGCCCTCGGTGACCTCCACCCAGGACGGGATCTTCATACAGTAGAACGCGCCGACGCCGGCGACGAGCACCAGGAAGGTCATCGCACCGGGGAAGTGCACGGTCTTGCCGAGCGCCAACTCCAAGGCGCCGGCGATGCCGCCGCCGACGATCGTGCCCGCCAACAGGCCGAACGTCGTCAATCGGGAATTGACGCGAACCAGGTCGATCGACGGCGGCAGCACCCGCGGCGCGACCGAGGACTTGAGGACGCCGAACGATTTCGACAGCACCATCAGTCCCAGTGCGCACGGATACAGCACGAACGGCGTGTACTCGATCTGTTGGGTGTCGGGATTGAAGTCGAAGTTGACGATGATCAGCAGACCGAGGACGGCGCGCAGGGCGAAGGTGCTCGCCATCGCGATGCGCCGTCCGTTCTGCAGCTTGTCCAGCAGCGGTCCGATCAACGGTGCGATGAGCGCGAACGGTGCGATCGTCAGGGCGAGGTACAGTCCGACGCTCACCTTGGAGTCGGCGGTGGCCGCCGCGAAGAACAGCGTATTGGCCAAGGCGACCGACATGGCGGCGTCGACGGTGTTGTTCGCGATCACCGGCAGCGTGAGGGCCGTGAGGCCGGACCGGTCGGCGCCGTCGGCCGTCGCGGCGCGATGAACCATCTTGACGCCGCGCTCGGTGAAGTATTTGGATCGCCGCGCCATCACCCGGACGACGGTGACCTTCTCGGGCGGCACGTACTCGGCGTCGCGCAGCCGGGGGTCGTCGCCGTCGCCGCCGATGCGCGTGGTCGGCTCGTCGAGCGGGGACTGCTGCGGATCGAGCGGTGGCAGGTGCGGATTGTGCGTGCGCGGAGGCAGATAGCCGTCGCTGGCCGGGCGTTGACGCGAGTCGAACGGCCGAGTCGGGACGCGCGGACGGGGGTCGGCGGGGTAATTCGCCTGGCCGGGGTGTGGCGCAGGACGCCGCGGCGGGCGCGGAGGCTGCTGCCGACCACCGCTGGGGCGGTCGTTGCCGGGTTGACGAGGATTCACGCCTCAATTGTTCCTCATCGGGCCGACAAGCCGGGGACAGGCGTGCCGGGACCGATCGAACAGACGGGAAACGACCGCCGTGCGGCCGGTGGGTAGGTCCCTGACGTGCATTTGGGCGGTCGACTATTGCACACTGGAAGGGTGAGTGTTGCATTCGACAGCGGTGCCCCGGCGAACAGTGCGTTGGTGGACGCCGTCGCCTTCGCGCGTGATGCGCTGATCGCCGACGGCGAGAAGCCCGGCGATCACCTGGGAGCACGTGCCGAAGGCGATTACGCCGCCACCCACTATTTCGCCGCGCAGGTCCCGGGGTACCGGGGCTGGCAGTGGTGCGTCGTGGTCGCGGGGGCGCCGGACGCGACGGGACTGACCGTCAGCGAGGCCGTTCTGCTGCCCGGCGACGACGCCCTGCTGGCGCCCGAGTGGGTGCCGTGGGTCGACCGCGTCGCCCCCGGCGACCTCGGTCCCGGCGACATGTTGGCCGCCCCGGAAGACGATCCGCGCCTGGTTCCCGGGCAGATCGACACCCTCGACGTCGATCCCGTCGACCGCGACCAGGTGGGACAGGTGGCCGGTGAGATCGGTCTCGGGCGCAAGCGTCTCCTCTCCTTCGACGGCCGCGCCGACGCGGCACAACGCTGGTACGACGGCGAGTTCGGTCCGGCCTCGGCCATGGCGCGCAGCGCGCGACACTCGTGCGGCACCTGCGGCTTCTATCTGCCGATCGTCGGCGCGCTGCACGGCGCGTTCGGCGTCTGTGCCAACGAGTTGGCCGCGGACGGTCGTGCCGTCTCCGCCGACTACGGGTGCGGTGCGCACTCCGATGTCCGTCCGGTCACCGGCGGCGGAAGCCCGGCGTACGACGCGTACGACGACGGCGCCATCGAGGTCGTGACGACCGCGAAGTCCGCAGGCGCCGCCGAGTCGTCGGCCGCCGATGCCGCAACGCAGGCCTGACCCGGCGGATCGGTTCGGGACCGCAGAACTGCGCGAGGCCACCCTCAGCGGGTGGGCCGCGTCCCCGACACGTCTCGCCGAGGATGCCGCAGCAGAAGCCGAGCTCCTCGAGATCGGTTACCGCGACCGCCTGTTCACCGAACTGTGCGCGAATGCCGCCGACGCGGCGAACGCCGCGGGCAGCGCAGGCACCGTCGCGATCCATGCCGACGGCGCCACCGTTCGCGTCGCCAACACCGGCGCGCCGCTGACGGCGGACGGTGTGCGATCGCTCACCGCGCTGCGGGTGTCGCCCAAACGCGCCGACGTGGACCACGGCACCGTCGGCCGGTTCGGGATGGGCTTTCGAGCGACGTCGGCCGCCGCACGGGTGGTGATCGCCTCGCGCAGCGGGTCCATCGAGTTCGACGCCGCACGGTCGCGAGACGCGGTGGCCGAACGACTGCCGGGCGTCGATGCGTCGGCGGTTCCGTCGCAGCGTCTGGCCTGGCCGTCCGCGGCGGTCCCGCCGCCGGGCTTCGACACCGAGGTGAGCCTCGACCTGGATGCCGAGCGGGCCGACGCGCTGGTCGCCGACGCGGCAGCACAAGCGCCCGACCTCCTCCTGGAACTGGAGTCGCTGGAGCGCATCGATGTCGACGGCCGCGTGTTCGCCCGTCACAGCGACGGCGATCAGGTGATCGTGACGCTCGACGGCGTCGAACACCGCCGGTGGTTGCAGGCGCGGTCGCCGGACACTCGCTGGCTGGTCCCGGTGCAGGATCATCGCGTGCGTCCGCTGGACCGCGATGCACTGCGCAGCCCGACCGCCACCGGCATCGAGACCACGCTGCCCGCTCGATTGATCGCGCACCTGCCGTTGACTCCCGACCGCCGCGACCTCCACCCGTCCGCCGATGTCGCCGCGGCCGCCGCCGGTTACGCCGACTTGGTGGCGCTGGTGCCCGACGAGCAGAAGCACCTCGTGATCCCGCCGCCGGCGTTCACCGCCGGACGGGTCGACGCCGTGCTGCGGGAGGCGATCCGCGAACGTCTCGCCGACGCGAGATGGGTGCGGTCGGCCGCAGGGGCGTGGCGCGCGCCCACCCGCGCCTGGGTGTTCAGCGGGCTCACCGATCGGCTCGCCGCAGCCTTGGGCGACATCCTGGAACCACTGGCGCATCCCGATGTCAGCGACCGCGGCACCGCCGTGCTGCTGGTCGGACTCGGTGCTCGCGAGCTCGGTCTGGCCGACGTCGCTGAACTGCTCGCCGGCGTCGACAAGCCGCCGACCTGGTGGGCGGAGCTCTACGCGGCCCTGGCCGACGTCGTCGTCGACGGCCGCGACGCGGAGGAGCTCGGCGCGCTGCCGGTGCCCCGCGGCGACGGCCGCATGCACGTCGGCGCGCGCGGGCTGTTCATGATCGACGGGCTCGACGCCGTCGCCGATCCGCCGTCTCCGACGTGGGTCCCGACGCTGGCCCCGAGCGCCTACGACCCGTTGCTCGAACGGCTCGGTCTCAGACGCATCTCGCCGAGCGAGGTGCTGGACCATCCGGGGCTGCTCGGTGAACTCGACGTCGCGGACGACCACCGCGAACTCGCCGACACGGTGCTGCGACTTCTCGCCCTGCCGGATGCGGGACCGGCACCCGGTGCGCTCGGCGTCCTGGAACTGCGCGGTGCCGACGGCGACGACTGGCCCGCCGACGAACTGCTGCTGCCCGACAGTCCGCTCGCCGCCGTTCTCGTCGACGACTCGCCCTTCGGGACCGTCGCGGACCAGGTGGTCGACCGGTACGGCCGCGATGCGCTCCGCCTGCTCGGGGTCGGCTGGGGATTCTCCGTCGTGCACGATCCCGAGCCGGTCGCCCCCGACCACGACCTGCCCGACGAGGACCTCTGGTGGGACGAGCACGAGGTGCCGCCGGATCAGCTGTCGGCCGTCCGCGATCTCGACCTCGTCGACCCGGACGCCTGGCCGAACGCCCTGGAACTCCTGGCGGCGGACGACGCCACCGCGCCGCTCCTGGCTCACGGATACACCCGGTGGTGGCTGCGACGCTTCGCCGAGATCGACGGGAGTCCGCTCCGCAGGCTGCGCGCGGTGGACGATGAGGCTCTGCGCGGACTCTTCGATCCGGTCGAGGTGCCTGACGCCGCGGTGGGACTGCTGGCCGGGCACGAGCCCGACGACGCCGACGACGTCCACGCGTGGCTGACCACGCTGGCCGACGAGGAGCGCGACATCGCCGCCGGTGTCGCCGCACGGGCTCATGCGGCGCTGATCGCGGTGGTCGCCACCGGCCGGGTCGTGGTCGCCGACGTGCCGCAGCCGGAGCGGGTGCGGACGATCTCCGGCGGTGTGACGACCGATCCGATCGTCGTCGACGCGCCGTGGTGGACGACGGTGGTGCCCGCCGACCGGGCGGTGCTGCCGGGGCTGCCGCCGACTCCGCGCGCCGCGGCGCAGTTGGCCGAGTTGCTCGACGCGACGACGGCGTCCGACCGCTACGACGCCCTGCCCGACCCCGACGGCCGGCCCGCGGACCCGGACGCGGCCGAATCCGTCGCACTGCTCGCCGCCGCGGGCCTGGAGGCGCCCCGCGAGCTCCGTCTGCACGACGACCTGCACGTGACACTGACCGACGGCGCCTCCTCGACGCGGCATCGGGTGCCGTGGTGGATCACCGACGACGGCACCGTGCACCTGAGCCGAGACCGCCGCTGACGGTACGGTGTGGTCAGGCGGCGAACGCGCCGCGCGGCAGGACATTCGGGCGGAAGGGCGGCAGTGCGGCAGTTCCACATCGACGACCAGATCACCGAGTGGGTCGTCGACTCACGGCACGAGCCGCTGACGTCGATGATGCACATGGTGACCGTGTTCGGCGACACACTGACGCTGACGCTCGTCTGCATCGGCGTGTTCGTGATCGCGTGGCTGGCGAATCGCATCGACCTCGCGGCGATGATCGTCGTCGGCAGTCTCAGCGGATATGTGCTGATGCGGATACTGAAACTGGTGTTCTCCCGGGACCGACCGCCGATCGACGACCGACTGATCGACGTCGGCGGGTCGTCGTTCCCGTCGGGGCACGCCATGTTGGGCACCATCGTCTTCGGCTTGACCGCGGTCGTCGTCTTCCGGGTGTATCCGCGGGTCCGGGAGCGCGCAGCGGCGCTGTTGTGGCTCCCGATTCTGGTGCTCCTGATCGGCGTCAGTCGGGTCTACCTCGGCGTGCACTGGGCGTCAGATGTGCTGTTCGGGTGGGTCTTCGGCGTCGTCTGGCTGGGCGTGTGCCTGTTCGGCCACACGCAGATCGTTCGCCGCCCCGCGCTGCTGCGGATGGGGACGAAGCATGTGACCACGCCGGGCCGACCAAGCGCCGCGCAGCGCGGCGATCAGGGGACGTCGAGCCCCTCCTGAGCGCCGCGCGAGCCGCGTCGGACGGCCGCCTTCTGCACCAGGACGATGGTGGTGCCGAGAACCCCGACGCCCAGTCCGACCAGACAGATGGTGAGGGCGCGGTCGGAGCCGACGCCGGCGATCCAGACCACGAGCGTGGCGACGGCCCAGATCAGCATTCCGACGACGATGACGGGCTCGGGCGCCCGAAGTTTCGAGGGAAGCTCGGGGATCTGGGGCGCGTCAGGCATGCGTACAGGGTAGCTTTCGCTAGGGTGACGCATCGCAGTCGGCGGTGGCGCGCAACAATTGTTCTCGACTTCTGACGTGCGACAGTGAAGGACCTGCCGATGACCGACCCGGTCGACAACGATCCGCAGCAGGCGAACCGCCCCGCCGAGGCCGACGGCCGAGCCGGCGCGACGGGAACCACGACTCTGCTCGACAAATACTTCAAGCTCAAAGAGCGGGGCACCAGCGTGGCGCGCGAGGTGCGCGGCGGGCTGGTCACGTTCTTCACGATGGCGTACATCGTCGTCCTGACGCCGATCATCATCGGCGGCGTGCCCGGCGAGCCGATGAACGCCGACAAGTTCGGCGATGTGCTGCCGATGCTGCAGGTCTCCGCGGTGGTTGCGCTCGTCGCGGGCGTGATGTCGATCGTCTTCGGCATGGTCGCCAACTATCCGTTCGGCATCGCCGCAGGCCTGGGCATCAGCAGCCTCCTCGCGGTGACGATCGCCCCGCAGATGTCGTGGCCGCAGGCGATGGGTCTGGTCATCGTCAACGGCATCATCATCGTGCTGCTCGGTCTCACCGGTGTGCGCACGGCCGTGTTCAACGCGGTGCCGCCCGAGCTCAAGTCCGCGATCGCCGCGGGCATCGGCGCGTTCATCGCGTTCATCGGATTGATCAACGCCGGGTTCGTCACCAAGCCCGGGGCCGCGGGCGCCCCGCCGGTGCAACTCGGCGACGACGGCTCCATCGCGACCGTCCCCACCCTGATCTTCGTGATCGGCGTCCTGCTGATGGGCGTTCTCGTGGTGAAGAAGGTGCCGGGCGGACTGCTGCTCGGGATCGTCGTCATGACGATCGTGTCGATCATCGTCGAGAGCATCATGCATCTCGGGAAGGCGTCCGACGGCAACGGCGGCTGGGCCATGAACATCCCGAAACTGCCTGACGGCGTCGGCGGCCTGCCCGACCTGAGCCTGGTCGGCAAGGTCGACGTGTTCGGTGCGTTCACCGCTGACGGTGTCGGCGTGCTCATCGCCTGCATCTTCGTCTTCACCCTGCTGCTGTCGAACTTCTTCGACGCGATGGGCACCATGACCGGCCTCGGCAAGGAGGGCGGTCTGACCGACTCCGAGGGCAACCTGCCGGGCATCGGGCGGGCGCTGGTCGTCGAAGGTACGGGCGCCATCGTGGGCGGCGGCGCGTCGGCGTCGTCGAACACGGTGCTCGTCGAGTCGTCCGCAGGCATCGCCGAAGGCGCACGGACCGGTCTGGCGAACGTCGTCACCGGCGTCCTGTTCCTGGTCGCCATGTTCTTCACCCCGCTGTACAGCGTGGTGCCGATGGAGGCCGTCTCGCCCGCACTGGTGATCGTGGGTGCGCTGATGATGGGGCAGGTCCGCGACATCGACTTCAGCAAGTTCGAGTTCGCGCTTCCCGCGTTCCTCACCATCGTCGCGATGCCGTTCACGTACTCGATCGCGAACGGCATCGGGGTCGGCTTCATCAGTTGGGCCGTGATGGCACTGGCGCGCGGCGACCGCAAGAGCATGCACCCGCTGCTGTTCATCGTCGCCGCACTGTTCCTGCTCTACTTCGCGAGAGGCCCGATCTCGAACCTCGTGGGGTGAGATGCTGCTGGGTGCTAGCGCACCTCACGAGGTCTCGATTCGCCGCGTGCTCGCTACGCTCGCAGGCGGCACTCGACCAGCGTAAGGGGGTGACGGTCCTCGGTCGGCGTAAGGGGGAGGCGGCCTTCGGTCGGCGTAAAGGGGAAGCGGCACTCGACCAGCGTAAAGGGGCGCTCGGCTAGAAGAAGGTCCCCGAGAACGGGGCTTCCGTGACTGCGAACATCGCGCTCAACTGAGTGATCGCCTCGTCGGCGCCGTCGATGCGACCGGCGGCGGCCATCTGAGAGACGGTGATGCCGCCGAGGTAGAGGCTGGACAGCGTGGCCACGTCGAGCGCGAGATCGGCATCGTCGTCGGTGCGCGCGACGGTGGCGGAACCGTCGTCGCCAGTGGTGAGGCGGTAGCGGCCTGCGCGGTCGCCGAAATCATCGGAGACGTCCAGGACCAGGTCGCCGGCGGCGCCATACGTCCGGAGTTGCAGCGCCTCGACGACGTCGAGAATCGACACCCACAGTTCGTCGGAACGACCGTGCACTTCGACGGCGCGCGCGTTGCGCAGCTTGAGCGGCAACGGGTCGTCGACGGGGATCGACGCCTTCACCGCTGACACCAGGTCGAGGCCGGTGAGGACCCGCCACAGATCGGTGTGCGCCTGCGGGGTCACGGCGACGAAATCGCCCACGAGAGCGGTCTTGTCGCGAGCGTCGATCCGGTAGGCGGCGTAACCGTCGGCGTGCAGCAGGTAGTGCAGGCCGCTGGTCTGGGAGTTCCGACGGAAGCTGCGGTCGGCCATGATCGACGGCCACCAGGTGTCGGGGCGAGTGATGGCGCCGGTGCGGCTCCGCGCCCAGCGGGCGTGGATGGCGGGCACGTACTTGGTGATCTGATCCTGGTTGGCGTACCGGACCCGGGAGTCGGCGGGCGCCGGGGTCCGGAACTCAGCGGCCGACGGCGTCACCTGGATCTCGTGCGCGAAGGCGGCGGGGCCGAAGCCGAAACGCTCGTAGATGCCGCCCTCGGATGCGGTGAGCGTGGCGAGCGGGAGCTCGTGTTCGCGCCAGGTGCGGTACTGCTCGGTGAGCATGCGGCGGAGGAGGCCGCGCCTGCGATGCGTCGCCGAGACCGACACCCACGACAGTCCCGCGGTGGTGGCGATGCCACCGCCGGGAACGGTGACGGGGACCGGGAAGTAGAGGGAGACGGCGACGATCGGCCGACCCTCGGACGCGGTGTCGCGAATGACGACGGTGTCGCCTTCGCCCGCGCGATTACGGAATTCGATCATCTCGTCGCCGGGCAGCGGCTTCGGCAGCGCGAAGGCGCGGGCGTCGATGGCGAGGATCTCGGGCCAGTCGGTGCCGCGTGGTCGCTCGAGGGCGAGCGGGTCGGTGGATTCGGGCTCACTGATCGGAGTGCTCACCCGTTCAGTGTGCCAAAACGCATCGGGCGCGATGCAGTGCCTACCGACCGACGACGATGTGACACCGTGAACAGGTGAACCCCACCGACGCAGACCAGGACCTCGACGTCGCCGTGTCCGTCGTCGACATCACCGACCCCGCGGATCCGCGCGTCGCTGATTTCCGCGACCTGAGCAGCGTGGATCGTCGGCCCGACGTCGCGGTCCGGGCCGACGGCGGCGTCGGCAGAGGCTTGGTGATCGCCGAAGGAGTCTTCGTGACGCAACGAATGATCGCCTCGCGGTTCACCCCGCACGCGTTCTTCGGGGTGAACCGGCGGATGCACGAGTTGGCGGTCGACCTGGCGAATCCGTCGCTGGCGGGTGTCCCGTTCTATCGCGCCAGTGCCGAGGTGATGGCGGAGACGATCGGCTTCCATCTCAACCGCGGTGTGCTGGCCGCCGCGCACCGGCCCGCCGAGTCGACGATCGCTGAGGTGCTCGACGGTGCCCGGACGGTGGTGGTGTTGGAGGGGGTCAACGATCACGAGAACATCGGCAGCATCTTCCGCAACGCCGCGGGGCTCGGGGTGGACGCGGTCATCTTCGGCGCGGGGTGTGCCGACCCGCTCTACCGTCGCTGTGTGCGCGTCTCGATGGGGCACGCGTTGCTCGTGCCGTTCGCGAAGTCGGCGGATTGGCCCGGCGATCTGGATCTGCTTCGCGCGCATGGTTTCACGACGGTCGCGATGACGCCGGGGGCGGGGAGCGTGCAGCTCGCGGAGGCCGTCGGGGCCGCGAAGGTGGCGTTTCTGGTGGGCGCCGAGGGGCCCGGGTTGACCGAGGCCACGATGCAGCGCTGCGATGTCCGCGCGCGGATCCCGATGACGCGAGGCACGGATTCGCTCAATGTGGCGACCGCCGCCGCGGTCGCATTCTACGAGCGCATCTCGCGCGGCTGAGTCACAGACGTCCGCGGAAGCCGAAGTACCGGGAGATCGGACCGGGCGTGCGGGCGTGCTTCTCGTCGGCGTCGAGAGCGGTCGCAGGGACAGCGACCTTCTCGATGGGCTCGGTCACGAACGTCTCGGTGCGATCCTCCGGCGCTGCGCCTGGGCTCTCGCCGGCGGCCTCGACACCGGGATCTGCAGTCCCGGGATCGGCGTCGCCGGGATGTGCGGCGGCATTCGCGCTCAGCGCCACCGACGACTCGATGTACTGGTCGCGGCCGTCGTCGGGACCCACGCGGTAGACGGTCACCGGGATCGACGCGGGGTCGAGCATCGGCTCGGCGTCGCGGAAGCCGAAACCGAGCCACGCGTGATGAGCGGCGTCGGCGAGCAGACCGGGATGGAACGGGAGGGCCAGCGGATCGTCGGTCTCGGCCTGCGGGTGCTCGCCCGCCCAGAACGGTCCCTCGAACGGATGGGGGAGCCCGGCGTCGACCTTGATCGACGACGACGTCCCGGCGAACGCGCGTTGGATGTCGCCGTGTTCCCAGCGGGCGAAGCAACCGAGGTCGGTGTCCTGGTCGATCGATACCAGAGCCCAGGTGTGGCCGACGCCGAGGTCGGCGAGATACGACGTCAGCTCACTCGGCTCAGCGGTCCGCAGGCTGGCGCCCGCGAGCACGGCGACCGACCCGAAATGGGCCGCGAACACCCGGTTGTCGACACCGTTCACGGCGGCGGCGAGGTCGGACGTGCCGATCGGGGTGATCTCGGTTTCCGCGAAGGCCTTGTCCATGAAATCGGTGGTCTGCGCCGGATCGATGTAGACGCCTGAGCGCAACTCCGCTGCCGGGTCATCGCAGTCGATGAACCACAGGACAGAAATGTTCGGCAGCACCGAGCCTCCAAGTCGTTTCATTCGTTCGGGTGACTTCGGACGCCGAGCAGCACATCCTCCCACGCCGGGACGGTCGGCGTCGCACGCTTTCCGCGGTGCCGCGGCGTGGTCTGTTCGCGAGTCTCGGGCTCGGTGGGCGCGACGGCGGAGTCGTCGTCGTAGCGGAGGTCGAGCACCTCGCTCAACCCCTGCCTGCGACGCTGCTGCCCCGTCAGATCGTCGGCGTTGACGGTCACGTACTCGTGTCCGTCCTCACCGACCTCGCGGGTCGGTGGCTCGGGGACCGGCTCGGGCGTCGGTGCGACGACCGATGGTCGGCGATAGGTGCGGGCCAGGTCCGGTTCGGTGAGTTCGACGGCGAGGTCGTCCATTGGATCGGTGGTGCCACCGTGTGATCCCGGGGAGAACCTCCAGTGCGCGTAGACGTCGGAGTCGGCGTCGGGCGACACCTGGACCACCCATTGGCCGGACTCGGCACGCCAGGCGTCCCACTGAGCGTTCTGGGGCGTCCCGCCGCGCAGGACCAGACACTCGGCGACGAGTTCGCCGAGGGTTCCGGCTGAGGGACCGTCGATCCCCATCGGATGCGATGCCCGGGCCAGTTCGGCGGCTCGGCTGCGCTCCAGAATGACCGGATGCGCGAATCGGTTGATCTTGTCCTCGGGAACACCGGTGGCGGCGGAGAGCTCTGCGACCGACGATCCTGCGCGGACCCGAGCCTGGATCTCGCGAGGGGTCAGATTGCGGGCGGGCGGCGCCTCCACCTCCGCAGCGGCGTCGTCCGTGGACTCCTCGGCCGGGTTCGCATCGTCCTCGTCGGCGGTGTCGCGAGCGTCGGCCTCTCCGACGACGGGACTCAGCGCGGCCGGATCATCGGGGTCGATCGGCTCGGGCGGGTGCACCAGCGTCCGGAGCATGGTGTCGATCGGAATCAGGAACTCATCGCCGGACTCCAGGTCCATGACGATGATGTGGGTGCCGTCCGCGTCGGAGCGATCGGCATGCAGCTCGCGCATCGACTCCTCCTCCGGTCACCAGGTACGCGGACATTGGAGTCAACACTAACGAATCCGCGGGCGTGAACGGTGGGTCGACACGCGGCGAATAGCACGCCAGGCGGGGGTGACATGCCGTACACATGCGCTTTGTCCGCAAACGACGCCGCTGCCCGCCGGTAGAGACCGGCGGGCAGCGGCACTGTGTTCAGAAGGTCAGAGGCGTTCGACGACGTAGTCGATGCACTGCGTCAGCTTGCTGATGTCCTCCGGATCGATCGCCGGGAACATGCCGATGCGGAGTTGATTGCGTCCGAGCTTGCGGTACGGCTCGGTATCGACCACGCCGTTCGCGCGCAGGGTCTTGGCGACGATCGCGGCGTCGACCGAGTCGGCGAAGTCGATGGTGCCGACCACCTGGCTGCGGTGCGCCTCGTCGGCGAACGGCGATGCGAACTCGCTGGCCTGCGCCCAGCTGTACAGTCGCGAGCTCGAGTCGGCGGTCCGGCCGGTGCAGAAGTCCAGTCCACCGTTCGAGTTCATCCACTCGATCTGATTCGCGAGCAGCAGCAGCGACGCCAGTGCCGGGGTGTTGTAGGTCTGGTTCTTGGCGCTGTTGTCGACGACCGTCGGCAGCGACAGGAACTCGGGGCACCAGCGGCCCGACTCCTTGATCTCGGCGATGCGTGCCAGCGCCGCGGGGCTGACGATCGCGACCCAGAGACCGCCGTCGGCGGCGAAGCTCTTCTGCGGTGCGAAGTAGTAGACGTCGGTCTGAGCGATGTCGACGGGCAGACCGCCTGCGCCCGAGGTGGCGTCGATCGCGATGAGTGCGTCGCCGGCCGCGGCGGGGCGGAGCACGGGCACGGCCACACCGGTCGAGGTCTCGTTCTGCGCCCAGCCGATCAGGTCGACGCCGTCGACGTCGGCGGCGGTCAGCGCGGCGGGGTCGGGTGCGGTGCCCGGATCGGTCGAGATGACCTTGGGGTCCTGCAGGAACGGGGCCTTCTTGGAGACGGTGGCGAACTTCGACGAGAACTCGCCGTAGGTCAGGTTCAGGGCGCGCTCGCGGATGAGGCCGAACGATGCGGCATCCCAGAAGGCGGTGGTGCCGCCGTTGGAGATGAGCACCTCGTAGCCGTCCGGCAGGGAGAACAGCTGCGACAGTCCCGAGCGGATGTCGCCGACGACGTTCTTGACGGGAGCCTGACGATGGCTGGTGCCGAAGACCGATGCGCCGGTGTCGACCAGCGACTGCAACTGCTCGGGGCGGACCTTGGACGGGCCGCAGCCGAATCGGCCGTCGGAGGGAAGGAGGTCGGCGGGCAGCGTGATCGCAGTATCGGTCATGGGTCCGATTCTAAATCAGTCCTAGTGGTTCGACTCGGCGACCCGGTTCGCGGGCGCCGCGGCGCGGACGTCGCCTGCGACGGCGCGGTCGACGTGCATCACGCGGGCGAACCACTGGATCAGCGGGCCGACGCCGAACGCGTACAGGACGGTTCCGATGCCGAACGTGCCGCCCAGGATGAAACCGATCGCGACGACCGTGATCTCGAGGACCGTGCGGACCACGCGGACCGACCAGCCGGTGCGGGCGACGACGCCGGTCATCAGCCCGTCGCGCGGGCCGGGGCCCAGGCGTGCGCCGATGTACAGCGCGGTGGCGAAGGCGTTGAGCACGATGCCGCCCACCATCATCGGGACGGCGATCAGCAGCGCCGGACGGTCGGGCAGGTAGGGGCTGACGGCGTCGAAGGCCAGGCCGATGACGATCACGTTCGCGACGGTCCCGACACCGGGGCGCTGCCGGATCGGCAGCCACGCCAGCAGAACGACGGTGCCGACGATGATCGACACCGTGCCCACCGACAGTCCCAGGTGATCGGCGATGCCCTGATGCAGCACGTCCCACGGAATGTTGCCGAGTCCCGCGTGCAGGATCATCGACATCGAGGCGCCGTAGAGGACGAGGCCGGCGAACAGGGCGAGGAGACGCTTGAGCATGTCTCCACTCTGACGGTGACTGGCCGTGAAATCTATATCCAGTTGTGAAAGACTGGCCTCATGGTGACCCCGACCGGCATGATCAGCGCCACAACACTGGCCCGACATCTCGGTGCCTGGCGCCCCGCGGGCCCTCAGCCCGCGTACCAGGCCCTGGCCGACGCCCTGCGGGTGCTGGTGCTCGACGGCCGGGTTCCGGTCGGCACCGGTCTGCCCAGCGAGCGCACGCTCGCCGTGGCCCTCGATGTCTCGCGCACCACGGTGGCCGGCGCCTACGCCGCGCTCCGCGAGAGCGGGCATCTGCTGTCGCGGCAGGGCGCGCGGAGCGTCCTTCGGCTCCCCGTCCAGGTGCCCGCCGAACCGGTCGATCTCGGTGCCGAGGGCGACATGATCAAGCTGAACATCGCCGCGCCCGCCGCGCCGGTCCAGATCGTGCACGACGGGTACCGTCACGCACTCGAGTGCGCGCCCGGCTATCTGACCGGTTCCGGGCTGTATCCGAACGGGTTGCGTGCGCTGACCGAGACCATCGCCGATCGGTACACCGAACGCGGACTGCCGACGACGGCAGACCAGATTCTGGTGACCTCAGGCGCCCAGCACGCCCTGCGACTGGTCCTCGACACCCGGGTCTCGCCGGGCGACAGCGTTCTGGTGGAGCAGCCGACCCATCACGGCACCATCCTCGCGCTGGCCCGGCATCGTGCCCGCGCGGTGACGATCGGGCTGCATCCCACGCACGGCTGGGATCTGGACCAACTCGAGTCGACGGTGCGGCTGCAGCGGCCCGCCCTGATCTTCGTGATCCCGGACTTCCACAACCCCACCGGGCTGCTCCTGGACGAAGCCGGGCGCATCCGCCTCGGCGAGATCTCCGCCCGCTACCGCGTTCCGGTCGTGGTCGACGAGACGATGGTCGAACTCGGGCTCGATGTGGCCGCGCCGCCACCGGTCGCGGCGTTCGCGCCGCGCGGTGCGGAGATCGTCACCCTCGGGTCCGCGAGCAAGACGGTGTGGCCGGGCCTGCGCGTCGGCTGGATCCGCGTGGACGGCCGCCCCGACACCTACGCGCTGGCTCGCTACGAATCCGATCTGGGCGGTGCCGTCTTCGAACAGTTCGCAGCCCAGTACGCCTTGAGCCACCTCGACGACTTCCTGCCCGCCCGCCGTACCGAACTCCGCGCGCAGCGGGCCGCCGCGCTCCGGGCCATCGACGAACACCTGCCGGGCGCGGTGCCGATCCGCGGCGTCGGCGGGCTGTGCCTGTGGGTGTCGCTGCCGCAGCCGGTGGCGACCGCGACCGCCGCCGCGGCGAGTGAGCTCGGCGTGCGGCTGATCCCGGGCGGGTCGTTCGGCCCGCACGGCGGATTCGACGGCCATCTTCGAATCCCGTACACGCTCGAGCCGGAGACGCTCACGCTCGGCGTCGAACTCGTCGGACGGGCGTATCGACGGGCGGTCGGACAAGCGCCCGGTGCGTCGGCCGTCGGCGAGCCGGGACTGCCGGATCGGCTCGTGGTGTGAGGGACCGGCGCGGAGGCCGCCTGGATGAACTCCCGCCTGGAAGGAACCCCGGAGTGGAGAGCCGTAGTATGCAGTCCGTGAAAAAGCTGGTAGACCTGCCCAGTATGCGAGTGGCATACGGGGCCGGAGATGGAGACGACGCGGCGGGAGCGGACGGTGTCGCGGCCAATCTCGATCCGTCGTGGCTCACCGGTGATCCGCCGTGGCTCGGCCTGTTCGAGGCGTGGCTGGCCGAGGCCGTCGTCGCCCGTATCCCCGAGCCCAACGCCATGGTGCTCGGGACGGTCGACGCCGACGGTCGGCCCGGCACCCGCACCGTTCTGTGCAAAGGCGCCGACGCCCGCGGCATCGTCTTCTTCACCGGCTACCGCTCGCAGAAGGGTGAGGCGCTGGCGTCGAACCCGTACGCGTCGGCCACTTTTCCGTGGATCGCGCTGGAGCGCCAGGTCCACGTCCGAGGCCGCGTCGTGAAGGTCACGCCCGAGGCCACGCAGGCGTACTGGCAGGCACGTCCACGCGGATCGCAGCTGTCGGCGTACACCTCGGCGCAGTCGCAGCCGATCGCTTCACGCGCCGACCTGGAACGTGCCGCGCAGGAGACGGCGCAACGGTTCGGCGGCTTCGACGCCGGCGTCCCGGTCCCGGTCCCCGAGGACTGGGGCGGTTACTTGATCGAGCCCGAGGTGGTGGAGTTCTGGCAGGGACGCGCCAACCGGCTGCACAACCGTGCGCGTGCGGTCCGCACCGCCGACGGTTGGACGTTGGACCGACTGCAGCCCTGACGCCACTGTGTCCCGAAGAATCCTGGCCGACACCAGGCCGCTGCAGAACGTCTACTTCCGGCGGTTGTGGACCGCCAACATCGTCACGGTCATCGGCGCCCAGCTGACCATCGTCGCGGTGCCCGCACAGCTCTACGCGATCACCGGAAGCTCCGCCTATGTGGGACTGTCCGGGATCTTCGGGCTGGTGCCGCTCGTGGTGTTCGGCCTGTGGGGCGGCGCGCTCGCCGACACCTTCGACCGTCGCCGCATCCTGATGGTCACCACGGTCGGTCTGATCGTGACCTCGGTCGCGTTCTGGCTGCAAGCCGCGTCGGGCGCCGAGAACGTCTGGCTTCTCCTGGTCATCTTCGCGATCCAACAGGCGTTCTTCGCCGTCAACCAGCCCACTCGAACCGCGGTGCTGCCGCGGATCCTGCCGTTGGAACGGTTGCCTGCGGCCAACTCGCTCAACATGACGGTGATGCAGGCGGGCGCCATCGCCGGTCCGCTGGTCGGCGGCGCGCTGATCCCGGTCCTGGGATTCTCTCTGCTGTACCTGGTCGACGCGATCTGCCTGTTCGCGACCCTGTGGGCGGTCGTCACGCTGCCTCCGCTGCCGCCCGAACACGAGGAGGGACGGGAGCGTCCGACTGCCGGATTCCGCTCGGTGATCGACGGTCTGGTCTATCTCAAGGGACACCCGGTGCTCCTCATGTCGTTCGTCGTGGATCTGATCGCCATGATCTTCGGCATGCCGCGGGCGCTCTTCCCGCAGATGGCGCACGAGAGCTTCGGCGGCCCCACCGACGGCGGCGTCGCCTTCGCGATCCTGTTCATCGCGATCCCGCTCGGTGCGGTGGTCGGCGGTGTGCTGTCCGGTTGGGTGTCGCGGGTGGAACGGCAGGGGCGGGCAGTGGTGGTCTGCATCGTGATCTGGGGCGCGTCGATCGCGGTGGCGGGCGGCGTCCTCGTCTTCGCTCACGGCACCATGCTGCCGATCCTGCCGATCGTCGTGCTCGCCCTGATGGTCGGCGGCGCGGCCGACATGGCGTCGGCCGCCTTCCGGCAGACCATGCTGCAGTCGGCGGCCAACGACGATGTCCGCGGTCGCCTCCAGGGCGTGTTCATCGTGGTGGTCGCCGGCGGCCCGCGCATCGCGGACGTGACGCACGGAGCCACCGCGGCGGTGGCAGGCACCGCCGTCACCGTGGCGGGCGGCGGCATCGCCGTGGTGATCCTCACCGTGGTCGCCGCGCTGGCCGTCCCGGTCTTCTGGCGCTATCGCGCCACCGTCGAGAGATAACCGTCGAGAGATAACCGTCGAGGCGTCGTCGAGAAGGAACTCGCCGCGCCCGGCGTCGGCGGTCAGTCGTTCGTCGGGCGTTCGGGGAGCGGATACGTGGGGACGGTCGGTGAGTCGTCGTCGAGCGGCTGATCCAACGGATTGTCGAGCGGGTTGTGGAAGCGGACGTCGATCGTTTGAAACCCCTTGAGCTGCTGCATCTGGGCGTAGCGGGTGTAGGCGGCGACGTCGCCCGACAACAACCGCACCCCGTCGGTGAACTCGGTCAGCACGGCCCGCGGATACAGGCGGTCGACGCGCACGGCGTCGATCTCCAGACAGACCACGATGAGCACGGCGGCCAGGTAGAGAAAGGCGATGAGACCGAGGACCACCGCGAACACTCCGGTCACATCACGACTGCGGGCGACCACTCGGGTGATGTAGAAGCTGCCGAACAGCTGCAACGCCTGCCAGCCGAGCGCGGCGAGCACCGCGCCCGGCAGCACGTCGAGGATCCGTACGGGCCGCGCGGTGCCGTGGCGGAACAGGACGACGAACACCACGGTGCCGAGCGCGATGCCCACGTAGGGGGAGAGCGTCTGCCAGCCGTCACCGAGGCGGGCGGAGATGATGTTGATCCCGACGAGGACGATCAATGCGAGGCCGATCGAGACCAGGAGCGCGGCGCCGCGGAGCCGGACCTTGATGGGATTGGGCCGCGAGTTCCGCGGTACGCCCCAGATCGTGTTCATCGCGTTCTGCGTCGCCACCGACACCCCGAGGGCTCCGTACGCCGCACCGACCAGGCCGACGACCACGGTGGTGGTACCGCCGGTCAGGCCCTCGGGGTCGTGGAGCTGCGTGCCGATGACCGGGATCTGCTCGAAGGCGGTGTCCAGGATCTGGTTCTTGAGGTCCTGATTGCTCTGGAGCAACCAGCCGAGGATCGTGGTGAACAGCAGCATCAGGGGAAACAGCGAGACGAAGGCGTAGTACGCGATCAGAGCGGCCAGGTAGGCGCCCTGATCGTCCACGTACTTGTAGATCACGGCGAGCGGGAACCCGACCTTCGGATGGCGGCGCTGGAAGTCGTCGAAGGAGGAGACGAACGACACCGAAGCACCCCCTGGTCGACTCGAAGCGCAGGGCGGTGATCGGCGGGCCCCACGTCCGGCAATGACACTACGTGGTGTCGGAATCTCTGACCGTGCAGGAACGTGATCAGCCTTGCGCGTCGTTACTCTGCCAGGGCAGGTTGGCCCGGCGCTGTGCGGTCACGGGGCAGTAGTGAATCGGGTTGTCGCGTTCGGCGGCCGACGGCAGGTTTCGCGTCGGGGTCTCCAGCAGCGGCGCGTCGGCCGGGACGCGGCCTGCGACGCGGTCGAAGGCGTCGCGCGGACGCGGGTGGAGCCGATAGCGGGCCGGCAGCAGGTTCATCGTCGCGTTCACCGCGGTGCCGAACAACTCGAACCGCCGCTGGTCTCGGTCGGTCCACGACAGCTCCATCATCTCGCGGACCGGTTCGTCGTACAGCCCGGTGGTGAGCCAGGTGTAGAACCGTCCGACGACGCCGACCTGCTTGCGCCACAACCAGTTCGGCATCCAGCCTCGCATCCACGGAGGCGGTGGGAGCGTAGTGATGTCGAGGACGGTGCGGACGGCCGCGTGGTCGCGCAACACGTGTCGGCACATGTGGTCCCAGTACTGGAGGAACTCCTCGTACGTGTCCGGGCAGGGGCGCATGCTGACGCCGTACTGGGCGTACCAGGCGCGGGACTCCGCGAACAGTGCGCGTTTGTCCGCTTCGGTGATCGGTGGCCCGAACGCCTCGGCGCAGCGGATGTTGCCGTACCAGAAGGTCGCGTGCGCCCAATAGAAGACGTCCGGGTCGAGCGCGTGGTACCGCTCGCCGTTCTCCATGGTGCCCTTGATCGTCAGGTGGTAGTCGCGAACTTCGCGTCCGGTGGCGGGCGTCTGATCGAACACGACGCCGCTGATGGGGTAGAGCGACCGCATCAGTCGCTCCCAGCGTTCGCCGAAGAAGTCCGAGTGGTCCCACACGCCTGCGGCCAGCTTGGGGTGCATGTTCTGCATAGATCCGGACCACAGACCCATCAGCATGCCGCGCCAGCCGCCGAAGTAGCGCCACGTCACCGAGTCAGGCCCGGGAGCAGGGATCGACTCCGCGGACCGCGCGCCCGAGAAACGGTCGTCATCGTCGAGTGTGGTGGATCGCGGGGAGGGGTCTACCTGCGTCATGAGACGAACGTATGTAAGTCGTCTCACGAAGTCAATAATGAGCACAGTCAATGATGAGCACAGTCAATGATGAGCACCGCTGATGATGAGCACCGCCAGCGATGAGCACTCAGCGCAGAAGGACGCGGACCACGTCGCCCGCGGTCAACTGCGCTGCCCGGCAGACGGACTCCGGAGTGAGGACCGCGACCACGGGATATCCGCCGGTGACCGGATGATCGGCGAGGAAGACGACCGGTTGTCCGCTCGGCGGAATCTGCACACCACCGAGGGGGACGCCCTCGCTGCGGAGCTCGGGGAGGTCGGCGCGGTGGCGAGGCAGCGGCGATGCGTCGACGCGATCCAGGCGCAGGCCGACACGGTTGCTCGCCGCCGTCACCGTCCAGTGTCCGACGGTCAGTGCGCCGACGTCGACCAGACGGTCGTCCCGCGGTCCAGGATCGGCGATCAGGTCGACGATGTCGGCGGAGCTTCCGACCGGCGCCAAGACGGTCGCGGGCCAGGCGGACTCCTGTGCGCCGATCGGCACCACGTCGTCGGTCCGCAGCGCGGCGGGGCCGAGCCCGGACAGGGTGTCCGTGGCGCGCGAACCGAGTTCGGGCATCACATCCAAGCCGCCGCGGACCGCGAGGTAGTTCCGGCAGCCGCGGTTCGGCGCCAGCAGCTCCACCAGGTCGCCGTCGCGTACCGCCGCCGCGGCGTGACTGCCGACATCGGTGCCGCCGACGCGAACCCGCACAGCGGGTCCGGTCACGGCGATCAGCATCCGGCCGACGGCGCGAGCGCGGAACCCGCCGAGCGTCACTTCGATCGCCGCCGCGCTCTCCGGATTGCCGACGAGTCGATTGGCCAGGGTGAACGACGCCAGATCGGCGGCACCGGAACGGGGGACGCCCAGGTGCGCGTACCCCGGGCGGCCGAGATCTTGGACTGTCGCGAGCGGCCCCGTTGCGACGACGATGAGCGACGCTGCGGTCATCGGACGTCCTCCCCGTGGAAGCGGACCGTCATCCCAGCGGTGAGCAGTGCGGGAGGCGTTGCGGAGCTGTCCCACATCGTCGCCGTCGTGTGCCCGAGCAGGTACCACCCGCCGGGGCTGCTCCGCGGATACACCGCGCTGTAGCCCGCGGCGACCGCGACCGACCCGGTCGGAACGGCAGGCCGGGACTGGGTGCGCCGCGTGATCCGCTGAAATATCTCACAGTCGTCGGGGTTGCTCGACGGGTCGGGGATCAGGTAACCGAACCCCGGAGCGAAGCCCATGAACTGCACGCGCCAGAGGACCGATTGATGCGCGTCGATCAGCCGGTCCGGCGTGATGTGGAGCGCGTGTGCCGCCTCGGTCAGGTCGGCGCCGTCGTACACCACCGCGATGTCCAGCTCGGCACGGGTCGAACCGTCCCCGCCTGGCGCACTATGGACGGATGTCGTTGTCTCGCGGGGGAACTCGCGTCGTGCCTCGTGCACGATCCGGTACACGGCGAGCTGATCCAGTCCGGTGCCCGGGAGTGCTTCGATGAGAATCGTCTCGGCCGAGAGCACGACGTCGCACCGCGGCAGACGGCCGTCGTCGACGGCTGTTCGCAGTGCACGCGCGCACAGCGCCGCCTCAGTCTCGGGAGATGCTCCGGTGCTGAAATCCAGGAGGACGGCGTCGCTTCCCGCAGGTAGCTCTCGCATTCCATCAACCTACCGACATGTGAGTAAGCTGAGCACGCGACAGGAGTCGCCGACGCCGAGTTGGGACCCTCATGAGGCGTCATGGTCGAACCACGACTAGGTTGTTACGCAGCAACTGCTCACGCGCGAGTTATAAGGGGTTTGTGTGTCCGTTGACAATGACGTGACCGAACAGACGACAGGAAAGTTCACCTACCCGGGTGGCGAGATCGACCTGCCGATCCTGAAGGCTGCTGAGGGAAGCGACTCAGTTGCGCTGGGCTCTTTCCTCGCGACGACCGGGTTGACCACCTTCGACGGAGGCTTCGTCAACACCGCTTCCACCAAGTCGGCGATCACCTACATCGATGGCGACGAGGGCATCCTGCGGTACCGCGGATACCCGATTGATCAGTTGGCGGAGAATTCGACCTTCATCGAGGTCAGCTACTTGTTGATCTACGGGGAGCTGCCGACGCCGGCTCAGCTCGATGACTTCGCGAACCGCATTCAGCGCCACACGCTGCTGCACGAGGACCTCAAGCGGTTCTTCGACGGCTTCCCGCGCAATGCGCACCCGATGCCGGTGGTCTCGAGCGCCGTCAACGCGCTGAGCGCCTACTACCAGGACTCGCTCGATCCCAAGGATCCCGAGCAGGTGGAGCTGGCCACCATTCGCCTTCTCGCGAAGCTGCCGACCATCGCGGCCTACGCGTACAAGAAGTCGCAGGGGCAGCCGTTCCTGTACCCGGACAACTCGCTGACCCTGGTCGAGAACTTCCTGCGCATGACGTTCGGCTTCCCGGCCGAGCCCTACGAGGTGAACCCCGAGGTCGCCAAGGCCCTCGACATGCTGTTCATCCTGCACGCGGACCACGAGCAGAACTGCTCCACCTCCACCGTGCGTCTCGTCGGCTCGTCGCAGGCCAACCTGTTCACCTCCATCTCGGGCGGAATCAACGCGCTCTGGGGCCCGCTGCACGGCGGTGCCAACCAGGCCGTGCTGGAGATGCTCGACGAGATCCGCGCTTCCGGCGGCGACACCAAGGCCTTCATGACCAAGGTGAAGAACAAGGAAGACGGTGTGAAGCTCATGGGCTTCGGTCACCGCGTCTACAAGAACTACGATCCGCGCGCCGCGATCGTGAAGAAGACCGCCGACCAGATCCTGGCGTCGCTGGGTGTGGAGGACGAACTCCTCGACATCGCGAAGGGGCTGGAAGAGGTCGCGCTGCACGACGACTACTTCGTCGAGCGCAAGCTGTACCCGAACGTCGACTTCTACACCGGCGTCATCTACCGCGCCATGGGCTTCCCGACCCGCATGTTCACCGTGCTGTTCGCCCTGGGACGTCTGCCCGGCTGGATCGCGCACTGGCGCGAGATGCACGCCGACCCGACCACCAAGATCGGCCGCCCGCGTCAGCTGTACACCGGCTACACCGAGCGTCCGTACACCCAGATGGGGGATCGCTGACATGAGCAAGCCCGAAGTCGACTTCCCGGAGGGCCCCGCACCGTCGTCCCTGGAGATCACCGATCTGGTGATCGGTGACGGTGCCCAGGCGCAGCACGGCGGCACGGTCGACGTGCACTACGTCGGTGTCGAGTTCGAGTCCGGCGAGGAGTTCGACTCCTCCTGGGACCGCGGTCAGTCCGCGCGCTTCCCGCTCGACGCGCTGATCCCCGGCTGGCAGGAGGGCATTCCCGGCATGAAGGTGGGCGGTCGTCGTCGCCTGGTGGTACCGCCGGAGCAGGCCTACGGTCCGGCAGGCGCCGGCCACCGACTCTCGGGCAAGACGCTGATCTTCATCATCGACCTGCTCGGCGTCTGATCGCTTCAACCTCGCTCATGACAACACCCGCGTCCCTCCGGTGGCGCGGGTGTTGTTCTATCCGTACCCGCCTCACCGACAGGAGCAGTTCCCGATGACATTCACCGCGATGGTCGCTCGCGAGACCGACGGAGCCGTCACGCTCACCCGCGAAGACGTCGAGGACAGCTTTCTGCCCGACGGCGACGTGCTGATCCGCGTCGAGTACTCCAGCATCAACTACAAAGACGCACTCGCGGTGACACCGCGCGGCGGGGTGGTGCGGAACTATCCGATCATCCCCGGCATCGACATCGCCGGAGTGGTGGAGCGGTCCACCTCCGAAGAGTTCGCCGCCGGCGACGCGGTGGTCGCCCACGGTCACGACATCGGCACGGCTCGCCACGGCGGCTACGCGGAGTTCGCCCGGGTGCCGAGCGACCAGATCGTCAAACTCGAGACGTTGACCACCAGGGAGGCCGCGGCCATCGGCACCGCCGGGTTCACCGCGGCGATGAGCGTCCAGGCCATTCTGAACGGCGACTACCGCCCGTCCGACGGGCCCGTCCTCGTCACCGGGGCCAGCGGCGGCGTCGGCACCGTCAGCATCGATCTGCTGGACAAGTACGGTTTCGAGGTGGTCGCCTCCAGCGGCAAGCCGGACGCGTCCGATCTGCTCACCGAGCTCGGTGCGGCCTCGGTGATCGGTAGGCTGCCCGCCGATCCGGAGGCCACCATCCGGCCGCTCGACAAGCAGCAGTGGTCGGCCGCGGTGGACTGCGTCGGCGGCCGGACTCTCGCCTCCGTGCTGTCGAGCGTGAACTACGGCGGCATGGTGGCGGCCAGCGGACTGACCGGCGGCGCAGGTCTCGACACCACGGTCATGCCGTTCATCCTGCGCGGCGTCACTCTCGCAGGCATCGACTCCGTGCAGAAGGACATCACCTTCCGCCGGGCGCTCTGGCGCCGCCTGGAGACCGACCTGCGCCCGCGCCACCTGGACCGCCTGATCGACGAGATCGGCCTCGACGACCTTCCCGACGCATTGCAGACGATCCTCGCCGGTGGGGCGACAGGACGCGGAGTCGTCAAGATCTAGAAAATATGGTGCGTGCATGCTGCCCAGTGCCGCATGCGCGCACCAAATTTCTGCGACCCGCCCGGATCGGACCCCGAACCGGCGCGGGAGAGTTGATCCCGATAGCATGCCCGCATGATTGTGAGCACCGCCGCCGGATCTGTCACGACCATCGAACTCGCCCGCGAGGCGAAGAGGAATGCGCTCAACGAGGAGATGGTAGACGGCCTCTCCAAGGCATTCGCGAAGGCGGTGAGGGACGGTGCTCGCGCCATCGTCCTGACCGGTCGCGGCAAGGTGTTCAGCGCGGGCGCCGACCTCTCCGGGCCCGTGTACGACGAGGGCTTTCTCGACCAGTTGGTCACGCTGATGAAGCAGATCGAGCAGACACCGGTCCCGGTCATCGCTGCGCTCAACGGGGCCGCGCTCGGCGCCGGGCTGCAGTTGGCGATGGCCGCCGACTTGCGCGTCATGGTGCCGACCGCGCTGGCGGGGATTCCGGCGGCGAAGATCGGCGTGGCCGTCGACGAGTGGACCATCCGCAGACTCACCTCCCTCGTGGGTGCGGGCACGGCGCGCGGCATGCTGATCGGCTGCGATCCGCTGACCGCGGAGAAGGCTGAAGCGCTGGGGTTCGCGAATCGGGTCGGCGATCTCGCTGTCGCCCAGCAGTGGGCCGCGGAGATCGCGCTGCTTGCGCCGCTCACCCTGCAGCACTACAAACTGGTGTTCACCGGCGACGGCGCCCGCGACGAGGCGCCCGCCGATCGCACCGCAGCCATGCGCGCCGCCTGGCTGAGCGACGACGTCCAGGAGGCCCGCGCCGCCCGCGTTGAGAAGCGCACCCCGGTGTTCACCGGGCAGTAGACCGCGGCCCGCGGCGGTTTCGACGCGGTGGTCAGTCGCCCAACGTGGTCCGCAGGTAGGGATTGTCGAAGGTGCGCTCCGGGTCGAAGCGGTCGCGGACGGCGAGGAAGTCGTCGAACCGCGGGTATGCCCGCCGGAGATAGTCGGCGTCACGCGTGTGCATCTTGCCCCAGTGCGGGCGACCGTCGTGCGCGGTCATGATGTCCTCGACGTCGCGGAAGTACCCCTGTGCGTCGGCAACCGCGTCGCGGTGGTAACGGTGCACAGCGATGTACCCCGTCGCACGACCGCTTGCGGTCGACAGCAGCAGATCGTCGGCGGCTGCGGCGCGGACCTCGACGGGGAAGCTCACTCGGTGGCGGCGCCGGTCGATGACGCTGCGGAGTTCGTGCAGCGCGTCGGGGACGGCGTCGAGGGGGAGCGCGTACTCCATCTCGCGGAAGCGGACGTCGCGGTTCGAGACGAAGACCTTGTCTGACCGGTCGGCGTACGTCCGCGCCGACAGTGCTCGCCCGGACACCTGATTGATCGTCGGGACCAGGCGCGGCTGCGCGGCGGCCAGGCCGCACAGCAGGCGGAACAGGCTGTTAGAGAGGAGTTCATCGTCCACGTAGCGGCGGACGGCGCCCGGCCCGCTCGCCGGCGTCGACGCGGGCAACCGGGTGTTGGTCTTGGTGAGCGTGCACGAGGTGTGCGGGAACCAGTAGAACTCGTAGTGGTCGACGGTCGCGACCCTGTCGAGGAAGCCGTCGATCGTCGCGTCGGCGTCGCCGGGCTCTTCAACCGCCTCGATCGCGAATGCGTCGACGAGTTCCAGGGTGATGTCGGTGAGAATGCCGAGTGCGCCGAGTCCGAGAGCTGCGGCCTTGAGGTCGGGATCGTTCTCGCCGATCGTGCGGACCTGCCCGGTGCCGTCGACCAGGGTGACACCGCGGATCTGGGTGGAGAGTCCGCCGAACGCCCCGCCGGTGCCGTGGGTGCCGGTCGACGTGGCGCCCGCGATGGTCTGCTGGTCGATGTCGCCGAGGTTGGCCATCGCCAGTCCCAGGGGTTCCAGCAGCGCTGGAATCTGATGCAGACGGGTGCCGGCGCCGAGCGTCACGCGCTTGCGAGCGGCGTCCACATCGCTGATCCCGTGGAGGCCCGACAGATCGACTTGGACGTTCGGAGCGACCGCGATCTCGGAGAAGCTGTGACCGGCGCCGACCGGTTTCACGGCGTCGCCGCGGTCGGCGGCCGCACGCACGTCGGCGGCCAGTTCGTCGGTGCTCTGCGGCGTGCTGAGGCGGTGCGGGGTGCATGAGGCGGTACCTCCCCAATTGGTCCACCCGGCTGAGGATCGGCTCATAGGAAGCACTTTCGTTCGCCGCGATAGGTGGGGACCACGTCGACGACGTCCGCGGTCCCGCGAGCGTCTCGTCGGATCAGGGCGACGCGATCGGCGCGCTCGGCGACCTCGCCGGACTTAGTGTGACGGAACCAGACGCGGTCGCCGACGCGCAGGGTGCGTGCGGCCGGTCCGACGAGCGGTGTCTGGACCTCTCCCGCGGCCTCGGTGGCGATGTACTCGAGTCCTTCGGGCCACACCGGTCTGGGCAGTCGATCCGTTGCGGGCGGGCCGGACGCGATCCATCCGCCGCCGGCGCAGGTGACGATCTCCTCGCTCGGCCGGCGCACCACGTCGAGCCCGAACGACATGGCCGGGGCAGGCCGGAAGCGTCGGTAGTTGTCGAAGAGGTGACCCCCGAACAGGCCGGAACCCGCGGCGATGTCGGTGACCGCCGCGTCCTTGGCCGTCTCCTCCAGCGACCCGGTGCCGCCGGCGTTGACGAACTCGAGATCGGCGATCTCGCGCAGTGCAGAGATCACCTTCCCGCGCCGCCGTCGGATCTCGGTCATCGACACGGCCTGAATCGCGCTCACCGCGGTGTTCGTCACGAACTTGCCGTCGACGTGATTCGCGAGTCCGGCTACCTGCGCCTCGTACGACATCACGCCGACGAGGGCGAACCCGCTGCGGCCGACGATCGTGCGTGCCAGCGCCGTCGCCTGTGCCACCGAGTGGATAGGGGAACGGTGGACGCCCAGGTGGACGCGTCCGCCTGCCGCTCGGAGTGACGCGTCCAGGTCGATGGCGACGCGGATCGTCGGCCGCTGCGAGGGCGGGGCGACGGCGTCGACCAGGTCGAGCTGTGCCGGATCGTCGACGAGCAGAGTGACGCGGCGGCAGGCGAGGTCGTCGGCGCACAGTGCGGCGAGCGCCTCCCGCTTGGCGGTCGGGTAGCCGAGAAGCACATCGGTGACACCGGATTCCGTGGCGAGCCAGTGGGCTTCGGTGACGTCGAAGGCGAGGACTCCCGCATACCCGGGGCGGTCGAGGACCCGCTCGATCATCGATCGCACGCGCAGCGATTTCGAGGCCACGCGGATGGGGACGCCGGCGGCGCGCCGACGCAGGTCGGCGATGTTGGCGTCCAGGAGATCGAGGTCGAGTGCCAGGACCGGCGAATCCAGGCCTGCGCGGCGCACGGCGTCGTCGAGCGCCGCCCAGTCGGGCGTCGCGGTTCCGCTCGCGGGGGTGTCTGGCACGTGCGCTCCGTTCTCCTCGAATCCGAGTTGATCAAAGAACCCGAGTTGATCAAACGATCAACTTCTGTCGAAGACAGCATAGAACATGATCGGGTGCAAATGTGGCTCGGGACACTGCGCTCGGATGACTACCCTGGTCGCGTGACCAGAAAAACCTCCGTCCTGCAGCTCCCGCGGCCCGCGCCCCTGTTCGCGATGGGCGCCTCCGCCGAGGCGATCGCGGAGACCACGGCACAGTCACCGCATCTGGTCGACGGAGCCTTCGCCAACCTCGATCCGGCAGGTGACGCCGAGGCGCCCGGTTTCGACACCGCGGTGGACATGCTTCGCCGACCGGGGAAGCCGACCGGGGTGATCCCGGTGCTGCGCCCGGAGTTCGACGCCGTCGCGGCGGGGCTCGCCGTCACCTGGCTCGGCCATGCGAGCGCCGTCGTCGAGCTCGACGGCGTCCGCATCGTCACCGACCCTGTGCTGTCCGCGCGCTGCTCGCCGTCTCAGCTGGTGGGCCCCAAGCGGATGCACCGTGCGCCCCTGACCGCGCGCGAACTGCCGTCGCTCGACGTGGTCCTCATCAGCCACGACCACTACGACCACCTCGACACCCCGACCATCGTCGCCATCGCCGACGCTCAGCCCGACGCGCTGTTCGTGGTGCCGATCGGCGTCGGCGCGCACCTGCGCTCGTGGGGGGTCGATCGGTCTCGCATCCGGGAGGCCGACTGGTACGGCGACGTCGCGCTCACCGTGCGGGGGACCGTCGTCACGTTCCACGCGGTCCCGGCGCGACATTTCTCCGGGCGGGGACTCGCCCGGAATCTGACGCAGTGGGTCAGCTGGGCGGTGGTGGGACCGCATCATCGCGTCTTCTTCTCCGGCGACACCGGCTACACCGAGTCGTATGCGCAGACCGGCGCCGATCTCGGACCCTTCGACGTCACGCTCATCGCCGTCGGTGCGTACGACCCGGCCTGGCCCGACATCCACCTGAACCCGGAGGAGGGCGTCGCCGTGCATCGGATGCTCAGCGGCGGCGAGCGCGGTGCGCTGATGGTGCCGATCCATTGGGGTACTTTCAATCTGGCGCGCCACGCGTGGGCGGATCCGGTGCGCCGACTGACCGTCGAGGCGGAGCGGGCCGGAGTCGAGATCTGCGTTCCTCGTCCGGGGGCGACGCTGCTGCCCGACAGTCGGACCGGCACCGCCTTCTTCGATTCGACCTGGTGGGAGCGAACCGCATGACGACCACGACGACCGACCGCGATCCCGGCCTCACCGCTGCGGACGTCGCCGAGCGCACCGCCGCCGGACAGGCGAACGTGACGCCCGACAAGTCCGGTCGCTCGGTGACCGACATCGTCAAGGCGAACGTCTTCACCCGCATCAACGCGATCCTCGGCGTCCTGTTCGCGATCGTCGCATCCACCGGCTCGTTCATCAACGGCCTGTTCGGACTCCTGATCATCGCCAACAGCGGCATCGGCATCATCCAGGAGGTCCGCGCCAAGAAGACGCTGGACCGACTCGCGATCGTCGGTCAGACCCGGCCGGTGGTCCGGCGCGACGGCGTCGCGGCCGAGATCCCCGCCGCCGAGGTGGTGCTCGGCGACATCATCGAGCTCGGCCCCGGCGACCAGGTGATCGTCGACGGCGAGACCATCGAGTCCGAGTCCCTGGACATGGACGAGTCGCTGCTGACCGGTGAGGCCGACGCCGTCGACAAGGCGCTCGGCGACGAGATCATGTCAGGCAGCTTCGTCGTCGCGGGCTCGGGTGCGTACCGCGCCACCAAGGTCGGCGCGGACTCCTACGCCAATAAACTCGCCGCCGAGGCGTCGAAGTTCACGCTCGTCTCGTCGGAGCTGCGATCGGGCATCGACCAGATCCTCAAGGTCATCACCTGGCTGTTGATCCCCGCGGGGATCCTCACCATCGTCAACCAGCTGTTCATCAGCCAGAACGGGCTGCGAACCGCGCTGCTCGGCATGGTCGCCGCGCTGGTGCCGATGGTTCCCGAGGGGCTGGTGCTGATGACGTCGATCGCGTTCGCGGTCGGCGTGGTCCGCCTCGGACAGCGGCAGTGCCTGGTCAACGAGCTGCCCGCCATCGAAGGTCTCGCGCGCGTCGACGTGGTCTGCACCGACAAGACCGGCACGCTCACCGAGAACGGCATGCGGTTGTCGCAGGTGCGGATCGTCGCACCGGACTCGGAGGGGGCGGCGCAGCAGGCGCGCGTCGAGGCCGCGCTCGCGTCCCTGGCTGCGCATGATCCGCGGCCCAACGCCAGCGTGCAGGCCATCGCCGAAGCCTTCCCCGACGCACCGGACTGGTCGACGTCGGCGATCCTCCCGTTCAGCTCGGCCAACAAGTTCTCCGGCATGTCGCTGCGCGACGCCGACGGCACGCCGCGAGGCAACTGGCTCATCGGCGCTCCGGACGTCCTGCTGGATCCGGCCACCGAGACCGCACAGCTCGCCTCCGACCTCGGTTCCACCGGGTTGCGAGTCCTGCTGCTCGCTACCACCGACGTCGCCGTCGACACCGAGCCGACCGGCGACTCCGCCGTCCCGGGCGAGTTGGCCCCCACCGCGCTCGTGGTGCTGGAGCAGCGCGTCCGCCCCGACGCCCGCGACACCATCGAGTACTTCGAGTCGCAGCATGTCGCCGTCAAGATCATCTCGGGCGACAACGCCCGTTCGGTCGGCGCGGTCGGCGAGTCGCTCGGTCTCGGCGACCCCGACACCGCCGTCGACGCGCGGAAGCTGCCGACCGACGACGGGGAACTCGCCGAGGTGATCGCCGACGCCGACGCCTTCGGCCGGGTCCGCCCGGACCAGAAACGCGCCATGGTCAAGGCGTTGCAGTCCAAGGAGCACACGGTCGCGATGACCGGCGACGGCGTCAACGACGTGCTCGCGCTCAAGGACGCCGACATCGGTGTCGCGATGGGGTCGGGCTCGTCCGCCGCTCGCTCCGTGGCACAGATCGTCCTGCTGGACAACAAGTTCGCGACCCTCCCGTACGTGGTCGGCGAAGGTCGGCGCGTCATCGGGAACATCGAGCGCGTCTCGAACCTGTTCCTCACCAAGACCGTGTACGCGGTGCTGCTGGCGCTGCTCATCGGGGCCTCGGGGCTGCTCGCGAAAGCCTTCGACTGGGCGTCGATCAGCTATCCGTTCGAGCCGATCCATGTGACGATCTCGGCCTGGTTCACCATCGGCATCCCCGCCTTCATCCTGTCGTTGGCGCCGAACAACGAGCGCGCCAAGACCGGATTCGTGCGGCGTGTCCTGACGCAGGCGGTACCCAACGGCATCATCGTCGGCCTGGCGACGTTCGTGTGCTTCATCGTCGTGAACCGCGACTACTCGGCCGCGCTCGGCAGCTACGTCGCGAACGTCGCCACCGATCCGCACAGTGGGATCGCAGCGGTCGCGAACGCCACGCAGACGGTCGGCGCCGTGCAGACGCAGGCGGCCACGGCCGCCTTGGCGACGATGATCGCGATCGCCGTCTACGTGCTCGTCGTGGTGGCGCGGCCGTACAACTGGTGGAAGATCGTGCTGCTGGTGGTCTCGGTGCTCGCATACGTGCTGATCTTCACCGTGCCGTTCAGTCAGCGACTGTTCCACCTGGACTCCTCGAACGGACACATGATGGGCATCGCCGCGATCTGCGCGGTGGTCGGCATCATCGCCGTCGAGACGTCGACCCAGCTGTTGAATCGATACCTGGCACGACGATCCGCACGGTGACCGTCGCGGCTTCGCGAGCGACTCGGGACTTCGGTGGCATCATTCGCGAATCGGCCTGGCCTTCCCATCGGTGACGAGCAAATAGCAGTATTCTGCTTCCATGGATCTCAAGGGAATCGTTGACAAGGCCAAGCAGGCGCTGCGCTCCAACCCGGACCTCATCGAGAAGGGTGGCGACGCGATCGACAAGGCGACCGGCAACAAGTACGCCTCACAGGTCGACAAGGCGCAGGACGCGGCACGCAAGGCCGTCGGTGCGCAGAAGGCTGAGAAGAAGGACGACGACCAGCAGCAGGGCGATCAGCAGAAGTAGGTGGTGAGCCGTGCCCGCGGGCACGGCTCACGCCTTGGGGTGGCGCCGGTACGCCGAGACCGACGGTTCGCCGTCGATCCAGAACCGCCACGGGCGGTCGGCGGCCAGGCGCACCCCGACCCGGGGGCCGGCGACGATCCGATCGGCGGCCACGCCGCCCGCGCCCGGTGCCAAGTGCACACCCTCGTCGGTGAGGAGATCGGCCGCGAGGTCGGTCTTGGTGATGCCGAGGGCTCGTGCCAGATTCCCGGGGCCGCGTGCGAGCAGGTGATCGGCCACGCCGCCGCGTCGCGTTCGGGCGGTCTCGATCCCGTCGACGACGACTCCCGCGCGCAGCAAGACCGCTGAGCCCTGCCCTTCCGGGCTGGTCACGATGTTGGCGCAGTGATGAGTATGAATCTGATAGACGTACAGCCGGTTCGGTGGGCCGTACATGATCGCCGATCTCGCGGTGCGCTTGAAGGCGTGCGACGCGGGGTCGTCCGGCCCGTTGTAGGCCTCCACCTCGGTGATCAGCAGCGCGGCGTCGTGCCCCACCAGTCGTCGTCCCAGGAGTGCACGGGCGTCGGCCAGAACCGGAGGGTGTTCGTCGTAGCCTGCATCTGTCTGTGACGAACGGTTCCGGTTAGTGTCTATAGCCATGGCGAAGACCAGTGACTCCATTCATGTCGGGCTCCCTCCGGAGGATACCTTCGAGCGCGCGGCCGACCTGTCCCGCTACGACGAGTGGCTTGTGCTGCACGACGGCTGGCGCAGTCCGCTGCCCGCCTCCGACGAGTTGCAGAAGGGCACCACGATCTCGTCGGTGATCAAGGCGAAGGGCACGCGGGTCCGCTTCGCGTGGGAGATCGAGAAGCTGGACCGTCCGCGCGAGGTGGTGCTCAAGGGCAGCGGCAAGGGTGGAGTCAAGGCGAAGATCACGCTGCTCGTCGAGCCCGACGGCGACGGTTCCAAGGTCACCTTTCTGATCGATCTCGGCGGTCTCCCGCTGATGGGCCCGGTCGGCAAGGCGGCGGCGCTGGCGGTCAAGGGCGACATCGGTCGCTCGCTCGAGAAGTTCACCGCGCTGTTCGGCTGAGCTCCGCCAGCTGTCGCGCCTTGGTCAGGGCGGCCGACGTGCCGGGACGGGCCGCGATGTCGGCGATCCCGGGCCAGGTGGCGGCGGACTCCGGCGCGAGTCGTCGATCGACGGCCTCGGCAAGGTAGGGGCGGCACTGGAGCGCGACGTCGAGCACCCGGTTCAGCCAGCGCGGCACCGCGTCGAGTGTCGCGGCATACGCGATCGACTCGGTGAGCAGGGGCCACAGCGCGGGCATCGTCGTCGGTTCCAACTCCAGGATGCGGACGAGACGGGCCGGACTCACCGCGTCGCAGCGGATCAGTTGGCGAGTGACGAGCGCGACCGTGTCGGCGCTCGCGACGCCTCGGTCGATCAGTCGGGGCAGTTCGTAACGACCGGCGTCGTTCTCGTCGCACAACGCTGCGATCGGCTTCGCCAGCAGAGACGTGGGCAGTCGGGAACTGTGCCGACTGCGCGGCGGTGCGTCGACGTCACCGACCCCGTCGCGGCGGCGTTCGACGGCGATGCGCTTGTTCGTCGCATCCCAGTGGAGCCACGCGGGCATGGGCTCGGGATCGTCACTCGCGGAATCGAACGCAGCACTGTACTCGACGCCCTGGTCCTGCCCCTCGTGCTCGAGCGCGTAGATCCACGTGCCCGCGAGATCGAATGCACGGCCCGGCAGTTCCGGATACGTGAGGGTGACGACCATGGCGCGCGTCTTCGCGGCGGGATCGCGCCAGCGAGCAGTGATGGTCGCACCATCGTCGATGGTGGGTGCGCCGCCGATCCTCTCGTTCCAGATCTCACGGAACGGGCGGTCGGTGAGTGCGGCGACGGTCTTGATCGCCGGCTGTCGTGTGGGCGCAGCGGAAATCGTGCCGCCGAGGCCGACGACCAGGGAACGCGCGTCGGTGACCGCGATCGACGAGCCGGAGCGGGCGGCGACGGCGCGCAGCCCCGGCACGGCGAGAGAATCCTTCGGTGCAGCGCCGGCGGCGACGGCCCGTTCCACGGACGGCAGCAGACGGCTCGCGAGGGCGACGATGTCCGCGGTGCCCGCGGGAATGCGGGGTGCGTGCGCGGCGTCGGCGAGGATCTCGTCGACGATCGGCCAGACGAAGGCGAGAGCCCCGGCCTGCGCGAGGTGGTCCAGCAGTCGGGCGATCATCGGGCGGCTCGGCGCGTAGGCGCCGCCGAACAGGCCGATCGGTCCCGGGCGGAGGAGGCCACGCTCGAAGGCTGCGGCGAGACCAGTGAGGTAACCGGGGGAATCGCGGATGCTCGATTCGTCGACGGTCAGCAGTTCGCGGATGGACGTCGGGGAGAGCGGGACGCTGCGGCGGACCCGCTGTGCGACGTCGACCGTGCTGCTCACGTAGCCGTCGTGGTGGTCGATCCAGGTGGGGAAGGTCGTGAGGTTCTGATCGCCGTACCAGGTGCGGGCGATCTCGACGTCGAACGTCGTGAGCCATCGCGTCTTCGTCAGACTGCCGGGCGTGGTGAGTCCGCGGCGGTTCTCCGGATCGGGCGCCGGTTCGCGGAGCGGCTCGCGCAGTGCCGCCGCGGCGAGTTTTCCAGCGTGCGTGGGGCCGCGGCGGTACCGGTCGACCGTCACGTCGACGGCGTCGATCGCAGCGAGCGTTATGGCGTCGAGCAGCGCGGTGTCGGTGCGCGTGAGGGCGAGCAGCAGATCACTCTCGGCGACCGCACGGCCCGCGGCCTCGTACGCGCGCAGGCCGGCGAGCAGGTCCGCCGGATGGATGCGCAGATCCACCCACGACGGGGTGGAGAGCAGGACCGGGATCTCCCCGAGGCGGGCGAACAGCGACCGTTCGCGTGCCGACCCCAGCGACGTCGCAGCGTCGTCCCGGCAGGAGGGGTCGCCGCAGTCGCAGGGGGCAGCGACGTGCCGCAGGCCGGCGCCGACCGAGTCGTCGACCCCGCTCAGCACGCTGCGGACGCCGTCGAGGTCGGTGTGCGAGAGAGCCGCGGTGAGGGCCAGGAACCGTTCGACGGTCACGTCGACCGTGGCATCGTCGCGGCGTGCGTACAGTTCGCGAGCGGTGTCGACCAGGGCGTCGAGGGTGACGGGCCCGGCGTCGAACCGCGGCACCTCCCACACCGCGGGCGTCGGAATCCAGTCGATGAGCTCGACGCGCGCCGACACCGGTGACGCCACGCTCACCGCCCACGCCTGCGTCAGCTTCGTCAGCGCAGTGGCGAGTCCGCGGACGTCGGCGACGGTCTCGACGGCGGCGAGGACCTCGTCGGTCACCGCATCGGACGGTCGTGGGCGGGCGGTCAGTGCGGTGATGATCGCCTTGCGGGTCTTGGTGGGCGTCGCCGACAGTGCCGTCGTGACGATGTCGGGCAGGATGTCGTCGTCGCAGGTCGCGATCAGCATCGGCGCGATGGTCGCGGTGACCGGGGAGACGCCCGCGGCGAGGACCGGGACGAGTTGCTCGGTGCGGCCGACGAACTCGCTGTCGTCGACCTGTAGATCGACCGTCAGGAACTCCAACCAGCCGGACTTGTCTCCGGGACGCTGAGCGGTGTCGAGGCCGTCGAAGGCGAGGTCGATCGCATCGTCGCGATCGAGCAGACCGCGCGCGACGCCTGCCGCGAGGACGGCGCGGAACGGGCCGGTCAGCGCGACGCCCGCGTGCGCCGCGGCGATCGCGTGCGCGGAGAATCGGCGGGTGAGGGCATCGGCGTCGGGCACACGGATATGAGTCCAGATCTCGCTGTGCGAGTCGCACAGCACGGCGTCGGAGAACACCGCCCAGTCCTTCAGATACTCCACGCTGTCGGGCACCGGGATGTCCGCCAGGTCGGCGGCGCGGATCGCGATGGAGCCGTAGGCGGTCGGGCCGTGCGTGGAGCCGCGCCGAGAGCTCACGCACGCGGCGGTGACGAACTGCGCGGTGAACGCCGGTCCGCGGTCGGCGATCAGTCGCGCGGCGATCACCGGATCCACCTCCCAAGACAGGACGGCCAGTGCGCGGCGGGCGTCGACGCCGATCGCGATCGCGAAGAGAGCGAGACGGCCGGGGTCGGTGTCTCCGAGGTTCCATTGCCAGCTCCACGAGCCGCGCGCGTGTTCACCGAACGAACCCCACTCACCCTTGCCCAGACCCGCGCGGGCCTCGCGGCGCTGCTCCGGGGTGCCGATGTCGGCGGCGGCGAGGCGCTCGAGCGGGAGGTCGTGCCAGCCGAGATCGTGGTAGATGTCGATCGCGCGCTGCCGTGCGGGCGGGAGGGTTCCAGTCGGGGATGCGTCAGTCATCGTGGCCTTCGGTGGTGACGCCGCCCCGCGAGAGGTAGACGGCGAGGACGTGTTTGCAAGGGCCGCGTCCGGTGCCGTGCCGGAGGTACCAGGGACACGTGCAGCGGCTGTCGTCGATGCCGTCGTCGGGGCCCAGTTGCACCCGATACTGGCTGCCGGAGGCGCCGCCGACCAGGTACGCGTCGTCGCGCGCGGTGATGGACCCCGACCGGGCGATCGTACGGGCGCCGACGAGACGCGGATTGTCCTTGTCGACGCGCGACGGGTCGTGGGGGAGTTCGCGGTGGAACCAGCTCTCGTCGTGCGCGTCCCATCCGACGCGTCCGGAGACGGCGAGGACGGCGAGCGCGTCCGTCACGCGCCGGGCGGTCAGTCCGCTGTCGGCGGCGAGTCTCGGGATGTCGATGCGCGGCTCGAAGCTCAGGAGCGCGCAGACCAGGTCGGCGTCGTCGAGCACCTCCGGTCGGGCCAGCGATCCCAGCAGGCTGCCTTCGCCGGAGAAACCGCGCCACGCTTGTTCGGTGAGCCCGAGGGTGAGTCGGGCGCCGGGGAGGTCGACCTCGAACACCGACGGCGCCTCGCCGGAGCCGAGCGCGTAGGCGGTGAGCCCGTTCGCGTGGATCAGGAGGCGTTTCAATGCGGACAGCCGCTGCAGTCCGTCGACGTAGACGCCGCCCGCTGTCGGGCGCGATGACAGGCGCGCCCCGGTACGGTCGGGCACCAGCCAGCCGGTGCGACCGGCCGAGGTGGCGTGCGGCAGGGTGCCGAGGAAGGCACGGGTCTGTCGACGATCCAGGGTGAACGCGGCCGTCGCCGGGCGATGCATGTGCGCGACGTTCCCGAGCGCCCGCACCCAGCGGTCGGGCATCTGCACCGGGTGCTCGGATTCGGTGCGATCGAGCGTCGAGACCGTGAGTCCGTCGTCTCCGACGTTCATGTGCAGCAGCTCGGTGCGGCGGATCTTCGTCAACGCGGACCGCATGGCCGGGTTGATGTCGACATTGGTGGTGCCGAAACCGATGTCGCCGCCGTCGAGCCCGGATCCTAGGAGATCGAGGCGGGCGTAGACGCCGTTGCATGCGGAGAAGCACTCGGCGCGGAGACGGTCGCCCTGTGCGCTGAGGACGGGGTCGCGCAGACTTGTGGGCGTGTACTGGAAGTAGCGGGTCGCCGTGACGTCGGCCAAGACCAGCAGTCCTTGCGCGAGGGTGGCCGGGTGGACGGCGAACCCGTGGAAGAAGCTGGGTGAGGCGGTGACCCCGGTCGGCGTGAGGGCCGGTGCCAGTGCGAGTCCCAGGCCGCCGTCGGGAGCGACTCGCGATTCGGCGAGGAAGGTTCGTGTCACGAGCTCATCGTAGGTTCGCGGCGTGACACGATCGCGCCATCAGTCGACCGTTCAGCCGACGGCCGTGAATCCTGCGGACTCAGCCGTCGGTGCGGTCGCGAACCAGAGGTCGGGCTTGACGGCCGCGTAGTCGGCATCGGTCGGGCGATGGTATCGGCCGCTCTCGACGACGGCCTTGATCTCGTAGCCGTCGGGGGCGCGCATCCCGTCCTCGAGCAGCGGACGCGAGGCGCCGATCGGCAGCGGGACCGCACCGCCTTCGGAGGGAACCCGTGCACCGGGGCGTACCGGACGCGCGGCGGCCTCGGCGAGTGCCTCCGCGTGGGCGATCGCCTCGGCGGCGCTGGACGCCCGCCCGGACGCGAGAGCGGCCAATCGCGCGGAGCGCTCAGAACTCACGGCCGGGAATCCCGGTCCGGTCGCCGGCGTGTAGGTGGTGAAGTCGTACTCGCCGCGACCACGCACCGTCGCGAGGATCAGGACGGCCACCGGCAGCAGCAACAGCAGCATCCACCACCACGCGGAGACGCCGCCGGAGGACCCCTCGGCGACGATGTCGATGTCGCCGGCGTGTGCGATCCCGGGCGCGGACAGAACCGCCGCGATCCCGGCGGTGAGTCCGAACATGAGGGCGCGTCGTCGCGTCGTCATCACTGGCGAGTCCTCCTGGCTGAATCGCGCGGGCGAGTGGTTCGCCCAAAACTCTAGCCACCCGGTGCGACGCCGTGCGCAGGACCGCCCCAAACGGTGCTCGACGGCGCGGCGGCGCCGTTCAATTCACTGTGCTCCCGGCAGGATTCGAACCTGCGACACCCGCTTTAGGAGAGCGGTGCTCTATCCCCTGAGCTACGAGAGCTGGGACTGGCTGGGGTTGGGCGGACGATCGTGATCGGTCGCCGGGCCAGTCGTGTCGGCGGTGTGGATGGGGATCGAGTCGCCGACGGGGAAAGTGTACGTGAGGTGGTGTACGCAACGGGCAACACCTCGCGTCCCGTGGGCCGCGAGGTCAGGTGGTGTCGGCGGTTGGCCTGGTGTGATGCCTCCGTAAGTGGGTGGTGTGTGTCGCTATGCGGCGGTTGGTGGGTCTGTTGCGGTGGATCGTTCGCGTTGCCAGAGCATGCGTGCATAGGCGTTGCGGGCCAGGGTGTGCCCGAGCATGACATGGGCGTCGACCAGATTCGCATCCCCATCACCTCCGGACCTCGTGGCGGCCGCGCCGTCACGCGCACCTACCGCACCGGATCGGGTCTGATGGTCACCGCAGCCGGACACCGGCCCAGCGCCTCGGCCGTTCAGTACTACGCCATCGTGCCGTGACTCGTAGAGGTGGCACGTGCGATCGACCGGCGGTTGGCGGCTGTACGAGCCTGAAGAACTGCGCGAAGGGACCTTGCCTCCATGGGGAGCGATCCGCTAGCTATCCATGGACTATCGTAGGACCGTCGCGGCACGTCACACACTGTGTGTTCGCTGGGGTGGTTGCGATCCCGGTCCATAGATTCTTCCGTGAACCCACTGGTCAAACATCATCTGGTATATTTTCCGGTATGAAATCCGCGTATGAATCTGAGGCGGTTCTCGCTGACCTCGGCAGCAAGGTTGTTGACGGTATTGCCGTTGCGGTTCGCGACACCCGGACGGACTTCACGACCTACCGCGAGCAGCATCCGACGTGGGTAGCTGAGCACTCCGAAAGGGGCTTGGCCAATTGGATTCACGACCGCCTTTGGGCGCACCTGCAACGGCAGCTGGAGCACCTCGACGATTGTTTCTTCGACAACGACGAACCCGAACGACACTTCCGTGTCGGCACGCGCTACCACTTCCGTGCTAAGCGACACAGTGAGGACGGCGCAGTCGCGACCTATCCGACGCAAGGCGCACTGGAGTTCATGGAGCAAGAACTCTTTATCGATGGAATGGAAGAGGTTCGACTTCTCGGCGGCTACACCTGGGACCGCGAGGAGCGCGCGATCCTCCAGCCCGTGATCACCCTTCGAGACTCGCGCGACAACGTGATTTGGCTGGAAGCCCTCATCGAACCAACAAGTGGCGTCGCGGCAACACCGCTGACGCCGGTCGATCCCACACTGCCAACCCTGCCTGATGTCGTCACCAACGAAGACGACAATGGCATCGGTGGGGCAGCTGGCCGACAATGAGTCGCCTCGGCGGCCTGATCGAGACTCTCCGGATTGCACGGGGATGGACACAGACCGAGCTGGCAGCTCGGTCCGGAGTCCGACAGGTGACGATCTCTCGCTACGAGCATGGCCTACGCGAGCCTGACGACGCTGCCCTCCGCTCGCTTGCGGCGGCCTTCAAAGTGTCCAAGGAGTTCCTTGAACACGGTCAGCGACGTAAAGCTGCACTGGCCGTAGACGTGCATATGCGTCGACGGGCGACTGCCAAGGCTGGCGTGTGGCGTCAATACGAGGCACGCCTCAATGAGTATCGACTGCACGCCAGTCGACTCTTCGAGGAAGTGTCCTTGCAAGCCGAACAGATTGTCCCGCATTTCGACGGTGAAGACCCTGAAGCGGCGGCCCGAATGGTGCGTATGCAGTGGCGCTTGCCGGTTGGACCAGTTCGATCTCTAGTCGCGTGGCTCGAAGCAGCCGGATGCCTAGTCATCACTGAGGACTTCGGAACATCTCGCCTAGACGGGCTCTCCCAGTGGATCGACGACCATCCTGTCATGCTGATCAATTCCGCTATGCCGACTGACCGTCAACGGTGGACCCTCGCGCACGAGCTTGGTCACCTCGTACTGCACAACGAGTATGTTGACGGCGACGTCGAGGCTGACGCGGACGCATTCGCCGCAGCGTTTCTTATGCCGACGGAGATGATCCGTACGAGCCTCACTAAACCGACGCTCGGACGACTGATTGACTTGAAGCAAGAGTGGGGAGTATCGATCGCAGCGCTTATTCAACGTGCTCGCTCGCTGGGAACGATCACCGATGCCGAGCGAACGCGTTTGTTCAAGATGCTCAGTGCGAAGGGCTACCGGATTGACGAGCCCGGCTCCGACCGGATACCACCGGAGGTTCCCAGACTTCGTGAGCATCTACGACTTGCCCTCGAATCGCGGGGACACGGCGATAAAGACATTGCTGCGATCGTTGGGTATGCCTCCGCGAGGGATAACACTCTCTTGCCTGCGCCCAAGCGACTCCGCGCTGTATAGGCGGGCACAGCTCCTCAACGCACACGACTCCTGTGCTGGTCTGCCGGACTGGTGTCGCGAGAGTGCGGTAACGGCTTGTACTGGGGGTCGGCCGCTCGCTCCTACCGCCGCTGTTGTCATACGGTCGTGGTAGGGGTGGCAACATGACTCCGACGATGGCATTGCCTGCCCTTGCTGACTTCCACCGATCGATGCTTGCTTGCGGTGCGCGGAGGGCGCACTTCACCATCCAGAGTAAGGGCAGGGCGATTGGCGTCGACTTCTACACTGACTCCAAGCCGTTTGAGCTGGTTTTCTCGTACAAGTTGTTCAACCCGGTGCTGATTGAGGTGCGTCCAGGCTACCGGGTGCCAATCATCCTTGACGATCAGTACTTCCCGATGCGGGACCTTCTCGGCATCGAGTCAGGTGGCGATGGACCGTGGAAGCCGAAGGACTTTCTTTGCAAAGCTCAATGGACTGATTCCGGAGCGCTACGTCGAAGACTCACACGAGTGTCGGCCGGAGCATGCTGCCCGCTACCCTCGCCTCGACATTGAGGACGCGGACAAGACCATGTACTGGTATCACAAGGACTGGGTCCAGATGGGCGTCACCGGCGAACGGCTCCAGTCCCTGCCGTCACCGGCGAATCTCGCGAAGACCGAACGCCTGCTCGGTGTCGGGATGGCGGACTTCTGCCGTCGACGGCACATCAGTATCTGTTGGACTGCGCGTAAAGGTGACGAATCGGCGCATCGCGTCGCTGACATTGAACAAAGCCTCGGATTTCGAAGGCCAGCAGCAGGAGTGTGAACCGGTGCGCTGGGGCGTGGTGGGCCGAACCAGTAATCGCAGGGTGTCGCCACCAGGTCATCTGACGCCAAATGAGACCTCCCGCAGCACGATGGTGGTGGGAAACCCGGATGCAATCCTGTCGCCATGACACAAATAGACACCCTCTTGGGCTCAATCCTGGCAGTACTCGCAATCGCAATGTGGACCGGCGGCGTCCTGGCATTTGCGATTGCTTCCGTCCTCATCATTCGGTCCAGCGGTTCACCGCGCCCCAGACTTGTCGCCTGTGCCTGCTTCGGCGTCGCACTCTGTCTGGTCGCATCGCTGGTTCTGCTGCCGAAAGCGGTCGGATTGGTTGGTGTCTGAGGAGGCAGGGACACTGGGCCAGCGACAGGCTGCGATCGTGCCGATGTTGCTACCAGCGTCGATTTGCAGTGCCCCTCCGGCGGAGGGGCGGGCGAGTTACGTTACGAATTGGCTCGATCCGGGTTACGACGGCCAGCGTCGCGATCCCCGGACCTCAACCGACGTGAACTTCATCCAGTCCCACGAGAGCTGGGACTGGCTGGGGTTGGGCGGACGATCGTGATCGGTCGCCGGGCCAGTCGTGTCGGCGGTGTGGATGGGGATCGAGTCGCCGACGGAGAAAGTGTACGTGAGGCGGTGTCCGCACCGGGCAACACCTCGCGTCCCGCTCAGTGCACGTGCGCTCGGTCATGACCGACGTTCTCGTTGCTGTCAGTTCAGGAGTATTCGACGGTCTGCACGTTGACGGTGACTTCGGTGTCCCCGTCGGTGAAGACGAGGAAGATGTTCGGCGGCAGCTGATCGAACTGCATACGTGGTGCGTAGCCATGGTTGCTGAAGTCCCAAGCGATGGTCTGCCTGCCGGCAGTCATCGCCTTGTCCGGGTCGATGACGAGGTCGTCGTCGGTCAGCGGCTCCACGACGTGCAGTTGTGCGTGCAGTCCTCTCGTCGGCTCGCCGTCGAGAGTGATCTGTGCTTCGACGCGGGCCTGGTCCTGGCCGTCGCCGGCCTTGGTGATGGTCGCAAGCTCGTCGACCACGATCCGAGTTCCCGCCAGGTCGAACCGCTCGTCACGCTGACAGGTGACCGGCGTGGCGCTCATCTCGCAGTCCGTCACCCGGTCCGAGAAGAGACTGCAGCCGGTGACGCCCAGGACGGTCGACACGAGCAGGAAGACGACGCTGAGGAAGCGCCCCTTCATCGCCGCCCACGCCGTGACGAAGGTGCCGGACCCATCGGTCATGGGTGCGTCCTTTCTGCCTCGTCGCTCCACCCTTCGAAGTGTGCGTCGGTGAGGTCGTCGGGGTCGAGAGTGTTGTGACGAAAGCGGATCGAACGGCCGAGCCAGGCGTCCTCGGAGACCCTCGCGTCAGCGCCCCAATAGATGTGCCGTCGAATCGCGTGCCCGTCACCGATCTCGGCCGCCACGACGAGCGTGTACCGGTCCTCTGCACTGCCGTTGTCATCTCTGCCCTCTCGGGACGTGATCTCGTCGACGACGCCCGCGGAATGGTATCCGTCCGCGAAGATCGCTCTGCGGAGGCGGCTGCCGGCGATGGCCTTCAACAGGCCGCCGATCCCGGCCACGCCAACGATGGCAATGGCGCCGAAGAAGATCTCATAATGGTCGATCCTAGCGATCCAGAACCAGATGAGGAGACCGATGGCGACCGGGATCGCGATCAGGTAGAGACATAATCCACCGGCGAGAAGGACGGTGCCGATGTTCATGAGCTTCGCTGACCGCCGGATCTTCGTCCGTGTATCGGTGGTGCGGGCCAGAGCCTGCCATTGTGCGAGCTGATGTGCACCGATCCAGTGGGGCCGCGTGTCTCCCTCACCGCCCCACACGTCGCCGGGAGGTACTTCCGTCATGATTCACCTCTCAGCGAGATGTTGCCGCACCTGAACTTTTGACTGCCGACCGCGATGTCTACTGCTATCGGTCCATATCGTTCCATGGCAGGCCGAGGCCACGGTCATCGCGGGAGCAGTCGTCGCGATCGCCATCGGCCGGGATGAACGCGGGTGTCGACTACCGTAGGTGCATGACCAAATCGATCACCGGACAGCGGACTGTACTGGTCACCGGGGCAAGCAGTGGAATCGGCGAAGCCGTGGCGCGGCAGTTCGTGGCTCTCGGCCACAAGGTGTACGGCACCAGCCGCAACCCCGACACCGTGAAGAACCCGATCCCGGGCGTCACGTATGTGCGCCTCGACAACGCCGACTACGCCTCGGCGAAAGCCTGCGCGGAGGCGGTCGGCGACCTCGACATCCTCATCAACAATGCGGGTGAGAGCGCGGCAGGCGCGTTCGAGGACACACCGATGGACGCCGTCGAGCACCTGTTCCAGGTGAACGTCTTCGGTCCGGTCGCACTGACCAAGGCGGTCCTGCCGCGCATGCGCCACCGACGGGCCGGCACCATCGTCATGGTCGGGTCCATGCTCTCGAGCTTCCCGGTCGCGTTCCGCACCAATTACGCAGCCACCAAGTCGGCGCTGAAAGGCTACGCGATGGCCCTGCGGCGCGAGGTGGCACCGTACGGCGTCCGCGTGACGACGGTGGAACCCGGCACCATCGCCACCGGAATCGGCGATCGTCGCACCATTCACATCAAGCCCGACTCGGTGTACCGCGAAGAATACGAGACCCTCGCCGCGGCCACCCGCAAGAACGAGGCCAAGGGGATCTCGGCGACCGACATGGCCAAGACCGTCGTCGAGGCCGCACTGGCAGAGAACCCGAAGCCGCTGTACGCCCGCGGCAACCGCGCGCCCGTCGTTTTCACGCTGCGCAGGCTGGTTCCGCGGCAGGTGGTTCTGGACCTGACGGCCCGAATTCACGGTTTGAAGAAGATCACTCGCTGACGGCGGGATTGTGTCGTCGCATTGGTCGCTACGACCGATACGACGACACAATTCTCTTCCGTGATCACCACGGGGACGCGACGGCGTCGAGGATTGCCCCGGCGATCTCCTGGCGACAGATGATGAAGTCCGGCATGTACGCGTGCGGGGTGTTGTAGACGATCGGGCTGCCGTCGAGGCGCGAACAGTGCAGACCCGCCGCGAGGGCGACGCCGACCGGCGCGCAGTTGTCCCACTCGTACTGTCCGCCGGAATGCACATACGCGTCGGCATCGCCGCGCACCACCGCCATCGCCTTGGCGCCCGCCGATCCGATGCGGACCGTGTCGAGGCCGAGGCGGTCGGCCACCGCGGCCGAATGATACGAGTGGCCGAAGCGAGAGACCGCGAGGCGATGCGTCAACGGACCGTCGACCACCGGGACCTCGTCGCTGCGGAAGATCTCCCGGTGTGCCGGCAACGAGACCGCGGCGATGTCCGGCGCCCCGTTGATCGTGAGCGCGACGTGGACCGCCCAGTCCGCGGTGCCCATCGCGAACTCGCTGGTCCCGTCGAGCGGATCGATGATCCAGACCCGCTCGGCGGTCGCGCGATCACCGACGTCCTCGGCCTCCTCGGAGAGCACGGCGTCGTGTGGGCGGTGGCGTCGCAGGACCGTGGAGATCCAGGCCTGCGCCATTGCATCGCCGACATCGCCGACCAGATGACCGGTGAGCAGTTCGCGGTGCCGGATGCCGACGAGGATCTGCCCGGCTCCCTCTGCGATGGCTGCGGCCAGGTCGGCATCGGACATCGCAGCAGAAGAATGGGCCATCCCTCAACTTCATCACATCGCCGACCCGCGACGTCGTCGACCCGACCGTCGCGGCGCAGCACCTCACCGACTGCCCACACGAACGCCCTCGACTGGAGGACACTGAGGACATGCCGGAACTCCCCGAAGTCACCGCCATCGCCACGTTCCTCGACTCACGCGCGGCGGGCCTGCCCATCCGGCGGGTCGACGTCGCCTCCCTCGCCGTGCTCAAGACCGCCGACCCCGCCTATACCGCGCTCGCCGGGCGGACCGTGTCGGCGGTGGACCGGATCGGCAAATACCTGATCATCCGCACCGTCCCCGGGGCCGACGGCGGCGACCCGGAGATGGACCTCGTCATCCATCTCTCCCGCGCCGGGTGGGTGCGGTGGAGTGATGCGCTGTCACAGACTCCACCCAAGCCCGGCGGAAAAGGACCGATCGCTCTGCGCGTGCACTGCGGACTGCCGGGCGAAGGGTTCGACGTCACCGAGGCGGGCACGCAGAAGCGGCTCGCCGCGTGGATCGTTCGCGACACCGACGACGTCGAGCGCATCGCCACTCTCGGTCCCGACGTGCTGAGCCTGAGCCGCGACCGGCTCGCCGAGATCCTCGCGGGCAGCGCCGCGCGCGTCAAGAACCTGCTGACCGATCAACGCGTGATCGCGGGCGTCGGCAACGCGTACTCCGACGAGATCCTCCACGTGGCGCGGTTGTCGCCGTTCGCGACGTCGAAGAATCTCAGTGGCGAGCAGATCACCGCGCTGTACGACGCGACCCGATCGGTGTTGCTCGACGCGGTGACCCGACTGGAGGGGCAGGAGGTGGCGCGCCTCAAATCGGAGAAGCGGACCGGCCTGCGCGTACACGCGCGGACCGGTCTGCCGTGCCCGGTGTGCGGCGACGTGGTCCGCGAGGTGTCGTTCGCCGACCGCTCGTTCCAGTACTGTCCGACCTGTCAGACCGGCGGCAAGATCCTCGCCGACCGCCGAATGTCGCGGCTGCTCAAGTAGCCGGTCAGCGACGGATGGTGGTGCGGACCAGCAGCACGTTGTAGTCCTCCCACCGACTGGCGTTGAAGTACAGCTCCGGGCCGGTGCCGCGCAGTGCGGGCGAGTCGGGGAGCATCATCGGCGCGTACAACTCCAAGCTCGCCGGCGCGACCCGACGTGCCGGGCTCCACGGACCCTGCGGGTGCGCCGCGGTCCGCAGCAGCACGCCGCGCGGGCTGTCGAGCATCACGTAACGGTTCAGGTACGGGCTCCACGAGACCGACAGCTCGGTGACCGGGCCGCGCACGATCGCGCGGGCCGCATCGGGGTTCCCGACCCAGGCACGGCCGTTCCAGTACTGGTACCGGCTGCGGTTCAGGATGTCGCCGGGACGGAATCGCGCGACGTACGCGGCCCCGAAACGACCGTTCGGAGTGCCGTACTGGTAGACCCACCCGCTCTCGGCGCCACCGCCCTTGGCGTAGGCGCTCTGCTGGAACTTGGCGTCACCCGCCTGGAACGACGGCCAGTCGGCGGGCACCGGAATGGTGATGCCCGCGTTCACGCGGATTGTGTTCGGCGGCGTGTACCAGCTGTGGCCGTTGTTGTTCGAGACCGCGATCGCCGAGTAGTTGGTGTACCAGCGGCTCGGCGGGCCCCACGCGCGGACGGACATGTAATTGACGTACTGCTTGCCGCCGAGCGAGATGCCCGCGGTCGGAATGGCGGTCTTCTCGACGCCGTCGACGCCGATGGCGTTGAACATCTCGCGCGCGTAGCCCCGCCCGCTGAGACTCAGCCCATCGGCCAGGTTGCGGTCGTTCGACCGCAACAGGACATTGTTGCGCCACTGCTGATCAGGTGTCAGGCAGTTGCCGAAGGTGTCGCCGAATGCCATCAGTGTCTGCCCGCGCCCGTTGTCCCAGGCGACGCCGACGTCGGTCCCGGAGATGCCGAAGCGGCCGAAGGTGTGGTTGCGGCTCTTGGGCCCGGTGACCCACCCGATGGTCTTGGTGCCGCCGTGGTCGTACGCGGGCATCTGTTTCTGCGGACCGATCGGAGAACCGCCGCGGGGGAACAGTTTGTTGATGATCGGGATCGGCACGCCCGTGCCGCTGTTGCTGCACGATCTGGCGTCGGCGACTCCCGGTGCGCCCGGGACTGCGCTGATGAGGCCTGCCGACACCACGGTAGCGGCGAGGAGGGAGGTCAGTCGTCGAACAGTCAGATGCATGGGCTCTCGATCCGGTATCTCGGGGGCGCGTCCTTACCTTGGTATCAGGTCACACTCAGTAAAGAGAAGTGACCTGGCCGATCGTTATCTCAGCGTGGTTCGCATCAGGACGACGTTGTAGTCGTTCCAGAGGCTGCCGTGGAAGTACAGTTCGCGGCCGGTTCCGAGGAGTGCGGGCGACTGCGGGAGCATCATCGGGGCGTAGATGCCGTACGTCGGACGGACCAGCGTGGTCGGCGAGCTCCACGGTCCTTCGGGATGATCGGCGGTCCGCATCTGCAGGCCGAGCGGGGGACTCTGCAGCATCACGTACTTCCGCAACCGTTCGCTCCAGGCGACCGACAGTTCGCTGACCGGGGCTCCGACGACCCAGGCGTGCGACGCCGTCGCCAGCGCATCGATCGACGTGGCCCAGTCCGTGCCCGTCCAATACTGGTACCGGTCGAGGTCGAGGACGTCGGCCGGGCGGAAGCGGGCGAGATAGGCGGCGCCGGAGCGGCCGTTGGGGGTGCCGAACTGATAGATCCAGCCGTCGTCGTCGCCGTGGCCCTTCACATACGCGGCCTGCTGGAACTTGGCGTTGTTCGCGTTGATCGTCGGGGCATCGCCCGGTGTCGGGATGGTGGCGCCGACGTTGATGCGCAGGGTGCCGGGGTCGGTGACCCAGGTCTGACCGTTGTCGTCGGAGACGGCGATCGCCGAAAAATTGGTGTCCCACTGACCCGGGGCGCCCCATTTCCGCACCGACATGTAGTTCAGGTACTGCTTGCCGCCGATTTCGACGCCGGTGGTCGGAATGGTGGTGACCTCCACGCTGTCCCAGCCGATGGCGCCGATCATCTGGCGTGCGAGGCGCGGCTGGTCGGCGGCCACCGAGGCGCCCGACGTGATGTCGCCCGGCACGCCGTCGGCGATGCTGAGGCCGTCGGACAGATCGGTGTCGTCGGTCCGGAGCAGCACGTTGTGGCGCCACTGGTGGCCGGCGTCGGCACAGTTGCCGAAGGTGTCGCCGAACGCCATGAGGGTTTGCCCGGTGCCGTTGTCCCACGCGGCGCCGATGTCGGTCCCGGAGATCCCGAAGCGGGTCAGGGTGCTGTTGGTCTCCCAGGGAGTGATGTCGCATTCGCCGACGATGCGCATGTGGCAGAAGTGACTCAAATTATAAAAGGAAATCATGATCGCTGGGGCGTGACCAGCGTTCTGCGGTCACGATTGAATTTCGACCCGATACTGACTCGTCGGTAAGATGCTGGACCATGACGCGCGAGAAGATCATCATCACGGGAGCGAGCTCCGGGCTCGGCGAAGGCATGGCGCGGGAGTTCGCCCGCCGCGGACGCAGTCTCGGCCTCGCGGCCCGACGGATCGAGCGACTGGAGTCGCTCGCCGCAGAATTGACTCCGCAGGCTCGGCGCGTCGCCGTCGCCCAGCTCGACGTCACCGATGTGGATGCCGTACCGGTCGCCTTCGCCGAACTCGCCGACGAGCTCGGAGGAGTGGACCGAGTGATCGTCAACGCCGGACTCGGCAAGGGCGCGCCCATCGGGACCGGGAAGGCAGCAGCCAACATTGAGACCGTCCAGACGAACCTCGTCGGCGCGCTCGCCCAGATCGAGGCGGCGATGGCGATCTTCCGCGAGCAGAACCACGGACACCTGGTGCTGGTCAGCTCGATGAGCGCGGTGCGCGGGTTGCCGAAGGCGCAGGCGGCGTACTCGGCGTCGAAGGCGGGCCTGTCGGCGCTGGGCCAGGGACTGCAGGCGGAGTTGACGGGCAGCCCGATCAAGGTCACCGTGCTGCTCCCCGGCTACATCGAGACCGACATCAACAAGGGCGTTCGCACCTCGCTGCTGACCGATACCGCCACCGGTGTGGCCGCGATGATCGCGGCGATCGAAGCCGAGCCGACCCGCGCGGCTGTCCCGTCGTGGCCGTGGACGCCCATCTCGTGGGCCCTGCGTCATCTGCCGGACGCGGTCACCGCACGTCTGATCTGAGGCCGGTTGACCGCAGACATCGGCGGAACCTGATCGGACCGCATACTGTTGGGCGCATGACGACCAATATGCGGGGGTTGTTCGACGGGGGCGCCGACTTCGACATCAGTTCCACCGTGTCGTGGCACGCGCTGGTGACTCATCAGCAACACGTGTACAGCCTTCACCTGCGGGAACTGTTCGTCATGGAACCTGACCGCGGTCGTGAACTCACCGTGCAGGCCGGCGATCTGCGTATCGACTTCTCCAAGAATCTCATCACCGGCGAGACCATCGAACTGCTGGCCGCGCTGGCGCGCGAGGCAGGTGTCGAGGAGAAGCGCGACGCCATGTTCGCGGGGGCGCACGTGAACACCTCGGAAGACCGAGCGGTGCTGCACACGGCCCTGCGTCTTCCGCGCGACGCGGAGCTGGTGGTCGACGGTCAAGACGTGGTCGCCGACGTGCACGCGGTGCTCGACGCGATGGGCGATTTCACCGACCGCGTCCGCTCCGGCGAGTGGACGGGCCACACCGGCAAAGCGATCACCGACGTCGTGAACATCGGAATCGGCGGCAGCGACCTGGGGCCGGTCATGGCGTACGAGGCGCTGCGGCACTACCGCCACCCGGGACTCACCGGGCACTTCGTCTCCAACAGCGACCCGGCAGATCTGGTCGCGGTGCTCGCCGGGCTCGATGCGGAGACCACCCTGTTCGTGGTGTCGTCGAAGACCTTCACCACCCTGGAGACCATCACCAACGCCACCGCAGCCAAGGCCTGGCTGCTCGCGGAGCTCGGTGTCGGCGAGGGGGATCCGGCGGTCGAGAAGCACTTCGTCGCGGTGAGCACCAACGCCGACGAAGTGGCGGCCTTCGGCATCGACACCGACAACATGTTCGGATTCTGGAACTGGGTGGGTGGCCGCTACTCGATCGACTCCGCCATCGGGCTGTCGTTGATGATCGCGATCGGTCGGGAGCGCTTCGGCGAGTTCCTCGCCGGTTTCCACGCCGTCGACGAGCACTTCCGCACCGCGCCGCTCGAGGCGAACGGTCCCGCGCTGTTGGCCTTGATCGGCCTGTGGTACTCGAACTTCTGGGACGCGCAGTCGCAAGCGGTGATGCCGTACTCCAACGACATGGAGCGCTTTCCGGCCTATCTGCAGCAGTTGACGATGGAGTCGAACGGCAAGTCGGTGACCGCAGGCGGCCAGCACGTCACCACGCCGACCGGATCCGTCTACTGGGGTGAGCCCGGCACCAATGGACAGCACGCCTTCTTCCAACTGCTGCACCAGGGAACGTGGCTGATCCCCGCCGACTTCATCGGTTTCGCCAACCCCGTCGACGATCGACTGACCGCCGACGGGCGGTCGTTCCACGACATCTTGATGGCCAACTTCTTCGCCCAGACCGAGGTGTTGGCGTTCGGGAAGACCGCTGACGACATCGCCGACGAAGGCGTGCCGCCGACACTGGTCCCCCACAAGGTGATGCCCGGCAACCGGCCGTCGACGTCGATCCTGGCACCTCAGTTGACGCCGTCGGTCCTCGGCCAACTGATTGCGCTCTACGAGCACCAGACCTTCGTCAAGGGCATGGTGTGGGGGATCAATCCCTTCGACCAGTGGGGCGTGGAGCTCGGGAAGCAGCAGGCCAACGCGCTGATGGGCGTGATCGGCGACGACGCCGTGCCCGCGCCGCTGCCCGATTCGTCGACCGACGCCATGGTGCGCTGGTACCGCGAGCAGCGCGGCCGGAAGGCCTGAGGCCCTAGCGACCCAGCGGGCCGCGGCCCAGGCGCAGAAGCAGCATGGCGAGCGTGTGGCCCTCCTTGCCGAGCGGTTCGAAGCGATCGAGGACCTTCATCTCTCGGCTGTGGACCAGGCGGGGGCCGCCGGTGGCCATGCGGTGGGCGCCGATCTTCTTCGAGACGGCGCTCCGGCGCTGGATGGCGGCGAGGATGACGGCATCCATGCGATCGATCTCGATGCGGAGTTCGTCGATGTCGTCGGGGAGCGCGGCAACGTCGGAGCTCAGGTTCAACGCATCGAGGTCGAGCGCGTACGGCACCGCGGTGCTCGCCGCGTCGGGCGCTGCTGCGGCCGCATCGGTCGCTCCGTCGTCGGTTGCCCTGCCGCCTTGCTGCTGATCATCCTGGTCACTCACGGTTTCTGATTTTGCCACGTGCGACCGGTGTGTCCGACAGCGCGTAGGGTGTGCCCGCGAGGAGACCAGCGGTCATCCGCGCAGGCGACGCAGAGGAGAATGACGGAATGATCACCGCCAGACGGGCCGGCGCCGTCGCCGTGGCACTGATTGCGGCGCAACTCGTCGTGCGCGCAGTGCTGGTGGCGTGGGGTGACTTCTACTGGGACGACCTGGTGCTGATCGGTCGCGCGTCGTCGCACTCGATCGTCAGTTGGGACTACCTCGCGCACAGTCATGACGGCCACTTCATGCCGGGCGCGTTCCTCGTCGCGGGGGTCAGCACGCTGATCGCGCCGGTCCAGTGGTGGCTTCCCGCAGCGACGTTGGTGGTGTTGCAGGCGATCGCGTCGTTCTCCGTGTGGCGGATGATCCGGGTGATCGCGCCGCGGCAACTCGGCTGGGGTCTCGCCGCACTCGCGTTCTACCTGCTGACCCCGATGACGGTGGCGGCATTCGTGTGGTGGGCTGCGGGTCTGAACACGCTGCCGATGCAGGCGGCGATGGCGATCGTGGTGGCCAACGCCGTGATCCTGGTCCGCGACCGCCCCGACGAACGGCGCACGCGACGCCTGCTGATCGGCGCCGTGGTCGCGTTCGTGGTCGCTCTGCTCTTCTTCGAGAAGTCGCTGTTCATCGTGCCGGTCGCCTTCGTCGCGGCTCTACTCGTGGTGCGTGGCGGCACGCATCCGGCGCCGGAGGGCGACGTCGACTACCGCCGGTCGCCGCTCACCCAGACCTTTGTCCGGGCACGCACTCTGTGGCTGATCCTCGGCGGCATCTTCGTCGCATGGACCGTGCTGTTTCTCGCGACGTCGACGGCCACCGCCGGCTCGCATTCGATCGGGCAGACCTTCCATTTGGTGTGGCGGACGGTCAACAACGCGATCGTCCCGTCGTTCGTGGGCGGTCCGTGGTCGTGGAGTCGCTGGACGCCGTCGCCGCCGATGGGCTTCCCGTCGGTGTGGATGATCGTCGTCGGGTGGCTGCTGCTGGTAGCGGTGGTGCTGGTCACGGTGAAGGTCAAGCGCGGCGCCGTCGCCATCTGGGTGTGTGCGCTCGGCTATGCGGTCGGCGCACAGATCCCGGTGATGTGGAATCGGTCGAGTGAGAACACCGCACTGGAACTCGCGCAGACCATGCGGTACCTGCCGGACGCGGCGCTGGTCCTCACCATTGCGTTCGCGCTGCTGGCGGCAGCTCCGCGCGACGTCGGAGCGCACTCCGCGGACATCACGGCACGCGCGCGGCCGGTGGCGGCGGTCGGCATGGTCGGCGGTGTCCTCGTCGCCGTGTCGGCGTTGGTCGCGACCATGGCGTACGGGCAGTCGTGGCGCGACGACCCGACCGGCGACTACCTCGCCAACGCCCGTGCGTCACTGGCGCAGATGGACGGCAAGACGATGTTCGACCAGCCGGTCCCGCTCGAGGTCCTGCTGCCGGTCGCGTACCCGAACAACATGATCAGCCGGGTCTTCGGCGGACTCCGGAAGCGCCCCGACTTCGGGAACGTGACCGATGATCTCCAGGTCCTGGATCCGGAGGGCAGGCTCGCCCGCGGCGCCGTGATCGGACTGCGCACCTTCTCGCCGAGTCGCGGGAGCTGCGCTCGACCGCGGATCGACGGACCCACCGAGCTGCCGCTGAGTGGCCCGCTGATGGACTGGAAGTTCACCGTCGGTTTCAGCTACTGCGCCGACCGCGACGGCGTCGTCGAACTCCGGTTGGAGGGCGGAAGCCCCGTCGAGGCGCCGGTCCGCGCCGGTCTGCATGCGTTGTACGTTCAGCTCGAGGGCCACGGCACCGACCTCCGGATCCGGCCCGTCACGCCGGGGCTGCGCCTGCACACCGGGGACGGCAGGGTCGGCGAGCCCGCGGTCGCCGCGCTCGTGCCGTAGTCGATTGATCACCGCTCCGCCGGGGGAGGCGGCTGTGGCGTGAGATCGGTCCGAGCCACCAGCGGCCACGGACCTGTCAGACCTCGCGGGTAGCCTGGACAGGCCATGAACACTTCACTTGCCGCCTTCGACGAGACCACGCTCAGCGACCGGGGACGCGAGCTCCTCGACGGACTCAACCCGCAGCAACGGGAGGCCGTGCTGCACGCGGGGTCGCCGCTGCTGATCGTCGCCGGCGCAGGATCGGGTAAGACGGCTGTGCTGACCCGACGCATCGCGTTCCTGCTCGCCGAACGCGATGTGACACCCGGCCAGATCTTGGCGATCACCTTCACCAACAAGGCGGCGGCGGAGATGCGGGAACGCGTCATCGACCTCGTCGGACCGCGCGCGGCGTACATGTGGGTGTCGACCTTCCACTCGACGTGCGTGCGGATTCTGCGTGCGCAATCGGGTCTGCTCGGCAACCGCAACTCCAACTTCTCGATCTACGACGCCGACGACTCGCGTCGGCTGCTCGGCATGGTGGTTCGCGATCTCGACCTCGATCCGAAGAAATTCAGTCCGCGCGGCGTCGGAACGCAGATCTCGAACTTCAAGAACGAGCTCAAAGATCCCGAGGACGCCGCCGCCGACGCCGCGGCCGAAGGCAACACCGACCTCGCGGCGGGCACCATCGCCCAGATCTACGGCGAATATCAGCGACGCCTCGCGGCCGCGAACGCCTTCGACTTCGACGACCTCATCGGCGAGACAGTGTCCCTGCTGCAGCGGCATCCGAACGTCGCGGAGTACTACCGACGTCGATTCCGCCACGTCCTCATCGACGAGTATCAGGACACCAACCACGCCCAGTACGTGCTGGTCCGCGAACTCGTCGGCGACCGCGTCACCGAGGCGGGACTGGAGCCGTCGGAGCTGTGCGTGGTCGGCGACGCCGACCAGTCGATCTACGCCTTCCGCGGTGCGACGATCCGCAACATCGAAGAGTTCGAGCGCGACTACCCCGACGCCGCCACCATCCTGCTGGAGCAGAACTATCGCTCCACACAGACCATCTTGTCGGCCGCGAACGCCGTCATCTCACGCAATGCCAACCGTCGCGAGAAGAAGCTGTGGACCGACTCCGGCGACGGCGATCTGATCGTCGGCTACGTGGCGGACTCCGACCGTGACGAAGCCGCCTTCATCGCCAAACAGATCGAGGAACTCGTCGACTACTCGATCGGCGGGTCGTCGAGCCACACCTACGCCGATGTCGCCGTGTTCTACCGCACCAACACCGGATCGCGGTCGTTGGAAGAGGTCTTCGTCCGCCACGGCATCCCGTACAAGGTGGTCGGCGGCACCAAGTTCTACGAGCGCAAAGAAGTCCGCGACATCGTCGCCTACCTGCGTGTGGTCGCCAACCCGGACGACTCGGTCAGCCTGCGCCGTATCCTCAACACGCCACGCCGCGGGATCGGTGACCGCGCCGAGGCCTGCGTCGCCGTGCACTCGGAGAACTTGGGCATCAGCTTCTACCAGGCGCTCGTCGATGCCACCGAGAACCGGGTCGCACTTCTCAACACCCGCGCGGTCAAGCAGATCACCGGCTTCGTCGATCTCATCGAAGGGCTGCGCAGCGACTTCCTGATGGCGTTCGGCGCCGTCGGGGGAGACGCGGTCGACGCCGCCGTGGCCGATGCGACGACCGAGGGCGCCGATGTCGGTGATCTCGTCGACGCCATCGTCGATCGCAGTGGATACCGTGCCGAACTCGAAGCGTCCAACGACCCCCAGGACGCGGCGCGGATGGACAATCTCAACGAGCTGATCGCCGTCGCCCGGGACTTCAGCGCCGAAGCAGCGCAGGGCGATGACAGTGCGGACGAGGACGGCGACGCGGCTGACGACTCCGATGCCGGCGAGATCATCGGCGATGGCGAGCCGGAGCCCGGTTCGCTCGCGGCCTTCCTGGAGAAGGTGGCCCTGGTCGCCGACGCCGATCAGGTGCCGGACGAGGGGGAGGGCGTCGTCACGATGATGACCCTGCACACCGCCAAGGGGCTCGAATTCCCCGTCGTCTTCGTGACCGGTTGGGAGGACGGGCACTTCCCGCACATGCGCGCCCTCGGCGATCCGGCCGAGCTCAGCGAAGAACGTCGCCTCGCCTACGTCGGGATCACCCGTGCCCGGGAGAAGCTGTATCTCACACGCGCGATGTCGCGGGCGTCGTGGGGGCAGCCCGTCTCCAACCCCGAGTCGCGGTTCTTGCAAGAGGTCCCGCAGCACCTCATCGACTGGCAGCGGACCGAGCCCAAGCGCGGTATGCGCGACCTTGGTGCGCGCGGCGGCAGCTTCGGTTTCGGCTCCGCGCGCGGCGGGTCGTCGTTCGGCGGTTCGGACTCCGGTTTCGGGGCGGGGTCGCGCGGGCGCTCGTCCGACCCCACGCGCGGTCGCAACAAGAACGTGCACTATGACATCGGCGATCGCATGAACCATCCGCAGTACGGAATGGGGAAGGCTGTTGCCAAGGAGGGCAGCGGCGTCACCGAACGCATCACGTTCGATTTCGGCGGCAACGTCGGACGAGTCACGCTGATGACCGTCGGCGGCCTGCCGGGCGAGAAGCTGTAGCGCTCAGGGAGGCGAGTGTCGCGTGCGATCCGCGCGCCTACGCGGCACTCGAGACCATCGTCAGTGCCGCGGGAGTAGTCTGCGGGGTGGCTAGCCTTCTAGCGCGGAGAGCTTCACGCCGTGCTTCGCCAGCCAGGGCGCCGGGTCGACCTTCATCATCTGGCCGCCCTTCGGGATCCAGACCTCGAAGTGGACGTGGGGGCCGGTCGAGAAGCCCTCGTTGCCGACCAGGGCGATGGTGTCGCCCGCGGTGACCTTCTGGCCGACCTTCACCAGCACGCCGGACGACGACATGTGGCCGTACATCGACATCGTGCCGTCGGCCGCCTCTATCACGACCCAGTTGCCGTAGCCGGACGCCGTGCCTGCTTTCTTGACCACACCGTCGGTGACCGCGTGAATCGGCGTGCCGAGTGGTGCGGCGAGGTCCAGCCCGCCGTGGAACGAGCCCCAGCGGGGCGCGAACGCCGACGTCAGGTGGTAGCCGCCGAGCGGAATCGGGCTCACGAACAGCGGCTTGCGCTTGGCTGCCTCGGCGGCGGCGACGGCCTTCTGGTGAGCGGTGCCAACTGCGAGCTGGGAATCGTAGTCGGACATGTCGGACGTCGACGTGGAACCGACGACACGAGGAGCGTCGGGCGTGGTGACACTGGCGGCCGGAACCACGGCAGCGTCAGCCGGCGCCGGAGCGGGGCTGGCGGAGATCGGGCTCGGCTGACCGTCGCCCGCCGATCCGGTGACCGCCATGGCGGTGGCGCCTGCGGCGATCGCGAAGAGCGCGGTTCGAGCGCGGAGGGCTGCGGGCGGCGCTTGCAGACGATGCTTCGGCTTGCTGCGCTCGGGAGCGGGGGTCTCTACCGGCGTGTCGTCGCCGTCGAGGGGCTCGTCGACAGGCAGCATGAGTTCGGTGGTGCTGATGTTGTCGGTGCTCAGAGCGGGGATGTCGTCGCCCAGGCCGAGGCGCAGGCGGCGCGACGGGAGCGGGAAGTCGCGCGTCGCCGGAGTGTCTAGGGTCGCCGGAGTGTCTAGGGAAGCGGTGTCGAGAGATGCGAGTTCGTCTTGGCGGGCAGTCGTGCCGTCACGGTCGAGAAGGCTCCGTGTTGCCAAGTCGTTCACCTCACATCGCATCTCACGACGGCACCGTCTTCAGGTGTCCATGTCGTGACCTAGTCGTTACCAACCTCAATGACGGTAACGAACGCCGAGCGTGAAGTCTACCGGCCGGTGGCAGGGCGGCCTCATTTCGGCTGCTCAGCGGGCGGATTTTCGGTGCACACAGGGTTACTGGCGAGTAGGGCGTGATAATTCGCACAAGGTTGGGGGATGGGTGCCAGTGCGACCGGGCCGTGGCATTAGAGTCGCCTATGGCCCGCGTTACACCGAAGCGGGCGGAACATTACTTCAGATGGTGAGCTGAATGGATCTCTTCGAATACCAGGCGAAGGAACTGTTCGCCAAGCATGGGGTACCCACCTCACCCGGTCGGGTGACCGATACTGCCGCCGATGCGCGCGCGATTGCCGAGGAAATTGGCAAGCCCGTGATGGTCAAGGCGCAGGTCAAGGTCGGCGGCCGCGGTAAGGCGGGTGGCGTCAAGTACGCCGCAACCCCTGATGACGCACAGACGCACGCTGAAAACATCCTCGGGCTCGATATCAAGGGCCATATCGTCAAGAGGCTCCTCGTCGCTGAAGCCAGCGACATCGCTGAGGAGTACTACATCTCGTTCCTGCTGGACCGTGCGAACCGCACCTACCTGGCCATGTGCTCGGTCGAGGGCGGCATGGAGATCGAAGAGGTCGCGGCCACCAAGCCTGAGCGCCTGGCCAAGATCGCCGTCGACGCAGTCAAGGGCGTCGACCTCGCCTTCGCGCGCGAAATCGCTGAGAAGGGCCACCTGCCCGCCGAGGTGCTCGACGCCGCGGCCGTGACCATCCAGAAGCTGTGGGAGACCTTCATCGCTGAAGACGCTCTCCTGGTCGAGGTCAACCCGCTGGTTCGCACCCCCGACGATCAGATCCTGGCGCTCGACGGCAAGGTGACCCTGGACGGCAACGCGGACTTCCGTCAGGCCGGCCACGCCGAGTTCCAGGACAAGGACGCGACCGATCCCCTCGAGCTCAAGGCTCAGGAGAACGACCTCAACTACGTCAAGCTCGACGGACAGGTCGGCGTCATCGGCAACGGTGCGGGTCTGGTCATGTCGACCCTCGACGTCGTCGCCTACGCGGGCGAGAAGCACGGCGGCGTGAAGCCCGCCAACTTCCTGGACATCGGCGGCGGCGCCTCGGCCGACGTCATGGCCGCGGGCCTCGACGTCATCCTCGGCGACGAGCAGGTCAAGAGCGTCTTCGTGAACGTCTTCGGCGGCATCACCGCCTGTGACGCGGTCGCCAACGGCATCGTCGGCGCACTCGCCAAGCTGGGCGACGCAGCCAGCAAGCCGCTCGTGGTCCGTCTCGACGGCAACAAGGTCGACGAGGGTCGCAAGATTCTCGCTGAGGCCAACCATCCCCTGGTGACCGTGGCCGACACCATGGATGCCGGTGCCGACAAGGCCGCCGAGCTGGCGAACAAGTAGGAGACGAAGCAGACTCATGTCGATCTACCTGAATAAGAACAACAAGGTCATCGTCCAGGGCATCACCGGCGGCGAGGGCACCAAGCACACCGCGCTGATGCTCAAGGCCGGCACCAACGTCGTCGGCGGCGTGAACGCCCGCAAGGCAGGCACCACCGTGTCGCACGTCGACGCCGACGGCAACGCCGTCGAGCTGCCGGTGTTCGCGTCGGTCGCCGAGGCCATGGAGAAGACCGGAGCCGACACCTCGATCGCCTTCGTGCCCCCCGCCTTCTCGAAGGACGCGATCATCGAGGCCATCGACGCGGAGATTCCGCTGCTCGTGGTCATCACCGAGGGCATCCCCGTGCAGGACTCGGCGTACGCCTGGGCCTACAACGTCGAAAAGGGTGAGAAGACCCGCATCATCGGCCCGAACTGCCCCGGCATCATCACGCCGGGCGAGGCCCTGGTCGGCATCACCCCGAACAACATCACCGACAAGGGCCCGATCGGCCTCGTCTCGAAGTCGGGCACGCTGACCTACCAGATGATGTACGAGCTGCGCGATCTCGGCTTCTCGAGCGCCATCGGCATCGGCGGAGACCCGGTCATCGGGACCACCCACATCGACGCCATCGAGGCGTTCGAGAAGGACCCGGAGACCAAGCTCATCGTCATGATCGGCGAGATCGGCGGCGACGCCGAGGAGCGGGCCGCCGAGTACATCAAGGCCAACGTCACCAAGCCGGTCGTCGGTTACGTCGCGGGCTTCACGGCTCCCGAGGGCAAGACCATGGGCCACGCGGGCGCCATCGTCTCCGGCAGCTCCGGCACCGCCGCTGCCAAGAAGGAGGCTCTCGAGGCCGCAGGCGTCAAGGTCGGCAAGACGCCGAGCGAGACCGCTGCACTGGCACGCGAGCTCTTCTCGGCACTCTGATCTGTTCCGACCTCCGGGTCGGACGTGAATCGCACAGCGCCCCGGCGCGGCAGCAATGCCGTCCGGGGCGCTGTACTCTTTTCGCCGGTGCAAGACACCTTCCCCCGCGTGGAGTCGAGTGATTAGATGCGTGCATGACGAACCCGCAGGATCCCGAGTCGTCGGCGTCGACCGAACGACAGGCCCCGTCCGAGCAGCAGACGCAGTTCGTACCGCAGCCCCCAGCGGGCGCGCCGATGCCGCCGGGGCAGCAACCTCCGGGCGTTCCGTACCCCGCGCCCGGCCCGGATTCACAGCAGTGGACGACGCAGGCCGCGCCTGCCTATGGTCTACCGCCGCAGCACCCGCCGTACGGTCCGGGCTTTGTCCCGATGCCGCCGCAGCGGCCGTCGTTCTTCGCGCAGTTGCCGCGGCCGACGCTCCTCGCGCTGGCGGCGTCGGCGGCGGGCATCGTCACCTTCTTCATGGGGTTCCTCGGGTGGATCACCATTTCGTCGGACATCGAGCGGAAGGCCGAGAACTGGTCGGCGGGGGTCGGCGACAGCGTCAACATCCCCGCGTACTTGACGCCGTCGCTGGTGCTGAGTCCGGGATGGTTCTTCCTCCTGCTCGGGGCGGTCGCGGTCGCGAGCGCGGGGCTCGTCGCCCCGAAGCTGCGGCGCTTCCTGCCGTACTTGGCGTTCCTGTCCGTGGTGGGATGGCTGGGCTTGTTCGTGTGTGCGCTGGGACTGCCGCCGTTCATCTCGCTCGGGGCAGGCGCCTACGTCGCGCTGGTGATCGGGTTCGCTCAAGCCGCGCTGTTGGTGGTCGCCGCCGTCCTCGACGGCATGGACCCGGGGCACCCCGCACCGCCGCAGCCGCCGCTGCAGCCCGCGCCGACACACCAGCAGCCCCCGCCCGCGTACTGACGGCAGCAGCCTGCTCGCACCGCGATCGGGTGGAACCGGCGTTGCGGTGAGGCATCATCGGACCCATGAGACTTGATCGACCGGATGCGCACGCCATGATCGACGCCGCTCTGGATCCCGCATCGTGGGAACCCTGGGACCAGGCGGACGAGTCCGTCCTGACCGGCCGGGGCACAGCGGGTGGTCGTGCGGTCGCGCTGGTGGTCAGTGAGTTCGGCTTCGCGGGCGGCTCGATCGGCGGGGTGGCGGGGCAGCGGATCGTCGACGCGGTCCGGCGGGCCACCGCCGAGCGACTCCCGATCCTCGCCATGCCGGCGTCGGGTGGCACCCGCATGCAGGAGGGGACACCTGCATTCCTGCAGATGTCCGCGATCACCGCCGTGGTGAACGACCATCGCGAGGCGGGCCTGCCCTACCTGGTGTACCTGCGGCATCCGACGACTGGCGGAGTCTTCGCCTCGTGGGGATCGCTCGGCGACGTGATCTGGGCGCAGCCCGGCGCGCTCACCGGTTTCCTCGGGCCCAAGGTGTACGCGGGCATCTACGGCCGATCCTTTCCGGCCGGCGTCCAATCGTCGGACAACCTGCGCCGGTTGGGCTTCAACGACGACGTGTTCGCCCCCGCAGCACTCGGCGGCCGACTCAGCGAGGTGCTCGAAGCCCTCGACCCCGCTGCACGCACCGTCCGCAGCGACGGGCAGGTGCGGGTGGCGACGCCGGTCGACGATGCGTGGGCCGCGGTCAAGTCGACCCGAGCGCCGGACCGTCCCGGTCTCGCCGACCTCGAAGCCCATCTCGGAGCAGTGCACCTGGCGGGCGACGGACCCGTGCGCCTCGCCCTGGCACGCGTCGCCGGACGTCCGACGGTGCTCGTCGGTCAGGACCGCACCGTGCAGGAGGCCGGGCACCTGATCTCGGCCGCCGAACTCCGCGTCGCGCGCCGCGCGGTCGCGCTGGCCGGTCGGTGGCGACTGCTGCTCGTCACCGTCGTCGACACCAGCGGCGGTGAGCTGTCGGCGGCAGCCGAGGAATCCGGGCTGGCCCGACAGATCGCCCACTGCACCGCCGAACTGCTCGCGGCGCCGGTGCCGACCGCGTCCATTCTGTTGGGGCAGGGGACCGGCGGCGCAGCGCTGGCGATCTTCCCGACCGATCTGCGGATCGCGGCATCCGACGCCTGGCTCTCACCGCTGCCGCCCGAAGGAGCGAGCATCATCATGCACGGCGACGTGGAGCATGCGCCCGCGATGGCCCGCGAGCAGCGGATCTGGGCCCGTGACCTGCACGATCTGGGGATCATCGACAGCGTGGCCGACACGATCGGCGACCTGACAGCGAGACTCGACGACTGGGCGGCGTCGGATCCGGTGCCGGATCGGGCCGGTCGCGTTCGCGTCGGGCGGTAGAGTCGGCACCGCCATGCCATCTGACCTCGATCCGCCGCGACCGGCCACCCGCCGTGACCAGGCGAAGGCCGCTCGACGGGTGGAGATCCTCGCCGCGGCCGCGCGGCAGTTCGCGAGTCGCGGCTACCAGGGGGTGCGGCTGGAGGACATCGGCGCAGCAGTCGGCATCAGCGGTCCGGCGATGTACCGGCACTTCGCCTCGAAGACCGCCTTGCTCGACACGATCCTCGTCGACATCTCTGAACAGTTGTATGACGGCGGCTCCGCGGCGGCGGGCTCGCCGGGATCGCCCGACGATCGGCTGCACAAGCTGATCGAGTTCCACATCGATGTGCTCGTCACCCGCCCCGACCTCATCAGCGTGCAAGACCGAGACCTGTTCTCCCTGTCCGACGACGCCAGGTATCGGGTGCGATCGTTGCAGCGGCGGTACGTCGAAGAGTGGGTGCGGGTGCTGTGCGAACGCGCCGCCGAGCGGGGGACCGATCTGGAGGCAGTGGAGGCTCGGGTGCGGATCCATGCGATGTTCGGGCTGCTGAACTCGTCGCCACGACTTCCGGCGTTCCCTCCGGAGCGCCTGCGCGCCTTGCTGATCGGGATGGCACTCGGCGCACTCGACGGCTAGGTCCGGTTGGGTCACCGCGCACTCGAGAACTCATCGTCACGAACCACTGGAAAAAGTGGGCGCTCTCACCTATCCTCAATTTCAGTTAATCGAAACTAACTGAAAGGCGGGCACGACGGTGACGACCTCAACCGATGCGCACCTGGCCAATGTGGACGTGCTGCGGACCCGCTTGGCCGCGGCGGCGCAGGGCGGCGGCGAGAAGGCACGCGCCCGGCACCTCTCCCGCGGCAAGCTGCTCCCGCGCGATCGCGTGGACGGCGTGATCGACCCGGGCTCGCCCTTCCTGGAGGTGGCGCCGCTCGCGGCCAACGGCATGTACGACGACAAGGCGCCCGCCGCAGGCGTCGTCGCGGGCATCGGCCGCATCCACGGCCGCGAGTGCATGATCGTCGCCAACGACGCCACGGTCTCCGGCGGCACGTACTACCCGGTCACGGTCAAGAAGCATCTGCGCGCCCAGGAGATCGCCTCCCAGAATCGGCTGCCCTGCATCTACCTCGTCGACTCCGGCGGCGCCATGCTCCTCAACCAGGAGGAGGTGTTCCCCGACCGGGAGCACTTCGGCCGCATCTTCTACAACCAGGCCACGATGAGCGCCGCGGGCATCCCGCAGATCTCCGCGGTCCTCGGCTCGTCGACCGCGGGCGGCGCGTATGTCCCGGCCATGAGCGACGAGACTGTCATCGTCCGCAACCAGGGCACCATCTTCCTCGCGGGGCCGCCGCTGGTGAAGGCCGCCACCGGCGAGGACGTCACCGCGGAGGAACTCGGCGGGGGCACCATGCACTCCACCGTCTCCGGCGTCACCGACCACCTCGTCGACAACGACGAGCAGGCCCTCGCGAAGGTCCGCGAGATCGTCAAGACCCTGGGCCCGCGGGAGCCCGCGCAGTGGGAGACCACACCGACGCGTGTTCCGCAGCGCCCGCAGACCGACCTGTACGACGTGGTTCCCACCGATCCGCGCATCCCCTACGACGTCCACGAGGTCATCGAGATCCTCGCCGACGGCGGCGAGTACACCGAGTTCAAGGCCGGCTACGGAACATCACTGGTCACGGCCTTCGCGACCGTCCACGGACACCCCGTCGGGTTCGTGGCCAACAACGGCGTCCTGTTCAGCGAGTCGGCGCTCAAGGGTGCGCACTTCATCGAGCTCTGCGACCAGCGCCGGATCCCACTGATCTTCCTGCAGAACATCACCGGCTTCATGGTGGGACGCCAGTACGAGGAGGGCGGCATCGCCAAGAACGGCGCCAAGATGGTCAACGCCGTCGCCTGCGCTCGGGTGCCCAAGTTGACCGTCATGATCGGCGGCTCGTTCGGTGCAGGCAACTACTCCATGTGCGGGCGCGCGTACTCACCGCGCTTCCTGTGGATGTGGCCCAACGCCCGCATCTCGGTGATGGGCGGACCGCAGGCCGCCGACACCCTCGCGACCGTCCGGCGGGGTGGAATCGAACGGTCCGGCGGAACCTGGTCGGCCGACGAGGAAGAGGCCTTCAAGGAGCCGATCCGCAAGCAGTTCGAGGAACAGTCCGACGCCTACTACTCCACCGCGCGGCTGTGGGACGACGGGATCATCGACCCCGCCGACACCCGCACGGTGCTCGGTCTGGCTCTCGAGGCCTGCCGTCACGCGCCACTGAACGACCCCGCCTACGGCGTCTTCCGGATGTGAGAGACCAGGAAATGAACTCAGCAACGAACTCTGCCACCACCGTGCGCGCCCGCAACATTCGCAAGGTCCTCGTCGCCAACCGCGGCGAGATCGCGTGCCGCGTCATCGCCACCCTGCACCAGATGGGGATCAAGTCCGTCGCCGTCTACTCCGACGCCGATGCGGACGCACCCCACGTCAAGGCGGCTGACGAAGCCGTCCGTCTCGGACCGGCCGCCGCGACCGCCAGCTACCTGCTGATCGACGCCGTCATCGACGCCGCCCGGATCACCGGTGCCGACGCCGTCCACCCGGGCTACGGCTTCCTGTCCGAGAACCAGCAGTTCGCGCAAGCCCTCGCCGACGCGGGCATCGTCTTCATCGGCCCGCCGGCATCCGCGATCGCGACGATGGGCGACAAGATCACGGCCCGCGCCGCCGTGACCGCGCGCGACGTCCCCGTCGTCCCCGGCATCTCGCGCCCCGGCCTGTCCGACCAGGAACTCATCGACGGCTCGGACGCCGTCGGCTTCCCGGTGCTCATCAAGCCGAGCGCAGGCGGCGGCGGCAAGGGCATGCACCGGGTCGAGGACTCTGCGGGCCTGCCCGACGCCCTGGTGACCGCGCGCCGCGAAGCGGCGTCCGCGTTCGGCGACGACACCCTCTTCCTCGAGCACTTCGTCCTCACTCCGCGCCACATCGAGGTCCAGATCCTGGCCGACGAACACGGCAACGTGATCCATCTCGGCGAACGCGAATGCTCCCTGCAGCGTCGCCACCAGAAGGTCATCGAGGAGGCGCCGTCGGCTCTGCTCGACGAGGCGACGCGGGCCCGGATCGGCGCCGCCGCGTGCGACGCCGCCCGATCCGTCGGCTACACCGGCGCGGGCACCGTCGAGTTCATCGTCTCCGCCGCCAAACCGGACGAGTTCTTCTTCATGGAGATGAACACCCGCCTGCAGGTGGAGCACCCGGTCACCGAGATGGTCACCGGCGTCGACCTCGTCGAACAGCAGATCCGCATCGCGCGCGGCGAAGTGCTCGCCTTGACGCAGGACGCCATCGTGCTCACCGGACACGCCGTCGAAGCGCGCGTCTACGCCGAGGACCCCGCCGAGGGATTCCTGCCGACCGGCGGCACCATCGCCCGGCTGTCGTGGCCGCGCACCGCGGTCGACGAACCCCGGCACGACGTCGGCGTCCGGATCGACAGCGGCATCACCGCCGGATCGGTGATCGGCAGCGACTACGACCCGATGCTCGCCAAGGTCATCGCCCACGGCGCCGACCGCGACGAGGCCTTCGATCGTCTCGACGAGGCGCTCGCGGAGACCCGCCTGCTGGGCGTCGTCAGCAACATCGACTTCTGTCGCCACGTCCTGGCGCACCCCCAGGTGCGCGACGGCCGACTCGACACCGAACTGCTCGACCGCATCGGCGCCGAGTACGTCGGCGCCGAGGCCGATCCGCGAGCGCTGGTCGCCGCGACCCTCGGCGCCCTGGATCTGGGCGATCCGAACGATCTCTGGTCCTGTGCCCTGGGTTTCCGGATCGGAGCGCCGTCGCCGGTCGTTGCCCGGCTCACCGAGGGCGGTCGGCGGTACACGGTCTCGGCGCACATCCTGCGGACGCAGCCGGGAATCCTCGACGCTGCCGTCACCATCGACTACGTGGACACCGACCGGGAGCCGTGGAGTACGGACGTCCGTCTCCGCGAGGTGAGTCCCGGTGTCTTCGACCTCGTCTTCGACGGGCGCTCCCGTCGGTGGGAAGTGAACGTCGACGACCGCTCCGGTCGCCGCTGGGTTGCCGGACAGCCCGGAACGTGGATTCTCGAGACGGAGCGAGCCCTGGCGGAGGACGATGAGACCGACGCCGCGGGCGGAGTCCTCAGTCCCATGCCCGGCACGGTGGTCGCCGTCCCCGGCGTGGACGGCGACGAGGTGGCAGCAGGCGACGCACTGGTGGTGGTCGAGGCGATGAAGATGGAACACACTCTCCGCGCACCGATCGGCGGTACCGCGTCGATCAAGGTCCGCGTCGGCGACAAGGTGGACGCCAAGCAGCTGCTGGCCCTGGTCCAGCACACCGAATGACCAGAATCGCCGGCATCCGAAGAACCGTCACCCCACGTAAGAATTTGTAGAGACGACAGAGGGACTGCACTCACATGGAACTGACTCAGGAATACACCGACCTGGTGACCACGGTGCGCGACTTCGCGCAGCAGGTGGTGGCGCCGGTCTCGGCCAAGCACGACGAAGAGAAGTCGTTCCCGTACGAGATCGTCGAGCAGATGGGCCAGATCGGCCTGTTCGGCCTTCCGTTCAGCGAAGAGTTCGGCGGCATGGGTGGCGACTACTTCGCCCTCGCGCTCGCCTTGGAAGAGCTCGGCAAGGTGGACCAGTCGGTCGCCATCACCGTGGAGGCCGGCGTCGGCCTCGGCGCCATGCCGATCTACCGGTTCGGCACCCAGGAGCAGAAGGAGACCTGGCTGCCCGACCTCCTGGCAGGGAAGCGGCTCGCGGGCTTCGGCCTCACCGAACCGGGCGCTGGATCGGACGCAGGCGCCACCGCCACCACCGCACGTGAGGACGGCGACGAATGGGTCATCAACGGCGGCAAGCAGTTCATCACCAACTCCGGCACCGACATCACCTCGTTGGTCACCGTCACCGCCGTCACCGGTGAGCGAGACGGCGGCCGCAAGGAGATCTCGACGATCATCGTGCCTGCGGGCACGCCCGGCTTCACCGCTGAACCCGCCTACAACAAGGTCGGCTGGAACGCCTCCGACACGCATCCGCTGAGCTTCGACGATGCTCGCGTCCCGCGCGCCAACCTGCTCGGCGAGCGCGGTCGCGGCTACGCGAACTTCCTCTCCATCCTCGACGAGGGGCGCATCGCGATCGCCGGACTCGCGACCGGCGCAGCGCAGGGCTGCGTCGACGAGTCGATCAAGTACGCCCGCGAACGGAAGTCGTTCGGCAAGGCCATCGCCGAGTTCCAGTCCGTCTCGTTCGCGATCGCACGCATGGAGGCTCGCGCTCACGTCGCCCGCATGGCCTACTACGACGCGGCCGCCAAGATGCTCGCAGGCAAGCCGTTCAAGAAGGAGGCCGCGATCGCCAAGATGGTGTCGTCGGAGGCGGCGATGGACAACGCGCGGACGGCTACCCAGATCCACGGCGGCTACGGCTTCATGAACGAGTACCCGGTGGCCCGTCACTACCGCGACTCCAAGATCCTCGAGATCGGGGAGGGCACCACCGAAGTCCAACTCATGCTCATCGCCCGCTCGCTGGGACTGCCCGCATGACCCCCGGCGAGGGCGCGAAACGCGTCACCCAACGCGGCCTCTGGTACGAGGAGTTCGAGGTCGGGACCGTGTACGAGCACCGTCCGGGGCGCACCATCACCGAGGCGGACAACACCTTCTTCACCACGCTGACCATGAACACTCAGGCGCTCCACCTGGATGCGGCGTGGTCGGCGACCCAGCCCGGATTCGGCGGTCAGCGACTGGTGAACTCGATGCTCACCCTGTCGACCATCGTCGGGCTGTCCGTCGCGCAACTGACGCAGGGCACCCTCGTCGCCAACCTCGGTTTCCACGACATCGCCTTCCCGGCACCGATGTTCGCCGGCGACACCCTGTACGGCGAGACCGAGTGCACCGGGAAGCGACTCTCGAAGTCGCGGCCGGGTGAGGGGATCATCGACCTCACTCACGTCGGCCGGAATCAGGACGGTGTCGTCGTCGCCCGAGCCTCGCGGTCAACGCTGGTGCGCGTGCGCCCCGAGGAGGACTGAGCGGCATGGGTGAGAACACCTGGACTCCCACCGGCCCGGCCCTGCTGTTCTGCCCGGCCGACCGACCCGAGCGGTACGCCAAAGCGCTCGACCGTGCGGACATGGTGATCCTCGACCTCGAGGACGCGATCGCTCAGGTCAACAAGGCGCAGGCGCGCGACGCGCTCATCGGGAACCCGGTGGCCGCCGACCGGGTGATCGTGCGGATCAATCCGGCCGACACCGCCGACCATCAGCTCGACCTCGACGCCGTGGCGTCCACGCCGTACCGGCTGGTGATGCAGGCCAAAGTGGAGTCCGCGGCGCAGCTCACCGCGCACGGACTCCCGACCATCGCACTCATCGAGACCCCGCTCGGCGCCGTCCGCGTCGAGGAGATCGCCGCCGCTCCCAACTGCGTCGGACTGATGTGGGGCGCCGAGGACCTCGTGGCGGGCATGGGCGGATCGTCGAGCCGATTCGCCGACGACGAGGCGCATCCCGGTCGCTACCGCGACATCGCGCGGTACGTCCGCGCCCGCGTCCGGCTCACCGCCGCGGCGTTCGGCGTGGCCGCGGTCGACTCGGTCCACATCGACATCGCCGACGTCGACGGGCTGGTCGCGGAGGTGCGTGACGCCGTCGCCCAGGGCTACACCGCGACCGCGTGCATCCATCCGAGCCAGGCCGCGCACATCCGCGACGGTTACGCACCGTCGGCGGAGCGCATCGCCTGGGCCCGCACCGTCCTGGCGGGCGCGGAGGCACACGACGGCGGCGTCTTCGCTGTCGACGGCCAGATGATCGACGGTCCGGTGATCGCTCAGGCGCGCGCCGTGCTGTCGCGGGTGACCGACGCGCCCACGGACCCACCGCACTCCTGAAGTACCCGACCATCGCGATCCGCACGGAGGACAACCATGACCGAACTCGCAGACTCGGCGCTGTCGTACGCGTCCGGGGAGACGCAGCCGCCGCTCCTGACCCGCACTATCGGCGCAACCCTCGCGGCGACCGCCGCGAAGTACCCCGAGTCCGACGCGCTCATCGACGCCGCCGTCGACCGGACCTGGACGTGGTCTCAGTTCCGGCGCGACGTTCTCGCCCTCGCGGCCGGTCTGCTGCGGCACGGCGTCCAGCCCGGCGACCGCGTCGCACTGTGGTCACCGAACCGCTTCGAATGGGTGCTGACACAGTTCGCGGCCGCCGAGATCGGTGCGATCCTCGTCGTCATCAACCCGTCGTACCGGCGCCACGAACTCGCCTATGCGTTGACGCAGTCGGGGACCTCACTGGTCCTCTCGGCGGAACGGTTCCGCGATTCCGCGTACGCCGAGATGCTCGACGACGTCCGTGATCAGGTCCCGGACCTGCGCGAGGTGGTGCTCTTCGAGTCCGAGGTCTTCGCCGCGATGCTGACCGAGCCGACGGCGGACGAGGTGGCGACGATCGCCGAGATCGCAGCAGGACTGAACGCGGCCGACCCGATCAACATCCAGTACACGTCGGGCACCACCGGGTCGCCGAAGGGCGTCACGCTGACGCACCTCAACATCGGCAACAACGGCTACCTGGTCGGTGCGCTGCTGGAGTACACCGAGGCCGACCGCATCTGTCTGCCGGTGCCGTTCTACCACTGCTTCGGCATGGTGATGGGCAACCTCGCGGCCATCGCCTTCGGTTGTGCCATGGTGATTCCCGGACCGGCCTTCGAGCCCAAGGCCACGCTCGGCGCCGTCGAGAAGTACCGGTGCACCAGCCTGTACGGCGTGCCGACCATGTTCATCGCCGAGCTCGCCGTGCTCGATGCCGCAGGCGGGGCCGACGGAGACGGCGAGAGCTTCGACCTGTCGTCGCTGCGAACCGGGATCATGGCGGGCTCGCCGTGCCCGGAGCAGGTGATGCGCCGGGTGATCGACGAGATGAACATGTCGCAGGTGTCCATCTGCTACGGCATGACCGAGACCAGCCCGGTCTCGACCCAGACCCGGATGGACGACGCGCTGGACCTGCGAGTCGGCACCGTCGGACGCGTCGGTCCGCACTTGGAGATCAAGATCGCCGACCCGCTGACCGGCGAGACGTTGCCGCGGGGCGAGACCGGCGAGTTCCGCACCCGTGGCTATTCAGTGATGCAGGGCTACTGGAACGACCCGGAGAAGACCGCTGAGGCGATCGACGCCGACGGCTGGATGCGCACCGGCGACCTGGGGGTGATGGGCGAGGACGGGTACGCGCGGATCACCGGCCGCATCAAGGACATGGTGATCCGCGGCGGCGAGAACATCTATCCGCGGGAGATCGAGGAGTTCCTCTACACGCATCCAGACATCGTCGACGCGCAGGTGATCGGCGTCCCCGACGAGAAGTACGGCGAGGAGCTCATGGCATGGGTCCGCGTCCGGGAGGGTGCACCGGAGATCACCGCCGACACGATCCGCGAGTTCGCGACCGGACACATCTCCCGCCACAAGATCCCCAAGTACGTCCGTGTGGTTGACGAGTTTCCGATGACCGTCACCGGTAAAGTCCGAAAGGTGGAGATGCGCGACAAGTCGATCGAGTTCTTAGGGTTGGGGTAGATGACACATTTCAGTCGGTTCGCCGAAGCCTTTTCTGAACGTGCTGGAACGTCGTTGACCACGTACGACGAGGTCTGGCAACGATCAGTGGACGATCTCCCCGGCTTCTGGCGGACGGTCTGGAACTTCTTCGATCTCGACGACATCGCCGCGACCCCGCTCGCCGACGGCGACGCCGCGGTGCTGGCCGATGCGTCGATGCCGGGCGCCGTCTGGTTCCCCGACATCGAACTCAACTATGCCGATGCGATCCTCCGGCACGCGGACCTGCCCGGCGAGGCGATCGTCGGCCTGGACGAGAACGGTGTCCGGACCGCCGTGACCTGGGCGCAGCTCCCGGTCCGGGTCGGCGCCGTCGCGCATGCGCTGCGCGAGGCCGGCGTGAACAAGGGCGACGTCGTCGCGGCCTACCTGCCCGACATCCCCGAAGCGGTCATCGCCTTCCTCGCGACGGCCTCGCTGGGCGCGCTGTGGTCCGGCTGCGGTCAGGACTACGCGCCCGAGGGCGCGGCCGGTCGACTGGCCCAGCTGCAGCCGACCGTGCTCTTCTCGGCGGCGGGCTACCGCTACAACGGCAAGGACATCGACAAACGCGCCGATTCGGCGGAACTCGCAGGCCTGCTCGGCGACGTCGTCCACATCATGGTCGGCGATCCCGGCGAGACTGATTCGGACCAGAATACGGCCAGACGATGGTCGGATCTCATCGCGGACGAGTCGCATCGCCCCGAGCCGGTGAAAGTCCCGTTCGATCACCCGCTGTGGGTGCTGTTCTCGTCCGGGACCACCGGTCGGCCGAAGGGGATCGTCCACGGACACGGCGGCGTCGTGATCGAACACCTCAAGTGCGCGAGCATCCAGTCCGACATGGACGAGCACTCGGTCTTCTTCTGGCAGACCGCGTTGAGCTGGATGATGTGGAACTACCAGGTCGCGGGCCTGCTGGTCGGGGCGCGCATCATCACCTACAGCGGCTCGGCGCTGTATCCGGACGCGGATCGCCTGTGGCAGACCGTCGCCGACGAGCACGTCACCTTCTTCGGCACCAGCCCGGGGCAACTGCAGGCCTCGCGCAAAGCCGAACTGCGTCCGGGAGCCGACCACGACCTGAGTGCGCTCGAGTTGCTCGGGAGCACCGGCTCCACCCTGGCCGCCGACCTGTTCGACTGGGTGGACGACAACGTGAAGGCGGGACTGCCGATCTTCTCGATCAGCGGCGGCACCGACGTGGTCTCCGCGTTCGCGGGTGGGACCACCGGGGTACCGGTCGTCGCGGGTGAACTGTCGGCGCGTTACCTGGGTGTCGGACTCGAGGCCTGGTCACCGAACGCGCAGCCGCTCGTCGGCGAGGTCGGCGAGATGGTGGTGACCACACCGATGCCGTCGATGCCGGTCACGTTCTGGAACGACCCCGACGGTGAGCGTTACCGCTCCGCCTACTTTGCACATGAGTGGGAAGGCACAGGGCCGGCCTCGCCGGTGTGGCGGCACGGCGACTGGGTCACCGTCACCGAGCGCGGGGCGCTGGTGATCCACGGCCGCAGTGATGCGACGCTCAACCGGCACGGCATCCGCATGGGCTCGGCCGACATCTATGAGGTGGTCGAAGGCATTCCGGAGATCGCCGAAGCCTTTGTGCTCGGAGTCGACGGCGCCGACGGGAAATATTGGATGCCGCTGTTCGTCACGCTCGTGGCGGGGGCGGAACTGACCGATGAACTCACCGCGCGTGTGGCCGCCGACGTGAAGACCAGACTGTCTCCGCGCCATGTGCCCGACGAGATCGTCGTGGCGCCCGGCATCCCCCACACACGCACGGGGAAGAAGCTCGAAGTGCCGGTCACAGCGATTCTCGCTGGTCGGACCGAGGTCAATGTGGATCCGAAGTCGGTCGACGACTACTCGCTCATCGAGTGGTACGCGGAGCAGGGGCGCGCACACCGCTGGTGATTCGAACGGTGGACGGCTTCTGCGGGGTGACGGGGTCGTGTATTAGCGTGGGTGACGTTCGGAGGCCATCACAGGGGGTGGCCCGTGCCTCGAGGAGTGATTGATGACTTACCCGCAGTCGGGTCCTGGCTACGGCCAGGGTGATGCCGGACAGTCGGCATACGGCCAGCAGCAGCACGCCCAGCAGGCCGGATACGGTCAGCAGCAGTACGGACAGCAGGCGGGCTATGGTCAGCAGCAGTACGGTCAGCAGGCCGGATACGGCCAGCAGCAGTACGGCTACCAGGCGCCGAAGCCGCCGAGCCAGGGACTGCCCGCCACCACGCCGACGATCCTCGCCGCCGTCATCGGCGCGCTCGGAGTGATCACGCTCTTCCTCGGTTTCTTGAGCGCAGGCACCTTCAGCGGATCCGGCACCAGCAAGGACATCGAGATCGGCAAGCTGTACGAGACCGCGTATGCGCTGCCGTGGGGCCTGCTCGCCGTCGCCGGACTACTGGCGGCGACGACCTTCCTGGTCGGGCACTCCAAGGGTGTCGTCGCAGCGTTGACGGCCCTCACCGGCGTCGGTGCGCTCGCGACCGTGTTCGTCATCTCGACCGGTTCGGGCAAGGGCGGACTCGGCGCCTACGACAGCAGCGAGATCAAGTCCAGCGCCGGCGTCGGCGCCATCATCCTGCTCATCTTCGCGATCCTGTCGTTCATCGCCGCGATCTTCTGGCTGCTGATCGAGTCCGGGCAGGTCAAGGTCGCCGGGGCCACCGCGGCCGACGCCTCGGCCGCACAGGCTGTTGCGCCGGCCGTCGACACGTCGGCGTACGGCTACGGCCAGCAGGCTCAGCAGTCCGCGTCGTACGGCCAGCAGGCGCCGACCACCTACCAGGCGGGCCAGTCGTACGGGCAGCCGGCTGCGTCGGGCTATGCGCAGCCGACGTCGTCGCCGTCGAACCCCCTCCCGTCGAACCCCCTGCCGTCGACCCCCCTGCCGTCAACTCCGGCCGACCCGGGTGCGACGACCGCGTTCCAGAAGCCGGAAGGCCAGCAGGACGCGCACTGACGTCACATCACGGAGCGTTCCCGGTCACCTCGCGGTGGCCGGGAACGTTTGTGTTTCCGGGAGTTCCTGAGTCCCGTCTGTGGGTTCGAGCGGATTCGGCCGCTGCGCGGCGCGTCGAGAGGTCGTGCGTGCCGTCGCGTGACACCCTCGTAGGTGATGTCCGCGCCCACTTCTGAATCGTTGGCGACCCGTCTGCGACAGGTCCGCCTGGCTCGTCGTGCCGATCAGGCGCCGAGACTGCCCGCCACGTGGGACGTGATCAAGGTCGGACTGACCGTGCCGACGTTCGCGTGGTTGGCCGCCGTGGCGTTGGTGCTGATCACCAAGGTCGCTGCGGGCGCGGGGTTCTCCGGTCTCGGCAGCGCGACCGCCGCGGGCTGGCTCGCGATGAACCAGACCACGTTGACGATCGGCGGCGTGGTGATCGGGGTCCTGCCGCTGGTCCCGACGATTCTGATCGGGTACGGAACCTACCGGGTGGTGCGCCGCGCGACGGTCGACGCCGACTCGTTCAACGAACTCCTTCGCGTTGCGGGCACCGCGATCGTCGGTCCGGTGTTGGCCACCGCCTTGGCGCTCGCGATCGTGGCCGATGGCGCGTCGTCGGTGAGCCCGGTCGGCAATCCGAATCCGCTCGCCGCATTCGGTATGACGATTCTGGTGCACGGGGTGTCAGCCGCGGTCGGCCTGGTCCACCGGGTGCTGCCGCCCTTCCTCGACGAATTCGCGATCCCGGCGTCGGACCGGATCGGCGCCCGCGGCGGCGCTGCCGCGTTCGGCGCGCTGATCACCGGCGGAGCCGTCGCCGTCTTCGTCGGCTTCGTCGTGCACTTCAATGCCGTCGGCGACGTGATCGCCCAGGGCAACACCGTCGACGGCTACCTCGGACTCACCGTCTTGTCGGTGCTGTATCTGCCGAACTTCGTCGTCGGCGGGGCCGCCGTCGCCTCCGGCGCCAGCGCAACGCTCGGCAGTTCGGTCATCGACGCACTGAGCACCCATCCCGGAGTGCTCCCGCCGGTGCCGGTCGCGGCGGTGGTGCCGACGTCCGACCTCGGCGCGCAGGGAGCTCTGCTCTTCGCGGTGCCCGCCGTCGCGGGCATCCTCCTCGGCTGGTACACCCGCAGCGCCGACCTCGTCGCGCATCTGCGGGCGATTGGCGTCGGTGCGGCCGTCGCCTCGCTGCTGATGGTCGTGGCGGCGGGCGTGTCCGGCGGCACCCTCGGAGAACTGGGCGAGGCGGGAGTCGGGGTCCCGGTCGCCGGAGTCTTCACCTTCACCGCAGTGGGGGTGACCGCGGTGGTCACCGCGGGCATTCAGTGGCTGGTGGGCTACCTCCGCGATCGAGGCGGCCGGTCCGACGGCAGCGACTTCGATGAGTTGTTCGACGACGAGGACGCCGCCGACGTCGGCTCAGCCGGCGGGGACGACGTCGCCGAACTCACGGAGACGGCCGACGACAGTCCGGACGACGAGGCGGACGCCGACGATGAGCCGGACTGGGACGACGAGGCACGGGTGCCCCAGACCCGGGTTGAGGGCGACGCCGAGATCGCAGACGGCGATGCGACCGCGGATGACGCCCCGCGATCCGCGGCCGAGGTCGATCCCGCCTGAGCGTCCTACCTGCGCGTCACCTGCCGGGAGCAGACCACTAAGCTGGCAGCGTGACATCAGCCCAGGACGCCCGTGTGCCCGTGGTCGTCATGGCATCCGGAACCGGGACGCTGATGGCCGCCATCGTGCAGCTCGCCGCCGCGCACGACGCGGCGTTCACCGTGGTCGGCGTGATCGTCGACCGCGACTGCGGGGCGGCCGACCGCGCCGCCGCCGCAGGCATTCCCGTCATCCGCTGCGCGGTGCGCGACTACAACGATCGCGCCGCGTGGGATGCCGCGGTGACCGCCGCCGTCGCACAGCACGATCCCGAGTGGGTGGTGACCGCCGGCTTCATGAAGGTGCTGGGCGCGGCATTCCTCGGCCGTTTCGGCGGCCGGATCCTGAACTCCCACCCCGCGTTGCTGCCCGCCTTCCCGGGCGCACACGGGGTGGCCGACGCCCTCGCGTACGGCGTCAAAGTCACCGGAACCACGGTGCACCTGGTCGACGACGGCGTCGACACCGGACCGATCCTCGCGCAGCGCACCGTGGAAGTGCTGCCCGACGACACCGAAGAAACCCTCCACGAACGCATCAAAGAAGTCGAGCGCGTGTTGCTTCCCGAAACGGTGCACGCGGTCGTCACCCGTGGCGTTGTCACAGATGGACGAAAGGCACACATCAAGTGAATGCACCCGCAGATTCCGGAGCCCGCGCCGTCAAGCGCGCGCTGGTCAGCGTCTACGACAAGAGCGGTCTCACCGAACTGGCCACGGCATTGCACGCCGCGGGCGTCGAGATCGTCTCGACCGGTTCCACGGCCAAGACCATCGCGGGCGCGGGCGTGCCCGTCGTCGAGGTCAGTGAGCTGACCGGATTCCCCGAGTGCCTCGAGGGCCGGGTCAAGACCCTGCACCCGCGTGTGCACGCGGGCATCCTCGCCGACACCCGCAAGGACGACCACCTCAAGCAGCTCGACGAGCTCGGCGTCGCGCCGTTCGAACTGGTCATCGTGAACCTGTACCCGTTCACCGAGACGGTCGCCTCCGGCGCCACCCCCGACGAGTGCGTCGAGCAGATCGACATCGGCGGCCCGTCCATGGTGCGTGCCGCGGCCAAGAACCACCCGTCGGTCGGCGTCGTCGTCGATCCCGCCGACTACGCGGACGTCACCGCGGCGGTCGCCGCGGGCGGATTCACCCTCGAGCAGCGCAAGCAGTTGGCGGCGAAGGCATTCCGCCACACCGCCGACTACGACGTCGCGGTCGCCTCCTGGATGAGCTCGGTGGTCGCGCCCGACACCAGTGGCTCGCAGTTCCCGGTGTGGACCGGCGCCACCTGGAACCGCTCGGCCGCTCTGCGGTACGGCGAGAACCCGCACCAGGCCGCCGCGCTCTACGTCGACACCGAGGGCGCGCCCGGGCTCGCCGAGGCGGAGCAGTTGCACGGCAAGGAGATGTCGTTCAACAACTACACCGACGGTGACGCCGCCTGGCGCGCCGCGTACGACCACGCCGAGCCCGCCGTCGCGATCATCAAGCATGCCAACCCGTGCGGCATCGCGGTGGGTGCCGACATCGCCGAAGCGCACCGACTGGCGCACGCCTGCGACCCGGTCAGCGCCTACGGCGGCGTCATCGCGACCAACCGCGAGGTGTCGGTGGAGATGGCCGAGCAGGTCGCCGAGATCTTCACCGAGGTCATCATCGCGCCGAGCTATTCCGACGGCGCCGTCGACGTGCTCTCGCGGAAGAAGAACATCCGCATTCTCGTTGCGCAGGCGCCCAGCGCCACCGGCACGGAGATGCGTCCGATCTCGGGTGGACTGCTGGTGCAGGAGCGCGACGTGATCGACGCCGACGGCGACGATCCCGCCAACTGGACTCTCGCGACCGGAGACGCCGCGGACGAGGCCACCCTGCGCGATCTCGTCTTCGCGTGGCGGGCCTGCCGCGCGGTGAAGTCGAACGCCATCCTGCTGGCACATGGCGGCGCCTCGGTCGGCGTCGGCATGGGGCAGGTGAACCGCGTCGACTCCGCGCACCTCGCAGTGCAGCGGGCGGGCGATCGTGCCTCCGGTTCGGTCGGTGCCTCGGACGCCTTCTTCCCGTTCCCGGACGGCCTGCAGGTCTTGCTCGACGCCGGCGTCCGCGCCGTCGTCCAGCCCGGCGGATCGGTCCGTGACAACGAGGTCATCGAAGCGGCCAAGACCGCGGGCGTCACGATGTACCTGACCGGCGCACGTCACTTCGCACACTGACCATCCTGGAGCTGTTCGGCCTGGTCGCGGCAGGTTTCGTTGCGGCTCTGGTCGGATATGTGACCGGCCTGGCGTCCATCGTCAGCTATCCGGCACTGCTCGCCGTCGGCTTGAACCCGCTCGCGGCCAACGTCACCAACACGGTGGCGTTGGTCGCGAGTGGTATCGGCAGCTTCGCGAAGTCGGGCCGCGACCTCACGGCCGGGGACGGCGGTCGGTCGCTCGCGCGGTCGGCGCTGGTGGCGGTGGCCGGCGGCGCGGTCGGTGCCGCCCTGCTGCTCCTGGCTCCGGACGAGGCCTTCGCGTACGTGGTCCCGTACCTCGTCGCGCTGGCGGCTCTCGCGCTGCTGGCACAGCCCTCTCTGCGGCGGTGGTTCCATCGCGGGGTCGACCGCCCGGTGCTGTGGGCGGTCGCCGTGTTCGTCGTCTCGATCTACGGCGGCTATTTCGGCGCGGGCGCCGGCGTCATCTTCCTCGCGCTGGCGATGCTCTTGACCGAACTCCCGCTCTGGAAATCGGTGCTCTTGAAGTCGGCGCTGCTCGGGGTCGCGAATGCGGTCGCGGCCGTCGCCTTCATGGTCTTCGGCCCGGTCCACTGGGCCGCCGCCGTGGCGATGGGCATCGGCTGCCTTCTCGGCGGCTGGATGGGGCCACCGGTGGTCGCGCGACTCCCGGCGACTCCGTTGCGCATCGCCATCGGCGTATGCGGACTGGGGTTGGCCGTGTGGCTGGGGGTGTCGTCGTGAGCAGTTCAGGGAATCGCGCGACGCAGAGTCGCATAGGCGATGCCCGACAGCACTGCCGTGACGACCAGACCGCCGACCGCGATGCGGAGCGGAGTCAGGTCCAGGAACCACGTGCCGACCGTCGGCCATGCGCTGCCTGCGCTGATGCCGAGGATCGCGATCGCGAGAGCCAGTGCGATGGCGACGCCGAGCAGAACCAGCCACAGCATGCCGAACCGCTTGTACACGGTGGCGGCGAAGAAGCCGATCGTGAACGTCAGCATGGGCGCCATGAAGTACAGCAGCGTCGCGACGACGGGCCCCTGATCCCAGATCCACGGAACGGCGAAGAAGTAGCCGTTGATGCCCCAGCCGTCGGTGGCCTTCTCGACCAACCCGCCGATCAGGTACACCAGTGACAGCAGAAGCGAGGCACCCACCGCGGTGAGCGTGGTCCCGACGTAGAACTCGCGGCGCGTCACACTCATGGCCTGCGAGAACGGGAACGTCATCAGCAGCGCCTGGATGCCGATCACGGCGAAGTACCAGAGCGGGGCCTGCGAGCCGCCGCCGTACATCGGCTCGTCGAGATCGGTCACCGACATGGTGATGGCGAGGTAGATGATCATCGAGATGGCGAACGCTGCGCCGAAGATGATCAGTGGGAGCCAGATGAAGGTCTTCCGGTTGATCAATTGCATCCGGACGACGTTGAGTGTGCGCGTCATGACCGGGCTCCTTTCGCTGCGGTGCCGCGTTCGGTGTCGGAGTGCTGGGTGAGTCGGACGATCAGTTCCTGCAGGGAGACCGGCGTGGTGCTCAGTCCGGTGCGGGACATCGCCTCTTGGTCGGTCTGCGTCAGCCTGCCCATCACGGTGGCGGAGGCGATGGGGCCGAGATGTTCGCGGTGCAGTTCCTCGCGGTCGCCGATCAGCGCGTCGACGGCCTGTTCGGCGCCGACGACGGTGAATGCGCGGTCGCGCAGGTCGTCCGCCGCTTCGTCGAGCACCAGCCTGCCGTCGTCGACCACCAGCACCCGTTCGATCAGATCGGCGATCTCGTCGATCAAGTGGCTCGACAGCACGATCGTGCGTGGATGCTCGGTGTAGTCCTGCAGCAGACGGTCGTAGAAGGTCTGCCGCGCGACGGCGTCGAGACCGAGGTACGGTTCGTCGAAGAAGGTGACGTCCGCGCGCGAGGCGAGGCCGATGATGACGCCGACGGCGGACCGCTGACCGCGGGAGAGCTTCTTGATGCGCGTCGATGTCGGCAGCCGGAAGTCCGTGATCAATTGGTCGGCGAAGGCCTGGTCCCAATTCGGGAAGAACAGCCGCGCCATGGCGAAGGCATGATCGGCGACCGAGTCCTCGGGGTACCGCTGGCTTTCGCGGACGAAGCAGATGCGGGGGAGGACCGCCGTGTTCTCGTAGGGCTGCTCGCCGAAGATCCGTCCTTCGCCGGCGGTGGCGAAGTTCTGCGCCGTGAGGATCGACATGAGCGTGGTCTTGCCCGCGCCATTGCGGCCGAACAGTCCGCAGATGGTGTGCGCAGGGACGTCGAATGTGACGTCGTCGAGTGCGAGAGTCGTGCCGTATCGCTTGGTGAGGCCTCGCGCACTGATGGCGGCTGAGCCGGTCGCGTGGGTCATGGCCGGTGTCCTTCCTGCGGAGAGTCGATGGTTGCTGAGCGGTCGTGAATGAGGGCGACGACATCGTCGGTCGTCAGATCGAGGCGGCGGGCTTCGACGAGCAGCGGCACCACATAGCGGTCGGCGAAGGCCTCTTGTCGCCGCTTGCTGAGTGTGGCTCGGGCGCCGTCGGCGACGAACATGCCGACACCGCGCTTCTTGTAGAGGACTCCCCGGTCGACGAGCACGTTGATGCCCTTCGCGGCCGTCGCCGGGTTGATTCGGTAGAACGCGGCGAGCTCATTGGTCGACGGCGCGCGCGTCTCTTCGGCCAGACTGCCGTCGATGATCGAGTCGGCGATGTGATCGGCGATCTGCTGGAAGATCGCCCGCCCGTCATCGATCATGTTCGGCACCTCTGTCCACTGGTTAATTACTCGACTAACTAACCATGCAACTAGGTCACGTGGCTTGTCAAGGGGTGGTCGGTACGGTTCTCGCATGGATGATCGACGCTGCCCCTGTGGAACCGGCGAGACGCTCGCGGCATGCTGCGGTCGTTATCTGCTCGGTCTCGGTGACGCCAAGCCTGCGCCGACGGCCGAAGCGCTGATGCGCAGCAGGTACACGGCTTTTGCGCTCGGAGACGAAGCGCATCTCCTCGCCACGTGGCATCCCGACACGCGGCCGGAGTCGTGTGCGCCGGACCGCGGCACCCGATGGTTGCACTTGACGATCGACGACGTCGTCGGCGGTTCGCCGTTTCATACGGACGGGGTCGTTGAGTTCACGGCGGTCTATCGCGATGAGGCGGGACGTGGCGAACTGCATGAGCGCAGTCGGTTCGTCAAAGCCGACGGGAGTTGGCTGTACGTCGACGGTGTCGTCCGGACGGGTCGTGGTCGCTGACGGCATGTCCCGTAATGCTCAACCAATTGGTTGACAATCGCGACTGGCAGGCGTCTACTTGTACTCAACCATTTGGTTGAATAAGGAGGCGGAGATGTCCGACGAGCTCTCGCTGGTCTTCGCGGCGTTGGCCGATCCGACGCGACGGGACATCGTCGCGCGGCTCACCACCGCGGACGCGACGGTCGGGGAGCTCGCCGAACCGTACGACGTCACGGTGCAGGCGGTCTCGAAGCACCTGAAGGTGCTGGAGGAGGCCGGTCTGGTCACGCGGAGTCGGGACGGTCAACGGCGGCCGGTGCATCTGGAAGCCGAGGTCTTCGACCTGATGACCAAGTGGATTGAACGGTATCGACGCACGGCAGAGGCGCGGTACCAGAAGCTCGATGCGGTGCTCGCTGAGATGGCGGACAACCGCGACTCACTCCCATCCGAAGGAACGGCATCATGAACACCGACACCTACGCACAAGCAGCGATCGAGGCCGACCCGACTCTTCCGATCATCCGGGTCACCCGCGACTTCCGCGCCACCCCGGCGCAATTGGCCAAAGCTCACCTCGACCCGGACCTCTACCTGCGGTGGGTGGGACCGGACGGCATCACCTCACGCAGCACTGTCTGGGATGCCCGCAACGGCGGGGAATGGGCGTACGTCTCCGAACACGAGGGGCAGGAGTTCCGGTTCCGAGGCTGCTTCCACACCGTCAGTGACGACCTCATCATCCAGACCTTCACGTACGAGGGGATGCCCGACGACGTCTCACTGGAGACGCTGCGCTTCGTCGACCTCGGTGACGGTCGTACCAGGCTCGAGGCCCAGTCGCTGTGCGAATCCATCGAGTCGCGCGACGCCTGGCTGCGGTCGGGGATGGAGGAAGGCGTGATCGACGGCTACGCGAAACTGGATCGGCTGCTGGACTCCGGCGAGGTCTCGGCGTGACAGCGCTCGCGGCTCTCACTCCTGCGCAACGGCACCGCGCGGTCGCCGCGGGCTTCGCCGAGGAGGTGGCGCGGACGATCGATTGGGACGCGCAGAGTCCCGTGGGCGACTGGGTGGCGCGTGATGTCGTCGCTCATCTGCTCGACTGGTTCCCCGACTTTCTCGCGGCAGACGGCGTGCATCTTGCCGACGTCCGGATCGGCGACGATCCCGTGACGGCGTGGTCGACGCGCTTGGCGGCCGTTCAACAGTTGTTCGACGACCCGGGCAGGGACTTCACTCATCCGCGAATCGGCGTGTTTCCCCTGGCGGAGGCCATCGACCGCTTCTACACGGCGGACGTCTTCATGCACACGTGGGACCTTGCGCAGGCGGGTGGACGCACGCCCGACCTCGATCACGACTACGCCGAGCAGTTGCTCGCCGGTTTGGCGAGCATGGAGCGGGTTCTGCGCGAGTCCGGCCAGTACGGCCCGGCGCAGCAGGCGCCTGACGGGGCCGACGCCGTGGTGCGGCTCGCGGCCTTCATCGGTCGGGACCCGAACTTCGCCGTGGCGTAGTCGGCGGCACCTTCGGCCCCACGCTGGTCGAGTGCTGCCTGCGAGCGGAGCGAGCACGCAGTTCATCGAGACCGTCGTGAGTTCCGCCGGCATCAAGGGGCTTTCCGCTGCCATCGTGTGGTGATCTCGGCAGTGTTCCGACGGATCGTGAGCCGCCGCTTCCGTGGCGGGTGGCGGTGGTCGTCAGCGAGTCCGCGTCCAATTGATCTCAGCTGAGAACTGCTCGCTCAGGCGCTTCCGGCGGAACATTGCCGCCGGAGGGTGCTGAGCGAGCAGTTCTCAGCGGCATGTGACCGTAGACGGCCTCGCGCGGGCACACGCACATCCCTACAGAGTGGTACCCACCCACTTGGGGTCGCGGCCGGCGAAGGCCAGGATCTGGTCGGTGTCGTCGCTGTTGCTCTCCGGCACGACTGCCGCGGCGAAGACGCCGGGACGACGCGTCGCCTCGTCGGGCACGTTCTCGAACACGCGGCGGATGAAGGCGATCGACTCCTCGGGAAAGCGGACGGACTGGCCGGTGGCGGCGGCGAGGTCCCAGCCGTGGATGAAGAGGTCGACAGCAGGAAAACTCAACCCGTCGCGCACGGAACGACGGCCGGCGGGGCTGTCGACTTCGCGATTCAGATCGGACTCGGTGACGGCGCCCAGCGCGTCGCGGGCGTTCGCGACGGCAGCATTCCACCAGTCGCCGGGCTCGCCCTGGACGGCTGTCGAGGGCGGATCGTGGCGGGTGGACTGCACGGCGTCGCCCCGCAGGATCTGTGCGCCGACGTGCGTCGTCTCTCCGACGTGACCGAGGACGTCGAGGGCCGACCAGCCCTCGCACGGGGACGGCGCTGCCCATCCGCTGTCGGGAACCGCGCTCACCACGTCGCTGAAGAAGCGCAGTCCGTTCTCATAGGTGTCCAGTGCATTCCAGGTCATCATGGAACTCCTTGTCGAGTGGGGACACCTCACACTAGGCGGACCGGACGACAATCCGGGGCCGGACCGATCACCGCACTTCCTCGTCGCCGCATTCCAGGTAGCGTGGATCACGTGGCTGTCACTGATATCGACACTCCTGCACCGGCTCTCACCACCGTCCGCGAACTGCGCGCCTCCGGGCACGTGCAGCGCGAGATCCGCGACGAGATCCGCAACAATCTCTTGACCGCACTGCGTGCGGGCGACGACCCGTGGGACGGCATCGTCGGTTTCGACGACACGGTGGTCCCGCAAGTCGAGCGCGCGCTCATCGCCGGGCACGACATCGTGATGCTCGGTGAGCGCGGTCAGGGCAAGACCCGGCTGCTGCGCACCCTCGCCGGACTGCTCGACGAGTGGACGCCGGTCATCGACGGCTCGGAACTGGACGAACATCCGTACAGTCCGATCCTGCCCGCATCGATCCGTCGCGCCGCCGAGCTCGGGGACGAACTCCCGATCGCCTGGCGACACCGCAGCGAGCGATACCGGGAGAAGCTCGCAACCCCGGACACCTCGGTCGCCGACCTCGTCGGCGACATCGATCCGATGAAGGTCGCGCAGGGGCGCAGTCTGGGCGACCCGGAGACCATCGCCTTCGGTCTCATTCCGCGCTCTCACCGCGGCATCATCGCCATCAACGAGCTGCCCGACCTGGCCGAACGCATCCAGGTCTCGATGCTGAACGTGATGGAGGAGCGTGACATCCAGGTGCGCGGCTACAGTCTCCGGCTGCCGCTCGACGTCCTGGTCACCGCCAGCGCCAACCCGGAGGACTACACCAACCGCGGCCGGATCATCACTCCGCTCAAGGACCGATTCGGCGCGGAGATCCGCACGCACTACCCGCTCGAACTGGACGACGAGATCGACGTCATCGAGCAGGAGGCCGACCTCGTCGCGACGGTGCCGACCTACCTGATCGAGGTGCTGGCCCGGTTCACCCGGTACGCCCGCGAACACCCGTCCATCGACCAGCGGTCGGGCGTCTCCGCACGGTTCTCCATCGCGGGCGCCGAGACGGTCGCGGCCGCCGCGCTGCACCGGTCCGCGGTCGCGGGGGAGGAGTTCGCCGTCGCGCGGCCCGTCGACCTGCAGTCGGTGGTCGAAGTGCTGCGCGGCAAGGTCGAGTTCGAGTCCGGCGAAGAGGGCCGCGAGATGGAGGTCCTGGACTACCTCCTGCGCAAGTCCGTCGCCGACACCGTCCGCGCCCACCTCGGCGGCGTCGACATGCGTCCACTCGTCACCGCCCTCGAAGCCGGTGAGGAAGTGCTGACCGGCGACCGCGTGCCGGCCTCTGACGTCCTCACCGCGCTCGGGGACGACGCCGCTGTCGCCGCGGTGCTCGACGACGTCGCACAGCGCCTGGACGTGACCGACGACGCCGAACGGGCCAGCGCCGCCGAACTCGCGCTGGAGGGCCTGTATCTGGCCCGGCGAATCGGCAAGGACACCGACGAGTACGGCCGCACCGCGTACCTCGTCGAGCGGCCGGACGACGAAGACGACGACGATTAGCACCATGACGGCACGGACGAGACCATGAGCAGACGACGTTTCCATCGCTCCGCCTACCGGCGCTACACCGGCGGGCCGGACCCGCTCGCGCCGCCCGTCGACCTCCGCGAAGCCCTCGAGGCCATCGGCGACGATGTGATGTCGGGCGCCTCGCCCGAGCGTGCGTTGCGGGAGTTCCTGCGCCGCGGCAGCGAGAACATGCGCGGACTGGACCGCCTGGCGGAGATGGCGAACAAGCGTCGCCGCGAGCTGCTTCGCAACAAGAACCTCGACGGCACCTTCGACGAGATTCGCGAGCTTCTCGACTCCGCCGTGCTCAACGAGCGCAAACAGTTGGCCCGCGATCTCGACGACGACGCGCGGTTCGCGGAGATGCAGATCGAGAATCTCCCCGCCTCCACCGCGCAGGCGGTTCGCGAGCTCGCCGACTACGACTGGCGCAGCCCGCAGGCCCGCGAGGATTACCAGAAGATCTCCGACCTTCTCGGGCGCGAGGTCCTGGACCAGCGGTTCTCCGGAATGAAGCAGGCGTTGGAAGGAGCGACCGACGAAGACCGGCAGCGCATCTCCGAGATGCTCGACGATCTCAACGACCTCCTCGCGGCGCACAACCGCGGCGAGGACACCGCGGAGCAGTTCAGCGACTTCATGGACAAGCACGGCGAGTTCTTCCCGGAGAACCCGGAGAACACCGAGGAACTGGTCGACGCGCTCGCTCGCCGGTCGGCCGCCGCGCAGCAGTTCTTCAACTCGCTGACGCCCGAGCAGCAGGCGGAGCTCGCCGAACTGTCCGCACAGGCCTTCGGGTCGCCGCAGCTGATGTCGCAGCTCTCGCAGATGGACGACGCCCTGCGCCAGGCGAGGCCGGACCTCGACTGGGACGGCGGACAGCAGTTCTCCGGCGACCAGCCGATGGGGTTCGGCGAAGGCGCCGCCGCGCTGCGCGACATCGCCGAATTGGAGAACCTCGCCGAGCAGCTGTCGCAGGGGTATGCGGGCGCACAGTTGGAGGACGTCGACGTCGACGCCCTCGCGCGGCAGCTGGGCGACGAGGCCGCGGCCGATGCCCGCACCCTCGCCGAACTGGACCGGGCCATGCGGGAGGAAGGATTCTTCGACCGCAATCAAGACGGCCAGCTGCGACTGAGCCCGAAGGCGATGCGACGGCTCGGCCAGGCCATCCTGCGCGATATCGCCCAGCAGCTCTCGTCGCGCGGCGGAGACCGACAGACCGACCTCGCCGGTCGTCTCGGCGAACCCACCGGCAGCAGCCGAGAATGGCAGTTCGGCGACACGCAGCCGTGGAACGTCACCCGCACCGTGACCAACGCGGTGCTGCGCACGGTCTCGGAGAGCCCGTCGGCTGCCGCTGATCTCGCGGCGGGCGGCGGCGTGCGCATCGACGTCGGCGACATCGAGGTCATCGAGACCGAGGCCCGCACGCAGGCTGCGGTGGTGCTGCTCGTCGATACGTCGTTCTCCATGGTCATGGAGGGGCGGTGGACGCCGATGAAGCGGACGGCGCTCGCGCTCAACCATCTCGTCTCCACCCGGTTTCGCGCCGACGAACTGCACCTCATCGAGTTCGGCCGGGTCGCCCGCGACACCACGGTCGAGAAGTTGACGGGACTGGAACCCCGCATGGAACAGGGCACCAACCTGCACCACGGTCTCCTCCTCGCGCAGCGCCATCTGCGTCGATTCCCGAACGCGCAGCCGGTGGTCCTGATCGTCACCGACGGTGAGCCCACGGCGCATCTGGAGGCGAACGGTGAGGACTTCTTCTTCTATCCGCCGCATCCGAGAACCATCGGCCTCACCGTCTCCGAGCTCGACCACCTGTCACGGATGGGGACGCAGATCACGTTCTTCCGCCTCGGCGACGACCCCGGTCTCGCCCGGTTCATCGACCAGATCGCGCGACGCATCGGCGGCCGCGTCGTCGCGCCCGAGCTCGACGGACTCGGGGCCGCCGTGATCGGCGACTACCTGCGGTCGCGCCGCGCGCGGTGAGTCCGTCGCTGCGGCGCACGGGTCCGGTGAAGCGCGGCTGACATGGGCTTCAGTCGCGACGAACTCCTCGCCTATACGGGTGCGACCGTTCCGGATCTCCTCGGCCCCGACTGCCGCCTGTTGATCTCCGGGATCAACCCCGGCCTGTGGACCGCCGCGACCGGCGCGCACTTCGCTCGCCCCGGCAATCGCTTCTACCCGGCGCTGTACGCGGCGGGGATCACCGATCACGTGATCGATGCGTCGAAGGGGATGCAGGACGCCGACGCCGCGGCGCTCGTCGCCGCAGGCATCGGCATCACCAACGTGGTGCCGCGAGCGACGGCCAAGGCGTCCGACCTCACGCGTCGGGAACTGATCGACGGCGGACGCGAGCTGATCCGCACGGTCCACCGCGTGCGCCCGCGGGTGCTCGCGGTCCTCGGGATCACCGCCTACCGTGACGCGTTCGGCAGACGTGCGGCGCAGACAGGCGAGCAGGACGAGATGATCGGCGACGCCTGGGTCTGGGTGCTTCCCAACCCGAGCGGGCTGAACGCTCACGAGACCGTCGAGAGCCTGGCCATCGCGTATCGAGCGGCCGCTGACGCCGCATCGGTCCCGGATCTGCGCCGTCGGCGTTAGTCTGTTCGCATGAGCGACCTCGAACCGCGTGAAGTCCGAGCAAGCGACGCGGACCGCGAACAAACCCACACCGTCCTGTCCGCCGCGATGACCGCGGGTGCTCTCACCCCCGAGGAGTACTCACAGCGGGCGAATGCAGCCGCCGTCGCGCGGACCCGCGCCGACCTCGACATGCTGACGCACGATCTACCGCTCGAACAACTCGGGGTCCGGCCCGCCGAGGTCTCCCTCGCGAAGACGCGGGTGAACTCGTCCGGACGGTCCCCGATCACCTCCGCGACCGCGATCTTCGGTGGACGACGAGTCGGTGGACGTGCCGCCGTCGGGACCTCGCTCACCGCCACCGCGATCATGGGCGGCGTGGAGATCGACCTTCGTGACGTCGAATACACCGCGCCGGTCCTGGAGCTGCACTGCCGTGCGATCATGGGCGGCATCGAAGTCACCGTCCCGCACGACGTGACCGTCGAGGTCCGCGGCATCGGCATCATGGGTGGCTTCGACAGTCGTGCAGAAGGTCCCGGTCGGGACGGCGCGCCGGCGGTCGTCGTGAGTGGTTTCGCGCTGATGGGCGGCGTCGACGTGAAGCGCCGCGACCGCGATTCCTGAGGCGGTCACGCCAGCGTCGCGGCGATGAGCGCGATGACCGGGATCGACAGCAGCGTGGTGACCAGGGCGGAGTCGCGGGCAAGCACCTCACCTCGTCGATACCGCGTGGCGTAGACGAGGACGTTCTGCGCGGTCGGCAGCGCGGCGATCACCACCTGCGCGAACAATTGATGCCCGGTCATTCCGAAACCCCACCGGGCCAGCGCATAAGCGACGGCGGGCATCGCCGCCATCTTCATCACGGAGGCGAGGACGATGTCGCGCCGCGGACTCTGGCCCTTCTTGAACACGGAGACGCCGGTCAGCGTCAGGCCGAAGGTCAGCAGCGCGAGCGGCACCGACGCCTGGCCGAGCATGTCGAGCGGTTCCATGATCGCCTGCGGCGGCGTCCAGCCGATCAGCGAGATCGCCAGGCCGACGACGCCGCCGACCAGGATCGGATTCTTCAGCGGCGTGGTCACCGTGGTGAGCGTCGACGTCCGCTGCTCGTCCGGCAGGGCGGTGATGTCCAGTGCGGCGAGCGCCACCGGCGAGTAGAAGACGATCTGGAACAGCAGCAGCGGCGCGATGAACGACGCGTCGTCGAGGACGAAGATCGCGATCGGCAGCCCCAGGTTCACGCTGTTCACATACGACGACGACAGCGCACCGATCACGATCTCCGGAATCGCTCGCCGCAGCCACAGCCGGGCGAGGAGCGCATAGCAGAGACCGACCGCCACCGCGGAGACCGACGCCACGGCGAGCGTGGGGGAGAAGACGACCGAGAGATCGCTGGTCGCCAACGCGTGGATCAGCAGCGCAGGCGTACAGACGAAGAAGACGGCGCGCGCCAGCACCGACGCGGCGTGCTCGCCGAGACTTCCGGTCCGCCCCAGGAGGTAGCCGAGAGCCACGATCACGAAGATGACGGTGAACCCGGAGATGACGCCTGACACCGGAGCGATTATGCCTGGGGTGTGGGTCCGGCTCGGCCCTCAGCCTGCCGCTCCGCGCCGACTTGAAGTCTCGGGCCCTCGACAGCTAATCTGTTCAGGTTGTGTGCCGCGGTCGCTATGCCGTGGTGGCAAAGCGATCAGCGGGTCAGGCGGGTCGGGATTTCAGAGCCCGAACCCACCCGCAAGGTAGAGAAGGGCTGGAACCATGGCAGTACCCAAGCGTCGGATGTCGCGGGCCAACACCCGCAGCCGTCGTTCGCAGTGGAAGGCAGACAACGTCGCCCTGCAAGAAGAGAAGATCAACGGCGTCTCGCAGCGCATCCCGCGTCGCCTCGTGAAGGCGGCCAAGCTCGGACTGGTCGACCTCGACCGCCGCTGAGCTGGCGCGACGCATCAGCAAACGACTGTGACCGGTGAGAAATCACCGGTCACAGTCGTTTTGTCATTTCTGAAGCAACTCTTCTCGGTGCCGAGGCCGGTAACGGTGAGGTCTCGAATCCCGGCCCGGTTCCATGGCCCGACACGCCGCGCAGTACGTTGACGCTGAGTCGAAACTAGAGTCATGCGTAACTAATGTGACGTTCGTCGGGGATGTGATCGTGGCAGAGACAACTCAATCCATGGAGTCCGAGACCGGGCCGGTACGCGTCAACAAGACGGTGTTCATCGGCTCCAGCGTCGGCATCGTGGGCATCATCATCTGGGCCCTGATCGACCAAGAGGGCGCCGATCGGATCATCGGCACCGCGGTCAGCTGGGTCTCCCGTGAGCTGGGATGGTTCTACATCCTCCTGGCGGCCGGCGTCCTCGCCTTCGTGATCTGGGCAGCGGTGTCGAAGGTGGGACGGGTCAAACTCGGTCCGGACCATGCCAAACCCGCCTACAGCGTGTTCTCCTGGACGGCGATGCTGTTCGCCGCGGGGATCGGCATCGACCTGATGTTCTTCTCGGTCTCCGAGCCGGTCACGCAGCGCGCCATGCCGCCGCAGGGCGACGGTGCCACGTTCGAAGCCACCCGCCAAGCCGTGGTCTGGGCGCTGTTCCACTACGGGCTGATAGGCTGGGGGCTCTATGCGCTGATCGGCATGGCGCTGGCCTATTTCGCCTACCGGTACAACCAGCCGCTGAGCCTGCGCTCGGCACTGCGCCCGATCTTCGGCGACCGGGTCAACGGCCTGCTCGGCGACAGCGTCGACATCGCCGCGCTGCTCGGCGCCATCTTCGGACTCGCGACCAGCCTCGGCATCGGCGTCGCTCAGTTGAACGTCGGTCTGGACGAGCTCTTCGGGATTGCGCAGAGCACCTGGGCGCAAGCCGGACTGATCGCGCTCGCCGTGCTCATCGCCACCCTGTCCGCCGTCTCTGGCGTCGACAAGGGCGTGAAGCGGCTGTCGGAGATCAACGTCCTCGTCGCACTCGGGTTGATGCTGTTCGTCCTGATCTTCGGGGCCACCACGTTCCTGATGAACGGCCTGGTCCAGAACACCGGCGACTTCATCTCGATGTTCCCCAGCATGGTCCTGGACACCATGGCCTACGACCATCCCGACGAGTGGATGGCGAGTTGGACGCTGTTCTTCTGGGCCTGGTGGATCGCGTGGGCTCCGTTCGTCGGCCTGTTCCTGGCCCGCATCTCGCGTGGCCGCACCATTCGCCAGTTCGTCAGCGGCACCCTGATCATCCCGTTCCTGTTCATCCTGGTGTGGATCTCGATCTTCGGAAACAGTGCGCTCGACGTCGTCCTCGGCGGCAACACGGAGTTCGAGCAGACGGCGATCAACGAGCCGGAGAAGGCCTTCTACGCACTGCTCGATCAGTACCCGGCGGCACCCGTCCTGATCGTCGTCGCCACCTTCACCGGACTGCTGTTCTACGTGACGAGCGCCGACTCCGGCGCGCTGGTGATGTCGCACTTCTCCTCTCGCATCAGTGACAACGAGTCCGACGGGCCGCGGTGGGCCCGCATCTTCTGGGCCGCGGCGACGGGTCTCCTGACCCTGGCGATGCTGATGATCGGCGGCATCAACACGTTGCAGCAGGCCACGGTGATCATGGGCCTGCCGTTCGCCGTGGTGGTCCTGCTGATGATGCTCGGGCTGTTCCGCGCGTTCCAAGTAGAGGCGCTCTGGGTCGACTCGCAGCGCAGTGCGCTCACGCGCGCACTCTCGAGTCGCGCGTCCGGCGGCACCGCGCTGAACTGGCGCCAACGCGTGGCGCGCGCCGTCCGTTATCCCGACCGCGACGACATCGCACACTTCACCGACACCGTCGTCGAACCGGCGCTGCGCGACGTCGCCGCGGAACTGGAACGGTCGGGCATGAGCGCCGCGGTGGGCGTCACGCATGTGGAGACCTACGACCTCGACGCCTACCACCTCGACGTCGACTTCAACGGGACCAAGGGCTTCCACTATCAGGCCTTCCCGACCAGACATCCGATTCCGGTGTTCGGGCGCACGCCCGACACGTCCGACTCGTTCTACCGGCTCGAGGTGTTCACCGCCCAGGGCAGTGAGGGATTCGACGTCTACGGCTTCACCAAGACGCAGATCAGCTCGAACGTCCTCGACCTCTACGAACGGCACATCGAGTACCTGCACACCGTCGGCGACGTCGAGTCCTCGCACACCGAGTGCGAGGCGACACTGGACTGGTCGGCGGACTTCGTCGACGAGGACCAGCCGCCGGTCGACGACGCCGAGTCGTCGCGGACCGAAGACCTGCCCGCACTGACCGACCTTTCCGACAAGGAGACGATTCGTGAGCCCTGAGACCCTGTTCATCGACGGCGAGTGGGTCGGCGCCGCCGACGGCGGTACCCGCGAGATCCGGTGCCCGGCGGACGGCACCCTGGTCGCCACCGTGAGCGAGGCGACGGAGAAGGACACCGAACGGGCGATCGCCGCCGCTCGGCGCGCCTTCGACGACCGCCGGTGGGCGTCGGTCCCGACGCCGCAGCGGTGCGATCTGCTCGCGCGGGTCGCCGCGACGATCCGGGACCGCAAAGAGGAATGGGCCCGAGCCGAGGCACTCGACACCGGCAAGCGGATGGTGGAAGCGCGGCTGGACATGGACGACATCGCCGCGTGCTTCGACTACTACGCCGACATCGGAGCGCACGACGCGGGACGCCTGGTCGACGCGGGATCGGCCGACGCCCTCAGCCGCATCCAGTACGAGCCGATCGGTGTCTGCGGACTCATCACGCCGTGGAACTACCCGCTGCTCCAGGCCGCCTGGAAGATCGCGCCGGCCCTGGCCGCAGGCTGCTCCTTCGTGCTCAAGCCCGCGGAACTGACGCCGCACACCGCGATCATGACGATCCGTCTGCTCGCCGAACTGGGTCTGCCCGCCGGCGTCGCCAACCTGGTCACCGGCGCCGGAGCCACCGCGGGCGCGCCGTTGGCGTCGCACCCCGACATCGACCTGGTCTCGTTCACCGGCGGACTGGTCACCGGCCGCGTCATCGCGGCGGCCGCCGCACCGACCGTGAAGAAGGTCGCGCTCGAACTCGGCGGCAAGAATCCGAACGTGATCTTCGCCGACGCCGACTTCGACGCCGCCGTCGACAACGCGCTCAACGCCGCCTTCGTCCACTCGGGGCAGGTCTGCTCAGCGGGTGCACGCCTGGTCGTTCAGGACACCATCGCCGAGAAGTTCGTCGACGCCCTCGTCGAGCGCGCTCGGCAGATCGTCCTCGGCGGGCCGTTCGACGACGCCGCCGAGACCGGTCCGCTGATCTCGGCAGCCCACCGCGACAAGGTCCACGCCTACGTTCAGGCCGGGATCGCCGAAGGCGCGCGGGTGCGCTGCGGCGGCGCCTTCGCCACCGGGCGATCGGGGGACTCCGATCTCGACGCCGGCTTCTACTACCTGCCGACGGTCATCGACAACGTGCACCGCGGCATGTCGGTGGCGGTGGACGAAGCGTTCGGTCCCACGGTCACCGTGGAGACCTTCACCGACGAGGACGACGCCGTCGCCATCGCCAACGACACCGTCTACGGTCTCGCCGGCGCCGTATGGACGCAGGACGCGGGCAAGGCGCAGCGGATCGCCAACCGACTGCGCCACGGCACCATCTGGATCAACGATTTCGGCCCGTACCTCCCGCAGGCGGAGTGGGGTGGATTCGGCCAGTCCGGTGTCGGCCGAGAGCTGGGGCCGACGGGTCTCGACGAGTATCGGGAAGCCAAGCACGTCTACCAGAACATCGCGCCCGCGGTCACCGGGTGGTTCGCCGACCGCACCGGGAACTGACCGCACTGGGGGACGAACCACACCGGGGGGACTAACCACACTGGGGAACCAGCCACATTGGGGAACCAGCGGAAGTCAACGAGAAAGGCTGATGAGCACAGTGGTTGATGGAGAGGTCAGAGAGTTCGACTACGTCGTCGTCGGAGGCGGCTCCGGAGGATGCGCGGCCGCCGCGCGGCTGTCGGAGGATCCGTCGGTCAGCGTCGCCCTGATCGAAGCCGGTCCCGACGACCGCGGAATTCCCGAAGTGCTGCAGCTCAATCGATGGATGGAACTGCTGGAGTCGGGGTACGACTGGGACTATCCGATCGAGCAGCAGACCCACGGCAACTCGTTCATGCGCCACGCGCGGGCCAAGGTGCTCGGCGGCTGCTCCTCGCACAACTCGTGCATCGCGTTCTGGCCGCCCGCCGAGGACATGAACTCGTGGGAGAGCACCTACGGCGCCACCGGCTGGAACGCCGACGCGCTGTGGCCGATCCTCCAGCGGCTGGAGACCAACGAGGACGCCGGCCCCGACGCGCCGCACCATGGCGACAGCGGCCCGGTGAATCTGATGAACGTTCCGCCCACCGACCCGTGCGGCGTCGCACTGCTGCAGGCCGCGAGTGAGTTCGGCATCCCCACGGTCACGTTCAACACCGGAACCACCGTCCGCTCGGGAGCGAACTTCTTCCAGATCAACAGCAGACGTGACGGGACCCGCGCGTCGTCGTCCGTCTCGTACATCCATCCGATCGCCGATCGGGAGAACTTCACCCTCCTCACCGGACTCCGCGCCAAGAAGTTGCTCCTCGACGGACTGCGCTGCGTCGGCGTCGAGGTGGTCGACAACCAGTTCGGCAAGACGCAGGTGGTCCGTGCCGGGCGCGAGCTGGTGCTGGCGGCGGGCGCCATCGACACGCCCAAGCTGCTGATGCTGTCGGGGATCGGCCCCGCCGAGCACCTCGCCGGGCGCGGTGTGGAGATCGTCCTCGACTCGCCGGGCGTCGGTTCCAACCTGCAGGATCACCCCGAGGGCGTGATCTCGTGGGAGGCCAAGCAGCCGATGGTCACCGACTCCACCCAGTGGTGGGAGATCGGGATCTTCGACACCGTGGACTCCGGGCTCGACCGACCGGATCTGATGATGCACTACGGCAGCGTCCCATTCGACATGCACACGGTACGACGCGGCTACCCGACCGCGGAGAACGTCTTCTGCCTGACCCCGAACGTCACGCACGCGCGGTCGCGCGGCACGGTGCGACTCGCCTCGCGCGATTTCCGTGACAAGCCGCTTGTCGATCCGAAGTACTTCACCGACCCCGAGGGCTACGACATGCGGATCATGACCGAGGGCATTCGCCGCGCCCGCGAGATCGTGAAGCAGCCCGCGATGGCCGACTGGGCCGGCCGGGAACTGTTCCCCGGCCCCGACACCGTCGAGGACCGCGACCTCGAGAAGTACATCATTCGCACGCACAACACCGTCTACCACCCGGTGGGCACCGCGGCGATGGGCTCGGCCGACGACGCTCCCGTCGACGCCGAGTTGCGCGTCAAAGGCATCGACGGACTGCGAGTCGCCGACGCCTCCGTGTTCCCCGAGCACATCTCGGTGAACCCGAACATCACCGTGATGATGATCGGCGAGAAGTGCGCGGATCTGGTGAAGGCCGCTCGCTGAGAGACTATTTTTAACTAAAGTCAGTAGGTATTCTGGTTCGCGTTGTAGTCGGTAGCACGAGCGAACTGGAGTCCTGATGGCACTCGATCCGCGTACCCCGATCCTGGTCGGCGGGGGACAGATCAACAACCGAGACGGCGGCACGGAGCCGGTCGACCTGATCGTCGAGGCCGCGCAGGCGGCCTCGACGGAGGCGGGGTCGACGCGGCTGCTGGGGCGCATCGACTCGGTCCGACTGGTGCGCATGCTGTCGTGGCGGTATCGCGATCCGGGCCTCCTGGTGGCCGAGCGGCTGGGTGCGCCGGTGGTCCACACCGCCACCACCGGCGACGGGGGCAACTGTCCGCAGACCCTCGTCTCGATGGCTGCGGCGGATGTTCTCGCCGGTCGTTCGGAGGTGGTCCTGGTCGGCGGCGCGGAGGCCTGGCGCACCAGGATGAAGCTCCGCGCGAACGGCGAGCGGCCGGAGTGGACCGCACAGGGGGACGAGGTGCGTCCGGCCGAGTCCGCGGTTCCCGAGGTGCCGATGGTGTTCGACGCGCACACACGGATCGGGCTGGACCGGCCCGCGTTCGTCTACCCGCTCTTCGAGGAGGCGTTGCGCGCGTCGTCGGGCCGGGGGTTCGCGGAGCATCGCGAGATGATCGGGCGCCTCTGGTCCCGCTTCGCCGACGTGGCGACGTCGAACGAGCATGCGTGGATCCGTCGGGGTGCCACGGCGGACGAGATCATCACGCCGCGGTCGGACAATCGATGGGTCTGTCGGCCGTACACGAAGCTGCTGAACTCGAACAACATGGTGGATCAGGCGGCCGCCGTCATCGTGTGCTCGGTCGGTGTGGCGACGGAATTGGGCATCGCGCGCGACAAGTGGGTCTTCATCCACTCCGCAGCCGATGCGCACGACACGTACGACATCGTCGAACGGCACCGACTCGATGGAAGCACGGCGTTGCGGGTCGCGGGCGTCCGGGCGTTGGAGGCCGCGCAGATCGGTGTCGACGACGTGGACCTGGTCGACCTCTACTCGTGCTTTCCCTCCGCGGTCCAGGTCGCTGCCACGGAGTTGGGGCTGCCGATCGACGATCCGTCGCGGCCGCTGACGGTCACCGGCGGCCTGACGTTCGCGGGCGGACCGTGGAACAACTACAGCAGCCATGCCATCGCGACGATGGCGACCGCACTGCGGGAGAATCCGGGCGCCCGCGGCCTGATCACCGCGAACGGCGGCTACCTCACCAAGCATGCGACAGGCGTCTACGGGACCGAGCCGCCCGTCCGTGCCTTCCGGCACCTCGACGTCCAGGCGGAGGTCGACCGGCATCCGACCGTGACTGCGCGGCACGACTATCGCGGGTCGGCGTCGGTGGAGACGTACTCGGTCGCCTACGGCCGCGACGGTGAGCCGGAGCGCGCGTTCGTCGCGGTGCGGACCCCGGACGGTGGACGTGCGCTCGTGGGCACGGATCGGGCCGATCAGCTGAGTGTGCTCGTCGACGACGACTGTCTCGGCGCGACGGCCGCCGTCGATGGTGAGGGAGGGCTGCTCGGCGTCGAATGACGATCCGTGGAAGTGCGTTACAAATGACGAATAACGTCACCTGTTGACCTAATGGTCGTAGGTAACCTAAGCTCGGCTGTGACGCGACTCACGCTCGCCGACGAGATGGGTGTCGCGCGCATTCCACGACGATCGAGGAGATTCGACGATGACCACAGAAACCACCCTTCCGGCAGCTCCGACGTTCCCCGACCGCGCCGAGGTGTTCATCGGCGGTGCCTGGACGGCGTCGTCGGGCGACGAATGGATCGACGTCGTCGATTCCTGGTCGGAGAAGGTCGTGTCCCGGGTTCGGGCGGCGACGGCGGCCGACGTCGATGCCGCCGTGGCCGCTGCGCGGGCGTCGTTCGACGCCGGCGTCTGGGCCCGGACGCCGATCGCCGAGCGCGCCGACGTGATCGACGAGATCGCCGACCGTCTCGAGGCCCGGCTGCCGGAACTGATTCAGATCGGCATCGCGGAAGTCGGCATCACGAAGCCGGTCAGCGCGATGACGCAGGAGATGACGACCGGCCTGTTCCGCGCGGTCGCGAACGAAGCGCGCACCGTGAACCTGGTCGACGAGCGGACGCGTGCCGATGGCGGGATCTCGCGCGTGCTCAAGGAGCCCAACGGGGTCGTCGGGGTGATCATCCCGTGGAACGGCCCGATCGGGACCATCGCGTTCAAGGTCATCCCGGCGCTCGCCGCGGGCTGCTCGGTGGTGCTCAAGACCTCACCGGAAGCGCCGCTGTCGCCGTCGGTGTTCGCCGATGTGGTCGGTGAACTGGTCGCCGAAGGACGGATCCCGGAAGGCGTCGTCAGCGTTCTCGTCGCCGATCGCGAGGTGTCCGAGAGCCTGGTGGTCAATCCCGAGGTGGACCACATCACCTTCACCGGCTCCACCGTGGTGGGTCGCCGCATCATGGCGTTGGCCAGTGAGCGGATCGCGAAGGTGTCGTTGGAGTTGGGCGGCAAGTCTGCGGCCATCATCCTCGACGACGCCGACCTCGAATCGGTGATGCAGGCACTCCCGATGGGGGGCTGCATGCAATCCGGTCAGGCGTGCATCGCGCTCACCCGAGTCCTGGTGTCGGAGAAGCGGCACGACGAGGTGGTCGCGGCCTACCGCGCGGCGCTCGGGATGCTGCCGCTCGGCAATCCGTGGGAGGAGACCAACTTCCTCGGGCCGCTGGCGTCGGCGCGGCAGCGCGATCGCGTGGAGGGCTACATCGAGACGGCGAAGGCGGAGGGCGCGACCGTGGTGCACGGCGGTGGCCGCGGAGGCTTCGACCACGGCTTCTTCGTCGAGCCGACCCTCATCGACAACGTCACCAACGACATGCGCGTCGCCCAGGAGGAGATCTTCGGGCCGGTCATCTCGATCATCACCTATCGCGACGAGGACGACGCGGTGGCCATCGCGAACGATTCGCAGTACGGCCTGTCGGGCGCGGTGTTCTCCGCGGACCCCGAGCATGCGTACGAGATCGCCAAGCGCATCCGGACCGGCACGGTGAACGTGAACGGCGGCGTCATCGACTTCACGATCCCGTTCGGTGGCTACAAGCAGTCGGGCGTGGGCCGCGAGGGCGGCCCGGAAGGGCTCGAGGAGTTCTTCGAGACCAAGACGGTGCACCTGTCCTGACCATCGAGGTCCTGCGCGGTGTGACCGCCGATCACATGTGGTCGCGGATCACACCGTGCAGGAAGCTCCGGACGGTCTCTTCGAACAGCATCTTCTGAGTCAGCTCATTGCTGGCCAGGGCTTCGGCGAGCAACGGCTGCGACTCCGGGTCGACGTTGGGAAAAATCGTCGACTTGGTGCTCGGCTTGCGCATCGCCTCCATCAGCACGGCGCCGATGGCGAGCGTCTCCATGCCGTCGAGGATTCGGACGTGCAGTTCTGTCGGGACGCCCGAATCGAGCAGGAACTGCGCGGTGTCCTCGTAGGTCGCGACGAACAGATCGCGCGGCAGGTGCTGGAGCAGGATCGGTGCGGCGTTGCGGTGGCGCAGGATCGACTGTCGGAAGTTGAGCCCGAGTGCGACGAAGTACTCGGGCCATTCCGGGCCCGGTCGGCGGCGCGGCGTCACGACGGTCGCGCCGGCGATGTGCTTGGCGATCTCGACGAAGATCTCGTTCTTGTCGGTGAAGTGGTGGTACAGGGAGGGGGCCCGTACCCCGAGATGCTTCGCCAGCTTCGGCAGGCTGAATCCGTCCAGTCCTTCATCGTCGATGATCTCGATCGAGGCCTTGACGGCGGCGTCTCGGCTGATCAACGGTTTTGACGGGCGTGCCATGCCGTTTCCTCCTGCGGTCTCACAACATCTGGTCGTCGCGGTCGGCCGGGACCGATCCGTGATACCTCATCAGCATAGGTTTCGCCGGGCGCGGGATCCCCATCCCGCGGTCGGATGTCGATCACTCGAGCTGATGACAAATTACGCTTGACGTCTTACGTAATGTGTATTATCGTCAGAACCAGAGTGGCGCGTATCACAGACGCACACCGCACTCCGCCGAGCAGGCGTCGGATCTGCCCCCGAACCTGCATCGGGCTCACGCCGACTCGGCGAATCAGAACTCAGTCGCAATCACCACTGATCACAAGGGAGAGCACGCACATGAAACTCGAAGGAAAGGTCGCGCTGATCACCGGCGCGGGATCCGGTCTGGGACGTCAGGCCTCGCAACTGTTCTCGGCGGAAGGCGCGAAGATCGCGGTCGTCGACATCGACGCCGAGCGCGCCGAGACCACCGCGCAGCTCGTCAAGGAACAGGGTGGCGAGGCGCTCGCGATCACCGCGGACGTCGCATCCCGCGAGCAGATCACGTCGGCGGTCGAACAGACCGTGTCGACCTTCGGCAAACTGGACATCGCGTGGGCCAACGCGGGAATCGTCTCGCGCGGCGGCGTCCCGACCGTCGCCGGCGGGGAGCAGGTCCTCTTCGAGGACTTGACCGTCGACGACTGGAACCACGTGCTCGGCGTCAACCTGACCGGTGTGGTGTACACCGCGCAGGCCGCCGTTCCCGCGCTCAAGGCCAACGGCGGGGGCGTGATCCTCGCGACCTCGTCGGCCGCGTCCCTCGTCGCCTATCACGACATCGCGCTCTACAGTGCCACCAAGGCCGGCGTGAACGGCCTGGTCCGCGGGCTCAGCCTCGATCTCGGGCCGTACGGCATCCGGGTGAATGCGCTCGCTCCGACGCACGGCATGTCGCCCAACTTCCTGATGCCCGCAGGCTCCCCGGTCGTCGGCCAGTCCTACGAGCAGGTGTCCGGCCCCTGGGAACCCTTCGTCTCGCCGATCCCGCTCAAGAAGGACCGCCCGCCGGACCTCGTCGACAACGCCAAGGTCGCCCTGTTCCTGGCTTCGGACGATTCGGCGTACATCTCCGGGACGGTGCTCGGGTCCACCGACGGTGGCACGCTGTCGCGCGTGGGCATGTGGTTCCCCGAGGATCTGAACCAGCCGAACCCGAACGATCAGTGATGTCCGTCCGTCAGATGCTGTCGGTGGATCGGGCGGCGTGTGCCGGGCACGGCATGTGCTACGGCACCGCGCCCGATCTCATCGACTGCGATGACCAGGGCGACCCGGTGCTGCCCGAGCGGCCGCTGACCGACGACGAGGTGGCCGCAGCGCGCGACGCCGTCGCCGCGTGTCCGGAGCGGGCGCTGACGTTGATCGACGCGACAGCGGCGACGTGACCAGCCATCGGGTGGACCGACTCCGCGGGGAGCGGTGTGCCCCGCCCGCGGAGCATCCCCTCTTCGACCAACACTCCAAGGAACCACAATGACTGCAGCCCAGCGAACACGAGAAGAAGTCACCGTCGATTTCGACGTGTACGACCCGGCTCTGGCCGCCCCGGTCGACCACTTCCAGGAACGCGCCGCGCAACTCGCGGCCGTCGGTCCGGTGGTGTGGTCGCCGCATTACGGCGGCCACTGGATCGTCACCGCGTACAACGAGATTCACGAGGTGCTCCGGGATCCGGAGACCTATTCGAGTTACCCGAACAACCTCGTCACGAACGAGGCGTTCGGCAAGTTCATCCCCATCGAACTGGATCCGCCGGAGCACACGGGGTATCGCAAGGCGCTGCAGCCGTTGTTCGGGCCGATGCGGATGAAGAAGCTCACCGACGACATCCGCGGTGTCGTCGACGAACTCATCGACGGCTTCGCGTCGAAGGGGAGCGCCGAGTTCGTCGAGGAGTTCGCTCACGAGCTTCCGGCCCGCGTATTCCTCGCGCTCATGGACTGGCCGGTCTCCGATGCGCCGCTGTTCACCGAGGCCACGGACATCGTCTTGTTCGGCAAGCCCGGCGGCACTGAGCAGGAGTCACTGGAAGCGCGGGCGATGGCGGGCATGCAGATGCTCGGCTACTTCCAGAAGATGGTCGACGACCGACGGGCGAATCCGGGCGACGACATCACCTCCACCCTGATCCACACGGAGGTGGAGTTGGCCGACGGGACGCGGCTGCTCACCGACGAGGAGCTCAACCGGATGTTCTTCCTGTTGCTCATCGCCGGCCTGCACACCGTGCAGGGGTCGCTGGCCTGGATGATCAAGCAGTTCATCGCCAATCCGGATCAGCGGCAGGAGGTCATCGACGATCCCGCCACCATCCCGAGTGCGGTGGAGGAGATTCTCCGCATCGAAGCCGCGGTGGTTCCGGGACGCCGTGCGACGCGTGACGTGGTGCTCGGCGGACAGCAGATCGCTGAGGGCGAGCAGTTGATTCTGCTGCTGTGTTCGGCGAACCGTGACGCCGAGGAGTTCGACGACCCCGCCGTCGTCGACGTGATGCGCAGCCCCAACAGGCATCTGTCGTTCGGTGGCGGTGCGCATCGGTGCCTCGGTTCGCATCTGGCCCGCATCGAGCTCACGGTGGCCATGGAGGCGATCCACGACCGCATTCCGGATTACCGCTTCGTCGAGGGCGACCCGCCGGTGTTCCACTCCTCGCAGGTGCGCGGTTGTGCACGGATGCCGATCGAGTTCACGCCGGAAAACCGCTGAGGGCGTCGTGACGACGGGGCGTCTCCGGTGTCGGCCAGGCGGCCTGCGCCGGCGACGCCCCGCTCGTTCCCCGGGGGCGATCGTTCGTGGCCCGCGTCACCGGAATCTTTGTGAATCCATTGCCAGTTAAACCTAATTACGATAGGTTTATGTCACCGGTTCGACCGGAGTGCGGCGACAGCCGGCACTGTTCGACACCTGATCACGACGGGAAGACTCATGACGACATCGCTACCTCGACAGGACAGAATCCGACGCGCACTGGAGCTGCTCCGAAACGAGACCACTGACAAGTTCGACGAGGTGATCGACTTCGCGCCGACGGAGTTCACCGATCCGGTCCTCGCCCAAGACGAACGCGACCACATCTTCGGCACCGTGCCGTCGATCGTCGCGCACAGCTCGGAGCTGGCGAAGCCGAACGACTTCATGACCGTTCAGATGCCGCGCAACAACCTCATCGTCACGCGCCAGAAGGACGGCAGCATCAAGGCGTTCGTGAATCTCTGCCGGCATCGCGGCGCGATGCTCGAGGAGCGCGAGAAGGGCCGCTGCCGGATCTTCTCATGCCCGTACCACCGGTGGTCGTACGATCCGGACGGGTCGCTGCGGACCATCACCCGCGACACCACGTTCGGTGAGGTCGACCGCGCGGAGCACGGCTTGATCGAGGTGCCGGTGCAGGAGCGGCACGGGTTCGTCTGGGTCGTCGACAACGCCAACGCCACCATCGACGTCGAGGCGTGGCTGGGACCGGAGATGGACGCGATCCTCGCCGAGTACCGGCTCGAGGACGCGGTCTGCTACCAGGCCGGCGGATTCGATGAGCCGACCAATTGGAAGCTCATGCAGGACGCGTTCCTGGACGGTTATCACATTCAGTACGCACACCCGAACACCGCGGGCAAGGTGATCCACACCAACGTCATGGCGCTGGAGGACTTCGGTCGCCACTGCCGCTTCATCGCACCGCGGAAGTCCATCGATCGGTTCCTGGAGGAGGACCCCGGTGACGCCGCGCTCGACAAGTACGTCACCGAGACGCACTTCCTCCTGCCGAACTCGACGCTGCTGCGCCAGCCCGATCACTTCCAGTTGCTGACCTTCCGGCCGCATCCGTCCGATCCGGCGCAGTCGCGCATGGAACAGCGGTTGATCGTGCCCAAGGTCGAAGACAGCGGGATGGACGAGGCGCACTGGGAGCGACTGTGGTCCAAGAACTGGGACATCCTCCTCGCGGTGCTCCACAACGAGGACTTTCCGCTGCTGCGCGGCTCGCAGCGCGGGATGGCGAGCGCCGACGCCGGTGACATGATGCTCGGTCGCAACGAGATCGCGAATCAGGTGTTCCGTCGTGAGACGCGCAGGCTGGTCGCCGACGGTCGGGCCGCGGCGGCTGCGAAGTAGCAGGTCGCCGCGATGATTCACTACGAATGGCGCTCGCAACTCGATGAGCACGATGCCGCGCAGTTGCGCGACCTCCTCGTCCGGGCCGCAGCGTACGACGCCGAGCCCGAGTACAACGCGATCGACCCGGACGAGGTGGTGCGTGACATGGCGGCCGCCGCGCGCAGCGACGGCGCGGGCGTGCGGCACCTGGTCATCTGGCTCGATCCGCGACCGGTGACGCTGGGCGGGGACGACGAGCCCGAGCGGGTGGCGGGCGTGATCCGCCTGGTGCCGCGGAGCGACGGATGGGCCGACGGCACCATCGTGATCGATCCCGACCTGAGATCGATCGGCATCGTCACCCTGTTGCTCGAACGTGAGGGCGTCGACGTGCACGCGGAGGGAGGGTGGCTCGGCAGTGAGTTCGTCGGCATCCGTTCGTGGGCGCGCGGCAATCATCCGGCATCGGGGCGGATCGGCGACCGCAATCTGCTTCCGCGCACCCAGCGCGTGTGGAAGCTGGTACGACCACGCGCGGAGACCGCGGCGGGCGACGATGCCCGCGCGCGGGAGTTGAGCGCCGCCGACGCGGATGCGGTCGCCGAGTTGCTCGGGCGGACCGGTGCGTCCGATCGCGAACGTGAGCGGTGTGCAGCCGGACTGACGGGCGGCGATCGGCGAGTGCTCGGGGTCCACGGCGACGGCGCCCTCGTCGGGCTGATCGATCTGGACCTGACGCCGACCCACGTCGATGAGTTCGGGCGCTGCGCGGGGACCGACTACCTCGCCGTCGCGCCGGAGTGCAGCGGGGATCGTCGACGCGAGGCGCTGTCGGATCTGTTGATCGCGGCCGCAGCGCGGGCGACGGCGGCCGGGCTCGACGGACTGATCGCCTACGCCCCGTCCACCGACGACGGATTGGTCGCGGTCAGTCGACGCACCGGGTTCCAGCACGACCGCACCGATGTGCTCTACGAGATCCGGTGAAGGAGAGACTCATTCATGGACAGTGACCTGTTCGACGACGACCATCTCGCGTACGCCGCGGCAGTCCGCGGATTCGCCGAACGCGAGGTGGTGCCGAACCTGGATCGGTGGGAGACCGATCGCGAGATCGACCGCGAGGTCTGGCTGGCGGCGGGGCGACAGGGGCTGCTGGGCCTGTCGGTACCCGAGCGATTCGGTGGCAGCGGCGTCACCGATTATCGGTTCCGCGTCGCGCTGATCAACGAGCTCGCCGCCGTCGGCGCGAGTTCGCTGCAGTCCGGATTCTCGACCAACGACGACATCGTGCTGAGCTACCTGCTTCGGCTCGCGACCGACGAGCAGTGCGAGCGGTGGCTCCGTGGCTTCACCACGGGCGAGACGATCGGCGCCATCGCCATGAGCGAACCCGGCACCGGCAGCGATCTGCAGGCGATCAGCACCTCGGCGGTGCGCGTCGACGGCGGGTGGCGGCTGTCCGGATCCAAGACGTTCATCACCAGCGGCATCCTGGCCGATCTGGTGATCGTGGTGGCGCGGACCCCGGCCGCGAGCGATGCGGACGCGGGGGCGAAGGCCTTCACGCTGTTCGTGGTGGAGTCGGGGATGCCCGGCTTCCGTCGTGGTCGCAAACTTCAGAAAGTGGGATTGCAGGCGCAAGACACCGCGGAACTGTTCTTCGACGACGTGTACGTCCCCGACGCGAACGTCCTCGGCGACGTCGGCGGCGGATTCGGACATCTCATGGACAACCTGCCGCTCGAGCGGCTCGGCATCGCCCTGGCCGGGCAGTTCTCGGCCGAGGCCACGCTGCGCTGGACCGTCGACTACGTCCGCGATCGGCGAGCTTTCGGCAAGGCGATCGCCGACTTCCAGAACACCTCGTTCACGCTCGCCGACCTGATCACCCGCACCGAGTCGTGCCGCGCCTATCTCGACCGCGCCGTCACTCGCTACAACGCGGGAACCCTGACCGCGGTCGACGCGGCCAAGACCAAACTGATCGCCACGGAGAACCAGTGGGCGGTGATCGACGCCTGCGTGCAACTGCACGGCGGGTACGGCTACATGCTCGAGTACCCGGTCGGGCGAGCCTTCACCGATGCGCGCATTCAGCGCATCTACGGGGGCACCAACGAGATCATGAAACTCATCATCGGTCGCCACGAACTGGCCGGATCCACCCGCTGATCGGCCGGCTGCGCCCGTGCTCGATCGACCACTCAACGCTCTCTCGCCACACCTATCCAGCCCGCCTCCCGAACAAAGGAACGACGCCATGACCGCAACAATCGGAGCAGCCCTCGACTGGTGGGGCCGCACCAAACCGGACTCCACAGCACTCGTCTTCAACGGCTCCGAGCTCTCTTACGGCACGCTGCGCGACTGGACGAGCCGGGCCGCGCGCCATCTGTGCGACACGGTGGACGTGACGCCGGGCGATCGCGTGGGACTGCTCGGTCCCAATTCGTTGGAGTGGCCGGTCGCCGCACTGTCCGTGCTGAAGTCCGGCGGCATTCTGGTGCCGCTGAACAGTCGTTACCAGCCGGCGGAACTGCGCAAGATCGCCGACGACGCCGGCCTCACCACGGTCATCGTGGCACCGGGCTTCGAGTCGCTGGCCGAGCAGACCGCTGCGCTGGGCACGGGGTTCACCATCGTCACGTATGCCGATCTCGAGGCGCTTCGGACGGGCGGCTCCGACGACTTCCGCGTCGACGTCGCACCAGACGAACCGACGACGATTCTGTTCACCAGCGGATCCACCGGACTCTCGAAGGGCGTCGTCCTCACCAACCGGACCCTCCTGTCGATCGTCCTGGAGAACACGCTGACCGAGGAGGGGTTCCGGCCCGGAACCACCACGCTGCTCGTTCTCCCGCTCGCATTCACCCCCGGCCTGGTGTACGGGCTGCTGATCACCACGGTGCTCGGCGGCACGTTGGTGGTGGAGCCCGATCTGGTGCCGTCGCGCGCGGTGACGCTGCTGGAGAAGCACGCGGTGGAGGCGATCTTCGGGGTGCCGCTGATCTTCGAGGCCATCTCGCGGGCGCCGGAGTTCGCGAACGCCGACCTGTCGTCGCTCAAGACCGCGATCGTCGGCGGCGCCGCGGTGCCGACCGACCTGCTCGCGCGTTGGGCCGACAAGGGCGTGCTGCTGCGGCAGATCTACGGCATGACCGAGGCAGGCGGCGTGGCGACCGCGACCATCCGCTCCGAAGCGATGGATCACCCCGACCGATGCGGTACCGGCTCCATCTTCACCCAGGTCAAGGTGTTCGACGCCGACGGAAACCAAGCCGCGCCCGGTGAGACCGGCGAACTGGTGGTCCGCGGCCCGGGCGTGACGCCCGGATACTGGAACGACCCGGAGACCACTGCGTTGGCACTCCGGGACGGCTGGCTGCACAGCGGCGACCTCGGCGAGGCGGACGAATCCGGCCGAGTCAAGTTCGTCGATCGGTTGAAGGACCTGATCATCTCCGGCGGCATCAACATCTCGCCGGTGGAGTTGGAGGGAGCGATCGGGTCCATCGACGGTGTGGTGGAGGTGGCGGTCATCGCCGCGGAGGACGAACGATTCGGGGAGACGCCCGCAGCGATCGTGACCGTCGCGGGCGACGTCGACGCCGCGACGATCGTCGAGCACTGCTCGCGCGTCCTCGCGGACTTCAAGGTGCCGCGCTATGTGGTCGTCACCGACGATCCGCTGCCGCGACTGCCGTCCGGCAAGATCGCCAAGACGGTGATCCGGGACGAGTACAAGGACGTGCACGTCCGCTTCGAGAAGGTTCGATAGCCGTGGGATCGAGTGGTTCGCAGACGGAACTGTTGGCGGAGTGGTCGACGCTGTGGGTTGAGCGCCGCGGCGCCGCGGCGGTGATCTGGCTGAACCGGCCGGAGCGACTCAACGCCTTCACGTACGCGATGCGTGACGACCTGGTCGCCGCCTTCGATGCGACGGATGCGGACGACTCGATCCGAGCGGTGGTGATCACCGGAACGGGGCGCGCCTTCTGCGCCGGCGCCGATCTCGAGGCCGGCGGCGACACATTCCTGCCCGAGTCGGGCGCGGGGTCCCTCTCCGGCGAGGGCATCCCGCCCGACTCGGGCGGCACCACGTCGCTGCGCGTCTTCGCCTCGCGAAAGCCGGTGATCGTCGCGGTCAACGGTCCGTCGGCGGGGGTCGGGGTCACGATGACCCTGCCCGCCGACGTTCGCATCGCCTCGGACGACGCCAAGTTCGCTTTCGTGTTCACCCGTCGGGGTCTGGTCCCCGAAGCCTGCTCGTCGTGGTTCCTGCCGCGGATCGTGGGGATGGCGACCGCGTTGCGGTGGACGATGTCGGGAAAGACGGTGCAGGCCTCCGAAGCGCTCGATGCCGGCCTGGTGTCCGAAGTGGTTCCGAAGGCACAGGTGCTCGACCGTGCGCTCGCCATCGCCGAGGAGTTCGCGGACGGGACGTCACCGGTCTCGGTGGCGCTGACCCGGCAACTGCTGTGGCAGATGGCGGCGGCGGACAGTCCGCAGCGGGCGCACCGGGTGGAGTCCCGGTTGCTGGTGGAGCGAGGACAGTCCGGTGACGTGCGCGAAGGCGTAGCGTCGTTCCTGGAGAAGCGGCCGCCCGCGTTCGTCGATCGGGTCAGTGCGCACGCCGCTGACTTCGACTGGGATCGCTGACGAAGGCGGACCAGTAACAAAAGACAGAAACCGTCTCATGTATCGTCATGGGTGACGGCATGACGACAGGACTGGGACAATGGCGCGCAGAAAGACGGGAAACGTTCTCTCCGAGGACGCGGACGAGGCGCGTGACCAACTCATGGTGGCCGCCGAGCGGGTCTTCGCCAAGTATGGTCCGGCGAAGACGACGATGGACGACATCGGCCGCGAGGCGGGGGTGTCGAGGCCGACCGTCTACCGGTATTTCGCGGGACGCGACGCACTGATCGGCGCGCTGATCGAGCGTCGGTCCCGCCTGCTGTTCGCGAAGGCGAGGGAATTTCTGCTCAGTCAGCCCACCTTTGCCGATCAGCTGGTGGAGGGCTTGATCTTCCTCGTCGACCGCGGTCGTCAGGATCCGTTGATCAGGGTGCTGGTCTCGCCCGAGCACATGCAGATGGCCGAGCCGCTCGTCGGCAGTTCGGGGCTGGCGGCACGACTGACGGCTGAGATGTGGGAGCCGATCCTCGACCGGGCGCTCGAGCGGGGCGAGATCCGCCGCGACTTGGATCGCACCAAGATGGCCGAGTGGATCGCCCTGATTCAATTCATCCTGGTGGGACGCCTGGACTTCGACAGGCCCGACGACCCGTCGCACCGCGAGATGCTCCGCACCTTCGTGCTCCCGGCGTTTCTGCCGTCCGCCGTCGTTCCCGAGAAGGGCCCAGACGCCGACTGACGGGCCGGTACCGGCGGACCCGCTACAGGTCGATCACCAGGCGCGCGGACCGACACCGCGAGACGCAGATCATCATCACATCGCCCGCCGCGGCCTCGTCCTCGTCGAGCACCGAGTCTCGATGATCGATCTCACCGCCGAGCACCGCCACCTCGCAGGTGCCACAGGTTCCTTCGCGACAGGAGAAGTCGGCGTCGACGCCCGCATCGAGAACGGCGGACAGGATGGACTCGTCGGCTGCGACGGTGAGGGTCTGTCCCGACTGCGCCAATTCCACCTCGAAAGCGGTGTCGACGGCGTCGGCGGAGATCGCCTTCGGTGAGAAGCGCTCCACGTGGAGCGGTACCTCGTGGCGACGGCTCTGCTCCTCGATCGCGAGCAACAACGGTTCGGGCCCGCAGCAGTAGACCTCGCCTCCGGCGTCGACCTCGCTCAATGCCGAGTCCAGATCCAGGAGACCGACCTCGTCGGCCGGCGCGAGGGTGACGGCGTCGGGATGCGCACGGGCGAGTTCGTCGGCGAAGGCCATGCTTGCGCGCGTGCGTCCGCCGTACAGCAGACGCCACGGCCGACCGGCGCGGTCGGCGGCCGCGATCATCGGCAGCAGGGGGGTGATGCCGATGCCGCCCGCGACGAACAGGTATGACGGCGCGTCGACGAAATCGAAGTTGTTCCTCGGTCCGCCGGTCACGATCTCGGCTCCGACACAGAGCTGATCGTGCACGTACGCCGAGCCGCCGCGGCCCGCGGTCTCACGGAGCACCGCAATGCGCCACTGGTTGCTGGAGTCGCCACCGCAGAGCGAGTACTGCCGGACGATGTCGCCGCCGAGCTCGACGTCGATGTGGGCGCCGGGCGCCCAGTCCGGCAGCTCGCCGCCGCGTGGATCCTCCAGGACGAGGGAGACGACGTCGGCGGCGACCGTGTCCTTGGCGGCGATGCGGAGTGTGCGGTGAGTGGACATGGGAGGCCTTCGCGTGAAATTCATTGAGTACCCGATAATCTTATGGTATTAGTTTTAGGGAGGCAATAGAGAATTGGGATTCGAATTCGATTCCAATTCTCGTGCAATGACTTTCACCGGCCGATCGGCCCTTGTGAGGCGGTTTTCACCATGTCATTGAAAGAACGCGTCCAACGGTTCGCCGGCGACGGCGTCGACCTTGCAGCGACCAGCTGGGATCCGGACGGGCACCGAGCGGGCATCGCCGTCCTGCTGCACGGCGGGGGACAGACGCGGCATTCGTGGCTGCGCACCGGTCACCGTCTCGCAGTGCAGGGCTGGCAGGTGCACGCCGTGGATCTGCGTGGGCACGGCGAGAGTGACTGGACTGCGGACGGGGATTACACGGTCGCCGCGCACGCACGCGACGTCGCTGCGATCGCGCGAGCGCTGCCCGAGCGGCCGGTGCTCATCGGAGCCTCGCTCGGCGGCATGGCGTCCCTCATCGCTCAGGCGGACGCCGATCTCGCTCGCGCGCTCGTGCTCGTCGACATCACTCCGAAAGCGGAGCCCGAAGGCCTCGAGCGGATTCACGAGTTCATGGCGCGCGGCGTCACCGGCTTCTCCTCGCTCGAGGAGGCGCTGGCCGCGGTCGCGGCGTACAACCCGAATCGACGGCGGGCGCCTCGCCTCGACGGCCTGCGTAAGAATCTGCGACTGCGCGACGGGCGTTGGCACTGGCACTGGGACCCGAGAATCCTCGCGCAACGCGAGAACTCGGTGGACGCGGCCGCCGAGCGCGAGGCGTGCGCCCGATCGGCCGCACGACGCATCACGGTTCCCACGCTGCTGGTGCACGGGGCGCAGTCCGACATCGTGTCCGCCGATGGCGTCGCCGACCTGCTGACACTGATTCCCGGGGCCCGGCACGTCGAGGTGTCCGGGGCCGGACACATGGTCTCCGGCGACGACAACGACGTCATGGGCGACGCCATCACCGACTTCTGCGCGCACCTCGGCGACGGGCACGCGGCTCTGATCCCAACACGTCCCAACAGATCCCAACACAGTGAGGAATGAGAGATGACGACTGACACAGTGGGTACCCGGTTGGAAGGCAAGGTCGCCTTCATCACGGGCATCGCCCGCGGACAGGGACGGGCGCACGCGGTGCGACTCGCACAAGAAGGGGCGTCGATCATCGGGATCGACATCTGCGACCAGATCCCGACGGTGTTCTATCCGATGGCCACCCGTGAAGATCTCGCGGAGACCGAGCGTCTGGTCAAGGAGGTCGGCGGGCAGATCGTGACGACGATCGGAGACGTTCGGCGACGTGAGGACATCGAAGCCGCACTGGCGGCGGGCATCGAGCAGTTCGGGCACGTCGACACCATCGTCGCGAACGCGGGCATCATGCCGGTGATCGGACCGGGTGAGCAGAAGCAGGCGTGGTTCGACGCCGTGGACGTCATGTTGACCGGCGTGTGGCATGTCCTCGACGTGGTGGCCCCCATTCTGGTGGAGCAGGGCCGCGGCGGCACCATCACGATCACGAGTTCGGCCGCTGGCTTGCGGAGCATCGGTCTCAACACGCTTCCGGGGCAGGCCGGGTACACCGCGGCCAAGCACGGCGTCGTGGGGTTGATGCGGCTGTACTCCAAGGAGCTCGCGAAGGACTTCATCCGGGTCAACACGATTCACCCGACCGGGGTGAACACGCCGATGGTCGCGAACGCGGAGTAGGGCGAGTTCGTCATGAGCCATCCCGAGGTCGCCGCCGACGACGCGTACAAGAATCCGATGCCGGTGGAGCTCATCGAAGCCGTCGACATCAGCAACGCGATCGTCTTCCTCGCCTCCGACGAGGCCCGGTACGTCACCGGCGTCGCGATGCCGGTGGACGCGGGTTACAACAACCGCTGAGCCCCGACACCACAAGCGAAAGGCGCGTCGACCCGGTCGACGCGCCTTTCTGGTGTCGGATGGTCAGTCGTTCGGCTGCAGCACATCCGATTCGACGAGTGCCGCGATCTCCGCGTCGGTCAGGTGCAGCAACTCGGTGCCGATCTCGCGGGTGTGCTCGCCTGCCGACGGCGCCTGACGCGCAGGCGGATCGGCGATCGCTCCGAAGATCGCGGCGCGAGCGACGGCGGGGAGGGTGATCCCCAGGAGGTCATGGGTCACGGTCGTGAAGCTGCGGCGCGCGAGGAGATGCTCGTCGTCGAGCAACTCGGGCAGCCGCGCCATCGGGGCGGCGGGGATCCCGACGGCCTGCAGGTCCGCCGCGGCCTCGTGTGGCGTCCGGGTCGCGGCCCAGGCTGCGACGACGCGGTCGACCTCGGCGCGGTGCGCCAGGCGGTCCGCGGACGTCGCGAAACAGGGATCCGCCGCCTCCGTGACCGCTGCCGACGCGAGACCGGCGAACGCCGCCCACTGCTCGTCGGTGCGGATCGTGACGACGAGCCATTCGTCGTCGCCGCGGCAGGCGAACACGCCGCTGGGCGCGCACTGTGGATCGGCATTGCCCGTGGGCCCGACAGTGCCCGGTGCCAGGCTCTCCGTGGCCAGCCCGACGCCGATCTGATTCAGCGCGACATCGACCTGGGCCAGCGAGATGGCGGTGCCGCGTCCGGTCCGGCGTCGATCGATCAACGCCGCGAGGATGGCGGTCGCGCACAGATGGCCGGCGATGTGATCGGGGTACACGGTGGACCCGTCGCACAGGAGATGGTCCCGCGACGGATAGCGCCACAGTGCCGAGACGCCGGACCCGGCGCGAACCAGCGGCCCGTACCCCATCCGCGTGCGCCAGGGGCCGACGTCGCCGAACGCGCTGGACTCGGCCACGATGATGCGGGGGTTCACTCGGGCCAGCGACTCGGCGGAGAACCCCATCGCCGCAAGGGTTCCGGGTTTGAAGTTCGCGACGACGACGTCGGCGTCGGCGACCAGACGCCGGAAGAGGTCGGCGCCCTCCGGCGAACGCAGGTCGATGCCGAGGCTGCGTTTGTTGCGGTGCCCCCAGGCCACCGATGCGGGGATCTTGGCGCCGCGTTTGGACTGCCGCAGCCCGTCCGGGTAGCGAGTGTTCTCGATCTTGATGACGTCGGCGCCGTAATCGGCCAGTTGACGGCTCAACTCGGCACCGAAGACGATGACGCCGAGGTCGAGGACGCGAACACCGGACAGGGGCGCCGGCGCTGCTGTTCCGTGCGGCGTCCCGGACGATGCCTCCTGAGCAGGTGTCGCGCGCTCGGGAGACCACGACGGCGCGGACGAGCGCACCTGTGCCGGCGAGCGGAAGCCCGCCCGCCGCCCACCGATCCGGACGTACCCGGACGGGATGCGGGCGGTGGTGCCGGGCATGATCTCGGCGTCGATCAACGCGCCCGACTCGGCGAAATGATCTTCCGCCAACGCCTGTCCGAGCGTCGAGACGGCGCCGATGGGGATGCCGCGCGCTACTCCCTCGGTCACGAGTTGCTCGCTGGTGTGCTGCGCGAAGAGGGCGCCGATGCGCGCATGCAGGCGATCGGCGTCGGCGAATCGGCCGGGGATCGTGTCGTAGCGTGGATCGGCGAACTCCGCGGGGCTGCCCAGCCACTCGAACATGCTGCGCCACGGGCGCTTGGCGAGGAGACAGAGACGGACCTGTCCGTCACGGCTGTCGAAGACGGGGTAGAAGTTCGACGCGTCCGGCCGATTGCGCGGATAGTCCTCCGAGCGGCCCGCGGCGGCGGAGCCCTGCGTGCCGAAACCGGGATCGAACCCGTGGACCATCGCCTCGTATGCCGAGACGTCGACGGTGTCGCCGAGGCCGGTGTCCAGCCGTCGGTGGTAGGCGAGCAGCGCGGCCCACGCCGCGTGCGCTGCGACGGTTCCCTCAGCGAGCCCGGCGGGCGGGAGCAAGGGGACCTCGCCCGGTGCGCCGGACCGTGACAGGACGCCGGACATCGCGTACAGCACGGGTTCGTCGGCGACTCGATCGCGGTACGGTCCGGTCAGACCGAACGGGGTGACCGCGACCCAGACCAGATGCGGTGCGCTGCGGCGGAGCGCCTCGAGGTCGAGCTCCCACGACGTCAGCGCAGCGCGTGGCTCCGAGGTGATCACGATGTCGGCGCAGGTGATCACCTCGCGTAGACGGGCCCGATCGGCCTCGGCGTCCGCTCGCAGGCGCAGCACCGACTTGTTCGCACGTCGCAGGGCGTCCGCGATGGCAGGCGCGGGACCCTCGGTCGAGTGGTCTGAGGACACGCGGAGGACGTCGGCGCCGAGATCGGCGAGGAACCGGCCGGTCGATTCACCCATTCCCTCGGTGAGGTCGACGACCCTCACCGCGGTGAGGGGAAGCGCGGTGTCGAGGGGACGCGCGGCGTCGGCGGGGATCGCGGACTGCGGGGCGGTGGCCATATCGATCACGCTTCTTTCACTCACAGATAGATGGACTTGGTCCGCCGGTAGGGAACGAGGCCTTCGGGACCCAACTCGCGTCCGAGCCCGGACGCTTTGACGCCGCCGAACGGAGCGCCCAGATCGAGGGCGTAGTGGTTGACGCCGACGGTGCCGCTCTCGATCGCATCCGCGATCGCGACACCGCGCTCCTCATCGGCGGTCCACACCGAACCGCCCAGCCCGTACGGGGAGTCGTTGGCGATGGCGACGGCCTCCGCGTCGTCGGTGTAGGGCGTGATGGTCAGGACCGGGCCGAAGATCTCCTCCTGCGCCAGCCGGGCGGCGTTGTCGACGTCGGCGAAGACCGTCGGTGCGACATACCACCCGGTGTCGACGCCGTCGGGAACTCCGCCGCCGGTCGTGAGCCGGTGTCCGGCGGCGACACCGATGTCGATGTAGTCGAGGACGCGACGCTGCTGTGCGCGCGTCACCAGCGGCCCGATCTGCGTCGCCTGGTCCAGCGGATCGCCGATCCGCAGTGCAGCGACCGTCTCGGTGACGGCGTCGACCACCTCGTCGTACCGAGACCGTGGCGCCAGAATCCGGGTGCACGCGTGGCAGGTCTGCCCGTTGTTCACCAGCGAGACGTCGGCGAGCCGCGCCGTGACGTGGTCCAGATCGGCGTCGTCGAGGATCACGGAGGCGGATTTGCCGCCGAGCTCCAAGGTGACCGGGCGGAGCAGGCGACCGCAGACCTCGCCGATCGCACGACCGGCGGGCGTGGAGCCGGTGAAGGCGACCTTGTCGACGCCGGGGTGCTCGACGAGATGCGCGCCGGTCTCACGGCCTCCCGGCACGATGTTGAGGACGCCGGCGGGCAGACCGGCGGCGAGGGCGGCGTCCGCGAAGACGTAGGCGTCGAGTGCGGTTTCCGGCGACGGCTTCAGGACCACCGTGCATCCGGCGGCGAGCGCTGGTGCGATCTTCATGGCTGCGAGTGATTGCGGGTAGTTCCACGGGGTGATCGCCGCGACGACGCCGACCGGTTCGTGGCGTACCACCGTCCGCGTGCCGAGCGCGCTGGCGCGCACATCGTCGCCGGCGCCGTTGCGAATCACATCGGCGTAGTAGCGGACCATCATGGCGGGCGCATAGCCGTTGACACCGACCGACAGTGCGATCGGCATGCCGTTCTCGCGGCTCGACAGTGCGGCGGTCGCTCGAGCGCGGGCCTTGAGTTCGCCTGCGAACCGGTCCAGCAGATCCGTTCGTGCGGCGATGGGGAGCCCAGCCCATCCGGGCAGTGCTCGCCGTGCGGCGCCGACCGCGTCGTCGACATCGGCGGCGGTCGCGTCCGCGGCGGCTCCGAGGACCTGCTCGGTGGCGGCCTCGACGACGTCCGTCTGTGCGCCGCCGCGGGGAGCGCGCCAGTGCCCGTCGATGAACAGGTCGGGTCGGTCCAGCGCGAGGGGTGCGCTGTCGGCTGATGACATGGCTGGTCTCCTTCGTGGGAGGCGGGAAAGCACGGGGTGGGTTAGAGAGCGTCCTGGTGACCGAACAGAGTGGACGAGACCAGGGGCGCCATCGGTCCGCCGATGAACAGTGAGGTCCGGGCGCCGTCGACCTGGTTCGGCGAGGTGCCGCGGATCTGTCGGACGGCCTCCACCGCCAGGCCCATCCCGTTGACGAAACTGTCGGCGATGTTTCCGCCGCTGGTGTTCACCGGCAGGGCGCCGACTCCGGCGGTCATGTTGTCGACGGTGAGGACGTCGCCGGCTTCCGGGCCGGTGGGTGCCAGTCCGTGGTCGATCAACGCGGCGACGGCGGGTCCGGAGAAGTTCTCGTACACCTGGGTGACGTCCACGTCGGCGGGGCCGCATCCGCTGGCGGCCCACAGGCGGTCCGCCACTCCCGGTCTGCCGTTGCGTCCGGCGAAGCCTGCGGAGGTGTACATGTCGTCGTTGTCGATCAGGGAGGAGTAGCCGCCGGGCGCGCCCTGGGCGCCGCCGAGCAGGTAGGCGGCGTCGGGACGCAGTGCGCGTGCTCGTTCGGCGGACACCACGATCAGTGCGACGGCCCCGTCGTTCTCCCGGGAACAGTCGTACAGGTGAAAGGGTTCGGTGATCAGCCGAGAACTGTCGTAGGCGGCCTCATCGAGGGGTCTGCCGTATCCGGCGGCGGTCGGATTGTTCTGTGCGTGGCGGTAGGCGGCGAGAACGAGCGAGCGCAGGGCCTCGCGCGGGACACCGTCGTGCTCGAGCAGCCGCTGCGTCCTGAGCGCACAGACCTGGGCCGGCGATCCCACCCCGTGTGCGAGGTAATGCGGACCGTAGAAATAGCTCGCGTATCCGAGCCTGCCGGTGTCGGCCTGCGCCATCGATCGGAAGACGGCGACGGTCTCGGCCTGTCCTGCCGCGATCGCGACCGCGGCGTTGTTGATCGCGGCGGCGACGCCTCCGCCTCCGCCGCCCCACATCATGGTGGACCACAGGACGTCGTGGACGCCCAGGGCGGCGCCGACGGTGGCGCCGTCGAACCCGCCGCCGGCGTAGGAGACGAAGCCGTCGACCTCGTGGGGATCGATGCCTGCGTCTCGGCAGGCGGCGACGATGGCCTCGAGGGTCATCGGGAGTTCGCCGTACGGGGCCTCGCCTCGCGGGTAATGGTGGTCGGCCACGCCGACCACGGCGGCTGCGCCGCGCAGTGGTGAAGTCATTCGTCTATTTCCTGTTCTCGGACCGGTACCAGCGCAGCAGCGGCCAGTCCGCGCCCTCGTCGAGTTCGAAGCGGCCGTGCACGGTGTCGCCGATCCGGACCGTGTCGGCGTCCGGCATCAGTCCGAGCACCCGTCGACCGCCCGCGTGGGGGAGCTCCACCAGGACGGTCACGTAGGGTGTCCGGTCGGCGTACTCCTGGATGAAGGCACGGTGACTGCGCGACCAGGCGTAGACGACTCCCGTCGGTTCCACCGACTGCCATGCGGGGCAGAGGGTGTGGCACGCCGGGCAGATCCATTGCGGGCCCCAGATCCACCGCTGACAGTGCGCACATCGCTGCAGGCGCAGCTCACCGAGTTTCGATCCGTCCCAATACGGCTGGTCCAGGCCGTCGGCGGCCGGTCCCCACGGAAACTCCATGTGCGATGGCGCGTCACCGGCGGTCTCACCCGGCTCGGGATCGAAGTTCTCCAACCGCGCGGCGAGCCACCGGCCGTCGTGTTGCTCCCAGAACGATCGCAGGCCGATGGACCGGTCCGGGAGTCGATAGACGCTGTCGCCGACGCGCAGGTCTCCGTCGGCGCGGACGTCGATGATCTCGGCGTGCTGGACGGCCGAGCGCGGGACGTCGATTCCGTGGAACACGGCGGGCAGATTCTCGCGGACCATCTCGGCCATCGCGGCCTTCATGTCGCCGGTTCTGACGTGGTCGACATGCTTGGCGTAGATCCGACGAAATTCGTCGAGATCGGTTTCCGACATCCGCTGCTCCTCCTGGTCGGGTGCATTCCTGCTTGCATTAAAGCTAATGACAGTAGATAAAAAGCGCAAGGTCTCACGAGACTGGCGAACTCTTGTAAAGCTACTGGCATTAGATTTATGATCGCTGGCAGTCTACTGAGAATCGGAGCCCGCCCGTGACCTACGTCGTGACCCAGAACTGCTGTAACGAAGCGAGCTGTATCGCGGTCTGTCCGGTCGACTGCATTCATCCGGGACCGGGCGAGCCCGGGTACCGGACCACCGAGATGCTGTACATCGATCCCGTCGCCTGCATCGACTGCGGCGCGTGTGCCGATGCCTGTCCGGTCGAGGCGATCAGCCCGGACGAGAGTCTCGAAGGCCTCGACCTGCGGTATCTGGAGATCAACGCCGGCTACTACGCGGGGGCGGCCGGCACCGGGACGCAGTGCGAGTCGGCTGCCGACCGGGATCCGACGGAGCGGTCAGATGGGCGGCTCCTCGGCCGGGTCGCGGTCGTCGAACAAGCCTCGCCGCTGCGGGTCGCGGTCGTCGGATCCGGACCGGCCGCCAGTTACGCCGCCGAGGAGTTGCTCGCCAACCGGGACGTCGATGTCGAGGTCACCATGCTCGAGCGATTGCCGTTCGCGGGCGGACTGGTGCGCTACGGGGTGGCACCGGATCACAGCAAGACCAAACTGGTCGAGCGCGGCTACGCCCGGACCTTGGGCAGACCCGGCATGACCGCCTACCTCGGAGTCGAGGTGGGGCGTGATCTGACGCTCGACGAACTCGCCGATCACCACCACGCGGTGATCGTCGCCACCGGTGCCGACCGCGATCGGCAGTTGGGGATTCCGGGGGAGAGCCTCGCCGGCGTGCACGGCGCCAGGGAGTTCGTGGCCTGGTACAACGGTCATCCGGATCTCGCCGAGGCGCGCTTCGACCTGTCGTCCGACCGCGCAGTGGTCATCGGCAACGGAAATGTGGCACTCGATGTGGCTCGGATACTGGTCAGCGACATCGACGATCTCCGTCGGACCGACATCGCCGACCATGCACTCGACGCGCTCGCCGCGAGTGCGATCCGCGACGTGGTGGTGATCGGTCGTCGCGGGCCCGCCGCCGCGGCGTGCACCGTTCCCGAACTCCTCGGGCTGTCCGCTCTCGACGGCGTCGACGTCCTCGTCGACGACCGGTGCGGTGACGCCGAGGAGGCGGACTCGGTGGGGCCGGAGGTCGCGTACAAAGTGCAGCTGCTTCGTGAGTACGCGGCGGCCCGACCGCAGCACGATCGACGGTTGACCCTGCGATTCCATGCCGCACCGCAGGAGATCCTCGGCGCCGAATCCGTCGACGGCGTTCGCCTCGCGGCGCCGGACGGCAGCACAGACGACCTCGCGGCCGGCCTGGTGCTTCGGTCGATCGGCTATCGCGGCACGCCCTTCGCCGACCTCCCCTTCGACGCGCAGACCGGAACCGTCGCGAACATCGGGGGCCGGGTGCACTCTCCGGAGTCGGACGCTCCGGTGCCCGGACGGTACGTCGCCGGCTGGATCAAACGCGGACCGACCGGGGTGATCGGCACCAACAAGCTCTGCGCCCAGGAGACGGTGGCGGCGCTCCTCGAGGACTACGCCGCAGGAGCGCTCGCGGAGCCCGTCGGATCGGCGAGCGAGTTCGCGGACGTGATCTCGCAGCGCAGGCCGCAAGCGTTGAGCGCCGCCGACTGGGTCGCCGTCGACCGGTACGAGCGGAGTCTCGGGCGCAAGCAGAAGCGGCCTCGCGTGAAGCTGCTCGACCCGGGGCCGGCCCTGGCGAAGCGGCAGTGATCACCCGACGGACTGCAGGAACGCCCGAAGGGACTCGACGAACAGGCGATCGTCGTCCCATTCTCCCGAGCTGAGCGTGGCGATGACCTCCGGCGTGAACTCCTCCGGTGCGGTCGGTGCGGCCATCGCGGGGCGGCCGGTCGCGGCGCACATCGCCGACCCGATGGTCATCCGGTGAACGGCTTCGAGGATGAACATCTGGTGTGCGGCGTGAACGCCGCAGCCGGCGAGAACCCGGCAGTGCTGCGCATACAGCCGTTCGAGGAGGCGCTGCGGAAAGTTCTCCACGACGAGTGGGACCGCGCGGGCATGCTCCAGGAGGGCTCCGCGGAATGAGACCGCGCCGTCGATGAGCCAACTGATCCAATCGCCGTCGACGACATCGGGGTGGTCGGGGGTGTCGAGCACGATCACCCGGGCGGCCTCGGCGAGGATCTCGCCCTTGTCCGCGAAATGGTTGTACAGCGACGGGGCCTTCACGCCCAGTCGTCTCGCCAACCGGTCCAGGCTGAATGCGGCGGGACCCTCGGCGTCGATGATCTCGACAGCCGCCCGAGCCACGGTGTCACGGTGAATCAGCGGCCTGCGTCCCACAGCAGGGAATCTACGCGGGCCGATGCGGGGCCGTGCTACCGGCTCGGGACGGTGCCGATCCGGGTGCCGCGCATCGGCAGATCGGCGAACTCGGTCCGCAGATCGCCCTTGCGGATCTTCATCCCCGCGGTGCGTGGCAGCGGGCGGTCGAGGAACTCGACATAGCGGGGCGCCTTGTACGGCGACAGCCGGTCCCGGCAGTGCTGCACCACGGCGGCTGCGGTGAGTTCGGCGCCATCGGCGACGCGGATCAGTGCGGCGGGGGTCTCGCCGAATTCGCTGTCGCTGACGCCGATCACGGCGATCTCGGCGACCTCCGGCAACTCGGCGATGGCCCGCTCCAACTCCGCAGCGTAGATGTTGATGCCGCCCGAGATGATGATGTCCTTGGTCCGGCCGATGACGCGGATCCGGCCGTCCGTGTCGCGAACGCCGATGTCGCCGGTGCGGAGTCGGCCGCCGCCGAACGTCGTCGCGGTGAGATCGGGGTCTCGCCAGTACCCCGCTGCCATTCCGGGCCCGGAGATGACGATCTCGCCCGGTTGGTCCGGGCCGCAGACGGTTCCGTCGTCGTGACAGATGTGGAACTCGTTGAGGACGCCGCCGATCCCGACGCTGTCGGGATGGACCATCGCGTCGGCGACGGTCGGGATGGTGGCGTGGGACTGGGACTCGGTGAGGCCGTAGGCCTGACGAAGTCCGATTCCTTTGGCGCCCCAGCGGCGGATGAGGTCGTCGGTGACCGGGTTGCCACCGGTGAACGCGATGGTGAGCGACGACAGATCGGCGCCGTCGAAGTCGGGGTGGTCGGCCATCTGCTCGTAGAACACGGTCGTGGCGCCGAGGTGGTTGACGCGATGATCGCGGATCAGCGCCAGCGCCACGGCGGGGTCCCAGTCGGGCAGATAGATGATGCTGCCGCCGAGCACCAGCGGTCCGAGGAAGCCGTTGAGGAGTCCTGCGCCGAACGCCATCGAACTGACGCTCAGCGCACGGGCGTGAAGGAAGGTCGGTTCGGACAGGCACCACTCGAAGAAGCTGCTCGCGAGTGATTCGTGGGTGAACACCACGCCCTTCGGCGCCCCGGTCGATCCCGAGGTGGACAGGATCGCGACCGGATCAGCGCCGTCGACGGCTGCGATGGCCAGATCCTCGGACGAGGGTTCGCCGCGACCGAGCCGATCCAGATCGGTGATGGGGACGCCCAGATCGGTGACCCCCGACGCCAACGCCGCGGATGCGACGATCACCGTCGGTTCGGTCTGTGCGACGGCATGGGCGAGATCGACGGGGCCGCTGCGTTCGTTGAGCGGGCAGATGACGGCGCCGAGTTTGAGGACGCCGAGCGCGGTGACGACCCATTCGGTCGTCGGCCGGCCGAGGACGGCGACGCGGTCACCGCGTCCCACCCCGTGTTGTCGGGCGAGTTCGAGCGCGGCGCGGGTGGCCGCCGAGTCCAGCTCTCGCCAGGTCAGTTGCGTGTCACGGCAGGCGACGGCGAGCAGGTCGCCGCGACGGTCGGCCCAGGCGGACAGGGCACGGAGGATGCTGGTGTTCATGTGGGGGTCCTTGAGCTGAAGGAGACGAGGGTGTCGGTGCGGTCGTGGCTGAACGCCAGTGATCGCAGGCGGTCGATGAGGGCGTTGTCGTCGGCGTCGACGAGGGCGGCGATCGAGTCGATCGCCGACGAGGAGCGCAGTGCGGACGCTCGATCGATCGGCGTCTGCGGCAATTCCTCGCCGAGAACTCGCCACCGTGCGCTCAGCGAGGTCGCCGTCGACCCCGGCTCGGCGTGCGGTTCCGGGGCGGTCGAGTGTCTGAGCAGATGGTGACGCCGGGTGCGGACATCGGCGCCGAACCGGGCCGCCAGTCGCAGGGCTGCGGGATGCGATCCGTAGGCGCACGCGGTCGCCTGTGATCGGAAGAGTGCAGGGGAGACGGTGAGCAGATGTTCGACCGCGGCAGTCGCCACTCCGGTCGATCGGAACTCCGGAGCGACCACCAGATCGACAACGATGAGCGCGTCGCTCCCGTCGACGGTGTCGCGCTCACAGAGAGTGATCACGCCCGCCAGCCGCGGGCGGTCCGTTGCGGTCACGGACCAGCGATGCAGCGCGGTGTGGATCTCGATCGTCGATGTCGGCGGGGGAAGCCGCCACCCGGGTGGCGGACCGAAGCCCATCGATTCGTCGATGTCACGAGCGCGCGCGATCAGCTCGTGCGCGGCGGACCGTGGCGGTGCGAGGTACCGCTCGACGCTGACGAGCTCGTCGTCGTTCACGGTGCGGTGAGTCATCGTGGCGACGAGATCAGATCGTTGACCAGCCGCCGGAACAGGTGGCTGGCGATCTCGTTGCGGCCCAGCAGCATGGACCCGGCGTCGAGGTTGTTCATGGCGCGTTGGAGCCCGTCCAGAATCGGGAAGTCCTCGTCGTGCAGGATCGCGATGAGCAGACCCCAGTTCTTCTCCCATCGTCTGCGCCAGTGCTTGGGCTCCAAACCGCTGCTGCTCACCGACGGGGCGAGGATGCGCATCTGCATGATCGATTGCGCCGGATCGGCGCCGACCGGCCGGAAGGTGAGCAGTTCGAAGTGCGTCGCATGCTTGAGCAGCATCGTGTTCGGTCCGAGATAGCAGCTCTCGATGGTGTGCGACTCCATCGCGGTGTCCCAGTCGACGTCGTGGCCGATGTACTCGTCGAGCGTCTTCCTGGCCGTCAAGAACCAGAACGATCGACCGAAGTCCTCCAGCGCGACGGCGTTGGTGTGCAGCATGCGTCCTGCGGTGTTCGGGTGAGCGTATTTGACGTGGTAGTTGTCCAGGAACCCGTCCTGCATCACCTTCCAGTTGGTCGGCCGACGATACGTGTGCGGGTCGATGCTGACGAGGTCGCCGAGGGCGTAGGAGGCCAGGATCGCGTCCATCTCGGGACCGAGCCAGGCGGCCACGTCGATCGACCGATGGGGGTCGTCGATGGCCCAGATGAAGCCGTGACGCTCCTCCACCGGGATCTCGACGAGGCCGTACCGGGTGCGATCGAACGCTCCGAACGTGTCGTCCAGTGTGACGGTCCGCAGCGCGCCGGACGGATCGTACGACCACCGGTGGTACGGGCAGGAGAACAGTCGGCATTTACCGGACTCCTCCGTGACGAGTTCAGCGCCTCGGTGGCGGCACGAATTGATCAGTGCCTTCACGCCGCCGTCGCGCTGCCGGACCAGGATCACCTTGTTGCGCGGCAGTTCCACGGTCACGAAATCGTTTCGCTCGGCGACCTCCGAGGAGTGCGCGACGATGACGGGCACGCTGCCGAAGACTCGATCGCGTTCGAGTTCGGCACGGACCGCATCGGAGAAGTCGGGGGCCGCCGACCCGCCGATCTCCGGCCATAGATCGGTGGTCGACGCGTCGAGATGGCCGAGCAGGGTGCGCAACGCGCGCGTTCGCAGTTGGTGAAGGTCGATGGTGACGGGCAACGTGAGCTCCTCTGTCGATCCGGTATGTGACTACCGTCACCACATAGACTAATAGCATTAGTTTATTGCGGTCAAGACCTTCCGGCGGTCGACTCACCCGAAGCGCAGCTCGCGTCGGCCGGCTACTCGGCCCGCCATCGAGGTGCGCGCTTCTCGGCGAAGGCGCGCGGGCCCTCCTTGGCGTCTCGACTCTTGAAGACCGCGAGGATCTCCGCGGTGTTCGCGGCCCACTGCGAGGTCTCGGACGGTACCGCCCCGTCGACGATGCCGAGGGCGAGGCGCTTGGACGCCTGGACGGCGAGCGGCGCATTCGCTGCGATCTCGTCGGCGAGGGCGACGGCGGCGTCCACGACGTCGGCGTCCGGGACCACTCGGTTGATCAGACCCACGTCGACGGCCTGCTGGGCGGAGAAGGTGCGCCCGGTCAGCAGCAGTTCCATGCCGATCTTGCGGGGCAGCGCGTCGATGATTCGGAAGGCGCCGCCTGCGGCCGCGATGATTCCGCGCTTCACCTCGGGAAGGCCGAACTGCGCGCTCTCGGCGGCGACGGCGATGTCGCTCGCCAGGACCAACTCGGTCCCGCCGCCGAGAGCGGTGCCGTTCACGGCGGCGATCAGCGGTGTGCTGATCGGATGGGTCACGATCCCTGCGAATCCCCACGCCCGTCGATCGCGGGACGAGGCGTCGATCCGCTCGCCGCGAGCCAGTGCCTTGAGATCGGCGCCGGCGCAGAACGACTGCGATCCCGCGCCGGTGAGGACGATGGCGCGGATGTCGGGGTCGGTGTCGGCGCGTTCCACCGCGTATCCGAGGGCGTCGGTGACGGCGGCGTTCACCGCGTTCCGCGACTCGGGGCGATTGATCGTGATCACTTCGACGTGGCCGCGGCGCTCGGAGACGACGACGGGGGTGGCTTCACTCATGGGCTGGCTCCTGTTCGATAGGTGTTCGTCCGTGAATTAAACCTTATAGCTATAGATTTATGGTCACGGGCGATACGCGATGAAGCCACTCACTGGCGGGGTGCGTCGTAGATCTCCGCGATCACCGCCGCGTACTTGTCGGCGACGCCGCGACGTTTGAGCTTCATCGTCGGTGTGAGTTCCGCCGAGTCCGGCAGCCATTCGTCTTCGAGAAGTCGGTACGCCTTGATCTGTTCGACGCGGGAGAGCTGAGCGTTCGCGGTCGCCACCGCGGCGTCGATTTCTGCCTTCAGCTCCGGGTCGTGCAGGATGGCCGACGGCGAGGTGTCGCGGTACCCGTGCGCGGCTGCGAAGGTACCCGCCGCATCCGGATCCAAGACCAGGAGCGCGACGTTGTAGGGTCGTCGGTCGCCGATCACGCAGGCCTGCCCGATCAGCGGATTGGCGCTCTTGAGCTTGCTCTCGATGTTCACCGGCGACATGTTCTTGCCCGCGGCGTTGATGATCAGTTCCTTCTTGCGATCGACGATGGCGACCCAGCCGTCGTCGTCGATCGTCGCAATGTCGCCGGTGTGCAGCCAGCCGTCGGCGTCGATCGCCTCGGCGGTCTTCTCCGGAGCCTTCCGGTATCCGCGCATGACGTGTGCGCCGCGCAGCAGCAGCTCGCCGTCGGCAGCGAGCTTGGCCTCGGTGCCCGGCTGCGCGAGTCCCACCTTGCCGACGCGGATGTCGGTGGGGATGTTGGTGAAGCCGAGTGCGCCGGTCTCCGACATGCCGAAGCCCTCCTGCAGCGGCAGCCCCAGCGCGAGGAAGAACTCATGGACTGCCGGCGCGATCGGCGCCGCTCCCGTCATCAGCAGCGCGACGCGGTCGAAGCCCAGCTGGGTGCGCAGTCCGGCGAAGATCGCCGCGTCGGCCCGAGCGATCTGGGCGGCCAACTCGTCGGGAACCGGCTCGCGCCGCTGGCTCACCTGCACACCGGTGGTGGCCGCATCGATGGCGGCGAGGGTCGGCGTGCGCTGTTCGTCCGGCAGGCCGTTGAACCGGGCGAGCAACGCGGCCCGCAGCTTCTCCCAGATCCGAGGTACGCCCAGGAACCAGGACGGGCGAGCCTGTGCGACGGCGCCGAACACCTGCGTGGCATCGCGCACCGTGGTGATGGGCCAGCCCGTCACCGTCGCCAGGTAGTGCGAGAAGACACGGTCGGCGGCATGCGCCGTCGGCAGGTACGAGATCGCCGCTCCGGACTCGGCGAACGGGAAACGCAGATTGCAGGTGTGCATGACGAACATCAGGTTCGCGTGCGTCAGTTCGACGCCCTTCGGGGCGCCGGTGGTGCCCGAGGTGTAGATCAACGTGGCGATGTCGTCCGGGGTCACGTCGGCCCACGTCGTCGCGAAGTCGAAGCCCTCGGGGCGTCGACTGCGCAGGTCGTCGAACGAGAGGACGCTCGCGTCGCCAACGGTCGACGGGAGGTCGCCGTCGGGATCGACGACGACGATGTGCTTCAGATGGGGAGTCTGGGTGCGGCCGATGACGTCGAGGAACCGTTGTTCGGTGATCACCACGGAGTTCTCGGCGTTGCCGAAGAGGAAGGCGATCTGATCGGGCGCCGACGTGAGATAGATCGAGAACGGCGTCGCTGCCAGGTGCAGGGCGGCGGTGTCGACGATATGGAATTCCGGGCTGTTCGCGAGCATCATGGCGACCGTGTCACCGCGGCCGACGCCGAGGTCGGCCAGCCCGCAGGCGGCCTGCTGCACCGCCTCGGCATACTCCGCCCAGGTCAGCGAGCGATCTTCGCCGAATGCGATCAGTGCCGGTTGCTCCGCGCGCGCTGCCGCGGTGGCTTGGAACGCGGCCGGGAGGGTCGCGGCTGCGATGCCGGGAGCAGCGGCGCTACGGAGGGTCTCAGCGCTGGACATGGGGTGCCTCAACTTTCTTCACAGGTGGGATCGGTCCGAGACGGTGGGCGGACACGGGGAGTGCGGGAACACGGCAGGGCGGGGCGCCCCGCCGTCAGACGGACGAGGCGGAGCGGGAGGCGACGGAGAGGTGGAAGTCCGCGAGATCGGGCTCGTGCACGCGCGCCCAGTAGTCGACGTACCGCCACGGACTGTTGGTCACGATCCGTCCTCGTTGGTTCCGGTAGTACGTGGTCGTACCGCCGTAGTCCCAGACCGTGCGCGCCATCGCCGCGTCGAGGTCGGCGTTGTAGGCGTCGTGAACGTCTTGGCGCACTTCGACGGTCGACAAATCGTCGTCGATCATCCGGGAGAGCAGTGCCGTCACATGCTGAATCTGCATTTCGGTGCCCGCGATCACCGTGCCGCCGTGGCCGGTGTTGGTGTTCGGGCCGTAGAGGCAGAAGAAGTTCGGGAACCCCGGGACGGAGATGCCCAGGTACGCACGTCCGTCGCCCTCGCCCCACGTCTCGTGCAGGTCGCGTCCACCGCGGCCCTTGACCTCGATCGAGGCGAGGACGTCGACGGCGCGGAAGCCGGTGGCCAGCACCAGGACGTCGGCGTCGTGGTGTACACCGTCGACCGTGCGCACACCGGTCGGCGTCACGGCGTCGATGCGATCGGTGACCAGGTCGACGTTGTCGCGGGTCAGCGTGCGGAACCAGCCGGCGTCGATCAGCAGACGCTTGCCGTACGGCGGATAGTCGGGGACGCTCTTGGCGAGCAGGTCCGGGTGGCCCGCGAGTTCGTGCTCGATGTACTTGGTCAGGTGGGCGCGGAGGCGGTCGTTGCCCTTGTTGACGGCGCGGCCCACGTGCGGGTAGTCGGGGTCCACTTGCAGCAGACCCCACACCTTGTCGCCCATGCGCCAGAACAGTCGTGCGCGATACCACGCGAGATAGAAGGGCACGTGGGCGTTGAGGAAGTGGTTCGCCTCGCTGACCGACCGGCCCTTGAGCGGGTGCGGCATGGCCCATTGCGGCGACCGCTGAAAGACGGTGACCTGCTCGGCGATCTCGGCGGAGGCGGGGACGAACTGCATGGCGCTGGCACCGGTGCCGATGACGGCGACCCGTTTCCCCGCGAGTTCGGTCGACGGATCCCAGCAGGCGGTGTGCATGGTGGGACCGGCGAAGTCCTCGAGGCCTGCGATGGCGGGAACGCTCGGCTGGTTCAGCAGGCCCACAGCGCTGATCACGACGTCGGCGGTCAGGGTCTCGGTGACCTCGGCGCCGTCGGCCGGACCCACGTCCACGTGCCAGACGGAGGCGTCCTCGTCGAACGTCGCGACGTGGACCCTGGTGCCGAACCGTGCGTTCTCGACGACCCGATGACGGGCGGCGAGGTGGTTCCAGTAGGCGTCCAGCTCTCCCTGTGACGCGAAGTAGTCGGACCAGTCCGGCTTCGGGTCGAACGAGAGCGCGTACAGGTAGCTCGGCGTGTCGACGCCGCAGCCGGGGTAGTGGTTCTCATGCCAGGTGCCGCCGACGGCGGGGTTCTTGTCGATGATCGTGTAGTCGATGCCCGCCTGGCTCAACCGGACCGCCATGGCGAGGCCGGAGATGCCCGCGCCGATGATGATCACCCGGAATCCCGCCGACTCCGTGGTCGGCTCGCTGTGCCTCGGTCGGATCCCCATCTCTTCGGCGAGCAGGGGGCCGTACTCGGCATCGATGGGTTCGGCGAGCATCACCGACAGGATCTGCGCGATGCGGTCCGGTGACGGTGGCGCGTCGGGGACGACGAGGTCGCCTTCACGCCAGGCCAGCAGGATCCGCCGCGCCTCGGCGCGGATCTGCTCGGCGGTGTCGTCAGCGAACCCGCCCGAGTCGTGATCGCCGAGATCGGTTGGGGGCGTGGGGAGATACGGTGCCGACACCCAGCGGTCGTCCTGGGTCAGGAGGGCCAGGCTGCCGAGCAGAATCGGAAGATTCGCCTCGGCGAGAGCGGCGTCGAGCTCGTCGTCGGTGAAGTCGCGCGTCGGTGCGAACGCGCCTGCCGGCTGCGCGCCCCAGTCGGAATTCGAAGTGGGTCTGGACTGCGTCATACTCGTGACCATACAATCTGTTTAGACGTGGTGTCAATCACATCGATCAGAACATGTACACACTATCTAGACAGAATGTATGGTCCTCCTATGAATGCAACGACGAAGCAGCGGACCGCTCGCCGGGTCTACGAACCAGAGCACGAAGAGTTCCGAGCCAGTTTCCGTCGATTCCTGGAATCGACGGTGATCCCGAACTATCCGCAGTGGGAGGCCGACGGCGTGGTGCCGCGGTCGGTCTTCACTGAGGCCGGGGCGCACGGGTTCCTCGGCACCGCCATCGACGAGGAGTTCGGGGGAGGCGGCGTCGACGACTTCCGGTTCAACGCCGTCATCGCCGAGGAGGTGGCCGTCGCGGGCGTGATGTCGTTCGGCATCAACCTGCACAACGACATCTGCATCCCCTACTTCCTGCGCTACGCCGACGCCGAGCAACGACGCCGCTGGCTGCCCGGTCTGGCGTCCGGGGAACTCATCGCCGCGATCGCGATGACCGAGCCCGGGACCGGATCCGACCTGGCGGGCATCACGACCACGGCCACGCGCGACGGTGATCACTTCGTCCTCAACGGCGCCAAGACGTTCATCTCCAACGGCATCAACGCCGACGTGGTGATCGTCGCTGCGCGGACCGACGCCGCAGGCGACCGGCACAGCGGACTCTCGCTCCTCGTCGTCGAACGCGACACCCCGGGTTTCTCGCGCGGCCGAAACCTCGACAAGATCGGCATGCACGCGCAGGACACGGCTGAGCTGTTCTTCGACGACGCCCGCGTGCCGGCGGCCAACCTGCTCGGCGAACTCGGTGGCGGTTTCAAGGCGCTGGTGTCGAATCTGCAGCAGGAGCGATTGACGATCGCCGTGGCCAGCGCCGCCGCCGCAGCACGGGCGGTGGAGCTGGCCTCGGAGTACGTGACCGAGCGGAAGGCGTTCGGCAAGCCGCTGTCGGCGAACCAGAACACGCGGTTCACGCTCGCCGATTGTCACGTCCAGTCGGAGGTCGTCCGCACCTTCGTCGACGACTGCCTGCGGGAGCACTCGCGCGGTGAGCTCAGCGCCGACCGGGCCGCGATGGCGAAACTCGCCGCGACCGAGACTCAGGGCGTGGTCGTCGACAAGTGCCTGCAGATGTTCGGCGGGTACGGATACATGGCGGAGTTCCCGATCTCGCGCGCCTACGTCGACGCCCGCGTGCAGCGGATCTACGGCGGCACCAGCGAGATCATGAAGGAGATCATCGGAAAGTCGATGGGGATCTGAGATGCTGCGAACACTCTTCGAATCCGAGCATGACGCCTTCCGCGAATCCGTGCGCGCCTTCCTCCTCAAAGAGGCGGTTCCGCACACCGCGGACTGGGAGGCGGCAGGGCTCGTGGACCGCTCGTTCTGGTCGGCAGCGGCCGCCCAGGGCTTGGTCGGATTCGCCGCGCCCGAACAGTTCGGCGGATCCGGTCTGCGCGACTTCCGCTTCAACGCCGTCATCAACGAGGAAGTGGTGCGGACGGGTGCGGTCGGCGACGGCTTCTCGTTGACCAACGACATCGTGTTGCCCTATTACCTCGACATCGCGACGCCGCAGCAGCAGGAGCGGTGGCTGCCCGGCATCACCGCGGGCGACACCGTCATCGCGATCGCGATGTCCGAACCGGGTACCGGCTCGGATCTGCGGGCCATCGCCACCACGGCGACCCGGGAGCCCGGCGGCTGGCGGCTGAACGGCTCGAAGACCTTCATCACCAGTGGCATCCAGGCAGACCTGGTCATCGTGGCGGCGCGTATCGCGGAGTCGGACGGCGGCGGTTACGGATTGTTCGTGGTCGCCGCCGGTCAGGAAGGCTTCCAGAAGGGACGCAAGCTGGACAAGATCGGCCGGCGTGCACAGGACACCGCTGAACTGTTCTTCGCCGACGTCTTCGTCCCCGACGCCGATGTGCTGGGCGAACCCGGCTCCGGTCTGCACTACATGATGCGCAACCTCGCCCAGGAGAGGCTGTCGATGGCCGTCGTCGCGGTCGCCAGCGCCGAACACGCGGTCGCCACGGCGGTCGAGTACGCCGGTGAACGGCACGCCTTCGGCAAGCCGATCGGAAGCTTCCAGGCCAATCGATTCCGTCTTGCCGAGCTGTCGACCAAGACGCAGATCGCGCGCGTCTACGTGGACCGCTGCATCGAGGCGACCAATGCCGGCGAGCTGACGGCGGCGGAGGCCGCAGGCGCCAAGTTCTGGACCACGGAATTGGAGTTCGAAGCGCTCGACACCTGTCTGCAGATCCACGGTGGGTACGGCTACATGGAGGAGTTCGAGGTGGCTCGGCGGTGGCGTGATGCCCGAGTCCAGCGAATCTACGGTGGCACCAACGAGATCATGCGGGAGATCGTCGGGCGGTCGCTCGGCCTCTGAGATCGCTGGCGGGGAGAGAACAGATCGCCCCGAATCACGACGGTGATTCGGGGCGATCGGTCTACCTGGGAGCGATGACCTCACACCTTCGCGACCACAGGCATGCCGCCCTTGTTCGCGGCCACGTCTGCGCTGATCTCGTCGTAGCTAGCGACCTCGTTGCGCTTGTCGCCGTTCGGCACCGCGATCGCACTGTTGAAGTTGTGGAGCAAGGTGAACGCTGCCTTCTCGTCGTCGTGGGGAAGAGCGCGCTGGACACGGTCGGCCACCCGGATCAGCGGGCGGGCCGCGGGGAGGATGTGCCGCCACGCCGTCTTCTCAGCGCCCAGCGCGTCCATCACGTCGGCGGGCAGCCACTCGCGGAGCAGTCCGTAGGCGAGCTTGAGTCGGCGTTCGTTCGTCATCACCTTCGCGATCGGGCCGGGGAGCACCTCCACGTCGCCCGGAGGGTTCTCGATGCTGAAACGGATGACCGACTCGACGACGTCGCGGCACAGATCGTCCGGCGGGAGCTCGAGCATGGTGTGCAGTTCGGTCTTTCGGCGGGCGTCGTCGTAGTCGGTGTGAAGGATGGCGGGCGCGACTCCGATCACGTGGCCGACGTAGCGGGACAGCGCGAAGATGTCGTCGAGCTCACGGTCGGAGAAGCGGATGCCCGAGGCCTGCACGGCATCGGTGAACTTGACGCCGAACTGGCCCGCCTGCGTGACCATCGAGTCCATGTCGTTGATCGGGATGCCCCAGTCGGCCCAGTCCCACGCCTCCGAGTTGTTGAGGCTGTGGCGGACCGCCGCGTGGATCATGCGCACCTTGGCGGTGAGTCGGAAGCCCTCCTCGAAACGGCCCATGCCGCCGGGCGTGTAGGCCGCGACCACGTAGCGGAAGCTCTCGATGAGCCGGGTCCCGACTTTGTCGGCCTTGCGTAGACGGCCGCTGAACAGCACCGGGCGGGTTGCGCTGTACATCGAGAATCCGCCGGCGATGGTGGCCCACGCCAGAATCGGTTGAACGATCATGCCGGCTCGCCAGAAGGCGACGGCCCCGCGGTAGATCTGGTCGAAGTCGACCCAGTCGGGCACCGACTCCATCTGCTCGAAGAGCGCGGCGACGGCAGGCGTCACGTCGTCGAGAGCATCGAGACCGTGTTCGACGGCGGTGTCGAAGGTCCGCCAGTTCATCGAGTTGCTCTTGTCCTTGAAATCCAGGAAAGCGCGGTAGGCGTAGTCGTCGGCGAGCAGCGCGTGGTCGGTGACCTGTTCGACCAACGGTCGACCGAACATGGCGATCGCCTTGTCGACGGTGTCTTTGTTGATTCGACCGAGATCGAGCCCCCGGGGCAGCCCCTCGGGGACGTCGAGGTCGCCTCGAAAGGTGAGTGGTTCGAGGGTGGTCATGATGTTCCTCCTGTGCCTGTCGGTATCGATTGGCCGCCTGTGGCGTATCGATTCGCCTGCGCTGGTGTGACCGGCGCTACATCTCAGGGTAGACGTCACTGAACACTCTGTCTACACTCACTGTCTAGCCGCATGTACAGGGCGGTGTTGTGAACGATTCCCGAGGAGATGCGATGACCTTCGATCCAGATGACGTTGCGACGGCGACGCTCGAGCGGCTGCTGTCCGATCGGTGGAGCTGCCGATCATTCCGTTCGGACGAGGTTCCGCGCGCCGAGATCGACCGCGTCCTCGACGTCGCGCGCCGATCACCGTCGTGGTGCAACACCCAGCCCTGGCATCTGCACATCACCTCGGCGCAGCGGACGGCTGACCTGAAAGAGGCCTTGGCAGCAGCGATCGCCGACGGTCCCGATCAGCGGCCGGACCTGCCCTTTCCCGAGTCGTACGACGGCGTCTATCGCGATCGCCGACGAGAGAGCGGACGCCAACTGTACGAGAGTCTCGGGATCGCGATGGGCGATCGTGCGGCGTCGATGCGGCAGACGCTGCGCAACTTCGACTTCTTCGGTGCTCCGCATGTCGCGATCCTGACGACGGATCGGTCGCTGGGGACCTACGGCGCCGTGGACTGCGGGCTGTTCATCAACAACTTCCTGCTCGCCGCGCACAGCCGGGGGATCGCCAGCATCCCACAGGCCGCACTCGCGACGCAGGCGCCGATTCTCCGCGACTTCCTCGACCTGCCGGACGATCGGATCGTCGTCGTCGGAATCTCGTTCGGGTACGCCGACCTCGATCATGCGGTCAACGCCTACCGCACCGACCGCCAGTCGACCGCCGACGTCGCGACCTTCGTGTGAGGTGGGAAGAATGACTCAACGACTGATCACCACCGCCTCGGGCGTCTCGATCAACGTCCGTGACCTCGGCGACGGACCCGCCGTGCTCTTCATTCACGGCTGGAGCCTGTCCGGCGAGGTGTGGGACCGCCAACTGCGCGTCGTCGCCGAAGCGGGCTACCGCACCATCGCGATGGACCAGCGCGGCCACGGGGGCTCGGACGCGCCGCTGACCGGGTACGACATCGAGGATCTGACCGCCGACGCCATCGGTGTGCTGGATTCGCTGGGGATCTCCTGCGCCGTCGTCGTCGGGTGGTCGCTCGGCGGAATGGTGGCGCTGCGGGCGGCGTGCGATCACCCGGACCGAATCACCTCCACGGTGCTCGTCGCCTCCAACGGTGTGGCGGCGTCGCGGACCGATGCGTTCCCCTTCGGTGTTCCCGCCGACGGGCCGCTCGGTGCGATTCTTGCGGCCGAACATCACGACCGGATCCAGTTGCGACGGAAGGCGGTCGGGGATCCGTTCAAGCAGGCGCCGACACCCGCCGTCCTGGATTGGCTGCACCGGATCTCGCTTCAGACGCCGAGCTGGGCTGGGATGGCGGCGATGCGGACACTGCTGTGCACCGACCAGACGGCGATTCTCGACCGGCTTTCCGGACCGGTGACGGCGCTGGTGGGCGCCGCCGATCCGGCGCTGTCGATTCGCGGTGCACGATGGCTCGCGGATCGGGTCGACGGTCGCCTCGTCGAGTTCGACTGCGGGCACTACCCCATGCTGGAGTGTGCCGATGAGTTCGACGCCGCGCTCCTGTCCGCGATCGGCGCCAGACGGCATGTCCGTACATAGTGTAAAATCGGACTGATGAGCCAGGGTTCCTTTACGCGGCATCGTCCGCGGGCGTTCGACGGGACGTCCGGGGCGGAGCAGTCGGTGTTCGACGCCACCGAACGGCTTCTCGAAGAGATCCCTCTGCAGGATCTCACTGTTGCGCAGATCCTGCCGGTCGCCGGTGTCTCCCGAGCCAACTTCTACCACTACTTCGCCAGTAAGCACGACGTGCTGGTAGCGCTGGTGGCTCGGATGTTCGAGGACTCCTATGGCGCGAATGCGCCGTGGTCGAGCACGCCCGGTCGGGATCGAGCGCGGCAGATGGGATCGTCCCTCGCGAGCACCCTCGAGATGTGGTCGCAGCACGGCGCGGTGATCGGGGCCGTCATCGAGCACATGCACAGCCAGCCCGCGGTGGGGGCGGCGTGGCAGCGCATGTTCACGCGATTCGTCGACACGATCACCGAGCAGGTGCGGTACGAGCGCGAATCCGGGCAAGCCCCCGACGGGGCGCCGGCTGATATGGTCGCCGCCCTGCTCGTCGGGGCGGTGGAACGCGCCTTCTATGTCAGTACGCGGCACCTGGATCCGCGACTGCCCGCGGTCGACGACATCGCCGATTCGCTGCGAGCGCTCAATGAGGCGGCGATGTATGGCGGACGGATCGCGGAGTACCGGGCCGATGCGAACCCGGATGCGGAGCCTGTTCCCGTCCGCCCCTCGTCGTTGACTGCGCCGGACACCGACGGACTCGACTCGGAGACGCCGACCGCGATCCTCAACGCGATGCGAGAGTTGCTCGTGGACCAGAGCCTGGCGAAGTTGAGCGTTGCCGCCGTGCTCAAGGCCGCAGGCACCTCGCGCGCGTCGTTCTATTTCTACTTCCGGAGCAAAGAGGACGCGTTCGTGGTGCTGTTCCGGCAGGCGGCCGCGGGAATCGTCGCCGGCCTGCAGGGGCTCGTGGATGTCGATCGATCCGATCCCGTGGCGCTGGTGGAGCAGGTGGGGCAGTGGCTCGATCTGGACGGATTCACCGGGCCGGTGATTCGGAACGCGGTGCATGCGTGGCCCCGACTGCCGGAGCTGCGGATCGAGTACCTCGCGGCGATGGACGCGATGGAGTCGACCCTGGAAGCGATCATCGAGACGGATCGTGCACGGGGCCTGGCGCCCGACGGACCGCCGGCACCGCAATATGCGGCGACGCTGCTGTGGGCCATCGAGCGAACCGTCGCGGGATCACTGGCCGGCGAGGACCACCTCGGAGATCTGAGCGAGGTCACGTCGCTGGTGGGTGCAGTGCTCTACGGTGCGATCTACGGCAGACGGGATGGCCCGCCGCAGGGTGAATAGGGGCGCAGTCGATTCGCTCGTCCGCGTCCAGGTCGGCGGTCGCCGGAGCAGACCGTCGACCGCGACCGGTAACGCGAAACTGTCAGTGCCCGAGGAACTTCGGCGGTCGACGTTGGGCGAATGCGGTGATGCCTTCGCGGAAGTCGGCGGCGTCGACGAGCCGAGTCTGACTGTGGACCTCGGTCTCGAGTGCCGCGTCCAGCCGGTCGAGAAGTGCGGCGTTCAGGCTGTGCTTGATGGCGGCGAACGCCTTGGTCGGACCGGACGCGAGTTCGTCGGCCAAGGCCGTCGTTCGAGTGGACAGCGCGTGGTCGTCCACCACCTCGTCCACCATGCCCCAGTCCAGGGCTGTCGGCGCGTCGACCCGGGTGCCGAGCATCGCCATGCGGGTGGCCCGCCCGATTCCGATCCGTGCGCCGAGCAGCAGTGACGCCCCCGCGTCGAGGGTGAGCCCGACCTTGGCGAACCCGAGTGAGAACCAGGCGGACTCCGCTGCCACGACGTGATCGCACGCCATCGCCAAGGCGCAACCGAGTCCCACCGTCGATCCGTTCACCGCGGCGACGGCCGGCTTGGGCATGGTGCGCAGAGTGCGGATGATCGGGTTGTAGTACATCCGCAATTCTTCTTCGGTCCGCGGAGCGAGTCTCGTCTCGGGCGTCACGTCGCCCAGCGCGATGTCGGCGCCTGCGGAGAACGCCGATCCGGCACCGGTCAGGACCACGCATCGCACCGTGTCGTCGCGTGCCGCCTCGTCGACGGCGCGGCGCAGAGCTCGCTGCAGTCGTGGATCGAACGTGTTGAGCGCCGCTGGTCGATTCATTGTCAACCAGCGGGTGGCATCCGTCTGCGCAATCGTCAGGACGTCGGACTGTGTGCGCGGCGCGTCGGCTGCGGGGGTTGCTTGGGGCGGCATGATCAGAGACAACCAGACATTACGTCTGAACGCAATGTCCCGCCTCATTTTCGGGCTGCTGACAAAAAACGCTTGACGTATCATGTAAACCTACTTACTGTAGGTACCAATCGTGCCGCAGGTCACAGGGGAGACGTTCATACTAGGGCCCTTAGGCCACCGAGGCGAGTGATTGACATCACGTCTGAACACTATGTACGCTCATCGTGTTCAAGCTGTGTTCTTCGGCGGGCGCGACGCCCGACGGATATCGCGGGACGTGCCGATTCTTGCCAGAGTTCAGGAGTTTTCGATGAGTGTTACCGAGATCGCGACGACGATCGGATCGTCAGCGGGCGAAGAAGTCGACATCGCTCGGCGCGCATTCCGCGACGGCAGGACGCGCTCACTCGCGTGGCGGACCCGTCAACTGCGGGGGCTCCTCCGATTCATCGACGAGTGCGAGCCGGAGATCGTCGCCGCCATCGAAGCAGATCTCGGTCGCAGCGCCATGGCGTCGTTCATGGCGGACATCGGTCCCGTGCGCCACGAGATCCGGCACACCCTGAGCCGGCTGAGCGGCTGGATGAAGCCCACGTCAGTGCCGATCGGTGCGGCCACCGCGCCGGGCAAGGCGTTCACGATTCCCGAGCCCAAGGGGGTCGTCCTGATCCTCGGCACCTGGAACTTCCCGTTGCTTCTCACCATCCAGCCGCTGGTCAGCGCGCTCGCCGCGGGGAACACCGCCGTGATCAAGCCATCGGACATGGCGAGTGCCACCGGCCGCGTCATCGCCGACCGACTGCCGCAGTACGTCGACAGCTTGGCCGTGCGCGTGGTGCTCGGCGACGGCTCGGTGAACCGCGAACTGTTGAAGCACCCGTTCGATCACACCTTCTTCACCGGCTCCACCGCGGTGGGCAAGAAGGTGATGGAGGCGAGCGCCGCCCATCTGACGCCGGTGACCCTCGAACTCGGCGGCAAGAGCCCGGTGGTCGTCGCCGCCGATGCCGACATCGACGTGGCGGCTCGTCGTATCGCCTGGGCCAAGTCGATCAACGCCGGGCAGACGTGCATCGCACCCGACTACGTGATCGTCGAGGAATCGGTCCGGCCACGCCTCGTCGCGCGACTGCTTGAAGAACTGCCCGCGCAGGCTGCGAACGACACCACCCACATCGTCAATCGGCATCATCTCGACCGGCTCAGCGGACTGTTGACGACCAGCGGTGGGGAGGTCTTCGGCGGCGAGGTGAACGTCGACACGCTGGGCATGACGCCGGCGCTGGTGACCGACCCCGACCTCGACTCCGAATTGATGCGCGACGAGATCTTCGGTCCCATCCTGCCGGTGGTGAGCGTCCCCTCGGTCTACTCCGCGATCGAGTTCATCAACGATCGTCCCAAACCCCTTGCGCTGTACCTGTTCACCGAGTCCTCCGAGACCGCCGACGACGTCATCGGTCTCACGTCGTCGGGGGCGGTCGGCGTCAATCATCTGCTGTATCAACTGCTGGTCCCCGAGCTGCCTTTCGGCGGCGTCGGCGACTCGGGACTGGGTCGCTACCACGGCAAGCACGGGTTCGACACGTTCAGTCACCACAAGGCGGTGCTGCGCAAACCGACACGTCCCGACCTGGCCGTCACCTATCCGCCGTATGGATCGGTGATGCGCCGGATCCTCCGCACTGCGATGGGCTGACGCCGCCGCAGTGAATTGACCGCAAGCTCAGCGCACTCCGGACACGATGTCGCCGTGCGCTCAGCCCCGTATTCCCAACCGCAAGGTTCGCCAGCCACTAGGAGAGGTGACGATGAGCGCAACGACGCTCGAGCCTGATGATCTGCGAATATCGCAGAACAGAATCCAGATTCTGTTCAACGGAATCCGCAGATTCCTGACCGGACTGCGTGACCGTGTCATGTCGAGTCTCGACACGATCGGTCGATCCGCCTCGCTGGCTGGTGAGATGGTCCGTTTCACGATCACGGACACGGTGTCGTTGCGACTTGCGGGCAGTGAGGTGATCGACCAGATCTGGAAGCTGTTCAAGGTCACTGCGCTGCCTGCGTTGCTGATGGCGGTGCCGATCGGCGCCGAGGTGTCGGTGCAGGTCGGTGGTGTCATGGACCAGGTCGGAGCCAACTCGTTGGCCGGCGCCGCCAGCGGTCTGGGCGTGGTGAACCAGGGTGCGCCGATGGCCGCCGGGCTGTTGTTGAGCGGCGCCGCGGCGTCGGCGATCGCCTCGGACCTGGGCTCGCGATCGATTCGCGAAGAGATCGACGCTATGCGCGTGATGGGCGTCAACCCGATTCAACGCTTGATCGTTCCCCGCTTCCTGGCGATGCTGGCGATCGCGCCCGCCCTGTGCGTGATGATCATCGCCTCCGGTGTCGGCGCGGGTCTGGCCATCTCGGCCAACATCAACGATGTGGTCCCCGCCAGTTTCTGGCAGTCGTTCGGCGCGTTCGCCACCCCCGTCGACCTCGCGTTCTCGGTGTTCAAAGCGGTGCTGTTCGCGTTCATCGTCGTGGTGATCGCCAGCCTGCGCGGACTCGAGGCCAAAGGCGGACCGAAGGGCGTGGCGAACGCCGTGAATGCGTCCGTGGTCCTGAGCGTCTTCTGCATCTTCATGACGAACCTCGCGGTGAGCCAGGTGCAGACGATGTTCTTCCCGGCGAGATTGGCGTGAGGGCATGACACAGAATCAGATGCGATCGCAGAGCGCGTCGCCTTCCGGCGGGATCCTCGTCCGAATCGGGCGGGCCGTCTCAGCCAAGATCGCCGGTGCGATCGCCGAACTCGGCCAGATCGCGATGTTCGTGTGGAAGACGATCGTGCTGTTGCCGACGACGATCCGTCAGTACCGCAAACAGACCCTCAAGACCATGAACGACATGGCGTGGGGCAGCGGCTCGATCATCGTCGACGGCGGTGTGGTGAGCCTGATGTTCTTCCTCGGTCTCGCCGTCGGCGCCGTGGTGGCGATCATGGCGTTCATGGCCTTCGACCTTCTCGGGTTCGGGGCGCTGACCGGCATCATCAGCTCCTTCGGCAACATCCGCGTGGTCGCGCCGATCATCACCGGCATCGGCTTCGCCGCCCAGGCCGGCTGCCGGATGACCGCCGAGATCGGCGCCATGCGGATCTCCGAGGAGATCGACGCGACCGAGACCATGGGCCTGCGCGCGATCCCGTTCGTCGTCGGCACCCGCCTGGTCGGCGGCATGCTCGTGGTGCTGCCCAGCTACGTGATGGCGCTGGTGGTCAGCTTCATCACCGGCGGCATCATCGTCAAGACCTTCCACGATCAACCCGCAGGCACCTACGACCACTACTTCGCGCAGTTCGTCACCTGGCAGGACCTCCTGGCGTCGATCGTCAAAGCCGTGCTGTTCTGCGCCATCGTGACGCTGATCCACTGCTACTACGGCTACTTCGCCAGCGGCGGCCCCGCGGGCGTCGGCGCCGCCTCCGGACGCGCCATCCGCGCCTCCCTGGTCGCGATCGTCGTCCTGAACTTCGTCATGACGGTCGTCATCTGGGGCCTCAATCCACCGCTTCCGTTTAGGGGTTGACATGGCAAAAGCAATCAACCAAGACTTCGTCCGCGGCAGCGGCGGCACCCAGCTTCGGGCTCTCGTGACCTCCGGCGTCGCCGCCATCCTCGTGATCGTCCTCGCCATCGCGGCGATCGTGATCGTCTACCCCAGGGCCTCGGCGCCATCGGGGCGGACGGTGCACCTGGTGCTGCCGACGGTCGGACCGGGGCTGCAGGCCAAGAGCAAGGTGCTACTGCGCGGCGCCGAGGTCGGCGTGGTGACCGACGTCGACTCCACCGACCCGTACTCGGTGCACGTGGACATCGCGCTCGACGACTCCGCGGCTGCGAGCCTCACCGACGCCTTCGACGTCGACTTCCGTCCAGCCAACTACTTCGGCACCACCGCGATCAACCTGATCGCTAAGGCCGGCGGCGGATCGATCCGCGAAGGACAGACGATCCGTCGCGATTCGGCCCCCGACTTCACCATGTCGACCATGATCGAGCACGGCTCGATCGTCGTGGACGGCAGCCTCACCCGTGATGTCATCGACAGTCTGAACAAGGTGACCGACTACGCGTCCGGTCTCGCGCCGCTGGTCCAGACGCTGATCGTCGTCAGTGACAGTGTGGCGCGCACGCAGAAGCAGTTGCCGAGCACGCTGATGGCGCGGATGAACGACATCACCGCGGTCTTCCCCAAGACGAACATCGAGGCACTCGGTGCCCTGGATGCGATCACCAACAGCAGTTTCAATCGGCTGCCGGACGGATCGCGCGGGGTCGACAAGGCCTACCACGACCTGATGAACAGGTCGCTGACCGTGGCTTCGGACGGGTTGTTCGGCGCGATCGGCAAGCTCCTGGGCTCGCACTCCGCCGAGCTCACGCCGGTGGTCACCGCGATCAAGTACCTGACCGACGAAGTTCCCGGAGTGATGGGCGACGCGTCGACCATGACGAAGTTGCAGGAAGCCATCGAAGGTCTCCAACGCAGTTTCCGCGGTCCGAAGGGACAGCAGACGCTGCAACTGCGGATCCTCTTGGACTCCGTGCCCGGCGTCGCGCAGTCGATGGCCGCCATGGGCGTGCGCCCGGGCGCGACACCGGATCACCACGTCACGAAGAAGGAGGACTGACGGTGGCCTCACCACGAGTACAGACACTGATCTCGAGTGCCAAGGTGGCGGCGGTCGCGGTCTGCGCACTCCTGTTGTTCATCCTGGTGATCAATGCGATGCGCAACCCCGTCGAGGAGAGCACGCGCTCGTATTCCGCCGACTTCACCGACGCGTCCGGCCTGCACCCGAACGGCGACGTCCGGTACAAGGGCAAGCGCGTGGGCAAGGTCACGAAGGTCGAACTCATCGAGGGCGAGGCACGCGACAAACCGCTCGCCCGCGTCGAGTTCACCCTCGACGAGGATCACTCGATCACCGACGCGACGAGACTGGCGATCAAGTACCAGAACTTGACCGGTGTGCGGTACGTCGACGTCCGCGGCGACGATGAGTCCGGACCCCGCATCAGCCACGTGCCCGCGAGCCACACCGTTCCGTCCTTCGACATCACGGAACTGTTCAACGGACTGCAACCGGTCCTGTCGACCATGCAGAACAAGGACATCAACGAGTTCAGCGAGAACGCGATCGCCCTCCTCCAAGGAGATGGATCGGGCTTGGGGCCGATGCTCGACAGCACCCAGAAACTGACGAAGTACGCCAAGAGCCGACAACAAGTCGTGTCGAAGCTGACCGAGAATCTGGCACGGATCTCCGATGTGATGGGCGGACGGAACCAGAATGTCATGGAGTTCCTCCACGCCATCGATCTCCCGATCACCAGCGCGACCACCGTCCTCGACGAGTTCGCGGTGACGGCCTCCGCGGGCCCGGCGTTGTTCGAGCCGATCGACCGGATCCTGACGGCGTTCAACGTTCGCGACGACACCGACATGCCGCGTCGCATCAAGGCGATCTTCAAGAACGCGACGCAGCTGTTCGGCGTGTTCGATCTCATGCCCAATGCGTTGGAGGGACTGAAGGGCACCGACGGATTCCAGGAGCCCTACCCGAAGTGTGCGAACGGGACCGCGAAGATCCCGCTCGAGGCGAAGTTCTTCATCGACGACAGGCAGGTGACCCTGTGCAACCCATGACCCTCTTGGGCAAGGTGCCGACGTTCCGCAAGAAGAAGGCGCAGCACGATGCCGACCACCGGCTGCTCGGACTCGGTGTGATCGTCGTGGTGATCCTGCTGCTCGCCGGTGTGTTCGTGCTGTACATCCATCCGCCCGGCAAGAAGGCGATCACCTTCGAGGTGACGGACGCCGCGTCGATCCACACGGGCGAGGACGTCCGGATCGCGGGCATCGTCGTCGGCAAGGTCTCCGCGGTGACGATGCAACAGGACTCGGTTCTGATCGAGGCGCGGATCGACGACTCCGCGTTCGTCGGAGACCAGGCGAGCGTCGACGTCCGGATGCTCACGCCGGTCGGCGGCTACGCGATCACCATCATCCCCCGCGGCACCGACGAATTGACGGACACCATTCCCGCGACGCGAGTGACGGTGCCCTACTCGATCGGCGACGTGATTCAGGCGGCGCCGCACACCACCGACGGCATCGAGACGCCGACGTGGCACTCCAACATCAAGCAGGTGGCCGATGCGCTCGGGAAGAACGACACGTCGCTCCGCTCGATCGTCGACGGGCTCGACTCGGTCACCGAGGTCTTCGCGAAGCAGCGTGATCAGGTCCACCAGATCGCGGAACTGGCCTCGACCTATCTGAACACCTTCAATACGAACAAGGACTTCGTGTTCACGCTGATCAAGAAGCTCGACTCGGTGGTGACCAGCTATCACGTCAACTCGACCGGCTTCGACTACGCCTATCAACTGTTCTCCGACGTGCTCTACAAGGCGGGACCCACGTTCCGCACCTACCTGGTCAACAGCCAGGCCTACGAACCGCAGATCCGATCGATCATGGCGCAGATCCGCACGATGGAGACGGAATTGGAACCGACGATCAACGGGCTCATCGGCATGCGCGACAAGCTGAAGACGTCGCTCACGCCTGGCAGCCTGCGCCAGCTGAGCAACGGTCAGCTGATGCTGGAGAACCTGTGCATCCCGCTCCCCGGAAAGGAGTGCTGAGATGACTGACATCAACGACGCCGTGCCGGCTCCGCGTGCTTCTCGGCTCCGCCGCCGCGTCTTCGGCGCGCTGGCCGTGACGACCGCGGTGGCGATCGGGGTGACGGCGACCGGCTTCGGCTTCAGCAGTGCCGCGACGACCTCCGCAGGAACCGGAGGCGGCGACGGCTTCTGCGTCGACTTCACCGACGCCATCGGGCTGTACGAAGGGAACCCGGTCACCCAGATGGGGGTGAAAGTCGGCTCGGTGACGCAGATCAGCGCCCACGGTCCGCGGGTCCGGGTCACGTTCTCATTGGACTCAGGCCGTGCCTACCCGGCCACGGTGAAGGCCGTCACGCGCTCCAAGTCGTTGTTGGCCGACCGCAGTCTCGAACTCGTCGGCAATTATGCGACCGGGCCGGTGCTGGAGGCAGGGCACTGCATCTCGATGCAGAACAGCTTCACCCCGAAACCGATCAGCGAGGTCGCCGGGTCGGCGTCGGACTTCCTTGAGGGGCTGTCGGCCAACGGTGGCGACGACCTGCAACGGGCCCTGTCCGGTGCCGATCTGGCGCTCGACGGCACCGGCGCCAAAGCCAACTCGATGTTCCGCAACGCAGCGGACGCAGCCAAGAACCCGGACGCGTTCACCGCCGACATCGGTGCGTCGATCGCCGACATGGCGCCCCTGACCGACGCGGCGCTGAAGCACTGGGAACAGATCATGTCCCTCGCCGACCAGGGAGCCTCCGTCGCAAGCCTTGGTACTGGACTGTTCTACAAGGTCGCCAAGTTCTGCCGCGGCATCGGATGGACCATCGCGCTCATGTACGACGTCTGGAAGCACTACGGGCCGGAACTGGAGAAGATCGTGCTCGACGTCGGGTCGCCGGTGGTGTCGGCGATCGCAGGCAACGCACCCACGTGGCGCACGAACCTGAAGTCGCTCACACCGGCGATCGGTGACGCGTTGCGCGATCAGACCGCGGCCACCGGTGCGCTGTCGGTTCCGTACCAGGCGCCGTCGGTGACGGTCAGTGCGCAGCAGTGCAAGGCGTTGGGGAAGGCGTGCAAGCGCGGAACCAACCAGACGACGTCGGTCAACCCGATCGACCTGGTGCTGAAGGCGGGGGCGAAGTGAAGACCAGATTCCTGTGGATCCTCGCGGTCCTCGTCCCGGTGATGCTGGTGATGTCGGGCTGCTCGCTGAGCCCCAACCGCCTGCCGTCGGTCAAGGCCGGGGTGAGCGCGGACTACGAAGTGACGCTGAAGTTCGCCAGTGTGCTGAACCTGCCGACCGGCGCCGACGTGATGATGAACGGACTGCAGGTCGGGCGGGTCAAGGAACTCAACGAGTCCAAGGACGGCGTCGACGTCGTCGTCGGACTCACCGCGTCGCGCCCGGTGCCCGCCGACTCGACGGCGATCATTCGCCAGAACACCCCGCTGGGCGACACCTATCTCGGCTTCACCCCGCCCGAGAATCCGACGAACGCAGGCAACCTGCACGACGGTTCGGTGGTGCCGATGTCGCGAACCACGTCGCCGCCGACGCTGGAGGACACGATCGCGGTGCTCGCCTACTTCGTCAACGGTGGAACCGTCCAGAAAGTCCAGGACACGATGGTCACGCTGAACAAGACGCTGCCGCAGATCAAAGACGTGCGCAGGCTCGCATCAACGGTGGCGACCGACCTCGACGACCTTGCGGGCAACCTCGGGGAGATCGACCGACTGCTCACCGGGCTCGACGGCGTCGCGAAGTCGTTCCCCGCGAGTCGCGTGCAGATCGAGCACGTTTTCGGAGATCAGGGCATCGACTATTACAAGACGGTCGGATACTCGCTGGTCCGACACATCGCGACCCTGCTGCCCTCCGTCGGGTCGGTGTTCACCGGCGGTCTCTGGGTGGTTCCCTTGCTGACCTCGATCGCCGAGGCGGCCGAGAACGCGGCACCCATCTGGCCGGCGGGCGACCGCATGGTGGCCGGCGCGAACGACTTCGTCAGCAACACGCTGAAGCCGTTCCTGAAGAATCCGCGCGTCGCGATCACCTCGGTGAAGGCCAAGGGAAGCGACAAGCAGATGCTCGCGGACTCGGCATCGATCCTGCGCATCCTGGGGGTGGTCCGATGATCACCAAGACACGACTGTCCGTGCTGGGGATGCTGGTGATCCTGGTTGTGTCGGTGCTCTACATCTTCAATGTGGGCCTGCACCTGATGACCGTCGGCGCCAAGTACGCGAGCATCACCGTCCAGGACACCAACGGCATCCTGGTCGGATCACGCGTCCTCTTGCGCGGCATCGAGATCGGGCACGTCACCGAGATCTCGCAGACCCCCGAGGGGGCCAAGATCACCTGGGACTACCAGGACTCACAGCAGATTCCGACCGCCAGTGATTTCCGCATCGACAACCTCTCCGCGCTCGGCGAGGCCTATGTGGCCGTGCTGCCCACGACGGAGGCCGGGCCCTACCTGGCCGATCACGCCACCATCGCCGGACCGCGCGTGCGGGAGGCGTCGACCTTCAAAGACATGTCGAAGCAGGTCACCGAGGTGCTCACCCAGGTCGATCCGAAGCAGGTCAAGAACGTCTTCCATCAGCTCAACGCGGGCCTGCCCGACGACATCGAGGTGCTGGGCGACTTGAACCGAGTGGGTGAGCTGCTCGTGACGCAGATGATGCGCAACGAGGATTCGCTGCGCACCCTGCTGGCGACCATGCAGCCGCTGCTCATGCAGTCGTCGCGTCTCCCCGGCGACATGGCTCGGCTCACCCCCGAGATCCGCGACTTCGGCAAGATGTTCGCTTACCTCGAAGACGGGGTGAAGGACGCGATCGACTGGTCGGGCCCCATGTACACGGGCATCACCGAAGGCGCGAGCCCCCTCGTCGCACTGTTGCAGAAGTTCTTGGACGACAACTCGGGCGACCTGAAGATCATCGGCGAGAACCTCCTGCCGGTGACGGCGGCGGGCGCGGCGTCGATGCGCACCGTTGACGCCGGGAAGTTCCTCGACACCCTGATCGCGGCCACGAACCGCGGCGGACTGACCATCCACATTCCCGGGGGAGGACGGTAACCCATGCCTGAGATCGCCGCCTGAGGCGGATGCCGCACCGTCCAGAGACATCACCAAGACCGATCCTGAGGAGTTCACAATGAGCGGGAACACCATGGCGCCGGAACGCGCTGACGAAACCACCGAGACGCCGATCGCCGAAGAAGCCGTCGACATCGCATCGCCCCGTCCGCGGCCCGAACCGGCGACGGAGAAGCCGTCGGTCTCTGCTGCGCAGGACACGCAGGCACCCGCCGTCGACGCCGAGGAGTCGTCGCGAGGCCGGGCCGCCCTCGCGAAGCTCTCCAATCGAACGATCAGCATCAAGGAGTTTCTCGCAGGCGTCGTCGTTGTGGCGATCGTGGCGGTCGTCGCGGTGCTGGCCTGGCTGGTGGTCTCCCTCTCGTCCGAACTCGACGGCATGAAGGCCGCCGACGCCGACACCGCGCATGCGGAGAAGGTGGCGCTGGACTACTCGGCGGGAGCCGCGGAGATGAGCTACGAGGACACGCAGGGCTGGCTCAAGCGGCTGACCGCGAACACCACCCCCGAGCTCGGCACCAGACTCCGCAATGCGGCCGGTCAGATGGAGCAGTTGCTGCGACCGTTGCAGTGGTCGTCCACAGCGTCGCCGATCTCGGCGAAGGTGACCTCGGTCGACGGCGACGTCTATCAGGTCGACGCGTTCGTCGGCATCGTGACCAAGAATGTGCAGGCGCCGGCCGACGGCGTCGAGACCACCGCGACGTACAAGCTGACGATCGACAAGGCTCAGGACTGGAAGATCACCGCGATCACCAGCAACGGCACCAATCTCAATGCGGACGGCGCGACACCCGCGGACGGTACGCCGCCGGCGACGCAGAATCCCGCCGCACCGACACCGAACCAGCCGTCGACCCCCGCGGGCGACTGACCGGGCCCCGCGCCGCGACGAGCAGAGAGGAAGGACGAGGTCATGGGTGTTGAGGTCAGTGTGGCGAATCTGACGAAGTCGTTCGGGTCGCAGAACATCTGGCGAGACGTGTCGTTGACGCTGCCGCGAGGTGAGGTCAGTGCACTGTTGGGGCCGTCGGGTACCGGCAAGTCGGTGTTCTTGAAGACGTTGATCGGTCTGCTGCATCCCGAGCAGGGATCGGTCATCGTCGATGGCACCGACATCACCGAGTGCTCGGCCAAGGAGCTGTACGAGATCCGGAAGCTGTTCGGCGTCCTGTTTCAGGACGGCGCGCTGTTCGGGTCGATGACGTTGTTCGACAACATCGCCTTCCCGTTGCGTGAGCACACGAAGAAGAAGGAAGACGAGATCCGGCGCATCGTGCTGGAGAAGATGGAGCTGGTCGGTCTGGCCGGCGCCGAGGGCAAGCTGCCCGGTGAGATCTCCGGCGGTATGCGCAAGCGTGCCGGGCTGGCGCGCGCGTTGGTGCTGGATCCGGAGATCATCTTGTGTGACGAGCCGGACTCGGGTCTGGACCCGGTGCGGACCGCCTACATCTCGCAGTTGCTGATCGACATCAACGCCGAGATCGATGCGACGATTCTGGTGGTCACGCACAACATCAACATCGCCCGCACGATTCCGGACAACATCGGCATGCTGTTCCGTAAGGAGCTGGTGATGTTCGGTCCGCGTGAACAGCTGCTGACGTCGGAGCAGCCGGTGGTCAAGCAGTTCTTGTCCGGTGACCGGTTCGGGCCGATCGGCATGTCCGAGGAGAAGGACTCCGCGGTCGCGGCCGCCGAGTCGGCGATGCAGGCGGCCGGGATCTCCGGCGGCGGCACCACCGAGGACTTCTCCGAGATCATCCCGCAGGTCCAGCCGAACCCCGGCCTACCGGTCCGGCAAGCCGCGATCCGCCACCGCCAACACGTGCTGGAGATCCTGCCCACCCTGCCCCCGCGCGCCCAGGAGGCCATCCGCAAGAGCCTGGCGCTGTCCGCCGTGGAGTGACCTCGCGGGCTCGGGGGCACGGGTCACTGCGCGATGAGTTTGTTCACCGTTCGGTTCAGTACGTTCGGGATGAACTTCGCGGCGTTTCCGAGCAGCGTGGTCTGGAGGCCGACGGAGTAGCTGGTGCGGCTCAGCGCACGGTCGGCGGCGGTGGGGTGGACCGACTCCCACACCTTGTCGGCCACCTGCTCGGGCGTGATGCGGACGCCGAGCGTCTTGATGGACTTCGCGTCGGCGTCGGCCAGGGCGGTGTTCGCCCACAGCGGCCAGATGCTGACGACGCGGATGTCGTCGGGCGCCCATTCGAGTTCCAGCGCTTCGGTGAGTCCGGCGACGTAGAACTTGGTGGCGCTGTACGTCGCGATTCCGGGCTGGCCGTAGATGGCCGACGCCGAGGCGATGTTGACCAGATGCGATTTCGGCGTGGCCTTGAGGTAGGGGTGCGCGGCCTGGGCACCGAAGGTGACGCCGAGGGCGTCGATGTCGACCTGCGCTTTGATGACGTCCGGCGAGATCTCCGCCAGCGGGCCGGCGACCAGGATCCCCGCATTGTTGTCGAGCACGTCCAGCCGGCCGCCGGTGTGCGAGGTGAACTCGGCCAGCCGCGTCGACCACTGTTCGGGGTCGCGCACGTCGAGGACGCCCGTGATGAAGTCCGGGTGCTCGGCGGCGACCGCGGCCAGTGCCTCCTCGCTGACGTCGTACACGCCGACGGTCCAGCCCTCGGCGGCGAACCGCTTCGCCGTCGCCAGCCCGATGCCTGCTGCGCCGCCGGAGATGAAGATGGAAGGCATAGAGATTCCTCACTGTGAACTGCGAGGATCTGTCCCCGCCTCAACATTACTGTCCAGTAAGAACTGTAGCCCTTTGCGGTTTCTCTATGCGAGTGCTCAGACGTATCGGACGGCCGAGGATGCGCGTCGACCGGCGTGTTCGCTCAGTCGAATCTCAGTTGTGGAGATAAGACTGTATTCATGCGCATCCTGGTGGTGGACGACGACCGTGCTGTCCGAGAGTCTCTGCGACGTTCGCTGACCTTCAACGGCTACACCGTCGATACCGCGGGCGACGGACTCGAGGCGTTGGAGAAGGTCATCGCGGACCGTCCCGACCTCATGGTGCTCGACGTGATGATGCCGCGACTCGACGGCCTCGAGGTCTGCCGTCGACTGCGTTCGGCGGGCGACGACCTGCCGATTCTCGTGCTCACCGCCCGCGACTCGGTGTCCGAGCGCGTCAGCGGACTCGACGCCGGCGCCGACGATTACCTGCCGAAGCCCTTCGCGCTGGAGGAACTGCTCGCACGCCTGCGCTCGCTCCTGCGTCGGACGACCCGAGAAGAAGAGGAGTCGGAGGCCGTCTCGTACGCCGACCTCACACTGGATCCGGTGACGCGCGAGGTTACGCGTGGCGAACGGCAGATCAGCCTCACGCGCACCGAATTCGCGCTGCTGGAGATGCTGATGAGCAACCCCAAACGAGTGCTGACGCGCAGTCGGATCCTCGAGGAGGTCTGGGGCTACGACTTCCCGACCTCCGGTAATGCGCTCGAGGTGTACATCGGTTATCTGCGTCGCAAGACCGAAGCCGAGGGGGAGTCGCGCCTGATTCACACCGTGCGCGGTGTCGGATACGTGCTGCGTGAAGGAACCCCGTAGGTGCGCAGTCCCCTCCGCCTCACCCGGGCGATCTCTCTGCGGCGCCGGGTCGCGCTGCTCGCCGCCGCCGTGGTGCTCCTGTCGGCCGTCTTGATGGCGGGCGCCGCCTATTTCGTGGTGTCGCGCTCGATGTACAACGACGTCGACACTCAACTCGTCGCCCGAGCCGACGGACTCACCGCGCTGGCGAAGCTCGGCAGGCTCAACAACGGACCCGAGGCACTGCTCGCCGGAACGGTGTTCTCGACGTCGATCACCATCGCTCTCGTCCAGCAGGACGGCCACGCGGTCTCGGTCGGGCAGGTCCCCTTCGGCGATCCGGAACGCGCTGTCGCGAACTCCACCAATCCGCCCGGCAAACTCAATCAGAGTCTGCGCACCACCGGCAATTACCGGGTGCTCGCGCGGAAGCTGTCCGACGGCAGCACGCTCGTCCTGGCGCAGTCGCTGGCGCGCACCGACGCCGTCCTCGCACGCCTGGCGTCGGTCCTGTTCATCGTCGGCGGCGTCGGTGTCGCGTTCGCCGCCATCGCGGGAACGGCAGTGGCCAGGACCGGTCTGCGCCCGGTCACCCGACTCACCGCGGCGGCCGAGCGCGTCGCGCGGACGCAGGACCTGACGCCCATTCCAGTAACCGGCACCGATGAGCTCGCTCGGCTCACCGAGAGTTTCAACACGATGCTGCGGGCGCTCGCCGAATCGCGCGATCAGCAGGCGCGACTCGTCGCCGACGCCGGTCATGAACTGAAGACGCCGCTCACGTCGTTGCGCACCAACCTCGAACTGCTCATCGCGTCGTCGGCTCCCGGCGCGCCCGCGGTGCCCGCGGCCGACATGGTGGAGCTGCGATCGGATGTGATGGCGCAGATCGAGGAGCTCTCGACCCTCGTCGGCGATCTCGTCGACCTGGCCCGCGACGACGCACTCGAAGCTGTGCACCAGGAAGTGGACCTGGAGGAGGTGCTCGACAGTGCGCTCGAACGCGTCCGTCGGCGTCGCACCGACATCGACTTCGACGTGCAGACCACACCGTGGTTCGTGTTCGGCGAGGAGCACGCGCTCTCCCGCGCGGTCCTCAATGTGCTCGACAACGCCGCTAAATGGAGTCCGCCCGGCCGCGCGGTGCGCGTCCGCTTGACCCAGGTGGGACCGGCGTCCGCCGAACTGAGTTTCGCCGACGCGGGCCCGGGCATCGCACCGGAGGACCGCGAGATGGTCTTCGAGCGGTTCTACCGCTCCGACGCCACCCGCTCCATGCCGGGCTCGGGTCTGGGCCTGGCGATCGTGCGACAGGTGGTCACCCGCATCGGCGGCACCGCGACCGCCGATGCGTCCGACGAAGGCGGTGCGCTGATTCGTCTGCGACTGCCCGGATTGCCGCACCATACTGAACCGGAGCCGATCGTCGTTCGGCGATGATCGCGACCCACAGCAAGTTGGCAGGAATCTGGCAGGCTCTGAGCACCTGGGCCCGAAAGAGTTCACAGAAAACTGAAATAGGGTGAATCTCATGACGAACGGCGAATACCCCGGCAACGACGATTGGCGGCAGGTCCCAGGCACGCAGAATCAACCTCCGAGCCAGCCGCAGACCGGCGGATTCCCGGCGTACGGTGCGGCACCGACCGGCGGAGTCGGGCCGGGGGAGCGGTACGCCGGTCCCACCCCGACGGGGCAGTTCCCCACCGCGCCGCAGACGGGGCAGTTTCCGCCGACGGCGCCGCAGACCGGTCAGTTCCCGGCGGGCGCACAGCCGCCGTGGGGACCGCCGCCGGACTCGCCGACTCCCGGAGCCACACCGCCGGGAGCGCCCGCGCCCGCGCCGAAGTCGGGTGGCACGGGCAAGAAGGCGATCGTCGCGGTCGCGGCCGTCGCCTTGCTCGCCGGTGGCGCGGGTGGGGCCGCAGGCGCCTGGCTGGCGAACGGGTCGGGGAACAGTTCGTCGCAGTCGACGACCGTCGCCTCCGGGCCGACCATGACCGAGCAGCCCGCGGCTGAGCCCGGCTCCGTTCAGGAGACCGCGGCCAAGGTGCTGCCGTCGGTCGTCTCGATCACCGTCGTGGTCGGCAACAAGTCGGGCTCGGGGTCGGGCGTCATCCTCAGCGACAACGGCGTCATCCTCACCAACAACCACGTGATCAGCGCGGGCGGCGGGAGTCCGGCCAGCCAGATCCTGGTCAGCTTCAACGATGGAAGTCGTGCGACGGCCAAGGTCCTCGGTACCGACCCGACGTCGGACATCGCCGTCATCCAGGCCGACAAGACCGGCCTGACGCCGATCACCATCGGCAAGTCGAACAATCTCTCGGTGGGGCAGGAGGTGATCGCCGTCGGCTCGCCCCTGGGCCTGGAGGGCACCGTCACCACCGGCATCATCAGCTCCCTGAACCGACCGGTCTCGACGTCCGGCGCCGACGGCGAGGAGTCGGTGATGGATGCGATCCAGACCGACGCCGCGATCAACCCCGGCAACTCCGGCGGCGCGCTGGTGAACTCGGCGGGCGCGCTGATCGGCATCAACTCGGCCATCGCCACCATCAGCGGCGGCGCCGAGCAGTCCGGCAGCATCGGCCTCGGCTTCGCGATCCCGGTCGACCAGGCGATGCGCATCGCCAACCAACTCCGTTCCGGCGGCACCGCGGAACAGGCGAGCCTGGGCGTGACCGTGCGCCCCAGCACCGACGTCACTCGGCCCGGCGCGCAGGTGGTGACCGTCGTGCCCGGCGGCGCCGCGCGGAAAGCTGGAATTCCGGAGGGTGCCGTGATCACTCAGGTCGACGATCGCAAGATCTCCGCCTCGGATGCTCTGGTTGCCGCTATCCGTTCGTACGCTCCGGGCGATACGGTGAAGATCACGTACTACGTGGGGAGCCAGACCAAGACCGCTCAGGTGACCCTGGGTGCCAGCTAATCCGACGATTCACGTACCGAGCCGCAGTTCCGGCCTGAACGACCGGTAAACTTTGACGAAAGGTTGGATGAATGATTGACGCCGTAGACGCCGAAGCTGAGGCAGCTGTTCAAGGATTGGTCACCCCGCGTGCACTCGTCATCGTGGTGGACGACCGAACCGTTGCCGGTGAGGTCCCCGATCGCCTCGGTCCCCTCGTGGTGGAGTTGCTCGAAGAAGCCGACTTTCACGTCGATGCCACCACCGCCGTGTCGGGGGACGAGGTGGAGATTCGCAATGCGATCAATACAGCCGTCATCGGCGGCGTGGACCTCGTCGTCTCGGTCGGCGGAGTCGGGGTGGGCGCACGCGATGTGACCCCCGAAGCGGCCGAGCCGTTGTTGGATCGCCGCCTGCGCGGCATCGAGGAGGCGATCCGCAGTTCGGGCCTGTCTGCGGGCTCCGCGGATGCCGGCCTTTCCCGCGGTGTAGCTGGGATTTCTGGTCAGACGGTGGTCGTCAACCTGTCGTCGTCACGGGCCGCCGTGCGCGATGGAATGGCGACTCTGATTCCGTTGGCGCACCACGTGATCGCTGCCATCAGTGAGTTCTGATTCCGGGCCGACGAACGCGCATCGGGAGACGGAGGAGAGCTGGCGTCGTCGACGCCGGCTCGACGCCGTTTTCGGCGACGATCTACCCGAAACGGTCGCCGATCCTGACGAGGATACGCACGCCGGACGCGGTCGTCGCTGGTATGACGAGAATCGACCACCGCATTACGGGTGAGACGTAGCAAGCTAACTGGCTGGTAAGTGATGCTTCTCACTTAGGGTCACATAACTGATTTCTACACTCTGCAAGTACCCCTCGGGTGGGTTAACCTAAGCCGCGGCTGAGAATACTGTCAGTCCAGCAGGCTTAGGTGCGACAAAACCTGTCGACCACATGAAGGGTGATACGTGTGAAGTTGAGTGGCGTCGGAAAGCGAGCGGCGGTCCTGGCCGCGGCAGCGCTGACCGCAATGACCGGAGCAGTTGTCGTCGGAACCGGGCAGGCAGACGCTGCTCGTCTACCCGGTGGGCACACCAAGGCCGTCGGTGTCGACGGTCAGGTCGTGAACATCTCTCGCAGTGGTGAGCGCTCGCGCATCATGCATTCGCTGGCCGCCAATGGCGCCGGTCGCGCAGGTGCCGTCTCGGGCGTCTACAAGGCGTCGCTGAGCAAGGGCACCGGCGTCATGACCGTCGGGTACCTGGTCGGCTGCCAGGTGAACCTCGCAGGCTTCAGCGGAACGCTCGGCGCGGACATCAGCCTCACTGGCGCTGGCGTCAGCGGTGGACTGACGGTTCCGCTGGCTCCCGGCCAGGTGGTCTTCGCCAAGGCTGACAAGATCAAACTGAAGAAGGGCAAGGGCACGGTCGCGATCGACAGCTTCTCGATCGATGTCCAGCAGTGCGGCGGGTACGCCTCGGCGCGCTCGTTGGTCCAGGTCGTCGCTGCCGACGGCTACGAGGCCGAAGAAGACTCCCTGTCCGGCAAGAGCGGTTACGTGCAGGCGAACCTGTACGGCCGTCCGTTCAGCCTCGGCTGACCCGAGTTTCACAGACTTAGCGAGGTAGAACTATGAACAAGCGTGTAGTCCGCGGCGCCGCAGCGTCCGCCGCCATCGCTGGCGCCGCCCTCATGGGCGCCAGCCTGGTTCCCGCTCCCGCCAACGCCGTGTCGTTGCCGAGCGTCACCAAGGTCAAGAACCTGCCCGAGGGCAAGGTTACGATCAAGCTGTACAACGAATCGGCACGCATCAGCAAGGCTGTCACCAGCACTGCGCTCTCCCGTGAGGTTCGCGTCTCCGGCAAGGTGCGCGTCACCACGAGCGGTGATGTGAAGGGCGGTACCGTTTCTGCAGGGTACATCGTCGGCTGCCAGGTCAACTTCGGTGCCGACATGGGTGCCAAGGGTGGCATCTCGCAGAAGTTTGACGGCAGTGACCCGGCTCCGAGTGTCAGCGGCACCGGCGGAATCAAGCTGGGCCCCGGCCAGGCGAAGTATGCTCCGATCGTTCGCTCCGTCGTCGATGACACGGAGACCAACTCCTTCACCTTCGGTAACGCCACCGGTGGCGTTTCCTACAGCGGTGAGCGCTTCGGCGTCGACGGCTGCGCCGGCTACGCCCAGGCTCGCGCCAAGGTGACCGTCCGCGTTTCGACCGACACCTACGTCGGCAACGTCACGCTGTACGGCAAGCCGTTCAGCATCGGCTGATCAGTCTCGATCGCAGCGAAGCCCACGACCGTGAGGTCGTGGGCTTCGCTGTTTGCTCTCCTCGATTGCCTTCGGCACCCAGCGCTGACGCGTATCGGTGCCGTCGGCCGGTTACCGCCGGAACTGCTCGATCTGCCGGCCCAGCTCGGCGAAGAGATCGTGGTTCAGCGCGAACGCGACGCGCACCTCGTCGACGATGCGGATCCGCTGCTCGGGGGTGAGCGCGTCGCCGATGGTGTCGAGCGCGCGGCGGTAGTCGTCCTTGTACGGCTTCACGGCTGAGCGCAGGTCGAAGGCGTACATCGCGATGCCCGCACCGTCGAGCTCGAACGACCGGTCCAGAATGCGTCCGACGGCCTGGCCGCCGGACAAGTCGCCGAGGTAGCGCGTGTAGTGATGGGCCACCAGATCTCCGCCCCATTCGGCCGCTTCGGTGAGTCGCTGCGCATACGCATCGGCGGCGGGTGAGACGACCGGCTCCAGGGAGACGCCGCTGATGCGGCTCCAGTCGGCGAGGTCGGCGTCGATGCTCGCCAGTCGATCCAGTGCGGGATCGTGCACGTGGCGGACATGCGCGTCGTTCGCGAGCGCTCGTGAGGTGATCTCGAGTGCTGCATAGACGATGCGCAGCCGCTGCAGGTAGGCGATGTACCCGGCGGCGTTGATGCGGCCGTCCAACAGTTCGGCCATGAACTCCGAATTCTCTGCCTGCTCGTGCTCGATGCGTGAGCCCTCTTTCATCTGCACCGAGAGGCGGAGGTCGGAGGCGAGGTCGGGCGGCGTTGTGATGGTCATGGTCGAACCCTTCGGAATGCAGTATTCAGGTGAGCCTAACGTAATATGCCGCACTTTGCTCGCCTCGACGACGTGGTCCAACGACGAAGGACGTCCGCCTCTGCTGAGGCGAACGTCCTTGTGGTCCTGCGACGGTCAGCGCGAGTGGCGCGGTGCGTCGCCCGGGTCCTGGCCGGGAGGCGGCGGGTACTGACCCGGCGCGTACTGGCCCGGAGGCAGGTTGCCGGGAGGCGGGTACTCGCCCGGCGCCGGGTTCGGCGTGGGGAAGCCGCCGGTCGGCGGGCCAGCCGGAGGCGTGAAGCCCTGGCCCTGCTGCGACTGACCCGGCTGGGACTGCTGCTGGCCTTGGTAACCCGGCTGCTGAGCCTGCGGGGGAACCTGCATGGTCTGCGTCCGATCTCCGTAACCCGGTGCCGGAGCAGCGGGCGCGGCCGGGACCGGTGCAGGCGTCTGGGCGGCGCGGTCGCGAGCCTCCTGGGCGGCCTTCTCGGCATCGGCCTTGGCCTTGGCAGCGGCGTCGCGCTCCTTGGCCTCGGGGTCGAGGGCGTTGCGGATCTGAGTCAGCAGCACGATCTCCTCATCCGGATCCTCTTCGCCATCCTCGAGCTTCCGCAGTTCCTGCAGCTTGTTGTACGGCACGACGATCAGGAAGTAGACCACCGCGGCCACGATGACGAAGTTGATGAACGCCGAGATGACCGCACCGAAATCCATGAAGGTCGCGGGCTTGTCCGAGTCGATGGCGAAACCGAAACCACAGATGAAGTCGTTCGACGGCGTGGCGCCTTCTGCTGCCGGTGATTGCGGGCAATCGCCGGTCGGAATCACCGCGATCAATGGATTGATGATCTTCTCGGTGAATGCTGTCACGATGGCGGTGAATGCGGCACCGATGATCACCGCCGTGGCCAGTTCGACCACATTGCCCCGCATCAAGAAGTCTTTAAAGCCTTTAAGCACGTTGTTCCCCTCTGGATTTGGTTGTGCCTATTGCTAATCGGTGAGTCTAAACCACATGTGGACGGTTCGTGCGCGCTCCAGCGCCAGTTCGGGTCGCATTTCAGTGCAGAATTAGTGCCAAAGCGACATCGAGGCTGCCTGCCGCCACGCGCTGGGCCGATGCCTCGTTCATAGCCAACAGAATCGGCGGGTTTGTGGCACCCGTTGTTCTGGGTCCGGAATTCGACGGATCCACCGCGACGACCGCACTCCGAGCCAGGACGTTCTTCTCGGCGTCGATCACATCGACCACATCACCCTGTTGAACGAGATGCGCCACCGATTCGTCGGCCGGGCGCACCGGAACAAGGCGGGCTCCGCGAATTCCGGTCAATGATTCCGGAAGACGCGCAGTCAACAAGCGGGCTTCGGTGATGACTTCGCCTCGGCCGACCGGTCCGGTGAGCCGTCGCCCGATCACCTCGTCGTAGTCGGTGAGGGCACGGTCGGGCGCGATGTCCGCCGGAACGGGTTGGGCGGACAGATCGTCGGAGGTCAATACGGCGCCTGGTTTGAGATCGACGGCGGCGACGATCAACGGCGGAGAGGCTGGACGCCGGGTGGAGATCACCGCGACACCGACGGCGGCGATCACCAGGGCCACAGCGAGGAGCCGCCGAGTTCGGACCGAACGGAATCGACCGCTCGACGACCACGCCGACCGGAGGCGGGACAGGAGAGTGGGGGACAGGCAGTCGCTGGTGAAGAGTCTCATGCAGCCAGCGTCGGCGTCGTCGTGCGGTGCGTCCTCGGAATTCGGCGCGTGTGGATGATGATGGCGTTCGGAGGGTGATTTCCACAGATTCTGCATCTGGGAGGATGTGGGGATGAGCGACGACGTGATCACTGACACCGCGACCGCCGACTCCTCGGAACCTCAGCGCGGCGGCTGGCGCGTCTGGGTCAGCGGGGACGTTCAAGGCGGCGCGATCCTCCTCGTGGCCGCCCTCATCGGATTCGTCTGGGCCAACACTCCGTGGCGCGAGGCGTACCACTCGCTTGTCGGCCTCACCGTCGGGCCGGAGTCCTTGCATCTGAACCTGTCGCTGGGGCAGTGGGCGTCCGATGGGCTGCTCGCGATCTTCTTCTTCGTCGTCGGACTGGAGCTGAAGAACGAGTTCGTCACCGGCAGTCTGCGCAGCCCCAAGCGCGCGGGCGTCCCCATCGCTGCGGCCGTCGGCGGCATGGCGGTGCCCGCGTTGATCTTCGTCGCGGTGGTCTCGGTGGGCGACCCCGAGGCGCTGCGCGGCTGGGCGACGCCGACGGCTACCGACATCGCCTTCGCACTCGCCGTCTTCGCCGTGCTCGGCCGCGGTCTGCCCGTTGCGTTGCGCGTCTTTCTGATGACTCTCGCGGTGGTCGACGACCTGCTCGGCATCATCGTCATCGCCACGGTCTACACCGAGCAGATCGACTTTCTGATGCTGGTGCTCGGGCTGGTCTGCATCGGCGCGTTCGGCTGCGTGATCCGTCTAGGACGCATCCACTGGTGGCTGTTGGTGCCGTTGGCGCTGGTCGCGTGGGGTTTCGTCCACTCATCCGGCGTCCACGCCACGGTGTCCGGCGTCCTGCTGGGCTTCATGGTTCCGGCGGTAGCGATCCGCGGAGAGCGCCTGCCGCGAACCGAACGGATGGAGGCCGTCGTGGCTCCGGTGTCTGCCGCGCTCGCGCTGCCGTTGTTCGCCTTCGCCTCCGCCGGGGTGACGGTGATCGGTGTCGGACACATCGTGCAGCCGGTCAGCGTCGGCGTCTTCCTCGGTCTGGTGCTCGGAAAGGTGATCGGCGTGCTGACCACCACGTTCCTCGTCACCCGGCTGACGCCGCTGCAACTCGCTGACGGGATCTCGCTCCGCAGTCTGTTGCCAGTCACCCTCCTCACCGGCATCGGGTTCACCGTCGCGCTACTGATCGCCGAACTGTCCTTCGCCGCGGGCACCGGCCTGCCCGCCGATCATCTGCCCGCGGCGAAGGTCGGCATCCTCCTCGGTTCGCTGGTCGCCGCGATCCTCGGCGGAACGCTCCTGCGCTGGGATGCACGCAGGTACGGTCACACCACTTCCTTCTCGGTGGATGTTCGCGAGTAGCTCTCCCAGAACGTCGCGCCCCGGATACCGAGCGGCTTCGGATCGAAGACCGGATCCTTGCCCATCGACAGCTGCGATTCATAGTCGCGCAGCGCTTTGTAGGCGGGCTGCTGCAGGATCAGGATGCCGATGATGTTGAGCCACGCCATCGCGCCGACGCCGATGTCGCCTAGCGCCCAGGCCTTGCCCGGGGTGGTGACGGCGCCGTAGACCACGGCCACCAGGATCGTCGCCTGCAACAGCAGCGTCAGGTCGCGGCCGAGGGTGCTGCGCAGCGGGCGGATGAACGTGGTCGCCGCCTTGCCCAGCAGGAACCGCAGGTTGGTCTCGGCCATGTAGTAGTACGCGATGATCGTCGTGAAGCAGAAGAAGGCCAGCGAGATCGCGACGAACGACGCGCCCGCCCCGGACCACAGGGTGTCGAAGCCGACCTGCACATACGTCGCGCCTGGCTCCGGATCGGGCTCGACGCCGTCGAACAGTGGCGTGTTCTGCAGGATGCCGCCTGCCACGGACTCGTCGTTGTACACGCGGTAGGCCCCGGTCGAGAGAATCAGGAATCCGGTGGCCGAACAGACGAACAGGGTGTCGATGTAGACGGCGAAGGCCTGCACCAGCCCCTGTTTGGCGGGATGCGAGACTTCGGCGGCTGCCGCGGCGTGCGGTCCGGTGCCCTGGCCTGCCTCGTTGGAGTAGATGCCCCGTTTGACGCCCCACATGATCGCGGAGCCGAGGATCGCGCCGAAGCCGGCGTCCAGACCGAAGGCGCTCGAGAAGATCAAGCGGATGGTCTCGGGGATCTGGTCGGCATTGATCAGGACCACGACGACGGCGAGCGCGATGTAGACGATCGCCATGAACGGCACCACGACGGCGGCGAAGTTGGCGATGCGCTTGACGCCGCCGATGATGACGAAGCCCAGAATCAGTGCCGATGCGGTGCCGAAGACCCACTTGTCGATCGACGGCCACGCGGTGTGCATGGACTCGGCCATCGAGTTGGCCTGAATGCCCGGCATCAGGACGCCGCACGCCAGCACCGTGACGGCCGCGAAGAGCAGCGCGTAAATCTTGAACAGGCCGGACGCCCGGGTGTGCCGAAGCGCGCGATGGAAGTAGTAGGCAGGGCCGCCGCGATATTCGCCGGTCAACGGGTCCTTGGTCTTGTAGATCTGGCCGAGCGTGCACTCCACGAACGAGGTGGAGGCGCCGAGGAAGGCTGTCGCCCACATCCAGAACAATGCGCCGGGCCCGCCGAACGCGATGGCCGTCGCCACGCCGACGATGTTGCCCGCACCCACGCGGCCGGCCAATGACATCGCCAGCGCCTGGAACGAGGAGACGCCTGATTCGGACGATTCGCCTTTGAACATCAGGCTGATCATGTGACTGAAGTGTCTGACCTGGAGAAATCTGCTTCTGATGGTGAAGTAGATCCCTGCGCCGAGACAGAGGAAGATCAGGCCTCGGCTCCATATCCATTCGTTGAGGGTGTCGATGACGGTGCCCATGCGGCAGTCTCCAGGGGTTGGAAAAAGTTTCCGACCACTGTGTCATGGTGACGACTGTCACGGGGCGAAACCGGTCGTGATTGGCACTCGGAATGTTTGAGTGCCAAGTTCGGTTTACACTGGACGACGAGTTCTACATCTTCGGAGGTTCCCGTGCCCACCTATAGTTACGCGTGCACCGTGTGCGACAACAAGTTCGACATCCAGCAGGCGTTCTCGGACGACTCGCTGACCGTCTGCCCCGAGTGCGGCGGACGGCTGCGCAAGTTGTTCAACTCGGTCGGCATCGTCTTCAAGGGCAGTGGCTTCTACCGCACCGACTCCCGGTCGGGCGGCAGCTCGGTGGCGCCGGCCGCCTCGTCGAGCAACGGCGACTCCGGTTCCACCTCGTCGAGCAGTTCAAACAACTCGTCGTCGAGCGATTCCAGCTCCACCGCGTCGACCTCTGCGGCAGCGCCCGCGTAGGTCGGTAGTCTCCGCACTCACCCGGTAGGCGTTGCGACTCTGCAGAAGCCACGCCCCGGTGTGAGGACCCAGTCCATCGGCACGTCGTTCGCCTCGTGCGGGACGCCGTCGTCGAACAGCTCGTCGTCGTGCACCACCGCGACCACCGGTGCATCCACCGCGACCAGCGTGCGGTCGTAATAGCCGGCGCCGCGACCGAGTCGGGCGCCGGTCAGGTCGGCGGCTACCGCAGGAACCAGAATCAGCTTGGCCTGATGCAGGGCGTCGGGATCGAGTCGATGCCCCATCGGCTCCAGTAGTCCCCAGCGGCCACGATCCAGTGACGACTCGTCCTGGTACTCGCCCCACTGAAGCCGCGTCGGCTCGCCCTCGGGGACGATCGGTAAGAGGACTCGCAGATCGCGGTCCACCAGCGCATCGAGCATCGCCGTCCCACCGGGCTCAGCGCGCGTCGCGACATACGCGGCCACCACGTCACCGGGGTCGAGTTCGACGGGGAGCCGGTACATCCACTCCGCCAACTCGGCATTGTGTTGGGCCAGCACGAACGGCGACAGACCCGCGCGGGCGTCGAGGACGCTGCGCCGCATCTCGGACTTGGATCGGCTCATCACAGCCCTTTCACCAGACTCCACCCATGATCCTGCCAGAAACTGCCGTTACGCTGAGCGTCATGTCCGACACCCCCGTTCGTCTCACCGGCCGCCGCTCTGCCGAGATGGCCCCGCCGATCCCGTACACCGCCGTGGTCCCGGCGGCCGGGCTCGGAACCCGCTTCCTTCCCGCCACCAAGACGGTGCCGAAGGAGTTGCTTCCGGTCGTCGACACCCCCGGCATCGAATTGGTGGCAGAGGAGGCGAAGTCGGCGGGCGCCGAACGACTGCTGATCGTCACCTCGCCCGGTAAGGACGGGGTCGTCGCGCACTTCGTCGACGACCTGGTGTTGGAACACACCCTCGCGTCGCGGGGCAAAGAGGCGATGCTCGCGAAGGTGCGGAACGCGCCGTCCCTGCTCGAGGTGGCGTCGGTGATCCAGGACAAGCCGCTCGGTCTCGGACACGCGGTCGGCTGCGTGGAGGCAGAACTGGCTGACGATGAGGACGCGGTCGCGGTTCTGCTGCCCGACGACCTCGTGCTGCCGGGCGGGACTCTCGGTCGGATGGCCGCGGCACGCGCGCGCTACGGCGGCAGCGTCCTGTGCGCCATCGAGGTCGGCGGCGACGAGATCAGCGCCTACGGCGTCTTCGACGTCGAGGACGACCCCGACAATCCGCGTGTGAAGCGGGTGCGCGGCATGGTGGAGAAGCCGCCCGCAGACCAGGCGCCGTCGAACCTCGCCGCCGCAGGCCGCTACATCCTGGATCGCAAGATCTTCGACGCCCTGCGCGCGATCACCCCGGGAGCGGGTGGGGAGCTGCAGCTCACCGACGCCATCGCGCTGCTGATCGAGTGGGGTGAGCCGGTTCACGTGGTGATCCACGAGGGCACCCGGCACGACCTCGGCAATCCCGGCGGTTATCTGAAAGCGGCCGTCGACTTCGCGCTCGACCGCGACGACTACGGTCCTGAGCTGCGCGCGTGGCTGACCAAACGGCTCGCCGAAGACTGATCGATTCCGCGCGCCTGCGTTCGCTGGACGTCGACGCCCGATAGCCTCGGTGTGCGTGTTGTCTGACGATCGCGACCGCGGTCGTCGCCGTGCATCGTGACGACCCGGGATTGTGAGGAGAACTATGCGCTCGGTCGAGGACCATCTGAGCCTCGTGACCGCTTCGGTGGTCGCGCCACGACCGGTGCAGGTTGCCATCTCGGAGGCCGAGGGCCTGCTGTGCGCGGAAGAGGTGGCCACGGCCGATCCGCTGCCCGGCTTCGACCAGGCGGCGATCGACGGCTACGCGGTCCGCGCCGTCGATGTCGCCCTCGCCGGTACGGAGGCGCCGTCGGATCTCTCGACGATCGACGCCCATGACGTCGATGTCGAAGAACTAGACGACTCCGGTCGCCTCGTCGTTCATCTGCCGGTCGTCGGCGACGTCGCCGCGGGCTCGCGCACTCCGACTCGACTGCAGCCAGGACAGGCGGTCCGTGTCGAGACCGGCGCACCGATGCCGACGCTGGCCGACGCCGTGGTCCCGATCCGCTGGACCGATGGCGGGGACGACCGGGTGATGGTCGGTCACGGCGTCGACTCCGGTGACTACGTCCGCCGCACCGGTGACGACGTGCGGCCCGGCGACATCGCAGTTCGCGCCGGATCGATCATCGGCCCCGCCCAGGTGGGCCTGCTCGCCGCCGTCGGACGCGCCCGCGTGCTGGTGCACCCGCGCCCACGGGTCTCGGTGATCGCCGTCGGCAACGAACTCGTCGACATCGACCGCCAACCGGGTGCCGGGCAGGTCTTCGACATCAACAGCTATTCGCTCGCGGCGGCGGCGCGGGACGCCGGCGCCGACGTCCATCGCGTCGGTATCGCAGAACGCGATCCGGCGCGACTCCGCGAAGCGGTCGAAGCCCAGCTCATCCGATCGGAGATCGTCGTGATCTGCGGTTCGCTCGGCGGCGAGGCAGCAGCCGCCATCACCGATGCGCTGGGCGACCTCGGCGACCTCGACATCGGCCGCATCGGCATGCACCCCGGGTCGGTCCAGGGGTTCGGCTGCCTCGGCCGGGACGAGATTCCGACGTTCCTGCTGCCCGCGAATCCGGTGAGCGCGCTCGTCACCTTCGAAGTGATGGTGCGTCCGCTGATCCGCATCGCGCTCGGCAAACGTCAACCGATGCGGCGCACCGTGCGTGCCCGGACCATCGGCCCGATCCTGTCCGTTCAGGGTCGGCGCGGTTACCTCCGCGGTCAACTCATGCGCGACGAGCGGTCGGGCGACTACCTGGTCCAGGTGATCGGGGAGTCTGAGACCGGCACCTCACACCTGCTGGCCGAACTCGCCGAAGCCAATTGCCTGATCATGGTGGACGAGGACGTCGAAGAAGTCCGTACCGGCGACGAAGTGGACGTGATGTTCCTGGCACAACGGGGGTAGTGCAGACGGGGCCGGTGTCACCGGTCGCTGCGCGGGACTGCTCCGGCATCCGCTTACAATCGCACTGTGCTGAGGTGGTTGGTCGATTCGCCGCGTAATCCGGGATGGCCCGCGGAACTGGGGCCCGTCCGGGTCGGAGCCGGCGTGGTCACGGTGCGTCCGGTCCGGATGCGCGACGCCTCCGATTGGAGCCGACTCCGGATCAAGAACCAGAACGATCTGCTGCCGTGGGAACCGACGGGGCAGGGGCCGTGGGCCGCGCGGCACCAGCCGTCGTCGTGGGGGCCGATGTTCTCGCTGCTGAAATCCGAAGCCAAACGCGGTTCGGTGCTGCCGTTTGTCATCGAGGTCGACGGCCGGTACGCAGGTCAGCTCACGATCGGCAACGTTCAGCGCGGCGCCGTGCGCAGCGCGTGGATCGGCTACTGGGTCGACGCGGACGTCGCGGGGCGCGGCGTCGCCTCCGCCGCGGTGGCGCTCGGCGTGGATCATGCCTTCGGCGCGGTGGGGCTCCATCGTCTCGAAGCCACCGTTCAGCCCGACAACGGGGCCTCGCAGGCGGTGCTCGGGAAAGTCGGTTTCCGACAGGAGGGGTTGCTGAAGCGCTACATGGATGTGAACGCCCGCTGGCGCGACCATCTGCTGTTCGCTCTCACCAACGACGAGGTGTCCGGCAGCGCGGTCGACACGCTGATCCGGTCGGGACGCGCTTTCGCGGTCTGACCGCGCGGGCTCTGATCGTTCCCTGAGAATCGAGATCGCCCGGCGCGCCTGAGCTCTCGCGGTCGTCGCGGTTCCTACTCTATGAGTGGACCGATCTCGAAGACCGACCGGAGAGGAGCTGCCGATCATGCCGACATCAGTGCTGTGGGTGACCCTGATCGCAGTATGGCTGTTCGTGCTCATTCCCATGGTGCTGCGCGGCCGCCCTCAGGCGCGCAAGACCACGGCGGCGGCGGCGAACACCCGGTTGGTGCATCGTGGCGGATCGTCGCGCACTGCGGCGTCGCGGACCGCGACCCGCACCCGGGCCGCCCAGCGTGCCGCCGCGAACGCGGACGAGCGCGCCGCGGAACGGCGTCGGAAAGCGGCGGAGGCTAAGGCGGTAGCAGCGGACGACGACGTCGACTCTGATGAGGCCATCGAGGTCGACGCAGAACTCGTCGATCAGGATGTCGCCGACGACGCTGACGTCACCGGCGACCAGACCGAGGACGTGCTCGACGCCGAATACGAGACCGAGGACGCCGACGCCGACGCCGACGAGATCGCAGCAGAGGGCCGCGCGGCAGAGGACATCGAGGTGGCAGACGAGTCGGGTGAGGACGACGTCGACGTGGTCTCTGCGGCGGAGTTGACCGATCAGATTCCCGTGGTGCCCGACGACGTCGTCGACCTCGATCAGGCGCAGGCTGCACGCGACGCCGATCAGATCGTCGACGACGAGTACACCGAAGACGACAGCGACGTCGAGTACGCGGACGACGAATACGAAGACGACGAATACGAGGACGAGGAATACGAGGACGAGTCGGCGTCGGTCGCCGACGACGAGGTCGAGGATGCGCCGACTCCGCGCGAACTCCGCGGACGCGGCGGGTACGGTCCTGACCGGCTCGTCGAGCGCGAGACCATGCAGTACCGCGAACGCCAGCGGATGGTCGTCGGGTTCTCGGTCGTGACGCTCGGTGCGATCATCAGTGCGTTCTTCTTCCAACCGTGGGGCATCGCCTTCGCGTGCGGCATGGTGGCGGCGTTCGGCACCTACCTGGCGATGCTGCGTCGTACGGTGCGGGCCGAGAACGTCCGCCGTGCGCAGCGTGCGGCCCGTCGCCGCAGGCAGGAGCAGGAGGACGCGCGGCTGGAGTCGCGGCAGGCCGAGCCCACCTATGTGGAACCGCCGGCGCGCCTGCGACGTCCCGGCGGCGCGATCCTCTTGGAGTTCGACGACGAGGATCCGGCGTTCGACCACTTGCCGACCTACGACTTCGCCGACCGCGCCGGTTACGACGAGCAGTACGACGGCGAGCGCACCGAGACCTACGGCCGGGCCGCGGTGTAGGCTCGCCGCCCCCACGTTGGTCGATTGCTGCCTGCGAGCGGAGCGAGCACGCAGTTCATCGAGACCGTCGTGAGGAGCAGCGACGTCCGGCTTCGGCCGTCACCGGGAATCAATCGTTTACGGTATGCGCTGGCACTAAGGTGGCTGCATGAGCGACGAACAGTGGTACTTCGACCTCTCGTCCGGTGAAGTGACGCAGGGCAAGATCGCGAATGTCTTCGACCGGATGGGGCCCTATCCGGATGAGGCGACGGCGCGGCGGGCGTTGGAGATCGCAGCCCAACGTAACGCTGCCGCGGACGAGCAAGACGAGGACTGACCCGCGCGCCCGGTCGCTGCTCCTCAGTGGGCGACGGGTTCGACGGTCTCGGGATGCGCGACGATCCACGTGCGGCACGCGGTCGCGGCGCGGCGCAGTGCGACGACCTCGCCGAGGTACGTAGCGGGGCCGCCGACGATCGGGATCCAGCCGAGCCAACTCAGCAGTCGGGGCGGCCCGGGCCGACTGCCGAGGCTGCGGGAGAGGTCGTAGAGCACGCGGCCGATCTGCCACAGGCGCGAGACGAACGCGGTGTTGCGTGCTGCGGCGTCCTCGGGCATCGCCTCGTCGAGTGTCCGTGATTCCAGGTGAGCGTCGAGGTCGCGGTCGAACAAGATCGCGGCGAGCATCGCGATGCCGGCCTCCCGCGAGGTGACGCCGTATTCGCGGCTGACGGCTCGCAGGACCAGCGCCTGGCTCGCGAAGGCGAGATAGTCGGCCATCGGGAGCTTCTTGGTCCACGCACCGAAGACGCCGGGGAACGCCACCCCGCCGGTCGTGACGAGGCCGATCCGCGATATCCACCACGCGGCGCGGTCCTGCATCGGGAGTTCGTCCCAGCCTGCGGTGCCGGGCCAATCGAGGACGTTCAGGATCTGCGACGCGGCTCCCGCACCCCGGTCGAGGCAAGTGCGCGACGCCGTGGGTAGGAACGTCCGAGGCTTCAAGTCCAGTGGATCCGCGGTCGCAAGGACATCGAGCATCGGGTCGACGGTCGCGATGGTGCGGTCGAGGACCTGAGCGATGTCGGCGTCGGAGAGTGCCATTCACTGGAGGATAGTGGTCAGGTGAGCGATGTGCACTGCCACCGAGCGTAGCGAGCGGGGGGTATCGAGATCTGCGTCCTCGAGGGCGTCTGAGAACTGCTGGCTCAGCACCCTCCGACGGCAATGTTCCGTCGGAAGCGCCTGAGCGGGCAGTTCTCAGCCGGAATCTGTCGGATGAGACTTCCCTGACGACCACCGCCACCCGCCATGAACTCACGACGGTCTCGATCACTGCGTGCTCGCTGCGGCTCGCAGGCAGCACTCGACCAGCGTGGAGACGACCGTCACTGGGAATCAATCATCAAGGGCGGGACGCTAGTGAAACTGGCTGCCATTCCCACATATGCATACATTGCAATATATGCATATGTGTGTTTGGATCTCACTGTGACCTTCGAAGTCCACGTCACACATGTCGTCGACGACACCTTCGCGGATGTCCACGAGACAACGACCGACCCGGCCTGAACCGCCTCGAATAGGGAGCAGAACCATGAGCACGCATACCACTGCCGAACACACCACTGCTGAGCACGAGCACGGCGAGAACTGCGGCCACGAGGCCGTTCAGCACGACGATCACGTCGATTACCTGCACGACGGACATCGTCACGCACTGCACGGCGATCACTACGACGAGCACTGAGTCGACCCGACACGATCGACGCACGCGCACCCGGCGACGACCGCGTCATCGCCGGGTGCGTTGCCGTCTGCGGAATGGAGAAGAACCCGCAAGTCTGTGACCTGCGGGTTCTCGGTGGAGCTACGGGGAATCGAACCCCGGACCTACTCATTGCGAACGAGTCGCGCTACCAACTGCGCCATAGCCCCGTGGTGTCCGCTCTGGCGAACGAAAGTCAGTTTAACAGCGCACAAACGCCGACGCACAATCGGCCCGGGGCGGGTCGTTCACGCGTCGGCGTCGGCGGGCGCGCTACTTGCCGAAGCCGAAGGTGATGGCGACGTGCAGCAGGTCGCCGCCGAAGATGCTGAAGTCGTTGAAGAACTGGGTCAGAGCGGGGAACATAGCGTTTCCTTCAGGGTGGTGGGTGTGTCGCATCAGGCGATGCCCAATGAGATTTGCACGACCGCCGGAAGGTGCCAACGGAGCCGAATGCGAATCACGTTCGCAAACGAATTGTGTTCCTGCACATAGGGATTCAAAGGCTAATCGGGGGCTTCGACGACCTGTGCCTTTGATTGGCGGCAACCCGGAATTCGCGTGAACTGTGAGTGCCGTCAGCCTGGTGTTCACCGCGCGCCGGAGATGGCGGCTCGCGACGTCGCCGTCGAAGTCTTGACCTAGGGTCGACTGTTGGTATGACACGAGGCGTTACATCGGCGGTCGTCTACTACGTCGTTCGGCGGGTGCAGCGACGTTATCGGCCACGGTGATTCAGTAACGGACATCACAGTGTTTGGGTGGTCTGCCCGTCATTCCCTACTCGCAGGCGATGCCGTCCCCGTCGCCGTCCATTCCCGGGCGGTAGCCGGGTTCGCCGATGAGCAGCGGTGCGGCACCGGCGGCGCGGGCTGCGCTGCAGTTCTTGTAGTAGACGTCTCCGCCTGCCGGTGCCTGGGCTGTGGTCTCGGGAACGCGAGTCCGCCGAGTCGCCGCCGTCGTGGGGGTCTCACGGACCGGCGTGGTCTCGGTCGAGGTCTCCGGAACCTCCGCGGTCGTCGGCGCGGTGCCTCCGCAGTTGGTGAGCAAACGCTGCATCGCCTGTTTCTCCGCCGCGGTCACCCACAGGCGGTAGGCGCTCTTCACCTCGATCTGCCGCGAGACATAGGTGCACCGGTAGGACCGGTTGGGCGGCAGCCAGGTCGCGGCGTCACCGTCGCCCTTCTGCTGATTGGTCGGGCCGTCGACGGCCTGCAGGTTGCGCGGGTCGTTCGCGAAATCAGTGCGTTCCTCGGTCGACAGTTGCTGCGCACCCTTCTGCCACGCGTCGGACAGGGCGACCACGTGGTCGATCTGCACCGCGGACGAGGTCTTCTGTCCACGCTCGAAGGCGATGGTCTTCCCGGTGTACACGTCGTCGACGGTGCCGCTCAGCACCACGCAGTCGCGCGTGCGCGGCTTGAACGTCAGGTCGGTGAGGTCTCTCTTCAAGATGTCGTTGCGGGTGTCGCAACCGTTGTGGCCGAACTCGACGGAGACGTCGTCGCTCCACGCCTGACCGAACAACGCTCGGTCGTAGCCCGTCTTCGGCGCCCGGCCTTTCACCGGCAACGTGGCGAGAGCAGCCAAGGCAGCGGTCGACGCCGCCGACAGAGCCTTGGTCGACGGGGCGGCGGAGCTGCTCATGGAGGTGGACGCGGGCGGCGCGGTGCTCGACCACGCGATGTCGCCGCGGTCGGTAACAGCGGACGCAGCGCTGGTCACCGCGGTGTCGGAGGCGGGGGAACAGCCGGTGATCAGGACCGCGGCGGCGGCGCCGACGGCACTGAGACCGACGGCGTGCGAACGGCCGATGAGCGATCGGCGGAGCGAGACGGACAAGCGAACCAACATAAGCGCATCATCGCATCGCCCTAAGACAATTCCGGCATCGTCGCGCCGAGGTAACTTGATCGTGTGACCCGCATCGCAGAGCAGAACCTCGTCGTCTCCACCGTTTCCGGTCCCGTTCGCGGCCGCCACGACGCCGACGTCGTCGCATTTCTCGGCATTCCCTACGCCGCACCGCCGACCGGGGCCGCCGCGTTCGCCGCGCCGCAGCCGCACGCACGGTGGGAGGAGGTCCGTGACGCCACCGAGTACGGCCCGACGGCACCGCAGGTCGGCTATCCGGCACCGATCGCCGCACTCCTCGACAACATCATCGAACCCGGCGACGACTACCTCAATCTGAACATCTGGACGCCGGATCCCGGGGCGACCGGCCTGCCCGTCATGGTCTGGATCCACGGCGGAGCGTTCTCCCGCGGATCCAACCGCCTCGGCATCTACGCCGGCGACACCTTCGCCCGCGACGGCGTGGTCTGCGTCGGCATCAACTATCGGCTCGGCGTCCCCGGTTTCGGCGCGGTCCCGGGCGCTCCGGACAACCGCGGACTCCTCGATCAGATCGCCGCCTTGGAATGGGTGCGCGACAATATCGCGGCGTTCGGCGGCGACCCCGCCGACGTGACGATCTTCGGCGAATCGGCGGGTGCCATGAGCGTGGCGTCTCTGGTCGCCTCACCTCGTGCGACGGGGCTGTTCCACCGTGCAGCGATGCAGAGCGGCAACGGTCTCACCGCGGCCGACCGCGACGATGCGCGCAAGGTGACGGCGAAACTCGCCGAGAAACTGGGTGTGGAGAACACCGCGGCGGCGCTCAGCGCCATTCCGATGCCGGACCTGCTCAAGGCCCAGACCGACGTGGTCCTCGAGTTCACGATGAATCCGGACCCCGACGTCTGGGGGAGAACCGTTGCCGACATCGGACTCGGCATCATGACCACCTTCCCGGTGATCGACGGTGATGTGCTTCCGGCGACGCCGGAAGCGCTCATCGCCGATGGAGCGGGGCGTGACATTCCACTGCTCGCGGGATGGAACCAGACCGAGTTCCGGTTCTTCTTCGCTCCGACGGGCATCGCCGCCGCAGCCACCGAAGGCATGGCGCGCGACATGCTCGGCCGCGCAGGCATGCCGACCGACCTGCTGGAACGGCGTCTCGCGGACGGCGCGAGTGCGGGCGACGCCCTGTGCGAGGCGATCACCGCGATCGCCTTCTCCGATCCCACCCGGGCGCTCGCCGCTGTGCGCACGGATGCGCCGACCTACCTGTACGAGTTCGCGTACGAGAGTCCGGTCGCCGACATCCGTGCCGGCCACGCCGTCGAGCTGCCCTTCGTGTTCGACCACCTCGACATCGCGCACTCCCTGGTCGGGCCCGAGCCGGATCAGTCCGTCGCCGATGCGATGCATGCGGCGTGGGTCCAGTTCGCGAAGACCGGCGAACCGGGCTGGGCCGGGGCGGAGCCGCATCGGTTCGGCTGATGCTCTGAACGCGCCCCGGCAGCACCGACGCGGAGTCAGTGCCCGGGCACCAGGTGCAGCTTCTCCGACAGCCAGTCGGTCACCAGGTCGCTGAGGTCCCCGCTCGCGTCGATGTCCGGTTCGCGCTTCACGTACGGGGTCGGGGCCTCACCGGCGATGACTGCGCCGAGGTTGCGTACGGCATCCGAGCCCGCATCGTCGAGGTAGCCGGAGTGCGACGGGCCACCCGCCACAAGCGTCCCATCGCTGTAGTAGCCGGAGTCCAGGCGGGTGACGCCCGGCGTGCTGTCGGGATCGCCGCCGTGGAGTCCCTCACCGAACTTCTGCCAATACTGGATCGGGTCGCCGGGTGGCGTCAACGAGTACCGTTCGACGACCGGGTTCGGGTTGTGCCAGGGACCGTCGCCGACACCCGTCCCCGACGCGGACGCGTACACGACACGGTCGGCCCGCAGTCCCAACTGCTCGGCGGTGCCGACGATCGCCCCGCCGTACGAGTGACCGATGACGGTGATCGGCGTCGGCCGTCCGCTCGCCGTCATCTGCCGCTCGACGGCGGCGGTGAAGCCGACCAGATCCGGGGCGATGGTGCGTGCGGCCGTCGGGTCGACGGCGGTCCCGACCAGGGGTGTGAAGTCCTTCTCGACGATCGACTGGGGGAACTCGCCGTCGGCGTAGACGATCACCGGCGAGCCGCCTGCCTTCGCGATGTTGGCGGCGCGGCGCCGGTAGTCGTCGGCGTTGTGCAACCCGGTTCCTGTGCCCGGGACCAGCACCGCGAGGCCGGGTGAATCGACGGTCACGTCGCCGACCAGTTCGATGAACCGGCCGTTGCCGACGTCGTGAAAGCCGAGGAAGGTGCGCGGGACGGTGGTTCCCGGGCGCAGCGGATCCGATGCCGGAGCCAGCAGGCTCCGCAGGTGTTCGGCTTTGTCGCTGCGACTGCGTCCAGCAGCGAGTTCCTTCGCCAGCGCGGCCTGGATCGAGAGCCGGTTGGCCTGGATCCGGTCGGTGAAGTCGACGCCGTTCAGATTGCCGATCAGCTCCGGTACCCGGTTCACCAGGGTGGCCCGTTCGGCGGCGTTCAGACTCTCCCAATACCGCGCCACCTCCTCCGCGGTCATCCGAGACAAGGCGTTCGCCGCCTCGTCGGCGGACCGGTACTCGCCGTTCGGCAAGGGCACCAGAGTTCCCGAGCCGTCCAATTGCCCGGTGAGGAGCTTCAGCTTCGCCCCCAGCACCACATCGGCCATATCGGCCTGATCCAGCAGACTCCGGATCCGATCCATGAGGTAGTCGGCGTCGGCCCGCCGCTGGGGATCGGGATGCGCGACGGCGCCGTTGTCGCCCACGTTGAACCCGGTGACCCGTGCCGTCTGCAACTGGCTGCGGAGCCGGTCTTGAACGGCGCCCATCCGGGATTGGCCGGCCCGCAGCGTCTCGCTGATCTCGACGAAAGTGCGCTCGAGCCGCCTCAGTCTGGTCACCTCGGCGGCGACCCGGGCTTGGGCCGCGACACGGGTGCGGCCCGACCAGGTCGGGTCGATGTCGAAGGTGCGTCGCAGCGTGTCAGCGGTGCCCGCCGACTCGCCTGCGACTGCGAACTCCGTCGACGCGGCCAGCAGAGCATCGAGCGGCCACGCCAGGACAGCGGAGACCGAGGTCATGACCGTCGCCGCTCGGCCAGGGCCGCCGCCGCGGCCGCGTCGGCCTCGACCGTGAGTGCACCGAACCGGTCGAGCGCGTCGGCCAGCGCGTGGAGCTGGGTGGCGCGGCCCGTTGTCACCGCACGGGTGGTCCGCAGGCAGGTGTTCAGTGCCTGCGCCGCCGCGGATCCGGAGACGGGAAGATCGCCGACCTCGGGCGCGAGGTCGGCGATCTGTGTGCCGCAGTGCCGCCACCGGGCGACGACCTGGGCCAATTGCTGCGGGGTGATGCCGAAGTCCATCGGTGCCTCCGAATGATCGAGTGTGAACCCTTCATTCGGTTAGACGCACGGCCGGTGGTTTCGGCTCCCACGCTGTCCACAGGCTCCGACATTCCCGATGCCGGGCTGTGGATGATCTACACGGCGACCGGCGCGCCGCCGGGGCGGGGGAGCGCACCGGCTTCGGCGTCGGCGAGCAGCTTCCGCACGGTCTCTCCGGAGTCGGTCTTGTTGGTGCCGATGAATCCCGACGGACCGCGCTTGATCCAGCCGGTCACGTACAGGCCGGCCAGCGGTTCGGCGCCGTCGACGATCCGTCCCGCGACGTTCGCGACAGTGCCCGTGGCCTCGTCGAACGGCAGACCTGGAACTGGCCGACCGCGGTAGCCGATGGCCGACAAGACCAGGCCGGCCGGGATCACGAGTTCCTCGTCGGTACCGGTCCGGACAAACCTGACGCCGGTCGCTCGGGCATCACCGCAGATCTCCTGCGGCGTGTACCCGAACGACAGCCGGATGAACGGCTCGTCCGGTTTCGGCCGCTGGGAGATCTCCGCCAGCAAGGCGATCTTGGCGGCGATCGTCGTGTCGGCCACATCGGAGGCGTCGACGTCGACGAGCTCGGCGGGATCGACCCAGACGCGGGCTGGACCGTCGGCGAGGCCGATCAACTCAGGCAGCGTGAACGCGGCATGCTCGGGTCCACGTCGTGCGACGACGACCACCTCGCGGATCGCGGATCCGCGCAGCGCAGCCAACGCCGTCCGGTCGATCGTCGTGGGCGCGAGCCGGTCCGGGTCCGCGGTGAAGATCCGAGCGACGTCGAGGGCGACGTTGCCGTTGCCGATCACGACCGCCCGTTCGGTGTCCAAGTCGGGAGCCGAGTAGCGGAAATCCGGATGGCCGTTGTACCAGCCCACGACCGACGTCGCGCTCTGGACGCCGTCGAGGTCGACGCCGGGGAGCTGCAGGGGACGATCGGTGGGAGCACCGCCCGCCCACAGCACCGCGTGGTGCGTGCGGCGCAGCTCGTCGAGGCTGATGTCGCGGCCGACCTCGGTGTTCAGCCGGATCTCGAGGTTCGGGTCGCGCGCGATCTCGTCGAACAGATTCGTGACGGTCCGTGTCGACTCGTGGTCGGGCGCGACGCCGAACCGGGCGAGGCCGAACGGCTCTGAGAGCCGCTCGAACACCGTCACCGTCACCTGTGTGTGCTTGAGGAGTTCGTCGGCGGCGTACATCGCCGACGGACCCGAACCGACGATGGCGATGCGCAGTTCGTCGGGTGCGGCACCGCGCAGTCGTTTCGGCTTCGAGATCGGCGCCATGGGCAGTCGCCACTCCTGGCGGACCGGGAAGCGGGCGTCGCCGGGTGCCGAGTCCGGGTAGTGACCAGCGTTGACGTCCGCGAACCGTGCGGCGGTCTCCGACAGGCGATGGCCGGGGGTGATGGCGCCGACCGGGCAGGCGCTGACGCACGCGCCGCAGTCGACGCATGTCGCCGGGTCGATGTACAGCATCTCTGCGATGCCGAAATCGGGTTCATCGGGTGTGGGATGGATGCAGTTGACCGGGCATGCGTAGACGCACGAGGCGTCGCCACAGCATGCCTGCGTGATGACGTGAGGCACTGGTTGCCGATCAGCTCGCGGTGTAAGCGGGCTCGCTGCGGTAGCGCGACGCGCGGCCGTCGATGCCCAGCGCCCGCCAGACCCGACGCGCGACCGGATTCATCAGACCGCACTGCTCGGCGAGCATCCGGACGTCGCCGAAGACGCCTGCCAGGAACGCGGCCGACTGCGGCGAGTCCCAGAAGATCTCGTTGAGGACCTCGCGCGGGACGTCGAACTCGCGCTCGAACTCCTTCGGCGGCACGACGATGGCGCCGCACAGTACGCGCATCACGATCGGCATCGCGATCGAGAGCAGGAACTTGGCGAACCGACCCTTCGGCGGGACCGTGGTCCGCAGATGATTGTGCGCGAACGAGATGTGCCGCGCCTCCTCGGCGACATGCAGCTGCATGACGGCGGACATCGCGGGATGCATGTCCTCGCTGGCACGCAGGAAGTCCTTCTGGATGTGGTCGATAGGCTCTTCGCCCGCGAGCACACCGAAGAAGAAGACGGTGGGCGTCAGCGTGGAGAACAGCGGAATGATCGGGGAGAGGCGGCGCAGCCACGGCCGCATGCCCTTGGTCTCCATGCCGATGCGGTTGACCAGCTCCTGGAACATGAGGGTGTGGTTGCACTCCTCCTTCGCCTCGTGTGTGGTGTAGCGGAACCGCTTGTCACCGTTGGGGAGGCGGTCGGCGTACTGCATGAGGCCGCGGATCAGGATCGACTCGAACTGCAGTCCGACCTTGGCGACGTTGGCCTGGCGCCACATGCCGATCTTGATCTGCTTCTCTTCGGGAAGTGCCTGGTACCACGGGTGCCGACCGATGGGGTCGACCGTGGAGGAGAGGATCCACCGCGGATCGTCGGGGACGACGGCCATGTGCGGCGCATCCCAGTCGATGTCGAGGTAGGGATCGAAGTTGCGACTGACCGACGCCGATGAGAGATCGTCGAGAACCTGCTCGTAATCGGTCTCGACTGCGTGCTTGGCCGGCGGCGTGTAGGTGGTCGGCCGGGGCTGAGTTGTCGTCATGGTCTTCTCCTGAGCTCGTCGGTGGACGAAGGTCTCCGAACTAGTGGCTTCAGCGTCTCACCGCTTCGGAATCTTGTCAATGCTCGATGGCACAATCAGTGTCGGTTCATCCGGGGTGGCCTGCATCACAGGTCAGTCGGCAGGGACAATGTTCGGGTGGAGATCGTAGGAATCATCGTCGTCTGTGTGCTCGCCGTCGCCGGCGCCAACCAGCTCGCGCCTCGCGTGCGAATCGCCGCACCGCTGTTGCTGGTCGCGGTCGGTGTCGCCGTCAGCTACCTGCCGACGGCGCCGAACATCTCGGTGAACCCGGAGATCATCCTGATCGGCGTGCTGCCGCCCCTGCTCTACGCCGGTGCCGTCGCCCTGCCCGCGATGGACTTCAAACGTGACTTTCAGGCGATCAGCGCCTTGTCGATCGTGCTCGTGGTGGTGAGCGCGCTGCTGCTGGGCGTGTTCTTCATGTGGATCCTGCCCGACGCGGACTACGCGACGGGGGTTGCGCTCGGCGCCATCCTCAGCCCGACGGACGCCGTCGCGACCGCCACCGTCAAACGCGTCGGTGCACCACAACGACTGGTCACGGTGCTCTCCGGTGAGAGCCTGTTCAACGACGCCAGCGCGCTGGTGGTGTTGCGGGCGTCGATCGCGGCGATGGCGACGAGCGTCTCGCTGATCGGCGTCGCGGTCTCGTTCGTGTGGGCGATTCTCGCGGCGGTCGTGGTCGGCGCCCTGGTCGGTTTCGTCTTCGTCCGCATCCGCGAGCAGATCTCCAACGTCGCCGTCGCCACGGCGATCTCGTTCACCACCCCGTACATCGCGTACGTACCGGCCGAGGTGATGGGCGCGTCCGGTCTGGTGGCCGCCGTCGCCGCCGGGTTGGTGACCGGACGTGGCTCACTCCGACGGCTCACCGCCGCGCATCGGCAGTCCGATCAGCAGACCTGGGCCACCGTCGAACTGTTGCTGGAGGGCGGCGTCTTCCTGCTCATGGGCTTGGAGTTGAAAGCGCTGGTCGAGGACGTGTGGGAGAGTCACGAGACGGTGTGGCACGCCGTGTGGCCCGCGGCGATCGCCTTCGCTCTGCTGATGGCGATCCGGTTCGGGGTGGTGATGGCGTTGGTGGCGGGGATCGCTCGGCGATCGCGCCGCGTGATCGCGCGAGCGCCGTTGCTGGAGCAGATGCAGAACCGGTTCGGTGATGCGGAGGTCAGCGCCGATCGGATGACGCGGAACCTCCAACGTCGGATCGACCGTCGGCTCGCGGACATCGACTACTACCGCACCTCGTCGATCGGCGTCCGTGAAGGTTACGTGGTGGTCTGGGCGGGGATGCGCGGGGTCGTCACCCTGGCTGCGGCCCAGACGCTGCCTGCGGAGACGCCCTACCGATCGCTGCTCATCCTCATCGCGTTCGTCGTCGCGGCCGGCTCGTTGATGCTTCAAGGCGGCACGCTGGGGCCGTTCATCACGATGCTCAAGCTGCCGGACCAGCGCGCCGACGCGGCCGCCGAGCGCCGTCGCCTCAATCGAGAGATGGTCGCGATCAGCGAGGAGGTCCTGCACGATCCGTCGGTGTGCGGCACCGATGGCTATCTGGCGCGCAGCGTGGAACAGGTCAGGGCCCTGGAAGCCGACGATGACTTCGAGGGCGACGCCCTCGACCTCAGACTGCATAACGCCGCTGAGATGCGGCGGGTGCGCCGGGTCATCATCGATCGACAGCGGGTGGAGTTGATCGATCTCCGCGACCGCGGCGCCTACAGCTCGGATGCGCTGTCGGCGGCACTCGAACGGCTCGACGCCGAGGAGATCAGCATCGGCGCCTACCGGCCGCATTGATGGCTCGAGGGGTCAGCCGAAGAGGATCGTCGGCAGCACGCTGGTGAACCAGAGCAACGACAAGCCGAGGAGCAGCCAGAACGCGCCCTGCCAGACCTGCCAGCGCCCGCCGGCCCGTGAGCTGATGAAGGTGCGGGCACCGGCGGCGAGCGTGCCGACGAGGACGACGGCGAGCGATGCCAGCATCAGCCCCTTGGTGAGGCCGTCGCCGTCGACCGAACCGGCCGCGATCGCGCAGATGATGCCCAATCCGATGGTCACGGCGACGTGGATCGCCGCGGGACGGAACTCGCGCGACGAGAAGATGGCCGACCTCATCGAAGACTCCTGAAATTTCATTGTGGGCGGGTGCGGACGGAAAAGACTCCGGCGGGGCAGAGTCCTTATGACTCCATTGTACGGATCCGAACTGCACCGATCGGGACACGAGGTGTTCGTACCGATGCGCACCCAAGGATCGTGATGGACAATGGAATTGAGGCTTACTACGGGCGCGGCGAGAGCGTCTCGGGCCGGTGTGAAGGAGAGAGTCGCTAATGAGCCTGATTCTGGTCGGCGTCGACGGATCGCCCGAATCGACCAACGCGGTCCGGTGGGCGGCCGCGGCAGCTGCGGCCGAGAACCTCGACCTCAAGATCGTTGCCGCGTACAGCTCCACGACCAGCGATTACGCACCCGGTCTGGTCATCCCGCAGGACGTGATCGACGCGATCCGCAGCGAGTCGACCGGATTCGTCCAGGATGCCGCCGCCGTTGCTCGCGAAGTGGCGCCCGACGTGAAGTTGAACGGCTCGATCGTCGAAGGCGACGCCGCTCGCGTCCTGCTCGAACTCGGTGAGAAGGCGCACATGACGGTGCTCGGCACGCGCGGCCTGAGCAGCGTCAAGGGACTGTTCCTCGGATCCGTGAGCACCAGCGTCGCCGCCCACTCGAAGGGGCGCGTCGTGATCGTGCCGGGCGGAGCGCTCGGCGGCGACGGGCCGGTGGTGGTCGGCGTCGACGACTCCAAGATCAGCGACCCTGCCGTCGCGGAGGCCTACCGTCAGGCCGATCTGCGCGGCAAGAAGCTGGTGGCCGTGCACACCTGGACTCCGCTCGACGCCGACGCCCTCCACGGCTTCGGACTCGACGCCGCCGAGATCGACGAGATGTCGCAGCAGGCCGTCGAAGCCGTCGCCGAGCGGATGGCGGGGTACGGCGAGGACTACCCCGACGTGGAAGTGGAACGAGTGGTGGTTCCCGAAGAGCCGGCGAAGGCGATTCTCGACGCGGCAGGCGACTCCGCGTCGCTGATCGTGATGGGCAGCCGTGGTCGCGGCGGGTTCACCGGCCTGCTCCTCGGTTCACGCAGCCAGAAGGTCCTGCACCACGCGCACGTTCCGGTGATGATCGCGCGCCGCTGACCGACACTCGCAGCGGCCGCCGCCGCTCCGTACGTCAGGCCACTGTGGTCTGACGTACGGAGCGGCTGCTGTTCGGACGCCCTCGCTACGCTGAACTCACAATGAAAAACCTCCCTCGCGGGCTGTGGATCCTGCTGATCGCCAACGCGGTGATCGCCCTCGGATACGGCCTGGTCGCCCCTGCGCTGCCCATCTTCGCCAAGAACTTCGACGTCTCGACGGCTGCCGCGGGCTTCGTCGTCTCGGCGTTCGCCCTGATGCGCCTGATGTTCGCCCCGGCGGGCGGACGCCTGGTCACGATCCTCGGTGAACGCAAGATCTATCTGACCGGTCTGTTGATCGTCGCGGTCAGCACCGCGGCGTGCGCCTTCGCGCAGAGCTATTGGCAGCTCCTCGTCTCCCGCGCGGCAGGCGGCATCGGCTCGACGATGTTCACCGTCTCGGCGATGGCGCTGCTCATCCGACTGTCGCCGCAAGAACTCCGCGGGCGTGCGTCCGGCTATTTCTCGGCGGGTTTCCTGGTCGGCAACCTCACCGGTCCGCTGATCGGCGCCGCGCTGGTCGGGTACGGACTCCGACTCCCGTTCGTCGTCTACGCCATCGCGTTGCTGATCGCCGCGGCCGTCGTGGCCGGATTCATGCCCCCGCCACCGGAGCCGGAGCCGACCGGTGACGAGAAGAGCGAACTCCCGGCGGCACCGGCCTTCTTCTCGTCGCTGAAGACGCGTGAGTATCGGGCCATCCTCACCTCGAACTTCGCTCAGGGATGGGCGTCGATGGGCGTCCGGGTGGCGTTGGTCCCGTTGTTCGTCGAGGAGGGGCTCAACTCCGGTCCCGGTTGGGCGGGCATCATTCTGGCCTGTTACGCGGCGGGCAACATGGTCGCCATTCTGATCTCGGGACGGCTGTCGGACCGGTACGGCAGGCGAGCGGTGATGCTCCCCGGTCTGATCGTGGCGGCGGCAGGCACGCTGCCCCTCGGCTTCTCGCCGGACATCTGGGTGGCGTTGGTGCTCACCTCCGTCGCAGGAGTCGGCTCGGGCTTGTTCGCACCGACGCACCAGGCGGCGCTCGGCGACCTGCTGGCCGGCCGTCGCCGCGGCGGATCGGCACTCGCCGCCTACGGGATGGCGTCCGACGTCGGCGCCGTCTCGGGCCCGATCGTCACCGGATTCATCGCCGACGCGGTCGGGTACGGCACGGCGTTCGTCGTCACCGGCGGGGTGGTGCTGTTCGCCCTCGTGATGTGGCTGTCGGTGCCGGGCGCCATCACGACCAGCTCGGCAGCCAGATCTGCTGATTCCACTCCACGCTCGAAATAGGGGCGCCGACCAGGACCGGCCACAGCCAGACGAAGTTCGCGATCACCAGCGCGATATAGAAGGAGACGGCCAGCACACTGAGCAGTCGTCGCTCCGACTGCGCGCCGCGCGGCGCAGCGCGCAGCAGGTCCCCGCACACCAGCGCCAGTCCCATCACCAGGAACGGCGCCATGGCGGTGGCGTAGAAGAAGTACATCTGACGGTCGATGTCGCCGAACCAGGGGACGATTCCCGCGCCGTAGGCGACGAGGACCGCCACATAGCGCCAGTCGCGTCGCGATGCGATCCGCCACAGCGCCCACCCGACCATGGGAAGCGCGAGCCACCACAGTGCCGGTGTGCCGATCAGCATCTGCGCGCGGATGCAGTCGGCGCCCGAACATTGGTCGGGTCCGTACGAGATCGCGTACAGCATCGGCCGCAGGCCCATCGGCCACGTCCACGGCTTGGACTCCCACGGATGGTGGTTGCCCGCCGCGTTGGTGAGTCCGGCGTGGAACTCGAGGATTCCGGACTCGTAGTACCAGAACGAGCGGACCGCATTCGGCAGCCACGACCAGGTGCCGTCGACCCCGATCTTCTCCCCGGTCGCATACCGGTACACCGCAGTCTCCGACGCGAACCACGGCGCGAAGCTCGCCAGATACATGAGGAACGGCATCAGTCCCAGCGACGACGCCGATGGGATCAGATCGCGCCGCAGCACCCCCATCCATGGACGCTGCACGTGATACGCCTTACGCGTGGCGACGTCGCATCCGAGTGAGAGCAGCGTGAACGCGACGACGAAGTAGGCGCCCGACCACTTGGTGCCGCACGCGAGTCCGAGCATCAGGCCTGCGGCGAACCGGTACCAGCGGAAACCGAATCGCGGACCGAACGGGGAGTCACCGATCCGGCCCTCCTCCCAGACCCGGTGCATGCGTTGTCGCATCTGGTCGCGGTCGGACACCAAGGCCGCGAAGGCCAGGGTGATGAACAGGATCTGGAAGATGTCGAGCATGCCCATCCGGGACTGCACGAACAGGACGCCCTCGCAGATCGCGAAGACGCCTGCGATGGCGCCGATCAGCGTGGAGCGGGCCAGCCGTCGCACGGTGAGATAGACCGCGAGGACGATGATCACGCCCGAGACCGCCGAGACGAACCGCCAGCCGATCGGGTTGTACCCGAACATCCATTCGCTGAGCGCGAGCATCCACTTCCCGACAGGTGGATGCACCACGAGACCGTACGCGGGGTTGTCCTCGATGAAGTTGTCGCCGGTCAGGACCTGCCAGCCCTGGGGGACGTAGTGCTTCTCGTCGAAGACGGGGGTGCCGTTGTCGGTGGGATGCGCCAGATCCCAGAAGCGGGTGGCGACGGCGATCAGGGTCAGCACGGCGCCGACGATGGTGCCGCGCAGGCGGTCGGTGGCGCCGACCACCGGTTCGGGGACCTGCGGACCGGGTGCCGTGCCCAGGTCTTCGGTGAGCGCGCGGTCCGCGACGGTCGCGCGTTCGATGGAGGCGGCAGGGGTCACCTGAGCGATGGTAGCCGGATCAGTAGTCTGAGTCGGTGATGAGTAGGGACCGGAGCACCGGCGTCGACGTGGCGGGCGAGCCGGGAGCAGGGCGTCTGGTTCTGGCGGGGACGCCGATGGGACAGCCGGACGACGCGTCGCCGCGACTGCGTGCCGCGCTCGGCTCCGCCGACATCGTCGCCGCCGAAGACACCCGCCGCACTCGAGCCCTGGCAGCGGCTCTCGGCGTCGAGATCACCGGGCGCGTTCTCAGCTACTACGACCAGGTGGAGGCGGCGCGCACACCGGGCCTGATTCAGGCGATCGCCGACGGCGCCACCGTCCTGCTGGTCACCGATGCCGGGATGCCGTCGGTCAGCGACCCCGGCTACCGGCTGGTCGTCGCGTGCGCGGACGCGGACCTGCCGATGACCTGCCTGCCGGGACCGTCGGCCGTGACCACGGCGCTCGCACTATCGGCGATGCCGTCCGAGCGGTTCTGCTTCGACGGCTTCGCACCCCGCAAGTCCGGCGCCCGTCAGGAGTGGCTGAGCGAGCTGCGCACGCAGACGCGCACGGTCGTCTTCTTCGAGTCGCCGCACCGGCTGGCGCAGACCCTGGCCGACGCCGCCGCGGTCCTCGGCGAGGACCGTCGTGCCGCGGTCTGCCGGGAACTGACCAAGACATACGAGGAAGTGCGGCGCGGCGGGCTCGCCGAACTGGCTGCGTGGGCGGCCGACGGTGTGAAGGGCGAGATCACGGTGGTGCTGGCGGGCGCCCCGGCCGTCGACGAGTCCGTCGAGATCGACGACGTCGCCGCCCGCGCCCAGGAGCTCGCCGAGGGCGGAGTCCGACTCAAGGAGGCCTGCGCGCAGGCGGCCGCCGGCACGCCATTCTCGCGTCGCGACGTCTACCAGGCGGTCCTGGCAGCGCGGAGCGAGTGAGGGTGGCGATGCGGAGCGGCGCGATCCCGGAGGCGGCCGGCCGGGCCGTCCGGGAACTGAATCCGGCGTACTTCGGGATGGTCATGGCGACCGGCATCGTCTCGATTGCCGCGAAGGCACAGCACTGGGACGTGCTGTCGACGGTGTTGTTCGCGATCGCAGGCGTCGCCTATGCGGTGCTGGTCCTGATGAACCTGGCGCGACTGCTGCGCTTTCGGCAGGTCGTCGCACTGGATCTGCGGGTGCCGACGAGGACGTTCGGCTTCTTCACGATCGTCGCCGCGACCGGCGTGCTGGGCTCCCGCGTGATGCTGGACGGGCAGCTCGCGGCCGCCGTCGTGTTCCTCGCGGTGACCGCCGGACTGTGGCTGGTCCTCGGGTATCTGCTGCCGCCGCTGGCGTTCTCGACCGGGGCGAGTGAATCGCAGCTGGAACGCGCCGACGGCACCTGGTTCCTGTGGGTGGTCGCGACGCAGTCGGTCGCGGTCCTGGCCGCGGCGGTGCAACCGCACGTCGACACAGGTCGAGCGCAGCTGGCGCTGCTCGCCGTGCTCTGTTGGTCGGTCGGTGTGTTCCTGTATGTCGCCGTCGCGTTGTTCGTCGCGTCCCGCGTGTTCATTCACCAACTGCGGCCGGGAGAGCTCAGCGGCGCCTACTGGATCGCGATGGGTGCCACGGCGATCACCGTGGTCGCGGGCGCGAACATCGCGGGAATGGCCGACGCGCCGATTCTGCGGGTCACCCAGTCGACGATCGAGGCCGGGTCGGTGATCTTCTGGGCGTTCGGAACGTGGTTGGTCCCGCCGCTCCTGTTCGCCGGCTACTGGCGCCACATCCGGCATCGTGTCCCGCTGTCGTACGACATCTCGTTCTGGTCGATTGTGTTCCCGCTCGGCATGTACGGCGTCGGAAGCAGACAGCTCGGCACCGTCAACGACATACCGCTCCTCGACACCATCGGCCACGTCGAGATCTGGGTCGCCGTCGTCGCCTGGGCGCTGACGTTCGCGGGTTTCCTGCTGACACTGGTGCGGTGGGCGCAGTCCGCGATCGCCCGGACAGCCGAGCGCGCGGGACCGGGCTGACCGCCGCGTGCACGCGCCGGACGCCGCGGGCGTCGGTCGTCACCCGAAGGCGACGATCGACGCCGCTTTGTCCAGGCATTCCTGCCACTCCGCGGCGGGGTCGGAGTCGATGGTGATGCCGCCGCCGACGCCCAGTGTCAGCGCACCGTCCGGCGTGATCGCCACGGTGCGGATGGCGACGTTCAGGTCCAGGAGACCGTCGGGTCCGGCCATCCCGAGCGCACCGCAGTAGACGCCGCGCGCTCGTTCCTCCCAGTCGGCGAGGAGTTCCTGCGCGCGGATCTTCGGCGTTCCGGTCACCGAGGCGGGTGGGAACGTCGCATCGAGCAGCGCCGTGTTGCCGACGTCGTCGGCGAGGTCGGCGGCCACGGACGACACCAGATGCCACACCCCGGGCGCGCCGACTACGGTCAGCAGATCGGGGACGGTGACCGAGCCGGTGCGGGCCACCCGACCGAGGTCGTTGCGGACCAGATCGACGATCATCACGTTCTCGGCGATGTCTTTGGTCGAGGCGGCGAGCAGGGTCGGGTCGGCGGAGGCGGGCAGGGTGCCTTTGATCGGCGACGACGTGACCCGACTGCCGCGTCGGTCGAGAAAGGACTCCGGGCTGAAGCTCGCGATGGCACCCCACGTCCCGGACAGCCACGCCGCTTTGGCGGGTGCGGTGGTGGCGACGACGTCGGCGAAGAAATCGAGCGGGCGACCGTGGAGCAGGCCGCTGAACTGGGTGCAGACGCACGCCTGGTACACCTCGCCTGCGACGATCGCGTCGCGGCACTGCTGCACGGCGCGCAGATGGCGGTCGCGGTCGGGGACCGCCCAGTCGGCGTGCCAGGAGGCGCGGTCAGTCGTCGCGGCGAGCGCGTCGGTCACCCAGCCGGGCCGGGCGGCTCCGGACGCGCTGACCCACGACCACGCGCCGTCGACCAGCCGGAGCACACCGTCGGTGAGACCACCGACCACCTCCGGCAACGGTGACTCGCCGCTCCGCACGGGGAAGCCGAGCGCACCGAACCAGAACTCGTCGGGACGGTCCGGCGGTGCGACACCCGCGGTCACGGCGATCGAGGGGGCGATCACCGCGTCGGCGTCGGCCCAGTCGCCGATCAAAGCGGCCGGTCCGGGGAGCCCGCGGCGCGCAGTGGCGGAATCGAGCGCGTGCACGACGTCGAGCGCCGACACCGCAACGGCGGTCATGCGCGGCCGGTCATGCGTCGACGGTGGGCATTTCCTGACGCGGGAACACCGGCGTCGGCTTCGGCAGTGCGGTCCCCGGCGACAGCCGGTCGGTGACGGCGGTGAACCGGCGGGCCTGCTCGTCGGCGTCGATGGCGAGCAGATCGAGCAGCGTCGACGTGGAGGTCGGCATCACCGGCTGCGCGAGCAGAGTGACGACGCGGACCACCTCGGCGCACACGTAGAGAACGGTGCCGGTGCGGTCGAGGTCGGTCTTGGCGAGCTTCCACGGTTCCTGTGCGGAGATGTACCGGTTGGTGTCGGCGAGGACCGACCACATCGCTTCGATGCCGAGGTGGATGGCCTGACGGTCGAACAGGTCGCGGACTTTCGGTAGCAGCGCGTCGGCGGCGGCGAGCAGAGCCGAGTCCTCGGTGGTGAGGTCGCCGGGCTGCGGCACTTGCGACTCGAAGTACTTGCCGATCATGCTCAGCGTGCGCTGTGCCAGGTTGCCGTACTCGTTGGCGAGGTCGGCATTGTTGCGGGAGACGATCGCCTCCGCGGAGTACGAGCCGTCCTGTCCGTACGAGACCTCGCGGAGGAAGAAGTAGCGGACCGCGTCCAGCCCGAACTGCGCCACCAACTCGTGCGGATCGACGACGTTGCCGACCGACTTGCTCATCTTCTCGCCGCGATTGAACAGGAAGCCGTGCGCGAAGACCCGCTGGGGGACGTCGATGCCTGCGCTCATCAGGAACGCGGGCCAGTACACGCAGTGGAAGCGGATGATGTCCTTGCCGATGATGTGCAGATCGGCGGGCCAGAACCGGTCCAGCATCGTCCCGTCGTCGGGGAAGCCGACGCCGGTCAGGTAGTTGGTCAGTGCATCGACCCACACGTACATCACGTGATCGGGTGCGCCCGGGACCGGGACGCCCCAGTCGAAGGTCGTTCGCGAGATCGAGAGGTCGTTGAGTCCGCCCGCGACGAAGGCGCGGACCTCGTTGCGCCGCACATCCGGGCCGATGAACTCGGGGTGCTCGTCGTAGAGGGCCAGCAGTCGGTCCTGGTACTGGGAGAGACGGAAGAAGTAGGTCTGCTCTTCGGTCCAGGTCAGGACGTGGCCGTTCTCGGTCGCGACGCGCTGACCGTCGTCGGCGACGGTCGTCTCGTCCTCGCTGAAGAACGCCTCGTCGCGGACGTCGTACCAGCCGGCGTACGAGTCGAGATAGATGTCGCCCGCGGCCTCCATCCGCTTCCAGATCTCCTCCGACGCCCGGTGGTGGTCGGCGTCGGTGGTGCGGATGAAGCGGCTCAGATCCGTGCCGAGGGCGGCGTGCAGCGCCTCGAAGCGGTCGGAGTTGGTCTTCGCCAACTCAGCCGTCGAGACGCCGTCCCGCTCGGCCGTCTGCTGCATCTTCTGCCCGTGCTCATCGGTGCCCGACTGGAACCGGACGTCGAATCCGTCGAGGGATTTGAACCGGGCCAGCACATCCGCCGAGATGAACTCGTAGGCGTGCCCGATGTGCGGGGCGCCGTTCGGGTACGCGATGGCGGTGGTGATGTAGAAGGGCGACGACGCGCCAAAGGACTCGCTCGGCATAATACGGCGATTGTACGTGCGCGGGAGGGATCAGACCGCGCGACCCTCCCTCCGTCGCTGGTCACGCCGAACGGCGGCTAGCGTCCCGGACGCCGGTACGGTTCGCAGCCGGGAGGGGCCTCGGGGGCGTCACGTGATTCCACCGGCGGGATGTCGCGGATGACGGGGTCGTCGCCGAGGACGAACTGTTCGCCGTGGTGCGCGAGGTCGACGGTCGGTCCCGACAGCAGGCGGTAGGTGGCCTGCTGCGAGTCGATGGCGACGACGATCCGCGACTCACGGATCACCATGCGGAACGACATGTAATTCAGTCGCGAGGGGAGTCGCGGTGCGAACGTGATCTGTCCGTCGAAATCGCGCATGCCGCCGAATCCGGCGACGCAGTCGGTCCACGCACCTGCCAGCGCCGCGATGTGCAGACCGGACGAGACGTTGTTGTGGAGGTCGTGCAGGTCGGTGAAGACCGATTCGCTCATCAGGTCGTACGAGAGGTCCAGGTACCCGACCTCCGCGGCGGTCACCGCCTCGCAGCAGGCCGAGAGCGACGAGTCGCGCACCGTGATCGGATAGTAGTAGTCGAAGTTCGCGAGCTTCTGCTCCGGCGAGAACCGATCGCCGAACAGGTACATCGCGAAGACGAGATCGGCCTGCTTCACCACCTGCTTGCGGTACAGGTCGAAGTACGGGTAGTTCAGCAGCAGCGGGTAGCGGCCGCGGGAGCGATCGAAGTCCCAGCGGTCGAGCTTCGTGAACGACTCGGACTGCTGGTGCACGCCGAGGTCGTCGTCGTAGGGGACCGTCATGTCATCGGCGCAGCGCGTCCAGCGCGTCAGGTCGTCGTCGTGCACGCCGAGACTGCGAGCCACCGCGGGCTGGCGGGAGCAGGCGGCGACGGCGTCGCGCAGCGCCTGCTGAACAGCGAGGTTGGTGAACACATTGTTGTTGACGATCGCGGTGTACTCGTCGGGTCCGGTGATGCCGTCGATGCGGAACTTGCCGCTGGAATCGTGATGACCGAAGGCGGAGAAGAAGCGGGCGATCTCGACGAGCAGCTCCACGCCGCACTCCACTTCGAAGGCTTCGTCGCCGGTCGCGCGGATGTAGCGGGCGGTCGCATTGGCGATGTCGGCGGACACGTGGATGCCGGCAGTTCCTGCGGGCCAGTAGCCCGAGCACTCGTCGCCGTTGATGGAACGCCACGGGAACATGGCCCCGTCCTGACCGAGTTCGGCGGCGCGTTCACGCGCCTTGTCGAGGGTCATGTGCCGCCAGCGGAGCTCCTCGCCCGCAGCGGCCGGGACCGTGTAGGTGAGCATCGGCAGGACGAAGCTCTCCGTGTCCCAGAAAGTGTGGCCGTCGTAGCCGGGGCCGGTGAGGCCCTTCGCCGGGATGGCGCGGGACTGTCCGCGCGCGCCGGCCTGCAGCACGTGGAACAGGGCGAACCGGACCGCCTGCTGCAGCTCCGGGTCGCCGTCGAGCTCGATGTCGGCGTCCAGCCAGAACTCGTCCAGGTAGTCGGCCTGCTCCTGCTTCAATGCCTCCCACCCCGTTTCGCGGGCCATCGCGAGCGCAGCCTCCACCTGTGCGCGCAGCGCGGGCACCGAGCGGCGCGCCGACCAGCCGTAGCCCATGTATTTGGTGAGGACCAGCTTGCTGCCCTGGGGGACGGTCGCGGCGACGGTCAGGCGCGCGAGGTCGCCTTCGGCGCGGATCGCGGTGTCTGCCGAACCGGGAAGCTCCAGCTCGTGATCCATGCCCGCGGCGACGGCGAGCTCCGACCGTCGGGTGTGGTGGACCAGGACGGCGGAGAGGTCTTCGCAGTCGGCGAGATCGCCCACCAGCGGCTGCTCCAACGACGCCGCCATTCGCGGATCGGCGGCCGCCGAGACGCCGCCGATCGGCTCATTGGCCAGCAGGTCCGACTGGAGGACCAGCTTCATGTCCTCGCCGATCGGCTCCACCTCGTAGCGAATGGCGCCGATGGTGCGCTTGGTGAACGACACCAGCCGCTCGGATCGGATCCGCACGGTGCGGCCGGTCGGGGAGGTCCACAGGGTGCTGCGGCGCAGTGTGCCGGTCCGGAAGTCGAGGACCCGCTCGTGCTCGACGGTCCGGCCGTACCGCAGGTCCATCGGCTCGTCTTCCACCAACAGCCGGATGATCTTGCCGTCGGTCACGTTGACGACGGTCTGCCCCGACTCGGGGTAGCCGTAACCGCTCTCCGCGTAGGGCAGATCCCGCAGCTCGTAGAAGCCGCTGAGGTAGGTGCCGGGCTGGTCGACGGGCTCGCCCTCCTCGAAGGATCCGCGCAGCCCGATGTGCCCGTTCGAGAGGGCGAACAGCGTCTCAGTCCGACCGATCATGTCCACGTCGAGGCCGCGCCACCGCAGCTGCCACGGACTGACGTCGAATCCCTCGACCGGATGCACGCCGTGGTGGGGCACGTTCACCGGATCGGTATGGCTCGACGTGTCGCCGTGGGTGGTGTGGGCCAGCTCGCTGGTGGTCGGCTCGATCACAAGGAGATCCTTCTCGGCTTTGACTGGGACAGGTCAGTTCTCGGCGAGCAGCTCGTCGAGATCAGTGACGACGATAGAGGCACCGGCCGACGTCATCGCGTCCGACTGGCCGCCGCCGACACGATCGACTCCGACGACATACCCGAACCGCCCGGCGGCGCCCGCCTGGACACCGGAGATCGCGTCTTCGAAGACGCACGCCGCCGCGGCGTCGACGCCCATCAACTGTGCGCCCCGCAAGAAGGAGTCGGGGGCGGGTTTGCCTGCCAGGTGCTCGTCGACGATCGTGTTGCCGTCGACCCGATGCTCGACGAACTCGGTCAGCCCGGCGGCGTCGAGGACTTGAGCGCCGTTGCGGGAGCTCGTCACGACGGCGATCCGGAGGCCCGCATCGCGAGCGGCGTGCAGATAGCGCACGGAACCGGGATAGGCGACGACGCCGTCACGGTCCAGGGCGGCGAGGAAGGCGTCGTTCTTCGCGGCGGCGATCGCGGTCGCCGCGTCGTCGGCCACCTGCAGTCCGCGGGAGTCCAGGAACGATCGGACGCCGTCCATGCGGGGGCGGCCGTCCACGAAGTCGAAGTAGTCCTGATCGGTGAACGGGCGCAGTTCGTCGGTGCGATCGGCGATCGCCCCGCCCGCGCGCTGCGTCAGAAAGGCGTTGAAGGTGTCGGTCCACGCGGTGCGATGCACCGAGGCGGTATCGGTCAGCACGCCGTCGAGGTCGAAGAGGGCGACGGTGATGACATCAGGAAGTCCCAGCACGACCACGACGCTACCCGGCGATTGCTGCTGGGGCTTCACAACCAATGTGTTGCTCCCAGCAAGTCAGGTGATGCTAGCCTAACTCGGTGATTTCTAAGTCTGAGCGCAGGCAACCGTCCCTCGATCTGAGCGCTCCCGGGGCCGCGAGCATCAGTCGCCGTTCGCTCCTCCGCGGTGCCGGACTGGGCGTGATGGCCCTGGCACTCGGCGCATGCTCGTCGCGGGAGACGGTGGACGGTGGCGGTGGAGGGGCCGGCAAGCAAATCGCCGTGACCGACATGCGCGGCATCGAGGCGCAGCTCTCGGGGCCCGTCGAGCGGATCGCGACGGCAGTCATTCCGGCACCTGCGATGATTGCGGCCGTGGACGGCGGCTACGACCGGATCGTCGGAATCAACGAGTCCACGAAAGCCTCGAACCGACAAGGCATTTTCGAGGAGATGTTCCCCGAATCCGCGAACTCGACGGTGATCGCGCCCTCGAGTTTCGTGCCGAATGTCGAGACGATCGTGAAACTCGATCCGGACGTCGTCTTTCAATGGTCCGATCGGGGCGACGACTTGATCGACCCGATCGAAGCCGCCGGATATCCGGTTCTCGGGCTGGTTTACGGCACGCAAGCCGATCTCGAAGCGTGGATCTCGATCTTCGGTGAGGTCCTGGACAAGCCGGACCGCAGTCGCGAGATCCTCGAGTGGATGCATGCCGAGGAGGCATCCTTGCGGGAGAAGACCCGGGGCCAGGACAAGACGGTGCGGACGTTGCACCTGAAGCAGTCGGGCGAGGGCTACGCTGCCAGGAATTCGACCACCTACGAGCACTACTGGATCACGCTCGCCGGCGGCGAGAACGTCGCCGCGGACCTGGTCGGCGCCGACAGCACCGTCAGTGCCGAACAGCTCATCGAGTGGGATCCGGAAGTGATCACCTTGGGCGGCTTCGACGAGCGGACACCGCACGAGGTGTACGGAGACCCGGCGTTGGCGTCGATCAGCGCCATCCGGAACAAGCGGGTCTACAAGGCGCCGATCGGCGCCTACCGGTGGGAGGTGCCGTGCGCCGAGTCTCCACTGATGTGGCGATGGGCGACGAAGATTCTGCACCCTGATCTGGATCTCGGTGATCTGCGGGCCGAGACGGCTGCGCGGTTGAAGCAGCTGTACAACTACCAGGTGTCGAGCGAGCAGATCGATCGGATCCTGCGCGTCGACCTCAATGGCCCGAGCGCCGACTACGCGGTGTTCCGTGCGTGAATCCGCCGCTGCCGTCCGGGTCGGTGCTGCCCTGGACGTCGGCGACGACGCTGCCGATCCAGCAGGGCTCGAGGTGGCCACGTCGCGACGGTGGCGAGTGCATCCGGTGGCGGTCTGCGTCGTCATCGTGCTGATGGTGGCGGTGGCCGCGTTGACGATCGGCCGATCCTGGGTGCCACCGAACGAGATCCTTCGGATCTGCGCCGATAGGTTTCTCGCGTTGCTCCCGTTCATCGACGATTCGCCGGTGCGCAGGACGTGGACTGACGCCGAAGCCTCCATCGTGCTGCAGGTACGACTGCCGCGTGTGATTCTCGGGCTCCTCGTGGGCGGCGCACTCTCCCTCGGTGGCGCCTGCCTCCAGGCGTTGTTTCGCAATCCACTCGTCAGCCCCGACATCATCGGCGTGACGGCGGGCGCCTCGCTCGGCGGGGTCCTGGCGCTGATGCTCGGACTGTCCAGTGCGCTGCTCGTCGGCGGCGCATTCGGATTCGGCCTGGTGGCGCTGGCCATGGTGCTGGCGCTGGCACGATTGGCCCGGACGGGCGCGGTGTTGATGATCGTCCTGGGCGGCATCGTCATCGCGGCGTTCTTCAATGCCTGCGTCTCGTTCATCACCTATGTGGCGGATCCGTACTCCGAACTACCCTCGATCGTGCACTGGCTGCTCGGGTCGCTGGCGTCCGCCGACTACGGCAAGGTGATCACCGCGCTGATCCCGGTCGCACTGGGTGCGACTGTCATTCTCGGAATGCGATGGCGGATCAACGTGCTGTCGCTGGGCGACGACGACGCCACAGCGCTCGGCGTGGACCCGCGCCGTGCGCGCCCGCTCCTTCTCGGCGCGATTGCGCTGATGACGGCCGGAACGGTCGCCGTCGCCGGTGCGGTGAGCTGGGTGGGGTTGGTCGTACCTCATCTGGCGCGACTGTGGGTCGGGACTGACCATCGTGTGCTGCTTCCGGTGTCGATCCTGCTGGGCGGAGCCTATTTGACGGTGATCGACACGTTGAGCCGAACGCTGACCAGCAGTGAACTACCACTCGGCGTGCTCACCGCCATCATCGGAGCGCCCGTGTTCGTTGGACTGCTCATCATCGCGATCCGAAAGGGGACGCTCAGTGGACTGTGATGTCGACGAAGCTCAGTCGCTCGGCGGCCCGACGCAGGCGGCGCCGTCACCCGCGGCGGACTGCGGGACACCCGTGCTGCGCGTCGACGGGCTTGGATTCCGCTACGGCGCACGGATGCCCTGGCTCTTCCGCGACCTCGCATTCACTGTGCGTGAGGGGGAGATCCTCTCGATCCTCGGGCCCAACGCGCGAGGGAAGACGACCCTGCTCAAGAACCTCGCGGGCATCCTGAAGCCGGTGGCGGGTTCCATCACCGTCGATGTTCCGAGCAGTTACGTTCCGCAGGACCACGGCGCAACGTCGTCGTACCTGGTCGAGGACATGGTGCTCATGGGGCGTACCCGGATGTTGGGCGCATTCCGGTCTCCCGGCGACGCCGATCGCGAGGCCGCGCGCGCCGCGATGAAGCGAGTCGGCATCGCGCGGTTGGCGGGCCGGTCCTATGCCGCGCTGTCGGGAGGACAGCGACAACTCGTGCTCATCGCGCGCGCCGTGGCGTCCGAGGCCCGACTGCTGATCCTCGACGAGCCCGCGTCTGCACTGGACCTGCACAACCAGGCTCGGGTTCTCCACGTTCTCGGTGAACTGGCAGATCTGGGAATGGCAGTGGTCATGACGACCCACCATCCCGATCACGCGCTGCACTGTTCACGCAACACGCTGTTGCTCTTCGGCGAGCACGACGCGCAGTGGGGCGCGACCACGTCGCTGTTGACAGCGAGCACGCTCAGCGCCGTGTATCGGTTGCCGATCGACGTGCACGCACTGTCGACGCCCTCCGGTACGCGATGGATCACGGTGCCGGATCTCGATGGGGCGCCGCTGGTGTCGCACATCGCCCCGCGCAACGAAGACGATCAAGTACTGACGACGAACACAACTGACAGGGAGGGACGATGACGGTTTACCGACTCGACGGACGGGTCGAGCCGCCCATACTCGATCACGCGCCATGGATGGACGACATCACATCGGCCAGCGTCTACGATCTCGACTCAGATGCGGCGCAGTCGCGCATCCTTTCGGCGGACGGGTTGCTGATCGCCTCCAGCGCTGATCATGTGCACTTGGCGAAACACCGTGCGACGTTGACCTCGTTCGTCCGTGACGGAGGTCGCGTCCTCGTCAACGGTCAGGTCGTCCTGCCGTTCATCGACGGACTCGCGACGTGGTCCAAACTGAACTACAGCACCGCCGGCGACCTGCAACCCCATCTGGTTACTGCGCACCCGCTGTGGGACGGGGTCGATCACCAGGACCTGCACTATAGGACCGGGCGACCCGGGGTGCACGACTACCAGACGCTGACCTCGATCGGCGTCGCCGGCTTCTACGGGCGGGGATATCACGTCAATCTGCCTCCGGACGCACAGGTGATCACCGGTATCGGCCCGCTCCGCCTGCCTCTGGACTACAGCTATCGGATCGGGCTGGGCGAAGTGATCGTGCACGCGGGACGGGATCTGGACAAGTACGCAGACCCGCGATACAGCACTGGCGCGTTTGGTCCCAATATCGCTGCCTGGCTCAGCGGTTCCACGAATTCGACGACCACACCCGATCTTCAAGGAGTCGCGCGATGAGCCTTCCTCGCATCTGCCTGGTGCACTGCGGGACGTACCCCGCTCTGACGACACTGCAGGATCTTGCCGTGCTCGCGTACGGCGTGGACGGCGTCTACCTCCCGGACGCCGATCCGGAGAAGATTGTCGACTACGACGTGGTCGTGGTCTCGGATCGGCTGCCCCCGGTGCAACGAATGAAGCTCGAGACCATGACCGACCGGATCGTGCAGGACTCGTCGAAGACGCTCATCGTGCTCGGCCAGAACGATGTGCAGGACTGGCTGCCCGGCCTCGGCTTCACTTTTCGCAGGCCGGTGTTCTGGAAGTGGCGCACCGGAGAGGACACCGGGACTCGAGGGCGTCTGCCCGAGGACCCGTTCTGGGACTATTTCGATCTCGGCGCGCTGAACTGGCACAATCACGGGCTGCTTCACCCGTCGGCGGGGACCAAGTCACTGGTGGTGGTCGAGGAGGACGGCCGCGAGCAGGGGGCCGTGGTCCTCGTGGACGAGGTCAACCAGCCGGCCAGGCTGCTCGTGACCACGATGGACCCGGTCTATCACCATGGGTCGGGCTTCATGCCCGGTGCCACGCGCATGCTCTACGGCCTCCTCCGATGGTCGGTTGCGCCGCGGGACCGGCGATCGGTTGATCGCTCCGACGCCGGGCTCACCGAACCAGCGGACACCGTGCACGCGGGATGACCGCCTCACCCGCCGAAGGCACACGAGGGATGGTCGACGACGGCGACCGCATCTGGGTGGGCGGTTCGGCAATCGCAGTGGTGTCGGGCAAGGTGGACCTGTGACCGATCAGGACGAAACGACGGAGACCACCGCCACGGACCTCACGGCCAAAGAGATCCGCAAGCGCAAGCGGCGCATGCCGCCGCCCGATCCGACGCCGCTACCGGGGCTCGTCGATGCCCACACGCACCTCGCGGCGTGCGGAGGTCGCGCCGAAGAAGACGTCCGCGTGATCCTCGACCGCGCCGAGGCCGTCGGTGTGGAACAGGTCGTGACCGTCGCCGACGACATGGTCGACGCCCGCTGGGCCGTCGCCGCCGCCCATTGGGACTCCCGCGCGTTCGCCGCGGTGGGACTGCACCCCACCCATGCCGCCGATCTGGACGATGCGGCGCGTGCCGAATTGACGGAGATGGTCGCCGATCCGCGCGTCGTCGCAGTCGGGGAGACCGGCCTGGACTATTACTGGACCACCCGGTCGGACGACTGCGCTGATCCCGCCGTGCAGCGCGACGCCTTCGCGTGGCACATCGACTTGGCGAAGCGGTCGGGCAAGCCGTTGATGATCCACAATCGCGAGGCGGATCGGGATCTGCTGGACGTGCTCGCCGCCGAGGGCGCGCCGGAGACGGTGATCATGCACTGCTTCTCCGGAACGCCCGCGATTGCGCGTGAATGTGTCGACCTCGGGTACGTGTTGAGCTTCTCCGGGACTGTGACCTTCACCAACTCCGTCGAACTTCGTGAGGCCGCACTGCTGACTCCCGACGAGCTGATTCTGGTGGAGACCGATGCACCGTTCCTGACTCCGCATCCCTACCGTGGCCAGCCGAATCAGTCGTATTGCCTGCCCTACACGGCGCGCGCGCTCGCCGAACTTCGAGGAGTCTCGGAGGAGCAGATGGCTGAAACCTTGGGAGGTAACGCGCGCAAGCTTTATTCGGTTCCGTTGCGGTAACGATCCCCGAACCGTTATCGTATCGTGATCCGTGCTGCCGACGCGGATGGCTGTACCCGACCCCGGCAGGAAATGATGTCTGTTCTTAAACGTATTAACGCGTCCACGTCCATGCGCGCTCGAGTAGCACTCGGCGCCGTCCTCGCCACCGTCGCCGCAGGAGCGACCACCGGCGCGGTCATGCACAAGGAAGTGACGCTCGCGGTCGACGGCCAGACGCAGACGGTCAGCACCATGGCCTTCTCGGTCGAGAGCGTGCTCCGCGACAACGGCATCACCCCGGAAGCCGGCGACAAGATCAGCGTGGACCTGTCCAGCGCTCCCAAGGACAATCAGGTCATCACCGTCGACCGGCTCAAGAAGGTGCAGCTCGTCGTCGACGGCAAGCCGATCAACATCACCACCAATGCCTCCACCGTCGAACAGGTGCTCGCGGAGCGCGGCATGGAGTCCAGCGCCGTCACGCAGCCGCTGAGTCGCACGCTTCCCGTGGACGGCTCCGACGTCGACGTCACCTCGCCCAAGCGGGTCAAGCTCGACGACGGCGGCACCAAGTCCACGCCCACGGTCGCAGCCAAGACTGTTCGTGACCTCCTCGAGCGCACCGGCAAGCCGCTGACGGCCACCGACAAGGTGACCCCCGCCGCCGACACGCCGGTCACCAAGGACATGAAGATCAAGGTCACCCGCATCGTGACCGAAGACAAGACCGTCACCGAGGCGGTCAAGCCGCCTGAGAAGACGGTCGACGACGACACGCTGACCAAGGGACGCAAGGTCGTCGAAGAGAAGGGCACCCCCGGCAAGGCTGAAGTCACCTACTCCGTCACCACCGTCAACGGCAAGGTGACCAAGAAGGAGAAGGTCAGCGAGAAGGTCCTCGTCGAGCCCACGGAGGCCACCGTCCGCGTCGGCACCAAGCCCGGCGCCCCCTTCGTCGCCCTCGGCAGTGTCTGGGATCAGCTCGCTCAGTGTGAGGCCACCGGAAACTGGGCGATCAACAGTGGCAACGGCTTCTACGGCGGCGTCCAGTTCGACCAGAACACCTGGGACCGCTGGGGAGGCCAGGAATACGCGCCGCGTGCCGACCTCGCTACCCGCGAGGAGCAGATCGCCATCGCCAAGAAGACCCAGGCGGCGCAGGGATGGGGCGCATGGCCTTCCTGCTCGTCCAAGCTGGGGCTTCGGTAAGTCTTCGTCAACCTCACTACGCTCGCCTGCTCGCGCGGGTTCGCACGGATCATGATCCGCGCGAACCCGCGCGAGCTGCTTTGTGCGCGTGGTGGCAGTTGCCGCCGCGCCCGCGGTGATCGATCACGTGATCTGGGCCATGTCGACCAGATGTCTGGCGCCGTGTATCGTCACACCCAATTGATAACGATAATCGTTTGCATTAGGGGGTGTGATGACTTTCGAGGACTCAGGCCGCACCACGGCACAGTCGCAGTCCGGGGAGGCCGCGCACAGCGCAGATCCGCGGTCGGGTGAAAGACGTTGGGTCACTGCGCTGGTCGGGTTGTCTGCGGTCGTGATGACCCTCGACATCAGCATTGTGAATGTCGCTCTCCCCGACATCGCCGCCGACTTCGGTTCCGGACTCGAAGCGGCGCAGTGGATCATCAATGCCTACGTACTCGCTTTCGCCGCGCTGCTGCTCACCGTCGGCGCGGCCTCCGATCGACTGGGCAGGCGTCGGATCTTCCTCGTCGGTCACGTGATCTTCGCGGTCGGCTCCCTGCTGTGCGCGCTCGCCCCGACGGACGCGATCCTGATCGGAGGGCGAGGAGTGCAGGGGATCGGCGCCGCTCTCGTTTTCGGCACCTGCCTCGCGCTGCTGTCGGACGCCTACGGCGACGACTCCGCCGGACGCGTCCGCGCGGTCGGCGTCTTCATGGCGTGCGGCGCCGGTGCCGTAGCGCTCGGCCCGTTGGTGGGCGGACTGCTCGTGGAACTGGGCGGGTGGCGCTGGATCTTCGCGATCAACCTGCCGATCGGCGTCGGCGTCATCATTGCGACGCTGGCGACGATGAATCTGGCCGACAAGACCGTCGGCAGCAGCCGTGTGGACCCGGTGTCGACGGTGCTGATCACCACGCTCTTCTTCGCCGCCAACTTCGCACTTCTGTCGGGTCCCGACCACGGTTGGACGTCGCCGCGGGTGCTGCTCTGTGCTGTGGTGACCGTCATCGTGGGAGTGGCAGCGTTCTGGCGGCAACGAGCTCTGGGCGACGATGCCATGGTCGACCTGTCGTTGTTCCGGATCCCGACCTTCTCCGCGGTGATCTTCATCAGCTTCGCCATTCGGGTGTTCAGCTTCGGCGTCTTCCCGTTCCTCATCTTCTGGTTCTCCGGCGCCAACGGCCTCAGTCCGGTGCAGACCGGTGCGGTGCTCCTCTTCCTCGCGATTCCGATGATCATCGCTGCTGGACCGTCGGTCGCCCTGGCCCGCGTCGTCTCGCTCGCCAGGGTCCTGGCCCTGTCGATGTCGACGGTCGCCGCAGGTCTGATCTGGGCCGCCGTCGTGGCCGGCCCCGACGCGTCGTGGACCGCGTTGATCGGACCGCTGGTACTCATCGGAATCGGGTCCGGACTCTCGATGCCGCACATCATGGACATCGCGATGGCCGTCGCGCCCGCCCGATTGGCAGGCACGGCGACCGGCGTCGCGAACACCGCTTTCCCGCTCGGCACCGCCGCAGGCATCGCCGTCTTCGGTGCACTCATCCACGGCCGGGTCGACGCCGCGTCCGCGCTGCCCGAGCCGGCCCGCCCCCTGGCGTATGTGGCCGAGTTCGATCGCCTCGCACCACTCGGCGAGTCCGCGGTCGACGCCGCGCGCTCGGCCTATGGGAGTGGACTGACCACCATGTTCATCGTTGCGGCGGCAGTCGCTGCCGTCGCCGCGGTGGTCGCGCTCACCAGCGTGCGCACGAACGACTTCCGGGCCTGACCGGTCCATCTTCACCAGACGAAGGAAACATCCGCGTCGACGCGGCCGTGACCCGATCAGCGGTCCGGCGGTCACCGCGCGGACCCGCACGAAAGGGCGATCAACCATCAGCACAACGGCCAATCCCGTACCTGCCGAAACCATCATGCCGGGGTGCACCCTCCCGACGACCTCGACTCAGCGGGCCTACCTCGTCGGACGTGATGCAGCGCAACCGCTCGGCGGCGTCGACTGTCTGGGGTATGTCGAGTTCTCGGAGAGCGGGGTGACCCCTGAGCAGTTGCAGTCGGCAGTGAATGCGGCGTCCCGGCATCCGGCGCTGCGTTCGGCGATCGCGACCCCCGATGCGCTGATCGACATCGATCGACCGGCTCCGACGGTCCGAGTTCACGACCTCAGCGCCGACGAAGACGGCGGCGAGTCCGCACTGGCTGCCGTCCGTGAACGGATGGCGGGCACCTACTTCCGCCTCGACGAGGGCCACGCCTGGGACGTCGAACTCTCGCTCCTGGGCTCCGGGCGGTCGGTGATCCACCTCGCGGTGGCGCTCACGGTCGCCGATCTGATCGGGATCACCGTGCTGTGCGCCGAGATCGCCGCGCATATCGCCGTACTCCGCGAGACCGGAGCCGAGCCCGACCCCGCGCCTCGCATCGACTACGCGGACGTCCGCGCGGCTCTCGCCGACAGCACTCCGAGACGTCCGAGCGTGCCCGGTGACATTCTCGCGACGCGCGTCGACGAACTGCTCGAGGCGCCGGTGCTTCCGATGGTCGATCCGGGCGGGCCCGACGTCGCACCCCGGGTCACCCGGCTCGCGGCGACGCTCGACGATGAGACCTGGACGCGACTCGGCGAGCTCGCCGGTGACATCGGAGTGACCCGCGCGGCGATTCTGCTGGCGGTCTACGCAGAGGCCTTGCGCCGATGGACCGACGACGAGCGGCGCGACTTCATCATCACCGTGCCGGGCCTGTCGGTCGCCGGTACCGAGGCGCACATTCTCGATCGCACGCGAATCTACGCCACTCGCTGCATCGATCGTCCCGACCTCAGCGCTGCTGACGCATTCGGAGAATCCGCTGCCGAACTCCGCTATCGGATCGCGCGCGGAGTGGACGCGGTCGACGAGCTCAGGCGGGCCGTCGCCACCGGGGCCGGTCACCGTGGGCTCGCACCCTACGTCCTCACCTACAGCGCCGACCGACCCGTCCTACCTGCCGCGGCCACCGAACTCCTCGGTCATCCCACGATGATCCGATCGTCGACACCCCAGGTGATCATCGATTTCCAGGTCTATCGCTTCGTCGCCGACGAAGTGAGCCTGTCGTTCGACGTCCGCGACGGTGTGCTGGCCGACGGCGTCGCCGAACAGCTCTTCGCCACGACCGTCGAGGCAGTGACCGCACTCGCCGACTGGAGTCCGGAACAGGTTCGCTCCACCCGCATCGCCGATGTGGTGGCCCTGCCCGAGCAGGTTCGCCGCCACCGCGAACTGCTCAGCGGTGAGCGGGCCGCACCGCCCGGACTGTTGCACGACGATTTCCGTGACGCCGTCGCTCGACATCCCGAGCGGGTGGCGCTCGTCTGTGCCGATCGGCAGTGCGACCGGATCGCGGTCGAACATGAGGCGTTGACGTACGGCGACGTCGACGCGTTGGCGCGCGCTCTGGCCATCGACCTGATCGACCGAACCGATCCTGACGACATCGTCGCGCTCGACCTCCCGAAGGGACCGGCACAGATCGTCGCGGCGCTGGCGGTTCTCTATGCCGGTTGCACGTATCTCCCCATGCCACAGGGACTCCCGGAATCGCGACGCGGCGCGATACTCGACGCCGCGCGACCGACAGTGATCCTGGGGCCCGACGACCTTCCCAGCACGGTAGCGCCCGCACCGGGTGCTGAGGGCAGGCGCGACGCCGCTCCGGCCGCTCCGGCATATGTGATCTTCACGTCGGGATCCACCGGGACGCCGAAGGGGGTGGTCATGTCGCACGCCGCGGCGGTCAACACCGTGCGCGATGTTCGCGATCGCAACCGAATCGACGCGGACGACGCGCTGATCCCGGTCGCCGCGATGTCCTTCGACCTCAGCGTTTTCGACGTCTTCGGCGTCCTCGGGTCCGGCGGTCGACTGATCTGTGTGGGGGATGCCCAGGCCCGCGACCCGTTCGTCTGGCTCCGCCTGATCGACGAGCATCGGGTGACCATCTGGAACAGTGCCCCGATGCTCGCCGAGATGCTGGCCGCCGCCGCGGATCGTCGGACCCCGCCACTGCCCTTACGTCGTGTCCTGTGCTCCGGCGACCGCATCGACCGGGGGCTGTACGACAGACTCGCCGCGATCGCGCCCGAGGTCACGGTGGTGGCGATGGGCGGCGCAACGGAGGGCGGTATCTGGTCCAACGAGTTCCTCGTCGGCGCCGACACCGCACTGCGTCCGGAGTGGGCGTCGGTGCCGTATGGCGGGCCGCTGACCGGACAGCGTTACCGGGTCGCCGACGCGGACGGTCGTGACTGCGGCGCGCATGTCGTCGGTGAATTGTGGATCGGCGGCGAGAGTCTCGCCAGCGGTTATCTGGGCGATCCGGAGCTCACTGCGGATCGCTTCGTCGACGACGCCGGTGACCGCTGGTACCGAACCGGCGACCTCGGCCACTGGGAGGCCGACGATGTGCTGGTCATTCACGGCCGCACCGACGGGCAGGTCAAGATCCGCGGCCATCGCATCGAACTCGGCGACGTCGAGGCGCACCTGCGTCGCTTACCGGCCGTCACTGACGCCGTCGCCTTCGCGTTCCCCGGCAACACCGCGCTCGGTGCAGCCGTCGTCCTGTCCGCACCCGCCGAGGGCGCGACCGGCGACGATATCGTCGGCGACGCGGGCAGAGTGCTGCCCGCGCACATGGTGCCGCGCCGGATCGACGTCTGGGACGCCCTCCCGGTGACCGGGAACGGCAAGGTGGATCGGGCGGCGGTGGCGACGCACGCAGGCGACACGCGGCCGACATCCGTCACCATCGACGAGACGGTCGACGCACGGACGGCGTTGGTCGTCGCGGCCTACGCCGAACTGCTGCCGGGGCCGGTGGACGAGCACACGAACTTCTTCGCAGCGGGCGGCGAGAGTTTGGCGGCCGCCCGACTGTGTCGCCTGCTGGCCGACGCCGGTCACGTGATCACGGTGGCGGATGTGCTCGCGGCCCCCAGCGCAAGCGCACTGGCCGATCTGCTCTCCGACGTCCCCTCGACCCCGTGCGACAATGCGCGTGAGGTCGCTGTCGACACGTCGGTCGACCGCTTTCCGCTCACGCCCCTGCAGCGCGCCTACACGCTCGGTCGTGACGGCCTCCGTGACCAGGTCCGCTCGGACACGCTCTTCACCCTCGTCCTCTCGCTGCCGGACCACGTGGGTGCGGACGATGTGCACCGCGCCGTCCGACGACTCACCGACAGCTGGGAAGGTCTTCGCTGTGCGCGAGTCGGTGACGGTGAGCAGGGCGTCGCTGACGCCGTCGACGTCCCGCTTGTTCGGGTATCCGGGCCGCTGCGCGACTACCTGCCACACCACCGATGCCGTACCGTCTGCGCCGTCGTGGTCTCCGAGCAGGATCCCGGTGAGGTGGGCCTGGCCATCGACTATCTGGGACTGGACGCCCGCAGCCTGGTGACCGTGGTCTCCGCGATCATCGCGGTGGCCGACGGCGGCGAGATCCCGTCCCGTGTGCTCGGGGACCTCGCGGGCTTCGCCGTCCACGCTCGCACACCCTCGCCCAGCAGTACGACGATCGGAGGCAGGCGTCCGGTACCCGACGATGTCGACCTCCGGGTGCCGATGCGCGCGGTTCCGACGGAGCTCACGCCGTTCGCGTCCCGGCGCATGGTGCTGACCGACGTCGACGGGCTGAACCGCGCCGCGGACGACGCGGGCGTCACGCCGAGCGTGCTGCTGTTGCACGCCTTCGGCGCGACACTCAGCGAGGCGCTGACGGCCCCACGCATACCGATCACCGTGCCGATCTCGCATCGCCCCGTGGAGACCGCAGGCGCGGAGTCGGTCGAGGTCCTCGGAAACTTCACCCGACTGGAGACGGTGATCGTGGATCCTGCCGCGGGCCCCGAGGCCGTCGGAGCGCAGCTGTGGGGCCGGATCGGCAGCGAAGACCCCGCCGCACCGGGGGCGGGTGGCCCGGAGAACCGCATCGTCTTCACCTCGACCCTCGGCCTCGACTATTCGACCGCCGATGCAGCGCTCACTCCCGTCTGGTCGCTGACCGCGACGCCGGGAGTACTGCTCGACTGTCAAGTCCTCGATCATCCCGACGGCATCGAAATCCGGTGGGACCATCCGCACACGGTGCTCGATCCGACGTTCCTCGACCGCGCCCAGCACCTGTTCGTCGAGCGACTCGGACTGACCGATGAGCGGGCATCGATCCGAGCGTCGTCCGCCGCGAGCCTCCTCACCACCGAACAGGTCCTCGACGCGCTCGAACAGCGGTTGCGGCCGGACGTCGTCGACGATGCCCCGTCCGCGGCACTGCTGCGTGGGATCGCCGACCGTCATCGCTCGGGACTTCGGCCCGACGACGGCACCGCGCACTGGACGGCCGACGACGTCGACCACCTGACAGCGGTCCTCGACGGCTCGGTTCCGCAGACAGCGCTGCTGGAGCACCCGCGTCTGGCTCCGGACGCGATGCTCGCCGCGACCGACCAGTTCGGCGCTTTCCTCGATGATGTAGCCGGAGAGATCGTCGCCAAGGCAGCAGCGCTGGGGCGGGCGATTCAGGTCGTCGAACTGGGTGCCTCGGTCGGTGAGCGGGTGATCCGCCGACTCGGCGACCTCGGCGCCGACCATCACTGGGAGTGTGTGGAGCCGGATCGACTGCTCGCGCACATCGCCCATCGGCGTGGGCTGCCCGTGCGCGCCGAGGCATCGGCAACGGTGGCGGACGTCATCGTGATCGGTGGCGCCGCACACCGCGACCCGCGGATCCTGCGAATTCTGCACCGGCTGCCGCGCCGAGACGACGCCGTGCTCTGGCTGTGCGAGCCATCGCTCGACAGGCGAGAGATCCTGCTGTCGGCCGCGATCCTGAATCCTGCAGTGCTGACGCAGCGGGTCGACGCCCCGCTCTGGCACTGGTGTTCCGTGCTTCGCGACCGCGGCTTCACTCCGGTCCGCGCCGTGGAGCACGACTCGCTCGTGTCCATCCGGGCAAAACTCAGCATCACACCTCCCGACCATCGGCTCTCAGCTGCAGCGGAATCCCCGGTGGCATCGGCGTCGACACGCACGCAGCCGACACCGGCACCGGCATCGGTACCGGCACCGACCGACACGGCCTCCGACGACGTCGCGACCATCGCCACCGCGTGGCGGGAAGTTCTCGGGCTGACCGCCGATCCCGAACCGCATACCGACTTCTTCGACGTGGGCGGGGACTCGTTGAGCGGGACTCGAGTGATCTCTCGGCTGGCGGCCGACGGCTTCACCGAGGCCCGCTTGGTCGATCTGTTCAACCAACCGGAGTTCGGTGCCTTCGCCGCCACCGTGCGCCGCACTGGAGTCGAGCATCCGCGCGTACCCTCGACGAGCCGTGACCCGCATGTCGCGGTCGGCGACGACGGCGCGTTTCCGCTGACGGCGGTGCAGCGCGCCTACCTGGCGGGACGCGATTCCGAACAGATTCTCGGCGGCAACAACGCCCACTGCTATTTCGAGCTCAGCGTCGACACCCTCGACATCGCAGCGCTGGCACGAGCGGTCGACGTCGTCGTGGCGCGCCATCCGTCGTTGCGGTCGCGGACGGTCGACGCGTGGACCGGCGAGGTCGTGGTCGCCCATACGAACTCGGCGCCGCTGGCGTGCGCGGACCCGCGCGCAGCCACCGAGGCCGAATCGATCGACCCGACACTGCCCGGCGCGCTCCGTGTCCGGGTCGGATCTGACGTGGGCGGTTCCTCGGTCGTCGGCATCGGCATGGACAACCTCTGGCTCGACGGCCAGTCGATGTTCCTGGTGCTCGACGAACTCAGCCGCGCTTATCGCGGCGAGGTGCTGCCGTCGCCGGTGAACCTCACGCCGGCCGACTACCTCGCCGGACATCCGGAACTGGTGGTGTCGGCTGCTCCCGAAGACCGCGTTGCCGCGGTGGCGCGCGCGTTGCCGCCGGCGCCACGGATCTGGAGCCGGTCGTTGGCCGGTGTCGAAACGCCTCGCTTCGACCGTGTCGAGACGCTCATCCCGACCGCGGAGTGGACGCAGATTCGCCGCTGGTCGGCCGGCCGACGTGTCTCGCCGAACGCGCTGCTGCTGGCCGCCTACGTGCGCGTGCTCGGCCGGTGGGCGTCGACCGACGCGCTGACGGTGAACGTGACAGCGTTCGATCGCGATCCGACGGTGCCCGAGGCGGCTGCGCTCGTCGGCGACTTCACGCGACTGTTCCTGGTCGGAGCCACCGACGTCGACAACGACTTCGCAGCGTTGGTGCAGCGCGTGCAGCAGGCGGTGGTCCGGGGGATGAGCGAACCCGAGTACGCGACCACCGAGATCTGCCGGGAACTGCTGTCATCGCGAGGGACTCCCGTCGATGCGATGTTCCCCGTGGTCTTCACCTCGGGACTCGGGTTGTCGCCGACGGGCCGACACGATGACGAGGACCGACTCTTCGGACGCCTCGAGCGGGTCCGTTCGCAGACTCCGCAGGTGGTCTTGGACCTGCAGGTCACGGAGGGCAGCGCAGGGCTGCGGCTGACCGCTGACTTCATCACGGAGTTGCTCGGTCCCGATGCCGTTCGCGATCATCTCGACGAACTGACAGCGGCCCTGCGCCGTTGCCTGCTCGATCCCGAACAGGCGAGCACTCACGATGACGGACTCCACGACCGGCACGGAATCGTCGAGCAGGTGACGCGCGCCTGGTCGACGACACTCGGGGTGTCGGAGATCGGCGCGGACACGAACTTCTTCACCTCCGGTGGCGACTCCCTCAAAGCCACCGCACTGATGCGCCGACTCATCGAAGACGGCCTCGGCGGACTCTCCTTGCGCACGCTGCTCGAGAACCCCCGATTCGACGACTTCCTCGTCGCAGCGACGGCGACTCCGGCCGTCACTCCTACGCAGCCCGCGATGCTCGACGACGATGAGGCCGGAGACGGTTTCTCACTCACCGAGATCCAGGCGGGCTATCTGGTCGGTCGAACCGCCGCGTACGCCGACGGCGGCACCGGCTGCCAGGGATATCACCAGTTCGACCTCGTCCTGTCCCATCCCGACGCATCGGCGGGTGGCGCCCCCACAGTGGAGCGTGCTCCACGGCTCCGCGCTGCCTGGGCGCGCGTCGTCGACGCTCACCCGATGCTGCGAATGCGGGTCGATCCCGATCGCTTCGAACAGCGAGTGGATCCGAACCTGGACGTCCCACTGCAGGTGATCGAGTGCGCAGACCGAGCCGATGCCGATGAGGAGAGCGCCCGGCTGGCGGACCGATTGGTGCGGCACGTCTACGATCCGTCCGAGCCCCGTCCGCTGCTCGACGTCGTCGTGGTCCTCGGCCCCGACTCGGCTGTGCTCCATGTGTCGGTGGACCTGCTGGTGACCGATTACGTCGGTCTTCGGATCGTGATCGACGACTTCGACCGTGCGCTGCGCGGACTCGACGTTCGTCCGCCGTCCGCCACGTTCGGCGACTACCAGCGCGCGGACCGCCGTCGACGACAGACTCCGCAGTACCGGGAACGCCGTCGCCGCGCCGAACAGTACTGGACGCACCGAATCCCAGACCTGTCGGCACCGCTGCGGTTCCGCTCCGCTCCGAACGCCTCCTCCGATGGCCAGTCGGCTCCGGGGTACACGCGACGCTCGCAGCACCTGTCCACCGCTGAATGGGATCGGCTGTGTGCGACCGCAGCCGGTCTGGAGGCGACGCCGGTCGCGCTGATTCTCGGTGAGTTCGGTGCGGTGGCCGCAGCCCATGCGGCGCAGCCGTCGTCCACGGTGATGCTGACGCGCGTCGACCGGCAGCCGTTGGTGGCCGACATCGACCGCATCGTCGGCGACTTCACCTCGACCTTGATGATCGAGGTGCCGGGCGGCCTCGATCGAGCGACGGCCGTCCGCCGTGTCCGCGACGAGGTCTTCGCTGCCCTGGATCACTCCGAGTTCTCCGGAGTGGAAGTGGCGCGTCTGGTGGCCGGCGACTCGAGGACGCAGACGGTGGTGCCGGTGGTGATCACGTACACCGTGGACGCGGCCGACTCCGCGGCCCCTCGCCTGGTGGTCCCGCGCGAGGGCACCGGGCGCAGCCGGACTCCGCAGGTTCTCCTCGACGTCCAGATCACGCCCCTGCCGGGCGGCGTCGCCATCGACTGGGATGCGCGTGACGACGGATTCGACTCCGAGGTGCTCGACGCAGCCTTCGCTGACTTCGTCGAACGTCTGCGTCGTGTCGGAGCAGCGACGACGGCCGTCGAGACCGCGCTCGCGGTGGCACACGAGCGACTCGCGCTGTCCGATGATGCGGTGGCAGACCTGCTGTCCGACAGTGAGCAGACGGTCCGCGACGTCATGGCCTGGCACCTCGCCCGAGCCGGAATGCATCGTCCGATCGCCGTCGCCGAGGTGGCGCGCCGCCTCGGCGCCGGACCGCGGACACCACTGGTGCGGCGGTGGGTCGAAGAGTTGATCGCAGCGGGGATGGTCAAGGAGTACACGCACGGTGTCTGCCTGACGGCGCCGGCGATCCCGCTCGCGGACAGTCTGGAACGGTGGCGATCGATTCGGGCACGGGCCGCAGAGATCGACTACGGCGATCGCCAACTCGCCTATGTCGAGGAGTGCCTGCATTCCCTGGAAGGGCTGTTGAACGGCAGCGTCGACCCGCTCGCACTGCTGTTTCCCGGCGGGGAACTCGAGGTCGCCCGCGCGGCCTACGACGACAATCTCCTCGCCCGGTACCTGAACGGGGTCTGCGCCGCAGGGATGCGAGCGGCGGCCTCCGGCCGATCATCGCTGCGGGTCCTGGAGGTGGGCGGCGGCGTCGGCGGAACCACGCGGACGGTGCTCGACGAATTGGCCGGGCACCGCGTCGACTATCTGTTCACCGATGTCTCCCGCTTCTTCTTGGACGCGGCCGAACAGCGATGGCCGCAGGTGAGCACGGCCCTGTTCGACGTCAATGACGACCGCGCTCCGTCGACCGACGGGTTCGACGTGATCCTGTGCGCCAACGTGCTGCACAACGCCCACGACATTCCGGCTGCCGTCGCACGGCTCCGTCGACTGCTGCGGCCCGGCGGCGCGCTCGCAATCATCGACTCCACGGCACCGTCTGCGGCGCTGATGGCGACGATGGAGTTCAAGGAGGGACTCGCCGATCGCCGGGACCTGCGGGCCGAGACCGGCTCGCCGTTCCTGCTGCTCTCGCAGTGGTGTGACGTCCTGGCGGAGGATCAGGTGGCGGTGTATCCGCCGTCCGGGCATGTGCTGGAGACAGCGGGTCAACATCTGTTCTGGGTCACTCCCGCGGCCGCCGCGTCGCAGGCGGCGCCGCACGAGCGTGAATCGCAGGTCGCGCAGATCTGGTCCGAAGTGCTCGACGTGCCCGTCGCCGGGCTGACGGCCGACTCCGACTTCATGACGTCGGGCGGCGACTCGCTCCTGCTGGCCCGATGCGTCGGACGGCTGCGACGCGAACTCGACTGGGCCGAGCCCTCTGCCTGGGACCTGGTGTACCGGCGAGTCGTCGCCGATCCCACGATCGCGGGCTGCGTGGCCGCGCTGACCGGTCGGTCGACGACGGATCGGCGTGTCCCAGAACCAGCGCTGACTGCCGATCCGCACGCCTGGGTCGACACGGCATCCCGCCGCGACGCCGTCGAGGCCGGCCTCGACGGCCCCACGGAGGCTCGGCTTGTGCAACTCGTCGCGCCGACGGCGGTGTCGGCGACGCCGATCGTGCTCTTCCACGACGGCTCCGGTGGGCTCGGTCCGTACCGCGAGTTGGTCGATGCGCTCGGCACGCGCATCGACGGCGGGGTCTACGGCATCGAGCGCTCACCCGGCGACGGCTATCTCGACATCCCCGCCGAGGACCTGTTCGCCGTCCTGCAGCAGCGCTGCGCCCGATCCCTCCTGCGCCTGCATGCGTCGTCGATTCACCTGGTCGGCTACTGCATGGGCGGACTCCTCGCCGCGGGTACGGCACCACTGCTGGAGGCGCACGGCATCACGCCGATCGTCACGGTGATCAGCTCCTACCGCATCCCGTTCCGGCTGACCGACGACGTCCTCGCGGACTATGCCTTCGCCAAGGCGCTGGGCTGGGATCCGGCCGATTTCGGCATCGACGTCGATGATGATCACGTCGGTGCCACGCTGACCGACGCCCGCGCCGCCGGCCATCGGACGATCGACGCCGAGGTGGTTGCCGAGCACGGACCGGGCAGTCTGACCGACGCACTGCGTGCCGCCCCGCCGACGGTGCTCGATCGGGTCCGCTGCGCGGTGGGTGCGCGGGGTCGCGACGGCATCACCGAGGAGGTGCTGCTGGGCATGCGAGAGACCTTCGTGCACAGCGTCTCGGCGGTCGCCGCGTGGCGACAGCCCGTGATGGTGACTCCCGCTACGTTCCTTCGCCAGGAGAAGCCGATGAGCTACCTGCCGTCCCTCGGTGAGGACATGTCTGACTTCTGGCGGTCGCACTGCGTCGGCGGACTGGACGTCGTCGACATCCCGGGTGATCACTTCAGCTGTCTGAACGGCGCCAACGCATCGTCGGCGGCGCAGTTGCTCGCCGAGTTGACGCTCGCGACGGCCGACCAGGAGGTCCGGTGAAGATCATCGTGGTCGGTGCGGGCGGCACCGTCGGCCGCTCCGCAGTCCGTCATCTGCGCGCTCGTCTCACGGCGAGCGACGAACTGGTTCTCGTCCGCCGTGGTCCCGCCGACACCGATCCGGAGGGCGGGCCGGCGATCACGGTGCTCGACGTGCGACTTCCGCTGACCGACTGGCCCGCGGAGTTCGCCGACGCCGACGTGCTGTTGTCCTGTGCCGGGCCGTCGTATCGGTACACCGATGCGTTGGCGCGACGGTGCGATGCCCGCGGCGTCGCCTACGTGGACGTCGGCGGCGACCGGCCGTGCCTGGACGCGCTGGCACGCGTCGAGCCCACCGTGCCGATCCTGTTGGGCGCCGGTGTGCAACCGGGGCTGCTGGCCTGGCTGATCGGGGAGGTCGCCGAACCGGGGGCGGACGTGCTGGCACTGTGCGGCGGGGCGCAGCCACTGTCTCAGGCCGCCGTCGCCGAGTACGCGCGCAGCGTGACCGACCCGGATGGCTGGCCGGGACGCGCGTGGGTCGCAGGCAGTCCGGAGACGGACACGTCGGCGCCGCCGGTGCCGCCGACCGCATCGGCCACCGTGCATCTGCATCTGGACGCGGAGTCGGCTGACCTCGCGGCCCGGATCGGCCCGGCGCGATTGCGCTGTTTCAATGTGGTCGACGCTCCGCGGATCGCGGCCGCGCTCGGGCGTCTGGTCTCCGGCGAGATCTCGGTCGACGACGTGCTCGACGCCGCCCGTCACCACGAGGGCGCCGATGCAGAATCCGATCGCGCACCGTATTTCACCATCGCGGTGACCAGCCGTGGGCCGACCGGTGTCCGTCGCGCTCGAATCACCGTCGACGACAGTTACGCGCTCTCCGGCGCCGTTGCCGCCGCCACGGTGCTCGCCGTGCGGGCCGAACCAGCCGGGGCGCGCTGGGCGTCGGCGAGCGCGGCCGCGGCGTCCTGGGCCGACGTGGTCGAAGTGGACCGGACACCGACCGCCGAGTGCATCGTCGTCGGCGCCACCTTCGGGCGGGTGTATGCGCAGGCGCTGGCAGCCGACCGTGGGCCACTCGCGCTGGTCGGGATAGGTGGAGTGGGCGGACCCCGTTCCACCGACCTCGCCGCCACCCTGGACGTCCCAGCGCTGCGCGGCACCGTCTCCGGTGTCGACGCCGCCGTTGTCGCAGTGCGCGGAGAAGTCGTGGGTGGGGCAGGCGACGAACTCGTCGACGACCTGTTGCGCGCCGGGGTCTGCGTCCTTCAGGAGCATCCGGTCGACGCCCGCGCGATGGGACGACACCTGCAGATCGCCGCGGAGCACGGGCTCCGGTATGCCCCGACGGGCTTTTACGAGCATCTCCCGACGAGCCGTCGATGGATGGCGGCCATGCATCGCCTGCGCAGTGCAGGTGCCGTCGCTCATCTCTCGGTGCGGACCAGCATGCAGGTCCTCGAGCGCGCGCTGCTCATCGTCGCCGACGGTCTCGAGGCCGTTCCGTTGGAAGCCGGCCGGATCACCCCGATCCGTCCCGGTGCGTTCCTTGTCTCGGCCGATTGGGGCGGTGTCGCGGTCGATATCGCCGTCAACAACCGACGCGACCCCGACGACCCGGATGCGAACAGCCATCCGATCTTCTCCGCGGCGGCCGTGACCGGTGGGGGAGAGCTGTCGTGGCCGCACATCCATGCCCCACTGCGGTGGACTCCGCACCCGGAGATCGTGGTCGAGGACCACGTCGCCGCGTTCACCCTGCTCGACGATGAGGACTCGGCGGATCGGTCCGCTGACGTCGCCGCGCTGTGGGCGAGCGCTGTCCGCACGTCGGTGCATGCGGTGCTCGACTCCGCAGCCACCCCGACTCCGGTCTCCGGACGACATCTGGCGGTCGTCGACTGGTGGCAGCACCTGTGTGCCCGAGCGCCGCAGCCGGAGTTGATCGGGCTCGAACGATGACCGCACGGGTGATCTGGACCCTGCTGACGCCGGTGCGCGGGAGGATGGTCGCCGCCGTTGCGGTCCAAGTGGTGTCCTCGGTGACGTCGGTGGTGCCGTACTGGGCGCTCATGGTCCTGATCGACCGCGCGCTGTCCGACGGCGCCGACGCGCTGACCACTCCGCTCATCGTCTTCGTCGCCGGTCTGGGGGCGTCGGCGGGGCTCGGCGCCTCGGCCCTGTTCCTCTCCCATCTGGCCGACGTGGAACTCCAGGCCGAGCTGCGGCTGGCGCTGGCCGATCGGATCGGGCGCCTGCCGCTCGAATGGTCGGCGGACCGGTCCAGCGGAAGCATCCGACAGTTGCTGAACGACGACGTGAACGCTCTGCATCAGCTGGTGGCGCACACGCTGGTGGAGATCGTCGCGGGCGTGCTCACTCCGGTGACCGGCCTGCTCTTCTGCTACGTCGTGGACTGGCGGCTCGGGCTCGCCGCCACTGCGCCGATGGTCGTCTACGCGATGCTCTTCGCGGCACTGGCCGGGGAGTCGGCGAAGACCGGCATGGGCGCGATCAACAACGCGCTCGCCGCCGTCTCGACCGCCATCGTCGAATACGTCGACGGCATCGCTGTCCTCAAGGTCTTCACCCGCGATGCTCAAGGATTCGGGCGCTTCGCGGGTGCTTCCGAGGAGTTCCGCCGCACGTTCCGCGCTGTCGCCGGTCCGCAGATCCGTGCCCAAGCCGTCGCAGTCAGCGCGCTGTCCGCTCCGGTCGTCGCCGCGTCGGTCCTGGCCGCCGGAATCTGGTCGCACCAGCACGGGTGGTCGTCGCCGGGCGAGCTGGTGGTCGTGGCGACCGTCGCCATGCTGGTTCCCGCCGGCGTCTCGACGGTCGCGCTGAGCAACCAGGCACGCCGGACGTCCGAAGCGGCTGCGGTGCGGATCCATGAGGTGCTGCGGGCGCCGGTTCGGGTGCTCGTCGAACCGGCCGCCGAACCCGTCGACGGTTCGCTGCAGGTGGACGGCGTCGGGTACCGCTACCCCGGCGGACCGGAGGTCTTGCACGACGTGAGCTTGTCGATCGCCCACGGCGCGACCGTGGCGCTGGTCGGACCGAGCGGATCGGGAAAATCGACGCTCGCCGCCGTGCTGGCTGGACTCCGCGAGCCCACCGCGGGACGGGTGACGATCGGCGGGGTGGATCGACGGAGCATCCCGGAGACGCGGTTGCGTCGACACCTCACGGCGATGGTGCAGAACTCGACGCTGCTCCGATCGTCGTTTCACGACAACATCGCACTCGCCGCACCCGGTGCCGCCCGCGCCGAGGTCGAAGGCGTCGCGCGCGAGGTCGGCGTGTTCGACCGCATCGCTGCGACACCCAGTGGATTCGACTCGATCGCGGGTGTGGACGCCCACTTGTCCGGCGGGGAGGCGCAGCGCGTGGTCGCGGCGCGATCGATCCTCGCGGGCAGCGCGATTCTGGTCCTCGACGAGGCCACGTCGGCGGCCGATCCCGAGGCAGAGCACCGTGTTCAACTGGCCATCGACCGCGCGGTCGCCGACCAGACCCTCGTCATGGTGACGCACCGACTGCCGACGGCGACCGAGGCCGACCTGATCGTCGTCCTGGACCGCGGTCGGGTCGTGGAGACCGGCCGCCACGAGGACCTCCTCGCCGCCGACGGACTCTATCGCCGCATGTGGTCGTCCTCGATCGAGGGGGCTCAGCGATGATTCGGGCGTTGCTCCGCCTCGCCGATCCGCGGGGACGTGATCGGATTCGACGGACGGTGCTGCTCGCGATCGTCGCCGGGACCTCGCACGGGTTCGCGGTCGCGCTGATGGTGCCGGTTCTGCAGTCCCTGCTGGGTTCGGGGGAGCATCTCGGCCTCTGGTTCGGCGCGATGATCGCCGCCTGCCTGCTGCACGCTGTCACCCTCGCCGCCGCGACGGTCGATGCCTTCGGGTCGTCGCTGCAGGTGATCGAGTCGATGCACACCCGGCTGGGCCGCCGGTTGATCTCGTTGCCGGTCGGCTGGTTCTCCGCGACCAGCGCCGGGCGGGCGTCCGACCTCGCTGTGCGCGGCACGCTGTTCGTGGCGCAGACGTCGATGGACGTCGTGGTGCCGGTGGTCGTGAACCTGACCTCGCCGATCATGCTGGTGGTGGTCGTGTCGGCGATCGACTGGCGGACGGGACTCGCGCTGGCGCTCGGCGGCGCGGTGATCGCCGCGGTGGCGCGGTGGGCGTCGTCGCGCGACGCCCGAAGCGAGCGCGCCTTGGCGGCGGCCGCCGCCGAGAGCGATGCGCGAGTGCTGGAGTTCGCGAGCCACCAGGCCGAACTGCGCGCTGCGGGTGTGGCCGATCGCGAGTACGCGCCGTTGCGCAACGCGATCGAGGAACGCCGACGCCGCGCGCACGCCGCGCAATGGGACTCGGTGCTCGGGATGGTCGCCCAGAGCACGGCGGTACAGGTGGTGTTCGGCACCGTGGTCGCGCTGTCGATGTGGCGCCTGACCGGTGCCGACGGCGGGGACCCCGTGACCGCTGTCGCGTTGGTGGCCGCCATCACGCAGGTGGTCGGTCCCTTGCGCGTCATCGCGTCCATGAACACGGCACTGCGGGCGTCGACCGAGGAGATCGCGCGGATCTCCGATCTCCTCGAGACGCCGTCGCTGCCGGAGCCGGAACCCCCGACCGCACCGCCGGACTCCACCGACGTGGTCTTCGACGGTGTGCGGTTCGGTTACGACGATCGACCGGTCGTGAGGGGACTGTCGGCCACGCTCCCGGATCGGCGGGTGACGGCCGTCGTCGGACCGTCCGGATCGGGCAAGACCACGCTCGTCCGCCTCATCGCCCGACTGTGGGACGTCGACGCGGGATCGGTGCGCATCGGCGGCGTCGATGTGCGCGACCTGGAGACTCACGACCTGTACGGGTCGATGTCGCTGATCTTCCAGGACGTCTACCTGTTCGACGACACGCTGCTCGCCAATGTGTCTCTCGGCGATCCCGACGCCGACCACGATCGCATCGAGCGGGCGGCGACGTTGGCGCGGCTGACGGAGGTCGTCGAACGGCTGCCGCAGGGCTGGTCGACGCCCCTCGGCGAGAACGGTGCACGACTGTCGGGCGGCGAGCGGCAGCGGGTCGCGATCGCGCGAGCGCTGCTGCGGCGGGCGCCGCTGGTGCTGTGCGACGAGCCGACCAGCGCCGTCGACCTGCCGACCAACCGCGCGATCACCGAAGGGCTGATGGCGCTCGCCGAGTCGGCCACCGTCGTGATCGTCGCGCACCAGCTGGAGACGATCCGCAATGCCGACCACGTGCTGGTGATCGAGGACGGCGTCGTGGCGCAGTCGGGCGATCACGACACGCTGATCGCGACCGAGGGCGTGTACCGCAGGCTGTTCGCTCAGCGTGCGGCCGCGGAGCGCTGGCGCCCGGCCTCAATGACGTCTGCAAGCAATCGAGAGGACCCCGACTCATGACTATCGAAACCACCCAGAGCAGGTCGACCAGCACCGCTCGTGACCTGATCTCCGTCGGCGTGTTCGCAGCCCTGTACGCGGTGATCGTCTTCGCGTTCAATTTCCTGGGCTTCTTGAACCCGGTCGCGATGGTGGTCGGCCTGCTGGTCGGACTGGTGGCGGGCGGGGTGCCGTTCATGCTCTTCCTCACGAGAGTTCACCGGCCGGGGATGATCGTGCTGTTCGCCGTCTTGTTCGGCGCCGTCCTGCTCATCACCGGACACCCGGTGGTCGCGATCGGCCTGCTCCTGGTCCTGGCCGTCGTTGCCGAGGCGATCATGTATCTCGGCCGCTATCGGTCGCGATCCGCGGCAGTCGCCGCGTACACCGTGTTCTCACTGTGGGCGGCCGGCCAGCTGTTGCCGCTGTTCTACGACCGGTCCGGTTACCTGGACGGTGCGGGCATGCAGGAGATGAGCGCCGAGTACGTCGATTCTCTCGATCGCCTGCTGTCGGTGCCGGTGCTGATCGGAGTCGACCTCGCGACCGTCGTGTTCGGTCTTGCGGGAGCGCTTCTGGGCCTGCGACTGCTCGACAAGCACTTCCGCAGAGCAGGCCTCTCGTGAGACTCGACCCACGGACCAAGCTGATCTTCGTCGTCGGATCGAGCCTGCTGCTGTTCGCACCCGGCGGCGCCGCGTGGACGCCTGCGGTGTTGATCCTCGGTTGCGTGTTGTCCGCGTCGGTCCGGGCGTGGCGACGCCTGCTGCTCGTCAGCGTCACCGCAGCATCGCTGGGCGCGCTGGCGTACGGCCTGCCCGCGGTGGCCGACTCGCCGGCCACCGCGGCGCTGGCGGTCGTCGCAGCATTCGCCCTGCGGTTCGCGGTCCTCGGCGGCGTCGTCGCCCATCTGCTGTCCACCACCGACATCGGCGACTTCACGGGTGCACTGCGGGCGGCGCGGACACCGCAGGTCATTCTCGTGCCCGCCACCGTGATGCTGCGGTTCTTTCCGATCGTCGCCGACGAGACGCGCGCGGTGTGGGCCGCGATGCGGCTGCGACAGTTGACCGGTGTCGGCGCCCTGCTCCGCCACCCGATGCTCGTCGTCGAGCAGCTGGTGGTTCCCACCATCGCGTCGAGCCTGCGGATCGCCGACGATCTGACGGCGTCCGGGCTGGTGCGCGGCGTGACGGACCCCGGACCCACCACCACGTTCCACCGTCCGCGGCTGACCGCCGTCGACGCCGGTGCTCTGCTCGGCGCGGCAGTGCTGTTCGGGTGTACCTACGCCACGCTGAAAGCGGTGTGATGAACCCTCCGACGATGATCGACGTCCGTGGCCTGCGGTGGCGGTTCCGCGCCGCGGATCGCGAGAGTCTGCGCGCGGTGGAGCTGACCGTCCCGCAGGGACAGACCCTCGTCCTCTGCGGGGCCAGCGGCAGTGGCAAGAGCACACTGCTCCGCGCGTGCAGCGGACTGGTCCCACACCTGTACGACGGCCAGTTGGACGGCAGCGTCCGGACCGCAGGCCTCGATGTGGCGAGCGCCGGATTCGATCGGCTCGGTCGTCGGATCGGCCTGGTGTCGCAGCATCCCCGCAGGCAGTTCTTCGCCGACCGGGTGATCGACGAACTCGTCTTCGCCTCCGAGAACTTCGGTGTCGATCCCGACCGCATCGGTGCGAACCTCGAGGCCACGGTGGAGCAATTGTCGTTGGCTCCGCTCCTGACGCGGCGCCTGTCGACGCTGTCGGGCGGTCAACAGCAACGGGTCGCGATCGCATCGGCGCTGGTCCACCGTCCCGACCTGCTTCTCCTCGATGAGCCGACGTCGAATCTCTCGGCGTCCGCGATCGACGAGGTGGTGAGCGCACTCGCCGCAGTGAAGGCGACGGGCACCACCATCGTCATCGCCGAACATCGACTGCACGCCGTCGCACCGATCGCGGACCGACTGGTGATGATGGCCGACGGGCGCGTGGAACAGGACTGGGACCCGTTCTCGCCCGCCACCTTCACCGACGAGGAGGCGGCCGCGCTCGGCCTGCGATCGCTGTCCGCGCCGACCGCCGCCCTCCCGCTCGCCGAGACCGGCGGCGCCAGAGCGTCAGGCGGGTCGGTGCCTCGGCCCGGACTCACCGTTCGCGACCTGACATGCACGGCAGCGGGGCAATCGATCCTCGACGTGCCCTACGCGGAGTTTCCGCGCGGTGCGGTGACCGCGGTGGTCGGTGAGAACGGGGCGGGCAAGTCCACGCTGCTCCGGGTCCTTGCAGGGCTGCAACGGCATCGCGGTGCGATTGCGCTCGACGGCGTGGACCTGCCGCGTCGCCGCAGACGCGGTCGGACCGCGATGGTTCATCAGGACGTCGGCCGCCAACTCTTCTTCGCTTCGGTCCGCGATGAGGTGGCCGAGGCCGCGCCGGACGTCTCGTCGGCAGCGGCGTCGCGGGTCCTGCACCGCTTCGGTCTCGCGACGGTGGCCGACCGGCATCCGCTGGCGCTGTCCGGTGGACAGCAGCAACGGCTGGCGATGGCGACGGCCGGGCTGAGCAGCCGCGATGTGCTTCTCTTCGACGAACCGAGTTCCGGCGTGGATCGACGGAATCTCGATGCGCTGGTCGCCGTGATCCGTGACGCCGCGCGGCGTGGCGCGGTCGTCGTCCTCGTGACGCACGACGAGGCGCTGCTGGCCCGCGCCGCGGACAGTCGTCTGGTGTTGACGGGTAGCTCTCGGGCATCAGTCACAATGGACGGGTGAACTCGACGACGCCCAAGCTGCTCGGCCCCGCGGAGATCCGTGCACTGGCCGCCGAACTCGACGTGCGGCCCACCAAGACGCTCGGGCAGAACTTCGTCCACGACGCGAACACCGTCCGACGGATCGTGACCACGTCGGGGATCGGCAGCGACGACGTCGTCCTGGAAGTGGGGCCCGGCCTCGGATCACTGACTCTCGCCCTCCTGGAGAAGGCGGGACGGGTCGTCGCCGTCGAGATCGACCGCAAGCTCGCGGCGCGCCTGCCGCAGACCGTCGCCGAGTTCGCTCCCGCGCAGGCACCGAACTTCGACGTCGTCACCGCCGACGCGATGACCGTGCACCCCGACGACCTTCCGTACGTGCCGACCGCGCTGGTCGCGAACCTGCCGTACAACGTCGCCGTGCCGGTGCTGCTCCACCTGATGTCCGAGTTCCCGACCATCCGTACCGCGCTGGTGATGGTGCAGGCCGAGGTCGCGGACCGCCTCGCCGCCACGCCCGGCGGCCGGATCTACGGCGTCCCCAGCGTGAAAGCACGCTTCTTCGGCGATGTCGCCCGCGCGGGCTCCATCGGCACGCACGTCTTCTGGCCCGAACCCAAGATCCAGTCCGGTCTGGTCCGCATCGACCGCCGCGACGCCTTCGGCACCGATCGCGACCTCCGGGTCCGCACGTTCGCCGCGATCGACGCCGCGTTCGCTCAGCGGCGCAAGACGCTGCGGTCGGCGCTGTCGTCGTGGGCGGGGTCGGCGCCGCAGGCCGAGGAGTTGCTCCGAGCCGCCGACATCGATCCCGGACTGCGCGGTGAACGCTGCAGCGTCGACGACTTCGTCCGACTCGCCCGCGTCCGCAAGGACGCAGGCAGCGACGCCGGGACGCCGCGATGATGGGTGGAGCCACCGCCCGGGTGCCGGCGAAGATCAACCTGCACCTGGGCGTCGGCCCGCTTCGCGATGACGGGTTCCACGAACTCTCCACGCTGTACTGCGCGCTGTCGCTGTACGACGAGGTCACCGTCCGCGCCGCCGACGATCTGTCGGTCACGGTGCGCGGCGAGAGCCGCAGGCAGGTCCCCGCGGACGCCACGAACCTCGCTGCGCGCGCCGTCGTCGCGCTCGCCACCCACGCGGGCACGGATCCCCGCGTCGCGATCACGATCGCCAAGAACATCCCCGTCGCGGGCGGGATGGCCGGCGGATCCGCCGACGCCGCGGGGGCCCTGGTGGCCGCCGCACGCCTGTGGCGGCTCGACATCACCCGTGACGAACTCCTCGCGATCGCCGCCGATCTCGGCTCCGACGTTCCGTTCTCCGTCGTCGGCGGCGCGGCGCTCGGCACCGGTCGCGGCGAGCGACTGCTGCCGGTACTGCATCGGGGGGAACTGCACTGGGTCCTCGCCGTGGCGGGAACCGGACTGTCGACGCCCGACGTCTATCGTGAGATCGACCGTCTGCGGGCCCGTGACGAAGACCAGCCGACGGCCGCGGGAACCGCACGTCCGGACCCTCTGCTGCAGGCGCTCGCGTCCGGCGATGTGCACGCGGTGGCGCCTTTGCTCCACAATGATCTGCAGCCGGCCGCACTGTCGCTGCAGCCCATGCTGCGGCGTACCCTCCGCGCCGGACGCGAAGCGGGAGCACTCGCCGGGATCGTCTCCGGCTCCGGCCCCACCTGCGCGTTCCTGTGCGCCGACGCCGATGCCGCGGTGTCGGTCGCCGCAGAACTCTCGGGTTCGGGGGTCGCGAAGGCGGTGCGGACCGCGTCGGGACCGGTGCCGGGCGCCCGGCTGGTCCCGATCAACTGAGTTCGCCAGAACAACTGAAGGTAAGGAAGTAGATGTCGCGCACCAACACGTCGCTGATCAATGCGGAACGGATCAGTAAGAGCTTCGGCATCAAGCCGCTGCTGGACGAGGTGAGCGTCGGCGTCCACGAAGGAGATCGGATCGGCGTCGTGGGTCTCAACGGCGGCGGCAAGACCACGCTGCTGGAGATCCTCGCGGGGATCACCGAACCGGACGACGGCCGGATCTCCCGCGTCGGCGACATTCACGTTGCGACCGTCACTCAGCGCGGCGACCTCGACCCGGAGATGACCGTCGCCGACGCCGTCGTCGGCATCGACCGACCCGAGCACGAGTGGGCGGGCGACGCCCGGATCCGTGGCGTCCTCGCGGGCATCGGCGTCGACGAGATCCTGCACCGCAAGGTCGGTGAACTGTCCGGCGGGCAGCGTCGTCGGACCGCACTCGCCGCCGCGCTCGTGACCGATTCCGACCTGCTGATCCTCGACGAGCCGACCAACCATCTGGACATCGAAGGCGTGTACTGGCTCGCCGATCATCTGGTGAACCGGCGCAGCGCGCTGATCGTCGTCACCCACGACCGCTGGTTCCTCGACACCGTCGCCACCCGCACGTGGGAGGTGCACTCCGGTCGCGTCGATGAGTACGACGGGGGATACAACGACTGGGTGTTCGCGCGAGCCGAACGCGCTCGGCAGGCCGACGCCGCCGAGGAGCGACGCCGCAATCTCGCCCGCAAGGAACTCGCGTGGCTGCGTCGCGGGGCGCCCGCTCGCACCTCCAAACCGCGGTACCGGGTCGAAGCCGCGGAGAAGCTGATCGCCGACGTCCCGCCACCCCGTGACACCGTCGAGCTCTCGGCGTTCGCCAAGCGCCGTCTCGGCCGCGTCGCCATCGAACTGGAGGATGCGCACGTCGTCACGCCGGGCGATGCTCCGCGGACGCTGCTGGAGCAGACGACGTGGCGGCTCGCCCCCGGCGAGCGCATCGGCCTCGTCGGGGTCAACGGTTCCGGCAAGACGACGCTGTTGCGCGCCCTCGCAGGCGACGCACCCGTCGCGCCCGGACGCCGCATCGAGGGCAAGACCGTCTCGATCGGGTGGCTGCGTCAGGAACTCGACGACCTCGACCCCACTCTCCGACTGCTCGACGCGGTGGAGGAGGTGGCGGGCACCGTGCTGCTCGGGGACAAGGAGCTCTCGGCCAGCCAACTCGCCGAGCGGCTCGGCTTCTCGCCTGCGCGGCAGCGCACACCGGTCGGCGACCTGTCCGGCGGTGAGCGCCGTCGACTGCAGTTCACTCGGGTGCTGATGGCCGAACCCAACGTGCTGCTGCTCGACGAGCCGACCAACGACCTCGACATCGACACCCTCCAGCAGTTGGAGGACCTGCTCGACGGCTGGGCCGGGACGCTCGTCGTCATCAGCCACGACCGGTATCTGATCGAGCGCGTCTGCGACAGCACCTGGGCGCTGTTCGGCGACGGCAAGCTCACCAACCTGCCGCGCGGGATCGAGCAGTACCTGGAGCGCCGTGCGGCCGACGCCGCCGCACCGGCCAAGACTTCGGCGAAATCGTCCGCCGCGAAGCCGGATGCCGACGCCGGCGGACTGTCCGCGGCCGATCATCAGGCGGCACGCAAAGAGTTCAACGCCGTCGAACGCAAGATGGAGAAGCTGAACTCGCAGATCGCGAAGATCCACGAGACGATGGCTGGTTTCGACCAGAGCGACTACAGCGGTCTCGCTGAACTGACCGAGAAGCTGCGCACCGCGGAGTCCGAGGTCGAGAGCCTCGAGGAGCGGTGGTTGGAGCTCTCCGACCTGGTCGGCTGACGCCCACGCACGCTTCGCGTTGTGTGCCGACGCCAGCTAATCTGACCGGCATGTCTTACATTCGCACGGAGATCCGCGGCACCGTCGGAGAGATCATCCTCGACCGCCCACGCGCCCTGAACGCCCTCGACCAGTCGATGATCGACGACATGCAGTCGGTCCTCGAGGCATGGGGCGACGACGACGCGATCGAACTGGTCCTCGTCACCTCGGCGAGCGATCGGGCGTTCTGTGCCGGCGGCGACATCCGCGCGATCCGCGACCACGCGTTGGCGGGCGAGCCGGACGACGTCCACCGGTACTTCGCCGCCGAGTACCGACTCAACCATTTGATCGCCGAATACCCGAAGCCGTACGTGGCGTTGGTCGACGGTGCGGCGATGGGCGGCGGACTCGGCATCAGCGTGCACGGCGAGGTCCGCATCGTCACCGAGAACGCGCTGATCGCGATGCCGGAGACCGCGATCGGATTCTTCCCCGACGTCGGCGCCACCTACTTCCTGCCGCGGCTGCCGCAAGGCGTCGGCATGTGGTTGGGTCTCACCGGTGCGCGTATCCGCGGCGCCGATGCGCTCGCCGTCGGCCTCGCGACCCACTTCGTGCCGTCCGAGCAGCTCGGCGACGTCGCCGAAGCCATCCGCAACGGCGTGCCGCTGCGCGAGGCGCTCGCCGCTCACCGCGAGCAGCCTGCGTCCGATCTGCCGCTCCGCAAGATCGCCGAGTACTTCGACGAGGCCAACGTCGTCGCCATCGTCGGCGGACTGCGCGGCGCGGTCGGCGACGCGTGGGCCGAGGAGATGCTGGACCTGCTCAGTTCGGCGTCGCCGACGAGCTTGTTCGTCACGGCGGAACTCATCGGCGCCGGGATCACGTCGTCGCTCGCCGAATGCCTGGACCGCGAGTTGTCCGCCGCCGGCCGGATCACCGCGCACCCGGACTTCGCGGAAGGCGTCCGTGCGGTCCTGGTCGACAAGGACCGCAATCCGGCGTTCTCGCCCGCGACCGTCGAGGAGATCGACCCGTCGGTGACGGAGCAGATCGCGGGAGTCTGACGGCTCTCGGAGTTCCCGGGACCTACTTCGTGACCTGGAACAATCCCGACAACTTCGCCGTCTTCGGCGGCTGCGCAGGAACCGGTGTCTCGTCGTAGGTGATGTCGTCGTTCGGATCCAGTGGGTTGGCCGACTGGGCGAATGCCTGCGGGCAGTCGAAGCGGCCCGACGCCTCCCACTCGGTGACTCGCTGCAGCTTCAGCGTGCAGGTCGACGACGTGTAGTAGACACCGTCGATCGAGACGCCGACGGTTGAGGTGATCGGCGCGTCGGGGTTGCGTGCGCGGGCGTCCTTCGGCCACGGGAGCACTCCGCCTGCGAGGTCGACGGCGAGGAACTCGAGTTGGCCGCCCTCGCCGCGGTCTCCCGCGAAGGTGAACAAGAGCGTGTCCGGGGGAACGTTGGGATCGGGTCGGCCGGTCTTGGCGAAGCGCACGCACTGTGCGGTGCCGTCGGCGGGGGTCACCGAGACCGTCATGTCGCCGGTGCCGTACCGGAGTGCATAGCCGCTGCGAGCGATCTTTCCTGCGGGCGGCACCACGGTGCACTCCGCGGCACCGAGCACTTTCGTCGACGCCGGTGTGGGGCTCGGTGAGCTGTCGGCGGCGTCGGGCGCCGGGTCGCCGCCACACGCGGTGAGCGCGGCGACGGCGCAGGCGGCCACGGCGGACAGGGCCCGGCGGGTCCGTGTCATCGGATCAATCGGCCGCGGCGACCAGCGGTTCCAGCAGCAGATCGGGGTGTTCCTTCTCGATGTACTGCAGTCGCCACTTGTCGGAGAACAGGGCGAGAATGGCGCCGTCGCTGCGGGTGAAGACCTCGACGCCGCGCTGCCGGTTCAGTTCGGGCGCACTCGCCTCGTCGGTGCGGCGGGCGATCGAGTAGCCGAGCGGTTCGACGATCGTGTCGACCTTGAACTCGGCTTTCATCCGCGCGGTCACGACCTCGAACTGCATCGGGCCGACCGCCGCCATGACCGGCGAGGCGTCGCCGCGGATGTCGTTGCGCAGCACCTGGACCACGCCTTCGGCGTCCATCTGGTCCACGGCCTTGCGGAACTGCTTGTACTTGTCCGCCGTCGTCACCCGCAGCGCCGAGAAGTGCTCGGGCGCGAACGACGGGATGGGCGGGTACTGCACCTTCGGGTCGATGAACAACGTGTCGCCGGGCGCCAGCGCCATTGCGTTCACCAGTCCGACGACGTCGCCGGGGAAGGCGTTGTCGACGGTCGACCGGTCGCGGCCGAACACTGCTTGCGCGTATTTGGTCGCGAATGGCTTCCCTGTCTGGGCGTGCGTGACGACCATCCCGCGCTCGAACTCGCCGGACACGATCCGCATGTAGGCCAGTCGGTCGCGGTGGCTGGTGTCCATTCCCGCCTGAACCTTGAAGACGACGGCGCTGAAGGCGTCGGTCACTTCGCGTTCGGTGCCGTCGACGGTCTCCCGGCTGCGGGGAGGTGGCGCGAACTCCACGAGCGCGTCGAGCAGTTGGCGGACGCCGAAGTTGAGCATCGCCGACGTGAAGATCATGGGGGAGGTCTGGCCGGCGAGGAACATCTCCTGGTCGTGATCCTGGCCGAGTTCGCTGAGCAGCTCGCTCTCTTCCTGGGCGGCCGTCCAGGCGTCGCCTTCGCGCTGCGCCGCCTCGTCGGCGTTCAGCAGGATCTCGGGTGCGATCTTCGCGCCGCCTGCCGTGCGTTCGAAGTGGATGTACTCGCCGGTGCGGCGGTCCAGGAGGCCGCGGTAGTCGCCGGCGATGCCGACGGGGACGTAGAGCGGCGTCGGGATCAGCCCGATGCGCTCACTGATCTCATCGATCAACTCCAGTGGCGTCTGTCCTGGACGGTCCCACTTGTTGATCACCGTGATCACCGGGATGCCGCGGTGGCGGCACACTTGGAACAGTTTCAACGTCTGCGGCTCGAGGCCCTTCGCCGCGTCGATCAGCATCACTGCGGCGTCGACCGCGGTCAGGACTCGGTACGTGTCCTCGGAGAAGTCGGAGTGGCCGGGAGTGTCGACGAGGTTGATGACGTTCGGGACGTCGGACGTCGACGCCTCCGGCGTGTAGTTGAACTGCAGCGCCGTCGACGTGACCGAGATGCCGCGCGCCTTCTCCATCTCCATCCAGTCCGATACCGTCGCGCGTCGGCTGCCCTTGCCGTGCACCGCGCCCGCCTCGCTGATCATGTGGGCGTGCAGCGCCAGAGCTTCGGTCATCGTCGACTTACCGGCGTCGGGGTGGGAGATGATGGCGAACGTACGACGCCGCTTGACTTCGCGACTGATGACCTCAGAACTCACCCGTCTACGCTATCTGTTTGCAGTGGTCACCGGCAAAATGGAGCGGAGCGACAGGTCGAGCCGAGTCACGAGGCCGAAGGCCGAGAACTCGGTCGAGACCAAGTGAGTGACAGATTGAGCCGACGCCCGATGACAGGTCGAGCCGATGGCGCGGAGCGCCAGGTCGAGCCGAGTCACGAGGCCGAAGGCCGAGAACTCGGTCGAGACCAAGTACCAGCAGCTGGGAGAAGAACCAACAAACAGCGCAAACAGGGAGCGAAGACCGCCCCACCACGCGCCCCGCACCACTTCCCGTCGAGTAGCACCACTTCTGGTTCCCGCACTGGTTCGCGACCAAGTGCGAGAACCACAAGTGCCGCGAGAGAACTGAAAGTGGTGCACACCCGTCGACAACGGTCACCGAGCGCTGAAAACTGTCTCGTCAGCGCCCTCCGGCGGCGATGTTCCGTCGGAAGCTTCTGAGCGGACAGTTTCTAGGACTACCTATGCGCAGACCCCCAACCGCTACTCGGAATCAACCGAACCAGGCCACTCCACGAGGTACGTCCGAGCTTCCTTGATCTTCGCCGCCTTCGACGTACTCGCGAATCTGAACACGTGACTGAAGTGCACGCGACTCGAGCCGGATTCCAGGAAGCCGTCGCACGACGCGAGTCGGCCGTGAGTGATGACCGAACTGACTTCGAGATAGTCGGCTGCTTCGGCCGGGCACACGACGTCGGCGATCGCTTCGTCACCGGCGGACTGTCTGCCCCCGATAGTCCAACTGACGTCGTCGGTCAGCCATGCGGTCATCGCCTCGGCGTCGCGGCTCGCCCAACTCGTGACGAATTCGCTGACGATGCCGATTCGCGGCGCGTTGCCGCAGTCGGTGGGGAGGGTTATGTGCATGAGGGGTGGGGGTTGGGGTGTGGGGGTGGGGTTCGCGGGCTTAGTTTAGGTGGGTTTCGGTGTCATGTCGCGTGGTCTCGACCGACGCCTCGGCCTTCGGCCTCGGAAGTCGGCTCGACCTGTCGCTCCGCTCCAGTCTCGACCGACGCCTCGGCCTTCGGCCTCGGAAGTCGGCTCGACCTGGCGCTCCGCGCCACTCCGCTCCATCACTCAAAGGGGATTGGCGGCAGCTTCACTACCTGGGCGGCGTAGCTGAGGCCGGCGCCGTAGCCGAGGAGGAGGGCGGTGTCGCCGGGCTTGGCGGCGCCCGTCGACAGGAGGTCCTCCATCGCCAGGGGGATCGACGCGGCCGACGTGTTGCCCGTCGTCTCGATGTCGTTCGCGACGACAGTCGACTCGGGGAACTTCAGGCTGCGCGCCAAGAGATCGTTGATGCGCGAGTTGGCCTGGTGGGGGACGAAGACGTCGATGTCCGCGGCGTCGACCTTTGCGACGTCGAGGGCGCGCTGTGCGACCTTACCCATCTCGAACGCGGCCCACCGGAACACGGCGGTCCCTTCGAGGCGCAGGTACGGGCGCTTCTCGATGTCACCGCCGTCCATGTAACTGATCCAGTCGATGTCCTGGCGGATCGCGTTGAACTGGGTCCCGTCACTGCCCCACACCACCGGGCCGAGACCCTGCTCCTCCGTCGGTCCCACGACCACGGCTGCGGCGCCGTCGCCGAAGATGAAGCAGTTGGAGCGATCGGTCATGTCGAGCGTCACCGACAACTGCTCGGCGCCGACCACCAGCACATGGCTGGCACTGCCGCCGCGAACCATGTCCGACGCGAGGGACATCGCGTATCCGAAGCCCGCGCAGCCCACCGTCACGTCGAACGCGGGCACACCGTTGGCGCCGAGTTCGGTGGCAATGGCCGTCGCGCCGGCGGGCGTCAGCAGCAGGTGGGTGTTGGTCGCGAGGATCACCGCGTCGATGTCCGAGCCGGAGAGCAGTGCATTCGCGATCGCCTTGCGACCCGCATTGATGCCCATCTCGACGACCGTCTCGTCCCGACGCGCAAAGCGACGGCTCTTGATGCCGGTCCGCGTGTAGATCCACTCGTCGGACGAATCGATCTGTTCGCAGATCTCGTCGTTGGTGACGACGCGCTCCGGCCGGTACGCGCCGATCCCCAGCATTCCGATCTTGCTGATGCCTACGGCTTCGGGCAGTTCGTTCATCCGTGTCTCCCAAGGGTCGGCGCACGCGTCGACACGCGCTTTTCTCGACGGTCTCACGGCGTACCGGTTACCGGGAAGTACTACCCGCGGGTCGTGGTGAAGGACTGCGATTCCACTGTCCGCGGCTTCCGACCGTTTCCGGCGGATACCGTTACTTGTATGTCTGTATCGACCACCCGGCTGTTACTGCTCGGCGCGGTCGGGCTGTTCGAGCCGGTCAACGGCTACCAGGTCCGTCGCGAGTTGCTCTCGTGGCGCGTCGACGAGTGGGCCAGCATCAAACCGGGCTCGATCTATCACGGTCTGCGGACCCTGGCGGCGCGGGGACTCCTGCTTGATCGGACGCTCGCCGACGACGGCCGCGACGTCGTCGTCTACCAGCTCACCGAAGCCGGACGGGCGACGTTGGAGGAGGCGATCGTCGCTGCGATCGTCGAGGTCAACGTGTTCGATCGCCACGCATTCCAAGCCGCGTTCGGACTGCTGCCGATGCTCGGGACGGAACGCGCGGCGCAGGCGCTGCGTACGCGCCGCGCCGGTGTGCACGCCAAGATCGGGCATATTCTCCCGCCCGCGGATTCTGACCCGTACGCTCCGCCGCACGCCGTCCGCAGCCTGGAGTTGTGGAAGAGCTTCGCCGAGGTGGAACTCCACTGGCTCGACGGCGTCCTCGCCGACATCGACGCAGGCGGATTGAGTTTCGCAGGAGTCGGTCGGTGGCAGCCGCCCGCCGACGACCCGGGCTATCAGATGGTCGACGACCGAGCCAGGTATCTGACCGAGCTCGGACGCGACCGCGGCTGAAACCCGGTTGACAGTCCTTCAGTGACGGCCGCACACTTTAGGGTATTCAAATTTGACTAGCCGGACGGAAGGGGAGCGGATGATCCACGCGCGCGGGCTCGCGGCGACATTCGTGACAGGCAAGGGCAAGAACAAACGAGAAGTGCGGGCCGTCGACGGTGTGGACTTGGACATCGCGGAAGGCGAAGTCGTCGGTTTCCTCGGTCCCAACGGCGCGGGGAAGACCACCACGTTGCGCATGTTGACCACGCTGTTGCGGCCGACCGCGGGCACGGCGACGGTCAACGGGTTCGACGTGGTCGCCGACTCCGTGCAGGTGCGCCGCAGCATCGGCTACGTGTCGCAGATGGGGTCCACGTTCTCCCAGGCGCTGGCCGGTGACGAGGTGGCCGACCACGGGCAGCTGTACGGGATGAGTCGGCGCGACGCCGTCGCCCGCGGTCAGGAGTTGTTCGCGCAGCTCCAACTCGACGGACTGTGGGACCGGATGCCCAAGAACATGTCCGGTGGCCAGCGTCGCCGCCTCGACATCGCCATGGGGCTGATCCACGATCCGACGCTCGTCTTCCTCGACGAGCCCACGACCGGCTTGGATCCGCAGGCTCGCGCCAACCTGTGGGAGCACATCGCCAAGCTGCGCACCGATCGGGGCGCCACGGTCTTTCTGACTACGCACTACCTCGACGAAGCCGATGCGCTCTCGGACCGGATCATCATCATCGACAACGGAACGATCGTCGCCGCCGACACCCCGGAGAACTTGAAGTCGCATGTCTCCGGCGACCTCGTCCACCTGGAGTTCGCCGCGGCCGAACCAGTCACACACGCTGCGGAACAGCTTCATCGGTTGGGTGCGACGGAGATCACGACCGACGGCTTCGGCGTCCGCGCCCGCCTGCGGGGCTCGGCCAAGGTGATCCCGGGACTGCTGCGCGATCTGGAGGCGGGCGGCAACACCCTCGACTCGATCGAGATCCTGCGGCCCACGCTCGACGACGTGTTCCTGACGCTGACCGGGCGCAGTCTGCGCGACGCGGAATCGGCCGTCGACGCCGAGGAGGTGTCCGATGAGATTTCTGCGTGATTCGTACATCGTCTTCCGCCGGCAACTGCGGATGAACCTGCGTAATCCGGCGTGGGTCCTGATCGGCATCATGCAGCCGGTGATGTACCTGGTCCTGTTCGGTCCACTGCTGAAACCACTGGTGGAACAGTTCCCCGGTGCCGGCGACAACGCCTACACCTTCCTGGTCCCCGGTCTGCTGGTGCAGCTCGGCATGTTCGGTGCGATGTTCGCGGGGTTCGGCCTGATCGGCGAATGGCGCGAAGGGGTCGTCGAAGCTGAACGCGTCACGCCCGCCAGCCGCACCGCGCTGCTGTTCGGCCGGCTGCTCCGCGACCTGCTGCAATTGCTGGTTCAGGCGTTGATCCTGGTGGGCCTCGGTTATGCGATGGGCATGCGCGGTTCGGTGGTCGGCGTGATCATCGGCATCATCATCACGCTCCTGGTCGGCGGTGCGTGCGCGGCGGCGTCCAACGCCCTGGCGCTCACCACCAAGAGCGAAGACGTGATGGCGCCGGTGCTCAACATGTTGTTGATGCCGATCCTGCTGCTGTCGGGAATCCTGCTCCCGATGACGCTGGGGCCTGCGTGGCTCAAGCGGGTCTCGGACTTCATGCCGTTCCGCTGGATCGTCGACGCCGTCAGATCGTCGTTCCTGGGCGACGTCGCGGCGTCGAGCGTCGGGTGGGGACTGCTGGCCGCAGTGGTGCTCAGCGCACTCGGCGGATGGTGGGGGACCAGCGTGTTCCGCCGCGAGAACGCCTGACTCCTCAGGGAAATGCGACAGGGGCCGGACGATGCCGTCCGGCCCCTGTCGCATCATGCACGACGACGTCAGCGAATCAGTCGACTATTCCGGCGAGGTGCTTGGCGAGCGGACCCGGCTCGGCGTCGGCCAGTCCGTCGAACGACGTGACCTGCGGTACGGGCGGCAGAGTGGCGACAGTCCCCGCGTAGCTCAGTCCGGCGCCGAAACCCAGGATCAGCGCGAGCTGGCCGCCCTTGGCCTTGCCGGTCGCGAGCATCTCCTCGATGGCGAGGGGAATCGACGCGGCCGACGTGTTGGCCGTGGTCTCGATGTCGCCCGCCATCGGCAGATCGTCGGGCAGGCCGAGGTTCTTCTTCATCAGATCGTTGATCCGGGCGTTGGCCTGGTGCGGGACGAAGACCTCGATGTCGTCCGGGCCGGCTCCCGACTCGGTCAGCATCTTGGTCAGCGCGCGGGGCAGCGTGACCGCGGCCCACCGGAAGACGCGGGGGCCCTCCATCCGGATGATCATCCGGCCCACCGGATCGGTCTCGGGATCCTTGCCCTGGTACTCGACGGCGCGTGCCATGTACTCGACGGTGTCGTGGTTCTGCTTGATCGCTTCGGCGTTCTCACCGTCGCTACCCGACACGATCGGGCCGATGCCGTTGACCTCGCTCGGTCCGACGACCACCGCGCCTGCGCCGTCGCCGAAGATGAATCCGGTGCTCCGGTCGCGCGGGTCCAGGCCGACGGACATGGTCTCGACGCCGATGACGACGACGTTGGTGGCGCTGCCCGCGCGGATGGCGTCGGCGGCCACGCCGAGCGCATAGCCGAAGCCGCCGCAGCCGGCGGAGACGTCGAAAGCCGGGATTCCGTTGAGCCCGATGTCGGAGGCGATGATCGGCGCGCCGTGCGGCACGTTCCACGGCCAACTGCTGGTGGCGAGGATCAGCATGTCGACGGACTCGCGCTCGATCCCGGAGTTGACGATGGCGCGCTCGGCAGCGGTGGCGGACATGCTGCGCATGGTCTCGTCGCCGCTGATCCACCGGCGGGCCTTGATTCCGCTGCGCTCGAAGATCCACTGGTCAGACGAGTCCATCACGCGACAGAGCTGGTCGTTCGTGATCAGTCGCTTCGGTCGGTATGCACCGATACCGAGCATCGCGATGTTCGTATGGCCCGTGGGGGAAACCAGAGTCGCCAAGTTATTCGTCCTCGTCATCACGTCCGGCGCGGGGGTCGCCGAATACTCGGCGGTAATTCTACTTCTGTGTCCCGAAGCCGTCAGCACAGGATCTGTCGGTGCCGTCACGGAGCGGGCAGCGGCGGCGTGGACGATGTCGTGTCCGGATGCTTCTCACGAGCGCCCAGCGTCATCGCCGCTCCCGCCACGGACAGGACGGAGCCGGCGACGAAGACCAGCCAGAACCCGCCGACGGCCGCGACGAGTCCGGCGCCCAGCATCGGGCCGATGAGCTGGCCGAGTGCAGCCGAGACGTTGACGATCCCGAGGTCACGTCCGTGGTCGTGGTGGTACGGCAGCAGATCGGTCGCGAACGCCAGGCCCGCCGTCATGAACGCGCCGTACCCGACGCCCATCAGCGCGGCCGCGACCACCGTCGTCGCGAACGTCGTGTGAGCCACGATCACCAGTCCCGCGCAGGCCTGAATACCCGCCGCGACCACGGTCAATAGACGTCGGTGCCCACGGCGGTCCGCGACGAGGCCGAACACGACCGAACTGCCGACGGTGAACACCGTGTACACGACGATCAGGATCAACAGGTTGTTCTCGGCGGCGTCGGTCTCCTGGCCCAGCCCGTACAGGAGGAAGAACAGAAACAGCGACGTGCCGAGCGCATTGCCGATGTTGCCGACCAGCCGGCCGCCGAGCATCCAGCAGAAGTCCCGGTCGCGCAGCGACGCCCACCGCTGTCGATCGGGACTCACCGCGTCGGTGTGGGGCGGCGCGGGGTCCGGCAGCCCGAACGCGGCCGCGGTGCCGACCACGGCCACCAGTGCCGCGAGCACCAGATAGCCCGGCACCACGTCGAGCCCAAGCACCACGATCGTTCCGACGCCCAGCACGATGCCGAGGGCCTGCGACGACCCGATCGCCGCCGACGCCCCGCCGCGCTGCTGCGGCGGCAGTTGGTCGGGGATCATCGCGGTGAATGCGGCCGAGGCGACGGCGACCGCCGCCGAGACGCCGATCCAGCAGGTCGCGACCAGCCACGGTCGGTGGGCCACCCCGGTGGCTACGAGAAAGATCGCCATGCCCCACGAGCCGCCGAGCGCCCAGATCCGCCGCCGGGCACCCAGCCAGGCAGGGAAGTGCGATCCGTCGGTCCGGTCCGAGCCCGCGCCGGCGAGCGGGCCCGCGATCACACCGACCAGTCCGCCGATCCCCAGGATCATTCCGGAGACCACGACCGAATGAATCCAGCGGTCGCCGTCGTCGGCGGTCTGTTCGTCCAGTTGCAGCGGAAGGAGCAGCTGCAGCGGCGTCAGTTGCGCCATCCAGATCACCAGCCACGCGAGCGTGAACAGGGTCAGCCACCGGCGACCGATGGCCGATGAGGTCATGCCCGGTTCTCCGCGATCACCCGTCCGTACCAGTCGTACGACGTCTTCGGCATGCGTGCCGACGTCTCGAAGTCGACGTGCACCAGGCCGAAGCGCTGCGTGTAGCCGTCGGCCCATTCGAAGTTGTCGATCAACGACCAGACCGTGTACTCCTGCACGTCCGCGCCCGCGGTGATCGCTTCGCCCACAGCGCGGATGTGCCCGTCGAGGTACGCGATCCGATCCGGGTCGCAGGGCTGGACACCGCGGTCCGGTTCGGGGAACGACGCGCCGTTCTCGCTGATGATCACCGGCGGCATCCCCGGGTACCGCGCGGTGAAGTCGAGTAGCAGGTCGCGGAGGGTGTTCGGCACGATCGGCCAGGCGGGACCGAACCCGGTGACCGGAGCGCCGGGCGTGGGAACGATGTCGAAAGGGATCGGATTGTCGTCGCCGGTCGGTGCGGTCACCGTGGTGGGGTTGTAGAAGTTCACCGCGTAGAAGTCGGGGCGCTCCGCGATCACGTCCAGGTCGCCGTCGTGCACCGGCATCGCCGCGCCCAGGGACGACAGATCCGGATAAGCGCCGGTCAGGATCGGATCGGCAAAGATCCGATTGTGAATGAGGTCGTAGGCGGCGACGGCCTGCGCGTCGTCGTCGTGCAGTGGCAGTACGTGGGTGTGGTTGTTCGCGATGCCCACCGACTCGGCGCCTGCGGCGCGGAGCACCCGAGTCGCCAGGCCATGCGCCAGCAGTTGGTGGTGTGCCGTCGGCAGCGCGTCGAACAGCAGGACCTCGCCGGGCGCCAGCTCGCCGGTCGCGTAGCCCTGCAAGGTGGTCATCGCGGGCTCGTTGATCGTGTACCAGTGCTTCACCCGATCGCCGAGTCGATCGACGACGAGTGCGGTGTAGTCGGCGAACCGGTGGGCGGTGTCGCGGGCGAGCCAGCCGCCTGCCTCGTGGATCGGTAGCGGCAGGTCCCAGTGATAAAGCGTCGGGAACGGTGTCACTCCCGCGTCGAGCAAGTCGTCGACCAGGCGGGAGTAGTAGTCGAGCCCGACCGGGTTGGGGCTGCCTGCGCCGTCCGGCTGGACACGCGTCCAGGAGATGGAGAAACGGTAGCGGTCGAGTTCCAGATCCGCGGCGAGCGCGACGTCCTCTCGCCATCGGTGATAGCTGTCCGGACCGGGATCGGCGGTGGACCCGTCGACGACCTTGCCCGGCGTGTCCACCCAGTCGTCCCAGACGGAGCGTCCGCGCCCGCCCGCAGTGCGTGCGCCCTCGATCTGGAAGGCGGCCGTCGCCGCCGACCAGCGGATCGGCCGAGGAAGGATGGGGATGTCGTGGGAGGTGGGCAACGGGCATCGCTCCTTGCAAATCCGGCCTGCATTCGATCAAACGATCAAGTTATCAGGCCATCATTGTCGATCGCGCGGCGAAATGCGGGCGGTCGAGCGAATTGGGGATCCGAAAGCAGTGATGCCGTACTGCGCGCCCGGAATCGCCGAACGCACTACGGCATCAGCGAGCGGAGACGACTACCAGGCGTGGACCACGTTCTGTGCGGCCTCGAGGCCCTGCTTGGCGAGCAGCTCCGCCGCGTCGACACCGTTCGTCACGAGGAGCTCCACCTCGGCCTTGACGGTGCCGGGAAAGGGCTTGAGAACGTAGTCCGCGGGATCCTGGCGTCCGGGCGGACGCCCGATGCCGAGCCGGACCCGGAGATAGTCGCGCGTGCCGAGTGCCTGCGACAGTGAGCGCAGACCGTTGTGGCCGCCTTCGCCGCCGCCCTGCTTCAGGCGCACGACGCCGAAGTCGATGTCGAGCTCGTCGTGCAGGACGATCACATCGGTGGGCGCGACCGAGTAATACGACGCCAACGGGCCGATCTGGCGACCGGTGACGTTCATGTACGTCCGTGACTTCGCGACCAGGACCGGCTCGCCGCCGATCCGCACGGTGGCGGTGAGCGCACCGGAACGCTTGTGCACGGAGAAGCTCTCGCCGTACGAGGAGACCAGGCTGTCGGCGACCATGGCACCGACATTGTGCCTGGTCTTCTCGTAGGCGGGACCGGGATTGCCCAGTCCGACAATGAGTTTCACTCAGAGTCCATTCGGGTCCGGCGGACTTACTCCGCTGCGGCCTCGGCTTCGGCCTCTTCTTCTTCGTCAGCAGGCTCCTCGGAGGCCTTCTGCGCCTCGACGGCGACGAGCAGCGCCTCGGGGTCGGTGACCAGGGTCGAACCCGCGGGGAGTTCGAGCGATCCGGCGGTGATGTTGGTGGGAGCCTCGAGGCCCTCGACCGAGATGACGATGTGCTCGGGGATGTTCAGCGCGTCGGCCTCGATCTCCACGGTGCTGGCTTCCGAGACGACCAGTGTGCCCGACTTCGAGGTGCCCTCGACGAGGAGGTTGACCTCGACGATGACCTTCTCGCCGCGCTTGACGATGAGGAGGTCGACGTGCTCGATGTAGTTGCGCAGCGGGTGGACGTCGACCTGCTTGGTCAGCGCGATCTGCTTGTCGCCGTCGATGTCGAGCTCCACGACGGCGTTGACGCCGTTGTTACGCAGGATGGCCGACAGGTCGCGGTTGGGGAGCAGCAGGTGCTTCGGCTCGGTGCCGTGGCCGTACAGAACGGCGGGGACCTGGCCGGCGTTGCGGGCGCGGCGGGCGGAGCCCTTGCCCTTCTCGGTGCGGGCGGTGGTGGCGAGCTGCGGGGCGGTAGCCATGCGATTCTCCTCGGTTGGGGTGGTTCGTGGTGGCGTCTTGACGTCTGCACACACGGCCTGGAACCGAGGTGGCCGAAGCCGCCTGGGGAGTTCACACCGTCGCGCCGATTACGGTGACTGTGCACCCTCGCCGAGACAACGCCGCCTAGAATACCATCGGCGCATGACCTCAGAAAAACCGACGGAATTGGTTCAGGCGTTCTTCGCCGACCTCGCGCAGGGTCGGGTCGACGCCGCCCTCGAGCGGGTGGACGAGGACATCGTGTACACCAACGTCTCGCTGCCGACCGTGCGCGGCAAGAAGCGCTTCGCTGCGGTGATGGGCGCGCTCAACGGCAAGCGCATCGCCTTCGACGCGGCGATCCTCGCGATCAGTGCCGACGATCTCGGCGTGGTCCTCACCGAACGGGTCGATGAATTGCGGGTGGGCCCGCTGCGCATCCGGTTCTGGGTCTGCGGTCGTCACGAGGTCCGCGAGGGCCGCCTGACCCTGTGGCGCGACTACTTCGACTTCTGGAACTGCACGCGCGGTTTCGTCCGCGCCATCGCTGCACTGGTGGTGCCGAGTCTGCACCGGCCGTTGCCGACCGCGGGCCGGATGAGCCTGCGAGCGTGAGACCTGCTCAGAGCACCTCGTCGATCGCGTCCAACGGGCGCGCAAGCCGAGTGCCCTTCTCGGTCACCACGAATGGTCGCTCCACCAGCACCGGGTGCTCGGTCATCGCGGTCAGGATCTGCTCGTCTGAGGCGTCGGCCAGGTTCAGTTCCTTGTAGAGCTTCTCGCGTTTGCGAGCGGCCTGCCCCGGAGTCAGACCGGCCGCGTCGAAGAGCTCGGTGAGCTGATCGCGCGTCCAACCGGTGTCCAGGTATTTGATGATCTCCGGCTCGACGCCTGCTTCGCGGAGCTTCGCGAGGGCGTTGCGGGAGGTCACGCAGCGGGGATTGTGATAGATCTTCGCGTCCACGAGTCCACGGTACGTGGCTCCGGCTCCCCGCGTGGTCATGCGGTGATCGCGGCAGTGCTCCAACAGATCCCTCCTAAGAACTGCTCGCTCAGGCGCCTCCGACGGAACATTGCCGTCGGAGGGTGCTGAGCAAGCAGTTCTTAGGGCGTGTCTGGCAAATCCCTTGCATCTGATCCGCCGAGGCCCGCAAAAGGATTTGCCAGACACGCCCCAGTAGCATCCAGGTCATGGTGTTGCGCCTGCTCGCCCGCATCTGTGCCGCACTCGCGCTGCTCGCCGTTTCCGCGGCAGGAGCGTGGGCAGGCGCAGGGGAGGCCTGCGCGTGCAGTTGTCTGCCGCTGACGCCGGACGAGACGGTGCGCGCGGCGGACGCGATCGTGGTGGGTACGCCGGTCTCCGACCGCGTGGAGGGCGCCGACCGGATCTACGTGTTCGAGGTCGATGCCTCCTACAAGACGCGCGTCGCCGAACGGATTCGGATCCGCACCGCGGCGGAGGGCCCCGCCTGCGGACCGCAGTTGACGATCGGCACAGCGACGATGGTGGTCCTGCATCGATCGCTCGACGACGCGAACCTCCCGACGCGGTCGTGGTCGACGTCGCTGTGCGCCAGTCTTGCGCGACTCGACCCCATGCCTGCGACCGCCGGTGAGCGACTGGAACCGATCGCCGCGAACGACGACGCCGACCAGGCCCTCACCCGATCACCGTGGGTGGTCGGGGCAGGGGCGCTGGCCGGCGTCGTGGTGATCGTCGGTGGGGCGCTCGCGGTCAGGCGTTACCGTCGAACAGGCTCGTGACCGAGCCGTTCTTGAAGACCTCCATGATGGTCTGCGCCAGCAACGGGGCGATCGACAGCACCGTCAAGTTCTCGAACTGCTTGTCCTCACCGATCGGCAGGGTGTCGGTCGCGATGACCTCCTTCGCGCCGCACGTGGCAAGGCGCTCGGCGGCCGGGTGCGAGAACACGCCGTGGGTGGTGGCGATGACGACATCGCCTGCGCCGGCGTCCTTGAGGACCTTGACGGCGCCCGCGATGGTGCCGCCGGTGTCGATCATGTCGTCGATGAGGACGCAGGTCTTGCCCGCGACCTCGCCGACCACGCGGTTCGACTTGATCTGGTTCGGCACGTCGGGGTCGCGAGTCTTGTGCACGAAGGCCATCGGCGCACCGTCGAGGGCGTCGGCCCACTTCTCGCCGACCTTGACGCGTCCGGCGTCGGGCGACACCACGCAGATGTTGTCGGTGCCGTAATTGCTGCGGACGTACTCGGCCAGCTGCCCCTGGGCGTGCATGTGGTCCACCGGACCGTCGAAGAAGCCCTGGATCTGGTCGGTGTGCAGGTCCACCGTCACGATCCGGTCGGCGCCCGCGGTCTTGAACAGATCGGCGATGAGGCGCGCGGAGATCGGCTCACGGCCGCGGTGCTTCTTGTCCTGGCGCGCGTACGGGTAGAACGGGATGATCGCCGTGATGCGCTTGGCGGAGCCGCGCTTGAGGGCGTCGATCATGATGAGGGTCTCCATGACCCACTGGTTCATCGGGTACGGGCAGCTCTGCAGCACAAAGGCGTCGCTGCCGCGGACCGACTCCTCGAAGCGGACGAAGATCTCGCCGTTCGCGAAGTCACGTGCCGTCTGCGGGGTGATGTGAACGCCCAGCTCGTCCGACACGGCCTGTGCCAGTTCGGGGTGCGCCCGCCCGGCGAACAGCATCAGATTCTTCTTGTTGTCGGTCGTCCAAGTCATGGGTGACTCATTCTCTCCTCAGCGGTGGGCTTCATTTGTCGGGAGTCGGTGAACACTCGGGGATTACCTGTTGTTCGCTAGCTATTCTGCTGGGCGTCACGTGCCGCGTCGGCAGCAGGGGTGCCGGGACGCTTGGCGACGACCCAGTCGGGGATGGTGCGTTGGGGACCCGACGACACCGCGAGAGCGCCCGCCGGGACGTCCTCGCGGAGCACCGTACCGGCTCCGGTGTACGCGCCGTCGCCGATGGTCAGCGGTGCGACGAACATGTTGTCACTGCCGGTGCGGCAGTGCGAGCCGATCACGGTCTTGTGCTTGTTGACGCCGTCATAGTTGACGAAGACGCTCGACGCCCCGATGTTGGTCTGTTCGCCGATCTCGGCGTCGCCCACGTAGGTCAGGTGCGGCACCTTGGTGCCGGTGCCGATCTGTGCGTTCTTGGTCTCGACGAAGGTGCCGATCTTGCCGTGCTCGCCGAGGTCGGTGCCGGGCCGCAGGTAGGCGAAGGGGCCGACGGTGGCGCCCGCGCCGATGACCGCCCCCGATCCGTGCGTGCGGATCACCTGCGCACCGTCGCCGATCACGACGTCGGTCAACGTGGTGTCCGGGCCGATGACGGCATCGTCGGCGACCACGCAGCGGCCGTGCAGCTGGGTGCCGGGTTCGATCCGCACATCCTGGCCGAGGACCACGTCGACGTCGATCCACGTGGTGGCGGGGTCGACGACGGTGACCCCGGCACGCATGTGACGTTCGACGATGCGGCGGTTCAGTTCTGCGCCGAGCGCGGCGAGCTGAACACGATCGTTGCAACCCGCGACGACGCTCGGATCGGCGACGGTGAACGCGTGCACCGGACGGCCCGCGGCGCGGGCGATCGCGACCAGGTCGGTGATGTAGTACTCGCCCTGCACGTTGTCGGTGGAGAGTTCGGCGATCCCGGTCCGCAGCATGTCGGCGGAGAACGCGTAGATGCCCGCGTTGACCTCGGTGATGGCGCGCTCCGCCGGGGTGGCGTCCTTGTGCTCGGTGATGGCCAGCACGTCGGCGGTCGCGATGTCGACGCCGGGTCCGCCTGCGCGGACGATACGTCCGTAGCCGGTGGGGTCGTCGGCGATGAAGCTGGTGAGGGTGACCGCGGCGGCGTCGTCGCCGTCGGTGCGGCGGTGCTCGGCGATCAGTTCGGTGAGTGTCTGGCCGTCCAGCAGGGGAGCATCGGCGACGGTGACGATGACGGTGCCGGTGAAGTCGTCGGGCAGCCCGGTCATGCCCGCACGCGCCGCATCGCCGGTGCCCAGCGGACTGTCCTGCTCGGCGATGGTGACGGTGCGGCCGAGTTCGGCGGCCACCTGCTCGATCGCCGCGGTGACGCGTTCGCGTTCATGGCTGACGACGGCGATCAGGTGATCGGGATGCAGTTCCTGGGCGCCGTGGAGAGCATGTCCGACGAGGCTGCGCCCGCCGATCTCGTGCAGGATCTTCGGGGTCTTCGACTTCATCCGGGTGCCCGCCCCTGCGGCCAGCACGATGACGGCGATGCTCCCGGTCGACGGCTCTTCGCTCATTGGGGTCCCTTCGCAGGTCGATCGCGATTGGTCTCCTCGGCTGCACGACCACCCGTTCGGGCGACCGCGGTGGTGAGGACGCGGCCAAATCTTACGCGAGGCCGCCTCGACGAATGATACTCGGCGGTAGCCCAGGGATCGCGTGTCGCGTCGATGCGCCGACCGGCGTGGAACCCGTCGCGCCCGTCAGCGGTAATGCGGATTGTTCATGACCGGGATTTGAATACTGATCGGCAACCGCAGTTCGGACATGTACAGCAGGACGAATTGACGCAGGAACTCGTCGAACAGCCAGTACGCCTTCGGCGGCATGCCTGCCTGCAGTATTCCTTCACGCACCGCCACGTACGGGCCCCACGAGACCTCGAGCATCGGCGACCACACGGGTTCGCGGGGGATCTTGAGGTCGTCGGCGATCTGGTCGCCGAGCATGAACCGGGTGATCGCGCCGAGGACGCCGCGGCTGACCAGCGAGAGGTCGAGGTTCTTGCCGAGATCGAGCAGCATGTGCGCGAGTTTGATCCCCTCGGGCGTGGCGTCGATGACGGGATCGAGCACCTGCTTGGCCTGCGACTCAGCGGACGCCCACGACGAGGGGATATATTCGTCGGCGATGCCGAGTGCGTGCGCCGTCAGCTGCCACGAGTGCAGAAAGCCTGCCGATTCGTCCGCGGCGACCGGCACACCCCACTTGCGGAACTGACGCATCGCGCTCGTCGGGAGGCTGTGCCAGGTGACCATCATGTCGGCCTGACTGATCGGCAGTTCCTCGTCCGCGGCGTGCTGCCAGTACGGCGAGCGCGGCAGGATGTGGCGGACGCCCGCATGGGCGAGCCTGGTCTTGACACATGTCACGACGTGCTCGCCGTCCGGGGCGAAAGCGTTCGCCGTGCCGATGTCGTACCCGAGCTTGGCGGTCTTCGAGATGCGGTCCTTCATCGCCGAGCCGCCCCACGAGTAGTAGACGGCGCGCGCCTCGTGCGGGATCACCGTGCTGAGCATTCCGCTGACGAACCCGTAGATGACGCCGAGGTAGGTGCCGCGCTTCTCGTTGAATCGGGCGGCTGCGGCCAGCTTGCCCCGGTCGGTCCACGAGGGCAGGGCGACGGCGCGCTGCAGGAACTCGTGCAGGTCGTGCGGCAGTCCGTCGGGGAGTGGCTGGCCGTTGCGCGTCCAATGCTTGAGGAGCCTGTTCACTGTCGGGATCTCGCCGCGGCGCGCGAGGTCGGCGACGAGGTCGTCGCATTCGGGGTCCCCGACCCTGTGCGGATCGGCGCCGGAGCCGGTGCCCGGGACGGACTGGGCGGGTGACCACGTCCACGGCGTGGCCGGGGCGATCACCGCGAGTGCGCTCGCCGCGGAGAGCGCGGCACCGCCTTTGAGCGCGGTCCGCCGGGTGAGTGCGTGCGGTGTCTGGTCGGTCGATGCGTGATCGGTCGATGCGTGGTCGGACATGATGTGCCTCCTCGTTCCTGTGTTACAAAATCTATGAGTATGTAACATAGGTGCATCGTCGCTCGTTGTCTGGCGTATCGGCGATACCGTTGAGACGACCGGGTCGGGGACCAGTGGTTGAAGGAGTGTGAGTTGCCTGTGGCGATCCCGTCGACGGCAAGGCCCGAAGCGACGCTGTTCGAGCGTGCGATTGCTCGGGCGACCCAGGGGGCGGGCGAACCCGTGGATGCGACCAGGGAGAAGTTGATCGAGGCCGCGTACCAGCAGTTCTGCGAGGCCGGCGTCACGCGGTCGTCGATGGAAGAGGTCGCCCGTCGGGCGGGTACCGCACGGATCACCATCTACCGGAAGTTCGACACCAAGGACGCCCTGGTCGATGCGGTGATGCTGCGAGAGTTTCAGGAGTATTTCGGCGCTTACTTGCAGGTCATGGCGACTGCGGTGACGGCGGCCGATCGTGCGGTGATGGCTTTCGTCACCTCCTTGCGGACCATCGGCGGCAATCCGTTGATCCGAAAACTCCTCGAAACCGAACCCGAGATGGTCGCCGGTGTGGTCGGCGGTGGCGACGGCCGCACGTTCGAGGCGGTTCGCGACTTCGTCGCCCACCAGATTCTGCGGGAGCAGGGTGCGGGAAACATCCCTGCCCGTGTCCGCACCATTCCGGCTGCCGACCTGGTGGTCCGCATCGCCGGATCGTTCCTCACCTTCCCGAGCGATCTCGTCGACTACGACGACGAGGAAGCGCTCGTCAGCTTCGCCCGCGAATTCCTTCTTCCGATCCTGGGGCTGCGCCGCTCCTGATCTCGGATGCCACATCTCGGTGAACACGCCGAGTGGGAATGTGTCTCCGCTGTCCATCAGTGGTGGAGCCTCATCGTGATGCCGCCATTCATCCAGTTCGACGCCGTCGTAGGGCCCTGATACGCAGGTGCCGACCTTCGTCACTTCGATGCGGTCGTCGATCGTCCTTCTTGGCTGCACCGGGACGATCTTTCCTGCTAAGACGGCAAGACGTCTTGCCTCCTCCGATTTGTGTGTTACGTTTCTCTCGAACTTGTAACATTCACTGGGAAACGGGGATGCAGATGGCGTTTGAGCTGCCGCAGTCGAAGGGCCCGGTGCGCGACCTCGCGGTCGAGGCCGGGCACACGCTCGGCTTCGCCCTGCAGTCGATCGGATCGCTGTTCGTCACCATCGCGCGGCTGCGCCTGTCCCTCTCGGAGACGGTGAACCAGACGGTCTTCATCGGCCGCGTCAGCACCGGTCCGTCGCTGTTGCTGATGATTCCGGTCGGCGTCTTCATCGCCGTCTCGGTCGGCGAGCTCGCCGGCCGGATCGGCGCGGGCGGCTACTCGGGCGCGGTCGTGGCGTTCATCATCGTCGGACAGGCGTCGGCCCTCGTCTGCGCACTCATGATGGCGGGTGTCGCGGGCTCGGCCATCTGCACCGACCTGGGCTCCCGCAAGATCCGAGAAGAGATCGACGCAATGGAGGTCATGGGCGTCAACGTGCTCGAGCGCCTGGTGGCGCCGCGGATCGCTGCGGCGATCATCGTCGCCCTCGTTCTGTGCTCGCTCATCACGGTGACCGGCGTCGGAGCCTGCTATCTCTACCACATCTACGTCCAGCATCTGCCCGCCGGAAGTTTCATGGCCACCTTCAGCCAGTACGGCCGGACGTCGGACTTCGTGATGGCCCTGATCAAGTCGGCGCTCTTCGCGCTCTTGGCGACGATCGTCGCCTGCTTCAAGGGGCTGCACGCGCGCGGCGGACCGAGCGGCGTCGCCGACGCGGTCAACGAGGCCGTCGTCATCGCGTTCGCGCTCGTCTTCGTCTTCAACACGATTCTCTCGCAGCTCTACTCGATGATCGTCCCGGCAGTGGGGGCGTACTGATGACCCGACACTTCGACGTGTCGATCCCGACACGGACCGACATCGGCCTGCGCGTGCGTCATCGCGTCGGTCGTCGGCTCGGTGGCTTGGCCGACGGCACCGTCCGCTTCGGTGAGTACGTCACGTTCGTCGGACGAGCCGTCATCGGTGTGCCGTTCGCGCTGATGCACTACCGCAAACACGTGGTCCGGCAGATCGCCGAGGTGACGTTCGGGACCAAATCGCTGCTGTCCGGCGGCGGCACCATCGGCATCGTGCTGGCGATGTCGCTCGCTGCGGCCGCGATGCTCGGCGTCGAGACCTATCGGGGCCTGCAGTTGGTCGGCATGACGTCGTTGTCGGGGATGCTCGCCGCCATCGCCAACACACGTGAACTCGCGCCGGTCGTCGTCGCCATCGCCCTCGCAGCGAAGGTCGGCACGGGTTTCACCGCGCAGATCGGCGCCATGCGGATCTCCGACGAGATCGCGGCGCTCGATTCGATGGCGATCCGATCGGTGCCCTTCCTCGCCACCACGCGGATGATCGCGGCGATGGTCTGCGTCCTGCCGATCTACATGGTCGGGCTGCTCGCCAGCTACATCTCCACCCGCATGGTGGTGGTGTGGTTCCACGGCGAATCGTCGGGCACCTACGACTACTTCTTCCATCTCGCGCTGAGCCCCACCGACCTGGCGTTCTCGGCGCTCAAGGCCATCGCGTTCGCTGCGATCGTCACCCTGGTCCACTGCTCGTACGGGTACTTCGCGAGCGGCGGCCCGGAAGGCGTCGGGCAGGCCGCAGGTCGTGCGCTGCGGACGTCGATCCTCGCCATCGGCATCTTCGACGTGATCCTCACCTTCGGCCTGTGGGGCCTGGTTCCCGAGATCCCCGGAATGGGGATGTAGTGATGACGGTCATGCTGCCGGGCCGCCCGGTCTCCAAGTTCCGATACGTGCTGCGCGCGCTTCTCGCCGCCGTCCTCATCGTCGCGTTCGCCGTCTGGATGGTGGGCCGCAGTGCCGGGTGGTCCGCGGACGAAGCCGAGGTGTACACCGACGTCCCCGTCGGCGTCGGACTCCTCCAGGAGGGCGCGCCGGTCCGCTTTCACGGCATCAAGGTCGGGCGGATCTCGTCCATCGAAGCGGGTGCGACGTCGTCGCGCGTGACGCTGGCGCTCGCCGATTCCGCGATCGGCCAGATCCCGGGTCGAGTGACGGCCCGCGTCCTGCCGCGCACGTTCTTCGGTGACGTCTACCTCCAACTGATCCCGACCGAGGGGTCGCAGCAGAGCACGGATCGCTTGTCGGCGGGCGATCAGATCGCGATCGACGACGGCCCCGACGCGGTGAACCTCTACGACGTCTTCGCGAAGCTCTCGCACCTGATCGAGGAAGTGCAACCGCAGGAGATGACCATCGCACTCACCGCCGTCAGCAAGGCCGTCAGCGGTCGCGGCGATCAACTCGGCATGATGATCGACGACTGGTGGGCCGCCTCCAAAGAACTGGAGCAGTCGGTGACCCGATTCATCGAAGCGACACCGCAGTTCCGCGAGGTCGCCGAGAGTCTGGAACGGGCCACGCCCGCTGTCATCGAGACGATGGCATCGGTCACCTCGATCTCCCGCGGGATCGTCGATCATCGCGATCACCTCGCCGACTTCTTCCGCAGCGCCGTCGATTTCGTGTCCGCAACGGGATCGTTCGTCGCCCAGCAGCGACGATCCCTCATCACCGTGCTCGACGCGACGGGCACCATCCTCTCCACCGTCGCCGAGAACCCGCAGGGCGTCTCCCAGACCGTCGCGGAGGCGGAGAAGTTCGGCAAGGCCGGCGCGATCCTCTTCTCGACCGGACGATTCAACATCACCACCGTCGCGACGTTCTCGCAGCCGATGCCGTACACCGCCGCGGACTGCCCGACCTATGGGTCGCTCCGCGGCGCGCACTGCACGGGGAGAGGTGCTGAGTACGGCGTCGGACCGGTTCGGAAGCCGGGTGAGGGGCCCGGTCGAGTCCTCGACCCACCGAAGCGGACCGTCGCGCCGGCGAGCACTGGTCCCGAGATCGTCGGCGGCGCTGCTGAGGCACAGCCGCTCGGCCTCCTCGAAGGCTCAGTGGCCCCGTCCCGCACACGTCAGTCGGGAACTCCCAACCCGGCGACCACGCTGATGCTCGGCCCGATGGTGCGCGGCACGGAGGTGACGGTCCGATGACTCGCCTCTCACCGTTCGTCGCGATCAAAGCGGGACTGCTGATTCTGACCGGCGTGGTGGCCGCGGTGCTGGTCGTCAACACCCTGCGCGTTCCGGTCGCCGGGGACACCGATGAGTACACGGTCGTCTTCACCGACGCCGAAGGCCTCATCGACGGCAACCCGGTCACGATGTCGGGCGTGCGGATCGGTCGGGTCGACGGCATCGCCCTGCGTGCGCAGCCCGACGGTACCGCCCTCGCGTACGTGACGGTCGCCGTGCAGTCGGCGCATCCGCTTCCGGAGCGTGTCCGCGCCTCGATCCGTTACGGCGACATGCTCGGCGCCCGGTACGTCGCGATCGAGTCCGATGCGACGGCACCGCCACGAGTCGGGAACGTGGTCGCCGCAGCGGCGACTGATCCGCCGATCAACCTGACCGCGCTGATGAACGGTTTCCAGCCGCTCTTCGCCTCGTTGGAACCGAAGCAGGTCAACGAACTCGCGCAGGGATTCGTCGACACCTTCGCCGGCCGCACCAGATCGGTCCGCCTGCTGCTGAGACAGATCGCAACGATGGGATCCGACCTCGAATCGAACAGCGCCGTGTTCGCCCGCGTCGTCTCGAATCTCACCACCCTCATGCAGAGCGCCGATCAGCGCAGCGACCAAGTGACCGAGCTCTTCGCCGGACTCGGCGATCTCACCACGTCGATCGTCGGTGACGAGGGGCGCCTCACCGCGCTGTTCGATTCCGGCGATCGGACGCTCGCAGCCCTCGCGCAGATGATGACCGTGGCGGGCGACGATTTCGCCGAGGCGCTGACCGGCCTCAACGACGTCACCGGCGCGTGGGTTCCGCACACGGCGAAGTTCCAGACGTTCCTGCAGAAGCTGCCGGTGATGGCCGACAAGATCAACCATGCGGGCCGCTATGGCGGGTTCATGTCGCTGTACATGTGCAACTTCACGCTCAAGGCCGGTGGGGCGGAAGCCAATATCTTCGGCACGTCGCACTCGGCGATGTGCAGGTAGGGGAGTAGCACCGTGTTTCTCGTCCGTCTGATCGACGTCTTCGTCGGGGTGTTGGAGTTCATCTTCAAACCCGGTCGCCGCAACGCGGGCGCCTCGCCCGCCGTTCTCGGCACCGCGGGCATCGTCGTGCTGGTGGTGCTCATGGTGGCCGCGATCGGCGTCCCGCAGCTCGCGTATCACTCGAGTACCTCGCCGTACACCGCGGAACTGCACAATGCCGGCGGGCTCACGACCGCTGATCCGGTTCTTGTCGCGGGCGTCCCCGCCGGCCGGATCGAGTCCATCGACCTCGCGGGCGACCGCGTCCGCGTGGGCTTCCGGCTGGACAACGACCAACCGCTCGGCAACCAGACGCGGTCCGACGTCCGCCTGCGGACCGTCCTCGGCAAGCGATACCTGGAGATCGTTCCCGGCGGTACCGGGAGCGTGGGACCGGACAACACCATCCCGCTCTCGCGGACCGGAACGTCGTACACGCTCGACGATCTCTCCGACGACGCCGTCACCACCTCGGCCGCGATCGATCCGGAGGTGATGCGGACCCTGATGTCGACCATGCAGTCGCTGGTTCCGGACCCGGAGACCCTCACCGCGTCGATGGACGGCATCAGTGGCGCGGCGTTCGCGGTCACCAACAGCGGTCGGCAGCTCGACCACCTCCTGAGCCTGGCGAAGCGACTCGCGACGGTGTCGGCAGATCAGGCCGACTCCATCTCGACGGCGTTCGGCAACGCGCAGGCCGTCGCACAGATGCTGGTGGTGCGTCGGCACGTCCTCACCCGGCTCGCTGACAACCTGCGCCAGGTCCTGAAGTCCATGGCGACGGCGTTCCCGCAGGTCCCGATGGGAGAGCTGATGAAGAACGTCACCGCGGTGACGGCAACGCTGTCGGCCAACGCCGATCAGGTCTCGGCGATCCTCACTCACCTGCCGCCGTCGCTGCGCACCATCACCGATGCGACCGGCAACGGCAACTGGGCCGATGTGACCTCGCCCGCCGCGATCATTCCGGACAACATGCTGTGCGTCCTCGGTGTCATGAAGGGATGCAAGTAGATGACTTTCCGTCAGGTCCGAGAGGTCCGGCAGCGCAAGCGGTACGGCGGTCGGGTGGTGCTGGTTCTGCTGCTGGTCGCGGCGATCGTCGCCGGACTGTGGTTCACGCTGGTCCGAGAGCCCGACATCCGCACCGTCCGCGCCGAGTTCGAATTCACCAACGGACTGTACGAGGGGTCCAAGGTGACAGTCCTCGGGGTGCCGGTCGGCCGCGTCGAATCGCTGACCCCGCGCGGCGACCGCGTCGTCGTCGAGATGACGATCGACGGCGACGTGACACTGCCCGCGGGGGTGCACGCGCTCATCGAGAACGCGTCGGTCATCAGCGAACGGCACCTGGACCTCGCACCCGCGTACACCGGCGGACCCGCCCTCGACGACGGTGCCACCATCCCGCTGACCAGGACGCGTGCGCCCATCAGCTTCGACCAACTGCTCGGCAGCATGAGCACCATCACCGACGTCCTCAGCCCCGACAAGGGTTCCGCGGGCGGCGCCGGCAACGGTGACCTGGGTGCCCTGCTGAACCGCACCGCGCAGGCCTGGGACGGCGGTGGTGAGCGGTTCAATCGGGCACTCTCGCAGTTGGCGTCGGCCAGCGGACTCGTCGGCGCGCGCAGCGGCGACATCGAGGGCCTCGTCGTCAGCCTCGATACGCTGATGAACTCGTTCCGCGCCAAGCAGGTCTCCCTCGACGGCTTGGTCCGGTCGATGAGCGCGCTCTCCGATCAGTGGCGAGACCAGGACGTCACCACCCCGATCAACGACCTCAAGACGGTGTTCGACCAGATCAATCAGTTCGTCACCGATCACGCGGGCGACGTCGGCACCGTCGCCGCGAACCTCGAAGAACTCGGCACGGTGCTGGCCGCCAACCGGTCCGGACTCGCCGAATTCATGGACCTCGCGCCGCTGATGATGCAGAACCTCTCCAGCACCGTCGGTCCCGACCGGCGCGGCCGGATCCGCCTCAACGTCTCCACCACCCTCACCCAGTTCCGGACGCTGAAGCCGCTGTGCGAGAAGTTCCCGATGCCGCTGTGCACCGGCGCAGGCCTGACCAACCCGATCTCGTTCCCGATCTCGATGTCCGACCCCCTCGGCATCGTCTCCGCGATCACCGGCCAGTCGCCGAGCGCGCCGAAGAAGGGACAGCGATGAGCAGGCAGACCAGGGCTGTGCGGGTCGCGGCGGCGGGTGTCGCGCTGACCGTCTCCCTCACCGGGTGTTCGTACGGACTGCAGAATCTACCGGTCGGCGGCGGCAGCGGAGGACTCGACGTGACGGCCGACTTCACCGTCGCCGACGGCGTGGTGCCGGGCGCCGATGTCCGCAGCGGACAGCAGGTGATCGGCCGCGTCGTCGAGATCGGCCTCACCGGTTCCGGCGCCCGCCTCACGTTGGCGCTCGACCGCGGCACGGACCTGCCCGCGAACGTGACCGCGGCGTTGGAGGTTCCGTCGGCGCTCGGGACGCCGTTCATCCGACTCGAGCGCCCCGAGCAGCCACGGGGCCGGCTGGTCGACGGTGCCGAGATCGGCGCCGACCGCAGCTCGATCGGACCTCAGGTGGAGGGCACCCTCGCCGCACTCGGAACGGTCGTCTCCGGTAGTGGATTCGGGCAGCTGCAGTCCATCGTCGCCAGTCTCAACGAGGCGTTCGCGACGCGCTCCGACAAGGTCGGCGACCTCATCGACACGCTCAACCGGCTGCTGTCGGCGTCGTCGCCCTACACCCGGGACTTCGAGCGCGCGATGCAGGCCGCCGCCCGCGTCAGCGACGTCTTCGTCGCCAACCAGCAGAAGGTGGCCGACTTCCTCGACCAGACACCGCGCGCCGTGGCCGTGCTCGCCGGTCAGCGTGATCGGATCTCAGCATTGATGGACCAGACCACCGGGCTCGCCAAGAATCTGGACGCGATCACGCGCGGTCGGCAGCAGACGCTGAATCACCTGGTGCCCGACGCGCTGACTCTCGTCAACGCACTCGGCTCGTTCAACGACGACGTCGGCGCCACTCTCACACAGATGAACGCCTTCATGTCGAACTTCTCGTCGGCCATCCGCGGCGACTACCTGACCTTCGACGGTGCGCTCGACGTGCCGGGCAGCATCGACAAGATCCTCACCGGCGGCATGCTCGCCTCCGGTCAACCGCTGCCCACTCCGGGTGAGCTCGCCGACGTCCTCACCGGCGGACTGACGGGTGGCAAGAAGTCCGACACCGAACCGGACACGAAGAAGCCGGAGAAGAAGACCGAGAAGACGAAGGGAACGCGAGGATGAGAGACCGGTTTCCCGTCGGGACCTTCCAGTTCGTGCTCTTCGTGGTGGTCGCTGTGCTCGTGATCCCACTCGGCGTCAATTACATCGCGGGCGCCGAAGGATTCACGGGCAAACTGCATCTGCACGCCTCGCTGAACGACGCCTTCGGGCTCACCGAGGGGACCGGCGTCACGGTGCGCGGCGTCGACGTCGGCACCGTCAGCTCGTCACGCCTCGCCGCGGACGGACGATCTGCCCAGGTGGAATTGACGCTGCGCGGCGACACCCAGATCTCCACCGATGCGTACCTGCAGGTCACGATGGGGTCGATGGCGGGCATTCAGAGTGTCGACATCGTCACCGACTCCGCCGCCGGGCCGTTTCTCCAGGACGGCGACCGCATCGCGGCCCCGGCGGACAAGCAGCCGATGCAGATGGATCAGATCATCCTGAAGGCGTCGCATCTCCTGGAGACCGTGCGCGACGGGTCCGTCTCCACCGTCGGACGCGAACTCGCCGCCGCGTTCGGTGATCGGGGCGATTCCCTGGAGAAACTGGTCGCCAACGGTGCGGCGCTGGCCTCGGTGGTCCGACGCAACGCGCCGCTGCTCTCGGGAATGCTCGGCGACTGGGTCGACACGCTCGACGCGATGGCCGACTCCACGGCGAGCTTCGAACGCGGGATGCGGTCGGCCGCCGACTTCACCGACCAACTCGACGCGCAGCAGCCGGTGTTCGTCTATCTGCTCGACCACTCGCCGCAGGCGCTCGATCGCGCGACTGCGCTCTTCGACAAGTACCGCGGAACGTTCGGCGGCGTGCTGGCGAACCTCGTGGCGGTGGAGCCGATCATCGCCGACCGTGACGATGCGCTCCGCACCGGACTCACCACCATCCCGCAGGGCCTGAAGGATCTGCGGTCCATCGTCAAGAACAACCGCGCCGACTTCACGTTGCTCGGCACGCAGGGGCCGGTCTGCCTGTTCTACGACGAGCCGCGGCGCACCATCGGCGACCTCACGCCGTCGCAACCGAATCTGGCGCGCTATTGCCCGCCGGGCGACGGCCACGGCCAGCGCGGCGCCGTCAACGCGCCGCGTCCCAATGACCTCGGCACCCGCACCTGGAAGCAGCCCGGCGGCGTCGCGGGGCCTCCGTCCGTCACCGACCCGCTGTTGATCCCCGATGGCGCCGAACTCCTCCTCATGTGGCGAGACCTGTTGGAAAGGACACGAAATGGCAAGTGAGACCACGGTCAAGGACCGCGCGATCGATGAGACCGAGGTCGCGCTGGACGTCGACGCCGCGGACCCGTCGGACAGCACGACGACGAAGGCGGCTCGTAAGAGCGCACCGCTGCGTGCACGGAGCTCGCGACGTCGCGGCCGCCTGCTGCTCGGTGTGTTGCTGGCGGCGCTCGTCGCCGCCACGGGCTTCTTCGGCTATCACTACTTCGCGGATTCGTCCGCGAGCGGCGACGCCGACCGCATCGCCGTCACCGCGATCGCCGACGATTACACCACCAAGCTCGCGAGCTTCGACTACCGCGATCTGAACAAGAACCGAGAGCAGATCACCGCGATGTCGACGTCGTCGTTCTCGGCGAAGTACGACGAGATGGTCAAGGCGCTCACCGAGATCGTCTCGAACGGCCAGGGGGTCGCCACCGCGAAGGCCTCCCACGTCGCCGTGCAGTCGATCGACGGCGACACCGCGACCGTGATCGCGTTCGTCGACCAGAAGGCGACCAACGTCGTTGCGCCCACCGGCAAGGACCAGGCGTATCGCATGGTCTTGACCATGAAGCGCGACGGCGACACCTGGCTCGTCGACGACGTCCAGACCGTCTGACCCACGCCCCGAACCCCACACCGCAGAACAGGAGAACCGCGATGTCCGTCGATCATCTGCCGGCCGCCCCGGCCACCGAACCCGACTCCGAGACCAACGCTTGGACCAAATACCACCTCAAGTACCTTCCCGACCTGGACACCGCGGTCCCGGAGCTCACCACCGCGCAGACCAGGATCAAGATCAGCACCCGCAAGCGTCGCGTCACCAGCCTGCGCAAGCCGGCGGTGGTGCAGGAGGCGCTCGACTTCTGGGGATTCGCCGGGGCCGCCGCCAATGTCGTGATGCAGCTCGGCTGGCCGGAGGTCGGGTACGGCGTCATGGAGAGCAAGGTCGAGACCGGCGCGCTGATGGTCCATCCGTGGAAGCGGGCGCGCACCACCACCCAGTATCTGGCGGTCGCGATTCTGGGCACCGATGAGGAGAAGGCCAAGTTCCGGGAGGCCGTGAACTCCGCGCACCGTCATGTGCGGGACGACGGTCGCAGCCCGGTCAAGTACAACGCGTTCAACCGTGAGCTGCAGTTGTGGGTGGCCGCCTGCCTGTACATCGGGATCGAGGATTCGCACCAACTGCTGTCCGGGGTGATGAACGAGGAGGAGGCGGAGGTCTTCTACCAGTCGTGCAAGACGCTCGGCACCAGTCTGCAGGTGCCCGATGAGATGTGGCCGCCGACGCGGGCCGACTTCGATCATTACTGGAACTACGCCTGTCAGCGGGTCGTCATCGACGACACCACGTGCGACTTCCTCAACGACCTCGTCGACCTGCGGATGATTCACCCGTTGATCCGGTTGCCGTTCGCGAATCTGCTGCGGTTCCTCACCATCGGCTTCCTCCCGCCGCTGTTCCACGCCCAACTCGGGCTGGAGTGGACCGACGACGACAGGCGCCGCTTCGAGCACCTGTTCACCTTCGTGTCCGTGGTCAACAAGTTTCTGCCGAAGTTCATCCGGTTCGGCGGCAGCCGTTGGCTGTTGCGCGATCTGCAGCACCGCATCAAGCACGACAAGGCGATGATCTGACCGTGGGTTCGCGTTCTCGTCCGACGCTGTCGGAGGTGCTCGACGATTCGGTCAGCACCTTGCTCTGGCCGCGGGCCGCGCTGATGCAGCTCGCGGACCCGGCGGTCGCGCAGACGGAGATCGACAGCGGCGGCTACGGCAATCGTGCGTGGCATCGGTGGTCGCGGACCATCGAGTACATGCGGATGACCGCCGCGCTCGACGACGACGCCATGGCCGCTCTGGTCCGCGAAGTCAATCGCATCCATTCGACGATCCGCGTTCCGGAGGACGCCGACGGCGCGCCGGTGAAGAGCGCTGCGGGACGCAGGCCGGCCTTCGACCCCACGTTTCAGGTGTGGGTCGCCGCGACGTGGTGCGTCAGCATGCTCGATGTCTATCAGTTGCTCGTCGCACCGATCGACGACGACGTGCTCGACGTCCTGGTCGCCGACTTCGCGCGGGTCGGGACCACCCTGCAGATGCGGCTCGAGGACTGGCCGCGCAGTCACGCGGCGCTGCGGCAGTTCGTGGCCGAGGGAGAGTCGCGGTATCCGAGCCCGCTGCCGTGGGCGGGCCCCGACGACCCGCCCGAGACGGTTCGCGCAGGTGATGTCGGGATGCAGGTCTTCACGACGTACTCGCACAAGCGGCGCGTGGTGCGGCAGATGCCGAGGATCCGGCTGTTGACGTGGGGTATGGCCGGTCCCGCACTGCGTGCGGCGTATTCGCTCGAGTGGACTGACGGTCACCAGCGTCGATTCGAGAGGGAGGTGGTGTCCCGGCGTCGCGCTCGCGCCCTGCGGCCCGCTTTCTGGCGTCGTCGGGAGGGTCGTGCCCAACGTCGTCGCGCCCTCGACCGCCTCGCGGCCCAGGAGACGATCTCCTACAGCGAACTGAAAGCGCGCGAGCGGCGGCAGCGCCGGACCGAAGCTCGGATGCCGGTCGAGTAGCCGGTCCGCTCCTCGAACCCCGGCGCGCTGTCCCGCTCGTTACGCCGCTATGGCACAATCATCTTCGCTGTATTCCGCCGTGGTGTAATGGCAACACTCCTGATTTTGGTTCAGGCATTTCAGGTTCGAGTCCTGGCGGCGGAGCAAGCGGTCGCGAAGCGCATTCCGGCGACGAGGCGCTCGATGGTGAACTCCTCGGGTCGGGCAAGAATCAGCCGGCCGGATTCAATGATGAGTGCGACGATCAGTCGTGCGTGCAGGTCACGATCCGCGTCGACGTTCTCGTCGCCGGTGTTGGTGTACGCCGTCAGCAGTTGAGCGACCATGTCGGCGGCCTGTTCGCGGCCGCGGTCGATGGTCTTCCGGAACTGCGGTGTGGCGCTGTCGACAAGCTGCAGGATTGCGCTCCACAGTTCGGGTGACGCTGTGAACATCCTCAACAGGTTGGCGAAGAGCGCCAGCCCGAAATCGGGCTGCGAGCCGGAACTCACCTCGTTCTTTGCGTGCTCGCCTGCCTCGTAGCACTGCGCGATCGCTCGCGCTTCTTCGCGCGCCAGTGATGCCCTCAGGAGTGCCGCTGAGTCGTCGAAGTGCTTGTACACGACCGGTCGCGTCACGCCGGCGGCCTCGGCGACCGACTCGATGGACACTTTGTGGACGCCGCGCTCGACGATGACGCGGAGCACCGTGTCCAGGAGCTGCTCCCGGCGTTCCTCCGGTGTCATGCGTGGCGCGTACGGGCGTTTGCTCGTGTTCTGCGGTGGTGCCATCGCCGCACCGCCCTTCCTGTCGTTGATACGAACCGCAATCTTACATCTTGTGTAGCTTCGGTCCATGAAGCTACGCTAACCGTAGCTACAGGAAATGTAGCTTTTGGGATCTCGATCCTTCGCGGTCCCGCTCCGGGATCCATCGGGCCTTGGAGAACGTCGTTCGGTTCACCAACAGAGGAGGTCGTTGCAGTGGACAATCGGAGTGACCGCGTCTGCGTGATCGGGGCCGGCTACGTCGGCAACGGTGTCGCGGGTGCGTTGAAGCGGGCCGGAGTGCCCTATGACCAGGTGGAGGTCACCGACCGAGTCGGCGGCAATTGGTCGCACGGCGTCTACGACTCGACACATCTGATCAGCTCGAAGCGATCCACCCAGTACGCCGAGTTCCCCATGCCGGCCGATTACCCGACCTTTCCCAGTCGGGCCCAGATGCTGGCCTACCTGCAGTCATACGTTGACCACTACGGGCTCGCGGAGCACCTCGAGTTCCGCACCGAGGTCGTCGAGGCCCGACCGGTCGACGCGAACGGCATGGCGGGCTGGGTCGTCCGGCTCGCGTCCGGCGAGGAACGGCACTATCGGGCCCTGGTGGTGGCCAACGGGCACTACTGGGAGCGGAACCTGCCGCAGTACCCCGGAGAGTTCACCGGTCGGCAACTGCATTCGAAGGACTACAGGCGGCCGGCGGACTTCGCCGGCGAGCGGGTGCTGGTCGTGGGGGCGGGGAACTCGGCAAGCGACATCGCGGTGGAGGCGTCGGCGACCTTCGGTTCCTCCGACATCTCGATGCGACGCGGCTACTGGTTCATCCCCAAGGCGATGTTCGGCATCCCGGTGTCAGAGCTGGACCGGGTGTGGTTGCCGATGTCCCTGCAGCGGACCGGATTCAAGCTGATGCTGCGGTTGAGCTACGGCACTTATCAGCGTTACGGGCTCAAGCGGCCCGACCACAAACTGTTCACCCGCGACGTCACCGTGAACAGTTCGTTGATGTACGCGCTGCAGCACGGCAAGGTGCGGCCGCGGCCGGAGATCGAGCGTTTCGACGGCTCGACCGTCCATTTCGCGGACGGCACGTCGGACGACTACGACACCGTGGTCTGGGCCACCGGATTTCGCACTCGTTTCCCGATGCTCGATGAGTCGATGTTCGTCTGGGAGAACGGCGACCCCCTGCTGATCGAGCATGTGCTCGCGCCCCGCTACGCCAACATCTACCTCATGGGCTTGGTCGCCCCGCGCTCCGGAGCCGGCCGCATCATCTCGGACGGCGCGGCCTTCCTCGCCGAGGCGATCCCGGTGCAAGCGCGCTTCGCTGAGCCGCTCTCCGATGTCCTCGCCCGCTGGGTCCCGGCGAACTCGTCGATGCTCGCGGGTTCCGCCGAGATCCTCACTCGCATCAAGATCCTGCGGCAGGCGGTGCGACTCTTGGCCGCAACATCGGTATTTCGTCCACAACCACGCCGTCGACCGCGTATGTCGGCGGCACCGCGGCCGTCGGCCCCGCTACCGGCCACCGTCGCCGAGGCTTCGTCGCCTCGCGACCTCACCCGTAAGGAGAGCATTCCGTCATGAGTCTTCCCGATGCCACCCCGAATTCCAGGATTGTCGTCACCGGCGCATCCAGCGGAATCGGCGAAGCGCTCGCCGAATCCTTCGCTCGCCGCGGATATTCCCTGACCCTCGTTGCCCGGCGCAAGGACCGGCTGTGTGCCCTCGCCGAACGTTTGGCCAGCACCTACATCGTGCAGGTCGACGTCGAGCCCTGCGACTTGGCGAACGCGGTCGAGCGCACCGCGCTCATCGCTCGTTTGAGTGCCGGGGACGTCAGCGGGCTCTGCCTGAACGCGGGCTTCGCCACATACGGCGGCCTTCTGACGCTGGACCCGGACCGGGAGCGAGAGCAGGTTGAACTGAACGTGGTCGCGGTCCATCACCTCCTGATCGGTCTCCTGCCCGGCATGGCGGCTCGCAGCTCTGGGGTGGTCCTGGTGACCGGTTCGACTGCCGGTAATCAACCCAGCCCGAACAACGCGACCTACGCGGCAAGCAAGGCCTTCGCGAACACGCTCGCCGAATCGCTGCACGGCGAACTCGCGGGCAGCGGCGTCACCTGCACGTTGCTCGCTCCGGGCCCGGTCCGCACCGAGTTCGCGGCGGTGTCGAATCTCGGAGCCATCGAGCGGCGTCTACCGGGCTTCGCCTGGGTCACTCCTGAGGTTGCGGCCGAAGCCGCGGTACGCGGCGCAGCCAAAGGGCAGCGGCGGGTGGTGCCCGGCACGACCGCGAAACTGCAGGATCTCGGCGGCAAGTACACGCCGCGCAGCATCCTCAACCCGATCTTGCGCACGGCCTACGGGGACCTCCGATGACGGGCCGCGGAGCGGAGTACGGCCTCCGCGGCAGTCTGCGGAAGGCGCTGACGCTCGCGCCTCCGAACGGGCTCCTGTACCGCGACGCGCACTACTTCACCGCCACCGTCGAGGTCGACGTCGCCGCGATGGCGCCGTGGCTGCCGTCGGGAGTGCGTGCGGTCAGTCCTGGGCGCGCGGACGTCTTCACCGCCTGGTTCCCGGACTGCACGTACGGATCGGTGTATCACGAGGCCGGAATCTTCGTGCACATCAAGACGATCGGCGGCCGAACTGGAATCCATTGCCCCTGGATGATCGTGGACGACGATGTCGCACTGATCCTGGGTCGCGAGTTGTTGGGATACCCGAAGAAGCTCGGCGAGATCGAGTGGACCCTCGGCGACAGTCATCTGTCGGCGACGGCAGCCCGCCGCGGCACCGACCTGGTCGCGATGAGTGGCCGACTCGGCGATGTCATCGACGACGCGCCCCCGATCCTCGGGCGGCCGCACCGCAACGTCACCGGCATCCTCGGTGCGGCGTTGCCTCGGATCATCGGTTTCACCCCGGGCGAGCATCCGATCCAGACCCGCGCAGTTCACCTCGACGAATTCCGCGTCGTCGGCACCGAACGCGACCCGATCGACCGACTGGGTCTTGGCGCCGTCGTCGACGCTCGTCTGCACCGAGTGAACCTCTCTGCTGGGGTCCCGCCAATCCCGTTGCGTCCATTGACCCCGCTGTTCTCCCTGACCCGACTACGCCCGAGAGTGCTGTGAGTAACGTGACCGAATCCCTTCTTGCCGAACCACTGGTCCTGCCCTGCGGGCAGCGGATCCCGAACCGCATCGCCAAAGCCGCCATGAGCGAGCAACTGGCCAACCGTGACGGCACGGCGAGCGATGACCTTCGCCGCTTGTACGCCGTCTGGGCCGGCAGCGGTGCGGGCCTGCTGTTGTCGGGCAACATCATGATCGACCGCGACGCGCTCACCGAGCCCGGCAACGTCATCCTCGACGACGCCCGCGGTCTGGACGCGGTCCGTGCTTGGACCGCGGTCGCCTCGGCGACAGACACCAAGATGTGGGCACAGATCAATCATCCGGGGAAGGTCGCCGTGTCGCCGTTCAATCGGCGGCCCGTCGCACCGTCGGCACGGCGCAGCACGGTGCCCGGCTACAACATCCGCAAGCCTCGCGAGCTTTCATCGAGCGAGATCCGAGGCATGATCGCCAAATACGCCCGCACCGCTGAACTGGCCGTGGCGGGTGGCTTCCATGGTGTGCAGGTGCACGCTGCACACGGCTACTTGCTCTCGCAATTCCTCTCGCCACTGTCGAATCAGCGCAACGACGAGTGGGGCGGCGATGCGAGCCGACGGATGCGCGCAGTCCTCGAGACGGTCGCGGCGGTGCGCGAGGCGGTCGGCGACGCAGTCCCGGTCTCGGTCAAGCTCAACTCGACCGACTTCGTTCACGGAGGGTTCAGCGGCGGGGAAGCCCTCGATGTGGCGATCGCCCTCGGCGAGCAGGGCGTCGATCTCCTCGAGATCAGCGGGGGCGGCTACGAGCAACCAGCAATGACGGGAGTCGCGGCCGGGCAGCGACCGGGCCCAGCGGGGCGCGGGTACTTCTTCGATTTCGCACAACGGATCCGTGCCGCGTCGACGGTGCCGATCATGCTCACCGGAGGCTTACGCGAACTCTCGGCCATGGAGGAGATTCTGGCCGGCGGCGTCGTCGACGTAGTCGGAGTGGGACGTCCGCTGACCTTTGTGCCCGACTACCCGAGACAGTTGCTCAGTGGTGGCGTGCCCGTCCTTCCGAACGGCGCCCCGCGCGTGGGTTACCGTCCCGCGAACGGCTATCTGGAGCTCGCTTGGCATAACAATCAGCTGCACAGGATTGCCGCGGGAAAGACCCCGCAGCGCCACCCCGGTATCCACACGCTTGCGCAGTCGCTGATGCGCATCACGGTGGCTGCGGGCAAGCAGATGTCCATTCCGCGGTAGCCGCACCGTGTTCGCGCCGTGCGCAGCATCCCGTTGCGGCTGGGGTTCTCTGTCGTGAAGTGAACAGTGTCACGTCATCCTTGCATCATACCCCTAAGGGGTATAAATTCTTTCTCAGATACCCAATGGGGGTACCGACGACGAAAGGATACGCAATGAGCACGAACGAGTTTCAGGTGACGGGTATGACGTGCGGGCACTGCGAGATGTCGGTCCGTGAAGAAGTCGGCGAGGTCGCCGGCGTGGAGGACATTCAGGTCAGCGCACAGACCGGCAAGCTGGTGGTCGCTGGTTCGGCGCAGATCGACGACGCAGCGGTGATCGCGGCGGTGTCGGAAGCCGGCTACCAGGCTGTGCGGGTCTAGGCCGCAGCGGCCGGAAGTAGGAATTGGCATGAACGCACCGACACGACTGAGTTTGTACGGGTTGGTCTTGGTGGCCGTGTTCGCCGTGGCTGCGGTCGTGGCGAATGCGGTCGTGCCTGAGTCCACCGTCACGAACTGGACGCACGAGGCAGAACAGAACAATCATCACGCGGGAGCTGGGAAGGACGACGTAGACATGGCAACGGGGCATGCGGGCCACGGTGCGGGGGCGGCGGACTTGGGATTGGCCCTGGAGAAGGACGGGTATCGATTGGGTGCGGTGACTGCGCCCGCCGCGACCGGTGAGGCCGGCGCGTTGTCCTTCACGGTCACGGGCCCGGATGGGAAGGCGGTTACCGCGTTCGATCTGGAGCATGAGAAGGAACTGCACCTGATCGTCGTGCGCGCGGACGGGCAGCATTTCCGCCATGTCCATCCTCAGCGCGGAGCCGATGGCACGTGGTCGATCCCGTGGACCTGGGATGCCGGCGGCACCTACCGCGTCTATGCCGATTTCGCGCCGAGCGCGACCGGTGCCGGGATGACGTTGTCGACGGCCGTCCAGGTGAGCGGTGACTACCGACCGGTGCCCACCCGGCAGGTTCGTAGCGCGTCGTCGGACGGATTCACTGTCACCGTCGCCGGGGATCTGGTGGCGGGCGGCTCGTCGCCGCTGACCATGACCATCACGCGTGACGGGCAGCCGGTCACGACGCTGCAGCCGTACTTGGGCGCTTACGGGCACCTCGTTGCGTTGCGTGAAGGCGATCTCGCCTACCTGCACGTGCACCCGCACGGGGAGGCACCGAAGGCCGGCCAGACCTCGGGTCCGGAGATCGTCTTCGAGGCCACCGCGCCCACCCCGGGCCGCTACCTGCTGTACCTGGATTTCCAGGTCGACGGGCAGGTCCATTCGGTCCCGCTGGTGCTCGACGCGGCGGAGTCTGCTCACAATCACGGAGGAACCAGTCATGAGCACTGAGAACCCGACGGCGGCCCAGCCGGGTGCGGCGGCGTCGACGGTCGAATTGCTGATCGGCGGGATGACCTGTGCCTCGTGTGCGAACCGGATCGAGCGGAAGCTGAACAAGCTCGACGGCATCACCGCGAGCGTCAACTACGCCACCGAGAAGGCCAGCGTCACCGCGCCTGCGGGGGTGGATCCGCAGATGCTGATCGCTGAGGTCGAGAAGACCGGCTACACCGCGGCATTGCCGCAGCCCAAGAATGCCGTCGCCGACACCGAGGACGTCGACAGTCCCGAGGACGCCGAATTGCGCAGTCTGCGCCAACGGCTGATCGGGTCGGCGATCCTCGCGATCCCGGTGATCGCGATGGCGATGATCCCCGCGTTGCAGTTCGACTACTGGGGATTCGCCTCGCTGGTGTTGGCTGCACCCGTCGTGCTGTGGGCCGGCTGGCCGTTCCACCGCGCCACCTGGACCAACCTCAAGCACGGCACCGCCACCATGGACACGCTGATCTCGGTCGGCACGTCCGCGGCGTTGCTGTGGTCGATCGTCGCGTTGTTCTTCGGAACTGCGGGCGACCGCGGGATGACCCACGCCTTCGCGTTGACCGTCTCGCGCAACGACGGTCTGTCGAGCATCTACCTCGAGGTCGCGGCCGGAGTCATCACCTTCATCCTGATGGGCCGCTACTTCGAGAAGCGCTCCAAGCGCAGGGCCGGTGCAGCGCTGCGCGCGCTGCTCGAGCTCGGCGCCAAAGAGGTCGCGATCGTGCGTGACGGCGTCGAGGTGCGGGTTCCGATCGAGGAGCTGTCGGTGGGCGACGAGTTCGTGGTCCGGCCCGGCGAGAAGATCGCGACCGACGGTGTCATCACCTCCGGCTCCAGCGCCGTCGACGCCTCGATGCTGACCGGCGAATCGGTGCCGGTCGAGGTGACCGTCGGCGATCCGGTGACCGGCGCGACCGTCAATGCGGGCGGTCGGCTGGTGGTGCGTGCGACGCGGATCGGTGCCGACACCCAGTTGGCGCAGATGGCCGAACTCGTCGAGGACGCGCAGTCGGGTAAGGCCGACATCCAGCGGCTCGCCGACCGGGTCTCGGGCGTCTTCGTTCCGGTCGCCATCGCGATCGCTGTGGCCACGCTCGGTGCCTGGATCGGGGCGGGTTTCCCGCTCAGCGCCGGATTCACCGCCGCGGTGGCTGTCCTGATCATCGCCTGCCCGTGCGCGCTTGGCCTGGCCACGCCGACCGCATTGCTGGTCGGTACCGGCCGCGGTGCCCAGATGGGTGTGCTCATCAAGGGACCCGAGGTGCTGGAGTCGACCCGCAAGGTCGACACGATCGTGCTGGACAAGACCGGCACCGTCACCACCGGCGCCATGAGCCTGGCCGACGTGATCCCGGCCGCGGGCGTCGACCGCAGCGACTTGCTGCGCCTGGCCGGTGCTCTGGAAGACGCTTCCGAGCATCCCATCGCCCAGGCGATCGCCAAGGGCGCCACCGCCGAGATCGGCGATCTGCCCGAGGTGGAGTCGTTCGAGAACGTCGAAGGTCTCGGCGTGCAGGGAGTGGTGGACGGTCACGCCGTCATCGCCGGTCGTGAAGCGCTGCTCGCCGAGTGGTCGCAGCACCTCGACGACGACCTCGCCGCAGCCAAGCAGGCGGCCGAAGCCCAGGGCAAGACCGCGATCGCGGTCGGGTGGGACGGTCAGGCGCGGGGCGTGCTCGTGGTCTCCGACCAGATCAAGGCCACCAGTGCCGAAGCGATCGCACAGTTCAAGCAACTCGGTTTGACGCCGGTGCTGCTGACGGGCGATAACCAGGCCGTCGCCGCTCAGGTCGCTGCCGAAGTCGGCATCGACCAGGTGATCGCCGAAGTGATGCCCAAGGACAAGGTCGACGTCGTGGCCCGCCTGCAACGCGAAGGCAAGGTCGTGGCGATGGTCGGCGACGGCGTCAACGACGCGCCTGCGCTCGCTCAAGCCGACCTCGGCCTTGCGATGGGCACGGGCACGGACGTGGCCATCGAGGCTGCCGACATCACGCTGGTGCGCGGCGACCTCCGCGCCGCCGCGGACGCGATCCGGCTGTCCCGTAAGACACTGGGCACCATCAAGACGAACCTGTTCTGGGCTTTCGCCTACAACACGGCGGCCATCCCACTGGCAGCGTTCGGATTGCTCAACCCGATGCTCGCCGGTGCGGCGATGGCGCTGTCCAGCGTCTTCGTGGTGTCCAACAGCCTCCGGTTGCGGGCTTTCAAATCCCGTGCGACCGACAGTCCGGCTGCCGACCGTCAAGCACCCTCCGACCGCCAGTCGAATACGGTCTGACCGCGACTACCGATCACAAGCTCAGGGTCCGTGCCACACGTGCGCGGGCCCTGAGCGCGTGGATGGAACAGACCCCAGCGGACGACGCGCTCGTGCCTGTGTCGCGGACATGCGGATCGGCAGGGGAGAGGGTCGCGATCAGTAGAATCGACATCATGTTCGGCACGTCGGCCTGTGTGCCGCCCACACCGTAGAAAGACCTGACTCATGACATCCCCACACGAATCACACCACGGCTATATCGCTGACAAAGACGCCTACCTGCGGCGTATGAGCCGCATTGAGGGACAGGCCCGCGGCATCTCCAAGATGATCGCTGAAGACAAGTACTGCATCGACATCCTCACGCAGGTCAGCGCGCTGACCCGCGCGCTGCAAGGCGTCGCCATCGGCCTCCTCGACGATCACATCGAGCACTGCGTCGTCGACGCGGCGAAACTCGGCGACGAGGAAGCCGCCGTCAAACTCAAGGAGGCGACCGACGCCATCGCGCGCCTCGTCCGCTCGTGAGAGCACTCCGGTCGCGGGACTGATCATCCGGCCCAGACGTGCTTCGGCGCGTCCTGCACGTCGGCCCACTCGATGTAACCGCTACCGGTGATGTCCGAACCGCGGAACCGTCCCTGATAGCTGTACGCGCCGACGTACCCGCGACCGAGGCCGAACCGCCAGGGACTGTCGCACTCCGCTTCCAACTGCAGGACCTCGCCGTCCGTGTCCCGTGCCGTCCACCGGATCCTCGCCGGCACCCGCATTGAACGCCGCCACGGGTCGACCTGGGGTTCGCCGTACTCGACGACTTCGAAGCGCACGTCGTCCAGGACCGACGTCTCGTCACCGAGGACGCGGACATGGACCAGGAGGCAGGCGTTGCGACCGCGCGCGCTCACCGAGGTCAGCAGGATCTGGGTCCGATCGTCGATCTCGATGATCTGGTAGGTGAAGAAGTCTGCCGGCAGCTTCCACTGGATGTCGACCAGCGGACGGAACACGCTCTGCGGGGTGGACGCGCGCGCGTACTCGAAGGTGCCGAGACCAGAGATCTCGGTGATGCCGCGCGCATCGGTCACCGTGCCGGAGTACGGAGCCAGCAGGCTGAGGTGGTCGTAGACGGGGGTGCGGACGAAGTACGACGTCTGGTCGGTGATCGTCAGGCGGATGTCGACGGTGAACGTCGGATACTTGCCCACGACGTGCGCGGTGTCGCCGTCGACGTCGATCGTCAGGGCATCTGACCACTGCAGGTGCGAGCCGTCGACCGCGAATGTCGTATCGGTCGACGCGTCGTACGCGGTGTAGAAGTGCTGGTCGTCGTGCGCCGTGGAACTGAAGACGGTCGTCGTGTTGCGGCGATCTGGAGCCTCGAGCTGTTCGTTGTCGAAGATCTCGGTGTCCGTGGTGCCGATGACTGTCATCGTATTGAGATAGCGGTACGGGTCGGGGAGCAGTGGGACGAAGACTCCGTAATGGACCACCGACCATCGTGAATCGGCATGGGGAATCATGGCCGGCGTTCCGTCGTAGGGAGTGGTGGATCCCTTCAATCGGGTGTCCATCAATGGCAGTGCCCTGTCGACGACGAGCCGTGAGAGAGCTGTGCTGAAAAGCTGAGACATGGCTCCCGCCTTCTCGCTCCCGGCCGAGAGCGTCTGTCGTTCCAGTGAAGTAGCAGCCTCGATAGTAGGCGTAACTGCTCGTTACATAAAGGGGCGGCCCAGGCGCACTGGTGGGGCGGGAACGACCAGGAGCGGGAGTGATTTTGTCACTGTGACGCCCGGGCTGAGGTTCTCGACCGGGTCGTCCGTACACCTACGGTAGCCGGATGCGTGGTCTGATTCAGTGACTTGACCTGCAGACTTGACCTCTCCGCCAACTGTGCGTAACTTATTCGACGTCGGAGCGGCCACGCCGCCGAGACAGTCCCCGAAAAGTCCACCGCGAACCTTCGCGGTGGTTTTCTCTGGGGTCAGCGACCAGCTGAACGAGAACTTCAAATCAACGGAATTCCAACGAAAACCAACGATTTGCAGAACATCGAGAGCCGGTGCTAAGTTAGAAAGGTCGCCTCGGAGACGGGGAGATCGACAAAAGTAATTGCAGATGTCTGCTGGAGTTCGGCCGGGTTGTGGTCTGGTTGGTGCTGGTGGGTGTGTGTTCTTTGAGAACTCGATAGTGTGTTTTGGATTTCTTGTGCCGCAAGATTGATTTTTTGTGGCATGGAGATTTTTGGACAGATTTGCCGGCTGCCTGGTGGTGGTCGGCGGTTTTATGAATTTTTTACCATGTCAGTTTTTTGGATTTGGTCAGGTTCTATTTTTCTGGCTTTGTGTTGAAACTTTAGTGTTTCTGCATTTTTTGTTGGAGAGTTTGATCCTGGCTCAGGACGAACGCTGGCGGCGTGCTTAACACATGCAAGTCGAACGGAAAGGCTCCTTCGGGGGTACTCGAGTGGCGAACGGGTGAGTAACACGTGGGTGATTTGCCCTGAACTCTGGGATAAGCCTGGGAAACTGGGTCTAATACCGGATAGGACCTCGCATCGCATGGTGTGG